>NZ_QARX01000001.1:0-4700 GCF_003052555.1 Chromobacterium sp. Panama
GCGCCGGCACCGCCTGGTGGATGGCCTCGGGCGCGCCGCAGAGCAGCAGCCAGTGCGGACGCTGCCGGGCCGGGCGCTGGCGCCAGTCTTGGGCGATGAGCGCCAGGCCGGCCCAGTTGGCGCTGGGCGCGGACGGCTCCAAGCTGGCCGGGCGCGAAGATTTGCGGCCGGGCCAGCGCGCCAGCAAACTTTGGCGGGCGGCGGCCAGCTTGGCCCGGTAACGGTTAAACAGCAGGATGAGCAGCAGCAGGGCTGTAGCGGCCACGGCGCTCCACAATACCGTGTCGCCCAGTTGCAGTTCGCTTAAGTCGATAAGCTTGCCTTGCCACAGGGCGAACAGGCCAAGGCAGATCGCCAGGCCGGCGATAATGAAAACCCAGATGCCGAATTTCATGCCGCTTTCTCCATGGCGCCGCTGGGAGGTGAGTTGATGATGGCCTGAATCCAACTGCTTTCTTGCTGCTGCCAGGCCAGCACTTGCGCGCCGGGCAAGCGAAGCTGGCATAGCAAGGCCAGTTGCAGCGGATAGCCCCAGGCGCCGGTTTGACCCAGCCATGAGTCCAGGGCGTGGCAACGCGGGGGCTGGTTTTTCAGCCACTGCAAGGCGGGCAGCTCGGCGATCCGGCCCCAGGCGGCTTGCGCGGTCTCGTCCAATTGGCTGTGCCAGCCGCGCGGCGCGTCGGCGCCCGGCAACTGAATCTCTTGCAGCGTGGCGAAGTCGGCCATCATCTGCGCGGCGTCGGTTGGCATCGGCCGCGGCAAGTAAACCAATGGCTGTGCGGCATCGGGCTGCAATAAGAGCGCGAAGCCGAGTTCGCACTGCGCCGGCGCGGATGCGCCCAGCGTCAGCTCGGGGTGCAGGTGGGCGGCTAACAACAGGGCGGGCTGCCGGAGCCGGCCCTCCCCATCCGGGCCGCCATGGGCGGCCAGCAGCCAGGCGCGGGTCTGCTCCGGGTCCAGGTCGCGGCTGCCCGCTTGCCAAGCCTGGCCGGCCGGGAGCTCGCTCAGGCGCGACCAACACAGCGAGCGCCAGGATTCGGCGTGGCGCGCCGGCGCGCACAGCAGCAGCTGGCAGTGGTCCAATCGCGCCAGCGCCTGTCGCAATTCCGGAGTCAGCAACTGATCCAGCAAGGCCAATAGCCGTTGCGGCAAGGGTTTGCCCGGCAACAAGGCGTCCAGCGCCAGGGCTTGGTCCTGATGCGGCCCGTTCTGGCCGCTGAGCGCGCCGTTCAGCGGCCGCTCCTGCGGATGGATCACGCTGACGGCGGTCACCGGCAGCGCCGCGCGCGCCCATTGCACCCAGCCGGCGCGCAGTTCGTCCTGAGCCTGATGCTCGGCCCGGATGTTTTCGCGCTCGGTTTCAAACAGGTAGTAACGCAGCCCCCACAGCATCAGCCAGACCAGCCAGGGCATGAGCAGCGCCCAGCCCCAGAAGCGCCAGCCCTGGCCCAGGCTGGCGCGCGGCCAGAGCAGACTGGCGGCCGTCAGGCCGATGGCGAAGGCGGCCAGCAGCAAGGCCAGCCAGCGGGCGGGGGAAGGCGGCTCCGGCCAATCCGGGCGCTTGAGTTGCGGCAAGGGCCAGGCCATCTCAAACCTCGCCGGCGTTGGGCAAGGTGGAGATCAGCGTGCAGCCGCAGCCGGCCTGGAAGCCTTCCAACGCGAAGGCCGAGCCATGGGCGGACATGCGGGTGGGGCCGGGCAAAATGGAGCTGACGCCATGACCCGGTTGGGGGCAACTGACTTGATCGCCCACCCGGGCGGCCGCCTTGCCGTAGACAACCGGGCCGGAAGCGCTGATCACGCTGCCGCCATGGCTGGTGGGGTCGCCTAAACGAATGATTTTGCCGGGCATGAATAACTCCTTAATTTATTTAATAAATGACAAATCCGCCATGTCATGAGCTTGTGACAGCGAGGCGCGCTAATCAGGGTCCGGCGGCTATAAAGCGCTCAAAAAAATGCATAGCGGCGGCACAATCAATAAGAGGCTTGCAGACAGGACAATGACTCCCCTGGGCTTGCCTTGCTTGATTTGATGGCGGATAACAAGCACCAGTACGGCAAGCCAGACCAGCAGAAGCGCTAAGAGCCAGTTCAAAGTCTGCTGCGCTTCGGCGATACGGCGTTAAAAACAAGCTCAAAATGCTCATGTACCACTTGTACATTCCGCTTTTTCGCTCGTTTTCGCCTTGTCTCGCTCTTGCTCGCGAGACTTTGAACAGGTTCTAAGGCAATAAAGATGAATATCTCCACCAGCCTCCCCAGATTTCCTGGCGATGCGAAACCAGGCGCGGCGAGTGCCAGCCCGCTTAATCCAAACAAGTATTGGGTGTGGCGCATAAAGTATTTCTCCATCAAGCCAGCGTCCGCTGCCGCGACGCATGCGTTTTTTGCCGTCATGGCCGCAAAATCTAAAACCGCGGTGGTTCCGTGGGCTCCGTGCCGGGGGCCGCCTCGAACAGGCCGGTGGCGGGGTCGAGCTGCTTGGCTTCGGCCAGCTGCTGGATCAGTTCTTCGCTGGGTTGGTCCGGTCCCGGACCACTAAAAGCCTTCTGCCACTGGAGGCTGCCATCCCAGGGCGGCAAGGGCGCAGGCGGCAGCGGCACGATTTGGTCTATGTTGGTTATTTCCGGCTGTCGCTGGGCATTGGCGCGGAGGAGTTCTTCGATCTTCTGGTAGCGGCGGCTGCGTTCCGGGTCCCGAGCCAGCCCCATGGAAAACAAACTGTCGTAGGGAGGTGGGTTGAA
Organism: Chromobacterium sp. Panama; assembly: GCF_003052555.1. Classification (NCBI taxonomy): domain Bacteria; kingdom Pseudomonadati; phylum Pseudomonadota; class Betaproteobacteria; order Neisseriales; family Chromobacteriaceae; genus Chromobacterium; species Chromobacterium sp. Panama. Next base: position 2,748 of record NZ_QARX01000001.1, read on the forward strand.
ACTGTTCCTCAGGAAGTAAGCGGCGGCCGGATCGCCAGCCTTGACCCCCAGCTGGAAGATTTGCAAGGCTGCTTGGTAGTCTCTGGCCTGCCTCAAGTGACGTCCGGCGATCCTGACCGCCTGCGCCAGCCCCTGCTCTGCCGCACAGCGGTACATTTGATGCGTGAGTTCAGGGGCCTCACCTGCTGCCGTCAACACATTGGCGACATGAAACAGCGCCTCAGGCGAGCCCAGATCGGCTGCCTTGCGGAAAGCGCGCAGCGTCTGCTCTCGGTCGCTTTGGAGCATTTCCTTGCTGCGGATGCGGTTGCCGCCGCGGGCGTAGTTGTAAGAGGCGAAGTTGTAGTATCCGGGAGCCAGGTTTTGATCCACCAATTGCTGGTTGAGCGCCATGGCCTCGCGCAGGCCGCTGCGGGCGGGGTTGATGGCGAGGTAGCCGCTGAGCAAATGGCTTTGCAAATTGATATTGGCCTGGACATGGCCGTGGGCGGCGGCGATGCGGTATAGCCGCAGTGCTTGCCGCGCAACCGCCGGATCGAGCGTTTGCGCGGCGCCTTGCAGCAGGTGCCGGGCGTACAGGAACAAGTGTTCGGCTTCCGGCATGGGCTCGGGCAGCCGCTGATGGATGCAGCGGAATGCGGACGTCGTCAACAGCGGGGCGTTGGCTTTGGAAGGTTTGCGTGGGCGTTTAGCCGCGACGGGCGGCGGCTCGCGATAGGAGGTGACGGCCAGGCCACGGGCCTCGGCAAGTTGCTGGATCAGCGCTTCGCTGGGCTGAGCCGGTCCCGGCCCGCGCCAGGCTTTCAGCCAGCGGAAGCCGCCGTCCCAGGGCGGCAAGGGGGCCGGCGGCAGCGGCACGATCTGGTCGACGTCTTCGACGGTGGGTTGCAGGTAGGAGTGCGAGGACAGGAATTGCCGGATTTGCTGGTAACGGCGACTGCGTTCGGGGTCCAGTTTCAGAGCCATATAATATGCACCATCATCGGGGGGAGAAGTCTTGAAGCCTTCTCCAAGAGCAAGGGCAGAAGTAGAGTCTCCCGCTTTAACCCCAAGCTGATGAGCCTGTAATGCCAGTGGGTATTGCTTAAGATTGCGCTGCCGAATGCCTAGTGTTGAAGCCGCTTTGGCATGGCCTTGTTCGGCGGCACATTGCCACATCTTCACTGCGATATCAGGAGCTTTGTCGTAGGGGCTGAGTAGCTCGGCGACATAGAACTGTGCCTCGGGATTGCCCAGATCGGCAGCCTTGCGGAAATAGCGCAGCGCCAGCTCGCGGTCGCGCTTGATGCCATAACCCAAGCTGGTGTAGTAGGCGAGGTTGTAATAGCCGGGGGCCGGCGCTTGCTCCAGCAATTGTTGGTTCAGCGCCAGCACCTCGCGAGAGCCGCCAAGAAGATCGCCATCGGTCAGCCCATTTTGCAAATTGATATTGGCTTTGACGTGACCATGGGCGGCGGCAATGCGGTAGAGCAGCCGCACCTGATGATTGACCGCTGGGTCGCGCTTGACCAGATTGTGTTTTTGCAGATAACGGGCGTAGAGGAAGAGCTGATCCGCTTCCGGCGTCGGCGCCGGCAGTTGCTGGTGGACGCAGCGGAAGGCCAAGGCCTCTTGCTGTTTGGGGCTGAGGGTGCTCATGCGGGGCTCCTGGGCCAGGGCCGGGGCGGCGATGCTCACGGCTAAAGCCGTCAGCCACAAGGTCACGGCCGCCTGCTGGATCAGCGGGCGGTTTGCCGGGTTCTGGCGCGTGCTGGCGTGGCTGAACATCGGGTGCTCCTTTCAAGCCTCGGGCGGCAGTTGGTAGCGCACCAGCTCCCATTCCACCTCGGTGGGCCGGTAGACCTTCCATTCCTTGCTCAGCCATTGCTGCCACCACGGTAGCGGGAAGGCGACATCGAGCAAGGGCAGCGGCTGGCCGGCGGTGCAGTAACTGGTGGGATGGGTGCTGCCCCA
>NZ_QARX01000001.1:4800-358145 GCF_003052555.1 Chromobacterium sp. Panama
ATGCGGGTAGGTGCGGCCGGGACAGAAGCGGACGAAGGGCAGCAGTGCGCTCTGTTGCTCCAGAGCGTTCAATTTGTAGCGACGGCGCGGGGGAAAGTTTTGAGGCTGTTGCATGGTGTTTCTCCTGCTGTGACACAAGATAAACCACCTGCCGGGGAAGCTGAGGTGAGGCAGGCGCGTGGCAGGATTGGCGTACTGGTCTACTTACCAAACCAGTGAGTGCATGGCACTCCCCCACCATGCGCCTGCCAAATGGCACGGCCATAGTAAAGCTGCTCACGCGGCATGCCGCGTAAGCAGAAGTTGGTAAGTAGAGGACGGGACGCCAATCCCGTGTGCCGCTTGTTTTGGCGGCAACGTGAGGATTGTTGCCGAGCGGCGGGCGGGGGTCAAGGCGAGGCGGCTTCTTCTTGATCGTTTCAAGATATCCACAGATGGGGCGGAATGGGAAAGTTATCCCCAGTCAACCCATATGGCTAAGCCGCTCGCCATTTTCAAACGGGTCGGCGTTGCGTTAGCGGCCGGGCGCCGGCCCCCATTTCGCCAGAGTCTCGCGCTCTTCCTGGGTCATCTGGGTCAAATTGGCCAGCGGCATGTATTTGGACGCCACCGCCTGCTTGATTCGGTGCGCGTTGATGAGGATCTCCTGCGCATCGTCAAACTTCAGGCCGGCCGGCGGCGCCACGAAGCCGGCCTGACTGGGCGTGGCCGAGTGACAGGAGAGGCAGCGGTTTTGAATGATGGCGTGAATCTGCCGCAGACGGACATCGGCCGCCGTTTGCGCCGCCGCCGGTTCAGGGGCGTCCGCCGCGGCTTGCGGCGCCGCGGGCGCGGTATTGGGCGGGGGCGGCGCGGCCAATAGCGCCACGCCGACCAGCAGCAGGCCGCCCAGCGCCGGCAGCAGCGGCCGCTGGCGGCCGGAGTGGCGCAGCACGAAGTATTGGCGGATCAGCGCGCCGGACAGGATGAACAGCACCATGATCAGCCAGGCGTGGCGGCTGCCGAAGGTGAAGGCGTAGTGGTTGCTGATCATCAGGAACACCACCGGCAGCGTGAAATAGGTGTTGTGCACCGAGCGCTGCTTGCCGCGCAGCCCATCCAGCGGATTGGGTTTGTCGCCGGCCTGGATGGCGCGCACCATGCGGCGCTGGCCGGGGATGATCCAGAACAGGACATTGGCCGACATGCAGGTGGCCATGACCGCGCCGGTGATCAGGAAGGCGGCGCGGCCCTGGAAGATGTGGCTGCTGGCGTAGGCCGCCAGCGCCATCAGCAGCGCCACGGCCAGGCTGAGCGCGCCGTCGCGGTTCATGTCCGGGCTGATGCGGCGGCAGAGCTGATCGTAGGCCAGCCAGCCGCCCAAGAGGAAGGCGACGGCGATTAAGGCGGCCGCGCCGCCGGACAAGGCCGCCGCCCAGGCCCAGGGGCTGGCGGGGTTGACCAGGTAGAAGGTGGGATTGAGCAGGTAGAGCAGGGAGAACAGGCCAAAGCCGGACAGCCAGGTGGCGTAGGATTTCCAGAATGACCAGTGCAGCTTGTCGTCCAGCGGGAAGGGCGGTTGGCCCAGGTATTTCTGGTTATGGTAAAAGCCGCCGCCGTGTACGGCGAACATCTCGCCGTGCAGGCCGCGCCGGGCATCGGCGGCGGCGGGCGGCGACAGGCTGTTGTCCAACATGACGAAGTAAATCGATTCGCCTATCCAGGCGATGGCGGCGATCACGTGCAACCAGCGCAGCAGCAGGTTGCCCAGCTCCAGCAGGTAGTTTTCCATGGCGAGGTTTCCGGGTGGGGGACGGGAACAGCGTCAACTGCCGCGGTAGGTGGAGTAGCTCCACGGCGTCAGGACCAGCGGCACATGGAAGTTTTCGTCCGCCTTGGCGACGCCGAAGCGCAGCAGCACCTGATCTAGAAAGCGCGGTTCCGGCAGCTTCACGCCTTGGGCGGCGAAATAATCGCCGGCATGGAACAGCAGTTCGTACACGCCGGCGCGCAGTTGCTCGCCTTCCAGCAGCGGCCGTTCGCAGCGGCCGTCGCTGTTGGTCGTCGCCTCGGCCAGCAACAGCCTTTGTTCTCCGTCCAGCCGGTACAACTGGCAGCGCACGCCCGCCGCCGGCTTGCCGTGCATGGTGTCCAGCACATGGGTGGTCAATTTGCCCACGGTTGTTTCTCCTTTGTTGTGCGGCCCGATCTGGCGGACCTGTTGTCGATCTTGTTGTTCGCGATGGCGATTTAAAATTGTCGACAATTTGTGTTGACGATAGTGTTTGCCAACGACAATAATTGTCAACAAAATTCTGAAGGCATAGAGCGGGATATGGAAATACCGGGAGAGGACATGTTGCATTCCGCTAACGGAACGCAGGCCGCAGCGCCCAGGGCGTCCACCTTGGTGGGCGACGGCGCGCCGGGCAATGACGCCGATCGCTTGTACTGGGAAATCTTCGACGCGGTGATAGACCAGCGCTTATTGCCGGGGGTCAAGCTGACCGAGGCGGTGCTGTGTGATGCCTTTCAATGCTCGCGCAGCAGCGCCCGCAGCGCGCTGGCCCAGCTGGCGCACGACAAGATCGTCGACATCCTGCCCAACCGCGGCGCTTTCGTCGCCAAGCCGGACGAGAAGGAAACCCGCGATGTGTTCGAGGCGCGGCGCATGGTGGAGGCGGCGATTCTGGACAAGCTGCTGGCCTTGCCCGATCTGGCCGAGCGCCTGCCGCCGATGCGGCGCATGGTGGCCGACGAGCGCGCCGCCTTCGAGCGCGGAGACCGGGTCAGTTGGATCCGTCTGTCCAACGCCTTCCATGTGCAATTGGCGCGGCTGGCCGACAACGAGGTGTTGACCGAGTTGATGCACGGCCTGTGTTCGCGCACTTCGCTGATCATCGCCTTATACGATGTGCCCGGCCGCAGCGCTTGTTCCTTCGACGAGCATGAGGCGATTCTGACGCGGCTGGAGGCGGGGGACCGCGCCGGCGCGGCGGCGGCGATGCACCATCATCTGGAGGATTGCGAGCGGCGGATGAAGGTGGAAACCCACACCCATTTGGACCCGTGGACGGTGTTCAACCTTAAGCGCTGACAGCGGGAAGGATGGCCATGCAGGCGGATTACCCACGCGATTTGATCGGCTACGGCCGCGATCTGCCGGAGGCCAACTGGCCGGGCGCGGCGCGCATCGCCGTGCAGTTCGTGCTCAATTACGAGGAAGGCGGCGAGAGTTGCGTGTTGCACGGCGACGCCGGCTCCGAGCAGTTCTTGTCGGAAATCATCGGCGCGGAGGCCTACCCGGCGCGGCATCTGTCGATGGAGTCGATTTACGAGTACGGCTCGCGCGCCGGGGTGTGGCGCATTCTGCGCGAGTTTGAGCGGCGCGGCCTGCCCTTGACGGTGTTCGGCGTCGGCATGGCTTTGGAGCGGCATCCGGAACTGGCCGGCGCGATGGCGGAGCTGGGCCACGAGATCGCCGGCCACGGCTATCGCTGGCTGCATTATCAGCAGGTGGACGAAGCGGTGGAGCGCGAGCACATGCGGCGCTGCGTGGAGGCGATCCGTCGTTTGACCGGCCAGCGTCCGTCCGGCTGGTACACCGGCCGCGACAGCCCCAATACGCGCCGGCTGGTGGCGGACGACGGCGGCTTTCTCTACGACTCCGATTACTACGGCGACGATTTGCCGTTCTGGACCCTGGTGCGGCGCAGCGACGGCGGCGAGCAGCCGCATCTGATCGTGCCTTACGCGCTGGACACCAACGATATGCGCTTCGCCACCGCGCAGGGCTTCAATACCGGCGAGCATTTTTTCAGCTATCTGAAAGACGCGTTCGACGTGCTGTACGCCGAAGGGGCGGACAAGCCGCGCATGTTGTCGGTGGGCCTGCATTGCCGCTTGATCGGCCGGCCCGGCCGCTTTGCCGGCCTGTGTCGTTTTCTCGATTATCTGGAGCGTCATCCGCGGGTATGGATCTGCCGGCGGCTGGACATCGCCCGGCATTGGCGGGAGACGCATCCTTTCACCGGAGAGCGGCCATGTCCTTGACGCTGGAACGCATCAACGCCCTGCCGACGGAGCAGTTCGTCGCCGCGCTGGGCGGTGTTTTCGAGCACTCGCCGTGGGTGGCGGCGCAGGCGGCCGGCCTGAGGCCGTTCGCCAGCGTGGCTGACCTGCACGGCTGCATGCGGCGGCAGGTGGAGGAGGCGGGCGCGGAGGCGCAATTGAAACTGATCCGCGCCCACCCGGAGCTGGCCGGCAAGGCCGCGCTGCGCGGGGAGTTGACCGCCGAATCCGCCGCCGAGCAAGGCGGCGCCGGCCTGGATCAGTGTTCGCCGCAGGAACTGGAGTTGTTGCGGCGGCTGAACGTCGACTATCGGGCCCGTTTCGGTTTTCCCTTCATCCTGGCGGTGCGCGGCTATGGGCGCGCCGGCGTCATCGCCGAGTTCCAGCGGCGGCTGGCTGCCGAGCCGGAGGCGGAACGGCTGGCCTGTTTGCAGCAAATCTATCGGATCGCCGGCCTGCGCTTGGCCGAACTGATTTCTTCCTGATCCCGCGCCTAGACCGGAGCCGCCATGTCCAGCCAGATTCTCGTCATGTACTTGTTGTCCATCCTGGTAGTGATCGCCGTGCCCGGCCCCCTGTCGCTGTTCATGGTCGCCACCAGCGCCGAGCATGGCCTGTTGCGCGCCTGGCCGGCGTTTGCCGGCGGCGTGCTGGCGTCTTTGTCGCTGCTGCTTTTGTCCGCCTTGGGCGTGGGCGCGCTGATCCTGGCCTCTCCCGGTCTGTTCTCCGTCCTGCAGACGCTGGGGGCCGGCTATCTGCTGTGGCTGGGTTTCAAGACCTGGCGCGGCGCCGGCCGGGCCGCGGCGGCTCAGGGCAGCCGAAAGGCGGCGCCGGCGCAATGGTTTTCCCATGCTTTTCTGCTGGGCATCAGCAATCCCAAGGACATCGCTTTTTTCGTGGCGCTGCTGCCGCAGTTCATCAACGCCCAAGCGCCGCTGGCGCCGCAACTGGGCTGGATGGCGGCCGGCTGGGTGGCGATCGATTTATCGTGCAAGACCGCGTACGGCCTGTTGGCGGAGCTGTTCTTCCAGCGTCTGGTGGTGCTGCGGCTCGTCTTCCTCAAGGTTTCGGCCTTGTTTTTTCTCGTCTTGGGGCTGGCTCTGATTTGGGGCCGGCTGGCGGCATGAACGGCGTACGGCGCGCGCGCCGACGTCATTGATAAGGAGAAAGTCTGATGGCGCTTGTCAATCACCCGGCGGGAACGGCGCTGCACGCCCCGGCGGTCGAGGTGCCGGAGTTCGCCCGGCGTTACGCCAATCTGGCCGCGGCGGATTTCGGCGCCAGGGTCCTGGCCTGTTCCGATCAATGGTTCGCCACGGCGGAGCGGATGCTGCAAGCGTCCGAGCCGGTGTTCATCGTCGGCGAGTTCGACGATCACGGCAAGTGGATGGACGGCTGGGAAACCCGCCGCCGCCGCAACGGCGGCTACGACCACGCGGTGATCAAGCTGGGCCTGCCCGGGGTGATCAAGGGACTGGACATCGATACCAGCCACTTCAGCGGCAACTACCCGCCGGCGGCCTCGGTGGACGCCTGCCGTTCGGCCGGCGATCCGGACGAAGGCAGCGAGTGGGTGGAAATCCTGCCGGCCACTTCCTTGGGCGCCAGCGCCCATCATTTCATCGCCATCGACGATGCGCGCGATTGGACCCATCTGCGTTTGAATATTTACCCGGACGGCGGCGTGGCGCGTTTCCGCGTCTACGGCCAGCCCGCCTGCGACTGGGCGCGGCAGGACCCGGCCGCGCTGCATGAGGTGTCGGCGCTGGAAAAGGGCGGCCGCATCGTCGCCTATAACGACGCCCATTTCGGCGTGCCCTTCCGGCTGATCATGCCGGGGCGCGGTGTGAATATGGGCGACGGCTGGGAAACCCGCCGCCGCCGAGAGCCGGGCAACGACTGGTGCATCGTCGAGCTGGGACATGCGGCGCTGGTGGACAGCATCGAAGTCGACACCGCGCATTTCAAGGGCAATTACCCGGATCGGGTCTCGGTGCAGGCGGCTTACGTTCGTCAAGGCACCGATCAATCCATCGTGACCCAAGCCATGTTTTGGGAGCACTTGTTGCCGGAGCAGAAAACCGAGATGGACCGGCAGCATTTTTACGACAAGACCATGCTGCGCGATCTGGGCGCGGTCACCCATGTGCGGCTGAACATCTTCCCGGACGGCGGGGTCAGCCGGCTGCGGATTTGGGGACGGCTGGCGGATTGAGCCGCTCGCCCTTGCCGACGGCGTTCTGTTGAGGAGCGAGGCATGAGGATTCTAAGCTTGGAACCGTTGACCAAACAGGCGTTCGCCCCGTTTGGCGATGTGATCGAAATCGACGGCAGCGATTGGTTTCCCATCAATCAGGGCAGCACTCGCCGCTATCACCGGCTGGGTCTGGTGGAGGCCGGCGGCGGCCAGCCCGGCATCAGCATGGCGCGCGGCGACGCGCATGGCCTGCCGTTGGAGATCCGCATGCTGGAACGGCATCCGCTGGGCAGCCAGGCCTTCATTCCCTGCAGCGGCGCCGCCTGCGTGGTGGTGGTGGCGCCGGCAGGCATGGGCGACCGCCCGGACGAAGACCGGATCCGCGCCTTCCTGGCGCGCGGGGATCAGGGCGTCAACTACCACCGCGGCACCTGGCACCACCCGCTGACTTGTCTGGAGCAGGTGGGCGATTTCATTCTGCTGGACCGCATCGGCGCCGGCGACAACTGCGACGAGGCCGTCTTGTCGCGCCCCTGCCTGATCAAACCGGGCGGCGCGGGCTGAGCCTGCGCCGCCTTCCCTTTTTGCTGTCAAGGAGTCGATTGTGTAATACCCGCAAGTCGCCAGGACCGCGTGTTTGAAAAAGCGGCCCGGCATCTACCAAGGAGACGAGCATGGATGGCAAGCAGACGGTGCACCCGGTGGATCAGCCCCTGCCGGCGGGCAAGCTGTTCACCCTGGGCCTGCAGCATGTGTTGGTGATGTACGCCGGCGCGGTGGCGGTGCCGCTGATCATCGGCGGTTCCTTGGGCTTGCCCAAGGAGCAGATCGCGTTCTTGATCAGCGCCGATTTATTCTGTTGCGGGCTGGTGACGCTATTGCAGTGCGTGGGCTTCCGCGGTCTGGGTATCCGGCTGCCGGTGATCATGGCGGTGACTTTCGCCGCCGTGGGCCCGATGGTGGCCATTGGCGGCAACCCGGCGCTGGGCCTGCCCGGCATCTTCGGGGCCACCATCGGCGCCGGGGTGCTCAGCCTGTTGCTGGTGCCGCTGATGGGGCGCTTGATCGGCCTGTTTCCGCCGCTGGTCACTGGGGTGGTGATCACCTCCATCGGCCTGTCCATCATCCGCGTCGGCATAGACTGGGCCGCCGGCGGCAGGGGCAATCCGGATTACGGCCATCCGCTTTATCTGGGGGTGTCGGTGGCGGTGCTGGTGTTCATCCTATTGATCACCCGCTATCTGAAAGGCTTTTTCTGCAATATCGCGGTGTTGCTGGGTTTGCTGTTCGGCTTTGTCCTGGCCTTGCTGCTGGGCAAGGTCAATTTGGGCGGCCTGGGCGAGGCGGCCTGGTTCGCGCCCATCGCGCCCTTCCGTTTCGGCATGCCGCGCTTTGAGCTGTGGTCCATCCTGACGCTGACCGTGGTGATGCTGATCATCTTCGTGGAGTCCATGGGCATGTTTCTGGCGCTGGGGGAGATCGTGGAGCGTCCGGTGGACAGGGCGGCCTTGGTGCGCGGTCTGCGGGTGGACGCGCTGGGCACGGTGATCGGCGGTCTGTTCAATTCCTTCCCGCATACCTCGTTTTCCCAGAACGTCGGCCTGGTGGGCGTCACCGGGGTCAGCAGCCGCTGGGTGTGCGTGATGGCCGGCGGCATCCTGGTGGTGTTTGGCCTGGTGCCCAAGATGTCGCTGATCGTGGCCTCGATTCCGCCCTTTGTGCTGGGCGGGGCCGGCCTGGTGATGTTCGGCATGGTGCTGGCCACCGGCATCAAGATTCTGGGCAAGGTGGACTATCAGACGCAGCGGCATAATCTGCTGGTGGTGGCCATCAGCCTGGGCCTGGGCATGATTCCCACGGTGTCGCCCGGTTTTTTCCGGCAACTGCCGGAGGTGCTGGCGCCGCTGCTGCACAGCGGCATCCTGTTGGCCACGGTCAGCGCGGTGGCGCTGAATGTCTGGTTCAACGGCCTGGCGCGGCCGCGGGAGACGGCGTCGTCAGGCGTCGCGCTTGGGGAGGCCGCGCATTAGCGGGGGCGGGGTTGCGGCGGCCTGGGATCAGGCCGTCTCGGCGCCCGCCGCCGCGATCTCGCGCTTGTCGCCGTACATTTTGCGGTCCGCCACCGTCAGCAGTTCGTCGATCAACAGGCCGTCCTCCGGGTAATAGGCGATGCCGATGCTGACGCCCACCGTGATCAGGTTATCGTTGACCTCGTAGGGCTGATGAATCACCTGTTTCAGGCGATTGACGATTTTGTCCGCCTCGCGGTTGGATTCTATGTCTTCCATCAGCACCACGAACTCGTCGCCGCCCAGCCGCGCCACCGTGTCTTCGCCGCGCAGCTCTTCCTTGATGCGGGCGGCGATCAGTTGCAGGATGCGGTCGCCGGTGATGTGGCCGTAGGTGTCGTTCACCGGTTTGAAGCGATCCAGATCCAGGAACAGCAAGGCCAGCCGCTTGCCGCTGCGGTCCACCCGCGAGATGGCGTGTTGCAGCCGGTCGTAGAACAGATTGCGGTTGGCCAGGCCGGTCAGACGGTCGTGATTGGCCAGGTAGAACAGTTGGTTTTCGCGCTGGCGACGTCCGTGCGCCAGTTGCAGATAGTGGTGCGATACCAGCAGCAAGCCGGCCAGCAAGGCCAGCGACAGGAATAGCAGCATGCCCCATTCAAACGCGCCTATCTGCCGCCAGCCCAGTTGCTGGCTGATGGTGAGCAAGAGCGGCTGGCTGGCGCCGCCCAGCGGATGGCGGGCTTCCAGCCGGGGGAAGAGCAGGGTTTCCAGGGCGCTGGCGCGTGCCGCGTCGCGCAGCAGGGTGGGCGGGCCGGGCGGCGGGTCGTTGCGGTGGAACAGGCGCACTTCCACGCCCTCGCGCAGTGCCAGCGGGCTGGGCAGCAGGCTGTCGGCGCGTATCGCCATGGCGGCGAAGTGGGCCGGCGCCAGCGGGGCGGCCAGCGGTTTGCTCAGCATATCGTCCATGGCGCGGATCAGCAGATAGCCGGCCGGCAGGCCGGGCAACTTGATCTGACTGGAGATTTCCATCCGTCCGCTTTCCAGCGCGTTCTGAAGGGCTTGGCGCGCGGCTTGCAGCCGGCCCAGGTCCGCGGCCAGCAGGCCGGGCTGGGGCATGGGTTCGATGAAGGCGAGCGGGAACAGGCCGAAGCGGCCTTCCCAGCCGTCGCCGCTGGCGGCGGGCAGGGGCAGCGCCTGGCCGTACAGCTGCTTCAAGCGTTGTCTGAACATCGGCAATTGGCCGGGACTGATGCGTTCGATATGCCCCAGCCACTGGATCTGTGGATAACGGCGCAGCAGTTGCCGGGCCAGCCTTTTCTCGGACGGCAGGCTCCAGCTGCGGTCCAGCGTGCTGAAGGTGGCGTAGCTGTCCAGCACGGTTTCATGGCTTTGCAGTTTTTGATTGAGCTGTTCGGACAGCAGCAGGGCGTCGCGGTTGAATTGCTGCTCCGCGCCCAGCAGCGCGTGACTGGCGACCGACAGGGCCACTAGCGCACTCAGCACCAGCCATATCGCGATGCATCCTGCATAAACCAGCCGTGTCCGCATGTAGCAACCGTAGGAAGGGGGAAAGAGGGGATGACAGATTTTATAAGAAGGAGCGGCTATTTTTTAGCTTTGACTGATGAAAAAGCGGGTTTTAAGTAGTTGTACGTAAAACAATACTGTGGTTTTTCGGGATGAGATTGAAATCAAACGGCCCGCCAGGGCGGGCCGTTTGGGCGTTGAAGAGACGGGCCTTTGCTCTTTGAAGGCTGTATTAAACGCCGTCTCGCCGTTGCTCAGCGCGCCTGCGCCCAGTCGGCGATCAGGCGTTGCGGCGTGCCGCAGGCTTTGCGCTTGAGCACGAAGTTGCGGCATTTTTCCAGGAACTGGCCGCGGTTTTCCACCATGTCCTGGCGCATCTCCAGCAGCTCGGTCTGGCGGCAGCGCTCCATGCGCTCCAGATCCAGCTCGGCCTTGCGCGCGCGCTGCGGGCGGAAGCGGTCGTCGCTCAGCGCCAGTCCGGCGGCCTGCCGCAGCCAGACGCCGAAGTCGTGCGGGTCGTGCGGGCCGATGTCGTGGACCATGCCCAGACGCCAGGCTTCGCGCGCGCTCAGCGGCAGGCAGGCTTCGGTCAGTTGCCGGGCCTGTTCCTCGCCCACCGCGCGCGGCAGGCTGTAGGTCCAGTATTCCGAGCCGTACAGGCCCATGGTCTTGTAGTGCGGGTTGAGCACCACGCCGCCGCGGGCGAACACCAGATCGGCGGCCAGGGCCAGCATCACGCCGCCGGCGCCGGCGTTGCCGGTCAGGCCGGACACCACCAGCTGCCGCGCAGTCAGCATTTCCTGGCAGACGTCGTCTATGGCCTGGATATTGGCCCAGGCTTCCAGCCCCGGTTCCAGCGCGGCCTGGATCACGTTGAGGTGGACGCCGTTGCTGAAGCTGCCGCGGCCGCCGCGCACCAGCAGCACGCTGGTGTCCTGGGCCTTGGCCCAGCGCAGGGCCTCGCTCAGCCGCCGGCATTGCTCGGTGCTCATCGCGCCGTTGTAGAACTCGAAGGTCAGCTCGCCGACGCGGCCGTATTCGCGGTAGCGGATGGGCTGATAGCTTTCCTCGCAGTGAGGATGGGTGGCGAGGCTCCAGTCCAGCCGCGGCACGTCGTCCAGCAAGCCGGCCAGCACATGGCGCGCCGGGCGTTTGAAGGTTTCTTCGCCGGCCTCCGGCTTGCGGCGCAGCGCGCCCAGCCACAGGCTGTGCTCGCCGGCGCCCACCAGCACGGCGTCGTCGTGCACCGCCAGCAGTTGGCCAGGCTGGCCGGCGCGGTAGTCCAGATGGGCGTCGTAGACGTAGTAGTCGCCGCCGGCCAGTTGCGTCAGCACGCCGGGCTGACCGTCGGCGGCGTCGATGCGGCGCTTGATCTCGGCGGCGGGCTGTTGCCACAGGAAGGCGCGGTCGCTTTGCCGCATATTGGCTTGCAGCCGGCCGCGCACATGCGCTTGGCCGTAGTCCAGCGGCGCGGGCGCGAAGCCGGTGCCGAACTTCTCCACCACGTCGCGGATGCAATACAGGGCGGCGTCGCTGACCGGGCCGTTGTAGAGCTCGGATTTGCGCACGTCCGGCGGCATGTCGAATTCGCAGCTGGACCAGATCGGGCCGGCGTCCATTTCCTCCACCGCCTGCAGCGCGGTGACGCCCCAGCGTTTTTCCCGCAGCGTGATGGCCCAGTCCAGCGCCGAGGCGCCGCGGTCGCCGATGATGCCGGGGTGGATGATGACCACCGGCCGGCTGGCGTCGCGCCACAGGGTTTCCGGCACCCGGTCCTTGAGGAAGGGGCAGATGACGAGATCGGCGCCGGATTGCTGGATGTTGGCGCTGACTTCCTGTTCATTGGTGAACAGCTGCACGCTGACTTGGTGGCCGGACTGGCGCAATTCCAGCCAGGCGCGCTGGGTGAGTCCGTTGAACGCCGACGACAACAAGATGATTTTCAATGACCGCATGACCGCTCCTTGCCCAAAAATGAATGTATGGCCGGCGGCGGGACGCTGCCGCGCGAACCGTGCGCATGGGCAAGGATGATAGTTTTAGTTCTGATAATGACAAATGACTAAAGTCAAGCTTGATGCGATTGAAAATCAGAACGCAGCTTTCTGCCATCAATGATTACAGATGCTTTGGTTTTGTGATCTGTATATATGGCGACGGCGCGCGGGGAGGGAAGGGCGCGCCTAGTCCTGCTGGTGCAGGCATTGCTTGATGCCGGCCAGCTGCCGCCGGCTGACCGGCAGAGGCTGGCCGATATCGGCCAGGCGCACCTGCCATTGTTCCTCGCCGTCCGCGCTGGCGCGGAACAGCTCGCGCAGCGCGTGGCGCATCACCAAGCAATTGCGGTGGATGCGCACGGCGGCGTCGCCCAGCCGCTGTTCCAGCGCGATCAGGGTTTCGTCCAGCAGGTATTCCGCGTCCGGGGTCACCAGGGTGACGTATTTGAGTTCGGCCTTGAGGTAGCGGGCCTGGGAGAAGGGGATGGGCAGCAGGCGGTCGCGCTGGCGCACGGTGAAGCTGGCCTCCGGCTGCGGCGCATCGCCGCGCTGGCGGCCGGCGCGCTCCAGCGCCTGACGCAGGCGTTCGCGCCGCACCGGCTTGAGCAGGTAGTCTATGGCCTCCAGTTCGAAGGCGCTGACCGCGTACTGTTCATGGGCGGTGGTGAAGATCAGCTGCGGCGCCAGCGGCTGGCGCCGCAGTTGCTGAGCCAGTTCCAGGCCGGAAACGCCGGGCATGGAGATGTCGGCCAGCACGATGTCGGCCGGGTTTTGCGCCAGCCAGCTCATGGCCTGGCGGCTGTCGGTCAGGCAGTAAACATGCTGCAGGCCTTGCTCGCGCAGCAGTTGGCGCAGGCGCTCGCAGGCCAGCGGTTCGTCGTCCACCACCAGCGCGCGCCAATCTTGCCAGGGGCTTACAGCACCCATTGCGGCTTGCCCAGCTTTTCCACCAGCATGCGCCAGGCTTGCAGGATTTTCTGGAACTTGTTGTTGGTGGGGGCGAGGTCGCGCACCTTGCTCAGCATGTCGTGGGCGCGGCGCATATGGCTTTCGTGCCAGCCCTGGCGGTGGACGTAGGCCATGGTGGCGTTGATCAGGTTGAGCATGACCTGGATGTTTTGCGGCATTTCCTCGTGGGCTTTGACGAAGCGCTCGATGGCGGAGTCGAATTGCCCGGCCTGGGCTTCGCGCACCGCCTGGTTGTTGAGTTCCAGCACCGATTGCACATTGTCGGCGATCAGCTGGCGGCCGTCCTCGCCCAGGCCCACTTCTTCGAACATGTCGCCGAAGCGCGCCAGCAGTTCCTCGTCGTCGTGATGGTTGCGCACCAGATCGCGCATCACGCTGTTGCCGGCGTCCTTGTGGCCCTGGGCGTAGCAGGCGCGGGCGAACTCCATCTGCGCGTCGCTGCTGAGTTTGGGCGCCAGCTGGCGGAATTTGGTCTCGGCGTCGCTAAACAACTGACGCGCCTTGTCGCGGTTGCCCTTTTTGTTTTGCAGCTGGCTGTCCACCACGCCGGCCATCCATTCGCCTTCTTCGTTGTAGCGGTAGTCGCGGCGCAGATTGGACAGGGTGCGGCCGACGTTGGCGGTGTCGCCGCGCGCCAGTTGCACCCGCGCCAGCGCGGCGTAGTGGGTGGGGCTGCGGTGCCAGGTGTATTTGGCGATGTCCAGCGTGGTCTGGCAGGCGCCTTCCGCCACTTCCAGCTGATTATTGAGCAGGGCCACTTCCGCCAGCTGCTGCTGGCGGCGGAACACCACCGGCGAGATGTCGGTGGCCTGTTTCAAGGTGGCCTGGGCTTCGTCCAGATTGTGGTTGCTACGGTAGAGCTTGGCCAGCCAATCGTAGGCTTCCATCACCCGGTCGTTGTCGGTGAGCACCTCTTCGAACAGCAGCCGCGCTTCGTCGTAGGCTTTCAGCCCGGTCAGCGATTTGGCCAGGCCCATCTTGGCCCAGGGCACCGGCTTGATGCGCAGCACGTCCATGTACAGGGAACGCGCGCTGTCGAAGTCGCCTATCTTCAGCGCCAGCGAGCCCTTGAGCTTCATGAAGTCCAGCGTGAATTCGCCTCGCTCGCCGATCAGGCGCGTGCAGACTTCGATGGCGCTCAGGTATTCGTGGCGCATGATGGCCTCGTCCACCAGACGGAAGGCTTCGCGGCGGCGCATCGCTTTTTCCAGCCGCTCGCGCAGCACTTCGCCGGTGAAGGGTTTGAGCAGGTAGTCGTCCGGCCCCAGTTCCGCGGCGGAGATCACGCGCTGGGAGCGGCGCTCGCCGGTGACGATCATGAACACGCAGGACTGCTTGATCAGATTGCGTTCCTTGACCTCTTCGAACAGGTAGAGGCCGTCGTAGCCGTTGCCCAGATCGTAGTCGCACAGCACCACGTCGAACTCGTACTTGCCCATCTTGGCCAGCGCGTCGCCGGCCTTGCTGGCGTACTCCACCTTGTCGGCGCCGAAGGAGGAAAGGGTCATCGCCAGCGCGCGCTGCATTTCCGGCAGGCTGTCTATGATCAGGAACAGACGCTTGCTGTACGGATCGTCGTAGCTTTTCCGCGGCGCGGCGCCGGTCTTGCTGGCGGCGGCGACGCTCTGGAAGGTGGTCGAGTTGGTGTTGGCTGTGCTCATCTCGCTATCTTTGACGATTCTCCGCAAACTGTCATCAGTGCGACTTACAAAAATCGCTCAAGCGGCCGCCGCCGCGGCGAGAGGCTTAGCCGGCGCTCAGCTTGGCGTAGCGCAGATCCAGCCACTTCACGCCGTGCTCGGCGAAGTTGATTTGCAGGCGCACATCCTCGCCGCCGCCTTCGGCGTTGATCACCACGCCGCTGCCGAACTTGGCGTGTTCCACCGATTGGCCGATGCGGAAGCCCTGGCTGTTGTCGGCGGCCACGCGGCCCACCTTCGGAACCGCGCGCCAGGATGCATTTGTCGATGCATTTGTCTTGGCCGTCGCTTTCACTTTAGCAGATAGGTCGTGGGTGAGCTCCGCCGGGATTTCGTCGACGAAGCGCGAGCGGATGGGGTAGCGGCTCTGGCCGTGCAGCATGCGGCTTTGCGCGTTGGACAGATAGAGGCGCTGACGCGCGCGGGTGATGGCCACGTACATCAGCCGGCGTTCTTCTTGCAGGCCCTTGCCATCGTTCATGCTGTTTTCATGTGGGAACAGGCCTTCTTCCAGGCCGGAGACGAAGACGGCGTCGAATTCCAGGCCCTTGGCGGCGTGCACCGTCATCAGTTGCAGCGCATCGCTGCCGGCTTCGGCCTGGTGTTCGCCGGCT
Source organism: Chromobacterium sp. Panama (assembly GCF_003052555.1). Classification (NCBI taxonomy): domain Bacteria; kingdom Pseudomonadati; phylum Pseudomonadota; class Betaproteobacteria; order Neisseriales; family Chromobacteriaceae; genus Chromobacterium; species Chromobacterium sp. Panama. The sequence goes on from NZ_QARX01000001.1 coordinate 19,867, forward strand.
TCCAGGCTGGCGGCGCTGAGGAATTCGGTCAGCGCTTGCGCCGGCTCGTCCGGCATGAAGCCGGCGGCGGCGTTGATCAATTCGTCCAGGTTGGCCAGCCGCTCTTCGCCTTCTTTCTTGTCTTGCTCGTACATCGCGCGCAGGCCGGAGTCGTCTATGGCCAGGCTGACGGCTTCGGCCAGCGGCAGCTCGCGGCCCCGTTCGCGCATGCGTTCCACCAGCAGCACGAACTCGCCCAGTTTGGCCGCGGTGCGGCCGCCGCCGGAGGCGCAGGCGGCCTGCCACAGGGTGACGCCCTGCTCGCGGCTGACCGCTTGCAGGCCTTCCACCGTGCGCGCGCCGATGCCGCGCGCCGGCACATTGATCACGCGCAGCAGCGCGTTGTCGTCTTCCGGGTTGGCGATCAGGCGCAGATAAGCCAGCGCGTGTTTGACTTCCTGGCGTTCGAAGAAGCGCAGGCCGCCGTAAATGCGGTAGGGAATCTGGGCGTTGACCAGCACGTGTTCCAGCAAGCGCGACTGGGCGTTGGAACGGTAGAGAATGGCCATGTCGGACAGATTGAAGCCGTCCCGCTTGAGGCTGCGCACCTCGTCGCTGATGAACTCGGCTTCCTCGCCGTCGGAGTAGGCTTCGAACAGGCGGATCTTTTCGCCCTCGCCGGCGTCGGTCCACAGATTCTTGCCCAGCCGGCCGTCGTTCTGCTCGATCAGCGCGTTGGCGGCATTGAGGATATTGCCCATCGAACGATAGTTCTGTTCCAACCGCACCGGTTCGCTGACCGAGAAGTCGTTGAGCAGGGAGCGCATATTGCCCACTTCCGCGCCGCGGAAGGCGTAGATGCTCTGGTCGTCGTCGCCGACGGCGAACAAGGAGCCGCCGTCGCCGGCCAAGAGCTTGAGCCAGGCGTACTGCAGGCGGTTGGTGTCCTGGAACTCGTCCACCAGGATGTGGCGGAAGCGGCTGCAATAATGTTGGCGCAGCGCCTGGTTGGCGCTCAGCAGTTCGTAGCTGCGCAACAGCAGTTCGGCGAAGTCCACCACGCCTTCGCGGCGGCATTGGGCGTCGTAGGTGGCGTACAGCTCCACCAGCTTGGCTTCGTAGGGATTGAGCGCCGGCGGCAGCTTGTCGGCGCGCAGGCCGGCTTCCTTGCTGCCGTTGATGAAGCTTTGCACCGCGCGCGGCGGGAATTTCTCGTCGGACAGTTCCAGGCTTTTCAGCAGGCGCTTGATCGCCGCCTGTTGGTCGGCGGAGTCCAGAATCTGGAAGGTCTGCGGCAGGCCGGCGTCGCGGTAGTGGGAGCGCAGGAAGCGGTTGCACAGGCCGTGGAAAGTGCCTATCCACATGGTGCGCACGTTGACCGGCACCATGGTCGCCAGCCGGGTCTGCATCTCGCGCGCGGCCTTGTTGGTGAAGGTTACCGCCAGAACGCCGCTGGGACTGGTTTGTCCGGTGGACAACAGCCAGGCGATGCGGGTGGTCAGCACCCGGGTCTTGCCGCTGCCCGCGCCGGCCAGCACCAGCGCGCTCTTGTCGGGCCAGGTGACGGCGCGCAGTTGTTCTGGATTGAGGCCGGCGAGGAGATCTGTCATGGCGAGGTGTCTATCTGGTTCAGGCAAAGCGCCATTTTACACCAGGCGTCGGCATCGTCGGCATTGCGTGGGTAAAAGCGAAAATGGCAGCCGGGAGGCTGCCATTTCGAGGAGGGCGGGTTCAGCGTTCGGCGCTTCTCGCCCAGTCGAAGCTGGGGCGGAAACTATCCGTCAAGGTCAGCGCCATGCTGGCGGTGATATGGTCCTTGTCCTGGTAGCGCACTTTGCCGTCGCGGCTGGCGAAGCAGGTCTTGGCGTCGCAGAACGGATCCAGGGGGTCCCACAAGCGGATGTTGGGGTGACGGGCGGCGACGCGTTGCAGCAGCTGAACAATCTGCAGGCGATGTCGCTCAACGTCCGCGCGCGGCGCGTTGCAGGCCGCCGCGCCCAAGCGGGCCACGCATTCCGGCGGCGACTTGCTCATCTCCGCCTCCGGCAGCACCAGGACGATTTTCAGTCCCAGGCCGGCCATGTCTTGCGCGCTGCGGTCCAGCGATTGCTCCAGGACCTGCAGCGAGGAGGGGCGGTCCAGCGGAGCGACGCCGGCCTTCATGCCGCCGGATACGCTGGGGACGCCTTCGAGACCGGCGGCCACCAGACCGGTCATGGCCGGTCTGCCCGGCAGATCTTGGGCGGTATAGCTGTTCCAGCGCGCGTTGAGCAGCACGCCGGTGACGCCTTGGGCCGCCAGCTGCGGCAATTCCGCGCGCACGGCCCGCGCGAAGCTGGGGCACCAACTGCGTTTCTTGCCTTCGCCCACCGGCATGGCGTCGGCCAGCGGCGGGCAACCGTGGTAGACCCGGCGCAGGATGGCGATGCCGCGCTCCTTGGCCAGCGCGTCGTACAGCGGCATCAGATGGTCGGTGTGGGAGTCGCCCCAGGCCAGCAGTTTAAGCGGCGCGCTGGGCGCGCCGATCAGGCATTGGGCGCGCGGGGACAAGGGGACGCCGGCGGCCGGCATGCCGCAATCGCCGACAAAATGGAAAGCGTCGCGCTTGGCCTGCAGAATGCTTTGCTGTCCCGGCCAAGGAAAGTGCTTGGGCAAATACATGGCGACCGTGCCCAGCAGCCATAGGCCGAGGGTGATGCCGAGGCCGGTTCGCAGCGTGGATCGGGTATCGCGCAGCTTCCGCCATTGTCCCCGGCGCAGCGGTTGTTCCACATAGCGGTAACTCAGCCAGGCCAGCGCCAGTGCCAGGACGCCGCCCAAGAACAGGTCGCGTGTCAGATCGCGTTCGCCCAGGCCCCAATAGCGGCCCAGCGCCAGCAAGGGCCAGTGCCACAGATAAAAGCCGTAGGACAGAAGGCCGATGCTGGTCCAGGGACGGGAGCCGATGCAGCGGCTTATCGGATTGGACGGGTCCAGCATGCCGGCCAGAATGAACAGCACGCTGCCGATGACCGGCAGCAACACGATGACGCCGGGAAAGACCATGCGTTCATTCAGCAGCGCGATGGACGCCAGCAGCAGCGCCAGGCCCAGCGCGGCGATGGGCAAGGCCAGGCGCCGGCCTCCGCGCGGGGGCGGCAGCAAGGCCAGCAGGGCGCCGGCGGCGAATTCCCAGGCGCGGGCGGGCATCAGGTAAAAGGCTTGCGGCGTATCGCGATAGCTTAGCCATAAGCTCAAGCCCAGCGATCCGAGCAAGACCGTGCCCAGGGCCAGACGCATGCGCAGGTCGGTGACATGGCGATCCCCCTTGCTCAGGCGGAAGACGCCCCATAGCAGCAAGGGCCAGACCAGATAATATTGCTCCTCCACCGCCAGCGACCAAGTGTGCAGCAAGACTTTGAGGTCGGCGTCGGAGTCGAAATAATCAAAAGCGTGCTTGAGAAAGTGATGGTTGGCGGACAGCGTGGCGACCGCGCGGACTTCCCGTCCCAGCTTGATCTGGTCGTCCGGCAGCATCACGAAGTAGGCCAGCGCCAGGCTGACGGCCAGCACCAGCGCCAGCGCGGGCGCAAGCCTGCGGATGCGGCGAGCGTAGAAAGCCTTGAAGTCGATGCGGCCTTGCGCAAGCAATTCCTGCCGCAGCAGGCCGCTGATCAGGAAGCCGGAAATGACGAAGAATATATCTACGCCGACAAAGCCGCCGCCGAATCCGGGCAGGCCGATGTGGAAAGCGACCACGCTGAGCACGGCCAGCGCGCGCAGGCCGTCGATGTCCGGCCGATAAGCTTTGGCGTCGATACAGGAGTGGGGAGTGAGCGACATAGTGCGGAAGGCTCAAGCCATGATTCTGGCTTGAATAATAAAAAACCAAACATTCTATCCTTATTCCTACTCAAGCTCCCGGTTTTATCACCATTAGAAAGTATGTCGTAAGCATGGCCAGGAAGGCCGGATAGCCCAGGCATTCCCAATAGCGGGCGTAGCGCCAGTAGCGCACGGGCAGCGGCTGGCCGGCGGCGACGGCGGCGTGCGCCATCGCCGCCATGCGGGTTTGCAGCCGCAGCACCGGCAGCCAGCACAGGCCGGCGAACAGGAACAGGCCGATGGAGGCGAGCAGCCAGTCGCTGGAGAGCGGCCAGCCGGCCTGCCGCGCCAGCCACAGGCCGGACAGCGGTTGGAAGATCACCGCCGGCGTGGTGAACCACCAGTCGGCGCGCACCACCAGCCGCGCCACTTCGGCCTGGGCCGCGGTCTGGCGGCCGCGGTTGGCGAAGAACAGGTAGAAGGCGGAGCCGAAGCCGGTGCCCACCATCAGGGTGGCGGACAGGATGTGCAGGGTTTTGACCACGAGATAGGCGTTCATGCGGAAGTCTCCCGGCGGGCGCCCAGCCACAGCAGCATGGCCAGGATGGGCAGGTTTTTCACTAAGGGGGCGAACGGATGCAGCCAGTTTTCCGGCAGCCAGAGCGCCAACGTCAGGCTGTAGCCGGCGACGACGGCGGCCTGGGTCCGCCATAAGGCGCGGCAGGGGCGTCCCAGCGTCAGCAGGCCGAAGACGAGGTCCAGGCCGCAGGCGGCGAGGAAGAGCGGCGCGGCCCAGGCGGCGGGCAAGGGCAGCCGCTGCAGCATGGCGACGGACGCGTCCCAGGCGCTGAGCGGCGGCTGCAGGCCGCTCCACAGCCACAGCGCCGCCAACGCGTATTCGATGTTGCGCGTGGAGGGCGTCATGGCGCTTCCCGGAATTGGCCGCTGGCCAGCGGCGCGCGTTGCAGCAGCGCGCCGAGGGTGGACGGGTCGCCGCAGCTGCCGTGGTTCAGCATCTCCAGGGTGTCGCGGCTGATCAGGCTGGACGGCCAGCGTTCGGCCAAAGCCGCCAGTGTCCGGCTGGCCTGGGGCGGCAGGTTGAGGATGTAGGCCGGGGCGTTCAGTCCTTGCAATCGACGCAACTGGCGCAGGTAGTCGGCCAGGGTCAGCGCCTCGGCGCCGACGAACTCGATGACGCCTTCCGGCGCGTCGTCGGCCAAGGCCAGCCGCGCCAGCCCCTCCACCGCGTCGTCCAGCGCCAGCGGCTGGATGCGCTGATTGCCGCCGTCGGGCAGCAGCCACAGGGGCAGCCGCGCCAGTTGCAGCAATAGCCGGCTGCTGGCGCCTTGCGGGCCGTAGATCAGCGAGGGCCGCGCGATGCGGGCTTCCAGGCCGCTGGCCAGCAGGGCGGCGTCGCCGCGGCCCTTGCCGGCCAGGAACGGGGTGGCGGCCTGCGGGTCCGCGCCCAAGGCCGACAGTTGCACCCAGCGGCGCACATCGGCTTGATAGGCCATGCTGGCCAACTGCAGCGGTCCCAAGTGATGAACGGCTTCCAGCGCGCCGGCTGGGCGGTCCAGCAACTGGCCGGCGGCGTTGACCACCGTGTCGACGCCTTCCAGCCATTGACGCCAGTCGGCGCGCGGCTGGCGCAGGTCCAGCTGCCGGCGCGAGGGCGCGCTGACTTGGTGCCCGTCCCGTTCCAGCCGCTGGCGCAGCGGCCGTCCGATGAAGCCGCCGCCGCCCAAGAGCAGTATCTTCATTGCGCGGTCTCCTGAGGCGCGGCGGGCAGGGGCTGGGCCTGCCGCGCGACGGGGCGGGGCGCCACCTGCCGCCAGACCAGGCGCAGCAGCACCAGCAACTGGGCCACCACGCCCAGCAGCGCCCACATCAGGATGGCACGGATGTCCAGCCATAGAGAGGCGGAAGGGGCGTCCGGCGCGAACAGCAGCACGGCCAGCAGCGGTCCAGCCAGGATCAGGATCAAGAAGGCGCGCTGCCAGAACGGGCCGCCCGCGCCGTGCTCGCACAGGGCCTGGGTCACTTGCCGCAAGGGGCCGGCCAGCAGCCACCAGCACAGCAGGGGGACGATGATCATGCTGGTGATGAATCCGCTCATGGTGTTCTCCTTTGTTTCTGAAATTTCTGTCAAAACAGAAATGTGATGGCAAAAAAAATGCGCGGGGTTTCCGGCGGCGCAAGGCCGCCCGGCGCCGCCCGCGTGCGCGGCGAACTTATTTATCCCGTCCCAGCAGTTTCTGAATGCTGGCGCCCATCTTCAGCACCCGGCTCAGCGTGGCGGTGGACAGGCGCAGCATTTCCCGAGTCCAGGAGGTGAGAGTGTCCATGAACTGCCAGGTGTTGCGGATGCGTTCCTGCGCCAGCGGGCTCTCCTGCTGGAAGTCAGGGCTGTCCATGCATTCCTTCAGCACCAGCAGGGTGGGCTCGATTTCACGGCGCTGCCGCTCCGCCACGATGATGCGGAACAGTTCCCAAACGTCGCCCGAAGTTTCAAAGTGGTCGCGGCGGTCGCCCAGCACGTGCACGATGCGGATCAGCTGCCAGTTCTGCAGCTCTTTCAGGCTGTTGCTGATGTTGGAGCGGGCCACGTTGAGGGTGTCGGCCAGTTCTTCGGCGTTCAGCGGGCGGCCGGTGATGAAGAGCAGCGCGTGTATTTGAGCGACGGTGCGGTTCACGCCCCAGCGGGTGCCCATTTCGCCCCAGTGCAGCACGAAGCGTTGGGATACGGGTGTCAGTTCCATGGTGCTTACGATAGTTGTTTCCGAAATTTCTGTCAATACAGAAATTCATTGACATGGAGCGGGACGAAGCGCCGCGAAAGCAAGGCCGCGCCCGGACAGGGGCGCGGCGCCGTTGGCGTCAGTGCTGATGGAACAGGGCGTTGTGTCCGGCGGCGCCGGTTTCGGCGGCTTGGGCCTTGCGGCCGCGGATGCGGTCCCACACCTTCTCGTGGAAGTAATAGGCCACGGTGTTGACCAGCGGTTCCACCAGGGCCAGCAGGCTGGAGACGCCGATATTGCCGGTCAGCAGATAAGCCACGCTGAAGGCGACGGTGAAGTGGCAGATGGCGAAAGTAATGGTCTTGAGCATGGCAGGGCTCCACGTTGAGTACTCATTGAATGATAGTCATTATCATTTGAGTGGGCCAGTTGAATATTTTGCTCAGAGCGATAGCATTTTACTAATGAATTTTTGGATTTGATTGCGGAGGGCCGCCAGCGGCGGTGGGAAGCCGCCGCTGCGAGGGGTTTGCCGTCTGTTCACGATCGCGCGAGCGCAGGCGAGACAAGGCGTTGCGGCAAGGGGACGATGGATGAGGCTGCGAAGCCGCACCCACCGGGTTACGCCGCGCGACGCGCGGCGGTTCTTACATCTTGACGCCCAGTTCGCGCAGGCGCTCGTTCAGATAGCTGTCCGCGGTATAGCGTTCGGACAGCACCACTTCCGGACGCGGGTGCAGGAAGAGCGGCAGCGAGATGCGGCTCTTGGTCGCGCCTTCGCCGCTGGGGTTGACCACGCGGTGTTGGGTGGACGGATAGTAGCCGCCGGAGGCCTCTTGCAGCATGTCGCCGATATTGACCACCAGGGTGCCGAAATCACAGGGCACGTCCAGCCATTCGCCTTGCTTGTCCTGCACTTGCAGGCCGGGCTCGTTGGCGGCGGGCAGGATGGTCAGCAGATTGATGTCGCCGTGGGCGGCGGCGCGCAGCGAGCCGGCCGGCTCTTGGCCGGTGAGCGGCGGATAGCGCAGCACGCGCAGCAGGGTTTTCTGGCTGTCGGCGATCATGTGGGACAGCGGCTCGGTGTAGCTGGCGGCGATATGGGCCGGTGTGTATTGCTGCACCCAGGACAGCAGCTCCTGCGCCAGCTGGTTGGCGACGGCGTAGTAGTGGTCGGCGTCGGCCTTGAGTTCCGGCGGCACGCGGCCCCAGGGGTAGATGTGGAAGTATTCCTTGATGTCTTTCAGGCTTGCGCCCTTGGCGGTTTCCGATACCTCCGGGGAGAACCAGCCGTCCTGACGTTCCATGGAAAAGGCGTAGTCGTATTTGGTCTGGCTGTTGAAGAAGGCCAGCCAGTCGGCGTAGATCTTTTCCACCAGGCTTTGCGGGATCGGATGGTTGACCAGCACGCCGAAGCCGGTTTCGTGCAGGGAGCGGGTGAATTGTTCCGCCGCGTCCGGCGCGTGGTAGTCGACAACTCTGACATTCATGGGGTGGGGTTCCTGAGGATTGCAGGACGCTGCCATTCAATGGCGGGGCAGGCGCCGAGGGCTGGGATTTTACCCGCGGCTCCCGGCATCACCAAGCGCGGGCCGCGGGGGTGTCGCGTCGCGGCAACGTCGGTTCAGCCGCCGACGCGGATGAAGGGCGAGGAGCCGCCGCCGGCCATGGTTTCGGCGCGGAGCCGGCCCGCGCGCAGCAACTGCTGGACGCGCCAGAACAGGATGTCGGAGGACAGCAGCGCTTCCCGGATGTGGACGAGGGCGTCGCCGACCAGGCGGGACACCGCGCGCGGCTGCTCGCCGCTCAGCTCCAGCAACAGCGCGTCGTAGCGGTCCAGCGGCGCTTCGACGACGTCATCGTCTTGCAGGTGGCGCAGGCCTTGGCCGTGTTCGCGCCAGCGGCGCCATTGCGAGGCCAGCGTCTGGCGTTCGCCGGCAGCCAGCGGGCGCTCCCGCCGCCGGTAATCCGCCAGCCGTTCCAGCGGCAGCATGGCCATGCTCCATTCCGCCATCTCGTCGCCGGCCTGCCAGACGGGCTCCGGCGCGGCGCAGACGGTCAAGGGACAGTCCGCCGGCAGTTGCTCGGCCAGCAGCGCCAGCGCCAGGCGGTCGCCGGCGTTGCGGCCTTGCCAGACGGTGAGCGGCCGCGGCCGCTCCAGCAGCCGCAGCAGCGCTTTGCGGCCGGCTTGATGCCGGCGCAGCCAATCGTCCTCGTATTCCGGCAGCCAGGGCTGGGCCTGCAGCAGTTGTTGATGCCAGGCCAGGCGCAGGCCTTGATCGATGGCGTCGGCGTCCAGCAGCGGCCCGGCGCTCAGGTCTTCGATGAAGGGCAGGACCTCGCCGTCCAGCAGGCCGTCGCGCCGCAGCGCGTTCAGCATGCCGGCGGCGGAGTCGCCGACGGCGAGGTGAACCCGCTCCGCGCTCATACGCGCTGGTCCATGTCCAGCGCTGGGGTGCCTTCGGCGCGGGCCACCACGCGGGCGGGCACGCCGACCACGGTGGTGTGGGCCGGCACGTCTTCCAGCACCACGCTGCCGGCGCCTATCTTGGCGCAGGCGCCCACCAGGATGTTGCCGAGAATGGAGGTGTTGGCGCCGATCAGCACGCCGTCGGCGATCTTGGGATGGCGGTCGCCGTGTTCCTTGCCGGTGCCGCCCAGGGTCACGCCCTGCAGCAGCGAGACGTTGTCGCCGATGACGGCGGTTTCGCCCACTACCACGCCGGTGCCGTGGTCCAGCATCACGCCCTGGCCGATGCGCGCGGCCGGGTGGATGTCGGCGCCGGTGACTTCGGAGATGCGGTTCTGCAGAAAGAGCGCCAGGGTTTTGCGCTCCTCCCGCCACAGCCAGTGGGTGATGCGCTGGCACTGGATGGCGTGGAATCCCTTGAAGTAAAGCAGCGGGGTGGAGTAGTTGTCGCAGGCCGGGTCGCGGTCGAAACAGGCGCTGATGTCGGCGCGGGCGGCGGCGCTGATGGCCGGATCGGCGTCCAGCGCCTCGCGGAACAATTCCATCAGCGCGCGGGCGTCCATCACCGGGCTGGCGAGCTTGCTGGACAGGTGGAAGGCCAGCACGTCTTCCAGGGTGGTGTGGCGCAGCACGGTCATGTGCAGGAAACTGGCCAGCATGGGCTCGTCTTGCGCGGCTTGTTCGGCTTCCCGCCGGATGGCGGACCAGAGCGGGTCGCCGTTTGCTTCGTTCATTTTGCTAAACTCCCTTGCGCTGGGGCGGCGCGCCTCAGCGGTCTTTCAATTGCCAGAATAGTGCGCGGTCGAACGGGGACCACCAGGCGGTGCGCGCGCCGCTGGCGGCCAGCGCGTCGCGTACCCACTGGTTGCAGGTGGTCAACGGGCTGTAACGGCCGTTGGCCAGGTAAAACGCGTCCTGATCATGATAATGATAGCCCGGCATCCACAGGGCCTGGCCGGCCGCGTCGCGGGCGACGGCGGCCTGGATGAAGTCGGTCAGCCGCCGGTATTGTTCCGGCGCGAGCAGCAGGCGCCGGGTGGCGGCGCCTTCGCGCGGCGTCGGCAGGTATTCCACGTGCAGCACGGCGCCGTCCAGCCCGGACAGCGCGTAGAGCGCCTTGCCTGGGGTGAGGTCGGACCAGTTCCGCGTTTCCAGGTAAAAGCTGCGGCTGCCCCAGCCTATGCCCACATAGGGCAGTTTGTCCAGATTGGCCCCGGTCCGCGGATGGCGCGGGGAAAAGGTCTCGTCCCAGTCCATGCCCGGGGCGCGGCGGGGCAGCAGCAGGCCGGCGTGCACGCCGTTGCTGTCCAGGTAGACCGGTATGCCGGACTCGGCCGGCCGCCAGTCCCGGTTGACCGGCAACAGGCCCAGGGTCAGCGCGGCGAGCAGATAGAGGGCGATCAGAGCCAGCAGGCCCAGCGCCGCGCGGGACAACAGGCGCGGCAGCCGGGCCGCCGGACGGGGCGGGCGGGATGGCATGCGCGGCTTACAACAGGACGACGTCGAATTGTTCCTGGGTGTAAGTGGCTTCCACCGACAGCGAGATCGGCTTGCCGATGAAGTCGATCAGCATCGCCAGGCTTTGCGATTCCTCGTCTATGAACATGTCGATCACCGATTGCGCGGCCAGGATGCGGTAGCCCTTGGCGTCGAACTGGCGCGCCTCGCGCACGATTTCGCGCTGGATCTCGTAGCACACGGTTTGCGCGGTCTTGATCTCGCCGCGGCCCTGGCAGGTGGGGCAGGGTTCGCACAGCACGTGGGCCAGGCTTTCGCGGGTGCGCTTGCGGGTGATTTCCACCAGGCCCAGGCTGGTGAAGCCATTGAGGGTGACGCGGGTGCGGTCGCGCGCCATCGCCTTGGCCAGCTCCGCCAGCACCGCGGACTGGTGCTCGTCGTTGTCCATGTCGATGAAGTCGACGATGATGATGCCGCCCAGATTGCGCAGCCGCAGTTGCCGGGCGATGGTCTGGGTGGCCTCCAGATTGGTCTTGAAGATGGTTTCGTCGAAATTGCGGTTGCCGACGAAGCCGCCGGTGTTGACGTCTATCGTGGTCATCGCTTCGGTCTGGTCGATGATCAGGTAGCCGCCGAACTTGAGGTTGACGCGGCGCGCCAGCGCCTTGTCGATCTCGGCTTCGATGCCGTGCAGCTCGAACAGCGGGCGTTCGCCGCTGTAGCGCTCGATCTTGTCCACGGCGATCTGCACGTATTGCTCGGCGAACTCCACCATGCGGCTGTAGTTCTCGGTGGAATCCACCACCACCTTGTCGGTGAAGTCGCTGACCATGTCGCGCAGCACGCGCACCGCCAGCGGCAGGTCCTCGTAGAGCAGGCTTTGCGCCGGCAGGTGCTGGGACTTGTGGCGGATGTCGGACCACAGCTTGGACAGGTAGTCGATGTCGGCGGCCAGCTCGTCGTCGCGCGCGGTCTCGGCGCTGGTGCGGATGATGTAGCCGCGCGGGCTATTGGCCGGCAACAGCTTTTCCAGCCGGGACTTCAGATTGTGGCGCTCGCTTTCGCTGTCTATCTTCTGCGAGACGCCGATGTGCTCTTCCTGAGGCAGGTGCACCAGGAAGCGACCGGCCAGAGAGATCTGAGTGGACAGGCGCGCGCCCTTGGTGCCGATCGGGTCCTTGATCACCTGCACCAGCACGGTCTGGCCTTCGAACAGCATTTTTTCGATGCGTTGCGGCTCGGTCGGGTGCTGGCGTTGTTCCAGCACGTCGGCGATGTGCAGGAAGGCCGCGCGCTCCAGGCCGATTTCAATGAAGGCGCTCTGCATGCCGGGCAGCACGCGCTTGACCTGGCCCAGGTAGATGTTGCCGACGATGCCGCGGCTGGCGGCGCGCTCCACGTGCAGTTCCTGGACGACGGCGTCTTCCAACACCGCGACCCGGGTTTCCTGCGGGGTGATGTTGACCAGGATTTGTTCTTTGGGGCGCGGCAGATCGCGCGGCAGGGGTATCGATTGATGCAGCATGGTGGTTCCCCGCGCGCTCATGGAAACTGAAAGCCGAATTCGCTCAGCAGCGCCGCGGTTTCGAAGATAGGCAGGCCCATCACGCCGCTGTGGCTGCCGTGGATGCGCTCGACGAAGACGCCGGCCTTGCCCTGGATGCCGTAAGCGCCGGCCTTGTCGAAAGGCTCGCCGCTGTCCAGATAGCGCTCGATGTCCTGCTCGCTGAGCGGACGGAAGAACACCTCGGTCACCGAGGTCTTGAGTCTGACTTGTTCGCCTTCGCGCACCGCCACGCTGGTGATGGCCTGATGGCCGCGGCCGGAGAAGGCGCGCAGCATGCGGCGGGCGTCGTCGGCGTTTTCCGGCTTGCCGAAGATTTCGCCGTCCATCGCCACCGTGGTGTCGGCGGCCAGCAAGGGCCGGGACGGCAGTCCGCAAGACTCCACCACCTGCCAGCCGGCCTCGGCCTTGGACAGCGCCAGCCGTTCGGTATAGGCGACGGCGGACTCGCCGGGCCGCACCGATTCGTCGATGTCGGCGTGGATGCGCTCCAGGTGCATGCCCAACTGTTCCAGAATTTCGCGGCGGCGCGGGCTGCCGGAAGACAGGTAAATCCGGGTGTCATTTGCGGTCATGATAGTCTGCTCATTTGTTCTTTCGGTCGTCGTCTAGGTTACCAGACGCGTGATGCCGCAACCATCGAATCCATCAGACGCCGGGCGTTTTCAGGCCGGCAAGCTCCCATTCAAATGGCGTCAATTTCCTGTTTTTAAAGGCGTGGAAGCGGCGCGCGGACGGGTTTTTTTCCGGCGGCCTGCTGCGGCGGAGCGCGCTGCCCGGTATCATGGCGGCTTGCTTCCCCATCTCCTGTCGTCATACCCCGATGCCCAAGTCCAGCGTTTCCCCGTTTGCCCGCGCCGCCACTTTGGCGGCCATTCTGTTGATCCTGTTCAATCCCTTGGGCATCGATCTTTACCTGTCGGCGATGCCGGCGATGCAGCGGCATTTCCAGGCCGACGTCGCGATCAGCCTCAGCGTGTTCATCTTCAGCCTGGGGCTGGGGCAGTTGCTGTTCGGCCCGCTGGCGGACCGGATCGGCCGCAAGCCGGTGGCGCTGGGCGGCCTGCTGCTGTATGCGGCGGCGGCCTATCTGGCCAGCCGCAGCGACAGCCTGGGCGGTTTCCTGGGTCTGCGCGCGCTGCAAGGCCTGGGCGCCAGTGCCAGCTCGGTGTGCGCGTTCACCCTGGTACGCGATTGCTTCTCCGGCAATGCGGCGGCCCAGCGCTACAGCCTGCTCAACGCCGCGCTGAACGTGGTGCCGGCGATGGCGCCCTTGCTGGGCGGCTGGCTGACCGCGCGCTGGGGCTGGCAGTCCTGCTTTCTGGCGCTGGCCGGCAGCGCGGTGCTGGCGGCGGCGTGGCTGGCCTGGAAAATGCCGGAAACCCGGCCCGCGGCTTCCAGCGCCGCCGGCCCGGCGATGGGCATGCGCCAGGTGCTGGCGACGCCGGCGCTGCGCCGTTACGGCGCTTGCTGCTGCGCGGCGCTGGCCTTGATCGTCAGCTATGTGACGCTGGCGCCGGCGGTGCTGATCGCGCGCGGCGGAGTGGACAGCACCACCTTCGGCCTGCTGTTCGGCGGCAACGCTCTCTTGGTGATGGCGGCCAGCTTCCTGGGGCTGAAGCTGATCGGCCGCTTCGGCCAGAAGGCGATGTTGCGTTACGGCCTCAACATCATGTTGCTGGCCGGCGTATTGCTGCTGGCGCTGTCCGGCCAGCCGGGCGCTTGGCATTATATGTTGCCGATCGGCGTGCTGAGCGTGGGCTTCGCCTGGACGCTGGGGCCGGCCAGCGGCATGGCCATGGCGCCGTTTTCCCAGGGCGCCGGCCGCGCCGCCGCCTTGCTGGGCTGCGGTCAGATGCTGTTCGCCGCCGGCGTGTCGGCGGGGCTCGCGGCGCTGCCCTTGCCGGGCGAATGGGCGCTGGGCGCGACGGTCCTGCTGCTGGCCGGCCTGTGCCGCTGGCTGACCCGGCCCGCGGCGGCGATTCGGGAAAATCCTCACTGATTTTCAAGCGTTTGGCATGTATTGTGAGATTTGTGGCGCGGGTCCGGCTTTAGCTCTTGTCGGGCAGCCTACAATCGGCAGACAATTGGCCCAAATTTGAGAGTTGACTTCGACAATGAGGCGCGGCGGCAAATCACCCGGCGCTTCTCCGTTCTTTGCACTGATTAGCAGATTTCATGAACAAACATATTCCGCGCAAGCGTTTCGGCCAGAATTTCCTGCAAGACGCCAGCGTCATCGCCAACATTGTGCATGCGGTGAACCCGCAGCCGGACGACGTCGTCATCGAAATCGGTCCCGGCCTGGGCGCGATCACCAAGCCGCTGCTGGCGGCGCTCAAGCACTTGCACGTGGTGGAGATCGATCGCGACATCATCAGCCGCCTGCAAAAGGAGTTTCCGGCCGAGCGCCTGAGCATCCACGCCGGCGACGCGCTGGCCTTCGACTTCGCCTCCGTGGCGGAGGGCAAGCTGAAGATCGTCGGCAATCTGCCCTACAATATTTCCACGCCCTTGCTGTTCCATCTGGCCACTTACGGCCAGAAAGTCACCGACATGCATTTCATGTTGCAAAAAGAGGTGATTGAACGCATGGTGGCGGAGCCGTCCACCGCCGATTACGGCCGGCTGACGGTGATGTTGCAGTACCGTTTTGAAATGGAGAATATCCTGCACGTGCCGCCGGAAGCGTTCTGGCCGCCGCCGAAGGTGGATTCCGCCGTGGTGCGGATGATTCCGGCGCCGGGCCGCTGCGGCGTGGCCAGCGACGAGCTTCTGCTGGAGCAGGTGGTGACCACGGCGTTTTCGCAGCGGCGCAAGACGCTGAAGAACAATCTGAAGGGCCTGCTGGACGCGGAGGGTTTCGCCGCGCTGGAAATGGACCCCGGATTGCGGCCGGAGAATCTGCCGGTGGAGGATTACGTCCGCCTGGCCAATTATCTGAGCGCGAAAGGCCACAAGGCCAAACGTCAGTAACGGGGCTTTGGCAACGTAAAAAAATACGAGCGGGCGTTCAGCGCCCGCCGCACTACAAAGAGTCGTCCGTCCCCGTCCTTGTCGGCGGGGGCTGTCTATCACAGGAAGTGAAAAAGGAGAAACTTCATGCGTATTCGCTCCACCCTGATCTGTGCCGCCACTCTGGGCGCCTTCTGCGCCGCTCCGGCCATGGCAGCCGAACTGACCGGCACCCTGAAGAAGATCAAGGATTCCGGCGTGATCGTCCTGGGCAACCGCGACGCGTCCATTCCGTTTTCCTACTACGACAACAACCAGAAGCCGGTGGGCTACTCGGTGGACTTGGCCAACAAAGTGGTCGAGCAGGTGAAAAAAGAGCTGAAAATGCCGAACCTGCAGGTCAAGTACAATCTGGTGACCTCGCAGACCCGCATCCCGCTGGTGCAGAACGGCACCGTGGACCTGGAGTGCGGCTCCACCACCAATAACGTGGAGCGTCAGAAGCAAGTGGCGTTCTCGGTGGGCATCTTCGAGATCGGCACCCGTTTGCTGACCGCCAAGACCTCGGGCATCAAGGACTTTCCGGATCTGAAGGGCAAGAACGTGGTGACCACCGCCGGCACCACCTCCGAGCGCCTGATCAAGGCGATGAACGCCGACAAGAAGCTGGGCATGAACATCATCTCGGCCAAGGATCACGGCGAATCCTTCCTGATGCTGGAGTCCGGCCGCGTCGCGGCGTTCATGATGGACGACGCGCTGCTCTACGGCGAGATGGCCAAGGCCAAGAGCCCGGCCAACTGGGTGGTGACCGGCAAGGCCCAGTCCTACGAGATCTACGGCTGCATGATGCGCAAGGAAGACCCCGCCTTCAAGAAGGTGGTGGACGCCGCGCTGAGCAACACCTTCAAGTCCGGCGAGGTCAACAAGATCTACGCCAAGTGGTTCACCAGCCCGGTGCCGCCCAAGGGCCTGAACCTGAACTTCCCGATGTCCGATGAATTCAAGGAGCTGATCGCCAAGCCGACCGACAAGTCTGCCGAGCAGATGTAAGTCGCGGTTGGCGCGCCGCCGCCCCGTCCTCCCCGCTGTCTGGCGCGGAGCCCGGGGCGCGTGGCCGTACCCGCTTTCTTTGTGTGTGGCCGGGCGTTTGCGCCGGCCGCGGCCCGCCTGCGCATGAGCGCGCCCGGCGGGCTGGCGTTGTGGGAGTGAAGCATGAATTACCACTGGGACTGGATGGTGTTTTTCAAGTCCACCGGGGTGGGTAGCGAGATCTATCTGAACTGGTTCGTCACCGGCCTGGGCTGGACCATCGCCGTGGCGCTGGCCGGCTGGGCGATCGCCCTGGCCTTGGGCTCGGTGCTGGGCGTGATGCGCACGGTGCCGAATCGCTGGGTGGCCGGCATCGCCGCCGCCTATGTCGAGTTGTTCCGCAATGTGCCCTTACTGGTGCAATTATTCGTCTGGTACTTCCTGATCCCGGATCTGCTGCCCGAGAGCGCGCAGACCTGGTTCAAGCAGGACCTGGCGCCGGCCACATCCGCCTTCTTGTCGGTGGTGGTGTGTCTGGGCCTGTTCACCGCGGCGCGGGTGTGCGAACAGGTGCGCACCGGCATCGAAGCTTTGCCGCTGGGGCAGCGCAACGCTTCGCTGGCCATGGGTTTCTCCCTGGCGCAAACCTATCGCCACGTGTTGCTGCCGCAGGCTTTCCGCATCATCATTCCGCCGCTGACCAGCGAGTTTCTGAATATTTTCAAGAACTCCTCGGTGGCCTCGCTGATCGGCCTGATGGAACTGCTGGCGCAGACCAAGCAGACCGCGGAGTTCTCCGCCAACATCTTCGAGGCCTTTACCTTGGCCACCATCATCTATTTTGTGCTCAATATGAGCCTGATGACGCTGATGGCTTGGATTGAACAGCGGGTGCGCATTCCCGGCATGATGGGGGGCAAATGATGGATTTCGATTTCAGCCAGATCGGCCCGGCCTTGCCGGGACTGTGGCAGGGCATGCAGCTGACGCTGAAGCTGCTGGTGATGGCGGTGGTGGGCGGTGTGGTGCTGGGCACTCTGCTGGCGCTGGCCAGGCTGTCCGACAACCGGGTGCTGGCGCCGTTGGCCAAGTTCTACGTCAATTACTTCCGTTCGATTCCGCTATTGCTGGTGATCTCCTGGTTTTACCTGGTGGTGCCGCTGTTGCTGAACTGGATCACCGGCAATTTCGAGCCGGTGGGGGCGTTCACTTCCTGCCTGGTGGCCTTCGTGATGTTCGAGGCGGCGTATTTCTCCGAGATCGTCCGCGCTGGCATCCAGGCCATTCCCAAGGGGCAGGCCGGCGCCGCCTACGCGCTGGGCATGAATTACGGCCAGGTGATGCGTCTGGTGATCCTGCCGCAGGCCTTTCGCAAGATGACGCCGCTCTTGCTGCAACAGTCCATCATCCTGTTCCAGGATACTTCGCTGGTGTACGCTGTCGGCTTGATGGATTTTCTCAACACCGCCCGCTCCAAGGGCGACGTCGTCGGCTTGCCGCATGAGTTCCTGCTGTTTGCCGGCGCAGTCTATTTCGTGATCAGTTTCGGCGCTTCGCGGCTGGTGAAGCGTATGCAAAAGAGGTTGGCTGTATGAGCGCAATGATTTCCCTGAAGCAAGTCAGCAAATGGTATGGCCAGTTCCAGGTCCTGACCGATTGCACCACCCAGGTCGCCAAGGGCGAGGTGGTGGTGGTGTGCGGGCCGTCCGGCTCCGGCAAATCCACCCTGATCAAGTGCGTGAACGCGCTGGAGCCGTTCCAGAAGGGCGAGATCATCGTCGACGGCATTT
The DNA here is from genome assembly GCF_003052555.1 of Chromobacterium sp. Panama. Lineage (NCBI taxonomy): Bacteria > Pseudomonadati > Pseudomonadota > Betaproteobacteria > Neisseriales > Chromobacteriaceae > Chromobacterium > Chromobacterium sp. Panama. Next base: position 37,657 of record NZ_QARX01000001.1, read on the forward strand.
CGGTGGGGGCGCCCAAGACCGATCTGCCCAAGCTGCGCAGCCGCGTGGGCATGGTGTTCCAGCACTTCGAACTGTTCCCGCATTTGTCCATTACCGAGAATCTGGCCATCGCCCAGGTCAAGGTGCTGGGCCGCAGCCAGGACGAGGCGCGCGACAAGGGCTTGAAATTGCTGGACCGGGTGGGACTGAAGGCGCATGCCGACAAGTTTCCCAGCCAGCTGTCCGGCGGCCAGCAGCAGCGGGTGGCGATTGCGCGCGCGCTGGCGATGGATCCGATCGCGATGCTGTTCGACGAGCCCACCAGCGCGCTGGACCCGGAGATGATCAACGAGGTGCTGGACGTGATGACCGAACTGGCGCACGAGGGCATGACCATGATGTGCGTGACTCACGAGATGGGCTTTGCCCGCCGCGTGGCCAATCGCGTGATCTTCATGGACCAGGGCCATATCGTGGAGGATTGCGACAAGGACGAGTTCTTCGGCAATCTGGACGGCCGTTCCGAGCGCGCCCGTCACTTCCTGTCCAAGATCTTGCAGCACTAAGAACCTATTCACGATCCCGCGAGCTAAGGCGAGACAAGGCGAAAACGAGAGAAAAAGCGGAATGTACACGGGTACATGAGCATTTTGAGCTTGGTTTCAACGCCGTATCGCCGACGCGCAGCAGATCGTAAACAGGTTCTAAGCCAGGTTCTGGTCAAAGTAAAAGCCCGCCGTTTGGCGGGCTTTTCGTTTGGACGGCGCGATCAGTTGCCGTTCTTGATCTGTTGGCTGACCTGGTTCTCTTCCTGATTCAGCGTTTTTTGCTCCTGCTTGGTGATGTGGCCGTGATCGAGCTTGGCCATGTCCTGCTCCTGCTGGCGGATGTCGCGGTCTTCGCCGTGCAGCTTGCGCGCTTCGTCGCGGCTGATCTTGCCTTCCTTCAGTTCGCGGTGAATGCGGCGGTCCTGATGATGCAGGCGCTGATTGACTTCCTCGCGGCGAGGATGCTCCTTCTGCCATTCGGATTCGGCCCGGGCCTGGGCGGCGAGCAATAGGCTGGCGGCGAGCAGGCCGGTCAGCAGCAGGGGGCGAGCGTTCGTTTTCATCTTGATCTCCTGGGATGGCAATGATTGCCAGATGTCATCCTAGAAGGGGGCAGGGCAAGTGTTTGTTAAGGCTGTTTAATCTGTGTTGCCCGCGGCGGGCTTAGACATGAAAACTAAGAAATCTCCGTCCGCGGGCGCATGGCGGTTCAGAAAATCCAGTTTGGCGGCGCGGTCCAGCCGCTTGAACGCGTATTCGGCCTTCAGCGCCTCGGAGTGGCCTGCGCAGACCAGCACCAGGGCCAGCGCCTGCGGCGGGTTGAGCCGGGTGTAGCGCGCGCCCTTGCCGGCGGCGTGCTGGGCGTAGCGGCGCGCCACATCGGTGGTGACGCCGGTGTAGAGCGCGCCGTCGCGGCAGCGCAGCACATATAAAAACCAGGGCCGGGGGGAAGCCCGGCCCTGCGTGTCCCGCGCGTCGGCGGATTTAGATGCTGGCATCCAGATTGGCCAGCGGGCTGATCAGCACCCGTTCGGTGCGGTTGCCCTTTTGCACGGTGACGCGCAGCTTCCATTCGCCGACGGTGATTTCATCGCCTTCGCGCGGAATGCGCTCCAGGCAGTCCATCAGCAGGCCGGCCACGGTGTGGAAGTCTTCGTCTTCGAAGTCGCCCAGCACGATGTGCTGCTCCAGCGTCACCAGTTCCAGGCTGCCTTCCACGTCGAAGCTGCCGTCGGCCTGCGGCACGATGGCCGGCAGTTCGTGACGCTCGTGTTCCTCCGGAAACTCGCCGGCGATCGCCTCCATCAAGTCCTTCTGGGTGACGATGCCTTCCAGGCTGCCGAACTCGTTGACCACGAAGGCCATGTCCGCCGAGTGCTGGCGGAAGCTCTCCAGCGCCTTGAGCACGGTGACGGTTTCCGGCAGCACCAGCGGCTGGCGCAGCGCGGCGTCGATATTCATGTCGCCGCCGTCCAGCAACTGGGTCAGCAAGTCCTTGCGCGCGACGATGCCTTGAGGCTCGTCGATGCTGCCGTCCTTGATCACCACCAGTCGAGAGTAAGGACTGTCGCGCAGCACTTTGCGCTGCGCGTCCTGGCTCTGGCTCAGGTCCAGGCGGTGCACGTCGGCGCGCGGCGTGGCGATCACGCGGATCGGCCGCTCGGCCAGGGTCAGCACGCTGTGTATCATCGCGCGTTCGTTCTGGGCGAAAGCTTCCTGCGGCTCGGCGTCCTTGCTGTCCTCCACCTTGCCTTCGTCGGCGCTGGGGCTGGTCAGCTTGCTGCCCATCAGGCTGAGCACCGCGTTGGCGGTGCGTTCACGCAAGGACTGGTTGCGGTTCAGGTAGCGGATGCGATTGGCCTGCGACACCTGGTTGAAGGCTTCAATCAGCACCGAGAAGCCGATGGCCGCGTACAGATAGCCCTTGGGAATATGGAAGCCGAAGCCTTCCGCCACCAGGCTGAAGCCGATCATCAGCAGGAAGCCCAGACACAGCATCACCACGGTGGGGTGGGCGTTGACGAAGGCGGTCAGCGGTTTGCTGGCGGCGATCATCATCAGCATGGCGACGATGACGGCCAGCATCATCACCGGCAGGTGTTCGGCCATGCCGATGGCGGTGACCACCGAGTCGATGGAGAATACCGCGTCCAGCACCAGAATCTGGGCGACGACGGTGCCGAAGGCGGCGTAAGCCTTCTGGCCGTTGCTCTTCACTTCATCCACGCCTTCCAGGCGTTCGTGCAGTTCCGTGGTGGCTTTGAACAACAGGAATACACCGCCGCCCAGCATGATGAGGTCGCGCCCGGAGAAGGGCTGGCTGAGCACGTGGAACAGCGGCGAGGTCAGCGTCACCAGCCAGGAGATGCTGGCCAGTAGCACGAGACGCATAATCAGGGCGAGCGACAGGCCGGTGATGCGGGCGCGGTCGCGTTGGTGCGGGGGGAGCTTTTCCGCCAGGATGGCGACGAAGATCAGGTTGTCAACGCCCAGCACCACCTCCAGGATGATCAGCGTGAGGAGGCCAAGCCAGGCGGAAGGGTCAGACAGCCACGAAACGTCCATGATGAAAACGAAGATTCCTTATAGATAAAAACGGGGTAAAAATAGCACAGTCGGGGCGCGATTAACAAAAATCCATTGCGCCCGGCCGCGGCGGCAAGAAAAAACCCCGCCGAGGCGGGGTGGCTCGGGAGGCGGTTTACAAGCCGCCGTAGGAATGCAGGCCGGCCAGGAACATATTGACGCCGAGGAAGGCGAAGCTGGTGACGAACAAGCCCACCACCGCCCACCATGCCAGCGGCGCGCCGCGCCAGCCCTTGACCAGGCGGATGTGCAGCCAGGCGGCGTAGTTCAGCCACACGATCAAGGCCCAGGTTTCCTTCGGGTCCCAGCTCCAGTAACCGCCCCAGGCGTCGGCGGCCCACATCGCGCCCAGAATGGTGGCGATGGTGAAGAACAGGAAGCCGACGGCGATGGCCTTGTACATCACCTCGTCCAGCACTTCGGCCGGCGGCAGCTTGTCCTTGAGCCAGCCCTTCAACGCCAGCAGTTCGGCGATGCCGAGCATGGCGGCGATGGCGAAGGCGCCGTAGCCGACGAAGTTGGCCGGCACGTGTATCTTCATCCACCAGGATTGCAGCGCCGGGATCAGCGGCTGGATCTCATGGGCCTGGCGGTCGAAGGTGTACCACAGGATGAAGCCGACCGAGGCGCAGATCACCAGCAGCACGAAGGCGCCCATCTGGCGCGCCGCGTACTTGGCCTCGTAGTACAGATACATCAGCGCGGTGATCAGCGTGAACAGCACGAAGACTTCGTAGAGGTTGGAGACCGGGATGTGGCCGATGTCCGGGCTGATCAGATAGCTTTCGTACCAGCGGGTGAACAGGCCGGCGAGACCCATGACCGACGCGGCCCAGGTCAGGCCGCTGCCCATGCGGTTCAGCGTGTCGGAGCGGGTCAGCAAGCCGGCCCAATACGAGAAGGCGGCCAGGAAGAACAGCGTGCACATCCACATGATGGAGGATTGGCTGGACAGCATGTATTTGAGCAGGAAGGCGGTCTGGCCGCGCGCCAGCTCGTGCTGATACACCTGGATCGCCAGCAGCGAGATACAGCCGGCCAGCGGGAAGAACCAGCGCCAGGCTTTCCAGAACCAGCCCAGGCCGATCAGTCCCAGCGCGGAGCCGGCCAGGATGGCCTGTTCGTAGCCGTCCATGTAATGGTTGTACAGCGCGTAGCTGTAGCCGGCGGCGGCCAGCACCAGCAGCGCGTAGAGCCAGTCGGCCGGGGTCAGCCGTTTCAGTAGCGGCTGCCGCGAGAAAGAAGCGTGGGCCAGTTCCATCATGCACCTCGTACCAGCTGTTTGATAAGTTGAGTATGGCGCGCAAAGTCGCCGTCCAGATCGCGATTATGCCGGTTTGACGTCATCGCGACCCGTACTTTGGAACCGTTGACGCGCACCCACAGGCGCAGCTCGCGCACATAGAACATCAGGATGATGCCGAAAACCAGCAGCACCGAGCCCAGATAGACCAAGGTCTTGCCGGGCGAGCGGGTCAGTTGCAGTCCGGAGGCCTGCACCTGCTCGAAGCCTTCCAGCTGCAGGAAGACCGGCGCGCCGTAGTCGTGCAGCGAGCTGGCCGCCACCAGGCTGTCCAGCAAGAAGCGGTAATGCTCGCTGTCCAGCTTCATCGGCGGCAGGCCGGCTTTTTCGTCGGCCACCGACATCACGTCCACCACCGCGCCTTGCAGGATCTTGATATAGGTTTGCGCCACCGCCTGGCGCTTGTCCTGCGGCACGCGGTCGTCCAGGAATTTCTCCAGGCCGACGAAGCCGCTGTCGCCAAAGCGCGCCAGCACCCATTTGACGCTGTCGGTGAACTGCTGCTGCATCGCCGGGCTGATGGCGTCGCCTTTCAGCGCCTTGTGCGCGGCGCGGCGGGCGATCTCATCGTAACGCGCCGGGTCCAGCAAGGCGGCGCGCAGGCGCATGAAGCGCTCCACGCTCATCTCCTCGTCCAAGGGGATGCGCACGTACTGGAACGGTTCGGCCACGGTCTTGCGCACGCCGGCCATCATATAGCTGGCGCCGTCCTGCTGGATGGGCGCCATATAATGCATGAACTCCACCGCCTGGCCCTGGGCGTCGCGCAGCTTGAAGCTGATCGACGGGCCCTGGTTTTTCAGCTGCTTGTCCTGTTTGACCTCGCGCGCGTCGTGCATGCGCTGAGACAGCGTGCGCTGGCCTTCCTGCGGCTTGCCGATGTTTTCGATATTGAAGACGCGCAGCTCGCCCACTTCCAGCGTGTAGTCCTTGCCGTTGGCTTTCAGCGGCTGGCTGGACATCGATACCGCCGGAATCTCGGTCGGACGCGCTTGCGGCGCGGCCAGATTCCAGGCCTTGAACTTGAGCGGGGACGCGCCGTCGCCGAAGCTGGACTGGTAGATGGCGATGCCGTCGACGATCAGCGGGTGGTTGACCTTGACCGTGGCCTCGGTGGTTTTGCCGCTGGCCTTGTCGGTGACCACGATGTCGCTGGCGAACAGCTTGGGCATGCCGTTGCTGTAGTAATCAACGTGGAACTTCTTCAGGGTGATGATGAAGGGCAGTTCCTGCACCAGATAGCCGTTGCCGGCGTTGAGGAAGGTGACGTCGGCGCTCTTGTTCTCCGCGATGGTGACGTTGCCGCGGAAGGACAGATTGTTCGAGCCCAGCCGGCTGGCCGCCGGAATCTGGTTTTGCGGCACGTCGCGGGTCTCCGGCACCACGCGGCCGGTGAGCTCGCCGATTTTCAGCGGCAGGTTGCCGTCCAGCAGGCCGCCGATGCAGATCACCACCAGCGCGATGTGGGCGAAGAAATAACCGAGCTTGCCGGCCGCGCCCTTCTTGGCCGCCAGCACCAGGCCGCCGTCGGCGCGAGGCTGCTCCTTGAGGCGGAAGCCTTGCGCCTGCAAATAGGCGCGCGCGGCGTCGGCGTCGAAGCCTTCGGCCTGGAAGCTGACGCTGTGCTTCATCGCCGCCAGGGAGTTGTCGGAGGCTTTTTCGCGGTAGGCGCGCATGTCCTTGATGAAGCCGGGACCGTTGCGCAGAATGCACAAGCTGGTGGACAGCACCAGGAAGGTGAGGATGGTGAGGAACCACGCCGAATGGTAGACGTCGTACAAGCCTAGCCATTCAAACGCTTGAAACCAGAATTGCCCGAACTCGAAAGCGTAGTTGGGATAGGGTTCGTTCTGTTTCAGAACCGTCCCGATCACCGAGGCGATGGCCAAGATGGTCAGCAGGCCGATGGCGAATCGCATCGAACTGAGCAACTCATACCAGGCGTGAGCCAGGCTGTTGCGGCTAGTTTTTTTCATAGTGGCGTAAAGTGCAAAAAGGAAAGCCCGTGGACGGGTCTTCCCTTTTGAGCCGGCGTGCCGGGCAAAGTTGCCGGCGCGCCCCGGAGCGCGGGCGGCGGAGCCCCCGCAGGGGCGGCCCCTGAGGGGCCGTCAGGCTCGGCCGGTGCGGCCGGGCTGCTCAACGCTTAGCGCAAGCCGGAAATGTATTCGGCCACCGCTTTCATTTCGGCGTCGCTCATGCGATTGGCGATGTCCTGCATCGGGCCGTTCTTGCGGTTCGCGCCGCCCTTGAATTCGTTCAGCTGCTTGACGATGTAGCCGGCGTGCTGGCTGCCCAGACGCGGATACTGGTCGGGCAGGCCCTTGCCGGCGGGACCGTGGCAGGACATACAGGCGGGAACCTGAGTGCCGGCGTTCCCGACGCGGTAAATCTTGGCGCCCAGCGGCATTTGCGCCTTGTCGGAGGCTTCGCGGTCCTTCGGCTTCTGCTCGCTGTAGTAGGCGGCGACATTGCGCATATCGTCCTCGGACAACATGGAGGCCATGCCCAGCATGGTCGGGTCCTTGCGCACGCCGGCCTTGAACGCCTTCAACTGGGTGTACAGATAGTGCGCGTTCTGACCCGCCAGCGTGGGGTTGGCCGCGGCTACGCTGTTGCCGTCAGTGCCGTGGCAAGCCGCGCAAACCGTTTCTACGATCTGTTTGGCCTTCACCGGGTCCGCCTTGACGGCTACCGGCGCAGCCGCCAACGCGTTTCCGGCCAGGGTTGCAGCCGCCATCGCCAACAGCATCATACGTTTCATGGTCGCTCCTTTAGGGGCTATCCCTAAATATCTGTAAAAGTGGCAATTTCAAACCTGCTATTCTATACCAACTGATTTCACCCTTACTACTATGTCGACTTTTCAAAACGCCCGATTTTATACCACCGTCAACCACATGAAGGACTTGCCGCCTACCCGAGCGGAGGTCGCTTTCGTGGGGCGCTCCAATGCCGGCAAGTCCAGCGCCATCAACACATTGGCCAATCACGGCCGCCTGGCGCGGGTGTCCAAGACGCCGGGCCGCACCCAGCACATCAATTTTTTTGAGCTGGGTAACGAATGTTTTCTAGTCGATTTGCCCGGTTATGGCTATGCCGAGGTGCCTGAAGCGGTTCGCGCGCACTGGGTGGAACTGCTGGGACGCTATCTGCAGTCGCGCCAGAGCCTGATCGGTCTGCTGTTGATCATGGACGCGCGCCATCCTTTGAAAGAGCTGGACCGCAAGATGCTGGAGTTCTTCCGGGTGAACCGGCGACCGGTGCATATCCTGTTGTCCAAAGCCGACAAACTGTCGCGCCAGGAGCAATCCAAGGTGCTGGCCCTGGTCAAGAGCGAGCTGAAAGACTATCCGGACGTCAGCGTGCAGATGTTCTCCAGCCTGAAGAAAAGCGGGGTAGAGGACGTGGAGCGGGTGGTGAACGGCTGGTTCGAGCAGTACATGGGACAGCCGGCCGCGGACGAGGCCGCGCCGCCGGAACTTTAGGAACAGGCCCGCACCTAAACAAGCAGGTGGCCAACACCTCCCGCTTGCCTCCCTGAGCGGGGCCTGGATTGATCAGGCTTACCCCGGCAGCAGTTTGCCGGGGTTTTTTATCGGCGGCGGAAACGAAAAAGGCGAAGGAGATCTCTCCTTCGCCTTTGTTTTTGACCGAGCGCTTGTAGAGCCTGTTTACGATCTCGCGAGCTAGAGCGAGACAAGGCGAAAACGGCTGAGAAAGCGGAATGTACATTGGGTACATGAGCATTTCGCAGTCGGTTTCAACGCCGTATCGCCGACGCGCAGCAGATCGTTGGTTCTTACAAGCTGGTGACTACGGTCTCTACGTGCAGGTTCTCGGCGGCGTTGCGCACCGCGTCGCTGGAGCGGAAAGGCCCCAGGCGCACTTTGTAGACGCCTTCCTGATTCACGATGCCAAGCTTGGACTCGTACTTGTCGTCCATCTCGCCCAGCATTTTCTGCACCATCGCCTCGGCGTTGGACAGTTTGGAGAAGCTGCCCAGTTGCAGATACTTGGGCGTGTCTTCTACGCGTCGCGCGGTGTTGACGGGACGGGTGCTGGCGATGTTCTCGCCGCCGGCGTCCGGCCATACGCGTTCGATGGCGATCTTGGCGCTGCCTTGCTTGATGAAGCCCAGGCGGTAGGCCGCCGCGTAGGACAGGTCCATCAGGCGGCTCTTGTGGAAGGGGCCGCGGTCATTGACGCGCACCACCACGGATTTGCCGTTGTTCAGATTGGTGACCCGGGCGTAGCTCGGGATCGGCAGCGTAGGATGGGCGGCGGTCATGGCGAACATATCGTATTTCTCGCCGGAGGACGTCTTGCGGCCGTGGAACTGCTTGCCGTACCAGGAGGCGCGGCCCGTGGCTTGATAGGGCTTTTCGCGCGTGTCGGGACGGAAGCTCATCCCCAGCGCCGTGTAGGGCAGATTGGCCGACTTGATCAGCGGCTCTTCCTGCGGCACGGCGTCCGGCACCAGGTTCAGGTTGACCGGGATATGGTCCGCGGGACCATCGTTCTGGAAATAAGCTCCATTCTTGGCAACGGTTTTCTTGTTGCCGGTCGACGAGGACGCCGACTGGTTGGTGGCGCTGGCCGTCTTCACGGTGGAACAGGCCACGAGTACGAGACTGACGAACACAAGCCACAGCCATCGGAGTACTGATTGCATAGATCTCCCTTATGCTGTCGGAACCACTGCAAAACCTTGGCGCGCCGTTTCAACGTCGGCGCTTCGCGCTTGCTTGCAAGCGCCAAGTCCAGGCTTTCCAGAGTCCCTTGTTGGGCCGATCTGCGAACCGCTTCAGCTTCCCCCTGCGAAATCGAGCTGTCGCCAAGCCTCGAACACCGTCACCGCGACCGCGTTCGAAAGATTGAGACTTCTTGATTCTGGACGCATCGGCAAACGAATCCTCTGCTGCGGAGGCAAAGACTCCAGCACTTCAGGCGGCAGACCGCGGGATTCGGGACCGAACAAAAAAACGTCCCCAGGTTGATAGGATATCCGGTCATGGCGCTCGGAGCCCTTGGTGGTGGCGGCGAAAATACGCCGTCCGCGCAAAGTCTCTTGACAAGCCGCCCAATCCTCATGAACCACTACGCGAGCGTACTCGTGGTAATCGAGTCCCGCGCGTCGCAGCTTGGCGTCCTCCAAAGGGAAGCCCATGGGTTTGACCAGATGCAGTTCACAGCCGGTGTTGGCACATAAACGAATCACATTGCCCGTGTTGGGCGGTATTTCCGGCTGAAAAAGAATTACAGTGAACATCGTTGGCAGCCTGGATTGTTCCAAAGAATCAAAATCTTGGTCAAGTTTTAGGAGAAAAGGCCCTGGCGAGCACCCAGCCATCGACCCGTTTTGCCCCCTGTTTTTTCAAAATTTCGGCCAGCGCCGACAGGGTGGCGCCGCTGGTGGCGACGTCATCGACAATGGCGATGGAAAGCCCGTCACAGCGGCAATTTACGCCGAAAGCATGGCGGAGGTTTTTCCGGCGTTCGGCGCGCCCGAGCGAGGCCTGGGACGGAGTGTTGTATTTTCGCCAACAAACCTCGGCGCTCAAACGGCTCGCCATTGTAGCAGCGAATGCTTTTGCCAACTCATGACTTTGATTGAAACCGCGCTCGGCAAGTCGTTCTTTTGCCAGTGGAACGGGAATGACAAGGTGATAGTCTTGGCGGCGCGGACGGGCGAAATCGGCGAGCAGGTCGCTAAGCGCCGCGCCCATCTGCAGCTGTTTTCCGTATTTGAAGGCGTGGATCAGCGCGGCGAGCGGGTAGTCGAAGCAGTAGGGCGCGTACAGCGCGTCGAAGGCGGGCGGGCGGCGTTGGCATTGGCCGCACAGGCCGGAAACCGGCAGGGGTTCGGCGCAGCGCGCGCATTGCGTGGACGGCAGCGCCGGCAGCCGGCGGCGGCAGTCGGCGCAGAAACCCCGGCTTGCCCGCCAATCCCCGCAGAGCCAGCAGGGTTGATTAAATATTGTGCACTTGTCAATTATGAGGCTTGTCAGGTTTGACAGCATGGCGCCCTCCCCAGCAAGATGCGCTGATTCGCCCCACGCCCGGCCGGGCGTGGCACTCTGACGGTCCTGACGGCGCAAGCCGGAATTATCCTTGCCTGATCAAGGTCTTCCATCGCCGGACAGCGACCACAGCCAGGATAGACCATGCATTCTTCCGCTATCGAATTCAAGCCTTCCGCCACCCCGCACCCGGAGTCTCCCAGCTGGACTGTGGCGGAAATCGAAACCCTGCTGGCGCTGCCCTTCATGGAGCTGGTGTTTCGCGCGGCCGAGATTCATCGTCAGTTTTTCGACCCCGCCAAAGTGCAGCTGTCCACGCTGATTTCCATCAAGACCGGCGGCTGTCCGGAGGACTGCGGCTACTGTCCGCAATCGGCGCATCACGACACCCCGGTGCCCAATCAGCCGATGTTGACGGTTGATGAAGTTTTGAGCGCCGCGCGCGCGGCCAAGGCCAACGGCGCCAGCCGCTTTTGCATGGGCGCGGCCTGGCGCGGCCCCAAGGACGCGGACTTGGAGAAAACTTTGGAAATGGTCAAGGAAGTCAAAGCCTTGGGCCTGGAAACCTGCGCCACTTTCGGTTTGCTGAAGGGAGGCCAGGCGGAAAAACTGAAGGCGGCGGGCCTGGATTATTACAATCACAATCTGGACACCTCGCCGGACAAATATTCCGATATCATTGCCACGCGCGACTACGAAGACCGCCTCGACACTTTGGGAAAAGTACGCAGCGCCGGTCTGTCGGTGTGCTGCGGTGGTATTGTTGGCATGAATGAAACCCGCAACGATCGCGCAGGTCTGATTGCACAGCTAGCGAATCTTGAGCCGCAACCGGAATCGGTGCCTATCAACAAGCTGGTCAAGGTGGAGGGCACGCCGCTGGAAGGCGCCGCGCCGCTGGACTGGACCGAGTTTGTGCGCACCATCGCGGTGGCCCGCATCGTGATGCCCAAAACCTATGTGCGATTGTCCGCCGGACGCCGTGAAATGGATGAGTCCACGCAGGCTTTGTGCTTCCTGGCCGGGGCCAATTCCATCTTCTACGGGGACAAGCTGTTGACCACCGGCAACCCCGAGGTGGACGCCGACCGGCTCTTGCTGGAAAAGCTTGATCTGACGCCGCTTTGAGCGGTTTGGGCGGCGGATTCGCGGGCGATGTAAAAAATGTATATATAAGGAATAGCTTGGGCGGACGGCGAGGCCGGTTTCCGCCAAGCCCTTTACACGGGATATTTCGAGCCGATATGCGCCTTCAAGACTTGCCTGCCGCCCTGATGGATCTTTCCGCCACCCACCGCCGCCGCCAACGCGCGGTCGTCGACAGCCCGCAGGGGGTTGAAGTGGTGGTGGACGGACGTTCCTATGTTTCTTTCGCCAGCAACGATTACCTCGGGCTGGCCGATCACCCGGCCCTGGTGCGCGCCACGCAGCAGGGTCTCGAGCGTTGGGGAGTGGGCGGCGGTTCATCGCATCTGCTGGCCGGCCACTTCAGCGTGCAGCAAGAAGCCGAGGAGGCGCTGGCGGAATTCGTCGGCCAGCCGGCGGCATTATTGTTCGGCTCCGGCTACGCGGCCAATCTGGCGATTGTCAGCAGCTTGCTGGATCGCGGCGACGCGGTGTTCGCCGACCGGCTGAACCACGCCTCGCTGAACGACGCCTGTAGGCTGAGCCGCGCCGAGTTCAAACGCTTCCATCACAACGATTTGACGCAGCTGGAGCGCTTGCTGGCCGAGTCCGACGCAAAAACCAAGCTGATTGCGGTGGAGTCGGTGTACAGCATGGACGGCGACGAAGCGCCGCTGCCCGCGCTCTTGGCGCTGGCCGAGCGTTACGAGGCCTGGCTGTACGTGGACGACGCCCATGGTTTCGGCGTGCTGGGCGAGGGCCGCGGCGCGCTGGCCGAGCACGGCCTGTCCAGCCCGCGCCTGATTTACATGGCGACCTTGGGCAAAGCCGCCGGTGTGGCCGGCGCCTTCATCGCCGGCGGCGCTGATCTGGTGGAATGGCTGATCAATGCGGCCCGCAGCTATATCTACACCACTTCCCAGCCGCCGGCGCTGGCCTGTGCGATCTTGGCCAGCCTGCGCCTGATCGCCGAGGCCGACGAGCGGCGCGCGCGCTTGCGCGAATCGATAGCAATCATCAAATCCGGACTATCCGAGTCCAAATACTCCGGAGGGGCTTCCCGAACGCCGATTCAGCCACTTATCATAGGCGGCGATGAACAGGCGTTGGCCTTGGCCGCCCGTCTGCGCGACCAGGGTTTGTGGGTGCCGGCGATCCGCCCGCCCACGGTGGCCGCAGGGACGGCGCGCTTGCGTCTGTCCTTGTCGGCCATGCACCAGCCGGAACACTTGCAGCGCCTGCTGTCCTGTATTCAGCAAGCCGCGGCGTCCTGAGCCGACGCGCCCATGGGGAGGGGCGCGCCGGCATGGCCGGATTTTCCAGCTAACTCATACTACGATAATCACATGAAGAGCATGGCTGAATATCTGGCGACGCCAGAGCAGGCCGCCGCTATGGCGCTGTCTCTGCTGCAAGAGCAGGGAGGGGTGCGCGTTGCCGCGGTCTGGCGGCAGCTGGGGGCGGCTTGGCAGCTTTTGGCCGCGCTGGGCGACGCCGACGCCTTGCCCGGCGCGGAGGCGCTGGCGAGCGGGGACAGGCTGGACGCCGGCTGCGAGGCGATGCCCTTGCGCGCCGGCGAGCAAGTGCTGGGTTGGCTGGTGTGGCGCGGCGACGCCGGTCCGGCGTTGAATCCGTCCGCCGCCTTGCTGTGCGCCCATCTGCTGTGCGCGCGGCTGGGCGCGGAGCAGGTGGCTTCGCGCGAGGCCAACGAGGCCTTGTTCGATATTTCTCAGCTGGCCGAAGAGTGCGGCACCATCGATCAGGTATTGCCCGGCCTGCACCGGCAGATGATGCGGCTGATGGACGCCAGCAACTTCTACATCGCCCTGTACGACGATGAAGCCCAGGTCATTCACTTTCCCTTCTACATCGACCAGCGCGATCCCGCGCCGCCCGCCAGCGACGCCATTTTCCCTCTGAGCGGCCACGCCCAGTCCCTGACCGCCTGGTTGATTCGCGGCGGCAAGCCGGTGGTGTTGAGCCGGGAGCGCCTGTTGGAAGTGTGTCAGCAGGAGGGCCTGAGCCGGCAAGGGCTGTTGCCGGCCAGCTGGATGGGCGCGCCGCTGGCCAATGCCGGCGGCCATGTCATCGGCGCGGTGGTGCTGCAGCTGTACGAGGATCAAACGCCGCTGACCTCGGCCGAGCAGCAGTTGTTCCTGTTCGCCGCCCGCCATGTCGGCTTCGTGCTGGAGCGAGTCTTGCACCGCAGCCAGCTGGAGCGTCAGGTCTGGCTGCGCACCAGCGAGCTGGAGGGCGCCAACGCGAGGCTGCGCGCCGAGGTGGCCGAGCGCAAGCGCGCCGAGCGTTTCCAGGGCGCCTTGTTCCGGATCGCGGAACTGTCCAATACCAGCTTGTCGCTGGAGGCCTTTCTCGGCGGCCTGCACCGCTTGCTGGCCGAGATGGTGCCGGCGCGCAATTGCCTGGTGGCCTTGTACGACCAGACCGAGGATTGCATCAGCTTCCCCTATTGCGCAGACGAATACGCGCCGCCGCTCAAGCCGCACCGGCCGGGCAAGGGTTTCGTCGAACAGGTGCTGCACAGCGGCCGGCCCTTGTTGATCGACCCCTATTCGCAACAGAACCGCCAGCCGGACGCCGACGAAGAACTGCCCCGGCCCAAGAGCTGGCTGGGCGTGCCCCTGTATTGCGGCACCGATCTTCTGGGCGTGCTGGCGGTGCAAAGCTATGAAGACGACGTGGTCTACAACTTCCGCGACCAAGAAGTGCTGGAGTTCGTCGCCAACCACATCGGCGCGGCGCTGACCCGGGTCAAGGCGCTGGAGAGCCTGCAAACCGCTTACGTGGAACTGGAGCAGCGGGTGCGCGAGCGCACCAGCGAGCTGGACGCGGTCAACGCCCAGCTGGAGTTCGACAGCCTGCACGATCCGCTGACCAAGCTGCCCAACCGCAGCTATTTTTCCAAGGCTTTGCGCCGGGCCTGGGAGGCGTACGCGAATGGCGGCGGCGAACGCTTCGCGGTGTTGTTCATCGATCTGGACCGCTTCAAGCTGGTCAACGACACCCTGGGCCATCTGGCCGGCGACCACCTCTTGTTCGAGGCCGGCGCGCGCATCCGCTCCTGCCTGCGTCATTACGATTTCCTGGCGCGGCTGGGCGGCGACGAATTCGCGGTGCTGATGTTCGGCATGGACGGCGGCGGCGACTGCGAGCGCATCGCCCAGCGCATCGTCAGCGAGTTCGAACGGCCGGTGATCCTGGCGGGGCGGGAGGTGTTCTCCACCGCCAGCGTCGGCGTGGTGCTGGCGGACCATGAGCATTACCACAAGGCCGACGATCTGCTGCGCGACGCCGACCACGCGATGTATTGCACCAAACAGCAAGGGCGGCAGGGCTATACCCTGTTCAACCACGAGTTGCGCATCAATCAGGCGGACCAGCTGGCGATGGAGAGCGAACTGCGGCGCGCGCTGGAGGAGGAGGGGCAGCTGCAGCCGTATTTCCAGCCCTTCATCGACGGCGACAGCGGCGAGCTGGTGGGCTTCGAGGCCTTGGCCCGCTGGCAGCACCCGCAGCGCGGCCTGATTTCGCCCGGCCTGTTTTTACCCATCGCCGAGGAAAGCGGGCTGATCACCCGGCTGGACCGCTATATGCTGAACGCGGCCTGCGCCCAATTGAGCGCGTGGCGCGTTCAGGGCCGGGTGGGGCCGGAGGTGGCCTTGCACATCAATCTGTCCTCGGCCCATTTCCACGATCCGGAACTGGCGGCCTGGATAGGAGAGCGCATCCGGCATTACCGGCTGCCGCCGGCGACGCTGCACCTGGAAATCACCGAGAGCGCGCTGATCGATCAGCCGGAAATCGCCGCCACCGTGATGCACGCGCTGCATGAACTGGGCGTGAGGCTGGCGCTGGACGACTTCGGCACCGGCTATTCGGCGCTGTCCTATCTGCACCGCTATCGTTTCGACGTGCTGAAGATAGACCAGTCCTTCGTCTTCGATCTCGACCGCACCCAGGAGTCGGCGGCCATTGTGCGCGCCATCCTGGCGTTGGCCAAGGCGCTGGATCTGGAGGTGGTGGCCGAGGGCGTGGAAACCGCCGCCCAGCTGGCCATGCTCAAAAAAATGGGCTGCGGCAAGCTGCAGGGTTTCTACTTCGCCGCCCCGGCGCCGGCGGAGGGCGTGGACTGGGAGCGGCTGGCCCGCTTCCGGCAGGAGTTCCAGAGTGAGCGCTAGCGGATGGCGGCGTTGGCCGCTGGCGTTCAACCGCTGGCGCTACAATCTGTACGCGCCGGTCTACGACCGGGTGGCGCAGGCCTTCGCCGCGCGCCGGCGCCGCTCCATCGCCCTGCTCAACCCGCAGCCGGAGGAGCGCATCCTGCTGGTGGCGGCCGGCACCGGCCTGGATCTGGATTTCATGGTGCGTTGCCGACATGTGGCCGCCATCGACATCTCGGACGGCATGCTGGAGCGGCTGAGCGCTCATGCCGCGGCGCTGGGCATGGCGGTGGACGCCAGGGTGATGGACGCGCAGGCGCTGGATTTTCCCGACGCCAGCTTCGACGCGGTGGTCTTGCATCTGGCGCTGGCGGTGGTGCCGGACCCGCAAGCCTGCATCCGCGAAGTGGAGCGCGTGCTCAAGCCCGGCGGCCGGGCGGCGGTGTTCGACAAATTTCTGCCCGACGGCCGGCGGCCGTCCTTATTGCGCAGCGCCGGCAATCTGCTGTCGCGGGCGATCGCCACCGATATCAACCGCCGGCTGGAAGATATCCTGGCGGCTTGTCGTTTGAGCAAGGTTCATGACGAAGATGCCGGACTAGGTGGTTTCTTTCGCATCGCGATCTTGCGAAAATGAAGGTTTCACCCCATCTGGTCGTCCATGAGTCTGTTTGTTGAAACGCTGGGCCAAGGCCCGGACGTGGTCCTGTTGCACGGCTGGGGCCTGCATGGCGGCGTGTTCAGCCGCGTGGCGGCGCGCTTGGCCGCCAGTCATTGCGTGCATCTGGTCGACCTTCCCGGTCACGGCGCTTCCGCTCCGCTGGCCTCCTTCGACGCCGACGCGGTGGCCGATCTGCTGGACCAGGCCTTTCCATTGCCGCTGCAATTGGTGGGCTGGTCGCTGGGCGGTTTGATCGCCCAGCACTGGGCCGCTCGCCATCCGGACAAGATCAAGAGCCTGGCCTTGGTGGCGACCAGCCCGCGCTTCGTGCGCGACGACAGCTGGCCGCACGCGCAGGAGCGCAAGTCCATAGAAGCGGTGGCCGCCAGCCTGGACGGCGCCTTCGAACAGACGCTGGAGCGCTTTCTCGCCTTGCAGATGATGGGCGCGCCGTCGGCGCGCGACACGCTGAAGGCCTTACGCGCGGACTTGTTCGCCCACGGCAGGCCGCAAGGCCTGTTGCCGGCGCTGGAACTGCTGCTGACGGCGGACGCGCGCGCGCTGGCCGGACGCATTCACTGCCCGGCGGGCCTGTTCTACGGCGCTCGCGACGCCATCACCCCGATAGGCGCCGGCCGTTGGCTGGCCGACGCGCTGGGCGACGCCCGGCTTTATGAATTTCCGCAAGCGTCGCACGCGCCGTTTCTGTCGCACGAAGCCGAATTCGTCGCCGCGCTTGCCCAGCATTTGGAAGCCCATGCATGACTGAAGCGTTTTACACCGACAAGGCGCGAGTGCGCGCCTCGTTCGAAAAGGCCGCCGCCAGTTACGACTCCGCCGCGGTCTTGCAGCGCGAAGTCTCCGACCGGATGTCCGAGCGGCTGGACTACATCAAGTTTCAGCCGCAAGTGGTGCTGGACGCCGGCGCCGGCACCGGCTACGGCTCGGCCCAGCTGCGCGCCCGCTACCCGGACGCGCGCGTGGTGGAGCTGGATCTGGCGCAGGCGATGCTGCAGGCCTCGCGCGCCAAGCAGCAAAGCGGCGACGGCCTGTTGAAGAAACTGTTCCGCCCCAGCCTGCCGTGGCAGGTGGTGGCCGACGTCGAGCGCCTGCCGCTGGCCGACGCCAGCGTGGACATGATCTGGTCCAGCCTCACCATCCAGTGGGTCAATGTGCCGGACAGCGTGTTCGCCGAATTCCGCCGCGTGTTGAAGCCCGAGGGCATGCTGATGTTTTCCACCCTGGGCCCGGACACCCTGCATGAGCTGCGCGGCGCTTTCGCCGGCGTGGACCGCGCCACCCACGTCAACCAGTTCATCGACATGCATGATCTGGGCGACGCGCTGATGCGGGCCGGTTTCGCCGAGCCGGTGATGGACATGGAGAAAATCGTGCTGACCTACGGCCGCGCCCGCGAGGTGATGGCGGACCTGAAAGCCATCGGCGCGCACAACGCCACCAGCGGCCGCGGCCGCGGCCTGATGGGCAAGCACGCCTGGCAGCGGGTGGAGGCGGCCTACGAGAGCCTGCGCCGCGACGGCAAGCTGCCGGCCACCTACGAGGTGGTGTACGGCCACGCCTGGAAGGGTGGCGACAAGAAGCTGGCCAAATTCAGCGAGGACGGCCGCCAGGTGATCGAGTTCGTCAAGAAGCGGCCGGACTAAGGCGATGCCGACCATCCGCCTGGCCGCGCCCAAGGATGCCGGCTGCCTGGCCGCCTTGTCGATTCAAGTGTGGCTGAGCACCTACGTCACCGACGGCGTCCGCCGGGACATGGCCGACTATGTGCTGAGCGAATTCACGCCGGCCAATTTCGAGGCGCTGATCGCCAGCCCCTCGCATCATCTGCTGGCGATGGAGCAAGACGGCTTTCTGCTCGGCTACGCGCTGATGAAGCTGGACAGTCCCTGCCAAGGCTGCGACTTCCTCACCGTGGAAGTGTGCAGGATCTACCTGGTGGAAAGCCGCACCGGAGAGGGCCTGGGCCGGCGTTTGCTGGAAGCGGCGCGGCAATGGGCGCTCGCCCTTCCCGAACCCGCGCGTTTGTGGCTGACGGTGTGGCACCGCAACGAGCGCGCGATCGCCTTCTACCGCCGGCTGGGCATGACCGTCCACGGCGAATGCCATTTCGAATTGGAGGGCGCGCGGCATCTGAATTACGTGATGCTGGACTGCGCGCCCGTTGGGGCGGTTCCAACCACCGCCGATGCCTGAAAGCCCGATGAAATCATGATGAGCAAACACACTCTCCGCCCCTGGCTGTTGGCGGGCATGGCCGCGCTGTTGTCGGCTTGTTCCACCTTGTCCTCCCCTCCCGCGGCGCAGCCGCCCAAGCCGGCGCTTAAGCCCAAGATCGGCTTGGCGCTGGGCGGCGGCGCGGCCAAGGGCTTTGCCCACGTCGGCGTGATCAAGGTGCTGGAAGCCGCCGGCCTCACGCCTGATCTGGTGACCGGCACCAGCGCCGGCAGCGTGGTCGGCAGTCTGTACGCCTCCGGCCTCAGCGGCATGCAGCTGCAAAGCCGGGCGATTCAACTGGACGAATCCAATCTGACCGATTGGACCTTGTCGAGCAAGGGCGTGATCAAGGGCGAGAAGCTGCAGAACTGGATCAACGCTCAGGTGGCCAACAAGACCATGGAGCAATTGCCGCGGCCGTTCGGCGCGGTGGCCACCGAACTGGACAGCGGCCGCAAGGTGGTGTTCCGCCTGGGCAACACCGGCCAGGCCGTGCGCGCCTCGGCCAGCATTCCCAACGTCTTCCTGCCGGTGAAGATAGGAAACAAGAGCTATGTGGACGGCGGCCTGGTCAGCCCGGTGCCGGTCAGCGCCGCGCGCGAGATGGGCGCGGACTTCGTCATCGCCGTCGATATCTCGGCGCGGCCGCGCAAGGGCGCCGCCACCGGCTTTTTGTCCATGCTGGATCAGAGCCTGAACATCATGAACGGGCCGGCGCTGGCGCAAGAACTGAAGCAGGCCGACGTGGTGATCCGCCCGCAAGTGCAGAATATCGGATCCGCTCAATTCGACGCGCGTCATCAGGCTATTCTGGAAGGAGAGCGCGCCGCGCAGGCGGCGCTGCCGCAGATCAGGCAATTGCTGCAGCAAAAAGCCGTTGCCATGAATAAGTAATGGCATAATGCTGCCGGGCTGGCCCTGCATTGCAGCATGGCCGGCCGCCTTCCATCAGCAACCGCAGGCCCGGCCTGCCTGGAGACCTGAATGATCAAGCTTTACGGCGCTGCGCTGTCCCCTTATTACAACAAGGTCAAAATCGCCTTGCTGGAAAAGGGCGTCAACTTCCAAGAAATCCTCACCGCCCCTTCGCAGCAGGAAGAACTGCTGGCGAAGAGCCCGATGGGCAAGATTCCTTTTGTCGAAGTGGGCGGCCACGCCATGGCGGAGTCATCGGTGATCCTGGAATGGCTGGAGGACGCCTATCCCACCGCCTCCTTGCTGCCGCCGACGCCGAACGGCCGCGCCCACGCGCGCCAGCTGAGCGCGATGCTGGATTTGTACGTGTTGATGCCGGCGCTGCCCTTATACCGCCATTGGCTGTTCGGCAGCCCGCTGGAAGCGGGCGCGATCGACGCCGCGCGTCAGCAGATCGCCCGCGGCGTGGCCGCCTGCGCCCAGTTGCTGGATTACGGCCCTTGGGCCTGTGGCGAGGATTTCAGCAGCGCCGACATCGGCGCCGCCTGCGTCCTGCCGGCGCTGGAGCAGATGAGCAAGGCCTTGCTGGGCGAAGACCTGACCGCCGGCTTCCCCGATCGCGACGCCTATCTGCAGCGCCTGTCCGCCCGCAAGAGCGTGAGCCGGACCTGGAGCGAGCGTGAGGCGTCCTTGACCGCGTTCCGCGCGCGTCAGCAGCAATAGGGTAAACCGCAGGACAGGACCGACCCGCTTGCCGGCATTCGGCGTTTGAGTAATTATAGAGCTCAAACTCCAATCAAGTGTTTGCCCCTGACGCAAACGCCTTGCCCAAGCGGGAGGCCGTGATGAAGTTCGATATTCAGCTGCTGTTGTTGGCGATGGCGCCGGTGTTCCTGGCCTTCGTCGCCGGCGAGTTGTGGCATTTGCGCCGGCAGGGCCGGCTCAGTCTGTACGATTGGCGCGATTCAGTGTGCAGCGCCTGTCTGGGCTTGCTGCACCAGGGGGCGGACAAGCTGGCCTGGGTGCTGGCGCTGCCCTTGTACGCGTGGATTTTCCAAGAACACCGGCTGTTTCAATTTTCCGAATCCTGGCTCAGCTTCCTGCTGTTGTTCATCGGCCAGGATTTTCTCTATTACTGGTTCCATCGCGTCAGCCACCGCGTGCGTTGGCTGTGGGCCGCCCACAGCGTGCACCACAGCTCCACCCGGATGAATTTCACCACCGCCTTCCGCCAGAGCCTGATGTATCCGCTGGCCGGCATGTGGGCGTTCTGGCTGCCGCTGGCCTGGCTGGGCTTTCCGCCGGAGCAGGTGGTCGGCGTGGTGTTGCTGAACCTGGCCTTCCAGTTCTTCGTGCATACCCAGGCCTGCCCCAAGCTGGGTTGGCTGGAATACGTTCTCAACACCCCGTCCATCCATCGCGGCCACCATGCCAAGAATCCGCGCTACATCGATCACAACTACGCCGGCGTGCTGGTGGTCTGGGACCGCCTGTTCGGCACCTATGTGGAGGAAAGCGCCGACGATCCCTGCGACTACGGTACGGTCAAGCCGGTGAACAGCTTCAATCCGCTATGGGTCAGCGTGGTGGAATGGCGCGATATGTTGCGGGAAGCCTGGCGCGCGCCCAACTGGAAAGATCGCTGGACGGTCTTGTTCGGCCCGCCGGAAGAGGCGGAGGCGGCCGCGGCGCGCTGGCGCTGAGGGCATGAAAAAAGCGGACCGGGAGGTCCGCTTTTGCGTGGCATGGTCTTGCCAGCCTGCGTGGCTAGCAAGCATCAGCGTCAGCGCTGAGCCAGTCGGCGCAACGCTACAGCAGGATGCTAAACCAGCACCTTGCCGTTCTTGGCCGGCAAGGTCTTGCCCTTGGGCTTGCGATCCATGCGCACGGTGCCGGTCTTGCCGTCCAGCGAGTACTTGACGTCGTAGCCGACGACCTTCTCGCTGCTTTCGTTCACTTCATTGCAAATGGTCTGGGTGCTGTTGACCTGATCGCGTTGCTGCATGCCTTCCTGCACCTTGTTGCCGGCCAGGCCTCCCGCCAGGGCGCCGATCACGGTGGCGGCCTTCTTGCCGTTGCCGCCGCCCACCTGATTGCCCAGCACGCCGCCGATCACGCCGCCTATCACCGAGCCGGCGATGCGGTTTTGATCCTGGACCGGCGCCTGATGGGTGACCTGCTCCTGATGGCAGACCTGCTTGGGCGCGTTGACGGTTTCCTTGATCGGCGTCACCGCCAGGATGCGGGCATGGGTGGCGTGGACCGGAGCGGCCGGCTTGGCCGGCGCGCTGGGTTCGGCGGTTTTCTCCGCCGGCTTGGCCGCTTGGGCGGCTGCGACGGGCGCGGCCGCGGCAACGACCGCCGGGGCGGAGGCCACGGCGGGCGGCAGCACCGCCATCGCGGCGGATGCGGCCGGCGGCGCGCTGGCGGTTTGTTGCGGCGCGGCCGCGGTCTGAGGATTGGATTTCACGGCTTGATAGCCGGCCACGCCCAGGCCGCCGAGCGCGATGCCGCCGCCTAGCACGCTGGCGATCAACAAGGATTGTTTCATGGTTCGTCTCCAAAAGCGGGCCGTCTATGCGGCCGTAATCATGATGAGTGAGATGAAATTCAGACACTTCATGGTGGCAGACAGTTGCAAATCAAATGTTTTCCATTTGTTACTAAAAGTGGCGAATCGTTAGCGTTTGCGGCGGCGGCTCCGGTGTTGCAGCGGCGCTAGCAATTTGATTTAAATCAATATATCAGCGAGTGAACGCTTGCTTATATGCAAAATGGCATGTTAGACCCCGCGATGGAGGGCGTGGCAGAAATTTGCAGTAGTCTGCAGGTAATTGAGCAATTAGAGCAAAGTTTTTGTTTAAATAATCGAATTTAATTTCATTGTATCCAATATATGACGCTATTAAGGCATAAAAATCCAATGTATTCATTTGACGCGAGGCGAGCATGAGTGCTTAATGTCCAGCTTGTTGATGTTTGCAACAGAAACGAAGCGGCTTGCCTGAATTGTCATGCTGTTGGTATTAATGTTGCTGGAAAATGATGATTTTAGGGGGCAGCCTTGACTGATATCTCCACCGAAGCCGGTTTGAAGCGCGGTTTGAAAAACCGCCACATCCAATTGATCGCCTTGGGCGGCGCGGTCGGCACCGGCCTGTTCTTGGGCTCGGCCAGCGTGCTGAAGGCCGCCGGTCCGTCCATGATTCTGGGTTATGCCGTCGCCGGCCTGATCGCCTTCATGATCATGCGCCAGTTGGGCGAAATGGTGGCCCAGGAGCCGGTGGCCGGCTCGTTCAGCCACTTCGCCTACCGTTACTGGGGCGATTTCGCCGGCTTCCTGTCCGGCTGGAACTACTGGGTGCTGTACATCCTGGTCAGCATGGCGGAACTCACCGCCGTCGGCGCCTATGTCCAGTACTGGTGGCCGCATGTCCCCGCCTGGGTGTCGGCGCTGGTGTTCTTCGTCTGTATCAACGGCATCAATCTGGCCAACGTCAAGGTTTACGGCGAGGCGGAGTTCTGGTTCGCGCTGATCAAGGTGGTGGCGGTGATTGCCATGATTCTGTTCGGCGGCTACCTGCTGCTGACCGGCACCGGCGGTCCGCAAGCCTCGTTCAGCAATCTGTGGAGCGATGGCGGCTTCTTCCCGCATGGTTTCAGCGGCCTGTTCATGATGATGGCGGTGATCATGTTCTCCTTCGGCGGCCTGGAACTGATTGGCCTGACCGCGGCCGAGGCGGATAACCCGCGCACCACCATTCCCAAGGCTGTGAACCAGGTGATTTACCGCATCCTGATCTTCTACATCGGTTCGCTGGTGGTGCTGCTGTCGCTGTACCCGTGGAGCAAGGTGGCGTCCGGCGGCAGCCCCTTCGTGATGATCTTCCAGCAAATCGGTTCCGGGCTGACCGCCAATCTGCTCAACTTCGTGGTGCTGACCGCGGCGCTGTCGGTGTACAACAGCAGCGTTTACGCCAATAGCCGCATGCTGTATGGCCTGGCCAGACAGGGCAACGCGCCCAAGGCCTTGATGCAGGTGGACCAGCGCGGCGTGCCGGTGCCGGCGATCCTGGTGTCGGCGTTGGCCACTTTCGCCTGCGTGATCCTGAACTATGTGCTGCCGGGCGAGGCCTTGGGCATTCTGATGTCGCTGGTGGTGGCCGCGCTGGTGACCAACTGGGCGATGATCAGCCTGACGCATTTGAAGTTCCGCCGCGCCAAGGTCGAAGCCGGCGAGCAACTGGTGTTCAAGTCCTTCTGGTTCCCGCTGACCAATTGGATCTGCCTGGCTTTCATGGCGATGATTCTGTTGATCCTGCTGCTGACCCCGGGCGCCGCGGTATCGGTCTATGTGTTGCCGATATGGCTGGGGCTGCTGTGGGTGGGCTATCGCGCCAAAGCCAAGGGCGCGCCGGCGGGGGAGCCCGTGCGCCAGACCTCCTGAGTGTTTTCACGACGCTCGCGCAGCGAGCGTATCGGCAGGGCCGCCTTATTCGGGCGGCCCTGCTTTTTGCCCCGCGCGGTCCGCCGCCTCGATTCGCATTTAATTAGACTTATTGTCTAATTTGCTTGGTGTTGATGATGGTCTTATGAATCATCACCAGATGTTTTGAAAAAGGTTTTTGACCTTTTGTCGTATTTTGTTTAGTCTGAACGTGGTTTGTTTGAAGTTGATGTATGTAATAAGGATGTCTTGCTTGCTTTTTGGACTTTTTGTCTGATTGACGGGTGGTGAGGGCCTTGCTGCATTGATGAAGCAATACCGTCCCATTCACAAGAGAGCCTGCTTACGATTGCGCGAGCTGGGGCGAGACAAGGTTTTGCGGCTGAGAAAGCGGAATGCGCGCATGGCGCACGAGCAATGCCAAGCCGGATTCAAAGCCGTATCGCCGCGCGCCGCTGATCGTAAACAGCTTTCCATCGGCAGGAGGCGCCAAGGTGAGCGTTACCCCCACTTCCACCGGTTTGAAGCGCGAGCTGAAAAACCGCCATATCCAATTGATCGCGCTGGGCGGCGCGATCGGCACCGGTCTGTTCCTGGGTTCGGCCAGCGTGTTGAAAGCGGCCGGACCGGCGATGATTCTCGGCTACGCCGTCGCCGGCTTCATCATTTTCCTGATCATGCGCCAATTGGGCGAGATGCTGGCCGAAGAGCCGGTGGCCGGCTCGCTCAGCCATTTCGCCGGTCGTTACTGGGGCAAGTTTCCGGCCTTCCTGTCCGGTTGGAATTACTGGGCGCTGTATGTGCTGGCCGGCATGGCCGAACTGACGGCCGCAGGCGAGTACGTGCGCTATTGGTGGCCGGATGTGCCCACCTGGGTCACCGCGCTGGTCTTCTTCACGGCGATCACCGGCGTCAATCTGAGCAGCGTCAAATACTATGGCGAGACGGAGTTCTGGTTCGCGCTGATCAAGGTGGGCGCGGTGATCGCGATGATCGTGTTCGGTGGCTATCTGCTCTTGTCCGGCAAGGGCGGCCCGCAGGCTTCGGTGAGCAATCTGTGGAGCGACGGCGGCTTCTTTCCGCACGGCGTAGGCGGCCTGTTCATGACGATGGCGGTGATCATGTTCTCCTTCGGCGGCTTGGAGCTGATCGGCATGGCGGCGGCGGAGACCCAGGACCCGCAGAAAACCATTCCCAGAGCGGTGAATCAGGTGATCTACCGCGTGCTGATTTTCTACATCGGCTCGCTGCTGGTGCTGTTGTCCCTGTATCCGTGGAGCAAGGTGGCCGCCGGCGGCAGCCCCTTCGTGATGATTTTCGAGCAGATCGGCGCCGGCTTCGCCGCTCACGGGCTTAATTTCGTGGTGTTGACCGCGGCCTTGTCGGTGTACAACGGCGGCGTCTACGCCACCAGCCGCATGCTGTTCAGCCTGGCTCAGCAGGGCAATGCGCCCAAGAGCATGGCCAGGCTGGACAAGCGCGGGGTGCCGGTCAACGCCACCTTGTTGTCGGCGTTGGCGACCTTCGCCGGCGTGGTGCTCAATTACCTGCTGCCCAGCGGCGCGCTGGCCTTATTGATGTCGCTGGTGGTCACCGCCCTGGTGATCAACTGGGCGCTGATCAGCCTGACTCACATGAAGTTCCGCCGCGCCCAGGGCGGCCGCAAGCTGGTGTTCGCCTCGCTGTGGCATCCGTTCTCCAATTGGCTGTGCCTGGCCTTCATGTTGATGATCCTGGGAGTGATGCTGTTCACGCCGGGGGTGGCGGTGTCGGTGTACGTTTTGCCGGCCTGGCTGCTGGTCCTGTGGCTGGGTTTCCGGCTGAAGCGGCCGGGGGCGGACGCGGCCGGTCTGGCCGTCGACAAGGCGTGAATCCGCATGCCGGGCTTGACGTACTGGGGCGTAAACCGGCATGCTTCCACGCTTATGAAGCAAACGATCCCATTCCAGACCAAAACGTGGTGGTGGCGCAGCTAATCGGCGCGCCAGGGATGTTCGCATCTGTTTTCCGGGCCGCCGTCATGGGCGGCCTTGTTGTATCCAGCGTTACCCCGTGCGGCGGCAAATTGTTCTGACTCAGGAGTTGTCATGTCTCGCACACAATGGGGTTCCCGCCTCGGTTTCATTCTGGCTTCGGCCGGCGCCACGGTCGGCCTGGGCTCCATCTGGAAGTTTCCCTACGTCACCGCGATGAACGGCGGCGGCGCGTTTCTGCTGATCTATCTATTGCTGACCTTCACGCTGGGCATCGCCTTGCTGCTGGCCGAGATCGCCATCGGCCGCGCGGCGGCCTGCGGCGCGGTGAGCGCCTTCGCGCGGCTGGGTTCGCGCCGCTGGAAGCTGGTGGGCTACGCCGGCGTGCTGTGCGGTTTCCTGGTGTTTTCCTTCTACAGCGTGGTGGGCGGCTGGACGCTGGGCTATCTGCTGCGCGCGGTGGACGGCCGGGTGATGAGCAACGACCCGGCGGCGCTGGCGCGCTTGTTCGGCGATTACGTGTCCGATCCCTTCGAATCCCTGCTGACTCACGCCCTGTTCACCGGTCTGACGCTGCTAGTGGTGATGTGCGGGGTGCAAAAGGGGATTGAGCGCGCCGGCAAGGTGTTGATGCCGCTGCTGTTCCTGCTAATGCTGGGCCTGATCGCCCGCTCGCTGACCTTGCCGGGCGCAGGGGCCGGCGTGGCGGCCTTGCTGACGCCGGATTTCTCCAAGGTGACGCCGGGCATGCTGGTGGAAGCGCTGGGCCTGGCCTTCTTTTCCTTGTCGGTGGGCGCCGGTTGCATGATCGCCTACGGCTCCTATCTGGGCCGGGACGCGAAACTGGCGGGCGCCGCGCTGTGGGTGACCGGCCTGACCACGCTGACCTCGGTCTTGGCCGGCCTGATGATCTTTCCTGCGATCTACGCCTTTGGGCTGGACCCTCAGGCCGGACCGGGCCTGACCTATATGACCATGCCGGTGGTGTTCAACCACCTGCCTTTCGGCCAAGCCCTGGCGGCGGCCTTCTTTCTGCTGCTGCTGATGGCGGCGCTGACCTCCTCGGTGTCCCTGCTGGAACTGGTGGCGGTGTTTCCCATCGACGAGTGGGGCGTAGGCCGGCGCAAGGCGACGCTGCTGATCTGCCTGCTGGTGTTTTGCGCCGGCATTCCGGCGGCACTGTCCTTCGGGCCCTTGGCGGACTGGAAGCTGTTCGGCCGCAATGTGTTCGAGCTGATGGACTACACCGCGTCCAACATCCTGCTGCCGCTGGGCGGCATCGGCACCGCCTGCTTCGCCGGCTGGGTGATCTGGCCGACCATGCGCGCCGAGCTGCAGTTGCCCGCGGCGCTGAGCGCCGGCGTGCGCTTCATCTATTGCTGGGCGGCGCCCATTCTGATCAGCCTGGTGCTGGTATACAATATCTGATTCGCTTTGCCGTTGGCATGGGCAAGAAAGGGGAGCGGCCATGATTAAAACCGAGTCCGACATCCAGGGCATGATCTTGGCCGGCGCCCTGACCGCGCAAGTGCTGCAGGCGGTGGAGGAGAAGATCCGGCCCGGGGTCAGCACGCTGGAGATCGACGCCTTTTGCGAGCGTTACATCGTCGAGCGATTGGGCGCGCGGCCGGGCAGCAAGGGGCAGTACGGCTTCCCGTTCAGCGTCAACACCTCGGTCAATCAGGTGGTGTGCCACGGCTGGCCGTCCGAGCGGCAGCGCCTGAAGCGCGGCGACATCGTCAACGTCGACGTCACGGTGCTGAAGGACGGCTATTACGGCGACAGCAGCAAGACCTTCGCCGTCGGCGAGATCAGCCCGTACGCCCAGCGCCTGGTGGACGTCACCCAGCGTTGCCTGTATCTGGCCATCGCCAAGGTCCGCCCGGGCGCGACGCTGGGCGACATCGGCCACGCGATCCAGCAGCACGCCGAGGCGCAGGGCTATAGCGTGGTGCGCGAGTATTGCGGCCACGGCATCGGCGCCGCCATGCACGAGGAGCCGCAAGTGCTGCATTACGGCCGGCCCGGCCAAGGGCTCAAGCTGGAGGCCGGCATGACCTTCACCATCGAGCCGATGATCAATCAGGGCGGCAAGGACGTGAAGGTGTTGCCGGACGGCTGGACGGTGGTGACGCGGGACCGCAGCCTGTCGGCTCAGTTCGAGCACACCCTCCTGGTCACCGCCGACGGCTGCCGCATCCTGACCTTGCGCGAAGAGGAAAAAGCGGGCCTGGCGGCGCTGGGTCTGCTGGCGGCTTAGACCCGCTAAGCAAACCCCTGATCCTGCTTGCGCCTCCTGGCCGCACCCCTTGTACGGCCTGCGCCGGCGCGCCTTGGCTCGGCTTCTCCGCGAGGCGTTGCGAGCGGCTCTTAAGCCCGTTCCGTCCATCTCGCCGAAGCGCAGCAGATCGTAAACAGATTCTTAGAGCCAGCGCAGCAAGCCGTAGACGATAAAGCTGACCACAATGGCGAGCAGGGTCTTGCCGTTCTTCCACGCCACCGCGATGGCGACCAGAGTGCCGATCAGATAGGCGTTGCCCAGCGACAGATCAATGCGCCCGGTCGGGGCCAGCGCCATCGGCGCCACCAGCGCCGACAGCACCGCCGCCGGCACATAGTGCAGCGCGCGGTTCAGCCAGTCCGGGAAGGCCAGCCGCTGGCCGAACACCAGAAAGCTGGCGCGGATCAGCAAAGTGGCCGCCAGCATGCCGAAAATCATCCACCAATGGTTCATGCCGCCTCCTTGCGCTTGCCTTCCAGCAAGAGTCCGGCGCCGACGCCGAGCAGCGCCGCCAGCATCAGGTCCAGCTTGTAGGGCAGGCCGCGCGCCAGCAGCGCGGTCAGGCCGGCTACCGCCGCGGCCGCCAGCGTGGGTCGCTTTTTCAATTGCGGCGCGACGATGGCGGCGAAAGTGGCCACCATGGCGAAGTCCAGGCCCAGCTGCGCCAGCCCCGGCACCGAGCGCCCCAGCAGCACGCCGGCCAGCGTCCACGCCTGCCAATTGCCGTACATCGCCAGCGAGGAGCCCAGCCAATACCACTGGCCGCCGGCCGCGGCCTGGGTGCGGAAACGGTGTTCGACCACGGCGAAGGTTTCGTCGGTGAGCCAGAACGCCAGCGGCCAGCGCCAGGCCAGCGGCCATTGCCGCGCGTAAGGCAAGAGGGTGGCGCTGTAGAGCGCGTGGCGCAGATTGACCACGAAAGTGGTCAGCCAGATCACCGGCAGCGCGGCGCCGGCGGCCACCAGGCTGACGGCGATGAATTGCGAGGAGCCGGCGAACACCAGCAAGGACATGGCTTGGGTGCTCAGCGGGCTGAGCCCGGCGGCGATGGCCAAGGTGCCGAAAATCACGCCGAAGGGCGCGGCGCCTATCAGCATGGGCAGGCTGTCGCGCGCGCCTTGCAAGGCCCAGGCGGCGGGGGTGGGGCGGGTCATCGGGGCGTATCCTTGCGGCAATGAGATGGATTCATCATGCCGCCGAAACCGGCCGCCGTCTTGAACGATTTTGCGGGGGATGGCCGCGTGGCTTTGAGCTGCTTCTCAGGGCCTGTTCAAAGTCTCGCGAGCAAGGGCGAGACAAGGCGAAAACGAGCGAAAAAGCGGAATGTACAGCTGGTACATGAGCATTTTGAGCTTGTTTTTAACGCCGTATCGCTGAAGCGCAGCAGACTTTGAACAGGTTCTCAGCGGCGCAGGCCCAGCGCGCGTTGATAGGCGGCCGGCGCCAGGCCCACGGTGTGGCGGAAGGCGCGGGTCAGATGGGCCTGGTCGGCGAAGCCCAGGCTGAGCGCCACCGCGCCGGGCGTTTGTCCCTGCGCCAGCAATTGGCGCGCGCGATTGACGCGCAGCTGATTGCGCCAAGCCACCGGCGGCAGGCCGAAGTGCTGGCGAAACTGGCGGCACAGCTGCCAGGGCGAGAGCTGGGCCGCTTCCGCCAGCGTCTGCAGCGACAGATTGTCGCTGACGGCGTCGGCCAGCATTTGCCGCGCCAGCTCCACCGCGCGGGGGGCGGCCGCCTGCGTCTGGCCGCGCACCTGCATATGGCGTTGCAGCACTGCGCCGAACATGCGCTGCAACGCAGATTCGCGCAGCAGCCGGTCCCGGCTGTCGCGCAGCAGGCGATGCAGCTGGTCCATGCCGGCGGCCAGCGGCGCGTCCAGCACCACGGTGTCGCGAAAGTAAGGCCGGGCGTGGGCGTCGCCGCTGATGTCGGCGGCCAGCTTTTGGAGGAAGTCCGCGGACGGATAGAAGCCGCGATAGGCCCAGCCGCGCGCGTCGGCGGTTTCGCCGGTATGCACTTCGCCGGGATTGATCAGCACCAGCGCGCCGACGCCGGCGCGGTGGGTGCCGCCGCGGTGGCGGTAGGACTGAGCGCCCAGGGTCAGCGCGTTGACCACGTATTCTTCATGAAAATGCGGCGGAAACACTCTTTGGGCGTAGCTGGCGTCCAGGCATTCCAAGGCGCCGATATCGTCGGCGCGGAAGAAATCGGAACGATCGGACGCCGGGCGGGACATGGCGGGGCGTCGCGGCCGGCCTTAGGAGCCGGCCATGAAGGTGCGGATGCCGGAACCGACGAACTGCACGCCGATGCAGATCAGCAAAAAGCCCATCAGCCGCGTCATCACTTCGCGGCCGCCGCGGCCCAGACGCTGGGCGATCAGCTGCGAGGATTTCAGCGTCAGCCACATGCCGAAGCAGGTGCCGCCGATGGCGGCGAAGGTCATCGCGAAGGCCAGCGCCTTGGCCGGCAGCGTGGTCAGTTCGGCGATCTCGGTGGAAATGCCGATGACCACGGCGATGGTGCCGGGGCCGCTGATGCCGGGCATGGCCAGCGGGAAGAAGGCGTAGTCCTCGCGTTCGCCGGTCTTGGGCGCGTTGCCCGGATCCTGAGACAGGAACAGCATGCGGTAGCCGAGCACGGCGACGACGAAGCCGCCGGAAATGCGCAGCGCGCCGTAGGAAATGCCGAAGGCGGACATGATCACGTTGCCGGCCAGCAGGCTGACCACCATGATGGCGGCTGCGAACACGCAGGCGCGGCGCGCCTGATTGTCGCGCGCAGAGTCGCTCATCTCGCGGGTCAGGGTGATGAACAGCGGAATCTTGGATAGCGGGTTGGTGATGGTGATCAGGCTGAGCAGCCCGCCGAACAGGAATTGGAGCGACAACGTCTTGAGCATGGCACTACGCTGATGAAGCGAACATTACATGGAATGGACGCAGTCTGCCTGAGGCCGCGGGCAAGTGACAAGGGAAATTCTGCGGCCGGCGGCGCGAAGCGCGCGCGGCATGACATTGGCTGTGGCATTATGCCGCACAGCTGCCTGCGGCGGCTGTGCTAGAGTGCGGAAAACCCGAGGAATCCATTATGCAAAAGACATTGAGCGCCCTGTTGGGCCTGTGCCTGCTGAGCGCCGGCGCGATGGCGCACGAATTCAAGCTGGGCGATATGAAGATCGGCCATCCATGGAGCCGGGCGATGCCGGAAAGCAGCCCCACCGGCGGCGTTTACCTGTCGCTGAGCAATCGCGGCAAGGCCGCGGACAAACTGTTGTCCGCCAGCACGCCGCGCGCGGACAAGGCCGAACTGCACACCCACATCAACGACAAGGGCGTGATGCGCATGCGCGAAGTGGCCGGCGGCGTGGCCGTGGCCGCAGGCCAGGAAGTCAAGTTCGCGCCCGGCAGCTATCACGTGATGCTGATGGGCCTGAAGCAGCCGCTGCGCGTGGGCGACCGCTTTCCGCTGACATTGCGATTCGAGAAAGCGGGCAGCGTGACCGTGGAAGTGGTGGTGGAAGACGGCGTGGCCGCCGCCGCGCCGGCCGAGCACGCGCATTGAACGGCAAGGCGCGATGCTACCGGTAACGTTGCGCCGAAGTTACATCGTGCAGTGCAGCAATCGGCGCGGGCTGGAGTAAATGCTTTACCCCGCGCCGGCGACTGGGCAGACTTGGCCTCGGGAATGTGTTGAGAACAAGACGTCATTGCCACTGCCGGCGCCCTGAACAAGGTCAAAACGCCAAGTCTGCACAAAGAGAGAAACGATGGAGGAGCGAGCGCTTGCGCCCGCACACAACAAAATCCAGGGACGCCGGCAGTTCCTTTCCCCTCCCATGATGTATGCTGTCAGCCATCTTCTTGCCGACCGCGTTTTCCCGCATGACACCCTCTATCCCCCCCGCCAAATCTCCGCGCCTGAGCATTGAATACTGCACCGGCTGCCGCTGGCTGCTGCGCGCCGCCTGGATGGCGCAGGAGCTGCTGACCACCTTCGAGAAGGAATTGGCGGAAGTGGCCTTGCAGCCCGGCAGCGGCGGCGTGTTCCGCGTCGAACTGGACGGCGAGCTGCTGTGGGACCGCAAGGCCGACGGCGGTTTCCCCGACATCAAGCTGCTGAAGCAGCGGGTGCGCGACCGGGTGGCGCCGCAGCGTTCGCTGGGCCATAGCGACGGCGCCGTTTCCTGACCCGGCCGTCGCTATGAGCGAGCCGCTGCGCAAAATCATCCATGTCGATTGCGATTGTTTCTACGCCGCCATCGAGATGCGCGACGATCCCGCCTTGCGGCCTTTGCCGCTGGCGGTGGGCGGGCGGCCGGAAAGCCGCGGCGTGATCGCCACCTGCAATTACATCGCGCGCCGCTACGGCGTGCGCTCGGCGATGTCGTCGGCGCGCGCGCTGCGCCTGTGCCCCGATCTGCTGATTCTGCCGCCCGATATGGCGCGCTACCGCGAAGCCAGCCAGAAGATCATGCGCATCTACGAGCGCTACACGCCCTTGATCGAGCCCTTGTCGCTGGACGAGGCCTATCTGGATGTGACGGGTCAGCCGCATGAGCAGGGCAGCGCCACGCGGATGGCGGAGGCGATACGCCGCCAGATCCGCGAGGAGGTGGGCATCACCGCCTCGGCCGGCATCGCGCCCAACAAATTCCTGGCCAAGGTGGCCAGCGACTGGAACAAGCCGGACGGGCAATTCCTGATCCGGCCTCAAGACGTGGCCGGCTTCGTCGCCGCGCTGCCGGTGGAGAAGATACACGGCGTGGGCCGGGTCACCGCGCAGCGGCTGAACGAGCTGGGCATACGGCGCTGCGGCGATATGCTGGCCTGGGAGCTGGCCGATCTGCTGCGTCACTTCGGCCGTTTCGGCGAGCGTCTCCACGAGCTGGCGCGCGGCGTGGATCCACGGCCGGTGTCCACCGACCGCAGCCGCAAATCGATCAGCGTCGAGGAGACCTATGCGGTGGACCTGCCCGACGTCGCCGCCTGTCTGTCCAAGCTGCCGGAGCTGATAGACCGCTTGAGCGCGCGCATCGCGCGCAGCGGCAATCCCGCGTTCAAGGGCTTGTCGGTCAAGCTCAAGTTCGACGATTTCAACCAGACCACGGTGGAACACGCCGGCGGACAACTGTCGTCGGCGCGTTTCGGGGAACTGCTGCGAGTGGGATTCGAGCGCGGACGGCGGCCGGTGCGTCTGGTCGGCGTCGGCGTCAAGCTGGCGGACGAGCACGACCTGCCGCGTCAGTTGCGCCTGTTCGGCCGGGACGGCCGGCCCTTGCCGGACCTGCCGGCGGCGGACGCCGCCGCGGGCGAGGCGGAGCCGCCAGCGCGAGACGCCGACCCGCCCCCGAACGGCTGAGGCGGGTCGGCGCAAGGCCGGATCAGGGGGTTTTGAAGTCGCCGGCGTAGACCTGGAACAACTGGGCCGGGTCTATATGCTTGCGCAGCGCGGCGTTGACCTGCTCCACCGTCAGCGCGGCGATGGCGGCGTCCACCTTGGCGTTGAAGTCCATGCCGCGGCCGATCTGCAACTGGCCGTCCAGAGCGCCGCTCAGCGCGCCGTCCTGGGCGCGGGCGATCTCCCTTTCCTGCTGCAGCGCTTTCTTGGCGTCGGCCAGCTCGGTGGCGTTGACGCCGTCGCGGATGAAGTGGGTCAATTCCTCGGCCACCCCCTGTTTCAGCTTGTCCAGATTCTGCGGCGCGTAAATGGCCACCAGGCTCAGGCTGGCCACCGGCTCGAAGCTGCCGGCCTTGAACTGGCTGCCGGCGTAGTAGCTGATGCCGTCTTTCTGGCGCAGGCGGTCCAACAGCCGCGATTTGACGCCGCCGCCCAGAATCTTGTTGGCGACCAGCATCGCCGGGTAGTCCGCGTCGCTGTCACGCATCGCCAGCGGCGCGGTGGCCAGGTAGAAGGCGTTGGCTTTGTCCTTGGCCAGCAATTGCCGCTGGCCCGGTTTGGCCGGCGGCAGCTGGCTGGGTGCGCGGCTGTACGCCACAGGGCTGTTCCAGCCGCCGAACAGCTTTTGCAGCTGGCTTTGCGCCGCCTTGGCGTCGAAGTCGCCGACCAGGGCGAAGCGGGCGTGGTTGGCGCCGTAGAACTGGCGGTGGAAGCGCTTCAGATCGTCCAGCTTGGCGGCTTTCAATTCGGCGGCGGCCTCGTCCAGCGTCGGACGGTAGCGCAGATCGCCCTTGCGATAGATATTGAGCGCCTGGCCCACGGCCTGGGTGGCCATGGCCTGAGGCTCGTTGCGCTGGGCGTCGATGGCGGTCAGTTCCTCCTTGCGCAGCAGTTCGAACTCCCGTTCCGGGAAGCTGGGCTGCTTGAGCAGGCCGGCGATCAGGTCCAGCAAGGCCGGCAGATGCGTGCGGGTGGTTTCAAAGTCCACGCTGACTTCTTGGCCGGAGCCGGAGATGCTGAGCTTGGCTTTCAATTGGTCCAGGCGATTGCTGATTTCGGCGCGGCTGAGTTTGCCGCTGCCGCGCTCCAGCATGTCGGCGGCGAGGCCGGGAACGGCGCCGCGGCCGAACAGGCTTTTCTCGTCGCCGAAGGCGAGGCTGAAGCTGCCGTTGACGGTTTCGCCGCGGGTCTTCTTGGCCAGCAAGGCCAGCTTGGCGCCGTTGGCGAGCGTGGTTTTCTCGGTGCGGGCGTCGATATTGGCCGGGCTGGGGTCGAAGGCTTCGCCCTGGCTGATCGCGGCGCGGCCCTTGTAGCCGTCCACCAGCTTGGCCACGTCCGGCGTGGCCGGGATCACGCTGCGTTCCGGTTTGGCGGTGGGCACGAACTGGCCGTAGGTGCGGTTGGACGGCTTGAAGTAGTTCTCGGCCGCCCGTTCCACGTCCTTGACGCTCAGCGCCTCGATGCGGTCGCGGGTCAGGAAGAACAATCGCCAGTCGCCTTTGGCGATGGCTTCGGACATTTCCACCGCCAACTGCTGCGGATCGTTCAAGGTCTTGTCGATCTCATTGAGCAGGCTGGCCTTGGCGCGCTTGAGTTCGGCCTCGGTCACCGGCTTG
The DNA here is from genome assembly GCF_003052555.1 of Chromobacterium sp. Panama. Taxonomy (NCBI): domain Bacteria; kingdom Pseudomonadati; phylum Pseudomonadota; class Betaproteobacteria; order Neisseriales; family Chromobacteriaceae; genus Chromobacterium; species Chromobacterium sp. Panama. The sequence continues at coordinate 72,924 of NZ_QARX01000001.1, forward strand.
CTCTTGAAGCCTTCGATGGCGGCGAGCAGGGCCTGGCGCGCGTCGGCCAGCTTCTGTCCCTTGTTCAATTCTGCCCAGAAAATGATGTAGCCGGGTTCGGCCAGCGCAAAGGGCCAGGCCTCGACGCCTACGGCTTTCTTGCCGCCCACCAGCGCCTGGTACAGCCGGCCGTTGGGCGTGCTGGCCAGAATGTCGGCCAGCGCGAGGACGGCGGCCGCGTCCGGGTGGCTGCCGGCGGAGATCGGATAGAGCACCGCGGCCAGCTGGGTGTCGCCGACGCGCTCCACGGTCAGTTCGCGCGCGCCGTCGCGCTGCGGTTCTTCGGTCCAGGTCGGCGTCAGCTGGCGCTGCGGCTTGGCGATCTTGCCGAAGGCCTGCTGAACGACGGCCAGCGTCGCCGCCGGGTCGAACTTGCCGCTGATCATCAGCACCGCGTTGTCCGGCTGGTAGTACTTGCGGTAGAAGGCCTGCAGATTGTCGATGCGGACCTTTTCCACGTCCGAGCGCGCGCCTATGGTGTTGTGGCCGTAGTTGTGCCAGTCGTAACTGACTGCGGTCATCTGCTTCCACAGCACGCGGCGGGGATTGTTCTCCCCCATCTCCATTTCATTGCGCACCACTGAGAACTCGGTGTCCAGATCGCTCCTGGCGATCTTGCTGTTGACCATGCGGTCCGCTTCCATCTCCAGCGCCCAGCGCAGATTGGCGTCGCTGGCGGGGAAGGTTTCGTAGTAGTTGGTGCGGTCCAGGAAGGTGGTGCCGTTGAACTGCATGCCGCGCTTGCCCAGCTCCTGCATCAGATTGCCGCTGCTGGGCGTGCCCTTGAACAGCATGTGCTCCAGCAAGTGGGCCATGCCGGTTTCGCCATAGCTTTCGTGGCGGCTGCCCACCAGATAGGTGATGTTGACGGTGGTGGTGGGCTTGGAGGCGTCCGGCGCCAGCAGGACGCGCAGGCCGTTGGGCAGCCGGTATTCGGTGACGCCTTCCACGCTGGTGTAGGCTTGCAGCTGGCTTTGGCTGGCGGCGGCGGGTTCGGCGGCGATGGCCGGCAAGGTGTGGCCCAGGGACAGGGCGAGCAGCAGGCTCAGGGTCTTGATGCGCATGCGGTGGCGTTTCCTCTGGCATGAATGCGGGATGGCGGCGCGCGGCGGCGCCGGAATGCTATAGGCTTGCGATTTTGCTTGCCTTCGTCAAGTCGGAAACCTTCCGGGTATGACGTAAAGAACCTGTTTACGATCTGCTGCGCGTCGGCGATACGGCGTTGAAACCGAGCTCAAAATGCTCATGTACCACGTGTACATTCCGCTTTTTCGCCCGTTTTCGCCTTGTCTCGCTCTTGTTCGCGAGATCGTAAACAGGCTCTCAGCGTTTTAGATTGCTGATGCTCATCAGCATGCCCATGCCGACGAACAGGGTGACGGTGGCGGTGCCGCCGTAGGACATGAAGGGCAGCGGCACGCCCACCACCGGAAGGATGCCGGACACCATGCCCATATTGACGAAGGCGTAGACGAAGAAGGACAGGGTGATGGAGCCTGCCATCAGCCGGCCGTACAGCGTTTGCGCGCTGGCGGTGATCATCATCGCGCGGCTGAGCACCAGCAGGTAGAGCGTCAGCAGCAGCACATTGCCGGCCAGGCCGAATTCCTCTGAATACACGGCGAAGATGAAGTCGGTGGTGCGTTCCGGGATGTAATCGAGGTGGGTCTGGGTGCCGTTGAGCCAGCCCTTGCCCCAGGGGCCGCCGGAGCCGATGGCGATCATGGACTGGATGATGTGGTAGCCGTCGCCCAGCGGGTCGGTGGTGGGGTCTATCATGGTCAGCACCCGGCGGCGCTGGTAGTCGTGCAGCAGGTTCCAGACGATGGGCAAGCTGGCCGCGCCCAGGCCGATGCCGGCGAAGATCACTTTCCACGGCAGGCCGGCGAAGAACAGCACGAAGAGGCCGGCGGCGGCGATCAGCAGGGTGGTGCCCAGGTCCGGCTGCTTCAGCACCAGCGCGCTGGGCACGGCCATCAGCAAGGCGGCCACCAGATAGTGCCACCAGCGCATCGACAGCTCGTATTTCTGGAAGAACCAGGCCAGCATCATCGGCAGCGCGATCTTCATGATCTCGGACGGCTGGATGCGGGTAATGCCCAGTTCCAGCCAGCGGGTGGAGCCGTTGACGGTGACGCCCTTGAAGTGGACGGCCAGCAGCAGGAGCACGCCCAGGCCGTAGATGGGCGGCGCGAAGTTCATGATGCTTTGTGGCCGCATGCGGGCGATGATCCACATGATGATCAGCGACAGGCTGGTGTAGATCAGCTTATTGTCTATCTTGTCGAAGGACTGGTTGTTGGCCGAGTACAGCAGCACCATGCTGACTACGAAGATCATGCCCAGGAATAGCATCAGCCAGCCGTCCAGCGGCTCTTTGACCTGTTCCCAGACGCGTTTAATTAGAGAGGTCTGCATTGTCGTTGGCGGTGTCGGTGGGCATGGTCTTCAGCGTGCCTTCGATGTCTTTCGGCACTTTGCCCAGCAAGTAGTAATCGAACAGCGCGCGCACGATGGGCGCGGCGGCGGCGGCGCCGAAGCCGGCGTTCTCCACGATCACCGCCACGGCGATGCGAGGCTTGTCCACCGGGGCGAAGGCGATGAACCAACTGTGGTCGCGGTATTGCTCGGCCAGCGCGGAGGCGTTGTACTTGGCGCCCTGTTTGATCTGCACCACTTGAGCGGTGCCGGTTTTGCCCGCCATCGAGTACTGCAGGCCCACGCCCAGCCGCGCGCCGGTGCCGCGCGTCATCACGCCTTCCATGCCGCGCTTCACGTATTCGAAGTTTTCCGGTTTGAACGGGATCTGGCGGGTGGGCATCGGTTCAATGATGCGCGCTTTGCCGCTGCGGGTGTCCACCACTTGCTGGACCAGGTGCGGTTTGAACACCTGGCCGTCGTTGGCCATGATGGCGGTGGCGTTGGCCATTTGCAGCGGGGTGTAGGCGTTGAAGCCCTGTCCGATGCCGATGCTGACCACGTCGGCCGGATACCAGCGGCGGAACTCTTCCTTGTAGCGGGAAAAGCGGCGGGCCTTCCACTCCTTGGACGGCAGCACGCCGATGGATTCGCCGTCCAGGTCGATGCCGCTCTTGCTGCCCAGGCCGAACTGCGCCAGCGCCGGGTGGATCTTGTCTATGCCCATGTCCCAGGCCAGCTTGTAGAAGAAGGTGTCGCTGGAGACTTCGATCGCGCGCTGCAGATTGATCATGCCGTTGCCGGCCTTCTTGCTGTCGCGGAACTGGTGGCTGGAGCCGGGCAGGGTGAAGTAGCCGGGCGCCGGGCGGATGTCGCGCATGCCGATGGCGTGGTTTTCCAAAGCGGCCATCGCCATGAAGGGCTTGAAGGTGGAGCCGGGCGGATAGGTGCCGCGCAGCGCGCGGTTGATCATCGGCTTCTGCCAGTCGCTGTTCAGATTGGTCCAGGTCTGGGTGTCGATGCCGTCGATGAAGAGATTGGGGTCGAAGCCCGGCTTGGACAGGAAGGCGAGCACGCCGCCGGTGGACGGTTCTATCGCCACCAGCGCGCCGCGGCGGCTGCCGAACAGTTTGTCCGCCATTTCCTGCAGCCGGATGTCCAGCGCCAGCTTCAAGGTGTTGCCGTTGACCGGCGGCGTGCGTCGCAGCGAGCGCACCGCGCGGCCGCCGGAGTCGGTTTCCACTTCCTCGAAGCCGACCTTGCCGTGCAGATCGTCCTCGTACACCGCCTCCAGGCCGGTCTTGCCTATGTAGTTGGAGCCCTTGTAATTGGCGGTTTTCTCTTCTTCTTCCAGCCTTTCCTTATCGCGCTGGTTGATGCGGCCGATATAGCCGAGCACATGGCTGGTCATTTCCTTGAACGGATAGTCGCGGAACAGCCGCGCCTTGACCTCCACGCCGGGAAAGCGCCAGGACTGGGCGGCGACGCGCGCGGCCTCTTCCTCGCTGAGCTTGGTTTTCAGCGGGATGGATTCGAAGTTCTTGCTCTCGATCAGCAGGCGCTTGAACTGGCGCTCGTCGCGCGGGGTGATGTCCACCAGCTTGCGCAGTTCGGCCTCGGTGGCGGCCAGGTCCGCGATCTTGCTGGGCGTCAGCTCCAGCGTGTAGGCGGAGTAGTTTTGCGCCAGCACCACGCCGTTGCGGTCCAGGATCAGGCCGCGGTTGGGCAGGATGGGGACCAGCGAGATGCGGTTGTTCTGGGCCAGCGTGGAAAAGTGTTCGTGCTGCAGCACTTGCAGCCAGATGAAGCGCGTGAGCAGCACCAGGAACATCAGCACGATCAGCGCGTAAGCGACGATCAGGCGCAGCTGGAACTGGCTGTCTTCGGCCTGCGGGTTCTTGAAGCGGGTGGGTTGAGGCATGGACGGTCCGCGGCGCTAGACCGCGTTATGGCGGTAGGGCATCAGCATCAGCTTGGTCAGCAGCGGCCATAGCAGGGCGCCGATCAAGGGCGGCAGGAAATAGCCCCAGCCGACGAAGGCGGAGCCGGTGAGCATGCGCACCACCACCATGATCAGCTGGTTGGTCAGCAGCAGGCCCAGCACCACCAGCGTCTGCTGGCCCAGGTTGAACATCACCACCTGGCGCTGGCGCGCCAAGGCCAGATAGGCGGTGATCGAATAGGCCAGCGCGTGCTGGCCGAACAATCCCGCGGTGGAGATGTCGGCCACCAGGCCCAGCAAGAAGGCGGTGCCGATATTGACCCGGCGCGGCTGGTTGATCACCCAGTACAGGATCAGCATGCCGATGAAATCCGGCAGCCAGCGCGTGCTGCCGTGCGGCAGCGGGATCAACTCGATCAGGACGGCGAAGATGAAGGTGAACAGGATGAAGCGGCGCTTCACCGGTTTGAGCAGTTCCTTGGGGCGCTCGAACGTCATCGGGGCTTACTCCTCGGCGGCGGCTTTCTTGCCGCCCCTGCTCTTTTTGACGATAGGGGCCGGTTCCGGCGGGCGCGGCGGCGCCTGCTTGTCGCCCAGCACCAGCATGTAGCGGGTTTGCTGCACGCCGGCCAAGGGCGCGGTGGCGATGCGGGCGAAGGTGGCGCCCTGGTTGCGCTCCACCCGGGTTACGCGGGCCACGGGGATGCCGGCCGGATAAACGCCGTCCACGCCGGAGGTGACGATGTGGTCGCCGTCCTTGATGTCCGCGCTTTGCGGCAGGTAGCGGATTTCCACGCCGCCGCCGTAGCCGTACAGGATGGCGCGTTGGCCGGTGCGGGCCACCATCACGGGCACCATCTGGTTCTTGTCTATGACCAGGGTCACTTCCGCGGTCAGCGGCTGCACCCGGGTGACCTGGCCCAAGAGGCCGCTGGCGTCCACCACCGGCTGGCCGGCTTTCAGATTGGCGTCGCTGCCCTTGTCGATGATGATTTTGTAGGAAAACGGATCGCGGCCGGTGTACAGGGTTTCCGCCATCTGCGCCTGCTGGTGGTAGCTGGACTTGATGCCGTTGAGCTTGCGCACCTCGTCCAGCTCGCGCTGCAGGGTTTGCAGCCGTGACAGCTGCGCAGACATTTCCAACTGGCGCACGCGTAAGGCGGTGTTTTCCTGCTTCAGTTCGGTTTGGGAGCTGAGAAAATCGCTGACGTGGCGCATCGCCTGCGCCGGCATGTTCACCGCGCGCTGCACCGGGTACAGCGCCAGCGAGGTGGCTTCGCGCGCCTGTTCCATCAGGCCGAAATAGCTGTCGCCGACCAGGAGCGCCACCGAGGCGGCCACGGCCATGGCCAAGCGCGCGCCGGGCGGCGGCCCGGAGCGGAAAAAGCTGGGGGTGTTGGCAAAGTCCATCGGCTCAGACCTCGCCCCTTGACGCGGGGCGCTGTGCTTCAAAAACGGGCGCGCTTGTCGCGCGCCCGCCATCATCGCTTGCTTTACGAGCGGCCGCCGCCGCCGGAGCCGGGCTCAGGCGGTCGTCGGTCGTTCCGGTTAGGGGACGTTGGTGAAAATGGTGCCAATCTTGTCCATCTTCTCCAGCGCCTTGCCGGAGCCGCGCACCACGCAGGTCAGCGGTTCTTCGGCCACGAACACCGGCAGGCCGGTTTCTTCGGCCAGCAGGCGGTCGATGTCTTTCAGCAGCGCGCCGCCGCCGGTCAGCACCATGCCCTTGTCGGCGATGTCGGCGCCCAGTTCCGGCGGGGTCTGTTCCAGCGCGATCTTCACCGCGGATACGATCTGGTTCAAGGGCTCGGTCAGCGCTTCCAGGATTTCGTTGGAGGACACGGTGAAGGCGCGCGGAATGCCTTCGGCCAGATTGCGGCCCTTGACTTCCATTTCGCGTACTTCGGCGCCCGGGAAGGCGGAGCCTATGGTCTTCTTGATTTCCTCGGCGGTGGTTTCGCCGATCAGCATGCCGTAGTTGCGGCGGATGTAGTTGATGATGGCTTCGTCGAACTTGTCGCCGCCGACGCGGACGGAGTTGGAGTACACCACGCCGCCCAGCGAGATCACGCCGACTTCGGTGGTGCCGCCGCCGATGTCCACCACCATGGAGCCGGTGGGCTCCTCAACCGGCAGGCCGGCGCCGATGGCGGCCGCCATCGGCTCTTCGATCAGTTCCACGCGGCGCGCGCCGGCGGCCAGCGCCGAATCGCGGATCGCCTTGCGTTCCACCTGGGTGGAGCCGCAGGGCACGCAGATCACGATGCGCGGGCTGGCGGCGAAGAAGCGGTTGGGGTTCACCTTCTTGATGAACTGCTTGAGCATCTGTTCGGTGACGGTGAAGTCGGCGATCACGCCGTCCTTCATCGGGCGGATCGCCTGGATGCTGCCCGGGGTGCGGCCCAGCATGCGCTTGGCTTCCAGGCCCACGGCCAGGATGGATTTCTTGTTGGTGGGCGCGTCGCTGTGAATGGCGACGACCGAGGGCTCGTCCAGCACGATGCCTTTGGCGCGCATGTAGATGAGGGTGTTGGCTGTGCCAAGGTCAATGGCGAGGTCGTTGGAGAAGTATCCGGTCAGCGAACGAAACATTGGGCGATCCTGGTCAGTTTTCGTCATGTGGCGGACGCGCCGTCGCGTCCGCGCTTAATCTGTTGTTTGTTGTCTACTCGTACGACCCGAGTCTAACCGCCGCGTGGCAAAACGACGCTTGGCGCCCACTGGGCGACGCCGGCTAAGCGGCTTCGCCCGCTGGCCTTGCGCATCATTTTCCGACGCCGTGTCGGTTCGATAAGGCCTGCACGATCCGGCCCCGGCGCGGCGGCTTGCCGCCTGTCGGCTGCGCGGTGAAAGCGTTGCCGAAATTACGCCGTGGCGTGATGTCGATCTTGGGAGAATCAAGCGGGCTATGATACCCTATAACGCTTGAAATATTAAAGGTTTTGAACGAGGACACCATGTCGCTGACGCATCAGGATGTCGCACGAATTGCCAAGCTTGCCCGCATCAATGTCAATGAAGCGGAAATTGCCGCGACAAGCAAGCAACTCAATAATATTTTCGGCCTGATCGAACAGATGCAGGCGGTGAACACCGACGGCATCGAGCCGATGGCCCATCCGCAGGATGTCTCTTTGCGTTTGCGCGAAGATATCGTTACCGAAACCAATCAGCGCGAAGCTTTCCAGGCCGTGGCCCCGCAAGTGGAAAAGGGCTTGTTCCTGGTCCCCAAGGTCATCGAGTGATGCTCTGATTGCCTGCGCCGGTTTAGGTTCCCGCCCGCGCGGGAGGCCGGCGCCGGTCGCTGTCTGAAAGGACGGCGACGCCATTCCCGGATAGCTAAAGATTCCATTTGAAATGACACAGTCTACTTTAAAGCAACTGTCGCGGCAGCTGGCGGCCAAGGAAGTCTCCAGCCTTGAGCTGGCCACCCAATATCTGGGCCGCATCGAGGCGCTGAACCCGGCGCTCAACGCGCTGGTCACCGTCGACCGCGCCAAGACCCTGGCCGAAGCCGCGGCCGCCGACGCGCGCATCGCCGCCGGCAACGCCCATGCGCTGACCGGCGTGCCCATCATCCACAAGGATCTGTTCTGCCAGCAGGGCTGGAAAACCAGCTGCGGCTCCAAGATGCTGGACAACTTCGTGTCGCCGTACAGCGCCCACGTGGTGGAGCAGTGCCAGGCCGCCGGCATGGTGACGCTGGGCCGCGCCAATATGGACGAGTTCGCGATGGGTTCGTCCAATGAGAACTCCTTCTACGGTGCCGTGAAAAATCCCTGGGATCAGAACGCGGTGCCGGGCGGCAGCTCCGGCGGCTCCGCCGCCGCCGTGGCCGCGCGGCTGACGCCGGTGGCCACCGCCACCGACACCGGCGGCTCCATTCGCCAGCCGGCCTCCCATTGCGGCGTCACCGGCATCAAGCCGACCTACGGCGTGGTGTCGCGCTACGGCATGGTGGCCTTTGCCTCCTCGCTGGATCAGGGCGGCCCGATCGCGCAGACCGCCGAGGACTGCGCGCTGATGCTGAACGTGATGGCCGGCTTCGATCAGCGCGACTCCACCTGCTTGGAGCGCGCCCGCGAAGATTACGCCCGCGACCTGAATCAGCCGCTGGCCGGCCTCAAGGTGGGCCTGCCGCGCGAATACTTCGCCGCCGGCCTGAGCGCCGACGTGGCGCGCGCGGTGGACGAGGCGGTGACGGTGCTGAAACAGCAGGGCGCGCAGGTGGTGGACATCAGCCTGCCCAATACCGAGCTGTCCATCCCGGCCTACTACGTGATCGCGCCGGCCGAGGCCTCCACCAATCTGTCGCGTTACGACGGCGTGCGCTACGGCCATCGCGCCGCCGAGTACAAGGACCTGGTGGACATGTACGAGAAGACCCGCGCCGAAGGCTTCGGCAGCGAGGTCAAGCGCCGCATCCTGGTGGGCAGCTATGTGCTGTCGCACGGCTATTACGACGCCTATTACCTGAAGGCCCAGAAAATCCGCCGCCTGATCGCCAACGATTTCAAAGCCGCTTTCGAGCAGTGCGACGTGATCCTGGGGCCGGTGGCGCCGACCGCGGCCTTCGACATCGGCGCGATGAACGACGATCCGGTGCAGATGTATCTGTCCGACATCTACACGCTGTCGGTGAACCTGGCCGGCTTGCCGGGCATGAGCGTGCCGGCCGGCTTTAGCGCGAATGGCCGCCCTATCGGTTTGCAGATCATCGGCAACTACTTCGGCGAAGCCAAGATGCTGAACGTCGCGCATCAGTTCCAACTTGCGACTGATTGGCACAGCCGCGCGCCGGTTTTGTAATTGAATGAATTAGCCGCGGAAGCGTAGGGAAGGACATGGACAAACCCCGGCTCCCAAGAAGTGGGTGAGCTAGGGGGGCGCCGTTTTCTTCCGTGTTTTCCGTGTGCTTCCGTGGCAAAAAATAATAGAAGGATTTTCCAACCATGAAATGGGAAGTCGTCATCGGTATCGAGGTGCATGTGCAGCTCAATACCGTCTCCAAGATTTTCTCCGGCGCCAGCACCGCCTTCGGCGCGGAGCCGAACACCCAGGCCTCCGCGGTGGAGCTGGCCTTTCCCGGCGTGCTGCCGGTATTGAACAAGGCTGCGGTGGACAAGGCCATCCGCCTGGGCCTGGCGCTGGACGCCAAGATCAACCAGAAGAACGTGTTCGCGCGCAAGAACTACTTCTATCCCGACCTCCCCAAGGGCTACCAGATCAGTCAGATGGATCTGCCCATCGTCGAGGGGGGCAAGCTGAAAATCCTGGTGGGCGAGCAGGAGAAGGTCATCGGCGTGACCCGCGCCCATATGGAGGAGGATGCCGGCAAGAGCCTGCATGAAGACTTCCACGGCCTGTCCGGCATCGACCTCAACCGCGCCGGCACGCCCTTGCTGGAAGTGGTGTCCGAGCCGGACATGCGCTCGGTGGACGAGGCGCTGGCCTATGTAAAAGCCTTGTACGCGCTGGTGACCTGGCTGGGCATCTGCGACGGCAATATGCAGGAAGGCAGCTTCCGCATGGACGTCAACGTGTCGGTGCGCCCTGAGGGCCAGCAAGCCTTCGGTACCCGCCGCGAGATCAAGAACCTCAACTCCTTCCGCTTCCTGGAGCAGGCCGCCAAATACGAAATCCAGTGGCAGATCGACACCCTGGAAGACGGCGGCAAAGTACAGCAGGCCACCGTGCTGTTTGACCCGGACACCGGCGAGACGCGGATGATGCGCAGCAAGGAAGACGCGCACGATTACCGCTACTTCCCGGACCCGGACCTGTTGCCGGTGCGCATCTCCGACGAGCAGATCGCCCGCATCCGCGGCGAGATGCCGGAGCTGCCGGCGGCGATGCAAGTCCGTCTGGCCGAGGCCTACGGCGTGTCCGCCTACGACGCGGCGCTGCTGACGTCCAGCCTGGCTCTGGCCCAGTATTTCGAAGCCGCGGCCAAGGCCTCCGGCCAGGGCAAGCTGGCCGCCAACTGGATCAACGGCGAGATCGCCGCGCGGCTGAACCGCGACGGCAAGGAGATCGCCGATTGCCCGATCTCGGCCGAGCGCCTGGTTGGCCTGATCGCGCGCATCGCCGACGGCACGCTGTCCAGCAAGCTGGCCAAACAGGTGTTCGACGCCTTGTGGGACAGCGAACTGTCCGCCGACGACATCATCGAGCGCGACGGCCTGAAGCAAGTGTCCGACGTCGGCGCCATCGAGAAAATGGTGGAAGAAGCGATCGCCGCCAATCCCAAGGCGGTGGAAGAATTCCGCGCCGGCAAGGAGAAGGCGCTCAACGCCTTGGCCGGCCAGGTGATGAAGGCTTCCAAGGGCAAGGCCAATCCGGCTCAGGTGCAGGATATTCTGCGTCAAAAGCTGGCCTAATCCGGCGGAACTTCAGGGCGGCGGCGCCGATCGTGGCGCCGCCGCCCTGTTTTTGTGTTGCGGCGCGACAAGTGGTCTTGCTCTGGACTGTCCTTGGAAATATTCCCAGGCCCGGGGTGTGGTGTTTCGGAAATGGTTCGAGTGTTAACAGCTCACTTTGACTGATGTTTTTAAGCCTCTGATTTGACAAGGAATCCGCTTTTTGCCTGGTCCGCTAAGTCATTGTCTCAAAAGGTGAATTAGAACTTCTCGATGTTGACCGTGGGGAAGTTCTTTCTTATAGTGGCGGAAAGTGGGGCGAAGTGGGTGAAAGTGGGGCATTTGTCCCAGGGGGCGACGGCCCCTTAGGTTTATTCGGTCAGCGGGCTCGAAATCATGATTGGTGGCGTCAGCATCTTGTCTCTCGATAGCAAGGGGCGTTTGGCTATTCCGGCTAAACACCGCGAGACACTGCTGTCCGCTTTCGGGCACAAACTGATCGTCACCCTCGAGTCCCAAGACCACTTGCTGATCTACCCCGAACCCAACTGGCGTCCGGTCGAAGCCCGCCTGCTAGCCCTTCCCACCGGCAATCCCACTCTGAAACGTTATCAGCGCCTCGTGCTCGGCCACGCGGAAACGCTGGAAATGGACAGCGCCGGACGCATTCTGCTGCCCGCGCGCCTGCGCGATCTCACCGGACTCGACAAAGACGTCGCGCTGGTGGGCATGGGCAACCGCTTCGAGCTGTGGAATGCCGAGGAATGGGACAACCAGACCGCTGACGCCCTGGCCATCGATCAAACCGATCTGGCCCAACACCTTGGAGACTTTACGCTGTGAGCACCACCCCTTTCGTGCACCTGACGGTGCTCTTGACCGAAGCGGTCGACGCGCTCGCCATCCGGCCGGATGGCGTCTACGTCGATTGCACTTTCGGTCGAGGTGGCCACAGCCGCTTGATCCTGTCGCGACTGGGGCCGCAAGGCCGCCTGATCGCCTTCGACAAGGATCCCGAAGCCATCGCCGTGGCCACGCGGCTGGCGGAGGAAGACCCGCGCTTTCAGATCGTGCACAACGGTTTTGAAACGCTGGGGCAGGAATTGGACCGCCTGGGCGTGCCCCAGGTGGACGGCGTGTTGATGGATCTGGGCGTGTCCTCGCCGCAGATCGACGACGGACGGCGCGGTTTCAGCTTCCGTTTCGACGCGCCCTTGGACATGCGTATGGATACCACCCGCGGCATCACCGCGGCCGAATGGTTGGCGACGGCAGACGAGGCCGATATCAGAGAGGTCATCAAGACTTATGGTGAAGAGCGGTTTGCTCGCAAGATCGCAGCAGCCATTGTTGCGCAAAGGGCTGACGCCCCCCTCCAGACCACGCGTGAGCTCGCCGTGCTCGTTGGGCAAAACGTCCGTACTCGGGAACCGGGTCAGGACCCCGCAACGCGTACCTTCCAAGCGATCCGGATCTTTGTGAACCGCGAGCTGGACGAACTCAAGGCGGTGCTGCCGCAGGCGGCGCGCCGCCTGGCGGAAAACGGCCGCCTGGCGGTGATCAGCTTTCATTCGCTGGAAGACCGCATCGTCAAGCAATACCTGCGCGACGCCAGCAGCGAGGAAAAGCTGCCGGCTTGGGCGATGGTGCGCGCGTCCGATATGGCCCAGCCGCCGCTGTCCACCGTGGGCAAGCCGGTGCGCGCCGGCGATGAGGAGGTGCGCGCCAACGCGCGCTCCCGCAGCGCCATCATGCGCGTGGCCGAGCGCACCGCCGCGCCGTGGCGGGAGATCGACGCATGAACAAGCTCAACGCGATACTGCTGGTCATCGTGGTGCTGTCCGCCTGGTCGGTGGTCACCTCGACCCACGTGTCGCGCAAGCTCTACAGCGATTTGCAGAAGGAACGCAAATCCGCCCAGCAGCTGGAGATCGAGTTTGGCCAGCTGCAGCTGGAGCAGAGCACCTGGGGCGCGCACGCGGTGATTGAGAAAGCCGCGTCCAGCCGCCTCGACATGCATATCCCGGATCCGCGCCAGACCCAGGTGATCTCGCCTGGGAAGGGGATGTGATGCGCACTTACTCCCCCCGCCACCAGCAACGCATCCCGGACGCCAGCCCCGCGCTGCGCATGAAGCCGGGCCGCGTGCGCTTTGTGCTGCTGATGCTGGCGCTGCTGTTCCTGGCCTTGATCGGCCGCGCGGTCTATCTGCAAGTGGTGCAGCAGGACTTCCTGCAAAACCAGGGCGAGGCGCGTTTCCGCCGCGCGCTGACGCTGGAGGCCAACCGCGGCGTGATCACGGACCGCAACGGCGAACCGCTGGCGATCAGCTCGCCGGTGCAGACCATCTGGGCCAGCCCGGCGGACATGGAGCCGGTGCCGCCGGCCAAGCTGCGCGAACTGGCGGCGATGCTGGATCTGTCGCCGGAGGAGCTGTCAGCCAAGCTGTCCGACCGCAAGAAGGAATTCGTCTACGTCAAGCGCCAGATCAGCCCGGAGCTGGCCGACAAGGTGATGGCGCTGGGCGTGCCCGGCATCGCCAAACAGCAGGAATTCCGCCGCTTCTACCCGGCCGGGGAAATCGTGTCCCACATCATCGGTTTCACCGGCGTGGACGGCAAGGGCCAGGAAGGCGTGGAGCTGGCGCGCGAGAAGATGCTGGCCGGCAAGGACGGCCGCCGCGTGGTGCTGAAGGACCGTCGCGGCCACATCATCGAAGACGTCGCCGCCATCGAGCCGCCGCGCGACGGCCAGAAGCTGGCGCTGGCGGTGGATCACCGCATCCAATACCTGGCTTACCGCGAGCTCAAGGCCGCAGTGGAGCTGAACAAGGCCAAGGCCGGCAGCGTGGTGGTGGTGGACGCCCACACCGGCGAGTTGCTGGCGCTGGCCAATTACCCCTCGTTCAACCCCAACAACCGCAGCGGCGTGACGCCGGAAATGATGCGCAACCGCGGGGTGATCGATCTGTTCGAGCCGGGCTCGACGATGAAGCCGCTGTCCATCTCGCTGGCGCTGGAGAACGGCAAGGCCGGACTCAACACGGTGCTGGACACCCATACCTACATGATAGGCCCGGCCACCATCCGCGACGTGGCGCCGCGCCCCAGCCTGGACATTCTCGGCATCATCCAGAAATCGTCCAACGTCGGCACCAGCAAGCTGGCGCTGATGAGCTCGCCGGAACAATCGTGGAAGCATTACGACGCGCTGGGCTTTGGCCGCGCGCCGGAAACCGGCTTCCCCGGCGAAGCCGGCGGCCGGCTGCGCGACTGGCACAACTGGAGGCCCATCGAGCAGGCGACGATGTCCTTCGGCTACGGCATCTCGGTCAGCCTGATCCAGATGGCGCGCGCCTACACCGTGTTCGCCAACGACGGCGTGATGCTGCCGATCTCGCTGTACAAGACCGCCACCCCGATGCCGGGCAAGCGGGTGCTGAGCGAAAAGACCGCGCACGAGATGCGCGATCTGCTGATCGCCAACAGCCAGCCGGGCGGCGGCGCCGTCGGCGGCCGCATCATCGGCTACAGCGTGGGCGGCAAGAGCGGCACCGCGCGCAAGCTGGAAGGCCGCGCCTATGTGGCCAACAAGCACCGCGCGCTGTTCATGGGCTTCGCGCCGGGCAAAGCGCCGCGCGTGATCGTGTCGGTGATGATAGACGAGCCCTCCGCGGGCAAATATTACGGCGGCGCGGTGGCTGCGCCGGTGTTCTCGCAGATCGCCGGCGGCGCGCTGCGGGTGCTGAACGTGCAGCCGGACGAGCCCTCCAACAACACTTTATTGCCGGAATCCACCCCGGTGCCGGTGGATTTTTGATCAGATCATGAAAAGCCGTTTGACCCCCATGCCGGACTGGAATCCGGCCGACATCAAACAATTGGGACTGCCCGTCAAACGGGTGGAGACCGACAGCCGCCGCGTGCTGCCCGGCGACGTGTTCCTGGCGTGCCCCGGCCTGCATTCCGACGGCCGCGACTACATCCAGGCCGCGCTGGCGAAAGGCGCGGCCGCGGTGTTGTGGGACGACGCCGGCGGCTTCGCCTGGAACCCGCTGTGGCAGGCGCCCAATCTGCCGGTGCCGCATCTGCGCGACCGCATCGGCATGTTGGCGGCCGAGGTTTACGGCTATCCCAGCCGCGCGCTGCGCGTGATCGGCATCACCGGCACCAACGGCAAGACCTCGATTTCCCACTGGCTGGCGCAGGCTTTCTCGCTGCTGGGCCAGAAGGCGGCGCTGATCGGCACCGTCGGCAACGGCTTTTACGGCGAGCTGACCGAAACCACCCACACCACGCCGGACCCTGTGACCATCCAGCAAAAGCTGGCCGAATACCGCCGCCAGGGCGCGCATGTGGTGACCATGGAAGTGTCCAGCCACAGCCTGGATCAAAGCCGCGTCAACGGCGTGGACTTCGCCACCGCGGTGCTGACCAATCTGACCCGCGATCACCTGGACTACCACGGCTCGATGGAAGCCTACGGCGAATCCAAGAAGAAGCTGTTCTTCTGGGAAGGCCTGAAGCACGCGGTGATCAACGCCGACGATGAATTCGGCCGCCAGCTGGCCGCCGAAATCGATCCGGCTGAGACTCAGGTGGTGACTTACGGCCTGGAGCAGGGCGATGTGCGTCCGCTGGCGCTGGCCGCCACGCTGGACGGCCTGCAATTGACGGTGACCACGCCCTGGGGCGTCGCCGATGTGCGCACCGGCCTGGTGGGCCGCTTCAACGCCGCCAATCTGCTGGCCTGTCTGGCCACGCTGTGCGTCAACGGCGTCAGCCTGCGCGACGCCGCCGCGGTGATGGCGCGCATCCAGCCGGCGCGCGGCCGCATGCAGAGCGTGGGCGGCGCGCACGAGCCGCTGGTAGTGATCGACTACGCCCACACGCCGGACGCGCTGGAAAAAGCCTTGTCCACGCTGGCCGAGATCCGCCCGGAAGGCGGCCGCCTGTTCTGCGTGTTCGGCTGCGGCGGCGACCGCGATCCGGGCAAGCGCCCGATGATGGGCGCCATCGCCGAGAACATCGCCGACGTGGCGGTGCTGACCAGCGACAATCCGCGCACCGAAGACCCGCAAGCCATTCTGCGCGACGTGCTCGCCGGCATGGACGCCGCGCGCACCCACGTCGAGGCGGACCGCGAGGCCGCCATCCACTGGGCGGTGAGCCAGGCGCGCGCCGGCGACGTGGTGCTGGTGGCCGGCAAGGGGCATGAGGAATACCAGGACATCGCCGGCGTCAAGCGGCCGTTCTCCGACTTCCGCGTGGCGGAAGAAGCGCTGACCGCCTGGGGAGAGCGCGCATGATGACGCTGCTGCAGGCCGCCGAACTGGCCCGGGGCGCTTTGAGCGGCCCGGACGGCGACATCCTGCGCGTGGTGACCGACAGCCGCGAGGCCGGTCCCGGCGATCTGTTCGTCGCGCTGAAGGGCGAACGCTTCGACGCCCACGATTTCGTCACCGAGGTGACGGCCAAGGGCGCGGCCGCGCTGGTGCGCGCGGATTTCGAGCTGTCCGGCGCCAGCCTGATCCGTGTGGACGACACCCTCCTGGCCCTGGGTCGGCTGGCCTCCGGATGGGCGCAACGCCAGCCGGCGCTGCGCATCGGCGTCACCGGCTCCAACGGCAAGACCACGGTCAAGGAAATGCTGGCCGCCATTCTGCGCCAATATGCAGGCGCGGACGCGGTGCTGGCCACCGCCGGCAACTTCAACAACGATATCGGTCTGCCGCTGACCCTGCTGCGGCTGACGCCGGCGCATCGCTACGCGGTGTTGGAGATGGGCATGAACCATCACGGCGAGCTCCGCTATCTGACCGGCCTGGCCCGGCCGCGCATCGCCTTGGTCAATAACGCGATGCGCGCCCACTTCGGCTACTTCGGCTCCACCGAGGAAGTGGCGCGCGCCAAGGCGGAAATCTTCGAAGGACTGGACACCGACGGCGTGGCGGTGCTCAACGCCGACGACGCCAATCTGGCGTTGTTCCGCCGCGCGGCGGACGGCCATCGCCAGATCGCCTTCGGCCTGGGCGCCGCCGCCGAGGTCCGCGCCGCCGACATCGAGCTGGACGCCTTGAGCAGCCGCTTCACGCTGCGCTGTGCCAACGGCGAACAGGCGATCGCATTGCCGGCGCCGGGCGAACACAATGTGCGCAACGCGCTGGCCGCGGCCAGCCTGGCCTTGGCCGCCGGCGTGTCGCTGGACGACATCACCGCCGGCCTGGCCGCCTTTGGCGGCGCCAAGGGCCGTTTGCAGCTCAAGCAAAGCCCGCGCGGTCTGAGCGTGATCGACGACAGCTACAATGCCAACCCGGATTCGATGAAGGCCGGGATCGACGTGCTGGTTCGCCTGCCGGCGCCGCGCTGCTTCGTGATGGGCGACATCGGCGAACTGGGCGAAGCCGCCGACGCGCTGCACGCGGAAGTGGGCGAGTACGCGCGGACGCGCGACGTGGACCTGCTGCTGACCTTGGGCGAGGTTTCGCGCCACGCCGCCGCCGCCTGCGGCGCGCGCGGCAAACATTTTGATTCGATTGACGAGTTGTACGAGTTTCTCGACCGGCAGTTGCCGTCGGGTGCCTCCGTTCTGGTCAAGGGGTCGCGCTTCATGCGCATGGAACGGGTGGTGGAACACCTGATGCAACAATTTAGAGAGGAACAATAACGTGCTGCTCTGGCTGGCTGAACTGCTGGGCTCCCACATCCGGGCCTTCAACGTCTTCAACTACATCACGCTGCGCGCGGTGATGGCGGCGCTGACCGCGCTGGCGATCTCCCTGCTGCTGGGGCCGTGGGTGATCCGCAAGCTGACCGAGCTCAAAGTGGGCCAGGCGGTGCGCAACGACGGCCCGCAAACCCATCTGGTCAAGGCCGGCACACCGACCATGGGCGGCTCGCTGATCCTGCTGGCCATCGGCCTGACCACGCTGCTGTGGGCGGACTTGTCCAATAAATACGTGTGGCTGCTGCTGGCGGTGATGTTCGGCACCGGCGCGCTGGGCTTTTACGACGACTGGCGCAAGGTGGTGTACAAGGACCCGAAAGGCGTGTCCGCCAAGTTCAAGATGGCCTGGCAGTCCGCCATCGCCATCGGCGCCGGCGTGTTCCTGATCGCCACCGCCAAGCTGCCGGCGTCCACCGAGCTGATCGTACCCTTCGTCAAGACCATCTCCTATCCGCTGGGCGCGATCGGTTTTTGCATCCTGACCTATTTCGTCATCGTCGGCACCTCCAACGCGGTGAACCTGACCGACGGCCTGGACGGCCTGGCGGCCCTGCCCACCGTGATGGTGGCGGCCGGCCTGTCCATCTTTGCCTATGTCGCCGGCCACGCGGTGTTTTCCAAATATCTGGGCCTGCCCTTCATTCCCGGCGCGCACGAGGTGGTGGTGTTCTGCGCGGCGATGTGCGGCGCTTGCCTGGGATTTTTATGGTTCAACGCCTATCCGGCCCAGGTGTTCATGGGCGACGTCGGCGCGCTGGCGCTGGGCGCGGCGCTGGGCACCGTGGCGGTGATCGTGCGTCAGGAAATCGTGCTCTTGATCATGGGCGGCCTGTTCGTGGTGGAAGCGCTGTCGGTGATGATTCAGGTGGCTTCGTTCAAGCTCACCGGCAAGCGGGTGTTCCGCATGGCGCCGCTGCATCACCACTATGAGTTGAAGGGCTGGAAGGAAACGCAAGTGGTGGTGCGTTTCTGGATCATCACCATGATGCTGGTGTTGGCCGGCCTGTCCACCATCAAGCTGCGTTGAGGAAGACTATGGACTACGCGAATCGTCACGTCGTGGTGGTGGGCTTGGGAGGCTCGGGCCTGGCGGCCGCGCGCTACCTGGCCGCGCACGGCGCGCGCGTGAGCGTGGCCGACGCCAAGCCGTCGGCCGATCGCGTGGCCGAGCTGCGCGCCTTCCTGCCGCAGGCGGAAGTGCGCGCCGGCGATTTTAGCGCCCAGACCTTCGCCGACGCCGACTTGCTGGTGCTGAGTCCGGGCGTGCCGCTGAAACACCCGGCCGTCGTCGCCTACCGCCAAGCCGGCGGCGAGGTGATAGGCGATATCGAAGTGCTGGCGCGTGCGATCCGCGGCGACGGCAGCAAGGTGATCGCCATTACCGGTTCCAACGGCAAGAGCACGGTCACCAGCCTGGCGGGCCATCTGTGCGCCGCCGCCGGCCTGGACGCGGTGGTGGCCGGCAATATCGGCCTGGCGGTGCTGGAAGCGCAGCTGGAACGCGAGCAAAGCGGCAAGCGTCCGGACGTGTGGGTGCTGGAGCTGTCCAGTTTTCAACTGGAATCCACATTTACGTTGGAGGCCGACGCCGCCACGGTGCTGAATATTTCCGAGGACCACCTGGACCGTTACGACGATCTGCTGGACTACGCCCACACCAAGACCCGGGTGTTCCACGGCGCCGGCGTCCAGGTGCTGAACCGCGACGACGCGCTGGTGCGCGCGATGGTTCGCCCTGGCCGCGCGGTCAAATGGTTCTCGCTGACAGAGGATGCCGGATACGCGTTGCGGCAGGATGACGGCCGCTACTGGCTGAGCCTGGACGGCGAGCGGGCCTTTGATTGCGCCGAGATGCGTTTGCAAGGCCTGCACAACGCCGCCAACGCGCTGGCCGCGCTGGCCTTGTGCGAAGCCGTGGGCGCGCCGCGCGCCGCGCTGCTGCAAGGACTGGAAACCTTCCATGGTTTGGAGCATCGCGTCGAGCTGGTAGACGAAATCGGCTCGGTTGCGTTTATCGATGATTCCAAGGGCACCAATGTCGGCGCCACCGAGGCGGCGCTGAACGGCATGACGCGTCCGGTGGTGTTGATCGCCGGCGGCGACGGCAAGGGCCAGGACTTCGCGCCGCTGGCGCCGGCCTGCCGCCGCATCGCCCGCGCCGTGCTGTTGATCGGCCGCGACGCCGGCAAGATCCGCGCCGCGCTGTCCGCCACCGGCTTGCCCTTGCACGACTGCGAGACGCTGGAAGAAGCCACCCGCCGCGCGGCGGAGCTGGCGCAGCCGGGCGACGTGGTGTTGCTGTCGCCGGCCTGCGCCAGTCTGGACATGTTCCGCAACTACGCGCATCGCGCCCAGGTGTTCATCGACGCCGTGCGCGAGTGGAAAGCGCGGCAAGCGGAGGCGACGCGGCCATGATCGTGCACGGAGCCCGGCGTTACGCCGCCATCAAGCCGTTCGACGAGGCGCTGTCCTGGGCGCTGGCCCTGCTGTTGTCGATCAGCCTGGTGATGGTGTACTCGGCGTCCATCGCCTACGCCGAGGCCGACGCGGCCACGCATAACCGCTACTTCTACCTGATCCGTCACATGATCTTCATGACGATCGGGCTGAGCGCGGCCTATATCGCCTTCCAGATTCCAACGGCGTTCTGGCAGAAGTACTCCGGCAAGATTTTCCTGATCGGACTGGTCTTGCTGGTGCTGGTGCTGATTCCCGGCATCGGCAAGATGGTCAACGGCTCGCGGCGCTGGATCAATCTGATCGTGCTGAACCTGCAGCCGTCGGAGGTGATGAAGTTCGCCACCGTGCTGTACGCGGCGGATTACACCGTGCGCAAGAGCCATTTGCTGCACAGCTTGAAGGAAGGCTTCGCGCCGATGTTTGCCGCCATGGTGGTGGTGGCCTTTTTGCTGCTGCGCGAGCCGGACTTCGGCGCGCTGATGGTGGTGATGAGCATCGCGATGGGCGTGCTCTTCCTCGGCGGCATCAATATGCGCATCTTCAGCGGGCTGGCGGTGATGGCTGTGGGCGCCATCGTGGTGTTGATCATTTCCTCGCCGTACCGGCTGAAGCGGGTGCTGGGCTTCATGGACCCGTGGGACGACCCGTACGGCAAGGGCTACCAGCTGTCGCACTCCTTGATCGCCATCGGTCGCGGCGAGTGGTTCGGCGTCGGTCTGGGCGGCAGCATAGAGAAATTGTTTTACCTGCCGGAGGCGCACACCGACTTCATCATGGCGGTGATTTCGGAAGAGTTCGGCTTTGCCGGCATCTGCGTGGTGGTCGGTCTGTACGCCTGGATCGTGCGCCGCGCCTTCCACATCGGCGTGGAATCGAAAAAGCTGGAGCGTTACTACCAGTCGCTGGTGGCGCAGGGCCTGGGCATCTGGCTCGGCATCCAGGTGTTTTTCAACATCGGGGTGAATATGGGCCTGCTGCCGACCAAGGGTTTGACCTTGCCGCTGATGTCTTTCGGCGGCTCGGCGATGTTGATGAATTTGATCGCGGTGGCGGTGCTGCTGCGAGTTGATTATGAAAACCGCCGCATCATGCGCGGCTACAAAGTGTAGCCGCGCATGAGCAGCGCTGTCAGGCGCCTTAGGGCGTAAGCCCGTAGGGTGGCGGTTTCTGCGAGCCCGAAGGGCGAAGCAAAAACCGGCGCATGATGCGCGGCAACGAGAGTTAACGGAACGGATAGAGATGGCGAATCGCACGGTCATGGTGATGGCGGCTGGCACGGGTGGACACATCGTCCCCGGCCTCGCCGTGGCCAAGGAATTGCAAAGCCGGGGCTGGAAGGTGGTGTGGCTGGGCACCCGGCGCGGCATGGAGAACAAGCTGGTGCCGCCGACAGGCATTCCGCTGGAGCGGCTGAATTTCCACGGCGTGCGCGGCAAGGGCCTGCTGGGCTCGCTCAAGGGCGCGTTGCAGCTGGCCGGCGCTTTCTTCAGCAGCGCGGCGCAGATTTTCCGTCACCGCCCGGACGTGGTGCTGGGCATGGGCGGTTACGTCTGCCTGCCCGGCGGCGTGATGGCGGGCCTGCTGTGGAAACCGCTGGTCCTGGTCAACGCCGACGCCGGCCTGTTGTTGAGCAATAAGGCCTTGCTGCCCTTCGCCAAGAAACTGGCCTGCGGTTTCGACGGCGACGCGGCGCGCAACGGCAAGGCGCTGGTCACCGGCAATCCGGTGCGCGGCGAGATCGAGGGCATCGCCGCGCCGGCGGAGCGCTTCGCCGGCCGCAGCGGCCCGCTGAAGGTCTTGGTGGTGGGCGGCAGCCTGGGCGCCAAGGTTTTGAATGAAACGTTGCCGCAGGCGATGGCCAAGTTGCCGGCCGACAAGCGGCCGCGACTGACGCATCAGACCGGCGAGGCGAATTTCGGCGCGGTCGAGGCCGCGTATCAGGCCGCGGGCCTGCGGGAGCAAGTGGAACTGCTGCCCTTCGTCGACGATATGCCGCAGCGCCTGGCCGAATGCGATCTGGTGATCTGCCGCGCCGGCGCGATCACGGTCAGCGAATTGTGCGCGGCCGGCGTGCCCAGCGTGCTGGTGCCGCTGGTGGTGTCCACCACCGGCCATCAGCGCGACAACGCCGAGTGGATGGCGCAGGCCGGCGCGGCCTGGCATCTGCCGCAGAAAGAATTGAACGCCGACGGGCTTGCGGGCCTGCTGGCGGGTTTGGATAGAGAGCAGTTGCTGGACAAGGCCGAACGCGCGCGCGCGCTGGCGCGTTCCGGCGCGGCCGGCCGGGTGGCCGACCTGTGCCAGCAGCTGGCCCGGGAATGACAGAGCGTCATACGAGCGCTCAAGCAGAGACACAGACATGAAACACAGGGTCAAACACATACATTTCGTCGGCATCGGCGGCGTGGGCATGTGCGGCATCGCCGAGGTGCTGCACGGCCTGGGCTTTACCGTGTCCGGCTCCGACATGGCGGAAAGCGCCACCAGCAAACGGCTGATCGATCAGGGCATCCGCGTGTTCTACGGCCACGACGCCACCTATATGCACGGCGCCGACGTGGTGGTGACCTCCACCGCGGTCAAGGCCGACAATCCGGAAGTGCTGGAAGCGCGCGCCAACAAGATCCCGGTGATCCCGCGCGCGCTGATGCTGGCGGAACTGATGCGCTTCAAGCAGGGCATCGCCATCGCCGGCACCCACGGCAAGACCACCACCACCAGCCTGACCGCTTCGGTGCTGGGCGCGGCCGGCCTGGACCCCACCTTCGTTATCGGCGGCAAGCTGACCGCGGCCGGCACCAACGCGCGCCTGGGCTCCGGCGAGTTCCTGGTGGCCGAGGCCGACGAATCGGACGCCTCCTTCCTGCATCTGACTCCGGTGATGGCGGTGGTGACCAATATCGACGCCGACCACATGGACACCTACGACCACAGCTTCGACAAGCTCAAGCAGGCTTTCGTCGACTTCCTGCAGCGGCTGCCGTTCTACGGCCGCGCGGTGCTGTGCGTGGACGATCCCCATGTGCGCGAGATCCGCGGCCGCATCACCAAGCCGGTGACCACCTACGGTCTGGACGACTCCGCCGACATCTACGCCGAGAACGTCCGCGCCGCCGCCGGCCAGATGCATTTCGACGTGGTGGTGAAGAACGGCAAGGAAGTGCGCTTCCCGGTGGTGCTGAACATGCCGGGCCGTCACAACGTGCTCAACGCGCTGTCCGCCATCGCCATCGGCCTGGAGTGCGGCGCCAGCGTGGAAGCGATCCAGCAAGGCCTGGCCGAGTTCGCCGGCGTCGGTCGTCGCTTCCAGCGTTACGGCGAAGTGCCGGCCAAGGACGGCGGCCGCTTCACCCTGGTGGACGATTACGGCCATCACCCGGTGGAAATGGCCGCCACGCTGGCCGCGGTGCGCGGCGCCTTCCCGGACAAGCGTCTGGTGCTGGCCTTCCAGCCGCACCGCTACACCCGCACTCGGGATCTGTTTGAAGACTTCGTCAAAGTGCTGTCCAGCGTGGACGCCTTGCTGCTGTCCGAAGTCTACGCCGCCGGCGAAGCGCCCATCGTGGCCGCCGACGGCCGCGCCTTGGCGCGCGCGGTGCGGGTGCAGGGCAAGGTGGAGCCGGTGTTCGTCGAGGACATCGCCGAGATGCAGCAGACCATTTTCGATCAGGCCCGTGACGGCGACGTGGTGGTGACCATGGGCGCGGGCTCCATCGGCGCGGTGCCGGCCAAAGTGGCGGCGGGCGCGTGATGATGAATGACAAGGACAAGGCAATGAAGCAGTACGGCAAGGTGGCGGTGATGATGGGCGGCAGTTCCTCCGAGCGCGAAGTGTCGCTGATGAGCGGCGCCGGCGTGCTCAAAGCCCTGCAATCCCGCGGCGTGGACGCTCACAAGTTCGATCCGTCGGAACAGCCGCTGAGCGCGCTGAAGGACGAGGGTTTCGCACGGGTGTTCAACATCCTGCACGGCCCCTTCGGCGAAGACGGCACCCTGCAGGGCGTGTTGGAAAGCATGGGGCTGCCGTATACCGGCTGCGGCGTGATGGCGTCGGCGATCTGCATGGACAAATGGCGCACCAAGCTGCTGTGGCAGGGCGCCGGCCTGCCGATCCCGGCCTTCGAACTGCTGGACGAGAACAGCGACTTCGCCGCGGTGGAAGCCAAGCTGGGCCTGCCCATCTTCGTCAAGCCGGCCACCGAGGGCTCCAGCATCGGCGTGACCAAGGTCAAGCAGCCGGGCGAACTGAAGGCGGCGTTTGAAGAGGCGCGCAAATACGACAGCATCGTGATTGCCGAGCGTTTCATCGGCGGCGGCGAGTACACCTGCGCGGTGATCGGCGACACGGCGTATCCGACCATCAAGATCGAACCGGCGACCGAGTTTTACGACTACGACGCCAAGTATTTCCGCGACGACACCGTCTACCGTTGCCCGTCCGGCCTGAGCGAAGACGTGGAGACGCGCGCGCGCGAACTGTCGCTGGCGGCTTTCCGCGTATTGGGCGGCCGCGGCTGGGGCCGGGTGGATTTCCTGATGGACGAAGCCGGCGGCATTTACCTGCTGGAAGCCAACACCAATCCGGGCATGACCAGCCACAGCCTGGTGCCGATGGCGGCGCGGGCGATGGGCATCAGTTACGAGGATTTGTGCCTCAAGGTGCTGGATATGGTGCATGTGGGATAACCATCGGCTGCTTAGAGGCCTGGCCAATCTGATGCTGGCCGCCGCAGCGCTGATGTTGCTGTATGCAGGAGGGTTCTGGTTGACGCACGCTCCGGTGTTTCCGGTGAAGAAGATCCAGATTCGCGGCGACATGAAACGCGTGACGCCGGAACAGCTGAAGTTCATTGCCGAGCATGAGCTGTCCGGCACCTTCTTCACGCTGGACATCGACAAGACGCGGGCGGCCTTCGGCAAATTGCCGTGGGTGCGGGATGCCCAGGTGCGGCGGCGCTGGCCGGACGCGCTGGACATCTCGGTGGAAGAGCATGTGGCGCTTGCGCGCTGGGGAGAGAACGGCCTGGTCAATACCCGAGGAGAGCGGTTCGACGCCGCCAGCGACCAGGACCTGCCGGTGTTTTACGGGCCGGCGGGGGCAGAGAAGGACATGAGCGAAATGCTGGGAGGGCTGCGGCAGGATCTGGCCCCGGCGGGCGTCAAGCCGGCGGCGCTGTGGCTGTCCAGCCGCCGCGCCTGGAAAGTGGGGCTGGACAACCAGGTGCAGCTGGAGCTGGGACGCAACGACGTGAGTCCGCGCGCCCGCCGCTTCGCCCAGTACTGGAAGAGCAAATTGGCGGCGTTGCCGTATCACGTGGAATACGTGGATATGCGCTACCCGAATGGATTCGCCGTGCGGATGCCCGATTACAAGGCGCCGCCGGCCAAGGGAAACAAGTAATTAGCAGTTGGAGCGACAGGTGAGCAAACCAAAGGAAAGCAAGAACATGCTGGTTGGCCTCGACATCGGCACATCCAAGATCGTGGCGATCGTCGCAGAAGTCCTGGAGGACGGCCAACTCAATATCGTCGGCATGGGCCACACCCCGTCGCGCGGTTTGAAGCGCGGCATGGTGGTGAACATCGAATCCACGGTGCAGGCCATCCAGCGCGCGCTGGAAGAGGCGGAACTGATGGCCGACTGCAAGATTCACGAAGTGTTCGCCGGCATCGCCGGCAGCCACATCAAGAGCGTGAACTCGCACGGCATGGTGGCGATCAAGGATCGCGAAGTCACCAAGATGGACATCGACCGCGTGATTGAAACCGCGCGCGCGGTGACCATCCCGCCGGACCATCAGGTGCTGCACATCCTGACCCAGGAATACAGCATCGACGGTCAGGAAGGCGTGCGCGAACCGCTGGGCATGAGCGGTGTGCGGCTGGAAGCCAAGGTGCACATCGTCACCGGCGCGGTGTCCGCCGCCCAGAACGTGACCAAGTGCGTGCGCCGCTGCGGTCTGGAAGTGTCCGACCTGGTGCTGCAGCCGATGGCCTCCGCCATCGCGGTGCTGTCGGAAGACGAAAAAGATCTGGGCGTGTGCCTGATCGACATCGGCGGCGGCACCACCGATATCGCGGTCTACGCCAACGGCGCGATCCGCCACACCGCGGTGATTCCGATCGCAGGAGATCAGATCACCAACGACATCGCCATGGCCTTGCGCACCCCGACCAAGGAAGCCGAGGACATCAAGATCCAGCACGCGGTGGCGCTGGTGGCGATGGCGGACCCGAGCCAGATGATAGAAGTGCCGGGCGTGGGCGAGCGCGGGCCGCGGCAGATGTCGCGCGCCACGCTGGCCGAAGTGGTGGAGCCGCGGGTGGAAGAGTTGTTCCAGCTGGTGCAGCAGGAACTGCGCCGCAGCGGCTTCGAGGATTTGCTGTCCTCCGGCATCGTGCTGACCGGCGGCGCCAGCCTGATGCCGGGCATGGTGGAGCTGGCGGAAGAAGTGTTCCACATGCCGGTGCGCGTCGGCGTGCCCAAGTATGTGGGCGGCCTGGCGGAAGTGGTGAAGACCCCGCGCTTCTCCACCGGCGTCGGCCTGCTGTTGTACGGCAAGGATCAGATTCAAACGCATGCCGGCCCCAAGGTGGAGACGGCGGGTGTGGGCCAGATGTTCACGCGCATGAAGGCGTGGTTCGCTGGCAATTTCTAAGCGCTACGCGGCCGGCGCACTCGCTGGCCACGATAGCGATCGGGCAGATGTATATGAAGTCGGTAGCTCATCTTTATTGAGGAGAGGAAAATGAGCGGAATGGTCTTTGAAGTTATGCAAGAAACCGCCAATGTGGCGATCATCAAAGTCATCGGCGTCGGCGGCGGCGGTTGCAACGCCATCGACAATATGATCGACGGCAATGTGCACGGCGTGGAGTTCATCTGCGCCAACACCGACGCTCAGTCGCTGCTGCGCAACAAATCGCCGCAGAAGCTGCAGCTGGGCAACAATCTGACCCGCGGCCTGGGCGCGGGCGCCAATCCGGAAGTGGGGCGCAGCGCGGCGCTGGAAGACCGCGAACGCATCGCCGAGATGCTGCGCGGCTCCAATATGGTGTTCGTCACCGCCGGCATGGGCGGCGGCACCGGCACCGGCGCGGCGCCCGTGGTGGCCGAAGTGGCCAAGGAAATGGGCATCCTGACCGTGGGCGTGGTCACCCGGCCGTTCGAGCACGAAGGCAAGCGCATGAAAGTGGCGCAGAACGGCATCGAGGATCTGAAAAAGCACGTCGATTCGCTGATCGTGATCCCCAATGAAAAACTGATGGAAGTGCTGGGCGACGACGTGACCATGCGCGAAGCCTTCCGCGCCGCCGACGACGTGCTCAAGGGCGCGGTGGCCGGCATCGCCGAGGTGATTACTTGCCCGGGCCTGATCAACGTCGACTTTGCCGACGTGCGCACCGTGATGAGCGAAATGGGCCTGGCGATGATGGGCTCCGCCTACGCCTCCGGCATCGACCGCGCTCGCGTGGCCGCCGAACAGGCCGTGGCCAGCCCGTTGCTGGACAACATCACGCTGGAAGGCGCGCGCGGCGTGCTGGTCAACATCTCCACCGCGCCGGGTTGCCTGAAGATGAGCGAGTATCGCGAAATCATGGGCATCGTGCGCCAGTACGCGGACGAAGACGCGCAGATCAAGTTCGGCACCGCCGAAGTGGAAGACATGCCGGAAGACACCATCCGCGTGACCTTGATCGCCACCGGCCTGGGTCAGAAGAAGACCGCGCGCAATACCGAGGAGCGTCCGGAATACATCAAGATCGTCAAGACCGGCACCGACGACCGCGCGGTGGAAGTGGTCAGCTACGACGACTTTGACACCCCGGCCATCATGCGCCAGGGCCGTCGCCGCGCCGCGCCGTCCATGGACTTCTCCAACCCGGAAGTGAGCGAAAGCTACGACATCCCGGCCTTCCTGCGCAAGCAGGCGGACTGAGGCGGAGCCGCTATAGAAGAAAGCTATTTAATACTGCAAATCAATCAATAAAGTGCGGTTTTTGACTGTGCTAGAATCGGGCATTCCCATTCGTTCGAGAAGCCCGACATGATATTGCAGCGCACGCTGAAACAAGCGATAAGCGCCACGGGTGTGGGTTTGCACTCCGGCGAGCGGGTGAAGCTCACCCTGCTGCCGGCCGCGCCCGACACCGGGATCGTCTTTCGCCGCACCGACTTGCCCGAGCCGGTGACGGTGAAAGTGGATCCATCGCTCGTCAACGACACGCGACTCTCCTCCACGCTGGTGACAGACACCGGCGTGCGTGTCGGCACGATCGAGCATTTGATGTCGGCCCTGGCGGGCTTTGGCATCGACAACCTCGTGATTGAGGTCACGGCGGCGGAGATCCCCATCATGGACGGATCCGCCGCCCCTTTCATTTACCTGTTGCAGACCGCGGGCGTGGTCGAGCAGCACGCCAAGAAGCGCTTCATCCGCGTCACCCAGACGGTGGCCGTGGAAGAGCGCGGCGTGTGGGTGAAGCTGGAGCCGCACGAGGGCTTCAAGGTCACGCTGTCCATCGACTTCAACCATCCTGCCTTCAATCTGGCGCCGCAGACGGTGGCGGTGGATTTCGCGCGTCATTCTTATACCGACGAGATCAGCCGCGCGCGCACCTTCGGCTTCATGCACGAGGTGGAGTACATGCGCAACCACGGCCTGGGCCGCGGCGGCAGCCTGGACAACGCCATCGTCATCGACGACGAATACGTGCTGAATCCGGAAGGCCTGCGTTTCCCGGACGAATTCGTCCGCCACAAAATCCTGGACGCCATCGGCGACCTCTACA
Organism: Chromobacterium sp. Panama; assembly: GCF_003052555.1. Classification (NCBI taxonomy): domain Bacteria; kingdom Pseudomonadati; phylum Pseudomonadota; class Betaproteobacteria; order Neisseriales; family Chromobacteriaceae; genus Chromobacterium; species Chromobacterium sp. Panama. The sequence goes on from NZ_QARX01000001.1 coordinate 101,661, forward strand.
TCATCGGCCACCCGTTGATCGCCGCCTTCTCCGGCCACAAATCCGGCCACGCGATGAACAACAAGCTGTTGCGCAAGCTGCTGGAGACGCCGGAAGCCTGGGAATACGTCAGCTACGACGACCCACTGGACGCGCCGTCCAGCTTCCACCGGCTGCCGGAGGTGGCCTAGCGGTGTTTGGTTTCTGGCGCCTGTGGCTGCTCGTCACCATCCTGCTGCTGGGCTGGGCAGGCGTCTGTTACCTATTGACCCGTAATCCGCTCTACCTGCGCTACCTCGGCCGCATCGCCCGCTGGAGCGGCGGCCTGGTAGTGCTGGTCAGCGCCTTCTGGCTGATTTACCGGCTGCTGTCCTAAGAGCCTGTTCAAGGTCTTGCGAGCAAGGGCGAGACAAGGCGAAAACGAGCGAAAAAGCGGAATGTACGAGTGGTACATGAGCATTTTGAGCTGGTTTTTAACGCCGTATCGCTGAAGCGCAGCAGACTTCGAACAGGTTCTAAGCGGGCCGGAGGAGTAATGAACCCATGTCAAAATTGACTCATTTCGACGCCGGCGGCCAGGCCCATATGGTCGATGTCGGCGCCAAGGCGCACAGCCGCCGCCGCGCGGTGGCCGAAGGCCGCATCCGCATGTTGCCCGCCACCTTCGCGCTGGTGAAGGACGGCGGCCATAAAAAAGGCGATGTGCTCGGCATCGCCCGCATCGCCGCCATCATGGCGTCCAAGAAGGCCGCGGACCTGATTCCGCTCTGCCACCCGATCGCGCTGACCCGGGTGGCGGTGGACTTCGAACTGCTGGAGGCCGACAACGCCGTGCGCATCGAGGTCACCGCCGAATGCAGCGGCCAGACCGGGGTGGAAATGGAGGCGCTGACCGCGGCCAACGTCGGCCTGCTGACCATTTACGATATGTGCAAGGCGGTGGACCGCGGCATGGTCATCGACGGCGTGCGGCTGCTGGAGAAAGAGGGCGGCAAGAGCGGGCATTGGCGGGTGGAAGGCTGACGGTCCACGCAGGGGGGCAAACAAGAGCCTTACCTTGTATGCTGTGTATACATTGTGGTTTCTGGAGGTGCTGCCATGAGTGTCATGTCCGTGAGAGTGGCTGATGATGTCGCCCAGCAACTCGAAGCTTTGGCGCATGCGACCGGTCGCAGCAAATCATTCCTGGTGGCGCAAGCCATAGGCGATTATCTGGAGCGTGAAGCCTGGCAAGTACAGGCTATTGAGGCGGGCCTGAAGGAAGCGGATGCCGGCGATTTCGCTTCTTCCGACGAAGTGAGCGCATTCTTCGCCAAGCATGGAGCATAAGTGCGGCTCGTCTGGCTACGGAGCGCGCTGCAAAATCTCCAGCAAGAGGCGGAGTTCATCGCCGAGGAAAACCCCGCCGCGGCCGCCGCCCTGGTGAGGGCGGTCAGAGCCGCAACCAAGCATCTGGCGGATTTCCCTGAAACAGGCAGACCTGGACGCGTCCCTGGCACGCGCGAACTGGTGCTGGAAGGCTTTCCCTACCTGATTCCCTATCGGGTCAAGGACGGTCAGGTTCAAATTCTCCGCATATTCCATACCCGCCGTCGGCCGCCCAAACGTTGGTGAGTATTGGCGCAGCTTGGAAGTTTACGGCGTTTGCTGCGCGCCGGCCCGCGACGCTTGACGCCGCCGCTCGGCGGGTTTGTCCCGCCAATAGCCGGCCAAGAGCGAGCCGGAAATATTGTGCCAGACCGAGAACAGCGCGCCGGGCAAGGCCGCCAGTGGGCTGAAGTAAGCCTTGCCCAGCTGGGCGGCCAGGCCGGAGTTCTGCATGCCCACCTCGATCGCCAGCGTGCGGCACACCGATTCGTCGAAGCCCAGCAAGCGTCCTCCCCAATACCCGCCCAACAGGCCGATGGCGTTGTGCAGCATCACCGCCAGAATGGTCAGCCCGCCCACCGCGGCGATATGGTTCTTGCTGCCGGCGACGATGGCGGCGATCAGCGCGACGATGGCCAGCATCGACAACAGCGGCAGCAGCGGCTCCAGCCGGCGGACCTGGGGCGCGAAGAAACGATGGGCCAGCAGGCCCAGGCCTATCGGCAGGATGACGATCTGCAGAATGCTTAGCAGCATCGCCGCCACTTCCACTTTGATCGCCGCGTCCACGTACAGCCGGGTCAGCAGCGGCGTGGCTATCACCCCAACCAGCGTCGACAGCGAGGAAATGGTGACCGATAGCGCCACGTCGCCGCGCGATAGATAGATGATCACATTGGACGCGGTGCCGCTGGCGACGCTGCCCACCAGAATCATGCCGATGGCCAGCTGCGGCGGCATCTGGAACAGCCGCGCCAGCGCCCAGGCCGCCAGCGGCATCACCAGATAGTGCAGGCCCAGTCCGGCCAGTACCGGCGCCGGCCGGCTCAGCACCCGTTTGAAATCGTCCAGCGTCAGCGTCAGCCCCATCGCGAACATGATCACCGCCAGCAGCAGCCCGGTATGCGGCAGCAGCGGGGTGAACGCCGCCGGCCGCTGGTAAGCGACGGCGGACAGCAGCAAGGCCCATAGCGGGAACAGACGGGTGATTGTGGCGAGCACGGCGACTCCTGGCGGCGGACGATGCGCCCATCATAGGCGATGCGCCCCGGTGTCTGGCAAGCCCGCGCGCGAGCATGGCTGATCCAGCGTCAGCCGTCGGCTGCGCAATCGTCTTTTGCCAGCGGCGGCGCGGCGCGGTTTAATCGGGTCTTCGATTCCATGGAGCGCGCGATGCAAGCGACGATTGCCGGCAAGACCGTGGCCGACTGGCAGGCCAGCCACCCCTTATTGACGCCCTTGATGGCCTTGCAGCCTTTGAGCTGGTTCAACCCCGTGCTGGCGCCGGCGGCGGAAGCGCTGGCCGACGTGGGCCTGAGCCGGGCCGATGTCGCGGACGCCGATGCGCGCTTGCGCCGCTTCGCGCCCTATCTGGCGCGGGTGTTTCCGGACGCGGCCGCCAGCGGCGGCGTCATCGAATCGCCGCTGCTGCCGCTGCCGGCGATGCGCGCGGCCTTATGGGCCGAGGCCGGGTTGGCGGACGGCGGCGGCCTGTGGCTGAAGGCGGACAATCTGCTGCCGATTTCCGGCTCCATCAAGGCGCGCGGCGGCATTTACGAGGTATTGAAGCACGCGGAAAGCTTGGCGCTGAGTCATGGCCTGCTGCGGGAGGGGGACGACTACGCCGGACTGGACAGCGCCGAGGCGCGGGCCTTCTTCGGCGGCTACCGGGTAGCGGTGGGCTCCACCGGCAACCTGGGCCTGTCCATCGGCATCATCAGCGCCAAGCTGGGCTTCCAGGCCAGCGTGCATATGTCGGCGGACGCGCGACAGTGGAAGAAGGACTTGCTGCGCAGCCATGGGGTCGAGGTGGTCGAGTATCCGTCCGATTACAGCGTGGCGGTGGCCGAAGGCCGCAAACAGGCGGCGTCCGATCCGCGCTGTCATTTCGTCGACGACGAGAATTCAGTCAATCTATTCCTTGGTTACGCGGTGGCGGCGGAGCGTCTGCGCGGCCAATTGGCGGAGCAGGGCGTCCGGGTGGACGCCGAACACCCGCTGCTGGTGTATCTGCCCTGCGGTGTCGGCGGCGGGCCGGGCGGGGTCGCCTTCGGCCTCAAGCTGGCTTTCGGCGACGCCGTGCATTGCCTGTTCGCCGAACCTACCCACGCGCCCTGCATGCTGCTGGGCGTTTACACCGGGCTGCATGATGAGGTGGCGGTGCAGGATTTCGGCATCGACAATCTGACCGCCGCCGACGGCTTGGCGGTGGGCCGTCCGTCCGGCTTTGTCGGGCGCGCGATGCAGCGGCTGATAGACGGCTATTACACGGTGGACGATGGCGAGCTCTACCGCTTGCTGGCCATGCTGGAGCGCGAGCAGGGCTTGCGGCTGGAGCCGTCGGCGTTGGCCGGTATGCCGGGGCCGCTGCGGGTGTTGAGCGAGACCCAGGGTTACCGCCAGCGGACGGGTTTGAGCCCGGAGCGGCTGGCGCGCGCCAGCCATCTGGTGTGGGGCACCGGCGGCGGCATGGTGCCGCCGGCGGAAATGGACGCCTATCTGGCGGAAGGCCGGCGGCGGCTGTTGGCGTGAACGATGCTGGCGATATGCTGAATCTTCCCCCGCGCGCCGGCGTCCGGCTGGACGGCGCGCAATGGTCCAATCTGCACACCTTCGCGGCGGCGGCTCGGCATCTGAGCTTCGCCCGCGCCGCCGAGGAACTGTGCCTGAGCGCCAGCGCGGTCAGCCATCGCATCGCCCGGCTGGAACGGGCGCTGGGCACCCGCCTGTTCCTGCGGCTGACCCGCAGCCTGAGGCTGAGCGAGGACGGAGAACGCATCTATCAGGCCTGGCTGGCCGGCCAGACGCGGCTGGAGGCGGCTCTGAATCCGCAGGAAGACGCCGAGCCGGCCGGCGCGGTGGCCCTGTACGCGCGGCCCTCGCTGGCGCAATGCTGGCTGGCGCCGCGGCTGGCGGATTTCGCCGCGCGCTATCCGCGCATTGCGCTGGACATCCGCAGCGGCAACGAGATGGTGGACTTCCGCGCCTGGAATATAGACCTGGCGCTGTATTACTCGGCCGGCGAGTTTCCCGGCCTGGACGCGCAGCGTCTGATGGACGAGCAGGTGGCGCCGGTGTGCAGCCCGGAGTACGCGGAGCAGCACGGCCTGCGCGACAATCCGGCGGCCCTGGCCGCATGCCTGCTGCTGCACGACGCCCAGGCCTGGGAACGGGCGGCTCACGACGCCGAATGGCGGGAGTGGGCGCGGCGGCAGAACGTGGCCTTGCCGCCGCGGGGCATCAGCTTCGACCGTTCCGACCTATGCGCGCAGGCGGCCGCGCATCACGCCGGCGTGGCGCTGGGTCGGCGTCGTTTGGTGCAGCGGCAGCTGGAACGCGGCGAACTGATGCTGCCGCTGGGGCCGTTTCAACCGCTGGGGCCGCAGGCTTATTACCTGGTGCGCGCGCCGCAAGCGCCGTCGCCGCGGGTGCGGGCGGTGATGGACTGGCTGCGGGTTTGCGCGGCGGATTAGGCGTCCTTGCCCTTTTCGCGCCTGCCCTCTCGCGCGCCTTCCCGGCGGCGTGCTAGTCTGCTTCAGTTCAATGTCATGTCTGCCGCGGGAGGCGCTTGATGATCACTCTGTATCAGTTCGGCCCGGCCATGGGCTTGGTGGACCCCAGCCCCTTCGTGATGAAGGCGGACCTGCTGCTGAAGCTGTCGGGCCTGCCCTACCGCCGCGTGCGCGGCGATATGCGCAAGGCGCCCAAGGGCAAGCTGCCTTATATCGACGACGACGGCCAGATCGTGGCGGACTCCACGCTGATCCGCCTGCATCTGGCGGACAAGCACGGCCTCACGCTGGATGCCGGTCTCAGCGAGGCGCAGAAGGCGCTGGCCTGGAGCGTGGACTGCATGCTGGGCGATCATTTCTACTGGGGCATCGTGCATGAACGCTGGATGGTGGACGAACACTTCGCGCGCGGGCCCAGCGTGTTTTTCAAAGGCGTGCCGGCCTTGCTGCGCGGCTTGGTGACGACGCTGGTGCGGCGCAAGGTGCGCGCCAATCTATGGGGGCAGGGCATGGGCCGTTTCAGCGCGGCGGAGCGCTTGCGGCTGCTGGAGGCGGACGTGGCGGCGCTGTCGGCTCTGCTGGGCGATAAGCCCTATTTCATGGGTGAGACCGCCACCTGGATAGACGCCAGCGTTTACGCCTTCGTCAGCGGCGCCTTGACCGACGCGATGGGGGAAACCCCGTCGCGGGCGCTGGTGGCGGCGCGGCCCAATCTGGCGGCCTACGCGGAAAGACTGAGGGCCGAGTTTTACAGTGGATAGGCCGGCTGGGTCCGCCGCGCCGCAGTAAGAACCTGTTTACGATCTGCTGCGCGTCGTGAAGCGTTGCACGGTGAGGACAAGCTCAAAATGCTCATGTACCACGTGTACATTCCGCTTTCTCAGCCGTTTTCGCCTTGTCTCGCCTTAGCTCGCGAGCGCGTAAACACGTTCTAAGACAAAAACAAAGGGGAAAACATGAAGATGAGCAGACTGCTGCCCTTGGCGGCCTTGCTGTGCGCGGCCGGCGCCTGGGCGGACGGCGGCCTGGATTACGGCCGTTACGGCATTGATTTGAACGGCATTGATCCGGCGGTGAGAGTACAGGACAATCTGTCGCTGCACGCCAATGGCCGCTGGATCCAGCGCACGGTGATTCCAGCCGAGCGTTCCTCGGCGGGCGTGGCGGAGGCCTTGGCGGACCGCAATCTGGAACGGCTGCGCCAGTTGATCGAACAGGCCGGGCAGGGGACGGATGCCGAGGCGGGGCAGATCGCCGCGCTGTATCGCAGCTTCATGGATGAGGATGCCATTGCTCGGCGCGGGCTGGAGCCGCTGCGCGAATCGCTGCGGGCCGTGGCCGGCCTGGGCTCGGCGGCGGAGGCGGTCCGCTATATGGGCCGCCTGCAGGATCAGCTGGTGGATACGCCGTTCCGCTTCTATGTGAGCCAGGACCCCAAGGATTCCGCCGCCTACCTGGCCGGCGTCGGCCAATCCGGTCTGGCGATGGACCAGGACTACTATCTGGGCAAGTCCGCCGACTTCGCCGCCGCGCGTAAGGCCTATTTGAGTTATCTGGAGCGGCTGTTCGCGCTGGCGGAACTGGACCAGCCGCAAAGCCGCGCCCGCGACGTGCTGGCTTTCGAGACCCGGCTGGCGAAAATCCAGTGGACCAATGTCGAGAACCGCGACATCCAGAAAACCTACAACAAGCTGAGCCTGGCCGAGTTGGCGCGCCGGCAGCCCGGCTACGATTGGCCGGCCTTGCTGGCCGACGCCGGCCTGGACGCCGCCAAGCAGTTGAATCTGGACCAGCCCGGCTATCTGAGCAAGCTGGCGCCGCTCTTGCGGGCCGCGCCCGCGTCCACGCTGCGCAACTACCTGCTGGCGCGCACGCTGGACGCTTACGCGCCCAGCCTGACGCCGGCCTTCGTCGACGCCCACTTCGACTTCTACGGCAAGACCCTGGAAGGTCGCAAACAGAACCGCCCGCGCTGGAAACGCGGCGTGGGCATGGTGGAAAGCGGCCTGGGCGAAGCGCTGGGCAAACTCTATGTGGCGCGTTATTTCACGCCGGAGGCCAAGCGCCAGGCCGACGAACTGGTGCGCAATCTGCTGCAGGCCTACGACCAGTCCATCGACACCCTGGATTGGATGAGCGCCGCCACCAAGCGCCAGGCCCATATCAAGCTGTCCAAGTACACGCTGAAGATAGGCTATCCGGACAAGTGGCGCGATTACGGCGGCCTGCAGCTGGCGCCGGACGATCTGGCCGGCAATGTGCGGCGCATCGCAGTGTTCAACTACCGCTATATGAGCGGCAAGCTGGGCCAGCCGGTGGATCGCAAGGAATGGAGCATGACGCCGCAGACGGTGAACGCCTATTACAATCCGGCCAATAACGAGATCGTGTTCCCGGCGGCCATCCTGCAGGCGCCGTATTTCGATCCCGGCTTCGATCCGGCGGTCAACTACGGCAGCATAGGCGCCACCATAGGCCACGAAATCAGCCATGGTTTCGACGACCAGGGCAGCCAGTTCGACGGCGACGGCAATATGCGCAACTGGTGGACCGCCAGCGACAAGACGCGCTTCAAGGCGGCCACGCGCAAGCTGGTCAAGCAGTACGACCGCTACCAGCCGGTGCCCGGCCACCATGTCAACGGCGAGCTGACCCTGGGCGAGAACATCGCCGACAATGCCGGCCTGGAAGTGGCCTACAAGGCCTATCATCTGGCGCTCGCCGGCAAGGACGCGCCGGTGCTGGACGGCATGAGCGGCGACCAGCGTTTCTTCATCGCCTTCGCCCAATCCTGGCGCAGCAAGAGCCGCGACGAAGCCACGCTCAAACAGCTGGTGTCGGACCCGCACACGCCGGACCTGTGGCGGCCCATCGGCACCGCCAGCAATATGGAGCCGTTCTACCAGGCCTTCGGCGTCAAGCCGGGCGACAAGATGTATCTGTCGCCCAAGCAGCGCTTCCATTTGTGGTGGTGAGTCATTCTCAGAACGTAAACAGGTTCTCAGAACCTGTTCATAATCTGCTGCGCTGCGGCGATACCGCGTTGAAAACGTCCTCAGAATGCTCATGTACCTTATGTACATTCCGCTTCTTCAGCCGTTTTCGCCTTGTCTCGCTCTTGCTCGCGAGATTTTGAACAGGTTCTCAGACTGAACGCTTGAGCTGGCCGGGCGTGAGCCCGGCATGGCGGCGGAACATGGCGATGAAGGCGCTGTCCTGCGCATAGCCCAGTTCCGCCGCCACCCGGCTGACGCTTTCCCCCTCGGCCAACAGTCGGCTGGCCTCCATCATTTTCAATTGCCGCCGCCAGGCGCTGAAGCTGAGCCCGGTCTGTTGCTGGAACAACCGGTTGACGGTGCGGGCGCTGGCGCCGGCCTGGGCGGCCAATTGCTCCAACGTGGCCTCGTCGCCGGGCTGTTGCAATAGCTGCTCGGCGATGCGCAGCAGCCGCCGGTCTTGCGGCAGCGGCAGGCTCAGCGCCTGCTCCGGCGCGCGGCCGGCCTCGTCCAGCAACACCTCCACCAGCCGCTGCTGCGCCGGCTCCAACGGCGACAGCGGCCATTCCGCCACCCGCACGATCAATTCCCGCAACAGCGGGCTGACGGCAATGATCTGCGGCCGCCGCGGCAGCGCGGGATAGACGACCGGATCGAAGTACAGGCTGCGATAGGCGAAAGGCTTGCCGGTTTCGGCCTGATGCCACAGCCCCGAGGGAATCCAGGCGGCCATTGTCGGCGGCAGCACGCAGCGGGTGTGGCCGATGCGGATTTGCAGCACGCCGCTGACCGCGTACATCAGCTGCGCGCGGCGATGGCGGTGCAGGCCGGAGTCATGCGGCGCCGGCGCGTCTATGGCCATGCCGACGATGGGATCGGCGAGCTGGTCCGGGTCCGGCGCCGTGGCGGGCAGGTAGCGCGGCATCTTGTCCGATTATCAATGTTTTGTGGCTATCCATCGATAATAGGCGTGCCTTCATCCTCCTACAATCCCTGTTCGTTGTTTTTAGGAGGACAAAATGAAAACCGCGATCCGGGCGGCGCCGCTGGCGCTGCTGATTGTATTGCTGGGTTTCCCGCAATTGAGTGAAACCATTTACGCGCCGGCCTTGACCGAGATCGCCCAGGCTTACCATGTCAGCGCCGGTCAGGCGCAGTTGACGATGAGCGTCTACTTTCTGGCTTTCGCCTTCGGCGTGGTGTGCTGGGGCCGGCTGGCCGATCTATACGGACGGCGGCCGGCCTTGCTGGCCGCCCTGGCCTGTTACGGCGCGGGCGCGGTGCTGGCGGTGATGAGCCGCGATTTCGCCGCGCTGCTGCTGGCCAGGCTATTGCTGGCCTTCGGCGCCAGCGCGGGTTCGGTGGTGGTGCAGACCATGTTGCGCGACCGCTATCAAGGCCCGGCCTTGCTGACGGTGTTCGCCACCGTCAGCGCGGTGTTGTCGCTGTCGCCGGCCTTGGGCCCGCCGCTGGGCGCCGTGCTGGTGGCCGGTTTCGGTCATCAGGGCGTGTTCGCCGCCTTGTGCGGCTTGGCGGCGCTGTTGCTGCTGTTGTCCTGGAAGCTGGCCGGCGAAACCCGGCCGGCGGACCTGCCGCCGCCGGCGGCCTTGGGCGCGGTGGCGGCCAGGATGGCGCGAGATCCGCGGGTGCTGGCCACGGTATGGCTGGTGGCCGGTTTCAATCTGCTGTTGTTCGGCTTTTACACGCTGGCCCCGTTTACGCTGCAATTGCTGGGCATGCCGGCCTGGTTGTTCGGCCTCAGCGGTTTGCTGGTGGCCGCCGGCGGCCTGTTCGGCGGCGCGGTCAATCGCCGGCTGGCGGCGCGAGGCGGCGCGGAACGCTTGCCGCGCTTGGCCTTGATGGCCGCCGGCGCGGCGGCCCTGGTTCAGTTGCTCAGCGGCTGGCCGGGTCTGCCGCCGACCGTGGCCGTCGGCGTGCTGTTGCTCAGCCAGCTGGCGATTTCCGCGGCCTTCGGCTGCGCGATTCCGCCGCTGCTGGCGGGGGCCTTGAGGGATTACCGCCAAGTGCAGGGCACGGCCGGCGCCTTATTGGGCCTGATGTACTACCTGCTGATCGCCGGCGGTCTGGGTTTGCTTGGCGCGGCTTATCAGCCGTATGTCTTGTACCAGCCCATGGCCATGGCGCTGCTGTGCGCGGCGATGTGGCCGGCGGCGAGGCGATTGAATCGGTAGGGAGTTGAATATTCTGTCTGCTTCATGGCATTGTGTTGAAAATTTCAAACAGCCATGGAGAGCAGAGCGATGAAACAGGCCAGCGATATCATTGTGTTCCAGCGTCACGACGTGGCGCTGGAATCGTTTGTGGCGGCCGAGGATCGCCGCGTCGCCGGCGAATGCCGGCAAAGCGTGGCCAACCATTATTCCGATCCCAGCGGGCAGTTCCACGCCGGCATCTGGAGCGGCGGGCTGGGCTGCTGGAAAGTGCGCTACAGCGAACACGAGTTCTGCACGCTGTTGCAAGGACGAGTGAAGGTCAGCGACGAGGCCGGGAACAGCGTGGAGTTGAAGCAGGGCGGTCACTTCGTGATCCCCGCGGGCTTCGTTGGCACCTGGCAGGTGCTGGAGCCGGCGTGCAAGACTTACGCGGTGTTCGAAGCGCGACAGGCCGAGTGAACCGCGACAAGCAACAGCCCCGCATTGCGGGGCTGTTTTTCGTGGCGGCGGGCCGGGCTTAAAAGGTGAAGCCGGCGCCGATATACATGCCGTCGGCAAGACGACGATTGCGGTTGTTGTCCTTGCGCTCGATGTCGAAGTAGCGATAGCCGGCTTCCACGGTGAACGGTCCAATGGGGTTCCAGCGCACGCCGGCGGCCAGGTCGCTGACGTTCTTGACGCTGCCGCTGGCCATGCTGTCGCCGGCGTAATAGGCCTGGCCGTAGAGGCTGAGCTTGGGCGCCAGCTGGATGTTGGCGCGGCCGCCGAGCAAGGCGGCGGTGCCGGAACCGCTGTCCGGGTTCAGGCCCATCAGCTTGCCGCCGCCGGCCAGGGTGACCGGGCCCAGCGGAATCGCGAACTCCAGGCCGGCGCCGCCGGCGTTGCCCTTGTGGTCGCTGTTCAGGTAGTCGATGGAAAGCCCCAGGCCCAGGCCCTGCGGGGTGCGGCTGAATTGCTGGAAGTCCTTGCCGGCGATAAAGCTGTAATCGGCGGCGTGGGCGGCCGCAGTCAGGGCGAGCAGCGCGGCGGCGGCGCTCAGATGCAGAGTTTTCATGGGTCACTTCTCTTGGGTGAGTTAGACAACAAGGGAAGTGACCACTTTTTAAGTAACAAGTTCGGCGAGCCGCCAAATATTCGAGTGTGAATTATTCACTGGCCAGCAAATTCTCCAGCTCCAGCAGCCGGGTTTTGAGGGCGGCCACTTCGGCTTCCAAGGCGGCGACGCGGCCGGCGATGCCCACCTCGATCACGCCGCAGCCGTTGTCGCCGGCGGCCGGCAGCGATTGCGGCTCGCCGCTGAGCAGATGGGCCCAGCGCGCTTCGCGCTCGCCGGGCTGGCGCTCCAGCTTCAGCACCAGCGGCGGGTATTTGTCGGCCAGCGCGTTGAGAGCGGTTTCCACTTCTTCCACGCCGCTGAAGCCGTAGATGCGGCCGGAACGGGTGCGGATTTCCGCCGAGGTTTGCGGTCCGCGCAACATCAGCAGGGCCAGCGCCGCCAGCCGCGCGCCTTCGATATTCCATTCGTAATTGAGCCTGTGCTCGTATTTGGCTACCCGGCTGCCGGCCGGCAGCCGCTCGCTCGCCAGCTTCTTGGCGATCAGGCTGTCCAGCGCCGCGCTGATGTCCGCTTCGGACAGCTGCATCACCGGTTCGCGGCTGGTCAGCTGGTTGCAGGCCGAGGCCAGGCCGTTCAAGGTCATCGGGTAGGCGTCCGGGGTTAGCGCCTGTTTTTCCACCAGGGCGCCCAGCACGCGCACTTCATGCGCTTCCAGTTGATGTGTATCCATCCATGTCTCCGCTTGAGGCTGCCGACGCCGGGGGCGACGGCTGGCCGGATTGGCATTTAGCGATTCTAGCGCGGTTGGCGGGCCCTACGCACGGTGAGATCATGGTCTTGGCTTGACAGCGGCCGGCGCGCTTGCCACGCTGTGCGGTTTTTGTCGATGGTGGGGAGGGTGCGATGACGCGAGTGGACGTGTTGCTGGTGGAACTGGGCCTGGCGGCTTCGCGCACGGCGGCGCAGAATCTGATCGCCGCGGGGCGGGTCCGTTGCGACGGCGCGCCGGTGAGCAAGCCCAGCCAGAAATGCGCGCCGGGCAGCCGCTTCGAGATCGCCGCCGATCCATCCGATCGTTTCGTGTCGCGCGGCGGCTTGAAAATGCTGGGCGCGCTGGAGTCGTCCGGCCTGGACCCGCGCGACGCGCTGGCGCTGGACGTGGGCCAGTCCACCGGCGGTTTCAGCGACTGCCTGCTGCAGCAGGGCGCGCGGCGAGTGGTGGGCGTGGACGTGGGGCACGATCAATTGCATCCGCGGCTGCGGACGGACGCGCGCCTGCGTTATTTCGAAGGGGTGAACGCCAGGGCGCTGGACCACGCGGCCCTGTTGGCGGCCAACGAGGGTTTGCCTTTCGACCTGATGGTGTGCGACGTGTCCTTCATTTCGCTGACCCTGGTGCTGCCCTCGGCGCTGCCCTTGATCCGTCCCGGCGGTCACCTGCTCAGCCTGGTGAAGCCGCAGTTCGAGGTGGGGCGCGAAGGTTTGGCCAGGGGCGGCATCGTACGCGACGAGAGCCTGTATCCGCGCGTACGGGACAAGATCAGCGAAGCGGTGCGGGAGCAGGGCTTTGAGCTGCTGAAGTGGTTCGACAGTCCGATCACCGGTGGCGACGGCAACCGCGAGTTCTTCATCTACGCGCGCAAGCGCTGAGCGGCGCGAGGCGACGCCTTGTTATGATGAAGGCATCGCCAGGGCCGCGCGTCGCGGTTATTATTCCGCTTGGCCGAACTCGCTTTGCTCGCTGCGCAGAACCATGACGGGACAGTTGGCGCGGCGCAGCAGGTTCTGGGCGAAGCTGCCCAACAGCAGATGGGCGATGCCGCTGCGGCCATGAGTGCCGAGCACGACCAGGCCGGCTTTGTGGCTGTCCGCGTAGCGCACCAGCAGTTCCGCCATGTCGGCGCCGCCGTCCCAGCTTTCCGCCATGTGGATCTGCACTTGTTCCACGCCGGCTTCCACCGCCTGTTTGCGCGCCTGTTCCAGCACGCGATTGCCGTCGCGGAAGGCTTGATCGTGCAGTTCGTGGGTGCCGAGCAGGCCGACGCCTTCCACCGCCAGATCGCGCAGGCTGGCGATGTGGAACAGGGTCAGGCTGGCTTTGCAGAACTTGGCGACGCGGATGGCTTCCAGCAGCGCCTTGTCCGAATTGCTGCTGCCGTCCAGCGCGGCGATGATGTGTTGGTACATGTCCGATGTCCTTTATGGCTGGTGAGACAGGAGGATTATCGTGACAGCATATCGCGGCGGGCGGTCCAGGCCAAGCCGGCATGGACCGGGTTTGACCTGGCGCAAGGCGTTGACGGCGGGGCGAGGCGGTGTTTTACAATGACATCCTCAGTTAAAGGTTTGATTTGAAATGTTTGTTTTTCTATTGATCGTGGGCGCGTGTTTGCTGGCTTTGCTGGGGTGGATTGTGTACTCGCGCCGCGCGCCGCGCCAGGTCACGAGGACGCGCGCCGAGGACAAGGTGTACGCCTTGAATACCCAGATCCGCAGCGTGGAGCCGCCTGAGCATTCCACCGGAGCGGCCTTCGGCGTGTTGCTCAAGGCCGCGCGCGGCGACCGCGCCGCGGTGGAAAAGTGGATCGTGGCCGAGCAATACCGCGGCAGCGTGCCGGTCAGCCGCGAGGAGGCGATCGAACTGCTGGCGCGGCGGCTGCTGTTGAGCCGCAACTGAGGCGCTTGGCGCGAGACAATGCAAACAGGCCCGCATGAGCGGGCCTGTTTGCATTGGTCAATGGGTTCTCAGGCCAGCAGACCCAGGTATTGACGCTCCCATGGCGTGATCTGGCTGTGGTAGTGAGTCAGTTCCACCTCCTTCACCGCCAGATAGGCGGCGCTGAACTCCGCGCCGAACAGCTGCGCGGCGGCGTCGCCGCCGGCCATCGCCTCGCAGGCGGCGTCCAGGGTATTGGGCAGGCTGGCGCGTTCGCTCTTGAACACATTGCCGGTGGCGGGCTCGCTGGGCTGCAAGCGGCCTTCTATACCCAGCAGGCCGGCGCCCAGGCTGGCCGCCAGCGACAGATAGGGGTTGGCGTCGCAGCCGGGCAGCCGGTTTTCCACGCGGCGGCCTTCCGGGCCGGACACCGGCACCCGCAGCCCCACCGAGCGGTTGTCCAGGCCCCAGCTCAGATTGACCGGCGCGGCCATGCCTTTGACGAAGCGGCGGTAGGAATTGGGGCTGGGGCAGAACAAGGGCATCAGTTCCGGCAGATAACGCTGCAGGCCGGCGATGAAGCCGTAGAAGGTTTCCGAGGCTTCGCCGTCGGCGCGGCTGAAGACATTGTCGCCATGCTGGTCCACCACGCTTTGGTGCAAGTGCATCGAACTGCCCGGCTGGCCCGGCAGCGGCTTGGCCATGCACACCACGCTGAGGCCGTGGCGGTTGCCTATCTCCTTCAGCGCGGTCTTGAACAGGAAGGTTTGGTCGGCCAGCGCCAGCGCGTCGCCGTGCTTGAGGTTGATTTCAAACTGGCTGGGGCCCATTTCGTGGACAAAGGTATCGGTGGCGATGCCCAGCATTTCGCAAGCGCGGTAGAGGTCGTCGAAATAGGCTTCCAGATCGTTGAGCGAGGAGAAGCTGAAGGAGTCGAAGCCGGCTTCGCGGCGGCCGCTGCGCAGCGTGGGGGGCTGAAACGGCTGCTGCGGGTCGCCGTGGGCGGCGAAGATGTAGAACTCCAGCTCCGGCGCTACCACCGGCGTCCAGCCGAGCGCCGCGTAGCGCGCCAGCACCGCTTTCAGCGCCGAGCGCGGCGCCAGCGGCGCCAGACTGCCGTCGTGGTCCACGCAGTCGCAGATCACGCTGGCGCGCGGGGTCTTGGCCCACGGCACCTGGCGCAGAGTGGCGAAATCCGGAACCAGAGTGACGTCCGGATCGTGCTCGCCGTAGTAGCGGTAGTCCGGGAATTCGCCGATGCAACTTTGGATGGGCACCGCCCGCGCGATGCGCAGCGGCTGCCCCTTGATGAAGGCCTTGGCCGGCAAGGTTTTGCCGCGGGCAAAACCGTGCACGTCGGCGAAAGCCAGTTCTACGTCACGAACATTTTGTTGAATCAGCCATTCGGCCAAGTCCGCCGGGATGGTGGCCTGGGACATGAATCTCTCCCGATGCGCTTGCGCATTATTGTTTGCATGTTTGGGTCTGTCTGTCCGTGGCTTTGTTTTATTTTTGGAGCGTTTGCTCTGCGCACATTATGCCATCAGGCAGGGGCGGGAGGGCAAGCCCGGAATGAAGGCGGCAAAAAGCCCCGGCGGAGCGGGGCTTGGGGAAGGCTGGGAAGGGGTTTACGATCGCGAGCTAGGGCGAGACAAGGCGTTGCGGCCGAGAACGCGGAACGTACTCGTGGCGCATGAGTACTTCGACTTTGTTTTCAACGCCGTATCGCCGCCAACAGGCTCTTAGAGGCGGAAACGGCCCACGGTCTGTTGCAGGGTGTCCGCCTGCTGATCGATGGCGCGAACCGCCCCCACCGCGTTGCTGACCGAATTCTGGGTTTCCTCCACCACGCCGGCCACCTGCTCGACGTTGCCGGCGATATTGGTGCCGGCCTGGCTCTGCTCGCCCATCGCCACCACCACATTGTGCACATGCTCCAGCGCCTGGCTGGCCTGCTTGCTGATGGCGTCCAGCGTCTGGGCCGCCTGCTGCACCTGCTCCACGCCGCCTTCCACCGCCGGGCGGATGTCGTCCATCTGGCTGGACACGCTGCCGGTTTCGCTGACCACCGCCTGCACAATGGTGGAGATCTCGTCGGTGGCGGAGGCGGTGCGCTCGGCCAGCTTGCGCACTTCGTCCGCCACCACCGCGAAGCCGCGGCCCATCTCGCCGGCGCGCGCCGCTTCGATCGCCGCGTTCAGCGCCAGCAGATTGGTCTGGTTGGCGATGTCGCGGATGGTTTCGGCAATGCCGCTGATGTTGCGGGTGCGTTCGGCCAGCTTGCCCACCATATCGCTGGCGCTATGCACTTGGCCGGCGATGTTGCGGATGCCCTCGGCGGCCCGCGCCGCCAGCGCTTCGCCCTGGCGCGCCAGCTCCACGGTGTCGCGCGAGCCGGATTCGGTGTCGCGGGCGCTGGCGGTGACGTGGTCTATGCTCACCGACAGCTGCTCGATGGCGGCGGCGGCGGAACTGGTGGAGGAGCTGGCCACGCCGGAAACGTCGTGCACCTTGTCCATATCGCTGGACAGCTGACGGCTGGCCTGGTTGATATTGGTGGCGGCGAGGCTAATCTCCTCGATCATCTGGCGCAGTTTCAGCTGCATTTCGCGCATTGCCGCCAGCAGGCTGTGCGGCGGGCCCTGCACCACGATGTCGGTGCCCAGATCGCCGTCGGCGATGGCCTTGACCACCTGAGCCGCGTAGTTGGGATCGCCGCCCAGAGACTGCATGATGCTGCGCGAGACCAGCAGGATCAGGCCAGCCAGCGTGATCACGCCGATGGCGGCGATGATCAGCAGCGTGCGCGCCTGGCTCCAGAACAGCTGGTCGATGTCGTCGATGAAGATGCCGGTGCCCACCATCCAGCCCCAGGGCTCGAAGCGCACCACGCCGTTGAGTTTGGGAAACTCCCCCTTGCTGCCCTTGCGCGAGGTCTGGATGGTCACCAGGCCGTAATGCTCTTTCTGCAAGGCCTCTTCATAGACCGCCACCGTGGTGCGGCCGTCCGGCAGCGTGCTGCCCATGTCCACCTTGCCCACCCGGTCTTTGTTGGGGTGGAACATCACCACGTTTTGCGGATTGCGGCCGAAGAAGTAGATGTCGTCCACTTTGAGCGCGTTGAGGGCGGCGATGGCTTGTTTTTGAGCGTCGGCGCGCGGCAGGCCTTTTTCCTCCAGTTTCTGGAAGTGGCTCATGGTGCCTTCCGCCATGCGCAGCAGGTGGGTGATTTGCTCGCGCTTTTCCTGGCCCAGCGTGGCGCGGGTGGAGAGCAGCGCCACGGCTGCGATGCTGAGCAGCGCCAGCAGGCTGGCCGCCATGATGATGAACAGTCTGGTATTGACCCGCATGATGTTCGCTTTTCGAAGGTGGATGTCTGATTGTGGGCTGTCGGCCCTGTCTTTGCCGGCGGCAAGGACAGGGCCGGGATTATCGCCTGTTCTAGTATGGTTTTATGACATTACAAGCAACAAGATCAAGGGTTTGGTATTAATACGGAAGGATGAACGCCGCCGGCGGCGGCGTTGCGACGGGGTTTTCAGTCGTGGACTTGCAGCCGGCCGCTGGCGATGGCGGCCTTGAACACCTGGTAATCGGCTTCCACCTGGTCGGCGTAGGCCAGCGCGTAGCCGGCGATGGCCTGGTCCAGCTTGTCGCTGTCGCCCACATAGCCGGCCAGTTGGGCGGCTTGGCCGCCGGATTTGGAGTGCGCGCGCGCCAGCGCCCAGGCGCAGGCCTGGCCGTAGGCGGTCAGCGCTTCCGGCGTGGCGAAGGCTTCCAGCGACGGCGCCGCCTTCATGTCGCGCAACTGGCGCACGTAGAAGTGACGACCGGCCGGGCCGGTGGTCCAGCCCAGGAACAGATCGCTGGCCGCCTGCATCAGGCGCTGGCCGAACACCACCCGCTTGCCCTGATGGCCGTGCACGCAGGCCTGGGTGTAAGGCTCCAGCACCGAGGGGCGCGCCTCTTTCAATTGCAGGAACAGCGGCTGGTCGAAGTTGTCCTGCAACAGCATCACCAGACAGCGGGTGCCCACGCTGCCCACGCCCACCACCTTGAACGCGCAATCCACCAGCCGGAAGCGCTCCAGCAACTGACGGCGGTCTTCCTTCAAGGTGTCGATGTAGTTGTCCAGCATCGGCTTGACCAGGGCCTCGGCGTCGTCGGCGGACAGCCAGCTGTCGTCGTTGTCCAGCAGGGTGTTCTTGTCGTGCAGATGGAAGATCACCGGCGGGTTGTCGCGCAGCCGCAGGGTGCCGTCCTCCAGCTCCGTCATCTTGGGCAGCAGTTTTTCCTGGGTCTGGTGTCTGGCTTTGTCGGACAGCTTGAGCATTTGCTGGCGGATGGCGTCGGTGGGCGCGCGCTCCAGCAATTGTTCGAAGCCCACCTTGGTGTACCACAGCTCCAGTTGTCCCATGCGGGCGTATTCGTTGACGCGGCGGCGGTAGACCTCGCTGGCGCGGCACACCATGTCCCGCGCCTGGCTTTCGCTGAAGCCCTGGCCGCGCGCGGCCAGCACCAGGCTGACCGCCAACCGTTTCAGATCCCATTCCCACGGACCGTGGTGGGTTTCGTCGAAGTCGTTGATGTCGAAGATCAGCTGCCGTTCAGGGGAGGCGAAGAAGCCGTAGTTCATCAGGTGGGCGTCGCCGCAGATCTGCAGCTTCAGGCCACTGGAGGGATTGGCGGCCAGATCGGCGGCCTGGATCATGGCGAAGCCGCGGAAAAAGGTGAAGGGCGAAACCTGCATCCGGCTGTAGCGCAGCGGAATCAGGCCCTGCACCCGGCCCTGCGAGGTGTGCTCCACCATGGCGAGGATGTCGCGCGGCGCGCTGAGCCGGTTTTCGGCTTGCAGCGTGCGGGAGCAGGCTTGGCGCAGCGCCTTGCCGGCGGCGTAGTGCAGTTCGTACTTGGCGTGGTAATTGGACATGCGGGCTCCTGGACGAAGATCTCTTGTCCAGTGTAACCGCTGGAGAATTTTTGTCAGCGGGACTGGCTGTCAAACGCCGGCTCCGCTTATCCACAAACTTGTCCCCGTTTCATCCACATTACACACAGCGCGCCGTGGGTTTCAAAAGTTGTGCACAAGCGGAAAAGGCAAGCGGACGCAATCAAACCGGGGGTCTGCCGGAGGCTTTTTAATGTTATCCACAGTTTTGTGCACAGTTTGCGCACACTTTCCACAGCCGCGGGGCCGCGGCCGGCGCTGTCCACAGCCCGGCCGGGGGAGGGACTCAGGCGCGCTGAGCGCAGTCCGTGACCAGCTTGCGCCATGCCTTGCTGTAACTGAGGCCATGGGTGTTCACCGTCAGCTTGCTGGCGTCGCCGTCCGGGCGGATGAGGATTTCCAGCCCGTCTTTCTGGGTGGCCGGATTGGTCAGACGCACGGTCTCGCCGCCATCTCGGCCGCGTTCGCGTTCGATGTATTCGCTGGGAATGCGCAGCTTGCGCATGCGTTCGTCCAGGCAGCTGGCCACGGCGGGCGGCGAGGCCTTGGCCTTCAGCGTGGCGACGGGGTCGCTCAGATTGGCGAGCGCAGGCATGACCGCGCAGCTCAGGGCGACGCCCAGCACGGTTTGAAGCAATAGGGATTTGCAGTGTTCGATCAGAATGGGCATGGCGTTCTTGCGTCGGGACGGGATATGGGGTTGGAAGCCCGGTGCCGTGCGCAAGTTCGAGTTAGGCCGGTTGCAGGTGTTAAGGAGTTTGAGACGGCGGAGCCGCGGCGGACTGGGCGCCGTTTATTCAGCTATGCAGCGCGGCGGATTCGCCGACGATGGCGAGCAGCAGCCAGATTTGCCAATAACTGCTGCGGGCTAGCGAGTCGGCGCCGCGCAGTTCCAGACTGCGCTGGATGCGCAGCTGGCTTTGCCAGCGCATCAGGCCGCGCGAAGCGCGGACTTCCAGCAGCAGCAGCGGGGCCAGGGTCAGCAGTTTGAGCATGAACAGCGGTTGTTGCAGCCGGGCGGGGTCCAGCGAGAGCAGGCCCAGGCCGCTGACGGTCCACAGCGTCAGCGCCAGCAGCCACCAGCGGTGGCAGCGAAACAGCTGCGGGGTCTGATTGGGGAATTGCTGCTGGCGCAGCAGGCCGGCTCGGCTCCAGAGGGCGGCCAGGCCGGCGCCCAGAGCCAGTAGATGCAAGCTTGCCAGCAACCAATGCCACAACATGGTCCGACTCCCGCCCCCAAGAGATGCCCTACACGGTAAACAGGGGCGAGGCGGCTGGCAAGCTTATTCGGCTAGCCGTTTGACCGGCGCCGGGCTCAGCCGTCGAAGCGCTGGCCGGCTTGAGCGCGGCGCAGGAAATCCAGCATCGCCGGCACGCGCTCGGAACCCTCGACCGGGGACCAGGCGGCCAGGTTCTGGTCCTGCAGCGGCAGATACGGGCCGTGCTTGACTTCGAACACCACGCTGCCCGGTTGCAGCGACACCACCGAGTGCCAGGTGTTGGCCGGCATTTCGAAGACGCGGGCGCCGTCCGCGCCCAAGCGATGGCGGCCTTGCACCACGCCGGCCTCGTCGAAAACGATCACCTCAAAGGCGCCGCTGAGCGCGATCAGCATTTCCCAGCTGTGGTCGTGGCGGTGCGGGCGGACATAGGTGTCCGGCTCCATGGCGATGGCCAGGCGCTGGATCGGGTCTTCCAGCTGGACGTGGAAATTCTGGTTGGCGCGCAGGCGCGGCGCACAGGCGGCTTTGGCCGACAGCGCGGCCAAGTCTTGTTGGTTCAGGGTCAGCATGGAATCGCCCGGTATGGAAGCAAAGCAGCGATTATCAATGAAAACGCCGCCGGCAGCGAGGCCGGCGGCGTAGCGAAAGCCGCTCAAGCAAGCGGCCTTCGATGCGGCGGGATCAGGAGCGGATATGGCCGTCGCCCAGCACGATCCACTTCTGGCTGGTCAGACCGGTCAGGCCCACCGGGCCGCGCGCGTGGATCTTGTCGGTGGAAATGCCGATTTCCGCGCCCAGCCCGTATTCAAAGCCGTCGGCGAAGCGGGTGGAGGCGTTGACCATCACGCTGGCGGAGTCCACCTCGCGCAGGAAGCGGCGGGTGCGGCCGTAGTCTTCGGACACGATGGCGTCGGTGTGGTGGCTGCCCCAGTGGTTGATGTGTTCGATGGCCTCGTCCAGATCCTTGACCACCTTGACGGCCAGGATGGGCGCCAGGTATTCGCTGGCCCAGTCGTCTTCCCCGGCTGGACGAACCTTGTCGCCCAGGATGGCGCGGGTGCGTTCGCAGCCGCGCAGCTCCACGCCTTTTTCCCAATAGGCCGCAGCCAGGCGCGGCAGGATGAATTCCGCGAAGGCGGTGTGCACCAACAGAGTTTCCATGGTGTTGCACGTGCCGTAGCGATGGGTCTTGGCGTTCAGCGCGATGTCGAAAGCCTTGTCCGGGCTGGCGGTGTCGTCGATGTAGACATGGCAGTTGCCGTCCAGATGCTTGATCACTGGCACCCGCGCCTCGGCGCTGATGCGGGCGATCAGGCCCTTGCCGCCGCGCGGCACGATCACGTCCACGTATTGCGGCATGGTGATCATCTCGCCCACCGCGGCGCGGTCGGTGGTGGCCAGCACCTGCACCGCCTCGGCCGGCAGGCCGGCTTCGCGCAAGCCCTCGTGCACGCAGGCGGCGATGGCCTGATTGCTGTGGAAGGCCTCGGAGCCGCCGCGCAGCAGCGCGGCGTTGCCGGATTTCAGGCACAGGCCGGCGGCGTCGGCGGTGACGTTGGGGCGGGCCTCGTAAATGATGCCCACCACGCCCAAGGGCACTCGCATCTTGCCCAACTGGATGCCGGACGGACGGTAGGCCATCTCGCTGACCTCGCCCACCGGGTCCGGCAGCGCGGCGATTTGGCGCAGGCCTTCGGCCATGCCGGCGACGGTATTCTCGTTCAAGGCCAGGCGGTCCAGCAGCGCCGGCTCCAGGCCGGCCTTGCGCGCGGCCTCCATGTCCAGGGCGTTGGCGGCCAGCAGCTGCGCCTGCTCGCGCAGGATGGCGTCCGCCATCGCCAGCAGCGCGCGGTTCTTCTGCGCGGTGTCGGCGCGGGCCAGTTCGCGGCTGGCTTTGCGGGCGGCTTTGCCCGCCTGTTGCATATAGTCTTTGACGTTCATCGTGGAAACTTCCGAGAGCCAGAATAGAGGATTGACTCTGAGAGTAAACCAAAGCGGGGAGGGCGGCCAGAGCGGTGCGCGCGCCGCTGGAGCGTGCGGGAATGCGAAGAGGGTGGGGCGGGCTTGTTAGATGATTGAGGGATAAGAGTATTTCACAATATTATTTATGGATATAACAGTCCTTGGGTATAGTCGGGAACATCTCGGGAACATCGCCGATCATCCATTCAGAAAAGGTCTGTCCATGAAGCTCCGTCTCGCCCTGGCCGCCCTGTTGCTGGCCGCGTCAGGCTCCGCGCTAGCCGACGCCACATTGCTCAACGTGTCCTACGACGTGATGCGCGACTTCTACAAGGACTACAACCCGGCCTTTCAGAAAGCCTATAAGGCCAAGACCGGCGAAACCGTCACCCTGCAGCAGTCGCACGGCGGCTCCAGCAAACAGGCGCTGGCGGTGGCCAACGGCCTGGCCGCCGACGTGATCACCATGAACCAGGCCACCGATATCGACCTGCTGGCGGGCAAGGGCCTGGTGCCGTCCAACTGGGCCAGCCGCCTGCCCAACCACGCGGTGCCGTTCACCTCCACCATCGTGTTCCTGGTGCGCAAGGGCAATCCGCAGCAAGTGCGCGACTGGAGCGATCTGGCCAAGCCGGGCCTGAAAGTGGTGATCCCCAATCCCAAGACTTCCGGCAACGGCCGTTACAGCTATCTGGCGGCCTGGGGCTATGCGCTGAAACAGCCGGGCGGCAGCGAGGCCAAGGCCCAGGATCTGGTAGGCCGCATCTTCAAGAACGTGCCGGTGCTGGACGGCGGCGGTCGCGCCGCCACCACCACCTTCATGCAGCGCCAGATTGGCGACGTGCTGGTGACCTTTGAGAACGAGGCGGAAATGATCGCCCGCGAATTCGGTCGCGGCGGCTTTGAACTGGTTTACCCCAGCGTGTCCGTGCTGGCCGAGAACCCGGTGTCCGTGGTGGACAAGGTGGTGGACCGCAAGGGCAGCCGCAAGCAGGCGGAAGCCTATCTGCAATACCTGTGGAGTCCGGAAGGCCAGAAACTGGCCGCCGACAACTACCTGCGGCCGCAAGACCCGGCGGTGGCCAAGCAGTTCGCCGCCCGCTTCCCGGCGGTGAAAACCTTCACCGTGGCCAGCGTGTTCGGCTCCTGGGCCGCGGTCAATCAGAAGCACTTCGCCGACGGCGGCAGCTTCGACCAGATCTTCAGCAAGAAATGAGCGCGTGATGGCGGCCAGCGGCTTCAATCTGATCAATAAGCGCCACTCGGTGCTGCCCGGTTTCGGCCTGTCCTTCGGCATCACCCTGTTCTGGCTGGGCCTGATCGTGCTGCTGCCCTTCGCCGCGCTGCTGTGGTCGGCGCACGGCATGGGCTGGGCGGCCTTCGTCGACGCGGTGGCCCATGAGCGCGTGGCCGCCGCCATCCGCCTGTCCTTCGTTTCCGCCGGCATCGCCGCGCTGATCAATCTGCTGTTCGGCTTCCTGGTGGCCTGGGTGCTGGTGCGCTACCGCTTTCCCGGCAAACGGCTGATAGACGCGTTGGTGGACCTGCCGTTCGCGCTGCCCACCGCGGTGGCCGGCATCGCGCTGACCACGCTGTACGCGCCCAACGGCTGGATAGGCCAATACCTGGAGCCGCTGGGCTTGAAAGTGTCGTTCACCCCGCTGGGCATCATTGTGGCGCTGACCTTCATCGGCCTGCCCTTCGTGGTGCGCACGGTGCAGCCGGTGCTGGAAGACCTGGAGCGCGAACTGGAAGAAGCCGCCACCTGTCTGGGCGCCGGGCGCTGGGACATTTTCCGGCGCGTGATCTTCCCGGCGGCGTTGCCGGCCTTGATCACCGGCGGCGCGATGGCCTTCGCCCGCGCCACCGGCGAATACGGCTCGGTGATCTTCATCGCCGGCAATATCCCGATGGTGTCGGAGATCGCCCCGCTGATCATCGCCGCCAAGCTGGACCAGTTCGACCAAAACGGCGCGGTGGCGGTGGCGCTGGTGATGCTGGCCATCTCCTTCCTGTTCCTGTTCGCCATCAACCTCATCCAATGGTGGGCCGCGCGCCGCCACGGCGCGGGTAAATGACATGCAAAGCCTGACCACTGAATCGCGCACGGTGCGCTATCTGCTGACCGGCCTGGCACTGGCCTTCCTGTTCCTGTTCCTGCTGGTGCCGTTGCTGGCGGTGTTTTGGGAAGCCTTCCGCAAGGGCTGGGACCTGTACCTGGCCGCGCTGGTGGAGCCGGACGCATGGGCGGCCATCAAGCTGACGCTGACCGCCGCCGTCATCGCCGTGCCGCTGAACCTGGTGTTCGGCGTGGCGGCGGCCTGGGCTATCGCCCGTTTCGAATTCCGCGGCAAGAGCTTCCTGACCACGCTGATCGACCTGCCGTTCGCGGTGTCGCCGGTGGTGGCCGGCCTGATGTACGTGCTCTTGTTCGGCGTCAACACCGCGCTGGGCGGCTGGCTGCAGCAGCACGGCCTGCAAGTGATCTTCGCCGTGCCCGGCATCGTGCTGGCCACCGTCTTCGTCACCTTCCCCTTCGTGGCCCGCGAACTGATCCCGCTGATGCAGGCCCAGGGCGCGGACGAGGAGCAGGCGGCGCTGGTCTTGGGCGCCTCCGGCTGGCAGACCTTCTGGCGCGTGACCCTGCCCAATGTCAAATGGGGCCTGCTCTACGGCGTGATCCTGACCAATGCCCGCGCAATGGGGGAATTCGGCGCGGTCAGCGTGGTGTCCGGCCATATCCGTGGCCAAACCAATACCATTCCGCTGCATGTGGAAATCCTGTACAACGAGTACAACTTCGTCGGCGCCTTCGCCTGCGCTTCGCTATTGGCCTTCCTCGCCCTGGTCACCCTGGGCGTCAAGAGCCTGGTGGAGTGGCGGATGGCGCGACAGAGCGACGCCGCCGCGGAACGCAGCGCGGCCGCTCGCCTGGCCGCCGCCGGCCGCGCCATAGCCAAGGACCAGCCCGCATGAGCATAGAAATCCGTAATATCCGCAAACAGTTCGGCGACTTCGTCGCGCTGGACAATGTCAGCCTCAACGTGGAAGCCGGCGAACTGCTGGCGCTGCTGGGGCCGTCCGGCTGCGGCAAGACCACCTTGCTGCGCATCATCGCCGGCCTGGAACAGCCGGACGCCGGGCAGGTGTTGTTTTCCGGCGCCGACGCCACCCACACCCATGTGGCCGAGCGCGAAGTGGGCTTCGTGTTCCAGCATTACGCGCTGTTCCGCCACATGACGGTGTTCGACAACGTGGCCTTCGGCCTCAGCGTCAAGCCGCGCAAGAGCCGGCCCGGCAAGGACGAGATCCGCGACAAAGTGATGCAGCTGCTGAAAATGGTGCAGCTGGACTGGCTGGCGGACGCCTATCCCGGCCAGCTGTCCGGCGGCCAGCGCCAGCGCATCGCCTTGGCGCGTTCGCTGGCGGTGGAGCCCAAGGTGCTGCTGCTGGACGAACCCTTCGGCGCGCTGGACGCCAAGGTGCGCAAGGACCTGCGCCGCTGGCTGCGCGATCTGCACAACGATATGCACATCACCAGCGTGTTCGTCACCCACGATCAGGAAGAAGCGCTGGAAGTGTCGGACCGGGTGGTGGTGATGGACCACGGCCACATCGAGCAAGTGGGCCGCCCGGACGATATCTACGAAAACCCGGCCACGCCCTTCGTCACCCAGTTCCTGGGCGATGTGAATTTGTTCCACGGCCGCATCGAGCGCGGTCAGCTGCAGATCGGCGGCTACGCTCATGCATTGGAAGGGCTGACGCTGGCCAGCGGCGACGAGGCGGTGGCCTATGTGCGCCCGCATGATCTGGACCTGTCGCGCCAGGCCGACGGCGCGCTGGCGCAGGGCACAGTGGAGCATATCCACGCGGTGGGACCCATTGTGCGGGTGGAGCTGGTGCAGGCCGACGGCCGGAGCATTGAGGCGGCGGTAAGCAAGGAGCGTTACCGCGAGTTGGGCGTTTTGCCCGGCGACAGCCTGTATGTGACGCCGAAGAAGCTGTCGGTGTTCGCCAAGCAGGAAGGTCAGGATTATGTGATTTGAGTGTTGCGGGCAGCGTTGGCGCTGAGTCCGTTTCGTTGGAAAGAGAAAAGCACCGTTCGCCCCGATAAGGGGGAACGGTGTTTTTTTATGGCCTTTGCTAAGAACCTGTTTACGATCTGCTGCGCGTCGGCGATACAGCGTTGAAACCAAGCTCAAAATGCTCATGTACCACGAGTACATTCCGCTTTTTCGCTCGTTTTTGCCTTGTCTCGCCCTAGCTCGTGAGATCGTAAACAGGTTCTAAGTGGCGCCGGTATTTCAGCCTAGGCTTTCGATTTGACTAATGTACCAAAATTGGTACCATTCAAGTATGAATGCCCCCATCCTGGATGTTCGTTTCTACCAGACGGCAAGCGGTACGGAACCCGTGCGTGATTGGTTGAAAGCGCTGGAGGCTCCGGACCGAAAAGTCATAGGCGCAGCCATCAAGACGGTCCAGTTTGGCTGGCCGCTTGGCATGCCCTTGGTGCGGAAAATGGCTAAGGATTTATGGGAGGTCCGCATCCATCTGCCTGGGCGTATCGCCAGAGTGATGTTCACCGTGGTCGCGGAGGCGATGGTTCTGCTGCATGGTTTCATCAAGAAGTCGCAGGCCACCGCGAAGGAAGATTTGGGGCTGGCGCTTGCGCGGCTCAAACAGCTAGGGAATACATGATGAACAAAGAGCATATCGGCAGCCGCTTCGATGACTTCCTCGCCGAAGAGGGCATGCTGGAAGAAGCTACGGCAATCGCCGTGAAGCGGGTGATCGCCTGGCAGATTCAGCAGGAAATGAAGGCGCAGAAGCTGAATAAGACGGCTATGGCAAAGAAAATGCATACCAGCCGCGCAGCCTTGAACCGCTTGCTGGATGACACGGATACCAGCTTGACGCTGGCTACGCTGGCAGGCGCCGCGACGGCGCTTGGCAAGAAAATCAAGGTGGAGCTCGTTCCCGCCTGAAGCGTGTTTTTGATCCAATACGAGCAAAAAGCACCGTTCCCTAATCTGGAAAACGGTGCTTTTTTTATGATGGCAGCTGTGTTGATGGCTAAATCCGTCGGCCGGGTTTAATGCCGGCGTCGCGCGTGCCGCGCCTCCAGCCAGGTGCGCAGAATTTGCGCGTCGTGCAGCTGGTGTTGGCTGTCGAGATGTTGGTAGACCCTAACCCGGCGCGCACCCAACCACAGCATGTGTTCCAGGTAGTTGAAGAAGCCCATCCAGTGGCCGCGCTGGCTGCGGTCGCCGAAGTCGATGTCGCGGGCGACGCGGCTGAGCAGGCCGGAGCCGACGTAGTCCGGATTGTCCTTCAGCCATTGAAGCAGATGGGCGGCGCATTCGCGGCCGTAAGCGCAGGCGATGTCGTAGTTCTCGGAGGCAGCGGGCATTTGCCAGTAGTGGGGATAGTCGCGGGAAGGCAGGTAGCGAACGAAGGGGAGCAGGGTTGCCTGCTGTTCGCGGGCGGCTAGTTTGTAGCGGCGGCGGGAAGGTAGGGTGTAAGACATGGTGTTTCTCCTGCTGTGACACAAGATAAACCACCTGCCGGGTGAGGCTGAGGTATTAGGCAGGCGCGTGAGCGGATTGGCGTACCGGGTGAGCTTTCAAGCCGGTGAGTGCATAGCACTCTCCTCCCACGCACCTGCCAAATGGCGCTGCAATGGAAAAACAACCTACGCAGCATGCCGCGTAGGTTTGCTAAAGCTCACAACGGGACGCCAATCCCGGTGCCGCATGTGGGCGGCAACGGGGGGATTGTTCCTGAGGGAGTGCTTGGGGTCAAGGCGGGGTGGTTGCTTTGATTGAGCGTGGCTTAGTTGTTGAGTGATCTGGATTTTGAATCCGCTGCGCGGATGATGATTTTGATTGCCGGGGCTGCCCGGCGGGCAGGGAGAGGATATTTGCTTGGCCAAATATCCTCTCCACTCCTAAAGGCCACCCTGCAAGCCTGGCCTACGGCTTCCCGCCCCTCCCCGTCTTATGCCCTCACAACGCTGCGCTTGCCTCGCTTGGTCAGCGCGGAAAGCGGCACCCAAATCATCACCCGCAAAGCGGATGCAATAACCCCCTCACGCAAACGCCAAAGCCCCGGTCAAATCCCCCGGCGGCTGCGAGCCGCGCACGCGGAAGGCCGCATTGCGCGCGCTCACCCCCTCCAGCTCCGGCAAATCATGCAGCCGGCTGATGAAACGGATGATGGACGTGGTGTCGTAAAAGGTGTGATCCACATGCCCGCGTTTGGCGAACGGCGAGGCGATGATTGCCGGAATCCGCGAGCCCGGCCCCCAGCGGTCCCCCTGCGGCGGCGCCACATGATCCCACCAGCCGCCGTTCTCATCGTGAGTGATCACCACCAGCATATGCTTCCACTGCGGCCCGCTCATCAAATGCTGCAACACATTGGCCACATGACGGTCGCCGGACTCCACGTCGGAATAACCGGCGTGCATGTTCAGATTGCCCTGCGGCTTGTAGAAGGCCACCGCGGGCAGTTTGCCGGCCACGGCGTCGGCGATGAAGCGGTTGGAAATCGGGCTGTCGCCCAGGCCGCCGTCCAGCAGATGGCGCTCGCGGGCGGCGCTGCCGGGTGCGAACTGGCGGAAGTAGTTGAAGGGCTGGTGGTGGTACTGGAAGTTGGGCGCGTCGCCGCCGCCCTTGCCGTCCAGCGCCGCCTGCCAGCTGCCGCCGTACCAGGCCCAGTCTATGTGCTTCTCGGACAAGAGGTCGCCTATGGTGCGGTAGCTTTGCGGCGGCAGGGTGCTGGGATCTTGCGGGTCGGCGTAGCGCTTGTCGCCGCCTTCCGCCGGCCGCACGAAGCTGGGCTGGTAGGGCGGGGCCATGGTGTTGACCGCGTAGCCGTCCGGGGTGATGGCGCCGTTGTTGACGAATTTGGGCGGGCCGTCCAGCGCGGAGGCCGGGGACTTGGGGTCCAGCGCCAACTGGTGGCCGGTGGGCCCGTCGGCCAGTACGGCGATTTTCTTCTTGGCCGGGGTCTGGGCGGCGTTGAAGTATTCCGGGGTGCGCGCGGAGATCAGGAATTGGTGGTTGAGGTAGGAGCCGCCGAAGGCCGCCATGAAGAAGTTGTCGCACAGGGTGAAGCGGCGGGCGATCTGCCATTGGTTGAGCGTGCGCGCGGTGTCCGGGTAGTGGCCCATCACCAGCGCGCCGGAATCGGCCCAGGCGACGAACTGGTCGTTGCGGCCGTCGTTGATCTGCATCTGGTTGTGATAGAACAGATGACAGAGATCGCGGGTGATCACCGCCTCCGGCAGCGGCTGGCCTTCGGCGTCCTTTAGCGGGAAGGGCGCGTTGGGCAGGCCGTGGATGTCTTTTTCTTCGATGAAATAGCGCTTGCCGGCCACGGTCTGGCCGGTGGGCACCAGGCCGCCCCAGATCTTGGGCAGGCCGGACAGCGGCTGACCGTCGCGGTCGCGTTGCTGCGCCTGTTCCGGCTTGACCGCGCTCAGCGGCTGGGCCACGCCGGGGAAGTTGCCGTAGAGGTTGTTGAAGCTACGGTTTTCCAGGTAGATCACCACCACGTTCTTGATATTGGCCTTGAGCAGGGCGTCCAGCTTGCCGCGGCGCGGGTGGCTGCTGGGGGCGGCGGCGGGCAAGGCGCAACTGGCGCCGATGGCGGCCAGGCCTTCGAACAGGCGGCGGCGGGAGGGGTCTTGCGGGGCGTCCGTTTCGGCTGGCAACGAGCTGTCCTGTTCATCGGCGGCGGTCATGATGCGTCCTTGTCTGAGAGCGTGCGGTGTGGTCCATCATCCCGCCGCCGTGTTGCGGCAGGATGTCGGCGTTTAGTCGGCGCGCAGCGCGGCGGCGCGCGCTTCCGCCAGCGGCTGGCGAATTTCCTCCGGCAGGAATTCGCGGAACAGCGTGTCCGCCGGCGGCTCCTCGCGCAGCAGTTCTATCGGGTCGCGGCCGTCCAGGCTGCCAAGGTTGGGCGCGTGAACGAAGTAGCCCAGCAGCCTTTGCAGCCGCGGCGGCAGCGTGCGGGCCAGTTCGCGGGAAACGGCGAGATATTGGTTTTCCGCCTGGCGCAGCCAGCCCAGGTTGTAGCTGATGACCACGCCGGTGCGCGCTTGGTCGCTGTGGTTGGCGCCGCCGCAGTGGGTCAGCGAGCCCAGGTAGATCAGCACCGAGCCGGCGGGCATGGCGGCGCTGATGACTTCTTCCGGACGGGCTTCGCGCGGCTCGGGCCAGCGGTGGCTGCCGGGCACGACGCAGGTGGCGCCGTTCTGTTCGGTGAAGTCGTCCAGCGCGTACATGCAGTTGATCATTTTTTCAGATCCGGGCGCGGTGCCGGGGAACATCAGATCGTCGCTATGCAGGAATTGGCGCGGTTCGCCGGGGCCGATGCTGATGGCCTGGGTCAGATTGAGCTGGTATTCGCGGCAGCCGCGCAGCAGGAAGGCGTCCATCACTTGCAGGATCAGCGGATGGGCGGCGAGTTCTCGGGTGACGGGCACGCGTTCGATCAGACCGCTGATCCTGCGCGTGGCGTAGCCGTAGAAATCGCCCTGACAGGGGGCGGAGCGGTCCAGCAACGGTTGCAGCTGGGCGCGGAACTGGGCCAGGCTTTCCGGGGTCAACAGCTGTTCTATCACGATGCCGCCGTCTTGTTCTAACGCGGCGATCAGGGTTTCCGGCGCGGTGTCCGGGCGGAAGCGTTGCAGGCTGGGCATGTGGTGGATTCCATCGTTTTATCTAATGAACCGGCGGCCGGGCCGCGGCGGTGTGGATGTCGAGCGATGTTATCTTCCGGATAGTCGTCGTGTTTGTGGAGCCGGCCTTTAGATCAGGTGGCGGACTATCTATGTAGTGAATGTATTTATTAATGTGAATGGGCGCTTGCCGCGGCTTGTGCGCGGCGGGGCGTCACCTTACCCTGGGCCTTCTCCGCCACCTAGTTTTGGAGTCCACATGAGTGTGTCTTTGTTGAGCCGTTACGCTTTCTTCTCCTGTTGCCTGTTGTTCACCTTGTTCAGCCTGCCTTTCGTCCATTACGAGTGGTTGTGGCCGTTCACGCTGGCGGCGGCCGCGCTGACGCTGCTGGGGGTGTTCGATCTGCTGCAAACCCGTCACGCGGTGCGGCGCAATTACCCGATCCTGGGCAATATCCGCTACCTGGTGGAAAGCATCCGTCCGGAAATCCGCCAGTATTTGCTGGAGTCCGACCGCGAGCAGCTGCCGTTTTCGCGCGCGCAGCGCTCCCTGGTGTACGCGCGGGCCAAGAACGAGGGCGCGGACAAGCCGTTCGGCACCTTGATCGATGTGTACCAGCCGGGCTTTGAGTTCATCAGCCATTCGATGCGGCCGGCGCCGCTGAGCGATCCGGCCGGTTTCCGCGTGGAGATCGGCGGCCCGCAGTGCGCACAGCCGTATTCGGCGTCCCTGTTCAATGTGTCGGCGATGAGTTTCGGCGCGCTCAGCGCCAACGCCATCCGCGCCTTGAACCAGGGCGCGCAACGCGGCGACTTCTATCACGACACCGGCGAGGGCAGCATCAGCCCTTACCACTTGGAACATGGCGGCGCGCTGGTGTGGGAGCTGGGCAGCGGCTATTTCGGCTGCCGCGACGCGGCCGGCGGTTTCGACGCGGAGCGCTTCGCCGAGCAGGCGCGCAATCCGCAGGTGAAAATGATTGAGATCAAGCTGAGTCAGGGCGCCAAGCCCGGCCACGGCGGCATTCTGCCCAAGCACAAGGTGACGCCGGAAATCGCCGCCACCCGCGGCGTGCCGCTGGGGCAGGATTGCGTGTCGCCGTCGCGCCACAGCGCGTTTTCCACGCCGATCGAACTGATGCGCTTCATCGCCCGGCTGCGCGAGCTGTCCGGCGGCAAGCCGGTGGGCTTCAAGTTCTGCCTGGGTCACCCGTGGGAGTTCATGGGCATCGCCAAGGCGATGCTGGAAACGGGGATTCTGCCGGATTTCATCGTGGTGGACGGCAAGGAGGGCGGCACCGGCGCGGCGCCGCTGGAGTTCACCGACCACATCGGCGTGCCGCTGCGCGAGGGCCTGCTGTTTGTCCACAATGTGCTGGTGGGGCTGAATCTGCGCGACAAGATCAAGATAGGCGCCAGCGGCAAGCTGGTCAGCGCCTTCGACATCGCCAGCGTGCTGGCCATCGGCGCGGACTGGGCCAATTCCGCGCGCGGCTTCATGTTCGCCATCGGCTGCATCCAGAGCCAGAGCTGCCACACCAACCGCTGTCCCACCGGGGTGGCGACGCAGGACGCGCTGCGCCAGCGCGCGCTGGTGGTGCCGGACAAGGCGGACCGGGTGTTTCATTTCCACCGCAACACCATGAAGGCGCTGGCGGAGATGCTGGCCTCGGCCGGGCTGGAACATCCGTCGCAGCTGCGGCCGCACCACTTGGTGCGCCGCGTCAGCGATACCGAGATCCGCCTGTTTTCTCAGCTGCACGTCTTTTTGCAGCCGGGCGAGTTGTTGGAGCCGGAGATCAAGGCGGCCTTTTACGGCCGCATGTGGCAGATGGCGCGGGCGGACAGCTTCGAGGCCCAGCCGGCCTGAGCCTATTGCGGGGCGGAGGCGGCGCCGCTTTCTTCGTCGTCCGCGTCCTTGGGCGGCGGCACGATGCGCCATTGGCCGTCCTGGCGGCTGAAGCGCATCCGTTGTTCGCGCTCCACCGGCTTGCCGGTGAGCTTGCGGGCCTGATAGCTGACTTCGCAGTCCAGCGTGGCGTTTTCCTCGTCGTTCTGGCAGTCGTTCACCGCGGTGACGCGCAGGTCTTTGAGCGTGGACTCCACCATGGAGCGCATCAGCAGGGTGTGGGTGGATTCCGGCTTGGAATCGAATGAGGCGAGCGCCTGGGCCTTGAAAGCGGCTTCCGCCTCGGCCGGCGTCGGCTGTTCCGTCGGCGCGGCTTGGGCGAAGCCGGCGGCGAGACCGGCGATCAATATGATGATGTGTTGTTTCATGCCGCGACTTTAAGCCGGTTTGGCCGGCGGCGGCAAGCTGGGCGGTGGTCCCGGTCTTTACTTGCGGTGGTGGGCGATCAGCTTGGCCAGCGCGGCGCTGACCAGCGGATTGCTGACGCTGGCGGCGGCTTCTTCCATACCGTCCAACGCGTTCTGGCTGATTTTCAGCTTTTTTTCACGCGGCTTGCGCGCCAGGCGGACATCCACCTTGACCCGGGTCTTGCCGGCGATGAAGCCTTGCTTGGCCAATTGCGGCAACAGGCCGGGGGCCAGCATGCGCAAGCGGGCGGCGATGATGCCGGTGTCGGTGTAAATCACCAGCTCGTCGTCGCGGATGCGCACGGCGCGGCAGCTGCCGACCAAGAGCGGCGGCAGCAGTTTCTGAAAGGCGCGGTCCAGCTTCATCAGCTCTTTGGCCTCGGCGGTGAGCCGGGTCAGGGTGCTGTCTTTGCTGGCGATGTCGTTGAATTGGCGTCCGAACATGGCGGGCAGTCTAGTGAAAACAGTCCATTGTAGCCGCTGAGGGGGGCGCTTGGGGAGCCTTGGGCCGGCGGCGCCCCCAAGTCTTACTGTCCGCCTTCCACATCCTCCAGACTGAAGGTTTCGCTGTGGTCGTTGTAGGAGAAGATTTCCGCGTAGCGCCCCCAGCTGATCACGGTGTCCAGCGTCTCTTCGGCGGTTTCGTCGGACAGCGAGTCTTCCAGCTCCTGGGCGAAGCGCAGCCGCGGCGCGCGCTGGCCCGGGCGTTCCTGCAGTACTTTGCGGATGTGGGCGGCCATGGGCACGTGGCGCAGCAGGTGTTCGGCGAACTGCACTTTGCGTTCCTGGGTGCCGTAGTCGGCGAACAGCTTGCCGGCGGCGGTGAGCAGGATGTCGCCGTCTTTCAGTTCGGCGAAGCCCAGATGCTCCAGGATTTCCGCTACCGGGAACAACTCATCCACTTCCAGCCGCAGCTTTTCCGCGATTTCCGGCATGTCTGCCTTGCCGTGATACGGCGCTTGCGCCACTTCCTCGATCAGGCCGGCCATCAGGTTGGTGGAGACCTCGCTCAACTGGCTGCCGATTTCCAGCGGCAGCTTGTGCAGGGTGTGGGCGCTGCGGCGCGCGGTCATCAGCGCGTAGATGTCGTCCACCATTTTGCGGAAGGCCGGGTCCAGCCGATTGCGGCGGTGCGGGAAGGGCACTTTGATTTCCGCCACCACGCGGCCGGGATTGGACGACAGCACCAGGATGCGGTCGCACATGAACACGGCTTCTTCGATATTGTGGGTGACGATGAGCACGGACTGGATGGGCAACTGGCCTTCGCTCCACAGATCCAGCATATCGGTGCGCAGCGTTTCGGCGGTGAGCACGTCCAGCGCGGAGAAGGGCTCGTCCATCAAGAGCAGGGTGGGGTTGACCACCAGGCCGCGGGCGAAGCCGACGCGCTGGCGCATGCCGCCGGACAGTTCGCGCGGGTAGGCGTTTTCAAAGCCGTCCAGGCCGATCAGGTCGATGGCGGCCAGCGCGCGGCGGCGGCGTTCCTTGGCTTCCACGCCCAGCGCTTCCAGGCCGGCCTCCACGTTTTGCAGCACGGTCAGCCAGGGGAAGAGCGCGAAGGTCTGGAACACCATGGCCACGCCTTCGGCCGGGCCGGTCAAGGGCTTGTCGTGGTAGCGGACGTCGCCGCTGCTGGGCTTGATCAGGCCGGCGATGATGCGCAGCAAGGTGGATTTGCCGGAGCCGGAGCGGCCCAGCTGGCCGACGATCTCGCCTTCGCGCAGCGTCAGGTTGACGTCGTCCAGCACCTGGATTTCGTCATTGCCCTTGTTGAAGCCGCGGCAGACGTTTTTCAGCTGGAAGATTTCCCGTCCGGGGGTGGTGGTGTCTAGTGTCATGGTTGCCCCCTTAGCTGAGACGGAGTTTGTTTTCGGCGATGGCGTACAGCGGACGCCACAGCAGGCGGTTGAACAGAACGACGAAGATGGACATCACGGCGATGCCGAGCAGGATCTTGGGGTAGTCGCCGGCGGCGGTGGTCTGGGCGATATAGGCGCCCAGGCCGTGGGCGGCCAGTTTGTCGTCGCCCCAGGACACGTATTCGGACACGATGCTGGCGTTCCAGGCTCCGCCCGACGCCGTTATCGCGCCGGTGACGTAGTAGGGGAAGATGCCGGGCAGCATCACTTGCCGCCACCATTGCCAGCCGCGGATGCGGAAATTGGCCGCGGCTTCGCGAAAATCGTTGGGGAAGGCGCTGGCGCCGGCCACCACGTTGAACAGGATGTACCACTGGGTGCCCAGCACGATCAGCGGCGACAGCCAGATATCCGGATTGAGCTTGAAGTGGACGATGAAGACCACGAACACCGGGAACAGCAGATTGGCCGGGAAGGCGGCGAGGAACTGGGCCAGCGGCTGGATTTTTTCCGCCAGCGCCGGGCGCAGGCCGATGTGCACGCCCAGCGGCACCCAGATCAGCGAGGCCAGCAGGATCAGCAAGGTGACCCGCAGCAGGGTGATCAGGCCCAGGCCCAGCACGCGCAGCACTTCGGCCGGGCCCACTTCGGTATGGATGAAGGTCAGCAGCTTCCAGCTGGCCAGCAGGCCCAGCGCCGCCACCAGCAGCCACCAGACCACGTCGATGCCGCGCGACACCGGCGTTTGCGCCTCCGAATGCAGGCCTTGCGGCAGGCTGTAGTTGAGGCGCAGCCGGGCGGCTTTGCGCAGCAGTTTGCCAAAGGGCTTGAGCAGCAGCTGGATGGCGCGGGTGCGCTGGATCAGCTTGAGCACCCAGGACTCCGGCGCGGATTGGCTGGAGGTGTCTTCCAGGCGGAATTTGTCGGCCCAAGCCACCATGGGGCGGAACAGGAACTGGTCGTAGACGACGATGACCACGGTCATGGTCAGGATCACCCAGCCCACCGCGGCCAGATCCTTGTGCTGGATGGCCATGGCCAGATAGGAGCCGACGCCGGGCAGGGTGACGGTCTTGTCGCCCACGGTGATGGCTTCCGAGGCCACCACGAAGAACCAGCCGCCGGACATGCTCATCATCATGTTCCAGATCATGCCGGGCATGGAGAACGGCACTTCCAGCTTCCAGAACTTCTGCCACGGCGTCAGCCGCAGATTGACGGAGACTTCCTCCAGATCGCGCGGCACGGTGCGCAGCGACTGGTAGAAGCTGAAGGTCATGTTCCAGGCCTGGCTGGTGAAGATGGCGAAGATGGCGGCGAACTCCGCGCCCAGCACCCGGCCGGGGAACAGCGCCAGGAAGAAGGTGACGGTGAAGGAGATGTAGCCCAGCACCGGCACCGATTGCAGGATGTCCAGCATGGGCACCAGCAGCAGGCCGGCGCGGCGGCTCTTGGCCGCCAGCGTGCCGTAAACCAGGGTGAAGACTAGCGCGGCGGCCATCGCGGCCAGCATGCGCAGCGTGGTGCGCAATGCGTATTCCGGCAGATTGGCCGGGTCCAGTGTGATGGGAACGGTTTGCAGCGCGGTCAGCGGCGCCCAGGTTTCACGGATGCCGGTGGTGGCCATCAGCAGGAAGCCGAGCAGGAGCGGAAACGCGATCAGATCCCAGCGGTTGGGAATCAGCCGCTTGGCCGTGGCGGGCATGAAATGGCGGACAACGGCTGTCATCGGGCCTCTCCGGTTTATCGCCGCCGACGCCGGCGGTGTGTAGTCTGTTTTGTCCGGGCGGAGTTGCGGCGGAAAGCCGGCCCGACGATCTGGGGTTGCGGCGCGACGCGCGGCCGGGATCGGCCCGCCTGCCTTCACAGCATAGGCCAGCATCAGGGACGGCGGGCTGTCGCGGAGGCTGGTTTGCGGCGGGAAAATGCGCGTGGCGTAGGCGCTGGATACTAGCAGAGTTGCGTGGACGGGAATGTTACCGGCGCCGCAGATTTGTTGGGCTTTTGTGACGGATTGTACTGTTTGAAACTGAGAGGCGTTTCGCCACCCGCTCCCGGTGTTCCGAGCGGGCGGCGGCGCCAATGCTTACAAGACGTTGACGGCGGGGCTGCCGGCCGTCACTTCCACGGTTTTGACGCTGGCGGTGGCCGGGCTGGGCGCCGCGCCGCCGTTCAGCGCGCCCACCTTGTGGAAGGCGCAGCTGAGTTTGGCCGGCGTCAGCGTGACCAAGGCGTAACCCTGGGCGTCGCTGTCCACGTATTTGAGCCAGCTGTTGAAGCTTTGCAGGGTGTTGGTGAAGGTGTTGACCACCTGGCCGCTGACCGTGGTGTAGATCAGCGGTTTGGCCTTGGAGAAGGCCGGCACGGTGTCCACCACGTTTTTGAAATAGCTGAACAGCGAGTTGCTGGACACGCCGGCGGTGACCAGGTCCACCATCACCGGTGCGGGGCTGGCGGCGTCGTAGTCGTCCATCACCGGGCCGGCGAAGAAGGCGTGGATGTCGCCGGTGAGCGCCACCACATTGGCGACGCCCTGGGCTTTCAGATAGGCCATCAGCGCTTTGCGTTCGGCGTTGTAGCCGTCCCATTGATCGGCGTTGAGGATGAATTTATCGAAGAACATCGACGGCGGCAGGCTGGCGTCCAGGCCGGGCTTGATGGCGGCGTTGAACACGCCGGCGGAGATCGCGCCGCCGCTGAGGGTGTTCAACAGCGGCTGGGTGTTGGTGTAGCTGACCACGGGCGTGGAGCCGCTGGTGTTGGCGGCGGCCAGGTCCAGATAGAGCGCGCCTTGCAGCTGGGCGATCTGCGGCTGGGTCAGCGTCAGGCCCATGCCGGCCAGTTGCGGCGCCAGGCCCTGGGTCAGCAGCGAGGCCACCGCGACGGTGCCGTCAAAGCCCATGCGCAGCAGCGAGACTTCATTGCCCCACAGCTTCCAGGTGGTGGCGGCGGATTTCATCTGAGTCTGCCACCAGGCGCGCTGCGTCTCGCCCAGGATGGAGACATTGAGCAGATTGCCGCCGGTGGAGGCCATCTTGGCGGCCTCCACCTGGGCCAGGGTGTTTTTCTGCACGAAGTAGCGGCTGCCGATTTCGCCGCCGGCTTGGGTCTCCGGGATGATGTGGTCGCTGCGGTACAGGCGCTCGTCGGTCATCACCAGGGTGGCCAGGTCGCCGAAGGTGAAGCTGCGGTAGATCTGGATGTTCTGGAACGAGGGGTTGTTCAAGTCCAGCCGTACGTCGGCCGGCATGTTTTCGAACCAGGCCTGGCTGGCGCTGCGGCGGCGCGCGGTTTGCGGCGAGCTGTCGTCGGTGGCGGTGTATTCCTGGCGGTCCTGCCAGCAGTCGTCGGAAAACTCGTGGTCGTCCCAGATCGCAATCATCGGGAAGCTGGCGTGCAGTTTCTGCAGGCGGGCGTCGTTGCGGTAGGACTTGTACAGCGCGCGATAGTCTGCCAGCGTGGTGGCGTAGCGGGCGCCGTCGGCGCGCAGGGTGCCGTTGGGCAGGCTCAGCGCCGGGTGGCGGGTTTCGTTGCCGCCGCTCTGGAAGCCGGCGCCGACGGTTTCGTAGATGTAGTCGCCCAGGTGGACGATGAAGTCCAGATCCTGATTGGCCAATTCCTCGAAAGCGCCCCAGTGGTTGACGCTCCAGTCCTGACAGGAAATGAAGGCGAACTTGAGCTGGGACAGCGGCGCGCCGGCGGCCGGCGCGGTCTTGGTGCGGCCGGTCATGCTGACCGCCGGGCCGGTGAGGAAGCGGTAGTAGTAGGTGGCGGCGCTGCCAAGGCCGGTGACCTTGTGGCGTATGGTGTAGTCCCAGTCAGGCTGGGCGCTGAGCGCCACGTTCACCAGCAGGGTGGAGAAGTCCGCGCGGTCGGACAATTGCAGCGTGACTTTGACGTTCTGGCCGCCGTCGCCGCCGTCGACACGGGTCCACAACACGATGCTGTCCGGCTTGGGGTCGCCTGAGGCCACGCCCTGGCTAAAGCCGCTGCCGTTGACGCCGATCGCGGCGCCGGAGCCTCCGGGCAGGCTGCCCGCGCCCCCGCCCCCGCCGCCGCATGCGCTCAAGCCGCCGGCGGCGACGGAGGCGGTCAAGAAGCCGCTCCACTTCAGAAACTGTCTGCGATCCATCGATGTCTCCCCTCTATTGTCCTGCGTGCTTGTGTCTGAATCGGGCCGTGGGCGGCCCTTGTCGGAAAGGCGCTATTGTTTGAGGGGATTATTAAAGTGGCATGACAGCGGGTGTCAATTTAATTGAGTGTTTGCTCGAATTTGTCAGGGAAACGTGGGTTAAAACCAACACTTGTTTGAGTTTGATCCGCTTCCGCCCGCCAGCGCCGCGCGCTTTGGGACGCGGCCGCGCCGCGGCGGGCGGTTTTCGCGCGCGCATCCCGCGGCGGCCGGGCGCGGAGGAAAATAAAGGCCGCGCGCAGCGCCTGCCCCCTTGATACAGCGCAAGCGCGCCCCCATAAAATAAGACTGCTAATGTGCTACACTTTCAGGCATTTTTGCGGACACCTTACCTAAACAGCCCGCTGGTCTCTGGATTCGATTACATGATTTCTTCTTTGCTTAAAAAAGTATTCGGCAGCCGCAATGACCGGCTTCTGAAGCAATTCCACCAGACGGTGGTGCGCATCAATGCTCTGGAAGAGGGCTTGAAAGCGTTGTCCGACGAGGCTTTGGCGGCCAAAACCGATGAGTTCAAGCAACGTCTGGCCAAGGGCGAGACGGTGGACGGCCTGTTGCCGGAAGCCTTCGCGGTGTGCCGCGAAGCCTCGCGCCGGGTACTGGGCATGCGCCATTTCGACGTGCAGCTGATCGGCGGCATGGTGTTGCACTACGGCAAGATCGCCGAGATGCGCACCGGCGAGGGCAAGACCCTGGTGGCCACGCTGCCGTCCTATCTGAACGCGCTGACCGGCGACGGCGTGCACGTCGTCACCGTCAACGACTACCTGGCCAGCCGCGACGCCGGCATCATGGCCAAGCTGTACAACTTCCTCGGCCTCTCCGTGGGCGTCAACCTGTCCCAGATGCCGCACGACGAGAAGCAGAGCGCCTACGCCTGCGACATCACCTACGGCACCAACAACGAATTCGGCTTCGACTATCTGCGCGACAATATGGTGTTCAGCGTGGAAGAGAAGGTGCAGCGCAAGCTGGCCTACGCGGTGATCGACGAGGTGGACTCCATCCTGATCGACGAAGCGCGCACCCCGCTGATCATCTCCGGCCCGGCCGACGACAATATCGACATGTACCAGCGCATGAACGCGGTGCCGCCGATGCTGAAGCGCCAGGAAACCGAAGAGGGCGAGGGCGATTACTGGGTGGACGAGAAAGCCAACTCGGTAATGATGTCCGAAGCGGGCCACGAGCACAGCGAAGAAATCCTGACCCGTCTGGGCCTGCTGAAGGAAGGCGACAGCCTGTATTCCGCCACCAACATCACGCTGATGCACCATCTGATGGCCGCTCTGCGCGCCCACTCGCTATTCCACAAGGACCAGCACTATGTGGTGCAGGACGGCGAAGTGGTGATCGTGGACGAATTCACCGGCCGCCTGATGTCCGGCCGCCGCTGGTCCGAAGGCCTGCACCAGGCGGTGGAAGCCAAGGAAGGCGTGGAGATCAACCGCGAGAACCAGACGCTGGCCTCGATCACCTTCCAGAACTACTTCCGTCTGTACGGCAAGCTGGCCGGCATGACCGGCACCGCCGACACCGAAGCTTACGAATTCCAGAGCATTTACGGCCTGGAAACCGTGGTGATCCCGACCAACCGGCCCATGGTCCGCAAGGACGCGCAGGACAAGGTCTACCGCTCCGCCAAGGAGAAGTACGACGCCATCCTGGCCGACATCAAGGACTGCCACGAGCGCGGCCAGCCGGTGCTGGTGGGCACCACCAGCATTGAAAACTCCGAACTGATCGCCAATCTGCTGCAAAAGGCCAAGCTGCCGCACAATGTGCTGAACGCCAAGGAACACGCGCGCGAAGCCGACATCGTGGTGCAGGCCGGCAGCCCCGGCGTGATCACCGTGGCCACCAATATGGCCGGCCGCGGCACCGACATCGTGCTGGGCGGCAATCCGGAGCCGGAGATCAAGGGCGTCGAATCCGACGACAGCTTGTCCACCGAGGAGAAGCGCGCGCGCATCGAGAAGATCCGCGCCGATTGGCAAGTGGTGCACGATCAGGTGCTGGCCGCCGGCGGCCTGCACATCGTGGGCACCGAGCGCCATGAATCGCGCCGTATCGACAACCAGCTGCGCGGCCGTTCCGGCCGTCAGGGCGACCCGGGCTCCTCCCGTTTCTACCTGTGCCTGGAAGACCCGCTGCTGCGCATCTTCGCCTCCGATCGCGTCGCCGCGATCATGGACCGCCTGAAAATGCCGGAAGGCGAGGCGATCGAGCACCCGTGGGTGTCCCGCTCCATCGAGAACGCCCAGCGCAAGGTGGAAGGCCGCAACTTCGACATCCGCAAGCAATTGCTGGAATACGACGACGTCGCCAACGACCAGCGCAAGGTGATCTACCAGCAGCGCAATGAAATCCTGGTGGAAAGCGATGTGTCCGACGTGGTGGTCAATATGCGCGAAGGCGTGTTGTCCGACCTGGTGGACCTGCACCTGCCGCCGGAATCCATGGAAGAACAGTGGGATCTGCCGGGCCTGGAGAAAACGCTGGAAGCCGAATTCCTGCTGCCGATCAAGGTCAGCGAATGGCTGAAGGCCGAGCCGGCGCTGGACATCGAAAGCATCCGCGAACGCATCATCGAGCAAGCCGCCGAGACCTATCAGGCCAAGGTGGAGCTGGCCGGCGACGGCGTGATGCGCCAGTTCGAGCGCAGCCTGGTGCTGCAGATGCTGGACAATCACTGGCGCGAACATCTGGCGGCGATGGATCACCTGCGCCAGGGCATCCACCTGCGCGGTTACGCGCAGAAGAACCCCAAGCAGGAATACAAGCGCGAAGCCTTCGAACTGTTCGCCGACATGCTGGAGCGCATCAAGCGCAGCGTGGTCAATGTGCTGATGACGGTGCAGATCCGCAGCCAGGAGGACGTGGACGCGGTGGAGCCGCATCAGGTGGGCGAGTACGAAATGCAGCACGCCGCGCCGGGTTCGGCGCTGGGCGAGGACGAGGACAATCCGCTGTCCCCGGACGCGCTGGCGGCGCAGGGTCTGCGTATCGGCCGAAACGACGCCTGCCCATGCGGCAGCGGCAAGAAGTACAAGCAGTGCCACGGCCGCCTGGAGTGATCCGGTAGCCGCAGGGCCCAAAGCCGACGCGCGAGCGTCGGCTTTCTTCATGCCCGCGCGCTTTGCAAGCGGACGGCGCGGTGTTAGCATCGTCGCGGGTCAACAGTTCACCCAGGCGTCGCCGGTGCCCTCACCACGCTAAACCTGTCTTGGCTAGATTCATCCCGCTTGGCTCGAACCCGTGCCAGGCCGTAACGGCGACCGCGGCAGTCCCTCCCGACCTTGGCACGACGACAGGATTCGAACCATGTCTCGTACGCTTTATCCCTTTTATTGCAGCGACATCTCCGCGCTGGCGCGTTCGCTCAAACAGCAATGGGCGCAGGAAAGCGCTCCGCCCAGCCATGTGCACATCCTCAATATGCTGGCGCGTTCCGCCGGCTTCCAGAACTTCCAGCACTGGCGGGCGGAATGCGAACGTCCGGCGCCGCCGGCCGGCCTGTCCGCGGCGACGACGCGGCTGTTGCGTCATTACGACGCCGAGGGGCGCTTGACGCGCTGGCCTAAGAAATTCAGCGAACAGCGCGTCTGCCTGTGGGTCTTGTGGGCCAGCCTGCCGGGCGGGGAGCAGTGGTCCGAGCCGGAGGCGAACGCCTTGATCCGCGCCGAAGAAGCCTTTGGCGACCATGTGTTGCTGCGGCGCGAGCTGGTGGAGCAGGGCTTGCTGGGGCGGACGCCGGATTGCCGGCGTTATTGGCATGTGGCGCAGGCCTTGCCGGCGGAGGCCGAGGCCTTGGCGGCGGAAGTGGGCCGGCGCAGAGCCGGCCGCTGAGGAGGCTTGGGCGGCGGCCGGCGTCAAT
Organism: Chromobacterium sp. Panama; assembly: GCF_003052555.1. NCBI lineage: Bacteria > Pseudomonadati > Pseudomonadota > Betaproteobacteria > Neisseriales > Chromobacteriaceae > Chromobacterium > Chromobacterium sp. Panama. Next base: position 144,694 of record NZ_QARX01000001.1, read on the forward strand.
GGCCGTCGCCGAGCGGTTTACAACTGGGCTTTGATCGCCGCTTCCAGTTTTTTCTCGTCCAAGAGGCCGGTGAGCTTGGCGGCGATCTTGCCCTTGCGGTCCAGGATCAGGGTGTAAGGCAGGCCGCCGGTGGCGTTGCCCAGGCTGCGCATCAGGTTCAGCGTGTCGCTGTCGCCCAGCAGGATGGGATAGCTTATCTTCAGCTGGCCGACGAAGGCGCTGACTTCTTCCTTATTGTCCAGCGCCACGCCCACCACTTCCACGCCCTTGGGCGCCAGCTTGGCGCGCAGGCGGTTCAGCATCGGCATTTCCTCGCGGCAAGGCCCGCACCAGGTGGCCCAGAAATTCAGCACCGTGACCTTGCCCTTATAGGCGGCGATGGTGGCGTCGCCGCCTTGCAGCTTGGTGAAATGGGTTTGTTCCAGCGTGGGCGCGGCCATGGCGGAGAGCGGCAGCAGCGCGATCAGCGCGGGGGCGAGCAGTCGTTTCAGCATCTTGTTGAGCTTCCGGTAGGTGTTTGAAGTGTATTGGATATCCGACAAGGTCAAAGTTCTCGACGTGAACCAAACAAATGTTTCATGTTAAAATGGTCGATTGACCTTTTTGCGGAGTGGGCATGTCTATCCTCGTCTGCGGGGCCCTCGCATACGATACCCTGTTCTCGTTTCATGGCCGTTTTGACAGCCAGATCCTGCCGGATCAGCTGCACAAAATTTCCACGACCTTCCTGGCCCCGACCATGCGCCGCGAATTCGGCGGCATGGCCGGCAATATCGCCTACAGCCTGTGTCTGTTGGGCGAAACCCCCATCGTCATGGGCGTGGTGGGTGAGGATTTCGAGCCGTATCGCCAACATCTGAAACGCGCCGGCGTGGACGACCGCTTCATTCGCTTGATCCGCAAGCAGTATACCTCGCAGTGCTTCGGCATCGCCGACAAGGATGGCAATCAATTGATGGCCTTCCATCCCGGCGCCATGGATTTTGCCACCGAAAACCACATATCGGATATTCCGGGGCCGATCGAGCTGGCGATTCTGTCGCCCGGCGGCTACAGCGCCTTCCTGCAGCATTCCAAGGAATTGGCCGCGGCCGGCATTCCCTTCATCTTCGATCCGGGTCAGGAGCTGCCGCTGCTGTCGCGCGACGAGATCCACGAGATCGTCGAACTGGCCAGCTATGTGGCCATCAACGACTACGAGAGCGAGCTGATGCGCGAACGCGCCGGCCTGTCGGTGGAGGACTTGCGCAAAAAGGTGGAGGCGCTGATCGTCACCCGCGGCTCCAAGGGCGCGGAGATTTACGTCGGCGACACCGTGCACCTGATCCCGCGCGTGCAAATGCCGATCAAGCCGGTGGACCCGATGGGCTGCGGCGACGCTTTCCGCGCCGGCCTGCTCTACGGCATCAGCCGCGGCCTGGACTGGAAGATCACCGGCCGTCTGGCCAATGTGATCGGCGCGATCAAGGTCACCACGCCGGGCTGCCAGAATCACTTCTTCGACTGGGACTCGCTGAAGGACTTGTATCAGCAGGCTTACGGCGAACCCTGGCCGTTGTGACGATGCGGCCCGCGGGCCAAACCGACAAGGACGCGCAAGCGTCCTTTGCTTTTTGACGGTCCCAACACAACAAGTCTTGAATTCATCCCGCGCCACCCCCACCATTAGCGAATTCAATTCGAAAACCCAAGGGGATTCCATGCCGCCCGTTCCGCATCTGGCAACCGCACTGACCGGCCCGCTTTACGAACTGGAAAGCCGCATCCTGACTGCCCAGCCTCAGATCGAACACTGGTTCCGCAGTCAGTGGCATAACCACGCGGCGCCGTTCTACGGCTCGGTGGACCTGCGCAACAGCGGTTTCAAGCTGGCGCCGGTGGACATGAACCTGTTTCCCGGCGGCCACAACAACCTGAACCGCGACTTTCTGCCGCTGGCGGTCCACGCCGCGCAAAGCGCGGTGGAAAAAGTGTGTCCGGAAGCGCGCAGCGTGCTGCTGATACCGGAAAACCACACCCGCAACACCTTCTACCTGCAGAACATCGCCGCGCTGGTGCATATTTTCGAACAGGCCGGCCTCAAGGTGCGCCTGGGCTCGCTGAACCCGGAAATCACCGAGCCGACCGAGCTGCAATCGGCCAACGGCGACATCGTGCGCTTGGAGCCCATCGAACGCCGCGGCAACCGCCTGGTGCTGGCGGACGGCTTCAACCCCTGCGTGGTCCTGCTCAACAACGATTTGTCCGGCGGCATTCCCGACCTGCTCAAAGGCCTGGAGCAGAACCTGCTGCCGCCGCTGCACGCCGGCTGGGCGGTGCGCCGCAAGAGCAACCACTTCGCCGCCTACGACAAGGTGTGCGAGGACTTCGCGCGTTTGATCTCCATCGATCCTTGGACCATCAATCCCTATTTCGCCAGCTGTAGCGGCCTGGATTTCCACGCCCGCACCGGCGAGGAGCAATTGGCGGACGAGGTGTCGCGGATGCTGGACAAGATTCGCGTCAAATACCGCGAATACGGCATAGACAACGATCCCTTCGTCATCGTCAAGGCGGACGCCGGCACCTACGGCATGGGCGTGATGAGCGTGAAGAGCCCGGACGAGGTGCTGGGTCTCAACCGCAAGGCGCGCAACAAGATGTCGGTGGTCAAGGAAGGCCTGGAGGTGTCCGAGGTCATCGTGCAAGAGGGCGTGTACACCTTCGAAACGGTGGAGGATGCGGTGGCCGAGCCGGTGGTCTACATGATGGACCGCTACGTGACCGGCGGTTTCTACCGTGTGCACACCGGCCGCGGCATCGATGAAAACCTGAACGCGCCGGGCATGCACTTCGTGCCGCTGTCGTTCGAAACCGCCTGCCTGCCGGACAAGCAGGGTACGCCGGACTGCGCGCCCAACCGTTTCTACGCCTACGGCGTGATTTCGCGGCTGGCGCTGCTGGCCGCCTCGCTGGAGCTGGAAGCCACCGATCCGGACGCGGACGAATGAAAGCCTGGCTGAGCCTGGCGCTGTTGGCGGCGACGGCCTCGGCGGCCGCCGACGAGGCCTTGACGCCGCAGGCGCTGGAGGAACTGGTGCAGTGCGCGTCGTTCGAGCGCTACCAGGCCTTGCAGCCGGCCTTGCTGGACGTGGTGTTCGACAAGGGGCCGGATTGGATACGCAAGAACGAGCAGGCCAGCACGCTGGGCGTTTACGCCTATGATCTGAAACGGCCGATCCGGGTGTTCGGCGCGGAGACGACGCGGCTGGCGCTGCACAAGGAGTTCGTGTCGGTGCCGCTGCCGTCCGCTTGGACAATGGCCGAAGCCGCGTCCCGGCTGCGGCTCAAACGCGCGCCGATCCGGGCGACGGAGCAGTATTACCGCTTCGTCGGTGCGGAAGGGCCGATGCTGTCCGTCTACGAGATGTCCGCCAATCCCTTGGCGGCGCTGCTGGGCGCGCCGCAGCAGGGCGAAGCGCTGCGCTACCTCGGCTGCTCCTATAATGGGGCCGACGAGCCCACTTTCCTTTCCGTCGCCGCACAGGCCGACGAGATGATGCAAACGGCGCGCAGCGGCATGGAACGCATGCTGCGCGACGCCGCCAAGCCAAGCGAGGACCGATAATCATGCGCATCCTGTTCATTGCCGATCCGCTGGATCACTTCAAGCTTTACAAGGACACCACCTTCGCGATGATGCAGGAGGCCGCCGCGCGCGGCCATGCCCTGAGCTTCGCCCAGGCCCATCAATTGTCGGTGGAGGGCGGCCGCGTGCTGGTGGACGCGCGCGATCTGAGCCTGACCGGCCAGTACGAGGGCGAGCATCCGGCCTGGTTCAAGCTGGGCGAAGTGCATCGCCAGCCCTTGCAGTCCTTCAGCGCCACTGTGATGCGCAAGGATCCGCCCTTCGACATGGAATACCTGTACGCCTCTCAGCTGTTCACGCTGGCGGAGGCGCAGGGGGCCAAGGTGTTCACCAGCGGCCAGGCGCTGCGCGATTTCAACGAGAAGCTGGCCATTTTGCAGTTCCCGGAGCTGACCGCGCCCACGCTGATCACCGGCGAGGCGCACCGCCTGCGCGCCTTCATCAATCAGCATCAGGACGTGATCCTGAAGCCGCTGGACAGCATGGGCGGCGACAGCATTTTCCGGCTGCGCCCGGACGACGCCAATCTGTCTGTGATCATTGAAACCATCACGCTGCGCGGCAAGCGCACGGTGATGGCGCAGCGCTACATTCCGGAGATCCGCGACGGCGACAAGCGCATTCTGGTGATAGACGGCGAGCCGGTGGAGTGGTGCCTGGCGCGCATTCCGGCGGCGGGGGAGACCCGGGGCAATCTGGCCGCTGGCGGTCGCGGCGAGGCGCGGCCGCTGACCGAGCGCGATCGCGAAATCGCCAGGACGGTGGGACCGGAGCTGAAAAAGCGCGGCATCCTGTTGGCCGGGCTGGACGTGATCGGCAACTATCTGACCGAGGTCAACGTCACCAGCCCCACCTGCTTCCGCGAAATCATGGACCAGACCGAGATCAAGGTCGCCGGCCTGTACATCGACGCCTTGGAGCGGCGCTGCCAGCCGCACTGACGCTGGGCTTTCTCCATTTCGCCACGGCCGGCCGCGACGCCGGCCGTTTTATTTTTTATTGGCGTCATCTTGGTCTGGCATGCTGGGGCGCCGGCCGTTGCGCCAATCTTACGGACTCCTCCATGAAAGAAAGTCCTTTCAAAGGCAAAACCGGGATCACCCGCCTGATCAACGCCTTCGGCTACTCGCTGGACGGCCTCAAGGCGGCGTTCCGGCATGAGGACGCCTTCCGCCAGCTGGTGCTGCTGGCGGCGGTGCTGATCCCGCTGGCCTTCGTCATCCATGCCCAGCCGCTGGAGCGCGCCTTGCTGGTGGCCAGCTCGCTGGCGACGCTAATCATCGAATTGCTGAACTCCGCGATCGAGGCGGCGGTGGACCACACCTCGCTGGAGCGGCATCCGCTGGCCAAGCGCGCCAAGGACATGGGCAGCGCCGCTCAATTGCTGGGCCTGATCAATCTGACCGTGGTGTGGTGCCTGGTGTTGTTTGCCTGAAGCGGGTAAGGTGACGGCTGCCTGAACCAAGAGGGAGCCGTCCGATGATGTCGCCAGTGGAATCCGGAGTCGAGGAGTGGGTGTTGAACATCGTGCTCTGGCTCAAGTTGGGCGTGGAAGCGCTGGGCGCGCTGGTGATAGGCGTCGGCATCCTGGCCCTGGGCGTCCGCTATGTTCGCCGCTGCCTCAGCGCCAACCATGACGATTACAACCAGGTGCGGCTTAGCTTCGCCCGCTTCCTGGCGCTGGCGCTGGAGTTGCAATTGGCGGCCGACATCCTGTCCACAGCGGTGGCGCCCAGTTGGGACCAGATCGGCAAGCTGGGCGCCATCGCGGTGCTGCGCACCGCGCTCAATTACTTTCTGGGCAGGGAAATTCGCGAAGCCGAGGCGGCGCGCCGGCCCACAGAGCCGCCGGCCGCGTGATCCGGCGCTTGGCGCAAGCGTAAGCGAGGCCTCAATGAAAACAGCCCTGCCGCGGTGTCCCGCGCAGGGCTGTTGTCGTAAGCGGAGCCCTTAAGCCGGCTCGGCTTCCTTGCCTTCCGGCGGCGCGATCACCTCGCTATAGCCACATTCCTTCTGCGGGCAGACTTTCTCGGTGCCGCGGCGCTTGGTGGTCTTGATGGTCAGGATCGGCCAATTGCACTTCGGGCACGGTTCGGCCACCGGCGGATTCCAGGTGGCGTACTTGCACTTGGGATAGGTGTTGCAGCTGTAGAACAGCTTGCCGTAGCGGCTCTTGCGCTCGATCAGCTGGCCGGCCTTGCATTCCGGGCATCCCACGCCGGTTTCGCGCGGCTTTTCCAGCGGCTCGATGTGCTTGCACTTCGGGTAGTTGGCGCAGCCGATGAACTTGCCGTAGCGGCCTTTCTTGATGTGCAGCTCGCCGCCGCACTCCGGGCAGCTGCGGCCTTCGATCACCGTCGGCGCTTCCGCCTCTTCCGCAGCCTGTTCGGCGGTTTCGCCCATATTGCGGGTGTAATCGCAGTCCGGATAACCGGTGCAGGCGATGAAGCGGCCGCGCTTGCCGAACTTGATGGACAAGGGCTTGCTGCATTTTGGACAGGCTTCGTCCAGGCTCTCGGTGGTGACCTCGGCGCGGGAGATGCTCTCCTTCTCCGCGATCTGCTTGGAGAAGTTCTTCCAGAAGCTGTCCATCACCGGCACCCATTCGCGCTGGCCGTTGGCCACTTCATCCAGCTGGTTTTCCAGCTTGGCGGTGAAGTTGTAGTCCACGTATTGCGCGAAGTGCTCGGTCAGGAATTTGTTGACGATGTCGCCGGTGTCGGTGGGCAGGAAGCGCTTCTTGTCCAGCACCACGTATTCGCGGTCTTTCAGCGTGGAGATGATGCTGGCGTAAGTGGACGGCCGGCCGATGCCGAATTCTTCCAGGGCCTTCACCAGCGAGGCTTCCGAATAACGCGGCGGCGGCTGGGTGAAGTGCTGGGTGCCGTAGAGCTTGTCCACCGGCAGGGTCTCGCCCTCGTCCAGCAGCGGCAGCTTGGCGTTGTCCTCGTCCTCGGCGTCGTCCACGTCTTCTTCATACACGGCGAGGAAGCCGGCGAAGGTCTGCACCTGGCCGGTGGCGCGGAAAACGCCTTCGCCGACGGCGATGTCTATGCTGGTGGTGTCGAACTTGGCCGGCGCCATCTGGCAAGCCAGCGTCCGCTTCCAGACCATGTCGTAGAGCTTGAACTGATCCGAGGTCAGGAAGGGCTTGACCATGTCCGGGGTGCGCAGGATGGACGTGGGGCGGATCGCCTCGTGCGCTTCCTGGGCGTTCTTGGACTTGTTCTTGTAGGCCACCGGGTTCTTGGGCAGGTAGTCGCCGTCGAATTTCAGGCCGATATAGCCGCGGATCTCCTCCACCGCCTCGCCCGCCAGCGCCACCGAGTCGGTACGCATATAGGTGATCAGACCGACGGTGCCCTGGCCGATGTCTATGCCCTCGTACAGCTGCTGCGCGGTGCGCATGGTGCGGTCGGTGGTCATGCCCAGCTTGCGCACGGCTTCCTGCTGCAGCGTGGAGGTGGTGAACGGGGCGGCGGGGCTGCGAGATTTCTTTTTCTTCTCGATGCTGCTGACCACCGCCGGGTGGCCTTCCAGCCGCGCCAGTATGCTGGCCTGCTCGGCCTCGTTGGGGATGTCGAACTGTTCCAGCTTCTTGCCGGCCATCGAGGTCAGCTTGGCGCCGAACTTGGTGCGGCCCTTGTGGCTGTCCAGATGCACAGACCAGTATTCCTGCTCGACGAAGGCGCGGATTTCGTTCTCGCGCTCGCAGATCAGCCGCAGCGCGGGGCTTTGAACCCGGCCGGCGGACAGGCCGCGGCGGATCTTCTTCCACAGCAGCGGAGACAGGTTGAAGCCCACCAGATAGTCCAGCGCGCGGCGGGTCTGCTGTGCGTCCACCAGGTTCTGCGCGATTTCGCGCGGGTTCTGGATCGCTTCCAGCACCGCGTTCTTGGTGATCTCGTGGAAGACCACGCGCTGGGCGGTCTTGTTCTTCAGCAGCTTCTTGCCGTTGAGGATCTGCACCAGATGCCAGGAAATGGCCTCGCCTTCGCGGTCCGGGTCAGTCGCCAGATAGATGTGTTCGGCGTCGCCCACCGCTTTGACGATGGCGTCGACGTGTTTGCTGTTGCGCGCGATCAGCTGGTATTTCATCGCGAACCCTTTTTCAGGGTCCACTGCGCCGTTCTTGGGCACCAGATCGCGCACATGGCCGTAGGAGGCCAGGACTTCAAAGTCAGGGCCTAGGTATTTCTTCAGCGTTTTCGCCTTGGAAGGCGATTCGACGATCAAGAGACTGGTGGGCATATTATCTTTTCTATGTGCAATCGCCGGCATGCCGGCCGATCCGTCCGGACCGGGCGTTTCTGCCGCGCGGCAGAAGGGCGCCAGGCCCGGGCGTGGGCTGCTGCGTTCCCGTCGACAAGGAGGATGAAGGCTTCACCCTGAAAATTTCGCGTCGACAGAAAATATATTCGTCAAATAAAACAAGAGCGCAAGAGCGCTCTTGGATCGGCCGCCGGAACCGGCGGCCAAGGGCGGCATGTTAAGCCCGCTCCATGAGGCTGACAAGTCATTGCATGGTGGGTTCGCCATGCACGGCATCCAACAGCGCCTCGCCCAGCAGAATGGGCAGTTCCGCCTGTTGCGCCCACAACACCATCAAGGCCACCAGCTTGGCGCTGCCGACGTTGATGTCGTCGCCGTGCAGTTCCATCAGGCGGTCGATGACCATTTCGCGCTGCGCGGGCGTCAAGGCGCCGTGATCCTCCAGGAACTGCAGCAGGCCGCGCACGTCGGCGGGCAGGTGCTCCAGCTCGTCTTCGGCGTAAACGCGCATGCCGCTGGCTTCGTTGGCGCCGACGTAGCCGCTGTCGTCCAGGCCGCTGATGCCGTCCAGCCAATCCAGCGCGTCGTTGATCTCCTCGTCCTCGAAACCGGCGGCCTCCAATTGGCGCATCAACGCGCCGCGGTCGCCGAAAGCGTCCGGATCGCGGAATTGTTCAAACAGGAAGGCGAGTACGTCAAACATCAATCTATCTTCTTAAAGTGCGGGTTAGCGCGGTTCAGCCCGGTTTCAGGCGCTGAAAAAGCCCGCCGGGATGGCTGGCCACCAGGCCGGCCAGCTCAAGTTCGAGCAGCATCGCGTAAAGCTCCCCCACAGTCAACCCGAGCGTGGTCGAAAGCGCATCCATACTGATGGGGTCGAATCCCATGGCTTCAAGCAGCGGCGATTCCGCCGCGGGGGCCGCCGGCTTGGCGCTGGGGCGTTTGCGTTGCAGCCTGCCCACTTCGTCCAGCACGTCGTCCACGGTTTCCACCAGTTTGGCGCCGTCCTTGATCAGCCGGTGACAGCCGCGAGACTGCGGATTGTGGATAGAACCGGGGATGGCCATCACTTCGCGGTTGTTCTCCATCGCCAGCCGCGCGGTGATCAGCGAGCCGGAGCCGATATTGGCCTCCGCCACCAGACAGCCGCGGCTGAGGCCGGCGATGATGCGGTTGCGGCGCGGGAAATGGCCGGCCAGCGGTCCCATGCCCAGCGCGAACTCGGACAGGATCAGGCCTTCCTCGGCGATGCGGTGCGCCAGCTGGCGGTTGCTGGCCGGGTAGACGCGGTCTATGCCGGTGCCGACCACGGCGACGGTGGCGGGCGGCTGTCCGAGCGCGCCGTGGTGGGCGGCGGCGTCGATGCCGCTGGCCAGGCCGCTGACGATGCAATAGCCGTGCTCGGCCAGTTCGCGGGAAAAGCTTTCCGCGTTCTGCCTGCCCTGCGGCGTGGCGGCGCGGCTGCCCACGATGGCGAGCATGGGCTGGGTCAGCAGCTCGCGCCGGCCGCGGGCGAACAGCAGCGGCGGCGGCGAGTTGGATTCGGCCAGCTGCGGCGGGTAGTCGTCGTCCAGCAGCGACAGCAATTGGCAGCCCGGCGTTTGCGCCCATTCCAGCGCCGCCTCGGCGGAGGCGGCGGCCTCGCGCCGCTGCAAGGCTTCGGCGGCTTCTTTGCCGATCAAGGGCTCGGTCTGGCGGCTGTTGGCGTTCAAGGCGGCGTCGGCGCCGCCGAAGGCGTCGATCAGCCGTAAAAAGCCGGCCGGGCCGATGCCGGGGGTCAGCGCCAGCAACAGCCAGTCATGCGGCGGAGCCTTCATTCTTGCTCGGGGCTGGCCACGCCGTCGCCCACGTAGATCGGGCCGCGGCTGTCCAGCACCAGCGCGTAGGACACCTTGTCGAACACGCGGTAGACGAAGGCGTTGCCGGCGCGCTCCGCCGGCAGCGTCACCGTGCGCTTACCCTGCTCATCCTTGATTTCCAGCGGGCGGCCTTTTTTGAACAGGCCGAACACATGACCGTTTTCGACGCCCTGCGACTGGCCCAGATTGAGTACAATAGTGGAGTATTGGGCCGCGCCGTCCACGCCGTTGTAGACCGAGACCACCTTGCCGCTCAGATGGGCGTCGGCCGGATGCGGGGCGTAGTTGTTGAAGTTTTGCTGCGGCGCGCGCATCAGATGGTCGCCCACCAGGATTTCCTCGCTGACGTTTCTGACTTTCAGCGTCTGAACGTCGCCTTGGAGCTTGTCTGCGGTCAGGTCGCCGCTGTAGGTCGCTTCTACGCCCAGCACCTTCTTGGTGTCCGGGTCCAGCAGCGGCTTGCCCAGCCGGTAAGCCTGCCAGGTGCCGGCCTCGTTGACGCCGGTGGCGTAGACGCGGTCCCCGGTGGCGACGGTGAGGTGTTCTTCCGGTCCGGCGATCAGCTTGGGCGATTGCAGGAACTGCGCCATGTCCACTACCAGCGGCCGTTTGAGGAAGGGCTCGATCGCCGAGGCGGGAATGCTGGCCACCGCCTGATCCAGCGTCTCGACGCGGACCTGCGGCGAGAGTTTGACTTCGCGCTGCGCGCCTCGCGCCAGCGACAGCCGCGGCTGGCCGTCCACATAGTCCAGCGCCAGCACGTCGCCCGGGTAGATCCAGTGCGGATTCTTGATTTCGCCCTGGTTCATCCGCCACAGACGCGGCCATTTCCAGGGGCTGCTCAGATAGCGTCCGGAAATGCTCCACAGCGTGTCGCCGCGCTTCACGGTGTAGCGGCTGGGCGCGTCAGCCTTCAACTGGAGATCGGCGGCGAAGGCGGGCGCGGCGAGCCCGAGGGCCAAGGCGAAGGATATAATGCTTTTACGCATGGGAAATGCCCCAATATGAAGGTGGACGGACACCTGCGGGGGTGGCCCGCATACAAGGAATCGCGTTTCGAACATGTCTATTATCGGCGTGTCGATCGCGATACGACAACTTGATGAGTGAATGAAACGACGGGGAGTCATTAAATCCGATGGCATTGTTGAATATTTTGCATTACCCGGATGAACGGCTGCACACCGTGGCCAAGCCGGTGGAGGTCTTCGACGAGGCCTTGCAGATCCAGATCGATAATATGTTCGAGACCATGTACGAGGCCAAAGGCATCGGCCTGGCCGCGACTCAGGTCGATTTCCACCACCGCCTGGTGGTGATGGACATTTCCGAGGAACGGAACGAACGCCGCGTGTTCATCAACCCGGAAATCCTGAGCAAGGACGGCGAGACGGAATATGAAGAAGGCTGTCTGTCCGTGCCCGGCATTTACGACAAAGTGACTCGCGCCGAGCGCGTCAAGGTGCGCGCGCTGGACCGCAACGGCAAGCCGTTCGAACTGGAGGCCGACGGCCTGCTGGCGATCTGCATCCAGCACGAGATCGACCATCTGGACGGCAAGGTATTCGTTGAATACCTGTCGCAGATGAAGCAGACCCGCATCAAGACCAAGCTGAAAAAGCGTGAAAAACAGAATATGTGACCGCGGCGCCGTGGGCGCCCCGTCCGGAATGGTTTGAATGAAATTGATCTTTGCCGGTACGCCGGAGTTTGCCGCCGCCGCGCTGCGCGAGTTGATCGCCGCCGGCCATGAAATCGCCCTGGTGCTGACCCAGCCGGACCGTCCGGCCGGCCGCGGCATGAAATTGAAGCCCAGCCCGGTCAAGGCGGTCGCGCTGGAGCACGGCCTGCGCGTGGAGCAGCCGGCGTCCTTGCGCAACGACGAAGCGCAGCAGATGCTGCGCGACATCGGCGCCGACTTGATGGTGGTGGCCGCCTACGGGCTGATCCTGCCGCAGGCGGTGCTGGATATTCCGACGCGCGGCTGTCTGAACATCCACGCCTCGCTGCTGCCGCGCTGGCGCGGCGCGGCGCCGATACAGCGCGCCATCCTGGCCGGCGACGCCGAAACCGGCATCACCATCATGCAGATGGACGTGGGCCTGGACACCGGCGACATGCTGTCCATCCATCCTGTGGCCATCGCCGACGACGAAACCGCCGCCACGCTGCACGATAAGCTGGCCGTGGAAGGCGCGCGCGCCATCGTCTCCACGCTGGCCGGACTGGACGGGATCGCCCCGCTCAAGCAGCCGGAAGCGGGCGTCACTTACGCGCAGAAGCTGAGCAAGGCCGAGGCCTTGGTGGACTGGAGCCTGCCGGCGGAAGAAGTGGCCCGGGCGATCCGCGCCTACAACCCGGCGCCCGGCGCGCATACCTTGCTGGCCGGCGAAGCGCTGAAACTGTGGATGGCCGGCGCGGAGGCCGGCCAGGCCGAGCCGGGCGTGATCGTCGCCGCGGACGCGGACGGCGTGCTGGTGGGCTGCGGCTCCGGCCTGGTGCGCTTGAGCGTGCTGCAGGCGGCCGGCGGCAAGCGGCTGGCCGCGCGGGACTTCGTCGCCGGCAGAAGCCAGCTGGCGGGCACGCGGCTGGGCGTGTGAGCGGATAGACTGAGGCGAGAGGAAAGGGGGCGGCAATGACGGACAACTGGTTCAAGACCACCTTGCTGATGGCGGCGATTCTGGCGCTGTTCGCCTTGATCGGCGGCATGATAGGCGGCAAGAGCGGCATGATTCTGGCGCTGCTGTTCGGCGGGGCGATGAATGTGTACGCTTGGTGGAATTCCGACCAGATGGTGCTGCGCATGTACAACGCGCAGGAGGTGGATGCCCAGAGCGCGCCGGAATTCTACGGCATGGTGGCGGAACTGGCGCAGCGCGCCGGCCTGCCTATGCCGCGCGTCTACGTGATTCACGAAGAGCAGCCCAACGCCTTCGCCACCGGCCGCAGTCCCGAGCACGCGGCGGTGGCCGCCACCAGCGGCATCATGCGCATGCTGGACTATCGCGAGCTGCGCGGGGTGATGGCGCACGAACTGGCCCACGTCCAGCACCGCGACACCTTGATCTCCACTATTTCCGCCACCATGGCCGGCGCGATATCCGCGCTGGCCAACTTCGCCATGTTCTTTGGCGGCCGCGACGAAAACGGCCAGCCGGTGGGCTGGCTGCCGCGTCTGGCCATTGCCCTGCTGGCGCCGCTGGCGGCCAGCCTGATACAGATGGCGATTTCCCGCGCGCGCGAATTCGAGGCCGACCGCGGCGGCGCCGAGATTTCCGGCGACCCGCTGGCCTTGGCCTCCGCCTTGCAGAAGATCGAGTACTATGCGCAGGGCATTGTGATGCCCACCGCCGAGGCGCACCCGGAAACCGCGCAGATGATGATCATCAACCCCTTGTCCGGCGGCGGCGGGATGGGCGATCTGTTCCGCACCCATCCGCAGACCGCGGACCGCATCGAACGGCTGCAAGCGATGGCGCGCGGCGTATATTAATTGAAGAGCGTCGGGCGGCCGCGCGCCGCCTTGATCGCGCAAGGCCAATGCCGGAGGGCATTGGCCTGTTTGTTATGGTTTGATAGAAAGCACCCATGCATCATATTCAGCAATTGGCCGCCAATATTCTGTTGCGCGTCGAATCCGGAACCAATCTGACCGAGGCCTTGGCCGAGGCTCAACGCAAGGCGCCGGAGTTGACGCCGTCCGAGCGCGGCGCTTTGCAGGATCTGGCCTACGGCAGCCTGCGCCACTTGGCGCGGCTGCGTTTCTACCTGCGCCAACTGGTGGCCAAGCCCTTGCCCGAGCCGGTGCTGGAGCGGGTGCTGATCGTGGCCTTCTATCAGCTCTCGCACACCCGCGCCGCCGAGTACGCGGTGGTGAACGAGGCGGTGACCCTGGCCAGCCGGCTGGCCAAGGGCAATTTCAAGGGCCTGGTCAACGGGGTGCTGCGCAACTTCCTGCGCCAGCGCGCCGCCTTGGAACGCGCGGCGGAAAAGGACATAGAGGCCAGCTTCAACCACCCGCTATGGTGGATCAAGGGCTTGCAGCGCGCCTATCCGGACGCCTGGCAAGCCGTGCTGGACGCCGACAACGGCCATCCGCCGATGACTTTGCGCGTCAATCGCCGCCATGGCGACGCCGCGACCTATCTGGAACGGCTGCGAGCCGCCGGGCTGGACGGCGAGGCTTTGGACGGCGGCTCGATCACGCTGGCGCGGCCGGTCAATGTGCGAGACTTGCCGGGCTTCGCTGACGGCGAAGTCTCGGTGCAGGATTGGGGCGCGCAGCAGGCCGCGCACTGGCTGGACCTGCGCGCCGGCCAAAGGGTGCTGGACGCTTGCGCGGCGCCGGGCGGTAAGACCGGCCATATCCTGGAGAGCGCCGATGTCGAAGTGACCGCGCTGGACATCGACGAGCAGCGGCTGCAGCGCGTGGCCGACAATCTGGAGCGCATCGGCGCGACCGCGCGGCTGCATGCGGCCGACGCCGGCCAGCCGGACGGCTGGTGGGACGGCCGGCCCTTCGACCGCATCCTCGCCGACGTGCCCTGTTCCGCCAGCGGCGTGGTGCGTCGCCATCCGGACATCAAGTGGCTGCGCCGCCCCGGGGATTTCGCCGCGCTGGGCGTGCAGCAGGCCGCCATGGCCGACGCGCTGTGGCCTTTGCTCGCCTCGGGCGGCAAAATGCTTTACGCTACGTGCTCCATTTTCCCCGAAGAGAATCAGCAACAGCTAGACTCCTTTCTGAATCGCCATGCGGATGCCGCGTGCCTGAGACAGGAGCAGTTGCTTCCTTGTGAGCGTCATGACGGCTTTTATTACGCGTTGCTTGAAAAACGTTAGCCTGCTGCTGTGCTTGCTGGCCGGTCTCGCCATGGCGGCGCAGGCCGAAACCATCAGTTCGCGTCGGGCTGAGGCCGAGGTGACGGCGGACGGCCAGTTGTCCGTCAGCACCCGGTTTCAGACGCGCTTGACGCCCAGTCTCAGCGACGCGCTGGAACAGGGCGTGGTGCTGCCGTTCCGGCTGGAGTTCCAGCTGACCAAGCCGCGTTTGACCGCTTACTATCTGAATTTCAGCGAGTGGTTCGATCCGCACGCCCAGCTGGGCTTCAAGCTGTCCTATCAGTCCTTGACCAATCGCTACCGCGTCACCATCGGCAATCTCTCCAACTACTACCCCACCCTGCGCGAAGCTCTGGGCGCAGTGGGCGCTATCCAGGGCTGGCGCGTGCTCAATTCCGGCACCCTGGACCCGCGGGCCTCGGGGCGCGTGGCCGGCCAGGTGCGGCTGTTGCTGGACATCGGCGAACTGCCCAAGCCCTTTCAATTGAACGCGCTGGGCTCGTCGGACTGGTCGCTGTCGTCCGACTGGGTCAAGCTGGACGTGAAGGACGGCGGCTGATGCGTTACGCGGTGATTGCGCTGGCGACGCTGGGCGCCATCCTGCTTTATCTGCTGGCCTTGGCCACCGGCAACGCATCCAAACTCAACGAATACTACTGGTGGGTGTTCGGCCTGAACGGCCTCCTGCTCGCCACGCTGCTGGGCGTGGTGGCGCGGCAGCTGCTGCGCCTGCGTCAGCGGGTGCGGCAACGGGTGTTCGGCGCCAAGCTGACCCAGAAGCTGGTGATGATGTTCGCGGTGGTGGCCCTGGTGCCGGGCATCCTGGTGTTCACCGTTTCCGCCCAGTTCCTGACCCGCAGCATCGAAAGCTGGTTCGACGTCCGCGTCGAGTCGGCGCTGGACCGCAGCCTGGGCTTGGCGCGCAACTCGCTGCAGTACGTGCAGGAAGACCTGGGGCGCCGCACGCGTTCGGTGCAGGACGATATCGAGTCCTTGCCGGAAGGCCTGCTGCCGGCGCGGCTGGAGCGCTTGCGCGAGCAACTGGGATTGCGCGAGCTTGCTGTCTATAGCCGCAGCGGTCAGCTGCTGGCCTTCGCCGGCGGACTCAGCGAGCGAGTGCCTCCTCCGCTGTCGCGCGAGAGCATAGGCAAGCTCAAACCGCGTCAGACGCTGGACAGCTTCGAGAACGACGGCGGCAGCGGCCTGGTGCTGAAATCGCTGCTGATTTACCGCAATCTGGACAGCCAGCAACGCGTGTTGCAGGCCCTGCAATCCGCTCCCGGCCGCATCGCCCAGGACGCGGAGCAGATCGAGACCGCGCGCGCGGAGTACCGCCAGCTGCTCTTGGGCCGCGAGGGCCTGACCACCTTCTACATGCTGACGCTGGCGCTGTCCGCGCTGCTGGCGCTGACCGCGGCGCTGGCCTTCGCCTTATTCCTGTCCGAGCGCCTGTCGGCGCCCTTGTCCGAGCTGGCCGCCGGCACCCGGGCCGTGGCGCAGGGCGACTTTTCCAAGCGCCACCCGGTATACCGGCGCGACGAGCTGGGCATGCTGACCACCTTGTTCAACCGGATGACGCAGCAGCTTGAGGACGCGCGCCACGCCGCGGACCTCAGCCGCAGCGAACTGGAAAGCAGCAAGCTTTACCTGGAAAGCATTCTGGCCAACCTGAGCGCCGGGGTGATCGCCTTCGGCGCCGATTGGCAGCTGCGCGCCGCCAATACCAGCGCCTCGCGCATTCTGGGCGTGGATTTCGCCGAGGTGTCGGATCAGGATTTCCCGCACTGGGCCACCTCGATTCCGGCGGTGGCGCCGCTGGTGGAGTGCGTGCTGGAGTACGCGTCCAAGAACAGCGACAGCGACTGGAAAACCCAGCTTAACTATTTGACGGTGCAGGGCGAGCGCACCTTGCTGGTGCGCGGCGCCCATCTGCCTGAGGCGTCTGCGGTGGGCTATGTGGTGGTGTTCGACGATATCACCGAACTGGCGCGCGCCCAGCGCGACGCGGCCTGGGGCGAGGTGGCCAAGCGGCTGGCGCATGAGATCCGCAACCCGTTGACGCCCATCCAGCTATCGGCGGAACGGTTGGCGATGAAGCTGCAGGACAAGCTGGCCGGCGCCGACGCCGACATGCTGCGACGCTCCACCGACACTATCATCAAGCAGGTGGGCGCGCTCAAGGCCATG
This sequence comes from Chromobacterium sp. Panama, assembly GCF_003052555.1. Classification (NCBI taxonomy): domain Bacteria; kingdom Pseudomonadati; phylum Pseudomonadota; class Betaproteobacteria; order Neisseriales; family Chromobacteriaceae; genus Chromobacterium; species Chromobacterium sp. Panama. Next base: position 161,479 of record NZ_QARX01000001.1, read on the forward strand.
GTGGACGCGTTTCGCGATTACGCGCGCGCGCCGCGCACCAAGTTGACCGAATTGGACCTGAATCAAGTGGTGCGGGAGGTGATGGCTCTTTACGAATCCAACTCTGCTGTTAAGATGGCGCTTGATGAAAGGCCGTTGATGATCATGGCGGATGCGGCATTGTTGCGGCAGGTTTTACATAACCTGATTCAGAACGCGCAAGATGCGGTCCTTGACGTTGACATCCCGATGATTCAAATTAGCAGCCGAAAAGAAGAAGGCTATGCGCTCGTTTGCGTGGAGGATAACGGTCCGGGCTTTGCTCCGGAGATCCTGCAACGCGTGTTCGAACCCTATGTGACCAGCAAGACCAAAGGTACCGGTCTTGGCCTGGCGGTGGTCAAGAAGATTCTTGAAGACCATCACGGGCAGATCAAAGTGGGTAATCTCGAACCGAATGGCGCGCGCATCCTTCTCTCCCTGCCATTGCTGGAGGCCTAATGCGTAGCAGCGATATTTTGATTGTTGACGACGAGATCGGTATTCGTGAATTGCTCTCCGAGATACTGCAGGATGAGGGGTACACCGTCGCGCTGGCGGAAAACGCCGAGGTAGCCAGACAGTTGCGCAACCAGACGCGTCCGGCGTTGGTGTTGCTGGACATTTGGATGCCGGATTGCGACGGCGTGACTTTGCTCAAGGAATGGGCCAAGTCCGGTCAGCTGAACATGCCGGTGGTGATGATGTCCGGTCACGCCAGCATAGACACCGCGGTGGAGGCGACTCGCATCGGCGCTTTCGACTTCCTGGAGAAGCCGATCGCGCTGCAAAAGCTGCTGACCACGGTGCAGCGGGCGCTGAAATACGGCGATATGCAGGCCAACACCTCGCTCAATCTGGACAAGCTCGGCCGCAGCGAGCCGATCCAGGAGCTGAAGCGGCAGCTGGAACGCGTGGCCAAGGTCAAGTCGCCGGTGCTGCTGACCGGCGAACCGGGTTCCGGCTTCGAACTGGTGGCGCGCTTCTTCCATCAGGGCAACACCCCGTGGGTGACGCCGGCCAAGCAGGAGCAATTGGCGGACGCCCCGCTGGAGCTGCTGCAAAAAGCCAATAACGGCGTCTTGTTCCTGCCGGAGATCGGCCAGTACGGCCGCCGCGTGCAACAAGGGCTGCTGTTCCTGCTGTCCAAGCTGGACCGCTTCAATGTGCGGCTGCTGTGTTCCTGCAGCCGCCCGTTGCAGGAACTGCTGGTGGATCCCGAGTGCGACAACCGCCTGCTGACGGCCTTGTCCAGCGTGATTGTGCCGATTCCGCCGCTGCGAGAGCATTCCGAAGACATCATCTTCATCGCCGAGCAGATCCTGACCGAGCTGGTGGAGTCCAAGCAGGTGCCGGCCCGCAAGCTGACCACCGCCGCGCTCAATGCGCTGCGTCAGTACGACTGGCCTGGCAACCTGGAGCAGCTGCGCAGCATCATCAAGAGCCTGGCGCTGACCTCGGAGTCGGACGAGGTGGACGCCGGCGAGGTCAACAAAGTGCTGGCGCAGTTCCGCCATGAGAAGCCGGTGGAGGAGTCCGGTTTCGACTTCAACATGCCCTTGCGCGAGTTGCGTGAACAGCTGGAGCGTCGTTACTTCGAGTACCATATCTCGCTGGAGAACGGGAATATGAGCCGGGTGGCGCAGAAGGTGGGCCTGGAGCGCACCCATCTGTACCGCAAGCTCAAGCAGCTGGGCATCAAGTTCGCCCGCAAGACGGTGGAAGAATAAGTCCGCGTTTCCGTTAGAACCGTTCAAAGTCTCGCGAGCAAGAGCGAGACAAGGCGAAAATGGCTGAAGAAGCGGAATGTACATACGGTACATGAGCATTCTGAAGGTATTTTCAACGCCGTATAGCTGAAGCGCAGCAGACTTTGAGCATAAGGCCAGCCCGCATACGGCTGGCCTTATGCTTTGGGCGATGGCGCGGCGGCGGCGTTCGGATTAGGCTAGCAATCATGATTGAACTCAACGACGAGGCGCTATTGCGCTATAGCCGGCACATTCTGCTGCCGGAAATCGACATCGCCGGCCAGCAGCGCTTGAGCCGGGCGCGCGCGCTGATCGTCGGCGCCGGTGGGCTGGGCTCGCCGGTGGCGCTGTACCTGGCGAGCGCCGGCGTGGGGCGGATCAGCATCGCCGACGACGATGTGGTGGAGCTGTCCAATCTGCAGCGTCAGATCGTTCACGACAGCGATAGCCTGGGGCGTTTGAAGGCCGAGTCCGCCGTCGAGAGAATGCGCCGCATCAACCCGGAGGTGGATGCGCGGCCGTTGGCGCGGCGGCTGGACCAGGCGGCCCTTGAGGAATTGGCGGCCGACCATGATCTGGTGCTGGACTGCAGCGACAATTTCGCCACCCGTCACGCGGTGAACCGCGCCTGCGTCGTCGCCGGCACGCCGCTGGTGTCCGGCGCCGCGGTGCGTTTCGCCGGCCAGCTGGCGGTGTTCGATCCGCGCGACGCGGCGTCTCCCTGCTATCACTGTCTGTTTCCGGACGAGGGCGAGGCCGGCGACGGGCCGTGCGCGACTTTCGGCGTGCTGTCGCCACTGGTGGGGGTGATAGGCAGCCTGCAGGCGGTGGAGGCGGTCAAGCTCTTGGCCGGCATCGCGCCGCGTTTGGGCCGGCTGACTCTGTACGACGGGCTGAGCGGAGAGTTCCGCCAGATCAAGGTGCCGCGGGATCCCGCTTGCGCGGTGTGCGCCGCGCGATGAAAAACGCCCCGTTTGACCGGGGCGTTGGTTTTGCCGGGGCGAGCGGGCATCACAGATGCTGTTGCACCAGCTTGCGTACTTCCTTGAAGTCCATCACGCCGACGTAGCGCTTGATGATCTTGCCCTGTTTGTCGATCAGGAAGGTGGTCGGCGCCAATTGGATGTCGCCGAAGGCCTTGGCGATCTCGCCATTGCCGTCCAGCGCGACGAAGAAGGGCAGCTGGTATTTGTCCACGAAGCTCTTCACGTAATTGGGCGGATCGTAGCTCAGCGCCACCGCGATGGTTTCATAGCCCTTGCCGGCGAACTCCTGATGCATTTTCTTGATTTCCGGCATTTCCTCAACGCAGCCCGGGCAGCTGGTGGCCCAGAAATTGACCAGCACCACCTTGCCCTTCAGCGATTCGGTGCTGGCGGTCTGGCCGCTGAGCGAGGTGTAGTTGACCTGGGGCGCCGGCGAGCCGGCGAACAGCGTCATATAGGCGACGACGGCGACCAGCGCGATGCCCAGCAGCGCGAGCAGACCTTTCTTCATTTCCTTATCCTGCGGTAAGGTCCGGGCGCGGCCCGGACGGTTCATGCCATGGCGATCAAGCCTGTTCGGCCAGCATTTGTTCCAGTAGTTCCTTCAGCTTGCCGTCCAGCGCCACCGCCTTGCCTTGTTTGGCGTCAAACACTGCGAAAGTGACGTCGGCCTCGGCCACCAGCTTGCCGCTGCCGACCAGGGTGACGCGTTGATGCATCACCGCGCTGCGGGTGCCTATCGATTTGACGCCGGTGTCGATTTGCAGCTCGTCGCCCATGGTGGCCGGGTAGCGGTAATCGATATTGATGTTGACGACCACCAGCGCCAGGCCGGACTGCAGGAACCAAGGCAGGTCGCCGCGGCTCTCGAAGTAGTTCCAGCGCGCCTCCTCCAGAAACTCCAGATAGCGGGCGTTGTTGACATGGCCGTACAGGTCCAGATGATAGCCGCGCACTTTGATCTTGGTATTGTGCTGCATGATGGTGTTTTCCCCTTTGCTCGTGATGGCGCGCTGCGCCGCCATGGACGGCGACGCTGCGGCGCCCATGTTATTCGCCCAGTTCCAGCGGCACGAAGGCCTCGCGCTCCAGCGCCTCGTCCACCAGATCGGTGACGATGGAATGGATTTCCAGCGAGAACCATTGCTGGAACAGTTCCAGCGACAGCTCTTCCGGCCACAGGCTGTCGTCGTCGCACCAGTCGGACAGCTCGGCTGCGAATAATTGCTGGTAACGCTCGAAAACAAAGGCTTGGGCGTCGGCGTAATCTTCCGCCGCCGGGATCAGCAGCGCGTTGCAGTCCTGGCCCAGGTGCTGCAGCGAGATTTCCTCGTCCAAGCCGCCGGGCAAGGATTGCAGCCAGGCGTGGAAGGGGGCGAGGGGGCGGATCAGGGCGATGCTGCGATTGACTTCGTACATGGAGATTCCTTGATGATGTGTCAGCGACTGGACAGTTGATTGTCGCGAGTGAAAACGAATTTCTGGCGGATGCGTTGCGAGCTGGATTGCTCCGCGAGCGAGGCCGGGAACGGCGCGTAGGGCGCGGCCAGTTCCACGATGCGGCGTGCGGCTTCGTCCAGCACGTCGAAGCCGGAGCTGCGCAGCACGCGCACGTCGCGCAGGCCGCCGTCGGCTGCAATCAGCACTTCCAGCGTCACGGCGCCGTGAATGTTCTGGCGGCGGGCGGCTTCCGGGTAATTGAGGTTGCCGATGCGCTCCACTTTCAGCCGCCAGTCTTCCTGGTAGCGGGCCCAGGGGTAGCCGCGGGCGCTTTCGGCCAGCTTGCCCTGTTTGCCGCCGCTTTCCTGCTCCTTGTCGGTCAGGCCGCTGTCGCCCAACTGCCGGCTCAAGTCGCCGACCTGGGCCAGCAGGCTGCCGGCGCTGACATGTCCGACCGTGCCGGACTGCGCGGCCGGCAGCGCCGGTTTTTTGCCGGCGTCAGGCGGTCGGGCCATGGTTTGTTGCCGCGGCGATGCGTCGGCGGGTTCGGGCGTGCCGGGCTCCGCCGGCGCGGCGACCGGCTTCGCGCGATGACTGGCCAGCTTGTCGCTTTGAGCGCTATTGCCGGCCCCTAGATTGTTCTGCTCCGCCAGCCGGCGGGTTTTGGGCGTCTGGCGGCTGGGCGTCTGGTTCAACTGCACATTGATGATCTGGGCGGAGACGGGCGCGGGCGGGCTGGAGCGTGGACGAATCTCCAGGCTGAACAACAGCGCATGGACCAGCAGCGAAGCGAGCAGCGTCAAGCCCAGCGGCAGCATGGTGGCGCTGGAAGTCGAGGGCGAGAGCGGACTAGTGGACATGGATGGCTGTTGTGTTGGCTTTCACCGGGTAAGCGGAGTTCGCCGCAGGCGGAACCGGGCGCAGCTGAAAGTGTAGCACGGCGGCCAGTAAAAACGCCGCGCTGAGCGCGGCGTGGCGATGCATCAAGCGTGCGGGCGTATTATTTTTCCAGCAGGCTGCGCAGCATCCAGGCGGTTTTCTCGTGAACTTGCAGACGCTGGGTCAGCAGGTCGGCGCTGGGCTCGTCGGCGGCGCGTTCCACCACGGCGAAAATGCTGCGCGCGGTGCGACATACGGTTTCATGGCCGTCCACCAGCTGGCGGATCATCTCCTCGGCCTTGGGCGGGGCGCCGGCGGCTTCCTGGATTGCGGTCAGCTTGGCGTAGTCGGCATAACTGCCCGGCGCGTGGTGGCCCAGCGCGCGGATGCGTTCAGCCACGGCGTCCACCGCCAGCGCCAGTTCGTTGTACTGGGTTTCGAACATCAGGTGCAGGGTGTTGAACATCGGCCCGGTGACGTTCCAGTGGAAGTTGTGGGTTTTCAGATACAGGGTGTAGGTGTCGGCCAGCAGGCGGGACAAGCCATGAGCGATTTCCTGGCGGTCTTGTTCGTTGATTCCAATATCCATCGCGATATCCTCATAAGTGAAGGGAGAGCGGAAGCCTCCCGTCGGCTGACGCCGGCGCGGCGGCTTTTGGACTACACTCTCCCGTTTTGCGGGAAAAAATCATGAAACCTTGGCTGGACTGCCGCAACGGCGCTGTCCGTCTGACGCTGCATGTGCAGCCCGGCGCCAGGAAAACCGAGGCGGCGGGCGAACACGGCGACTGCCTGAAAATACGTTTGGCGGCGCCGCCGGTGGACGGCAAAGCCAATGCCGCGCTGTTGGCCTGGCTGGCGCAGCGCTTCGCCGTGGCCAAGCGCGACGTTCAACTGCTGTCCGGCGACAAGAGCCGGCACAAGGTGGTCTTGCTTCAGTGCGAGATCACCGAGGAAGACGCGCTGCGGCGGCTGGACTTTCAGTGAAGGCGCCGGTCGGGCGGCGTGGTTTTGTCCACCCGGGTATATTCTCCATCGATGATGTCGGGGTCGGCGGCGGCTCCGGGTCCGGTCGCCGCGCGAGCGTTGACGGCAATGCTGGGGCCTTTGAAAGGCAGCAGCAATAGTACGGCGGCCAGGTCGCTGATGACGCCTGGTATCAGGAACAGCACGCCGGCCAGCAAATAACGCAGCGGCCAGAGCAAGGAATACAGCGATACGCGGTCGCCCTGGCGCATCACGCTGCCCAGGGTGAACAAGGCGCCGATCTGCTGGTTGCGCAACATCCACAAGCCCAGCAGTGAAGACAGCACGACGAAAACGAAGACGGCGAGCCCGCCGAAGTGGTCCGCCAGCGCCACCAGGGCGGCGATTTCAGCGAAGGGGTACAGCAACAGCAGGATGAGGAAGGTGCGCATGGGCAACTGAATCCGGTAAGTGGGTTTCGCGATCAGGCGGCGGACGCGTAAACCTGATCCCTTGTTGTACACATGGGTATGGCTTGGCGGCTTTCAAGGCCGGTCTGGAATTATCGTTCGGGCTTAGATGATATCGCGGCGCTTCGGTTCCCGTTTCAAGCGGGCTTTTCCGCCTGTGCCGCTGTCATTATCATGAAAAAAATGCAAAAACCCGTTGACGACCCTGAACTGTTTCATTATAGTTGCGCTCTCTCTTGGGTCGTTAGCTCAGCTGGTAGAGCAGCGGACTTTTAATCCGTTGGTCGCAGGTTCGAATCCCGCACGACCCACCAGTTTCCGATACCGGAAATTGCCAAGAGTTTTGTTGGGGGTCGTTAGCTCAGCTGGTAGAGCAGCGGACTTTTAATCCGTTGGTCGCAGGTTCGAATCCCGCACGACCCACCACGACAAACTCTTAGCGCCCAGGATCGGGTCGTTAGCTCAGCTGGTAGAGCAGCGGACTTTTAATCCGTTGGTCGCAGGTTCGAATCCCGCACGACCCACCAAATATATAGCAATCAGGCCAGTTCGCGAGAACTGGCCTTTTTGTTTTCTCTCGCTTCCCTTGTTTCCCTCTGCTTTAGCGTTTGCCGGTTTTCCCGGGTCTTTCTCGCGGACATGTCTTTGTCGTGGTAAATTTGATAATGATTGTAAGAATCATTCGCATTATAATGGCGAGTTATTCGCCTCTTCCCGGCGTCCGCGCCGCCGCGCGCAGGCGCCGGGATCGCATCAAACAGGAAACACAGAGCATGACTACCGTTGTCGAGAGAACCCGCACCCAGGACTTGAAGGCCCGCACCCACGAAACCCACGACGCGCTGGACCAGCGCATCATGGCGAATCAGCCGTTCGCCACCCGTGAAAACTACGCGCGCTTCCTGCTGGCGCAATACCGCTTCCTGCGCGATGCCGACGCGTTGTACGACAATCCCGAGCTGGCCCGCCTGTTCCCGGACCTGGCCGAGCGCCGCCGTTACGACAGCATCGCCGCCGATCTGCGGGATCTGGACCGTCCGCTGCCGGAATTGCGCGAAGCGCCGATCAGCAGCACGCTGGACGTGGCCAGCGCGATGGGTTGGCTCTACGTGGTGGAGGGCTCCAAGCTGGGCGCGGCCATTCTGTACAAGCTGGCCGGCAAACTGGGCCTGGACGAGCATTGCGGCGCCCGTCACCTGGCCGGCCACCCGGACGGCCGCGCCCGCCACTGGCGCGCGTTCACCGCGGCGCTGGACGGTCTGCAGCTGGACGAGGCGGCCGAGCAACGCGTCACCGCCGGCGCGGTGGCCGCTTTCGCCTGCATGAACAGCCATCTGGACCAGGTGTACGCTTGAGTCAGCGTTTGCGGCACCCCGCGGTGCGCTGGCTATACCTGTGCGCCGGCGTGGCGATGCTGGCCTTGGGCGTCATCGGCGCCTTGCTGCCGGTGATGCCGACCACGATTTTTCTGATTTTGGCCTTGGCTTGCTTCAGCAAGTCCTCTCCGCGGCTGGAGCAGCGGCTGCTCGCGCATCCGCGTTACGGGCCGGGCCTGCGCCGCTGGCGCGAGCACCGCGTGGTGCCGGTCAAGGCCAAGTGCTTCGCCGCCATGGGCATGGGCGCGGGTTTCGCCGCCTTGTTGCTGGCGCGGCCTCCGCACTGGGTGCCGTGGCTGGTGGGGGCGATCGAATTGAGCGTCTTGCTGTACTTGCTGTCGCGGCCTTCGCAGGCGATCGAACCGGCCGGGACGGCCGCGGCGCCCCAGCCGGATTTAGCCAAAACCCCGCCGCCGCGTTAAGCTTGCGCATCGACACCGAAAACGGGAGCTGTGTGATGAGGGTAAACGGAATCGTCGCGGCCTTGGCCGCCCTGGCCTTGCCTGCCTTGGCTTTGGCGCAGACGGCGGACGAACAGTTGCTGGCGGCGCAGATGTACTACCAGCAAGTGCGCGGCGCGCAGCAGAAGGCGGACGCGCGTTTGACGCAGGCCGAGTCCGACAAGCTCAAGGCGGAGCAGCGACTGAGCGAGGCTCAGGCGGGCTTGAGCGGCGCCACGGCGGAACTGGAGGCAGCCAAGTCGGCTCAGGCCGCGGCGGCGCAGACCAGCGAGGCGGCCACCAAGGCCTTGAACGAGGCTTGGCAGCGCAAGGACGGCGGGCAGTAGTTAGCCGCCGCGCAATTGCCGGTAGCGGTTGAGGTCGTTCTGAGTCTTTTGGCGGAAGGCGGCCAGCTCTTGCTGCTTGGCGGCGATTTGCCTGGCCAGTTCGGCTTGCTCCGCCTGTAGCACGTTCAGATTGCGCTGACTGTTTTGCGGAGGGGCCTGTTTGTTGCGCCGGCTTTGCGCAATGTCTTGCTGAATGCCTTGAATTTGCAGCGTCAGGCCGCGAGAGCGCTGTTGCAGCGCGTCCAGCGCGCTTTGCAGCACGGCCTGCTGTTTGGCGCGCTCGGCCTGCAGTTGCTGCAGGTTGGCGTAGCTTTCCACCAGCGCGTTGTCGCGGCGGGTGTTTTCCAATTGCTGGGCGTCGCGTTGTTTTTGCGCGGCCTCGGCGGCTTCGCGCGCCTGGCGGGCGGCGGGGCTTTCCGCCGGTTTGGTGACGGCGCCCTGCTTGGACAGCTCGGCGACGCCCTGCTGCTGGCTTTGCAGCGGCGGGGAGTCGCTGTAATGCACTTTGCCGGATTCGTCCACCCACTTGTAGAGGCCGCCGGCGCAGGCGGCGGTTCCCAGTATCAGCAGCGCAAGTCCGGCAAGCGGTTTCATCAGTCGTTGACTCCGTATTGCGCCCGGTAGGCGCGCACCGCGTCCAGGTGCGCCGCCAGTTCCGGGCTGTGTTCCAGGAAGCCGAGCAAATCTTTCAGCGTGGCGATGGCGATGACCGGCAGGCCATGTTGCTGGGCCACTTCCTGCACCGCCGACAATTCGCCGCTGCCGCGTTCCATGCGGTCCAGCGCGATGGCCACCCCGGCCGGTTCGGCGCCGGCGGCGCGGATCAGCTGCACCGATTCGCGCACCGAGGTGCCGGCGGAGATCACATCGTCGATGATCAGGACCTTGCCTTGCAGCGGGGCGCCCACCAGGGTGCCGCCTTCGCCGTGGTCCTTGGCTTCCTTGCGGTTGTAGGCGAAGGGCACGTTGCGACCTTGTTCCGCCATCGCCATGCAGGCGCCGGCGGCCAGGATGATGCCTTTATAGGCCGGGCCGAACAACATGTCGAATCGCACGCCGCTTTCCAGTATCGACTTGGCGTAGAAGCGCGACAAGTGCAAAGTGGACAGACCGTCGTTGAACAGGCCGGCGTTGAAGAAGTAGGGAGACTTGCGGCCGGCCTTGGTGATGAACTCGCCAAACTTCAAAACCTGCTTGTCGAGCGCAAAACGAATAAAATCCTGACGGAAATCGCTCATCATTACTCCTTATTAACTGTTAACTGTTTGAACGGCTGAAAAAATTGCCGGCAAGCATATCACGGGAGAGTCCTTTGCTTCGAATCGTTTCCGCCAATCTGAACGGCATCCGCTCCGCCGATAAAAAAGGCTTTTTCGACTGGTTGGCCGGAATAGACGCCGACTTCGTCTGCGTGCAGGAACTGAAGGCCCAGGCCGGCGACCTGTCCGAGCGCATGCGCCAGCCGGACGGGATGACCGGCTATTTCCATTACGCGGAAAAAAAGGGCTACAGCGGCGTAGGCCTGTATACCCGTCATCAACCGGATGCGGTGGTGGAGGGGCTGGGCGTCGACTGGATCGACGCCGAAGGCCGCTTTTTGCAACTGGATTTCGGCAATCTCAGCGTGATTTCGCTGTATCTGCCGTCGGGCTCCAGCAGCGATGAACGCCAGCAAGTGAAATTCGATTTTCTCGACGTGTTCATGCCGCATCTGGAAACGCTGCGCGCGGCCGGCCGCGACATCGTGATCTGCGGCGACTGGAATATCGCCCACAACGAGATCGATCTGAAGAATTGGAAGGGCAATCTGAAGAACTCCGGTTTCCTGCCGGAAGAGCGCGCCTGGATGACGGACTTGCTGGGCCGCGTCGGCTGGTGCGACGCCTGGCGCCGCCTGTACCCGGACACGCCGGGCTACACCTGGTGGAGCAACCGCGGCCAGGCTTACGCCAAGGACGTGGGCTGGCGTATCGATTATCACATCGTGACCCCGTCGCTGATGGAGCTGGCGCGCAAGGCCTCGGTATACAAGGACGAGAAGTTTTCCGACCATGCGCCGCTGATCGTCGATTACGAACGGAGCCTGTGATGTTGGACGAGGACGACGTCACCTTGATCACGGTGCCGGGCTGGGGCAATTCCGGCGCTGAGCATTGGCAGACCAGTTGGGAGCGCTGCTACCCCTTGGCGCGCCGGGTGGAGCAGGACGATTGGCTGTACCCGGAGTGCGAGGCCTGGGTGGAAGGCATCCGGCGCACGCTAGAGCAGGTGCCGGGCCGCTGGATGCTGGCGGCGCACAGCCTGGGCTGCCATGCGGCGGCGGCCTGGCTGCGGACCTTGTCCTTGCGCGAACAGAAGCGGCTGCAAGGGTTGCTGCTGGTGGCGCCGCCGGCCTTGCCCATCAGCGAGGCGCGGGCGCGGGCCAGCGGCGAACTGCCGGAGGACGCACCCTTGCCCGCTTTCGCCGGCTTCAACGCGCCGACGCTGCTCTTGCCGGCGCCGGCCTTGCTGGTGGCCAGCCGCGACGACTTGTTCTGCGACATGGCCGAGGCCGAGGCGATGGCGCAAGCCTGGAGCTGTCCCTTGGTGGATGCCGGCGCGCATGGACACCTGGGCAGCGCCGCGCGCCTTGGGCATTGGCGCTTCGGCCAGGATTTGCTGCAGGAACTGATGCTGGCCTGAGCCTAGCGCGCCACCGGCCGCGCCGGGTCGCTGCACCATTCGCTCCAGGAGCCTGGGTAGAGCCGGCTGCCTTCGAAGCCGGCGTGGCGCAGCGCCAGCAGATTGTGGCAGGCGGTGACGCCGGAGCCGCATTGATGAACGATGGACGCCGGATCGAGGTCGCCGAGCGCCGCTTGCCATTCGGCGCGCAGCTGTTCCGCCGGCTTGAAGCGGTTGTCGGCGTCGACGTTGAGCATGAAGAAGCGGTTGGCCGCGCCGGGAATATGGCCGCCCACCGGATCCAGCGTTTCGCCTTCACCGCGGAAGCGCTCGGCGGAACGGGCGTCCACTACGGTGAAGGCCGGCTGCTCGATATTGCTCAGCACGGCGGCGGCGTCGACGGTGTCTTCCAGCGCGGGCTTGATCGAGAAACGGCAGGGATGGCGTTCCGCCGTTTGCTGGTCGAGGGCGCGGCCGGTCCGGGTCCAGGCCTGGACGCCGCCGTCCAGCACCGCGACCGCGGAGTGTCCCAGCCAGCGCAACAGCCACCAGGCGCGGGCCGCGTATTGTCCGGCGGCGTCGTCGTAGGCGACCACCTGGGTGTCCGGAGTGATGCCGATCGCGCCGAGGTCCACCGCCAAGCGGCTGCCGTCGGGCAGCGGATGGCGGCCGTTGGCGCCGGTCTTGCTGCCGGAAAGATGGTAATCCAGGTTCAGGTAATGCGCGTTCGGCAGGTGGCCGGCCTCATAGGCGGTCAAGCCATAATCTGCTTGTTCCAGCCGGAAGCGGCAATCCAGAATCACAAGGCGTTCTGTCGGCAGAGCCGCCAGCTGTTCCGCGGAGATCAAGGTTTGGTGCATGGCATTCCTCTTTCTTGATGGATGGCCGAGGGCGGGCGCTTAGCGCAGCCGTCCGGCCTGATAAGGATGCGGGCAGGGCAGCAGTCGGTAGCTGCCGGGCTCCAGGCGCAGGCTGTCCACTTGTTCAGTGCCGTCAGGGCCGCAGCGGCGCAAGGCCAGCCAGTGCCGGCCGTCGGCGTCCACGCTGTCGACAGGCCAGCTCAGGCCGGATTCGGCGAAGAAGCGGTAGCAGGCCAGATCGGCGCCTTCCAACCCGTCCGGAACCTGGTCCACCTGGATTTGATAGTCCAGCCAGCAATGAGTCTGGGCGGCGGCGAGCTGTCGGCGCAACTGCTCCGCCAGTTGCGGCCAGGCGCGCGGAGCGCTTTGGCGGCGGGCCGCGGCCCAGATCGGGGCGGGAAAATGAGCGTCGTCGGCGAAGCGGGGAATCACGTGCCAGTGCAGGTGGGGCACCATATTGCCGAGGCTGGCCAGGTTGATCTTGTCGGCTTGCATGCAGTGCAGCAGCGCGGCTTCCACGTAATGGACCCAGTCCAGCAGGTGTAGGCGGTCGCAGGCGGACAGGTCCGTCATTTCCTTGACGTGGGCCTTCCAGATCACGCGGCAGAAACCGGGGTAGCCTTCCTCGTCCACCAGCAGGACTTTGAGATGATCGTCTTCGTGCAATACTTGCCCGGCCGGGGCCTGGCACAATTCACAATCCATGATGGCGGCCTTTTGAAATGCGGAAACCTTATTGTAACGGTTGCCGCGGGCTTCGGCTAAAGCCCGGTTCGCTGCTATCATTACAGAAATTATGATTTGAACTATTTATCATGCCTTCTGCCGTATGCCGTCGCCTGTGCGGTGTTCAGGCGCTGCGGCGGGCACAATGGAGAGCTTGATGACGGATATGATGATTATTCTGGCGCTGATTCTGGCCAGCGCCTTTTTCTCGGTGTCGGAAATATCGCTGGCGGCTTCCCGCAAGATCCGCTTGCGTCAGATGATGGACGAGGGCAACGTCAATGCCGGCAAGGTGCTGGCTTTGCAGGAGCATCCGGGACATTTTTTCACTGTGGTGCAGATAGGCGTCAATGCGGTGGCCATCCTGGGCGGCATTGTCGGCGAGGCGGCGTTCACGCCCTTCTTCGCCCGCGTATTGGGGTTTTTCCTGTCCCCGGATCTGGCTCAGAGCCTGGGTTTTCTCTCGTCCTTCCTGCTGGTGACCAGCCTGTTCATCCTGTTCGCCGACTTAACGCCCAAACGTCTGGGCATGGTGGCCGCGGAGACGGTGGCGGTGCGCATTGTGCGGCCCATGCTGTTCATGGTGTTGCTGTTCAAGCCGCTGGTGTGGCTGTTCAATGAATTGTCCGGCCTGCTGCTGCGGCTGGTGGGCATGCCGACCAGCCCGCGCGACGAGATCACCAGCGACGACATCTCGGCGATGATGGACGCCGGCGCGGAAGCCGGCGTGCTGCACCGGCAGGAACATCAGGTGATTGAGAACGTGTTCGAGCTGGAAAGCCGGCTGGTGCCGTCGTCGATGACGCCGCGGGAGAGCATCATCTATTTCACGCTGGACGAAGCGGAGGACAGCATCAAGTCCAAGGTGGCCGAGCAGCCGCATTCCAAGTTCCTGGTCTGCGACAACGGCATCGACAATGTGGTCGGCTACGTCGATTCCAAGGATTTGCTGCGCCGGGTGCTGGCCGGCCGCGCGATCTCCTTGAAGGAGCCCGGCTTGTTGAAGACGGTGCTGCTGATTCCGGACTCCTTGACCTTGTCGGAGTCGCTGGATCAATTCAAGGGCACGCGCGAGGACTTCGCGGTGATCTTGAACGAATACGCTTTTGTCGTCGGCCTGATCACGCTCAATGACGTGATGTCCACGGTGATGGGCGATCTGGTGGGCCAGGGACAGGAGGAGCAAATCGTCAAACGCGACGAGAATTCCTGGCTGGTGGACGGCATCACCCCGGTGGAAGATGTGCTGCGGGTGTTGGAGATCGACGAATTGCCGGACGATCAGAACTACGAAACCGTGGCCGGCTTCATGATGTATATGCTGCGCAAGATTCCACGCCGCACCGATTGCGTGCAATACGCGGGCTACAAGTTCGAAGTGGTGGACATCGATAATCACAAGATCGATCAGATCCTGGTGACGCGGGTGGCGGCCAAGGAGCCGGCGTCGGTCTGAGAAGGTTTGACTCCGCTCGCGTGAAGAGGCGCGGCGCTGAGGCCTTGTACGATCGGTTACATGATTTAACACAGGCCTCACAGACTGCGGCGAGGCGGCTTGCATATGATGAATTCAAGGACGCACCAGGACGGTGCCCTGACAACCGATAAGTCGCAGACTTGGAGAAACATCATGAAAAAGATCACCGCACTGATCCTGGCTTCCGTAATCGGCCTGACTTCCGCCGCCGCCTTCGCCGCCGACGCCTCCGGCCCGGCCGCCAAGGCCGCCGCTCCGGCGCACGCCAAGAAGCATCACGCCAAGAAACACCATCACAAGAAGCACGCCAAGAAAGCGGCTTCCGCTCCGGCCGCGCAGAAAGCCCAGGCCGCCAAGAAGCACGTTAAGAAGCATCACCACAAAAAAGCACAGGTGAAAAAAGCGGCTTGATTCTGCGGCTACAGGCAGGGTATCGGGAGGAGGCCAAGGCCTCCTCTTTGCGTTTCTGGCCGGTTGCGGCATGCGTTTGGCTTGCGATTGAAAACGTAATGGTTTTGTAGTGGCATGGTTTTGTGAAGCCCATGCTTTTGCTGTGAAGTTTTGTCTCAAATTGCCAACAGGCATTTCTCCTGTGCTTAAGCGGCTTTCTCACTGAAGAAATAGACATCGCCAAGTGCGCTGTTTATCTCCTTTTCTTGGCTATTTGCGCGATAAATTCGCCTAAATTCGCGTAAACCTGAACTTTCCCGCATTTTTGAGCCACAGCTGCGCCCTTGTCGGCGTAAGACAATCCTTTTGACCTGTTTTAACTGTTATTAAGGACAGGTTGGTGAAATTTGGGTTGGCAGCGGTGGAGTGATTGCTCGAATCTGATACCACTGTAATACCACATGTCCGAACTAAAACGCCGGCTTGCGGTGCTGCAGCGGGGACAGCATGACGCTGCCGTGATCACTGACAGAATTGAGGAGGTCCGAATGTCGAAACTTTCGTTGACGTTGTCGGCGCTGTTTGGGGGGGCTGGCTTGTTGTTGAGCAGCGCGGCGGCGTTCGCCGCGCCGGCCTGCAGTGCGTGGAGCAATGCGCAGACCTATAACGGCGGCGATTACGCCTTGTACGCCAACAAGACCTGGCGCGCCAAGTGGTGGACGCAGAACAATCAGCCGGGCGCGGATCAATGGGGGCCGTGGGAAGAGCGGCCTGCCGGCGAATGCACGCCGGGCGGCGGCGATCCCGGCCCCGGACCGGGCACCGGCGTGCCGCCGGAACCGACGCCGACCGTGGGCCGTCATGTCGGCTCTTATTTTGCGCAATGGAGCATTTACGGCCGCAATTACAAGCTGCGCAATCTGGTGGACGCCGGCGGCGACAAGAAGCTGACCTTCCTGAACTACGCCTTCGGCAACGTCTACGCCGACGGCAAGTGCGGCATGGTGACCCGTGCAGAGAACGGCAACGGCGACGGCGGCGACGCTTGGGCCGATTACCAGAAATCCTTCGGCGCCAATGAGTCGGTGGACGGCAAGGCAGATGCCTGGAGCGATCCGCTGCGCGGCAACTTCAATCAGCTGCGCAAGCTGAAGCTGGCGAATCCTTCGCTGAAAGTGCTGATTTCGCTGGGCGGCTGGACCTGGTCGAAGAATTTCGGCAAATTCGCCGCCACCGACGCCGGCCGCAAGACCATGGTCGCATCCTGCATCGATCTGTACCTGAAAGGCAATCTGCCGGTGGGCGAGAACGCCGGCGGCGCCGGCGCGGCCAAGGGCGTGTTCGACGGCATCGACATCGATTGGGAATACCCGGGCGGCGGCGGTCTGCCGACCAATAGCGTGGATCCCAACGATAAGCAGAACTTCACCTTGCTGATGGCGGAATTCCGCAGCCAACTGGACGCGCTGACCGCGCAGAACAAGCGCCGCTACTACCTGACCGCGGCGATTGGCTCCGGCGTCGACAAGATCCGCCAGACCGAGCCGGCCAAGTACGCGGCCTATATGGACTGGATCAATGTGATGACTTACGACTTCAATGGCGGCTGGGACGCCAAGGGGCCGACCAACTTCCAGTCCAATCTGTTCCGCGATCCGGCGGCTCCGGTGACCGGCGACCGCGTCTACTACAACGTCGACGACTCGATCCAGACCCTGGTCAAGGGCGGAGTGCCCAAGGCCAAGCTGAACGTGGGCATCCCGTTCTATGGCCGCGGCTGGGCCGGCGTGGCGGCCGGGCCCAAGGCCGATGGTCTGTACCAGGTGGCCACCGGCGCGGGCAAAGGCACTTACGAAGCCGGCATCGAGGATTACAAGGTGCTGAAGACGCGTTCGGCCAAGCAGTTCGTGCATCCGGTCAGCAAGCAGCTGTGGACTTACGACGGCAACGAGTTCTGGAGCTACGACGACCCCGCCACCATCCGCACCAAGTTGGATTACGTGCGTCAACAGCAGCTGGGCGGGGTGTTCAGCTGGTCCTTGGACGGCGACGACGCTCAGGGTACTTTGCTGAAGACCACCAGCGAAGTCCGTCAGGACGCCGCCGCGGCCAAGAAGAAGGCGGCCGCCAAGGCCTCGGCCGCATCGCCGTTGAAGTAAAACGGAAGCCGCAAACAAAAACCGCCGGGCGTGCCCGGCGGTTTTTGTTTAGGCCGCGCCGCTTTCCAGTTCGGCGATGTTGCGCACGCGTAGGGGCTTGGGTGTTTCGTCCAGATTGGACCAGACCCAGTTGAAGTGATCGATCACCTGTTCCGCGTTCAGCCGCGGCCGCGGTTTGCAGGTGTGGGCGTCGGCGATCAGGGTGACAGCGTATTCCTGCGACATCGCCGAGCGCAGCGTGCTGTCCACGCAGAACTCGGTGGCGGAACCGGCCAGCCACAGCTCGTCGACATCGCCGCCGCGCAGCAGCTCGGTCAGCGTGGTGCGCTGGAAGCTGTCGCTGAAGCGTTTGTGCACCACGGCGTCGCCGTCCAGCCGCGCCAGCGCCGGATGCAGCTGCCAGGCCTCGCTGTCGCGCGCCAGATCGCTGCCGGGACCGTTGTCGTGCTGGATGAAAATCACCGGCATGCCTTGGCGGCGCGCCAGCGCGATGGCGCGGTTGAGATTGGCCAGCACGGCGTCGGCGCGGCCGGCGCGGGGCTGGCCTTCGATCTGACCGTATTGCACGTCGATGACGATGAGCGCTGTGTTGCCCATGGATTGTCCTCCAACCTTAGAACGTGTTTACGATCTTGCGAGCTAAGGCGGAAACGAGCGAAAAAGCGGAATGTACAGGTGGTACATGAGCACTGAGCTTGGTTTCAACGCCCATTTCTATCCATCCCGCCGACGCGCAGCAGATCGTAAACAGGTTCTTACAGCAGCACGCGCTCAATGCCGCCATCGCGCGCCTGGTCCACATACTGTTTCAACCAGTTCGGCCCCAGCACATGCTTGGCGATTTCCACCACGATGTAGTCGGCCTCGGTGCCGGTGTCCGGGCCGTAGCGCGACAAGCCTTGCAGGCAGGACGGGCAGGAGGTCAGGATCTTCACCGGCTGGGCAGGCTTGGCGCCGCCGGTCAGCGCCTGCAGGTTCTTGTTGATTTCCTCTTCCTTGCGCGAGCGCACCTGGGTGGCGATGTCCGGCCGGCTGGCGGCGAAGGTGCCGGATTCGCCGCAGCAGCGGTCCGACAGCGCCACGCCGCCGCCCAAGAGCTCGTTGACCACCTTCATCGGCTGATAGGTCTTCATCGGCGTGTGGCAGGGGTCGTGATACAGGTATTGCTGGCCGCCGACGCCGTCCAGCTTGACGCCCTTCTCCATCAGGTATTCATGGATGTCGATGATGCGGCAGCCGGGGAAGATGTCTTCGAAGCGGTATTGCGACAATTGGTCGTAGCAGGTGCCGCAGCTGACCACCACGGTCTTGATGTCCAGGTAGTTCAGCGTGGTGGCCACGCGGTGGAACAGCACCCGGTTCTCGGTGGTGATGGCGTCGCCCTTGTCCTGATAGCCGGCGCTGGTCTGCGGATAGCCGCAGCACAGATAGCCGGGCGGCAGCACGGTCTGCGCGCCGACATGCCACAGCATGGCCTGGGTGGCGAGGCCGACCTGGCTGAACAGGCGCTCCGAGCCGCAGCCGGGGAAGTAGAACACCGCTTCCGCGTCTTCCGACAGCTTGGGGTTGCGGATGATGGGCACGATGCTGGCGTCTTCCACGTCCAGCAGCGCGCGCGCGGTTTTCTTGGGCAGGCCGCCGGGCATGGGCTTGTTGATGAAGTGGATCACCTGCTCCTTGACCGGGGCCTTGCCGACGGTGGCCGGAGGCTGCCGGGTCTGGGAGCCTATCAGTCCCAGGCGCTTGCCCACCGCGTTGCCCAGCCGCTGCGCCTTGTAGGCGACGCCGACCAGGCCGGTGCGCAGCGCTTTGATGGTGGCCGGGTCCTTGGCGGTGAGAAAGGCCATGCCGACGGCGGTGCCGGGATTGAAGCTCTTGTTGCCGGTCTTGCGCAGGAAGTTGCGCATCGCCACCGAAACGTCGCCGAAGTCGATCTTGACCGGGCAGGGTTTGACGCAGCGGTGGCAGACCGTGCAATGGTCGGCGACGTCGGACAATTCCTCGAAATGCTTGAGGCTGACGCCGCGGCGGGTCTGCTCTTCGTAGAGGAAGGCCTCGGTCAGCAGGCCGACGCCGAGGATTTTGTTGCGCGGCGAGTACAGCAGATTGGCGCGCGGCACATGGGTGGAGCACACCGGTTTGCACTTGCCGCAGCGCAGGCAGTCCTTGATCGAATCGCTGATCGCGCCGATGTCGGATTGTTCCAGGATCAGCGACTCCGCGCCCAGCAAGGAGAAGGACGGCGTATAGGCCATGGCCAAGTCGGCGCCGGGCAGCAGCTTGCCGCGGTTGAAGTGGCCGTTGGGGTCCACTTGCTGTTTGTAGGCGCGGAAGGGGGCGATTTCCTCCTCGCTGAGGAATTCCAGCTTGGTGATGCCGATGCCGTGCTCGCCGGAGATCACGCCGCCCAGCGCGCGCGCCAGCGCCATGATGCGCTCCACCGCCTTGTGCGCGGTCTGCAGCATCTCGTAATCGTCGGAGTTGACCGGCAGGTTGGTGTGGACGTTGCCGTCGCCGGCGTGCATGTGCAGCGCGACGAAGACGCGGCTGCGCAGCACTTTTTGCTGGATGGCGCGGATGGCGGCTAGGATGGGGCCATCGGTGTTGCCGGAGAACAGCTGCTCCAGCTCGGCCTGCATTTCGCGCTTCCAACTGACGCGCACGACCATATCGCGCA
Source organism: Chromobacterium sp. Panama (assembly GCF_003052555.1). Lineage (NCBI taxonomy): Bacteria > Pseudomonadati > Pseudomonadota > Betaproteobacteria > Neisseriales > Chromobacteriaceae > Chromobacterium > Chromobacterium sp. Panama. The sequence goes on from NZ_QARX01000001.1 coordinate 181,102, forward strand.
GCGCGTGGAACACCGAGGCCGGCGTCGCCGCGGCGTCTTCCAGCGGCGCGTGCGGCCAGCGTTCGCGGTATTCGTGAAAGGGACGGTCAAGGTGTTCCAACAGCCATTGCCAGCGGTCGCGGGTGATGGCGAGCTGGGACAGCGCCGAGGCGCGGCGGTCGCCGATCAGTTCTTCCGACGGCAGATTGGTGTCCAGCTTGTCCACCGGCAGCCGGCCGTGGAAATATTCGGTCAGGGTGTCGAGCAGGCGCAGCTTGTTCTGGATCGACAGTTCGATATTGATGCGTTCGATGCCGTCGCTGTAATCGCCCAGCCGCGGCAGCGGGATCACCACGTCTTCGTTGATCTTGAAGGCGTTGGTGTGCTTGGCGATGGCGGCGGTGCGGCTGCGGTCCAGCCAGAAGCGCTTGCGCGTTTCCGGGGTGATGGCGATGAAGCCTTCGCCGTGACGCGCGTTGGCCAGTCGCACCACCTGGCTGGCGGATTCCGCCGCCGCGTCCTCGTGGTCCGACACCAAATCGGCGATCAGCACCATCTTGGGCCGGCCCTTGCTTTTGGCCTTGGTCACATAGGACACCGCGCGCACATAGCGCCAGTCCAGGTGCTCTAGGCCGGCCAGCTGCACGCCGGCGGCGAGGCCGGCGCCGCCGGGTTTGAACAGGTCGGTGATTTCGACGATGGCCGGCGTGGCCTCGGCCACGGTGCCGAAGAATTCCAGACAGACGGTGCGGATGTGCTTGGGCATGCGGTGCAGCACGAAGCGGGCGCTGGTGATGATGCCGTCGCAGCCTTCCTTCTGCACGCCGGGCAGGCCGGCCAGGAATTTGTCGGTGACGTCCTTGCCCAGGCCCACTTTGCGGAAGGCGCTGCCGGGGATGTCCAGCTGACGGCTGGACACCACGGTCTGGCCATCGTCCTTGAGTTGGCTGACGCGGAAGCGGGCGACGTCGACGTCGTGGATCTTGCCGTAGTTGTGGCCCAGGCGTTCGATGAACTGCCATTGGCCGTCGGCGTCCACCATTTTCCAGCTGGCGAGGTTGTCCAGCGTGGTGCCCCACAGCACCGCCTTTTTGCCGCCGGCGTTCATCGCGATATTGCCGCCGATACAGGAGGCCTCGGCCGAGGTGGGGTCCACGGCGAACACCAGGCCGGCCGCCGCCGCGGCCTCGGCGACGCGGGCGGTGACCACGCCGGCGCCGCATTGTATGGTGGCGCGGGGGCCGTCCAGGCCGGGCAATTCCACCTGTTCGACGCCGAGGTGGCGGTCCAGCTTCTCAGTGTTGATCACCGCGCTCATGCGGTCCAGTGGCACCGCGCCGCCGGTGTAGCCGGTGCCGCCGCCGCGCGGAATGATGGTCAGGCCCAGCTCGATACAGGCGCGCACCAGCGGCGCGATTTCGGCTTCGCCGTCCGGGCTGAGCACCACGAAGGGGTATTCGACGCGCCAGTCGGTGGCGTCGGTGACGTGGGCGACGCGGGACAGGCCGTCGAACTGGATATTGTCGCGGCGGGTGAGCCGGGACAGCTTCTTCAGGATCTTGGCGCGCAGTTCGCGGGTATCCTCGAACTGTTCGGCGAAGCGCTCGACGGCGGCGCGGGCCGCCGTCAGCATCTTGCCCACCTTGTCGTTGCCTTCGCGGCGTTTTTCCACTTCGGCCAGCCGGTGGCGCATCGCGTCCACCAAGGCGGCCAGCCGCTTGGGATTGTCCAGCAGGTCGTCGACCAGATAGGGGTTGCGGTCCACCACCCAGATATCGCCCAAGACCTCGAACAGCATGCGGGCGGAGCGGCCGGTCTTGCGTTCGGCGCGCAGTTCTTCCAGCAGCTTCCACATCGGCGCGCCCAGCAGGCGGATGAAGATTTCGCGGTCGGAATACGAGGTGTAGTTGTACGGGATCTCCCGCACACGGGCTTGGGTGGTGGTGGTCATTGTCCGTGCAGCTGTCATTATTGGAAAAACGTCCACCAGTGTAGCCCAATTGTTGCGTTGCGAAAAACCCGTATTCACTAGGGATTTCCCTCTTTACTTCAAGATATTGGCGCGAATTGTATATTGTTGGGCAAGGCGGGCCGGGGGCGGAGCGCGCCGGTCTTGCCGGTCTGGCCGCGCAGGGGAGGGAATGGTGCGCGCTATTCCATAGGCGGGGCGAAAACTGCTGGTTTTATGCTTTTTATGGGTAAACTGAAGCTCGAACGCGTTGCGCTGATCGGGATGGCGCGGCCACGACGGGAATGGAGAACAGGATGATGTGGAAGAAGTGGGTGATGGCTTTGTTATTGGCGGCGTCGCTGAGCGGCTGCGGTTACAACGCGATGCAGACTCAGGACGAGGCGGCCAACGCGGCCTGGTCCGAGGTGATCAATCAATACCAGCGGCGCGCGGATCTGATTCCCAATCTGGTCAAAACGGTGCAAGGCTACGCCAAGCATGAAAAAGAGGTGCTGACCCAAGTCACCGCCGCGCGGGCGCGGGTGGGCAGCATCCAGATGGATGCGTCGATGGCGACGGACGAGAAAAAGCTCAATGATTTCGCCGCGGCGCAGAATCAGCTGGGCTCGGCCTTGTCCCGCTTGCTGGTGGTGTCGGAAAACTATCCGCAGTTGAAGGCGGATCAATCCTTCCGCGATCTGCAGGCGCAGCTGGAAGGCACCGAGAACCGCATCGCCTTGGCGCGCAAGCGTTATATCGATTCGGTGCAGGCGTACAACAGCACGGTGCGGACCTTTCCCAATAATCTGACCGCGATGATGTTCAGCCTGAAGACCCGGCCGAATTTCACCGTGGAGAACGAGAAGGCCATTTCCACCGCGCCGCAGGTCAGCTTCGGCGAGCCGGAGGCGAGCAAATAAGATGAGGGCGCTATGGCGTTGCTTGGGCATCGCGTTGCTGCTGTGCGCGCAGATGGCGCGGGCGGAACTGGCGGTGCCGCCGCCCAGTTCGCCGGTGGTGGATCTGGCCGGTTTTTTATCGGCGGACGAGCGCGGACAATTGGAACGGCAATTGCTGAGCTTTCATCAGCGCAAAGGCAGTCAGCTGGCGGTCTTGATCGTGCCGTCGGTGGGGCCGGAAACGCCTTTTGACTACGGCACCCGGGTGATGGACGCCTGGAAGCTGGGGCGCAAGGGGGTGGACGACGGCGTGCTGTTGCTGATCGTGGCGGATCAGCACAAGACCCAGTTGTTGGTGGGCCGCGGCCTGGAGGGCGCGATTCCCGACATCTACGCCAAGCGCATTCTGCAGGACACGCTGAGGCCTCTGTTCAAGCAGGGTTTGCGCTTTCAGGGCATTCAAGCGGCGGCGTCGCAGCTGGAAGGCCTGATCGACGGCGAAAAGCTGCCCCCGCCGACGCGGATTCAGCAGCAGGGCTGGGAAGACAGTTGGCCGGCGCTGGCGTTCGCGGTCTTGTTCGGCGCCGGCGTCGTCAGCCGCCTGTTCGGACGCTTGATCGGCAGCCTCATCATGGGCGGCCTGGGCGTCGCCGCGGCCTTGCTGCTGGGCGGAGGCGTCTTGTTCGCCTTGCTGGCCGGGGCGGTGGCGGCGCTTCTGTGCCTGGTGATCGGCGCCCACGGCTTGTCGTTCGGCGGCGGAGGCGGCGGGAGTTGGCGCGGCGGAAGCAGCGGCGGCCGCGGAGGCGGCTGGTCCGGCGGCGGCGGGGGATTTGGCGGCGGCGGCGCTTCGGGAGATTGGTGATGTGGAAATCATGGCATAGAGCGCTGCGTCATCTGGCCAGCACCGGCTATTTGGCGCGACGGCGTTTTCCCGCCGCGGAACTGGCGCGTTTGCAGCAAGGCATCGCGGCTTCGGAACGCGAACACGCCGGTCAGCTGCGCTTTGTGGTGGAGTCGGCGCTGGATTGGCGCGACGCCTGGCGCGGCATGAGCGCTCGAGAACGGGCGCTGGAGTGGTTCGGTCTGCTGAGGGTATGGGACACCGAGGAGAACACCGGTGTGCTGGTGTATGTGTTGCTGGCGGAGCGCCGCATTGAAATCGTCGCCGATCGCGGCATAGACCGGCGGGTGCCGTCGCGGGCCTGGGAGGAGATTTGCGCCGAAGTCGGACGCGCGATGGCGGAAGGCAAGCAAGTGGCCGGCCTGGAGGCCGGCTTGTGGCGGATACACGCTTTGTTGATCGAGCATGCGCCGCTCCGAGGCGGGCCCAGCGTCAACGAGTTGCCGGACGAGGTGATCGTCCGCTGAGTCAGTTCGCGGCGGAGGCGGCCAGTTGCGCCGCCAGCTGCACGGCCTCGAACAGACTGCCCGGGTGGGCCTGACCGCTGCCGGCCAGATCCAGCGCGGTGCCGTGGTCGACCGAGGTACGGACGATGGGCAGGCCCAGGGTGATGTTGATGCCGGCGCCGAAGCTGGCGTGCTTGAGCACCGGCAAGCCTTGATCGTGATACATCGCCAGCACCGCGTCGCAGCGCCGCAGCTTGTCGGGGTTGAACAGGGTGTCGGCCGGCAAGGGGCCGATTAGGTCCATGCCCTCGCCGCGCAGCCGCGCCAGCAGCGGTTCGATGACCTCGATTTCCTCGCGCCCCAGATGGCCGCCTTCGCCCGCGTGCGGATTCAGGCCCGCCACCAGCACGCGCGGCGCGGCGATGCCGAACTTGGCGCGCAGATCCCCGTGCAGGATGCGGATGACCTGCTCCAGGCTGTCCGCGGTGATGGCGTCGGCGACGTCCCGCAGCGGCAGATGGGTGGTGGCCAGCGCCACGCGCATGCCGCCGCCGGCCAACATCATCACCACCTTGGGCGTGTGCGTGCGTTCGGCCAGGTATTCGGTGTGGCCGGAGAAGGCGACGCCGCCGTCGTTGATGACGCCCTTGTGCACCGGCGCGGTCACCATGGCGGCGAACTCGCCGCTAAGGCAGCCGTCGATGGCGCGGTCCAGCGTCGCCAGCACATAGCCGGCGTTGGCCGGGTCCAGCCGGCCGGGAGCGGCCGGAACCGCCAGCGGCACATGGCAAACTTCCAGTCCCTGCGCCGGCGCGGGCGTATCCGGCGCGTAATCGCGCAGCGCGAGCGAGAGGCCCAGCTGCCGCGCGCGCGCGGCCAGCAAGGTCTTGTCGCCGATCAGCACGCAGCGCGCGCCGACGCCGGCCTCCGTCAGCCGCAGCGCCAGATCCGGCCCCACGCCGGCCGGCTCTCCGGTGGTGACGGCCAATACGGGGAGGCTCATCTTACTTCTCGTCCAGCCGTTCTTCGACGAAGGCGGAGTCGCGCAGCTGGCGCACCCAGTCGGCGTACGCCTGTTCGATCTTGCGGGAGCGGATCTGTTGTTTGACCGCCAGCCGCTCGCGGTCGCCGGACACGTCTTGATTGCGCTTGCCTTCCACCAGGATCAAATGCCAGCCGAAGGGCGTGCGCACCGCCGGCGACAATTGGCCGATAGGCAGTTGCGTCATCGCGCTCTCAAAATCCGGCACCAGATCGCCCAGATTGACCCAGCCCAGATCGCCGCCCTTGGCGTTGCTGCCGTCTTCGGAGTAGAGCTTGGCCATGTCGGCGAACTTGGCGCCGCGCTGGATGCGGTCGCGCACCTGTTCGATGCGGGTTTTGGCGTCGTTGGCCGACACCGCCTCGTTGGTGCGGATCAGAATGTGGCGCACATGGTATTGCTCCACCATCATCGGCGCGCCGCTGTCGCGTTTGTCCTGCAATTGGAAGATGAAGAAGCCTTGCTGGGTGCGGATCACATTGGTGTGCTGGCCGGTTTTCAGCTGTTCCAGCATCTGCACGAACTCAACCGGCAGCGATACCGCGCTGCGCCAGCCCATGTCGCCGCCTTTCAGCGCATTGGGGGCGTCGGAGTAGCTGGCCGATACCTTGGCGAAGGCTTGGCCGGCCTCCAGCTCCGTCAGCGCTTTCTCGGCCTTCTTCGACAGCGTGTCGATCTGCTTGGCGTCGGCGCGTTCCGGCACGTTGATCAGGATGCTGGCCAGGTGGTATTCGGCGCGGTTGCCGCTCTGCGCGCTTTTCAGCACCTGATCGACTTCGGTCTCGTTGACGTTGACCTTGGCGGCGACTTCGCTGTCGCGCAGGCGCGCGATGGTCAGTTCCTTGCGCACTTCGGCGCGCAGCTTGTCGAAGGCCAGGCCTTCCTTGGCCAGCTGGGCTTTCAGGCCGGCCACGTCCATCTTGTTCTGCTTGGCCAGATTGGCCACCGCCTGATCCACCGCGGCGTCGTCGATGCGCAGGCCGCCGCTGGCGGCGTACTGCAGCTGAACCTCCTCGGTGATCATCTGTTCCAGCATCTGTTTTTCCAGCACGGCGCGCGCCGGCGGCGTCACTTTCTGCGCTTGCAGCTGTTTGATGGCTTCGTCGACGCGTGATTGCAGATCCAGCCAGGTGATCACGTTCTTGTTGACCACCGCGACGATGCGGTCCACTTCTTTGACCGGGGCGGCGGGAGCGGCGACGGCGCCTTGCAGGGCGCCGGCCAGCAGCAGGGCGAGCAGAGTCTGTTTCATGATCATCGCTTATAAATCGTTAGTCTTGCTATAGCCGGGAATCGCCAGCTTCAGCGTGTTGAGCGGATTGTTGCCGAAGCCGCCAAGGCCCTTGAATTCCAGCTGGAAATAAATGGCGTTCTTGGTGGTGGTCAGGTCGCTGACATAGCGCTGACCGACCAGGCGCGCCGACCAGCAACCGTCGTTGTACTCGAATCCGGCCAGTTGTTCCAGCGGCTTGCGGTCGGCCAGCGAATAGTTGTAGCGGCCCAGCGCGTACCATTTCTTGGCGATAGGCCATTGGGCGCCGATGTCGACCTGGCGCAAGGGGCCGTACTTTGATGAGTTGTCCTGCTGTTCGTAGCGACCGTAGCGGTAACGGGCGCTGAGCACCTTGCCGGGCGCCGGGTTGTAGCGCAGCTGGGCATTGTAGCGTTCGGTGGTTTTCAGCGCCTCGTTCCACTCATAGGAGCTGTCCAAGCGCCATCCCTGGGCCAGATCGCCGCTGGCGCCCAGCAGCAGATTGGAGCCGCTGACGGTGCGTTGTTGCGGCACGCCGGTCAGGGAGATGTCGTCCTGATTGAAATAATAGCGCTTGCCCACGGTCAGCCGGATTCGTTCCAGGCCGTTTTGCTGGCTGATCAGGCGGCTGGTCAGCGCCGTGGTCAGCTGATTGGCGCCGTTGATGCGGTCCGAGCCGGAGAAGCGGTTTTCGGTGAACAATTGCGCAAAATTGAAATCGTTTTCCGAGGTGTCGAAGTTGGGCAGATTGTTCTGGCTGCGAGTCGGGATATTGACGTAGAACAGACGCGGCTCCAGCGTCAGCAGATGGTCCTGGCCCAGAAACTCGGTATCGCGGTCGAAATAGAGGCCGGCGTCGGTGCTGAAAATGGGCAGGCTGCGCGACACCGAGCGGCTTTGCTGGCCGGGCAGCGCGTCCAGATTATATTCGGTCAGGTGCAGGCCAAGCTTGGGACGCAGAAAGCCCCAGCTTTTGTCCAGGCTCCACGTCAGGCTGGGATAGGCGACCAGGCGGTCGCCGGTTTGCAGAGTCGGATGGGAGAAGCGGGTCAGCTCGCTTTGCAGATTGGCGCTGAAGCCCTGCGGCAATTGCTGGCTGGCGCTGAACGTCAGCTGCGGTAGCCGCGCATAGGGTATGTCCCCTGGTGAGGGGTTTGCCAGCAGGGTCTGGTAGCGCTGAGCGCGCAAGGTGGCGTTGGCCGAGCCGCCCTGCCAGCCGAAGCCGTAGCTGAGCCAGGCCTCGCGCACCAGGTTGACGTTGGTGGCGATGCTGAGACGGTCGCCGAAATCCTTGAAATAGTTGGGGTCAGAGACGTAGTTGGCGTTGTAGCCGAAAGTCAGGCCCGGTGCCAGCGTCTGGCCATGGGTCGCATACCAGGCGTAGCGATTCTTGTCGGTGACCTTGTCCTTGGGCAATTGTTCGGTGTAGATCGAGCCGGCGTAATTGGGCTGCAGATAGCGGAATTCCGCACCTAGCATGGTGCCGTGCTTGTCGTTGAAATGCGGGGTGATGGTCGCGTCGTAGTTGGGCGCGATATTCCAGTAATAGGGCAGCGCGACTTCAGTGCCGTTGCTGCCGGTCTTGAAGGTGGGCGGCAGGAAACCGCTCTTGCGGTTGCCGTTGAGCGGGAAGTCCATCCACGGTGTGTACAGGATGGGCACGCCGTAGAAATTCAGCCGCGCGTTGCGGGCGGTGCCGACGCCGTTGTTGTAGTCGAGGTCCAGCAGCGAGGAGTTCAGATACCAGGAGTCGTCGCCGGGTTCGCAGCTATTGATGCGGCTGTTGTAGACCCGGTACTCGTTCTGGCCGCGGAAATCCACTTGCTGGCCGTCGCCGCGCATCGGCACCGTGCTCATCGGACGGGTGGCGGCCGGCGCGCCCTTGGCGGCGGGCGCCGGCTTGCCCATGGCGAACACCGGGTTCATGCCGGTGCCGCTGTAGTTGGCGACGTTGTAATCCAGCGTGGTGCCGGTGACCACGTCGACGCCGCGCGTCATCTTGAAGCGGTCGCCGGCCTTGACCCGGTCCTTGTTCTGGTAATAGTCCAGCCAGTCGGACTCCAGTTTCTGGTCGTCGCGGGTGACCACCACATTGCCGCGGGCTTTCAGCTCCACATTCATCTCGCCGTCCATATCGTCGGCGGTGACGTGGGTCTGGCCTTCGGCCTTGGGCGGGGTGGGCAGGGCGATAGGGGCGTCTTCATCGGCCAGCGCCAGCGCCGGCTGTAGTGAGAACGCGGCCGCCAGCGCCAGGGCCAGCGGATTGGGTTTGATTCTGGGCATGCACAAAGCCATATCTAAGGGGCGGCGGGGCAGTATAAAATCAGCCAATTCTATCAGCACCAAGACGAAGCGACATGCATAGACAGGAACTCATCAAAAAATGGCTGGCAGATTTGTACCCGGGACAGGACATCGGGCTTGAATTCGCTGCCGCGGATGCCGACTTCCGGCGCTACTTCCGTGCGACCTGGCCGGACGGCGCGAGTTGCATCGTGATGGATGCGCCGCCGGAAAAAATGAGCACCGACGCCTATGTGCAAGTGCGCGACGTTTTCGCCATGGTCAATGTTCCCAAGCTGCTGGCGCGGGATAGAGAGCAGGGTCTGCTGCTGCTGGAGGACCTGGGCCGGGTCACCTATCTGGCCGCCTTGGAGCATGATGGGCGCGAACAGGTGCGGCGCCATCTATTGCTGGAGGCGCTGGACACCCTGGTGGAGATCCAGTCCGCCAGTCAGCCGGGAGTGTTGCCGGAATACGACGAAGCGCTGCTGACGCGCGAGTTGAACCTGTTTCCGGAGTGGTTCTGCGCCAAGGAATTGGGCCGGCCGCTGGATTTCGCGCAACGCCAGCTGTGGGACGCCGGGGTCAAGGCCTTGCTGCCGGTGTTGCTGGCCCAGTCCAAGGTGTTCGTGCACAGGGATTTCATCGTGCGTAATCTGATGCTGACGCCGGGCAAGCCCGGGGTGTTGGATTTTCAGGATGCGGTGTACGGTCCGGTCAGCTACGACATCGTCAGCCTGCTGCGCGACGCTTTCATCGAGTGGGACGAGCCCTTCGTGCTCGATATCGCGATCCGCTACTGGGAAAAGGCGCGCGCCGCCGGCCTGCCGGTGCCGGCCGAATTCGACGTCTTCTACCGTGATTTCGAATGGATGGGCGTGCAGCGCCACCTGAAAGTGACCGGCATCTTCGCGCGTCTGTTCCATCGCGACGGCAAGGACAAGTACCGCGCCGAGATTCCGCGTTTCATCAAGTATCTGAAACGGACCACCCGCCGTTACCAGGAACTGGCGCCGCTCTATCAGCTGTTGCTGCAGTTGGTGGGCAAGGACCAGACCGATGACGAGCTGCAATCGACCTACCCGGCCTTGAGCTACAAGGGATGAGCATGCCGATAGCCATGATTTTGGCGGCCGGCCGCGGCGAGCGGATGCGGCCGCTGACCGACCATGCGCCCAAGCCCTTGCTGGAGGTGGGCGGCAAGCCCCTGATCGTCTGGCAGATCGAGCGCTTGGTGGCGGCCGGTTTCGCCGACATCGTGATCAATCACGCCTGGCTGGGCGCGCAGATAGAACAGGTGCTGGGAGACGGCGGCCGCTTTGGCGCGCGCATCGCCTATTCCGCCGAGGGCGAGCCCTTGGAAACCGCAGGCGGCATCGCCAAGGCCTTGCCCAGTTTGCGGGCGGGGCGGGAGCGCGCTTTTCTGTGCGTGGCGGCGGACATTTATACCGATTACGACTACGCAAGCCTGCTGCCGCGGCTGGACGCGCTGGAGGGCCTTGAGGAACCGGGCATGCACCTGGTGATGACAGACAATCCGGCTTTTCACGCGGGCGGGGATTTCGCCTTGGAGCCGGACGGCGGCCTGCGCGCCGACGGCGAGCGCAAGCTGACCTTCTCCAGCATCGGCCTTTACGATACCCGCATGTTCGCCGGCCTTTCCGCAGGCCGCTTCGCGCCGATGCGTCCGTTTTACGACGCCGCGATCGCGGCCGGACGGGCCAGCGGCGAGTATTTCAACGGCGTCTGGCACAATGTGGGCACGCCGCAGCAATTGTGGCAGTTGGATGCGCAATTGCGCGCCGTCCCGGGCTGAGGCGATGTCGGCTCAGCTTTTTCCCGGCGCGCGCCGCATCCTCGGCATCGACCCCGGCAGCCGCATCACCGGCTTCGGGGTGATCGACCTGGTCGGCCAGCAACGCCATTACGTGGCCTCCGGCTGCATCCGCACGCCGCCGGGCGCGCCTTTGAGCGATCGCATCCGCGTGATCGTCGACGGCCTGTTCGGCGTGATCGATACCTACCAACCACAGGCGGCGGCGATCGAGCAAGTGTTCGTCAACGTCAATCCGGCGGCCACGCTGATGCTGGGTCAGGCGCGCGGCGCCTGCATCAGCGCGCTGGTGTTGCGGGACCTGCCGGTGGCGGAATACACCGCGCTGCAGGTCAAGCAGTCCGTCGCCGGTCACGGCAAGGCCGCCAAGGAGCAGGTGCAGCACATGGTGGTGCGGATGCTTAATTTGTCCGGCACGCCCCAGGCCGACGCCGCCGACGCGCTGGCGGTGGCCTTGGCGCACGCCAATCTCAGCGCCGGCGCCTTGGGCCAGCTGGCGCAGAGCGGCCTGAAAATTCGCGGCGGCCGGCTGGTCTAGCCGACGCGCCTGTAATCGCTTGAAGAAAGAACCGGAACATGATTGGACGCCTGAGCGGCAATCTCATCGAAAAACTGCCCCCGCAAGTGGTGTTGGACGTCAACGGGGTCGGCTATGAAGTCGATGTGCCGATGACCACTTTTTATCAATTACCGGCCTTGGGTCAGAAAACCACGCTGTTCACCCATCTGGTGGTGCGAGAAGACGCCCATCTGCTGTTCGGCTTCGCCAGCAAGGAGGATAGACAGACCTTCCGGCAACTGGTCAAGGTGACCGGCATCGGCGCCAAGATCGCCCTGGCCATCCTGTCCGGCATGACCACCGATGAACTGGCGGTGGCGGTGGCCAGCGAAGACATCAAGCGCTTGTCCGCGGTGCCGGGCATAGGCAAGAAGACCGCCGAGCGCCTGGTGCTGGAGCTGCGCGGCAAATTGGCCACCGGCAGCACGCTGACCGCGCCGGGGGGCCTGGCTTTCGCCGCCACGCCGGATGAGAAGGGCGACATCGTCAACGCCTTGCTGGCCTTGGGTTACAACGAGAAGGAGGCCGCGGCCGCCACCAAGGGCCTGCCGGCCGAGGTGACGGTGAGCGAGGGCGTGCGTCTCGCCCTGAAGAGCCTGATGAAGTTCTGAAAACGCGAGCCGGCTCTTAAAGCCGGCGGCGCTTTGCCTATAGTGGGGAGTGCCGTGCGCTGGGCATGGCGATGAATCCGGCATGGCCGGGAGGCGTACCCACCGTGAAAACAGGACTGGCGCGAGCATGTCTGTTGCTGGCGGCCTGCTGGGCCGGCGGCGCTCATGGCGGCGTGTCGTGTCCGCAGCGGCCGATCCGTTTCGCTTTTTACGAGATCGGCCAGTTCTACAGCGCCGGCCGCGGCTTGGATCGAGACGTGGCGGAGGAATTGCGGCGGCGCAGCGGTTGCGAGTTCGAGTTCGTGGTGATGCCGCGGGCTCGCATCTGGCAGGAACTGGAAGCCGGCTCGCTGGATATGACCGGTTCCGTGATCGAGACTCCGGAACGCAGCAAAATCTATTGGTTTTTCAACTATATCCAGCTGCGTCAGTATGCGATTTTATCGATAGACGTGCCCGACTCCATCCGCTCGATGGAGTCCTTCATCCAGGATGCTCCATCCAGCCGCTGGGCCATCGTGCGGAGTTACAGCACCAGCCGTTATTTCGATCCCTTGGTCTTGCAATTGGGCGTGCAGCGCCGTTTGGTGGAAGTGGCGGAGGAGGATGTCCTGTTCCGCATGCTGGACCAGCGCCGCGTTGCGGGCATTTTCTCCACGCCCATGGTGTATCGGCAGAAAATCAGACAACACGGTTTGGAAGACAGAGTGAAAGTGGCGGACTGGGAGAAGGACGACGCGCCCAGCCCGCGCAGCCTGGTGTTGACCAAGCGCGCTTTCCCCGACAGCGAAGCCAGAGCCTGGCGCCAGTTGGTTGACGGCATGAACCGCGACGACACCATGCTGCGTCTGATCAACCGCTATATGAGCAGGGACGAAGCCGCTGCAGCGGTGTGGGCTGGCGGAAAACGATAGCGCCCGCGAATAAAAAAGGCCACCCAGAAGGGCGGCGAATGGAGGCGGGCACACTTGCGTGCGTTCCTTGGGACGACTCCGGGTAAAGCGAGGGTCGGCGCTGCTGTACTCAGGGCAAGCGAGCCAGACGGGCAGCGTGCCGACGAACTAGAGGGGTTTAGCCTGCGGCTTTGAGGGTGACGTTGGTGCGAACCGCGGTCACGCCCGGCACGCGGGAGGCTTCTTCGGCCACGCGGCGCAGCGCTTCTTCACTGGGCGCGGTGCCGCTCAGGGTGACTTCGCCGGCCTTCACGCTGGTCTGGATATTGGCGCCAACCTGGGCTGCGGCTTTGGTCACGGCTTCCTGAACCGCCTGATTCAGGCCGGCGGCGGCGCTCGGCGCGGCTTCGGCGATCAGGGCTTCAGCCGCGCTGGCGTCGCCTTTGGCGCAAGCTGGCTGCTGCTCTGGATTCCTACATCCCGACTCCGGAGCGCGCCATCGACAAGCCGTTCCTGCTGCCGATCGAAGACGTGTTCTCGATCTCCGGTCGCGGCACCGTGGTAACCGGTCGCGTAGAGCGCGGCATTGTTAAAGTCGGCGAAGAGCTGGAAATCGTGGGCCTGAAGGCTACCGCGAAGACCACTTGCACTGGCGTGGAAATGTTCCGCAAGCTGCTGGACCAAGGTCAAGCCGGCGACAACGTGGGCGTGCTGCTGCGCGGCACCAAGCGTGAAGACGTTGAGCGTGGTCAGGTACTGGCCAAGCCGGGTTCCATCACCCCGCACACCAAGTTCCAGGCTTCGGTATACGTACTGAGCAAAGACGAAGGTGGCCGTCACACCCCGTTCTTCGCGAACTACCGTCCGCAGTTCTACTTCCGCACCACCGACGTAACGGGCGCCGTTACCCTGTCGGAAGGCGTGGAAATGGTAATGCCGGGCGACAACGTGGAGATCACGGTTGAGCTGATCGCTCCGATCGCCATGGAAGATGGTCTGCGTTTCGCCATCCGCGAAGGCGGTCGTACCGTCGGCGCCGGTGTGGTAGCTAAGATCATCGCTTAATCAGGTTTAAAGGCCAGTAGCTCAATTGGTAGAGTATCGGTCTCCAAAACCGAGGGTTGGGGGTTCGAGACCCTCCTGGCCTGCCAATTAAGACCAGCCGGCGCTTGTGCGCCGGTTGGTCTTTTGTCGCATACGCGCAAGAGAAGATATCGACATGGAAATGCAAGATAAAATCAAGCTGGCGCTGGCCGGTTTGCTGGTGGCGGCCGGTATCGTCGGCTTTTACATGATTCCGGCGGACCAGGGTATTTTGCGCGCGCTTTCGTTTGTGGCTGGCGTGATTCTGGCGGTTGGGGCGGTTTGGCTGTCGCAGCCGGGCAAGAGTTTCGTCACTTACGCCAACGAGTCTCTGGTTGAGGCTCGCAAGGTGGTGTGGCCCACTCGCAAAGAGGCGATGCAGATGACCGGCATGGTGTTTGTTTTCGTGCTGGTGCTGGCCTTGTTCATGTGGTTGGTGGACTCCAGTCTGTCCTGGTTGTTTTATGATGTGATTCTCGGTCGAGGTAAATAATGGCAATGCGCTGGTATGTGGTTCACGCTTATTCTGGCTTTGAAAAAAGCGTGCAAAAGGCGTTGCGCGAGCGCATCGAGCGTTCTCATGTCGCCGATCAATTTGGTCAAATCCTGGTGCCGGTGGAAGAGGTTGTCGACGTCAAGAATGGCCGTCGCTCCATTACCGAGCGCAAGTTTTTCCCGGGCTATGTGTTGGTCGAGATGGAAATGACCGACGATACCTGGCATCTGGTCAAGAGCACGCCGAAAGTGACCGGTTTTGTTGGCGGCACCGCCAACCGCCCGGCGCCGATTTCCAAGAAGGAAGTCGAGGCCATCATGCAGCAGATGCAAGAGGGCGTGGAAAAGCCGAAGCCGAAGGTGCTGTTCGAAGTGGGCGAGAAGGTGCGCGTCATCGACGGCCCGTTCAACGACTTCAACGGTTCGGTCGACGAGGTGAACTACGAGCGCAACAAGCTGCGCGTGTCGGTGCAGATTTTTGGTCGCGACACCCCGGTTGAGCTCGAATTCAGTCAGGTTGAGAAGTTGTAAGCCTGCCTCTTGGCAAGCTTTTTTTAAGCGTGTATACTGTTGCGCTTTCGTCGGGAAGCGAGTTGACGCTCGCGCTATACCCAAACTAGGAGTTTAATCGTGGCAAAGAAAATTGTCGGCTATATCAAGCTGCAAGTGCCCGCTGGCAAAGCCAACCCGTCGCCGCCGATCGGTCCGGCCCTGGGTCAGCGTGGTCTGAACATCATGGAATTCTGCAAGGCGTTCAACGCCGCGACCCAAGGCGTTGAGCCGGGTCTGCCGATTCCCGTAGTGATTACCGCATTCGCGGACAAGTCCTTCACCTTCGTGATGAAGACCCCGCCGGCCACCATCCTTCTGAAGAAGGCTGCTGGCATCAAGTCCGGTTCGGCCAAGGCCAATACCGACAAGGTGGGTAAAGTGACTCGCGCTCAGCTGGAAGAAATCGCCAAGACCAAGCAGCCGGATCTGACCGCTGCCGATCTGGACGCCGCTGTTCGCACCATCGCCGGCTCCGCCCGTTCGATGGGTCTGGAAGTGGAGGGCGTGTAATGGCTAAGGTTTCCAAGCGCTTGCAAGCTCTGAAGGCTGGCGTTGATCGCAACAAGCTGTACGCTATCGACGAAGCGATCTCCCTGGTGAAAGCCGCCGCCACCGCCAAATTCGACGAGTCCATCGACGTGGCCGTGAATCTGGGCGTGGATCCGCGTAAATCCGACCAAGTGGTCCGTGGTTCCGTGGTTCTGCCGCGCGGTACCGGCAAGTCCGTACGCGTTGCCGTGTTCGCTCAAGGCGCGAACGCTGAAGCCGCTAAAGCCGCTGGCGCGGAAGTCGTTGGTTTCGACGATCTGGCCGAGCAGGTTAAAGCCGGCAATCTGGACTTCGACATCGTGATCGCCTCCCCGGACGCCATGCGCGTTGTGGGTCAGCTGGGTCAGATCCTGGGCCCGCGCGGCCTGATGCCGAACCCGAAGGTGGGTACCGTGACCCCGAACGTAGCCGAGGCCGTGAAAAACGCCAAGGCCGGTCAGGTTCAGTACCGTACCGACAAGGCCGGTATCGTTCACGCCACCATCGGCCGCGCTTCTTTCGAAGCCGAAGCCCTGCGTGAAAACTTCTCCGCTCTGGTTGATGCCCTGGTGAAAGCCAAGCCGGCAGCTTCCAAGGGCGTGTATCTGAAAAAGATCGCCGTATCCAGCACCATGGGTGTCGGCGCTCGTGTAGATACCAACTCGATCAGCGCTTAATCGCTGTTTGAGTTTGGCGGGGCGGTTCGCCGCCTCGCCAAGGCTTTGGGCTGGCAAGTTCGCTTGCCAGGTTGTCAAAGACCGTAGGCGCCGCAAGGCTTAATCGCAGATTTGCCGGTATGGAAGTCCGCACCCTACGCAGATGGTGTACCCGAAACAGGCTTCTGAACAAAGTTCAAGCTCATGTAGCTCAGGGGTAGAGCACTCCCTTGGTAAGGGAGAGGTCGGCGGTTCAATTCCGCCCATGAGCACCAGTTCTTTATGATGTCTCCTGATGTAGGTCGCCGCTGCAAAGCGAAGCGAAAATCCTTTCGCTTCATTTCAGTCTAGGAGGTAGACCTTGAGTCTCAATATCGAAGATAAAAAGGCGGTCGTAGCTGAAGTATCTGCCACGCTGGCAGACGCTCAGACCCTCGTTATCGCTGAATATCGGGGCATCGAGGTAAGCAGCATGACCAAACTCCGCGCTCAGGCGCGCGAGAATGGCGTATACCTGCGCGTTCTGAAGAACACGCTGGTTCGCCGTGCTGTGGAAGGCACTCCGTTTGCCGGTCTGGCTGACCAAATGGTCGGCCCGCTGGTTTACGCTGTTTCCACCGACCCGGTAGCTGCTGCCAAGGTGCTGCATCAATATGCCAAGGCTGACGACAAAATCATCGTCAAAGCAGGTTCCTACGATGGCCAGGTGCTGAACGCCGCTCAGGTTGCTGAGCTCGCGTCCATCCCGAGCCGCGAAGAACTGCTGTCCAAGCTTCTCTACGTTATGCAGGCTCCGGTCGCTGGCTTCGCCCGCGCGCTGGCCGCCCTGTCCGACAAGAAGCAAGCCGAAGCCGCTTAACTTATTTGATTCTTATAGAATTCAGGAGATTTTCACATGGCAATCACCAAAGAAGACATCCTCGAGGCCGTTGCTGGTCTGACCGTGATGGAACTGAACGACCTGGTTAAGGCGTTCGAAGAGAAGTTCGGCGTTTCCGCCGCTGCTGTTGCTGTTGCTGGCCCGGCTGGCGCCGGCGCTGCTGCCGCTGAAGAAAAAACCGAGTTTGACGTTATCCTGACTGGCGCTGGCGACAACAAGGTTGGCGTGATCAAGGTTGTGCGCGCAATCACCGGTCTGGGCCTGAAAGAAGCCAAAGACCTGGTTGACGGCGCTCCGAAAGCCCTGAAAGAAGGCGTGGCGAAGGCTGAAGCCGACGACATCCTGAAACAGCTGACCGAAGCCGGTGCTAAGGCTGAAATCAAATAATCTTCTTTGAAAAAAGAGGGTGAGGCTGGCGGAGAAATCCGCCAGCCTTATTGCGCTTGTAGTTGGCCGAAACGAAGAAGGTAAAAGCCAGCAATTATTGAGCGTGGCTGCTGACTTTTGGTTTCTTGCTTGCGCCACCCCACCTCGATGGAGACTCTATGAGTTATTCGTTTACTGAGAAGAAGCGTATTCGTAAAAGTTTTGCGAAGCGTGCCAGTGTTCTCGATGTCCCATTCCTGTTGGCGACCCAGATTGATTCCTACACCGAATTTCTCCAGTTGGGTGTGCCGCTTGACCAGCGTAGGGATGTGGGCCTTCAGGCTGCGTTCAAATCGATCTATCCGATCATCAGCCATAATGGCTATGCGCGTCTGGACTTCGCTCATTACGTCTTGGGCGAGCCGCCGTTCGACGTGCAGGAGTGCCAGCTGCGCGGCATTACCTACGCCGCTCCGTTGCGCGCGCGCATCCGTCTGACCATCTTCGACAAAGAGTCTTCCAAGCCGGTGGTGAAGGAAGTGCGCGAGAACGAAGTGTACATGGGCGAAATCCCGCTGATGACGACCAATGGTTCGTTCATCATCAACGGCACCGAGCGCGTCATCGTTTCTCAGTTGCATCGTTCCCCGGGCGTGTTCTTCGAGCACGACCGCGGCAAGACTCATTCCTCCGGCAAACTGTTGTTCTCCGCCCGCGTGATTCCTTACCGCGGTTCCTGGCTGGACTTCGAGTTTGACCCGAAAGACCTGCTGTACTTCCGTATCGACCGTCGCCGCAAGATGCCGGTGACCATCCTGCTGAAGGCGCTGGGTTACACCAACGAAGAAATCCTGTCCGAGTTCTACAGCTTCGACACCTTCTACCTGACCAAGAGCGGCGTGTTCATGCGCGTGGTTCCGGATCGTCTGAAGGGCGAAGTGGCCAAGTTCGACATCGTTGCCGCCGACGGCAAGCTGATCGTGGCCAAGGACAAGCGTATTACCGCCAAGCACATCCGCGACATCCAGACCGCTGAGCTGGACCGCATCGAAGTGCCGGCCGACGCGCTGCTGGGCAAGGTGCTGGCGCACAACGTCGCCAACGCCGACACCGGCGAGCTGATTTCGCGCGCCAACGACGAAGTGACCGAGGAAGTGCTGGCCAAGCTGGCGCTGGCCGATATCCAGCAGGTGGAAGTGTTGTTCACCAACGATCTGGATCAGGGCTCCTACATCTCCCAGACGCTGCGCGCCGACGACATCCAGGACCAGCTGCAGGCCCGCGTGGCCATCTACCGCATGATGCGTCCGGGCGAACCGCCGACGGAAGACGCGGTGGAAGCGCTGTTCCAGCGTCTGTTCTTCAGCGAAGAAACCTACGATCTGTCGCGCGTGGGCCGCATGAAGTTCAGCTCGCGCACCTACCAGTACAAATTCGACGACAAGACCCCTGAGTGGTTCAAGGTGCTGATCGGCGAGAAGTTCGCCGAGCGTCGCGATGTGATGGAAGGCACGCTGTCGACTGAAGACATCGTTTCCGTGATCGCCATCCTGACCGAGCTGCGCAATGGCCGCGGCGAAGTGGACGATATCGATCACCTGGGTAACCGTCGCGTGCGTTCGGTGGGCGAACTGGCCGAAAACCAGTTCCGCGCCGGCCTGGTACGCGTGGAGCGCGCGGTCAAGGAACGCCTGAATCAGGCGGAATCCGACAACCTGATGCCGCACGACCTGATCAACGCCAAGCCGGTGTCCGCCGCGATCAAGGAGTTCTTCGGCTCCTCGCAGCTGTCCCAGTTCATGGACCAGACCAACCCGCTGTCGGAAATCACCCACAAGCGCCGCGTATCGGCTCTTGGCCCGGGCGGTCTGACCCGCGAACGCGCCGGTTTCGAAGTGCGCGACGTACACCCGACCCACTACGGCCGCGTGTGCCCGATCGAAACGCCGGAAGGCCCGAACATCGGTCTGATCAACTCCTTGTCCGTCTATGCGCGCACCAATGAGTTCGGCTTCCTGGAAACCCCGTACCGCAAGGTAGTGGACAGCAAGGTCACCAACGAGATCGACTACCTGTCCGCGATCGAAGAAGGCCGCTACGTGATTGCTCAGGCCAACGCCGAGTTGAGCGAAGAAGGCGCGCTGATCGACGAGCTGGTGACCTGCCGCGAGAAGGGCGAAACCATTCTGGCGACTCCGGACCGCGTACAGTACATGGACGTGGCCACCGGTCAGGTGGTGTCCGTCGCCGCTTCGCTGATTCCGTTCCTGGAACACGATGACGCCAACCGCGCATTGATGGGCGCCAACATGCAGCGCCAGGCCGTGCCTTGCCTGCGTCCGGAAAAAGCCCTGGTGGGCACCGGCATCGAGCGCTCGGTGGCGGTTGACTCCGGCACCACCGTGGTGGCGCGTCGCGGCGGCGTGGTCGACTATGTCGACGCGACCCGCGTGGTGGTTCGCGTCAACGACGAAGAAGCCGTTGCCGGCGAAGTGGGCGTGGACATCTACAACCTGACCAAGTTCACCCGCTCCAACCAGAACACCAACATCAACCAGCGTCCGGTGGTGAAAGTGGGCGACCACATCGCCCGCGGCGACGTGGTGGCCGACGGCGCCTCCACCGACTTGGGCGAGCTGGCGCTGGGTCAGAACATGACCATCGCCTTCATGCCGTGGAACGGTTACAACTACGAGGACTCGATCCTGATCTCGGAGAAGCTGGTCGCCGAAGACCGCTACACCTCGATCCATATCGAAGAACTGTCCGTGGTTGCCCGCGACACCAAGCTGGGCCCCGAGGAAATCACCCGCGACATCCCGAACCTGTCCGAGCGCATGGCCGGCCGTCTGGATGAATCCGGCATCGTGTACATCGGCGCCGAAGTCGAAGCCGGCGATGTGCTGGTGGGCAAGGTGACGCCTAAGGGCGAAACCCAGCTGACCCCGGAAGAGAAGCTGCTGCGCGCGATCTTCGGCGAGAAGGCTTCCGACGTGAAGGACACCTCGCTGCGCGTGCCGACCGGCACCGTGGGCACCGTGATCGACGTTCAGGTGTTCACCCGCGAAGGCATTGAGCGCGACAAGCGCGCCCAGTCCATCATCGATTCGGAACTGAAGCGCTATCGCCTGGACCTGAACGACCAACTGCGTATTTTCGACAACGACGCCTTCAGCCGTATCGAGCGTCTGATCGTGGGCAAAGTGGCCAACGGCGGTCCGAAGCGTCTGGTGAAAGGCACTGTGATCGATCAGGAATACCTGGCCGATCTGCCGTCCAAGCACGACTGGTTCGACATCCGCATGGCCGATGAAGACATCGCCAAGCAGCTGGAACTGATCAAGGAAAGCCTGGCGCAGAAGCGCGAAGAATTCGACCTCAAGTTCGAAGACAAGAAGCGCAAGCTGACCCAGGGCGACGAGCTGCCGCCGGGCGTGCAGAAGATGGTCAAGGTTTACCTGGCCGTTAAGCGCCGCCTGCAGGCCGGCGACAAGATGGCCGGCCGTCACGGCAACAAGGGCGTGGTATCGCGCATCCTGCCGATCGAAGACATGCCTTACATGGGCGACGGCCGTCCGGTCGACATCGTGCTGAACCCGCTGGGCGTACCGTCGCGTATGAACATCGGTCAGATCCTGGAAGTGCATCTGGGGTGGGCCGCCAAGGGCATCGGCGAGCGCATCGACCGCATGATCAAGGATCAGCAGAACGCTTCCTTGGTGCGCGGCTATCTGGAGCGCATCTACAACGAAGCGGGCAAGGTCGAGGACATCGCCTCGCTGAGCGACGACGAAGTGCTGGCCCTGGCGGACAATCTGCGCAAGGGCATGCCGTTCGCGACGCCGGTGTTCGACGGCGCCAAGGAGACCGAGATCAAGCACATGCTGGATCTGGCCTACCCGGATGCGGACCCGCTGACCGAGAAAATGGGCTTTAATGAGTCCAAGACCCAGATGACCCTGTACGACGGCCGCTCCGGCGAAGCCTTCGACCGCAAGGTCACCGTGGGCGTGATGCACTATCTGAAGCTGCATCACCTGGTCGACGACAAGATGCACGCGCGCTCCACCGGCCCGTACTCGCTGGTGACTCAGCAGCCGCTGGGCGGTAAGGCCCAGTTCGGCGGCCAGCGTTTCGGTGAGATGGAGGTTTGGGCGCTGGAAGCTTACGGCGCCGCCTACACCCTGCAGGAAATGCTGACCGTGAAGTCGGACGATGTGACCGGTCGTACCAAGGTGTACGAGAACATCGTCAAGGGCGAGCACAAGATCGATGCCGGCATGCCGGAATCCTTCAACGTGCTGGTGAAGGAAATCCGTTCGCTCGGCCTCGACATGGACCTGGAACGTTATTGATTGGGTTGAATGGGCGCGGCAAGCCGCCGCGCCTGTCCCCTGACTGGAGACGCAATGAAAGCTCTGCTCGACCTCTTTAAGCAAGTTACGCAAGAAGAAGAGTTTGATGCGATTAAGATCGGCATCGCCTCGCCTGACAAGATCCGTTCCTGGTCTTATGGTGAAGTAAAAAAGCCTGAAACCATCAACTATCGTACCTTCAAACCGGAACGCGACGGCCTGTTCTGCGCGCGCATCTTCGGACCGGTGAAGGACTATGAGTGCTTGTGCGGCAAGTACAAGCGCCTGAAGCATCGCGGCGTGATCTGCGAGAAGTGCGGCGTGGAAGTCACCTTGTCCAAGGTGCGTCGCGAACGCATGGGCCACATCGAGCTGGCCAGCCCGACCGCGCACATCTGGTTCCTGAAGTCGCTGCCGTCGCGTCTGGGCATGGTGCTGGACATGACGCTGCGCGACATCGAACGCGTGCTGTACTTCGAAGCGTTCGTGGTGACCGATCCGGGCATGACCCCGCTGCAATACCGTCAGCTGCTGACCGAAGAGGACTTCCTGGACAAGGAAGACCAGTACGGTGAAGAGTTCGTCGCCATGATGGGCGCCGAAGCGGTCAAGGAATTGCTGAAGAAGCTGAACCTGGACAGCGAGATCGAGACCCTGCGCGCCGAACTCAAGGCCACCAGCTCCGACACCAAGATCAAGAAGATCTCCAAGCGCCTGAAAGTGCTGGAGGCCTTCCAACGTTCCGGCATGAAGCCGGAATGGATGATCCTGGAAGTGCTGCCGGTGCTGCCGCCGGAACTGCGTCCGCTGGTGCCGCTGGACGGCGGTCGCTTCGCTACTTCCGATCTGAACGATCTGTACCGCCGCGTGATCAACCGTAACAACCGTCTGAAGCGCCTGCTGGAACTGCGCGCGCCGGACATCATCGTGCGCAACGAGAAGCGCATGCTGCAGGAATCGGTTGACTCGCTGCTGGACAACGGCCGTCGCGGCAAGGCGATGACCGGCGCCAACAAGCGTCCGCTGAAGTCGCTGGCCGACATGATCAAGGGCAAGGGCGGTCGTTTCCGTCAGAACTTGCTGGGTAAGCGCGTGGACTACTCCGGTCGTTCCGTGATTACCGTGGGCCCGACCCTGCGTCTGCATCAGTGCGGCCTGCCTAAGAAAATGGCGCTGGAACTGTTCAAGCCCTTCATCTTCCACAAGCTGGAAGTGATGGGTCTGGCCTCCACCATCAAGGCGGCCAAGAAGCTGGTAGAGCAGGAAGTGCCGGAAGTCTGGGACATCCTGGAAGACGTGATCCGCGAGCATCCGGTGCTGCTGAACCGCGCGCCGACGCTGCACCGCCTGGGTATTCAGGCGTTCGAGCCGGTGCTGATCGAAGGCAAGGCCATCCAGCTGCACCCGCTGGTTTGCGCGGCGTTCAACGCCGACTTCGACGGTGACCAGATGGCTGTTCACGTGCCGCTGTCGCTGGAAGCGCAGATGGAAGCCCGCACCCTGATGCTGGCCACCAACAACGTGCTGTCCCCGGCCAACGGCGACCCGATCATCGTGCCGTCGCAGGATATCGTGTTGGGTCTGTACTACATGACCCGCGATAAGGTGAACGGCAAGGGCGAAGGCATGGTGTTTGCGGACACCAAGGAAGTGCATCGCGCCTACGAAACCCGTCAGGTTGAACTGGCGACGCGCATCACCGTGCGTCTGCGCGAGTGGGAAAAAGACGAGCAGGGCGAGTTCCAGCCGGTGATCAAGCGTTACGACACCACCGTGGGCCGCGCCATTCTGTCCGACATCCTGCCGAAAGGCCTGCCGTTCGAGCACATCAACAAGGCGCTGAAGAAGAAGGAAATCTCCAAGCTGATCAACGTATCGTTCCGCCGTTGCGGCATCCGCGATACCGTGATCTTCGCCGACCAGTTGATGTACACCGGTTTCGCCTACTCCACTCGCGGCGGCATCTCCATTTGCGTGGACGATATGCAGATCCCGGCCAAGAAGGTCGACCTGCTCGCCGACGCGCAGAAGGAAGTCAAAGAGATCGAAGAGCAGTACCGTCAAGGTCTGGTGACCCAGGGCGAACGCTACAACAAGGTAGTGGACATCTGGGGCCGCACCGGCGACAAGATCGCCAAGGCGATGATGGACGAGCTGTCCAAGCAGAAGGTGCTGGACCGCGAAGGCAAGGAAGTCGATCAGGAATCCTTCAACTCCATTTACATGATGGCCGACTCGGGCGCGCGGGGTTCCGCCGCTCAGATCAAGCAGCTGGCCGGCATGCGGGGTCTGATGGCCAAGCCGGACGGCTCGATTATCGAGACGCCGATTACCGCGAACTTCCGCGAAGGCCTGACCGTACTGCAGTACTTTATTTCCACTCACGGTGCGCGTAAGGGTCTGGCGGATACCGCCTTGAAGACCGCGAACTCCGGTTACCTGACGCGTCGTCTGGTCGACGTGACCCAGGACTTGGTGGTGATCGAGGACGATTGCGGCACCAGCAACGGCTTCACCATGAAGGCCGTGCTGCAAGGCGGCGACGTGATCGAACCGCTGCGCGACCGCATCCTGGGCCGCGTGGCCGCGATCGACCTGGTGGATCCGTCCACCGGCGAGACCGTGATCGAAGCCGGCACCCTGCTGGACGAGCATCTGGTGGACGTGGTGGACAGCCTGGGCATCGACGAAGTGAAGGTGCGTACCGCCATCACTTGCGACACCCGCTACGGCCTGTGCGCCAAGTGCTATGGTCGCGACCTGGCGCGCGGCAAGCGCGTCAACGCCGGCGAAGCCATCGGCGTGATCGCCGCCCAGTCCATTGGCGAACCGGGCACCCAGCTGACCATGCGTACCTTCCACATCGGTGGCGCGGCGTCGCGAAACGCGGCCGCCAGCCAGGTGGAGGGCAAGTCCAACGGCACCGTGCGCTTCTCCAGTCAGATGCGCTATGTGGCGAACACCAAGGGCGAGCTGATCGTCATCACCCGCTCCGGCGAAGTGGTGATCCACGACGATATGGGCCGTGAGCGCGAGCGTCACAAAGTGCCGTACGGCGCGACCCTGATGGTCACCGACGGTCTGGTGATCAAGGCGGGCGCGGTGTTGGCCACTTGGGACCCGCACACCCGTCCGATCATCACCGAGTACGCGGGCCGCGTGAAGTTCGAAAACGTGGAAGAGGGCAACACCGTAGCCAAGCAGACCGACGAAGTGACGGGTCTGTCGACGCTGGTGGTGATCGATCCGAAGCGCCGCGCCGGTTCTCAGTCCAAGATGCTGCGTCCTCTGGTGAAGCTGCTGGACGACAACGGCAACGAAGTGAAGCTGGCCGGTTCCGAAGCCTCGGTATCGATCACCTTCCAGGTGGGCGCCATTATCACGGTGCGCGACGGTCAGGAAGTGGGCAAGGGCGAAGTGCTGGCCCGCATCCCGCAAGAATCGTCCAAGACCCGCGATATTACCGGTGGTCTGCCGCGTGTGGCCGAGCTGTTTGAAGCGCGTTCGCCGAAAGACGCCGGCATGCTGGCGGAAGTGACCGGTACGATCTCCTTCGGCAAGGACACCAAGGGCAAGCAGCGCCTGATCATCACCGATCTGGAAGGCAATGGTTACGAAAACCTGATCCCGAAAGACAAGCACGTGCTGGTGCACGACGGTCAGGTGGTGAACCGCGGCGAATCCATCGTCGACGGTCCGGTGGATCCGCACGACATTCTGCGTCTGCAGGGTATCGAGGCCTTGGCCCGCTACATCGTTCAAGAGGTGCAGGAGGTGTATCGTCTGCAGGGCGTGAAGATCAACGACAAGCACATCGAGGTGATCATTCGCCAGATGCTGCGTCGCGTGATCATCTCCGACAGCGGCGACACCGAGTTCATCCAGGGCGAGCAGGTGGAACGCGCCGACGCGCTGGAAATGAACGACAAGATGCTGGCGGAAGGCCGTGAGCCTGCGCAGTACGAAAACGTGCTGCTGGGTATCACCAAGGCGTCCTTGTCCACCGACTCCTTCATCTCCGCGGCTTCCTTCCAGGAAACCACCCGCGTGCTGACCGAAGCGGCGATCATGGGCAAGAAGGACGACTTGCGCGGCCTGAAGGAAAACGTGATCGTCGGTCGTCTGATCCCGGCGGGTACCGGCCTGGCTTACCACCGCACCCGTCGCGGTTCGACGCAGCATACGCTGGAAGCGGCCGAAGCTCAGTTCTTCGACATCGCCCCGGCCGACGCGCTCGACAGCAACGAATAACGCTTAGTCGTCCTGGCCGGAAAGGGGCGGAATTGCCCGCCTCGGAAGGCCCTGACGCAAAGTGTTGAAAAAACGCTGCCCTATCAACGGTTAAGGTGATGGGGCGGCGTTGTTTTCATTGACGGTAGGACGTTGACTAAAATATAATCCTCCGTCCTTTCTGGCGGCGTGTTGCCGCTGGAGAGCTTCAACTAGGAACTGATAGTAATGCCAACCATTAACCAACTCGTTCGCAAAGGCCGCGTCGCCATCAAGGCGAAGAGCAAGGTGCCTGCGCTGGAAGCCTGCCCGCAGAAGCGTGGCGTGTGCACCCGTGTCTACACCACCACTCCGAAGAAGCCGAACTCGGCTCTGCGTAAAGTGTGCAAGGTTCGTCTGACCAACGGTTTCGAAGTGATTTCCTACATTGGTGGTGAAGGCCACAACCTGCAGGAACACTCCGTAGTGCTGCTCCGCGGCGGTCGTGTAAAAGACTTGCCGGGTGTTCGCTACCACACCGTTCGCGGCTCCCTCGACACCGCAGGTGTTAAAGACCGTAAACAGGCTCGTTCCAAGTACGGCGCCAAGCGTCCCAAGTAATTGGGTTGCACTCAAGGCGGCCTGATCAACACTCAGGGTCGTCTAGTAAGTGACTGCTCCATTGGGTAGTCATGAGCCAAAGCTCAACTGAATAATCTAAGGAAGTAACATGCCACGTCGCAGAGAAGTCCCCAAGCGCGAAATCCTGCCGGATCCGAAGTTCGGTTCCCAGGACCTGTCCAAGTTCATGAACGTAGTCATGATCGATGGCAAGAAATCCGTTGCAGAACGCATCATCTACGGTGCTCTGGAACAGATCGAAAAGAAATCCGGCAAGAATGCCCTGGAAGTATTCAACACCGCTCTGGCCAACGCCAAGCCGGTTGTTGAAGTAAAAAGCCGCCGTGTAGGCGGTGCCAACTATCAAGTTCCTGTTGAAGTACGTCCGTCGCGTCGTATGGCTCTGGCCATGCGTTGGCTGCGCGACGCTGCGCGCAAGCGCGGCGAAAAGTCCATGGACCTGCGCCTGGCTGGTGAGTTGCTCGACGCGGCCGAAGGCCGTGGCGGCGCGATGAAGAAGCGTGACGAAGTGCACCGTATGGCAGAAGCCAACAAGGCCTTCTCGCACTTCCGCTTCTAAGCAGACCCACTATTTAAGGTGTAGATCGTGGCAAGGAAAACCCCCATTGAGCGTTACCGTAACATCGGTATCTCCGCTCACATTGACGCCGGTAAGACGACCACTACCGAGCGTATTCTGTTTTACACCGGTGTGAACCACAAGCTGGGCGAGGTTCATGACGGCGCTGCCACCACCGACTGGATGGAGCAGGAGCAGGAGCGTGGCATTACCATCACCTCCGCTGCTGTGACCACCTTCTGGAAAGGTATGGGGATGCAGTTCCCCGAGCACCGCTTCAACATCATCGACACCCCGGGACACGTGGACTTTACCATTGAGGTAGAGCGTTCCATGCGTGTACTGGACGGCGCGGTGATGGTGTACTGCGCGGTGGGTGGCGTTCAGCCCCAGTCTGAAACCGTATGGCGTCAGGCTAACAAGTACAAAGTTCCGCGTATCGCCTTCGTGAACAAGATGGACCGTCAAGGCGCCAACTTCTTCCGTGCGGTTGAACAGGTGAAGACTCGCCTGCGCGGCAACCCGGTGCCCATCGTTGTGCCTATCGGCGCTGAAGATGGTTTCACCGGCGTGGTCGATCTGTTGAAGATGAAGGCCATCATCTGGGATGAAGCGTCCCAGGGCATGAAATTCGAATACGGCGACATCCCGGCCGATCTGGTTTCCGTGGCCGAAGAATGGCGCGAAAAAATGGTCGAAGCCGCTGCCGAAGTCAGCGACGAGATGATGGACAAGTACTTGGGCGGCGAAACGCTGACCGAGGAAGAAATCATCGCCGGCCTGCGCGAGCGTACCCTGCGTTGCGAAATTCAGCCGATGCTGTGCGGCTCCGCGTTCAAGAACAAGGGTGTTCAGCGCATGCTGGATGCCGTGATTGAACTGCTGCCGGCGCCGATCGACATTCCGGCCATCGCGGGTGAAACCGACGGCAAGCCGGCCGAGCGTCACGCTTCCGACGACGAGCCGTTCTCGGCTCTGGCGTTCAAGCTGATGAACGACCCGTACGTTGGTCAGCTGACCTTCTTCCGCGTCTACTCCGGTGTGGTGAAGTCCGGTGATACCGTGCTGAACTCCATCAAGGGCAAGAAAGAGCGTATCGGCCGTATCGTGCAGATGATGGCGAACGACCGTATCGAGCTGGAAGAAGTGCGTGCCGGCGACATCGCCGCCGCCATCGGCCTGAAAGAAGTGACCACCGGCGAAACCCTGTGCGATCTGAACGCCGAAATCATCCTGGAGCGCATGGAGTTCCCGGAGCCGGTGATTCACGTTGCCGTTGAGCCGAAGACCAAGGCCGACCAGGAGAAGATGGGCGTTGCCCTGAACCGCCTGGCCAAGGAAGACCCGTCGTTCCGCGTGCGTACCGACGAAGAATCCGGCCAGACCATTATTTCCGGTATGGGCGAACTGCACCTGGAAATTCTGGTTGACCGCATGCGGCGTGAATTTGGCGTTGAAGCCAACGTTGGCGCTCCGCAAGTGGCTTACCGCGAAACCATTACCAAAGTCGTTACCGACGTTGACGGCAAGCACGTCAAGCAGTCCGGTGGTAAGGGTCAGTACGGCCATGCAGTCATTACCCTGGAGCCGTCCGGCGAAGGCAATGGCTACAAGTTTGTCGACGAGATCAAGGGTGGCGTGATTCCGCGTGAATTCATTCCGTCCGTGGACAAGGGTATTCAGAACACCCTGTCCAGCGGTATTCTCGCCGGCTTCCCGGTGGTGGACGTTACCGTGCGTCTGACCTTCGGTTCCTACCACGACGTCGACTCCTCGCAGATCGCGTTCGAACTGGCGGGCTCCCTGGCATTCAAAGAAGCCATGCGCCGCGCCGGTCCGTGCATCCTCGAGCCGATGATGGCGGTGGAAGTGGAAACTCCGGAAGAGTACATGGGCGATGTAATGGGCGACTTGAACCGTCGTCGCGGCATCGTTCAGGGTATGGACGACGATGGTTTGGGTGGCAAGAAGATCAAGGCCGAAGTACCGCTGGCCGAGATGTTCGGTTACTCCACCGACCTGCGCTCCGCTACCCAGGGTCGTGCGACCTACTCCATGGAGTTCAAGCACTACTCCGAAGCTCCGAAGCATGTTGCTGACGCCGTAATGGCCGCCCGCAAGTAATGCGCGCTGAGGCTGGCCGGATTTAACGATTCGGCCAGTCCCGATCTAATGTTCTTTAATCAAGGATTTTTGCAAAATGGCAAAAGAAAAGTTTGAGCGGACTAAACCGCACGTAAACGTAGGCACCATCGGTCACGTGGACCATGGTAAAACCACTCTGACCGCTGCTATCACCACCATTCTGTCCAAGAAGTTCGGCGGCGAAGCCAAAGACTACTCCCAGATCGACAGCGCGTTGAGCTTGTTCAGCCGGTGCGCTGGCGTCGCCCTTGGCGGCGGTGGCGCGTTGAGCTTGTTCGGCCGGAGCGCTGGCGTCGCCCTTGGCGGCGGTGGCGCGTTGAGCTTGTTCAGCCGGAGCGCTGGCGTCTTGAGCCGCCCAGCTGGCGCCGGCGAACAGGGAAGTCATCAGAGCAATGGCAAGAGTGGATTTCTTCATGGGATTAACCTTTTCGAGAGAGTGAGTCACATCGCTTGCGCTTGAGTCTGCCGCGCTTCGATCATTTGCGCTTTCCCTATGGCAAAAGGCGTGCCAGCTTTGATTTTTTCTTATTTATCAAAGCTTTGCGTTTTTTGTGGCTTGAGTTTGATTGCAGGAAGCGGCCATTCTGTCGCCGTTAGGCGACAGAATGTCGGTGGAGATGGGCAGGGCTTTGATTTGCTTGGGGTTTTGCCTGTCGCCGATCGGCGACAGGCGTAGAGGCGCTCCGTTTCCGTCACGCCGATCGCGTCGCCGCGCTTATTCCAGCTTGAAGGCGGCCGGCGTCAGTTCGTGTTTTTGCAGCAAGCGGTAAAACTCGGTGCGGTTGCGGTCCGCCAGGCGCGCGGCGTCGCTGACATTGCCGCCGGTCAGCCGCAACAGGCGTTCCAGATAGTCGCGTTCGAATTGCCGCTTGGCTTCCGCCAGCGTCGGAATCGCGCTTTCTTCACTGGCGACGGCTTTCTGTACTTGCGCCAGCGTTACCAGAGAGCCGGTGGTCAGCACGCAACATTGTTCAACCACATTGGCCAATTGTCGGATATTGCCCGGCCAGGGCGCCGCGCTCAGGTATTCCAGCGCGTCGGCGGCGAAACCGCTGACGGCCTTTTGATAGCGGGTGGCGATTTTTTCCAGGAAATGCGCGGCCAGCAGAGGAATGTCTTCGCGGCGTTCCGCCAGCGGCGGCAGGCGCAGAGACACCACGTTCAGGCGGTAGAACAGGTCCTCTCGGAAGCTGCCTTCCTGAATCAGCGCTTCCAGCTCGCGATGCGTGGCCGACACCAGACGGATATCCACCGGGGTCGCCCGCGTCGCGCCGACCGGACGCACCTCGCGCTCTTGCAGCACGCGCAGCAGTTTGACCTGCAGCGGCGGCGGCATATCGCCGATCTCGTCCAGGAACAGGGTGCCACCGTCCGCCTGTTGGATCAGGCCGGTCTGGCGCGCGTTGGCGCCGGTGAACGAGCCTTTTTCATGGCCGAACAACTCGCTTTCCAGCAGATTGTCCGGAATCGCCCCGCAGTTGACCGCGATGAAGGGCTGGCCGGCGCGCGGGCTGGCCAGGTGGATGGCCTTGGCCAGCACTTCCTTGCCGGTGCCGCTTTCGCCGCGCAAGAGCACGCTGGCGCCGGTGGCGGCGACCATGCGGGCCTCGGCCAGCAGTTCCTCCATCGCCGGGCTGCGGCTGACCAGGCCGGAGCGCCAGCCGGCCGCGGCCTGATCGACCGCGCGTCCGGGGCCCGCCAGCGATAGCCCTTGGGCCACCTTGTCCAGCAGCGCCTTGCCGTCGAAGGGTTTGACCAGATAGCCAAACACGCCGCGGCTGACCGCTTCCACGGCGTCCGGCACCGTGCCGTGGGCGGTCAGGAGAATCACCGGCATCGCGGGGTAGCGCTGGCGGACTTGCTCAAACAGTTCCAGACCATCCATGCCGGGCAGGCGCCAGTCCGTCAGCAGCAAGTCGGCGCGGCGGGCCGCCAGCGCGTTCAAGGCCGCTTCAGCGCTGTCCAGCGCTTCGACCTCGTAGCCGGCGGCGCCGAGGCGAAGGCCGAGCAAGCGCAACAGATCGGGATCGTCGTCCACCAAGACGATGCGGGCGATGGCGCTCATGGCTGACCTCCTTTGGTTTTGCTGGGTTTTAGCTGGAGTTCGCGCTCGACTTCGCGCAAGGCGTTGAGCTTGCCGTTCAAGTCGTCGTAGCGTTTTTGCAGATCGCGGTTCTGCGCCTGCTGTCGTTCCAGCGCTTCCGCCAGCTTGCGTCTTTCCTGCAGCTGTTGAAGCGGCAGCCGCGCAAGACCCTGGCTGGCCGGGTCCAGATTATCGGTTTTGGCGAGCAGACTTTCCAATTGGGCCTGCAGTTTTTGCACATCGGCGCGGCTCTCCGCCGTCTGCGCCTGTTGCAGCAGAGTCAGCAAGCGGGCGCTGCCGCAGCTTTCCCTTCCGGCCAGGCTCAGCGCCTGGATTTCCCGCGTCTGGCTCAGCAGCAGCAGGATCTGGTTGGCGTCCGGGCAACGGATGATGGGCGCGGCGGGCACGGCGACCGGCTGGCCTTGATGAGCGCAGGCGCTCAGGGCCAGCAGGCCGCACAGCCAAAGCAGCCGGCGCGCGTTGAGAGCCCAAAAGCGAGATGTCTTCATGTCTTGTTCTCCGGTTCCGGCCACTGCAGGCGGAAGCAGGCGCCGGCCTGAGGTTTGGATTCCAGCGTCAGTTCGCCGCGCATCAATTGGGCGAAGCCGCGCGCCATCGCCAGGCCTAGCCCGGTGCCGGGCAGTTCGCCTGGCGGCGGCGAGCCGCTCCAGAACGGTTCGAAAATTTTTTCCCGATAGGCGTCCGGCACTCCGGGGCCTTGATCGCGGATTTCCAGCCAGACGCCGCCGGCGTCGCGGCCGTGGCGCAGGCTCAAGGCGCTGCCGGCGGGGCTGTGGCGGATGGCGTTGATCAATAGATTGTCCAGAATGGTTTCCACTTTGGAGCGGTCGCCGTTGACCCGATCCGCATCGCCCAGGACGTCGGCGGCAAGGCGTTTGGCCTGCAATAGCGGACGGCTGGCCTGCAGCCGCTCCGCAATCAGCGCCGGCAGGTCGAAGGTTTCCACGGTCAGCGTCTCGGACAGCCATTGGCCGGCATCATAGCGCAATAAGGCTTCCACGCGCTGACGCAGGGTTTGCGCATTGTTTTGCAGGATGGCGACGATCTCCTGCTGCTGAGCGGACAGCTGTCCTATCACTTCTTCGCGCAGCAGCGCGGCGGCTTCGTGGATGGCGGCCAGCGGCGTTTTCAGCTCATGGGACGCTTGGCGGAAGAAACGGCCTTTCTGTTCTTCCAGCGCCGCCAGCCGGCGGTCTAGCTGGGCCAGCTCGCGCGCCAGACGCTGCAGGTCGGCGGGGCCGGACTGGCGCCAGTCCTGCAGCCGCGCCCCGTCGCTCATCCGCGCGATCTTGGCTTGCAGCTTGCGCAGCGGCCAGCTGATCAACAAGGTCATCGCCAGCGCCAGCGCCAGCGCGGAGGCCAGCGACAGCCAGGCCAGGCGGTCGGCGGTGCGGCGCATTTCCGTGATCGAGTCCTGCCATTGGCGCTGGCTTTGTTCCAGTTGGCGGTTGATCAATTGGCCTTGCGCGGTCAGGTGCAGGTCCAACTGGCGGAACAAGCGGTCGCGTTGCGCGCCGGCGCGCGCCGGCAGGGCCTGGAGTTGCGGCTGGATCGCCAGAATGGCCCGGGCGCTGAGCGTCAACTCGTCGTCGTCGCCGCGTTGCAATTTGCGTTGCGCCAGCTCGATCTCCTGCCAGGCGCCGGCGGCGGTTTTGGCCAGCGCGCGGTCTTTCAGGATTTGAGCCTGGCGGGTGGCGCGTTCGAATTGAATGGATTGCTCGCGCGACACGCGATTGGCGTCCAGCCATTCCTTGGCTTGCTCCTGATGCGAGCGCAGCGTGGAGGCGGCGTGTCCCAGCTCGTTGCGCAGCTGGAT
The DNA here is from genome assembly GCF_003052555.1 of Chromobacterium sp. Panama. Classification (NCBI taxonomy): domain Bacteria; kingdom Pseudomonadati; phylum Pseudomonadota; class Betaproteobacteria; order Neisseriales; family Chromobacteriaceae; genus Chromobacterium; species Chromobacterium sp. Panama. Next base: position 214,142 of record NZ_QARX01000001.1, read on the forward strand.
CAGCACGGCCGAGGGCACGACGGCGACGATCAGAAAGCTGGCCAGCAACAGGCTGCGGAATGAAACGAAACGAAGCATGATGGGGTCGGCGTCGACGCCGCGGGCGCAGGCCCGCGGCTAAGGGCAAAGATCAAGCAGACAGCGGAGCGGCGGCTAAGTTCTGGCGGGAAATCCATTCAGCCAGTTCGGCCACGCTCAGAACGGGCAGCGCGTGCGTTTGAGCGTAGTCCGCGATTTGCGCGCCGCGCATCATGCTGCCGTCGGGGTTCATCAGCTCGCAGAGCACGCCGGCGGGCTGGAAGCCGGCCAGACGCGCCAGTTCCACCGCGGCCTCGGTATGGCCTCGGCGGCTCAGCACGCCGCCGGCGGCGGCCACCAGCGGGAAGACATGGCCGGGGCTGACCACGTCGCCCGCCTGCGCCTGCGGGTGGACGGCGGCCTGGATGGTGCGCACCCGGTCGGCGGCGGATACGCCGGTGGACACGCCCTGGGCGGCTTCTATGCTGACGGTGAAGGCGGTGCCGTAGCGGCTGCCGTTGCGTTGCGTCATCGGCGGCAATTGCAGCCGGGCGGCGTGCTCGGCGGTCAGGCACAGGCAGACGATGCCGCTGCAATCGCGGATCAGACGCGCCATTTCGGCCTCGCTCAGCGCGTCGGCGGCCAGGATCAGGTCGGCCTCGTTCTCGCGGTCGTGATCATCGGGGACAATGACCGGCAGGCCGCGGCGCAAGGCGTTCAGCGCCGCTTCTACGCGTTGGGACAAGGTGTCGGGGTGTGTGGCGATACTCATGGAAACGGTCCTCGGGTCGTTTGAGAAACAGGTTCCAGGGCGTGAAAAGGGCCGGCGCAAGCCAACCCGCGCGCACCAGCGCGCAGCGAACACGCCGCGGCCGCGCGTAGCACGGCAGGCGGCCATGTCGTCTTCTCTCATCCGGACTATTACCGTCGGCTCTGGCCTGTCACCAGATCTGCTGACCTTCCGCCGGGAAGCGGAAGCGCTCGCGGGCTCGATCTTGCGATCATACCGCCGGTGGGGAATTGCACCCCGCCCTGAAGACGTTGCGTTGGCCCGCGATGATGGGCGGGCCAGCGGCGATTATAGCGCGGTGGTAAGATTGGGCATTCGTTTTTTTGGCCGGCGGCTGACACCATGATTGAAACCGACAACCTGTACGGCGGCGCGCCCGAGCCGCGCATCGTCACCCAGCAAAGCCTGTCCAGCCAGGAGGAGGCGCTGGAGCGCGCCTTGCGGCCCAAGCAGCTGGACGAGTACGTCGGCCAGAAGAAGGCGCGCGAACAGCTGGAGATCTTCATCGAAGCGGCCAAGCGCCGCAGCGAAGCGCTGGACCACGTGCTGCTGTTCGGCCCGCCCGGCTTGGGCAAGACCACGCTGGCGCACATCGTCGCCCGCGAAATGGGGGTGAATTTGCGCCAGACCTCGGGGCCGGTGCTGGAGCGGGCGGGCGATCTGGCCGCCTTGCTGACCAATCTGGAGCCGCACGATGTGCTGTTCATCGACGAGATCCACCGGCTGAGCCCGGTGGTGGAGGAAATCCTCTATCCGGCGCTGGAGGATTATCAGATCGACATCATGATAGGCGAGGGGCCGGCGGCGCGTTCGGTCAAGATCGATCTGCCGCCGTTCACCCTGGTGGGGGCCACCACCCGCGCCGGCATGCTGACCAATCCGCTGCGCGACCGTTTCGGCATCGTCGCGCGGCTGGAGTTCTACAACGCGGAGGAACTGACCCGCATCGTCAGCCGTTCCGCCGGCTTGTTGAACGTCAAGCTGGCCGACGACGGCGCGTTCGAAGTGGCGCGCCGCAGCCGCGGCACGCCGCGCATCGCCAACCGGCTGCTGCGCCGGGTGAGGGATTACGCCGAGGTCCGGGCCGACGGGGTGGTCAGCGCCCAGGTGGCGGACGCCGCGCTGGCGATGCTGGACGTGGACCCGGCCGGCCTGGACGTCATGGACCGCAAACTGCTGCAGGCCATTCTGGAGAAGTTCTCCGGCGGGCCGGTGGGGCTGGACAACGTCGCGGCCGCCATCGGCGAATCCACCGACACCATAGAAGACGTGATCGAGCCCTTCCTGATTCAGCAAGGCTATCTGCAGCGCACTCCGCGCGGCCGGATGGCGACGGCGTTGGCCTATCAGCACTTTGGGCTGCCGTTGCGGGATTGACGCGCCGGCCGGCGCTGTCGCTTGCGCGCAGCAGCATGGCCATCCCTTGATCGCCGCCGCCGCCGCGCGGGCGTACAATGCCTGCTTTCACGCATTCCGCTGCGGCGGGGGATGATTATGTTCTACGCTTTGTTCGGCCTGACCTTGGCGGTGGCGATCGCCACTTCGATTTTCACCGCGCGCTTTTTCGATCCGGCGGTCAACAAGATTCTGGCGCGAGTCCTGGGACGGGATTTGACCGATGCCTGGCGCAAGTACATTTTCTTCGCCATCGTGGTCACCGGCGTGTCCGGCGGCGTGCGGCAGTGGGCGCTGGAGAAGTACCTGCCGCCGGCGGCGGGCAAGGGCAGCACGGTGATGGAGCTGACCGGCGAACGCTGGTTGCTGGAGCTGTTCAATACTTTCATCGACACCCTGCGCTCGATTGCCTGGGTGATGTTGTTGTTCTTCCTGTGCGCGATGCTGGCCTATGTGATCATGAAGGCGGTGGAGATGCGCAAAGGCGAGCAGGCCTCCGACGAATGAAAAAAATCCCGGTCCATGACCGGGATTTTTCTTTGAAGCGCGGCGCGGCTCAGCGGCCGATCTTGATTTGCGACCACAAGCGGTTCAGATCGCGGCGGGATTTCACGTCCAGATCTTTCAGCGCCACGTATTTGCCCTTGGCCGGTTCCAGCATGATCACCGGATTGGCCTTGATCTGCGGTTTGAAGAAGACCTCGGCCGCCTTGACCGGATTGGTTGCGCCGATCTGGTTGGAAATCTCGGCGGCGTTCTTGCTGTCCAGCATGAAATTGATGAAGCGGTGCGCCAAGTCCGGACGCGGGGCGTCCTTCAACACCACCATATTGTCCACCGCCAGGATATTGCCTTCTTTCTGCGGCTGGTAAGCCAGCTTGAACGGGCGTTTGGCGTGCTGCGCGTCCTGCTGCGCCTGGAACAGATCGTTGGAATAGCCGTGTGCCACCCAGATATTGCCGACGGTCAGCTCTTTGATATAGCTCTGGTTGTTGAAGGCGGCCCAATAGGGCTTGGCTTTGCGGATCACGCCGGCCGCGGCCTTCCAGTCTGCTGGCTGGACGGAGTTGGCGTCCTTGCCCAGATAGAGCAGGGCGGCGGACATCAGTTCGCGCTGAGAATCCAGCACGGTGACCCTGCCCTTGATCTTGGCCAGCACCGCGGGATCGAAGATCAGCGCCCAGCTGTTGGCCTGCGGCAGCACGCCGGCTTTTTGCAACTGGGTTTCGTTGTAGCCTAGCAAGGTCAGCGACACCACGGTGGGCGCGGCCACCTTGTTGCCGGCGTCGAACGGCGCGTTCAAGTTCAGATAGCCGGCATTGAGGTTTTTCCAGTTGGGCAGCAGCGCCTTGTTCAGCGGCTGGGTCTTGCCCTGCTTGATCAGCGTGCTGACGGCGAAGGCGGTGGGAAACACCATGTCGTAGCCTTTGGCGCCGGCGGCCAGCTTGGCCAGCATTTCCTCGTTGTCCCCGTAATAGTCCTGCACCAGCCTGCATTTGCACGATTGTTCGAAACGCTTGGCGGTGTCTGCGGACAAGGCGTTGTTCCAGTTGTAGATATGGAGTACGTCCTCGGCCATTGCCGAGCCCCAAGTCAGAGCCAGAAGCGCCGAAAGGGCCAGCTTTTTCATACGCGTGAATCCTTAAGTTCAAAGAATGGGAAGGTAAAAAGGGAAGCGGAGCGAAGGCGCCGCGGCGCCTCCGCCTCCGTCACAGCGCGACCATATTGTCGCGATGGATCAGTTCCGGTTCGATCATATAGCCCAGCGCGGCTTCGATCTCGCGGGTGGGTTTTTGCATGATGGTGCGCGCTTCGCTGGAGCTGTAGTTGACCAGGCCGCGCGCCACTTCCTTGCCTTCCTGATCGACGCAGGCCACCGCCTCGCCGCGCAGGAAATCGCCTTCCACCGCACAAACGCCGATAGGCAGCAGGCTGGTGCCGCGTTCCCGCACCGCCAGCGCCGCGCCGGCGTCCAGCACCAGACGGCCGGACAGCTTCAGATGATCCGCCAGCCATTGCTTGCGCGCCGCCATGCGGCTGGTGGGCGGCAGCAACTGGGTGCCGATGCCTTCGCCGTCCGCCAGGCGCGACAGCACTTGATGCTCGCGGCCGCAGGCGATCACGGTGGCCGCGCCGCTGCGCGCCGCGCGCTTGGCGGCGAGAATCTTGGTGATCATGCCGCCGGTGCCTACGCTGGAGCCGGCACCGCCGGCCATCTCTTCCAGCCGGGCTTCGCCGGCGACGGCTTCGTGGATGAATTCCGCGTCCGGGTGTTTGCGCGGGTCCGCACTGTACAGGCCTTGCTGATCGGTGAGAATGATCAGCGCGTCGGCCTCGATCAGATTGGTCACCAGCGCGCCCAGGGTGTCGTTGTCGCCGAAGCGGATTTCGTCGGTAACCACGGTGTCGTTCTCGTTGATGATGGGCACCGCGTTCAGGTTCAACAGGCTGGTCAGCGTGGAGCGGGCGTTCAGGTAACGGGTGCGGTCGGCCAGGTCCTCGTGGGTCAGCAGGATTTGCGCGGTTTGCAGGCCAAAGCCGCGGAAGGCGGTTTCGTAGGCCTGGCACAGGCCCATCTGGCCGACCGCCGCCGCGGCCTGCAATTCGTGCACGCCCTTGGGGCGCACGGTCCAGCCCAAGCGCTGGCAGCCCTCGGCGATCGCGCCGCTGGAAACCAGTACCACCTGCTTGCCGCGCCGTTTCAGCTCGGCGATCTCCGCGGCCCAGCGATCAAGCGCCGCCCTGTCCAAGCCCTTGCCGTCATTGGTGACGAGACTGGAACCCACCTTGACCACAATCCGGTCTGCGGCGTGAATAACCGAGCGCATCCAAAACTCCATAAGTCGAAAACGATAGATGCGGGGGAGTGTACCCGAAAAAGCGGGGGGCGGACCGTCTCCAGCGGCGAGGGCGTCCGCCGGCGGCCAAGCGACGGCGCCAGCCCGTTGATTACAAGGGCTTTGATCCGGACCGCGGCATCCGGCCGGCCAGGCGGCACGATAAAAGCTTGATCTGGATCAGAAATGCTCGCTGTCGCGGTATTCCATGATCTGGAACAGCGGAGTCTGCGCGTGCAGACGCGACACCCGGATCAGGCTTTCCCATTCGCCGTCGTGCAGGCGGAATTCGCGCAACTGGCTATACGGGCGTCCCGCCATCAACAGCAATCTGGGCATGCCCGCAGGCGTGGCCAGCAGCAAGACGAACTGAAAGCTGTCGCCGGAATGGGTAATGCTGGGCACGGCCAGCGCGGGCCGGGGCGGCCCGCCGATGAACTCCACGCCGCATTCAATCTCCCGCCCGTCCGCGCGCAGCGCGACCCAGCGGGCGATGCCCAGCTTGGCGTTTTCCGGCTGATTGGGCGGCGTGACCAGCAGCAACTCGCCGGCGCGCAAAGATTGATCGCGCGGTTGGCCGTGCAACTGCAAGCCGTTGTCGCTCTGGTTGGAAATAGCCAGCAAGCAGGGCGGCGGCGGCGGGCGTTGGCGCGGCGTGTCCTCTTCCGCGGCGATGCCGGGCAACTGCCAGCTCAGATCGTTGCGATGGAACCAGATGCCCGGCAGCGTGGCGACGATTTCAATAATGGTTTGGGTCTTGAGCCGCGGGTGGCGGCGGCGTTTGGGTTGATGCCACTCCTCCACCAAGAGGGACAAGAGCTGCAACTCGTCTATCATCAGGCCTTGCTGGCGATTGTTCTGCGCCTTTTGTAGCGCTTCGCGGCTTTTCTCCAGAATGTCGCGCAGCGGCTCCAGATCCAGCAGAAAGCAGCCGGGGCCCAATTTGCTTGCGGAAATCGGCAGAAAGCGCGGCGGGGAATCGATCTGTTGGTCAACCAGATAGCCGTGCACCGGCTGGGTCAAGGCTTCCACCGGGATCAGCCGGGCCTTGGCGGCCAGGTCGAAGATCAATTGCCGCGACAAGGCCTGCTCGGTGGGGGCGAGACGATTGCTGGGCGTCAGCCCCATCAGCAGAATTTGCAGATAAATGGTCTGGATGGAGTCATCGTTGGCCAGGCCCTTATCTTGCCAGCCGCGGCTGCAGGCGAAGATATGCAGCTGGTGGCAGTCGTACCAGAAGTCTGGCGTGATCGGGCTATAACATTGCTGGCTGATGCTCAGCAACTGGCGCGCCGCCATCATGGTGTAGGCCATCAGCTCGATTTTCGGATGTTCGCGATCCAGCAGGCTGCGTTTGGCCAGGCGATCGTGCAGCGTCTGTTTGAAAGTGATGAAAATCATTGCAAACAGCTCGACGCTGAGCAAGGCCAGCTGTCGCACTTTTGGCGTGCCCAGGCTGTCGTGCTGACGAATCTCGTTTTCCAGCAGCGGATAATAGCGGTCCACCGCTTTTAGATACAGCTTCAGCAGCTTGTGGCGCAAATGACTGTCCAGCGGAACCCGGGACAGGTTTTGCAGGGACTGGCTCAATAAGCGTCCGCATTCGGGCAGGTCGGTGAAGGGCAGCCGCTCCAGCCATGCCGCCACACTATCCGGTTGAGTATCTATCAGCAGAGGATCCATAGTTTGTTCTGGCAGGATGAGCGGCGGCATGCAAGGCGATTCACAATGTAAATCTTGCCAAATCGCATGCTATGGGCACTCACCCCGCCATGGCAAGGAGGATCACGGCAAAGCGATGCTTTGGCCGTCGGCGGTGTTGGATGCGCGCGCCAGTTCTTCCAGCGTGGCTTCGGCGGCGGCGATCAGGAAGGCCATTTCCTCGTCGGTGATCGAGTAGGGCGGCATGAAGTAAACGGTGTTGCCGATCGGACGCAGCAGGCATCCGCGGCGCAGCATCGCGGCAAAGCAGGCCTGGGCGAAATCGGCTCGAGCGGTGTCGACCTCGAAGGCCCAGATCATGCCGCGGTGACGGAAATCCCTGACATCCGGCCGTGCCCGCAAGCCAGCCATCAGCGTGTTGAAGCGCTGGGCCTTGGCGGCGTTGACGGCCAGAACATCTTCCTCCGCAAAGATATCCAGCACCGCCAGGGCCGCGGCGCAGGCCAGCGCATTGCCGGTATAGCTGTGCGAATGCAAGAAACCCCGGGTGACGTCGTCGTGATAGAAGGCCTGGTAAATCGGATCGCTGGTCAACACGCAGGAGAGCGGCAGGAAGCCGCCGGTAATGCCTTTGGACAGGCAGAGAAAGTCCGGCGTGATGTCGGCTTGCTGGTAGGCGAACAGACTGCCGGTCCGGCCAAAGCCGACGGCGATTTCATCGGCGATCAAGTGCACCTGATATTGGTCGCACAGCTGGCGCAGCTCGCCCAGATACAGCGGATCGTACATCGCCATCCCGGCCGCGCCTTGGACCAAGGGTTCCACGATGACGGCGGCCACTTCCCCCGCGTGTTTGGCCAGCAGGCTTTCCAGCGCCTGGATCGCTCTGAGCGCGGCATCGGCCGCGCTTTCACCGGGCTGCGCGCGGCGGGCGTCCGGAGACGGCGCGCGCAGGCCCGGCTTCAGCAAGCCGGCGTAAGTGTTGGAAAACAAGGGAACGTCGGTCACGGCCAGGGCGCCGACGGTTTCGCCGTGGTAACTGTTTTCCAGACTGATGAAACGTGTTTTGTCCGCTTGCCTCTGGTTGCGCCAATAGTGGAAGCTCATCTTGAGCGCAATTTCCGTGGCGCTGGCGCCGTCGGATCCATAGAACACGTGGGCCAGGCCGCTGAGCTTGGTCAGACGTTCCGACAGCTCCACCACGGGCTGATGCGTAAAGCCTGCCAACATCACGTGCTCCAGCTTGTCCAGCTGATCCTTGATCGCCTGCTTGATCCGAGGCTGGCCATGGCCAAACAGATTGACCCACCAGGAGCTGACCCCGTCCAGATAGCGCTTGCCGTCGAAGTCGCTCAGCCAGACGCCGTCAGCGCTGGCGATGGGCACGATGGGCAAAGCCTCGTGGCGTTTCATCTGGGTGCAGGGGTGCCAGACGGTGTTGAAGCTGCGCTGCAGCCAGTCTTGGTTATCACTCATATCTGTTCTATGTATTCAGACTAAGCATTCGATGCTATCACAGGGAGGGCGAAGGCAGCGGACTGACCTAAAACGTCACATTTTTACCTGTTGCGCTGTTTATGCCTGTCGGATTGACTGGGATGGCCGTGGAAGAGGGCGCTGGCATGGTTTCTGCATAAGTCGCTCCCTATAAAATCAAGCCTTGGAGCCGAGCAATGAGGAAGGCGGCTGGTTTTACCTTGATTGAACTAATGATTGTTGTCGCTATTATCGGTATTTTGGCGGCGATTGCGATTCCGGCTTATCAGAACTATGTGGTTCGAGCTAAGGTGGCGGAAGGTTTAACTTATGCGGATCATGCTAAAACTACTGTTTCTGAGTACTACCTAACAAATAATAATTGGCCAAGCTCAAATGCCAGTGCAGGTTTGCCAGATACATTATCTGGTTCATATGTCAATAATGTTCAGGTTAGTAGTGGTGCCGGTGGTGTTAGTACTATAACAGTATCTTTTAATAGCAGTGTTGCCTCAGGTTTGTCGATAACATTTACCCCTGTAACGAGTAGCGGTACTATTGTGTGGCTGTGTTCCTCGGACGCGGCGTATGCGCAGTATGTGCCTTCCTCTTGTCATTAGAATGGAGCTTGCAATGCAAAAAACTCAACAAGGCTTTACTCTCATCGAATTAATGATTGTCGTTGCTATTATTGGTATTTTGGCAGCGATCGCTATTCCTGCTTATCAGGACTATACGGCAAGAGCCAAAGTGACAGAAGGCATGAATGCGGCAGGTGCTGCCAAAACAGCAGTTTCGGAATATGCGATCAGTCAAGGAACGCTACCTGGAACTTTGGCATCTGCAGGAGTCTCTTCTGCTAGTTCGACTTATGTCACCCAAACAACTATCTCTGCGAATGGTATCATCTCTATTCAGATGCAGAATATTAACTCCGATGTGAATGCAAAGTACTTTTCCTTAGTGCCGACACTTGCCTCTGGTACGGTAAGTTGGGCATGCCGATCCGGTGATGGCTCTGGGGTTGGCTCGAATGCTATTCCCTCTAAATATTTGCCAGCTAACTGTCGATAATGTTGCTGTTTCGCTAAAAAGCGCTGCATATGCAGCGCTTTTTTCTGTAAGGTGATTTATGGTTAGAAAATTTGAGATATATATTTTAATTTTTGCAATTTCTGTTCCGTTCTTTAGTTTTTACAGATTCTCACCTGCTCCAGATTGGTTTACTAATGCGGGTGTTATTTTCTTTGTGAGTGTTTTTATAGTTGCGGCTGCTTTGAAACGTGGCCTAATGCGATGGTCAGTTTCGCCTGGTGGGCTTCTCTTGTTGGTAGGTGGGGTTTTCTGGGTTTTACGGGCGCAGTACTTTGATGCTGCCTATATGGCACTAATTTTATTTTTATTGATGATAATATTTTTTTGTATTCGTAGTTATGATTTGAAGGAGATTGTGAATGGTGTTGCTGTAGTGGTTTTGATTTGTGCAATGATTCAATCCTTTTTGGGCGGACTTCAAGCAGCTGATGTTGCAAAATATTTTGATGGATATGTTGTTTTTGATTCTGCACGAAGCGTGATGGGAAATGTTGCGCAGCGTAATCAGTATGCAAATTTTTTAGGATGGGGGCTTATTTCTGTATCCTATTTGTATGCACATAGAAGTTTAAACATTGGTATTTCTATTGCGTTGGCAGTTTTTTTTGCTCTGATGATGTGTTGGTCTGGATCGCGCTTGGCGCTTTTATATGGTTTGGTAGTTGTTTGTTTGGCATGGTTATGGCTTAAAACGAGCATGGATAGTGAAGTGATGCGGAGAATGGCTTTAGCTCTGTCGCTAGCTGTTTTTTTGTTAGCAATAATTCAAATTTTTAATAATGAAATATTGTCGGCTCTGAAAGAAATTGGCTTGGATTTTCAGGCTGTCAGTGGATCGGATCGTATATTGGATGGAGATGTGGGGGCGCGGCGAAAAATAGAATGGACTAAAGCATGGGATGTTTTTATTGAGCATCCGTGGATTGGCGTTGGTGTAGGAGGTTTTGCCGCTCAGTCTGTTGCAATGGAGGTAGCTTCTGGTTTGCCAAAGGCACCTGAGAGTTGGTTGTTTGCTCACTGTCATAATCTGTTGTTTCAAATGTTGGCTGAGGTAGGAATTTTAGGTGCAGGAATAATTTTTTTTGGGGGGGGTGTTACAATTGGAGCATATTGTAAGAGATGTAATAGAACGATAGAGAATTTCTTCCTGTTGTCCATTGCTGTGATAGTACTTATTCATAGTGTTTTTGAATATCCGCTGTGGTATCTTCCCTTTCTGTTTATGCTGGGTATGGTTGGAGCTCTTGCCCCAGAAAAAAGGGTGTTTATGTTGAATGTTAGGTCCAGTGTTGTACGTTGTATGGGTTTTTTTGGGGGGGTGATGGGTGTTTTGTATTGTGTGGTAGGTATTCCCAATTTCTGGATGTTGGTTCGATATAATTTTCCCACATCGGATGTTAAAGAAAATATTGTCAGAATTGACCGGCTTTCAGAGTTGGCTGAAAACCCTTTGTGGGCTTCGAGTGCTGATATGGTGCTTAGCAATTATCTGCTCCCAACAAAGGAGCAGTTGAATTTCAAATTAGCACATTTTGAAAGGTTGGCGAGCTACCAACCATACCCTAGTGTTTTGACACAACTGTCAATCTTGCGTGCCCTCGATGATCAACCAGATAGTGCGAAAAAAACCTTGTATAAAGTTGTGGCGAACTATCCGGAATCTGTGCCGAAATTAGCCGAAATTTTATCTTTACGTACTGAGCCAGAAATTAAGCCGCTGCGTGAGATCGCAATACGTGCAGCACAAGCCTACGCCCAACATCCTCCTCACAGTCAGGCCGCGCAGTTGGCCGCCGTGATGACCGTGGCCGCGCCCGTGACGCGCAAGCCCTTGTTTTGACCGCTAGGCTGCGGTTTGTTTGAGCGCCTGCTTGAGGTATCCTGCGTCCTCCATCTAGCAAACGACTGCCGTAATATGAGTGTTCAAAGATTTTCCACATTTCTGGCGATGCTGGCCCTATGCCTCATCGCCATCCTGCCTTTCGCCTCGCGCATCCACTATGTGCCGCTGCCGCAGTGGTTTGGCGAAATCAATGTGGTCTGGCTACTGCTGGCGGCGGCGGTCTTCTTGTTGCCGAGCGGATCGTTATTCCGCTATATGCCGCGCAGCGCCTGGTGGTGTCTGGCCATGGGCCTGCTTTGGGCCGGGCAGCCGTTCTGGGTGGAGGCCTTGTTCCCCGGGATGAATTACGCCACCGCCTTGGCCTGGCTGGCTGCGGGCTTGCTCGCGGCTGTCACCGTGTCCTTGCGTGAGGAAATGGGGGAGCGGCCGTTCGCGGTCTGGTTGGCCTGGGCCTTGATTGTGGGCGGCTTGGTGCAGGCGGCGATAGGCGTGGCTCAGTTGACCGGTTACGCCGCGGAGCTGGGCTTGTTTTACGATGGCTCGCATCCCACCAGTAATATTTTTGGCCATATCGGCCAGCGCAATCAATACGCGCATTATTTGATGTGGTCGGTAGTGGCCGGCGTGTATTTGTACGCGGCCGGCCGGCTGCCGCGTTGGGGTTTGGCGATACTGGTGCTCGGCCTGGCCTTGATGTTGGGCTGGGCAGGTTCGCGAACCATTCTATTGTACTTGGTGGCTTTGTCCGGTCTGGCCGCGCTGTGGCATTGGCGCATCGGCAGCGCGGAGTCGCGCCGGATGCTGTGGGCGATGTGGTTGTCTTGCCTGGTAGTATTGGCGATGCAGTTCGCCCTGCCTTGGTTCAATCAGCTGATTTCCTGGCTGACGCATGAAAACTTGCAGAACACTTCCGGCCTGGCCCGTCTGGCGGCCAATGGCGACGATATGGGTTCGCGGCGTTTCGCCGAAATGCACAAAGCATGGTTGAGCTTCCAGTCGCATCCGCTGACGGGGGTGGGTTGGTCGCAGTTTGCCGCGGAGAGCGTGCGTTTGCAGCCGCTGCCGCAATTCACCGCATCCGGCTTCAACAGCGGCTTGTTCACCAATTCCCATAACCTGGTGCTGCAATTGCTGGCCGAGATGGGCGGCGTGGCCACCTTATTGATCGTTGGTGGTTTTGCCTGGGCGTTGTGGCCGTTCTTTGGCCGTCGCGCCACCCTGGAAGGGGTGTTGGCTTTGGGTTGCCTGGCGGTGACGCTGACGCACAGCATGTTGGAGTATCCGCTGTGGTATTACTACTTCCTGGCAATGCTGGTGATCTTCGCCGCAATGGCACCGCGAGGGGATCGTCAGCTAGCTTGGCCGCTGCGCCTGCCGTTATTCGCGGCGCTGGTCTGGATGGGTTGGCTGTCGATCAGCAGTCTGTCGATGTTCTGGGAGCTGGTGGGCCTGTATACGCCGACCAATGACGCCAAGCGCGATGCAACGCGGATGGAGCGTCTGATCGAGATCGCGGACACCAAGCCGCTGTTCGCCTATCATGCGCTTTACACCGTGGACGACTACTTGAAAGTAGGGCCGGAGCAACTTGAGCGCAAGCTGGCGCTGGAGAACCGGCTGACCGCGTTCCGTCCTTATCCGGAAGTGATGCTGAAGCGCGCGCAGTTGGAGATCTTGGCGGGAAAGCAGCTTCAGGCGGAGCAGACCTTGCGGACGACGCTGGCATCGTTCCCCACTTACGCCGGCGTGTTTCTGGGTACGCTGGACGATGACAGGGCGGAATGGGAACCCCTGCGCGCGGTGGCCCGCGAGGCCTATGCCAAGCTGCCGGCGAAGTACCAGACCATGTTGGAGTAAGCGCTTTCTCGTGCTCGGGACACAAAAAAACCACAGGCCTCAGCCTGTGGTTTTTTATTGAGCGGAAGACGCTTAGCCTTCTATCACCACGCCTTGGCTGAGGGCGGTCTTCATTTTGCCCAAAGCCTTGGCTTCGATCTGGCGGATGCGCTCGGCGGACACGCCGAATTCGGCGGCCAGCTCGTGCAGCGTGGAGCCGCTGTCGTCGGCCAGCCAGCGCGCTTCAACGATGCGGCGGCTGCGCGGGTCCAGCGTGGCCAAAGCCTGTTGCAGGCCTTCGGTCTGCAGATGGTCGAACGCGCGGCGCTCCATCTCGCGGGTGGGCTCATTGTGATGATCGGCCAGCCAGTCGATCGGCGCGTAGCCGTCGTCGTCGTTGTCGTCCGCCAGCAAGGCGATGTCCTGACCGCTCATGCGGGTTTCCATCTCGCGGACTTCTTCCGGCTTGACGCCCAGATCGGCAGCGATTTGGCGGGCCTCGTTTTCCGACAGAGCGGAGAAACTGCTCTTCATGCTGCGCAGGTTGAAGAACAGCTTGCGCTGAGGCTTGGTGGTGGCGATGCGCACCAGGCGCCAGTTGCGCAGGATGAATTCGTGAATCTCGGCCTTGATCCAGTGCACGGCAAAGGAAAACAGGCGCACGCCGCGATCGGGCTCGAAGCGTTTGACGGCTTTCATCAGGCCGATATTGCCTTCCTGAATCAAGTCGGCTTGCGGCAGGCCGTAACCGGAGTAGCCGCGGGAAATTGATACCACCACGCGCAGGTGCGAGAGCACCAGCTGGCGCGCGGCCTCCAGGTCGTTTTGCTCCTGGAAGCGCGTTGCAAGCTCGTTTTCCTGCTCAGGCGTCAGCATGGGTACGCTGTTCACAGCTTGGATGTATTGCTCCAGGCTGCCGCTGGTGGACGGGACGGGCAAAGCAAATGTTGTGGTCATCTGTATAACTACCTCCTTGGGTAGTGATATGTTAGCACTCGTATATGGAGAGTGCTAGCAATGAAAGGTTCCAGCGTCAATGATTTTTTCTATCGTCTCGATAGTAGCGCAGCCGGTGCGCCGACGCCGTTTGCTCTGATTAACAGTTGTTGCGCCGCTTACATGCGCGTGCAAGCGGCCGCGTTTCATTTGGGTTCTATCTTGCGCAAATGATGGTCGGAGGCGAGGCGGGCGCCCAGCATCGCCAGCAGGGCGGAGACGGCGACGGCGACGGCCAGTTCGATCGGGTTCAGATTGCGTAGTTCTACCCGTTCGCCGTACAACTGGGCGAATTCGCGAATCGCCGGATTGGCCACCGAGGTCAGCCAACCGGTCAGCGCCCAGGCGGCCAAGCCGGCCAGGATGCCTTGCCACATCGCGTGGTACATGAAGGGGCGGCGGATGAAACTGTCCGGCGCGCCTATCAATTTGGACACCTCGATTTCGTCCTGGCGCGCCAGGATTTGCATCCGGATCGCGTTATTGGTCACCAGCACCAGCGCCAGGCCCAGGGCGATGGCCATGAACCAGGTCAGATGCTTGCCCATTTCCACCATGCCGTACAAACGCTTGGCCCAGTCCGCGTCGAATTGCGCCTGTTCCACCATGGGCAGGCCGGAGAGCTCTTTTTGCAGCATCTCCAGCTCACGCGGCTCCAGCGCCTTCGGCGTGACCACGAAGGCGTCCGGCAGCGGATTGCTGTCCAGACCGTCGGCCAGGCCCGGCAGGCCGTTGCGCTTTTCCATATCGGCCAGCGCCTTGCTCTTGCTGACGAAGCTGTAGCTCTTGATTTTGGGATGATGCGTCAGCGTGGAGGTCACCGCGGCCAGGTCCGCCTCTTCCGATGACTGTTCCATGAACAGGGTGACTTGCGGCGTGGCGCTCAGCCGGCCCACCCAGTCTTGCACGCTGCTGACGGCCAGATAAAGCGAGAGCGGCAAGGCCAGCGCCAGCGACAGCATCAGCAAGGTCAGCAGGCTGCCGAAAGGTTGCCGCAGAATCTTGATCAGCGCGAGTTTGGCGCTTTGCCAGTTCAGATAGAGATAATGTTTCATGCGGCAAATTGTCCTTCCCGCAGGCGAATGATTCGGCGGCCGTAGTCTTCCATCAGGGTCTCGTCGTGAGCGGAGATCAATACGGTGACGCCCACTTGGTGGAAGGATTTGAACAATTCCATGATGTCCAGTGCATAGGCGCGGTCCAGGTTGGCGGAAGGTTCGTCGGCCAGCAGGATGCTGGGGCGGTGCACCACGGCGCGGGCGATGCACAGGCGCTGCTGCTCGCCGCCTGACAGGCGGATCGGCATGCTCTTTTCCTTGCCGAGCAGGCCTACTTTGTCCAGCGCGGCGCGCACGCGCTTGGCGGCGTCGCGGCGATCGAAGCCGATGATGTCCAGCGGCAGCATCACGTTGTCGAACACGCTGCGGTCGAACAGGATCTTGTGGTCCTGAAACACCAGGCCGATGTGCTGGCGCACATAGGGGATCTGGCTGGAGCGCAGCTTGGACAGGTTCTGGCCGTTGACGACGACGCCGCCCGCGGTGGCGCGCTCTATGCCGGCGATCAGCTTGAGCAAGGTGGACTTGCCGGCGCCGGAATGGCCGGCGAGGAAGACCATCTCGCCGGTGTCGATGTTGAAAGACAGGTTTTTCAGGGCTTCATTGCCACCTGGGTAGCGCTTGGTGACCTGGTCGAACTGGATCATTATTCTGTTCCCGCGTTAGCTGGTGACGGCAAGAGTGAGAGCTTGCAATGGCTGATGCGTTCAGTCGAACAGCGCGTCGATGTAGTCCTTGGCCTTGAACGGCCGCAGGTCGTCTATGCTTTCGCCCACGCCAACAAAACGCAGCGGAACCGGACGTTGCTTGGCGATGGCCGCGATCACGCCGCCCTTGGCCGTGCCGTCCAGCTTGCTCAGAATCAGCCCGGTCAGGCCGAGGGCGTCGTCGAAGGTCTTGACCTGGGTGATGGCGTTCTGGCCGATATTGGCGTCCAGCACCAGGATGATTTCATGCGGCGCGTCGGGCAAGGCTTTCTGGATCACCCGCTTCACCTTCTTGATTTCCTCCATCAGGTGCAACTGGGTGGGCAGGCGGCCGGCGGTGTCGGCCAGCACGATGTCGATGCCGCGGGCGACCGCGGCCTGGATCGCGTCATAGCAGACGGCGGCGGAGTCGCCGCCTTGCTGGGCGATCACGGTGACGTTGTTGCGTTCGCCCCAGGCCATCAGCTGTTCGCGCGCGGCGGCGCGGAAGGTGTCGCCGGCGGCGAGCAGCACGCTCTTGCCCTGGCTCTGATAGTACTTGGCCAGCTTGCCTATCGACGTGGTCTTGCCGGCGCCGTTGACGCCGGCCATCATGATGACGAAAGGTTTCTTGCCGCTGACGTCCAGCGGCTTTTCCAGCGGCGAGATCAGGTCGCCGAGCGAATCCTTCAACGCGTCTTTCAGTTCCGAGGCGTCTTTCAGTCCTTTCAGCGAAACGCGCTCGCGCACATCGCCAAGCAGGTGCAGCGTGGCGTCCACCCCCATGTCGGCGGTGAGCAGCACGGTTTCCAGCTCTTCGTACAGCTCCTCGTCTATCTTGCCGCCGCCAAACAGGCTGGCCAGGGATTTGCCTAGCTTGTCGCGGGTTTTGGACAAGCCGGCCTTCAGGCGTTCGGCCCAGCTCATTTTCTTCAGCGAGAGCGGCTCGGCTTCAAGCGGCTCGGCCGCCGGCGGCGAAGCCGGTGCGATGGGGGCGGGCGTCGGGGGCGTCAGCTCGGGCTGCGCTTGCTGCGGCTCGGGTGTCCGCGTTTCGGACTGGGTGGCTGGCGCGTCCGCATCGGGCAGCGCGGCGGGCTGGATATCGGCCGTCGGCTCCGCTGGGGCGGTTGCCGGAGGCGTGGGCTCGGATTGGGTTTTTCTTTTGAAGAAGCTAAACATGCGTAAAGGCCGGCGGAATTCGGTAAATGGCTAAATTGTATCCTCAAATGGAGGTGCTTACCCAATTGTTGCTGCGCGGCGGGAGACGGAGGCGCCGCATCGTTGAAATCTATATATAAGGAATAGACGGCTTTTTGTGGCGTGAGCGGCGACAGATGGCGGCCGGTTTGCGCGACAATGAGGCGCGACGGCGCGGATCGGGTTACACTCAGCCCCTTGTTTTTTGAGCTTGGAATTATGAGTCAGTCGCGTAACACGGTCAGAATCATCGGTGGCGAGTATCGGCGCCGGCTATTGCCGTTTCCCGACGCTCAGGGTTTACGGCCAACGCCGGACCGTGTGCGGGAGACTTTGTTTAACTGGTTGGGCCAGCAGCTGTACGGCAAATCCTGCCTGGATCTTTTCGCCGGAAGCGGGGCTCTGGGCTTTGAGGCGGCTTCGCGCGAGGCGCGGCGCGTGGTGATGGTGGAGAAATCCCGCGTGGTGGCCGAGTCCTTGAAAGCCAACCGGCAGTTATTGTCCGCCGCGAGCATCGATGTGGCGCAGTTCGATGCCCTGGCCTATCTGAAGGGCTGCCGAGATCGTTTCGACGTCGTCTTCGTCGACCCGCCGTTCGACACCGATTTGCTGACGCAGGTTTTGCCTTTGCTGGCTCAGGTGATGAGCGAGGACGGCCTGGCGTATATCGAAAGCCGCCGTTGGCCCGAAGAGCTGCCGGGCTGGGAGGTGCTGAAGCGGGCTAAGGCCGGCCAGGTGCATTACGGTTTGCTGCGCCGGGCGGCGGAGCCGGCCTGAGCGGTTTGCCTGCAGCCAGTCTCATAAATATATAACGGGGCGAACTTGCGAGCCCGACTGTCGGGTGACAAAATTCATGTTGTGGAATACTTGAGGAATTTACTATGTCTTTGATGATTACCGACGAATGCATCAACTGCGACGTCTGTGAGCCGGAGTGCCCCAATAACGCGATTTCCCAAGGCGAGGAAATCTATCAAATCGACCCCAATCTGTGCACCCAGTGCGTCGGCCACTACGACGAGCCGCAATGCCAGCAGGTCTGTCCGGTCGATTGCATCCCTCTGGATCCGTCCCACGAGGAGACTCAAGAGGTCTTGCATCAGAAGTATCTGCGGATATCCGGCCAGGCGTGACGCGCTAAGTTTTTGAATTTATTGGAAGCGCCCCGGGCTTGCCGGGGCGCTTTGCTTTTGCGGGCAAAATAATTAGAAAAAAATGCAAAAACCGGTTGACGGCCATCGGGGCTATCTATAATATTCGGGTCTCTTTCAGGAGGGATTCCCGAGCGGTCAAAGGGATCAGACTGTAAATCTGACGGCTCTGCCTTCGAAGGTTCGAATCCTTCTCCCTCCACCAGAATTTAGCGTCTTGGCGTGTGCGATGAAAGTCGCTCGAGGTTGTTGTTGCAGGCGGGTGTAGCTCAATGGTAGAGCAGAAGCCTTCCAAGCTTACGACGAGGGTTCGATTCCCTTCACCCGCTCCAAGCGTGTAGCCTGTTTTAAAGGGCCCATGTAGCTCAGGGGTAGAGCACTCCCTTGGTAAGGGAGAGGTCGGCAGTTCAATTCTGCCCATGGGCACCACCATTTACTTTGTGTTGTTTCGTATCCAGGAAATTTTGCCATGGCTAAGGAAAAGTTCGAGCGGACTAAACCGCACGTAAACGTCGGCACCATCGGTCACGTGGACCATGGTAAAACCACTCTGACCGCTGCGATCACCACTATTCTGTCGAAGAAGTTCGGTGGCGAAGCCAAGGACTACTCCCAGATCGACAGCGCGCCGGAAGAGAAGGCTCGTGGTATTACCATTAATACCGCTCACGTAGAATACGAAACCGAGTCCCGCCACTACGCTCACGTGGACTGCCCGGGCCACGCTGACTACGTTAAGAACATGATTACCGGTGCTGCCCAGATGGACGGCGCTATCCTGGTGTGCTCGGCCGCTGACGGTCCGATGCCGCAAACCCGCGAACACATCCTGCTGTCCCGTCAGGTTGGCGTTCCGTACATCATCGTGTTCCTGAACAAGGCCGACCTGGTGGACGACGCTGAGCTGCTGGAACTGGTTGAAATGGAAGTGCGCGATCTGCTGTCTTCCTACGACTTCCCGGGCGATGACACCCCGGTGGTGATCGGCTCCGCTCGTCTGGCGCTGGAAGGCGACCAGTCCGAATACGGTGAACCGGCCATCTTCAAGCTGGCTGCTGCTCTGGACTCCTACATCCCGACTCCGGAACGCGCCATCGACAAGCCGTTCCTGCTGCCGATCGAAGACGTGTTCTCGATCTCCGGCCGCGGCACCGTGGTGACCGGTCGCGTGGAGCGCGGCATTGTTAAAGTCGGCGAAGAGCTGGAAATCGTGGGCCTGAAGGCTACCGCGAAGACCACTTGCACCGGCGTGGAAATGTTCCGCAAGCTGCTGGACCAAGGTCAGGCAGGCGACAACGTTGGCGTGCTGCTGCGCGGCACCAAGCGTGAAGATGTTGAGCGTGGCCAGGTACTGGCTAAGCCGGGCAGCATCACCCCGCACACCAAGTTCGGCGCTTCGGTATACGTACTGAGCAAAGACGAAGGTGGTCGTCACACCCCGTTCTTCGCGAACTACCGTCCGCAGTTCTACTTCCGCACCACCGACGTAACGGGCGCCGTTACCCTGTCGGAAGGCGTGGAAATGGTAATGCCGGGCGACAACGTGGAAATCACTGTTGAGCTGATCGCCCCGATCGCCATGGAAGAAGGTCTGCGTTTCGCCATCCGTGAAGGCGGTCGTACCGTCGGCGCCGGCGTTGTTGCCAAGATCATCGCTTAAGGATCGGAGAATCTAATGTCTAGCCAGAAAATCCGCATCCGCCTGAAGGCTTTCGATTACAACCTGATCGATCGCTCCGCTCAGGAAATCGTTGAAACCGCCAAGCGCACCGGCGCCGTTGTTAAAGGCCCGGTTCCGCTGCCGACCAAGATCGAGCGTTTCAACGTGCTGCGTTCCCCGCACGTGAACAAGACTTCCCGCGATCAGCTGGAAATCCGCACTCACCTGCGTCTGATGGACATCGTGGATCCGACCGACAAGACCGTCGATGCTTTGATGAAGCTCGACCTGCCGGCCGGTGTGGATGTGGAAATCAAGCTGCAGTAATCGCTTAAGTTCAAGGGTTTGCGAGCTAAGTTCTTGCGATTCTTGAATTTTCTGTGATACATTAGCGGACTCGCCATTTTGGCGAGTCCGTTTTTGTTTTTTCTGTCGTGTTTTTTATGCCGGTCAATCGTAATCGGCGCCTGAAAAAGGAAATAAACATGAGTTTAGGTCTTGTCGGTCGCAAAGTCGGCATGACCCGCATTTTTGCCGAAGATGGCGCAACCATCCCGGTAACTGTGCTGGACATGTCCGCTAACCGCGTCACGCAAATCAAAACTGCTGAAACCGACGGCTACAATGCCGTGCAGGTTACCTATGGCTCCAAAAAGGCCAGCCGTGTTGTTAAGGCTGCCGCGGGCCACTTCGCCAAGGCTGGCGTTGAAGCAGGTCTGGGTCTGGTCGAGTTTCCGCTGACCGCCTCCGATCTGTCCAACTTCAAGCCGGGCGATGCCATCGCTGTTGAGATCTTCACCGTTGGTCAACTGGTTGATGTAACCGGCACCTCCAAAGGTAAAGGTTTCTCCGGCGTGATCAAGCGTCACAACTTCTCTTCCAACCGTGCTTCCCATGGTAACTCGCGTTCGCATAACACGCCGGGTTCCATCGGTCAGGCGCAAGATCCGGGCCGCGTTTTCCCGGGTAAGCGCATGGCGGGCCAATACGGTAACGTCAAGAGCACCGTGCAGTGCCTGGAAATCGTTCGTGTCGATGCCGAGCGTCAACTGATTCTGGTTAAAGGTGCTGTTCCTGGCGCCAAGAACGGTGACGTTGTCGTTCGTCCTAGCGTGAAGGCAGGTGCGTGATGGAATTGAATGTAATCAATACCCAAGGCAAGGCTGTTGGCAGCCTGCAAGTGTCCGACTCTTTGTTCGGCCGCGAGTACAACGAAGCTCTGGTGCACCAGGTCGTTACCGCATTCCTGGCGAATGCTCGTAGCGCCAACCGCGCCCAGCTGACCCGTGCTGAAGTGAAGCACTCGACCAAGAAGCCTTTCCGTCAGAAAGGTACTGGTAACGCTCGTGCCGGTATGACTTCCACCCCGAACCGTCGTGGTGGTGGCCGTGCCTTCCCGAACAAGCCGGACGAGAACTTCACCCAGAAAGTTAACCGCAAGATGTTCCGTGCAGGCATGGCCGCGATTCTGTCGCAGCTGGTCCGCGACGAGCGTCTGATCGTGGTTGACGAACTGAACGTTGAAAGCCCGAAGACCAAAGAATTCGTTGGCGCCGTTCAGCCCATGGGCCTGGAGCAAGCTTTGTTCATCACTAGCGAGCTGAGCGAAAACCTCTATCTCTCTTCGCGTAACCTGACGAACGTGCTGGTTATCGAAGCGGTTCAAGCTGACCCGTACAGCCTGTTGCGCTTCAAGAAGACCGTGATCACTCGCGACGCTGTGAAGCAACTTGAGGAGCAGTGGGCATGAATCAAGAACGTCTGTTGCAAGTAATTCTTGCTCCCATCGTTTCCGAAAAGAGCACCATGATTGCTGAGAAGAGCCAGCAAATGGCGTTCCGCGTTGCTAAAGATGCGACCAAGCCGGAAATCAAGGCTGCTGTTGAAATGCTGTTCAATGTAAAAGTTGAAGGTGTTTCCACTGTCAATGTCAAGGGCAAGGTTAAGCGCTTTGGCCGTTCCATCGGTCGTCGCAGTGACTGGAAAAAGGCCTACGTTAGCCTGGTGGAAGGTCAAGAAATTGATCTGACCGCTACCCCGGCCGCAGCGGAGTAAGGAGATAGAGCATGCCTATCGTTAAGGTAAAACCGACTTCCGCGGGCCGCCGTGCCGTTGTCAAGGTAGTAAACCCTGACCTGCACAAAGGTGCTCCGCACGCCGCCCTGTTGGAAAAGAAATCTTCCACCGGTGGCCGTAACCACAATGGTCACATCACCACGCGTCATCGTGGCGGTGGCCATAAGAAGCACTACCGCATCATCGACTTCCGTCGCAACAAGGATGGCATCCCGGCGAAAGTGGAACGCATCGAATACGATCCGAACCGCACCGCCCACATCGCCCTCCTGTGCTACGCCGATGGCGAGCGTCGCTACATCATCGCCCCGCGCGGTGTGAAGGCCGGCGCCGAGCTGTTGTCCGGCGCGGAAGCTCCGATCAAGGCCGGTAACGCTCTGCCGATCCGCAATATCCCGGTGGGTACCACTATCCACTGCGTGGAAATGCAGCCTGGCAAGGGCGCCCAGATGGTTCGTTCCGCTGGCGCATCCGCGATGCTGCTGGCTCGCGAAGGCGCTTACGCTCAGTTGCGTCTGCGTTCGGGCGAAATTCGCCTGGTGCACGTTGATTGCCGAGCGACTGTTGGTGAAGTGGGTAACGAAGAGCACTCCCTGCGCAAGCTGGGCAAGGCTGGCGCTACTCGCTGGCGCGGTATCCGTCCGACCGTTCGTGGCGTTGCCATGAACCCGGTTGACCACCCGCATGGTGGTGGTGAAGGCCGTACTGGCGAAGGCCGCGTGCCGGTTAGCCCGTGGGGCACTCCGACTAAGGGCTTCCGTACCCGTCGCAACAAGCGTACCGACAATATGATCGTACGCCGTCGCTATTCCAAAAAAGGGTAATTGACAATGGCACGTTCGCAGAAAAAAGGCCCGTTCGTTGATCTGCATCTGCTGAAAAAAGTAGATGCGGTGCGGGCAACCAGCGACAAGCGTCCGATCAAGACTTGGTCCCGTCGTTCGACCATCCTGCCGGATTTCATTGGTCTGACCATCGCTGTGCACAACGGTCGCACCCATGTGCCTGTTTATGTTTCCGAAAACATGGTCGGCCATAAACTGGGCGAATTCTCCCTGACTCGTACCTTCAAAGGCCACGCGGCCGATAAGAAGGCGAAGAAGAGATAAGGTGAAGCGATGAGAGTATCTGCAAATCTGAAAAGCGTTCGCCTGTCGGCACAAAAATGCCGCCTGGTGGCCGATCTGATCCGCGGCAAGTCCGTTGATCAGGCTCTGAATATCTTGGCCTTCTCCCCGAAGAAGGGCGCGGTAATCATCAAGAAAGTGCTGGAATCTGCCATCGCTAACGCCGAGCACAACGAAGGCGCCGACATTGACACCCTGCGTGTCACCGGCATCTTTGTTGACAAAGGCGCTAGTCTGAAGCGTTTCACTGCCCGTGCTAAGGGTCGTGGTAATCGCATCGAAAAGCAGACCTGCCACATCTCGTTGACCGTTGGCAATTAAGGGGTAAGAAATGGGTCAGAAGATTCATCCGACGGGATTCCGTCTTGCCGTTAACAAAAACTGGTCTTCCAAGTGGTTCGCGAATTCGCAGAACTTCCCGGAAATGCTGAAGCAGGATATCGAAGTTCGCGAATTCCTGAAAAAGCGTCTGGGTCACGCTTCGGTTGGCCGTGTGACCATCGAGCGCCCGGCTAAGTCCGCCCGCATCACCATCCACAGCGCCCGTCCGGGTGTTGTGATCGGTAAAAAAGGCGAAGACATCGAGCTGCTCAAGCAAGAACTGCAAAAGCGCCTGGGCGTTCCTGTGCATGTGAACATCGAAGAAGTTCGCAAGCCGGAACTGGACGCTCAAATCATCGCCGACGGCATCGCTTCCCAGCTGGAGAAGCGCGTGATGTTCCGTCGCGCCATGAAACGCGCTATGCAAAACGCAATGCGCATGGGCGCTCAAGGCATCAAGATCATGAGCTCCGGCCGTCTGAACGGTATCGACATCGCTCGTAGCGAATGGTACCGCGAAGGCCGCGTGCCGCTGCATACCCTGCGCGCAGACGTAGACTACGCAACCTCCGAAGCCAAGACCACCTACGGGATCATCGGCATCAAGGTATGGGTATACAAGGGCGAGCTCAAGCCGGGTCAAGTTCAGCCGGCTCCGGTAGCGACCGAGAAGAAATCGAGAAAGGGTGCTCGAAATGCTGCAGCCAACTAGACTCAAGTACCGTAAACAGCATAAAGGCCGCAACACGGGTATCGCTACTCGTGGCAACAAAGTGAGCTTTGGTGATTTCGGTCTGAAGGCGGTTGGTCGTGGTCGTCTGACCGCGCGCCAGATCGAAGCTGCGCGTCGCGCGATGACCCGTCACATCAAACGTGGCGGCCGCATCTGGATCCGCATCTTCCCGGACAAGCCGATCACCTCCAAGCCTGCTGAAGTTCGTATGGGCGGGGGTAAAGGCTCTCCGGAGTACTACGTGGCCGAAATCCAGCCTGGCAAGATGCTGTATGAAATGGATGGTGTTTCCGAGGAACTCGCTCGTGAAGCTTTCCGTCTGGCCGCAGCCAAGTTGCCGATCGCCACTGTGTTTGTAACTAGACAGGTAGGTCAGTAATGAAAGCGTCCGAACTGAAAGCCAAAACTGTTGACGAGCTGAAGGCGGAACTGCTTAGCCTCTTGAAGGCCCAGTTTGCTCTGCGTATGCAGCACGCCACTCAGCAACTCGCCAAGACCTCTGAACTGAAGAAAGTACGTCGCGACATCGCTCGCGTGCGCACCGTTCTGAAAGAAAAGGCAGTTTAAGATGAGCGAAACCAAAGTGGTACGTACGCTGACCGGTACCGTAGTCAGCGACAAGATGGATAAGACCGTGACCGTACTGGTCGAGCGCAAAGTAAAGCACCCGATCTACGGCAAAATTATCCGTCGTTCTAAGAAGTTCCACGCGCACGACGAGAACAACGAGTTCAAGGCCGGCGATATCGTTGTTATCAGCGAGTCCCGTCCGCTCTCGAAGACCAAGACGTGGGTGGTAACTGCCCTGGTAGAGAAATCCCGCCAGGTGTAAAGACTTGCAGGGGGCGAAAGCTCCCTGTATAATGGCCATCTTCCTACTCCTATCGAGTAGGAGTTCCGCCCTTACGGGGTCCAAAACTGGCCGTTGGATACGCCACAGTTTCTGTGGCGTTTCGTCTGTTTGGTCTTGCTCTTATGCGAGAAACCGGCAGGTGAGAGTGACGGATAAAGTTGGATTAGAAAGGTAATCATCACATGATCCAAATGCAGACCATGCTTGAGGTCGCTGACAATACAGGTGCGCGTCACGTTATGTGCATCAAGGTATTGGGCGGTTCCAAGCGTCGCTATGCAAGCGTAGGCGACATCATCAAGGTGACCATCAAGGATGCTGCTCCGCGCGGACGCGTCAAAAAAGGCGACGTTTACAACGCGGTTGTGGTTCGCACTGCCAAAGGCGTGCGTCGTCCGGATGGCTCGTTGATCAAGTTCGACGGCAATGCCGCCGTCCTGCTCAACAACAAGCTTGAGCCTATCGGCACTCGTATCTTCGGGCCTGTTACGCGTGAACTGCGTACCGAGCGCTTCATGAAGATCGTTTCGCTGGCTCCTGAAGTACTGTAAGGAGATCGCATGCGCAAAATTCGCAAGGGTGATGAAGTCGTAGTAATCACCGGCAAAGACAAAGGTAAGCGCGGCACCGTTCTGCGCGTTCTGGACGAGAAACTGGTTGTTGAAGGCGTGAATGTCGCCAAGAAACACCAGAAGCCGAATCCGGTGCGTGGCGTGGCCGGCGGCATCGTTGAAAAGACCATGCCTGTTGACGCATCGAACGTCGCCATTTTCAATCCGGCAAGCCAAAAGGCTGACCGCGTAGGCTTCAAGGTTCTTGAAGACGGCCGCAAGGTACGCGTGTTCAAGTCCAACGGCGAAGTCATTGGCGCGTAAGGAACAAAACATGGCACGTCTCTACGATTTCTATAAAGACACCGTAGTGCCTGAACTGATGAAACAGTTCGGCTACAAGTCGATCATGCAAGTCCCGCGCATTGAGAAGATCACTGTGAACATGGGTGTGGGCGAAGCTGTTGCCGATAAAAAGGTAATGGATTTCGCCGTGGGCGACCTGGAAAAGATCGCCGGCCAGAAGCCGGTTGTCACCACCGCTCGCAAATCCATCGCAGGCTTCAAGATTCGCGATCACTACCCGGTAGGTTGCAAGGTAACTCTGCGTCGCGAACGCATGTACGAGTTCCTGGACCGCCTGGTGACGATCGCGCTGCCGCGCGTTCGCGACTTCCGTGGTGTTTCCGCCAAGTCTTTCGACGGCCGCGGCAACTACAACATGGGCGTTAAAGAACAGATCATCTTCCCGGAAATCGAGTACGACAAGATCGATGCTCTGCGTGGTATGAACATTACTGTTACCACCACCGCGAAGACTGACGAAGAGGCCCGCGCTTTGCTGGCCGCGTTCAAGTTCCCGTTCAAGGGTTAAGCACATGGCAAAACTTGCACTGATTCAGCGCGAAGAGAAGCGTGTCAAGCTGGCTGCAAAATTTGCTGCCAAGCGCGAAGCCCTTATCGCGACTATCAACAATCAAAGCCTCTCGGAAGAAGAGCGCTTTGCAGCTCGCCTGCAACTGCAGCAGCTGCCGCGCAATGCTTCCCCGGTTCGCCAGCGTCGTCGCTGCGCCATCACCGGTCGTCCGCGTGGCGTATTCCGCAAATTCGGTCTGGGTCGTAACAAACTCCGTGAAATCGCTCTGAAGGGCGAGATTCCGGGGGTTGTGAAGGCCAGCTGGTAATAGGAGACACATAAATGAGCATGCACGATCCTATTTCCGATATGTTGACCCGCATCCGCAACGGCCAAATGGCTTCCAAGGTGGCAGTTTCCATGCCGTCTTCCAAGCTGAAAATTGCGCTGGCGCAGGTGTTGAAAGAAGAAGGCTACATCGAAGACTTCGCCGTTGCCGGCGAAGAGAAGAAGCCTGTTCTCGATATCCAGCTCAAGTACTATGCTGGCCGTCCGGTGATTGAGCGCATTGACCGCGTCTCCCGCCCTGGCCTGCGTGTGTACAAGGGCTCCACCGAAATCCCGAAAGTCATGAATGGCTTGGGCGTGGCTATCCTGTCCACCTCCAAAGGCGTTATGACTGATCGCAAAGCGCGCGCGGCCGGCATCGGCGGCGAGTTGCTGTGCGTCGTGGCTTAAGGGGGTCAAATGTCTCGCGTAGCTAAGAATCCCGTAGTCATCCCGGCTGGCGTCGAAGTGAAGTTCGGCGCTGCAGAAGTGACTGTTAAGGGCGCCCTGGGCTCCCTGAGCACCGCTCTGTGCGAAGAGGTAGATGTCAAGCTGGACAACGGCCAACTGACATTCGCCGCCAAGAACGACAGCAAATTCGCTCGTGCCATGTCCGGCACCCTGCGCGCGCTGCTGAACAATATGGTGACCGGCGTGTCCAAAGGCTTCGAGAAGAAGCTGCAGCTGGTAGGCGTGGGCTATCGTGCCCAGGCTCAAGGCGACACCCTGAACCTGTCTCTGGGTTTCTCCCACCCGGTGGCTCATCAAATGCCTGAAGGCGTTAAAGCTGAGACCCCGAGTCAGACCGAGATCCTGATCAAAGGCGCTGACAAACAGCGCGTTGGCCAGGTGGCTGCCGAAATCCGCGCTTACCGCGCTCCTGAGCCGTACAAAGGCAAGGGCGTTCGTTACGCTGATGAGGTTGTGGTTCTGAAAGAAACCAAGAAGAAGTAACTGAGGCACTGATATGGACAAGAAACAAGCTCGACTCCGCCGCGCACGTAAAACCCGTGCCCGGATCGCGGAGCTCAAGATGGTGCGTCTCACTGTGTATCGCACCAATAGCCACATTTATGCCCAGATCGTTGATGAGACCGGCAGCAAAGTACTGGCCAGCGCTTCTTCGCTGGAAGCCGACGTGCGCGCTGATCTCAAAAATGGCGGCAACGTGGCAACTGCAGCCGTGATCGGCAAGCGCATTGCTGAAAAAGCAAAAGCTGCTGGCATCGAGAAAGTTGCTTTCGACCGCTCTGGTTTCAAATACCACGGTCGTATGAAAGCGCTGGCTGACGCCGCTCGCGAACACGGTCTCGTATTCTAATTCGGAGTGAAGAATGGCTAAACACGAAACGGAAGATCGTGGCGACGGTCTGGTCGAGAAAATGATCAGCGTCAACCGCGTCACCAAAGTGGTTAAAGGCGGCCGTATCATGGCTTTCTCCGCCTTGACCGTGGTTGGTGATGGCGATGGCGGAATCGGCATGGGTAAGGGCCGTTCCAAGGAAGTTCCGGTTGCCGTACAAAAGGCAATGGAACAAGCTCGCCACAACATGGTTAAGGTTCCGTTGAAAAACGGCACTTTCCACCACACTGTGGTTGGCAAGCACGGCGCTACTACTGTATTCATCCAGCCCGCTAAAGAAGGTACCGGTGTAAAAGCCGGCGGCCCGATGCGCGCTATCTTTGATGCTATGGGTGTTCATAACGTCTCGGCGAAAATTCATGGTTCCACCAACCCGTACAACGTGGTGCGTGCAACTCTGGATGGTCTGAGCAACATCAACACCCCGGCGCAAATCGCCTCCAAGCGTGGCCTGAGCGTCGAGGACATCCTGGGGGTGAGCCATGAGTAACGCCAAGACTGTAAAGGTCACTCTGGTAAAGAGCCTGATCGGTCGCCTGGAGTCTCACAAGGCTTGCGCCCGTGGTCTGGGTCTGAAGAAGATTCGCCAGACTGTTGAAGTGCTCGATACCCCTGAAAACCGTGGCATGATCAACAAGATCAGCTACTTGTTGAAATTCGAGGGCTAAGCGATGCTGCTGAACACTGTACAGCCGGGTGCCGGCGCCAAGCATGCCAAGCGCCGTGTAGGCCGTGGCATCGGCAGCGGCCTGGGCAAGACTTGTGGCCGCGGTCACAAAGGTCAGAAGAGCCGTGCAGGTGGTTTCCACAAGGTTGGTTTCGAAGGCGGTCAAATGCCGCTGCAACGTCGTCTGCCGAAGCGCGGCTTCAAGTCGCTGAACGCAGGCAAGGTTGCCGAGATTCGCCTGTCCGAACTGAACCTGCTGCCGGTTGATGAAATCGACCTGCTCTCTCTCAAGCAAGCTGGTCTGGCTTCCATCCAGGTGACTTCCGCCAAGGTGGTGCTGTCCGGCAAGATTGAGCGCGCAGTAAAACTGCGCGGCGTTGGCGTAACTGCCGGCGCTCGCGCCGCCATCGAAGCTGCCGGCGGCAGCGTAGAATAAGGCAATAATCTGTGGCGAATACTTCTCTAGTGGCAAATGCCAATAAGTTTGGTGATCTCAAGCGTCGAATCTGGTTCCTGATTGGTGCCCTGATCGTTTATCGCATCGGTGCCCACATTCCGGTTCCGGGTATCAACCCTGCCGAGCTAGCGAAGTTGTTCCACTCATCGCAGACGGGCCTGCTCGACATGTTCAACATGTTCTCGGGCGGCGCCCTCTCGAGGTTTACGGTGTTTGCCATCGGCATCATGCCGTACATCTCCGCCTCCATCATTCTTCAGCTTGCCTCCGAGGTTCTTCCGAGCCTCAAGCAGCTGAAGAAGGAGGGCGATGCGGGACGTCGTAAGATAACCCAGTACACACGTTACGCCACCGTTTTGCTCGCGACTTTCCAAAGTTTCGGCATTGCGGTGATGCTGTACAAGCAGCCTAACCTGGTGGTGACTCCGCAGTGGGAGTTCTACCTGACGACAGTCGTATCGCTGGTAACCGGCACCATGTTCCTCATGTGGCTGGGCGAGCAGATCACCGAGCGCGGAATTGGCAACGGTATTTCGTTGATCATCTGCGCGGGTATCGCCGCAGGCGTTCCGGCTGCGATCGGCAAGACCTTGACTCTGACCAGTCAGGGTTCTTTGCCCATCCTGTTTGCCGTCGTGTTGTTTGTCGGAGTGATCGTAGTGACTTATGTGGTGGTGTACGCCGAGCGCGGCCAACGCAAAGTCCTGGTGAACTACGCCAAGCGGCAGGTGGGCAATCGCGTCATGCAGGGCCAGAGCACGCATCTGCCGCTCAAGCTCAACATGGCGGGGGTGATTCCGCCGATTTTCGCGTCCAGCATCATCCTGTTCCCGGCCACCGTTCTCGGTTGGTTCGGCCAGGGCGAGCACATGGGCTGGTTGAAGGGCATTGCAGACAAACTGCATCCCGGTCAGCCGATCTACGTGCTGCTGTATGCGGCGGCCATCGTCTTCTTCTGCTATTTCTACACGGCGTTGGTATTCAACCCGAAGGAAACGGCTGACAACTTGAAGAAGAGCGGTGCTTTCATCCCGGGTATTCGTCCAGGTGAGCAGACTTCCCGATACATCGAGAAGATCATTCTGCGGCTGACGCTGATTGGTGCGATCTACATCACACTGGTCTGCTTGCTGCCGGAATTCCTGATCTTGAAGTGGAACGTACCGTTCTACTTCGGCGGCACCTCGCTGCTGATCATCGTGGTGGTTACCATGGATTTCATGGCGCAGGTACAGTCTTACGTGCTGTCGCATCAGTACGAGAGCTTGCTGAAGAAGGCCAACTTCAAAGGCAACGCGCTCACGCGCTGACAACTTGAGCTCACGCTGGGTTATTGGCTAAGGAAGACACCATCCAGATGCAGTGCGAAATTCCGAAGTTCGCTTCGGAGTTTTGCTTGTGAATGGACACGTGGTAACCGGGCACTTCAGACGGGATGCGATTGCGAAGGCATTCGCATCCAATCTGACGGCGGTTTGGGGCGAGGGGAATCCCCCCGCGGTCCTGCCTGTCCCGGATAGTGTTCCGTGCGAAATAACGCACTTGCTCTTTTAGAGGATTGAAAGGAACTGACATGCGAGTACAGCCTTCGGTAAAGAAGATTTGCCGCAACTGCAAAATCATTCGTCGCAATCGCGTAGTTCGCGTGATTTGCACGGATCCGCGTCACAAGCAAAAACAAGGCTAACATTTGTTAGACCTGGATTTGCGTGTTACAATCGCAAACTTTTCAAGGTCTTAAGGCTTAAGGAAAGAGTATGGCCCGTATTGCAGGGGTAAACATCCCCAATCATGCGCATGCCGTTATCGGCCTGCAGGCAATTTTTGGCATCGGTCAGACTCGCGCCCAGCAGATTTGTGCTGCTGCCAGCGTGAATCCTTCCACGAAAGTGAAGGATCTGACGGACGCCGAGATGGAAACTCTGCGTGACGAAGTCGCCAAGTTCACCGTTGAAGGTGATCTGCGCCGCGAAGTCACCATGAGCATCAAGCGTCTGATGGACATGGGCTGCTATCGCGGCTTCCGCCATCGTCGTGGCCTGCCGTGCCGCGGTCAGCGCACTCGCACTAACGCTCGTACCCGCAAGGGACCGCGTAAGGCGATCGCCGGCAAGAAGTAATCAATAGGAACAACAGATAATGGCTAAAGCAAACACAGCAGTTCGTGTACGCAAGAAAGTGCGCAAGTCTGTTAGCGAAGGTATCGTGCACGTGCACGCTTCGTTCAACAACACCATCATCACGATCACCGACCGTCAAGGCAATGCATTGTCTTGGGCTACCTCTGGCGGCGCTGGTTTCAAGGGCTCGCGCAAGAGTACACCCTTTGCTGCTCAAGTAGCAGCAGAGCACGCTGGTAAAGTTGCCCAAGAATACGGTGTGAAGAACCTCGAAGTTCGTATCAAGGGCCCGGGTCCGGGTCGTGAATCCGCTGTTCGCGCACTCAACGCGCTGGGTTTCAAGATCACCAGCATCTCCGACGTGACGCCGGTACCGCACAACGGTTGCCGTCCGCCCAAAAAACGTCGTATCTAATTCGGAGAGTGTGAGAACATGGCACGTTATATCGGCCCTAAGTGCAAACTCGCTCGTCGTGAAGGCACCGACCTTTTCCTGAAGAGCGCACGTCGTGCACTGGATTCCAAGTGCAAACTGGATAGCCCTCCGGGCCAGCATGGCGCTCGTAAGAGCCGCCTGTCTGACTACGGTGTGCAACTGCGTGAAAAGCAGAAAATCCGTCGTATTTACGGTGTACTCGAGCGTCAGTTCCGCAATTACTTTGCGGAAGCTGTGCGTCGCAAAGGCTCCACGGGTGAAAACCTGCTGAAGCTGCTCGAGGCCCGCCTGGACAACGTTGTATATCGCATGGGCTTTGGCTCCACTCGCGCCGAAGCGCGCCAGCTGGTTAGCCACAAGGCTATCGTTGTGAACGGCCAGGTTGTGAACATTCCGTCCTACCAGGTTAAAGCCGGTGACGTAGTGTCCGTCCGTGAAAAAGCCAAGAAACAGGCCCGTATCGTAGAAGGTCTGGCTCTGGCCGAGCAGGGTGGTTTCCCGTCTTGGGTCCTGGTTGACTCCAAGAAAATGGAAGGCACTTTCAAATCCGCTCCGGAACGTTCCGAACTGTCTAGCGATATCAACGAACAACTCGTTGTGGAATTCTACTCCAAGTAATCGCTAGCTCTTAGGGAATGACTATGCAAAACAGCGCTTCGGAATTTCTGAAACCTCGTCTTATCGACGTTCAGCCGGTTTCCGCCACTCACGCTCGTGTGTCGATGGAGCCGTTCGAGCGCGGCTACGCTCATACTCTGGGTAACTCGCTGCGCCGGATTCTGCTGTCGTCGATGCCGGGCTATGCTCCGACCGAAGTGACTATCGCTGGCGTTTTGCATGAGTATTCCGCACTTGATGGCGTGCGCGAGGATGTCGTTGACATCCTCCTCAACCTCAAGGGCGTAGTGCTTAAGCTGCATGGTCGTGACAGTGTCGTTCTGTCCTTGAAAAAGGACGGCGAAGGCGCTGTCTTGGCTGGCGATATCGAACTGCCGCACGATGTGGAAGTGATCAATCCGGACCACGTGATTTGTCACATCTCCTCTGGCGGTAAGATCGACATGGAGATCAAGATCGAAAAAGGCCGCGGCTATCAGCCGGTGTCGGTTCGATCCAATCATGAAGACAACCGTTCCATCGGTACCATTCAACTGGACGCTTCCTTCTCGCCGGTTCGCCGCGTGAGCTTTGCTGTGGAAAGCGCCCGTGTTGAGCAGCGTACCGACCTCGACCGCCTGGTGCTCGATATCGAGACCAACGGCGTAATCGAGCCGGAACAGGCAGTGCGCAACGCTGCCCGTATTCTGATGGATCAACTGTCGATCTTTGCCGATCTCCAAGGCACAGCGGTTGAAGAAGTCGTTGAAAAGGCGCCGCCGATCGATCCGATCCTGCTGCGTCCGGTAGACGATCTTGAACTGACGGTTCGTTCGGCCAACTGCCTGAAAGCTGAGAACATTTATTACATCGGCGATCTGATCCAGCGTACTGAAACCGAGCTTCTGAAGACTCCGAACCTCGGCCGCAAGTCGCTGAACGAGATCAAGGAAGTTCTCGCTTCCAAAGGCCTGACTCTCGGGATGAAACTCGAGAACTGGCCGCCTGCTGGCCTCGAA
The DNA here is from genome assembly GCF_003052555.1 of Chromobacterium sp. Panama. Lineage (NCBI taxonomy): Bacteria > Pseudomonadati > Pseudomonadota > Betaproteobacteria > Neisseriales > Chromobacteriaceae > Chromobacterium > Chromobacterium sp. Panama. The sequence goes on from NZ_QARX01000001.1 coordinate 247,345, forward strand.
AAGCCGTAAGGTTTGAGATAAAAGGACATTAACAATGCGTCATCGTTACAGTAATCGTAAACTGAACCGCACGACCAGCCATCGTCTGGCGATGCTGCGTAACATGGCCAACTCGCTGCTGAAGCACGAAGTGATCGTGACCACGCTGCCGAAAGCCAAGGAACTGCGTCGTGTGGCCGAGCCGTTGATCACGCTCGGCAAAAAGCCGTCTCTCGCCAACCGTCGTCTGGCGTTTGACCGCACTCGTGACCGCGATATCGTGGTTAAACTCTTCGACGTGCTCGGCCCGCGCTTCTCCGCCCGCAACGGCGGCTATGTGCGTATCCTGAAGTACGGTTTCCGCAAGGGCGACAACGCCCCGATGGCTCTGGTAGAGCTGGTGGACCGTCCGGAAGATGCCGTAGCGGTTGAAGACAACTCCGCCGAGTAATCGACGAAGTTGAGGAAAAAGCCAGGCGCAAGCCTGGCTTTTTTCATTGCCGTAAAAGAAAAGACCCGCCTAGAGCGGGTTTTTCTTTGTGGGCTTTTATAAAGGCCCGCGCTTAAAAAATCGATAAGCCGGTACGCGTGGTGAAGCGATCCAGCGCTTCCAGGCCCAGCACCGAGTTGCCCTTGCCGTCCAGTTCCGGGCTCCATACGGCGATGCTCATCTTGCCGGGAATGATGGCGAGCATGCCGCCGCCGACCCCGCTTTTCACCGGCAGGCCCACGCGGTAGGCGAATTCGCCGGCGGCGTCGTAAGTGCCGCAGGTCAGCATCACTGCATTGATCTGCTTGGCCTGGCTGCGGCTCAGCGATTGCCGGCCGTCGCGGGTAATGCCGTGGTTGGCGAGAAAGAGCCCGGCATTGGCCAGTTCCACGCAGTTCATCGCGATGCTGCAGCTGTTGAAGTATTGCTGCAGCACGGTCTCCACCTCGTTGTCGAGGTTGTCGTAGCTTTTCATGAAGTGGGCCAGCGCCGCGTTGCGGTGGCCGTGGGCGCGTTCGGATTCGGCGACGCGGGCGTTGCCGCACAAGGTGGCGTTGCCGGACTCCTGCCGCAGGCGGGCCAGCAGCGCGCCGTGGGCGTCTTCAAAATGGCTGACGGCGCGGTCGGTCACCACGAGGGCACCTGCGTTGATGAAGGGATTGCGCGGCACGCCGTCCTCGTACTCCAGCTGCACCAGCGAGTTGAACGGGTTGCCGGACGGCTCCTTGCCGACATGGCTCCACAGGGCGTCGCCGTCCGCCTCCAGCGTCAGCGCCAGCATGAAGGCCTTGGAAATGCTCTGGATGGAGAAGGGGACGGCGGCGTCTCCGCAGCGGTAGTGCCGGCCGTCCAGAGTGGTGACGGCCATGCCGAACTGGCGGGGCGGCACTTCGGCCAGCGCCGGGATGTAATCGGCGACGCGGCCCTGGCCGTAATAGGCGAGGACTTCGGCGTGGATTTGATCGAGTAGGTCTTGCAGATTCATTAATCTATTCAGCATAAAGCGGTAAAAACGCCGGCGGACCGGCGTCGGAAAATCAGAACTCGTAGCGGGTTTCCAGCACGCTGAACTCGGCGCCCAATTCCAGCAAGCCTTCATTGCGCGGCACCAGGTTGACGCCGAAGCAGACGCCTTCCGGCAAGGTGCGAATGCTGACCAGGGTGCGCAGCGGCTGCTGTTCCGGCGATTTGATCCCGGTATCCGGATCCACCGTGGTCAGCACGCAGCGCGAGCAGGGCTTGGCGACGTCGAACACCACCTCGCCGATCTGGACCACCTTCCAATCGTCCTCTTCCCAGGCGTAATCGCCGCTGACCACCAGATTGGGGCGGAAGTGACGCAGCGATACCGGCTGGTCAAGCTCGTCGTTGAGCGCGTCCAGCGAGGCCTGGTTCACCAGCAGATAGGGGTAGCCGTCGGCGAAGGACATCGCGTGCTCGCTGTCCTTCAGTCGGCGATTGGAGCGCATGCCCAGCCACAGCAACTGGCAGGGCTCGCCCAGCACCTCGCTGAACCAGAGATCGACGGCGGCGTCGCCGTGATAGGCGGCGAAGTTGTCCTTCCATACCGTAGCCGGCGCTTCTTGCTGGTATTGGGTGCTCATCGCCAGCACCGGCGCCTTGCCCGGAAATTTGAACAGGGCGCCGCCGGGAATCAGGTCCACCTCCACGCGCACCAGCTGCGGGTGGGAGCGGGCGGTGAAGAAGCGGCCGTTGTCGCCGGCCAGCAGCCATTCGCGGTCGTGCAGCAAGCCCTGCTTGCCGGCGAAGGCGCGGCTGTAGGACAGGCCGCGACAGGATTTCAACGGATGGACGAACATTTCGACAAGTTGCATGGAGGGCTCCGCTAAGCTGTGGTCAGGGCATGGTATCACTGCGGCGGGCAACTCAGAAAATCCCACAGCCTACGATCCTGGCTGAAAGCGACGTTGAAGCGCAGCCAATCCGAGGGCATGCCGTAGGCGCGGAACAGATGGCCGGGCGCGAGCAGGATTTTGTGTTGCTGGGCCTGCTCGGCCAAGCGTCTGGCGTCCAGCTCCCCGGGCGGGCGCGCCAGCAGAAACAGGCCGTTGGACGGCCGCGCGAACAACTGCCAGCCGTGTTCCAGAAACAGCTGCTGGCATTGGGCCTGAGCCTCGGACAAGCGCGCGCGCAGCCGTTCCAGTTGGCGGCGGTAGCGGCCCTCGGACACCAGTTCCAGCGCCAGCCTCTCGTTCAATTCCGGCGAGGTCAGTCCGGACATCATCTTGTAATGGACGATGCGTTCGAGCAGATCGGACGGGCCGCATAGATAGCCGACGCGCAGTCCCGGCGACAGCGATTTGGAGAAGCTGTCGATGTAGAGCACGCGTTTGAGGCCGTCCAGCGCCGCCAGCGCGGGTTGGCGGCCGCCGGCGAAGTCCGCGGACACATTGTCCTCCACGATCAGGAAATCGTGCTCCTCGGCCAGGCGCAGCACCTGGTGGGCGACCGACGGCGAGTAGCTGGCACCGGTGGGGTTTTGCAGCCAGGGATTGGTGAAGAAGGCGCGCGGCCGATGCTGGAGCAGCAGCGCGCGCAGATGTTCCAAGTCGGGGCCGTGCTCGGTCCAGGGCACCGGCACCAGCTTGAACTCGCGAAACGCCAGGCAGGACAGCAGATTGCAATAGCCGGGATCGTCCACCAGCACGGTGTCCCCGGCCTGCAGCAGCGCGCAGGCGGCCATGTCCAGCGCGCGGCTGGCGCCCTGGGTCAGCGCGATGTCGTCGGCTCGGGCGGGGATGCCGCGCTCGGCCAGCCGGTCCGCCAAATGCTCGCGCAAGGGCAGAAAGCCCTTGGGGTCGCCGTAGCCGGGCGCGGCGACGGCGTCGCGGGCCAGCTGCCGCAGCGCTTTTTGCTGGGCCTCGGCGTCGTACCAGTGCGAGGGCAGCCAGCCGCAGCCCGCGAACAGGGTGTTGGCGTCCTGCTGGTAAATCTTGCGCAGCAGCCAGTATTCGTCCACCGGCCAGACGCGCGGCGCGGCGGGCAGATCGGGCGGCCGGCTTTCCCGCCTTCCCTCCACGTAAAAGCCGGAGCCCGGCCGCGCCGCCAGATAGCCCAAGGTCACCAGCCTATCGTAGGCCTCGACCACGGTGAAGGGACTGACGCCCAGCTCCCCGGCCATTCTGCGAATAGATGGGATTTTTGCGCCTTTGCGCCACTGACCGCATTGAATGGCGGAAATAGCTGAATTGACTATATTTTCCACCAGGGTAATGCCTTCCGCGGGCATAAGATTCAGGCTGGCCATTGCGCGTTAATTGAGCATCATTGATATTGGGCCTGTCCGTTGAGAACAGCTTGTGATAAATATCTCGTCATAAGCCGGATGGCATGTTGCAGCCGCCAATCTGTATGTTTTTTGTTGAGCTTTGCAGGCGAAACGGCTAAGACAAGAACAGAGCCTACCGGCATCGAGAATGATCATAACAGCGCTTTGTCGTGAATTGACAAGCAATCGCGGCAAGCCAAGTCGAATTGGGGATGGAGGACGGAAATGCGCTCTTTGCGTGTAAAGTTGATTGTATTCATTGCGGTGCTGCTGGTTCTGCTGGGCGCCATCATTACGACCCTGGTCTACACCCAGATGCGCAACGAGATTGTCCAGGGCGTGGATAACGAGTTGTCCAGCACCTCGCGCGGCTACGCCAACCTGGTCAAGGATTGGTACGGCAGCAAGGTCAAGGTGGTGATCGCCGGCAACCCGGTGGTGGGCACGCCCGAGCCCATGCCGATGCTGGCGCGCCTGAGCCAGGCCGGCGGCTACGATATGACCTATATCGGCACCGCCGATCACAAGATGATCCGTTCCGACTTCAAGCCGCAGCCGGCGGGCTACGACCCGGTGGCGCGGCCCTGGTATCAGCAGGCGCAGGCCAGCGGCAAGCCGGGCGTGTCCGATCCCTATGTAGACTTCGACACCAAGAAACTGGTGGTGACCTTCGTGTCGCCGGTGTTCGACGGCTCCACGCTGAAAGCGGTGGTGGGCGGCGACATCTTCATCGACGACTTGGTCAAAACCGTGCTGTCCGCCAAGCTGCGCGGCAACGGCTACGCCTTCCTGGTGGACAAGGCCGGCAAGGTGATCGCCCATCCGGACACCACGCTGACGCTGAAGCCTCTGGCGGAGAAAGTACCGGCGCTGACCGGCGAGAAGCTGGTGCAGCTGTCCACCAGCAGCGCGATGGAGGAGATCGAGGTCAACGGCGAAACCAAGCTGGTGCAGGTGGACCCGGTGGAGGGCACCAACTGGCTGCTGGGCGTGATGATAGACAAGTCCGTGGTCAGCGAGCCGCTGGAAAAACTGCTGCTGACCGTGGTGGGCCTGGGCGCGCTGTGCGTGGTGGTGCTGATCCCGGTGGCCAGCGTGATGCTGAGCAAAATGTTGGCCGGCTTGGGCCGTTTGCGCAACGCGATGCTGGAGATCTCCAAGGGCGAGGGCGATTTGACCCGACGCATCGAGGTGCAGGGCCAGGATGAGATCGCCGAAACCGCGACCGCGTTCAACAGCTTCATCCATCGTTTGCAAAGCATGTTCGTGGCGGTGCGCACCGAGGCGGAAAACGTCACCAACGGCGTGCAGAGCGTGGCCACCACGGTGGATCAGGTGGCGCGCGATTCCCGGCAGATTTCCGACGTGTCCAGCTCCAACGCCGCGACGCTGGAGGAAATCACCGTCAGCATCTCCCATATCGCCGACGCCGCGCGCGAGGCGGATTCGCTGGTCAACCACACCGGCACCGTGTCCAGCGAAAGCGCCGACGAAATGCAGCGCATCTCCCGCGAGATGAACAGCACGGTGGAGGCGGTGAAGGGCTTGTCCGGCATGTTGGTGTCGCTGGATCAACGCTCGCAGCAAATCAGCGGCATCACCAATGTGATCAAGGACATCGCCGATCAGACCAACCTCTTGGCCTTGAACGCGGCGATCGAAGCGGCGCGCGCCGGCGAAATGGGCCGCGGCTTCGCGGTGGTGGCGGACGAAGTGCGCAAACTGGCCGAGCGCACCGGCCAGGCCACGGTGGAGATTTCCAGCATGGTCAGCACCATCCGTGAGGAAACCAGCCAGGCGGTGACCAATATGCAGCGCACCGTCAGCTCGGTGGACGACGGCGTGGAACTGACCGACAGCGCGGTGCAGCGCATCGAGCAGATCCAGCAGGCGATGCAGGAAGTGATGGCCAAGATGAACGAGATCACCTTGTCCACCAGCGAGCAGCACAAGGCCACCACCTTGATCGCGCAGAGCACCGAGCAGATCAACGGCCGCATCGTCGACAGCGACGGCGCCCTGCAGACCGTGCACGACACCTTGAACGATTTGTCGCAGGCGGCCAAGGATATGCGCCAGTTGTTCTCCAGCTTCCGCGTTTAAGCGAGCTGACGCGACACAGAAAACCCGGCTGCGGCCGGGTTTTTTCATGGTCTTGGACTGTATTGGCGATTTGGCCGGTACGGGATTGGGCAAATCCGCGCAAACTGTACCTGTAATTGTATTGGTGCAGCCGCTAGATTAGTTGTCATCATTCGGCCGAGAGCCAGGGGAGACAACGATGAATCAGCCGCAGATGGACGCGTTCTGGATGCCCTTCACCGCCAACCGCCAGTTCAAGAGCGCCCCGCGCATGCTGGTGAGCGCCGACGGCATGTATTACACCGACGACCAAGGCCGCCAGATCCTGGACGGCAGCGCCGGCCTGTGGTGCGTGACCGCCGGCCACAACCGCAAGCCCATCGTCGAGGCGGTGCAGCGCCAGGTGGCGACGCTGGATTACGCGCCGCCGTTCCAGATGGCGCACCCCAAGGCCTTCGAGGCCGCCGACAAGCTGGTGGCGATGGCGCCCAAGGGTTTGAGCAAGGCCTTCTTCGTCGGCTCCGGCTCGGAGGCGGTGGACACCGCGCTGAAGATGGCGGTGGCCTATCACCGCGTGCGCGGCGACGCCGCCCGCGTCAAGCTGATCGGCCGCGAGCGCGGCTATCACGGCGTCAACTTCGGCGGCGTCTCGGTGGGCGGCATGGCCGGCAACCGCAAACACTTTCCGGTGTCCCTGCCGGCGGTGGACCATTTGCGCAGCACCCATGATCTGGCGCGCAACGCCTTCAGCCGCGGCGAGCCGGAGCACGGCGCCGAGTTCGCCGACGAACTGGAAGCGCGTATTCTGACCCTGCACGACCCGTCCACCATCGCCGCCGTCATCGTCGAGCCGATGGCCGGCTCCACCGGCGTGCTGATCCCGCCCAAGGGCTATTTGCGGCGCCTGCGCGAAATCTGCGACCGCTACGGCATCCTGCTGATCTTCGACGAGGTGATCACCGGCTTCGGACGCCTGGGCGCGGATTGGGCGGCCAACAAGTTCGGCGTGCTGCCGGACATCATCACCTGCGCCAAGGGCCTGACCAACGGCGTGGTGCCTATGGGCGCGCTGTTGGTGAAGCCGGAGATCCACGACGCCTTCATGGCCGCCGCCGGCGAGCGCATGATCGAGTTCCCCCACGGCTACACCTATTCCGCCCATCCGCTGGCCTGCGCCGCGGCGATCGCCTCGCTGGACCTGTACCGCGAGGAGCAGTTGTTCGAGCGCGCCGCCGGCCTGTCCGCTTATTTCGAGGAGCGCGCGCACGCCTTGCGCGGCCAGCCCTACGTCAAGGACATCCGCAACCTGGGCCTGGTGGCCGGCATCGAAATGGACAGCCGCCCCGGCGCGGCCGGGCAGCGCGGTTTCGACGTCTTCCTCAAGTGCTGGGAACAAGGCGTGCTGGTGCGCTTTACCGGCGACATCCTGGCGGTGTCGCCGCCCTTGATCATCGAAAAGCACGAGATCGACCGGCTGTTCGACACCATCGCCTCCGCCTTGCGCGCCTGCGAGTAAGCGCGGCGCCGAATACTCAACTCATTCGAATCGGAACATAAGATGCAAACCATTCCTCATTACATCGGCGGCGAACGCTGCGAAGGCCGGAGCGGCCGCTTTGGAGATGTCTACAACCCGGCGCTGGGCAGCGTCGCCGCCCGCGTGCCGCTGGCGAGCCCGGACGAGGTGCAGGCCGCGGTGGCGGCGGCGCGCAAGGCCTTTCCGGCCTGGGCGGAAACCTCGCCGCTGAAGCGGGCGCGGGTGATGTTCAAGTTCAAGGAGCTGCTGGAGCAGAACCAGCAGCGCTTGGCGGCGCTGATTTCCAGCGAGCACGGCAAGGTGGTGTCCGACGCCATCGGCGAAGTCGCCCGCGGCCTGGAAGTGGTGGAGTTCGCCTGCGGCATTCCGCAATTGCTGAAGGGCGAGTTCACCGAACAGGTGGGCGGCGGCATCGACAGCCATTCCATGCGTCAGCCGCTGGGCGTGGTGGCCGGCATCACCCCGTTCAACTTCCCGGCCATGGTGCCGCTGTGGATGTTCCCGGTGGCCTTGGCCTGCGGCAACTGCTTCATTCTCAAGCCGTCCGAGCGCGACCCGTCCGCCGCGCTGCTGCTGGCCGATCTGTTGCAGCAGGCCGGCCTGCCTGCCGGCGTGTTCAGCGTGGTGCACGGCGACAAGCAGGCGGTGGACGCCTTGCTCGCCCATCCTGACATCGCCGCGCTCAGCTTCGTTGGCTCCACGCCGATTGCCCAGTACATCTACGAAACCGGCGCGCGCCACGGTAAGCGGGTGCAGGCGCTGGGCGGCGCCAAGAACCACCTGGTGGTGATGCCGGACGCGGATCTGGACGGCGCGGTGGAGGCCTTGATCGGGGCCGCTTACGGCTCGGCCGGCGAGCGCTGCATGGCGATCTCGGTGGTGCTGGCGGTGGGCGACATCGGCGACGCGCTGGTGGAGCGGCTGGCCGAGCGCGCGCGCAGTCTGAAGATAGGCGTGGGCGACGACGCGGCGGCGGAAATGGGGCCGCTGGTGACGCGCCAGCACTTGGACAAGGTGACGGGCTATGTCGATCAGGGCGTGGCCGAAGGCGCGCAGCTGGTGGTGGACGGCCGCGGCTACCGCCATCCCGGTCACGAGGACGGATTTTTCCTGGGCGGCTGCCTGTTCGACCATGTGACGCCGGAGATGAGCATCTACAAGGAGGAAATCTTCGGGCCGGTGCTGGCGGTGGTGCGGGTGCCGGACTTCGACAGCGCGGTCAGCCTGATCAACGCCCATCCCTTCGCCAACGGCACCAGCATCTTCACCCGCTCCGGCGGCGCCGCGCGCGAATTCAGCCACCGCATCCAGGTGGGCATGGTGGGCATCAATGTGCCGATCCCGGTACCGATGGCATTCCACAGCTTTGGCGGCTGGAAAGCCTCGCTGTTCGGCGACCATCATATGCACGGCCCGGAAGGCGTGCGCTTTTATACCCGGATGAAGACGGTGACCAGCCGCTGGCCGGCCAAGATGACCGCCGAATTCGTGATGCCGACGATGAAGTAAGGATGGAATGACGACTCTGGACGCGTGCTCGCGTTCAGTTGAAACCCGGAGCGATCCGGGCTTTTTTTATGCTGTTGATATTTTTCATCGAAATGTATCAAACTGGGATTAATCGCATAAAAAGAGCGATCAGCGCTGTCTAGAATAAGCTAACAAGGTGTGGGGAGATGGAAATGAACAAAACAACAATGAGCCTGCGCGGCCGTTTGCTGCTGCTTTTGGTGGCGATGGCCCTGCTGGTGACGGCGATAGGCGTGTTGTCGGTGATGCGCGAGCGGGACACCATGTTGCTGGACCGCAAGGACAAGACGCGCAATCTGGTGGAATCGGCGGCGGCCTTGGTGACGTCCTACGAGAAGATGGCGGCGGACGGCAAGATGAGCGAGCCGCAGGCCAAGCAACTGGCGGCGGCGGCGCTGAGCAGCATGCGTTACGACGAGCGCGAATATTTCTTCGCCTTCGACAAGGGCCTGACCTATGTCGCCCACGGCGTGAAGCCGGCCTTGATCGGCAAGAATCTGCACGGGGTCAAGGAGGGCAGCGGCCAGGACATGGGCCAGTTGTTCGACCAGGCGCTGAGCGCCGGCGGCGGCAAGGGTTATGCCGCTTATGTCTGGGACAAGCCGGGCTTCGACGCGCCGCAGCCCAAGATCTCCTATTTGATGACCTCGCCCGGCTGGGGCTGGGTGCTGGGCACCGGCATCTATCTGGACGATGTGGCGGCCGCCTATCACAAATCGCTGTTCAACCTGGCGCTGGAAGTCGGCGTGATCCTGCTGCTGCTGGCCGGTCTCGGCGGTTACATCATGCGCAGCGTGCTGGGCCAGCTGGGCGGCGAGCCGGCGGTCACCGTGGACATCGTCAAACGCATCGCCGCCGGACAGCTGGATATGGACGTGCCGGTGAAAGCCGGCGACCGCGACAGCCTGCTGGCCAATGTGGCCGGCATGCAGGGGCAGTTGCGGCAGCTGGTGGGCGACATCGCCGCCGCGGCCAGCCGGGTGTCGGAGATGAGCGCCGACGTCAGCAGCCACGCCAGCGAAGTGGCCAACGGTTCGGAGAAGCAAAGCGAGGCGGCCACCTCGATGGCGGCGTCGATCGAAGAACTGACCGTCAGCATCAACCATATTTCCGACCGCGCTCAGGATGCCCGCAATCTGTCCGAGCAATCCGGCGAATCGTCGCAGCAGGGCAGCGAGGTGATTTCGCGCGCGGTGGCGGAAATGCGCCGCATCAATGAATCGGTGGAATTGGCCGCCGGCACCATCAACGAGCTGGTGGACAAGGCGCAAGTGATCTCCGGCATCATGCAGGTGATCAAGGACATCGCCGATCAGACCAATCTTCTGGCGTTGAACGCGGCGATCGAGGCGGCGCGCGCCGGCGAGCAGGGCCGCGGCTTCGCGGTGGTGGCGGACGAGGTGCGCAAGCTGTCCGAACGCACCGCCCAGGCCACCGAGGAGATCGCCGGCATGATCGCCGAGATCCAACAAAGCTCCACCCAGTCTCACGGTTCGATGGAAGAGGCGGTGCGGCGCGCCAAGAACGGCCTGGAACTGGCCGAGCAGGGCGGCGAGGCGGTGGGCGAGATCCGTCAGAGCGCCGGCGGGGTGCTGGGCGTGGTCAACGATATTTCCCACGCGCTGAAGGAGCAGGGCACCGCCAGCCAGGACATCGCCCAGTACGTCGAACAGATCGCAATGAGCTCCAGCAAGAACGCGCAGGCGGCGTCCACCGCTTCGGCGGCGCTGGCGGACATGAACCAGCTGGCCGGCAATCTGCGCGGGCTGGTGTCGCGCTTCCGCTGTTGAGCCGGCGGCGCGCTAGGCGGCCTTAGAGCCGATTCGAAATCTCGCGGGCGAGAGCGAGACAAGGTGAAAACCGCTGAGAACGCCGAATGCGGGTTTACTGCATGAGCGTTTCGAAGCGGTACTCACCGTGCAACGCGTCGCGACGCGCAGCCGATCGTAAGCAGGCTCTTAGCGGCCGATCTCGGTGCGCACGTCCAGCAGTTCCGGGAAGAAGGTCAGCTCCAGCGCCTGCTTGAGGAAGCGCACGCCGCTGGAGCCGCCGGTGCCCTGCTTGAAGCCGATGACCCGTTCCACCGTCTTCATGTGCCGGAAGCGCCACAGGTGGAAGTATTCCTCCACGTCCACCAGTTTTTCCGCCATCTCATAGGCTTCCCAGTGCTGCTGGGGCTGATCGTAGATCAACTTGAACAGCGGGATCAGTTCCGGGTTGCGCTGATAGGGCTGCGACCAGTCGCGTTCCAGGCTGGAGGCCGGCACCGGCAGGCCGCGCCGCGCCAGATGGCGCAGGAATTCGTCGTACAGGCTGGGCGCGTCCAGGATGGCCTTCAGCGAAGCGTGTTTGTCCGCTTCGTGGGCGAACACGTTCAGCATCGCCTGGTTCTTGTTGCCCAGCAGGAATTCGATGGAGCGGTATTGATGCGACTGGAAGCCGGAGGAATTGCCCAGCACGTCGCGGAATTCCATGTATTCCGACGGCGTCAGTGTTTCCAGCACCGCCCATTGCTCGAACAGCAGACGCTGGATCTGTTTGACCCGCGCCAGGCATTTGAAGCTGGGGCCCAGCGTGTCCTGCTGGACGAAGCGCACCGAGGCCTGCAGCTCGTGCAGCATCAACTTCATCCACAATTCCGATGTCTGATGCTGGATCACGAACAGCAGCTCGTCGTGATGCGGCGGGTTGGACAGCGGTTTCTGACAGGCCAGCAGCTCGTCCAGGCATAGATAGCCGCCGTAGCTCATGCGCTCGGAAAAGTTGGTGACGATCCCGGCTTCCAGTTTTCTCTCGTTCATGGTGTTTCCCTTGTAGAGGCGGCGCGTCGTTTCTTGGTGTGTGTCCGGTACGGGACCGGTTTCGCGTCGCCGGCGAATGATGATCGGGAATCCGGGGCCGAATGTCAAAACGCGCGATGTTCCGGTGTGGAAACATCGCGCGTTAGCAAGGGGAGGGACCGTTCAAGGCCGGTGTTTGCGGCCCAGCAGCATGGCCAGCAGCAGCAGCGCCGCGCAGCCTATCAAGACCGGCATATTGCCGTGGCGCATATAGGGCGTCAGCCCCTGGCGGCCCTGGGCGAAGCCCTGCAGCACCTGGCGGGTGTAGGGCGCGGCCACCGCGGCGATTTCGCCGTCCGGGCGGATGATGGCGGTCATGCCGTTATTGGTGGCGCGCAGCATGTAGCGGCCGTTTTCCATCGCGCGGGCCTGGGACAGCTGCAGGTGCTGGCTCATCGCCACGCTCTTGCCGAACCAGGCCAGATTGCTGACGTTGGCCATGATGCTGGCCTGGGAGGCCGGGCCTGTCAGCTCTTCGCCGAAGCTGTCCTCGTAGCAGACGTTGAAGGCGATCTTCTCGCCGGCCAGCGCCAGCGGCGGCTGATTGACCCCGCCGCTGCTGAAGCCGGACATCGGCATATTCATGAACTGGTAGATCCAGCCGATCAGGCCGGGCACCGGGATGAACTCGCCAAAGGGCACCAGATGGTCTTTGGCGAAGAAAGGCCGGCCCGGCGTGGTCAGCGCCACCACCGCGTTCAAATAACCGCGGCCGTCGTTGGTACGGCGCGGCACGCCGGTGGCCAGCGCCATGCCGGCGCGCTGGGCCTGGCCTTCCATCATGCTCAGATAGCCGGACGGCAGGTCGTCGAGGAAGAGCGGCAGCGCGGTTTCCGGCAGCAGCATCAGGTCGGCGCGGGTGGTGGCCACTTGCTGGTAATACACGCGCAGCGATTCTTCCAGGTTTTCCGGCGACCATTTCAGTTCCTGAGCGATATTGCCCTGGGCCAGCGCCACGCTGATCGGCTTGCCCTGCGGCTGGGTCCATTCCACGCTCTTGAGCCAGAAACCGTTGCCCCACACCGCCAGCGCGGCGACCAGCAGGCCGGCGCGCATCTTCCAGCCGCTGTGGACCATCAAGGCCAGCGCGCCGGCGGACAGCGCCACCAGGTAGGTGACCAGGTGGGAGCCGCCCAGCGGCGTATAGCCGGCCAGCGGGCTTTCCGTGATCTGCGAGTAGCCGGCGGCGGCCCAGGGGAAGCCGGTCAGCACCCAGCCGCGCAGCCATTCCCCCAGTTCCCACAGCGCCGGGAAGGCCAGCAGCCAGCGCTGCCACGGCTTGGCGGTGACGCGGGCGCTCAGCCACATCGCGAGGCCCGGGTAGAGCGCCAGATAGGCCGGCAGCAAGAGCACCAGCGGCAGGGCGATCCAGGCCGGCAGGCCGGCCACGTCGTGCAGGCTGTTGTAGATCCAGTTGAAGTTGCTGGTGTAGGCGGCCAGACCCCAGACATAGCCGATCCAGAACGCGCGCTGCGGGTGGCGTTGAGTCAGGTCGGCCAGCGCCGCCAAAGACAGCGGCATGATCCAGAATAGCCGATAGGGGGCGAAGGCGAACAGTGTGAGGCTGCCAGCCAAGGCGGCTGCCAGCAGGACCAGTAAAGTGCGCATGGTAGGCATCAGGCGAAGCCGGCCGGCAAAAGCCGGCCGACGGATTGTCAAATAGCTGATCTTCATCTTAGGAGCGGGCGGCGCGGGCTCCAAGCCCAATCCGGCCGCCGGCTTCCGGCAGCGGCGTTCAGCGTCTGTTCACGCTCTTGCGAGCGTGGGCGAGACAAGGCCGAAACGGCTGGGAAAGCGCAATGCGCAGGCGGCGCATGGGCGTTTCTCAGCCGTGCTCAAGCCAGGCCTCCGCCGCGAAGCGGAAGGTGCGCCGCTTCTCAGACCTCGCTGGTTTCCCCGGCCTGAATCCGCTCCACCAGCAGGGTGTCGACGCGGCGGTTGTCGGCGCGCAGCACGGTGAAGCGCAGGCCGGCGGCTTCCACCGCCTCGCCGCGCTTGGGCAGGTGGCCGGTCAGCGAGATCACCAGGCCGCCGACGGTGTCGACGTCGTCGTCTTCGAAATCGGTTTCAAAGTAATGATTGAAGTCCTCGATCTCGGTCAGCGCCTTGACCCGGTAGCGTTGATGGCCGCGCACCGGCAGGATGTCTTCCTCGTCGTCCTCGGTGTCGTATTCGTCCTCGATGTCGCCGACGATCTGCTCGATCACGTCCTCGATGGTCACCAGGCCGGACACACCGCCGTATTCGTCCACCACCACCGCCATGTGATTGTGGGTGGCGCGGAAATCGCGCAGCAGCACGTTCAGCGGCTTGGACTCCGGCACGAACACCGCCGGGCGCAGCACCGCCTTCAAGTCGAAGCTGGCCGGCGCGTGGAAATAGCGCAACAGTTCCTTGGCCAACAGAATGCCCAGCACGTCGTCCTTGCTGTCGCCTATCACCGGAAAACGCGAGTGTCCGGAGTCGATCACCATCGGCAGGAAGCGGGTGATCGGGTCGTCGCAGCTGATCACGTTCATCTGGCTGCGCGGAATCATCACGTCGCGCACGGTCAGCTCGCTGACTTCCAGCACGCCCTCGATCATGCCGAGCGCTTCCGCGTCCAGCAGATTGCGCTCGAAGGCGTTGTGCAAGAGCTCGATCAACTCTTCGCGATCTTCCGGCTCGCGCAGCAACATGGTGGACAGGCGTTCCAGCCAAGTCGGCCGCGGTTTACTGGGGTCTTCCATTTCTTAGAACTGCTCCTCTCGATAAGGGTCGGGATATCCTAGCCTCTGCATGATGACGGTTTCAAGCGCCTCCATGGTTTCGGCTTCGTCGTCTTGTTCGTGGTCAAAGCCTTGCAGGTGCAGCATGCCGTGCACCAGCAGGTGGGCGTAATGCGCTTGCAGCGGCTTGTTTTGCTCGGCCGCCTCTTTTTCCACCACCGGCGCGCACAGCACCAGATCGCCGATCAAGGGCAGGCCGGGCACCGGCTCGCCCTCGTTGAGCGCGAAGCTCAGCACATTGGTGGCGTAATCCTTGCCGCGGTAGTCATGGTTCATTTGGCGGCCTTCGTCGGCATCCACGATCAGGATGCTGACCTGGGCCTGTTTGACGCCGGCTTGCAGCGCCGCCTGGCTCCAGCGGCGCAGATCGGCGGGCCTCGGCAGCGCGGCGGTTTGACTGCGCACGTCCAGGCTCAGTTCCAGGCGCGCGGCCAGCCGCGCCAGCAGCGGGTTACGCTTGGCTCTTTTCATCTTGCTTGCTTTGGTATTGGTCGTAGGCGTCGACGATTTTCTGCACCAGCGGGTGGCGCACCACGTCGTCGCTCTGGAAATGGTGGAAATGGATGCCGCGGACCTTGTCCAGGATGCGTTCCACTTCGACCAGGCCGCTTTTCTGATGGCGGGCCAGATCGATCTGGGTCACGTCGCCGGTGATCACCGCCTTGGAGCCGAAGCCGATGCGGGTCAGGAACATTTTCATCTGCTCCGGCGTGGTGTTCTGCGCCTCGTCCAGAATGATGAAGGCGTTGTTCAGCGTGCGGCCGCGCATATAGGCCAGCGGCGCGATCTCGATCAGGTTCTTTTCGAACAGCCGGGTCACGCGGTCGAAACCCATCAGATCGTACAGCGCGTCGTACAGCGGCCGCAGATACGGGTCCACTTTCTGCGCCAGGTCGCCGGGCAGGAAGCCCAGCTTCTCGCCGGCCTCCACCGCCGGGCGCACCAGCACGATGCGCTTGACCGCGTCGCGCTCCATCGCGTCCACCGCGCAGCCCACCGCCAGATAGGTCTTGCCGGTGCCGGCCGGGCCGATGCCGAAGGTGATGTCGTGTTGCTGGATGGCCTTGATGTAGCGGCTCTGGCGCGGCGTGCGGCCGCGCAGATCGCCGCGGCGGGTCACCAGCACCGGCGCGTCTTCGTCGTCGGTCGCGGCCGCGGCGCCGTGGGGCGCGTGGCGGCGCAGTTCCACCAGGCACAGTTGCACGTCGTCTATCGACAGCTCCTGTTTTTCCGCCAGCAGATAGAGCCGGGTCAGCGCCTCCACCGCGGTCTTGGCCTGTTCGCCCTGGACGCGGAAACTTTCGCCGCGGCGCTGCACCGTCACGTCCAGGCCGGTTTCTATCTGTTTCAGGTTTTCGTCCAGCGGGCCGCACAGGCGGGCCAGCCGTTCATTGTCGACAGGGTTGAAGCTCAGGGGTTCGGCGTGCGATGTAGTCATGCGGCTCGTAGTCTGGGTCGTTGTCGGCGGCCCGCCGCGGGGCGGGACGGCCGATGGACAAGGGTTAGGGCTGCGGCGTTCATTAAATGTTCCGCAGACAATCCAGTTCCGGCGCGCTCATGCTGGCGTGGAACTCGGTGATTTCGTAGCGGGCGAGGCCGGCGACGGCGAAGGGGTCGCGCGCCAGCAGCGCTTCCAGCTCGGCGCGTTCGCCGCGCGCCAGGATCACGCCGCCGGTGCGCGGCGTCTTGCGGCCGGAGGCCAGCAGCAGGCCGGCGGCGTAGCCCTGCCGCAGCCAGGCGACGTGCGCTTCCAGCTGCGCGTCGATGTCGGACAGCGGGGCGATGTAGCTTAGCGAAACAATGAACATGGCGGCGTTAGCGTGAAGGGAAAGCGCCAAGCATACGCCGGCCCGCGGCGGCCGGCGCGAAAAAATGGCGGACGGGCGTCATGCTCAGGCGGTTTCCGCGATCAGCGCCTCGCCCACCAGCGAGTGGGGGCGGGCTTCGGTGATGCGCAGATCAATCATCTGATTGAGCAGGCGCGGGTGGCCGGCGAAGTTGACCACGCGGTTGTTGGCGGTGCGCGCCGCCAGCATGGCGGCGTCCTTCTTGGACACGCTTTCCACCAGCACGCGCTGCACCGTGCCCACCATCGCCTGGTTGATGGCGAAGCCCTTGGCCTCGATCACCTCGTTCAGGGCTTCCAGCCGGCGCACTTTTTCCGCGTGCGGGGTGTCGTCCGGCAGATTGGACGCCGGCGTGCCCGGACGCGGGCTGTAGATGAACACGTAGCTGAAGTCGACTTCCATGTCCTTGACCAGCTTCAGCGTCTGTTCGAAGTCGGCCTCGGTCTCGCCGGGGAAGCCGACGATGAAATCGGACGACAGACACAGATCCGGCCGCAGCGCGCGCAGCTTGCGGATGATGGATTTGTACTCCAGGCCGGTGTAGCCGCGCTTCATCGCGGCCAGCACGCGGTCGGCGCCGCTTTGCACCGGCAGGTGCAGATGGGACACCAGCTTGGGCAGCTTGCCGTAGCAATCGATGATGCGCTGGCTGAACTCGCGCGGGTGGCTGGTGGTGAAGCGGATGCGCTCCACGCCCGGCACTTCGTGCACGTATTCCAGCAGCAGCGCGAAGTCGGCGATTTCGCCGTCGGCCATCATGCCGCGATAGGCGTTGACGTTCTGGCCCAGCAGGGTGATTTCCTTGACGCCCTGGACGGCCAGACCGGCGATTTCGGTCAGCACGTCGTCGAAGGGGCGGCTGACTTCCTCGCCGCGGGTGTAGGGCACCACGCAGAAGGAGCAATACTTGGAACAGCCTTCCATGATGGACACGTAAGCCGCGCCGCCTTCCACCTTGGCCGGCGGGATGTGGTCGAACTTCTCGATTTCCGGGAAGGAGATGTCCACCTGGGAGTTGCCGCTGGATTGGCGCGACTTGATCAGGTCCGGCAGGCGGTGCAGGGTTTGCGGGCCGAACACCACGTCGACGTAAGGCGCGCGCTTGACGATGGTTTCGCCTTCCTGCGACGCCACGCAGCCGCCGACGCCGATGATCAGATCGGGCTTGGCCTCTTTCAGCGGACGGATGCGGCCCAGGTCCGAAAACACTTTTTCCTGCGCCTTTTCGCGCACGCTACAGGTGTTGAACAGGATGATGTCGGCTTCTTCCGGCTTGTCCGTCTTGATCATGCCTTCGGAGTCGGACAGCACGTCGGCCATTTTGTCCGAGTCGTACTCGTTCATTTGGCAGCCGAACGTCTTGATGTATACCTTTTTCATTGCAGCTAGATTCCAGCGTGTTTCAGTTCGCCGCCGGGCCGGACCCGACAAGCGCGCCGCGAGCGGCTGAGTTTATTGGGACGGCTGGGCGGCCGCTTCGGCTTCCCTTTGCTTCAGCAAGTCCACTTCCTCGGGGCGCAGCACCCAGATCCGGTTGATCTGGCCTTGCATATTGAAGGTGACCCCCACCGGCCGGCCTTCCAGATTGTCCAGTTGGCCGCGCAGCAGGAAGCGGTTGTTCTCGTCGAAGATGCGCAGACCGGGCGCCAACGGGAATTGGCGCTCGGAGCGGATGAAGATGCCGAGCAGACTTTCCAGCAAGGAGCGGTCTTTCTTGACGAACTCGATGGTGGCGTCGTTAGCGGCGCGGACCGTGCCGGCCTTCAGTTCCATCGGCAGCAAACGGCCGGCCAGGGCCGGGGCGGCGAGCCATGCCGCGCAAAGGGCGACTATGAGTATTTTCATAAGGAATTGAATACGTTGCGCGCGATTCTATCATAGCTTGGCCATGGGGCTGGCCAAATCTTCCTTGCAGCATAGGCGTTTTGGCGCGCCGACGCGGCCCGCGTTCACCCTGCGTTCACAAGGCGCGCCGCATGCCGACCGCGTCTTCGCCGTAAGCCCGGCGGGTGTAATCGTCGCGCGCGCAGGGCTGATAGCCAAAGCGTTTCCAATAGCGCGCGGCGCCCTGAACCGCCACCAGCCGCGCCTGGCGCAGCCCGCGCCGCCGGCCCTGGCCCAGCACGGTTTGCACCAGCCGCGGCCCCAGGCCGTGGCCGCGCGCGTCCGGATGCAGCGCCAGATCGTGGATGAACAGGGTGTCCACCGCGTCCGGCAGCCTCTCCAGCGGGCGGTTGAGGCTGGGCGGCCGGCCGGCGGTCCAGGGATGGGCGAACACATAGCCCAGCAGCTGGCCGGGACGCTCCGCCACCCAACAGGTGTCCGGCGACAGGCGGTGGCGCGAGGCCAGCGCGTCCCGGCTCTCGATCAGCGACGGCGGATAGCAGTGTTGCTGAACTTGCAGCACGGCGGGAAAATCTTGAACTTGCATCGGGCGCAGGACAATGGCGTCCTGCCGGCGACAGACTGCGGACATCGGGTGCGGGCCAATCCATGGAAGACAAAAAGCAAAGCGCGCGGCCGGAGCCGCGCGGTGTCGAAGGCGGCGATTATAGCCTCCGGGAGAGCGGGGGGCCAGCCGGCCCCGGAGAGGATTGCATGGGGGCGGTCCAGGCGCCTATACCACAGCAAGACGCGATGTCAGACGCGTGTGGGCGGGAGCATGATGCGATGACGATACCTGCGCCGGTGCGGCCGCTGGAACAAGATTTCGACGCTTATCTGATCGACGCCTTCCAATGGCGCAGCCTGGGCTTTCAGGGGGTGGGGGTGTTGGCCGCGCTGGGCTTTCTGCTGGTGCGCCGCCTGTACGGCGGCATGGTGCCGGGATGGATGTTTCTGGCGGTGGGCCTGGGCCTGGGCGGACTGATCCTGCTGCAGATCTGGGCGCGGCGCGGCCGTTCCCTGCTGTTGTGGCAGGTCTTGTTCGCCATTGGCTATTGCCTGGCGATGAAGCGCGCGCTGGATGCCGGCG
This sequence comes from Chromobacterium sp. Panama, assembly GCF_003052555.1. Classification (NCBI taxonomy): domain Bacteria; kingdom Pseudomonadati; phylum Pseudomonadota; class Betaproteobacteria; order Neisseriales; family Chromobacteriaceae; genus Chromobacterium; species Chromobacterium sp. Panama. Next base: position 266,681 of record NZ_QARX01000001.1, read on the forward strand.
GCTACGGCGAATTCCTGTTGTTGCCGACGCTGGGCGTGTCCGCGCTGGTGATGTCGATCAGCATGTCCAGCGTATGGCACACCTTGAGCTTCTGGGGGCTGTTGCTGCTGGTGTTCGACCCGGCGCGGGTGTTTCTGCGTTTGGGCGGCGAACAAACGATTTACGGCTTCGGCTTTCTGGCCCTCATCATCGGCGGCATGGTCTTGGTGCATGTGCAGGTGGTGCAGACCCTGCGCAGCAACCACCTGCTGCTGAACAAGCTGCGGCGGCAGGCCTTTTACGATTCGCTGAGCAGCCTGCCCAACCGGCGCTCCTTTTTGCAACAGGCGGAATACGCGCTGGGGCACGAGGACATCGCCTTCTATCTGGCCATCATCGATATTGATCTGTTCAAGTGCATCAACGACACCCACGGCCACGCGGTGGGGGATCAGACGATACGCGATGTCAGCGCCTTGCTGGCCGAGACCTTCCACGATCAGATTTACGGCCGCATCGGCGGCGAGGAGTTCGGCGTGCTGCTGGCGGCGCGCAGCGACGCGGCGGGGCAGGCGCGGCTGGAGTGTTTTCGCCAGCAGGTGCGCGCCGCGCCCTTTTCCCATGGCCAGGTGACGGTCAGCGCCGGCGTTTGCCAAGTGGGGAACGGCGGGCTGCAGCAGGCTTTTCACCGGGCGGATCAGGCCTTGTACCAGGCCAAGGCCGGTGGCCGGGACCGGGTGATCGCCTGGCAAGCGGCTTGAGGGCCGGCTCCCGATACGCGGCGCGGCATTGAATTTCTGGCGGAAAAATGGTCTATTCCTCATCCGCCTTTTCACCGAGTCGCCCGCTATGTCGCATTGGCTGTCCCAGATCGATCCCGATTCCGTTCGCCGCACCCCGCTGGGCGCGCGCGGCCATAATCTGCTGCTGACGCCGCAGGCCGCGCCGCAGCCGCTGTTGCTGAGCCAGGAGGAGCAGGAACTGGTGGACGGCTGGCTCAAATCGCGCCGCAATCGCATGCGCTGGAGCAGCCTGCTCGCGCTGGCGGACAGTCACGCCCTGGCGGCGAACCTGCTGCGCCGGCTCTTGGAGGCCGGCTGGTGCGAGGTTGAGCTGCACGCCGAAACCGGCCTGCGCCTCAGCCAGCTGGAACCGTTCTGGGTGCAATGGCTGGACATGTACGGCCTGCGCCATTTGCTGGGCATGGCCGACGCGCGGCCCCAGACCGAGGTGGTGGAGCTGTGGCGCGGCTGGCAGCCGCGCCATCCGCTGCTGTTGGGCTTGGCGGAAAGCCTGAGCCCGCATCTGCAATCCTCCACGCTGGAGCGCCGGCTGAAGCTGGCCCAGGCGCTGGACCAATGGCTGCTGGACGGCTGCTGGGGCACCGAGCGCCAGTTTTCGCAGCGCGCGCTGGGACGCAGCAAAGCTTTCGGCGCGGCGGACCGGCAATGGCTGGCGGAATTCGGCATCGATCTGGAAGCCTGCGGCATCGCCCGTCACACCCCGCACGTCTTCCTGTCCGGGCCGCTGGGCCTGTGGGCCGGGCAGCAGTGCCTGCTGTCCGCCGCCTTGCTGCAACAAGGCGTGGCCCTGGGGCCGGAGGCTTTGATGAGCGTGAGCGCGGTGGAAGGCGCGATCCGCAGCGTGCGCATCGTGGAGAATCTCAGCGTGTTTCAGACGCTGAGCCAGCAGGCGCTGCCGGTGCTGACCATCTGGGTGCCGGGCCAGCCGCATCAGCGCTGGCGCGAGGCGGTGCGCCATTTATTGACCCTGCTGCGGGTGCCGGTGCAGATCGCCTGCGACCTGGCCCCGTCCGGCATCGCCGTCGCCATGGCCGCCGGCCAGGTGGCGGAGCAGGCCGGACGGCCGTGGTCGCCGTGGCGGATGCAGCCGGAGCAACTGACCCTGGCCAACGGCGCCCAGCCCTTGAGCGAGGCGGAGCAGGCGCAGCTGGCGCGCCTGATGGGCGGCGGCCTGCCGCCCTTGCTGCACGGCCTGGCGATGGAGATGCAGGAGAAGCAGTGCAAGGTGGAGCAAGAGGCGCTGTTCATCGAGGACTGGGGGGACTGAGCGCCGGCCGTCCGGCCCGCTGAAAACGGGCGTGGAAATCCGGCTTGGCCGACGGGCGGGCGGCGGAAAATACCGGCGGGCGGCGGCGCGCCGGCAATGACATTCGGGCAAATTGGGGCGGGTGTGAAAAAACTGCCCGGCGATGGGTACACAGCGGGAAAAAGCTGCGTTATCATCGCCCCCCAAACCCTTGATGGCAAAGGCAAGATATCAGGGTTTTCAGGAATTGAGAGAGGCTGGCGGGGTGTCAGGCACCCCCGCCGGCCTCTTGCTTTTGGGCCGCCGTTTTGGCGCGTGCGCGCGCCGCCAGAAGAAGAGGAATATCCTTCCCATGTTGATTGGCTTCGTCGTCGTCTATCTGCTGCTGTCCGTGGGCATCGGCCTCTACGCCGCCACCCGGGTGCGCAACGCCCGCGATTTCGCCGTGGCCGGCCGCAGCCTGCCGTTTCCCATCGTCACCGCCATGATGTTCGCCACCTGGTTCGGCTCGGAGGCGGTGCTGGGCATTCCGGCCACCTTCATCGACAAGGGCTTCGCCGGCATCGTCGAAGACCCGTTCGGCTCCTCGATGTGTTTGGTGCTGGTGGGCCTGTTGTTCGCGCGGCCGCTGTACCGGCTCAATCTGCTGACCATAGGCGATTTCTACAAGCAGCGCTTCGGCCGCAATGTGGAGCTGTTCGTGTCGCTGTGCATCATCGCCTCCTACCTGGGCTGGGTGGCGGCGCAGCTGACCGCGCTGGGCGTGGTGTTCAACGTGCTGTCCCAGGGCGCGATCAGCGCCAACACCGGCATGTTGCTGGGCGCGGGCATCGTGCTGGTGTACACGCTGTTCGGCGGCATGTGGTCGGTGGCGCTGACCGACTTTTTCCAGATGACGGTGATCGTCGCCGGCCTGCTTTATCTGACCTGGCTGATCGGCGACATGGCCGGCGGCCCGGTCAAGGTGCTGCAGCACGCGGCGGCGCAGGACAAGTTCACCATGATTCCCAGCATGGCGCCCAAGGACGTGGTCGGCTTCGTCGGCGCCTTGCTGACCATGATGTTGGGCTCCATTCCGCAGCAGGATATTTTCCAGCGGGTGATGTCGGCCAAGAACGAGAACGTCGCCGCGCGCGCGTCCATCGTCGGCGGCGGCCTGTACCTGACCTTCTGCATGCTGCCCATCTTCATCGGCTTCGCCGCCACGCTGATCGACCCGACCATGGTGAGCCGCTGGATGCAGCAGGACGCGCAGATGATTCTGCCCAGCCTGATCCTGGAGCGCACGCCGCTGTTCGCGCAGGTGATGTTCTTCGGCGCGCTGCTGTCCGCCATCATGTCCACCGCGTCCGGCACCTTGCTGGCGCCGTCGGTGACTTTTACCGAGAACGTGCTCAGCCGTTTCATCCCGGTGATGTCGGACCGCCAGTTCCTGCTGGCGATGCGGCTGACCGTGGTGGGCCTGGCCATCGTCACCACGGTGTTCGCGCTCTTGTCCGACGCCACCATCTACGAGATGGTGGGCAACGCCTACAAGGTGACGCTGGTGTCGGCGGTGGCGCCGCTGTTCGCCGGCCTGTTCTGGAAGCGTTCCACGCCGCAGGGCGCCTTGCTGGCCATCGCGCTGGGCCTGGGCAGCTGGCTGGCGCTGGACTGGTTCGGCCCGGCGGATCCGTTCTGGCCGCCGCAGCTGGTGGGCCTGGGCTTCAGCATTGTCGGCATGGTGGCCGGCAGCCTGCTGCCGCAGCGGCTGGGACGGCAGGCTTTGGCGGGGATGGGCCGGGCCTGACCCGGCCTTAGAGCCTGTTTACGATCTCGCGAGCCAAGGCGATACAAGGCGAAAGCGGCCGAGAACGCGGAACGGCCATACGGTAGATGAGCATTTCGAAGCCGTACTCACCATGTAAGGCGTCCTCGACGCGCAGCGGATCGTAAACGGATTATCAGAAGTTGGCCGGGGTGTTGGCGCTGATGATCTCCGCCTCGTCCGGCCCGATATTGCGGAATTTGTGCGGCAGGGTGCTGGGGAAGTAATAGCCGTCCCCGGCGGAGAGGATGCTGATGTGGCCGTCCACGGTCAGCTCCACGCTGCCGCGCACCACCACGCCGCACTCCTCGCCTTCCGGATGGGTGATCATTTCCTTGCCGGTGTCCGCGCCCGGCGAATACAGCTCGCGCAGCATGCGCATCTGGCGATTGGGATTGGATGCGCCGATGATCAGCAGCTTCAGGCCGTCGCGGCCCAGATCCGGCTGTTGTTCGCGGCGGAAGGTGTAAGGGTCGCTGGGCGGCGGTTCGCCAAAGGTCAGGAATTCGGTCAGCGTCATGGGGAAACCCTGAATCAGCTTCAATAGCGAACTGATGGACGGGCTGACCCGGTTCTGTTCTATCAGCGAGATGGTGGCGTTGGCCATGCCGGCCCGTTTCGCCAGCTCGCGTTGAGACAGCGCGAAGTGCTCGCGCACTTGTTTGACGCGTAATCCAATATCCATGCCTGTAACCTCGGTGGCGTGCCCTTGTCGGCCTCTGCTTAGTATTTTCGACAATTTTTCGAATAGCGTCACAGTATACTGATGTCGCCGCCGGCGATGCAGAGCAATTCGCGTTTTCCGGCCGGCGGCGGCGCATTTTCGAAGCCTGGAACCATTCTCCGGGCCGTCGCCGCGTCTGCCCGCGTTCTCAATCCTCCCGTCGCCGTCCCGCCAGGCCCGTCGCCTGCGTCGCTTGCCACAGACTTTCCCGCTTTGTGTTTGATTTTTTAGACAGCGTCGCCGCGCTGCCACAGTATGGTGGCATGCGCGCCGTCCGGCGCGCCGGAGAGACGCATTGAGAGCCTTATTGTGGATGGCGGGATGGGCGGCGCTATGGCTGGCGCCGGCGAGCTGGGCGCTGAGCCTGTCGACGGCGGAGCGGGACTGGCTGAGCCGGCACCCGGTGCTGCGCGTGGGCGTGGTGCCGCAAGCGCCGTACGCGGTGCTGGACGCGCGCCGGCAGGCGCTGAGCGGCGCGCATGTGGAACTGATGAACCGGCTGGCCGCCGAATTGGGCCTCAAACTGGCCTGGACCTTCTATCCGAACAAGACGCAGTTGAGCGCGGCGGCGCGGGCGGGGCGGGTGGATGTCGCGCCCGGTCTGGAACAAACCCCGGCCGGCTTGCGTTACTGGCTGTTTTCCGGCCCTTTCCTGCGCATCCCCTACAAACTGGTCGGGCGCGGCGAGCCGGCGGCGGCGCTGGAACTGGAACAACTGCCGGACAGCGCGCGGGTGGCGGTGCTCGAACCGGGCGCGGCGGCGGCCTTTCTGACCGCCAATTATCCGGCCTTGCGGCGCTTGCCGGCCGGCTCGGACCGCAACGCGCTGCAGCAGGTGCAGCAGCAGCGGGCGGATTACGCGGTGGTGGACGAGGCGCAGCTGAACCAGCTGCTGCGCGAGCCGGAATTCTCGCGCTTGCGCGCGGTGGGCGACAGCGGCGCCACTCGGCTGCTGCGGGTGGCGTCGCGGCAGGACTGGCCGCAGCTGGCGATGCTGCTGGACCGGGCCTTGAGCGCGCTGCCGGCCTCGCAGCGCGGCCATCTCTACACGCGCTGGGTGCAGGCGGAGCCGACGCCGCTGGCCGACAGCCTGCCGTTTTGGCGCAGGCTGAGCCAGGTCTCGCTGCTGCTCATCCTGCTCTTGGCCGGCGCGCTGCTGTGGCAGGGCCGGCAGCAGCGGCAGTCGCGGCAAGCGCTGGCGGCGGCGCGGCAGGCGCTGGCCCAGCGGGAAGCCGGCGCCGAGGCCTTGCGGCTGACCCAGTTCTCGGTGGATCACAGCACGGTGGGCATTCTGTGGCTGAACTGGGAAGGCCGGCTGCGTTACGCCAATCAGGCCGCGCTGGCGATGCTGGGGTGCGCGGAGGCGGAGGCGGTGGGGCAGCCGCTGTCTCGCTTCCAGCCGGGCTTGGACATGGACGGCTGGCTGGATTTGTGGGGCCGGGCGCGGAGCCGGGGCCTGCTGCAGTTTGAAACCGATAGCCTGCGCGCCGACGGCGGCAGCCTGCCGCTGGACGTCTCGCTCAGTTTTCTGCGCTTCGGCGGCGCCGACTACCTGGTGGCCTTTATGCACGACGTCACCGAAAAGCGGCAGGCGCGCGCCGCCCTGCGGGAGAGCGAGGCGCGTTTCAAGGGCATTGCCGGCAATGTGCCGGGCCTGGTGTTCCGGCTGGAGCGCGCCGACGCGGCGGAAGACCCGCGGCTGGCCTTCGTCAGCGAGGCCAGCCTGGCGCTGACCGGCTACCCGGCCGCGGACTTGCTGGCGCGGCCGGAGGGCTTGCAAGCGCTGGCGCACCCTGAGGACGCCGCGGCGCTGCGCGACAGCTGGCAAGCCGCCTGGCGCGAGCAGCGCGACTGGAGCTGGCAGGGCCGGATTCTGACCCGGGACGGCGCGGAGCGCTGGGCCGATCTGCGCGCCAGCGCCCGCCGCCACGGCGCGACGGGCATGGTGTGGGATGGCATCCTGTGGGATATCAGCGCCGGCAAGCGCAATGAACTGGAGCTGAGCGCGTCGCGCGCCATGCTGCGCGATCTGGCCGCCCACCTCGAAACGGTGCGCGAGGAGGAAAAAGCCCATATCGCGCGCGAGGTGCACGACGAGCTGGGCCAGGTGCTGACCGTGCTCAAGCTGGAAACCTCGATGCTGGAACTGAGCCTGGGGCGGCCGGAGGGCGCGGCGGCGGAGCGGCTGGCCAGCATCAAGAAGCTGATCGCCCAGACCTTCGCCCTGGTCCGCGACGTGGCCACCGCGCTGCGGCCGCCCATCCTGGACGCGGGCCTGGCCTCGGCGGTGGAGTGGCAGGCGCGCCGCTTCGAAGCCCGCAGCGGCATACCCTGTCTGGTACTGGTGCCGGACACGCCGCTGCGCCTGGACGACGCCAAGGCGGTGGGCCTGTTCCGGGTGTTGCAGGAGGCGCTGACCAATGTGATGCGCCACGCCGAGGCTCACACGGTGACGCTGCACTTGCAGGCCTTGCCGGGAGAACTGGTGCTGAGCATTATCGACGACGGCAAGGGCTTCGAGCGGCGGCCGGGGGAAGCGGGCAGCTCCTACGGCCTGGTGGGCATGCGCGAGCGCCTGCTGATGTTCGGCGGCGGCCTGGAAGTGGCCAGCGCGCCGGGACAGGGCTGCAGTTTGACGGCCCGGCTGCCCTTGCGGCCGGATGAAGGGGAGGAGAAGACATGATTAGAGTGATTGTGGCGGAAGACCACACCATCGTGCGCGAAGGCATCAAGCAGTTGATCGGCCTGGCCGACGATTTGCAAGTGGTCGGCGAAGCCGCCCACGGCGCCGCGGTGTTCGACGCCTTGCGCGCCGCCGCCTGCGATGTGCTGCTGCTGGATATTTCCATGCCGGGCCTGAGCGGCCTGGACGTGATCCCGCGCTTGCGGGCGCTGGCGCAGCCGCCGGCCATCCTGGTGCTGTCCATGCACGACGAGGTGCAGATGGCGGCGCGCGCGCTCAAGGCCGGCGCCGCCGGCTACGCCACCAAGGACAGCGATCCGGCGCTGCTGCTGACCGCGATCCGCAAGGTGGCCGGCGGCGGCCGCTACATCGACCCGCAACTGGCGGACCGGCTGGTGTTCGAAGTCAATCTCAGCGACGAGCGGCCGCCGCACGCCCAGTTGTCCGAGCGCGAGTTCCAGGTGTTCCAGCGCCTGGCGCAGGGGGCCAACGTCAACGAGGTGGCGCAGCTGCTGGCGATCAGCGCCAAAACCGTCAGCACCCACAAGGTCAGGCTGATGCAGAAGCTGCGCGCGCAGTCGCTGGCGGATTTGGTGCGCTACGCGATCGAGCATCAGCTGTTTTAACGCGCTTGGCTGCTGCGGCGCACTAAGAATTTCCCTACAGCGCGCGCCGTTTATCCCGACGGCAAAATCCGCCGTCCGCCGATGGCGGGCGCGCGCCGCGCTCCCTAGCATGGTTGGCGTACGCATTCACTTTCAGGTGTCGCCGCCATGTCCGCAGCCAGCGATGTGCTTGTCCGCTTCCTCAACGTCCAGAAAAGCTATGACGGCGAAAACCTCATCGTCAAAAACCTGAACCTGGACATCCGCCGCGGCGAATTCCTCACCCTGCTGGGGCCGTCCGGCTCCGGCAAGACCACCAGCCTGATGATGCTGGCCGGTTTCGAAACCCCCACCGGCGGCGAGATCCAACTGGCCGGCCGCTCCCTCAACCGGGTGCCGCCGCACAAGCGCAACATCGGCATGGTGTTCCAGAACTACGCCTTGTTCCCGCACATGACGGTGGCGGAAAACCTGGCCTTCCCGCTGTCGGTGCGCGGGGTCTCCAAGGCGGACATCCAGGACAAGGTGAAGCGGGCGCTGGCCATGGTGCAGCTGGACGCCTTCGCCGGCCGCTATCCGGGCCAGATGTCGGGCGGCCAGCAGCAGCGGGTGGCGCTGGCGCGCGCGCTGGTGTTCGAGCCGCAGCTGGTGCTGATGGACGAACCGCTGGGCGCGCTGGACAAGCAATTGCGCGAACACATGCAGATGGAGATCAAGCATCTGCATCAGCGGCTGGGCGTCACCGTGGTCTACGTCACCCACGATCAGGGCGAGGCGCTGACCATGTCGGACCGGGTGGCGGTGTTCCATCAGGGCGAAATCCAGCAGATCGACGCGCCGGCCCAGCTCTACGAGCGGCCGGACAACGCCTTCGTCGCCAACTTCATCGGCGAGAACAATCGCTTGCCAGGCACCCTGCTGAGCCAGGACGGCGAGCGCTGCCTGGTGGAACTGGAGCGCGGCGAAAGGGTGACGGCGCTGGCGGTGAAGGTGGGCGAGGCCGGCAGCCCGGTGTCGCTGTCCATCCGCCCCGAACGCATCCTGCTCAACGGCCATAGCGAGCGCTGCGACAACCGCTTCTCCGGCCGGGTGGCCGAATTCATCTACCTGGGCGACCACGTGCGCGTGCGCATGGAGGTGTGCGGCAAGCCCAACTTCTTCGTCAAACAAGCCATCGCCGAACTGGACGCCACGCTCGCCGTCGGCGACGTGGTGCCGCTGGGCTGGCAGGTGGAGCATGTGCGCGCGCTCGATCCGCTGGTTCACGAATAGCAAGGCGCGACGCCGCTCCCTTTGCACAGGAGGACCTGGAATGTCTGCAAGCATCAAGCTGGCCGTCACGGCCCTGGGTTTGGCTTTCGCGGGCCAAGCCATGGCGGCCGCTGTGACCGTGATCTCGTTCGGCGGCGCGGGAAAGTCCGCCCAGGACAAGGCGTATTACCGCCCCTTCCAGCGGGAGACCGGCATCAAGGTGATCGGGGCGGAATACAACGGCGAGATGGCCAAGATCAAGGCCATGGTGGATAGCCGCAGCGTGTCGTGGGACGTGGTCGAAGTCGAACCGGCGGCGCTGGCGCGCGGCTGCGACGAAGGCCTGTTCGAAAAGCTGGATTACAGCAAGATCGGCAAGCCCGCGGATTTTCTCGCCGGCGCGGTGCAAAGCTGCGGGATAGGCATGAACGTCTGGTCCATCGTCCTGGCCTACAACGCCGACAAGCTGAAAACGGCGCCGGCCGGCTGGAAGGATTTCTGGGACGTGAAGACCTTCCCGGGCAAGCGCGGTCTGCGCAAGGGCGCGCAGGACAATCTGGAGTTCGCGCTGATGGCGGACGGCGTCGCCCCGAAGGACGTTTACAAGGTGCTGGCCACGCCGACGGGCGTCGATCGGGCCTTCCGCAAGCTGGACCAGCTCAGGCCGAGCATCCAGTGGTGGGAAGCCGGCTCCCAGCCGCCGCAGTTTCTGGTTTCGGGCGATGTGGTGATGAGCTCGGCCTATAACGGCCGCATTTCCGAAGCGAGGAAGGAAGGCAAGAACCTGAAGGCGGTCTGGAACGGCTCGGTTTACAACTACGACTACTGGGCGATTCCCAAGGGCAGCCCGCGCAAGGACGACGCGCTGAAGTTCATCCGCTTCGCCACGCAGCCGGCCAATCAGAAAGTCTATGCCGACACCATCGATTACGGCGTCACCCACCGCAAGGCGATCCAGATGCTGGACGCGACAAGGAGCCGGGATCTGCCGACCTCGCCGCGGAATCTCGCTGTGGCGCTGAGCGAGGATACGGCGTTTTGGGTGGACAGGAGTGAGGAGCTCGAGCAGCGCTTCAACGCCTGGGTGGCCAAGTCCAAGTAAGCGCGGTTGCCGCGGCGCCCGCCGGCGTCGCCAGTTGGCCCCCGGATGGGGGCGGATGCACAACACACCGAGGTCATGATGGAACGCTCAGCAAAGCTCAGCCCTGCCCCGCAGCAAGCCGCCCAGCCCGTGGAGTTGGAAGGGGAGCGGCAACTACGTCGAGAACTGGCGGCCTGTTATCGGCTGATCGCGCACTTTCGCATGAGCGATCTGATCTCGACGCACATCTCGGTGCGCTTGCCAGGGCCGGAACACCATTTCCTGATCAATCCCTACGGGCTGATGTTCGACGAAATCACCGCGTCCAGCCTGGTCAAGATCGGTCTCGACGGCCGGGCGCTGGACGAGAACGACGCCCTGGTCAATCCGGCCGGTTTCGTCATCCACAGCGCCATCCACGCGGCAAGACCGGATGCCCAGTGCGTGCTGCATACCCATACCCGGGCCGGCTGCGCGGTGGCGGCGCTGGCGGAGGGCTTGTTGCCGGTGAACCAGATGTCGATGGAGTTCTACGGGAAGGCGGCGTACCACGATTACGAAGGGATCGCCCTGGACCTCAACGAGCAGGCGCGCCTGGTGCGGGATCTGGGCGACAAGCCGGTGCTGATCCTGCGCAACCACGGCTTGCTGACCGTGGGGGAGACGGTCAAGCAGGCTTTCCTGCGCATGTACTACCTGGAGAAGGCCTGCGACATCCAGCTGAGCGCGCAGGCGGCCGGAGCCTTGCGCCTGCCGTCCGTGGCGGTTTGCCGGCGGACTGAGCGCCAGTTCAACGAGCCGGAGCGCGAGGTGGGCGAGCGGGAGCTGAAGGACGATAGGTTCGTCGACCTGGCCTGGGCGGCGCTGCTGCGCCTGCTGGACCGGCTCGATCCCGGCTACAAACTTTGACCGGGACGGGCGGCTGCCGCGGCCCGGGCCAGCGGGCAAGCGGCGTTGACGTAAAGGAGGTAGGGGTCATGGCGATACACGGTAAATCCTTGCTTCTGGCTTGCGCCGCGCTGGCGGCCAGTCAGGCGCCGGCGCTGACCATCGTGTCATTCGGCGGCGCCAATCAGGCGGCCCAGGTTCAGGCCTATTACCAGCCCTTCCAGCGCGCCACCGGCATCAAGGTGCTGGCCGGCGAATACAACGGTGAAATGGCCAAGGTCAAGGCGATGGTGGCGGCGCGGAGCGTGTCCTGGGACGTGCTGGAGGTGGAAGCGCCGGAGCTGGCGCGGGGCTGCGACGAAGGCTTGTTCGAAAAGCTGGACCCGGCGCTGGCCGGCGCGCGCGCAGAGGTGGTTGATGGCGCGCTGCAACCCTGCGGCATCGGCCTCTTCGTCTGGTCCAATGTGCTGGCTTACAGCGCGGACAAGCTGAAGACCGCGCCGCGCGGCTGGGCCGATTTTTGGGACGTGAAGCGTTATCCCGGTAAGCGCGGCATGCGCAAGAGCGCCAAATACACCTTGGAAATCGCTCTGCTGGCCGACGGCGTTGCCGCCAAGGACGTGTATCGCCTGCTGGCCACGCCGGCCGGCGTGGAGCGCGCCTTCAAGAAGCTGGCCCAGCTCAAGCCGCATATCCAGTGGTGGGAAGCCGGCGCGCAGCCGCCGCAATACCTGGCCTCCGGCGACGTGGCGATGAGCTCGGCCTACAACGGCCGCATCGCCTCGGCCCAGCAAGAGGGCCGGAATCTGAAGATAGTTTGGGACGGCAGCCTGTATGACTTTGTCTACTGGGCCATCCCCAAGGGCGCGCAACAGGGCGCGGCGGCAAGGCGTTTCATCGCTTTCGCCAGCCGGCCGGAAGCCCAGGCGGCGTATTCGCGACAGATGGCCTATGGCCCGATCAATCGCCAGGCGATGGCGTTGTTGGCGCCGGCGCGACAACTCGAACTGCCCACCGCGCCGGCAAATCTGCAAAGCGCGGTACGGGTGGATTCCAACTTTTGGGCCGACCACGGCGAAAGCCTGGAGCAGCGCTTCAATGCCTGGGCCCTGCGCTGATGGTTGGTTTTGAAAGCCACGCCGGCCTGGCCGGCGTCACGATGCAGTCAACAAGGAGAATGAGGATGGCGTTTAAACAAAAATGCATGCTGCTGGGCGCCGCGCTGGCTTTGGCCGGCGCGGCTTCGGCCAAGGATTTGACGGTGATTTCCTACGGCGGCGCCAATAAGGACGCCCAGGCCAAGGCTTATTACGCGCCCTTCCAGAAGAGCAGCGGGCTCAAGCTGGTCAGCGGCGAATACAACGGCGAAATGGCCAAGCTCAAGGCCATGGTGGACACCAAGAGCGTGTCCTGGGACGTGTTGGAAGTGGAGTCGCCGGAATTGGTGCGCGGCTGCGACGAAGGCCTGCTGGAGCGGCTGGATTACGCACGCATCGGCAATAAGGCCGACTTCGTGCCCGGCGCGGCCCAGCCTTGCGGCATCGGCATCTTCGTCTGGTCCACCGCGCTGGCCTACAACGCCGACAAGCTGAAGACCGCGCCGGCCGGCTGGAAGGATTTCTGGGACCTGAAGAAATTCCCCGGCAAGCGCGGCCTGCGCAAGGGCGCCAAGGGCACGCTGGAGATTGCGCTGCTGGCCGACGGCGTGGCCGCCAAGGACGTCTATCCGGCACTGGGCACGCCGGCCGGCGTGGACCGCGCCTTCAAGAAGCTGGACCAGATCAAGCCCTATCTGCAGTGGTGGGAGGCCGGCGCGCAGCCGCCGCAATACCTGGCCTCCGGCGATGTGGTGATGAGCTCCGCCTTCAACGGCCGCATCGCGGTGGCGCGCAAGGAGGGCAAGAACCTGAAAGTGGTGTGGAACGGCAATCTCTACGACTTCGATTACTGGTCGATTCCCAAGGGCACGCCCAAGCGCGACCAGGCTTACCAGTTCATCGCCTTCGCCAGCAAGCCGGAAAACCAGAAGGTTTATTCGCAGAACATCGCCTACGGTCCCAGCAACAAGCGGGCGATTCCGCTGCTGGACAAGAACGAGCTGCCGGATTTGCCGACCGCGCCGCAGAACATCAAGGACGCGCTGAAGATCAATCTGGAGTTCTGGGCCGACCACGCGGAGAACCTGGAGCAGCGTTTCAACGCCTGGGCGGCGAAGTAGGGCGCTCATCCTTCATTTAGCGGAGGCCGCCTTTCGGCGGCCATAACGGAGTAAGGCCATGACGGCTTCCACGGTATCCCATTCCCGCGCGTCCGCGCCGGACGAGCGGCCTCTGAAGGCGCGGCTGGCCCGGGCGGAGCGGCTGGGCAAGCTCAAGTCGCTGGCGCTGGTGTCGCCGCTGCTGCTGTTCTTGCTGCTGACTTTCATCGTGCCCATCGGCGCGCTGCTGTTGCGCAGCGTGGACAACCCGGAAGTGGCGGGTTCGCTGCCGCGCACGGTGCGGGCGCTGGCGGCCTGGGACGGCAAATCGCTGCCGCCGGAGGCGGCTTACCGCGCGCTGGCCGACGATGTGCGGCTGGCCGGCGAGCGCCAGACGCTGGGCGATCTGGGCAAGCGGCTGAACATGGAGGTGCCCGGCTACCGCAGCCTGCTGGGCAAGACCTCGCGCGCCTTGCCGCTGGAGCCGGCGCCGGCCTCGTTCAAGCAGGCGCTGACCGAGCTGGACGAACGCTGGGGCGACCCGGCCTACTGGCTGGCGATACGCCGCAACCAGTCCGCCTACACGCCGTATTATCTGCTGGCGGCGCTGGATCACCGCATCGACGACCTGGGCGAACTCAGCCGCGCGATGCCGGATCAGGGCATTTACCTGAGCGTGTTCGCCCGCACGTTCTGGATGAGCCTGGTGGTGACCGCGCTGTGCCTGCTGCTGGCCTATCCGCTGGCCTATCTCTTGGCCAGCCTGCCCACGCGCCGCAGTAATCTGCTGATGATCATGGTGCTGCTGCCGTTCTGGACCTCGGTGCTGGTGCGGGTGGCCGCCTGGATCGTGCTGCTGCAGTCCGGCGGCCTGATCAACGCCGCCTTGCTGAGCCTGGGCCTGATCGAGCAGCCGTTGCAGCTGGTGTTCAACCGCGTCGGCGTCTACATCGCCATGGTGCACATCCTGCTGCCCTTCATGATTCTGCCCATCTACAGCGTGATGAAGGGCATCTCTCCCAGCTATCTGCGCGCGGCGATCTCGCTGGGCTGCCACCCCTTCGCCGGCTTCTGGCGGGTGTACGCGCCGCAGACCGTGGCCGGGGTGGGCGCCGGTTGCCTGCTGGTGTTCATCCTGTCCATAGGCTATTACATCACCCCGGCCTTGCTGGGCAGCCCCAACGACCAGATGGTCAGCTATTTCGTCGCCTTCTACACCAACACCACCATCAACTGGGGCATGGCCACCGCGCTGGGCGGCCTGCTGTTGGCGGCCACCTTGCTGCTGTACGCGGTCTACCACCGGCTGGTGGGCAGCGAACGGCTGCGGCTGGGCTGAACCGCCGCCTGGACCCAACCGATACTGGAGAGCCAAACCGATGCCAAGCCATCACACCTTGCCGGAAGAACGGCTGTGGTTTTACCTGCACCGCCTGCTGGGCGGCCTGACGCTGCTGTTCCTGGTGCTGCCGGTGCTGGTGATCATTCCGCTGTCTTTCAACGCCAGCGCCTTCCTGGTTTATCCGCTCAGCGGCTTTTCCCTGCGCTGGTATCAGGAGTTCTTCTCCTCGGCGGAGTGGATGCGCGCCTTGCAGAACAGCCTGATCGTCGCGCCGCTGGCCACCGTGCTGGCGATGACGCTGGGCACGCTGGCCGCCGTCGGTCTGACCCGCGCCGAATTTCCCGGCAAGGGCCTGCTGATGGCGGTGTTGATCTCGCCCATGGTGGTGCCGGTGGTGATCGTCGGCGTGGCCGGCTATCTGTTCTTCGCGCCCCTGGGCATGGACAACAGCTATCTGACGCTGGTGCTGCTGCACGCGGCGCTGGGCGTGCCCTTTGTGGTGATCACCGTCAGCGCCACGTTGCAGGGCTTCAACCGCAATCTGGTAAGGGCCGCCGCCAGCCTGGGCGCGTCGCCGCTGCGGGTGTTCTTCAAGGTGACGCTGCCGCTGATCGCGCCGGGGGTGATTTCCGGCGCGCTGTTCGCCTTCGGCACCTCCTTCGACGAGGTGGTGGTGACGCTGTTCGTCGCCGGGCCGGGCCAGGCGACGCTGCCGCGGGCGATGTTCGGCGGCATACGCGAAAACCTCAGCCCCGCCATCGCCGCGGCGGCCACGCTGTTGATCGGGTTTTCGGTGCTGATGCTGCTGACGCTGGAGTGGCTGCGCGGCCGTGCCGAGCGGCTGCGCAGCCGGCCCGGGATCTGAATACCGGCTTGGCCCTACTTTGGGAGGGGTTGAATTTCAGCCAAGCTGCCGCACACTAGGAGGCATTCACCCCCTGAAACCAAATGAGGAATTCCCACATGGCTACCGTTACTCTGCGCGGCAATCCGGTTGAAGTGGCTGGCGCGCTGCCGGCCAAGGGCCAGCAAGCCCCGGCCCTGACCCTGACCTCCGCCGATCTGGCCGAAGTCAAACTGGACAACTACGCCGGCAAGAACAAGGTGCTGAACATTTTCCCGAGCGTGGACACGCCGACCTGCGCGATGTCGGTGCGCAAGTTCAACGAACGCGCGGCCAAGCTGGCCGACACCGTGGTGCTCTGCGTTTCCGCCGATCTGCCGTTTGCGCAGAAGCGCTTCTGCGGCGCCGAGGGCATTGACAATGTGGTGACCCTGTCCACCTTCCGCAACCCGCAGTTCGCCGCCGACTACGGCGTCAAGCTGGCCTCCGGCCCGCTGGCCGGCCTGACCGCCCGCGCGGTGGTGGTGCTGGACAAGGACAACAAGGTGCTGCACAGCGAGCTGGTGGCCGAGATCGGCGAAGAGCCGAACTACGACGCCGCGCTGGCCGCGCTGTAAGCGACGTTGCCGCAGACCAAACCCGCCGGTGCGAATCGGCGGGTTTTTTGCGTCCCGGCTCCGGTGCCAATCCGCCATCAGGTCAAAATAATCCTATAGTGGATCCATCGCAGCGGTTTTAAATCTTTATCTTCACAAGATTCGACCTTAAGCCCTGTGACAAAGGCGCTGCCCATCCCGCTTAACGGCCCACGTTCTTATGCCCCCCATGCTCAAACGACACAAGGCGTCATGCTCGCTTGCATTACGGAATGCCTCTGGAGGACTCGTGGCTAAGCGGCTGCTCTTTACCCTCTTATTGCTGGGGGGCGCGCCAAGCTGCTTGGCGGAGCAGCTTCTATCCCTGCAGTATCGGGACAAACCGCCCTACAGCTATAGCCAAAATGGAAAACCGGCCGGTTTTTTATTGGAGCGGACCATTGAAATTTTACACCGCGCGGCCGTGCCGGCGGAGTTTGAGGAAGTGCCTGCCAAACGCATTCTCAGTAATATTCAAGCCAATAAGAAATTGATTTGCTCCCCAGGCTGGTATAAAACCCCTGAGCGCGAGGCCTTTGCCTTGTTTTCATCGGCCATTCATCAAGACAAGCCGCATCTGATATTGGCGAACGTCAAATCCGCGAAAAACATCCAGAAATTGGGCACGTTAAAAGCGCTGTTCGCCAGCCATGAATTCAAGCTTGGCAAAGTTTCCGGCGTGTCTTACGGCACAGAATTGGATGCGATGGTTGATCATGCCGCCGCCGCCGTGATGGATTCGACGGTGACACCGGGCGAACTGGCTCAAATGATCGTCTCTCAACGTGCCGACTATATGCTGATCGATGTCGAGGATTACAAATTTCTGCTGCAGAAAAAAGAAATCGATTCAACAAAATTGACGATTTTGACATTCAAGGACATTCCCGAGGGGCTTAAGCGCTACATCATGTGCAGCAAGCAGGCCAGTCCCGAGCTGATGCAGCGGATTGATCAATCCATACACCTCCCTCCCTGATCCGGCCTGCGGCTATCCCGCGCGCGCTGTTTCCTGCCGGCGTCCTCCCTTGACGGTCTTCGCCAGCCTGTTTAGGCTTGGTCCCGCGTCGTGTCCAATCACACGGCGCAGGGCTGGCAAGCCTATTAATCATTCCACCGCAGACACAACGCTCCGCTTTGGCGTCGTTACGTCTGCTGCCACGCCGTACCCATTCGGGATGGGCCGTGGCAGGGAGTCCTCTGGACTGCCGGTCTTTGTGGAATGAACCGGTCTTGCCACCTTGTCACGTGCCTGTCCTAGCCTCGCCTGGGCAGGTTTCCAAAGCTGACATGGAGACCGTGATGACCTTTTCCACCTTCCCCCCCGCAATGCCCCCTCCCGCCTGTCCCCATGGCGCAGGAGAACGCCCCGAGCCCGCCGCCGCGCCGGTGATGGAGCAACTGCGTTCCTGCGCTCAACGCTTGCCCGCCGCCGCCGGCAATGTGCTGCTGCTGGGCGAACTGGGCCGCCAATTGAACGATTGCTATATCCAGCTGGACTCCGCCCTGCTGAGCGGGGTGATGGACATGCGCGCCGCCCACACCGGGCTGTTGGCGCTGCTGACCTTGCTGGAACGCCGCGACGAGCCCTTGCTGTTCAGCAGCGAGGAGGCGCTGGCCTTGCTGGAGCCGATACAGCAGCGTTTGCAGCGCGGTCTGGAGCACGTCAACGGCGTGCTGTGACGCTTGGACAGGGAGGGCATGGCCATGATGAAGCTGCTGATCCAACACAATGAGGCGCTCAAAGGCGCGGCGCGTTTAATCGTCGATTACGAGATGCGCCTGGGAGTGATTGCGCTGAAGGACAGCAACCCGCTCCATCCGGACAACACCGCGGCGGTTCAGCGGCAGATCAAGCGGGCGCTGGCGGATTTTTATTATTGGAGCCGGTGGCAGGGCAAGCACGAGCCGGCCCGCGCCGCCTTATTGGCGATGTGGGCGTCCGGGAAGTGGAGCAGCCGTGATCTCTGCGCGCAGCGATGTTATCTCTTGGCGGGCTTCCGCAACGTAACTACCGCCCGTCTGGCGCTGGTGGGCGCGCCGATACCGGACCCTGACGCCGTCCAACGCCAACGCGCCGCGTGGGAAACGCCGTAGCCGGCTATCCTTGCACCCGTTTCCGCGTGGGTATCGCTGCGCTCCTCCCACCCTACGGTTGAGGCCGCGTTGGGGCCGCGTTTGGGTAGGGAGGGTGGAGCCGTCAGGCGATACCCACCAAATCGGTGGCTGTCCGGCAGCCTGTGGCGTTGAATCCGTTTCCGCGTGGGTATCGCTGCGCTCCTTCCTCCCTACGGTTGGAGCCGCGTTGGGGCCGCATTTGGGTAGGGTGGGTGGAGCCCTCAGGCGATACCCACCAAATCGGCGGCTGTCCGGCAGCCTATCGCGTCGAACCGTTTCCGCGCGGGTATCGCTGCGCGCCCCCACCCTACGGTTGGGGCCGCGCTTGGGTAGGATGGGTGGAGCCGTCAGGCGATACCCACCAAATCGGCGGCTGTCCGGCGGTTTATGGCGTCGAACTCGTTTCCGCGTGGGTATCGCTACGCTCCTCCCACCCTACGGTTGGGGGCGTGTTTGGAGCCGCGTTTGGGTAGGGTGGGTGGAGCCGTCAGGCGATACCCACCAAACAGGCGGCTGTCTGGCGGCCTGTGGCGTTAAACCGTTTCCGCGTGGGTATCGCTGCGCGCCCCCACCCTACGGTTGGGGGCGTGTTTGGAGCCGCGTTTGGGTAGGGTGGGTGGAGCCGTCAGGCGATACCCACCAAACAGGTGGCTATCCGGCGGCCTGTGGCGTCGCACCCGTTTCCGCGTGGGTATCGCTGGGCTCCTCCCACCCTACGGTTGAGGCCGCGTTGGGTAGGGGGAAGCCGTCAGAAGGTGTTCACGCCCTTGCGGGCGTGAACGGGTGCTTAATAGGGCTTATTGGGCAGGAACTTGCCGTCCAGGGTGATCACCGCGCGCTCGCCGCCGTCCGGGTCTTCCACTTTGCGGATGTCCAGCTTGAAGTTGATGGCGCTGATGATGCCGTCGCCAAACTTTTCGTGCACCAAGGCCTTCAACGTGGTGCCGTAGATCTGGATCATTTCATAGAAGCGGTAAATGGTGGGGTCGGTGGGAATGCCGCCGGGAATGCTGCCGCGCAGCGGAATGGTTTGCAGCTGCAGAGCGTCCGCGGCGTTCAGGCCCAGCCGTTCGCAGACCAGCTCCGCCGCGAGCTTGGACAGCGCGTGCTGGCCCAGCACGGCGGCGGTCACATAGGCCAGGCTGAGGCCGGTGCCGGCGGCCAACTGCTCCCAGCTCAGGTCTTTCAAGGCCTTGGCGGCCAGGGCGCGGGCGGTCAATTCCAGGCGGGGGTCTTGGTGGATATTGGCGTGTTGCATGGTGTGGTCCTTTCTTCAGGTTTGCGGGAGGCGCCGGTTTCAGGCGGCGCGGGTCAGCGGAAAATCCGCTAGGGAAACGAAGCGCTGGCTGGCATGGTCCAGGGCCAGGACAGCGCCGGTTTCAATGTCGTAGACCCAGCCGTGCAGGGTCAGCCGGCCCTGGCGCATCGCCAGCGCCACCGAGGGGTGGGTCTTGAGGTTGGCCAGCTGGGCGACGACGTTTTCCTTGACCATGTCGTCCAGCCGCTGGCGGGCGTCGTCGTGATGGCGCGCCGCGTTCACCACTTTGGCGGAGTCGGCATGGCGCAGCCAGCCGGCCACCGCTGGCAGATGGTCCAGGCAGCGGCCGTTGGCGATCGCCGTCATCGCGCCGCAGTCGGAATGGCCGCAGACCACGATGTCGGCGACGCCCAGCGCCGCCACCGCGTACTCCACGGAGGCGGTGACGCCGCCCGGTTCCGGCCCGTAGCTGGGGACGATGTTGCCGGCGTTGCGGATCACGAACAGTTCGCCGGGCTCTTGCTGTGTCAGCAGCTCCGGCACCACGCGGCTGTCCGAGCAGGTGATGAACAGCGCGCCGGGGGCCTGGCTGTCGGCCAGTTGGCGAAACAGCGCCGAACGCTGGGGGTAGGCTTCCTGTTGGAATTTCAGAAAACCGTCGATGAGGGCTTGCATGGCTTGCTCCTTGGCGGGGAAGGGATGCGCCAAGGATGAAGCTTTTTCATCATAGGGTCCAAGACCGATATAGAATGATTTCCATAATTATTTCCTATAGTTTGGACGCATGATTCTTCGACATATCCGTTATCTGCAAGCGGTGGCCGAACACGGCAATTTCACCCGGGCGGCGGAGGCGCTGCATGTGTCGCAGCCCACGTTGTCGCAGCAGATCAAGCAATTGGAAGAGACGGTGGGCGCGCAGTTGCTGGACCGCAGCGGGCGGACGGTGCGGCCCACCGACGCCGGGGCCGCCTATCTGGAATACGCGCGCCGCGCGCTGCGCGAGCTGGAGGCGGCGCAGCGGGCCACCCGGGACGTGGGCGATCTGTCGCGCGGCAGCTTGCGGCTGGCGATGACGCCGACCTTCGCCAGTTATCTGCTGGGGCCGCTGGCGGCGCGGCTGCGCCGGCTCTATCCGGGCATAGAGCTATGCGTGCGCGAGGCGACGCTGGACGCGATTGAACGGGCCTTGCTGGAGGACGAGATCGATGTCGGGATCGCTTTCGATCAGGCGCGCTCGGCGGAGATAGACGCGCGGCCCTTGTTTCGGGAAACCCTGGCCGTGGTGGTGGGCGACGGCCATCCGTGGCGTCGGGCGGGGGCGATAGGCGCGGAAGCGCTGGCGCAGGCGCCCTTGGCGCTGTTGAGCGCGGACTTCGCCACCCGCGGCCATATCGATCGTTACTTCCTGGCGCTGGGTCTGAAGCCGCGGATCGCGGTCCAGGCCAACAGCATCAGCGCGGTGATGGAAATCGTCCGCCACGGCGATTGCGCCACCATTTTGCCGCGAGCGATCACGCGGCAGCATCCGGCGCTGAGCGCGGTGGGTTTGAGTACGCCCTTGCCGGCGCGCACGGCGGCGGCGCTGACGCGCAAAGACGCGTATCGCAGCGCTGCGGCGCGCGCGCTGATGCCTTTGCTGGATGCCTTGGGGGAGGAGTTGGGAGCGGAAGACGATAGGGAATAAGACGGCGCGGGCGGCGTGGAGCCGCCCGCTGTGGGGCCGACGGAGCGGCCCCCGGTAGGATTTAGGCTTGCTGGCCGGCCAGCTTGCCGCGCGGCGCGCTCTCGGCGGCCGCCATATCGGCCACCGCGCCGGCGTCGTGCTCGGCGTCCAGATAGCGGGTGCGCCAGCCGCTGTTGACGCCCCAGTAGTAGAAGCCCAGCGAGATCACCGCCACCACCGCCATGTCGGGGCCGTAGGGCAAGAGGCCGATGCCGCCGAAGTCCCGGCTGCCGATATAGGACATGAGGGCCATCGTCGGCAGGTAGAGCACCATCCACAGCGCGCCTTTCAGCTCGCGGCCGAATTCCGGCCAGCCGGCGCGGGCCTGATACCAGAAGTACACCGGCAAGGCGGCCACGATCAGGAAGATGATCTCGCCGGTCAGCGGCCAGCGCGCCCAGTACAGCACCAGGGACGCGCAGACGAAGGCGAAGGGCGCGATCACGCCGAGGCCGGCCAGGCGCAGCGGGCGCGGCAGGTCGGACGCGCAGCGGCGCAGCGAGGCCACGCTGATGGGGCCGGTCAGGTAGGAAATCACCGTGGCCACCGAGATCACCGCCGCCAGCGTGCCCCAGCCGCGGAAGAAGAACAGGAACACGAAGGAGATCGCCAGGTTGAACCACATCGCCGGACGCGGGATCTGGTACAGCGGGTGGATGCGGCCGAAGATCTCCGGCATGGTGCCGTTGCGCTGCATGCCGTAAATCATGCGCGAGGTGGTGGCCATATAGGTGGCGCCGGTGCCGCTGGGGCTGACGAAGGCGTCGAAGTACAGCAGCAGCATCAGCCAGTTCAGGCCCAGCGCCATCGCCAGTTGGGCGAAGGGGGAGCTGAAGTTCAGGCCTTGCCAGCCGTGGGCCAGGTCCGCCGGCGACAGCGCGCCGATGAAGGCCACTTGCAGCGCCACATAGATCACCGCCGCCAGCAGGATGGAGCCCACCACGCCGAAGGGCACGCTCTTGCCCGGGTTGCGGGCCTCGCCGGCCAGGTTGATCGGGCTTTGGAAGCCGTTGAAGCTGAACACGATGCCGCTGGTGGCCACCGCCGTCATCACGCTGGCCCAGCCAAAGGGCGCGAAGCCGCCCGGGGTGTCCCCGCCCAGATTGCCGGGATGGAAGCCGCTGTAGATCAGCGCGCCCACGGTCAGCGCCGGCACGATCACCTTGAAGATGGTGATGGCGCTATTGGCCTTGGCGAACAGGCGCACGCCCCAGTAGTTGAGCATGAAGTAGACGATGACAAGCAGCGCGGACAGCATCAGGCCAGGCGGGGTCAGTTCGCCGTTGGAGAACAGCTGCTGGGCCCAGGGATACGGCCAGGAGCTCATGTATTGCACCGAGGCTTCGGCCTCGATCGGGATCACCGAGACAATGGCGATCCAGTTGGCCCAGCCGGCGATGAAGCCGAGCAGAGAGCCGTGGGAGTAACGGGCGTAACGCACCATGCCGCCGCTTTCCGGGAACATGGCGCCCAGTTCCGCGTAGCTCAGCGCGATGGAGAGAATGATCACCATGCCGACTATCCAGGCGACGATGGCGGCCGGGCCGGCGATCTGGGCGGCGTGGGCGGCGCCGAACAGCCAGCCGGAACCGATGATGGAGCCCAGACCGGTCAGCATCAGGGCGATGGGGCCGATATGGCGGGAGTGTTGCTGTGTCAAAGGTATCTCCTGTCAAAAGAACCTGCTGACGATCCGCTGCGCGTCGTGAGGCGTCACACGGCGAGTACCGCTTCAGAATGCTGAAGCCGCTTTCGCCCTGTCCCGCCCTGGCTCGCGAGATCGTAAACAGCTTCTGAAAACCCGACGGTCCGGCGGAGTCAGCTCCGGACGCGGCGGGCAAGCGATGGGGACAAGTTCCGGCCACGGCGCGGCGGCTCCGCCGTCCTTGTGCGGACGGGGGCGGAGCGGGGCGGTGTCGGTGCGCTGGAGACGCCGGCGCGGAGGGCGTCGGCGAGCTTGTCCCGGGTGCCGGGTGGGCCCGGTCTGATGTGCTCTTTTATAAGAGGGGGCTAATCTACCTTTGCTTTTCATTACAGTATGTAACGAAATGTACTCGCTAGCTTATTTCAAACATGACAAAAGATTGAAAATGGCGAATCAAAGGGCGATCTATTGCGCGCTTAGGCCAATGGCAAGCGTTTGCGTTGAATAAATGCTCTATGTTTGATCCGGCGGCAATTTCCTGCCTAATTGCCGCCGGCGCGGCGGCTAGGCCGGCTGCTGCCGCAGCGGCCAATCCGGCGCCGCGGCGGGGGAAGGGGCGGGGTCCGGCGCGTCGATGCGGAACCAGCTCAGGGTCTGGTTCAAGTCCTGGGCCGCGGCGGCCAAGTGCTGCATCACCGGCGCGGCTTGCTGCATCTGTTGATCGATGGAGGCGGCCAGATGCGCGACCTCGTGGCCGTGCTGGCGGATGTCGCCGCCGGCGCGGGCCTGGGCGGCGCTGTGTTCGCGGATGTCGGCCATCAAGCGGTTCAAGCGCTCCAGCCCGGCGTCCACTTGCAGCAGCGCCTGATCCAGCGCCTGCTGCGAATCCAGCTTGTCGGCGCAGGCGCCGCCGGCCTGCTCCAGCGCGGCGTGCAGCGAGCCGGTGGCGCCTTCCACCCGGCCCAGCGCGTCGAAGATGCTGCCGGTGGCGGCGCGGGTGCGCTCCGACAATTTGCGCACCTCGTCGGCCACCACGGCGAAGCCGCGGCCGCTTTCGCCGGCGCGCGCGGCTTCGATCGCGGCGTTGAGCGCCAGCAGATTGGTCTGTTCGGCCACGTCGCGGATCAGGCCGCTGACGCCGGCGATGTCGTCCAGGCTGTGCTGGAGCTGGCGCATTTCCGTCTGCGCGCAGCCCATATTGTCGGCCAGCGTCCGCATCGACTCGGCGTTGAGCCGGCCCAGTTCGCGCGCGCGTCCGGTGTCGTCCGCCGCCTGCCGGGTATGGACGTCCGCCTGTTGCAGATGGCCGGCCACGATCTGGGCGCTGCCGGCCACCGCGTGGGCGGCCTCGTTGCTCAGCTTGGCCTTGGCGCTTTGCTGGCGGCTGGCGTCGGCCGCTTGCAAGGTCAGCAATTGCAGCCGTTGGCAATCGGCGCCGCTGCGGCGGGCGTCGGCCTCCACCCGGCGCAGCAAATCGCTCAGCTTGTTCAGGAACTGATTCAGGCGGCCGGCGGTGGCGGCCAGCTCGTCGCGGCCCTGGGCCGGCAGCCGCATCGCCAGATTGCCTTCCCCCAGCGCGTCGGCGGAGGCGGCCATCGCTTGCAACTGCCG
Source organism: Chromobacterium sp. Panama (assembly GCF_003052555.1). Lineage (NCBI taxonomy): Bacteria > Pseudomonadati > Pseudomonadota > Betaproteobacteria > Neisseriales > Chromobacteriaceae > Chromobacterium > Chromobacterium sp. Panama. The sequence goes on from NZ_QARX01000001.1 coordinate 291,124, forward strand.
TTTCAGCCGCCGCGCCAGCGTCAGCTGCATCGCCGTCACCACCAGGCTGGCCAGCGCCAGCGGCCCCAGGGTCAGCCAGGCCAGGCCCTGCAGCGTGTCCTGCAGTTGCGCGGTTTCCTGGGCCAGCCGGTTTTGCTCCTGCGCCTGCTGGCGGTCCAGCAGGGCCGCCAGCGGCTGCAGGCTTTGCTGCCAAGCCTGTTCCGGTATGGACAGCGCGTCCTGCGGCGCGGTCTCGGCGATGGCCAGCGCGCTGCTCAGATTGCGCTCGTAATCCTGCCACAGCCGGCCCACGGCCTGACGGAAGGCGGCGGCTTCACTGGCGGGCAGGCCGGCGGCGATCTCGCCGGTCAGCCGCGCGACGGTCAGGCTGGTTTCCCGCAGCCGCGCCGGGCTGTCCGGCAGCAGCGGGTCCAGCCGCGACAGCTGCAGCACGCCGGCCTTGAGTTGGTACAGGCCGGCGCTTAATTGTTGACGCGCGCTGTGGCGGTCCACCGCGCGGGTCAGGCCGCTCAACTGTTGTCCGGTGAGGATGAGGGCCAGCGCCAGGCTGGCGAGAGTGACGAGGATGGTCAGCCACAGACGTTTGGCCAATGTCATGATGGTGTCGTACGTTGCGATGCGGGAAGTGCCGCAGTCTAGGCGCGCGGGATGACGGGCGGATGACATGGAGATGAATTGTCTTGTCATGAAGCGTCTCGGCGCGACCATTCTTTGCCGACGCTGGGCGGCGATGCGGCTAAAATGGCCGGGTTTGTCATTTAATTTGGTTGTCGGCTTATGACTTTGCTATCCCCGGACCAGTTGGAACAGGCGCTGTGGGCGTCCACGGAACTGCTGCGCGAGCAAGTGGACCTGTACGACTACAAGAACCACGTGTTCGGCCTGTTTGTGCTCAAGCGCCTGCACGATGTGTTCGTGGAGCGGGTACAGGCCTTGGTGGCGGCCGAGGGCATGAGCCGCAAGCGCGCCGACGGTGTGGTGCAGGAGCAATACGGGATCTATCCGCAGACGGCGCGCTGGCCCGGCCTGCAGGAGCGCAAGAAGGGCATAGGCGAGGCGCTGGACAAGGCGGTGGCCGCCGTCGAGGAGCATCAACCGGCGCTGGCCGGGGTGCTCAGCGTGGCGCAATACCAGGGCCACAAGCGCTTGAGCGACGAGGTGCTGCATCCCTTGATGAACCATATCGGCGCGCTGAAGCTGGGCGACGCCGATCTGGAGGCGCCGTCCCGGCTGGGCGAGGTCTGCGAAGGGCTGGTGCGCCGCTACGCGGCGGAGTCCGGCAAGCGCGGCGGGGCCTTTTCCACGCCGGGACCGGTCAGCCAGTTGCTGCTGCGGCTGGCGGAGCCGCTGCCGGGCCACAGCCTGTACGATCCCAGCTGCGGCGCGGCCGGCACCTTGCTGGACGCCTGGCGCATGCTGGGCGGGCAGCCGGACGGTGGCGCGGCGCTGTTCGGCCAGGAAAAGCTGCCGGCCACCTGGGCGATGGCCAAGCTGTGCGCTTATTTCCACGGCGTGGACATGAGTCTGGAACTGGGGGACACCTTGGTGGAGCCCAGGCATTTGAGCCCGGAGGGCCTGCTGCCGCGCTTCGACCGCATCGTGGCGCAACTGCCGTTCACGGTGAAAAACTGGTGGACGCCGCTGGAGGCCGAGGCGGCGGAGCCGCCGCCGGCCGACGGCAAGAAGCGCCGCCGCAAGCGCCCGGCCGAGCCCAATTACAAGAAGCTGGTGGATGAACACCAGCGCTTCGGCTATGGCATTCCGCCGCGCAGTTTCGGCGATTACGCCTTCGTCCAGCATGTGCTGGCCACGTTGAAGGAGGACGGCCGCGCCGCGCTGGTGATGCCGCACGACGTGTTGTTCCGCGACGGCGACGAGGGCCGCATCCGCAACGGCCTGCTGTTTGGCAGCCAGGGCCAGTCCGGCGACCGCATCGAGGCGGTGATCGCCTTGCCGCCGGCGCTGTTCTACGGCTCGGGCATGCCCACCTGCGTGGTGGTGTTGAACAAGAACAAGCCGGCGGGCCTGCGCAACAAGGTGATCATCGTCGACGCCAGCAAGGAGTACGGCCGCGGCCGGGTGCAAAACACGCTGCGGCAGGAGGACATCGAACATATCCTGCGCGCTTACCGCGCCGCGGTGGATGAGGAAACGGAAGAGCCGGACTATCTGCGCCTGGTGGGGCTGCGCGAGATCAAGCAAGGCCACCGGGGCAATCTGAACGTGCAGCGCTACTTCGCCCAGGACGAGGCGGCCGAGGTGGTGGACGCGGAGGCGCTGGCCACCGAGCTGGCCGCCTTGACGGAGCAGGAGCAGGCGCTGGACGCGCGGCTGGCGGCCTTCTTCAGCGAAGAAGAGGGCTGGCGGGCGGAGGAGGGCGAGCTGGAGGGCTGCCTGGCCTTGACGGACGAAAAGCTGGAATTGCTGTCCAGCCAATACGCGGCCGAGCGCAAGCTGCGCCCCAGCCGCATCCAGGCCTTGCTCAATCGCGGCTACGGCACCCGGCGCATGGGCAAGTGGAGCCCGCATCAATCGTTCAAACCCAGCGCGCTGGGGGTGATTCCCGGCAACTGGGAGGTGTGCAAGCTGGGCGAACTGGCCGCGCCGCTGGCCGCCGCCGCCGAGGGCGAATTATTGGAGGCCACCGTGGGCGGCAGCTGGCGCCGCGCCGGCGCGGGCCTGGGCACGGCCTTGCCGCCCAATGCTTTCGCCTATGATCCGGCGCGCTTGTATCAGGGCGCGCTGGCGCGGCACGTCGGGGAGGCCCCGGCGCTGGCCGCGGCGGATCAGCAGGCTTTCGCGCTGGACGAGGCGCGGATCTCGCCGGCTTTCCTGGAGTGTTACCGGCAGTCGGAAGGCTGGCGCTTTTGCCTGGAGCGGCTGGGCGCGGCGGTGGAAGGCGTCGAGTTCGGCTTCGAGGCGCTGGCGGAAATGCCGCTGCCCGTGCCGCCGATGAGCGAGCAACGCAAGCTGGTGGAGGAATGGGCGCGCCAGGACGAAGCCTTGCTCGCCCTGCAACAGCGCCTGCTGCAATGGCAGGCGCGTCGCGACGCCTTGGTGGCGCGCTTCCCGGCGGAAGACTGAGGGCCGGTCGGCCGCCGTCGGGCTTATTTCTGCCAGTAGGTCTTGACGTTGACGAACTCGTACAGGCCGAACTCGGACAGCTCGCGGCCATAGCCCGAGGATTTGACGCCGCCGAAGGGCAGGCGCAGGTCCGAGCTGGTATGGCGGTTGATGAAGACGCTGCCGGCTTCGATCTGCCGCGCCAGCGTCCAGGCGCGTTCCTTGTCCGCGCTGTAAATGCTGGCGCCCAGGCCGAAGGGGGTGTCGTTGGCCAGCCGCAGCGCGTCGGCCTCGTCGCGCGCGCGCAAAATGCTGGCCACCGGGCCGAACACTTCCTCGTGGTAGACGCGACAGTCCGGATTGACCCGGTCCAGCACCGTGGCCGGATAGAAGAAGCCGGGGCTGGCCGGCATCTGCCCGCCCAGCCGCAGTTCCGCGCCGTGGGCGACGGCGTCCAGCACCTGGGCGTGCAGCGCTTCGCGCAGGTCGGCGCGGGTCAGCGGCGACAAGGTGGTGGCCGGGTGGCGCGGATCGCCGGCGCGCAGCTTGGCGGCTTCGGCGCAGAAGGCCTCGATGAAGGCGTCGGCGATTTCCGGCGCCACGATCATGCGCTTGGCGGCGTTGCAACTCTGGCCGGCGTCGCGGAAACGGGAGTTGGCGGCGTCCTGTGCCGCGGCGGCGACATCGGCGTCGGCCAGCACGATGAAGGGATTGCTGCCGCCCAACTCCAGCACGGTTTTTTTCAGATGGCGGCCGGCCAGCGCCGCGATGGCGCGCCCGGTCTGGGTGGAGCCGGTGAAGGCCACCGCGTCGCACTGGCGGACGGCTTCTTCCACTTGATCATGGTCGATCCAGGCCACGTCCAGCACCGCCAGGCCGGCGGCGCGCGCCAGCTCCAGCAGGCCTTGGGTGGATTGCGGCACCGAAGGCGCCGGCTTGACCAGGCAGGCGTTGCCGGCCATCAGCGCCGGCACCGCGAAGCGCAGCACCTGCCAGATCGGATAATTCCACGGCATCACCGCCAGCACCGTGCCCAGCGGTTCGAAGGCCACGCCGCTGCGGCTGGCCTGGGTGGGAATCTCCAGCGAGGCCAGCAGTTCCGGCGCCAGTTGGGCGTAGTAGCGGATCAGCTGGGCGGATTTGTCTATTTCCGCCAGACATTCCGCGGTGCGCTTGCCCACTTCCAGCGTGACCAGGCCGGCCAGTTCTTCGCGATGGGCCTGCAATTGGTCGGCCAGACGCAGCAGTTGCGCGGCGCGCTCGGCCACGCTCAGCTCGCGCCAATGGCGCTGGGCCTGGCGCAGCTGCGCCAGGGCGGCGGGCAGTTGGGATTCCGGCCAGGCGGCGCGGGTGTAGACGACTTCTCCTGTGGCGGGGTTGCAGCTGGTAAAGGCGGTCATGACGTGCTGTATTCGGTTGGCAAGCAAAGACACAATGTAGCAAAAATCCCCGGGGACGGGGGTGAGCGGGGTCAATTCCGCGGCGATTTGTCCTTATATTTCTAATTTGAATAAATGATTAAATTTATAGTTCTTTAGGTTTTATGTGACTTGCTTATAGACTGATTCGCAATCGCCAGGCAGTGGCGTTGACGGACGGCGGGATTCAGAGGCAAGGCATGATTGAAATAGAGAACTTATACAAGCATTACCGGGTGGACGGCCGCGACGTGCCGGCGCTGGACAATGTCAGCCTGCGCGTGGCCAAGGGCGAGGTGTTCGGCATCATCGGCCGCTCCGGCGCGGGCAAGAGCACCCTGGTGCGCTGCCTGAACCTGCTGGAACGTCCGGACCGCGGCGCGGTGCGCCTGGGCGACACTGACCTGACCGCGCTGGACGGCCGGCAATTGCAATTGCGCCGTCAGCGCATCGGCATGGTGTTTCAGCATTTCAATTTGCTGAAGTCGCGCACCGTGGCCGCCAATGTGCGTTTTCCGCTGGAGCTGGCCGGCGGCGCGTCCGCGGCCGAGATGGACGCCCGCGTTGAAGAACTGCTGGCCTTGGTGGGCCTGGCCGGCCACCGCGACAAATACCCGGCGCAGCTGTCCGGCGGCCAGAAGCAGCGCGTCGGCATCGCCCGCGCGCTGGCCAATCACCCGGAATTATTGCTGTGCGACGAGGCGACCTCGGCGCTGGATCCGGAAACCACGGATTCCATTCTGACCTTGCTGGCGGACATCAACCGTCAGCTGGGGCTGACCATTGTGCTGATCACCCATGAAATGCGCGTGATCCGCCAGCTGTGCGATCAGGTGGCGGTGCTGGAGCACGGCCGCGTGGTGGAGCAGGGGCCGGTGCTGGACGTGTTCCTGCATCCGCAGCACGAGGTGACCCGCGGCCTGCTGGCGGAAACCGGGCTGTATCAAGAAGAGGCGCGCCAGACTTGGCAGCAGCGCGTGGGCGCGCCGCTGATCAAGCTGACCTTCGTCGGCGATCCCACCTTGCAGCCGGTGCTGGACGTGGTGGGCAAGCAGGCGGGCGCTCGCTTCAATCTGGTCAGCGGCACGCTGTCCGAGATCAAGGGCACGCCGTTCGGCCAATTGGTGGCCGGCGTGATCGAATCGGAGGCCCCGCTGGAGAGCCTGCCCGAGTTATTCGCCCGTCTGGGCGTGCGTTGCGAGGTGCTGTGATGGAAGGTTTCGACTGGGCCCAATTATTGAGCATGGACTGGCTGGAGATAGGCCAGGCCGCGCTGGACACCTTGACCATGCTGGGCGCCTCGCTGCTGTTCACCGTGCTGTTCGGCCTGCCGCTGGGCGTGGTGCTGTACGTCAGCTCGCCGGGGCAATTGCTGTCGCGGCCGCGCCTGTACGCGACGCTGTCCTTCCTGGTGAATGTGTTCCGCTCCTTGCCCTTTGTGATTCTGCTGATCGTGATGATCCCGCTGACCTTGAAGCTGGTGGGCACCTCGATTGGCGTGGCCGGCGCGATTCCGCCGCTGGTGGCCGGCGCTTCGCCCTTCTTCGCGCGGCTGGTGGAAAACGTGCTGCGCGAAGTGGACCGCGGAGTGATAGAAGCCAGCCAATCCATGGGCGCCAGCCTGTGGCAGATCGTGCGCCATGTCTTGCTGCCCGAGGCCTTGCCCGGCCTGGTGGGCGCGGCGACGGTGACCACGGTGGCGCTGGTGTCCTACACCGCGATGTCCGGCGTCATCGGCGGCGGCGGCCTGGGAGACTTGGCGGTGCGCTACGGCTACCAGCGCTTCCAGACCGAGGTGATGGTGGTGACCGTGGTGTTGCTGCTGTTGCTGGTGCAGTTGATCCAGAGTTTTGGCGACCGGCTGGTGCTGCGCTGTCAACGCGGCTGAGAACCTGTTCACGATCTGCTGCGCGTCGTGAGACGTCACACGGTGAGTGCCGCTTCGAAATGCTCATGTACCGTGTGTACATTCCGCTTTCTCAGCCGCAACGCCTTGTCTCGCCTTAGCTCGCGAGATCGTGAGTTGGCTCTGAGCGCCCGGCGCTGCGGCCGCATCGGAAACCCAAGAGATTTGAACCCAACATTGTGTTGAATAGAGGAAATCGCATCATGAAAAAGAATATCGCTCGCTTCGCCTTTACCGCCGTCGCCGCGCTGTGGGGCGCGCAGGCGCTGGCCGCCGATCCGGTGACCGTCACCGTGGCAGCGTCCCCGGTGCCGCACGCGGAAATCCTGGAAGCCTTGAAGCCCACCCTGGCCAAGCAAGGGGTCAAGCTGGAGGTGAAGGTGTTCAACGACTACGTGCAGCCCAATCTGCAAGTGTCCGAGAAGCGTCTGGACGCCAACTTCTTCCAGCACATCCCCTATCTGGACAAGTTCAACAAGGACCGCGGCACCAAGTTGGTCGTGGCCAGCAAGCCGGTGCACATCGAGCCGTTCGGCGCTTATTCCAGCAAGTTCAAGAAAGTGGCCGACCTGCCCAAGGGCGCGACCGTGGCCATTCCCAACGATCCGACCAACGCCGGCCGCGCCTTGCTGCTGCTGGACCAGGGCGGCGTGATCAAGCTGAAGGACCGCAACAATCTGTATCCGACGGTGAAGGACATCGCGGCCAATGCCAAGCAGGTGAAGATCAAGGAACTGGAAGCCGCCACGCTGCCGCGCGTGCTGCCGCAGGTGGATCTGGCGCTGATCAACGCCAACTACGCCTTGGAAGCCAAGCTCAATCCCAAGCGCGACGCGCTGTTCATCGAGACCACTTCGCCGTACGCCAACCTGCTGGTGGCGCGCGCCGACAACAAGGACAGCGTCGGCGTGAAGAAGCTGGCCGCCGCGCTGGCCAGCCCGGAAGCGCGCAAGTTCATCGAGAGCAAGTATCAGGGCGCGGTGATCCCCGCTTTCTGAGCCTCTTGTTTAGGAGGCGCCCGGCATGCCTGGGTTTGAACGACAAAGCCCCGCAGAGCGGGGCTTTGTCTTGTCGGCGTCTTCCGCGCCGGCTCATGACGCGGCGAGATCGGCCGGCTTCTCCCCGGTCAGGAAGTAGCGGATGGTTTCGCTGACGCTGCGCATCGAACTACCGAAGGGCAGCGGATCGGCGCCGCGGAAGAACAGGCCCTTGCCCACTTCGCCGCGGAAAGCGGCCGCCAGTTTGAGGTCGATGCAGAACTGACCCATCTTGGCCACGCCGTCGCGCAGGCCGCAGGCGCTCAGGCAGTTGAGGCTTTGGGTGCAGCGCGCCGGATCGGCCTTGGCGTTGGCCTGCAGCTTGGCCTCGCGCTTCAGATAGCTTTTCAGGAAGGGCGTCAGCACGCCGCGCGCCGGCAGGCCGGCCACGCTCATGAATTCCGCGATGTCTTCCGGCTTGGCCTCGGCCAGCGTGCGCTTGAAGTTGTCGTGGGCGTCGCCCTCGCGGGTGACGGCGAAGGCGGTGCCTATCTGCACCGCGGACGCGCCGAAGTCCTGGATGCAGGCCTTCATCTTTTCGAAGCTGTTGACGCCGCCGGCGACGATCAGCGGAATCCGCTCGCTCTCCAGTTGCAGGCTTTTGAACAGCTGGCGGGTGTCGTCCAGCACTTTCTGGAAGCTGAAGCGCTCGGCGTCCAGTTCGGCGAGGCTGGCCGCGCCCAGGTGGCCGCCGGCGTGCTTGGGATGCTCGATCACGATGGCGTCCGGCAGCCGTCCCTTTTTCATCCAGCGCTTGAGCACGATGCCGATGCCGCGCGCCTCGGACAGGATGGGAATCAGGGCCACCTTGGGAAAGCCCGCGGTCATGTCCGGCAGATCCAGCGGCAGGCCGGCGCCCATCACCACCGCGTCGGCGCCGGATTCGCAAGCCTGGCGGACATAGTCCGGATAGGAGGCCACGGCCTTCATCACATTGACCGCCACCATGCCGCGGCCCTGGGCGTAGCACAGCGCGCCCTTCACTTCGCGATCCAGCGCGATCAGGTTGAGGCGGTCCAGCTCGGCCTGGCCGCGCGCGTATTGCGACTGCTCGACCAGATCGGCGTGCAGATGACGCAGGTCGACGCTGGCGACCGTGCCCAGCGCGCCTTCGCGCGCGACATGGCCGGCCAGGCTTTTGGCTGAGACGCCTATGCCCATGCCGCCCTGCACGATGGGAAGCAGGACGCGTTGTCCTATCTGCAAGGGAGCGTAGAGCGGGAAATTTGTGGTCATTTAGCAACGATGCCGGGGCGGATGAATAAAAGGCGATCTTAGGCATGGCGGCCTTAAGAGTCTTTGCTCTAGAGCAAAAAACTAAGGATGGCTCGCTTTTTAACTCGGAAAAACTATTGACGCTTCAATGACTTGAGCGCTTGCCTCTGCCGGGTATGGCACGCAAACTTTTGATTTTAGTGAGGATATTTTTAGCTAAGCCATTGTGATGTGTTCAAATATGTCTTTGGTATTTTTTGTGAAAAGAAATCGCGCGGCGAAAGTCCCGGCAAATCCAGGGTAAAGACTTTTTGCCATCGTTGGCCTTAGCACATTCCTAAAAATCAGCTCCTGTCCATTTGGTCAGATTTCCCGGTTCAGTCCTGCTCTTACAGTGCCCGTGCCGGTAACTTGATGATTGGAGAAAATAAAATGGCTCATTTCTTTCCACTGGAGTTGGATGGCTTGCAGATGGAGAAGGTCAACGCGACGTCTTATGAAATTGATTTGCTGAAGTTCCGCCACCAGGTGTTTCGCGTGCAACTGGGTTGGGTGCCACCGCGGCCGGACGGCCTGGACCTGGATGATTACGACGCGTTCTCCGACAATCTGGCGGTGATTGCGCAGCAGCAAGTGGTGGGGTCGGCGCGTTTCACGCCAGGCGATCAGCCCTTCATGATCGAGCGGGAGTTTGCCCGTTTGCTGGCGCCTGGGGAGCGCATCCGCAAAGGCGCGGGTTGTGGGGAAATCACTCGCTTCGCGGTGGGCAAGACGATTTCCGGCCGTGAGACGAGAGCGATTGCGCGCTTGTTGTATCTGAGCTTATGGGAGTGGTCGCGCGCCAACGAGGTGCGCTGGCTTTATTTCGTGGTGGAGCCGTCTTTTTATCGGCATCTGTCCCGAATGGGGTTTCCGATACAGCCGGTGGGCGTGCCAAGACCGCTGGACGGCGGAGTGATGTCGGTTGCGGGCTGCTTTGACTGGGAGCAGGCTGATCCGGAGTTCATCAAGTCGCTGCGACGGGAAGTCGCTGCGCCAAGAGAGTGCGTCCGTTCCTGGTTGGAATACGACCGTGCGCATGCTCCCGCGTGGGCTTAAGCTGGCCGGCCCGCAGCTAATCGCTGACCTGGAGTCCGGGAGGCGGCAACAAGTGCATGCCCAGCACGATGGCGTGAGTGCGATTGTTGGCGTTCAGCTTGCGGATGACGTTGGCGACGTGGAACTTCACCGTTCGTTCGCTGATGTCCAGGATGGTGGCGATTTCCCAATTGGTCTTGCCGCGGCTCATCCAGTGGAAAATATCGTATTCACGCTGCGATAGCGGCATGGAACTGGGTGTGGCCGGGGCCAGATTGGCGATGCGCACCGCAGCCTGGTGCAAGTGGGGCGTCAGACATTCCAGCATGGCGACCAGATTGGGGTCGGAGCTGGCGTCTTTGCCGCTGACGGAGAAAATGCAACCCAGATTATTGCGTTTGGAGGCGGCGCTGAAGGTGACGCCGCTTTCCAATCCTACGGTGGCGGCCTCGGCGATGAACTTGCGTTCTTCCTTGCCCTTGGCACGGCTGAAGCGCTCTTGCCACTGCACCGGTCCGCTGCCCAGATGGATCTTCAAGATGGGATCGTGCTGGGCGTAGTTTTCCTCCATGTAATGCTTCAGCCATTCCGTGGGATAGCTGACATTCAAGACCCGCTCCAGCCGCTGAATCTGCTGGTGCTGGTTGATGCGACCCAGCGCCAGCACCATGTGCTCGGAAGGCGCCTGGCTGAGCAACATGTCCAGAAACCCCCTGAGCTCGGCTTCGGTTTCGATTTGTCCGGCAAGGTGAATCCATTCCAGCAACGTCCATTGCTGACTCGCGGACAAGCCGCTGGGCAGCGGCCGTGCTATCGCGGAATTTGAGATGACCATGAGCAAATCTTTCTTGATCTTGTGGTTTTACGCTGCTGGATAGTAGCCCACATGCAAAAGGCATGGGAAGCGCTAACTCCTTGTTCTGGTGCCAAGAACAGCGACTGTTGCATTCGTCGCCGACATTATAACAAATTGCCTGTCCAAAAATCCGTAAGTAGAAATAATTATATTGATCAATGACTTATTTGGTGCTATTTGGCGGGGGACAAACTAGGCGGGAAGTTGGGGCGTCATAAGGATGGCGCCGGGACAAGCTTGGAAAACTGGACCTTCTGTCAGTGTTCCCGATAACTGAAGCGCTGGAACAAAGGCGCGATCTCTTCTATCAGTTGCGGCGCGGGCCAGCCGGCGGGGGCCGGAGGCAGGGCGAAGGAGGGCGGCGGACGCAGTTGCTGCCAGTGATAGTCGGCGACGCCCAGCGCCGCCAGCCGCCGCGCCAGCGCGGCCAGTTGGATCTCATTGTGCCAGTGCGGATGTATGCTGCTGCGACATTCAAAATTGCTGTTGTTTTGCAACAAACAGTGCAGCGAGGCCTCGGTCTGCTCGCCGCTGCGGGGCAAGCCGGTCAGCGCCGGATAGGCGCCGAAATCGGTCTTGATGTCCAGGCCGACCCAATCCAGCAACGGCAGCACCCGCCGCAAGCGCTGCGGGTACGCGCCGCCGGTATGCAGGCCGGTGGCGAAGCCCAGCGCCCGGGTCTGTTCCAGCAGCGCCGGCAGCGCCGGCTCCTGCAGCGGTTCGCCGCCGGAGAACACCACGCCGTCGAGCAGGCCGACCCGGCTTTGCAGCCAGCGCAGGGTGTCCGGCCAGCGGGTTTCGCCGTTTTGGCGCCGCAGCAGGTGGGGATTGTGGCAATAGCCGCAACGCCAGGGGCAGCCGGCGAGAAAGACCACGGCGCACAGTTTGCCCGGCCAGTCGCAGCTGGAGAACGGCGTCAGCCCGCCGATGCGGGCTGCTGCGGGGTCAGCGGGCGGCGTGTTCACTGAAGCAGACCCGTTCGTCGAATTCTCCGCGTTTGCCGATATTGAAAGACTGCACCGGGCGGTGATAACCCATTACGCGGGTCCAGACTTCGCAGCGGGTGCGCTGTTCGTCGTTGAGCGGGGCGGCGTCTTGGCCGGGGATGCGGGTGGGGGGAGTCATGAGCTTTCCTTTCTTAAGGGCTTATGAAGGCTGGCGCGCCAGCAGTTCCGCGTCGCAGCGCGGGCAGAATTCGTGGTGACCGGACAGATAGCCGTGCTTGGGGCAGATCGAGAAGGTCGGGGTGACCGTGATATAGGGCAGGCGGAAGCGGGATAGCGAGCGGCGCACCAGTTCGCGGCAGGCGTCGGCGCTGCTGACCGCCTCGGTCATATAAAGGTGCAGCACGGTGCCGCCGGTGTATTTGCGCTGCAGCTGTTCCTGGCGCTGCAGGGCCTCGAAGGGGTCGTCGGTGAAGCCCACCGGCAATTGGCTGGAGTTGGTGTAATAAGGATGGGCGTCGCTGCCGGCCTGCAGGATGCCGGGGTAGCGTTTGCGGTCTTCCTTGGCGAAGCGGTAGGTGGTGCCTTCCGCCGGGGTGGCTTCCAGGTTGTACAGGTGGCCGGTGCTTTCCTGGAACTCCACCATGCGCTGGCGGATGTGATCCAGGTAGTCGCAGGCCAGTTGGTGGCCTTCCTCGCTGGTGATGTCGATGCGGTCGCCGCTGAAGTTGCGGATCATTTCATTGATGCCGTTGACGCCTATGGTGCTGAAATGATTGCGCAGCGAGCCCAGGAAGTGACGGGTGTAGGGGTAGAGGCCGTCGTCTATCCGCGCTTGCACTTCGCCGCGTTTTTTCTCCAGCGCGTCGCGGGACAATTCCAGCAAGCGGTCGGTTTCGGCCAGCAGCGCGGCGTAGTCGCCGGCGAAGCGGTGGCCCAGACGCGCGCAATTGACGGTGATCACGCCGACGGAGCCGGTTTGTTCGGCGCTGCCGAACAGGCCGTTGCCGCGCTTGAGCAGTTCCCGCAAGTCCAGTTGCAGCCGGCAGCACATACTGCGCACCATCTGCGGCTCCAGGTCGGAGTTCACGAAGTTCTGGAAATAGGGCAGACCGTATTTGGCGGTCATTTCGAACAAGAGATCGGTGTTTTCGCCGTGCCAGTCGAAGTCGCGGGTGATGTTGTAGGTGGGAATCGGGAAGGTGAAGGAGCGGCCCTTGGCGTCGCCGGCCAGCATCACTTCGATGTAGGCGCGGTTGATCATCGCCATTTCGCGCGCGCAATCGCCGTAGCGGAAGCTCATTTCCTCGCCGCCTATCACTGGAATCTGCTCGGCGATGTCGTCCGGGCAGGTCCAGTCGAAGGTCAGATTGGTGAACGGGGTCTGGGTGCCCCAGCGGCTGGGCACGTTGAGGTTGTAGATCAGTTCCTGGACGCACTGGCGCACGTCCGCGTAGCTCAGTCCGTCTTTTTTGACGAAGGGGGCCAGATAGGTGTCGAAGGAGCTGAAGGCCTGGGCGCCGGCCCACTCGTTTTGCAAGGTGCCGAGGAAGTTGACGATCTGGCCGCAGGCGGAGGACAAGTGACGCGGCGGCGCGGATTCCACCTTGCCGGGAATGCCGTTGAAGCCATTTTGCAACAGGGTGCGCAGCGACCAGCCGGCGCAGTAGCCGGACAGCATGTCCAGATCGTGGATGTGAAGATCGCCTTGGCGGTGGGCGAGGGCGGCTTCCGGCGCCAGCACCCGCTCCAGCCAGTAATTGGCGGTGAGTTTACCGGCGATGTTGAGAATCAGGCCGCCCAGGCTGTAGCCCTGATTGGCGTTGGCGTTGACCCGCCAGTCGGCCCGGTCCAGATATTCGTCGATCGCGGAGATGGCATCCACCATGGCGGTGGGCGCGGAGGCTGTGCTCATTTCTATATCTAGTGAAGTTATCGAATGAGCGCCACTATAAATTGTGTTTTGTGCGCTGTGTGGCTGAGGTGGCGATAACTTGACGCGGATCAAGCGAGGCGCTTTTGACGACGGCGAAGGCTGGATTCCGGGGCGAAAACCTGGCCATTGGGAGCGCAATGTCATGTTGTTTGCGACAGCGCATGACTTATGCTGGATTGGGGCCGGCTGTGGCGTTCAAGGGCGACGCGGGCGGGGCTGCGGCATATTGTTGCCAACTTGATGCTGTTTCATTGAGTCTGTTGCAACAAACTCATGGCATTCAGACCGAATCAGGTGCATACTTGGATTGCATAGAAAATAGGGCAATGTATTTTCAACTAAGCTGTAAAACTATATGACAAAGTACGCTCCGCGAGCGGTGCAGTGGGGAAGCTGCGGTCGGTTCTGTTCCTGGCGTGGATTTGTCCATGAAGATGCATTCACAACAATTTGCAAGTTCTTCTTTAATCATCAAAGGGTATGGTGTACCCTTTTTAAAGAGATACTACTTAATAATGTTATCAGCATTGTCAAATCCAGGGCGTCCGTCCGGGCGTGAAGGGTAGGCGATGCCGAGCCTGGAACATCCCTGATTATGGACACCTTAAAAGCATTGATGGTCTTCATGACCACGGCGGAAAACGGCAGTTTCTCCGACGCCGCGCGCAAGCTGGGCGTATCGCCGGCCGCTATCAGCCAGAGCATCGCCCGGCTGGAGCAGGAACTGGAGGTTCGCCTGTTCAACCGCACCACGCGCCAATTGACGCTGACCGAGGACGGGCGCCGTTTCTACGCCCAGTGCCGCGGGCCGGTGAACAATCTGGATTCGGCGATCAATCAGTTGAAAGCCAGCCGCGACGAGCCGGCCGGCCATCTGCGGGTCAGCATGCCGAACTCCTTTGGCCGGCGTTTCATCCTGCCCATCATGGGCGAGTTCTGCGAGCGCTATCCCAAGGTGCGGGTCTTCTTCGGCCTGGACGATCATTTCAGCGATCTGATCGAGGACGGTTACGATGTGGGCGTGCGTTCCGGCATGATGCCGGACAGCCGCATGGTGGCGCGCAATCTGGCGCAGATGCCGCTCTATGTGGTGGCCTCGCCCGGCTACTGGGATTTGCACGGCCGCCCGAGCGCGCCGGAGGAGTTGAGCAACCACGATTGCATCAACTTCCAGTTCCCCACGTCCGGCCGTCTGTTCAAGTGGGAGTTCGACCGCAAGGGCGAGCGGATTCCGCTGGAGGTCAACGGCACGTATACGCTGAACGAGATGGAGGCGGTGGCCGAGCTGGCACGGCTGGGCATGGGCGTGGCCCAGTTGCCGGGCCATGAGGTGGTGCATCTGATCCGCTCCGGCGAGCTGGAGCCGGTGCTGACTGATATGGTGTCGCTGGAGCGCTCTATCTACATCTGTTTCCCGCATCGCGACCACATCGCGCCGCGTACCCGGGTCTTCGTTGATTTCGTGGTGGAGAAGTTGGCCGACCATCCGGACATCATGGCGGATCTGCCGGGCCTGGACTTGAGCGCCAAGCGCAAGGCGGCCCAGAAAAACGCGATCTGATCCCATCTCCGCCTGAACCCGAAGCCAGCGCTTGCGCTGGCTTTTTTCATGTCTTTTCGCCGCCGCGACCCATCCTTTCTCCCAGGTGTTGTTAAATATAATGAGCGCGTGTATTGTATTTTTATACCAATCATGAACGGACGCTCCGCGTTCGCTTCGCCAAGGAGACAGCCATGAACGCGCCGGCCAGACTGGAACACACGAGCTCTTATTACGCCGCATCCGCCCATCCGTCGCCGGAGCGTCCATCTTTGCAAGGGGCGGAGCAGGTGGACGTCTGCGTGATCGGCGCCGGCTACACCGGGGTGTCCGCGGCGCTGCATCTGGCGGAGCGCGGTTATCAGGTGGCGGTGCTGGAGGCGGCGCGGGTGGGCTGGGGCGCGTCGGGCCGCAACGGCGGGCAGATCGTCAACAGCTATAGCCGCGACATGGACGTGATCGAGCGGCGGCACGGCAGGGCGGCGGCCGAGGCGCTGGGCGCGATGGCTTTCGAGGGCGGCCGCATCATCCGCGAGCGCATCGCGCAATACGGCATTCAGTGCGATCTGAAAACCGGCAATGTGTTCGCCGCCTTCACCCAGAAGCAGCTGGACGAGCTGGCGGCCAAGAAGCGGCTGTGGGAGCGCTACGGCCATACCGGCCTGCAACTGGTGGATCGAGAGGGCATGCGCGGCATCGTGGCGTCGGACCAGTACGCCGGCGCCTTGCTGGACAATTGGGGCGGGCATATCCATCCGCTTAACCTGGTCTTGGGCGAGGCGGCGGCGCTGGAGTCGCTGGGCGGGCGGATTTTCGAGCAGTCGGCGGTCTTGAAGATTCATCCGGGCGGCCGGGTGCGGGTGGAGACCGCCGGCGGCGAGGTCAGTTGCCGCTTCCTGGTGGTGGCCGGCAACGCTTATCTGGGCGAGTTGCTGCCGGCGCTGGCGGAGAAGAGCCTGCCCTGCGGCACTCAGGTGGTGACCTCCGAGCGTTTGCCGGAGGCGCTGGCCAAGAGCTTGCTGCCGGGCGATCACTGCGTCGAGGATTGCAACTTCCTGCTGGATTATTACCGGCTGACCGCCGACAACCGGCTGTTGTACGGCGGCGGCACCGTGTACGGCGCGCGCGATCCGGGCGAGGTGGAGCGGCTGATCCGTCCCAAGATGCTGAAAACCTTTCCGCAGTTGGCGGATTACAAGATCGAGTTCGGCTGGACCGGCAATTTCTCGCTGACCCTGTCGCGGCTGCCGCAGGCCGGGCGCATCGGCGACAATGTCTATTACTCTCAGGGTTGCAGCGGCCACGGCGTCACGTATACCCATTTGGCCGGTCGCTTGCTGGCGGAGGCCATCCACGGCGACAGCCGGCGCTTCGATCAATTCGCCGGTCTGCCGCACTATCCCTTCCCCGGCGGACGCGCGCTCCGCGTGCCGATGCTGAGCATGGGGGCGTGGTGGTACGGGCTCCGGGACCGTCTGGGGCTGTGAGTTATTCGTCGGGGGCGAGGCGGCGTTCGCGGCTGGCGCTGCCGGCTTCGCCCACCGCCCGGTTGCGGCCCGCGTTCTTGGCTGCGTACAGATACATGTCGGCGCGGTGCAGCAAGGTTTCCGGCATATCGTCCACGGTCTGGGTGGCCACGCCTATGCTGGCGCTCAGGCGTTTCACCGCCGGCAGCTCGGTCTGAGCCAGCCGCTGGCGGATATCGTCGGCCAGCGCCAGCGCGCCGCTTTGCTCGGTCTCAGGGCAAATCACCAGGAATTCGTCGCCGCCCCAGCGCGCCACCGTGTCCAGCTGGCGCGCGCGTTTTTGCAGCAGTTGGCCAAAAGCGGCCAGCACCTGGTCGCCGGCCAGATGGCCGTAGTTGTCGTTGACGTCCTTGAAGTGGTCGATGTCCAGCAGCAGCACCGAAAACGGCCGCCGGGTACGGTAGGAGCGCTCGGTTTCGCGCTCCAGTATGGTGTTGGCCTGGCGGCGGTTGGCCAGACCGGTGACCGCGTCCTGGCCGGCGATGGTGTTGAGCTCTTGCAGCATGGCGTGGGATTCGCGGGCCCGGCGGTAGGCGAACAGCGCCAGCGACACGGCCAGGTTCACGCATAGCAGCAACGCCAGCGCCATGGTTTGCGCATTGCCGTCGCCGGGGCCCGTCCCCAGCGCGGACAGCAGTTGGTAGCGCTGGGCCAGCCAGAGCAGCAGCAGATTGGCCATGAGCAGGATGGCCAAGTCGAACAAGATCTGCCGCAGGCTGAACAGGCGTGGCTTCATGGGGCTTGGGCCGTTTCCGATGAGTGCAGGCCGCCGGGAGGCGGCTTGATTGCGTTGATTCTTTTCGGATTAGCCCAAACTTGGCTCAGCCACAAGGGGCGAGCGCCGACGAGGCGCTCCAAGCAGCGCGTCAAAGTCCGCCGCGCGCCGGCGGGATGGATGGAAAAGGGCCTTGAAAACGCCTTGGAAAGGCTTGCGCGCCATCCGCGCCTCCTGCTTGCTCGGCAGTTTCGGCCTTGCCTCGTCCCCGGCCGCGAAAGCTTGAACAGGGGATTACACGGCCATGAAGCGCGCCAGCGGCGTGGCGCTCCAGTCCACGCTGTCCAGCAGGTTCTTGACGATGAGCCCCAGCTCGGTGTCGCCTTCAATCAGCAGCTTGCGGTGGAAAAACAGCGTGTCCGGGTCTTCCTCGCGCAGCATCATCCGGGCGAAGTCGGCCAGCGTGGCGGAGAGCTGCAAATCGGCGGCGCCGTCGTCCCGGTCGCGGTGGAAGCCTTGTTCGTCGGCGCGGAAGCGCAGGGTCAGGCCGGCGTCCAGCATGCGGATGGCGAAGCGGCGGCCGGCCAGTAGCGCCATGTCGGCCGGCAGCACGCCGCGCCGCGCCAATTGATTGAGGCTGGCGACCAGCAGCCAGGCCGGCGGCGCGGCGGGCAGCCGGGACAGCAGCGCGGCGGCGGCGGCGGGCAGGGCGAGATCAGGAATGCGCATGGGGGGCTCCTATGGCTTGGTTGCCGGCCTGGCCGCGCCAATAGCCGTCCACCAGTTCGGCGTCGGCGTGCCGGCCGCTGGCGGCTTGCAGCGCCGCCGGGTCGGCGCCGTCCAGCGCTTGGCGGAACAGGGCGACGATATCGCCGGTGGCGCGGGACTGCGGACTGACGCGCACGGCGTCGACGCCGATGGCGGCCAGCTCGCGCAAATGCGGCAGCAGGCTGTGGCAGCCGGCGGACAGGGTCTGGATGCCGTTGAGGGTGAGGAAGTCCTGCTGGTCCTGGGTGCGCATGGCGAGGCCGTCCGGGTGTTCCAGGCAGCGGAACTGGCAATCGTCCTTGCTCAGATTGTAATGACGGGCGGTGAAGCAGCGCGCGGACAGGGCCAGGGGCAGCTTGCCCCAGGCGAACAGCTCGGTGGCGATGGGCGCGCCGATCTCGGCGTAGCGCGCCAAGAGCTCGGCCAGCGTGGCGCGGTCCATTTCCACCGGGGGCACCCAGCGTTCGGCGCCCCAGTCGCGGATCAGCTTCAGGGTGTCGGCGTTGTAGATGTTCAGATGCGGGCCGGCGACGAAGGGCAGGCCGTGTTCCCGCGCCAGCTTGATCGCGCCCAGGTCGTTGGCTTCCAGCGCGATATCGCCGTTGGCGGCCAACTGGCGCGCGCGGCGCAGATCGGATTCGCTCTCCAGCAGCGCCTGGCAGCTGAGCGTGACGCGCTTGCCGGCGGCGGCCAGATCGCGCGCCAGCGAAATCCAGTCTTGCGGCCGCATTTGCTGGCGGCGGGAGCACACCACCTCGCCCAGGTAGATCCGGTCCAGCGGCCAGTCGGCGGCGGCGGCGTAGAAGTCCAGCAGGGTGTCGCGCGGCCAGAAGAACAGCACCGGGCCCAGCGTCAATTGCAGATTAAGGCTTGTCATTGGCGGTTTTCCATCGGGGGCGGCGCTCATTTCCACGGCCGGTTGTAGGCACCCAGCGTCTGCTGCTGCCCTTCCGACACTTTGTTCAGCGCCTGGTGCCAGGCCGGACGCGGCTGGAAGCGCGCGCCGTCGCGGGCGGCGGCGTCCAGCGCTTCGCGCAGCGCGCGCGTCACCTGGGCCACGTAGGCCGGGCTGCGCTGGCGGCCTTCCACCTTGATCGCGGCCACGCCGCTGGCGATGATTTGCGGCAGCATGTCCAGCACATTGAGGCTGGTGGGTTCTTCCAGCGCGTAATAGGTTTCGTCGCGCACCTGGAAGCGGCCCTTGCACAGCGTCGGGTAGCCGGCGGGTTCGTCGTCGCGGTAGCTGTCGATCAGGATGTGGTTGAGGCGGGCGTTCATGCGCCGCTCGCCCGGTTCCCAGCGTACGAATTTGGCCGGCGAGCACACGCCGTGGGTATTGGGCGATTCGCCGGTGGCGTAGCTGGACAGCTGGCAGCGGCCTTCCACCATCACGCACAGGCTGCCGAAGCCGAAGACTTCAATCTCGACGTCGGTGTGCTCGATCACATGGCGCACCTGGTCCAGGGTCAGCACCCGCGGCAGCACCGCGCGGCGGATGCCGAACATGTCGCGCGCCAGGTTGATGGCTTCGTAATTGGTGGCCGAGCTTTGCACCGACATGTGCAGGCGCAGCTGCGGATGGCGCTCGGCGGCGTAGGCCATCAGGCCCAGGTCGGCCAGGATCAGCGCGTCGGCGCCCAGCGCCGCGCCCTGGTCCACCGCCGCGCGCCAGCGGCTGGAGTCGCCGCCCTGGGCGAAGGTGTTGATCGCCATCAGCACTTTGCGGCCGTGGCGGTGCGCGTAGGCGATGCCTTCGCGCGCGCTGGCGTCGTCGAAATTCAACCCGGCGAAGTTGCGGGCGTTGGTCTGGTTTTTAAGGCCCAGGTAAACGGTGTCGGCGCCGTTGTCCACCGCGGCCTTGAGCGCCGGCAGGCTGCCGGCGGGGCAGACCAGCTCGGGCAGGAATGTGTGCAGAGCCATCTTGGTCGGTCCGGTTCAAAACCCGCCGACGATAACAAGCCCCGCGTCGCGGGGCCTTGTTCTGGGTCAAGCGCAGGCGGAGGGCCTAGAAGAAAGGGAAGACCAGCTTGGTCTTGGCCACCAGCACAATGTAGAACACCGTCGCCAGCGCGCAGAGGAAGGCGATCAAGCGGGTTTGCGGGGTTTTGCCGCGGCGCAGCGCGATGGTGCCCAGCGCCACGTACAGCACCAGGCCGACGATCTTGGCCAGCAGCCAGGGGCTTTGCAGAATGGGCCAGCCGCCCATGACCACCAGGGCGATGGCACAGCCCAGCAGCAGGGTGTCGACGACGTGGGGCAGGATACGCACCGGTTTCAGCGCCAGGATGTGTTGCTTGCCGCCCAGCATCAGGCCGCCGCGCACGGCGAACAGCAGGATCGATAGATAGGCGAAGCCCATATGGGCGTGTTTGACGATCAGATAAGGGTACATAGGCGTCCAAAGTTGAGGAGTGAGAACGGGTTTACGCTCTGGCAAGGCATGGCGGATCGTAAACAGGTTCTTAGACGGCGCTTAACGATAGCGCGCCCATAATACCCGGGCCGCGCCCGTTTGCGGGTTCGGCGTGCCGCCGCCGCCTTCGCCCGGCAATCCGTTCTGACCGCTGATGTCGATCACGGTTTCCGCGCCCAGGCTGTTCAGCGGCCGGGAGGGCGGCGGCGCGCCGGGCGGGCGGCTTTGCAGCCCCGCGCTGACCGGGCCGAAGATATGGGTGCTGCCGGCGGTGTCCAGGGTGTCGCCGGCCAGCACCGCGCCGTGGATGCGGTTGCTGGCGCCCAGCCGGATCTTGCCGCCGCCGAAGGCCTGGGCGGCGTCGTAGCCGCCGGCCAGCAGGGCGATGCCGAGCAGCGGGGATTCGCGCAGCGAGTTCCGGTCCGCGGCGCAGTGGTTCAGCGGATAGACGTCCGGGAAGTCCGGGCTGCGGCACACGCGCGCCGCGCCGGCCTGGCGCAGGCTCCACAGTTCCACATTGCTGCTGGTTTCGATGTGGCCGGTGGCGAGAATGGCGTTGTCCAGCCGGCCGTACAAGGACAGATTGCCTTCGAACAGCGCCACGCCGGGCAGCATGCCTTGCGGCGGCTTGAGGCGCAGCAGCCATTGCTGCGCGGTGCTGCCGGACAAGCAGCTCTCCGCGTCGCTCTCGCACAGTCGCAAGGCCGGCTGGCCGGCCACCGGGGCGCAGCGCCTGCCGTCGGCCTGCAAGGCCGGGCACAGATCGTTGCGCTGCCAGTCGTCGGCCCGCTGCCGGCCCAGCCGGTAGACCGCGCCGTTCGGTACGCCGGCCACATGTTGCAGCCGGACGCGGATGCGCTGCAGCGCGTCGGCGGAACGGTCCGCCGCATCCCAGTAGACGATGAGGTTGGCGGCGTCGCGGTAATCGTTGGCGTTGACGCGGGTCGCGCCCAGGCGGAACTCCGGCACCGGCTCCAGCGGCACTTTCAGCCCGGCCTGATGGCGCACCCGCACGGTGTTCGGCGGCGGCTGGCGCGCCTGGCCGGCGGCGTCGAAGATCTGCGCGCCGTTGTGGGTGAAGGCGCCGCCGATGAGGCCGTCGTCGATATTGGCGTTGCCGCGGCTGTCCAGCAGGCCCTGGGCGCGCAAGGCGTTCAGCCGGTTGCTGCTGCTGGTGCGCACATCGCCCTGGCTCAGCAATTGCGCGGAAACGGCGACGTTGCCGGCCAGGGTCACGTCGCCGATGGCGGACAGCCGGCCCACTCGTTCGCCGCTGCTGCCGACCGAGCCGTTGGCGGCGGCGGTCTCCACGTCGCTGCCGCTGCCCATGACGATGTTGCCGCGCGCTTTCAGCGTCAGGAACTGGCCGCTGTTGACGCGGATGTCGCCGTTGCTCCACAGGCTGAGCGGGGCCTGGCCGTCGCCGCGGGCCGGATTGCCCTGGAACAGGATGTCGCCGGTGGCCTGGATCGCGCTGACGCCGCTCAGGCTGCCGCTGGTGTCCACCGCGCCTTCCACTTGCAAGAGCGCGTCCTTGGCGCCGGTGACCACAATATTGCCGCTGGTGGACAGGCCGCCGCGGATTTGCGCCGCGGCGTTGGCGGCCGGCGGCGTCGGCGCGCCGTTCAATTGGTAGACCACCTCCAGCGTCACCGTGGCGTCGCCGCTGCGGGCGGTGATCCAGGCGGCGACCTTGTCGTCCTCGATCACGGCGCCGGCGGCGCGGGGCGCCGGCAGCAGCTTGATCTGGAGGGCGTCGGCCAGCGCCTGGCTTTCCGGCGGCAAGCTGGCGCGCTCCAGATTCAGCGCCGCGCCGTCCAGCTCCAGCGCCTTGATTTGCGCCGGTGTCAGCGCCGACAGGTATTGCCGCGCCAGTTCCGCACCGGTCCAGGCGCGCCATTGCGCCTCGCTATTGCCGCGCAGCGAGCGGGTCAGTTCCTGCTGGCCGCGCAGATGATGCATGCCGCCCAGCGCCAGCGCGGTCAGGGCCATGCCGGTGAGCAGCACCATCAGCACCGCGGCGACGCCGCGCTGCCGGCGCGGCGGGAGGGAACGGGCCTTCATGCGGGGGCCGCCAGATTGGTCAGACAGCTGGCGAAGCTGCGGCTCTCGCCTTGCAGCGTGTTGTCGTAGTTGAGCAGCAGCTGCGGAAAGGTCTGGCTCGCCGCCGCGGCGACGGCGTAGGGCCAGCAGGTTTGTTCCAGCCGCAAGGCCATGCCGAGCTTGTGCCGCGGCGGCAGCGGGCCGGTCAGCGCCCGCGCCCGCCATTGCGAGGGCTGGGTCAGCGCGTCGGCGATGGCCGCGCAGTCGTCCGCCTGCAACTGGTACAACACGCTGCTCTGGCCGGCGCCGTCCACGCTGGCCACGCCGCGGCAGGCGTAAGCGCCGGCGTCCAATTGTGGACGGTAACGCCAGACCGCCGCGTTGGCGGCGCCGGAAGCCGCCGGCGCGGCGCTCAGCGCGGAGACGGCGCCGTCGGCGTCGACGTTCAAATCGCTTATCGACAGCAGTTGCAGGTTTTGTTCGCGGCCGCCGGCGGCGCCGAAACCGGCTTCCTGCGCCTGCTGCTGCACGCTGAGCAGCGCCGCCATCAATTGGCCGTCCCGCTGCGCCAGCTTGGCGCTGCCCTGGTCCGGATCGAACACGCTGTGCGCGGTCTGGCGGTAGAGGGTCAGCATCGCCAGCGTGGTGATCAGCGCCAGCAGCATGCCGATCAAGAGCTCCAGCAGACTGAAGCCGGCGGCGCGCTTATTCATGATTGCTCAGACTGAGGGTGGAGGAGGCCGCGTCCCGCAGCTGCAAGGTCCGGCCGCTCAGCGCGGCCTTGGCGCTGATGTCCGCGCCGCCGTTCTGCGGCTGTCCGCGCAGGGTCACCGCGGGCGCGGAACTGCAGCTCAGCCGCGCGGTGGCGCTGACGCCGCTGGCCAGCGGCCAGTCGTTGGCGCTGTCGCAGGGCAAGCCGCCCTGTTGCAGTTGTTCCCGCGCCTTGCTCAGGGCCAGCGCGTGCTGTTGCAGCTGCTGTTGACTGCCCAGGCTGCGCGCGTTGACGAAAACAATGCCGAGGCCGGTCAGCATCAGCAGCAACATGGCGATCAGGCTTTCCAGCAGGCTGAGGCCGCTTTGCGTTTTACAAATCACCGCTGAGCTCCTGCTGCGCGCCGCGGATGCAGTAGGCCGGCCGCGTGCCGCAGGCGACGCCGGCCGCCTGCGCCGCCAGCGGCTGGCCCTGGTTGTTCAGGGCCAGGCATTGCGCGGCCGGGGTCGCCAGGCAGCTTTTTCCCAGGCTCACCGGGCGCGGCGCGGCGGCGCGCCACAGCGCCGCGCCGTGGCAACGCTCGCCCTGGCTGCCGCTGGCCGGCGCGCCGGCGAAGACGCACAGCTGGCCTTCAGCGCTGGACATCAGCACCGCGGCGGGCTGGTCCGGCGCGGCCGCCAGCGGATTGCTCAGCGCCGCGGCCTGGGTTTGGGCGTAGGCCCGCGCCAGTTGGCTGCGGCCCAGCGCCAGTTTGTGGGCGTCGCTCCAGCCTTGCGCCAGCGGCACGCTGAGCAGCGTCAACAGGCCGATCAGCGCCAGCGTCGCGCACAGCTCCATCAGGGTCAGGCCGCGCTGGCGGCGGGGCGGGGTCACCATTGGGTCCGGCAGTCGGCGCTGCTGGTGTTGGCGCTTTGATCCGCGCCGTCGAGCTTCAGCACGCAGCCGGACAACTGAGAGCTGACGCCGCTGGCGGTGAGCAGGAAGGACGCGCCCTGCGGCTGGTAGCGGTAGCTGAATTCCGCTTGCGCCGGCTGCCAGCTGTTATTGCCCAAAGCGGCGCGGATGGCGCTGGCGTTGTCCGCGCTGGAGGCGGGATAGGCCAGGTGCAGCAGTTTGTGGTTTTCCAGCGCCAGGCTCAGGGCCATCAGATCGCTCTTGGCGGTATTGGCCTTGGCCGCCTGCACATGGCGCTGATAAGACGGCACCGCCACCAAGAGCAGGATGCCGACGATGGCGGCCACCACCATCATCTCGATCAGGGTGAAGCCGGAATGGCCTTGCGGCCGGACGGATGCGCTCACGACATCGCCTTGCTAAATAAACGTCATATTTTAGCGTTATTGGACTCACATTGGTATTGATTGGCATCAATATGCTTTGTAAATATCTTGGCGAGAAGCAAGCCGCCGTCTGAGCGCCGCCTAGCGGCATAATCTGCCGCGCGCGGCGCATGCGGCCGATCCGGGCCGCGGATGCTACACTTGGGCTGATTTCACCTACCGCCTATCCCCGCATGCTGCTTCTTTACCAGTCCAACCGCTTGGAGCAATTGGGTCAGCTGTTTTGCGGCATGAGCCAGAGCCTGCCGCTGTCCGACTCGTTCGCGCCGGAAACCGTGATCGTGCAGAGCCGCGGCATGGGGCGCTGGATCACGCTGGACCTGGCCCGCAGCAACGGCGTGGCCGCCAATCTGGACTTCGTGCTGCCGGCCGCCTTCGCCTGGCGGCTGATGCAGCGGGTGATGCCGGATCTGCCGCGCAAATCCTCGTTCGCGCCGGAAGTGCTGAGCTGGCGGCTGATGGAGCTGCTGCCCACGCTGGAGGGCGAGCCTTTTCTCGCTTTGTCGCGCTATCTGGAGGGCGGCGAGGCCGCCTGTTTCGAGCTGGCCGGCAAGGTGGCCGACATCTTCGACCAATATCTGGTGTTCCGGCCGGATTGGATCCGCGCCTGGGAGGCTGGCCAGTTGCTGGGCCTGGGCGACGACGAGGCCTGGCAGGCCGCCTTGTGGCGGCGGCTGGCCGACAGCGATCCCAGCCGCCACCGCGTGCGCATGCTGGACGAGTTCTTCGCCGAACTCAGGGCCGAGCATCTGCCGGAGCGGGTGACGCTGTTCGGCATCGCCAGCCTGGCGCCGATGTATCTGGCCCTGGTCAAGCGCCTGTCCCAGCTTACCGACGTCTGCCTGTTCACCCTCAATCCCTGCGAAGCTTACTGGGGCGACATCGTCGACGCCCGCCGCAAGCTCAAGCTGCAGCAGAAGGGGGATTTGTTCGCCACCGAGGGCCATCCCTTGTTGGCCTCGCTGGGCAAGCAGGGCCGCGATTTCTTCGAACTGATCGCCGAAGACAGCGAGCTGGACGCGCGGCCCCTATTCGACATTCCCCGCGGCGACGCGCTGCTGGCGCGCTTGCAGCGCGACATCCTGCAATTGAACGATCCCAAGGACGCGCCGCGTCCGCTGGCGGCGGACGACGATTCGGTGCAGATCCACGCCGCCCACGGGCCGATGCGCGAACTGGAAGTATTGAAAGACCGCTTGCTGACGATGTTCCGCGAGGACCCCGGCCTCAATCCCGCGGACGTGGCCGTGCTGACCCCGGACATCAATAGCTACGCGCCTTATATCGACGCGGTGTTCGGCGCTCGTCCGCAGGAGGACGCGGCGCCGGACATTCCCTACAGCATCGCCGACCGCCGCATCGCGCGCGAAGAACCGCTGCTGGCCAGCTACGCGGCCTTGCTGGACCTGGCCGACTCCCGCTTCGCCGCCGATCAGGTGCTGGCCTTGCTGGACGCGCCGGCCTTGTTGCGCCGCTTCGGCCTGGACGACGCCGACGTGCCCTTTGTGCAGCAATGGGTGCGCGAGGCCGGCATCCGCTGGGGACGGGACGCCGCGCACAAGGCGGCGCTGGGTTTGCCGGCGGATCCGCTGTTCACCTGGCGCTGGGGCCTGGACCGGCTGTTGCTGGGCGCGGTGCTGCCGCCGGCCTTGGCCGGCGACGACAGCGGCCTGTACGCCGGCCTGCTGCCGCACAGCAGCGCTCAGGGCCAGTTGGCGGAAGCGCTGGGGCGCTTTTCCGCCTGCTATCGCGAACTGGAGCGCGTGGCGGAGGAGTGGGCGCGTCCGGCCGCTCCGGCTCGGTGGGCGGAGCGCTTGCAACAGGCTTGCGAGCGGCTGTTCGACGCGGACGCCGACGATGAGAAAGCGCTGGAGGTATTGCGCGCCGCGTTGGCGGAACTGGCGGAGGACGCCGAGCTGGCCGGCTTCGAGCAAGAGGTGGGCCTGCCGGCGGTGCGGGATTGGCTCAAACGCAAACTGACCCTGGCCTCGCCGCTGGGCTTTCTGTCCGGCGGCGTCACCTTCTGCGCGATGGTGCCGATGCGCTCTATTCCCTTCCGCGTGTTGTGCCTGATCGGCATGAACGACGGCGCTTATCCGCGCGACGAACGCCCGGTCAGCTTCGACCTGGTGGCGCGCCATCCGCGCCGCGGCGACCGCTCGCGCCGTTTCGACGACCGCTATCTCTTCCTGGAGGCCATTCTCTCCGCGCGGGAAAAGCTCTATCTGTCCTATGTGGGCCAGTCCGCCCGCAGCGGCGAAACCCTGCCGCCCTCGCCGCTGATCGCCGAATTGCTGGATTGCTTCTCCGCCATGTGCGGCGAGGATCTTGGCCGGGCGCTGACGGTGCGCCACCCGCTGCAGCCGTTCTCGCCCGCCGCCTACGACGGCGCGGACCCGCGGCTGGCCAGCTTCGAGCCCACTTTCGCCGCCGCCCTGTCGCAGCCGGAGGCCGCGCCGCGGCCGTTCGCCGAAGCCTTGCCGCCGGCGGCGCTCAGCGGCGTGGTCAATTTGCACGACTTCATCCGTTTCTGGCGCAATCCGGTGCGCGCCTGGCTGGCGGACCGGCTCGCCATCCGTTTGTTCGGCGGCGACGAGGAGCTGCCGGTGCGCGAGCCTTTCGCCGTGGACGGCGACGCCAGCCAGGCGGTGCGCAGGCAGTTGGTGGACGCCATGTTGCATCGCCGTCCGCAAGCGCCGGTGCGCGAGCGCGTCGCCGCCGCCGGCCTGCTGCCGCCGGCCGCGCTGGGCCGGGCTTGGCTGGTGGAGGAGGCGCGTTCCAGCGTCAAGCTGGCGGCGCGGCTGCCGGCCGCGCTGAGCCGTGACGTTCTGCCGCCGCAGCCGGTTCATCTGCATGCGGCCGGCCTCACCCTGGTGGGCGAGCTCACCGGGCTGCGCCCCGAAGGCCAGCTGGATTTCGTCGTCGGCAAGATCAACGCCGCCCAGCGCGTGGCTCTGTGGCTGAGCCATCTGATTCTGTGCGCGGCGCGGCCGCCGGGCGTGGTCTGCCGCACCGCCTGCTACGACGACACGGGCAGCCTGCTGCTGGAGGACGAGCCGGAGGCCTTGGCCTTGCTGGAGCCGTGGCTGGCGCGCTGGCGTCAGGGCCAGGATCAAGCCTTGCCCTGGTTCGGCCGCACTAGCTGGGCGTATGCCGAAGCTTTGGCGGCGGAGCCGGAGCGGCGCGACAAGGCGATGCGGAAAGCGCTGGAAAAATGGGACCCCGGCTTTGTCCGCGAAGGCGGCATGGCGCAAAAGGACGAGGCGGCGATCGCGCTGGCCTTCCGCAATCAACAGCCTCTGGACGATCCTCTGTTCGCGCAACTGGCGGAAACCCTGCTGTCGCCGCTGGCGGAGCGGCTGCAGGGCGGCGGCGCGGAGTGAGGCGGCCGGCGCCGGCTCATTCCTCCGGATACGGCGCTTCGAAGTAGCGCTGATACAAGGTCTGGATCGAGCCGTCGCGCCGCATGCCGGTCAGGGCTTGCCGGAAAGCGTCCGCCACCGGCTGCGGCACGCTGCTTTTGCTGAAGATGAAATACGCGCCGCCGATATTCCAGACCGGCGCGAGCGGCACGATCTCCGCTCCCGTCGGTTCGGCCTGCAGCGCCGCGCGCAGGGTGGCGCTGTTGGCCAGCAACAGGTCCAGCCGCCTGGCTCGCAGCTTTTGGATATTGATGTCCAGCGTCGGCCCGATGTCCACGGCGACGCTTGGCGGCGGGAGTTTCAGCCAGGCGTCCAGGCTGGCCCCGTAGCTGTCGCCGCGGGTGACGCCCAGGATGAGCTTGCCGTGCTTGCCCAAATCTTCCAGCCGGTGCGTCGGCCATTGCGCCGCGCGGCCGCGCAAGCTCCACAAGCGCACGGTGGTGGGGCTGTAGGCCCAGACGAAGTGGGCGAAGGGCTCGCGCTCCGGCGTTTTCAGCGCCTCCATCGCCACGTCCACCAGACCGTTTTTCAGGCTCAGCAAGGTCCGCGGCCAGGGCATTTGCTGGTAGTGGAGCCGGCAGCCGGTCCGGTGCGCGGCTTCGTTGAGCACGGCGACGGCGTAGCCGTCCAGTTGCTGGCGCGCGGATAGATAGTGGTAAGGAGGCCAACTGTCCCAGCCGACGCTTAATTCCCGGACGCAGGCGCTGACGGCCGGCTGAGGCGCGGCCGGGACCGGTCCGGCGCATAGCGCCGCGGCAGAGGCCAGGCCGTGGACGGCTAGGCGGAAAAGTCGGCGCATGGCGAGGCTCCGGCAGGGGATGCTTTACTATAGCCGGGCGGAGGCTGGGGATAACTTCGCGTAGCCGTGCGGGTCTGTGGATAAACGGGAAGGGGCCGAAGGCGGCGGGAATGCGAAAAGGGTCAGCTTGCGCTGACCCTTTTCATTTTGGTGGCGAATCAGGGACTCGAACCCCGGACCTGCGGATTATGATTCCGTCGCTCTAACCGACTGAG
Source organism: Chromobacterium sp. Panama (assembly GCF_003052555.1). Taxonomy (NCBI): domain Bacteria; kingdom Pseudomonadati; phylum Pseudomonadota; class Betaproteobacteria; order Neisseriales; family Chromobacteriaceae; genus Chromobacterium; species Chromobacterium sp. Panama. The sequence goes on from NZ_QARX01000001.1 coordinate 320,069, forward strand.
CTAATTCGCCGTGAAGACTTGTCGAAAACAACTCTTCGCAAACTGTGGTGGCGAATCAGGGACTCGAACCCCGGACCTGCGGATTATGATTCCGTCGCTCTAACCGACTGAGCTAATTCGCCACGTTTTTCGATGCACGAGTGCACCGAGACGCGAAATATACGCAGCCGAAAGCCGGCTGTCAACAAGATTCTCGCGGCCGCCGGCTTACAGGGTGTAGCAGCGGTCGCCGCGCAGGAAACCGCTCCAGTCTATGCTTACCCCCTTGCCGAAGCCTATGGCCTTGAACAACTCGCCCATTTCCGACGGCGACAGCAGCTTCTGCACCGCGGCGGCCTGCGGCAGATAGCCGGCGGCGTCGGCCGGGTCCAGCTGCTCCAGCAACTGGGTGATGCCGGCGTTGATCAGGAATTGAGCCTGGGTGGTGTAGCCGATCAGGTCCAGACCGGCGTCTATGCCGGCCTGGGCCACCGCGCTGAAATCGACGTGGCAGGTCAAGTCCATCAGGCCGGGCAGGAAGAAGGGATCGTCCACGGTGTGGTGGCGGTAATGACCGATCAGCGTGCCCATATGGCGCTGCGGGTGATAGTACTCGGCGGCGGGGAAGCCGTAGTCCAGCAGCAGCACGGCGCCGCGATCCAGTTTTTGCGCCAGGGTGTGGAGGAAGCCGATATTGGCCGGGCTGATTTCGGAAACATAGTCGTCGTGCCGCGGCTGGATGGCCTGGGCCAGTTGCAGCAGCCGCGGGTCCTGAATGGCGCGGTCTTCCCAGACGAAGCGCTCGCCGTCCAGCGCCACGCCGCGCCGTTGGGCTTCGGGGGTCCAGTGGATCAGCTCGCAGGGCATGGCGTCCAGCACTTCGTTGCCGATGATCACGCCGTCCAGCCGCTCCGGCAGCTGGCTCAGCCACTGCACGCGCTCGGCCAGTTGCGGCAGCGCCTGGCGGATATTGCTTTGCTGGCGTTCGATCAGGTCTGGCGACAGATCGACGATGCAATAGCGTTCCGGCAGCGCGTCTAGCGCTTGCAGTTCGCTGAGAATGTCGATGGCCAGCTTGCCGGTGCCGGCGCCGAACTCATAGACCACATTGGCGGTTTGCGGCAGCAGCTCCGCCAGCTGGCGCGCCAGCGCGCGGCCGAACAAGGCGCTCATTTCCGGCGCGGTGGTGAAGTCGCCGGCTGCGCCCAGTTTGCGGCTGCCGGCGGCGTAATAGCCCAGGCCGGGCGCGTACAGCGCCAGCTCCATGTAGCGGGAGAACGGCATCCAGCCGCCCTGCTGGCGGATTTCCGCCTGAATGGCGTGGACAAGGCTTTGGCTGGTGGCCAGCGCGTCGGCGCTGGCGGCGGGTAAGGTGGTCATGGCGGTCATCCTGCTACAATGTGCCGCGATTGTGGTGGAAACTGACGGACAGGAGAAGAGGGTGAGCGGATTTTACCGTTGGATGGCCGGCTGCGCGGGCGGCCTGTTGCTGGGGCCGGCGCTGGCGGCGCCGCAGTGGGCGGTGTCGAAGCCGTATCCGGACAATCCTTTGCAAGTGGCCAGCCTGGACGGTGAGGCGACGGTGGGACGCAGCCGCTTTCCGGCGCGTTTGGACGTGGCTTGCCGCGCGGACAGCCCGCCCTTGCGGCTGTCCTTGCACGTGTCGGATCAATTGGGCGGCTGGGACGTGCGTCCGTACGAGGGGCCGGGCGGCCTGGGCGAGCGGCGCAAGCTCAAGCTGAACCTGGCCGGTTTGCGCCGCGGCGTGGACAGTCATTTCGCCGGCTGGTACGAGGCGAGCGGCCGCTTCGTGTTCGAGTGGCCGTCGCGGGGCGAGTTCTTCGCCTGGCAGTCCGCCGCGCACAAGGAACTGCTGGTGACGATAGACGGCGCCAGCCGCAAGCACGGCAAGCTGGTGGCGCGTTTCGTCTTGCCGCCGTCCAGCCAGGCGGCCTTGGCGGCGGCCCAGCCGTGCATGGGCAAGAAATAGAGCGCGCGGCCGGCGTCATCGCGGCGTAAGGCGCGTGTGGGAGCCTGCGGCGGCGGGCGAAGATTCAGAGGAGCGGAAATGGCGGATCAGGGGACGACAGGAGAGCAGCGGGTGGCGCTGATCAGCGGCGCGGCGCGGCGTGTGGGCGCGGGCATCGCCCGGCATTTGCACGCGCGCGGCCTGCGGGTGGTGTTGCACTATCGCGGTTCGCGCGGCGAGGCGGAGGCCTTGGCGGCGGAACTGAACGCGGCGCGGCCGGATTCCGCGCGCTTGCTGCAGGGCGATTTGCTGGACACGGCGGCCTTGCCGGCGCTGGCGGCGCGGGCGGTGGCGGCGTTCGGCCGGCTGGACGGCCTGGTCAACAACGCGTCTAGCTTCTTCCCCACCGAGGTGGGCCGGATCGACGAGGCGGCCTGGCACGATCTGATGGGCAGCAATCTGAAGGCGCCGCTATTCCTGTCCCAGGCGCTGGCGCCTGAGCTGGCCAAGCGTCGCGGCGCCATTGTCGGCATCGCCGACATCCACGTGGAGCGGCCGATGGCCCGCCATGTGGTGTACAACCTGGCCAAGGCCGGCCACGCGCAGCTGATCCGCAGCCTGGCGATAGAGCTGGCGCCGGCGGTGCGGGTCAACGGGGTCTCGCCCGGAGTGAATCTGTGGCCGGAGGACGACGCGTCATTCGACGCGGCGGAGCGCGCGGAGATCGAGGCCAGCATTCCCTTGCGCCGCACCGGAGTGCCGGAGGACATCGCCCGGGCGGTGGCCTTTCTGCTGCTGGACGCCGGCTACGTCACCGGTCAGATTCTGGCGGTGGACGGCGGCCGCAGCGTGGTGTTGTAGCCGCTGCGCGGGCGGGCCGCACGCGCGCCTTGTTCGCCGTCGTGGATTTCGCCGCGGAAAAAAAGTAAAATCGCCTGTTTTTCAATTTCTTAGCCGTACTCCATGTCCGAAGCAAGCAGCGTCCTCGACGACAAGGCCAAAAAGGCCGTGTTTGAAGGCAATAAACTGGCCAAGCGCCTGCGCCACCATGTGGGTGACGCCATCAATGACTTCAATATGATAGAAGAGGGCGACCGCGTGATGGTCTGCCTGTCCGGCGGCAAGGACAGCTACACCTTGCTGGACATTCTGCGCGGTTTGCAGAAGTCCGCGCCTATCGATTTCTCCATCGTGGCGGTCAATCTGGACCAGAAACAGCCGGGCTTCCCCGAGCACGTGCTGCCGGAATACCTGGATTCCATCGGCGTCGAATACCGCATCGTCGAAGAAGACACCTATTCCATCGTCAAGCGCCTGGTGCCGGAAGGCAAGACCACTTGCAGCCTGTGTTCGCGGCTGCGCCGCGGCATTCTCTACCGCGTGGCCGACGAACTGGGCGCGACCAAGATCGCGCTGGGCCACCACCGCGACGACATTCTGCACACCCTGTTCCTGAATATGTTCTACGGCGGCAAGCTGAAGTCCATGCCGCCCAAGCTGGTGTCCGACGACGGCCGCCACATGGTGATACGCCCGCTGGCTTACTGCCGCGAAAAGGATATCGAGCGCTACGCCGCGCTGCGCGAATTCCCCATCATTCCTTGCAATCTGTGCGGCTCGCAACCCAATTTGCAGCGCCAGGTGGTCAAGGATATGGTCAATGACTGGGACCGCCGCTTCCCCGGCCGTCTGGAGAGCATGTTCCGCGCGTTGCAGAACGTGGTGCCATCCCATCTGGCCGACACCGGCCTGTTCGACTTCGCCGGCCTGAAGACCGGCGACGCGCCGTTCGAGGACGGCGACACCGCTTTCGACAAGGAAGAATTCCGCGATCCGCCGCCGCCGCAGGACGACGAGGCCGACGCGGTGCCGAAGAAACGCACCATCAGCATTCTGGATTCGCGCAAACCGGCGGGAGAGGACTCGGGCTGTGGCGCGTAGGGCCTTGCATCCGTTCCGCCGCCGCGTGCGCCCCGCGGTGGAGGAAATGCCGGAGGTGGAGATCTCGGAGGCGGACAATATCCGTTCTTTGCACCTGGGTTCGGAAACGATACAGAGTTCCATGGATCTGGACGATCCAGCCGACCTGGTGCTCAGTTACAGCCGGGCGATGATGGGTTTTCTGCTGTGGAACGACGCGCCGCAGCACATCTTGCAGATCGGCCTGGGCGGCGGCTCCTTCGCCCGCTTCATCGATGAATACCTGCCGGACGCGGTCAGCGTGGCGGTGGACATCAATCCGCAGGTGATCGCGGTGGCGCGCGCCTTTTTCCAGCTGCCGGAGGAGGGCGATTTCTTCGAGATCGTCGAGGCCGACGGCGCCGATTACGTGAAGATCTTCCGCGGCTCCACCGACGCCATCCTGGTGGACGGCTTCGACGGCCTGCAGATCGTCGACGCGCTGACCACCGAGGACTTTTTCGAGGACTGCAAGCGCGCGCTCAGCCCCAAGGGCGTGTTCGTCACCAATTGGTGGAGCGGGGACAAGCGTTATCAGTCCTTCATCGAGCGCCTGTTGAACGTGTTCGAGGGCCGGGTGTTGGAACTGCCGGCGGCCAGCCACGGCAATGTGGCGGTGATGGCTTTCCGCCAGAGCCCGACGCTGACGCAGTGGGAGGCCTTGAAAAAACGGGCCGACGAACTGGAGGGGCGCTTCGGTCTGGAGTTCGTCGATTTCGTCAGCCGTTTGAAAATGACCAATCAGCACACGGCGGGGCATTTACTGGTCTGAAGCGGGGCGTCTGCGTACATTTGCTTACCCAATGACGCGCGGGAAGAGGCGTATAATGCCGGCATTACGGCCACGCCGGCTTGGGACGGATGGCGCGCTGCGCGAAACGAGTTCGGATGCAGAGAGCTCTGAGGCAGATCAGTACGGACAGAAACGGAAAACGGCAAGCTGGCTTGCCGTTGAATGAACTTTATGGCGGTGGACCGGACAGTTTAGGACAGGCGCGGCGCGGGCGATTTCGCTTCCGCGCCGCTCGTTCTGAATGTCCGGTCCGCCGCTATCGTATTTACATACTGTTGGGACTTACACCGTGATCAAGCAGCAACTGCTCAATCGGATTGCAGACAAATCCGCCGTCATCGGCATCGTGGGCCTGGGCTATGTCGGCCTGCCGCTGATGCTGCGTTTCGCTGAAGTCGGCTACAAAGTGCTGGGCTTCGACATCGACCAGGGCAAGGTGGATGCCCTGATGGCCGGCCAAAGCTATATCGAACATATCTCCGCCGACAGCATCGCCACCGCGCTGGAGCGCGGCTTCGAGGCTACCACCGACTTCAGCCGCGTGCCGGAAGCCGATACCCTGATTCTGTGCGTGCCGACGCCGCTGAACAAATACCGCGAACCGGACCTGTCCTTCGTGCTGGACACCATGGACAGCCTGGTGCCCTATCTGCGCGAAGGTCAGCTGGTGTCGCTGGAGTCCACCACCTATCCGGGCACCACCGATGAAGAACTGCTGCCGCGCATGGAGTCGCGCGGCCTGAAGGCGGGCGACAACGCCTTCCTGGTGTTCTCGCCGGAGCGCGAAGATCCGGGCAACCCCAACTTCACTACCCGCACCATTCCCAAGGTATGCGGCGGCGTAACCCCGGCCTGCCAGGAAATCGGCGTGGCGTTGTACAGCGCGGTGATCGACAAGGTGGTGCCGGTGTCCTCCACCCGCGCCGCGGAAATGACCAAGCTGCTGGAGAACATCCACCGCGCGGTAAACATCGGCCTGGTCAACGAGATGAAGATCGTCGCCGACAAGATGGGCATCGACATCCACGAAGTGATCCGCGCCGCCGCCACCAAGCCTTTCGGCTTCGTGCCCTATTATCCGGGCCCGGGCCTGGGCGGCCATTGCATTCCGATCGACCCGTTCTACCTGACCTGGAAGGCGCGCGAATACGGGGTCAACACCCGCTTCATCGAACTGGCCGGCGAAGTGAACAGCAATATGCCGGACTACGTGGTGTCCAAAGTAGCCGCCGCGCTGAACCTGCGCAAGAAGGCGATCAATGGCAGCCGCGTGCTGGTGCTGGGCATCGCCTACAAGAAGAACGTCGACGATATGCGCGAAAGCCCGTCGGTGTTCCTGATGGAAAAGCTGCGCGATCTGGGCGCGGAAGTGGCTTACAGCGATCCGCACGTGCCGGTGTTCCCCAAGATGCGCGAGCACCGTTTCGAGCTGTCCAGCGTGGCGCTGAGCAATGAAGCCATCGCCGGCTACGACTGCGTGCTGCTGGCCACCGACCACGACAAGTTCGACTACGCGCAGATCAAGGCGCACGCGCAGCTGGTGGTGGATAGCCGGGGCAAGTATCTGGAGTCGGCGGACAATATCGTCAAGGCCTGATTGTTTTTAGCCACGGAAGCACACGGAAAAACACGGACAAAGCCGGAGCCTGCAAATCACGGTGACTTGAGGGCGCTCTCGCATCTTGGGTATTTGGGGGTTTCCGTGTTGTTCCGTGTGCTTCCGTGGCTCACTGAATTTAGGGTTTAAACTCATGCACACTCTGCACCTTCCCCCGATTACCGACCGCAAGATCCGCTTTGCGCTGGTGGGCTGCGGCCGCATCGCCCAGAACCACTTCGGCGCGCTGGAAAAGCACGCCGACCGCGCCGAACTGGTGGATGTCTGCGACATCGACCCGGCCGCCTTGAAGGCGGCGGTGGAGCGCACCGGCGCGCGCGGCCACGCCAATCTGGCCGACATGCTGGCCAAGTCCGACGCCGACATCGTGATCCTGACTTCTCCGTCCGGCCTGCATCCCAGCCAGAGCATCGCCTGCTCGGAAGCCGGTTTCCACGTGATGACGGAAAAGCCGATGGCCACCCGCTGGGAAGACGGCCTGGAAATGGTCAAGGCCGCCGACCGCGCCAACAAGCATCTGTTCGTGGTCAAGCAAAACCGCCGCAACGCCACCTTGCAGCTCTTGAAGCGGGCGATGCAGGAGAAGCGCTTTGGCCGCGTCTACATGGTCAACGTCAATGTGTTCTGGACCCGTCCGCAGGAGTATTACGACGCGGCCGGCTGGCGCGGCACCTGGGAGTTCGACGGCGGCGCCTTCATGAACCAGGCCAGCCATTACGTGGATCTGCTGGACTGGCTGATCGGCCCGGTGGAAAGCGTGCAGGCCTACACCGCGACGCTGGCGCGCAATATCGAGGTGGAGGACACCGGCACCGTCAGCGTCAAATGGCGCAGCGGCGCGCTGGGCAGCATGAACGTGACCATGCTGACTTACCCGAAGAACCTGGAAGGCAGCATCACCATCCTGGGCGAGAAGGGCTCGGTGCGCGTCGGCGGCATGGCCGTCAACGAAATCCAGCACTGGGAGTTTTCCGAGCCGCACGCGATGGACGAGGACATCAAGCAGGCCAGCTACGCCACCACCAGCGTTTACGGCTTCGGCCACCCGCTGTACTACGACAATGTGATCAAGACCATGCGCGGCGAAGCCGAGCCGGAGACCGACGGCCGCGAAGGGCTGAAGTCGCTGGAGTTGTTGATCGCGATGTATCTGTCCGCCCGCGACGGCCGCCGCGTCAGCCTGCCGCTGGATTATTGAGTTATTTTTAGCCACGGAAGCACACGGAAAAACACGGAAAACGCAGCTTCTGCATAGCTAAAAACACGGAAGGGAAGCGCGCAATGTCGCCTCTAATCGATGAGGATCTGACGTATCGTATCCAGGGCTGTGTTTTTGAGGTTTTCCGTCAGCTGGGCCACGGCTACCTGGAAAAAGTGTATGAGAATGCTTTGTTGCAGGAGTTGAATAGCGCGGGCTTGGCTACCCGGTCGCAGGTCCCGCTATTGGTGCGTTATAAAGGGCAGGTGGTCGGAGAGTACTGTGTTGATTTGCTGGTTGAAGAGCGCGTTGTATTGGAGTTGAAAGCGCAGGAAAAGCTGGCCGCCATTCATGAGGCTCAATTGTTGAACTATATGAGGACTAGCGGTTTGAGACTGGGTCTGTTGATTAATTTTTGGCACCCCAAGGCCGAGGTCAGGCGCTTTGTCTTGTAGTTGACCTATTCCGTGTCTTTCCGTGTGGTGCCGTGGCTAAACTAAAGGTTTTAATTAAGATGCATCCTATCATCCACCCCAGCGCCATCGTCGACGACGGCGCGCAGATCGGCGAGAACACCCGTGTCTGGCACTGGACCCATATTTGCGACGGCGCGCAGATCGGCGCCGGCTGTTCCTTCGGCCAGAACGTGTTCGTCGGCAACGACGTGCTGATCGGCGACAACGTCAAGGTGCAGAACAATGTATCCATCTACGACGCGGTGACGCTGGAGGACGACGTGTTCTGCGGCCCGTCCATGGTGTTCACCAATGTCAACAATCCGCGCAGCCACGTTGCGCGCAAGCATGAATACCGCCGCACCCTGGTGAAAAAAGGCGCGTCCATCGGGGCCAACGCCACCGTGGTGTGCGGCCACACCATAGGCGAGTACGCGTTTATCGGCGCCGGCGCCGTGGTGACCCGCGACGTGCCGGCCTACGCGCTGATGGTGGGCACGCCGGCCAAGCGCATTGGCTGGATGTGTTCCTGCGGCGAACGGCTGGCCAACGATATCGGCACCCATAGCTGCCCGGCCTGCGCCAAGCATTACGAGGTGGGCGGCAATCACTGCTCGCCGCTCAAGAACGACTGACAAGTCCCCTGATGCGGCCTGGCTTCAGGGTGCTTCTCCGTCGTTCCGCGTGTCGCTATATGGGCGATATCTTTCAAAAATTGATTTGGGGTTGATCCTCTTATGTCCATCCAGTTCATTGATCTGAAAGCGCAATACCAGCATCTGAAAGCCGATATCGACGCCCGCATCCACGCGGTGCTGGACCATGGCCAGTACATCATGGGGCCGGAAGTGAAGGAGGTGGAGCAGGGGCTTGCGGAATACACCGGCGCCAAGCACGCCATCGGCGTTTGCGACGGCACCAAGGCGCTGCTGATCGCGATGATGGCCCTGGACATCGGCCCCGGCGACGAGGTGATCACCACCCCGTTCACCTTCATCGCCACCGGCGAGATGATCGCGCTGCTGGGCGCCAAGCCGGTGTTCGTCGACATCGACCCGATCAGCTACAACCTGGACCCGGCGCTGCTGGAAGCGGCGATCACGCCGCGCACCCGCGCCATCATGCCGGTGAGCCTGTACGGCCAGTGCGCCGATTTCGACGCCATCAACGCCATCGCCGCCAAGCACGGCATCGCGGTGATCGAGGACGGCGCGCAGAGCTTCGGCGCCGGCCAGCGCGGCAAGAAGTCCGGCAATCTGTCCACCATAGGCTGCACCAGCTTCTTCCCGAGCAAGCCCCTGGGTTGCTACGGCGACGGCGGCGCCTGCTTCACCAACGACGACGCGCTGGCCAAGAAAATGCGCGAGATCCGCGTGCACGGCCAGGATCGCCGCTATCACCATCCCATCATCGGCCTCAATGGCCGGCTGGACACGATACAGGCGGCGGTGTTGCTGGCCAAGCTGCCGAGCTTCGCCGACGAAGTGGCGGCGCGCGAACGCATCGGCGCGCGCTACAGCGCGCAGCTGCGCGAGGTGGCGCGGGTGCCGGTGATCGCCGAGGGCAACAGCCATGTCTACGCGCAGTACACCATCGAGGTGGACGATCGCGAGGCGGTGCAGGCCAAGCTGAAAGAACTGGGCGTGCCCACCGCGGTGCATTACCCGATTCCGCTGCATCTGCAGCCGGCCTTCGCGCATCTGAACCTGCCCGAGGGTAGTTTCCCGCTGTCAGAGGCCGCCGGCCGCCGCGTGATGAGCCTGCCCATGCACCCCTTCCTGGACGAGGCGACGCAAGACGCCATTGTCGCCGCGGTCAAGCAGGCTCTGGCCTGAGCGCATGGGCCTGTTGCTGTCCCGCCTGCCCAAGAGCGGCTTCATCCGCCACATCGTCACCCTGATTACCGGGGCGGCGGTGGCGCAGGTGATTCCGCTGCTGGTGTCGCCCTTGATCACCCGCTTGTACAACCCGCACGAGGTGGGGGTGCAGGCGGTCTACGTCTCCTGGCTGTCCACGCTGGCGGTGCTGGCCACCGCCCGTTACGAGATGGCCATCGTGCTGCCGGCCGAGGAGAGGCGGGCCGGCAATCTGATGGGCCTGTCCATCGCCTGCGCGCTGGCCTTGTCCTTGTTGGTGGGCGTGGCGGTGGCCTTCGACGGCCATGCCCATATCGCCCGCCATCTGGGCGCGCCGGAGCTGGAGCCCTGGCTGCTGCTGCTGCCGCTGTCCGTCGCGCTGGCGGGCTTGATGCAAGCCTGGACCAACTGGAACAACCGCCACCGCCGCTACCAGGCCAACGCCAACGGCCGCATGCTGCAGTCGCTGAGCATGGCGGCCACCCAGGTCGGCTTGGGTTGGGCGGGGGCGGGCGCCGCCGGCCTGATCCTGGGCCAGCTGGCCGGCCAGTTCGGCTCTTTGCTGGCGCAAACCTGGCAGGACCTCAAGGCCCGCTTCGCCTGGCGTCACGAACTCAGCCGCGCCGGCATGCGCGAGGTGGCGCGCGCTTATATCGAGTTTCCCAAGATCAACGCGCCGCACGCCTTGAGCACCGCCTTGCTGGATTCGGCGACGCTGGTGGCGCTGACCATGCTGGCCGGCACCGCCTCGGTGGGCTTTTACGGCCTGATGATGCGGGTGCTGAAGCTGCCGGCGGCCCTGATCGGCCAGGCGGTGGCGCAAGTGGCCTACCGCGAGCTGGCCGACGCCCGCAATCAAGGGCAGCCGCTGCGCCCGATTTTGCGCAAGATGATGCTGACTTTGAGCGGCATGGCCTTGCTGCCCTTCCTGGTGATACAACTGGCCGGGGAACCCCTGTTCTCGCTGGTGTTCGGCCAGAACTGGGCCACCGCCGGCCGCTACGCGGAGGCGATGTCGCTCTACATCCTGTTCCACTTCGTCGCCTCGCCGTTGGGCATGGTGCCGCCGGTGATCAACCGCCAGCGTCAGGCCTTCCTGTGGTCCTTGCTGCAGGCCCTGTTGTTCCTGGGCACGATGTGGGCGGGTTTTTCGCTGTGGAACGACGCGGTGCCCACCTTCCAACTGGTGTCGGTGGTGATGGCCGCTTATTTCCTGGCTTATTTTGCATGGCTTTACAAGGCAGCCCGATGAATTGGCACGCTCTATTCAGCCGCATCCGTTTCCGCCTGTCGGCGTGGGTGCAGCCCAGAATGGTGTATGGATTCACCCGCGGCGACGGGGTGTTCCTCAAACGCACCCGGGTGTCCAACATGACCCGAATCGAACATGTCGGCAAGCTGATGGTGGACGACAACGTCTACATCGGCCATTTCAATCTGATCGACGCCTCCGGCGGGCTTTACATCGGCGAAGGTTGTCAGATCACCAACTACGTGTCGCTGCTGACCCACTCCAGCCATGTGGCCATTCGTCTGTACGGCGACCGCTACCTGGAGAGCAACAATCACGTCGGCTATCTGAAAAAGCCCACCAAGCTGGGTCCGTACAGCTTCGTCGGCCCGCACTCGGTGCTGATGCCGGGCGTGGAACTGGGCAAGGGCAGCATGGTGTCGGCTTACAGCTATGTGCCGGCCGGCGTGTATCCCGATTTCGCCATCCTGTCCGGCAATCCGGCGCGGGTAGTGGGCGATACCCGGGAGATGGACGCCAAGTGGCTGGACGAACATCCCGAGCTGCTGGCCTTGTACGAGGCCTGGGCGCATGACTGAGCCGGTGAGGGACAAGATCGCCAGCGTCGCGGTGCTGGCTTCCGCCTCGGTGCACACCTGGCGTTTCCTGCGCGGCATCGCGCCGCATGTGGACCAGCTCTACCTGGCCTGCAACGGCGAGGTTCCGGCCGACGTGGCCCCCTTGCTGGCTGGCAGCCTGCGCGTGGATTTCCGTCTGGCGGCGCTGGGCACGGTGTCGCGTCTGCGCGCCTGGCTGCGCGAAACGCGGCCGCAGCTGCTGCACATCCATCAGGCCAATAGCGTGGCCTGGCACGGCAGCCGCGCCGCGGTCAGCCTGGACTTGCCCATGGCGCTGACCGCCTGGGGCTCCGACGTGCTCTTGCTGCCGGAGCGCAGCCGGCTGATGCGGGCGATGGTGCGCGCCAATCTGGCCGCCGCCGACGCGATCACCTCGGATTCGCTGCACATGGCGGCGAAAATCCGCGAGCTGGCCGGCGAGGGCTGCCGCATCCGCCTGCTCAATTACGGCATGGACGCCATGCCGGAGCCGGCGGCCAGCGCGGACAAGGGCAAGAGGGTGCTGTCCTGCCGGCTGCACAAGCCGCTCTATCGCATCGACGCCATTCTGCGCGCCTGGCAGAGCGTGGAGCTGTGCGAGCGTTTCGGCGACTGGCGTCTGACCGTGGCCGCCAGCGGCAGCGAGACCGAGGCCCTGAAGCGCCTGGCCGCCGAGCTGGGCCTGAGCCGCGTGGACTTCGCCGGCTTCGTCGACAGCGCGACCCTGGGGCGGATGTACGCCGAATCCAGGGTCTTCGTCAGCGTGCCGCGTTCGGACGCCACCAGCGTCAGCCTGCTGGAAGCGATGGGCCACGGCTGCCTGCCCTTATTGTCCAATCTGCCGGCCAATGGCGAATGGGTGATAGACGGCCTCAACGGCGTGATCGCCGAGGACGTCGGGCGTTTGGGCGAGGAACTGCTGCGCGCGATGGAACTGGCCGGCGAGGATGCGCGGCTGGACGAAATCGCCGAGCTCAACCGCCGGCTGGTGGCGGACAAGGGTTTGCATCAGCCGAATATGGCCGGCTTCGCCCAGTTGTACCGGGAGCTGATTTAAGGAATGAATTTAGCCGCGGAAGCACATGGAAAGACAGGGACCAAACGGCATCGCCATATCCAGGCCATGCTGGCCTTGCCGCAGGCAGGATGCGATGTAAAGCCGAAGTCCCTTCTGTGTGTTTGCGTGGCGTAAACAAGGTTTACCCATGAAAATTGCCCATCTCACTTCCGCCCATCCGCGTCACGACATCCGCATCTTCGTCAAGGAGTGCGCGAGCCTGGCCGCCGCCGGGCATGAGGTGACGCTGATCGTGGCCGACGGCCAGGGCGAGGAGATCAACCGCGGCGTGCGTTTCCACGACGTCGGCCCCAAAACCGGCGGCCGTCTGGCGCGGATGACCGGCACCGTCAAGCGCGTGTATCAGGCGGCGCTGAAGCTGCGCCCTGACGTGGTCCACTTCCACGACCCGGAACTGATTCCCGCCGCGCTGCGCCTGAAACAGGCCGGCATCAAGGTGGTGTACGACGTGCACGAAGACGTGCCGCGCCAGATCCTGGCCAAGCACTGGATACCCGGCGCGGTGCGCCCCCTGGTGTCCAGCGGCTTCGAGACGCTGGAAGATTGGGCGGCGCGCCGCTTCGACGCGGTGGTGACCTCGACGCCGCACATCCGCAAGCGCTTCGAGAAGCTGGGCGCGCGCGCCTTGGACGTGTGCAACTTCCCCATCCTGGAAGAACTGGTGCGCGACACGCCGTGGGAGCAGCGCCGCAACGAGCTGTGCTATATCGGCGGCATCTCGCGCATCCGCGGCATCGAACCCATCGTCGAGTCCTTGCCGGACACCGCGACGCGGTTGAACCTGGCCGGGCCGTGGAGCGAGAGCGATCTGAAGGCCCGCGTGTCGGCGCGGCCGGGTTGGGCGCGGGTCAACGACCTGGGCGTGCTGGACCGCAAGGGCGTGGCCGAGGTGCTGGCCAAGAGCAAGATCGGCCTGGTGACCTTGTTCCCTACGCCGAACTACGTCGACGCCTTGCCGATCAAGCTGTTCGAATACATGGCCGCCGGCATGCCGGTGATCGCGTCGGACTTTCCGGTGTGGCGCGAGATCGTGGACGACGCCGGCTGCGGCCTGCTGGTGGACCCGCAGGACCCGGCCGCCATCGCCGCCGCCGTCAACGAACTGATGGCCGACGAGCCGCGCATGCGGGCGCTGGGCGAGTCCGGCAAGCAGGCGGTATTGAACAAATACAGCTGGGCGGCCGAGGCCGACAAGCTGGTCAAGCTGTACGCAACCTTGTAAACCATGAAAATTCTTTACATCAACCACTATGCCGGCAGTCCCCGGCACGGCATGGAATTCCGTCCCTACTATCTGGCGCGGGAGTGGGCGCAGGCCGGCCATGAAGTCAATATGCTGGCCGCCGATGTCTCCCATCTGCGCCAGACCCATCCGCAAGTGGACGGCAAATACCGGGACGAAGACATAGACGGCATCCGCTACACCTGGTGCAAGACCCGCCCTTACGAGGGCAACGGCATCGGCCGCGTGCTCAATATCTTCAGCTTTCTGGCCCGGGTGATGGGCTTGTCCGGCCGCTATCTGAAGCAGTGGAAGCCGGATGTGGTGATCGCCTCCTCCACTTATCCGCTGGACACCGTGCCGGCGGCCTGGATCGCCGCCAAGACCGGCGCGCGGCTGGTGTACGAGGTGCATGATCTGTGGCCGCTGACGCCGGTGGAGGTGGGCGGTATGTCGCCCAAACATCCCTTCATCCGCCTGCTGCAATGGGCCGAGGATTTCGGCTACCGCAAGGCCGACACCGTGGTGTCCATGTTGCCCTGCGCCAAGGACTATATGGTGGCGCACGGCATGGATCCGGCCAAGTACGCGGTGATCCCCAACGGCGTCGACGTCGCCGAATGGCGCGGCGAGGCCGAGGCCCTGCCGGCCGAGCACCGGATGCGGCTGGCGGAGCTGAAAGCGCAGGGGCGCTTCCTGATCGGCTACGCCGGCGGGCACGGCCTGGCCAATGCGCTGGATTACCTGCTGGAGGCGGCGGCGCTGATGCGGGACGCGCCGGTGACTTTCGTTCTGGTCGGCGACGGTCCGGACAAGGAGGCTTTGGCGGCGCGCGCGGCCGAGCTAGGGCTGGATAACGTCATCTTCCTGCCATCCATCGCCAAACGCGCGGTGCCGGGCTTCCTCGCCGAAATGGATGCTTTGTTCATAGGCTGGCGCAAACTGCCTATCTATCGCTTTGGCATCAACCCCAATAAACTGTTCGACTACCTGATGGCCGCCAAGCCGGTGATCCATTCGGTGGAGGCCGGCAACGATATGGTGAAGGACGCCGGCGCCGGCATCAGCGTGGGCGCCGAGGACCCGGCCGCGATTGCCGACGCGGCGCGGCGGATGGCGGCGACGCCGGCCGAGGAACGCGCGCACATGGGCGCGGCGGGTCAGGCCTATGTGCTGGAGCATCATGATTACGCAGTGCTGGCGCGGCGGTTTTTGCAGGCGGTGCTTGCTCGCGAGTGAGTGATCAGCGTTTTTTCATCGCGGGGTGTGTGAAGGCCGTCTGCCGTTGGACTGGGCAGGGGGCGAGAGAGATGGTGTGTTTGGGGAATGAGCATGGTGCGTGGGCAAGCTCTTGAACTTGTCCATCCTACCGGGTTTGCAAGGTCGCTTGGACAAGTCTGGACGAGTCCGCGCGCTTAACTGATAGCGAAGAATACTATGAGCGAAACAAAATTCCTGCCCTTCGCCCTGCCGGACATCGGCGAGGACGAAATCAACGAAGTGGTCGACGCGCTGCGCTCCGGCTGGGTCACCACCGGTCCCAAGACCAAGCAGTTCGAGGCCGACTTCGCGCAGTTCATCGGCGACGGCGTCGAGGCGATCGCGGTCAACTCCGCCACCGCCGGCTTGCACCTGGCGCTGGAAGCGATAGGCATCGGCCCCGGCGACGAAGTCATCGTGCCCAGCTACACCTTCACCGCCACCGCCGAAGTGGTGCGCTACCTGGGCGCGCACCCGGTATGCGTGGATATGGACGCGGCCACCTTCAACATCAGCCCGGACGCGATCCGCGCGGCGATCACCGCCAAGACCAAGGCGATCATGCCGGTGCATTTCGCCGGCCTCGCCTGCGAGATGGACGAGATCATCGCCATTGCCCGCGAGCACGGGCTGAAGGTCGTTGAAGACGCCGCCCATGCGTTGCCCACTTATTACAAGGGCAAGCTGGTTGGGACCCTGGACTCCGACGTCACCGTGTTCAGCTTCTACGCCAACAAGACCATGACCACCGGCGAGGGCGGCATGGTGGTGTCCAAGAACAAGGACATCATCGCGCGTTGCAAGGTGATGCGTCTGCACGGCATCAGCCGCGACGCCTTCGACCGCTATGTGTCCAAGACACCGGCCTGGTTCTACGAAGTGGTGGCCCCGGGCTTCAAATACAATATGCCGGACACCGCCGCGGCGATGGGCATCCACCAGTTGAAGAAGATCCGCCGCTTCCAGGAATTGCGCGAGGCGATGGCCCAGCGTTTCGACCGCGAGCTGGCCGACCTGCCGCTGATCCTGCCGGCGCGGCCGAAGGACGCGGGCAGCAACCACGCCTGGCATCTGTATCCGGTGCGCATCAAGCCCGAGGCCGGCGTCAGCCGCGACGACTTCATCGCCCGGATGGCGGAAAAGGGCATCGGTTGTTCGGTGCACTTCATTCCCTTGCATCGCCAGCCGGTGTGGCGCGACGGCTATCAGCTGACGCGCGAACAGTTCCCGGTGACCGACGCCGCCTTCGAGGCCGAAGTGACCCTGCCGCTATACACCCGGATGACGGACGATGACCAGAGCCGGGTGATCGCCGCTGTGCGCGAGATCCTGAGCGCATGAGCGAGCGGGGTTCAGACAGCGGCGGCTTGCTGCCGCCGTGCTGCCGTCCGCGTCGCCACGGTTCGCGGCTGCTGAAGCGCGGCTTCGACATCGTCGCCGCGGGCCTGGGCTTGGCCGCACTGGCGCTGCCGCTGCTCGCGGTGGCGCTGTGGGTGAAGCTGGATTCGCCGGGGCCGGTGTTTTTCCGCCAGGTGCGGGTAGGGCGGAACGGCACGCTGTTCCGCATCCACAAATTCCGCACCATGCAAGTGGACACCGAGCGCCACGGCCAGCTGACCGTGGGCGCCGACGCGCGCGTCACTGGCGCCGGGCGCTTGCTGCGCAAGACCAAGCTGGACGAACTGCCGCAGTTGATCGATGTGTTGTTCGGCGATATGAGCTTGGTCGGCCCGCGGCCGGAGGTGCCCAAATACGTCGCCCACTACCCGGACGAAGTCCGCGACATCGTATTGTCGGTGCGCCCCGGCATCACCGATTGGGCGTCGATCAAGATGATAGACGAGAACGAAATCCTGGGTCGGGCCGAGGACCCGGAGCGCGCCTACATCGAGCAGGTGTTGCCGGAAAAACTGGCCTATTACGTGCGCTATGCCGAAAGCCACAGCCTGGCGGAGGATATCCGCATCATCGTCGCCACGCTGATGAAGATCGTCAGCCGATGACGATTTCCATCCGCTTGACCGAACCCGGCGATGCCGTCGCTTTAACGGACATTTATCTGGCCTGCCGCCGTGAGATGAGCTACGCGCCGCTGGCGCATAGTGATGCGGCGGTGCAGGCCTGGTTCGCCAATGCGCTGCTGCCGGCGGGCGATGTCTGGCTGGCGGAGCGGCATGGCGATATCGCCGGCTTCGCCGCCGCATCGCTGCAAGACGGCGTGTTATGGCTGGATCAGCTTTATGTCGGCGCCGAGCATCGCGGTGTCGGAGTGGGCGCGGCTTTGCTGGATCGGGTGCTGACGCCGCCGGCGCCGGCCTGCCGGCTGTGGGTGTTCCAGGCCAATGCGGGCGCGCGCCGCTTCTACGAGGCGCACGGCTTCGCGCTGCTGAGCCTGGGCGACGGCCAAGATAATGAGGAATGTTGTCCGGACGCGCTGTATCAACGGCCGTCGGACGCGAAAGAATGACCATGTTTGAAAAACTGCTCGCCTTCTCCCGCCACAACAAGATGGCGATGCTGGCGCTGATGGACGCGCTGCTGCTGCCGCTGGCGCTGTGGAGCGCGGTCTTCCTGCGCCTGGGCGGATACTGGGATCCCAAGCTCAACCCGCATTTGTGGATCTTCATTGTGCCGCCGCTGTGGGCCATCCCCATCTTCATCAAGCTGGGCCTGTACCGCGCAGTGCTCAAATATCTGGACGACAAGATCATCCTGACCGTGTTCTCCGGCGTGACCTTGTCGGTGCTGGTGTTGCAGGCGGTGCTGCAGATGGCTCACATCTGGGCGATGCCGCGCACCTCGGTGATCATCTTCTGGGTGTTCGCCATGGCCTATATCGGCGGCAGCCGCTTTCTGCTGCGTGGCCTGGTGCGCCGCATCGACGCGGTGGACGCGCCGCGCGAGCACGTGATCATCTACGGCGCCGGCCATGCCGGCGTGCAACTGATGCTGGCCCTGCAGGCCGGCCGCGAATATCGGCCGATGGCCTTCGTCGACGACAGCCCCGAACTGCATCGCCGCACCTTCCGCGGCGTGGCGGTGCATCCGCCGCGGGATCTGCCGCAGCTGGTCAAGGACCTGGAGGCTAAATGCATTCTCTTGGCCATGCCCTCGGTCAGCCGCAGCCGCCAGCGCGAGATACTGGAAACCCTGGAACTGCTGCGGGTGCCGATCAAGCGGCTGCCGGGCATGGCGGACCTGGTGTCCGGCGAGGCGCGGGTGGAGGAGCTGAAAGAGGTCGAGATCGAAGACCTGCTGGGCCGCGACCCGGTGCCGCCCAAGCCCGAACTGCTGGCGCGCAATATCCGCGGCAAGGTGGTGATGGTCACCGGTGCCGGCGGTTCCATCGGCTCGGAACTGGTGCGCCAGATCGCCAAGAACCAGCCGGCGCGTATCATCCTGTTCGAGCAGTCCGAATACGCGCTGTACGCGATAGACCAGGAACTGGGCCGCGCCGCCGCGGCGCCGGCGCGCACCCCGGTGCTGGGCTCGGTCACCGACTACCAGCGGCTGGTCCAGGTGATGCGGGCCTTCAAGGTGGACACCGTCTATCACGCCGCCGCCTACAAGCATGTGCCCATGGTGGAGCACAATCCGGTGGCCGGCATCGTCAACAATGTGTTCGGCACCGACACCACCGCGCGCGCGGCCGAGGATTGCGGCGTGGACACCTTCGTGCTGATCTCCACCGACAAGGCGGTGCGCCCCACCAATGTGATGGGCGCCACCAAGCGCATGGCGGAACTGACGCTGCAGACCCGGCATGCGCGCGGCAGCGCCACCCGCTTCGTGATGGTGCGCTTCGGCAATGTGCTGGGCAGCTCCGGCTCGGTGGTGCCGCTGTTCCGCGCCCAGATCAAGGCCGGAGGGCCGATCACGCTGACCCACGCCGACATCACCCGCTACTTCATGACCATTCCGGAGGCGGCGCAACTGGTGATCCAGGCCGGCGCGATGGGCGACGGCGGCGACGTGTTCGTGTTGGACATGGGGCAGCCGGTGCGCATCATCGATCTGGCGCGGCGCATGGTGCATCTGTCCGGTCTGGAGCTGAAGGACGCGGCCCGTCCCGGCGGCGACATCGAAATCCGCATCACCGGCCTGCGGCCGGGGGAAAAGCTGTACGAGGAGTTGCTGATCGGCGACAACGTGCTGGCCACCGATCACGAACGCATCATGCGCGCTCAGGAATACTGCTTGTCGGACGCGGAGATGCGGGATCTGTTGGCGAGCATGGACGAGGCCTGCGGGCGGCTGGACGCGCCGACGGCGTTTGCTTTGCTGCAACAGGCCGTGCGCGAGTTCCGCGCCGCCGACGCCACTCAGGACTGGGTGACGCGGGCGAACGCGGCGTCTTGAGGAGGCGGGGGGCGGCTCACCATTTGCAGCCGTCCTCGCGCGCGCTCTGCACCGCCAGCACCGGGATGGCCAAGAGGCCCAGCCCGGCGTAACGCGTTTTGCAGTCCGGTTTTTCGGCCCGCTCGATCGAGCGGGCCAATTTCGTTTTGGCGGGGTCGGCCGGCAGCGGGGCGATTTTTTCCGGCGCGGCGGCGGCTTGCTCGCGCACTTGCTGCCGCAGGCCGCCCAAGGTCAAGGCCGTGGCGGGCGCCGAAGCGTCGCGCCCGCTTGGGACGCTGCGTTTGCCGGGGCCGGCGGCCGCGATGTGCGTCGCCGCGTTTGAATGCCGCGGGGCCGCGGCCGATTTTCGGGCAGAGGGTTCGGGCGCGGCGGGGCGCGTCGGCGGCGGGACGACGGCCGGCGCCGGCGGACGCAGCTGTATCCGCAGCGGCGGGGCCGCGGCGGCGTCCGGGCGGCCGCCGGGTTTGCTCAGCCACAGCAGCGCGCCATGGGCCAACAGGCTGAACAGCAGCGCGGCGGCGACGCCGCGGGAGCGGGGAAGGAGCGGGGCGGTCAGAACGGTCATGCCGCCCACGATAAGGAAAGTCGCCCGGCGGGTAAAGCTTCAGCCGGAGATCACTACCCGATTGCGCCCGGTCTGCTTGGCGCGGTACATGCGGGTATCGGCCAAATCCACCAAGGCTCGCCAGTCGGCGCTGCCGTCTTGAAACAACTCCGCCACGCCGATGCTGGCGGTCAGCGCATGGCCTTCCGGCCGCTCGCCCAGGCCCTGGGCGCGCAGCCGGGCGATGACCTGGGCGGCGTGGGCCAACTGCGCGCCGGGCATCAGCAGCACGAACTCCTCGCCGCCCCAGCGCACCAGCACGTCGCTGCGTCGCAGCCTGCCTTCCATCAGCTCGGCGAAATGACGCAAGACCTGATCGCCGGCCAGGTGGCCGTAGTGGTCGTTGATCGCCTTGAAGTGGTCCAGGTCGATGAAGGCCAGGCTCAGCGGCTGCCGGCTGCGCTGAGCCTGCAACTCCAGCAGGCCCAGCATTTCCTCGCCGCTGCGGCGCGAGAAGACCCCGGTCAACGGATCGCGTATCGCTTGGTGGACCAGCACGATGATGAAGGCCAGCTGGCTGATGCCGGCAATGGCGGAGACGCCGGCCAGCAAGGACAGCAGCCAGAATTCCCCGCCGAAGCCGGGCAGATTGTCGCCGTTCAGGTCCAGCAGGCTGGTCAGCACGAAGCCGAACAGCGCCGGGCTGGCGAAAGCCAGGCTTTCCAGCAGGGTCAGCGGGAAAATGGCCAGCCCGGCCAGCAGCACGAAGGGCAGGAAGGCGTAACCGGCGCCGATGGCGGCGGACAAGCCTTCCAGATGGTAGCGACGCAGCAAGAGGTGGGAGGCGATGTAGAACAGGGTGGGGATGGCGAACAAGAGCGCGATGCCGCGATAGGCCGAGCGCAGGCGGCCGTCCATAGGCTGCCAGACCGCCAGCGCGACGAAGGCGACGGACACCAGCAGGCGCAGGGCCGCCAATTGCAGGGACAGCGGATAGGGCAGGGTCAGCAAGTCGATCAAGGCCCAGGCCGGCGTCAGCGCGGAAAACAGGATGGCGAACAGCCGGCAGCGGTTGACCAGCATCAGCGCGCGTCGCTGCGCCAGCAAGGGCATGTGCTGGCGAGGGCTCAGCAGCCAGAGCGTATCGCCGCTCTGGATCTCGCCGGGCGCCATGCCCAGCAGCTTCTGCCAGATGAAGTGAGTAATATGCATGCGGATGGTGCCAGGTAGTTGCGTCATTCTACCGCGGTTTATGACTTTGGGTTTGCAACAGGTCAACATCGCCGGCTTGGAGACGGCGCTCTCCGTGTCGGGTTTCAGGCGGCGCGGCGGATCGTGAACAGATTCTTGGGCCGCGTTTAGGCTACTATCCCAGCTCCTGATCACTCTGGCGGAAGCGCGCGATGGAAACTCGGTGGCTTGAAGACTTCCTGGTGCTGGCGGAAACCGGCAGCTTTACCCGCGCGGCGGAACTGCGCCACCTGACCCAGCCGGCGTTCTCGCGGCGGATCAAATCGCTGGAGAGCTGGTTGGGGGCCGGTCTGATTGATCGTACCACCTATCCGACGCGGCTGACCGAGGCCGGCGCGCTGTTCCGCGAGCAGGCGGTGGCCATGCTGTCCCAGCTCAACACCAGCCGCGCCTTGCTGCGCGGCTTGCAGCCCTTGGCCGCGGGCACGCTGGAGTTCGCGGTGCCGCACACCCTGTCCTTCTCCTTCTTTCCCAAATGGCTGTCCCAGGCGCAGCGCGGTTACGGCGCTTTGCCCTGTAGGCTGCAGGCCAGCAATGTGCACGACGCGCTGCTGGCCTTCGTGGAAGGCGGCAGCGATCTATTGATGTGCTACCACCATCCCAAGCAACCGGTGGAACTGACCGACGCCCGCTATCAGGGGCTGAAGCTGGGCGTCGAGCGGCTGAGGCCGTTCTCGATCGCGGAAGCCGGCCGGCCGCGCTACCAACTGCCCGGCAGCGCGCAGCAGCCCTTGCCCTTTCTCGGCTACGCCAGCAATGCCTATTTCCGGCTGATGAGCGACCTGATTCTGGAGTCCGCGCCGCAGCCGGCCAAGCTGGCGCTGCGCTATGAAACCGATATGGCGGAAGGGCTCAAGCACATGGTGCTGGAAGGGCACGGCCTGGCCTTCCTGCCGGAAAGCTCGGCGCGCCGGGAGGCGCAGGAGGGCTTGTTGGCGGCCGCCGGCGACGAGTCCTGGCAGGTGGAGATGGAGATCCGCCTCTACATCGATCAGAAGCGACAGCGCCCGGCCTTGAAGGCCTTCTGGGACTATCTGACGCATCAATACCCGGCCTGCTGAGCGGGGGCGCCGGGAAACGCGCGCGCCCCGCCAAGGTTATGCATTTCCCGCATGACCCTATCGGCATTTCGAATTGGCCAGCCGCCGCGGCATGGCATAGAGTGCGCAGCTTCAAGCCACGCGAGCGCGTGGCGTCATCCGCATCAGGAGAAGCATCCATGACGACCCGCATAGAACATGATCTGCTAGGCGATCGTGAAGTGCCCGCCGACGTTTATTGGGGCGTGCATACCTTGCGCGCAGTCGAAAACTTTCCCATCACCGGCCAGAGCATCGCCGGCTACGGCGATCTGATCCGCGCGCTGGCCTGCATCAAGCAGGCCGCGGCTCAGGCCAACCGCGATCTGGGCTTGCTGCCGGGGCCTGTCGCTCAGGCCATCATCGCCGCCTGCGAGGAAATCCGCGCCGGCCGCTGGCATGAGCAGTTCGTGGTGGATGCGATCCAGGGCGGAGCCGGCACCTCGACCAATATGAACGCCAACGAGGTCATCGCCAACCGCGCGCTGGAACTGATGGGCCACGCCAAGGGCGAGTACCAGTACCTGCATCCCAATGAACACGTCAATCTGTGTCAAAGCACCAACGACGTTTACCCGACCGCCTTGCGCTTGGCGGCGTTCTGGGGCGCCAACAAGCTGCTGACCCGGATGGCGACGTTGCGCGAGGCCTTCGCCGCCAAGGCCGACGAGTTCAAGGACTACCTGAAGATGGGGCGCACCCAGCTGCAGGACGCGGTGCCGATGACGCTGGGCCAGGAATTCATGACTTACGCGGTGATGCTGCAGGAAGACGAGCAGCGCTTGATGGAAGCCAGCGCGCTGATGCTGGAAATCAATCTGGGCGCCACCGCCATCGGCACCGGCATTACCGCGCATCCGGATTACGCGCGCCTGGCTTGTCTGCATCTGTCCGAGTTGAGCGGCCACACCCTGCTGACCGCGCCCAATCTGATCGAAGCCACCCAGGACTGCGGCGCCTTCGTGCAGTTGTCCGGCGTGCTCAAGCGCATCGCGGTCAAATTGTCCAAGAGCTGCAATGATTTGCGCCTGCTGTCCTCCGGCCCGCGCGCCGGTTTCGGCGAGATCAATCTGCCGGCGCGCCAGGCCGGTTCCTCCATCATGCCGGGCAAGGTCAATCCGGTGATTCCCGAGGTGGTGAGCCAAGTGGCTTACGAGGTGATAGGCAACGACGTCACCATCACCATGGCGGCGGAGGCCGGGCAGCTGCAATTGAACGCCTTCGAGCCGGTGATCGCTTACAGCCTGTTCCGCAGCATGGGCCACCTGGCGGCCGCCTGCGCCACGCTGACCGACAACTGCGTCACGGGCATCACCGCCAACCGCGAGCGCCTGCACGCCAGCGTGGAGAACTCCATCGGCCTGGTGACCGCGCTCAACCCCGTCATCGGCTACGCCGCGGCCACCAATGTGGCGGCCCAGGCCCACGCCACCGGCGCCAGCGTCGCCGACATCGTGCTGGAGCAAGGCTTGCTGAGCCGCGAGCAACTGGATCTGCTGCTGAAGCCGGAAGAGCTGACCCGGCCGCGCTGGGTGACCGTGTAATTGCTTTCCCTTGTCTGACTTATCGTTGTGAGCGTTTCAACTTGATCAGGCCGCCTTGCGCGGCCTGTTTTTTATCGGGGCCGGCGGCGCTTGCGGCGGGCGCGGAATGCGGGTATAAAAAATTGTGCAATGCACAATGAAAGGGCGACGAATGCACGCTGCGCTATGGTGGGGTCTGGAGTTTCCGCGCGGCCTGTGCGCGCTGGGAGCCGAACAGTGGCGCGTCCGGCGGCAATGGCTGCGCTCGGGCTGTTTTCACGGCGCCACGGTGTGGCGCGGTGCCGCGCCGTGGCCGGACAAGCTGCGCCGCGTGTTGACGCGCGCGGAGGCGGACTGGCTGGCGCTATGCTTTGACGACAGCCAGGCGGCGGAGGCCTTGCTCAGCCAGATGCGGGCGCATCCCCTCTGGCGCGGCGAGGCCGGCGACCGGCTGCTGGCCTGGCAATTGAACGGCCAGCGCCAGTGGCGGGCGGGCCTGCTGCAATGGGGACGGGCGCTGTCCCTTTAGCCATGCGCGGGGAAACCGCTTCCAGCATCGGCGAATAGCCGCCATAATCGCGGCTTTCCATCGCACAGGGCGGCACGCCATGGCCAATCATTCCTTGTTGACCCCCGCTCAACTGCAAACGCTGGCTCCGCAATTGCAACAGTACGCGCAAGACCAGTTCGGCATCGAGCTGGGGCAGTTCGACGCGCAATTCCTGTTGGACTTCGTCGCCGACAAAATCGGCAGAGACATTTACAACAAGGCGCTGGACGACGCACAGCTGGCGCTCGCCGCGCGGATGGAGTCCCTGCAGGCGGCGATTTGGGAATTGGAGAAGTAGGCGCGGAGCGCGCGGCCTTGCCGCTTGCATCCGGTTTGCGGGTACAATCGGCGTTCCACCCTTCACTTGCGGTACCCATGCTCTACTTGCGTTTGATGTTGAAAGGCTTTGTGCTGGCGATTTTGCTGGTGGTGCTGGGCTTCAGCTACGTGGCCTGGAGCATCGTCGATTTCGGCGGCAGCGCAAACGAACCGCAAGCCGACGCGGCGCTGGTGTTGGGGGCGGCGGCCTGGGGCAAGCGCCCGTCGCCGGTGTTCCGCGAGCGCATCAATCACGCAGTCAAATTGTACAAGTCCGGCAAGGTGCGCTGGATTGTGTTCACCGGCGGCACGCCGGAACCGGGTTATCCGTCCGAAGCCGACGTCGGCCGCGACTTCGCCGCCAAGCAAGGCGTGCCGATGACGGCGATGCTGGCGGAAAACCAGTCGCGCACCACTTGGCAAAACCTGGAAAACGCGCGCGAATTGAGCAGCCAGTTCGGCATCCGCTCCTTCCTCTTGGTCAGCGATCCGCTGCATATGCGCCGCTCGGTGCTGATGGCCACCGACATCGGCCTGACCGCCTATCCCGCGCCCACGCAATCCAGCCGCTACCGCACGCTGTCCAGCTGGTCCCGCTTCCTGGCCAGGGAAACCTGGCTCTATATCGGCTACCGGGTGTTCCGCAAGCTGTCCTGATCGCGTCCGCGGCTCGAAGCGTCCAGGCATAAAAAAAACCGGCGACAAGCCGGTTTTTTCACGTCGGACGTAAAGGGATCAGCGGCTGTGCCACAGATCGATCAATTCGCCGCCTTCCACCGATTTCACTTCGGCGCGGGCTTGCAGCCAGGACAGCAGTTGCAGGCGCAGCTCGTCGCTGATCTTGACCTCGCCCACCGGGAAGGCCACGCCTTCCAGCTTGCCGGCGCCGTCGAAATGGCCGCCGAAGCTGATGCCGGCCTCGTCCACCTGGATTAGCCAGGCGTCCAGCAGCGCCTCGGAATCCGCGCCGTCGTGCAGCATGGAGATCAGATGAAAGCCCAGCTCGCGGAATTCGCCTACGCGCATTTTCTTGCGTTGGCGGGTTTTCAGACGGCTCAGGCGGTGCGGGGAATTGGGGTTGCGCAGGGACATGACTGCTCCTTATTCAAAGACCTGGCGATGATAGCAGGCTTGCCGGCTTTGTGCTCCGCCGGCTGCGCGTAGGTTTCTGTCACTCTAACTAAACAAATATCATATAAAAAGGTAATTATTTGCCGTAGTCATTGCCATTGGAATGGAATTAGTATTTTTTCTCATTCTCAATACATGAAATGGATGACTACAGGGATGAAAAGCACAAAAACAATATTGGCTGTGTCCGTGATGTCCGCGTTGCTGAGCGCATGCGGCGGCGGTGGCGGCGGCGGTAACGCCGGCAGCGGCGGTTCCAGCGTCGGAACGTCGGCATCTGGCAGGATGCTGGCGACGGACGGCGCGGAAGTGGCGGCGCTGACGTGCTCGGGCAATGTGTGCCGCTTGCCGGCCTCGGCCGGCAGGGCGCAGTCCGGCTCCGTCTACCAGTACACCAATACCGGCGCGCAGGCGCAAACGGTGTCTATCAGCGGCAAGCCCTTGAGCGCCGCCTGGCAGATGGTGGTGTCGCGCATCAGCTCCGGAGACACTTCGGGCCAGGCCAAGCTGGCCGCTTCCGGCCTGCGCGGCGGGTCGGACGCCGCCGCGGAACGCCTGGAGGCGGAGAGCCAGGCGGTGATGGCCGCGGTTGGCGCGTTGGCCCGCTCCGGCGCCTTGTCGCTGCGCGGCGCCGGTTCGCACCGGCTGCTGGCGGAGCAGGCCAGCTTGCAGGCGGCCAGCTACGCGATCGGCGACAAACGGGTCTGGCACGATATGGACGGCGATAGCGCCACCAGCCTGCAAGCCATGCGCGATTTGCCCAACGGCGGCGGCAAGGTTTACGTTTGGGCGCAGGATGGGCTGGACGTCAGCGTGGGCAGCGATCAGGCCGACGCGCTGGCCGAGCGCTTCGCCAACAGCGTCTATCCCTTGGAAGCCTCGGTCGTCAGCGAGCCCTGGGGCAATGACATCGATCCGGGCTGGCGCGCGCTGGCGCTGCCCGGCGACACCAAGGACGTGCACCTGGTGTTGAGCCGGCTGAACGATCCGAATCAGACCGGCGGTGGCCGCTTGCTCGGCTATGTGCGCTGGACCAACGCCTTGCTGGCGTCGGCCGCGCCGGCCATGTGCGGCGGCGACCAAGAGTGCCGCGACGTGGTGGGCAAGAGCAATCAGGCCTTGGCCACCTTCGTGGACCTGGACACCTTCGCCCAGGCCGATCCGGGCCGCAACTGGAATATGAAGGGCAATGGCCCCAGCCTGGCCCTGTCCACGCTGGCGCACGAATACCTGCATGTGCTCTACGCCTACAACAAGATCCTGCGCAAACCGCCGGGTTCCGGTCAGCCCACGGTATGGGAAAACGAGCTGGCGGCCCAGACCATGGGCTATCTGGTATCGGCGGACACCTTCACCGGCGGTCGCGGCAGCGACGCCAACTCCCATCCGGACCTGCGCCGCGGCGGCGATTTCGAAAGCTTTCTGCGCCGGCCGGCTTGCAATTTGAAGGGCTGGAGCGTGGCGGCGTCGAATTACACCTGCTACCCGAAGGCGCTGGCGGCGGGCATGCAGATGCTGCATCAGTTCGGCGCGGGCGTGATGAAGCCGTGGGTGACCGGCGCCAATACCGGCGAAGCGGCCTTGAACGACGGTTTGCGCGCGGCGGGCGCCGGCGATTACAGCAGCCTGATGCTGCGTCTCAACACCACGCTGGCGCTGGGCGGCAATCCGGCCAGCGGTTACGGCTTCCCGGCCAAGACGCTGAGCCTGCCGGCCAACCAGTATTTCCCGAACGGCAAGAGTTTGTTGTTGCCGGCGGTGCCCTTCCAGGCGCAGGAAATCGGCTGGAGCGCGTTGGCGACGGCGGAAACCTATAAGCAGAGCCTGCCGCTGTCGCGCGGCGTGGCGCGGGTGACGGTGCCGGCCAACAGCCATCTGATCCTGCTCAAGCCATGATGCGCGGACTGCTGCTGTGGCTCGGCCTTTGCGCCGGCGCCGGCGCGATGTCGCTGCCGCCGTGGGAGGAGGGCACCCTGGTTGCCGTCGGTGCGCCGCCGCTGGTGCGCTTGGGGGTGGAAAAGGGGGATGGCGGCACCTTCGTCATCCAGCCCGCTGCCGACGGCCAGGGCCTGGGGGCCGCGGAAGTGGCCGCGTTGAAGCCGCGGACCGGTTCGCGCATTCGCTATCGGGCCGGGCCGTTCAAAGCCCATCCGCTGCTGGGGCGCGAGGCCGTGCTGCTGCAGGCGGAAGTGCTTGAGACGCGTTGAGCGATCAAACAGCGCCCGGCCTCTGATGATGCCGGGCGCTTTCAATAAGGGGCTCAGTAGAAAGTGGTCGAGTATGTCAAATGGTTTCAGTCATCGTCGATGTCAGCGTTTGACAAGCCTAGGCTGCGTATGGATTGGAATGGATCAAAGTTATGTTGTAGTACCGGCAGCGCTTCCAACTGGCGGCGCAGTGCTGGCGCGAGACGTAAGTAAGGTCGCTCTCGTTTTAGCGCAAGCGTTCGGGATAGCAGCGCGGTGAGAATCTGCTCAGCTCCGGGGTCGTCCTTGGCCGAATAAGCCGGTAGTTTTGCCTCCCGGGCTAGCAGGGTGGCTTGCAAAAACTCCTCTTCAACTTGCCCAAGGCATGTCCTGTCATTTTTATTACGGAAATAGGCAAGCGCAGCGATCTGCTCATCCCTGGACATTTCTAATCCGGCGAAGGTGTCCGGAGGCAACACGATCTCTTGTTGCCGGCAATATTGGATCTGAGCGCTATAGTCGATCACGGCTTGAGCCAGGCGTCGTATGGCAAATGAGGTTAGATCTTCTTGGGCAGGAGATTGTGCTTGGCTTGGCGTTAGCCAGAACAGGTTGCCAATCAGTAGAGCCCAAGCCGGCCATGTGTTTTTAAGGTTTGCAGCCATACGCCACAGCCTCCCAGAATTGAGCTTGCTTCCGGTCATGCTGATGATTCCAGTGCTCTTCTTCCGCAATGCGTGTTACCGCCTTCTGCATAATCCTTGGCCAAGCCGCCGTGCTCTGTGTGAACAGCTGCCAGTCTGTTGCGTGGATGTTATAGGCCGCTTGTAGTGGGCTGCTGCGATAAAAGATATTGCTTATCACACCAATACTGGTGAGGCTGGCGGCGAGTCGGAGGCCTCTCAGCTTGAGTTCGATTTGCTCCAGAGCTTGCAGGCTGCTTTGATCCAGCTTCAATCCTTGGATTGTCGGGCAACTCTTCATGCTGCTCTCCTGTGGCGGCCAGCGCGCCATCTCGAGATCGTTGCAGAGGCTTTCTCAGTTAAGGCAGAAATATAAATATATTAATCAAAAAAGACAGCTGCCCTATCTGTCAGGAGCATCCGATGCCGGGGGGCAATTGAGGGGACGTTCTAAGAACGTGTTTACGATCTAGCGAACTAAAGCGAAAACGGCTGAGAAAGCGGAATGCATTGGCGGTGCATGAGCACTTCGAAGGCGGTTTCAACGCCGTATCGTCGACACGGGCAGATCGTAAGCAGGTGCTAAGGCCCTGCGTGGGGAGGGGTTGGCGAAGGCATGGTGCGATCCACCCCGACGTGCTTGTAGGCCGGGGTGGATGGGGGAGGGTTTACAGCCCTAATTGTAGCCACATCGCGTCTACGCGCTGTTTGACCGCCTGGTCCATCACGATGGGCACGCCCCACTCGCGGTTGGTTTCACCCGGCATCTTGTTGGTGGCGTCCAGGCCCATCTTGCCGCCCAGGCCGGACACCGGGCTGGCGAAGTCCAGATAATCTATAGGCGTATGTTCGATCAAGGTGGTGTCGCGCACCGGGTCCATGCGCGTGGTGATCGCCCAGATCACTTCCTTCCAGTCCCGGGTGTTGACGTCGTCGTCCACCACCACGATGAACTTGGTGTACATGAACTGGCGCAGGAAGCTCCAGCATCCCATCATCACCCGCTTGGCGTGGCCGGGGTACTGCTTCTTGATGCTGACCACCGCCATCCGGTAGCTGCAGCCTTCCGGCGGCAGGTAGAAATCGACGATTTCCGGAAACTGCTTTTGCAGAATGGGCACGAAGACCTCGTTCAGCGCCACGCCCAGCACCGCCGGCTCGTCCGGCGGCTTGCCGGTGTAGGTGCTGTGGTAGATCGCGTTTTCGCGCAGGGTGACGCGGTCCACGGTCAGCACCGGGAAGCGGTCCTGCTCGTTGTAATAGCCGGTGTGGTCGCCGTAAGGGCCCTCCATCGCGGTGTCGTCCGGATGGATATGGCCTTCCAGCACGATTTCGGCGCGCGCCGGCACTTGCAGATCCGAACCCAGGCATTTGGTGAGCTCGGTGCGGCTGCCGCGCAGCAGGCCGGCGAACTGGTATTCGGACAGGGTGTCCGGCACCGGCGTCACCGCGCCCAGGATAGTGGCCGGGTCGCAGCCCAGCACCACCGCCACCGGGTAAGGTTCGCCGGGATGCTGTTGGCAGAATTCGCGGTAATCCAGCGCGCCGCCGCGGTGGGCCAGCCAGCGCATGATGACGCGGTTGCGGCCTATCAGCTGTTGGCGATAGATGCCCAGGTTCTGGCGTTTCTTGTTGGGGCCGCGGGTCACGGTCAGGCCCCAGGTGATCAGCGGCGCCACGTCGCCGGGCCAGCAGTGCTGGATAGGCAAGCGCTCCAGATCGACTTCCGCGCCTTCCCATACGATTTGCTGGCACGGCGCCTTGCCGACCTCCTTAGGCGCCATCGACAGCAATTGCTTCAGCAAGGGCAGCTTGTCCCAGGCGTCTTTCAAGCCCTTGGGCGGCTCCGGTTCTTTCAGGTAGGCCAGGGTCTTGCCGATCTCGCGCAACTGCATCACATCGGCGGCGCCCATGCCCAGCGCCACGCGCTCGGGCGTGCCGAACAGATTGGCCAGTACCGGGTAATCGAAGCGTTTGCCGTCCTTGACTGCCTGTTCGAACAGCAGCGCGGGACCGCCGGCTTTCAGTACCCTGTCGCCGATCTCGGTCATCTCCAGATGTGGGGAGACCGGGGCCGCAATTCGTTTCAGCAGGCCTTGTTGTTCCAATTGGGAGACAAACTCCCGTAAATCTGCATATTTCATGACCATCTCATGATCTGGCGCAAAGTTTGATATTAGGTGCTTGGATAATCTGCCACCGGACGCCGAACGCTACTGCTGCCCGCAGTCAAAGTCAACGATGGCGGCAAGCGCCAGGCCTGCATTCGACCAAACATGACAGGAGAACCCAATATGAAAAAGCTCGCTCTCGCCGCAATGATCGGCCTGGTTTCCGCTAGCGCCTTCGCCGCTCAAGGCGACATCCTGGCGCGCTTCCGCGTGATCAATGTCAACCCCGACGCCAGCTGGAGCAACTCTGGCGTAGTGTCGGGTTTGAATGTCGACGCCAAGGACAGCTGGGCGCCTGAGGTCGACTTCACCTACATGATCACCAACAATATCGGCGCCGAGCTGATTCTGGGCACCACCCGTCACGAAGTCACCACCAACACCTTCGGTTCCGTCGGCAAGGTATCGGTGTTGCCGCCGACCTTGACCCTGCAATACCACTTCGCTCCGGACGCCACCTTCCGTCCCTATGTGGGCGCCGGCATCAACTACACCCGTTTCTACAATGAAGGCCTGAAAGCAGGTAGTGCGACAGATCTGAGCGTGAAGAAAAACAGCTGGGGTCCGGCGCTGCAACTGGGCGCGGACTACGCGATCAACAAGAACTGGTTCGTCAACCTGGACGTCAAGAAAATCTGGATCAAGACCGACGTGACCGCGGATCAGCTGGGCGGCGCCAAACTGGGCGAACTGAAGATCGACCCGTGGGTATTCGGCATCGGCTTCGGCACCAAGTTCTGATCGGCTCGCCGCTTTGAATCCAAAACGCCCTACGGGGCGTTTTTTTCTTGCTTGTCGCGTTAGAATGGCCGATTGAGAACTTTCCGACACTGGAGAAGCAAGATGACTGATTGGGTTGCCCAGGCGGTGCGCAAGATAGAGGCCGATTTCAATCGCTCCAGCGACACCCATTTGATCCCGCTGCCCATCCCCGGCGCGCCGGAGATACAGCTCTATTTCAAGGACGAATCCACCCATCCCACCGGCAGCCTCAAGCACAGGCTGGCGCGCTCGCTGTTTCTATACGGCTTGTGCAATGGCTGGATACGCGAAGGCAGCACCATCATCGAGGCTTCCAGCGGCAGCACCGCGGTGTCCGAGGCCTATTTTTCCCGCTTGCTGGGCCTGCCCTTCATCGCGGTGATGCCCAAGAGCACCTCGCAGGAAAAGATCCGCGCCATCGAATTCTACGGCGGCCGCAGCCACCTGGTGGACGATCCCGCCACCATTTACGACGAATCCAAACGCCTGGCGGAAGAGTTGAACGGCCATTACATGGACCAGTTCACCTATGCCGAGCGCGCCACCGACTGGCGCGGCAACAATAATATCGCCGACACCATTTTCACCCAAATGGCCTATGAGCCGAATCCGGTGCCGGACTGGATCGTCTGCGGCGCCGGCACCGGCGGCACCTCGGCCACTTTCGGCCGCTATGTGCGTTACCAGAAACTGCCGACCAAGGTCTGCGTGGTGGACCCGGAAAACTCGGTGTTCTACGACAGTTTTCATACCGGCAGCATGGACTGCCGCTGCGAAGGCGGCTCTGGCGTGGAAGGCATAGGCCGGCCTCGGGTGGAACCCTCCTTCATTCCCACAGTCATCGACAATATGATCCGGGTGCCCAACGTCGCCAGCTACGCCGCCATCCACTTCCTGGAAGAAGTGCTGGGACGCCGCTGCGGCGGTTCCACCGGCACCAATTTCTACGGTGTTTGCGAACTGGTGGGCCAGATGCGTAGCCAGGGCCGCAGCGGCTCCATCGTCACCTTGATCTGCGACGACGGCAACCGCTACCAGGGCAGCTATTACAACCACGATTGGCTGCAGGCCAACGGTTTCGATATCTCGAACTGGGTGGAGCGCTACCGCCGCTTCTTCAATGAAGGGCAGTGGTAAGCGCTGTTTGGCGGCGTGTAGACGGCGAGATGCCGACAGTTGTTGTCAAAAAGCATCAATTATTTGAATTGGAACCATGTTGCGCCGCACCGAAAACCCAGCGTGCGGCGCGCGGTTTTCTGCTGAGAAAATAGCAACTTACCGGCCCGGCCCGAACGCCCGGTTCGCACAATGGAAAAAATGCGCTGAGGTCTTGAATTTTCAAGGGATTTCAACGGCCCCAGCTTTATCTTTTTTGTTAAACTGGCGCCCTTTTTCTTGGGCGGGGAAGACAATGGCTCTCCTTGAAATCAAAAATGTCGTCAAGCGCTTCGGTGACTACACGGCGGTCAACAACGTCAGCCTGTCGGTAGAGGCAGGCGAGTTCTTCACCCTGCTCGGGCCCTCCGGTTGCGGCAAGACCACCTTGCTGCGCATGCTGGCCGGCTTCGAGCAGCCGGATTCCGGCCAGATACTGCTGGACGGTCAGGACATGTCGCAGGTGCAGCCGGAAAAGCGTCCGGTGCACACCGTGTTTCAAAGCTATGCCTTGTTCCCGCACATGACGGTGCGCGAGAACATCGCTTTCCCGCTCAAAATGGCCAAGTGGGACAAGGCCAAGATCGCTTCCCAGGTGGACGAATTGCTGGAAGACGTGCGCCTGACCCAGTTTGGCGACCGCTACCCGCACGAGATGTCCGGCGGCCAGCGTCAGCGCGTGGCCATCGCCCGAGCGCTGGTGGACCGTCCGCGGCTGCTGCTGCTGGACGAACCGCTGTCCGCGCTGGACGCCAAGCTGCGCGAAGAAATGCAGCTGGAACTGATCAATCTGCAAAAAGAAGTGGGCATCACCTTCGTCTACGTCACCCACGACCAGGGCGAAGCGCTGGCGCTCAGCCACCGCATCGCGGTGATGAGCCACGGCCAGGTGGAACAGCTGGACGCGCCGGAAACCATTTACAGCAAGCCCAAGAACCGCTTCGTCGCGGACTTCCTCGGCCAGTGCAATGTGTTGGAAGGCAAGGTCAAGCGCGTGGACGGCGACACCATGCTGGTGGACTTGAAAGGCTGCGGCGAAGTGCGCTGCCTGACCGTGCCGGACGTGCGCGAAGGGCAGACCGGCTGGCTGGCGTTGCGTCCGGAAAAGGTCAAGCTGGACAAGAGTCTGCCGGCCCATGACGACGAAGCCTATTTCAAAGGCCGCGTTCACGATTGCCTGTACCTGGGCGACGTTACGCTCTACGTGGTGGAAGTGGGCGAGGGCGTGATGGTGGAGGCGATGCTGCCCAACAGCATTCCGGGCGTCGCCAAATTCTTTGACGACAACGACATCGTGGAACTGGCCTGGCGCTTCGACGCCGGCAGCTTCCTGACGGAGTAAACGCGCATGGCGATTCGAGATCGATTCGGCAAGTGGGCGCTGTCGTGGCCGCCGCTGGTCTACCTGATCCTGTTTTTCCTGGTGCCGTCGCTGATCATGGTGGTGGCGGCTTTCCGCAATCCGGGCGATTACGGCGGCCTCGCGCCGATGTACTACCTCGAGGAAGGCAAGCTGGTCTGGGACCTGACTCTGGACAACTTCCGCCGCTTGGTGGAAGAGCCGCTCTACATCGAGCTGTTCATCAAGTCCGCCGGCTACGCGGGGATCACTACCGTGGTTTGCCTGTTGATGGCCTATCCGCTGGCCTGGCTGATCGCCCGCTCCGGCAAGAAATACCGTGACCTGATGCTGCTGCTGGTGATCCTGCCGTTCTGGTCCAACTTCCTGATCCGCATCTACGCCTGGATGATCATCCTGGGGCCGCAATCGGCGTTCACCAAAATGCTGAACGTGGTGGTGACCTCGCTGGGTTTTGAACCGATGCGTCTGTTGTTCACCCCGTTCGCCGTCATCGTCGGCCTGGTCTATGTGCACCTGCCCTTCATGGTGTTGCCGTTGTACGCCAATCTGGAAAAACACGACATGGCCTTGCTGGACGCGGCGCAGGATCTTGGCGCCAACGCCTGGCAACGCTTCTGGCGCGTGACCTGGCCGCTGAGCCTGCCCGGCGTGTTCGCCGGCTCCGCGCTGGTGTTCATCCCGGCGCTGGGCATGTTCGCCATTCCGGACATCCTGGGCGGCACCGACTCCATCATGATCGGCAACCTGATCAAGCAGCAGATACTGGACACCCGCGACTGGCCGTTCGGTTCGGTGCTGTCCATCATGCTGACCGGCGGAGTGTTGTTGATCGCGGCCCTGGGCGCGATGGTGGGCAGAGGAGGCAAGAAACGTGGCTAAGAAACAATCCCGCTGGTTGTGGGCGTCGGCGCTGCTGACCTATCTCTTCCTCTATCTGCCGCTGGTGATCGTGGTGCTGTACTCGTTCAACGATTCCAGGCTCAACGCGGAATGGGTGGGCTTCACCCTCAAGTGGTACGACAAACTGTTCCACAACGAGAAGATGCTGAGCGCGGCGGCCAACTCGCTGATCATAGGCATCATCGCCAGCGCCTGCGCCACCGTGCTGGGCACCTTGGCCGGCATCGCCATGCATCGCTACAAGCTGCGCTTGCTGCCCTTCCTGGTGCTGACGCCCATCGCCATCCCGGAACTGCTGATGGGGGTGTCGCTGGTGATCTTCTTCGTCATCGTCAACCAGCTGATCGGCATTCTGGAACTGGGCATGATCACCATCCTGCTGTCCCACGTCGCCTTCTGCATAGGCTTCGTCGCCATCGTGGTGCGGGCGCGGATGCAGGGCATGGACGACAGCCTGGTGGAAGCGGCGCGGGATCTGGGGGCGACGCCGTTCCAGGCCTTCCGCCTGATCACCCTGCCGGTGATCAAGCCGGGCATCATCGCCGGTGCCCTGATGGCTTTTACCTTGTCCATCGACGACTTCGTGATCACCTTCTTCACCGCCGGCGCAGGCGCCAGCATGCTGCCGCTGGAGATTTACTCGATGATCAAGATCGCGGTGACGCCGGAAGTGAACGCCGTTTCCAGCTTGTTGATGCTGTTGACCCTGGTGCTGATCGTCATTGCTTCGCGCGTGTCGCCCAGCGCGCTGCGGGCCAATGGCTGAGAGCCTGTTTAAGTAGTAGGGCCCCGGCCGGGCAACAAGGGAGCCGGCCGGTTTTTCATGTAGTCGCAACGCACTCGTGCGAATAGAAGGAAAAACGCAATGAAAAAAGTCCTGGTGACGCTTGCCCTGGCCGTATCTGCACAAGCGTACGCAGCGGAAGAATTGCACCTCTACAACTGGAACAACTACCTGTCGGAAAGCACCGCCAAGAGCTTCGAGGCTTATTGCAAGTGCAAGCTGGTGCAAGACTTCTACGGCGACAACGAAGAAATGCTGGCCAAGCTGGCCGCCGGCGCCAAGGGTTACGACATCGTGGTGCCGACCGGCTTCGCGGTGGAAGCGCTGATCAAGCAGGGCAAGGCGCAGCCGCTGGACAAAAAACAGCTGCCCAACTTCAAGAACCTGAACGCAGGCTATCTGAACAGCTTCTTCGACAAGGGCAACCAGTACTCGGTCCCCTACGCCTTCACCACCACGCTGCTGGGCTACAACGAAACCAAGCTGAAAGAACTGGGCTTGCTGGACAAGGCCAATAGCTGGGCGCTGATCTTCGATCCGGCCGTATTGGCCAAGCTCAAGGGCAAGATCACCGTGCTGGACTCTCAGCGCGAGCTGGTGTCCGCCGCCTTGATGTATCTGGGCAAGCCGGCCAACTCCACCAATCCGGCGGACTGGAAGGCGGCGCGCGACGTGATCCTGAAGGCCAAGCCTTACTGGGCCGCCTTCAACAACCAGAGCTATATCAAGGAACTGACCGTAGGCAACATCTATGTCGCGCTGGGCTATTCCAACGATATGTACCAGGCGCAGCAGGACGCCAAGAAGGCCGGCCGCAAGTTCGGCGTCAATTTCGGCTTGCAGAAAGAAGGCAACACTCTGTCGCTGGACAACTTCGTGGTGTTGAAGGACGCGCCGCGCAAGGACCTGGCTTACAAATTCATCAACTTCATGCTGGACGGCAAGAACGCCTCCGGGTTGACCAACGAGATGGGCTCGGGCAACCCCAATGCCGCCGCCGGCAAGTTCGTCAAACCGGAACTGACCAAGGTGCATGCGATCTTCCCGACCGCCGGCGAACTGCCGCGCCTGCAACAGCTGAAGGACTTGAACGCCAAGGACCGTCGCGAGCTGAACAAGGTGTGGTCCGAGATCAAGCTGAAGTAAGCGGGATACTCTATATAGGAAAAGGCCGGGATTCCGGCCTTTTTTATTTCAGTCCCAGCGACGGCGCGCCAGCTCGCCGATGGAGGCGATGCGGATGTCCACATGCGCAGGCCGCCGCACCTGCTTGCTGACCCAGACCGTTTTCATGCCCAGCTTCTTCGCCGTCAGCAGATTGGGCAGCGAGTCCTCCACCATGATGCAGTGTCGCGGATCCAGCCGCTCTTGCGCCAGAACTTTACGGAAGGCGCCGACATGCGGCTTGGGCACGTAGTCCACTTGCTCGACGCCATATATAGAGTGGAAGTGCCGCTCTATCGCCAGGCGCTGCAAAATGCCTTGCACATAATGGTGCGGGCCATTGGAGAAGATCAGCTTGCGGCCCGGCAGCGCGCTCAGCGATTCCGCCAGATTGTGCTCGGCGAACAGCCATTGCTCCAGTTCTTCCAGCTTATGGGTTTCCAATAGGAAGTCATGGGGGTCGATGCCGTGGTGGGTAACCAGCCCATGCATGGTGGCGCCGTATTGCGCCCAATAGCGCTCGCGCAGCAAGCGGGCTTCCACCGCGTCCACTTGCAGATGTTTCATCATATAAGCGGACATCGCGTGACTGATATGGGCGAAGATGCCGCCGCTGGCGTGGTGCAGCGTGTCGTCCAGGTCGAAAATCCAGGTTTTGTTGCGCATGATTGTGCTTCTAGAAGGGCGGACGAGGAGGGGAATTATCGTTTTTTCAATCCGGAAACGACAGTCCCTACCCGTGCATGGCGGCTACGCTGAAATTCTTCATATGGATGATTCAATATAAATCATGGGGATAGCTTGCGAGAGGCCTCTTTTGTCAAAAATCTTTCACGAAAGGTGTTGACGGGTTTAGGGACCTGACGTATAGTTCGCCTCCTCAGCAGACAACGCAGCGACGGAAACGAAACGCAGCGAC
>NZ_QARX01000001.1:358245-390713 GCF_003052555.1 Chromobacterium sp. Panama
AGAGCGGCTAACAAAATTTCTCGATAAACCGTAAGCAAATCAGGGAACAAGCCAGCTTCAATAGCGCGTAATGCGTATCGAGCCGACGTTCAAAGCGAATACGCAACTTGCCGAAGCCCGCCAGCCAAGCATGCGTTCGCTCAACCACCCAGCGATGCCGACCAAGCTTCTCGCTACTTTCAACACCTCGGCGGGCAATGCGGGCCTGGATGCCTCGTCGTCGAAGGTGGTCACGACAGCGGCGGTAGTCGTAGCCCTTGTCTGCATGTAGCCGGTCCGGTCGTTTTCGTGGTTTGCCCGGTAGGCCAGGAATGGCCGGGATGGCATCGATCAGTGTCTCAAACACCATCGAATCATGCCGGTTGGCTCCAGTAATACACAGCGCCAATGGCAGGCCACGACGATCTACAACGATGTGTCGTTTGCTACCGAGCTTGCCCCGGTCGGTGGGGTTGGGGCCTGTTTGCTGGCCCCCCGGGGGCTGGCAACACTCGCCCCGTCGATGCTGACACGACTCCAATCAATCTGGTCGCATTGTCGAAGTTGCGTGAGCAATGCCAGATGAAGCTGATCCCAGAGACCTTGGAGCTGCTAATCCCGTAGTCGTCGCCAACAGGTCATACCGCTGCCGAAGCCGAGCTCCTGCGGCAGGTCCTCCCATGGGATGCCCGTGGTGAGGACAAATAGGATGCCGTTCAGAGTGGATCGATCATCCAAACGGGGGCGGCCCCTGCCACGACGGCGAGGTGGCATGGGAAGCAGCGGTTGTAACGATTTCCACAGCTTCAGGGTGACAAGTTGACGTCTCATGCCCGTCTGACAACGCTTGGCGGTGCTGAGGTCCATGGGGCGCTGTCAGGCTGGGTCAGCCTTGTACCTTGTAAACGTTGGAGGAGAGTTGCAGGGTGGCGTCGAAGGTGACCGGCGGCCGGTGCGGATGCACTTTCAGCACCGCGTCGACGCGGAAGCGCAGGTGGCGCTCCATCTCGCGCGGCGCGTCCAGGTTCACCCGCACGCGGGACAGCCGCGGCTCGTGCACTTCGATGGCGCGGCACAGTTGCTCGCGCAGCAGTTCCCGGTCTTGCGGATTGAGCAGGCTGATGCCGGACAGGTCCGGAATGCCGAAGCTCAACATGCTGTCGTGGGCCTGCGGGTACATGTCGAACAGTTCTTGCAAGGGCGCGAGCCGGGTGTTCAGCAGCGCTTCCAGATCCCGCGCCAGCGAGCGCTTGATCTGCGGCAGTTCGTACAACATGGTTTCCGCGCCGTGGCTGTTGTCCGGCTGGTCGTCCAGCAGCCGGTCCAGCACCGACGGCAGGATCTGGGCGTGGCGGCTGCTGTGCATGGCTTACAGGCCGAAAATGGATTGGAGCTGGTTGGACAGCAGCCAGCGGTAGGCGACGAAGATGCCGGCGCCCACCACCGCCAGCAGGGCGAAGTACAGCCACAGCGGCAGTTCATGGCGGACAAAGGCCTGGAAGCGTTGCGGCAGCTGCCAGTTGGGCGCGAACTCGGCCTTGCCGCCGCGCACTTGCTGGATTTCCTGGCCCAGCTTGTGGGTCAGGTAGCCCAGCTTTTCCTGGCCTTCCAGCAGGTATTTGCCTTGGAAGCCCAGCAACAGGCAGGTGTAGAACACTTCCAGCGGCTCGATATGAGCGGCCGGGTCCAGACGCAGTTGTTCCAGGCGGTTGAAGAAGCCCTCGCCGGCCAGATGCTCGCCAAACAGCCGCAGTTGCAGCGGCATGCGCTCCCATTCGTCGCGGATGTCGAACTCGGAGGACAGAATGATCTCGTCCATCAAGGCGCAAAACGCGTACTTGGAGTGGTTGATGGCGTTCTGGTCCTTGCCGAAGTTGCGCGCGTTGCGCTCGTACTGGTTCAGAAACTGGTCGACGCGGCGGTTGAACTCCACCGCGCTGCTGGGGGCGTTGCCGTCCCGGAGCAGGAACAGCAGGTAGATGCCGTCTTCCAGCATTTCGCGCAGGGTGGGCGCCGAGGCGGAGGCTACGGCCAGCGGGCGTTCTTGAAGAGTTGCGGCGGTTTGGTTCATGGCGGCCTCAGCGGAATACGGCGATCAGTTCAAGCGTCAGGTTGGAGAGCGTCTGCGGCATATAGATGCAGATGCTGCGCGATTGCAGCATGCGGCCGAAGATTTCGCCGTGCGGCTCCAACGCGAAATAGTGGTTGCCCACGCGCACCGGAATGGCGGACGGCGTTTGCGCCGCATGGCTGAGCGCCACGCCGCGCATGGCGGAGTTGAGGATTTTTTCCACGTCGTCCGGCGCGCCGATCTTCATCTTCAGCGGCACGCTGTCGATGATCTGGCTGGCCGGCAGTTCGCTCTGCACCGACAGGTAGTAATCGACGTTCTCCAGCAGGCGGTCGCTTTCCAGCCGGCCGATGTAGAAGGACGGCTTGGGCGAATGCAGCGGGATGATGGCGTAACGCGAGGAGATCACGGTTTCCAGCAGTTCGCGGATCTGCGTGTCCAGCGCGGCCAGCACGGCGTGCAGGTCGTCGTGGCGATAGGCCGGGATGTCGGACAGGGTGTAATGGGTGGAGAAGGTCTGCAGCTCGCCGCAGAATTCGGCCAGCGCCAGATACAGCTCTTCCGGATGCAGCGGGCTGGACAGCGACAGGTGGCGCAGCTTGGCGAAGTTGCGGTTGACGGTGTGCAGCAGCCAGAAGGAGCTGATGTCGCTGGAGCTGTACTCCATCACGTTCTTGGCGCGTTCGCGCTGGCCGCCGGACAGCGCCTGGTTCTTGACCAGCAGGATGTCCAGCAGGCGGCGCAGCATGTGGCTGACCTCGCGCGAGCCTTCCACCGTGGCCAGCGGAGGAATGAAGCCGCCGCCCAGGCCCCATTGGCCGGTGGCGTCTTTTTCCAGCCGGCACAGCGGAATGGCGTCGTAGCCGTCGCGGTTCTCTTCCTCGATCATCAGCCGCACGTCCAGCTCCAGCGTGGACAGATCGGCGTCCAGCGCCTGGGTGTAGAGATCGGCCACTTCCGCGCTGGCGCTTTGGAAGCGAGTGGGGCGGGACATGAGCTCGCCGTTGCGGGTGTTGCCGCCGTAGGGCTGCATATGGGCGAGACAGGCGTAAAGCGTGGTCTTGATGCCGGCTTGCGGCAAGGTGTTCAGATCGCGGGACAGCGGCAGCGGCGCGCTGGCCGGCGCCTGGAACAGCGTGCCGTCCCGGAACAGGATGGACAGCCCGTCGATGCGGACGGTGCCGCCCTTGAGCGCCTGCTCGTCCAAGACGATGTGTTGCAGGCCCCAGCCGTGGCGTTGGCTCAGTTGCTGCCGCGCGGCGACGTGCTGCTCCAGCAAGAGGGTTTGCTGTTGAAAGTGCTGCGGGCGCAGGAACATGCCTTCGCCCCAGAGCACTCGTTTGGCTTGTTGCATTACTGATACACCTTGTCTGGAAATCTACTTCAATCTCAATTGCGCCTGGAAATTCATCGGCTTGTCAGCCGGGCCTGGCCGCCGCGGGCGAAGAAGCGCATGGGCTTTGAGCCACGTCATGGCCGGAACGGCCCGCATCCGGTAATAACACCCTGTTCAAACTGTGTACACGATCGCTAAAATGCGCGACATTTTGCAGCAAGAGCGGCGCCCTTGTCATGCAAAAGAGTTTGTTAATTTTCAGCGTCGGCCCGGCGCCGCGGCAGGCTTCAGTTTCGGCTGCCGGCGCAGTCCGCCTTGGCGGACGCGGGCTGGCCGGGCAGGGTCAACGCTTTGGGTTTGATGGCTTCCAGGTGGCAATCGGCGGCGCGGAAGCTCAGGTCTTTGCTGCGGACGGCGTCGGCGTCGTACAACAGGCGCCAGAAGTGGGCGTCCGGACGGCGGAA
Organism: Chromobacterium sp. Panama; assembly: GCF_003052555.1. Classification (NCBI taxonomy): domain Bacteria; kingdom Pseudomonadati; phylum Pseudomonadota; class Betaproteobacteria; order Neisseriales; family Chromobacteriaceae; genus Chromobacterium; species Chromobacterium sp. Panama. Next base: position 362,096 of record NZ_QARX01000001.1, read on the forward strand.
AAAGCCGACGACGCCGATGAACTGAGCGTCTTTTTCAATGGTGACGTCTTCTAGCGTCACTTTACCACCTGGCAAAAAGGTCAGTTCTTTGCTGTTGATCAGACTGTCGCCCAGCAGTTCTGATTCAGGCTTGCCGCTGGACAGGGCCTCCATGGTCAGGCGGTTGAAAGCCTGCTGGTTTTTGAGCTGGTAGACATGCACCACCACGGACAGCGGTTTGCCTTTGGCGTCGCGGTTTAGCGACGGGCTGCCTTCCGCTTTGATGTCGATGGTCTTGGTGCTGGAACAAGCGGTCAGAGAGGCTATGGCGATGGCGTAAAATAGGGCGCGGGCCCGTTGCCAGCTGGGGCGTTTTTTCATCATGACGGCGGTTCCTAACGATTGGATTTGTGACTATCTGCTATCGAAAGTATCCCAAATTTTTGGTTTAATTGGAATGCATGCTCCGTCGCAAATTGATTTGCATACGGCGGTTAAAATCAGAGATCGGGTAGCTCAAGCTATTGATTTAAATTGTAATGTCATTTATCGTCTCGCGTCAAAATGCATTTGAACTATATCTTGCCGATCCTGGTGCTTGGCATCGTTTTGCTCCTGTCTTGGCTGGGCTGGAAATTCTTCTTGGGACAGCCCCGCATCTTGGAAGGGAGCCGCTCGCCAAAGCCTGTTCTGCCTGGGGCGGAGGCTTTGGCTGGAGCCATGGCCGCAGGGCCGGAAACACTGACTGAAAAGCGGGCGGTGAGCGCCGCTTTTTTGCGTGCGTCGCGCCGGGCGCCCAGCGCCGCCGCGCGTTACTGGCGGGTGTGGCTGCCGGTGGTGTCGCTGTTGCTGGTGGCGCTGGCGGTGGCGATCACGCTGAAATTGAATCGTTTTCATCGCAGTCCCGAGTTCGAAGCGGCAGAATATGCGCAGGGCATAAGAATTAAGCAAACGCTGTTGGAAGAAAAACTGGTGCCCCCGCCGCCGCTTCCGCCGGAAGCTTTTGTCAACGTCATAGCGGAGCGGCCCAGCTTGGGCCATGCGGACCGGGACTGGAGCAAGCTGAATCCGGAGTTTGTGCAGGTGGTGCTGCGGGTGATGGAAAAAATGAAGGCCAGGGGCTTCCCCATGGTGCTGCTGGAGGGCTATCGCAGCCCGGAGCGCCAGGACTCGCTGGCCGGGCAGGCCACGCTGGTGACCAAGGCCAAAGGCGGACAGAGCAAGCATCAATACGGCCTGGCGGTGGATTTGGCGCCGATCCGCGAAGGCAAGGTAGTGATATCGGAACGCGATCCCTGGGCGATGCAGGCTTACAACGCGCTGGGGGAAGAGGCGACGGCGGCCGGCCTGACTTGGGGCGGCAACTGGAGCTTCAAGGACTTCGGGCATATCGAGCGCTCAGGCTCGCTGAAGTCCCTGCTCAAAAAATAACGGTTTAAAAGAAGGTGGTGGGTGTTTATGAAAGGTTGGCTGCGTCACGCCAAAGTGGCTTCGGCAATCGGGTTCCTGATCCTGATCGCTTTGATCTGGTTCCTGGGGCCGTGGTTGGGCTTGGAGTCGCTGGAGGCCCGTTTGGGCTGGATTATCGGCGTCATGTTGTTTTGGGTGCTGACCCTGCTGGTGGGCCAGGTATTGGCGCGCCGCGCCGGCGGCCTGCTTGAGCGCATGCTGCGCAAGCAGGCGGACGAGGCGGTCATCAACGCCAGCTCCGACAAGCGCGCCGAGGTCACCCTGCTGCGCCAGCGGCTGCTGGGGGCGATCGACACCCTGAAGAAATCCAAGCTGGGCAGCGCCAGCGGCAGCGCCGCCTTGTACGAGCTGCCGTGGTACATGATCATCGGCCACCCGGCGGCGGGCAAAAGCTCGGCCATCCTGCAGTCCGGCCTGACCTTCCCCTTCAGCGACAAGAGCGGCATCCAGGGCGTGGGCGGCACCCGCAACTGCGACTGGTTCTTCTCCACCGAGGGCGTGCTGCTGGACACCGCCGGCCGCTACGCCACCCAGAGCGAAGATAGGGTGGAGTGGCTGGAATTCCTCAAGCTGCTGAAAAAACACCGGGCCAAGGCGCCGGTCAACGGCATCTTGATCGCCATCAGCCTGCCGGAGCTGGCGCAGCACCATAGCGAAGGCTTCACCCTGTACGCGCGCCAGATCCGCGAGCGTATTCACGAGGTCTGCAACACCTTCGGCCTCTTGGTGCCCATTTATCTGGTGTTCACCAAGCTGGACCTCTTGGGCGGTTTCGCCCAGTTCTTCCAGGACGCCAGCGACGAGGACCGCGCCAGGGTCTGGGGCGCGACGCTGAGCGCGGACCAGGGCACGGGCTTCGACGTGGCCAATGTGACCGGCCAGCAGTTCGAGCTCCTGTACCGCGGCCTGGTGCAGGCCGGCGAGGAAAAACTGATCCAGTACCGCGGCGATCAGGTCAAGCCGGCCCATTTCGCCTTCCCCATCGAATTCCACGGCCTGAAAGAGGCGGTGGTCAAGTTCGTCAAACTGCTGCACGAAGAAGACCCTTACCACGCGCGGCCCTTGCTGCGCGGTTTCTATTTCACCAGCGCCCTGCAAGAGGGTGTGCCGCGCATCGTGGCCGCCAATCGCGTGCAAGGCCAGTTCGACCTGAGCCAGGGCGGCCAGGAGATGAAGCAGGCGCCGGCGTCTTACAGCTACTTCCTGCGCAATCTGTTCCGCGACGTGCTGTTCCAGGATCAACACCTGATCTCCCGGCAGACCAAGCCCAGTGGCAGCCGCTGGCGTCTGTTCGGCATGGCCGCCGGAGTGTTGTCGCTGGCCGCGCTGGCCAGCTTCTGGACCTGGTCCTTCATCGGCAACCAGCATTTGCTGGACGAGGTGAAGGCCGAGCGCGCGCAGGCGCAAAAGCTGGCCGCCAGCGGGCAGCTGTACGACAAGCTGCGTTCGCTGCAGATCCTGCAGAAGCGCCTGGAGGAATTGCAGTCCTACCGCAAGAACGGCGCGCCGTGGCAAGTGGGCCTGGGCCTGTACCAGGGCAAGGAGCTGGAGCCGCAACTGCGCCGCGAGTACTTCGCCGGCCTGAAGGAAGCGATGCTGCGCCCGGTGCAGCGCAATCTGGAAACCACGCTGGTGGCCCTGAAGCCGGAAGCGCCCGCGCCGACGCCCGCGCCCGCTCCGGTGGTGAGCGAACCGCCCAAGCCGGCCGCGCCGGCTCCGGCGCCGTTCAAACCCAAGCCTAAAAAGCACGCGCCGCGCGGCGGCCTGCCCAATATCAACTTGAGCGCGCTGGATTGGCCGCAACGCGCCACCACCGCCAAGCTGGAAGCTTCCGCCGCGCAAGGCGAGACCGCCGCTGCGCAACGCAATCCGCAGCAGCTGGACGCCAGCTACAACGCCTTGAAAACCTATCTGATGCTGCACGAGCAGAAGCGCATGGACGAAGCGCATCTGATCGACCAGCTGCCGCGCTACTGGCGGCCTTACCTGGAAAGCCAGCGCGGCCAGTATTCGGTGGAAGAGGTGATGGCGGTGGCCGAGAAGCTGGTGGCCTTCTACGTCAGCCAGATCAAGGAAGCGGACCTGCCGCTGATCGACAACAACGCCAAGGTGGTGGGCGAGGCGCGCGAGGTGTTGCGCGGCTCCTTCAAGCGCCTGTCCGCTCAGGAGCGGGTGTTCAATGAGATCAAGGCCCGCGCCAACACCCGCTTCGCGCCGCTGACCGTGGCGCGGATCCTGGACAACCGCGACCTGGACGTGATGGCCGGCAGCCAGATGGTGGAGGGCGCTTACACCCGCGAAGCCTGGAACGGCTACGTCAAAGCCGCGATCGACGAAGCCAGCAAGGGCGAAATCCGCAGCGACGACTGGGTACTGGCCTCGTCCTCTCAGGACAATCTGGGCCGGGACGGCGACGTGGAGAAAAACCGCGCCGCGCTGGAAGCCCTGTACCGCGGCCAATACGCCGCCGCCTGGAAGAAATTCCTGATCGGCGTCACCACCCGCGACTTCAGCAACCCGGCTCAGTCCGCCTCCGCGATGGCGCGGCTGTCCGACAAGCAAAGCTCGCCTATCAAGCTGGTGCTGGCGCGCGCGGCGATGGAGACGGCCTGGGACAACCCGTCCGAGCTGAACCGCTCGCTGGAAAACGCCAAGCAGTCGATGCTGGAAAAAACCGCGGAATTCCTCAAGGGCGGCAGCGCGCCGGTCCAGGCGGACAAGGCCAAGCTGTACGGCGAAGTGGGACGCCAGTTCGCCGGCGTCGCCCAACTGGTCAAGGGCGACAATCCGCCGATCAACGCCTACCTGGATCAGCTGGCCAAGCTGAAAGCCAAGCTGGCGGCGATCTCCAGCACAGACGAGCCCGGCCCGCAGGCGCGCGCCGCCTTGCAGGCGACCCTGGGCGGTTCCGGCTCGGAGCTGGGCGACACCGCCTCCTTCGTCGACAACACTCTGCTCAGCCAGGTCACGCCGGAAACCGGCGAGATGGTGCGGCCCATGCTGGTGCGTCCGCTGACCCAGTCCTACAACGCCTTGCTGGGGCCGGTGGCCAACGACATCAACCAGGCCTGGGCCAATGAAGTGCTGCCGCAGTGGAAGCAGCTGGCCGGCAAATACCCGTTCGCGGATTCCAGCAACAGCGCCTCGGTGGCGGAGATCAGCCGCTTCGTCAAAGCCAACGACGGCACGCTGGACAAATTCATCAACAAATACCTGAACGGCCTGGTGCAGAAGAAGGGCGACCAATTGGTGCCGCGCGCCTGGGGCAATATGGGGGTCAAGTTCAACCCGGCCTTCCTGTCCAGCGTCAGCAGCCTGTCCGCGCTGGCCAACGCCCAGTTGCAAGACGGCGAGAACACCCGCTTCGAACTGCAGCCGACGCCGACGCCGGGCCTGTCCGAAATCGTGTTCGAGGTGGACGGCCAGGAACTGCGCTACCGCAACGGCCCGCAGGCCTGGCAGCCGTTCACCTGGCCGGGCAACGGCCAGAACGCCGGCGCCCGCATCCAGGTGGTGTCCTACAGCGGCGCCAGCAGCGTGGTGGGCAACCAGCCGGGCCGCATGGGCCTGATGCGTTTGCTCTCCAGCGCCAAGGTCAGCCAGGACAGCCCGGACTCCGCCCAGCTCACCTGGAACCTGCGCAAGGCCGACGGCGAGGCGCAGACGGTGAAATTCAATTTCCGCATGGTTGGCGGCGTCAATCCGCTGCAACTGAACAAGCTGTACAAGCTGACCTTGCCTGAGCGCGTGACGCTTTAAGGGAGACACATAGTCATGGCGTTCAATTTCAAGCGGGCGCAGGAAACGCCTCCGCAATTCTGCATTTTCGGCAAATTGCCGCGCCGCGGCGATTTCGTCCGCGTCAACGCCACCCACCCGGCGGCCACCCAGCTGGACCAGCTGCTGGCGCAAAGCCTGGGCGGGCTGGAATCCGGTCCGGAGGCGGTGGAGCGTTACCGCGCGATGCCGGGCACCAGCTTCGTGCTGCGCAGCCGCGACCAGATGTGGCTGTCGCTGGGCGTGATGCAGCCCAGCCGCGACGAAAGCGGCCGCAATTACCCGCTGGTGGCGGCCTCGCTGATGCCTTGCGACGCGGCCTTGCCGCCGTTGTCGGTGCTGATGCTGGCCAACGAGCTGTTCTTCTCCGGCCTTAAGGAGCAATTGAGCAGCGCCATCGACAATGCGGTGGAAATGCTGGCCTGCCGCCAGTTCCTGGAGGAGCAGTCGCTGTTCGGCATCTCCTCCGTGGCGGATCTGGATCTGGCGCAGCAGTTGCTGGAACGGCATCTGAGCGTGACGCCGGCCTCCCACCTGAGCCGGTTGTTGAGCGGCCGCGGGCTGCCTGACCTGGAGACGGTGCTGCTGGCCTTCACCTTCCACCATCAGCTGCTGCGCAAGTTTCAGGGCAGCCTGACGGCGCAGACTTATCTGCTGCCGCTGCCGGACCGCGACGGCGAAGACATGCTGGCCGCGGCCACCTGGCTGTCGCTGTACCAGGCGGCCACCGCCGGCCAGGCGGGACAGGCGGAGCAATGCCTGCTGATTCAGCGGCCGGAAGGCCGCTTCCTGGCCTTGCTGCCGGGAGATTTGAACGAACAGATCGTCGCACAGTGCTGGGGAGGGCAGTTGGACGCCCGCTTCATCGTCGACGTGGCCGAGCCGCACGCGCCGTGGCGCAACCACCAGGCCTACGCCGAAGCGGCTTACATCCTGGGGCGGAGGCTGAACGATCCGTCCATTTCGGTGGCGCAGCTGCGCGAGGTGGCGTCCAGCCTGTCGCGCAGCGTGGCCTGAGTAGTGGCGTAACACCGGAGCGGCCGGCGACATTCGCCGAGGCCGCTCCAATCAGAGCTTTGTGAACTTGAGAGAGAACCATCATGGCCAAAGAAAGCACACAGAAAAAACTGTCGCGGGTACGCCCGCCGCGCGTGCAGATCACCTACGACGTTGAAATCGGCGACGCCATCGAAACCAAGGAACTGCCCTTCGTGCTGGGCGTGCTGGGGGATTACTCCGGCCACAGCAAGGAGCCGCTGCCCAAGATGAAGGAACGCAAGTTCGTTCAGATCGACCGCGACAACTTCGACGAAGTGCTCAAGGGCATGGCGCCGCGCCTGGCCATCAAGGTGGACAACAAGCTGAAAGACGACGGCAGCCAGCTGGCGATGGAGCTGAACTTCGACGAACTGGCGGATTTCGAGCCGCAGAACGTGGTGGATCAGGTCGAGCCGCTGAAAAAGCTGCTGGACGCGCGCAAGCGCCTGGCCGACCTGCGCAACAAGATGGCGGGTAACGACAAGCTGGAAGAATTGCTGGATGAAGTGGTGCGCGATACGGAAAAGCTGAAGGCGATCAGCCAGGCCGCGCATCCGGACAAAGCGGGAGAGTGATAGATGAGCGCAGAACAACAACTTGAGGCCGGCGCGGCCGCAGCCCCGGCGGCGGCAGGCAGCCTGCTCGACTCCATCATCGAGCAAAGCCGCGTCGCCACCAACGACAACGAGAAGGGCCACACCCGCGACCTGATCGGCGAACTGGTCGACCAGGTGCTGGAAGGCAGCGTCAGCGTATCGCGCGATCTGTCCGCCAGCATAGACGCGCGCATCGCCGAAATCGACGCGCTGATCTCCTCGCAGCTGAACGAGATCATGCACCACAACGACTTCCAGAAGCTGGAAGCCTCCTGGCGCGGTCTGAAATACCTGGTGATGGAGTCCGAAACCAGCACCATGCTCAAGATCAAGGTGCTCAACGCCTCCAAGAAAGACCTGGTCAAGGACTTCAAGGCGGCACCGGAGTTCGACCAGAGCGCGCTGTTCAAGAAAATCTACGAAGAAGAATACGGCACCTTCGGCGGCGCGCCTTACGCCGGCCTGGTGGGCGATTACGAATTCACCCGCCACCCGGAAGACTTCTACCTGCTGGACGAACTGTCCCACGTGGCCGCCTCTGCGCACGCGCCGCTGATCACCGCCGCTTCCTCCGGCCTGTTCGGCCTGGAGAGCTTCACCGACGTGGGCAAGCCGCGCGATCTGGCCAAGATCTTCGACACCGTCGAATACGCCAAGTGGAAATCCTTCCGCGAATCCGAAGACTCCCGCTACGTCGGCCTGGTCTTGCCGCATGTGCTGGGCCGTCTGCCCTACGGCCGCGACAATGTGCCGGTGGAGGAATTCGACTTTGAGGAAAACGTGGACGGCAGCACCCACGAAAAATACCTGTGGACCAACGCCTCCTACGCCTACGCCGCGCGCCTGACCTCCGCCTTCGCCCAATACGGCTGGCTGGCGGCCATCCGCGGCGTGGAAGGCGGCGGCCTGGTGGAAGGCCTGCCGGCCCACACCTTCAAGACCGACGACGGCGAAGTGGCGCTCAAGTGTCCCACCGAAGTGGCGATCACCGACCGCACCGAAAAACTGCTGTCCGATCTGGGCTTCATCTCGCTGGTGCACTGCAAGAACACCGACTACGCGGCCTTCTTCGGCGGGCAATCGGTGCAGAAGGCCAAGACCTACAACACCGATTCGGCCAACGCCAACGCGCGTTTGTCCACCCAGCTGCCCTACATCTTCGCGGTGTCGCGCATCGCGCATTACATGAAATCCATCATGCGCGACAAAATCGGCAGCTTCGCCTCGCGCCAGAACGTGCAGGACTTCCTGAACACCTGGCTGGCGCAATACGTGCTGCTGGACGACTCCGCCAGCCAGGAAGCCAAAGCCAAATATCCGCTGCGCGAAGCGCGCGTCGACGTGGTGGAAGTGCCGGGCAAACCGGGCGTCTATCGCGCCGCCGCCTTCCTGCGGCCGCATTTCCAGCTGGATGAACTGACCATTTCCCTGCGTCTGGTGGCGGAGCTGCCGCAGCCGGCGGGTTAAGGCTGGAGAGCCTGCGCGCGTCCGCCGGGTTCCGGCGCGGCGGCGGGCGCGGGCGTCTTTTGGAATGGGAGGGCTCGCCTCCAATTTTTGACCTTTGTTCTAAGGAGAAGTAAATGGCTTTTGATGCATTCCTGAAAATTGACGGTATTCCTGGCGAAAGCAGCGACGACAAGCACAAAGACTGGATCGAAATCCAGTCCTTTGCCCACAAACTGGAACAGCCGGCCCAGGCTACCGCCAGCTCCGCCGGCGGCGCCACCGCCGAGCGCGTGAACCACGCCGCTTACGAAATCACCCACTTCCTGGACAAAGCCAGCCCGAAGATCTACGAAGCCTGCTGCAAGGGCCAGCACATCAAGGAAATCACCATCGAACTGTGCCGTGCCGGTGGCGACAAGGTGAAGTACATGGAGATCAAGATGGAACAAGTCCTGATCGCCAAGGTTGAGCCGCACGGTTCCGCCAACGACAACGGCTTCCCCAGCGAAAAAGTGAGCTTCACTTACGGCAAGATCAAGTGGACCTACACCCAGCAGAAACGCGCTGACGGCGCCGGCGGCGGTAACGTCAGCTCCGGCTGGGACCTGACCGCCAACAAAGCGATCGCCTAAGTCTCAGTAGCGAAGAAGTGCCAACCCGCCCACTGCCCTGGGCGGGTTGCAAGAATCTGTTCAATGTCCGCCGCGTGCGCGAGACCTTGCACGGCGAGTACCGCTTCGGAATGCTCATGCGCCCTAGGGCCAGTCCGTTTCTTCCGCTGTTTTCGCCCTGTTTCGCTCGTGACCGCCGGGCTTTGAACAGACTCTAAGGCACCCCGGGGGCCGCCGCGCGCCGATTGGCCGCGGCGGGCTCCGGGATGTCCTTTACCCATGTCAAAGTCAATCCGGGAAGTAATGCTATGAAACGTTTGCTGATGGTCGCCGCGCTCGCCCTGTCGCTGGTGGGCTGCAAGACCAATCCTAACGCTCAACAAGCCTCCAACGACCCCGCCGTGATCAAGGCGGCGGAAGAGAAGGCCGCGCTGGACAAGGCCGTGGCCGCCAATATGGCCATAGACCCCAACCTGATCCCGTTTGAAAAAATGAGCCCCAAACTGTCCCCGGTGGGCGAGGCTCAACTGCAACTGCTGCTGCCCAAGCTCAAGACCGCCAAATCCATCCTGGTGCGCGGCCACTGCTACCGCGGCGACATCGGCAATGCCCGCGCCGCGGCGCAAACCCGCGCCATCGCCGTCAAGCAGTTCCTGAGCGACGCCGGCGTGCCGGCCAATAAAATCACCGTGCGTTACGACACCGAGCGTCAGCTGCACGCGGTGCGTCTGATCGCCAACTGAATCTCGGCGCCGGGCCGCCCAGCGCAAGCGGGCGGCCGGGCGTTTTCGGGTGCTTAAGCAAACCCGGCGCGGCCGCGCACGGTTTGCTTAAGGACTCGCCAATTGCGCAGTCGATTTGAATCAGGTTAACGCCATGGACCTCAGCACCCTGCTCGCCAGCTTCGCTTCCGCCTTCAACCAGGACCAGCGCCTGCTCACCCTCAGCCTGGGCGACGGCAGCGTGGCGGCCGAGCAATTGCTGCCGCTGAGTTTGGCCGGCGAAGAAGGCGTGTCCCGGTCTTACGCCTACCAGCTGAGCTGTTTGTCACCGGACGGCAAGATCGAACTCAAGAGCCTGCTCGGCCTGCCGGCCCGGCTCGGCATCCTCGACGCCGCCGGCGCGGAGAGCCTGCGCTGCGGCGTGGTGTCCAAGGCCGAGTGCCTGGGCTCGGACGGCGGCTTCAGCCGTTATCAGCTGACCATTGAGCCGCCGTTCGCGCTGCTGCGCCACCGCATAAGCTCGCGGGTGTTCCAGGATCAATCGGTGCCGGACATCGTCACGCAGATCCTGAGCGAGCATCAGCAGGCCAATCCGGTGTTCGCCCGCGTCCAGGCCCAGGACTTCAAGACCGGCCCGGCGTCGCCGCGCAGCTACTGTCTGCAGTACCGCGAGAGCGATTACGACTTCATCGTGCGCCTGCTGCACGAAGAGGGTTACGCCTGGCGTTTCGATCACCTGGACGGCGACACGCCACAAGTGCGCTTGGTCGCCTTCGACGACCCTTACAGCCTGCCGCCGGCCGGCGTCGAGCGGGTGCGTTTCCACCGTAGCGACGCCACCGAAGCCGAGGACGGCCTGACCGAGTGGAACGCCCAACGCCAGATCGTGCCCGGCGCCGTAGCGCTGGCCAGCTTCGACTACCAGCCGGTGCAGACCCAGCACAGCGGAGACGACAGCCGCATCGACCAGGGCCAGAACGGCAAGGCCTTGCAATCCTCCTTGCACGACTACGACCCGCAATCGCTGTACTACGCCGGCGACGCCGACCAGCTCAGCCATTACGCCCAGCTGCGCCAGCAAGCGCATGACCTGAACGCCAAGCAATTCAGCGGCGGTGGCAGCGTGCGCGGCCTGGCCGCCGGCCAGTGGTTCCGCCTGGACGACCACCCGGCCCACGAGGGCGACAGCAGCGAACAGCGCGAATTCGTCGTTACCCGCCAAGCCTTAAGCGCGCGCAACAACCTGCCGGCGGATCTCAAAGCCTTCCAGGATGGCAAAGAAGCTCAACCCTTCCGCGCCGACTTCGACGCCCAGCGTCGCGGCGTGCCGCTGACCCCGGCCTACGCCCACACCGAACTGGCCAAGCCCAAGTCTCGCGGCGTACAGACCGCCACCGTGGTCGGCCCCCAGGGCGAAGAAGTCCACACCGACCAGCACGGCCGCATCAAGGTGCAATTCCACTGGCAGCGGCCGGACGAACACCCGAGCATCGGCGCGGGGATGGACGATAAATCCTCCTGCTGGCTGCGCGTGGTCATGCCCAGCGCCGGCGCCGGCTGGGGCCACCAATTCATCCCGCGCATCGGCCAGGAAGTGTTGGTCGACTTCATCGAAGGCGACATCGACCGCCCGGTGATCACCGGACTTCAAGACCGGCCCGGCTTCACCGCGCAGCTACTGTCTGCAATACCGCGAGAGCGATTACGACTTCATCGTGCGCCTGCTGCACGAAGAGGGTTACGCCTGGCGTTTCGACCACCTCGACGGCGACACACCACAAGTGCGCTTGGTCGCCTTCGACGACCCTTACAGCCTGCCGCCGGCCGGCGTCGAGCGGGTGCGCTTCCATCGCAGCGACGCCACCGAAGCCGAAGACGGCCTGACCGAGTGGAACGCCCAACGCCAGATCGTGCCCGGCGCAGTGGCTTTGGCCAGCTTCGACTACCAGCCGGTGCAAACCCAGCACAGCGGCGACGACAGTCGCATCGACCAGGGCCAGAACGGCAAGGCGCTGCAATCCTCCTTGCACGACTACGACCCGCAATCGCTGTACTACGCCGGCGACGCCGACCAACTCAGCCATTACGCCCAGCTGCGCCAGCAAGCGCATGACCTGAACGCCAAGCAATTCAGCGGCGGCGGCAGCGTGCGCGGCCTGGCCGCCGGCCAGTGGTTTCGCCTGGACGACCATCCGGCCCACGACGGCGACAGCAGCGAACAGCGCGAATTCGTCGTCACCCGCCAAGCTTTAAGCGCGCGCAACAACCTGCCGGCGGACCTCAAAGCGCTGGCAAAAGCCGAGGACGCCCAACCCTTCCGCGCCGACTTCGACGCCCAACGCCGCGGCGTGCCGCTGACCCCGGCCTACGCCCACACCGAACTGGCCAAGCCCAAGTCCCGCGGCGTGCAGACCGCCACCGTGGTCGGCCCGCAAGGAGAGGAAGTCCACACCGACCAGCACGGCCGCATCAAGGTGCAATTCCACTGGCAGCGGCCGGACGAACACCCGAGCATCGGCGCTAACCTCGACGACAAATCCTCCTGCTGGCTGCGCGTGGTGATGCCCAGCGCTGGCGCCGGCTGGGGCCACCAATTCATCCCGCGCATCGGTCAGGAAGTCTTGGTCGACTTCATCGAAGGCGATATCGACCGCCCGGTGATCACCGGCGTGCTCTACAACGGCAGCCACCCGCCGCCGGACTTCAGCGGCGCGGGCGCCTTGCCGGCGAATAAAACCCTGTCCGGCATCAAATCCAAAGAACACCAGGGCGGCCAATACAACGAACTGCTGTTCGACGACACCCCGGGCGAAGTGCGCGCCAAACTGTCGAGCGAACCCGGCAAAACCCAACTCAACCAAGGCTTCCTCACCCAGCCGCGCAGCAACGGCAAGGCCGAGCCGCGCGGCGATGGCTTCGAACTGCGCACCGACAACCACGGCGCCGTCCGCGCCGGCCATGGCCTGCTGCTGAGCACCGAAGCGCAGAACGGCGCTGGGGGCAAACAACTGGCGCGCGAACAGGCGCAAAGCCAGCTGGACGCAGCGCTGGCCCTGAGCCAAAGCCTGGGCGACACCGCCAGCGGCCAGCAGGCCGATACCATGGAAACCGGGCCGGAAGAAATCGGCGCGGACAACGCCAAGGCCGCCAAGAAAACCGAAGGCCACCTGCAACACCAGGCTGCCGCCTTGAAAGCCTGGGAAGCCGGCAGCAACACCGACAAGGACGGCAAGACCGCCAAGGACCAAGCCGGCCAACAGCCCTTGATCGTGCTGTCCGCACCGGCCGGCATCGCCAGCCTGAGCCAGCAAAGCCAAACCGTGGCGGCGGGCACCAATCTGGACCTGGTGGCACAGCGGGACAGCAACCAAACCTCGGGCCGGCGCTGGCTGCATAACGTCGGCCAACACATCAGCCTGTTCGTCACCGGGGTCAAGGATCAGATTGCGCTGAAGCTGATCGCCGCCAAGGGCAAGGTGCAGGTTCAAGCACAGAGCGACAGCATCGAGGTGACCGGCGATCAGGACGTCAAGATCACCGCCATCAAGGGCCAGCAGTTGTGGAACGGCAAGAAGGAGATTCTGCTGACCAGCGGCGGCGCTTATGTGCGGATCAAGGACGGCAAGATCGAGCTGCACGCGCCCGGCACGGTCAGCTTCAAGGGCGGAAGCCACGATTGGAGCGGGCCGGCCAGCATGAGTCCGCCGTTCCCGCGCTTCCCCAACACCGTCTGCAAGACCTGCATGGCGCAAGGCTTCAAGCAGGCCAATCCCTTGGTGGCGGCTAAATGAGCTCGGCGGTGCTGTTGACCAAACCTTCTTCGGCCGCGTGGCTGGAACGGCTGTTGGAGCAAGCGCGGCAGGCGGAGCTGGAGTGGCTGGACTTCATCGTGGATCAGGGCGATATCGGCGACGCTTGGCAGAGCCGCGCCCCTGCCATGCATATGCCGCGCAGCCTCTTGCTGGAGACCCCGCACGCCGAGGCCGCCGACGAAGGGCCGGCCTTGCTGCGTTTGCCGCTGCACTCCCCGGCTGGATTGGAAAAATGGACGCGGCAGCTGGATAAATGGCAGGGCGAGCCGCGCTTGCTGGCCCTGTTGGGCGATTGGGGTTTCGACGCCTTGGCCGAGCGGCTGAGCGCCTGTCTGCAAGCCTCCTGGGACCAGGGCCGACAACAGGGCGTGCTGCGTTTCAACGATCCGCGCGTGTTCGCCGCGGTCAGCGAGGCGCTGGAGCCGGCGCAGCGGCGTTTCCTGTTGGAGCCGGCCTTGCAATGGCATTGGCTGGACCGTGACGGCAACGCCCGCTGTCTGGAGCCGGATGTCGACATGATGCGGAGTTGGCCGCAGTGGGAGGAGGAGACCCTGAGCCTGTCGCCGTCGCAGATTGACGAATTGATGGTCTGGCACCAGGCGGAAAGCTGGCGCCAGGATCATCTGCTGACGCCGTCGATGTACGGGCTGAGCTCGCAGGAAGAACTGATGGCGCGGCTGGCGGCGGCGCACCGGGCGGCGGACCGGGCCAAGCTGTGGTCGGAGCCGGAACGCCAGCCCTTGATCGAGCGCCGCTTGAGAGAGCCGGCGTGAGCATGGCCGCGGCATGGGCGCGTTTTTGCGGGTGGCTGATTTTGCTGCTCCTGTCCGGCTGCACGACATCGCCCAAAACCATAGGCGTCGGCGCGCGGGTGGTGAATACCATGGCCGGCGCCGAGATTGTGCATGCCAGTTTTAACGGTCAGGCCATAGGCGGTTCCGGCGGCGAAGAGTGTTGCATCAGCCTGCCGGCGCAGTGGCGGTCGGGCATGACGGCGACGATAGGGTGGGTGAAGGATCCGAGCCCAGGGGTGAACCCTGGAGGAGTCAAGCCGCCTCCTAAAGGTAAATACGGCTCTATTACCGCCGAGGGCGCAAGGTGGTTTGAGGTGCACGAGGCTAACTATGTCCGCCATCGGCTTACGCTCCCCGTGCCGGCCTATGAGGATACTTGTGGTTTGTCCCTGGTGTTTTTGCCTTGCGATGAGGTGTATCCGCTGATTGACTGCCGGCAGCGCCAGCAAGTGTTTAGCGGTTTGCGCGAGAAAACCTCGGCAGAGTGGCGGCAGGAGCTGGCGCGACGCCTGGGCGGGCGCATGCGCTGCGACGCGCCGACGGAATCCGGCGGATGGTGATGCGAGCGCCAAACCGTGGCGAGATGGCTGCGGTGCACATGCCATGGCTGGCGTGGGCCGCTTGTGGCGTCTTGGCTTTGGGGCTGGCGGCTTGCCAGAACATCGCGCCGCCCAAAACCCTAGGCGCCGGCGCGCGAGTGGTGAATACCGTGGCGGGCACGTCGATTGTGCGCGCCAGCTTTAACGGCCAGGGCATGGGCGGCGGCGGCGGCGAGGAGTGCTGTGTCAGCCTGCCGGAGCAATGGCGGCCGGGCATGACGGCGACGATAGAGTGGGTGGTGGATCCGAGTCCAGGGGTGAATCCTGGTGGGATTCGGCAACCTCCCCGGAGCAAGTATGGATCTATCACGGCGGAAGGCAGTAGATGGCATGAGGAGCATGAAGCTAATTATGTTCGCCGCAAGGTGACGATGGCGGTGCCCAGGTATGAAAAAGTGTCTTCCCTGGTTCTGGTGTTCCTGCCTTGCGACGAGGTGTATCCGTTGATTGATTCGGCAGAGCAGGGCCGGGTGTTTGGCGGTCTGAGAGGGCTGGCTTCGTCGGAGTGGGACGATGAAGTCATTCGCCGTTTGGGGGCAGGGAAGGTCTGTGCGGCAAGCAGATGAACTCGAAGGGCTTGGCCATGTGCGTTTGGCGTGTTGGCAGTGTGACTGAGTCAATCCGTATTTCCGCATGGAGGATAACACCATGACGAGGATCGCTTTAACGATTGGTTTGCTGCTGCTGGGCCTGGCCGGGTGCCGGAGCATGGAGCGGCCCAAAACCCTAGGCGCCGGCGCGCGAGTGGTGAATACCGTGGCGGGCACATCGATTGTGCATGCCAGCTTCAATGGCCAGGGTATGGGCGGTGGTGGAGGCGAGGAGTGCTGTGTCAGCCTGCCGGAGCAATGGCGGCCGGGCATGACGGCGACGATAGAGTGGGTGGTGGATCCGAGTCCAGGGGTGAATCCTGGTGGGATTCGGCAACCTCCCCGGAGCAAGTATGGATCTATCACGGCGGAAGGCAGTAGATGGTATGAGGTGCATGAAGCAAATTATGTTCGCCGCAAGGTGACGATGGCGGTGCCCAAGTATGAAAAAGTGTCTTCCCTGATTCTGGTGTTCCTGCCTTGCGATGAGGTGTATCCGCTGATTGATTCGGCGGAGCAGGGCAGAGTGTTGGGTGGCTTGCGTGGTCGTGAAGACCGTTATCCGGAGATGATCCGTCGACTGGGTGGTCGGCAGACGTGTTCGGGAGGTGGATGATTCCCGGCTAGAGCCAGTTCCTGTCAGGCGATGGTTTTGGAATGGAACGGCAAATCGGAATTTAGCATTGAGGGTGAAAACGATGAAATGGTTCTCTATTAGTGCATGGCTGTTCTTGACCCTGAGCCTGCTTGGATGTCAAAGCATGGCGCAGTCCAAAACCATAGGCGCCGGTGCGCGGGTGGTGAATACCGTACCAGGTACATCGATTGTGCGCGCCAGCTTTAATGGTCAGGGTATGGGAGGCGGCGGTGGTGAGGAGTGTTGCGTCAGCCTGCCGGAGCAATGGCGGCCGGGCATGACGGCGACGATTGAGTGGGTGAAGGATCCTAGCCCGGATGTTAATCCTGGTGGACGACGTGCACCGCGCTGGAATCCAGATGGAACGACGCCGCCAGAATGGCATCGTTGGATGAAAGAGCATGAAGCTAATTATGTTCGCCGCAGGGTGACGATGGCGGTGCCAAAGTATGAAAAAGTATCTTCCCTGGTCCTTGTGTTCCTGCCTTGCGATGAAGTGTATCCGCTGATTGATTCTGCGGAACAGGGCCGAGTGTTTGGCGGACTGAGAGGCAGGAGCTCGCAGGGATGGGATGATGAAGTGGTGCGGCGTTTGGGAGGCAAAACCAAATGCCAGCGTTGATTGCTCCCTCGTTCCCGGATGAAGGTTATTTACCTACCCGTTTCCAAACAATTCTTGCTCAGCGAAATAGCCAGCAGCAGGAAGTAGATGCTGCAAGGTGCGCAGCTCGTGAGCAAGGTCGGCCATCGCCTTGTGTGCAGGTGCTGCATGTCAGCCTGTTCTTTGACGGCACCAATAACCATGGCGACTCGGACGATAAAGCCGACCCAGTCAATAGCAGCAATGTGCGACGTTTGTTCAATGCTTCAATTGGTAATGGGAAAGGGTTTGACTGGGGATATTACAGTTATTACATCCAGGGTGTCGGCACGGTATTCAAGGAAATTGGCGAGGATGAGCCAAGCGGCAGTGGCCTGAGTTTTGCCTCGGGGGGCGAAGATAGGATTCTATGGGGACTAACGAGGCTGATCGACGCCATTACGCGGTCAATGAGTGAGCAGGTGGAAAAGCTGGATGCGCCACAAGCTCTCCAACTGATCAAGGATATGCAGTACACCTATGAGGAAGACGACAAAGGCGTCAAAAAACGCAGCAGCACCACGCTGGCGCAACGCCGTGCGGTGATGCAGAAAGTGTTGGCGCCGATTGTCGCCAAGCGCGAAGCCGATTACAAGCCGGAAATCCTGCGCGTCAAATTGTATACCTACGGTTTTTCGCGCGGAGCGGCGGAGGCGCGTTCCTTTCTGTGGCGGCTGCGCGAGTTGATGGACGTCGAGGCCGGCACGCTGTGCGGCATCCCCGTCGCGGTGGAGTTTCTCGGCCTGTTCGACACCGTGGCCTCGGTGGGGCTGACCGAGCTGGCGCCGGGGGCGGAAGGCCATATGGGCTGGGCAGACGGTACGATGAAGCTGCCGCCGGAGGCTGGCTATCTGAAGCGCTGCGCGCATCTGGTCAGCGCGCACGAGCAGCGGCTGTGCTTTCCGCTGGATTCGGTGGCCATCGCCAACCGTAGTTATCCCGGCTGCGTGTTGGGTGAATGGGTCTACCCCGGCATGCACAGCGACGTGGGCGGCGGTTATCCGCCCAAGGACCAGGGCAAGGCGCGCGAGGGGCAGGGCATGCTGTTGTCGCAGCTGCCCTTGCTGCATATGTACCGGCTGGCTTTTGACGCTGGTGCGCCGTTGCAGGCGCATGCGGACTTATTGCAGGATGCGGACCCGGAACAATTGGGTATGTTGAAGCAACGCGAGCCTTGGCGCTTTATGAGTACGGAAACCCAAGCGCTGTACGTGCTGGATGTGGAGTTGAAGGAGCGCTTCGAAGCCTGGCGTCAGCATGCCGGCAGCGGCGCGTCGCTGGAAGACCTGCTGCAGTGGCAGACCGCGCAGATCACCGCCTGGCGCATCGCCCGTTACGCCGGCGGCGTCGACGAGAAAGGCGGGCCGGGTTATCGCAACGCCGAGTTTTACAAAAACTCCCAGGACACGCCCAAGTGGCTGGTGAACGCGCAGGAGTCGGAGTGGAAGGCGCAGCGCCGCAAAGGCGTTGCCACCGGGGTGACGCTGAAGCCTAAGGGAAAAGAGGCGGACGCGAGCCAGGTTTCGGAGGGCTTCAAACCTAACCTCAATAAGCAGTACGAGCCGGTGATGGATCAGACCCAGTTGCGGGAAGGGGCCAAGGACTTCGCCGACGATTACATGGGCCGAACCTCGCTGTCCTTCAACCTGATTGGCGGCTTCGCCACCTTCTTCACCGGCTTGTCCCGCCCGTTCAGCGACGATTGCCAGGCGGAACTGGTCATGCTGCGGGAGGATGGCAATGATTTGTACCCGGCGGTGGTCAAGGACGAGAAGCTGATGGCGCTGTACGACGAGCATGTGCACGACTCCCGCGCCTGGTTCATGCATTACGCGCTGGGCAAGCGCGAACCTCACGGCACTTATCTGCGTTACCGCACCGTGTTCTTCACCGACGGCAACAGCAATAAGAAGCCGATCTGCCAGGCGCCGCGCGCGCAGGAGATCCGGCGCGAGCAGCAACGCCAGGCCGAGGAACGGCGGGGCGAGCGTATTGGGGGAGGCCGGCATTGAGCCCGGCGCATCGACTTCATGGCGAGAGGGTTTCAAGAATGAACAAGCGAGCCTGGCGGGTTTGCGCCGCTTTGCTTTTGGGCTGCCTCTGCGCGCCGGCGCAGGCCGCCGCGCCGGACAAGGCGGCCGGCACCTATGTGCCGGCCGACGAGGACTGGTTGCCCAGCAGCCTGGTTCTGCTGCCTTCGGGTCAGTTTGAATGGTTCATCAAGGGCAGCGGCGCGCGCACGGTGCGCGGCGATTGGACGCGCGGGCGGGGACAGATCGTCCTGCGCGCGGCGGCAGGCGGCGAAGCGCCGGCCTACCGGCAATTGCCCTATGCCTCCGGCCGCTTCATGGCCGCGGACCGCTACGACGAGGCGATGATGACGGTGGCGGTGCTGGCGGCCGGCCGCATGGGCGTGGCGGGAACGGAGGCCCTGCTGGAAGACGATCAAGGCCGGCAAGTGGAGGCCGAGGCTACCCGGACGCCGGGCTATCTGATCGCCTGGCAGCCTAAGGCATGGGGAGCGTGGCGCAAGGTGGGCCTGCGCCTGGCCGGCTCCGGGCAAGCTTGGCAGTGGTTCGAGGTGGACGCCGTCGGCAGGACGGAGCGGGCGGCCGGTTTCGAGCTGAGCAACGCCGACGCGGTGCAGCCCCTGTTCCGCCAGGCGGAGCTGGAGATCCAGGCGGACGGCGGCTTGACGATGCCCAAGCCGGCCCCTGAGATTCCGGTGCGCTCCGCGTTGCGCTACCGCAAATTGGACCGTCCGCTGACGGCGGCGCAATTGGCCGGGCATTATCGGATGGAGAGCCGGACGGAGTCCGAGCTGGCTTTGCAGGCCGACGGCCAGGCTTCCTGGTCCTTGTTGGCCAGCCGCGCTTATTATCTGGAGGGCCGTTGGCGGGTGAGCAACGGCCTGGTGACGGTGGAGGCGCAATTGCCTGCTCAGGCGCCCAAGTACCGCCTGATGTCGGATGCGGAAATGAATGTGCGTCAGCCGGCCACGGCGCGGCAATTGATCGCCATCGTCGGCCAGCCGCGCGTGGGCGGGGCGGCCGGCATCGAGGTCCGCTTCGAGGCGGCGGGTAAAACGCTGGGACAGGCGGTCAGCCAGGCCAGCGGCGATGCGATCCTGGATTGGGACGGCAAGGCCGACGACTGGACCCGCGTGGCCTTGCGGCGTCAGGGCAGCGCCGACGCCTGGACCTGGCTGGAGGTGCCGGCCGCGCGCCGCGCGGACCGCCTGCTGGCCATCGCCGTCGACGACCTGGGGCTGAGCCGGCCGGCGATTCCCTCCTTGATCTTCGGCCTGGGCGAGGATGGCGGTTTGCTGCTGCGCGAGCCGCTGAACCATGACCTGGAAAAGTATTTCAAAACCAAGAAGTAGCGGTTTCCCGCCGGCGGCCAGCCCGCCGGCGCAACCGGACAACAATAGATGTGACGTGAGCCTTAATGCTTGAATCCTTATTGCCGTATTACGAACGCGAACTCGGACACCTGCGCCAGCTGTCCGGCGAGTTCGCGCGCCGCTATCCCAAGATCGCCGGCCGTCTGCAAATGGAAGGCGACCAGTGCGAAGACCCGCACACCGAGCGGCTGATCGAGTCCTTCGCCTTCCTGGCCGCGCGCATCCACAAGAAGCTGGACGACGAATATCCGGAGGTGGCGGTCAGCTTCCTCAATGTGCTCTACCCGCATTATCTGCAGCCGATTCCCTCCGCCACCATCGTGCAGTTCGAATGCGATCCGCAGCGGCCGGAAATCGCCAAGCGCTACCGGGTGGAGCGCGGCCAGCCGGTGCACGCGCCGGCGATGCAGGGCGTGGTGTGCAAATTCCGCAGCGCCTATCCGGTGGACCTGTATCCGCTGTCGCTGACCGAGGCCAAGCTGGAGCTGACCAGCGGCTCGCCCTATCTGCGCCAGCTGGCGCCGGACGCGGCGGCGGTGCTGACGATGGAGTTCCATACTCACGGCGGCCTGGCGCTCAACGCCATCGGCCTGCAATCGCTGCGCTTCTTCCTGGACGGCGAGCCGGCGCTGATGCATCTGCTGTACGAAATGCTGCTGTCCAATGTCCTGAGCGTCAGCGTGGGCGACGGCAGCGAAGACCCGGCCCGCACGCGCAAGCTGCCGGCGGACAGCCTGCGGGCGGTGGGCTTCGGCCGCGAGGAAGGTCTGCTGGACTACGACGAACGCTCCTTCATGGGCTACCGGCTGCTGACCGAGTACTTCTGCTATCCGGACAAATTCCTCTTCGTCGATCTGCTGCGCTTGGACAAGGCGGTGGCGCGGCTGGACGGCGACAAGCTGGTGCTGCGGATCTTGCTGGACGAATACCCGGACAGCGAGCGTCACAACCGGCTGCAGACCCAGTTGCAGGCCCAGCACATGAAGCTGGGCTGCACGCCCATCGTCAACCTGTTCACCCAGCCGGGCGAGCCCATCCGCGTCACCCACCAGAAAGCCAGTTACCCGGTGCTGGTGGACGCGCGCAAGCAGCAGGCTTACGAGGCGATCCAGATCAAGCGCGTGGTGCGGGTGGAGAAATCCGGCGACGGCGAAAGCAGCGAGGAAGTGCCGTCCTTCTACGCGATACGCCACGGTAGCGAAAAAAAGACGCCGCGCTTTTATTGGCACGCCAGCCGGGAGCCCTCGCCGCGCCAGAGCGACAAGGGCACGGATCTGGAGCTGCACCTGGCGGACCTGGAGTTCAACGCGGTGCGGCCGGCCACCGAGGTGCTGAGCCTGGAGCTGCTGTGCAGCAACCGCGATCTGCCGGAGCAGATTCCCTTTGGCGGCAGCCAGTCCACCCAGCGGACGGATTTCTCGCTGCCGGGCCATTCCGTGGTCAAGCGCGTGCGCCTGTTGCGAAAGCCCAGCGCCAGCCAGCGTTGCCCGCTGGGGCGCGCGGTGCAGTGGCGGCTGGTGTCGCATTTGTCGCTGAACTACATGTCCATCGTGGATTCCGGCTGCGCCGCCTTGCAGGAAATGCTGGCCTTGTACAACCTGACCGATTCCCCGGTGAACGTGCGCCAGATCCAGGGCGTGGTGGGGATAGAAAGCCAGCCGGCGGTGACCCGCGTGTCCGGCCGCGATTTCAGCGGCTTTGTCCGCGGCAGCGAAATCCGCCTGACGCTGGACCCGGATTACTACGTCGGCGGCAGCGTTTATCTGTTCGCCGCGGTGCTGGAGCGTTTCTTCGCGCTGTATTGCGCGCCTAATAGTTTCACCCGCCTGCGGGTGCATGCGGTTCAACAAGACGAGGAGGTAGCCTCATGGCCAGCCCGAGCCGGCGAAGCCCTCGTGATCTGAAACTGGAGCTGGCGCGCGACGCCAGCCAGTTCGGTTTTTTCCAGGCGGTGCGCATCCTGGGCCTGTCCGCGCGCAAGCGCGGCGAGCGCCGCGGCCGGCTGCCGGCCAGCTTGCGCTTCCGCTCGCTGGCCTCGCTGTCCTTCCCGCCCAGCGAGCTGTGTCGTTATCAGCCGGCCAAGGAGCCGGAGCAGCTGGACGCCACCGACGAGATGACGGTCAGCTTCATCGGGCTGACCGGGCCCAGCGGCGCCTTGCCCACCAGTTATACCGAGCTGCTGCTGGAGCGCCGCCAGCAGTACAAGGACGGATCGCTGCACGCCTTCCTGGACATCTTCAGCCACCGCGCCACCGCCTTGTTCTTCGGCGCCTGGCGCAAATACCGCTATTGGCTGGAAGTGGAGGCCGGCGAGCGCGACGGTTTCACCCGCAATCTGCTGGACCTGGGCGGCCTGGGCCTGTCCCAGCTGCGCAAGCAGATGGGGCCGGACGCGAGCCTGGACGAAAACCTGTTCATCTATTACGCCGGCCTGCTCAGCCAGAAGCCCTTGTCGGCGCAGGCGCTGGAAACGCTGATCCAGGGCTTTTTCGGCGTGGACGCCGCATTGGAGCAATTCATCGGCCAGTGGATGCAGGTGCCGGCGGCGGAGCAAAGCCGGCTTGGCGACAGCGAGAGCGAGCTGGGCGTGTCCTTGTTCGCCGGCGCCCGGGTTTGGGACCGTCAGACCAAGCTGCAGCTGCGCTTGGGCAGCATGCGCCGCGCCCAGTTCGAAGCCCTGCTGCCCGGCGGCCCCGGCGCGCAGGCCTTGCAGGCGCTGCTGCAATTCGCCGTCGGCCACAATCTGGCGGCCGACGTCAGCCTGGTGCTGGACAAGCGCGACGTGCCGGCGGCGCAGCTGGGCGGCCCGGCGGACCTGCGCCTGGGCGGCAATTGCTGGCTGGGCCCGCAGAAGCAAGATCCTGAAGACATGCGCTACGCGCTGCTGCATTGAGCGGCGCGAGCGGAATCGACTTTTCATTTTGAGCGTATTGGAACGATATGTCCGTATCCCTGAAAGCCCTGATCGACAGGCTGACCCCCACCGCCCGCCAGGCGATTGAGCAGGCGGCCAGCCGCGCGCTGGCGCGCACGCATTTCGAAATCGAGATCGAACACGCGCTGCTGGCGATGTTCGACCAGGACAACAACGCCGCGCTGGCGGCGCTGCACGCGCTGGGCGCGGACCTGCCGCGCATCGAGCGCGAGCTGGAAGCCGCGCTGGACGCCTTCCGCAGCGGCAATACCCGCAATCCGGTGCTGTCCGGCTGGCTGCCCAAGTGGCTGGAAAAAGCCTGGCTGCTGGCCAGCGCGGAACAGGGGCAGGACGATGTGTCCACCCTGGACCTGCTGCTGGCGCTGTGGCAGGACGAGGCGCTGCGCGGCGCGTTGCAGTCCGGCTCCGCCGCGCTGGCGCGCCAGGACGCCGGCCGCCTGCAGGGCGCTTACGCCGCCTTGCGTCAGCACGGCGGCGAGGCCTCGGCCAACGCGCCGGCCGCCGAAGCAGGAGCGGAGCCGACGATGGCCGCGCCCGCGGCCGGCAAGCGCGGCAGCCCGGCGCTGGACAAATACACGATAGACCTGACCGCCCAGGCCAAGGCCGGCAAGATCGACCCCATTCTGGGACGCGACGTTGAAATCCGTCAGATGATAGACATCCTGATGCGTCGCCGGCAGAACAACCCCATCCTCACCGGCGAGCCGGGCGTGGGCAAGACCGCGGTGGTGGAAGGCCTGGCGCGCAAGATCGTGCACGGCGAAGTGCCGCCGGTGCTGGCCGGCGTCACCCTGCGCACCCTGGACCTGGGTCTGTTGCAGGCCGGCGCCAGCGTCAAGGGCGAGTTCGAAAACCGCCTGCGCCAGGTGATAGACGAGGTCAAGGCCAGCCCGGTGCCCATCATCCTGTTCATCGACGAGGCCCACACCTTGATTGGCGCCGGCGGCGCGGCGGGCCAGAACGATGCGGCCAACCTGTTGAAACCGGCGCTGGCGCGCGGCGAGCTGCGCACCATCGCCGCCACCACCTGGGCCGAGTACAAAAAGTACTTTGAAAAAGACGCCGCGCTGGCGCGCCGCTTCCAGGTGGTGAAGGTGGAAGAACCGGCGCCGGAAATCGCCGTGCAGATGGTGCGCGGCCTGACCCCGGCGATGGCCGAGCACCACAAGGTGGAAATCCTCAACGAGGCGGTGGCCGCCGCCGTGCATCTGTCCAGCCGCTACATCGCCGGCCGCCAGCTGCCGGACAAGGCCATCAGCGTGCTCGACACCGCCTGCGCCCGCGTGGCGCTGTCGCGCGCCGGCAAGCCGGGGCCGATCGAAGACGTGTCGGTGCTGATAGACAATATCGACCGCGAAGTGGCCGCGCTGCAGCGCGAAGAAGGCCACGCCGAACGCATCGCGGAGCTGGAAGCCCAGCGCGCCGAACTGCAGGCGGACCTGGAGAAACTGCACGCCGCCTGGGACGAACAGCAAAAGCTGGTGGCGGAGATCGACGAGCTCAAACAGCGGCAGGCCGAGGCCAAGCCGGCCAAGGGCAAGAAGCTCAGCCCGTTGCAGACCAAGCGCAAGGCGCTGCGCGAACTGCAGAAGCTCCAGCCGCTGGCCTTCGAGTGCGTGGACGAGAGCGTGATCGCCGACGTGATTTCCGGCTGGACCGGCATCCCGCTGGGCCGCATGGTCAGCAATGAGCTGGAGCAGGTGCAGAAGCTGGCCTCGCTGCTGGGCGCGCGCGTCATCGGCCAGGATCACGCCTTGGAGCAGATCGCCGAGCGGGTGCAGATCGCCAAGGCCAATCTGGAAGACCCGGGCAAGCCCAAGGGCGTGTTCCTGCTGGTGGGGCCGTCCGGCGTGGGCAAGACCGAAACCGCGCTGGCGTTGGCCGAGGCCTTGTACGGCGGCGAGCGCAATCTGATCACCATCAATATGTCGGAATACCAGGAAGCGCACAGCGTCTCCGGCCTCAAGGGCTCGCCGCCGGGCTATGTCGGTTACGGCGAGGGCGGGGTGTTGACCGAGGCGGTGCGGCGCAAGCCCTACTCGGTACTGCTGCTGGACGAGGTGGAGAAAGCCCATCCGGACGTGATGGAGCTGTTCTTCCAAGTCTTCGACAAAGGCCTGCTGGAAGACAGCGAAGGCCGCGAAGTCGATTTCAAGAACACCATCATCCTGCTGACCTCCAACGCCGGCTCCGATCTGGTGATGCGCGCCTGCGAGCACGGCGTCACCATCGAGGGCGAAACCCGCGACCCGACGCCGGAAGACCTGGTGGAGATTCTGCGGCCCACCTTGCAAAGCGTGTTCAAGCCGGCCTTCCTCGGCCGCCTGACCATCGTGCCCTATCTGCCGATCAGCGACGAAGTGCTGCGCGCCATCGTCGGCCTCAAACTGAACAAAATCCGCCAGCGCATCGCCGACAACCACGGCGCGCAAGTGGAGTTCCCGGAGGAACTGGCGGAACAGATGGCGGCGCGTTGCCTGGACGTGGACAGCGGCGCGCGCAACGCCGACGCCATCCTGACCCGCACCCTGCTGGCGCAGATCTCCAGCGACCTGCTGGCGCGCATGGCTTCCGGCCGCCCGGTGAAGAAGATCGCCGTCTCGCTCAAGGGCGAGCAGGTCAAAGTGCGGCTGAGCTGAGGAAACGCGTCCATGTGGAAAATGTTGGGCCTGTTCGGAGTCAGCACCGTCGCCTGGTGGGGGCTGCTGTGGCTGGTGTTGCCGCAAAGCTGGCAGCGCATCAGTCCATCGGCCATTCTGCTGCTGCACCTGGGGCCGCCGATGTTGCTCAGCGCCGGCGTCAAGCTATGGGGCTATCTGAAGGAAAAGCGCGCCAAGCAGGAAGAGACCGAGCAAGAGAGCGCGGCCGAGGCCGAGCGCCAGTCCGCGCGCGAGGCCGCGCGCGAACGGCATCTGGCCGAGCTGCGCGAACGCCAGGCCGTGGTGGACTGCCGCTGGCTGTGGGCGCGCGCCGTGCCGGCCCATGGCGAGCCGGACTGGCTGGCGGAAGCGCCGGACGGCTGTCTGTGGTCCTGCCTGGACGCGGCCGACCTTGACGCCGACGAGGCGCTGGAAGGACTGCGGCCGCATGTGACCGAGGCCTTGCAGGAACTCTACGCCGTCGCGCCCGGCGCGGCCTGGCTGCCGCTGGTGATGGAAGTGGTGCCCAGCCTGTCCGGCATCGAACAGATCGCCGCGGTCAAGGAATGGCAGACGGTCGCCATGGCCGAAACGCTGGACGACGGTGAATGGCCGACGCCGGAAGCGCGCTTCCTGGCGGGCGCCGGCACCGGCACGGTGGCGGACCGCGCGCGGCAGTTGCTGCAACAACAGCCGGAACTGCCGGGTGTGATCATGCTGGGCGCCGACGCGCCCTTGCTGACGCGGGGCGGCGAAGAGCGGGACGAGAGCGACCCCGCCACGGCGGAACGCCTGCGCTGGCTGGGCAAGCCGGGCCTGGCCGTCGCCGTCATGCTGTTCCTGCGCGAGCAATTGCCGGAGCCCGATTTGGGCCCCGTCGCCGTGGCCGAGGGCGCCGATCCTTATCAGCCTTATTGGGAAAAAGACTTCAGCCGCGAGGGCGGCAGTTGGGGCGTGGTGCCGACCCGTCATCAGGCCGGCCTGGCCGAGCTGCCGGTCTTGGCCCAATTGGGCCAGTCCAGCGCGGCCGCTGCGCCGCAGGAGCGCGCCTTGCAACTGATGCGGCAACTGCAACCGGTGCTGGACAACGCCTTGGTCAACGCCGCGCTGCTGGACTACCCGTTCAGCCCGGAGGACGCCAAGCCGGAAAACGATAAGGCGGCCAGCCTGGGCTGGCTGGTGCACAACGGCGGCGACGTAGACGCCGGCGGCGTGCGCCTGGCCGCCATCGCCAGCGCCTTGAACCGCCACGCGGTGGAGCTGCACCCCATCGACGAGGCCAGCAATCTGGCGCGGGAGTGGGGCGACGTCGGCGTCGCCGCCGACGCCATGCTGGCCGCCGCCGCCGTCAGCCACAGCGCGCGCCTGGCCGCTCCGGCCCTCATTACTCAATTCAGCAACGATCATGTGGCGCTGGCCATGGCCAGACCGCCGCGCGAGGAGGCCACAGCATGAAACGCGTGATCCGATTGGGCGACCCCACCGATCATGGCGGCAAAGTCGTCAGCGCCGCATCCAGCACCACCTTGTTCGGCAAGCAGGTCGCCTGCCTGGGCGACGCCGTCACCTGCCCGCAGCAAGGGCACGTCAACTGCACCATCGTGGAAGGCGACCCAAGCTGGGTGGTCGGCGGCAAGCCGGTGGCGCTGGAAGGCCATAAAGTCAGCTGCGGCGCCTCGCTGATCTCCACCATGCCGGAAGTCGGCAAGGGCTGATCGCAACACCTCTATATATAGAAGCCACAAAGCATGGAAAACATCGAACAAACAGTGCAGCAATTGCTGGTCCCCATCCCCGGCGGCTGGCCGGCGGGGGAGGACTTGGCTTACTCCACGCTTTTCGACCAGATTCGCGAAGCCCGCCGCAGCGACGACCCGGGCCTGTCCCAAGGCGATTGGGAACAGACGCTCAAAACGGCGGAATGGCCCAAAGTCATCCGCCTGTGCGAAGACGCGCTGAGTCAGAACAGCAAAGACCTGCAACTGCTGGCCTGGTACGCGGAAGCCCAGGTCCAGGCCAACGGCGTGCCCGGCCTGACCCTGGGCCTGGCCGCGCTGGAGGGCTGGCTGCGCCAATACTGGGACAGCGGCTATCCTGAACTGGACCCGCACGATCTGGACGAGCGCGTCGGCAAGCTGGAGTGGCTGAATCAGCAACTGGGCCTGGCCATCCGCAATGTGCCGCTGCTGAAACCGGAGTTCGGCGCTTACGGCTGGAACGACTGGCAGCAATCGCGCGACGTGGAAAACCTGGGTTTGAAAGACGCCGAGTCCAAGGCCGCGGCCATCGCCGAGGGCAAGCTCTCCGGCGACGAGTTCGAAAAGAGCGCCAACCTGTCCGGTCACGCCTGGTTCCAGAGCCAGGCTGAGGCGCTGGTCCAGGCACTGGGCCGCTATGAAGCGCTGGACGAGCAAGTGGACCAGCGCTTCGGCGGCGAAGCGCCCAGCCTGGCGGAGATCCGCAACGGCATCTACGCCTGCCAGGATCTGGTGTTGCGCTACCGTCAACAAACCGCGCCGGCCGGCGTTACGCCGGCTCCCGTCGAACCCGCCGTGGAAAGAAAAGCCGTGACTCAAAGCTATAGCGCGCCCACCCCCGCCGCTTCGGCGGCGCCCGTCGCCTTCAACGGCCAGATCCGCAGCCGCCAGGAAGCGGTGCAGATGTTGAGCGAAGTCGCCCGTTACTTCCGCAGCAACGAACCGCATAGCCCGGTGGCCTTATTGGCCGAACGCGCGGCGCGCTGGGCCGAGATGAGCTTGGAAGAATGGCTGCTGCACGTGGTCAAGGACGATTCCACGCTGAATCAGCTGCAAGAACTGCTGGATGTGAGAAAGGATTAAGCGGTTTCAGGCCTCCGCAACCGTGCGGGCCGGCGCTTCGCCGGCCCGTTTTTCATGGTTCGTCGGGGTGGTTGAGGCGTGCCGGCAAAT
>NZ_QARX01000001.1:390813-476630 GCF_003052555.1 Chromobacterium sp. Panama
CGGCGACACGGAAGCCTCCCCCAAAGGGAGGCTTTGTTGCGTCCGGACGGAGCCGCCGCTTCTCCTTATCTTCCGTTTTCCTTCTCTTTTCCTGGCTTGTTGTTGGGTACCGATGCGGCAAACGCCATACCCATGTCTTAATTGCGGGTTTGATGAACTAAGTCGACGGTGATCATCTAAATAAATAGTTACTGAATAAAATTAAAAAACTTTATACCACTGCACTAGGAAAGGACGCGAATGAGCGAGCATCTGTGTCGGGAAGGCCATTGCGGCGAAACCATCGGCCGGCGGACGGTGATGAAAACCGCGCTGGGAGCGGCGGCGCTATTTGCCATCGGCGCCAACGGGGGCGTGAACGGCGTGGCTTACGCGGCGTCTTTGAGCAAGACGCAGCGGGACGCGATGACGCCGGAGCAGGTGCTGGCGGAGATGGCCAAGGGCAATGAACGTTTCCGCACCGGCAAGCCGATGCAGCACGATTACCTGGCGCAAAAGCGTTCCAGCGCCGAGGGGCAATACCCCGCCGCGGTGGTGCTCAGTTGCATAGACTCGCGCGCGCCGGCGGAAATCGTGATGGACGCCGGCATAGGCGACACCTTCAATTCGCGGGTGGCCGGCAATGTGGTGAATGACGACTTGCTGGGCAGCATGGAGTTCGCCTGCGCGGTTGCCGGCGCCAAGGTGGTGCTGGTGATGGGGCATACCGCCTGTGGGGCGATCAAGGGGGCGATAGACCATGTGGAGCTGGGCAATCTGACCGGCTTGCTGGCGCGCATCCGCCCGGCGATTGCGCAGACCCGCTACGAGGGCGAGCGCAGCAGCAAGAACGCGGAGTTTGTCGACGCGGTGGCGCGCAGCAATGTGCTGCATACCATTGATCAGATCCGCAAGCGCAGCGATGTGCTGGCCAAGTTGGAGAAGGAGGGCCGGATCAAGATCGCCGGCGCCATGTACCATTTGAGCGGCGGCCGCCTCGAGTTTCTGTAAGCGCCGTCGATAGGGGGCCGGCGGCGTTCAGCTCGCCGGCGCTCTCAGCCGTTCCGCCATGTCTTCCTCCGAACAGACCTCGATGCCGGCCTGCCGCAATAGGCTGGCGGCCACGCCTTCCCCGTCCTTGAGCGTGCCGGAAAACTCGCCGTCGTAGATGCGGCGCGTGCCGCAGGAGGGGCTGTTGGCTTTCAACAGCGCTTGTCGGCAGCCATGGGCTTGCGCCAGACGCAGGCATGCCTGGGCGCCGCGCAGAAAGGCGGCGCTGACGTCTTCGCCTGCGGCGGTTTCCACGGTGGCCTGGCCGCGCAAGGCGGCCGCGCCGTCGCCGCCGCGCAGTTCCGCCGCCGGCCTAGGTGTGGGCAGCCCGCCCATGCATTCGGGACAGGCGGAGATCAGAGTGAAATCCCGGCGCAATCGCGCCCAGTCTCGTTCGGCCAGCGGTTTTGCCTGGCCGTCGTAGCGCACGGGCTGTCCCAGCAGGCAGGCGCTGACCAGCAAAGTCGGTTTCATTTCCATCGCGTTTCCAATAGCGCCGCCAGCTTGAGCGCGGCGGCATGAAGTTCCTGTTCCTCCACGCCTGCGTAGCCCAGCACCAGCCCGCTGCGGTCCGGCCGTCCGATGAAGTGCTTGGCCAGCGGGCGCAGCCACAGTTGCTGCCGGGCGGCGGCCTGGCTGAGTTCCTCTTCGTCGAAGCCGGCCGGCAGTTGCGCGACCAAGTGCAGGCCGGCTTCGCCTGCGGACAGCGGCAGCGCGTCACCCAAGGCGCGCTGCAGGGTGCCGCGTAGCAGTTGTTGCCGCAGTTGGTAGAGTTCGCGCATATGTTTAATGTGGCGGGCGAAATGGCCTTGTTCGATGAAATCGGCCAAGGCCGCCTGCACCTGATAATTGCCTTCCCGGTACAAGCGCGCCTGCACGCGGCGGAACGGTTCCACCAATTCTTCCGGCAGGATCAGATAGCCCAGGCCCAGCGCCGGAAACATCACTTTGCTGAAGGTGCCGAGATAAATGACGCGTTCGCTGTCGGCCAGGCCTTGCAGGGAGGCGATGGGGTGGGTGGCGTAGCGGAATTCGCTGTCGTAGTCGTCTTCGATGATCCAGCTGTCGTGCTGCTTGGCCAATTGCAGCAGCGCGAGCCGCCGCGCCAGCGACATGACGACGCCGGTCGGGTATTGGTGGGACGGCGTGATGTAAATCAGGCGCGGCGGCGCGGCCTGATGCGCGGGCGTCGGGGCCATGCCCTGAGCGTCGACCGGGATCGGGACGATGTCCAATTCCGACGCGCGCAGCGCGGCTTGCGCGCCGCTATAGCCGGGGTCCTCCACCCAGGCGGCGTCGCCGGGGTCGGCCAATAGCCGTGCGAGCAATTCCAGCCCTTGTTGCGCACCCTGGATGATGACGATTTGCTCCGGCTGGCAGCGAACCGAGCGGGATAGATACAGGTATTGGCTGAGGGAACGCTTGAGCTCGGGCAGGCCGCCGTCGTGGCGATAATGAAGATGATCCAGTTGCGGACGCTGGATATGGTGTTGCAGGCAACGCTGCCACTGGGCGTGGGGGAACTGCTTCAGTTCCGGCGTGCCGGGGGCGAAGGCGCCGGCCAGCCCGGTGGGCAGCGAGCACTGCCCGGAGACGCGTTGGCCGCGCTGAGACAGCCCCGGGTGTTGCGGAGCGCGCTGAGGCGGCGAGGCGCTGGGGCTGAACAGGGCGGCGACATAAGTGCCGGAGCCGTGGCGGCTTTCCAGATAGCCTTCGGCGGCCAGTTGTTCGTAGGCGTTGAGAATGGTGTTGCGGCCCAGCGCCAGCTCCGCCGCCAGCGCGCGGCTGGCGGGCAAGGGCGCGCCGCCGGCCAGCTGACCGGCGCGGATCAGTTCGCGCAATAAACGGTAGAGCTGGCGCGCCAAACTTTCCGCGCCCTGGCGTTGCAAGCGCTGACGCAGGAAATCGATCAACCACTCGGCGGACAAAGTGGTTCCTTCGGATTTTGCATGGTGGCACTGTTTGGGGTATGACTTGTCGCTTAGGCTAACAGCATTCCCAGAGCCGCAGGAGAAAAAAATGTTGAGTCAGCAGGATTTTTACGCCGCCAAGCTGGCGTACGAGATGGACGCGGCCGATGTCTGGAGCGCCTTGCAAGCCGGGGAGAAACTGGTCCTGATCGACGCCCGCGCGGAAGAGGCTTTCCGGAAGGAAACCCTGCCCGGCGCCGTGTCCGTGCCGCACCGGACCATGGATGAGGCGAGCACCGCGCATTTGCCCAAGGATGCGGTCCTGGTGTCGTTCTGCGACGGCATAGGCTGCAACGCGTCGACCAAGGGCGCTTTGAAGCTGGCGCGTCTCGGCTTCAATGTGCGCGAACTGCAAGGCGGCCTGGATTGGTGGGTGCGCGATGGCTACGCGACCACGGCGCGCGCCGGCGTCGCCGTGTCCTGCGCATGCTGAAAGGGGAGGCGATGTTGGAAACGGGCATGGCGCAGGCGGGCGAGGCCAACGCTCTGGGGCAAGCGGTGGGATGGCCGGTGGCCGACTGGCGCGAGGCGGCTTGGCCGCCTAAGACGGATCTGCAGGGACGCTTCTGCCGGCTGGAGCCGTTGCAGGCGGAGCGGCACGGTCCCGCTTTGTTCGCGGCGATGGGCGCGGACGCGGAAGCGCGCAACTGGACTTATCTGAGTTACGGGCCGTTTGCCGATTACGCTGACTACTACGGCTGGCTGGCCGAGCAGCAATGGCGGCGCGATCCGCATTTTTACGCGATCGTGGACGCGGTCAGCGGGGAGGCGCTGGGCGTGGCCGCCTATCTGCGCATCGATCCGGCCATGGGCTGCATCGAAGTCGGGCATCTGAATTTCTCGCCCTTGCTGCAGCGTCGGCCGGCGGCGACGGAAGCGATGTATCTGTTGATGCGCCAGGCCTTTGAGCTGGGCTACCGCCGTTATGAGTGGAAGTGCGACGCGCTGAACCTGCCTTCGCAGCGGGCGGCGCAGCGGCTGGGCTTCCGCTTCGAAGGCGTGTTCCGGCAGGCCATGGTCTACAAGGGGCGCAATCGCGACACCGCCTGGTTTTCCATCCTGGATCAGGAGTGGCCGGCCTTGCGGCAAGGCTTCGAAGCCTGGCTGTCCGCGGACAACTTCGACGCGGCGGGCGGGCAGCGCCGGACGCTGGCGCAATGGCGGGACGGGGATTGATTTTGCCGGCGGACTTCAAGCCGCCCCGCTAGGCAGGTACAATGAGTGTTTGATTTATTGAATAGATTTGCTTGCCAGATGAAATCCCTGCCGCGTAATGCCCGCATCAAGGGCGAGCCGTTCTTGCCCAACCGCTTCATTTTTGGTGATGCCGTCGACGATCAGGGCCTGGAAGGTTCCGAGTACCTGATTCACACGGAAACGCCGGCTTTTGTCTGCCGCCTGCTTGGCGACGACGACACCGACTTTCCCGGCCGCGAGCGGGAAGGCCTGGTCAGCGCCATGCTGTTCGACGAGGCGGACAATGTGACGGTCTATGTCTGCAATCTGCGCCTGCGCTTGTTCGACTTCAACTTCAGCAATGAAGACGAGATGCCGACCGTGGGCCAGTTGCAGGCGATCTGCGATGAGGCGATGCAGGCTTATCAGCGCCTGCACAAGGCCTACGCCGACCGCGAGGCCGCCGGCCCGGTGCCGCGCGAGATGCGCGCCGGCCCCACTGAGCCGCTGCCGCCGGCGGAGCGCGGCCGCGCGGTGAACCAATTGGTGGAACTGGCGCGGCGCGCGGTGGATCAGCCTATGGACCGGGCGCAGCTGGCGGGCGAGGTGCAGATGGCGCTGGCGGCCGGCGATCAGGCGGTGTTCACCGAATCGCAGTTGGCGCTGTTGTCCCAGCCGGCCGCGAGGCAGTTGCTGGTGAATTGCGCGCGCGACGCAATCGCCTTCCCCGAGGTGATGCGCAAGGACGGCGCCGTGGTGTCGTTCGAGCTGTGGGCCTTGCCGTTCGCGTTTTCACGCGCCCAGGGCGGAGTGTGGTGGCATTTCCCGCAGCTGGAGCGGCTGGAGGTGGCGCTGGCGGACGCGCTGGAGGTGCCGGAGCAGTCGATATTGTGGATTTCTCCCACCTTGTTCACGCTGGAGATGCTGAACGAGCGCGCCTGCCAGGACTTGGTGCAATTGGCGCCGGTGATGGACGCCGGCTGCGATTTCGCGCCGCTGGACCCGGACTCCTCGCGCGCCACTTACGAGGCGGCGCGCAAGACCAATGAGCCGCAATTGGTGCTGGCCTGGATTCCCTTCCTGGTGGAGCGCGGCGCTTTGCCGCCGGAGCAGGCGCGCCGTCTGGCGCGCAAGGCGCTGGACGCGGCGATGCCGCTGGTGCAGCAGGCGGTGGGCGCAGAGATGGAATACGGTGAGGCCGAGCTGTTCGCGCCGCTGCCTTGGTGGGAGGCGGTGCAGACCGGCGTGCGGGCCTGGAACCGCAAGCGCCTGGGCGTGACCGCGGCGCTGCTGGCCGCGAGCGCCGGCGGGGTGCAGGAACTGGAGGCGGTGGCGGAATACCAGCCGGAATTGCAGGGCTATGAGGTGGGCTTCCGCCTGCGCGGTCGCGAGGAGTCCGCCGCGCACGCGCCGTGGCTGGTGACGCCGGACGTGGCGCCTGAGCGCGACGAGGCCTGGCGCGATCTGGCGGAATGCCTGAAAGAGGCCGGCATCCCCTTGTCGGAGACCTTGGCCAAGTTCCACTAGGTGCAGGGCTGAAGTGGTCAAAAAAAACGGGCTGGATTTCCAGCCCGTTTCGCATTGGCGCGACGTTTTACTGGTCAATGCCGCCCAGCAGCACGTATTTGATTTCCAGATAATCCTCGATGCCGTATTTGGAGCCTTCGCGGCCCAGGCCGGATTGCTTGACGCCGCCGAAGGGCGCGGCCTCGTTGGACAGGATGCCGGTGTTGACCGCCACCATGCCGTATTCCAGACCCTCGGACACGCGGAAGATGCGGCCGATGTCGCGGGCGTAGAAGTAGCTGGCCAGGCCGAACTCGGTGTCGTTGGCCATCTGGATCGCTTCCGCCTCGCTGTGGAAGCGGAACAGCGGCGCCAGCGGGCCGAAGGTTTCCTCCTTGGCCACCTTCATCCGCGGCGTGACGTCGGTGATCACGGTCGGCTCGAAGAAGCTGTGGCCCAGCGCGTGGCGCTTGCCGCCGGCCACCAGCTTGCCGCCCTTGGCCAGCGCGTCGGCGATGTGCTCTTCCACTTTGCTCACCGCGTTCATGTCTATCATCGGGCCCTGGGTGACGCCGGCCTCCAGGCCGTTGCCCACCTTGAGCTTGGCCACCGCGGCGGCGAACTTCTCGGCGAAGGCGTCGTAGACGCCGTCCTGCACCAGCAGCCGGTTGGCGCAGACGCAGGTCTGGCCGGCGTTGCGGTATTTGGAGATGATGGCGCCTTCCACCGCGGCGTCGAGGTCGGCGTCGTCGAAGACGATGAAGGGCGCGTTGCCGCCCAGCTCCATCGACACTTTCTTGACGGTGTCCGCGCATTGGGCGATCAGCTTGCGGCCCACTTCGGTGGAGCCGGTGAAGGAGAATTTCTTCACGGTGTCGCTGCCGGTCAGCACCGCGCCGATTTCGCTGGAGCCGCCGGTCAGCACCGAGAACACGCCGGCGGGAATGCCGGCGCGCTCGGCCAGCGCCGCCAGGGCCAAGGCGGACAGCGGGGTCTGGCTGGCCGGGCGCACCACCATCGGGCAGCCGGCGGCCAGCGCCGGGGCCGCTTTGCGCGTGATCATCGCATTGGGGAAGTTCCACGGCGTGATCGCGGCGGTCACGCCTATCGGCTCCTTGTTGACCAGGATGCGTTTGTCGGCGCCGGGAGAGGGGATGGTGTCGCCGTACAGGCGCTTGGCTTCTTCGGCGTACCACTCGATATAGGACGCGCCGTAGGCGATTTCGCCCTTGGCTTCCGAGAGCGGCTTGCCCTGTTCGCAGGTGAGGATGACGGCCAGATCGTCCTGGTTCGCCATCACCAGATCGAACCAGCGGCGCAGCAGGGCGGCGCGTTCTTTCGCCGGCTTGCGCTTCCAGACGAGGAAGGCCTCGGCCGCGCCGGCCACGGCGCGCTCGGCTTCGGCCTTGCCCATCTTGGGCACGCTGGCGATGATTTCGCCGGTGGCCGGGTTGCTCACAGGGATGGTTTCGCCGTTGTCGGCGTCAAGCCAGGCGCCGTTCACATAGCACTGCTGTTTCAGCAGCGAGGGGTCTTTCAAATTCAACATGCGGCTCTCCAACGCGGAAGATGTCGGATAAGGCCCGCGCCGGGCGGCGCGGGCCTTGGACTTTGAACTGGCGCTTAAGCTTTGAGCGCGGCTTCCAGCTTGGCCAGGGCTTCTTCGAACACCGCGTCTTCTATGGTCAGCGGGAACAGGAAACGGACCACGTTGGCGTAGACGCCGCAGGTCAGCAGGATCAGGCCGGATTCCAGCGCCTTGGTCTGCACTTTCTTGGCGAAGTCCGGATCAGGCTGCGGGCTGCCGGGCTGATTGAACTCAACCGCCAGCATCGCGCCCAGTCCGCGGACTTCGGCGATCTGCGGCACCGCGCTCTTCAGGCCGTGCAGTTTTTCCTTCAGCAGCTCGCCTAGGCGGTTGGCGCGCTCCAGCAGCTTTTCTTCCGCGATGACGTCGATCACAGCCAGCGCCGCGGCCACCGCCAGCGGGTTGCCGGCATAGGTGCCGCCCAGGCCGCCGGGCGCCGGAGCGTCCATCAGCTCGGCGCGGCCGGTCAGCGCGGACAGCGGGAAGCCGCCGGCCAGCGATTTGGCCATGGTGATCAGGTCGGCCTGCACCGGGTAGTGTTCCATCGCGAACAGCTTGCCGGTGCGGGCGAAGCCGGATTGCACCTCGTCGGCGATCAGCAGGATGCCGTGTTCGTCGCAGATCTTGCGCAGCTGCACCACCCATTCGCTGGGCGCGGCGTAGAAACCGCCTTCGCCCTGCACCGGTTCGAAGATGATGGCGGCGACGCGCTTGGGATCGACATCGTATTTGAACAGTTTTTCCAGACCGTGCAGGGAGTCTTCCACGGACACGCCGTGCAGCGCGTTGGGATAGGGCGCGTGATAGACGTCGCTGGGGAAGGGGCCGAAGCCCACTTTATACGGCGCCACCTTGCCGGTCAGCGCCATGCCCAGCAGGGTGCGGCCGTGGAAGGCGCCGCCGAAGGCGATGACGCCGGCGCGGCCGGTGGCGGCGCGCGCCACTTTCACCGCGTTTTCCACCGCTTCGGCGCCGGTGGTGAACAGCGCGGTTTTCTTGGCGTGCTGGCCCGGGGTCAGCTGGTTCAGCCGTTCGGTCAGGCGGATATAGGATTCGTAGGGAACGACTTGATAGCAGGTGTGGCTGAAGCGGGACAGTTGTTCCGCCACCGCGGCCTGCACCTTGTCGTGCAGATGGCCGGTGTTCAAGACGCCGATGCCGCCGGCGAAGTCGATGTAGCGTTTGCCGTCGGTATCCCAGACTTCGGCATTCTTGGCGCGCTCGGCAAAGAAGCCGCACATGACGCCCACGCCGCGCGGGGTGGCGTCGGCCTTGCGTTGCATCAAATCCTTATTGCTCATCTGCTCTCTCCTCGACGTTGTGCGGTCGGCGCCGCATCGGACGGGCCGCCGCGAATCGGTGTCGGAACGGGGCCGGTCTGTCATGGCGCCGGTTGCCGCTCCGTGGTTTTTTGCTTTCATTATTGCTGTCTGACCATCTCAGGCATTCTATGTTCGTGTTTAGCAAAAAGCTACACATGCCCTAAAAAATTAAACACCTGTTGCGTGGACGTCAGCGGGGGAGTGCGGAAGGGATGGGGAGGCGGCGACCACGCCGGCTGGCATGGCCGCGGAGAAGGGGTCTTAGAACGTGTTTACGATCTCGCGAGCTAAGGCGAGACAAGGCGAAAACGGCTGAGAAAGCGGAATGTACACGTGGTACATGAGCATTTCGAATGCTGTTTTCAACGCCGTATCGCCAACGCGCAGCAGATCGTAAACAGGTTCTTAACGGCGGATGACGGCGTTGACCTTGCTCAGCACCTCGCTATCCAGCTGGCCGGCGGCCTGGGATAAGGACAGCCGCGCGATCAGATACTCGTACTTGGCGGTGGCCAGGCTGGTCAGCGTCGAGTAATAAGCCTGTTCGGCCTGCAGCAGATCGATATTGGTGCGGATGCCGACCTCTTTGCCCAGGCGGGTGGATTCCACCTTGCTCTTGGCCGAGATCAGCAGCTGTTCCTGGGCCCGCACCAGCGCCGCGCCGTTGGTGACGCCGAGGAAGGTGCGGCGCACGTCTTCGCGCACCTGGCGGCGGGTGGCTTCCAGCTTGTCCTTGGCGGACTCCTGCTGCGCCGCCGCCTCGCGCACTTGCGAATTGATGCCGCCGCCGGCGAACAGGGGCAGGGTGACGCCGACGCCTATGCTGCTGCCGCGGGTGTGCGGCTGCTGCATCGGGGCGCGGGTCTGAGTGTCGCTGTAGCCGGCGGTCAGGCTGATCACCGGCAGGTGGCCGCCCTTTTTCTCGGTGACGTTCTTGTCGGCGATCTCCAGCGCCTGCTCGGCGGTCTTGATGCTCAGGCTGTTGCGCAGGGCCAGCCCGATCCAGGCTTCCAGCGTGGCCGGGGTCGGCAGTTCCAGCGGCAGTTTGTCCAGCACCGGCTGGATGGTCTTGGGGTCCAGCCCGGTGACGCGGCGCAGATTGTTTTCCGCCAGCTCCAGGCTGTTGATCGCCTTGATTTCCTGGGCCACCGCGCCGTCGTAGCCGGCCTGAGCCTCGTGCGTGTCGGTGATGGTGGCGGTGCCCACTTCGAAGGCGGTCTTGGCCTGCTCCAGTTGTTGCTGGAAGGTTTTCTTGCTGGCGCTGGTGGCGGACAGGGTGTCCTTGGCCAGCAGCACGTTGAAATAGGCCTGCGAGGTGTCCAGGATCAACTGCTGTTCGGCGGCGCTGAAGCTGGTTTCCGCCTGCTGCGTCGCCAGTTTGCCTTTTTGATAGCCGGTGTATTTGCCCACGTCGAACAGCGGCTGCTGCAGATTGACGCCGTAGGTGGTGGAGTCGTAACGGCCCTGGCCGGCCGGAGCGATCGGATTGGTGTAATTGTAATTGGCGGTGGCGCCGACCTGGGGCATCAGCAGCGCGCGGCCCTGCGGCGCTTTTTCGCGGCCGGCGTCCAGGTCGGAGCGCGCGGCGGCGAAGTCGGCGTTGTAGTCGCGGGCGGCGCGCCAGGCTTCCACCAGGTCGAAAGCGTGGACCGGCAGGGCGAAGCCCAGCAGCAACAGGCTGCCCAGCAGGGGCGAGCGGAATCGGGTCTTGTTCATTGGTGTTTATTTGCTCGGTTTGTTTTGTGTGCTTGTGTGTGGCGGCAAGGCGCCGTCAGGCCGGAGGCCGCCGTATCTTGAACCATTGCGCGTACAGCGCCGGGAGGAACAGCAGGGTCAGCACCGTGGCCACCAGCAGCCCGCCCATGATGGCCACGGCCATCGGTCCCCAGAACGTGCTGCGGCTCAGCGGGATCATCGCCAGGATCGCCGCCAATGCCGTCAGCATGATAGGCCTAAAACGTCTAATTGTGGAGCCGACAATCGCATGCCAGGGATCGATGCCGTCGCGAATATCGTGCTCGATCTGATCGACTAGGATAACCGAGTTGCGCATGATCATGCCGGACAGCGCGATCACCCCCAGCATGGCGACAAAGCCGAAGGGCGCGCTGAAGGCGATCAGGGTCAGCGTCACGCCTATCATGCCCAGCGGCGCGGTCAGCAGCACCATGATGGTGCGCTGCACGCTGTGCAACTGCAACATCAGCAGGGTCACCACCACCACCAGCATCAGCGGCGCCACCGCTGCGATGGCTTTTTGCGATTTGGCGCTGGATTCCATGCTGCCGCCGGTTTCGATGTGATAGCCCAGCGGCAGCGTCCGCTCCAATTCTTGCATCTTGGGCTGCAACTGCCGGGAGATGTCCGCGCCCTGGGCACCTTCCGCCGGGTCCGCGCTCACGGTGATGGCGGGCAGGCGGTTGCGCCGCCAGATGATGCTTTCCTCAGGCTGGTATTCGATGTGTCCGATTTGCGACACCGGCACGAAGCGGCCGCTGCCGGTTTGTATCATCAAATTGCCGAGGCCGGCGACGTTCTTGCGCTCGTCCGGATTGAGCCGGGCGACGATGGCGATGGCCTGGTCGCCTTCGCGGAAGCTGGTGACGGCGGCGCCGGAAATCAGCATCTGCAATTGCTGGGACAATTGCTGCGAGGACAGGCCGAGCGCGCGCGCCTTGTCCTGATCGATGCGGATGCGCAGCGCCTTCACCTGCTCGCCCCAATTGATGTTGACCTGGCGGGTGGACGGATGCGCGCGCATCAGCGCCTCCACCTGGGCGGCGATGGCGCGCACCTTGGCGTGGTCCTCGCCCATTACCCGGAATTGCACCGCGTAGCCCACCGGCGGGCCGTTTTCCAGCCGGGTCACCCGGCCGCGGACATTGGGGAAGTCGTTGTCGAACAGCTTTTCCAGCCGTTTCTTCACGTCTTCGCGCACATGTTCGTCGCGGGTCATCAACATCAGCTGCGCGTAGTTCAGATGCTGCAGCTGCTGATCCAGCGGCAGATAGAAGCGCGGACTGCCGCTGCCCACGTAGCTGGTGACGCTGACGATGTCCGGGTCGCGCTTGAGCAGCGCTTCCAGTTTTTCCACCTCGCGCTCCGTGGCCTGATGGCTGGCGCCGCGCGGCAGCCACATGTCCACCATCAGCTCGGGCCGGTTGGAGGAGGGGAAGAATTGCTGGGCCACCAGCAATTTGAAGGCGAGCAAGGACAGCACGAAGGCGGCCAGCGTCAGTGCGATCACAGTCTTGCGCCGCTCCAGGCACCACTCCACCACCCGGCGGAAGCGCCGGTAGAACGGCTTGTCGTAGACATCGTGCGCCTCGTGGTGTTGCAGGTTTTCCGGCAGCAGCTTGTAGCCCAGATAGGGGGTGAACACCACCGCGACGATCCAGGACAGCACCAGCGCGATGCCCACCACGGCGAACAGGCTGAATACGTATTCGCCGGCGTTGGACTTGGCGATGCCCACCGGCAGGAAGGTGGCGGCGGTGATCAGGGTGCCGGTCAGCATCGGGAAGGCGGTGCTGGTGTAGGCGAAGGTGGCGGCCTGGAACTTGCTCCAGCCCTGTTCCAGTTTCAGCGCCATCATTTCCACCGCGATGATGGCGTCGTCCACCAGCAGGCCCAGCGCGATGATCAGCGATCCCAGCGAGATGCGTTGCAGGTCGATGTTGAAGAAATACATCGCCAGAAAGGTCATCGCCAGCACCAGCGGAATGGACAGCGCCACCACGATGCCGGTGCGCAGGCCCAGGCTGAAGAAGCTGACCGCCAGCACGATGACCACCGCCTCCACCAGAGAACGCATGAATTCGCTCACCGCGTTCTTGACCACCTTGGGTTGGTCCGACACCGAGTGGATCTCCAGACCCACCGGCATCTTGGACTGGATCTGCCGCATGGCCTCGTCCAGGTTTTTGCCCAGGCGCAGCACGTCGCCGCCGGCCTTCATGGTGATGGCCATGCCCAGCACCGGCTTGCCGTTGAAGCGCATGGTATTTTGCGGCGGGTCGATATAGCCGCGTTTGACCGTGGCGATGTCGCCGAGGCGGAAGGTTTTGCCGTTGACGGTGACCGGGGTGGCGGCGATGGCCTCCACGCTGGCGTAGTTGCCGGTGGGACGGACCCAGATGCGGTCGCTGGCGGTTTCGAACACACCGGACGGCGTCATCGCGTTTTGCTGTTGCAAGGCTTTCCAGATCGCGCCGGTGTCTAGGCCCAGCGAAGCCAGCTTGGCGGTGGACAGGTCCACGTAGACGCGCTGCTCCTGCACGCCCAGCAGGCTGACCTTGGCCACGTCCGGCACGCGCAGGATCTCGCGCTTGGCGTCCTCCAGGTATTGGCGCACTTCCTCGTAGCTGAAGCCGTCGCCGGCGAAGGCGTAGATATTGCCGAAGGTGTCGCCGAACTCGTCGTTGAAGAAGGGCCCCTGGATGTCGGCCGGCAGGGTGGCGCGGATATCGCCTATCTTCTTGCGCACCTGATACCAGAGCTGCTGCACGTTCTTGGGCGGCACGTCCTCGCGCACCGAAATCAGCAACAGGCTCTCGCTGGGCTTGGTATAGCTTTGGACGAAGTCGATTTCGCCCATTTCCTGCAGCTTCTCCTCCAGCTTGTTGGTGACCTGTTGTTCCATTTCCAGCGTGCCGGCGCCGGGCCAGTAGGCTTGCACCAGCATGGCCTTGAAGGTGAATTCCGGGTCTTCCTTCTGGCCCAGCTGGGTGTAAGCCCAGACGCCGGCCAACATCAGCATCACCATCAAATAGCGCACCAGCGACTGGTGGCGCAGCGCCCATTCCGACAGGTTCAGTTTTTTCATGGCCGTCTCAGCGCTCCAACAGTTTCACGGCCTGGCCGTCGCGCAGCAGATGGATGCCGGCGGTGACGATCTTGTCGCCCGCTTGCACGCCCTGGGACAAGGTGGCGGAGTCGGCGTCGACGCGGCTGACCGTCACCGCGCGGCGGGCGACTTTGCCGTTGGCGGCGATCAGCCAGACATAGTGCTTGCCCTGCTCGTCCAGCAGCGCGGTCAGCGGCAGCCGCATCTGCGCGTCGGCGGCGTCCGGCAGCGCAACGCTGGCGGTCATCCCCAGTTGCAGGCGGCTGGAATCGCCGCCGATGGCGACGCGCGCCGGATAGGTGCGGGTGGCCGGGTCGGCGTCGGCCGCCAGTTCGCGCAGCGTGCCCGTCATCGGCGCGCCGCCGTTCCACAAGCGCACCTGGAACCGCCCGGCGCGGCGCACCTTGTCCAGCGCGTTTTCCGGCACCTGGATCGCGGCTTCGCGCGGGCCGTCCTGGGACAGACGCGCCATCGGCTGGCCGGCGGCCACCACCAGGCCGGGTTCGGCGGCCATCTGGCTCAGCACGCCGTCGGCGTCCGCCACCAGGCTGGTGTAGCCGGTCTGATTGCGGCTGGCCGCCAGCTGGGCCCTGGCCTGGTCCACCTTGGCGCGGGCGGCGTTGACCGCGTTTTGCTGGCCGTCCACCTGGGACTGGCTGACGAACTGCTTGGCCAGCAGCTCGCGGTAGCGTTTCAGATTCAGCTCCTGCTGGCCGAGATCGGACTGCGCGGCGGCCAGTTGAGCTTGTTTGGCCGACAGGTCCAGCGCGTAGTCGCTGGGGTCCAGCCGCGCCAGCGTCTGGCCTTTCTTCACCCGGTCGCCGCTATTGGCCAGCTTGGCCACCACCTTGCCGGCCACGCGGAAGGCCAGATTGGTCTCGTGGCGGGCGCGGATTTCGCCGGCGTAGCTGTCGCCCTGCTGTTGGGCGGCGGCGCCGGCCACCACGTAGCGGACCGGGCGCGGCGCTTCCGGCGGCGCCTCCGGCTTGCTGCAGGCGGCGAGGGTCAGGCTGGCGATGCCCAGCCAGAGGCAATGAGCGGCAGTTTTCATGTCAATTCTCGTAGGTGGGATTCTTCAGGCCCTGCAGCACCAACTGCAGGGCTTCGCTCAGGTGCGCGCGGGAGTATTGATGCGAGTAGCCGCAGACATCGGGCACCACCTTGGCGAAGGAGTGGGCCCAGGTCATCGCCATCACCAGCGGCGCCAGCAGGGCGTCGCTGCTGCTGGCGATGGGCAGGACGCGGAATTCCCCGCTGTCCATGCCGCGGCGCAGAATGTGCTCGACCATGCGCAGACAGGGCGAGATCACTTCCGTGGTGTAGAAACGCGCCAGCTCCGGAAAATTGGTGGCTTCGGCGATGGCCAGCTTGCACAGGCCGGCGGCCGGCGTGGCGCCCACTTCGTCCCACCA
This sequence comes from Chromobacterium sp. Panama, assembly GCF_003052555.1. Lineage (NCBI taxonomy): Bacteria > Pseudomonadati > Pseudomonadota > Betaproteobacteria > Neisseriales > Chromobacteriaceae > Chromobacterium > Chromobacterium sp. Panama. The sequence goes on from NZ_QARX01000001.1 coordinate 405,663, forward strand.
TTTGAGCAGTAGAATCTGCAGCAGCTCGCCCACCGGGCCGGTGTGTTGCTGCTCCAGTTCGACAAAGGCGCCGAGACGGCTGGACAGATGGTGGCGGACCATGGCCTTGAAGATTTCTTCCTTATTCTGGAAGTACAGATAGGGCGTGCCCTTGGTCACGCCGGCGGCGCGGGCGATGTCTTCCATCTTGGTGGCGCTGAAGCCTTTCTCTACGAACAGGGCCAGCGCGGCGTCCAGGATTTCGCTGGGGCGGGCGTCTTTTTTGCGTTGCCAGCGCGAGGCGGGGGCTTGGGCCATAGTGATATAGCTGAATTCTGGTTCATTAATGATGTGGACTGTATTGCATAATGCCGTTGTTCTGCAATTAATAAATCACAGTTCATTAACAAGCTTGATTAAAATGCAACAGATCAGACCATTGGGTCAGAACCGTCATCTCGCCGGCCGGCAACGGCCCGGCGCAACCATGGAGAACGCCGTGCCGACCGACGCAGCAGAAAAAGCCCTGATTCTTGCCGAAGCCCTGCCCTATATCCGCCGTTTCGCCGGCAAGACCCTGGTCATCAAGTACGGCGGCAACGCGATGACCGACGCGGCTTTGAAAGAGGGCTTCGCCAAGGACGTGGTGTTGCTCAAGCTGGTGGGCATCAACCCGGTGGTGGTGCACGGCGGCGGACCGCAGATCAACGAGCTGCTGAACCGCGTTGGCAAGCAGGGCGAGTTCATCCAGGGCATGCGCGTGACCGACTCGGACACCATGGACCTGGTGGAAATGGTGCTGGGCGGCCTGGTGAACAAGGAAATCGTGTCGCTGATCAACAAGCACGGCGGCAAGGCCGTGGGCCTGACCGGCAAGGACGGACATTTCATTCGCGCCAGCAAGATGTATTTGAAGTCCGAGACCGACGATGAGATCGACATCGGCCAGGTGGGCGAAATCTCCAGCATCGATCCGGCGCTGGTGTCCTTGCTGGACAGTCAGGACTTCATCCCGGTGGTGGCGCCTATAGGCGTTGGCGAAGATGGCGAGGCCTACAACATCAACGCGGATCTGGTGGCCGGCAAGCTGGCGGAGACCCTGGGCGCGGAAAAACTGGTGCTGATGACCAATACCCCTGGTGTGCTCGACAAGAACGGCAAGCTGTTGACCGGGCTGTCGGCGCAGCAGGTGGACGGCTTGTTCGCCGACGGCACCATACACGGCGGCATGCTGCCCAAGATCAGCTCGGCCTTGGACGCGGCGCGCAACGGCGTCAACGCGGTGCACATCATCGATGGCCGCGTGCCGCACGCGCTATTGCTGGAGATCCTGACCGACGCCGGCGTCGGCACCATGATCCGGGCTTGAGGCGGGACTCCGCCCCGGCAGGGCGCCGCGCGCTTACCGAGGCACCGCAGCCTGCGCTATAGTGGATTGGTAGGCGCTCGTCCGCGTCGCCAAGCGGCGGGCGGGGCCACGGGAACGGCCGGATTGCCGGTTTGAAAGGGGACATGCATGCAAACGGTAAGACAGTTGTTGGACAGCAAGCCAAACCGAGCCTTGGTCTACGTGAACCCGGACAGCACGGTGTTCCAGGCCTTGCAGGTGATGGCGGAAAACGACATCGGCGCGGTGCTGGTGATGGAGGAGGGCGGCATCGTCGGCATCTTCTCCGAGCGAGACTACGCGCGGCGCATCGTATTGCAGGGCCGCACCTCGGCCGGCACCAAGGTGCGCGACATCATGACCAGCCGCGTGGTCTACGTGACGCCCAGCCAGACGTTGGACGACTGCATGGGCCTGATGACGGAAAAGCGCATTCGCCACCTGCCGGTGTTGGAAGGCAGCGACGTGATGGGCATGTTGTCGATCGGCGACCTGGTGCGCGCCACCATCGAAGAGCAGGAGCAGGTGATCAACCACCTGGTCCATTACATCCAGTCCGCCTGAGCCCGGCGAACGGAGCCGCGCGCTCAGCCCAGCGGCGCCAGCCGCTGACGCAAGGCCTTCAAGGCCGGCGCGATGCGTTCGCGCATCGCGCCTTCGCTCAAGGCGAAGGCCGGGCCGCTGGCGTTCAAGGCCATCGGCGCCTGGCCGGGCACGGCCAAGTGCACGCCCACGGCCATCACATCCGGTTCGTATTCTCCGAAAGACGCTGAATAACCCTGGCGCAGATAGGCCTGGCGGGCCTCCTCCAGGCGCGCGCCTATTTCCGGCCACTCCGCGCCGTAGCGCGCGGCCAGCTGCGCTTGCAGCTTGAGCTGCTCCGCCGCCGGCAAGCCGGCGTAATAAGCGCGGCCGATGGCGGTGGTGGCCAAGGGCACCCGCGAGCCCACGGTCAATTGCACCGAGATGCGGGCCGGGCTGCGGCAGGTTTCCAGATACACCATATCGCTGCCGTCGCGCAGCGCCAGGCTGATGGACAGGCCTTGCTCCAGCGCGAACTCGCGCATCAGCGGCCCGGCGATCTGGCGGATGTCGTAGCTGGCGAGCACCGTGGAGCCCAAGGCCAGCACCGCCAGTCCCAGCCGGTAGTAGCCGCTGGCTTCGTCCTGCGCCAGATAGCCCAGGCGGGTCAGAGTGTAGCTCAAACGCGACACTGTTGATTTGGGCAGGCCGGTGCGTTTGGCCAGCTCCTGATTGGACAGCGCCAGTTCGCCGGGGCGAAACGCCGCCAGCACTTCCAGTCCGCGCGCCAGCGCGGTGACGAACAGCCTGTCCTTGTCCGTTTCCAAATCCATTGAATCCATCTTGTCTCGTGAGCCTCCGCTTGGGTTGCGCGCCGGGGGCGGGCGTCGAGTTTCGCAAAAACGCTTTACATCCGTCCAGGCGACGATTAGCCTATTCTGCAATGTGAAACCAAGTTCCGCAATGCGGAACAAGTAACGCGGAGACAGAACCTATGGCAGCCCCCTCCAGTCGCGCGCCGTTCAGCTGGGACGATCCTTTGCTTTTGGCCGAATGCCTGAGCGAAGAAGAACGCATGGTGCAGCAGAGCGCCCATGACTACTGTCAGGACAAGTTGTTTCCGCGGGTGTTGAGCGCCAACCGCGAAGAACGCTTCGACCGCGAAATCATCAACGAGATGGGCGAGCTCGGCCTGCTCGGCTGCACCATAGAAGGCTATGGCTGCGCCGGCCTCAACCACGTGGCCTACGGCCTGGTGGCGCGCGAAGTGGAGCGGGTGGATTCCGGCTACCGCTCGGCGATGAGCGTGCAGTCCAGCCTGGTGATGCATCCGATCTGGGCCTACGGCTCGGACGCGCAGAAGGATAAATACCTGCCGCGGCTGGCCAGCGGCGAATGGCTGGGCTGTTTCGGCCTGACCGAACCGGATTCCGGCTCGGACCCGGCCAGCATGAAGACGCGGGCGCGCAAAGTGGACGGCGGCTATCTGCTCAACGGCAGCAAGATGTGGATCACCAACAGCCCGCAGGCCGATGTGTTCGTGGTCTGGGCCAAGGACGACGAAGACGAAATCCGCGGCTTTGTGCTGGAGAAGGGCATGGCCGGGCTGTCCGCGCCCAAGATCCACGGCAAGTTCTCGCTGCGCGCCTCCATCACCGGCGAGATCGTGATGGACGACGTGCTGGTGCCGGAAGAGGCCATCCTGCCGGGGGTCAAGGGTTTGAAGGGGCCGTTCGGCTGCCTGAACAAGGCGCGCTACGGCATTGCCTGGGGCGCGCTGGGCGCCGCCGAATTCTGCTGGCACGCGGCGCGCCAGTACACGCTGGACCGCAAGCAGTTCGGCCGTCCGCTGGCCGCCAATCAATTGATCCAGCTGAAACTGGCCAATATGCAGACCGAGATCGCCCTGGGCCTGCACGCGGCGCTGCGCGTGGGGCGCCTGATGGACGAAGGCAAGGCCGCGCCGGAAATGATTTCGCTGATCAAGCGCAACAACTGCGGCAAGGCGCTGGACATCGCCCGGCTGTCGCGCGATATGCACGGCGGCAACGGCATCGCCGACGAATTCCACGTGATCCGCCATGTGATGAACCTGGAGGCGGTCAACACTTACGAAGGCACGCACGATGTGCATGCCTTGATTCTGGGCCGAGCCCAGACCGGTATTCAGGCGTTTGCCTGATAAGCCGGCGCGGCCGGGAGGCCGGCCGCGCCGTTATTCCTGTCTGTCCTTGGAGGCCCGGCTTGCCGGGCCGCTTTTTTTTCGATGGGCTGCATGTATCGGGAGACGCAGATGACGGGCGCGCTGGAAGGCATCAAGGTATTGGATTTGTCCAGGGTATTGGCGGGGCCGTGGACCGGCCAGTTGCTGGCCGACCTGGGCGCGGAAGTGATCAAGGTGGAGCGCCCGGGCTGCGGCGACGATACCCGGCAATGGGCGCCGCCCAGCCTGCCGGACGGCACCGCGGCCTATTTTCTGTGCGCCAACCGCGGCAAGAAATCGCTGACCGTGGACATCGCCAAGCCGGAGGGGCAGGAGATCGTCCGCCGGCTGGCCGTCGACGCCGACGTGCTGATTGAAAACTACAAGGTGGGCGGGCTGGCCAAGTACGGGCTGGACTACGCCAGCCTGGCCGAACTCAACCCGCGGCTGGTGTATTGCTCGGTGACCGGCTTCGGCCAGGACGGGCCGTACGCGCAGATGGCCGGCTACGACTACATCGTGCAGGGCATGTCCGGCCTGATGAGCATCACCGGCCCGGCCGACGGAGAGCCGCACAAGGTGGGCGTGGCGGTCACCGATCTGTTCACCGGGCTCTACGCCGCCAACGCGATCCAGGCCGCGCTGTGGGCGCGGCAAGGCAGCGGGCGCGGCCAGCATATCGATATGGCCTTGTTCGACTGCGCGCTGGCGATGCTGGCCAACGTCAATATGAATTGGCTGGTGGGCGGCGCGGTGCCGCCGCGCCTGGGCAACGCCCATCCCAATATCGTGCCCTACCAAGTATTCAAGTGCGCCGGCGACGGCCACTTCATCCTGGCCTGCGGCAACGACCGCCAGTTCCGCTCGGTGTGCGAGCTGATAGGCCGGCCGGAACTGGCCGACGACGCCCGTTTCGCCAGCAATCCGCAGCGCGTCGCGCACCGGGACGAGCTGGTGCCCTTGCTGGCTGCCGGCTTTCTGGCTCAGCCGCGCGACGCCTGGTTGGCGCGGCTGGATCAGGCCGGCGTGCCCTGCGGACCGATCAATACCGTGGACGAGGCCTTCGCCGATCCGCAAATCCGGCATCGTCAGATGCAGATCGAACTGCCGGGCCTGGACGGCCAGGCCGTGCCCCTGGTGGCCTGCCCGATCAAACTGTCGGACACGCCGCCGCAATATCGCGAGGCGCCGCCCCGGCTGGGCCAGCACACCGACGCCTTGCTGGAGAAGGCTGGCTACGGCGCCGAGGACATTGCCCGCCTGCGCGGGGCGGGCGTGATCTGAGGCGAGGCAATGCCTTTGGCATGGTTTGGGCCTGGGTGCCGCGCGCGGATTCGTGCGAAAATGCGCCGTCGAGTTGCCGCCGGCGGTCTGCGCCGGGGCAAGGTCCACCGCTTGTTCAATGAAATGCCTAGCGTGAAGAGCCGCTTCTTTGCCGTCTGTTGCCTGTTTGCCGGGCTCTTGTCCTGCGCCGGGGCTTACGCCGCCTTGCCGGCCGCGTCCAGACCCGCGGCCAAGCCGGCGGCTTCGGCGCCCGCGGTCAGCGTGGCGGACAAGCTGTCCGAGGCGCAGCAGGCGCTGGATCAATTGGAAACCATCAAGCTGGACAAGTTGCCGGCCGGCGTCACCCCGGGCGAGTTGTTGTTTCGCCGCGCCTTGCTGGAACGCTTGGTGGCGTCTTACGCCTGGCAGCTGGATCTTGCGGGGGAACGCGATCAGAGGCTGAGGCAGCAAGCCGAGGCCGAAGAGGCCTTGCGGAGCTGGAGCGGCTTTGCGCAAGCCGGCCCCTATCCGGTGTCCTTGGTGGAGGGCTTGCGCAGTCGCCTGCAGACCGGCGGCTGGGAAAAGGATACCCAGCAGGCGCAGCAACTGATGTTGTCGCAGATGCAGGAGGCGATGCGCAACAGCCTCAAGCTCAACGAGGTGAGTCTGCGCCAGGCGCGGGAGCAGTTGGAAGGGGCCGCGGCCGGCGAGGCCGAGGCGCTGCGCTGGCGGATGGACGGCGCGCGCTGGCGCCGCGACATCAGCGCGTCGGAATTGCTGCAGTTCGACGCCTTGGGGCAGGTGCTGCGCATCCGTCAGCAGACCTTGCAGGCGCAGTTGGACTTGTGGCGGAAGCAACTGGACGGCGTCGGCAAACAGGTCCGTTTCCAGCCGGCGGAGCTGGACGGGGTGCAACGGCGCTTGGGAGAGGAACGCCTGCGCCTGGAGCGGGAGATGAGCGCGCACGAGCAGCGCCGCCGCCGGGTCAAGGCCGAGCTGGAGGAACTGGAGCGGCAGTTGGCGGCCTTGAAGCAGAAAAAGGACGCGCCGGCGCAGGCCGCGCTGTTACAGGATTTGACCCAGCGCACAGTCGAGCAGCGCCAGGCTCTGGACAATAGCGACCTCGCGGTGCAGCTGATGCGCATCCGTCAGGAGGCGAACTCGCAGGAGGGCGGCATCTGGGAGTACCGCTACCAGTTGTACGCCGGCAAGGCGGCCAATCTGGCCGAGGTGGCCAGCGCCAGCCGTCAGGCCGGCGAGGAATTGGGCGCGGTGCGCGATTACTTGCAAAAAGAGGCGGAGCTGACCATGGCCAAGATGGCGGACGTGCAGCATGAAGTCGGCCTGGACCGCGGCGGCGGCCACGCGCTGGCGATGCTGCAACTGCTGCGCCAGCGGCTGGACATCGTCAACGCCGCCCAACAGCCGGTGCAGGCGGCCTTGACCGGCATTCTGCTGTTGCAGCAGGAGTTCGACGTCGGCGCGCCGGCGGAGGGCACGCCGCAGGAGGTGTCCCGCCGGCTGAGCGAGCGCGTGTTGCAGGCGGCGCGGGCGCTGTGGAATTATGAACTGTTCAGCGCCGACGACAGCGTGGAGATCAACGGCCAGAAAGTGCAGGCCACCCGCAGCGTGACCATAGGCAAGAGTCTGGGCGCCATCCTGGTGCTGCTGATAGGCTACGCCGCCAGCACTGCGCTGCTGCGCGCTTTGCGGCGCTTGGCCACGCATAGGCTGGGTTTCAGCGAGGCCGCCGCCAATATCTGGTGGCGCTGGAGTTATGTCTGCGTGATCGCCCTGCTGGTGGTGTTCGCGCTCAATCTGGTCAAGATTCCGCTGACGGTGTTCGCCTTCCTGGGCGGCGCCTTGGCGATCGGCATCGGCTTCGGCACTCAGAACCTGCTGAAGAACCTGATCAGCGGCGTGATGCTCTTGGTGGAGCGGCCGCTGAAAGTGGGCGACTTCGTCCAGGTCGGCGGCATCAGCGGCACCGTCAGCAGCATAGGGCTGCGTTCTTCGGTGGTGCGCGCAGGCGACGGCATCGAGACGCTGATCCCCAACTCCACCTTTGTGGAGAGCGCGGTGACCAACTGGACTTACAGCAACCGGCGGATTCGCCGGAAAATCGCCATCGGCGTGGCTTACGGCAGCCCGCCGCGCGAGGTGTGCAATCTATTGCTGGCGGAGGCGGAGCGTCACGGCCTGGTGCTCAAGGAGCCGCCGCCGCGGGTGTTGTTCAGCAACTTCGGCGCCGACGCGCTGGAGTTCGAGCTGGAGTACTGGCTGGACATCGGCGACGCCGATTCCGTGCTGGTGGCCAGCGATCTGCGTCACATGATAGACGGCGCGCTGGCCAAGGCCGGCATCGAGCTGCCCTTCCCGCAGCGCGATGTGCATTTGCAACAGGGTGAGCCTTTACAGATTGAAGTCAGACGGGCGGCCGGCGGTCGGGCGTCTGACAGTTTTTAAACGGTTGTTTGATTTTTGATCGCGCGCCATGCAACATGCATGCGGTAGCGGGGCTTTTGAACCCGGCGCGCGATTAAGGAGATGCAGTGGAACGCGATTACATGGAATACGATGTGGTGATCGTCGGCGGCGGCCCCTCCGGGCTGACCGCGGCGATTCGCCTGAAGCAGCTGGCGGCGGAGCAGGGCCGGGAGATCAGCGTCTGTCTATTGGAGAAGGGCTCGGAAATCGGCGCCCACATCCTGTCCGGCGCGGTGATCGAACCGCGGGTGCTCAATGAGCTGATCCCGGACTGGAAGGAAAAAGGCGCGCCGCTGAACACCGAGGCCAAGTCCGACCGTTTCCTGTTGTTGACCGAAACCGAATCCATTCAGCTGCCGACGCCGCCGCAGATGCACAATCACGGCAACTACATCGTCAGCCTCGGCAATTTCTGTCGCTGGCTCGGCCAGCAGGCCGAGGAACTGGGCGTGGAGATCTACCCCGGCTTCGCCGCCGCCGAAGTGCTCTATCACGAGGACGGCTCGGTCAAGGGCGTGGCCACCGGCGACATGGGCATCGGCAAGGACGGCGAGAAAACCGACGCCTGGCAACCTGGCATGGAGCTGTGGGCCAAGCAGACCATCTTCGCCGAAGGCTGTAGGGGCTCCTTGACCAAGACGCTGTTCGAGCGCTTCCGCCTGCACGACGGCGCCGATCCGCAAACCTACGGCATCGGCATCAAGGAATTGTGGGAGGTGCGGCCGGAACTGCATCAGCCGGGCAGCATCACCCATACCGTGGGCTGGCCGGTTGACACCGCCACCTACGGCGGCTCCTTCATGTACCACCTGGACAATAATCAGGTGGTGGTCGGCTTCGTCATCGGCCTGGATTACCAGAACCCCTATCTGTCGCCGTTCGAGGAATTCCAGCGCTTCAAGACCCATCCGGCCATCCGCAAGGTGTTCGAAGGCGGCCGCCGGCTGTCTTACGGCGCGCGCGCGCTGACCGAGGGCGGCCTGCAAAGCCTGCCGCGGCTGACCTTCCCCGGCGGCCTGCTGGTGGGCGACACCGCCGGCTTCCTCAACGTGCCCAAGATCAAGGGCACCCATACCGCGATGCAGTCGGCGATGCTGGCGGCGGAAGCGGTGTTCGAACTGCTGGGCCAGGAGCAGCCGGCGCGCGAAGCCACCGCCTACAGCCAGAAATTCAAGCAAAGCTGGCTGCACGAGGAACTGCACCGGGTGCGCAATATCCGGCCCTCGTTCCGCTGGGGTCTGTGGCCGGCGATGATTTATTCGGCGCTGGACACCTTTTTGTTCCGCGGCAAGGCGCCGTGGACGCTGCGCCACCACCAGGCCGACCATCAGAGCCTGAAGCCGGCCGACGAGTGCGCGCCCATCGCCTATCCCAAGCCGGACGGGGTGTTGACCTTCGACCGCCTGTCCTCGGTGTTCATTTCCAACACCAATCACGGCGAAGACCAGCCGCCGCACCTGAAGCTGAAGGACGCCAGCGTGCCGGTGCAGTTCAATCTGGCCAAGTACGACGCGCCGGAACAACGCTACTGCCCGGCCGGGGTGTATGAGATCGTCGGCCGCGAAGAGGGCGAGCCGCGCTTGCAGATCAACGCGCAGAACTGCGTGCACTGCAAGACCTGCGACATCAAGGACCCGACCCAGAACATCGTCTGGACCGTGCCTGAGGGCGGCGGCGGCCCCAACTATCCCAATATGTAAGCGGGATGGTCTGGCGAAACCCCGGAGCATGCTCCGGGGTTTTTCTTGACAAGCCGGGCCTATTGTTGGCAGCATGCACGACATGACCCAATCTTTCGCCTTCTTCAACAGCTATTTTTATTGGTACCGCACACCGGCGGCGCCAAGGGATGGCTGTGGACTGAAAGATTGACCCAGCACTAGTAAAGATTCCCGATAAATGCCGCCGCGCTACCGGCGGCATTTGTTTTTCCTCCCCGAAATACATGACCTCCGGAAGTCAGGCCAGACCCCAGGAGGTCCGTTCCATGAATGAAGTCAGCGATGCCGCGCAAATCGCGCGCCAGTCTTGGTCCCTGCTGTGTCCCAGCGACGCCGTTCCGGTGAAAGTGTTGACCGACGGCGAACGCTACGCCAACCGCCCGGCGCCGGACGCCGCGTGGATGGCCGCCGCGCGGCGCGACGGCGGCGTGCTGGAAAGCCGGCTGCCGCAGCTGCGCGCGATGGCCATGCTGCTGGCCGCGCAACGCTGGCGCGAACGGAGCGGGGAGACGCCGGCGCAGCTGGCCGACGCGGCGGATTGGCTGGCCGCGCGCATTCTGCTGCTGGGCCTCAGCCACGTGCTGGTGACGGCGGAGAGCTTTGCCCGGCTGGATCTGGCGAACCGCCGCTGCCGCGCCTGGTCGGAACAGATCGGCCTGCCGTTCGCGCCGGCCTTGCCCATTCTGGTGGCGGACGCCGGCGGCGAATCGTGTTTGCAGGCCTGGAGCCGCAGCGCCGAGGTGGCGCTGGCCCTGGCCGGCGGCAGAGGGGAAGCGGCGTTGACGCGGCATTGCGAACAGCGCTTGCAAGCGCTGCTGGCTAGGGTATCTTGATAATTGTTTCGCATAAATTTTGAGCCGGGGAGGCATGATGTCCATGGACGTGATCACGCAAGAAGACGAACGCAAACTGAATAATCTGACCCTGGTGGTCTATATCCTGCAGGCAATCAGCCTGTTTGTCGGCCTGACCGGCTTGGTGGCGGTGATCATCAACTACGTCAAGCGCGACGATGTGCGCGGCACGCGCTATGAAAGCCATTTCAGCTGGCAGATCCGCACCTTCTGGTGGGCCTTGCTCGGCACCGTGTTGGGCGTGGCGCTGGCCTGGATCCTGGTGGGCTTCGTGATTTTGGGCGTTACCTGGGTGTGGTACGTGTACCGCATCGTGCGCGGTTTCCTGAATTTCAACGACGGCAAACCGATGCCGGAGTGAGCGGTTTCCGGACAAAAAGAGCGGGCGCGGGCATATGTTATGCCCGGCGCCCGACAAGGTTCTGCGCGAACCGGAAAATGGGCGGCCGGCGAGCCGCTGGTTTTTGAAAGCCGCCTACATGCTAAACCGCGCGCCTGGCCGCCCCCAGCAAAACCCGGCCGGCGCTTGCGCCATGTCAAGCCAGGGGCGCGGGCATGGCCAGCGGGCCGCGGTTTTGGCACAATGCGCAGGCTGTTTGAACGAGAGGCGCAATGCAAGCCGATGATTTGCAAAGCCTGGTGACCCGGGCCATGCCGTTTGGCAAACACAAGGGCACGCTGATCTGCGACCTGCCCGGCAACTATCTGAACTGGTTCGCCCGCGAAGGCTTTCCTCCCGGCGAAATTGGCCGCCTGCTGCAATTGATGCAGGAGCTGGACCATAATGGCCTAACCTATCTACTTGATCCGATAAGAAAGCGCTAGAAGCATGGCAATCCAATGGTTCCCCGGCCATATGAACAAGGCCCGCAAGGATGTGGCCGAGCGATTGAAAGACATCGACGTGGTCATTGAAATGCTGGACGCGCGGCTGCCGGCTTCCAGCGCCAATCCCATGCTGGCGCGCATGGCCAAGGGCAAGCCGCGGCTGATGATCCTGAACAAACAGGACTTGGCCGACGCCGCCGCCACCCAGCAGTGGCTGGACTGGTATCGTGCCAAGAAAAACACCCAGGCGCTGGGCATGGACGCCGGCGAGCGCGCGCCGGCGCAAAAGCTGGTGGCCGCCTGCCGCGAGCTGGCGCCGACGCGCGGCGGCCTGGAAAAGCCGCTGCGGGTGTTGATCTGCGGCATTCCCAATGTGGGCAAGTCCACGCTGATCAACAGCATGAGCAGCCGCAAGGTGGCCAAGACCGGCAATATGCCCGGCGTCACCAAGAACGAGCAGCGCATCATCCTGGCCGACGACGTGGAGTTGTTCGACACCCCGGGCATGCTGTGGCCCAAGATCGAGGTGGAAGAGGGCGGCTACAATCTGGCGGCCAGCGGCGCGGTGGGCCGCAACGCGATGGATGAAGAGGAAGTGGCGCTGGAGCTGCTCAAGTATCTGATGCAGCACTACACGCCGGAGCTGAGCGCGCGCTACAAGCTGGACGACATCGCCGGTCAGCAGGATTGGCAGGTGCTGGAAATGATAGGCCGCAAGCGCGGCGCGGTGCAGTCCGGCGGCAAGATCAATGTGCAGAAGGCGGCCGAGATCGTGCTGACCGATTTCCGCGACGGCAATATCGGCCGCATCACGCTGGAACGGCCGGAAGAATGGCTGGCCTGGGAAAAGCGCGCCAAGGAATTGGCGGCCATCCGCGCCGCCGAACGCGAAGCCCGGCAACAGGAGCGGGACAGCAAGAAGTCCGGCCGCCGCTGAGCCAGCGTCCCTTCTTGCTTCGCCCAAGCGCGGCCCATTGCGGGCCGCGTTTTTTTTTGCCGCCTCAAAGCGGCTGGCAGGGCTCGCTGAAACCATAGCCCACGCCCCTGGCCGCCAGGATGGGGTTGTGTTGCGGCGCGATGCCGCTGAGCTTGCGCCGCAGACGGCTGATCAGGGTTTCCAGCCTGCGTTCGTCGTAGTGCAGATAATTGGCGCCCAGCGCCTCCGCCAGTTCGCGACGGTGCGCCGGTTCCGGCGCGCGCCGCAGCATCGCGCTCATCACCTGGTGTTCCGCATGGGTCAGGTGCAGCTGCTGGCCGTTGGGCGCGGTCAGCGTGCGGTTGGCGGCGTGGTAACGCCAGCCGTCGGCGCGCTCCGCCGCGTCGCCGTCCAGCCGCCGCAGCACGCTGGCCAGCGTGGCCAGCAATTCCGCCAGCGGCGTCGGTTTGACCAGATAGGCGTCGGCGCCTTGCTGCAGGCCTTGCACCTTGTCGTCCAGCGCGCCGCGCGCGGTGAGCATGACTTGTCCCAGGCCGGGGTGGCTGGCGCGCAGCCGCCGGCTCAGCGCCATGCCGTCGATATCGGGCAAGCCCAGGTCCAGTATCAGCAGCCGGCAGGGATGTTCGGCCAGATGCCGTTCCAGCTCCTGGCCGCAGGCGAGGCCGGTGGCCTGGTAGCCGCAGCGCTTGAGCTGGAACAGCAGCTCTTCGCGCAGGTCCGGGTTGTCTTCAAGCAAGGCTATGTGCGTCATGAGCGGCTTTCGGTAGATGCAAGATGAAGCTGGCGCCGTGCGGCCAGTGAGGATCCAGGCCCAGCTCGCCGCCGTGTTGGACGGCGATGCGCCGCGCCAGGTGCAGGCCCAGCCCCAGGCCGGGGCGGTTGCTGGTTTCAGCCAAGCGGGTGAAGCGCTGGAAAATCGCTTCTTCCTGGCCCGGCGCGATGCCGGGGCCGTAGTCGCTGATTTGCCAGACGATGCGGTCGGCGAGGCGGTGGACGCCGATCTGGATGGGCGTGTCCGGGTGCGCGTATTTCAGGGCGTTTTCCATCAGGTTCTGCAGCAGCATCGTCAGCAGTTGGTCGTCGCCGCACAGCGGCATGCGCGCGCCGCCGCTTTGCAGCCAGAAGCGCCGCTGCGCGTCCGCGTCTAGTTGTTCCAGGCTGCGCCGGGTCAGCTCCAGCAAATCCAGCGGGCGGCTGTGCAGGCCGGCGTCGCTCACATCGGCGCGGCCGTGTTGCTCGGCCAGCCGCATCAATTCCTGCATCCGCTGCAAGGCGCGCTGGATGCGTTCGTGGCGCGCCTGCCGCTGCGCCAGCACCGGCGGCGCCGGCGCGTCCTCTTCCAGCAGGCGCAGGCTGCTGCTGGCGGCGTCGATGATGGCCACCGGGGTGCGGATTTCATGGGTGATCATCGCCAGCAGATCGGCCTGCTCTTCGCGCGCCTCGCGCTGACGCAGGCTGTCGGCCTGGGCCTGGCTGGCCTGATGCAGCGCCTCGATGCGTTCGCGCTCCAGCGTGCGCATGCGCAGGAACAGGCCGATGTAGAGCAGGGTGATGGGCGGCAGATCGGCCAGGCGGCCGTATTCCTGGATCCAGGATTGATAGGGGATGTGTCCCAGATGCAATAGCAGCGCGGGGATGTTGAGCGCCAGATTGGTGGGCAGATGCAGCGCGATCAGGCGGTCGCCGCTGTCGTTGCGCCGCCACAGCCGCCAGCAGACCGGCAGGGTCAGCAGATTGATGACGATGATGGCGTAGAGGGTGACCGGAATGCTGTAAGCGAGGCCAAAGGGCCAGAACAAGGCGCACAGCACGGTGGCGGCGCCGGCGGCGGCCTGCAGCTGGTATAGCCGGTAGGTGCGGGGGTAGTCGCGCTTCAGCTCCAGCAGATGGGCGAAATAGGCGCAGCCCAGCATGACGGCGGCGCCCAGGCCGACGTAATTGCACAGCAGCGCGATCTGGGGCTGCTCCGGAAACAGCAGCAGGCGGGCCATGCCGTCGGTGGCGAAGCGGTGGCAGGCCACCGCCAGGATGTAGCCGAACAGCTTGGCGTGCTGCGCCCGGCGGGTGATCAGCCAGGCCGCCAGCGCGATCAGCACCATGGTCAGCATATAGCCGTAGATCAGACCCAATTGCAGCAGGCGCTGATTGTTGTGGGCGGCCAGTTCCGCCTCGCTCCACAGGCGCGGCTGCGCGTTCAAGGCCAGCGACTGGACTTTGACGAAGACCGTTTGCTCATGCGGCAGCAGGGAAAAGCTGGCGGCGATCAGCGGCAGCTCCATCGCGGACACCGGACGCCAGGAACCGATGTCCCGTCGTTGCCAACCGCCGTCCGGCAGCCGCTGATACAGGCTTAGCCGCGCCAAATAGCTGGGAATCAGCTCCAGCCAGGGCCGGGGCGGCACATCGCTCAGCTTGAGCCGCAGCCAGCAGGTGTCGTGGCCGTAGCCGCGCGCCAGTTTGCCGTCCGGCAGCGGCTGGAAACGCGTCTGCCAGCCGGCGCTGGCGACGCGGTCTATGTCCAGGTCGGCGTCGGCGCTGCAATAGACGGCGGCGTCCCGTTCGCTGAAGGTCCGGAAGCCGGCATGCGCGACGCCGCCGGCCAAGAGCAGGCACAGCAGCAGCAATGTCGACAGCGCGCGTGTCATCGGGTCAACGGCTCGAAGTTCGGGATTGGGGCGACATTGTGACGGCAATGTCATTTCTTGTCAGCGCTTACGCCAAAAATTAAAACAGATATCGTCGGCGTAATGAAAGATGACTTTGTAATGATAGGCGCAGGCGGACGGTTCTTGCCGTTCGTCGCTTGGGGGCGGGTCCGAATTCAGCGCCGCAGCAAGAACAGGCCGACAAGGACCACCAGCGCGCCAACGGCCTGGGCCAGCCATGCCGACCAGTGTTTGCCCGGCTCCAGGCAGGCTTCTTCGGGATTCTGCGGGTTGTAGAACACCGGCACGGTCTTGCCCGCCGGATAGCGTTGCACGATCTCTCGCGCCTGCTCGTCGCTGCTGCCGTAGCCGGGGTTGGGGAAGCGCAGCCGCTCGGCGCGGTGGACGCCGTCGGCCACGCGGTATTCGTAGCGCACGATGGCGCGGTATTCCCGACGGTCCGAGCTGTCGCCGCCGCGCGCGTGGCGCCAGTCCACTTCGCTGGAGACGATCTTGCCGGCGACGCTGGGCCAGCCGGCGGCTTGCTGGGCCTTGGCGGACTGCTGCCAGAGATAGGCGGAAACGGCCACGCCGATGGCGATGACCAGCAGGGCGATGACTTTTTCGCTCATGGGGCGCGGATGCCTCGGTGAATGCGCCGGCGCGGCAGCGGCAGCTTGGCCCGCAGCCGGTACAGCAGCGCCCAGCCGAACAGCGCGCTCAGCGCCGCCAGGATGAATTTGGCGCTGCCGATATCGCTGTCGCCGCCCTTGATCAGCACGGATTCGGCGGGGCTGCGCGGATTGTAGTAGACGGTGATCGCCTTGCCGGAGGGGAAGCGCCGCGTCAGATCGTCGGCGTTGCTGCGGTCGCCCGGCAGGGCGCCGTCGACGGCGAACAGCCGGTCGCTGTGGTAGACCTGGCCGCGCACCGTGTACAGGTATTGCACATGCGGCTGCCAGTACAGCTGATCGGGATGCTCGTCGCTGGACACCACCAGCATGCGGCTGCTTTCCACGTGGCCCGGCGCGTTGCGCCATTCGCGCAATTGATGGCTGGGCGTCAGCAAGACCGCGATCAAGCCCAGCAGGCTGGCGAGAAAGGCCAGCATCAGCGCGCTGACCCGGGCTTGCGGCGAGAATTTCATGATGGGCTCAGACGGCCTGGCCGGGATGCTCGAACCAGGTTAGCAGAATGGCCTGGGCCGCCACCTGGTCCAGCGCCGGCTTTTGCTTGCGGCCGCGCACGCCGGCTTCTTCCAGCATGGATTCGGCCACCACCGAGGTCAGCCTTTCGTCCACCAGCCACACCGGCAGGCCGTAGCGGCCCTTGAGCCGGTTGGCGAAGCGGCGCGCCAGCTGCGTCATCTGGTGTTCGGTGCCGTCTATGTGCATAGGCAGCCCCACCACCAGCTGCGCCGGCTGCCATTCCGCGATCAAGGCGGCGATGGCGGCGAAGCGTGCGTCGTTGATTTCCGTGTCTATGGTGATGAGCGGGTGGGGAATGCCGAGCAGGGTGTCCCCGACGGCGACGCCGATGCGGCGCTCGCCGAAATCGAATGCCAAAGCACAACCTTCAGGCATGGCCGACATCCGTGGACAAGAGCGAGGGATCGAAGCCCAGCAGCGCCATCGCGGCGTCGTAGCGTTCTTCGCAGGGCAGGCCGAAGATGATGTCCGGCCGGGCCGGCACCGTCAGCCAGCCGTTGTCGGCGATCTCCTGCTCCAGCTGGCCGGCGCTCCAGCCGGAATAGCCCAGGGTGATCAGCATGCGGTCCGGCTGCTTGTGGTTTTCAGACACCGCGATCAACACGTCCTTGGACGTGGTCAGCGCGATGTCGTCGGTGACCAGCAGGCTGGATTGCCAATTGCCCACCGGCATGTGCAGCACGAAACCCCGGTCCGGCTGAACCGGTCCGCCGAAGTAGACCGGCTCGGCGCGCAGCGAGTCGCCGTCCAGCGGCAGATCGATCTGATCGAACAACTGCGCCATGGCGATGCCGGAAGGCTTGTTGACGATCAGGCCCATGGCGCCGTGCTCGCCGTGCTCGCAGACGAAGACCAGCGAGCGCGAAAACAGCGGGTCCGCCATATTGGGCATGGCGATCAAGAATTGATTGGACAACGATAGCGGTTCCATGCGGCCATTATGGCATAAGTCGGCGGGCCGGGTAGATGCGGCTGCGCGACGCGCAACAGGTCCGCGCGCGACGCGCGGCCAAGGCGGGCAACTGCTAAAATGCCGATTTTCGCCCAGCCATTGCGAGGACATTTTGCGTCTCACCCACATCAAGCTTGCCGGTTTCAAGTCATTCGTCGACCCCACCAGCATTGCCGTGCCCGGCCAACTGGTGGCGGTGATCGGCCCCAATGGCTGCGGCAAGTCCAATGTGATAGACGCGGTGCGCTGGGTATTGGGCGAATCCTCGGCCAAGCAGCTGCGCGGCGAATCGATGCAGGACGTGATCTTCAACGGTTCGTCCACGCGCAAGCCGGTCAGCCGCGCATCGGTGGAATTGGTGTTCGACAACGGCGACGGCGCGCTCACCGGCGCCTGGGGCCAGTACGCGGAAGTGTCGATCAAGCGGGTGCTGACCCGCCAGGGCGAATCCAGTTACTTCATCAACAACCAGCAAGTGCGCCGCCGCGACATCACCGATCTGTTCCTGGGCACCGGCGTGGGCGCGCGCGGCTACGCGGTGATCGAGCAGGGCATGATCTCCCGCATCATCGAAGCGCGGCCGGAAGAACTGCGCGCCTATCTGGAAGAGGCTGCCGGCGTGTCCAAGTACAAGGAACGCCGCCGCGAGACCGAACACCGCATCGCGGACACCCGCGCCAATCTGGAACGCATCGCCGACTTGCGGCAAGAGCTGGAACGCCAGGTGGAGCGGCTGTCCGAGCAGGCCGAAGTGGCCGCCCAATACCACGATCTGCGGGGCGCGCTGACGCACAAGCAAAACCTGCTGGCCTTGGCGCGGCGCGAAGAGGCCGCGCGCAACGAGGCGGCGGCGCGCGGGGAACTGGCGCGCATAGAAACCGAGGAAGCGGCGCTGGAAGCCGCGGTCACCCATGTGGAGGCTGAGTCCGAAACCGTGCGCGAAAGCCATTTCGCCGCCAGCGACGAAGTGCACGAGGCACAACAGCGCTTGTTCGAGGCCAACGCCCAACTGGCGCGGCTGGAAGAGGCTCAGCGCCATCGCGAGCAGAACCGCGCCCGCGTCGACCGCGAACTGGGCGCCGTGCGCACCGAGCGTCAAGTGTTGGCCGAAAGCCGCGGCCAGGTGAAGGCCGAACTGGACGATTGGCTGCCGCGGCGGGAAGAAGCGCAGATGCGGCTGGAAGAGGCGCAGATGACGCTGGAGGACGGCGCCGACGAACTGCCCACCGCCGAGGCGGAATACCGCGCCATCGAACAACAATTGAACGGATTGACCGCGCAGCAGGCCAAGCTCGGTCGCGATCGCGACCTGGCGCGCCAGAACGGCGAGCATCAGCGCCGCAACCTGGAACAACTGTCCGGCCGGGAAGACGCATTGCGGCGCGAGCTGAGCGATCTGAACCTGCCGGACCAAGAGAAGCAACAAGCCGCCGCCGCCGAAGCGGAACGCGCGCGCGCGGCGCTGGAAACGGTGCGCAGCCGGCTGGTGGCCGACGAGGCCAAGCAGGCGGACCTAGCGGCCGAGCGGGAAAAGCTGGACGAACAACTGGCCGGGCTGCGCAGCGAACAGGCGCGGGCCGAGGCCGAGGCCGCCGCGCTGGCCGGCATGCTGGCGCGCGAGGCGGCCAGCGAACAATTGGACGCCTGGCTGCAGCGCCGCGGTCTGGCCGAGGCGCCGCAGCTGTGGCAAAGCCTGCAGGTGGAGCCCAAGTGGCAGCCGGCGCTGGAGGCGGCGCTGGGCGAGCGCCTTGCAGCGCGCGCCGCCGCGCTGCAAGGAGAACCGCCGCCGGCGGCGCTGGCGCTGGCGGACGGCGCGGCGGCGCGCGATTGGCAGGCCGAGCGCCCGTGGCCGACGTTGCTGCAGCAAGTGCGCGCCGCCCAGCCCTTCCAGGCGGCCTTGCAGGACTGGCTGGCCGGCGTTTACCTGGCCGGCTCGCTGGACGAGGCCTTGGCCATGCGCGGGCAGTTGCCGGCCGGCGCCTGCCTGCTGACGCCGGAGGGCCACCGCGTTTACGCCGCCAGCCTCTGCCTGCACGCCGAAGCCAGCGGCGACGGCCTGATGGCGCGCAAGGCGCTGCTGGAAGCGGCGCAGGCGCGGCTGGACGCCTTGTCGCCGGAAATCGACGCCTTGCAGCGGCGCCGCGAATCCTTGCAAAGCCGCGGCGGCATGCTGGCCGAGGCGGTGCGCGCGCAAAAGGGCGCGCTGACCCGCTTGGAAGCGGAGCTGAACGCGGCGACGCTGGAACACGTCAAGCTGGATCAGGCCGCGCGGCAGGGCGCGGCGCGGCTGGCGGCGATCGAGGCCGAGCGCGGCCGCATCGCCGAAGAGGGCGAACTGGCGCGTCAGAGCATCGCCGAGGCCGAAATGCTGGGCGAAGAGACGGCGCTGACGCTGGAAGAACTGACGGTGCAGCTGGAAGACATGCGCGTGGACCGGCTCAACGCCGAAACCGGCTTGCAACTGGCGCGCAACAAGACCCGCGACGCCGAGCGCATGCTGCACGAGATCAAGCTGGAAATGAGCACCGCCGAGCAGAAGGTGGCGGAGCTGGCGCGGCGAGGCCGCGAACTGGACGAGCGCGACCAGCAACTGGCCGAGCGCCTGGAAACCCTGGCCGAAGAGGCCGAGGCGGTGGAGGAGGCGGTGCCGGAGGAGGCCTTGCAACTGGCCCTGGCCGAGCGGGAACAACGAGAACACAGTCTGGGCGCGGTGCGCGACCGGCTAAACGGCCTGACCGAGAAGCTGCGCGAACTGACCCATCAACAACAGCAAGCCAACGCCGCTTTGCCGGCGCTGCGCGAAGCGCGCTCGGACTGGTTGCTCAAACACCAGGAAGCGCGGCTGGCGATGGAGCGCTTCGCCGAAGAACTGGCCAGCGCCGGCGTCGACGAGGCCGCGCTGATGGCCGATTTGAGCGAGGCGGTGAAACCGAACGCATTGGCCGCCGAGATCGCGCGGCTGGCGCGCGCGCTGGAAGGCCTGGGCGCGGTCAACCTGGCCGCGTTGGAAGAACTGGACGAAGCCCGGAAGCGCGGCGATTACCTGGCGGCTCAGTCCGAGGACCTGAATCAGGCGATGGCCACGCTGGAGGAGGCCATCGCCAAGATAGACGGCGAAACCCGCGAAATGCTGCAAGCCACTTACGACGCGGTCAACGCCAAGATGCGCGAGTTCTTCCCCACGCTGTTCGGCGGCGGCCGCGCCGAACTGGTGCTGACCGGCGAGGACTTGCTGGACGCCGGCGTGCAGATCATCGCCCAGCCGCCGGGCAAGAAGAACAGCACCATTCACCTGCTGTCCGGCGGGGAAAAGGCGTTGACGGCGATGAGCCTGGTGTTCTCGCTGTTCTCTCTGAATCCCGCGCCGTTCTGCCTGTTGGACGAGGTGGACGCGCCGCTGGACGACGCCAATACCAGCCGCTTCTGCGATCTGGTCAAGCAGATGTCGGAGCGCACGCAGTTTCTCTATATTTCCCATAACCGGCTGACCATGGAAATGGCCGAGCAATTGGTGGGCGTCACCATGCAGGAGCAGGGCGTCAGCCGCATTGTGGCGGTGGACATCGTGGAAGCGTTGAAAATGCGGGAAACCGCCTAAGAAGCTGTTTACGATCTGCTGCGCGTCGTGGAGCGTTACACGGTGAGTACCGCTTCGAAATGCTCATGTACCACGCGTACATTCCGCTTTCTCAGCGGTTTTGGCCTTGCCTCGCCCTCGCTGGCGAGCTTTTGAAAAAGCGCTTGGGGCAATGGCAAAGTCCGCTTGGCGTCGGCCAGGTTTTTGTTAGTCATCGTTTAAACAGGCTGGTGAGGACTATTGTCGTCAGTTACAGTTTGACGGCGCGCAAACCGGGCCGCGCGCGCGGATGGCATACTGCGCAGCTTCCCGACGGCAGCGGCCGTCGGGCGATATCATTGCTGGATGAATGGGCATGACCGTAAGCATCAAGCGTTGGGAACCTGAAAACCCTATCTTCTGGCTGCGCCGCGGGCGGCGCATCGCCAATCGCAATCTCTGGCTGTCCATCCTGTCGCTGCATCTGAACTTCAATATCTGGATGATGTGGAGCATGGTGGTGGTCAATCTGCCGGCGGTCGGATTCGCGCTCAGCAATCAGCAGCAATTCCTGCTGGTGTCTATCCCGCCGCTGGTCGGCGCCCTGATGCGGCTGCTGTACTCGTGGATCTGGAGCTGGGTGGGCGGAGGCCTGTGGCTGGGCATTTCCACCTTGCTGCTCTTGCTGCCGGCTTTGGGCGTGGCCGCGGTGGTGCAGGACATTTCTACGCCGTTTCCCATCTTGCTGCTGGTGTCCGGCCTGTGCGGCATCGGCGGCGGCGCCAGCGCCTCCCATCTGTCCAATACCAGTTTCTTCTTTCCCAAGGCGGCCAAGGGGCTGGCGATGGGCTTGAACGCCGGCTTGGGTAATCTGGGCGTGTCGGTGGCGCAACTGGCGATTCCGGTGGTCATTCTGCTGCCCTTGTTCGGCGAGGCGGGCGGACCGCAGATCTGGGGCGTCGGCGGCGTCGTTCACCCGGTGTGGCTGCAGAACGCCGGCTATCTATGGCTGCCCTTCATCGTGATCATCGCGCTGGCCTGCCTGTTGTACGCGCATGATCTGCCCAAGCTGCGCATCACGCCGCATGACCAGCTGGACGCGATGCGCGACCCGCACACCTGGTATATCTGCCTGCTGTACATGGGCAGCTACGGCACTTTCCTCGGCTTCGCCGCCGCCTTTCCCTTGCTGGCGCGCAATATGTTTCCGCTGGTCGACGTCACCCCTTACGCCTTCATCGGCCCCATGGTCTGCGCCTTGTCGCGGCCGCTGGGCGGCTGGATGGGC
The DNA here is from genome assembly GCF_003052555.1 of Chromobacterium sp. Panama. Classification (NCBI taxonomy): domain Bacteria; kingdom Pseudomonadati; phylum Pseudomonadota; class Betaproteobacteria; order Neisseriales; family Chromobacteriaceae; genus Chromobacterium; species Chromobacterium sp. Panama. Next base: position 427,493 of record NZ_QARX01000001.1, read on the forward strand.
GATCACATCGGCGGCGGCATCGCCACCATGCTCAGCAACGGGGTGATGGCGCTGGCCACCGTCGGCGTCTATCTGAGCATGCCCTCCGCCGGCAACGGCGGTTCGTTCTGGTTGTTCCTCGCCATGTTCCAGCTGATCTTCTTCGCCGCGGGTGTCGGCAACGGATCTTCCTTCCAGTTGGCGCCCAAGGTCTTTCTGTTGCAGGCCGGCCAAGGGGCCAAGGCCGCCGGCCTGGACATCGCCGATGCCTATGCGCGCGGCGGCCGCCGCGGCGCGTCGGCGATGAACGTCAGCTCGGTGATGGCGGCCTTCGGCGGTTTCGTGATTCCTAAGTCCTTCGGCAGCGCGCTGGCCGCCTTCGGCAGCTTCCTGCCGGCCTTCGGCATGTTCTTTGTGTTTTATCTGGTGTCCATGCTGGTGGCCTGGTGGCAATACAGCCGGCCGGGCAGCCGGATGCGCTGCTGAGGCGAGCGATGCGCGCGCGGCCTGGATGGGCTTGGGCCTTGCTGGCGTCTTTGCTGCTGCACGCCTTGTTGCTGTTTTGCTGGCGGCCGTTCGCGCCGCGGCCTTCTGCTCGCGCCGCGGTACTGACGCTAAGCCTGCCGGCGCCGCGGGCCGCCGGCGTTCCCGATGGCGTAGGGGCTAGGACGGAAGCGGCCAAAGCGTCGCCGGCCCCGCGCCGCCAATCTCCGCAGTCCAAGCGCCTTCCCATTGCCAAGGCTATTGTGGCGCCGCCGGCTGCGGCCGCGCCGCGGCAGCGTCCATCGTTGCCGACGGCGCTTGGAGGCGGCTCCAGCGTCGTGGAAGGCGAGCCGGCCGGCTCGGCGTCGACGCAAAGCGCTTCCGGCGCGGCAAGGGGCGGCGGACAGGACAGCGTGGCCTTGTATCGCGCCGAATATTTGAACAATCCGCGGCCGGAATATCCGGAGCGGTCGCGGGAGAACGGCGAGCAGGGCACGGTCTTGCTGCGGGTCAGCGTTAGCGCCGCCGGCCGCGCCGGCGAGGTGACGGTGGCGGTCAGCAGCGGCTATCCGCGGCTGGACCGCGCGGCCAAGGCCGCGGTGGAAAGCTGGCGCTTTGCGCCGGCCAAGCGCAATGGCCAGGCGGTGGATTCGGTGTTGACGGTGCCGGTGCGGTTTCAGAGCCCTTGAGCCGTGTGCGCGGCCGGCGCTGAAAACGCAATGGCGGCGAGGGGCGGACCGCATTGCGGGGCCGCGCGCCTCGCCGCCGGGTAAAGGCGGTTACGGCAGGAGAAATCCTAAGCCGTGACTTCTTCCTGTTCTTCCAACGCCAGGCTGAAGCCTTCGCGCAGGCGGCCCAATTCCTGGCAGAAACCGGACAGGTCGTGTTCGCCAAAGCGTTTAAAGGCGATCTGCATATAGTCGATATGAGCGGGGAAGGCCTGGTCGAACAGGCGTTCTCCGTGTTGGGTCAAGGAGACGAACACGCTGCGGCGATCGTTGGGCTGCATGGTGCGGGTAACCAGACCCTTGTCTTCCAGCCGGTCGATGACGCCGGTCAGCGTCCCTTTGGTGATCAACGTGCGGTCGGACAGCTCCTTGCAATTCATGCCCTTGCTGTGGCCCAGCGTGGCGACCACGTCGAATTGCGGCGGAGTCAGGCCCAGCTGACGAATGTGCTGGCTGGCAAACTGTTCGAATGCCTGGTAGGTGCGCGCCAGCTCGTGGACCACCGGAAGGAAACTGGCTTGAGAAGTGTTTTTCATCGATCTATCCCTTGCTTTCCTAAGCAGTGTTTAAGACGATTTGGAATCATTCATTTGCATGAACACGAAATATTCTGGCACGAGATATTTCAGAGCGCCCCTGTCAGAAATGTCATCTACCGGACCTTATGGGCCTGAAAATGACGTTCCGCTTCCATTTGGCTCGCTTGCGGCGGGCCTGACTCGCGGCGCCGAACTGCCGACTGGGGCGGTTCGACGCGGTCCGATGGAACCAGCAGGGGCGATTCGGCATCCAATTCAGGTTGCGAACCCGGTTTGAAGCACCAAATTGCCCGCATCAGCTATCGCCTCGGCTTGATTTAGGCTGGCGGCAAGGCATTTACGGCTAAATTGCCGCCAAATGGTGCGCAAGCTGAGGCTTTCGTTATAATAACCGTGGTCTATCGCCGTTCTCGACTGGCCGAAACGCCAGATTCGAACGGTTTTGTTGCCGAATACTTAAAGGGAGGCTGTCGGCCTGGCTATTGCCGAAAGACGCCGCATCGCGCATTGAAAGATGCGCCGGCGCGCGGCGAGGGAGCTGCCGACGGCTTCGATTATTCGCCTTAATGCGGACTGGCTGATGAGCGAATTACAGATTGGTGTGTTGATACTGGGCGGCGCGGTGATCGCCCTGGTTTACGGATTCAATGCTTTCCAGGAATGGCGTTTTCGCAAGAAGACTCGCCAGGCCTTCACGCGCGGCCACGACGACGTGTTGCTGGACGTGCCCAAGAACAATGTGCGCGACGGCGTGAAGCAGGACCGGATGGAACCGGTGCTGGTGGACGCCGCACCGGAGCCGGACGATTACGCCGCCGCTTATTTCGAGCCGCACATCCCCACGGAGCCGGCGCGAGCCGAGACCGAACGTCCGCGCGAAGCGGTTTTCGACGCTGTGCCGGTGGTGGAGGAAGAGGAGGACATCCCGCAGATGGACTCCGCCGATCACCAGGCGCTGGTGGTGGCGATGCTGGATCCGTCGCTGGACTTCATCGCTGAGGTGGTGTTCCACGCGCCGCACGAGCTGGCGGCGATTCCGCGCTTCAACGTGGGCAAGCGCACACAGTTGATCGGCCGCACCGAAAAAGGCCTGTGGAAGCCGGCCGAGGCCTTGCCCGGCACCCGTTACAAGCAGATCAACGTCAGCATGCAGATGGTGGACCGCAGCGGCGCGGTGACCGAACAGGAACTGGCCGGCTTCTGCCAGCAGGTGTCGCGCTTCGCCGAGGAGCACGACGCCGCGGTCAGTTTCCCGCAGCGCCAGCAGAAGCTGGTGGCGGCGCGCGAACTGGACCGCTTCTGCGCCGATGTGGACGTGCTGATCGGCATCAACATCGTGCCGCAGGGGCCGATAGAAGGCACCCGTCTGCGCAGCTTCGCCGAGGCCGCCGGCCTGCAGCTGGAGCCGGACGGCGCCTTCCACTATCTGGCGGACTCCGGCAACACCCTGTATTCGCTGATGGCGGCGGACCAGATGCCGTTCACCTTCCACACCTTGCTGGACAAGTCCTTCCCGGCGCTGACGCTGTTGTTCGACGTGCCGCGCGTGGCCGGCGGCGTCGAGGTGTTCGACCGCGCCGTTTACTTCGCGCGCCAGCTGGCGCAGGAGTTCGACGCCCAATTGGTGGACGACAACCGCCGTCCGCTGTCCGACGCCGGCCTGACCCGCATCCGCGACCAGCTGCTGCACATCTACGGCAGCATGGACGACCGCGGCATCGCCCCCGGCAGCGTGGCCGCGTTGAGACTGTTTGCCTGAAACCGGCGGGAAGCCCTGGTGTCGCCTTGCTGTCCAGCCGCTACACTGGGGTGATAAGCCCGCTCGATAATCCTCCGTTTCCAAGGCCGGCGCCACGCCGGCTTTTTCTGTTTGAGTCCGACTGAACATGACCGCCCAAACTCCGCAACAGCGCGTAGCCGAACTGCATCAACTGCTGAACCGCTACGGCCACGAATACTATGTGCTGGACACCCCCACCGTGCCGGACGCCGAATACGACCGCCTGTTCCGCGAGCTGCAACAACTGGAACAGGAGCATCCGGAACTGGCGAGCGCGGATTCGCCCACCCGCCGCGTCGGCGGCGTGCCGTTGGACGAATTCCAGCAAGTGACCCACAGCGTGCCCATGCTGTCGCTGTCCAACGCGTTTTCCGATATGCAGCTGAGCGAGCGGGAGCAGCGCCATGAAGAGCTGCTGCAGTTCGACGAGCGGGTGCGCAAAGGCCTGGATCTTGCCGAGGTGGAGTACGCGACCGAGCCCAAGTTCGACGGCCTGGCGATCTCCCTGCTTTACCGTGACGGCGTGCTGGTTCAGGCGGCCACTCGCGGCGACGGCGTGACCGGCGAGAACGTCACCGAGAACATCCGCACGGTGCGCGCGATTCCGCTGCGGCTGCCGGCCGGCGCGGCCACGCCCGGCCTGCTGGAAGTGCGCGGCGAAGTGCTGATGCTGAAGCAGGATTTCGACAAGCTCAACAGCGAGCAGGCGGCGCGCGGCGACAAAACCTTCGCCAATCCGCGCAATGCCGCCGCCGGCAGCTTGCGTCAATTGGATTCGCGCATTACCGCTCAGCGCCGGCTGTCCTTCTTCGCCTACGCCATCGCCCAGGTGGAGGGCGCGGACTGGCCGGCCAGCCACAGCGGGGAGATGGCCTGGTTGCGGGCGCTGGGTTTCCCGGTGGTGGCCGAGGATCTGCGGCCGGTGGTGCGCGGCGTGGACGGCTTGATCGCCTATTACGAACAAGTACAGCAGCGCCGCCCCGGCCTGCCTTTCGATATCGACGGCGTGGTGTACAAAGTCAATCAGCGCGCCTTGCAGGACGAGCTGGGCTTTGTGTCGCGCGCGCCGCGCTGGGCCATTGCCCATAAATTCCCGGCTGAGGAAGCCTTGACCCAGGTCGAGGCGATCGAGGAGCAGGTGGGCCGCACCGGCGCCATCACCCCGGTGGCGCGGCTGAAGCCGGTGTTCGTCGGCGGCGTCACCGTCACCAACGCCACCTTGCACAATGAGGACGAGGCGAGGCGCAAAGACGTGCGCGTGGGCGACACCGTGATCGTGCGCCGCGCCGGCGACGTGATTCCGGAAGTGGTGTCCGTGGTGATGGAGCGCCGGCCCATGTTGCCGGCCGCGGACGGGCAGTTGTTCGGTGAGCCGGAGCATCCGGCCTATCGGCTGCCCGGCGCCTGTCCGGTATGCGGCAGCCACGTGGTGCGCGAAGAGGGCGAGGCGGTGGCGCGCTGCTCCGGCGGCCTGTCTTGCCGCGCGCAGCGCAGCCAGGCGATCCAGCATTTCGCCGGCCGCCGGATGATGGACATCGACGGCCTGGGCGAACGCTATATCGACAAGCTGGTGGAGTACGACTATGTGCGCGGCGTGGCCGATCTGTACCGGCTGACGCTGGAAGACTTGCTGGAAATGAAGCGCCGCGCCGACGAGGACGAGGACGCGACACCGGAAACCGTCAAGGCCGGCAAGGTGGCCAGCAAATGGGCGGAAAACCTGATCGAGGCGATCGCCGCCAGCCGGCGGCCGCCGCTGGCGCGGCTGCTGTTCGCGCTGGGCATCCGCCATGTCGGCGAATCCACCGCCAAGACCCTGGCCGATTGGCTGGGGACGATGGCCTTGATCCGTCGTTCGCCGGCGGCCTTGTTCGCCGCGCTGCCGGACATCGGCGGCGTGGTGGCGGAATCGCTGGCGGACTTCTTCGCCGAAGCCAATAACGAAGCCGCGCTGGACGCCTTGTTGAGCCATGTGGCGCCGGCCGACGAGCACGCGCCGTCGCCGCGCCTGGCCGAGCGTCTTCAGCCGGCCGTGTTGCTGGCGCGGCTGGACATTCCGCGTCTGACCGAGGTGCGCAGCCAACAACTGGCGGCGCAGATAGACGGCCTGGCCGCGCTGGCCGGGCGCGAACGGCGCGCGCTGCTGGATCTGGAATTGCCGGCCGAGGTGATCAACGCGCTGGCCGATTGGCTGGACCTGCCGGGCAAGCGCGACAGCCTGCGCGCGCTCGCCGCCCTGGTCGACGAGATGCTGGCGGCGCTGCCGGCGCAAGCGGCGGCGGCCGGCGTGCTGGAAGGCAAGACCCTGGTGTTGACCGGCACCTTGCCGACGCTGAGCCGCGACCAGGCCAAGGAATTGATAGAAGCCGCCGGCGGCAAGGTGTCCGGCAGCGTGTCCAAGAAAACCCATTACGTGGTGGCGGGGGCGGAGGCGGGCAGCAAGCTGACCAAGGCGGAAGAACTGGGCGTGGCGATTCTGGACGAGGCCGGCTTGCAAGCCTTGCTGGCCGGTGAGTGACTGAAGAGCCTGTAGCCTCGGCGGGAAATGTTTTTTGCCACGGAAGCACACGGAAAAACACGGACCAAACCAAAGGCTGCTGTTATTTTCGTGGATTTCGTGGCTAAAGGGTTTGCCTTCCATGCCCTTCCGTGCGCTTCCGTGGCTAAATCGGTTTTTGTTTTTCCGTGGCAGGAATTTAAGAAGGAACGGAACAGATGACGGCGGACCAAGCTTTCGAACAAGGCAATAGATTGGCGGCGGAGGGCCGCTGGCGCGAGGCGGAGCAGGCGTTTGATCAATGTCTGAGGCGGAACGCCAAGGATTGGCAGGCGCTGGCCAACCGCGCCAACGCCCGTCTGCGCCAGGGCGACAGCGCGCGCGCGCTGGACGACTACCTGGCCGCCGCCGCGCTCAATCCGCAGTCGGTCAATATCAAGTGCAATCTGGCGGTGCTGCTCAAGGAACTGGGCGAACTGGAACTGGCGGAAGCGCTGCTGCGCGAGGCCCTGGCGGCGGAGCCCGAGCATGTCGACGCCTGGAGCAATCTGGGCGTGGTCTTGCAACATCGTCTGCAATACCAGGAGGCCATCGCCTGCCATTTGCGCGCCATCGAGCTGGCCGGCGCGAGCCCGGCGCGCTGCAACAACCTGGGCTACGCCTGCACCTGCGCCTTGCTGCTGGACGACGCCATCGCCGTGTTGCAAGGCGGTTTGGAGCTGGACCCGAACGACGCCAATCTGCGCTTCAGCTTGTCCATCGCGCTATTGCTGGCCGGGCGCTACGCCGAGGCCTGGCCGTATTACGAGGCGCGCTGGGACGCCATCCTGCAGCCGCGTCACCGCGAACGGCGCTGGCAGGGCCAGGCGCTGGACGCGTCCGCCTTGCTGCTGTGGGCGGAACAGGGCCTGGGCGACAGCCTGCAGATGGCGCGCTTCCTGCCGCGGCTGCGGGCCGAGCATCCGCGGGCGCGCCTGCTGCTGGCCTGCCCCAAAACCTTTCATCGCCTGTTCGCCCAATTCGACGGCGTGGAATTGCTGGAGCCGGAGGCCGCTCCGGCTTTCGATTGGCAACTGCCGCTGATGTCCTTGCCCGGCGCGCTGGGCGTGACGCTGGACAATCTGTCCGGCCAGCCTTATCTGAGCGCGGTGCCGGCCGCGGTCCCGGCGCGCGACGGCGGCCGGCCGCGCGTCGGCGTGGTGTGGGAGAGCGGGCAATGGGGCGTGGGCAAGGCCGATCACTGGCGCCGCCACAAATCGGTGCCGCCGGAGGACTTCGCCGCTTTGTGCCGGCTGCCCGGCATTGATTTCGTGTCCTTGCAGCCGGGAACGACGCCTTCGGCTTTGCAAGGTTTGTTGAGCACGCCGGCCTTGAACGATTTCGCCGACACCGCCGCCTGGGTGGCAGAGCTGGATCTGGTGATCACCGTCGATACCGCCGTCGCCCACCTGGCCGGTGCGATGGGCAAGCCGGTCTGGGTGTTGATGCGCGCGGAAAGCGCGCCCTTCTTCCTGGCCGCCGGCGAGCGCGCGCCGTGGTACGACTCGATGCGGGTCTGGCGCCAGACCGAGGCCGGCGTCTGGGGGCCGGTGCTGGAAGGCGCGGCGCAGGCGCTGGCTCAGCGTTTTGCCGCCGCTTTGTGAGGCGGGACTTTCACCAGCGGGCCGCGGCGCGGTAGAATGCGCGGCTGTCAACGCTTGTTAACGAGAATGGGCATGAAAAAAATCACGAAAGCGGTCTTCCCCGTCGCCGGGCTGGGCACCCGTTTCCTGCCGGCCACCAAGGCCAGCCCCAAGGAAATGCTGCCGGTGGTGGACAAGCCGCTGATCCAGTACGCGGTGGAAGAGGCGATCGCCGCCGGCATGACCGAGCTGATTTTCATCACCGGCCGCAACAAGCGTTCGATCGAAGACCATTTCGACAAGGCTTACGAGCTGGAAACCGAACTGGAAAACAAGAACAAGCAGAAGCTGCTGGAAACCGTGCAGGGCATCATCCCGCCGTCGGTGTCCTGCATCTTCATCCGTCAGACCGAGGCGCTGGGCCTGGGCCACGCCGTGCTCTGCGCGCGGCCGGTGGTGGGCGACGCGCCGTTCGCGGTGATCCTGGCCGACGACCTGATCGAAGGCGCGCCGGGCGCGATGGAACAAATGGTCAAGCTGTTCGACGAAACCCACACCTCGGTGCTGGGGGTGGAAACCGTGGCGCCGGAGGAGACCGGCTCTTACGGCATCGTCAAGGTGGCGCCGGACGCGCGCGGCCATCAGCAGGTGGAGCACATCGTGGAGAAGCCGCGCCCGGAAGCGGCGCCGTCCAATCTGGCGGTGGTGGGCCGTTACATCCTGACCCCGCGCATTTTCGACAAGCTGGTCAACACCACGGCCGGCGCCGGCGGCGAAATCCAGCTGACCGACGGCATCGCGGCGCTGATGAAGGACGAGCCGGTGTTGGCGCTGCCGTTCAAGGGTGTGCGTTACGACTGCGGCTCCAAGCTGGGCTATCTTAAAGCCACGGTCAATTACGGCTTGCAGCATCACGAGGTGGGCGCCGAGTTCGCCGCCTATCTGCGGTCGCTGGCCAAGAACTAATCGTTTTTTCAATCACGCCGCTTGCTTCAAAGCGGCGTTTGCGTGTGTGAATCAAGGAGTCATCATGCCCAATATTGCCGAGGCCCGTGGCCTGATCAACAGCTCCGACGTGCTGTTTACCGCCGAGGAAGTCAGCGCGGCCGTTGACCGCATGGCGGTGGAAATTACCGAGGAACTGGGCGAAACCTATCCGCTGGTCTTGTCCGTGATGGGCGGCGCCGTGGTGTTTACCGGTCAGCTGCTGCCGCGCCTGGCTTTCCCGCTGGACTTCGACTACGTTCACGTGTCCCGCTACGGCGACAAGACCCAGGGCGGCGAACTGGTATGGAAACAGGCGCCCAAGGAAGACGTGCGCGACCGCGTGGTGCTGGTGCTGGACGACATCTTGGACGAAGGCCACACCATGGCGGCGATCCGCGACAAAGTGATGGCCATGGGCGCCAAGGCCTTCTACAGCGGCGTGTTCGCCAACAAGCTGATCAGCAAGGAAAAGCCGATGCTGGCTGACTTCGTCGGCCTGGACGTGCCGGACCGCTACGTGTTCGGCTACGGCATGGACGTGCGCGGCGCCTGGCGCAATCTGCCGGCTATCTACGCGCTGAAATAAGCGCGGCCAGATCGCGAAAAACCCCCGGCTCGCGTCAGCAAGCCGGGGGTTTTTATTTTTGGACCTGGTCTAAGAACGTGTTTCCGATCTCGCGAGCTAGGGCGAGACAAGGCGTTGCGGCTGAGAAAGCGGAATGCTCAAGTGGTATATGAGCATTTCGAAGCCAGTTTCAACGCCCTTTACCTATCCATCCCGCCGACGCGCAGCAGATTATGAACAGGCTCTCAGGCGCCGGCCGCCAGCGCCGCGGGCTTCTGCGCCTGCGCCAAGGCGGCGTTGACCTGCCAGTCGTTGCCGTTGCGCTGCAAACGCACCGGCCAGCGGTAGACCGCCAGCAACCGCTCCGGCGTCAGCACCTGCTCCGGCGCGCCGGCCACCACCAGCCGGCCCTGTTCCAGCAAGGCCACGTGGTCGGCGTAGCTGGCCGCCAGCGCCAGGTCGTGCAAGACCTGCACCACGGTGCGGCCCTGGCGCGACAATTCCAGCAGCAGTTGCTGCAAGCGGTGCTGGTGACGCAAGTCCAGGTGATTGGTGGGTTCGTCCAGCAGCAGCACCGGCGCCTGCTGCGCCAAGGCGCGGGCGATGGCCGCGCGCTGGCGCTCGCCGCCGGACAGCTGGTCCAGCCGCTTGTCGGCGTAATCGTCCAGCTCCACCGTGCCCAAGGCGTCCGCCACCGCGCTCTTGTCCTCCACCCGCGGCTGCGAGAAGGCGCCGAGGTAGGGCACGCGGCCCAGCATCACGAATTCGCGCACCGTCAGCGGAATGCCGGCCGGTATGTGTTGCGGCACCCAGGCGATGCGGCGCGCGCGCACCGCCGGCTCCATGCGGCCGACGCATTGTCCGGCCAGGCGCACCGCGCCGGCGCCGGGCGTGTTCAAACCGGCCAGCAGCCGCATCAGCGTGGTCTTGCCGGCGCCGTTGGGGCCCAGCAGCGCGCTGACCCGGCCGGTGGGCAAGTCCAGGTTGATGTCGTCCAGAATCCGCTTGCCGCCGATGTCGTAGGCCAGCTGGCGCACGCACAGGGTAGTGGTATCAGCCATTGATCAGACTCCTTTGTTGCCGCCGGAACAGCCATACGAAGAACGGCGGTCCGGCGAAGGCCGCCATTAAGCCCACCGGCAGATCGATGGGCCAGGCGATGGTGCGCGCCAGCGTGTCCACCGCCAGCAGGAATAAGGCGCCGGCCCAGGCCGACAGCAGGATCAGCCGGCGGCGGCAGCCGCCCAGCAGCAGCGCCAGCGCGTTGGGAATCATCATGCCGACAAAGCCGATCACCCCGGACAGCGCCACCGCGCCGCCGGTGGCCAGCGCCGCGCCGACGGCGGTGAGCCGGCGGGTGCGGCGCACATCGATGCCCAGCGAGCGGGCGGCGTCTTCGCCCAGCAGCAGGCAGTCCAGATCGCGGCCCACGGCGATCAGGATCAGCAAGCCCAGGCCGGCCACGCCCAGGCAGGCCAGCAGCCGTTCCGACGAGGCCGACGACAGATTGCCGGCCAGCCAGCTGGTGGCGGCGCGCAGCGTCAGGTCGTCGGACATGAAAATCATCAGGCTGGTGATGGCGCCGCAGAAGGCGCCCACCACCAGGCCCATCAGCAGCAGGCCGGCCAGGCCGCCGCGCACCAGCCGCGACAGCAATAGAATCAGCCAGGTGGCCAGCAGGCCGCCGCCGAAGGCGGCCAGCGGCAAGGACAGGCCGGCGGCGCCGATGGCCAGCATGCTGACCACGGCCAGCGCCGCGCCGCTGGACGTGCCGATCAGGCCGGGGTCGGCCAGCGGATTGCGAAACAACGCTTGCAAGGCCGCGCCGCTGGCGGCCAGCGCCGCGCCCACGCCCAGCGCCGCGGCTATGCGCGGCAGCCGCAGCTGGGTCAGCAGCGGATCGCTGAAGTCCGGCCAGGCGAGGCCGCTGCCGCCGCTGGACAAGGCCAGCAGCGGCAACAGCAGGCTGGCGGCGATCAGACCCAGCAGCAGCCAGCGGCCGCGATTGGGCGCGGCGGCTTCCATGCTCAGCGCGCTCACATCTTCACCATCTGCTCGACCACCGCCGGGCTGTTCAGTCCCACCATCATCGCGTCCTTGGCCGGCAACAGGTAGATGCGGCCCTGCTTGCCGGCCGGCGTGGAGGCGATTTCCGGCCGTTTGGAGAAGGCCTCCTTGCCGCCGTGCACCGCGCCGGTGTGGCTGCCCAGGATGATCACGTCCGGTTGCAGGCTTTGCCAGGCGTCGCGGGCCATCGGCTTGAAGCCGGACAGCTGGCTGGCGACGTTGACGCCGCCGGCGGCGCGGATCAGGGTGTCGGCGGCGGTGTCGCGGCCGGCCACCAGCTGACCGTCGTAGCTGACCAGATAGCGCACGCCGCGCGCCGGGCGCGGCGTCATCTCGCGTTGCCAGCGGCTGGCCAGTTGCTGGGCGTTGGCGTCGCGGCCCAAGAGCTGTCCCACTTTGCGGATCGCGTCGGCGAAGTCCGCGCCGTCCTCGCGGCGCGTCACTTCCTCGGCGCGCACCTGCAATTGGCGCAGCTGGGTCCACACCGTCGGCGGTTGCGCCTCGGCGCTGCCCAGCACCAGGGTGGGCTTGAGCCGGGCGATGGTTTCGGCGTTCAGCGCGCGGGAAAAGCCCACCACCTGGGCCTGAGCCAGCGCCGGCGACTTGCTGGAGCGGTCGCGGCCGACGACTTCCTTGCCGGCGTCCAGCGCCACCACGATGTCGGCGATGTCGGGGGTCATCACCACGATGCGTTGCGCCGCCCAGGCGGGCAGCGCGGCGGCCAGGCCCAGCAGGGCGGCGAAGGCGAATTTAGGCGACATCGGCGCGCTCCAGTGCCGGCAGCTCGCCCAGCAGCTTGATCCATTCCACGCGTTCCGCCTGGCCCGGCTTGCGCTCGCCGAAGAAAGTGGCCAGCGACAAGCCCTTGTCGTCGAACAGTTCCAGCGAGGTCACCACGCCGTGATCGCCCGGCTTGCGGGTGACCCAGGCTTCGGCGATCAGATCGGTGCGCAGATGCAGGTTGAAGTGCGGGTCCAGCACATTGAGCCAGTTGCCGACGATCTGCACATTGCGCACCGGACCGGTGTGAATCTGGATCATGCCGCGGTTGCCGGCGAACACCATGATAGGGGCTTCGATATGGGCGGCGCGGCGCAGCAGCTGCTCCACCGCTTCCGGCAGCACGCGCCAGGCCTGGCCTTCCGGCGCCAGGCGGAAGCCCTGCTGCCGGGACACGCCCCAGCGGCGCAGGAAGGGATGGAAGGCGTGCACGTCCTGCAGGCTCTGCCATTCCTGTTGGAAGCCGGCCTTGTCGATGGCCTCATCGTCCAGCTCCTTCGCTTCGGCTTCCTGCGGGTCTATGCTCAGCGCGGCCTTGGGCGCGGAGAAGGTCTCCACCAGGCGCTGGTAGGCGGCCGCATCGCTATTGGCGGTCAGATAGATCTTGTGCACCGCCTCGCCGAAACGGTCGAAGAACTGCAAGCTGCGCTGCTCGCCGCGCGCGCCGGCCGTGGTGACGGCGAAGGCGTGTTGCCAATGGAACAGGAAGATGCGCAGGTCGATGACAGGGTTGATGGCCAGGCCGATCTTGCCGTCGATCTGCACATTGCGGTAATCGCCGGTGGTTTCATGCACGCAGGCGTGATTGCGCGTCAGCGCCATCACCGGGCCCAACTGGGCGATCTGGCCCAGAATGTCGTTCCAATGCGGTTGCAGGGCCTGGCTGGCCGGGTCCGCGGCCACCAGTTCGGCCTCGCTGACGCCCAGGGCGTCGGCGGCGTCGCGCACGCGCAGTTTCGGCTGGCTGGCTTTCAGGATTTGGTAACGATCCCACAGCTGGCTGAAGTCGGTCATGTTTGGATTCTCCTTGGAACGATCAAAAACGGGCGCCCGCCATGGGGCGGGCGCTCGCGGTTAGAAGGTGTATTCGACGCTGGCGCTGAGGTTGCGGCCAGGCTGGGTGAACAGGTCCAGCGTGCGCACGCTGCTGGACTTGCCGCGCACATCGGCTGCCTTCCAGTATTTCTGGTCGAAGACGTTGAACACGCCGGCGCGCAGAATAGTGTTCTTGGCCGGCTTCCAATAAGCGGTCAGGTCCAGCGTTGCGTAGCCGGGGGCCTTGAACGGTATGGTGCTTTGGCCGCGTGCTTCGTCGGGACGCAGATCGGGAATGCGGGTATTTGCGGTGACCAAGCGTAAGAACGCTTCTCCGCCATAGTTGGCTTGGTCGTAACGCAGTCCAAGAGTGGCGTTGAGTGGCGTCAGGCTGGCCAATGGCTGGTTACGTTGCTTGTCACGGCCCTGAGCGTAGGCGATGGACGCCATGGCGCGCCAAGCGGGAGCGAAGCGCCAAGCTGCACGGCCTTCAGCACCGTTGATCTCGACTTCGCCTATGTTTTGGTACTGGTAGGCGGACAAGCCGTTGATAGTGCCGAGAGATGCAAGGTCGATGAAGTCCTTGTAGCGGTTGGCATAGGCGGTGACGCCGAAGTCAAAGCTGTCCCACTGGCCTTTCAGGCCCAACTCCACGCCACGGCTGCTTTCGGACTTGAGGTTGGGATTGGGCAGCACTTGATAGCGCTGCACCGGATTGGTGAAGGCCATATTGGCGTCGTCGAACGGCGGCGCGCGGAAGCCGGAGGAGAACTGCAGGAAGCCGGTGTAGTGATCGGCGAACGGCAGGCTCAGACCCAGCTTGGGCGAGAAGGCGCTGTCCTTGAAGGCGGGCACTTGGTAGTTGTTGGGGTTGCCGTTGGCGAAAGCCTGGTCCGGCTGCGGCGTCATCTTGTAGTGATCCCAGCGCAGCGATGGCGAGGCCACCAGACCGTTGCCGAACTTGATCTCGTCCTGGACAAAGAGGCCGATGCGTTCGGAGCGGCTGTCGGGGAAGGTCTTGTTGGGGTAGGTTTCGCCGTCGACGATATTGCTGCTGCTGCCGTTCGGATTGTACTGGGTCTTGAGGCGTGGACGGTTGGTGTCGGTGCGGCTCAAGTCCGCGCCCCACAAGAGCTGATGCTCAGCGGAGAGGGCCTGGAAGTTGTGCTCGGCTTCCAGGGTCAGGCCATAGCTGTCCTGTTCAAAACCGTAGTCGGAACGTATGCGCTGGCCGTTATCACGCCACTCGGTATCATTGTCGGCATTATTCAGTTTCTGGTAATAAGCCCTGATTGCCAGCCGGTCGAAGGCCCCGAGTTGACGACCTTCCCAAGTCAAGGATGCACGGTCGCGTTGCGTTCTATCCTGTGCTTGCTTCCCCGTGACGGTGTAAAGCGTCATTCCGCGTTGATTGACTACAGGACCCAGCGAGTTCAACAGATTGCTGTCGGCATTGCGCTGGTAGTGCTCCAGCGTCAGTTCCAGCCGCTGGTTGGCGGCCGGCTTGAAGCCCAGCTTGGCCAGCACATTGTCGCTGTCCCAGCTTTGCGGATTCGGTTTGGTGCGCAGCGTGCTGCTGCTGTCGTTATTGCCCTGGTTGTCGGTTTCATGGCCGTTGCGATGGGTGTAGAGCAGCATCAGATCGGCGCGCTCGCCCTTGACGCCCACGCCGGCGCTGCTGCCCCAGCCATTGTTGGCGGTGCCGCCAAAGCCCTTGACGCTGCCGCCCACGCCTTGCTCTTCCGGCACGAAGTCGTCCACGGTCTTGGTGCGGTAGCCCACCACGCCGCCGATGGCGTCGGAGCCGTACAGGCTGGAAGTGGGGCCCTTGACGATGTCGATGGCGCGCAGGGTTTCCAGTTCCACGTAATCGCGGCCGGAAACGGCTCCGTTATTGCTGCCGCCGCCGGCATAGGATTCCGGCAGGCGGATGCCGTCGATCAGCATCAGGATGCGGTTGCCGTCGATGCCGCGGATGGTGTAACCGGCGTTGCCGCGGCGCGCCGGATCGGTGGCCACTTCCACGCCGGGCTCGTATTTGACCGCGTCGGCGATGTCGCGCACCAGTTGATCGTCCAGTTTGTGACGCGAGATCACGCTGGCGTTGGGCGCGGTTTCCGCCAGCGGTTTGCTGCTGCGGTGGGCGGTGACCTGAACGGTCTCCAGTTCCGCCGGCGTCGCCGCCAGCGCGGGCCAGGCGGCGGCCAGGCTCAGAACCAAGGGGGTGGCGCGAAATAAGGCCATGGAAACTCCAAACTTCCTAAGGTTGGGTGCTTCCGCTGGCTGGCTAGTCTTGGCTGGCTTGCGGTGTGTGTGGTCAGAGACCTATTTGATTAGGATGAGCTTGCCGTTGCGTGTGAGTTGCAAGCGATACATTTCGCCCTGATGCTCGATCAGGATTTCTCTGCCTTTGGCGAACAGCTCGCAGCTGCGCAGCACCGGCGACAGGTTGGCTGCGCTGGCCCCGTTGCCAAGTTTGGCCGCGTTTTGGGCATGCATGAATTTATCCATAGCCAAATGGTAACGATTCTCATTATCGAGTTCAACCAAGGAATGTGATTATTACGCATGAAAAGTGCCAAATTGTGGCGGGATGGTCACAAATAGCCTGGTTGCCGTGCTACAGGCTAGGGATAATGGCGGTTTTTGCGCGGAGAGGCGGATGGAACTGAACGCTTTGATCAAGCCCTTGCCTTGCCCGGTGGGCGCGCCGCAGGCCTTGCGGCTGTACCGCGTGCGGCTGGATGTGGATTGGCCGGTGGACGAGGCGCTGCTGGCGGGCTTGAGTGAGGACGAGCGCAAGCGCTGCCTGCGCTATCTGCGCACCATCAACCAGTTGCAGTTCGCCTTGACTCGCTTGGCCTTGCGGCGGCTGCTGGCGCAAGAAACCGGTCTGGCGCCGGACGCGCTGACGTTTGAGCTGGGCGCTCATGGGAAACCGGTCTTGAGCCTGCCCGGCGCGCCGGTCTTCAATGTGTCTCACTCCGGCGCTTACGCGCTGATCGCCATCGCGCGCGGCGGGCAGGTGGGGGTGGACATCGAAACGGTGCAAGCCATGCGCGACGTGCCGGCGTTGGCGGAGCAGACCTTGCTGCCGGGTGAGTTGGAACTATGCGGACACGGGCGGGACGTGGCGGCTTTCTTCCAGTTGTGGACCATCAAGGAGGCGGTGCTGAAAGCCTGGGGCGTGGGCATTGCTCAGCACCTGTCCGCGTTCGAGGCCTTGGAACTGACGAATAAGGAACTGCCGTTGCGGATTGCCGCGCCCGAGCGCTGGCCGGCGACAAGAGCCTGGGCGCTGGAGGCGCCGGACGGGTATAAGGCGACCTTGGCTTGGGCAGAGCGCTAAGAACCTGTTTACGATCTGCTGCGCATCGGCGGGATGGATAGAAAGGGGCGTTGAAAACAAACTCAAAATGCTCATGTACCGTATGTGCACTCCGCTTTTTCGCTTGTTTTCGCCTTGTCACGCCCTTGCTCGCGAGACTTTGAGCAGGCTCTGAAGCTGTTCACGATCTGTTGCGCCTTGTGGAGCCTTACCCGGTGAGTGCGCCTTGGCTCGCGAGGCTTGGGTTCCCAGGCGCAAGCGGAGGAGGGGTTATGGGTTTGCGTGAGAATGGTCTTGCGCGAATCAATGCAAACCAGGTGGCTATTGCGGACGGCTTGCGCGGCAAGCCGTTTGTCTTTGTGGTGTGGTTCGCGCGGACGACAAAAAACCCGTCATGTCGCCATGACGGGTTTTTGCTAATGCTGGCGTCCCCACGGGGAATCGAACCCCGGCTACCGCCGTGAAAGGGCGGTGTTCTAACCGCTAAACTATAGGGACTTAAATTGTGGCGCACCCGGAGCGATTCGAACGCCCGACCCTCTGGTTCGTAGCCAGATACTCTATCCAACTGAGCTACGGGTGCTAGTGGCGTCCCCACGGGGAATCGAACCCCGGCTACCGCCGTGAAAGGGCGGTGTTCTAACCGCTAAACTATAGGGACACTTTAAGTTGTGGCGCACCCGGAGCGATTCGAACGCCCGACCCTCTGGTTCGTAGCCAGATACTCTATCCAACTGAGCTACGGGTGCGCTGTCTCGCTAGACGTTGTGTCTTGCGAGAAGCGGAATAATATAGATCCGGCTTTTGAGCGTCAAGGATTTTTGAAAAAAATTTCACATGGCCGCGAGTGGGCGGATTCAGGATGTCGCCTCATGCCAACATGCTAATCCCGATCTTCCGACCAAAGCCCCATCCGGGGCTTTGGTCGTTTGGAGGGGTTAGGCCAGTTCCTGCATTTGCATCGTGGCCTGTTGCAAGCGGCGGGCGAAGGGTTCCAGCAGGCAATACACCTGCTCGCATTCCAGCGTGTCTAGCTTGGATTGCTCCAGCATCGCCGCCAGTGCCGACAAGGCGGTGCTGACTTGATTGAATTCCAGGCTGAGCAGATGAAGGCTGTGATCGAAGTGTTCGCAGTACTCGTCGAGTTGCCGCAATAGCGGGTCAATCGGGTGGAGCGTGGCATCCTGCTGACGCAAGCTTTTCAGTTGGAGCAGCAAGGTGGGGAGCGAAGGGATGTGATGGGAATGAGCATGAACGGGGCTAGTCATGACGACTCCTTGATGAGCGTTAAGCCTACCTCATCGCTGCCAAACGGGGAGACAGGCGCGTGGCAGGGTTGGCAGACCGGCATCAAGGACCCGGCGCGTGCAAGCACGCCCCCACCACGGCCAGCCTTAGCGTAAGACTTACCCTGTGGTGTGCAACGGACGTAAAAATGCCGCGTGCAGCGGCTGTCCGCCTTGATGTTCGAGCTGCCAAGCCCGGTGCTGAAGCACAGCACGGCCGGATTATCACGTGCTTGCGGCGGGGAGGCAAGGGGCGGGCGTCCGCTATGGCGGCATTGTGAGGCCGGGCGCGTTTGCGCCCGGCGTTTCGTTGGGTGGTTGCGGCTTAGACTCTGTTTACGATCTTGGGAGCAAGAGCGAGACAAGGCGAACTCGCCGTGTAACGCTCCACAACGCGCAGCAGATCGTAAGCAGGTTCTTAGCGCCGCTAACAACACCTCGCAGAGAAGCTGAGCCAAGGCGCGCCGACGCAGGCAGTACCAGTAGTACGGCAAGGAGGCGCAACGCAGGATCAGGGGTTTTGTTAGCGGGTCTTAGGCAAGGTCCGGCATGGCGGCGGCAGGGCTGGACAGCGCATCGGCGAGTTCGCTGTTGAGGCGCGCGAGCACGGCGTCCCGGGCGCTGGCGATGAAGAAGTGGTCGCCGTCGAACCAGTGCACGCGCGCGGGCGCGGCGGTTTCCCGCTGCCAGCCTTCGGTCTGCTCCGGCAGGCGTTGCCGGTCGCCGCGCCCGGCCAGCACGGTGATGGGCAGGGCCAGCGGCGGGGCCGGCTGGTAGCGATAGGTTTCCACCAGTTCGAAGTCGGTGCGCAGGGTGGGCAGCAGCAGGTCCATCATTTCCCGGTGGGCCAGGATTTCCGCGGGCGTGCCGTTGTAGTCGCGCAGCGCGTCGATGAAGCCGTCGTCGTCCATCCGGTGCAGCATGCGCGGCGGCTGGCGGTGTTGCGGCGCGTCGCAGCCGGACACGATCAGCCGCAGCGGCTGAGGCCGGCCTTGGGCGCGCAGCCGTCGCGCCAGTTCGAAGGCGATCAGCCCGCCCATGCTGTGGCCGAAGAAGGCGAAGGGCAGTTCGTCGTCCAGCGGCAGCTCCCGCGCCAGCGCATCCACCAGCGGCGGCAGCGCCTTGAAGCCGGCTTCGCGGAAGCGGGCGGCGCGGCCGGGCAGTTGCGCGGCGCAGACTTCCACTTCCGGAGGCAGCCGGCCTTGCCAGCCGGCATAGGCGCCGGCGTGGCCGCCGGCGTAGGGAAAGCAGTACAGGCGCAGCCGCGGCGCTTGGCTGGCGGACTGGCGCTGGAGCCAGGGGGTGGGGTGCATCGATTCAGTCTCCTGTTTGCAGGGAAGGGGTGGCTCGGGCGTCCGCGGCGTTGGGGCCGGCGGGCGCGCCGATGGCGCGCAGCCGGGGGCTGCACAAGGCCAGCACGGCGACGCCGATCAGCAGCAGGCCGGCGCCGGCGAACAAGGCGCGCACCGGCGCCGAGGTCAGGCTCAGGCCGGCCAGCGTGGTGGACAAGGGCGTGACCGCCGCCATCATGAACATCAAAAAACTCATCACCCGGCCGCGCATCTCCGCCGGAATGCGGGCCTGGATCCAGGCCATCAGCCGGACTTGCACCAGGCCGCCCAAGAGTCCGATCAGGAACATCATTGCGCAACTGGCGGCAAACGCGGCGGACAGGCCCAGGCCGATGATCAGCACGCCCATCAGGGCGTCCGCGCAGAATACCATCCATCCCAGCCGGCCCAGCGCCTTGGGCGGCAGCAGGCTGAGCAGGGCCATGCCCAGCAGGCTGCCCGCGCCTTGGGCGGACAGCAGGGTGCCGAAATGGCCGGCGTCCAGGCCCAAGACGTTCTTGACCAGCAGCGGCAGGCCGATCTGGATGGGGCCGGCGGTCAGGAAGGCGATCACCGCCCAGTAGAAGAACAGCGCGCGCAGAGTGGCGTCGCCCCAGGTCCAGGCGGCGCCGCGGCGGATGGCGCGCAGGATGCCGGCGGCGGATTGGGCCGCGGCCGGCGCGGCGGCGGCGAGCGGCCGCAGCCGGCTGAGCATCAGGCCGGCGCTCAGGAAGCAGGCGGCGCCCAGGAGGAAGGCGAGGCCCAGGCCGCCGCCGGCGCGGACGCCGGGCAGGGCGATCAGCGCGCCGGCCAGCATGGGGCCGGTCAGCAAGGTGAGCTGGTTGACCGCCATGAATACGGAGTTGGCCTGTTGCAGCCTGTCTTCCGGCACGGTGTTGGGCAGCAGGGCGGCGGCCGACGGTCCGGTGAAGGCGGCGACGACGCCCATGGCGGCGGCGAAGGGATAGAGCCAGGCCAAGGGCAGCCCGCCGCGGTAGGCGGCGTAGCCTAGCAGCGCCAGCAGCGCCGCGCAGCACAGCAGCGAGCACTGGAACACCCGCCGCGGCGAGTGCCGGTCCGCCACCGCGCCGCCGACGATGATGAACACCGCGCGCGGCAGTTCCATCGCGGTGACGACCAGGCCGAGGGCGAGGCCGTCGCCGCCCAGCTGCAGCACCAGCCAGGGCAGGGCGATCAGCGCGGTCTGCTGGCCCAGGATGGAGCAGAACCAGGCGGCGGAGAGCCAGAGAAAGCGCCGGTCGCGCCAGAGCGAGGACGGCGGGGCGGCGAGGGAGGCGGACATGGGCTTAGACATGGCGTTCTCGCATCGCGCGCTCCAGGCTGTCCGCCAGCCCAGCCACATGCGGCTCGCGCAGCATGTCGGCGTGTTCGCCGGCGGCGCGGAACACCTGGACCGGGCCGGCGGCGTAGTCGGACCAGCCCAGGTCGGCCGGTCCGGCCGCGCTGGCGGCCAGCCCGTCGGTGACCCACACCGCCACCGGGCAGCGCACGGTTTGCGGCTGATGGCCGCGCAGGCTGAGCAGGTTGGCGCGGTAGACGTCGAACATCGCTTCCACCCGGCGCGGGTCCATGCCCTGGGGGAACAGGCCGGAGTCTTGCACCCGCCGGCTGAGCAGCGCGAAGCGCCCAGCGCGGTCCAGCGGCCGCAGCATGTCTTCCGAGACGGCCAGCGTTTTGCCGGTGGCGATTTCCACGGTGCGGGCCATGTAATGCAGCAGCCCGGCCTCGTCCTGGGGCAGTTCGTTCAGGAAGCCGGCGTCCGGGCGCGGCGGCGCGTCCAGCGCCGCCAGCAGGCTGACTTCGACGCCGGTTTCGACCAGCCGCCGCGCCAGTTCCGCCGCCACCGCGGCGCCGAAGGAGTGGCCGGCCAGGATCAGCGGTCCGGGCAGGCCGGCTTGCCGCACGGCGGCGGCGTAGCGCTCGGCCATGGCCGCCACGCTGTCGTCGGCGGCGACGGCCGGGTCCAGCCCCGCCGCTTGCAGGCCGTAGACGCGCCAGCGCGGCGATAGCCGCTCCACCAGCTTTTGATAGCCGATGATCTGGCCGGAGCCGTCGTGCACCAGCAGCAGGGCGCCGTCGTCGCCGTCGGTCCGGATCGGCACCAGCACCGACGGCGCGGCGGCCTGGCCGGCCTCCTGAACCAGCCGGGCGAACTCGGCGACGGTGCCGGAGGTGAACAGCGAGGCCAGCGGCAGCTCCACGCCCAGTTCCTCGCGGATGCGGGACAGCAGTTGCAGCGTCAGCAGCGAGTGGCCGCCCATGTCGAAGAAGCTGTCGTCCACGCCGATGCGCGGCAGGCCCAGAACGGCGGCGAACAGCGCGGCCAGCTGCGTTTCCAGCGGGGTGCCCGGCGCGCGGTAGGCGCGCGCGGCCAGCTCCGGCGCCGGCAGCGCGCGGCGGTCCAGCTTGCCGTTGGGCGTCAGCGGCAGCGCCGGGAGGCTGACCCAGGCGCTGGGAATCATGTATTCCGGCAATTGCTCCGCCAGCGCGCGGCGCAGCGCGGCGGTGTCCGCCTCGCCGTCCGTCGGCACCAGATAGCCCACCAGCCGCGCGGCGGCGGGCGGCGCGTGATGCAGCGCCACCGCGGCGGCGGCGATGCCGGGCTGGGCGCTGAGCGCGGCTTCGATCTCGCCGGTTTCGATGCGATAGCCGCGTAGCTTCAGCTGTTGGTCGCCGCGGCCCAGGTATTCGATGCGGCCGTCCGCCAGCCAGCGCGCGCGGTCGCCGGTGCGGTAGATTCGCTCGCCGCAGCGGAAGGGATTGGGGAGGAAGCGTTCCGCGGTGAGACGCGGGCGGCGCAGATAGCCGCGGGCGACGCCGGGGCCGGCGAGGTAGAGTTCGCCGGCGAGGCCGGGCGGCGTCGGCTGCAAGGCCTCGTCCAGGATGTAGGCGCGGTAGCCGGGGATGGCGCGGCCGATGTCGACGGGCTGGCCGTCGCGCGCGGCGATTTCCGTCGCGGTGCCCCAGACGGTGGCCTCGGTGGGGCCGTATTCGTTGTAGAAGCGCCGGCCTTCGCCTATCAGATCGCCGGCCGACACCGTTTCGCCGCCGAACAGGACCGCGCGCAGCGATCCGCCCCAGCCGGCGGGCTGGGCCTGGGCCACGGTCCGGTACAGCGAGGGCAGGCTGAGCCAGACTTCGGCCCGCTCGCGCTCCACCAGGCCGGCCAGGTAGCCGGGCTCCAGCTGGCCGCCGGCGCGGCTGAGGATCAGCCGGCCGCCGCAGGCCAGCGACCAGAACAGCAGGGCCACCGAGCTATCGAAGGAGAAGGAGGGCAGCAGCAGGAAGGCGGTGCCCGGCCGCGACAGTTCCGCCGGATAGAAGGCGAGGCGGGCGGCGGTGGAGGCGTGGAGATTGCCGTGCTGGATCGCCACGCCCTTGGGGACGCCGGTGGAGCCGGAGGTGTAGATCAGGTAGGCGGGGTGCTCGGGCCGCAGCGGGCGGACGCGCTCGGCGTCGGCGGGGTTGCCGTCCGGCAGCGCGGCCAGTTGCGCTTGCAGGGCCGGCTCGTCCAGATTCAGCCGCGCCGCGCCGTCCGGCAGCGTGGCGTCGCTCAGGGTCAGCACGCAGCGCGGGGCGGCGTCTTGCAGCATGAAGGCGATACGGGCCGGCGGGTAGTCCAGGTCCAGCGGCAGATAGGCGGCGCCGGCTTTCAGCGCGGCCAGCATGGCCACCACGGTGTCGGCGGAGCGCGGCAGCGCGATGGCGACGATGTCTTCCGGGCCGACGCCGAGCTGGATCAGGCCGCGCGCCAGCTGGTTGGCGCGGCGGTTGAGTTCGCCGTAGCTCAGGCTGCGGCGCTCGTCGCTCAAGGCTGTCGCTTCCGGCGCGGCGGCGGCGCTGGCCTCGATCAGGGGCAGCAGGGTGGCCGGCGCGGACGCCGCGTCGCCGTCGTCCGCCAGCAGCCGCCGGCTTTCGTCCGCGTCCAGCAGCGCCAGGCGCGGCAAGGGCTGTTCCGCCTGGTCGGCCATGGCCAGCAGCAAGCGTTGCAGCCGGGAGGCCAGACTGCGCGCGCCGGCGTCGGTGAACAGGTCGACGTCGTATTCCAGCATCGCCTGCAGGCCGCCGTCGGCTTCGTGCACGGTCAGGGTCAGATCGAAGCGCGGCGAGCTGTCGTCGTTGGACAGGGTTTCCAGCTCCAGCCCCGGCAGGCGCAGCGTGTCCAGCGGCGCGTTCTGCAGCACCAGCATGGTCTGGAACAGCGGGTTGCGCGCCAGCGAGCGCTCCAGCCGCAGCGCGTCGACGATGGTTTCAAACGGCATGTCTTGCAGTTCGTAGGCTTCCAGCACCACGTCGCGGACCCGCGAGAGCAGTTGCAGCGCGTTGGGCGCGCCGCTCAGATCGACGCGCAGCGCCAGGGTGTTGACGAAGCAGCCGATCAGGCCCTCCAGGTCCAGATGATTGCGGTTGGCGATGGGGCTGCCTATCACCAGATCGCGCTGGCCGCTGTAGCGGGACAGCAGTTCGGCGTAGCCGGCCAGCAGCACCATGAACAGGGTGCCGCCGGCGCGCTCGGCCAGCCGGCGCAAGCTCTGGGTCTGCGCCGGCGAGAAATCGAAGCGGACGAAGCGCCCGCGGCGCGGACCGCCGGCGCCGCGCGGCCGGTCGCCCAGCAGTTCCAGCGCCGCCGGGGCGTCGGCCAGGCGCGTTTTCCAGCGCGCCAGCATCTGGTCGTAGCGTGCGCCGGACAGGGCGTCGCGCTGCCATTGGGCGAAGTCGCCGTACTGGATGGGCAGGGCGGGCAGGCTGGGCGGGCGTTGTTCCCGCGCGGCGGCGTAGAGCTCGCCGAATTCACGCACCAGCACGCCCAGCGACCAGCCGTCGGACAGCGCGTGGTGCAGCGCGATCAGCAGCGCGGCGTCGTCCGGGCCGATGCGCAGCAGGGCGAAGCGCAGCGGCGGCGCGGCCTCCAGGTCGAACTTGGGCCGGGCGAAGGCGTCGGCGGCGCGATTCAGCGCCGCGTCCAGGCTGTCGCCGGCGTCCACGCGCAGCGTCAGTTCCTGCAGTTGCGGCCCGTCGCCGCCGTCGACGATTTGCCGCAGCTCGCCGTCGCTCAGCGCGAAACGGGTGCGCAGCGCCTCGTGGCGGCGGACCACGCCGGCCAGCGCGGCGCGCAGCGCGGCCAGGTCCAGGCGGCCGCGCAGGCGCAGGCCCTGGGCGATGTTGTAGACGCCGTGTTCGCCCTGGTCCAGCCGTTCCAGAAACCAGAAGCGCTGTTGGGCGAAGGAGGCCGGCAGCGGCCGCGAGCGGTCGGCCGGCGGGATGCGGCGCTCCGGCGCGGAGGCCGGCGCGGCGGGGTCTTCCAGCGCGACGCGTGCCGCCAGCGCGGCGGCGAATTCGGCCACCGTCGGGTGTTCGAACAGGGTGCGCAGCGGCAGTTCGACGCCGAATTCGGCGCGCAGCCTGGACATGACCCGGGTGGCCAGCAGCGAGTGGCCGCCGGCTTCGAAGAAGTTCTGTTCGCGGCCCAGGCCGCCGACGCCCAAGACCTCGCCCCAGAGGCGGGCCACTTCGTTTTCGGCGCGGTTGCGCGGCGGCGCGCCGGCGTCGGCGCCGCCTTGTTGGGCCTGGCCGGGCTCGGGCAAGGCGCGCCAGTCCAGCTTGCCGCTATGGGTCAGCGGCAGCTTGTCCAGGGTGACGAAGGCGGCCGGCAGCATGTAGTCGGGCAGGTGCGCGGCCAGGTGGCGGCGCAGCTCGGGTCCCAGCGCGTCGCGCGGCTGGCTTTGCGCCGGGGTGTTGAAGCAGGCGGCGGGCTCGCCGTCGTCGTTCCCGTCCAGCCGTTCCAGCGCCAGCGGCGGCAGGGCGTCGGCCGCGGCGGCCAAGGCCAGGTCGAAACGGCCGTCGGCGGCGTCCTCGCTCCAGCTGAGGCGGGCGGCCAGGCCGGCGGCGGCGGCTTCGGCCAGCAGTTCGGCCGGCTCGGCGGCGTCAGACCGCGCTTGCGCCCGCCAGGGCTGGCCGTCGGCGGCTTCGTCGTCGGCCGCGCTGTTGGCCGGATCATGATCCAGCCAGGCGAGGAAGCGGTTGACCTCGGCGGCGCGGCGGTTGGCCAGGCCGGGCCGCAAGCGCGAGGCGTCGGCGGCCGGCGCGGCGGCGGCGCGCGGCGCGCCCTTGCTCAGCACCACGTCGTAGCGGTAGGTGGTCAGCTCGCAATCGCCGCCGTCTTCCTTCAGGCGGATTTCGATCGCGGCGATGTCGCCGCGGCGGCGCGCCAGGCGGCGGAACAGCGCCGGGTCCACCAGCAGTTCCTTTTCCTCGGTGATCAGCGCGTCCAGTTGACGGCGCAGTTCCGCCCGCGTCGGGCGGGCGACGGCGGGCAGGCGGCGCAGCAGGCGGCTGGCCTGGAAGTGGCGCAGCAGGCCCAGGTGGCGCAGATCGCCCAGCAGCAGTTTGCCGCCGGGGCGCAGCCGCGCCAGCGCCTGGTCCACCACGTCCAGGAAGTAGGCGGCGTCGGGGAAGTATTGCGCCACCGAGTTGAGGATCACAGTGTCGAAGTCATCCGGCAGGCCGGCCAGCTCGCGGGCTTCGCGCCGCTCCAGCGTCACCTGTTCCAGGCCGCGCGCGGCCACGGTGCGGCCCAGGCGCTCCAGCGCGCGGGCGGAGAAGTCCAGGCCGTGGTAATGCTCGCAGTCCGGGGCGACGGCGAGCAGCAGCATGCCGCTGCCAACGCCGATTTCCAGCACCCGGCGCGGGTTCAAGGCGCGGATGCGGCTCAGGATCTCGTCGCGCCAGCGCCGCATGTGCTCGGCGGGAATCAGCGCATTGTCGTAGGAGTCGGTCCAGCCGACCAGATCGAGGTCGGCGTCCTCGGCCGGCGCGTCTTCGTAGATCATGTCGAAGGCGGGCAGCCAGCCCTTGTCCTTGTCCTTGGCGGCGGCGTCCACGCCGCTGCGCTTGGCGACGTAGGCGACCAGCCGCGCCTGATCGCCGTCGCCGCGCACCACCACGGCGGTTTCCGCCACCACCGGGTGCTGGCTGAGCAGGGCCTGGATTTCGGCGGTTTCGATGCGGAAGCCGCGCAGCTTGACCTGTTGGTCGGCGCGGCCGCGGTATTCCAGCTCGCCGCGCGGGGTGACGCGCGCCAGATCGCCGCTGCGGTAGAAGCGCAGGCCGCTGTCCAGGTGCGGGTCCGGCATGAAGCGCTGGGCGCTCAGTTCCGGCTGATTGACGTAGCCCAGCGCCACGCCGGCGCCGCCCACGTGGATTTCGCCCACCATGCCCGGCGGCACCGGCTGCAGGGCGTCGTCCAGCAGACGGATGCACAGATCGGGCAGGGCCGCGCCGATCACGCTGCCCAGCTTGCGCTTGATCTCGGGCAGGCCGATGCGGCGGAAGGTCACGTGCACGGTGGTTTCGGTGATGCCGTACATATTGATCAGCCGCGGGTAGTCGTCGCCGTGGCGGTCCAGCCAGGGCTCCAGGCTGCTCAGGTCCAGCGCCTCGCCGCCGAAGACGACGTAGCGCAGCGCCAGATCGCCTTCGCGCGGGTTCGCTTCCTCGGCGGCCATCAATTGGCGGAAGGCCGACGGGGTCTGGCTCAGCACGGTGACTTTTTCCTCGCACAACAGCTGGTAGAAGGCGTCCGAGGAGCGGGCCAGCAGCGGCGGCACAATCAGCAGGACGCCGCCGTGGGCCAGCGCGCCCCAGATTTCCCATACCGAGAAGTCGAAGGCGTAGGAATGGAACAGCGTCCACACTTCGCGCGGGCCGAACTGGAACAGCTCGGCGCTGCTGGAGAACAGCCGGGCGCAGTTGCGGTGGCTGACCGCCACGCCCTTGGGCCGGCCGGTGGAGCCGGAGGTGTAGATGATGTAGGCCAGGCCGTCCGGGTCGTCGCCGGCCGGCAGCGCCGCCGCCGGCGCGGGTTCCGCCGCGTCCAGCGTCAGCAGCGGGCCGGCGAAGGGCGGCAGCGAGGGCGCCAATGCCTCGGTGCTGAGCACGGCGCGCGCGCCGCTGTCTTCCAGGATGTAGCGGATGCGGTCGGCCGGATAGGCCGGGTCCATCGGCACATAGCCGGCGCCGGCCTTGAGCGCGGCCAGCACGCCGATCAGCATTTCGAAGGAGGGCGTCAGCCACAGGCCCACCGGTTCGCCCGGCCGCACGCCGGCGGCCGCCAGCCGCCGCGCGGCGGCGTCCGACAGCCGTTCCAGTTCGCCGTAGCTCAGTTCCCGGCCGTCGCAGCGCAGCGCCGCGGCGTCGGCTTGCCGCGCGGCGAAGCGGCTGAAGGCGCGGTGCACCGGCTCGCAATCGACGGCGGCGGCCTGCCGCGGCAAGGTCAGCAGGGCGGCGGCCTGTTGCGGCGTGGTCAGCGGCAGCGCGGCCAGCGGCGCGTCCGGCTGACGGCTGGCGGCGTCCAGCAGCAGGCTCAGTTGTTCGGCGAGGCGCTCCACCGAGAGCCGCTCGAACAGCGCGGTGTTGTAGGAGAACGCGCCGGACAGGCCGTCCTCGGTCTCGCGCATGAACAGCTCCAGATCGAAGCGGGCGGCCTCCTGGCTCAGCACCGGAGTCAGCCGCAGCCCGTCCAGCGTCGGCATCGCCGCCGGGATGTTGAGCAGGGTGAAGGCGACCTGGAACAGCGGGTTGCGGCTGGGGTCGCGGCTGGCCTGGCCCAGCGCGCCGACCAGTTGGTCGTAGGGCACGGCGGCGTGCTCCACCGCGTCGCGCATGGTGTCCGATTGCCGGCGCGCGAACTGGCGGAAGCTGTCCGCGGGGCCGATGCGGCCGCGGATCACCAGCATATTGGCGAAGAAGCCGATCAGCCCCTCGGTTTCCACCCGTTCGCGGCCGGCCAGCGAGGTGCCGATGGCCAGATCGTCCTGACGCGCGTGGCGGGCCAGCAGCGCCTGGAAGGCGGACAGCAGCAGGCAGAACAGGGTGGTGCGTTCGGCCGCCGCCAGCCGGCGCAGGCGCTCGGCGGTATCGGCGCCGATGTCGAAGCCCACGGTGGCGCCGTCGAAGCCCTGCACCGGCGGCCGCGGCTTGTCGGTGGGCAGCTCCAGCGTGGGCAGGCCGGCCAGCTGGGTTTTCCAGTAGGCGAGGTCGGCGTCCCAGCGGTCTTGCCGGCCGTTGGCGTGCTGCCAGCGCGCGTAGTCCAGGTACTGGATGGGCAGCTCGGGCAGTTCCGGCGCGCGGCCGCGGCTGAGCGCGGCGTAGGCGCGGGCCGCCTCGTCCATCAGCACCGTCAGCGACCAGGCGTCGCCGACGATGTGATGCAGGGTCAGCACCACCGCGTGTTCGTCCGCCGCCAGCTTCAGCAGCGCGATGCGCAGCGGCTGGCCGACGGACAGGTCGAAGGCGTGGGCGCTTTCGCGGCGCGCCAGCGCCTCCAGCCGGGAGGCGGCTTCTTCGGCCGGCAGGCCGGACCAGTCCAGGCGCTCGATGGCCGCGCGGCCGGCCGGCTGCGGGATCTGCGCCGCCGCGCCGTCCACTTCGCGGATGGCGGTGCGCAGCGAGGCGTGGCGCGCCACCACGCAATCAAAGGCCCGGCACAGCGCGTCCGCCTGCAAGGCGCCGCTCAGGCGGAAGGCGGAGCAGATATTGTAGGCGGCGGCGCCGGCGCTCAATTGGTGCAGGAACCAGAGCCGCTGTTGTTGGAAGGACAGAGGGCCGGAGGCGGCGTCGCCGCGGGCGATCCGCCCGCCGTCGACGGGCGCGGGGGGCGGGAGCAAGACGTCCAGTTCTTGTTCCAGCAAATGGTCGAGAAGGTCCAGGTCGTTATCGTTCCAATCGCTAACGCTCATTTCAATGGCTTTCCAGGTGATGTGTTGTCGGCGCCCATCGGGCTGCGCGTCCATCGCGCCCGATTTGATTTCGATTATTTTTCGAGGTCTGTAAAAATATTCAATTTATGCGGTATATTCTTTGGCGGGTTTTGTGAGTCGGTATTCTCCGATTTAAACAATTCCAATTAGCAATGTTTTGGTTGGATAAATAGATTTATTTAGAAACTGTTTTAATTTTCTAGCGACGGCACGGAGGTTGATATGACGCAGGACGCGATGAACGAAACCAAATACATCGTGGTGGTGAATCACGAGGAGCAATATTCGATATGGCCGGAATATCGCGACATTCCAGCCGGCTGGCGCTCGCTTGGCGTCAGCGGCGCGGAACAGGAGTGTCTGGACTATATTGAAAAGAATTGGACGGATATGCGTCCCTTGAGCCTGAGGCAGTTCATGCAGGAAAATCAAACGGCTTCCCCTTCCGCGAATTAATGGTGTCTATGTCTTGTTTTTGAAGTCGCCGCATCGCGGCGACTTTTTCATTGCAAAGGCAGCCGTCGCGTCAGCCAGGGCAGCAGCAGCCGGTTCAGCCGGGACAAGAGCCGGTGGCGCAGGTCCAGCCAGTTGAGGTCCATGTGGTGGCGGGCGTAGCCGCCGTCGGGATCGTCGGCCGGCGGCCAGGAGCTGCCGTCCGGCGTGGGCGAGCCGGGTTCGAAGTAATAGC
Source organism: Chromobacterium sp. Panama (assembly GCF_003052555.1). Lineage (NCBI taxonomy): Bacteria > Pseudomonadati > Pseudomonadota > Betaproteobacteria > Neisseriales > Chromobacteriaceae > Chromobacterium > Chromobacterium sp. Panama. Next base: position 456,967 of record NZ_QARX01000001.1, read on the forward strand.
CGGGGCAGCACAGCGTGGCCGCGTCGTCCAGGCAGCCGCTTTGCTGCACGCACCAGGTGAAGAAGCGCGGCCCCACGGTGACGGCGGTGCGCATCGCAGGCGATTCGCGCAGCCGGGCCGGCATCGCCGGGTCCAGCGGCGCGCACTGGCCGGCGGCCAGCCGGTCCAGCACGGTGTCCCACAAGGGGTGGCCGGGCGCGCTGCCTATCAGCGCGTTGTTGAAGCCGTGGGTGCGCGACAGGATCAGCCGCCTCTCCGGCAGCAGCGGGTCTATGGGCCGCAGGTTTTCGATGTCCATGTCGATGTAGAAGCCGCCGTGCAGCGCCAGGAACAGATAGCGCGCGGCGTCTATGCGCTGGATGTCGCGCTCGAAGCCGGCGTAGCGAGCCGCGAACCAGGGATAGTGTTCGTCGACCAGCGCCTGCATCTTGGGCGCGTCCCAGAACACGAACTCCCAGTCCGGATGGCGTCGCATCCAGCTGTCGCGGTAGCGGCGGTATTTGTCCGGCAGCGCGGCGGCGCCTTGATACCAGATCTGATGGATGCGGCGCGGAATGCCCGCCTCCGGCGCGGAAAGTATCGGCTTCACGAGAAGGTCGCTCCGCCGTCGATGGCGATGATGCGGCCGTTGAAGTAATCGCATTCGATGATGAATTTCAGCCCCTGCCAGATTTCCGCCGGCTCGGCCATGCGCCGCAGCGGCACCTGGGCGATCAAGTCCTCGCGGGTGGCCGGCGCCAGGCCCGCCGCCATCGGGGTGTCGGTCAGGCCGGGCGCGAGGCCGGCCACGCGAATGCCGAAGGGGGCCAGTTCCAGCGCCCAGGTCCGGGTCAGCGCGTCCAGGCCGGCCTTGGACGCCGCGTAGTTGGACTGGCCGGGATTGCCGGCGCTGGTGACGGAGGAGACGTTGACGATCAGGCCCGGCGTGTTGAGGCCGGACTCCACGCGGGCGGCGGCGAATTCTCGGCTCAGCAGATAGGGCGCGGTCAGGTTGGCGTCCAGCACCGCCCGCCATTGCGCGGTGGGCAGCTTGCGGACGAAGCCTTCCACGTCCAGCCTCACCAGCCAGCCGTCGCGCAGGATGCCGGCGTTGTTGACCAGCAGATTGGCCGGCTCCGCGTCCTCAGACGCCGTTTTCAGAAAGGCGCGGACCGCGGCTTCCTGGCTCACGTCCAGCACCGAGCCGCGCACCGCGCCGGGCAGGCTGGCGGCGTCTTCCTCCAGCCGGCGCAGGCCGGCGGCGTCCAGGTCGGCGGCGTGGACCCGCGCGCCGGCGCGGGCCAGCTCCAGCGCGAAGGCGCGGCCTATGCCGCTGGCGGCGCCGCTGACGATGGCGTTGATGTGTTCCAGTTTCATTCTGCGGTTTCCATGGTGGTGGTTTGGGCGGCGGCCTGGCGCAGCGCGTCGCGCTCGGCGTCGGACATGCCGCGCAGCTTCAGGTAGACGGCGGCGATCTTGGCGGCCAGGCCGGGCGCGGACTCGCGTTCGGCCAGCAGCGCGGCCAGGGCGCGCGGGGTCTGGGCGTGGAAGGTGGCGCGCAGCGGCAGGGTCTGCCGGAAGATCTTGTTGACGCGCACCTGGATGCGGGTGGCCAGCAGCGAATGGCCGCCCAGCTCGAAAAAGTCGTCGTCGGCGGCGACGCCGGCGCGTTCGAACACTTCTTCCCACAGCGCGCACACGGCTTGCTCCAGCGCGCCCTGGGGCGCGCTGCCGGCGCGGGTCGGCGCGTTCGCCGCCGGTTCGGGCAGGGCCTTGCGGTCCAGCTTGAGGTTGGCCGTCAGCGGCAGCCGCTCCAGGGTGACAAAGCGGCTGGGCAGCATATAGCCGGGCAGCGCGGCGGACAGCCGGGCGCGGACCCGCTGCAAGGCGGCCGGATCGGCCTCGTCGCCGGCGCGCCAGGCGCCGCTGTCGTCCGGCACCAAATAGGCGATCAGCCGGGCGTGGCCTTGCGGGTCGCGGCGGATGGCCGCCGCGGCCTGGCGCACGCCGGGCAGCTCGCGCAGCCTGGTTTCCACTTCCTCCAGCTCCAGCCGGAAGCCGTTGAGCTTGGCCTGGCCGTCCAGCCGGCCCAGCACGCGGACCTCGCCGTTCGGCAGCAGGCAGGCCAGATCGCCGCTGCGGTAGACGCGGGCGCCGGGCCGGCCGGCCAGCGGATCGGGGAGGAAGCGGGCGGCGGTTTGCGCCGGCGCGCCCAGATAACCCAGCGCCAGGCCGTCGCCGCCTATGCGCAGTTCGCCGGCCAGATGCGGCGGCAGCGGCTGGTCGTGATGGTCGGCCGTCCACAGCGTGGTGCGGCGGATGGCGTGGCCGGCCGGCGGCGGCAGCTGGCCGCCGTCCACCCGGTGTAGCGCGGACCAGATGGTGGTTTCGGTGGGCCCGTAGACGTTCCACAGCGCGGCGCCGGCGTCCAGCAGCGCGCGGGCCAGATCGGCGGGCAGCGCCTCGCCGCCGCACCAGGCGCGCAGGCCGGGCGCGGGCTTCCAGCCGGCTTCCAGCAGCATGCGCCAGCTGGCCGGCGTGGCCTGGATCACGCTGGCGTCACGGCGCGCGGCCTCGGCGGCCAGCGCCGGGCCGTCCCCGGCGGCCGAGGCCGGCGCGATGGCGACGGTGCCGCCGCAGACCAGGGGCAGCAGCAGTTCCAGCGCGGCGATGTCGAAGGACCAGGTGGTGACCGACAGCAAGACGTCGTCGGCGCTGAAGCCGGGCTCGGCGCGGAAATGCCTCAGGATGTTGGCCAGCGAGCGATGGGCGATCTGCACGCCCTTGGGCCGGCCGGTGCTGCCGGAGGTGAACAGGGTGTAGGCCGGCGCTTCCGGGTGGAGCGCGTCGCCGGGCAGCGGGCCCTCGTCGATGTCCGCGGCTGCGGGCGGCAGGGGCGCGGGCAGCGTCAACAGCTTGGCGGAGGCGGGCCAGCCGGAGGCGTCGCCGTCGACGAGGATCAAGCCGGGGCGGGCGTCTTCCAGGATGGCGTCGCGGCGCAGCGGCGGCAGCGCCGGGTCCAGCGGCAGGTATTGCGCGCCGGCCCACAGCGTGGCCAGCAGCGCGGTCAGCGCGCGCGCGTCCGGCGGCAGCGCCAGCGCCACGGTGTCGCCCGGAGCGACTCCGTCGGCGATCAGCCGGCGCGCCAGCGCGCGCGCGCCGCTCACCAGTTGGCCGTAGCTCAGGCTGCCGTCCTCGGCGGCGACCGCGGTCTTGCCCGGCTTGAGCCGCGCGGCGGCGCTCAGCATGGCGAGCACGGTGTCGCCGTCCGGCGGCGGGAAGGCGGCCGGCGGCGTCGGCTCGGCCAGGCGCAGATCGCCGACGCGGTCCGCGCCGTCGGCGATCTGCCTCAGCAGCCGCGGCAGCGCGTGCAGCAGCGCTTCCACGCGTTCCGCCTCGATGCGGCCGGCGTCGAAGACGCCGTCCAGCTCGATGGCGTCGGCGCCGGGTTTGACGTAGAGGGTCAGCGGGTAGTTGGATTGCTCGCGCGCGGAGGCCGCGCCCACGCGCAGCGCCTGGGCGGCGTCGCCGACCTCGGCGCGGATCGGGTAGTTCTCATAGACCAGCACCGCGTCGAACAGCGGCTGGCGCGCGGACAGGCCGCTCCAGCGCTGAATGTCCACCAGGGCGCTGGCTTCGTGCGGCACCAGCCGGCTTTGGGCGTCTTGCAGCCGGCCGAGGAAATCCCCGATAGGCTGCGCGGCCGAGCAGTCGGCGCGCAGCGGCAGGGTGGCGATGAACAGGCCGACGGCGGCGTCGCGGCCGGGCAGCGATTCGGGCCGGCCGGACATGGTGACGCCGAACACCAGATCGTCGCAGCGGCCGATGCGGGACAGGGCCACCGCCAGCGCGCCCTGGAACAGGGTGTTGAGCGTGACTTTGCGTTCGCGCGCGGTCTTGCGCAGCGCGGCGCCCAGTTCCGGGCTCAGCCGCAGCGACTGGGAGCACGGCCGGGCCGGGCCGCCGGCCGGCAGCAGGGCCAGATCGGCCGCGGCGGCGTAGCCGCTGAAGTAGTCGCGCCAGAAGGCTTGCTGGGCCTGGCGGTCGCTATGCGCGCGCAGCCATTTGATGAAGCGTCCGAAGGAGGGCGCCGGCGGCAGCGCCGCGCTCTGGCCCTGGCTCAGTCCGCGGTACAGGGCCAGCGCCTCGTCGAAGACGACGGCCATGGACCAGCCGTCCAGCAGCGCGTGGTGATGGGTCCAGACCAGCCGCCACGGCGCGCCGTTACGCGTCAGCAGCGCGAGGCGCATCAAGGGCGGGGCGTCCAGCGCGAAGCCGGCGGCGCGGTCGGCGGCCAGATAGCGTTCCAGCGCGGCCTCGTCCGGCGTTTCGCGGACCGAGAACGGCAGCGCGGGCGCGCGGTGGACCCGCTGCAGCGGCGCGGCCAGCCCTTCCCAGGCGAAACTGACGCGCAGCGCGTCGTGTCGCGCCAGCACCTGTTCCCAGGCTTGGCGCAGCAAGGCCGGGTCCACCGCGCCGTCCAGTTCGGCGACGACTTGCTCGATATAGACGCCGGCCGGGCCGGCGGCGGCTTCCATCCGCGAGTGGAACAGCATGCCTTCCTGCACCGGGGTCAGCGACCACAGGTCGACGATGTCGCCATGCGCGCCCAGCGCCGCGGGCAGGCCGGCCTCGTCCAGCGCGGCCAGCGGGAAGTCGTCCGGGGTCAGGGCCGCCGCCGCGGCGTCGGCGTCCAGGCTCAGCAGCGCCAGCAGCCGCTGCCGCGTCTGGCGGGCGAGGGCTTCCACCGTCGCGCGCGGCAGGGCGGCGCGGCCGTAGTTCCAGCGCAGCGACAGCTTGCCGTCGCTGACCAGGGCCACGATGTCGATCAGCCGCGGGCGCAGGCCGTCCGGGTCTTCCATCGCGCCCACTGATTCCGGCGCCGGCGCCAGCGCGCCGTCGGCCGGCAGGCTGGCGTCGAACTGGCCCAGGTAGTTGAAGGCGATCTGCGGCTCCGGAGCGGCGGCCAGCGCGCGGGCGTCGGCGTCGTCCGCCTGCCGCAGCGCGCCGTAGCCGGCGCCGCCGGCCGGCACCGCGCGCAGCGTCTGCTTGACCCGGCGCAGCAGGCGCTGCGGCGTGGCTTTGGCCAGGCCGCTCACGGTCAGCGGGTACAGGGCGGTGAACCAGCCCACGGTGCGGGAGAGGTCCAGCGTCTCGTCGTCGCGGCCGTGGCCTTCCATGGTGACGGACAGCGCGTCGGCGTCCAGCCAGTCGCGCAGCGCGCCCAGCGCCGCCGCCAGCAGCATTTCCTCGGCGCTGGCGCGCAGCGCTCCGCCGCGGAGCAGGGCGGCGGTTTCGCCGCCGTCCAGCGACAGTTCCACGGTGTCGGCCGCGCCGTAGCGGTTGTCGCGTTCCGCCTCCGTCGTCAGCGGGACGCGGACCGCGTCGGCGGCCAGCCGCGCCTGGTCTAGCCAGTAAGCGCGTTCTTCGGCGGAGGGCGCGCGCGGGCGCCGCGCCCAATGGCCGAAGCCGACGCGCGCCGGCGGCGGGGCCACGCCGGCCAGCAGGCCGGCGAGATCCTGCAACAGCACGCGCCAGGACACGCCGTCCACGATCAAATGATGGATGAGCAACAGCAGCCGGCCGGCCTCGCCGTCGCCGCAGTCGAAGTGCACGGCCCGCAGCAGCGGCCCGCGTTCCAGATCCAACTCCCGCTGCGCCGCCTCGGCGCGGGCCTCGATGGCGGCGGCGCGCTCCGCGGCCGGCAGCGCGCTCAGATCGACGCGCTCCAGCCAGTCTTCTTCGCGCAAGGCCTCGCGCGGCGCGTAGTGTTGACGCCAGCCTTCGGCGCCGGCGGCGAAGCGCAGGCGGAAGGCGTCGTGGCTTTGTTCCAGCCGCAGCAGGGCGTCGCGCAGCGCCGGCGCGGAGACGCCGGCGGCCACGCTCAGCAGCAGCGCCTGGTTCCAGTGGCCGGGACGCGGCAGGGCGCTTAGGCGTTCAAAGAACCAGTGCTGGGCCGGGGTCAGCGGCAGCGGCGCGCCGGACGGAATCTCCGGCAGTTCGGCTTCCGGCCGCGCCGGGCGGACCTGGGCGGCCAGCTCGGCGACGGTGGGATGGCTGAAGATGTCGCGCGCGGCCAGCGCCAGGCCGGCCTGGCGGGCCTGGGCCACGATCTGCAGGCCGAGGATGGAGTCCCCGCCCAATTGGAAGAAGTTGTCGTCGGCGCCGATGTCCTCGCGGCCCAGCACTTGTTGCCAGATCGCGGCCAAGGCTTGCTCTTGCGGGGTGTCGGGCGCGCGGCCGCGGGCCGGGGACGCCGCGTCCGTCTGCGGCGCCGGCAAGGCGGCGCGGTCGGTCTTGCCGTTGGGGCCGACCGGCCATTGCCGCAGCGCGATCCATTGCGCCGGCAGCATGTATTCCGGCAAGCGCAGGCGCAGCGCCGCCAGCATGGCCGCGCGCCAGTCGCCGGCCTCGGCCTCCGGCGTCAGCCGGACGTAGGCGGCCAGCCGGTCCGCGCCGGAGCGGTCGCGGTAGAGCGCGGCGGCGGCTTGGCGCACGCCGGGGCAGGCGGCGAGGCCGGCTTCGATCTCCTCCAGTTCCACCCGCTGGCCGCGCAGCTTGACCTGGCCGTCGGCGCGGCCCAGGTATTCCAGCACGCCGTCCGGCAGCAGCCGCACGATGTCGCCGCTGCGGTACAGGCGGCCGCCGGGCAGCGGCGACAGCGGGTCCGGGATAAAACGCCGCGCGGTCTGCGCCGGCTGGCCCAGATAGCCGCGCGCCAGGCCGCAGCCGGCGATGTAGAGTTCGCCGCGCACGCCGGGCGGCACCGGATTGAGGCGGGCGTCCAGCACGTGGAAGACGACGCCGTCTATGGGCTGGCCGATGCCGACGGCGAGCGCCGGCGGGTCCGAGCGCAGGTATTCCGCGCTGGAGGCGTCGATGGCGGTTTCGGTGGGGCCATAGAGATTGACCAGGGGGATGTCCAGCGCGGCGTGGAAGCGGGCCAGGGTGGCGGCCGGCAGCGCTTCGCCGCCGACGAAGACCCGGCGCAGCGCGCGGCAGCCGGCGAAGTCCGGCATCGCCAGCAGCACGGCCAGCAGGCTGGGCACCAGCTGCAGCACGGTGACGCCTTGTTCGCGCACGGCGCGGATCAGGTAGTCCGGGTCGCGGTGGCCGTCCTCGGCCGCCAGCAGCAGCTTCGCGCCCTGGGTCAGCGGCGCCCAGAATTCCCATACCGAGGCGTCGAAGCCCACCGGGGTTTTCTGCAGCACCGCGTCGTCCGCGTCCAGCGGGTAGCGGCGCTTCATCCAGGCCATGTGGTTGTCCAGCGCGGCGCGGCCGACGGCGACGCCCTTGGGGCGGCCGCTGGAGCCGGAGGTGAACAGCAGATAGGCCAGCGCGTCGCCGTGGACCGGCGCGACGGGGGCGGCCGCGTCTTCATCGTTCAGATCTTCGGCCAGGCTTGCTTGCAAGACGGCGCAGCCGGGCGGCGCGTCTGCGGCGGGGTCCAGGCTGAGCAGCAGGGCCGGCGCGGCCTCTTGCAGGATGTCGCGGCGGCGCGCTTCCGGCTGGCCGCGGTCCAGCGGCAGATAGGCGGCGCCGGCTTTCAGCGTCGCCAGCATCGCCACCACCAGCTCGGGCGAGCGCGGCAAGTCCAGCGCCACCACCGCGTCCGGGCCGGCGCCGTGCGCCAGCAGCCGGCGCGCCAGCCGATTGGCGCGGGCGTCCAGTTGGGCGTAGCTCAGCGTCGCGCCCTCGCCGGCCACGGCCACGGCGTCCGGGCGTTGCCGCGCGACGGCGGCGATGGCCTGCGGCACCGAGAAGTCGGCGAGGCCGGCGGACGGGCCGCGTAGCGGCTTGGGCGCGCTCTCGGTCAGCGGCGCGTCCAGGCACAGGGCGTCCGGGTTCCGCGTCAGCGCCTCGGCGGCGGCCAGGTAGAGCCGGCCGATGGCGGCCACTTGCGCGTCGGGGAAGGCCGCGCGGTCGTAGGAAAAGCCCAGGGTGACGGCGCCCTCGGCGCGGCTGGCGCTGAAGGTGACCGCCAGCGGGATGTCCACCGCTTCCAGGCGGCTGCTGTCCAGCACTTCCAGCGCGCCGGCCTCGCCCAGTTCGCGGTAGACGTGGAAGTCCACGTAGTTGAAGGAGGCTTCGAAGCGGGCGGCTTCGCCCAGCTTGAGGATGTCCGCCAGCGGGAAGAAGCGGTGAGGCAGGCTGTTGCCCTCCGCCGCCATGGTTTCCGCCAGCAGCGCGCGCCAGCTGCCGCCGACGCGGACGCGCAGCGGCAGGGTGTTGAGGAAGAGGCCCAGCGCTTCGGCGCCGTCGGCGTCGGCCGGGCGGCCGTTGCTGACCAGGCCGGTGACGATTTCGTCCTGACCGCACAAGCAGGCCAGCGCGCGGGCGTGCACCGCCAGCAACAGAGTCTTCAGCGGCAGGCCGCTGTCGGCGGCCAGGCGGATCAGCGCGGCGGCGACGGCGGCCGGGAAACCGATTTCCTGCGCGCCCACCCTGGCCTTGCCCGCCGGCGCGGCATGCTGCGGCCAGCGCGGAATGGCGGCGGACGGCAGGCCGCTCAATTGGGCGCGCCAGTAAGCCTGTTGCGCCGGATCGGCCAGCGCCGCCCGCTCCGCGGCGACGAAGTCGCGGAAGGCCGCGCGCGGAGCCGGCGCGGGACCGGTCTGGCCGCGCATCCGTTTGAACAGGGCCGCGCACAGGGTGGCCACGCTCCAGCCGTCCAGGATGGCGTGGTGGAAGGCCAGCGTCAGCTGCCATTCGTCGTCGGCCAGCCGCAGGCAGCCGACGCGCAGCAGCGGCGGCCGCTCCGGCGCGAAGCGCTGCTCGCTCAATTGCCGCAGCTGGCTGGCCACGGCTTCGTCCCGCTGCTGCGGCGACAGGCCGCGCAGGTCGTCGATGTCCAGACTGGGCGTCAGATCGCGCCAGACCAGCTGCAGCGGCTGGGAGTAGCCGGCCAGCGCGAAGCCGGTGCGCAGCAGCGGATGTTCGCGGCTCAGCTCCGCCAGCGCCTGGCGCAGGCGTTCCGGGGCGATGTCGGCGCGCAGCCGGTGGGAGAACACATCGTGGTACAGATTGCGGCCGTCGTCGTATTCATTGTGGAACAGCATGCCGGCCTGCAGTCTGGCCAGCGGCAGCGCGTCTTCCACCTCGGGCGGCAGCCGCGCGCGGTCGGCGGCGTCTATCAGCGCGAAGGGCGGCAGGACCGCGTCCGGCGCGCTGGTGTTTTCGTCTTCGCCTTCACCCATCGCCTCGACGATGGCGGCGATGGTGCCGTGGCGGAAAATGTCCTGGATGCTCAGCGGGCAGCCGCGCTCCTTGGCCAGGCCGGCGATGCGCACGCTGCGGATGGAGTCGCCGCCCAGCGAGAAATAATTGTCGTGGATGCCGACGCGCGGCAGGCCCAGCACCTGGCTCCAGATCTCGGCCAGCAGCTGTTGTCTGGGGGTGGCGGCGGGGACGTAGGGCGTGTCCAGCGCCGAGCGCGCGCCTTGCGGCGACGGCAGCGCGCGCGCGTCCACCTTGCCGTTGAGGGTGAGCGGAAACTCGGCCAGCGCGATGAAGGCCGCCGGAATCATGTGGGCCGGCAAGCGCGCGGCCAGATGGCGGCGCAAGGCGTCGGCGCCGGCCGCGGCCGGGTCGTCGGCGCGCAGATAGGCGATGAGTTGGTCGTCGGCGGCGACGAGGTGAACGTCGCTCACCGCCGGATGGCTCAGCAGCGCGGCGCGCACTTCACCCAGCTCGATGCGGAAGCCGCGGATCTTCACTTGATGGTCGATGCGGCCGCAGTAGAGCAGTTCGCCGTCGGCGCTGCGCCGCGCCAGATCACCGGAACGGTAGCGCCGTTCCGCGCCGACGCCGGGAAAACGCTCGGCGTTCAATTGCGGGCGGTTCAGATAGCCTAGGCTGACGCCGGCGCCGCCGACCAGGATTTCGCCGGGCGCGCCCAAGGGCACGGGGTGGCCGCAGGGGTCCACCAGCTCCAGGCTCAGGTCGTCCAGCGGCTCGCCTATCGGGCTGAGCTCGCCGCCGGCCTCAAGATCGGCGGCGAGGATGCGGCGGAAGGTGACGTGGACGGTGGTTTCGGTGATGCCGTACATATTGGCCAGCCGCGGGCCGTCGTCGCCGTGCCGTTCCAGCCATGGGCAGAGCTCGGCCAGCCGCAGCGCTTCGCCGCCGAAGATCACCCAGCGCAGCGTCGTCGGCCGGGGCAGCGGCGCGGCGCTTTCCGCGGCGATCGCCAGCTTGAACGCCGACGGGGTCTGGTTCAGCACGGTGACGCCCTCGCGGCCCAGCAGTTCGACGAAGGCGGCCGGATCGCGGCTGAGTTCGCGCGGCACCACCACGCAGCGGCCGCCGTAGAGCAGCGCGCCCCAGATTTCCCACACCGAGAAATCGAAGGCGAAGGAGTGGAAATAAGTCCAGACGTCGTTCTCGTCGAAGGCGAAATGGCGGGCGCTTGCGGAGAACAAACGCAGCACGTTGCGGTGGGAAACCAGCACGCCCTTGGGCTGGCCGGTGGAGCCGGAGGTGTAGATCACGTAAGCGCCGTGCCCGGCTTCCAGGCCGGCGGGCGGCCGCGCCGCCGGTCTGGCGCCGCAGCCTATTTCCGCCAGCGACAGGCAGCGGTGTTCCGCCGGCAGCCGCGGCCTGAGTTCGGCGTCGGTCAGCGTGAGCAAAGCCTGGCTGTCGTCCAGCTGATAGGCCAGCCGCTCTTCCGGATAATCCGGGTCCAGCGGCAGATAGACGCCGCCGGCCAGCGTCACGCCAAGCATGGCGGCGATTTGTCCGGCGGAGCGCGGCAGGCAGATGCCCACCCTGACGCCGGGCGCGACGCCGTCCTGGCGCAAGCGTTCCGCAATGGCGGCGGCCTGGGCGCGCAGCTGCCGGTAGCTCAGCGTCGCGGGGCCGTCGCTGACGGCGACGCGGTCCGGAAAACGCTCGGCGGCGGCCAGGAAGGCGGCGGCCAGGGTGTCCGGCCCGCCGCGGCCGGCCGGCGGGAGCGGCGCGGGCGGCTGAACCGCGCTGGGCCGCACCAGGCCCAACTCGCGCAGCGCGGCGTCCGGCCGCGCGGCGATCTGGCGCAGCAGCTCCAGATAGGCCTCGGCCAGCGCCGCGGCCGGCGCCTCGTCCACCCGCGCGCGGTCGAAGCCCAGCTTCAAGCTCAAGCCGTCCGCGCCCGGCACCAGGGTCAGGGTCAGCGGGTAGTGGGTGCGCTCGCGCTGGGAAACGTCGGAAATCCGGAAGCCCAAGCCGTCCGAGGGCAGGGCGTCGCCTATCGGGAAGTTGTCTATCGCCACCAGGGTTTCGAACAGCGGCTGGCCGCGCGGCATGCCGCTGTGGCGCTGGACGTCGGCCAGATCGCTGTGCGACAGCGATTGCAGCTCCAGCTGGCGGCGCTGCACCTCGGCCAGCCATTGCGGCAGCGCGGCGTCGGCCGGCGTCGCCAGGCGCAGTGGCAGGGAGTTGATCAACAGGCCCGCCATGCCGTCCACGCCGGGCAGGTCGATGGCGCGGCCGGACAAGGTGAGGCCGAAGACCACGTCGTCCTGGCGCGCGTAGCGGCTGAGCAGGATGGCCCAGGCGCCCAGCAGCAGGGTGCCCGGCGTTACCCGGCAGCGTTCGGCGGCGGCGGCGAGGTCGCCGTCGACGCGGTAGTCCAGCCCTCGTTCGATCTGGCCGACGTCGGCGCCGGCCAAGGCGCCCGGCAGCGCCGGCCGGTCCAGGCCCAGCGGCGTCGGCGCGGCGAGATCGCCCAGCAGGGCGCGCCAGCGGCTGGCGGCGGCGTCCTGGTCCTGGCGGCCCAGCCAGCTCAGATAGGCGGAGAAGGGCGGCGGCGGCGGCGGCAGCGCCGCGCCGGACAGCAGCGCGAAGTAATCGCGCATCAGGATGGGCAGCGACCAGCCGTCCAGCAGAATGTGATGGTGGCTCCAGATCAGCCGCCATTCCGCCGGCCCGTAGCGCAGCAGCGTCAGCCGCATCAGCGGCGGCCGGTTCAGCTGGAAGCCGCGGCGGCGGTCTTCGTCCAGCAGCGCCTCCAGCCGCCGCTCGCGCTCGGCCGCATCGTCTTGGCTCCAGTCGTGGACGGCCAGCGGCGCGCGGGCGCGGCGGAACACCACCTGGCGCGGCTCGGCCTGGCCCTTGGTGACGAAGGCGGTGCGCAGGATGGGATGGCGTTCGGCCAGCCGCTCCAGCGCGTCGGCCATGGCGGCGGGGTCCACCGCGCCGTCCAGCCGGCAGATCAATTGCTCGAAATAGACCGGCGAGCCGGGCGCGAACAAGGTGTGGAACAGCACGCCGCGTTGCAGCGGGCTCAGGGGCAGGATGTCCTGGATCTGGTCTTTGAGGTTCGGTGTGCTTGTCATGGTCATTCTATGTCGGTGAGGTCGTCCAGCAAGGCGGCCAATTCGTTCTCTTCCAGCGCGACGCCGGCGAAGTCCGAGGTGTGGTAGGCGACGGCGGGCAGGCCGCCGGCGCGGCAGAGCGCGGCCAGTTCTTCCAGCGCCAGTCGGCACTGTTCGGCTAGGGCCGGGGTGTCGTGGGCGTCGGCGTAGTCGAAGTCCAGCCGCAGGCGGCCTTTCTCGATGCGGGCGTTGACGGCGACGGCGTGCGGCAGCCGCTGGCGTGGGTCTTGCGCCGGTCCGGCCTCCCGCGCCGATAGCCGCGCGCGTAGCCGCGGCAGCACGCCGTCGGCGGCGTCGTCCAGCCGGCCCAGATAGTTGAAGCTGAGCGGCCGCGGCGGCGCCTGGTCCAGCGCGGCGGCCTGGGCCGGATCGCCCAGATAGCGCAGCGCGCCGAAGCCGACGCCGCCGCCGGGCACGCCGCGCAGCGCGGCCTTGGCCGCCGCCGCCGCCGGCTCCCAGCCGTCGCCGGCCGGCTCTATGCGCAGCGGGTGCAGGCAGGTGAACCAGCCCACGCTGCGCGACAGATCGGGCGCGGGGCCCGCCGCCGCGCCGCGGCCGTGGTTTTCCAGATCCAGGGCGAGCGCGGGCAGGCCGCTCAGCCGGCGCCAGGCCAGGGTCAGCGCCGCCAGCAGCAGTTCCTGCGGCTGGGCGCGGTAGCGTTCCGCGCCGCCTTCCAGCAGCGCGGCGCTGGCGTCGGCGTCCAGGCTGACTGTCGCGCGGCGGCGTTCCGCCACGCGGCCGACGGCGCAGAGTCCGGGCGGCGCGGCCAGCGGGGCGACGGCGGCGCGCCAATAGCCGAGTTCGCCGGCCAGCGCGGGCGCGGCTTCCGCCAGCGAGCGCGTCCAGGCCCGGTAGCTGACGGCCACCGGCGGCAGCGAGATCTCTACGCCGTCCGCGGCCTGGCCGTAGGCCTGGTCCAGGTCGTCCAGCAGAATGCGCCAGGACACCACGTCCAGCACCCAGTGGTGGGCGATCAGCAGCAGTTCGGGGCGGCCGTCCGGCCCGGCCTCGATCAGCACGGCGCGCAGCAGCGGGCCGCGCTCCAGGTCCAGCGAGGCTTGCAAGCGCGCGCCGTGGGCTTGCAGCTCCGCCTCGCGCGCGGCCGCTTCCGTTTCCCGCAGCGTCAGCGTTTCAAGCGGCGGCGCGGCGCGCGGGCCGTAATGCTGGCTCCAGCCGCCGTCGGGCTCGCGGCGCAGCCTCAGGCGCAGCGCGTCGTGCCGCAGGGCCACGGCCGTCAGCGCCGCCCGCAGCGCGGCCGGGTCCGCGGCGGCGTCCAGGCTCAGCCGCAGGCTGAGGTTCCAGTGCTGCGGCGTGGGCCAGTCTTGTTGCAGGAACCAGCGCTGGATGGGCGCCAGCGGCGCCTCGGCCTGTTCCGGCTCCTCGATGTGGGGCCGCCGCGCTGTCGCGCCGGCCACCGCCGCCAGTCCGGCCACCGTGGGATGGGCGAACAGCGCGCGCGGCTCGATGTCGAAACCGGCCTGCTTGGCGCGCGAGACGATTTGCAGGGCCAGGATGGAATCGCCGCCGGCGGCGAAATAATTGTCGTGAACGCCGATGCCGCCGCGACCCAGCGCCGAGCGCCAGATCTCCAGCAGCGCGGCCTCGGCCGGGCTCAGCGCGGCGTCCGCGTCCGGCGCGTCCGGCGCGGCGTCTTCCGGCGACGGCAGCGCCGCGCGGTCTATCTTGCCGGCCGGGGTCAGCGGCCATTGGCGTAGGATCAGGATGGCCTGCGGCAGCTCGTGGGCCGGCAGCCGGGCGGTCAGGTGTTCGCGCAGCGCGGCGGCGTCGGCGGCGGCCTCCGGCTTGAGCCGGGCGTAGGCCAGCAGCTGGCGGCGCTCGCCGTCCCGGCGGATCAGCGCCAGCGCCTCGTCCACGTCCGGATGGGCGCTGAGCGCGGCGGCGACGCCGTCCAGCTCGATGCGGTAGCCGCGGTGCTTGACCTGGCCGCCGGCGCGGCCCAGGAAGCGGATGCCGCCGTCGGGCAGGTATTCGCCCAGGTCGCCGCTGCGGTACAGCCGCGCGCCGGGCAGGCCGGACACCGCGTCCGGCACGAAGCTGGCGGCGGTGCGGCCGGGCTGGCCGATATAGCCGCGCGCCAGCGCCTCGCCGCCGATGTGCAGCTCGCCGGGCACGCCGGGCGGCACCAGGCCGCCCCAGCGGTCCAGCAGATAGAGGCGGACGCCGGCCATGCCGCGGCCTATGGACGGCAGCTGCTCGAGCGCGTCGCAGGCCTGCATGCTGGCGCAGACCGTGGCCTCGGTCGGGCCGTAGGCGTTGACCACGCGGCGCTTGGCGGCCCAGCGCGCCAGCAGGCCGGGCGCGGCGGTTTCGCCGGCGGAGATCAGGGTGCGCAGGCCGGGCAGGTCGTCTTGCTCCAGCGCCGCCAGCAGCGCCGGCGGCAGGGTGGCGTGGGTCAGGCCGTGACGCCGCGCGGCGCGGCGCAGCGCGCCGGCCGGGTCTTGCGCGGCGTCGGCTTCCGGCAGGCACAGGGCCGCGCCGCTGCCCAGGGCCATGAAGATTTCCGACACCGAGGCGTCGAAGCTCAGCGGGGCGAACTGATAGACGCGGCTGTCGGCGTTCACCTGGAAAACCTCGCATTGGGCGCGGCAGAGGTTGGCGACGCCGCGATGGCTGACGCCCACTCCCTTGGGCCAGCCGGTGGAGCCGGAGGTGTAGATCAGATAGGCCAGATTGTCGACGCCGGCGGCGCAGGGCGGCGCGGCGTCCTGCGCGGCGTCAGCAGCGTCAGGAGCTTGATCCAGCAACAGCAGTTTGGCCGGCAACCGGCTCAGCGTCGGCAGCAGGCGCGTTTCGCTGAGCAGGATGGCGGCGCCGCTGTCGGCCAGCATATAGTCCAGCCGTTCGGCCGGATAGGCCGGGTCCAGCGGCAGATAGACGGCGCCGGCCTTCAGCGTGGCCAGCAGCGCCGTCACCGCGTCCGCGCCGCGCGGCAGCAGCACGCCCACCACGGTTTCCGGGCCGGCGCCCAGCGCCTGCAAGCTGTGGGCCAGTTGGTTGGCGCGGCGCTCCAGTCCGGCGTAATCGAGCGCGCCGTTCTCGTCCAGCAGAGCAGGCGCGCGCGGCGCGGCGGCGGCCTGGCGCTCGAACAGGCGCTGCGCCAGTTCCGGCGAGGCCAGCGGCGGCCGGGCGGCGTCGGCGATCCGCGCCCGCCGCGTGTCCGCGGGCAGCAGCTCGATGGAGGCGACGGCGGCGTCCGGCGCGGCGACCATGCGTTCCGCCACCGCAAGCCAGCGTTGCAGCAATTCCTCGGCCGCCGCGTCGGCGACGCGGCTGCGGTCGAAGGTGAGCTTGACGGTCAGGGCCGCGCCGGGGATCACGGCCAGCGTCAGCGGGTAGTTGGTGTGTTCGCTGAAGCGCGGCGTTTCAAAGCCCAGGCCGGCGGCCTCGTCGCGCAGCAGCGCGTCGGCGGGGTAGTTCTCGAAGACCAGCAGGGAGTCGAACAACTGGGCGTTGTCGCGGCCGGCCCAGCGCTGGACGTCCACCAGCCGGTTGTGGGCGTAGTCCTGCACCCGGGCCTGATCGGCCTGCACCTGGGCCAGCAGCGCGCGCGCGTCGGCGGCCGGGTTGAGCCGCACCCGCAAGGGCAGGGTGTTGATGAACAGCCCTATCATTTCGCCTATGCCGGGCAGATCGCCGTTGCGGCCGGACAGGGCCGCGCCGAACACGATGTCCTCGCCGTGTCCGCTGCGCGCCAGGGTCAGCGCCCAGGCGGCCTGGAACAGGGTGTTCAGCGTGCTGGCGCAAGCCTGCATCGCGGCGGCGGCGCGCGCGCTCCACTCCGGCGACAGCCGGATTTCCCGCTCGACGAAGTCGGCGCCGCCGCCGGCGGGGCCGGCGAGCAGGGTGGGCTGTTCCAGTCCGGAGAAATAGCGGCGCCAGAAGCGCTCGTCCGAGCGGGCGCGGCGGCCGGCGCGGTCCAGCCAGCCGATATAGGCGGAGAACGGCCGCGCCGGCGGCAGGGCCGGGGTCTCGCCGCGGCTGAGCGCGCGGTACAGGGTCAGCAGTTCGCGGAAGAACAGCGGCAGCGACCAGCCGTCCAGCAGCAGGTGGTGATAGCTCCAGATCCAGCGCCAGCGGTCCTGGCCCAGGCGGATCAGCGCCAGCCGCATCAGCGGCGCGGCGTCCAGCGCGAACGGCCGCGCGGCGTCGGCGGCCAGATAGTCGGCCAGCGCGGCCTCGGGCTCGGCCAGGCCGGACCAGTCCAGCCGGCTGATCGGCAGCGGCGCCGCGCGCATCGCCGCCTGCAGCGGTTGGGCCAGGCCCTGCCAGTGGAAGCCGGAGCGCAGCAGCGGATGGCGCGCCAGCATCGCGCGCCAGGCCTCGGCGAAGGCGTCCGGGTCCAGAGGGCCGTTGACCACGCTGCTGAGCTGTTCCAGATAAGCGCCGTCGGCGGCGTCGGCCACGCTGTGGAACAGCATGCCCTGTTGCAGCGGGGACAGCGGATAGAGATCGTCGAAAGGGCCGCTCCGGCGCGCCAGCTCCTCCACGGCGGCCTGTTCCAGCCGCGCCAGCGGGTAATCGGCGGCCAGCAGCGGCGCGGCCTCGATCTCGTCCAGCGCCAGCGCGAGTTCGCGGGCGAAGGCGTCGGCCCAGCCGGCGACGGTGGCCGCTTCGAACTGGCCGCCGGGGTAGCGCCAGTCCACGCGCAGCCTGCCGTCCAGCACCACCAGCACCAGGTCCAGCGCGAAGGGGCGCAGGTTGGCGGCGGCGCGTTCGCCGGCAATCAGCTCGGGCCGCAGTTGGAACCAGGCGTTGTCGACGCCGCGCGGCGCGCCCAGGTAATTGAAGCTGATTTCCGGCAGGCCGGCCGCGTCCAGCCGCCGGCGCGCCTCTTTGTCCGGCCCCAGCCAGCGCGCCTGGCCGTATTCCGGCGCGATGGGGGTCAACAGCGACAAGGGCGCGGCGATGGCGGCCAAGAGTTCGGCCGCGCCGGCGACGGCGGCGTCGCCGGCCACGCTCAGCGGATACAGCGCGGTGAACCAGCCCATGGTGCGGGACAGGTCCAGGCCGGATTCCGCGTCGCGGCCATGGTGTTCCAGCGTCGCGGCGAAGCGCGGCGCGTCTAGCCGGGAGGCCAGCGCGCGCCATAAGGCCAAGAGCAGCAGGGCGCTGACGCGCTGGCCGGCGGCGCGGGCCCCGGCGGCCAGCAGGCGGCCGGTCAAGGCCGCGTCCAGCTCGCGGCTGAGCAGCCGCGAGGCGGCTTCGGTATTGGCCGCCGGCGCAGCGAAGTCGCGGCGCAGCGTCGGGAAGCCGGCCGCGGCCTGGCCGAGCCAGGGCGCGGGGTCCGCCTCGGCGGCGTCGGCCCGCTGCCGCTCCGCCCAGCGCCGCCAGTTGGCGGGCACGGCGGCGAGCCGCGGGGCTTCGCCGCGCGTCAGCGCGTCCAGCGCTTGCGTCAGATCGTCCAGCAGAATGCCCCAGGACACCGCGTCCACCGCCAGATGGTGGACGATCAGCGCCAGCAGCGGCGCTTGCCGGCCGCGGCGCAGCAAGAGCGCGCGGGCCAGCGGGCCGGCGTCCGGGTCCAGCTGGCGCTGGGCCTGTTCTATCGCCGCGCGCGCGGCCTCCTCGCTCTCGTCCGTCAGCTCCAGTTCGCGGCAGGGCCAGCCGCCGGCCGCCTCGGCCAGCGCCGGCTCCGGCGCGAAGCGCAGGCGGAAGGCGTCGTGGCGCGCGGCCACGGCGTCGAGCGCGGCTTGCAGCCGGGCCGCGTCCACGGGGCGGGCCAGTTGCAGCGCCAGCGCCTGGTTCCAATGCCGCGGCTCGGCCAGCTCCTGGCCGGCGAACCAGCGCTGGATGGGCGTGGCCGGCAGCGGGCCGGCGGTCGCGGCGTCTTCCTCGGTCGCCGCCGTGCTAAGCGCGGCGGCCAGCTGGCGGATGCTGGGCTCCAGCAGCAGCTGGCGCGGACTCAGCGCCAGGCCTTGAGCGCGGGCGCGGGCGACCACTTGCAGCGAGAGGATGGAGTCGCCGCCGAGGGCGAAGAAGTTGTCGTCGATGCCGGGCAGCGGCACGGCGAGGACCTCGGCCCAGATCTGGGCCAGCGCCCGTTCGGCGTCCGAGCGGGCTTCGACGCGCAGAGCGGCGCTGGCCGCTTGCGGCGCGGGCAGCGCGGCGCGGTCCACCTTGCCGTGATGGGTCAGCGGGAAACGCTCCAGCGCCACGATGACGGCGGGCAGCATGTGTTCGGGCAGCTCGGCGGCCAGCGCGGCGCGCAGCGCGGTGGGTTCGGCGTCGCCGACGGCGTAGGCGACCAGGCGCGGTTCGCCGGCGGCGGGGCGGTCCAGCAGCACCAGCGCCTCGCGCACCGCGGGCAGCCGGCACAGCGCGGCTTCGATCTCGCCCAGCTCAATGCGGAAGCCGCGCAGCTTGACCTGATGATCGGCGCGGCCCAGGTATTCGATCTCGCCGTCGGCGCGGCGGCGGGCCAGATCGCCGGAGCGATACAGGCGGGAGCCGTCGGCGGCGAAGGGATTGGGCAGGAAACGGGAGGCGGTCAGCGCCGGACGGTTCCAGTAACCGCGGGCGACGCCGGGGCCGCCGACATAGATCTCGCCAGGCACGCCGACGGGCACCGGCTGCAGAAAGCGGTCCAGCAGATGGAAGGCCAGATCGGCAATCGGCTGGCCGATCACCTGGCCGCGACGAGCATCCAGATCGGCCTGACGGATGGCGCGCTGGGTCACGTGGACGGTGGTTTCGGTGATGCCGTACATATTGACCAACTCGGGACGCTGGTCGCCGCGTTGTTGGAACCAGGGCTCCAGGCTGGCCAGCTCCAGCGCCTCGCCGCCGAAGATCACCAGGCGCAAGTCCGGCAAGGCGTGAGCGGCGGCGGCGGGAATCAACTGGCGGAAGGCGGCCGGGGTCTGGTTCAACACCGACACCCGGTGCTGTTGCAGCCAGCCGGCGAAGGCCTCCGGCGAGCGGGACACCCAATAAGGCACTACCAGGCAAGTGCCGCCGAACAGCAGCGGCCCCCAGATCTCCCATACCGAGAAATCAAAAGCATAGGAGTGGAACAGCGACCACACATCGTCGGGGCCGAAGGCGAAACGCTCCGAGGTGGCGGCGATCAGGCGGACCACATTGTGATGGCTGACCACGCAGCCCTTGGGGGTGCCGGTGGAACCTGAGGTGTAGATGACGTAGGCGGCCTGCTGCGGATGCAGACGGCGCGGCAGCGGGGTGTCGTCGCCGGAGGAGACGGCGACGTCCAGCCAGCGCAGCGCCAGTCCGGCGGGCAGGGCATCGGCGGATTCGGCGTCGCCGACGACGACATGGATGGCGCTGTCGCGGACCAGGAACTCCAGGCGCTCG
>NZ_QARX01000001.1:476688-479078 GCF_003052555.1 Chromobacterium sp. Panama
CGGCTGGCGCTGGCAGCAGAGTCCGACGCGCTGTTCCGGCAGCACGCCGAGCTGGAGCAATTGCCGGGCCAATTGATTGGCGCGGGCGTCCAGTTCTCGATAGCGCAGCGCGGCGGTGTCGCCCTGGACGGCGACGCGCTCGGGGAAGGCCTGGGCGGCGTGCTCGAACCAGGCGCAAAGATCGGGATGCGGCGGCGCGACGACGAGAGGCGTCGGGCCCAGGGCCTGGGCGGCTTGTTCGGCGTTCAGCAGCGGCAGCCGGGCCAGCGGGCAATCCGGCTGCGCCGTCGCCGCCTGCAATAGCTGGCGATAGTGTTCCAGCCAGCGGGCGGCGGTGTCGGCGCCGATCAGGCCGGCTCGGTATTCCAGCGTGGCGCGCAGGCCGTCGCCGTCCGGCTCCAGCATCAGGCTCAGGTCGAACTTGGCGTCGGCGGGAAACAGCGGCAGCGCTTCCGCTTCCACGCCCTGCCAGTCCAGGCGGCCCAGCGGCGCGTTCTGCAGCGCGAACAGAGCGCGGAACGGCGCGTCCTGGGCCTGGGCGCGCGGGCCGGCCAGCTTCACCACTTGATCGAAGGGCGCGTGCTGATGGGCGAAGGCGTCCAGGCAGCCGGCGCGGTTGCGCGCCAGCAATTGGGCGAAGCTGGGCGCGCCGCTCAAATCCTGGCGCAGGATCAGGGTGTTGACGAAGAAGCCCAGGGTTTGTTCGAACTCGGCGCGGTCGCGGTTGGCCACCGGGCTGCCGACGCAGATATCCTCGCGTCCGCTCAGACGCTGCAGCAGCGCCTGGAAGCCGGACAGCAGGGCCATGAACAAGGTGGCGTCGGCGGCGCGGGCCTGGACGCGCAGCGCCTCGGTCAGCGCGGCCGGCAGCGTCAGACTGACGTGGCCGGCGGCCTCGCTCCGGCTTGGGCCGGCGGCGTAATCGCCGGGCAGCTCCATCTCGCCGTCCAGGCCGGCCAGCCGTTCGCGCCAGTAGTTCAAGGCCTCGTCGTCTTGGACGCGGGTTTCGCGTTCCCATTCCGAGAAATCGGCGTATTGCAGCGCCTCGGGCAGGGCCGGCGCGGGCAGGCCGGCGGCCAGCGCCGGATAAAGCGCGCCCAGCTCGCGCACCAGCACGCCCAGCGACCAGCCGTCGCAGGCGATGTGATGGATCACGATGGACAGCACATGGTGTTGCGGGCCGAGGACGAACAGGCGGGCCCGGATCACCGGATCGCGCCGCAAATCGAAGCGCAGGGCGGCTTCCGCGCGCAGCAGCGCCGTCAGGCCGGCCTCGTCGCAGGCGGTGAGCGGCAGCTCGCAGCCGGCTTCCGGGCGGATCAGTTGGCAGGGCTCGCCGTCGATCAGATCGTATTGGGTGCGCAGGATCTCGTGGCGCGCCACCAGGGCGCCCAGCGCGGCTTGCAGCGCGTCGGCGTCCAGCGCGCCGCGCAGGCGCAGGGCCAGCGGGATGTGGTAGGCGGTGGAGTCCGGCTCAAGGTCCGTCAGCGTCCATAAGCGGCGCTGGGCGCCGGATTGCGGGAAAACATAGGCGTCGAAAGAGGCGTGGGCGTCGATTGCGTTCATGGTTGGCCTTGCTTGGACTGCTGGAATGAGGTGTCGCCGTCGGCGCCGGGGGTGACGCGCGCCAGTTGGCGGCGCGCCGGCCGCACCGGCGCGGCGGCCGAGGCCTGGCCGCGCAGCGCGTCGGCGGCTTGCGCCAGTTCCGCCGCGCGCGGATGTTCGAACAAGAGGCGCAGCGGCAGCGGCACGCCCAGGCGCTCGCGCAGCCGGTTGGCGGCGCGCACCGCCAGGATGGAGTCGCCGCCCAGCTCGAAGAAGCTCTCGTCGCGGCTCACTTGCGGCAGCTGCAAGAGCTCGGCGAAGGCTTCGGCCACCAGGTATTCGCTGGGCGTGCGCGGCGCTTCGAAGGCGCGCCGGGCCAGCGGCTCCGGCGCCGGCAGCGCGGCGCGGTCCACCTTGCCGTGATGGGTCAGCGGGAAGCGCTCCAGCGTCACGATGACGGCGGGCAGCATATGCTCGGGCAGTTCGGCGGCCAGCGCGGCGCGCAGCGCGGCCGGCTCGGCGTCGCCGACGGCGTAGGCGACCAGGCGCGGTTCGCCGGCGGCGGGGCGGTCCAGCAGCACCAGCGCCTCGCGCACCGCGGGCAGCCGGCACAGCGCGGCCTCGATCTCGCCCAGCTCGATGCGGAAGCCGCGCAGCTTGACCTGGTGATCGGCGCGGCCCAGGTATTCGATCTCGCCGTCGGCGCGGCGGCGGGCCAGATCGCCGGAGCGATACAGACGGGAGCCGTCCGTGGCGAAGGGATTGGGCAGGAAACGGGAAGCGGTCAGCGCCGGACGGTTCCAATAGCCGCGGGCGACGCCGGGGCCGCCGACATAGATCTCGCC
>NZ_QARX01000001.1:479178-821499 GCF_003052555.1 Chromobacterium sp. Panama
TCGGCGGATTCGGCGTCGCCGACGACAACGTGGATGGCGCTGTCGCGAACCAGGAACTCCAGGCGCTCGGCGGGATAGCCGGGGTCCAGCGGCACATAGGCGGCGCCGGCTTTAAGGATGGCGAGGATGGCGACCAGCAGATCCGGCTGGCGCTGGCAGCAGAGGCCGACGCGCTGTTCCGGGCTGACGCCGAGCTGGAGCAATTGCCGGGCCAATTGATTGGCGCGGGCGTCCAGCTCGCGATAGCGCAGCACGGCGCTGTCGCCCTGGACGGCGATACGTTCAGGGAAGGCCTGAGCGGCGTGCTCGAACCAGCTGCACAGATCGGGATGCGGCGGCGTGACGGAAGCGGGCAAGGCGGCGGCGCGCGGCGGCTTGGCCAGCGTTTGCTGCGGATCGCGCAAGAGGCTGTGCAGCAAGGGTTCCACGCCGTCGATGAAGGCGGCGGCGTCCAGCTCGGCGAAGCCGGCCAGATTGTAATCGAGGTCCACTTTCACCGGCTGGCGGGAGTCCGCCTCGCGCACGAAGACCTTCAGCGGATAGTGCTGCGACAAGGCGCGCATCGCGGTCATATTGCTGACGGTGCCGTCGAACATGGCGTCGTAATCGTGCTTCTCAAACGACAGGCTGATTTCGTAGGGCAGCCGGTCTCGGCTGAGGCCTTCGGTTTCGCCTATCGGGAAGCGGTGATGGCGGAAGTCGGCTCTCAGCTCGCGCTGGATCAGGCTGAGCAGCTCGGCGAAGCTCCAGTGCGGCCGCAGCTTCAGACGCAGCGGGCACAGGCTGGCGAACAGGCCGGGGGTGTTCTTGGCCAAGGCGCTGCGGCGGTTGAGGATGGGCAGCGCCAGCAGCAGATCGTCGGCGCCGAATTCCCGCAGTGCGTGGGTGTAGATCAGGCCGATGAAAAAGTGGAAGACGGTGGCCTGGTGCGCGGCGGCCAGTTCGCCGATGCGGCTATAGCTTTCCGCCGATAGCTGGAAACTGCGCTGGCCGCAGGCCAGTTGTCCGCCGGCGTCGGCGAACAGCCGGGTTGAGTAGCCGGCGAGCTTGTCTTGCCAGTATTGCCGGTCTTTCTCGTAATGGCGCGACGCGTAGTAGCCGTCCTCTTCCTCCACCTGTTCGGCCGGCGTCATCGTCGACGCCGGTTCCGGCGACAGGCCTTGGCGCAGGCTGTTGTAGTAGCGGCATTTCTCGCCGTAGAGCCGGGCGATGGCCCAACCGTCGAAGGCGATGTGGTGGAAACGGCCGTACAGGATGAAATCCTCTTCCCCGTGCCGCAGCAGGGTGTAGGCGGCCAGCGGCGTTTGACCGTCGAAGGGGAAGGCGCGGGCGAAATCGCGCTCGGTCCATTGCTTGGCCGCGGCCTCCGGGTCCGCCTCGCCGCGGGTGTCTATCACCGTCAGCGGGCAAGGGTGGCGCGGGCAGAGCACTTGGCGCGGCTGACCGCCGGCTTCGTCTATGGCGATGCGCAGCGCCGGCGTGTGTTCCATCAGGGAGACGAGCGCGGTTCGCAGGGTTTCGATATCGAGAGCGCCCTGGATTTTGATGAAACCGCCGATATTGAACAGTTCGGGCGCGGAGAATAACGATTGATGAAAATAGATTTCCAGCTGCCGGCGTGTAAGCGGGAAGGTTTTCATTTGAGTTATTCCAATCTTATTTAGAAAGTATTATGCCGAAATATGCTTTTGTACTGCCTTGTGTGTCGCGTAAATCTACACCGATGTGAATTAAATTAGTGAAGCAATTTAACTGGTAAATAAGTCAGGTTTTTAATACTTGCGGTACATGATAGCGTCATTCTATTAAGATAATGGGATAGCTGATGCAGCGATTCGCATTATTGATTTTCAAATATTCTTGCTGAATACGGTTTAAATGCTGCTTGTTTAACTCGTATTGTTTTTATCTTTACTTTTGCATTTGCGAGGAGTTTTGAAATGAGTTCGAATGATGCGGAAAAACCCTTGGCCGCCAGCCGTCGCGACTTTTTGACCGGGGCCTTGAAATTGACTTCCGCCGGGGCTTTGGCGGGCTGGTTGCCGGCCGAGCGGATCATGGCGGCGAGGCTGACTTGCAGCCAGCCCAATAACTTCCCGGCGGACATTCCCCTATATAAGCAAAGCTTCAAAAACTGGGCCGGCGACATCAAGGTGGACGATGTCTGGACTTGCGCGCCGCGTTCCGCGGACGAAGTGGTGAAGGTGGCCAACTGGGCCAAGGACAACGGCTACAAGGTGCGCGCGCGCGGCATGATGCACAACTGGTCGCCGTTGACGCTGGCCGCCGGCGTCAGCTGCCCGGCGGTGGTCTTGCTGGACACCACGCGCTATCTGACCGCGATGTCCGTCGACGCCTCGGGCCCGGTGGCCAAGGTCACCGCCCAGGCCGGCATCACCATGGAAGCCTTGCTCACCGGAATGGAAAAGGCCGGTCTGGGCGTGACCGCCGCGCCGGCGCCCGGGGATCTGACCCTGGGCGGGGTGCTGGCCATCAACGGCCACGGCACCGCGATTCCGGCCAAGGGCGAACGCCGCCTGGCCGGCGCCAGCTACGGCTCGATCAGCAATCTGGTGCTCAGCCTCACCGCCGTGGTCTACGACAAGGCCAGCGGCAGCTACGCCTTGCGCAAGTTTGCCCGCAACGATCCGCAGATCGCGCCGCTGCTGGCGCACGTGGGCCGTTCGCTGATCGTGGAGGCCACTTTGCAGGCGGCGCCCAACCAGCGCTTGCGCTGTCAGAGCTGGTTCAATATTCCCTACGGCGAAATGTTCGCCGCGGCGGGCAGCGGCGGGCGCACCTTCGCCAGCTATCTGGACAGCGCCGGCCGGGTGGAGGCGATCTGGTTCCCCTTCACCAGCAATCCCTGGCTCAAGGTGTGGACGGTGACGCCGAACAAGCCGCTGTTCTCCCGTCAGACCGACAAGCCGTTCAACTACCCCTTCTCGGATAATCTGCCCGACGAAGTGACCGATCTGGCCAACAAGATTCTGTCGCTGGGCGACGGCAAGCTGACGCCGGCCTTCGGCAAGGCGCAGTTCGCCGCGGCCAGCGCCGGCCTGGTGGCGACGGCCAGCTGGGACCTGTGGGGCTGGTCCAAAAACCTGCTGCTCTACGTCAAGCCCACCACCTTGCGCGTCACCGCCAACGGCTACGCGGTGCTGACCCGCCGCGAAAACGTGCAGCGCGTGCTCAACGAGTTCGTCACCTTCTATCAGGCGCGGGTGCAGGCCTATCAGCAACAGGGCCGCTATCCGATGAACGGGCCGGTGGAAATCCGCGTGACCGGGCTGGACGATCCTAGCGAGACGGCCTTGAACGGCAGCGTGGCGCCGGCCTTGTCCGCCATCCGCCCGCGGCCGGACCATCCGGAATGGAACGCCGCGGTGTGGCTGGACATCCTGACGCTGCCGGGCACGCCTTACGCCAACCAGTTCTATCGCGAGATAGAGCAGTGGATCGAGGCCAATTTCAACGGCTCCTACGCGGCGGTGCGTCCGGAATGGTCCAAGGGCTGGGGCTATACCGACCAGGCGGCGTGGGCGGATTCCGCCATGCTGCAAACGACCATTCCCAACGCCTTCCGCGCCGGCCAGCCGGCGGCGGCCAATTGGGACGCGGCCAAGGCGGCGCTGGCGACGTATGACCCCTACCGCCTGTTCTCCTCGCCCTTGCTGGACAGCCTGGGCCTCTGAACGGCTTTCCGACGCTGGAGCCTGTTGAAGACGGCGCGCCCTCCGATGACGGCGCGCCGTTTTTTGCCGCGCGCTCGCCTCCGCCGGGCCGCGGGCGCTACACTGCAAGCATCGCCGCCGCGCCGGATTCGCGCCCCTTAGCCCAGCCATGTCCACCTGCTACGCCCAAGTCGATTGCAATTCCTTCTACGCTTCCTGCGAGCGGGTGTTCAACCCGCGCCTGGCCGGCGCGCCCATTGTCGTGTTGTCCAACAACGACGGCTGCATCGTGTCGCGCTCGGCCGAGGCCAAGGCGCTGGGCGTGCCGATGGGCGCGCCTTACTTCCTGCACAAGGCGCGGCTGGAGCAGCTGGGTGTGGCGGTGTTCTCGTCCAATTACACGCTGTACGGCGATTTGTCCGGCCGCGCGATGCGGCTATTGGCCGGCTTCGCGCGCGCGCAGGAGGTGTATTCGATAGACGAATGCTTTCTGGACATCGGCGGCGAACCGGAACCGGAGCGGCTGGCGCAGCGGATGCGCGACGCCATGTCGCGCGGCCTGGGCCTGCCGGTATGCGTCGGCATCGGCCCCAGCAAGACCTTGGCCAAGCTGGCCAACCACCTGGCCAAGCTGGACCCGTCCCGCGACGGGGTGATGAATCTGCAAGCGCTGGACGCGGCGGAGCGGCGAACGCTGCTGGCCGAGGTGGCGGTGGAGGAGATCTGGGGCGTGGGCCGCAAGCTGTCGGCCAAGCTGCGTCTGGAGCGCATCGGCCACGCCGCGGCGCTGGCGGCGGCGGACCGGGATTGGTTGATCCGCCGTTTCGGCGTCACCGTGGCGCGCATCGCCGACGAACTGGACGGCCTGTCCTGCCTGAGTCTGGAGGAGGCGCTGCCGCCGCGGCAATCCTTGATGTCCACGCGCTCCTTCGGCCACAAGGTGACGCGTTTGGAAGAGGCGCGCGAGGCGGTGGCGATGCACGCGGCGCAGGTGGCGGAGCGCTTGCGGCGCCAGGGCTCGCTGGCTTCCTTTCTGCAGGTGAGTTTGCAGCGCGGCGTGTATCAGCAAGGCACGGTGCAGCGGGACAGCGAGGTGGTGCCCTTGTTGCCGGCCAGCGCGGACAGCCGGGTGCTGGCGGCCGCGGCCGGGCGGGCGGTGGAGCGTTTGTGGCGGCCCGGCGCCGGCTATCAGAAATGCGGGGTGATGGCCTGGCAGCTGGTGGACGCGGAACGGGCGCAGCCGGATTTGTTCACGGAGGGACCGGATCCGGAAAAGGCGCGGCGCCTGATGGCGGCGCTGGACGCGATCAACCATCGCATGGGCCGCGGCACGGTCAAGCTGTTGGCGGAAGGGCTGGAGCAGCCGTGGAAGATGAAGCAGGACATGTTGTCGCCGGCCTACACCACGCGCTGGGAGGACATCCCGGTGGCGAAGGCGAAGTAGGCGCGGCCGGATGCGGCGGAAAGCGGATGGGGCCCCGGCTCTTGGAGTAAAATGCCGCTCTTGATTTGCAACCTGCGGGGCCAGGGCGGCGGCTATAGTGCAATCAAGCCGCCGCGCGCCGCACTTGAAAGCCAGACATTGAACCCTCTGTTTGCCCAGCCTTGCGCCATCGTCGACTTGGAAACCACCGGCGGCCACATCAGCCGCGACCGCATTACCGAGGTGGGCGTCATCCTGATCGACGGCGACCGGGTGGAGCGCTTCAGCTCTCTGATCAACCCCGGCCAGCCCATCCCTCCCTTCATCGAGAACATGACCGGCATCTCCGACGCCATGGTGGCGGCGGCGCCGAGCTTCGCCGATCTGGCCGAGCGCTTGCTGACCATGCTGTCCGGCCGCCTGTTCCTGGCGCACAACGCGCGCTTCGATTACGGCTTCCTGAAAAACGAATTCCGCCGCGCCGGACTGCGCTTTCAGAGCCAGTCGCTGTGCACGGTCAAGCTGTCGCGCCGGCTCTACCCGCAGTTTTTCAAGCACAGCCTGGACAGCCTGATAGAGCGTTACGACATCCGCCTGCCGGAGCGGCACCGGGCCTTGGCGGACGCGGAAGCGGTGCATCGCTTCCTCGGCATCGCCAGCCAGGAACTGGGCGAAGCGGCCGTGGGCGCGGCGATGGCGGCGGTATTGGCCGCGCCGCCGGAACTGGCCGGCCTGCCGGCGGCGCTGCAAGAGCAACTGGAGCTGCTGCCGGACGTGCCGGGGGTGTACGCGCTGTACGGGGAGGAGGGCAAACCCTTGTACGTGGGCAAGGGCGGCAATCTGCGCACGCGGGTGCTGGCGCATTTCGCCGCGGTCAAGGGCGGCGGCAAGAGCCGCGAAGTGCATATCGGCGAGCCCATCGGCCGGGTGGAGTGGCAGGAGACCCTGGGCGAGTTCGGCGCGCATTTGCTGGAACTGCGCTTGATTCACGCCTTGAAGCCGCAGCATAACCACCGCGGCAAGCTGAGCCCGGAGCTGTGTTCCATCCAGCTGGAGACGGAGGACGGCTTCACCCGCCCCAAGGTGGTGTACGCGCGCGAGCTGGATTTCAGCCGCACCGCGGATTTGTACGGCTTGTTCCGCCATGCGCGGGAGGCGCGCAAGATCCTGGCGGAAATCGCGCTGGGCAACGCGCTGTGCCAGTCGGTATTGGGCGTGGAGGCGGTGACCAGCCGCAAGGGCGCGCCGTGCGCGGCTTTGAAGCTGGGACGCTGCCGCGGCGCCTGCATCGGCCGCGAGCCGGCGGAGGTGCACAATATCCGGCTGCTGGGCGCCTTGGCCAAGTTGAAGGTGAAGGCTTGGCCGTTCGCCGGCGCCATCGCGGTGGTGGAAACCGACGAAGTGACCGGCGAGCGCGCCGAGCATGTGTTCGACCGCTGGTGCTATCTGGGCTCGCGCCAGGGCGACGGCGGCCCGCTGGAGGGCGCGCCGTCCTTCGATCTGGACAGCTACAAGCTGCTGGAAGGCTGGCTGCGCAAGCCGGCGGAGGGCACGGCGCTGCGCGAGCTGTGAATGGATGTGCTGTTGCATTCATGCCCGTCTCGGGCTTGGATAATCATGCGGGCACAGCTCAAACCGTGCCGGGCCGCCGCCGGAACCTTAAGGCGATGCGCGGAGGCGGGCGTTTCCCTTTTTCATTACACCGCCTCTGTCCGTCCTTTGCATGTCATGCTTATAAAAGGCTTGATGCCGCCGCCGGGCAAGCGTGGTCAACGGCGGGGCGGACATGAGATGCCTTGTTTTGTCCGTTCATTAAACTCCTGCTCAGCCTGTGCATAGGCAGCCGGCTTGTTGGCGTAAGCGGTATGAACGCCTGGGTCTCGGGAGAGATTCATGGTGCCCGCCCTTGCGAAAACCCAGGGCCCGCATTCCCCTTCAGAAAGTCAAAAGCATCTTGGCCGCCTTATTTGAAATGTATCGATGTGAATAAGTGCTGTATGGCATAACTTGCCCAGGAATTCGCTGAACGCCATCGCCATGGATGGATGCTTGCGAAGCGAACTTTCTTGGAAGCTACGAAAATCAATAGCTATTGACGATATTTTTAAAGGCTTGATTTTAAATAGCGCGTGAAGTAAATCCGTTTGTGAGCTTAGCCATGAACGGAGGTGGAATTGTCAAACCGCACTCTCGGATATCTGATGTTGACGTTGGCGATGATGACTGTTGGTTCTACCGTGATCGCTTCAAAATTCATCGCTGGGAGCATGCCTCCTTTTTTTGCGACGGCGCTGCGGTTTGCTCTCGCACTGCCTGTGTTGATTCCCTTGCTTCTCCTGCAGAGGGAGAGGTGGCCAAAACTGACGCGCAGCGACGGGTTTTTGCTTCTGCTCCAGGCGGGGGCGGGGAGCGTCGGTTACACGACCTTGTTGATTTCCGGCCTGTCCTATCTTCCGGCCGCCGATGCGGGCGTAATCATTGGAACGCTCCCCGCGGTCTCCGCGCTTTTTTCTGTCATGGTTTTGGGGGAGCGGCCAAGCGCGCGGCTGCTCATTGCGGTAGGGCTCGCCACCATTGGCGTGATGGCGGTGGCGTGGAAAGGCTCCGGGCCGCTGTCTCTCATCGGCATGGCCTGCATCTTGGGGGCCGTCGTCTGCGAAAGCGCTTTCATTCTGCTCAACAAGCGCATGCGAGTGCCTTTGCGGCCATTGTTGCAGACCACGGCGATGACGGTTCTGGGTCTGTTGGTGTCGCTGCCCGTTGCCTTCCTCGAGCTGCCGTTTGCCATGCCGGGTTCAGAGGCGATTGCGGCGGTGATCTGGTATGCGCTGGTGCCGACCGTCGGCGGTTTTCTGTTGTGGTATGGCGGGGCCGCGCGGGTAAGCGGAAGCGAGGCCGCCACATTCACCGCCGTTGCGCCCTTGACTGCGGTGCTGCTTGCCGCGCTGGTTCTGGGCGAACAAATTGAAATGAGCCAAGCCGTTGGCGTCGCGGCGGTGATGCTCGCCATTCTGGTGCTGACGATTCCGGCGCGTTTGAAGACGGTGCCGCAAGTGTGAGCGGCATTCGTTCATCCCGTGATGGAAAACCCAGGCATGACGACAAAGGGGGCTAGGAAAGATGTACTTTCATCATTCTGACGAAGTGTGGGGGCGATTCCCGGAACTGAGAGCCCTGGTTCTGGTTCTGCGACAGGCTGGAAACGCCGGACTGAATGCGGGAGCGCTTGACTCCACTTATGCAGAGGTTGCCGCTCTGCAGGCGGAGAGGGCCGAGAGCGAGGTCCCGTCGCTGCAGGCATGGCGCCAAACCTATGCTGAGATGGGTTTGAAGCCCACACAGTATCGCTGCGCGGCAGAGGCGCTGCTGCGTCGTTTCCGGAAGGAGGGATGCCTACCTCATGTCTTGCCGCTGATCGACGCGCTTAACGCGGAGTCCATGCATGCGGCCATTCCGATTGCGGCATTCGATTGCGCATGCCTTAGAGGAGGCGTGGTGGTCAGACCGGCGAACGGTCTGGAGGCGTATCAGGCATTTTCCGGCGAGATTGAGCGGCCGGCCGTGGGTGAAATCATTTTTGCCGATGAAGATCATCAGGCGCATTCCCGCCGCTGGGTTTTCCGGCAAGGCGCTCAGTCGGTGATTTCCCCGACCACGGACACCGTGCTGATGGTGGCCGAGGCGCTTCACCCGCAGGCATGGGAAGACTTGCAGGCCTTGCGTGATCGGATTGGCATCCGGATGGGTGAAATGGGCGTGGCGATTGCCGAGGAAGACATATTGTCGCCCTCAAACCGGCGTTTCGAGTTTTCCCTGTGAAGAATGGAAGAGCGGTCCGTCCCGTCAGCCGCACCCAATAAAGATAAAAGCCCCGCTTGGCTTGGCAAGGGGGCTTGCAGACTCATGGAGCGTCGTAATTGAAACGGGCGCTCCTGTTTGCAGGATGGCGGGCGGCTGAAGCTTGGACGCCTTGATCCCGCCATGCCTGCTTGAAGGCCTGATGAAGCAGGGCATGAATGAAATCATGCTTTACGAGGGCCTCAGAGCCAGTTCTTCAGCAGCAAGGCCGCCAGCAGGACGGCGATCAGCGCCAGCAGCCAGTTCTGGCGCTTCTGTTCCCGCATCAGCTGGATGTAGCCGCTGATCAGCAGCTCGCTGTTGGCGGAGGACAGCGCGTCATTCAGTTTGCGCGGCAGCGTGGGCAGGGTGGTGGCCCATTGCGGCGCTTCGTGCTTCAGCGTGCGCAGCAGGCCGCGCCAGCCTATCTGCTCGTTCATCCACTTGGTCAGGAAGGGCTTGGCGGTGTCCCACAGATCCAGATTGGGATCCAGCTGGCGGCCCAGGCCTTCGATATTGAGCAGGGTCTTTTGCAGCAGCACCAGTTGCGGCTGGATTTCCACATTGAAGCGGCGGCTGGTCTCGAACAGGCGCAGCAGCACCATGCCGAAGGAGATTTCCGACAGCGGCTTCTCGAAGATGGGTTCGCACACGGTGCGCACCGCCGCTTCCAGCTCCTCGGCGCGGGTGTCTTTCGGCACCCAGCCGGATTCGATGTGGGCGGTGGCCACGCGGTGGTAGTCGCGGTTGAAGAAGGCGAGGAAGTTGACCGCCAGATAGTGCTTGTCGGTGTCGGTCAGGGTGCCGACGATGCCGAAGTCCAGCGCGATGTAGCGGCCGTCGGCGGCGACGAAGATATTGCCCGGGTGCATGTCGGCGTGGAAGAAGCCGTGGCGGAACACCTGGGTGAAGAAGATTTCCACGCCGAAGCGGCTGAGCTTGGACAGGTCCACGCCGGCTTCGCGCAGCCGGTCCACCTGGCCCACCGGGATGCCGTGCATCCATTCCAGCGTCAGCACGTCGCGGCTGGTGTAGTCGTAGAACACCTCGGGCACGATCAGCATGTCCGAGTTCTTGAAGTTGCGGCGCAGCTGCGAGGCGTTGGCGGCCTCGTGCATCATGTCCAGTTCGTCGTGCAGGTATTTGTCGAACTCGGCCACCACTTCGCGCGGCTTCAGCCGCTTGCCGTCGGTGAACAGCTTCTCCACCCAGCCGGCCAGCGTGCCCATCAGCGCCAGGTCTTGCTCGATCACCGGCTGGATGCCGGGGCGCAGCACCTTGACCGCCACTTCGCGGCCGCGGCCGCCGTCGGGCCGGCGCAGCCAGGCCTTGTGCACCTGGGCTACGGAAGCGCTGGCCACCGGGGTGTTGTCGAAATCGACGTAGAGTTCGTCCACCTTGCGGCCCAGGCTGCGTTCTATCATCTCGCGCGCCTGCAGGCCGTCGTAGGGCGGCACCCGGTCTTGCAGCCGGGCCAGTTCGTCCGCGTAGTCCGGCGGCAGCAGATCGCGGCGGGTGGACAGCACCTGGCCGAATTTGACGAAGATGGGTCCCAGGCTTTCCAGCGCTAGCCGTACCCGCTGCGGCAGCGGCGCGCTGGTGTCGCGGCGCAGCGGCAGCAGGCCGAACAGCTTGTGGACGAAGCCGAGCTTGGAATGACCTTCCAGGAAGTCGTCCAGGCCGAAGCGGTAGAAGGTGGAAACGATCTTGATGAAGCGCGAAGTCCGCATGTGCCGTCAGGCCTTTGTCTGTTCTTGTTGCAGCGCGGCCTGCAGCCGCGCCAGGCGTTTTTCCAGGCGGCCGGCGTCGTCGCGCAAGGTGTCCACCGCGGCGACGAAGCCTTGTACCTGGCGGCGGCCGGCCAGCACCGGCGTTTCCTCGCGCAGATGCTCCACCCAGTTGGC
Organism: Chromobacterium sp. Panama; assembly: GCF_003052555.1. NCBI lineage: Bacteria > Pseudomonadati > Pseudomonadota > Betaproteobacteria > Neisseriales > Chromobacteriaceae > Chromobacterium > Chromobacterium sp. Panama. The sequence goes on from NZ_QARX01000001.1 coordinate 490,017, forward strand.
GGCCAGCCGCCAGGCCACCTGGCCCTTGAAGCCGAGCAGGCCGCGCGCCAGGGTTTCCGCGCGCTGGGCGGCGGCGTCGCCCACCAGCCGGGACAGGTCCTCGGCGGCGTTCCATTGCAGGCGGCCCAGCAGGCGGCCGAGGGCGGCGGCCAGTTCGGCGTCGCCTTCCAGCTGGATGTCGCTCAGCGCCGGGTCGCGCCCGGCCGCCGCCGCCAGCGCGACGGCGTGTTTGAGCCGCACCGTGGCTTCCGGCTCGCCCTCGCAGGCGGCCAGCCAGCCGTCGTCGGTGAACACGCCGGCCACGTGGAAGGGCGGCAGCGCCACGGCGACGCGCCGGCCGGCGTGCGCGGCCAGTTCCGCCCGCACCGCCGGGTGTTGGTTCAACAGGTGGTTGAATGCCGCGATCTGGATGCCCATGCGCTGTCTCCGCCGTGATTGGAAGGTGAAAGGGTCTAAGGCCGCATTGCTGGAGCGCCGCGGATCGTAATCAGGCTCTTAGAAGCTGTTCAAAGTCTTGCGAGCCAGAGCGAGACAAGGCGAAAACGAGCGAAAAAGCGGAATGTACACCTGGCACATGAGCATTTTGAGCTTGGTTTCAACGCCGTATCGCTGACGCGCAGCAGACTTTGAGCAGGGTCTTAGAACTTGTAGCCCTTGTGCAGGGCCACCACGCCGCCGCTCATATTGTGGTAATCCACCTTGCCGAAGCCGGCGTCCAGCATCATCTGCTTCAGCGTTTCCTGATCGGGATGCATGCGGATGGATTCGGCCAGGTACTGGTAGCTGTCGGGGTCGTTAGCCACCAACTTGCCCATCACCGGCAGCGCCTTGAAGGAGTAGAAATCGTAGAACGGCGACAGCGGTTTCCAGACTTTGGAGAACTCCAGCACCATCAGCTTGCCGCCCGGCTTCAGCACCCGGCACATTTCCTTCAGCGCCGCGTCCTTGTGGGTCATATTGCGCAGGCCGAAAGCCACCGACACCGCGTCGAAGTAATTGTCGGGGAAGGGCAGCTTCTCGGCGTCGGCCAAGGACACCGGCAGCACCAGGCCGTCGTCCAGCAGCCGGTCGCGGCCCACGGTCAGCATGGAGCTGTTGATGTCGGTCAGCCACACTTCGCCGCTCTTGCCCACGCGCTTGGCCCAGCCGCGCGACAGGTCGCCGGTGCCGCCGGCGATGTCCAGCACCTTGTCGCCGGCCTTGACGCCGGAAGTGGTCAGGGTGAAGTGTTTCCACACCCGGTGCAGCCCGCCGGACATCAGGTCGTTCATCACATCGTATTTCTTGGCCACCGAGTGGAACACATCGGCCACCTTGGCGGCTTTTTCGCTTTCGGCAACGGTCTTGAAGCCGAAGTGGGTCGTCTTGTCCATGGTCACTCCCTGCTCGCGCCTGCGGCGGCGAGGCGATTGAGATAATCCTGCCAGTACTGGTCGCGCTTGGCGCCCAGCTCGTATAGATAGCTCCAGCTGTACAGTCCGCTGTCGTGGCCGTCGTCGAAGGTGATCTTCAGCGCGTAATGGCCCACCGGCTCCAGCGCGGTGACGGCGACATGGCGCTTGCCCACTTGCAGCACTTCCTGGCCGGCGCCGTGGCCGCGCACTTCCGCCGAGGGCGAGTAGACGCGCAGGTATTCGCAGGGCAGCTCGAAGCGGGCGCCGTCGTCGAAGCTGATTTCCAGCACGCGCGACACCGCGTGCAGCTGGATTTCCTGCGGCGCGGGCGCGTCGGGAGAGAGTCCGGACATGGTCTGATCCTCAAAGGCGGCCGATTAAGCCGCGCATCAGTCTTTGCGTTCCAGCAGCATGGCGTCGCCGTAGCTGAAGAAACGGTATTCCTGCTCCACCGCGTGCTGGTAGGCGGCGCGGATTTCCTCGTAGCCGGCGAAGGCGGACACCAACATCAGCAGCGTGGACTTGGGCAGGTGGAAATTGGTCAGCAGGCGGTCCACCACCCGGAAGCGGTAGCCCGGGGTGATGAAGATGTCGGTTTCGCCGCAGCCGGCGGCCAGTTCGCCGTCGCGCGCGGCGGATTCCAGCGCGCGCATGCTGGTGGTGCCCACCGACAGCACTTTGCGGCCGGCGGCGTGGGCTTCTGCGATCAGCGCGCGAGTGGTTTCCGGCACTTCGTAGATTTCGCTGTGCATCTTGTGCTCGGCGATATTGTCCACCCGCACCGGCTGGAAGGTGCCGGCGCCGACGTGCAGGGTGACGTAGGCCAGTTGCACGCCCTTGGCGCGCAGCTGTTCCAGCATGTCTTCGGTGAAGTGCAGGCCGGCGGTGGGCGCGGCCACCGCGCCGCGCTCGCGGGCGTAGACGGTTTGGTAGCGCTCGTCATCCTCGTGGCCGGCGCCGCGTTCTATATAAGGCGGCAGCGGCAGCTTGCCGGAAGCTTCCAGGATGTCGAAGAGATTGTCCTCGGCCAGGAAGCGCAGCTTGAACAGTTCGCCGTGGCGCTCTACCATTTCCGCCTCCCAGCGATCGGCGAAGATCAGCCGGGTGCCGGGTTTGGGCGATTTGGACGCGCGGACGTGGGCCAGCGCGGTATGCGCGTCCAGCACGCGTTCTATCAGCGCCTCGATCTTGCCGCCGCTGGCTTTTTCGCCGAACAGCCGCGCCTTGATCACGCGGGTGTCGTTGAACACCATCACGTCGCCGGGGCTGATGTGGTCGATGAAGTCGCTGAAGCGCAGATTGGCGCGGTCATGGCCGGCCACGCGCAGCAGGCGGCTGGCGCCGCGCTCTGCCGGAGGGTGCTGGGCGATCAGGCGCTCGGGCAGGTGGTAGTCGAAGTCGGAAAGCTGCATAAGGCGTAAAAGATTCAGAATCGGCAAATTATACCCGCGCCGCCGCCGGCCGGCATCAGCTTAGTGAGCGAAGTGGCGGGATTTGCGCTGAATCAACATCGATTTTCGGCCAGGCGGTAAAAACTTGCCAGGCGGAAAAACGCCCGTGGATACTAGTGCTTTGACTCGAAGATCCGCCGTGTTCGCCATCCAAACAAATGTTTGAAATGATGCAAAAGCTAGACATCTTGCAGCGAATTGCGGCAAACTCGCGCCCAAGATGATAAACAGGAGCAGGCTTTGACCGGAAAAATCCTCGTGTTGCACGGCCCCAACCTCAATCTGCTGGGACAGCGGGAGCCGCAGCACTACGGCCGGGAAACGCTTGACGATATCAACCAGCGGCTGGAACAGCAGGCTAGCGCCGCGGGGTTTGAATTGTCGGCATTGCAGAGCAATGCGGAACATGTGTTGATTGATCGCGTGCAGCAGTGCCTGCATGACGGTACTGCCTTCATTCTGGTCAATCCGGCCGCTTTCACCCATACCAGCGTCGCCTTGCGCGACGCGCTGGCGGCGGTGCAAGTGCCGTTTATCGAAGTCCACCTTTCCAACGTTCATGCCCGCGAACCGTTCCGCAAGCATTCCTATTTCTCCGACCTCGCGGTCGGCGTGATCTGCGGACTCGGCGCCCACGGCTATGAACTGGCGCTTGCGCACGCCATCCGGCATCTTGCCGCGCAGGCCTAACTCACTCTACCGAATATCCCACTCGAAGGATTATCAATGGATCTCCGTAAACTCAAGAAGCTGATCGATCTCGTCGAGGAATCCGGCATCGCCGAACTCGAAGTGACCGAGGGGGAAGAAAAAGTCCGCATTACCCGCGTATCCGCCGCGCCGCAGATGGCCTACGCTCAGCCGATGACCGCGCTGCAAGTGCCCAACGCCCAAGCCGCCGCCGTGGCCGCGCCGGCAGCCGAAGCCGCCGCGCCGGCCAACAACGACAAGAACGCGATGAAGTCGCCGATGGTGGGCACCTTCTATCGCTCGCCGAGCCCGGGCGCCAAGAGCTTCATCGAAGTGGGCCAGAGCGTCAACGCCGGCGACACCCTGTGCATCATCGAAGCGATGAAGCTGATGAACGAGATCGAAGCCGACCGCTCCGGCGTGGTCAAGGCCGTTCTGGTCGAAGACGGCCAGCCGGTGGAATTCGGCGAGCCGTTGTTCATCATCGAGTAAGCCAGACGACAGGCAGACGGCAAGGGGGCACGGCGCAGCGTCTGTGCCCTTGTCGTTTGCCACGACAGCATTGGCGGCCCCCGCCGGCGACGACGCCGGCCGCGGAATCCGCCAGCGGAGAATTCCATGTTTGAAAAAATTCTGATTGCCAACCGGGGTGAAATCGCCCTGCGCATCCAGCGCGCCTGCCGCGAGATGGGCATTAAGACCGTGGTGGTGCATTCCGAGGCCGATCGCGAAGCCAAGTACGTGAAGCTGGCCGACGAATCGGTCTGCATCGGCCCGGCGCCCAGCGGCAAGAGCTATCTGAACGTGCCGGCCCTGATCGCCGCCGCCGAGGTGACCGATTCCCAGGCCATCCACCCGGGTTACGGCTTCCTGTCGGAAAACGCCGACTTCGCCGAGCGCGTCGAGCAGTCCGGCTTCGTGTTCATCGGTCCGCGTCCGGACACCATCCGTCAGATGGGCGACAAGGTGTCGGCCAAGAACGCGATGATAGAAGCGGGCGTGCCCTGCGTGCCGGGCTCCGAAGGCGCTTTGCCGGACGATCCGGCCGAGATCGTCAAGATCGCCAAGAAGATCGGTTTCCCGGTGATCATCAAGGCCGCCGGCGGCGGCGGCGGTCGCGGCATGCGCGTGGTGCATACCGAGGGCGCGCTGATCAATTCGGTGCAGATGACCCGCACCGAAGCCGGCGCGGCTTTCGGCAATCCCACCGTCTACATGGAAAAATTCCTGGAAGAGCCGCGCCACATCGAAATCCAGATTCTGGCCGACGAATACGGCAACGCCATCTATCTGGGCGAGCGCGACTGCTCCATGCAGCGCCGCCACCAGAAGATCATCGAGGAAGCGCCTGCGCCGGGCATCACCGACAAGCAGCGCCAGAAGATTGGCGAAGCTTGCGCCGAAGCCTGCCGCCGCATCGGCTACCGCGGCGCCGGCACTTTTGAGTTCCTGTTCGAGCGCGGCGAGTTCTACTTCATCGAGATGAACACCCGCGTGCAGGTTGAGCACCCGGTGACCGAGATGATCACCGGCATCGACATCGTGCAGGAACAGATCCGCATCGCCGCCGGCGAGAAACTGCGCTACAAACAGAAGGACGTGGTGTTGCGCGGCCATGCGATGGAGTGCCGGATCAACGCCGAGGACCCGTTCACCTTCGTGCCGTCCCCGGGCAAGATCGAAAGCTATCACCCGGCCGGCGGCCCGGGCATCCGCATCGATTCGCATATTTACCAGGGCTACACCGTGCCTTCGCATTACGATTCCATGGTGGGCAAGCTGATCGCCTTTGGCGATACCCGCGAGCAGGCGATGGCGCGGATGCGGGTGGCGCTGTCGGAAATCTCCATTTCCGGCATCAAGACCAATATCCCGCTGCATCAGGAACTGTTCATGGACGCGGCCTTCCAGCGCGGCGGCACGTGCATTCACTATCTGGAGCAGCGTTTGTCGCAGCAGAAAAAAGGGGGCGCGTGATGGCCTGGCTGCAAGCCACCATTGACGCCGAGTCAACCGTCGCCGAGCGTCTGGCCGACGCGCTGATGGACGCCGGCGCGCTGTCCACCGCGATCGAAGACGCTTTTGCCGGCACCGAGCGCGAAGAGCCGATTTTCGGCGAACCCGGCGAGCCGGTGGACAAGCTGTGGAGCCGCAGCCGCATCATCACGCTGTTTGATGAAGCGGCCGACGTGGCCCTGCTGATCGCCGCCGCCGCCAACGCCTGCGGTCTGGCCCTGCCCAGCTACAATGTGGAGCGGGTGGAAGAGCAGGACTGGGTGCGTCTGACCCAGTCGCAGTTCGACCCGATCCGGATTTCCGACCGCCTGTGGATCACGCCGACCTGGCACGAGCCGCCGGCGCCGAACGCGGTCAATCTGCAACTGGATCCGGGCCTGGCCTTCGGCACCGGCAGCCATCCGACCACGCGCTTGTGCCTGCAATGGCTGGACGCCCAGCTGCAAGGCGGCGAAAGCGTGCTGGACTACGGCTGCGGTTCCGGCATTCTCGCCATCGCCGCGCTCAAGCTGGGCGCGGCCTCCGCCTTGGGCGTGGACATCGACGCGCAGGCGGTGCGGGCCAGCCAGGACAACGCGGAACAGAACCAGGTCAAGGCGGACTTCTGTCTGCCTGACCAGAACCCGGAAGCGGTCTACGACGTGGTACTGGCCAATATTCTGGCCAATCCGCTGCGCATGTTGGGCCAGTTGCTGGCGAGCCACGTCAAAACCGGTGGTAGAATCGTGCTTTCAGGCATTCTCGCCGAACAAGCCGAAGAACTGTCGGCCATCTATGAACAGTGGTTCCAGATGGACGCTCCGGTGTTCGACGAAGGATGGACCAGACTGACAGGAACCCGACGCCCCACGGTATGACATATACGACACAGTGCCCCAATTGCCAGACACGCTTCAAGGTCAATGATGCCCAATTAGCGGCCGCCAATGGCTTGGTGCGCTGCGGGCGCTGTTCGCATGTGTTCAACGCCACCGAGCATTTCGTCGCGGCGGAAGCGCCGCCGGCGGAACCTCCGCGCGCCGCGGCGCCGCCGCCCGTCCAGACTCAGGCTCGGCAGAGCGAGGCGCTGGACGATTTCGAGCTGGAAGTGCCGGATTTCGATCCGGGCTCCAGCGCGACGGAAGCGCCACCGGACGAACTGCTGATGCCGCCGCCGATGGCGGAGGCGGAGGAAGCCCCGGCCGCGCGCGCCGATGTCGAGGAGTTCCAGCGCGCACTGGCGGAGGCGATGCAGAATCGCCATGTCAGCGCGCCGCTGGGCAACCCCTTTGACGCCGAGCCGCCTGCCGCGGCGGAACCCGCGCCGGAGGTGTTCGGCAACCGCCGCCGCCCCGCGCCGGAGCCGGTGGCGGAGCCTGCGCCGGCAGCGGTTCCGGAACCCAAGTTCGAAGAGCCGCCCGCCAAGCCGGCGCCGGAGGCGCGCGTCGAGCCGCCGTCCAGCCACGGCGAAGACGAGCCGGACGAATCGCCGCGAAGACGCCATCCGGCGCTGACCTTCCTGGCCGTCGTCGCCTCGGCGATAGGCGTGCTGGTGTTGGCCGGCCAATTGGTGTATTTCAACCGCACCCGCATCGCCGCGGAAGTGCCGGAATTGCGCCCGACGCTGGAAAACCTCTGCGGCGCCGTAGGCTGCGCCGTGCCCTGGCCCACCGATATCGCCCGCGTGCGCACGGAGTGGTCGGAACTGGCCTTCGTCCCGGATTTCCCCAATCTGATCCAGCTGTCCGCCACGCTGAAGAACCACGCCACTTACTCCCAGGCCTATCCGATGCTGGAAGTGACGCTGAAGGACTCGGACGACCAGGTGCTGATCCGCAAGGTGTTCGCGCCCAAGGAGTATTTGAAGCCGGACGATTTCAAGCTCGGCCATTTCAATTCCAATAGCGAGGTCAAGGTCACCATGCGGCTGGACGCCGGCAAGGTGCATGCGATGGGGTATAGCCTTTATTGGTTCTATCCTTAAGAGCCTGTTTACGATCTGCTACGCGTCGGCGGAATAGTTAGACAAGGGCGTTAAAAACGCTTTCAGAATGCTCATGTACCACCTGTACATTCCGCTTCTTCAACCGTTTTCGCCTTGTCTCGCCCTAGCTCGCGAGATCGTAAACAGGTTCTAAGATCCATGGATCATCGTTTCCAGAACGACAAAAAGGCCGGCATTCGCCGGCCTTTTTGCTTTTCCCGCTTAGAAAGGGTCTTATTGCCGCGCGGTACGGGTGTTGCCCACCGGCATCTCGCCGCAATTGCTGCGGAAGGGATTGATGTCCAGTCCGCCGCGGCGGGTGTAGCGCGCGTAGACGGTGAGGCGGCTCGGCGCGCAGGCGCGGAGCAGATCGGTGAAGATGTGCTCCACGCATTGCTCGTGGAATTCATTGTGCTGGCGGAAGCCTATCAGGTAGCGTAGCAGCGCCTCGCGGTCCAGCCGCGGGCCGGTGTAGCGGATCTGCACGCTGCCCCAGTCCGGCTGGCCGGTGACCAGGCAGTTGGATTTCAGCAGATGGCTGCACAGGGTCTCGCTGACAATGTCGCCGGCGTCGGCGCGCAGAATCTGCGGGCAGGGCGCGTAGTTGTCCACTTCGATGTCCAGATCGTCGATGCAGTCGCCGGCCAGTTCGGCCACGGTTTCGCCGCCGAACTGCTGCGGCAGCATGATGTCGACGCCTATCGGCTTGCCGGCGGCGGCGGACAGGTCCGCGGCCAGCTGGCGGCGCAGCGCGTCCAGGCCGGCCATCCGGGTCTGGTTATAGCTGTTCAGATAGAGCTTGAAGGATTTGGATTCGATCAGGTTCGGGCTGTCGGCCGGGATGCGGAAGGCGGCAATGCCCACCTGAGGCTTGCCGCGGGCGTTGAGCCAGGACAGTTCGAAACCGGTCCAGATGTCCACGCCGGCAAAGGGCAGCGCGGCGGCGTCCACGCCGATTTCGTCGCGCTTGGCCTGGCGCGGGATCGGAAACAGCAGATGGGGATCGTAATGATCCTGGTAGCTGACGGTTTTGCCCAGAGGGGATTGCTCCGGGGACATGGCTTGAGTGTTCATGGCTTGAATTATATCGATTTTCAAAGAGGCGGCAGATCGTGAGCCGCTTTTTAAAGCAGGCCCTTGCGCCACAGCGCCATCAAATCCATGGTCAGCGCCACGCTGCAATGCAGCGCGATGCCCAGCCAGATGGAACGGTAGCGGTAGCTGAGCGCGCCCAGCGCGACGCCGGCTACGATGGCGGCCAGGCTCTCCAGCAGCGGTTTCTCAAAATGGATCATGCAGTAGGGCAGCACCATCACGAAGACGGCGCTGACGCCCAGCCGCGGTTTGAGGCCGTGCACCATATAGCCGCGGAAGAAGAATTCCAGCGCGGCGAACTGGGCGAAATACAAGAGCTCCCACAGCAGCCAGTGCGGCCATAAGCTCTCGCCGGGACTGAGCCGGAAGAAGGGGTAGATCTTCAAAAAACCCGGCTGGCCGGACGCCCACCACACCAGGGGCAGCATCAGGGCGTAGAACAGCGGGAACAGCTTCAGGTCCGTCTTTAGCGTGGCGCGGTCCGGCCAGGCCAGGCCGAAGTCGGCCAGCGGGCGGCGATCCAGCAGCCGGATGGCCAGCAGCGGCAGCAGGCAGTAGCTGGCGATGCTGGCCAGCGCCCAGTAGGCGGCGCGGTAGAGATCGGTGTCCGGGTTGTGCACCACCTGCTGGCGGAAGGACAAGCCCAGCGCCGGCCACCATTGCAGCAGCCAGTCCATCATCCAGTAACGGTTGGCGGGGTAGTACAGCAAGGTCAGGCACAGGCAGCTGACCAGCAGCACGCCGGCGGTCTGACGGTCGGCCGGCGTCAGAAGAGGAGCGCGCGGGCCGGCCGGCATCTCAGCGCTCGCGGCGCATGAAGTCGCGCGGGCGGAAGCCGAGCGCGAACAGCGCGGCGAAATAGACGGCCGCGCCGGTCGACACCAGCAGGCTCAGCCAGGCCACGCGTTGCCAGGCCGGGCCGTGCCAGTGGACGGGCAGCAGCCATTGCAGCGCCAGCAGCGCGGCGGCCATGGCCGCGATGGCCACGGCCATCTTGCTGAGGAAGCCGCCCCAGCCGGCCGAGGGCTGGTAGATGCCGCGCTTGAGCAGCGCGCGCAGCAGCAGGCCGGCGTTGAGGCAGGAGGCGAGGCCGATGGACAGCGCCAGGCCGGCGTGCTTGAGCGGAAACACGAAGGCCAGGTTCATCAGCTGGGTCAGGAACAGGGTGATCAGCGCGATGCGCACCGGGGTCTTGATGTCCTGGCGCGCGTAGAAGCCGGGCGCCAGCACCTTGACCAGGATCAGGCCGAGCAGGCCGAAGGAGTAGGCGATCACCGCCTGTTGCGACATCAGCGCGTCGTGGGCGGTGAATTTGCCGTAGGTGAACAGGGTGGCCAGCAGCGGGCCGGACAACAGGCCCAGGCCCACCGTGGCCGGCACCGCCAGCAGCAGGGACAGGCGGATGCCCCAGTCCAAGAGCACGCTGAACTCCCTGTCGGAGCGGGTGGCGGCGTGTTTGGACAGCGAGGGCAGCAGGATGGTGCCCAGCGCCACGCCCAGCACGCCGGAGGGGAACTCCATCAGCCGGTCGGCGTAATACATCCAGGACACGCTGCCGGTGGGCAGGAAGGAGGCGAAGGTGGAGTTGATCAGCAAGGAGATCTGCGCCACCGACACGCCGAAGATGGCCGGTCCCATTTGCCGGATCACGCGCCAGACCGCCGGGTCGCGGAAGGCGAACACAGGGCGCGCCAGCATGCCTATCTGCTTCAGGAAGGGCAGCTGCCACACCAGTTGCACCAGGCCGCCTACGAAGACCGACCAGGCCAGCGCCATGATGGGCGGATCGAAGCGGCTGCTGAAGAACAGCGCGAACACGATGAAGCTCAGGTTGAGGAAGGTGGGCGTGAAAGCCGGAATCGAGAACTTGCCCCAGCTGTTGAGCACGCTGCCGGTCATGGAGGACAGCGAAATGAAGAAGATATAAGGAAAGGACACGCGCAGGATGTCGGCGAACAAGGCGGCCTTGGCCGGCTCGCGGTAAAAGCCGGGCGCGGAAATCCACATGATCAGCGGCGCGGCCAGCATGCCCACGGCGGTAACCAGCAGCAGCACCGAGCCCAGCACGCCGGTGATTTTGGCGATGAATTCCCGGGTTTCCTCTTCGCTGCGCTGGTTCTTGTATTCGCCGAGAATGGGCACGAAAGCCTGCGAAAACGCGCCTTCGGCGAACAGGCGGCGCAGCATATTGGGAATCTTGAAGGCGGCGTTGAAGGCGTCGGCGGCCATGCCGGCCCCGAAAACGCGGGCGATGATGGTATCGCGGACCAGACCCAGGATGCGGGACACCATGGTCATGCTGCTGACAGCAGCCAGAGCCTTGAGCAGATTCATGTTGCGGGTGGTTTATCTAGCGTTGAGCAAGCCCGCTAGTGTACGCCGCCAGGTTTATTGTTGCAAAACCTGAGTTTAGGGCTTAGAATCGCGGGTTTCAGATTCCGCTCATCAGGAGAAAGATTCATGGCTAACAGCGCACAAGCTCGCAAGCGTGCACGCACAGCCCTTAAGCAGCGCGCGCACAACGCCAGCCTGCGTACTGCGTTCCGTACCGCAGTTAAGAAAGTGCTCAAGGCAGTTGAAGCAGGCGATAAAGCCGCTGCCAAGGTAGTGTTCCAGACTTCCGAAAAAGTGATTGACCGCATTGCTGACAAGGGCGTGTTCCACAAGAACAAGGCCGCTCGTCACAAGAGCCGTCTGTCGGCTCAGATCAAGGCCATGGCCTGATCACAGCCCAGCGCTGAAGAATACGCAAAGGCTCCGCATCGCGGAGCCTTTTGTGTGTCTGGCGCATCGATTTCCCTCGCTGGAGGCATGGCTATGTCGGGATGGACGGCTTGGGCGCTGGCTTTGTGCGCGGCGCAGACCCTGGCGGCGGAACTGCCGCAGCAACTGGCCGATTGCGGCCGCCTGGCGGACGCCAGGCTGCGCCTGGCCTGCTACGACGGGCTGGCGGCCGCTGTGCCCGCCGCAGCGCCGTCTTCCGCGGCCGCCGCGCCTCCGGAGCGCCCGCTTCCGGCCGCCGGCGTAGAGCCGGATGCCGCGCCGGCTCCCAGCCGGCTGGCCGAAGCCTGGGATCTGGACGGGCGCTCGCGCGGCGACACCTTCGGGTTTCGCTTATACAGCCCCAATTACTATCTGCCGGTCTGGCAGATGGCCAAGCCCAATAACGAGCCGCAGTCGCCGACCCGGCCGCCCAGCCAGACGCCGGGCGGGGAACTGGACAAGACCGAGGCCAAATTCCAGCTGTCGTTCAAGACCAAGGTGTGGGAAGACATTTTCGATACCCCGCTGAACCTGTGGTTCGCCTACACCCAGCAATCGCATTGGCAAATCTACAACCAGGCGCATTCCGCGCCGTTCCGCGGCACCGACTACGAGCCGGAACTGATTCTTACCTTCCCCTTGCCGTCCGCCTGGGCCTGGGGCGACACCCGGCTGCGCATGGGCGGCCTGGGTTTGTTGCATCAATCCAACGGCCGCGCCAATCCCTTGTCGCGCAGCTGGAACCGGGTGTACGCGATGGCGGCGCTGGACAACGGTCCGTTCACGCTGCAAGGCCGCTGGTGGGCCAGGCTGCCGGAATCCGGCGACAAGGACGACAATCCCGACATCGTCAAATACATGGGGCACGGGGATCTGCAGGCGATCTACCAGTACCGCGGCCAGACTTTCAGCGCCATGTGGCGGCCCAATTTCGACAGCGGCAAACATGGACTGCAACTGGACTGGAGTTTCCCGGTTAAGGGCAAGCTGCGCGGTTATGTGCAGGCTTTCGACGGTTACGGCGAAAGCCTGATCGATTACAACGTGCGCACCCGCGCGCTGGGCGTGGGGCTGACGATGAGCGACTGGCTGGAGTGAGTCTCGCCAGCTTTGGAGTTCGCTGCGCGGCTGTTGAAAAGATTGTGAACAGGTAGCAGGCCCGCCCATGGGCGGGCCCTGCGCTTATTGCAGCAGCGCGGCCGCCTGGCGCGCCATTTCGCCTTCCTCGTCGGTAGGCAGCACATAGGCCGCGCGCGGGCTGGCGGCGGTGGTCAGCCGCCGCGCCTGGGCCAGATTGGCGGCCTGGTCGGCTTCAAAGCCCAGCCAGGCCAGCTGTTGCAGCACCCGGCCGCGCACTTCCGGCGAGTGCTCGCCCACGCCGGCGGTGAACACCACCGCGTCCAGCCCCTTCATCGCCGCCGCCAGGCTGGCCACTTCCCGCGCCACCCGGTAACAGAACAGCTCGATGGCCTCGCGCGCCGCTGGCAAATCGCTGGCCAGCAGTTCGCGCATGTCTGAGGACAGGCCGGAGACGCCGAGCAGGCCGGAGTTCTTGTACAGCTCGCGCCTCACCTCGGCCACGCTCATGCCGGCCTGTTCCTGCCAGTAGAGAATGACTTCCGGGTCGATATAGCCGGGGCGGCTGCCCATCATCAAGCCGTCCACCGCGGAGAAACCCATGCTGGACGCCATGCTGCGGCCGGCGTCCAGCGCGCAGGCGCTGGCGCCGCTGCCCAGGTGGCAGACCACCACCTTGGCGCGCTCCAGGCCCAGTTCCGGCAGCCGCCTGGCAATGGCGGCGTAGGACAGGCCGTGGAAGCCGTAGCGGCGGACGCCCTCGTCATGCCAATGGCGGGCGATGCCGAAGCGGGTGGCCACTTCCGGCTGTTGAGCGTGGAAGGCGGTGTCGAAGCAGGCGAACTGCGGCAAACGGGCGTCGTATTCCTCGAAGGCGGCGATCACCGACAGGCTGACCGGCTGATGCAGCGGCGCCAGCGCCACGTAGTCCTCCAGCTGGGCGCGGATGTCGGCGTCCAGCCGCATGGCGGCGGTGAAACGGCCGCCGCCGTGCACCACGCGGTGCACCACGGCCAGCGGTTCCAGCTGCTGATCGGCCAGGCTGTTGATCACCGCGGCGATGGCGCTGCCGCGGCTGCCGTCGTCCAGCGTGTGGCGGCTCAGCGTCTGGCCCTTGCCGTCCAGCAATTGCAGCTCCGGCTTGGCCTGGCCGAAGCGGTCCACCATGCCGCGCGCCAGCAATTGGCGGCCGTCCGGCGCGAAGGCGCGGAATTTCAGCGTGGAGGAGCCGGCGTTGACGGCGAGCAGCACCCGGCTCATGTCCGCTGTCCGCTTTGCCGGCGTTTGTGCGCCAGCAAATTGGCCACGGCGGCGGAGGCGAGGCGGCCGTTGGCGTCGTCGGCGCGGCTGGTCAGCACGATGGGCGCGCGCGCCCCCATCACGATGCCGGCGGAGGCCGCGGCGGCCAGATAGGTCAGCTGCTTGCCCAGCATATTGCCGGCCTCAAGATCCGGCACCAGCAGGATGTCGGGATCGCCGGCCACCGGCGAGACGATGCCCTTGCTGTCGGCGGCTTCGCGCGAGATGGCGTTGTCGAAAGCCAGCGGGCCGTCGAGGATGGCGCCGGTGATCTGGCCGCGGTCCGCCATCTTGCACAGCGCGGCGGCGTCCAGCGTGGAGCGCATCGCCGGATTGATGGTTTCCACCGCGGCCAGGATGGCCACCTTGGGCTGGGAAATGCCCAGCGCCTGGGTCAGATCGATGGCGTTCTGACAGATGTCGCGCTTGGTCAGCAGGTCCGGTTCGATATTGATCGCGGCGTCGGTGATGAAGAGATAGCGCGGATAGGTCTCCACCTTCATGATCCAGACGTGGCTGATGCGGCGGTCGGTACGGATGCCGGTGCCGCGCGCCAGCGCTTCGCCCATGAATTCGTCGGTGTGCAGGCTGCCCTTCATCAGGATGTCGGCGTAGCCGTCGCGGACCAGGCTCACCGCCTGTTCGGCGGCGGCGTGGCTGTGCGGCACGTCGACCAGCTCGAAGCGGCTCAGGTCCACTTCCAGTTCGTCGGCCAGCTTGGCCAGCCTGGCGGCGGGGGCCACCAGGATGGGGGTGGCGATGCCGTGGTCGGCGGCTTCCACCGCGCCCAACAGCGCCTCGCGGCTGCAGGGGTGGGTCACCGCCATCGGCAGCGGCCCCAGGCCGACGGCCTGTTGCAGGATGTCGGAAAAAGCGTGTTCGTCGCGTGTCATGGCGTGTTCCCTCAGGCCTTGATGTGATGGCCGCCATCGACATAGATGGTCTGGCCGGTCAGGCCGCGGGCGGCTTCGGAGATCAGGAAGGCGCAGGTGGTGCCCACGTCCTCGATTTCCACCAGGCGGTTTTGCGGCGCGCGGGCGATGGCGTCCTCGATCAACTGGTCGAAGTGGGCGATGCCGGAGGCGGCGCGGGTGCGCAAGGGGCCGGGGGACACCGCGTGCACGCGGATATTCTTGGCGCCCAGCTCGCTGGCCAGGTAGCGCGACACGCTTTCCAGCGCCGCCTTGACCGGACCCATGATGTTGTAGTTCTCCACCACCTTGTCGGCGCCGTAATAACTCATGGTGATCAGGCTGCCGCCCTGGCTCATCAAGGGTTCGGCCAGACGCGCCATTTCGATGAAGGAGTAGCAGGACACGCGCATCGCCTGCTGGAAGCCTTCCAGCGAGCAGTCGGTGACGCGGCCGTGCAGATCGTCCATCGGACAATAGGCGATGGAGTGAATGACGAAATCCAGTTTGCCCCATTGCTGACGAATGGCCTCGAACACCGCTTCCATCTGCCCCGGCTGCTCCACGTCCAGCGGCAGCACCAGCGGCGAACCCAGCTGGTCGGCCAGCGGGCGCACGTATTTTTCCGCTTTCTGGTTCAGGTAGGTGACGGCGAACTCCGCGCCCAGGTCGCGCAGCACGCTGGCGCAGCCGTAGGCGATGCTGTTCTCGTTGGCGATGCCTACGATCAGGCCTTTCTTGCCGGCAAGAATGTTGCGAATGCTTTCCATCTGACCCTCTTGGTAAACCATGTGACCTCCGGGATTTGTAGGGTTGCAGGGCAGTATTGCGGGCTAATGAAGCAAAGGGATTTTTGTATTGACGATTCAGTCGGATATAATCGACGATTTGGCGGGAACGAAGGCTTGATCTTGGGGGCGTTCGTCCGCATCTGTCCGACTAGGCATGCCGAGCGTAAGTTCACGCTCGGATAGTGCAGTGCAGCATGAGTTCGGTTTATTATGCCATCATGATTACTGGTGGGGAAGCAAAGCTATGCCAATCTACGAATACCGTTGCGGCGCCTGCGGCGTCGCCAAAGAGCATCTGCAAAAACTCAGCGACGAGCCTGTCGCGCAATGCCCGGCCTGCGGCAGCGCGGAGTACCGCAAGCAGCTGTCCGCGGCCGGCTTCCAGCTGAAGGGTTCCGGCTGGTACGCCACGGACTTCAAGGGCGGCGCGTCCGCGTCCGGCTCTTCCTCCTCCGCGTCTTCGGACAGCGGCGGCGGTCATAGTTGCGGCACCGGCTGTGGGTGCGCGTAAACCTCGATGACGCCGCAAATCAAAATGACGCTTAAGGGCTATCTCGTCACCGGCTTGCTGGTGTGGCTGCCCTTGGCCGTGACGCTGTGGGTGTTGAACCTGATCGTCACTTCGCTGGACCAGACGCTGAACCTGTTGCCGCAGGAATGGCAGCCGGAGGCCTTGCTCGGCTTCCATCTGCCGGGCCTGGGCGTGGTGCTGTCGGTGCTGATTCTGTTGGGCACCGGCATGCTGGCCGCCAATGTGCTGGGTCAGCGCGTGCTGGACATGTGGGACGCGCTGCTGTCCCGCATCCCGGTGGTGAAAAGCATTTACAACAGCGTCAAGCAAGTCAGCGACACGCTGTTGTCCGACTCCGGCCAGGCCTTCAAAAAGGCGCTGCTGGTGCAGTTCCCTCATTCCGGCATGTGGACGGTGGCGTTTCAAACCGGCCCGCTGCCTGAAGTCGTGTCCGAATCGCTGTCCGACGACGAGTTCATCGGGGTCTACGTGCCCACCATCCCCAACCCGACCTCGGGTTATTTCGTGATGGTGGCCAAGAAGGACACCCGCGCCTTGAACATGAGCGTGGACGAAGCGTTGAAATACGCGATCTCCATGGGCATGGTGGCGCCGAACCCGCCGCCGGCCGCCCAGCGTCCGCGTCTGAACGACGAACATAATCGGCAGGGCTAGACCGACACCCTGTCTAGCCCTTAACGCCTTTCTTTCCCCCGGGCGGGGAAGCCTCACCGAATTTGAATAAAAGGGTTTACCCAAATGCGTACCGACTATTGCGGACTTATTGACAAGAAATACCTCGGCCAGACCGTTACCGTGAAGGGCTGGGCTCACCGCCGCCGCGACCATGGCGGCGTGATCTTCATCGACCTGCGCGACCGCGAAGGCCTGGTGCAGGTGGTGATCGATCCGGACACCCCGGAAGCGTTCCAGCTGGCCGACAGCAGCCGCGGCGAATACGTGCTGTCCATCACCGGCATCGTGCGCGAGCGTCCGGCCGGCACCGCCAACAGCAAGATGATTTCCGGCGAGATCGAAATCCTGGCCAAGGACATCGAGATCCTCAACGCCGCCGCCACGCCGCCGTTCCAGATCGACGACGAGAACCTGTCCGAGAACGTGCGCCTGACCAACCGCGTGATCGATCTGCGCCGTCCGGCGATGCAGAAAAACCTGCGTCTGCGCTACAAGGTGGCGATGGGCGTGCGCAACCATCTGGACAAGCAGGGCTTCATCGACATCGAAACCCCGATGCTGACCCGCTCCACGCCGGAAGGCGCGCGCGACTACCTGGTGCCGTCCCGCGTGCACCCGGGCGAATTCTTCGCGCTGCCGCAATCGCCGCAGCTGTTCAAGCAATTGCTGATGGTGGCCGGCTTCGACCGCTACTACCAGATCACCAAGTGCTTCCGCGACGAAGACCTGCGCGCCGACCGTCAGCCTGAATTCACCCAGATCGATATCGAGACCTCGTTCCTGAACGAGGACCAGATCATGGACATCACCGAGGGCATGACCAAGGAGATCTTCCGCGACGTGCTGGGCGTGGAGCTGCCGCAGTTCCCGCGCATGACTTACGCCGACGCGATGTTCTTCTACGGCTCCGACAAGCCGGACATGCGCGTGGACCTGAAATTCACCGAACTGACCGATGTGATGAAGTCGGAAGAGTTCAAGGTGTTCCGCGGCGCGGCCGACATGGCGGGCGGCCGCGTGGTGGCCCTGCGCGTGCCGGGCGGTTCCGGCCTCAGCCGCAAGGAAATCGACGACTACACCCAGTTCGTCGGCATCTACGGCGCCAAGGGTCTGGCCTACATCAAGGTCAACGACGCCAGCAAGCCCACCGAAGAAGGCCTGCAGTCGCCCATCGTCAAGTTCCTGTCCGCTGACGGCCTGAAAGCCATCATCGAGCGCACCGGCGCGCAAAACGGCGACATCATCTTCTTCGGCGCGGACAAGGCCAAGGTGGTGAACGAGGCCATCGGCGCGCTGCGCATCAAGATCGGCCACGAACACGGCCTGGCCAACGGCTACTTCGTCAAGGAATGGCGCCCGCTGTGGGTGGTGGACTTCCCGATGTTCGAGCACGACGAGGACGACGACCGCTGGACCGCCTGCCACCATCCGTTCACCAGCCCCAAGCAGGGCCACGAGGACCTGATGGCCACCAATCCGGGTGCCTGCCTGGCGCGCGCCTACGATATGGTGCTGAACGGCTGGGAAATCGGCGGCGGCTCCATCCGTATCCACCGCGCCGAGATCCAGGAAAAAGTGTTCGGCGCGCTGAAGATCAGCCCGGAAGAGCAGCAGAACAAGTTCGGCTTCCTGCTGGACAACCTGAAGTTCGGCGCGCCGCCGCACGGCGGCCTGGCCTTCGGCCTGGATCGCCTGGTGACGCTGATGTGCGGCGCGGAGTCCATCCGCGACGTGATCGCCTTCCCGAAAACCCAGCGCGCCCAGTGCCTGCTGACCAACGCGCCCAACGCGGTGGACGACAAGCAACTGCGCGAACTGAACCTGCGTCTGCGTCAGAAGGCCGAGCCGTCCGCTTGATGCCGGTTTGACGCGATGCCGACGGCCGCTGCCATGCAGCGGCCGTTTTTTATTCCGGGCCGGCCGGAGACGTCGGCTTGAACCTTGCGCTTTTGGCCCAATCTAATAGCGGCCTCATACTTGTAAGCGAGCGCCTGCCGGGCCGACATTGCAAAACTTTATCGCAACGATATGGATTTACAATTTGCCGATGTCGGCGGCCCTGTTTTATAAAGCCTCGCATTCCGCCGCGTTTCCCGATGCCCGAACAGGGAAGCGCAGTCATACCAAGACCTTTAAGGAGATCCGCAATGGCCGTACTCGTTGGCAAACAAGCCCCCTTCTTCGATGGCGCGAAAACCTTCTCCGCCGTGCTGGGCGATGGTCAGATCGTTGACAACTACTCCTTCAAGCAAGCTACCGCCGGCAAGTACGCGGTAGTGTTCTTCTACCCGCTGGACTTCACCTTCGTGTGCCCGTCCGAGCTGATCGCTTTCGATCACCGCCTGGCGGACTTCAAAGCCAAGAACGTGGAAGTGATCGGCGTGTCCATCGACAGCCAGTTCTCCCACGCCGCATGGCGCAACACCCCGGTGGAAAAAGGCGGCATCGGCCAAGTTGGCTACACCCTGGTGGGCGACATCCAGCACGAACTGTGCAAGGCCTTCGACGTTGAAGCCGACGGCGGCGTCGCTTTCCGCGGCTCCTTCCTGATCGACCGTTCCGGCGTGGTGCAGCACCAAGTGGTGAACAACCTGCCGCTGGGCCGCAACGTCGACGAAATGCTGCGCATGGTTGACGCGCTGCAATTCACCGAAGAGCACGGCGAAGTGTGCCCGGCCGGTTGGAACAAGGGCAAGAAAGGCATGAAGCCGAGCGCCGAAGGCGTGGCTTCCTACCTGGCCGAAAACGCCAAGGACCTGTAATCCGTCTTTAACGGATTGCGTCCGACCCTGCCCCGCACGCCTTGGCCCGCGGGGCTTTTTCTTGCGCGGCCTTGGCCGGTTTGGCGCATTGCTCGCTATAACTAACAATAAGTTTCCAAAATAGGACAGGCCCAAGCCATGTCTTTGCCGATCAGCCAGCTGGACAGCTTCACCATGCTGCATGCGATGCGCTCCACCCACCTGTCCGTGCCGCACGCCTTATTGGGCGCGGCCCTGCTGACCGGTCTGGAATGGGGGCGGGCGCCGCTGGTGGCCGCCTTGCTGTGGCTATTGCTTTTCAGCCTGCTGCTGCTAAGCCTGTGGGGCACCACGTGGCGCGCCTGCCGCTGCCCCGAGCACGACGCCTGGCAGATCGCCGCCTTGCATAGGCGTTTTTCGGCGCAGATCGTCGCCGCGGGCGCGGGCTGGGGCCTGGCCGCCTGGATTCTAATGCCCGGCGACGATCTGACTTACAGCCTGATCGTGGTGCTGTGGGGCATCGCGGTCAGCGCGGTGCAAGGCGCGATGCTGTCCGCGCGCCGGGAGCTGTTTTACGGCTTCGTCGGCCCGCTCTGGGGCTTGCTGCTGCTGCGCATGTTTCTCTCGCCGGAAGCGGTGCTGCGCTGGGTGGGCGCTTCCGGCATCATCTATTGCCTGTCGCTGACGCTGTTCACCGCCTTATTGCATCGCTTCGCGCTGGAATCCATGGGGCAGCGCGCCGAAAACGCCAGCCTGATGCGCGAGTTGACGCTGGAACAGACGCAGCTGGACAGCTACAACGCGATACTGGAGCGGCAAAACATAGAACTGGACGGCGCCGTGGAGCGCATCAGCGAACTGGCCTCGCGCGATCCCTTGACCGGGGTGCTGAACATGCGAACCCTGATGCGGGAAATGGAGCGCCTGTTGGAGCTTTCGGAAACCCAGGGCGCGCCTTTCGCCATCGCCATCATCGACCTGGACCATTTCAAGCGCATCAACGACAGCTGCGGCCATGCGCGCGGCGACGAAGTGTTGCAGCAGTTGTGCGAGCTGGCGCAGCAGGCCCTGGCGGACGGCGAGCTGTTCGGCCGTTACGGCGGCGAGGAATTCCTGCTGCTGGCGCCGGCCTGCAGCGGCGCCGAATTGAGCCGGCGCATGGAGACGCTGCGCGACAAGGTGGGCGGCTGGGACTGGCGGCGCTGGACCGGCGATTTGCCGGTGACCTTGTCCTGCGGCGTGGCCGCCTGGCGGCCGGGCGTGGACCCGCTGGGCTTGCTGCAACAGGCGGACAAGGCCTTGTACCAGGCCAAGGCGCAGGGGCGGGACCGCGTCTGCCTGGCGAGAGAGGCCGGGGCGTGAGGCGAAGACTGGGCATTCTGATGCCGTTTCCCTGGCAGGCCGCGCACCCGCAGCTGGAGGCGGAGCTGGTGCGCCAGTTCGTCTCCATGCTTCAGCTCTCTATCCTGCAGTCCTTCATCGCCATTCCCCTGTTTGGCGTGCTGATGTACGGGCACGCGCCCGGCTGGCGCATCCTGTGCTGGGTGGGCATGTTCCTGCTGATGCAGCTGCTGTTCGCGCGCCTGGTCTACCGTTTTCGCCGTTACGCGCATACCCAGGACCAGGTGTTCCGGCATTACCAGGCGCTGCGGCAACTGATGCTGTTCAGCGCCTTGGTGTGGAGCATGATGATGTGGTTCATGTTTCCGCAGGAGGAAGGGCCCTACCGCATCGTGGTCGTGCTGTGGCTGGCCGGCGGCTTCGCCGCGGTATGCCTGCTGCTGGCGCCGTGCCGCGATCTGCACCTGACTTTCTTCGTCGGCTACTGGGTGTATCCGCTCTACCGCTTCCATTGCGAGGGCACCTTGCTGTACAGCGCCTTGCTGGTGGGCGCGGTGATCTTCATCCTGGTGCAATGGGAGTTCCTGTCCAGCTTCAACCCCCTGCTGCGCGACACCGTGAGGCTGCGCGAGCGCAATGCGGTGGTGCTGCGCCGGCTGCAAGATCTGTACGCGGAAAGCGCGGCCAAGCGGGAACTGCTGGAACAGCGCAGGCAGATGCTGCAGCAGGCGGCGGAGCAGATGCATCTGCTGGCGGACTCCGACGTGCTGACCGGCTGTTTGAACCAGCGGGCCTTGCGCTGCCGCATGGCGGAGCTGGATCAGTCCGACGCGGGCCCCTGGAGCCTGGCGATGCTGGATCTGGACGAGTTCAAGCAGGTGAACGACCGTTTCGGCCACTTGGTGGGCGACCAGGTGCTGCAGCAGGCGGCCAAGCACATCGCCTCCTGTCTGGAGGCCTGGATGACGCTGGCGCGCTATGGCGGCGAGGAGTTCGTGGTGCTGGCGCCGGGCTTGGCGCCGGAGGGCTTGGCGGAAAGAATGGAGGCGGTCAGGCTGCGCCTGGCGCAGGCCCAGTTGGACGGTTTGCCGGAGGGCTATGCGCAGACGGTGTCCATCGGCGTGGCGGGCCAGCCGCCGCTGAACGGCAGCCAGCAGGCCTTGTTGCAGGCGGACGCCGCCTTGTACCGCGCCAAGGCGTCCGGCCGCAACCGGGTATGCCTGTGGAACGCGGAGCCGGAGCGGGGCCAGGCCGGCTGAGCCGCTGATCAAGGCCCGCCGCGTTTCGTGAGCGCCGCTCCGGCCGGCTTGCGCGCCGCCTGTGCATGCCGTTTCTTCAGCTGTTTTCGCCTTGTCTCGCGTGGGCTTGCGAGGCCTTGTACGGGTTTGGGGGCGCCGGCTCGGGCTCATTAGCGAGCATGGCGCGCAGCGCCGGCTGCTGGATCAGCGCCGACAGACAGACGGCGGCGGCGCACAGCCACCAGAGCGCAATGCCGCCCACGGCGCCGTACAGCCAGGTGCCCAGCGCCGGGGCGAACAGGGTGCGGCCCTGCCACACCGCGTTGTACAGCCCCAGATAGCGGCCGCGAAGCCGGCCTTCCGAGCGGTGCATCACCAGCATGGCGTAGCAGGGCGACACCAGCAGTTCGCCCAGCGTCAGCGTCGCCATCATCAGCACCGCCCACAGCGGACCCTGGCCCAGGATCAGCCACAGGAAGGCGAAACCGGTCAGCAGCACCCCGGCTTGAGTGCTGGCCAGCAGGCCCCAATCCAGAATGCGGCGGCTGATGGCGATCTGCAGCGCCACCACCATCAGGCCGTTCAGCGTGAACAGATAACCCACCCATTGCGGCCCCAGCTGGTAATGCTCGCGCAGGAACAGTCCCAGCGTCACATAGATCTGGTCGAATACCGCGGTCATCAGCACCATGCCCAGCAACATGCGCAGAAAGGGCGCGTCGCGCCAGGGGCCTTGGCGGCCGTCGGCGTCTTCGCCGGCCCGCGGCGGCTCTGCGTGGGCCGCGCCGGCGCGGCGGTAGGCCCAGGCCAGCCATAGCGCCGCGCTCAGCGTGGCGGCGGCGTTGGCGGCGTAAACCCAGCCATAGCCGATGGCGGCCAGCGAGCCGCTGAGCAAACCGGCGCCGGCGACACCCAGGTTGAAGGCCACCCGCAACATGCCCTGGGCCACCGCGCGCTGCCGCGGCAGACAGGGCTCCAGCGCCAGGCGCAGATTGACCGGCCGGAAAGCGCCGTCGGCGAAACCGGAGACCAGCAAGACCGGCGCGAACAGCCATAACGGGATGGCCAGCGCCAGCAACAGCAGGCACAGGCCGGAAACGGACAGGAACAGCGTGGCCAGCTTGCGGCCGTCGAAGCGGTCGGACAGCGAGCCGCCGTTGAGGGAACCGAGCAGCGCGCCGGCGCCGTAGGCCGCCATGGTCAGGCCGATCTGCGCATAGCCCAGCTGGTAGCTCTCGCGCAGATAGAGCGGCAGGAATAGTTTGGAAATGCCGCCGATATTGTTGATCAGGCTGCACAGCACCTGGATGTAGACCGTGGCGGGCAGGCCGCGATAGGGGGACAGCAGGCGTTTCAGCCAGGGGGAGGGGGGCGGGCGGCTCATAAGAATCCAGGATATGATTATGCTTTTGACTTATCTTGCTGCGTTGCAACGAAGAAAGTCAACACCATGAATATCCGTCCGCCCGGGACGCCGCGGCTTTTCAGCTCAGCGGCAGCTTGGCCTTGACCGTGCGCATCATCGCGGGCTGGGCGGCGGCGACCGGGTGCAAGCCATCCGGCTGGAACTTGGATAGATCGGCCTCGAATCCGGCCACCAGCAGCGGAACGAAGGACAGGCGCTCGCGCCTGGCCAGGTCGGCGTAGGCTTTGCGGAACTCGGCGCCGTATTGCGGGCCATAGTTCGGGGGCAGGGCCATGCCCACCAGCACCACCTTGGCCTTGCTTTGTTTGGCCAAGGCGATCATCTTGGACAGGTTGCCGCGCATTTGCTCCAGCGGCAGGCCGCGCAGGCCGTCGTTGGCGCCCAATTCCAGCACCACGATGTCCGGGCGATGGCGCGCCAGCGCGTCCGGCAGGCGGGCCAGGCCGCCGGCGGTGGTTTCGCCGGAAATGCTGGCATTGACGATGCGGTGCTTCGCCCCCATCTCCTTGGCGAGCAGGCTGACCCAGCCCTGGCCGGGAGAGAGGCCGTAACCGGCTGACAGGCTGTCGCCGAAGACCAGTATCGTCGCGGCGGACGCCGGCAGCATCAGCAGGCACAGGCCGGCGGAAAGTAGAACTTTGCTTAGTATCGAGCGCATAAATGAATCCAATTGAAACCCAGGCGGTGTTGGCGGCCAGCGAGCTGGCCAAGCAGGTGCATTTCCACGGCGAGCCGCTGAATATCCTGCGCAGCGCCACGCTGACCCTGTATCCGGGCGAGAGCGTGGCCATTGTCGGCGCTTCCGGCTCCGGCAAGTCTACCTTGTTGTCCCTGTTGGCGGGGCTGGATCATCCGTCCGGCGGCGAGGTGTCCTTGTTCGGCCAGGCGCTGTCCGGCTTGAGCGAAGACGCGCGCGCGCTGCTGCGCAGAGACAAGGTGGGGTTCGTGTTCCAGAATTTCCAGCTGATGCCGCAACTGACCGCGCTGGAAAACGTGATGCTGCCGCTGGAGCTGGCCGGCCGCGCCGACGCGCGCGAAGCGGCGCGGCAGATGCTGGACCGCGTCGGCCTCAGCCATAGGCTGGGCCATTATCCGCGCCATCTGTCCGGCGGCGAACAGCAGCGGGTGGCCTTGGCGCGCGCCTTCGTCATTCATCCCGGCCTCTTGTTCGCCGACGAGCCCACCGGCAATCTGGACCCGCACAGCGGCCGCCAGATCATCGATCTGCTGTTCCAGCTCAACGCCGAACAGGGCACCGCCCTGGTGCTGGTCACCCACGACACCGAGCTGGCCAGCCGCTGCGACGCCATCTACCGGCTGGTGGAAGGCAAGCTCAACGGGGCGCGCTCATGACTCTGGCCGGCCGCTTGACCCTGGTGTTGCGCTTCATCCGCCGCGAACTGGTGTCCGGCGAACTGACCATCCTGGCCCTGGCCCTGGTGGTGGCGGTGATGGCGATGAGCAGCGTGGCCTTTTTCTCCGATCGCGTGGAACGCGCGCTGACCACCCAGGCCACGCAGTTGCTGGCCGCCGACCTGGTGCTCAACGGCAATCAGCCGGCGCCGGACCCCATCCGCCGCGAGGCGGAAAAGCGCGGTCTGCGGCTGGCCGACAACATCAGCTTTCCCTCCATGGTGTTTTCCGGCGGCCAGGCGGCTTTGGCCACGTATAAATCGGTCAGCGACAACTACCCCTTGCGCGGCGAAGTCAGCGTGCGCCTGGCCGACGGCCGCGTGGAAACCGGCAGCCTGCGGCCGGCCGCGGGCACCGCCTGGGCCGACGCCCGCCTGATGCGGCGCTTGAAGCTGAAACTGGGCGACACCCTGGGCGTCGGCGGCGCGCAACTGCGGCTGGCCGGCGAAATCGTCCGCGAGCCGGACGGGGCGATGGACTTGTACAACTTCGTGCCGCGGCTGATGTTCAACCGCGCCGACCTGGCCGCCACCGGCCTGATCCAGGAAGGCAGCCGTGCGCGCTGGCGGCTGATGTTCGCCGGCGACGACCGCGGCATCGCCGACTTCCGCCAGTGGCTGGACAAGGCCAAGCCCAAGGACGCGCGGCTGGAAAACGTCGAGGAGGCGAGGCCGGAAGTGCGCACCGCGCTGGAGCGCGCGCGGCGTTTCCTGGGCCTGACCGCGATGTTGACCGTGGCGCTGGCGGCGTCGGCGGTGGCGCTGGTGGTCCGCCGCTATCTGGCGCGCCATTGGCAGCAGGTGGCGGTGCTGCGCTGCCTGGGCCTGACGGCGGGCGAGGTGTGGGGGCTGTTCGTCAGCCTATTCCTCTTGCTGGGCCTGCTGGCCGGCGCCTTGGGCACCGCCGGCGGCTTCGGCGTGCAGCTGGCCTTGATGCGCTTGGCCAGCGGCTATGTCGGCGAAATACTGCCGGACCCGGGCTGGCTGACCTGGCTGGTGGGGCCGCTGGCCTCGCTGGTGTTGCTGGCCGGCCTGGCTCTGCCGCCCTTGATGGGCATACGCGACGTGCCGCCGGCCGCGGTGCTGCGCGATGAATTGACGCCGACCCGCCAGGGCGTGCTGGCGCCCTTGCTGGCCCTGGTGGCCTTGCTGGGCCTGGCCGCCTGGCAGGTGGGCGATCTGGCGGTGGCCGGCTGGCTGCTGGCCGGCATGCTGGGCTTTTTCGCCGCCGTGGGCGCGCTGGCGCTGGGCGTGGTCTATCTAATGCGGCGGCTGCCGCGCGGACGCCGGGTGGGCTGGCGCTTCGGCATCGCCAATATCGCGCGCCGCCACTGGCTGGCGGTGATCCAGATCGTGTCCTTGTCGGTGGGCCTGATGGCCTTGCTGACGCTGACCATTGTGCGCGACGACCTGATCGGCGCCTGGCAGCGCAGCGTGCCGGCGGACGCGCCGAATAAATTCGTCATCAATATCCAGCGCCACCAGCTCGACGGCGTGCGCAACGCCTTCGCGGTGGAGGGACGCGCGGCGCCGGAGCTGGCGCCCATGGTGCGGGCGCGGCTGATCGCGATCAACGAGCATCCGGTGCGGCCGTCGGCTTACGAGGACGAACGCGCGCGTCGGCTGGCCGAGCGGGAGTTCAACCTGTCCTGGCGCGACGAGTTGCCGCCGGGCAACAAGCTGACGGCGGGCCAGTGGTGGCAGCCTCAGAAACGGATTCCGCCGCAGTTCTCGGTGGAGCGCGAGCTGGCCGCCACCTTGGGCATCAAGCTGGGGGACACGCTGGTCTTCGATCTGGCCGGCACCGCTTACCGCGCCAAGGTGAGCAGTTTGCGGGAGGTGCCGTGGGACAGCTTCCGCGTCAATTTCTTCGTGATCGGCACGCCGGGCCAGTTCAGCCAGCAGCCGGCCAGCTGGATCACCAGCTTCCGGCTGGAGGCGGCGGACGAGGACTTCGTCAACCGCCTGGTGGGCGAGTTTCCCAATCTGACCGTGATCGACGTCGGGGCGATCCTGAGCGAGGTGAGGGCGATGATGGACAAGCTGTCGCGCGGCATCGAAGCCATGTTCGGCCTGGCCCTGGCCGCCGGCGTGCTGGTGTTGTGGGCGTCGCTGGCGGCCACTCGCGACGAGAGGCTGTTCGATGTCGGCCTGATGCGGGCGCTGGGGGCGTCGCGGCGGCAGGTGCGCAGCGTGGTGCTGGCGGAGCTGGCCTGGTTGGGCGCGTTTTCCGGTTTATTGGCGGCCTTGGGCGCCATGGGCATCGGCGCTTTGGCTTCGGTCAAATTGTTCAATCTGCCCTTGGTGTTCAATCCGTGGCTGTTGCCCGCCGGCGTCGCCAGCGGCGCGCTGGTGGTGGTGGTGGCCGGTTGGCCGCTCGTGGGGCGGGTGACCAGAACGTCGCCGATGGCGGTGTTGAGAGCGATCTGAGTGTAGTGGTCAAAGCTGAGAATCAAGCGGGAGCAAGCCCGCAAGGAGACGCATGATGGATGCGATAGTACAGGCGGCAATGGCCAAGTGGCCGAACGTGCCCGCCGTGTTCGGCTGGCTGCGGCTGGATGCGCGCGGCCAGTGGTGGATCAAGGACGAACGTCTGCAGCACGAGGCGATGGTGGAGTTTTTCGGCCGCAATTACAGCCGCGACGGGCTGGGGCGCTGTTATGTGCAGAACGGGCCGCAGAAAGTCTATGTGACGCTGGACGCCGCGCCGCTGGTGGCGCGGCGCACTCCGTCGGGCTGGCGCACGCTGCCCTACGATGACGACGTGCCGGCGCGCTCCGCCTGGCTGACGCCGGAGGGCATGTTGCTGATCGAGATCGGCGGCGAGCTGGCGGCGGTGGACGACCGCGACCTGGCCGCGGTGCTGGAAGAAGGGACGCCGGGCTGGGACGGCGATATGGACTTGCTGCCGGACCGGCTGGCCTTGGGCAAGAGCGCCATTCCGCTGGGCAAGGAGAGCCTGCCGGACTTGTGGCGGCGTTACGGCATCGTCGGCCGGCCCAAGGGCTGAGCCGTTTCATCTCCAAACAAAACCCCGGGCAAGCCCGGGGTTTTGTTTGGTCCGCGGATGGCTTAGAACCGGTTTACGATCTCGCGAGCAATGGCGAGACAAGGCGAAAACGGCTGAAAAAGCGGACACGGTACATGAGCATTTTGAAGCCGTACTCACCGTGTAACGCTCCACGACGCGTAGCAGATCGTAAACAGGTTCTTAGAGCGGACGCGACTCCACCTGCACCAGACGCTTGCGCCCGGCCAGCATGCCCATGGCGAAGGTGGCGGCGGAGATCAGCGAGAACAACAGGCCCAGCGGCCACAGCGCGTGGGTCTGGTCGCGGATCAGGCCCACGCTGAGCGGGCCGAGCGAGGCCAGCGCGTAGCCGACGCCCTGAGCCATGCCGGACAAATGGGCGGCGACATGGGGGTCCGGCGAGCGCAGCGCCAGCAGGCTTAGCGCCATGCTGAACAGGCCGCCCTGGCCCAGGCCCAGCAGCACCGCCCAGAACAGCAGGCTGTCGGTCGGCGCGAACAGCATGCCCAGCAGACCGCTGATCACCAGCGCCACGGTGGCGGCGATCGGCGGCCGCTGGTCGCGGCAGCGCTGTCCCAGGGCCGGCACCAGCAGCGAGGACAGTACCTGCACCATGATGGAGATGGACAGCAGCAGGCCGGCGTGCAGCGCGGTCTCGCCGCGGTCAATCAGAATGGACGGCAGCCAGCCGAACACGATGTAGGCCATCGAGGACTGCAGGCCCATGAACAAGGTCACCTGCCAGGCCAGAGGGTCGCGCAGCAGGCCGCGCACCAGCCATTGGCCGTGGTGGGACGCCTGCCGGCTCCTCGTCTGCGGCCACCACACCAGCAGCGCCAGCAGCGCCGGGCTCGCCCAGATCGCCAGCGCGCCCTGCCAGCTGTTCCCCATCCAGCGCATCGCCGGCACGGTCAGGCCGGCGGCTAGCGCCGCGCCCAGGCACAGCGCCATGGTGTAGACCCCGGTCATCAGGCTGACCTGGGCGGGGAAGTCGCGCTTGACGATGCCGGGCAGCAGCACGCCGATGATGCCTATGCTGGCGCCGGCCAGCGCCGAGCCGGCGAACAGGCCGAATTGGCCGAACTGGGTGCGCAGCAAAATGCCCAGCGCCAGGGTCACCAGAATCAGCGCGATGGTCTTTTCACTGCCCCAGAGGCGGGCCAGCCGCGGCGCCAGCGGACCGAACACGCCTAGGCAAGCGACCGGCAGCGTGGTGAGCAGGCCGGCCATCAGGCCGCTGAGCCCGCGGCTGGCGGCGACGTCGTGCAGCACCGGGGACAGGCTGGACAGCGCCGGCCGCAGATTGACGCCGACTAGGATCAGGCCCAGCAGCAAGAGCCAGGGACGGTGCAGCGCGGGGCGCTGGCTTTGCACGCCGGCGTCGTCGATCTCGGCGTCGATCAGCGTGTCTTCAACCGGCAGATGATCCGGCATGGATTTAGGTGTGGACATGGGTTTTCCTTCTGCGCTTTTGTTGTTGTCGGAGCGGGCTCCCCGCGCCTGGGGGCCGGCTCAAATCGGGCTTAATCCGTGGTGGAGCGATTCAGCAAGCGGTCCAGCGCCTCCAGCAAGGGGCGGGAGATGGCGGCGGCGGCGCGCGCCGCCTCGTCCGGCCGGCGCTGGCGTATGGCTTCGTAAATGGCCTGGTGGGCGGCGAGGTCCGGGTCCGGCAAGGCCTCGTCCAGGATGGATTGCTGCACGTGCTGGCGCACCGCGCGCGAAAAATAGGCGTAGAGCTCGGCCAAAGCCTGGTTGCCGCTGGCGTTGGCGATGGCGAGATGAAATTCCAGATCCCGCTCGATGAAGTCCTCCAGCGGCTCCTGCGGCAGGCGTTCGCCGCGCCGCGCCAGCGCGTCCGCTATCGCGCTGAGATCCGCTTCCGGGCAGCGGCCGGCCGCCAGCCGCGCCGCGCTTTCCTCCAGCATGCAGCGCACTTCCAGGTGCTCGCGCAGGCTGGCGCGGCTGATGGCGCGCATCGCCTCGCCGGGGTTGACGGTGGCGCGCACATAGCTGCCGTCGCCCTGGCGCACCTCCAGCAGGCCGGCGTAGAGCAGCACCCGCACCGCCTCGCGCACCGTGTTGCGGCTGACGCCCAGCTGCTCCGCCAGTTCCGGTTCGGTGGGAATGCGAGCGCCTATCGGCCAGTCGCCGTCCGCCAGACGTTTGGCGATGTTTTCCACGGCGATGTCGACCAGCGAGCGTTTATAGGGCAGCGCCAGCATGCGGCCTCCTTATTCATCCAATCATCCGATGAATTTTAACGAGACAATACGGCGCAGGCAATGCTAGATGAAAAACAAATAGCAAATATCAATCATGCATAAGTGGAGATGCCGTTGCCGCTGTTGCCGTTGCCGGACAGGCCCAGGCCGTTGTTCAGAATCTGGGAATTGACCGCATAGGGCGCGCCCAGAGAGTAAACCATCGCGTACAGCGATAGCGCGCTGATCTGCTGCGCGCTCAGCTGGATGGTGCCGGACTGGTTGCCGGTCAAGGAGGCGAGGTTGGCGGGGACGGTGTTGGACGTCGGGGTGGCCGACTGCCGCAGCTGCAGACTGAATTGCATTTTCTGCAAGGCGGTCAGGGTTTGCGGAATGGTGCCGTTGCCATAGGAGGCGTAGCTGTTGGCCAGCCAGTTCAGCGCCCGGGCGGCGGTGTAGAGCAGATTGGCCACGCCCTGGGAGTCGCCGCTGTAAGCGCTTTGCAGGCTGTTGTTGCTCAGGCTGAGGCTGCCCATCTGGCCGAACTGCTGCGGATATTGAAAATTGAGGCCGATCTGGTTCAGCTTGACCAGCAGCGAGCTGCCGTTGCTGTAACTGGCGCCGGCCTGCTGGTTCATGCTGTTGGCCAATTGCTTGGCGATGGGGTCGCGGCTGAGCAGGCCGCCGCTGACCAGCAGCGCGTTCAGGCTGCCTTGCAGGGTGTTGAAGGCGTCGGCCAGCGATTGCGCCTGCCCGTTGAGGCCGTTCAGATCCAGCTTGACCGAGATATTGGTGCTGCCGGTGGACAGCAAGTCCATGGACACCGAGGCGCCCAGCGAGATGCCGCTATTGCCGGCGTTGGAGCCGGAGGCGCCGTTGATCAGGTAGTTGGCGTTTTGCGCGGCCTGGGTCTGGGTCAGATTCTGCCCGCTGCCCACCGCCTGGGTCTGGTCGAAAGCCAAGCGCGACAAGCCGTTCTGATCCGTGTTGTTGCCGTCGTTGTCGCTGACCAGGATCTGGAAATTGTTGCTGGCGCCGGTCTGGGCGGCGCTGATCTGCAATTGATAATTGCCGGAGGCGTTCTGCACGATATTGGCCACCATGCCGACGCCGGAGCCGTTGATGGCGGTGGCGATGCTGGACAGCGTGCCGTTGCTGATGGAGAGCGTGGCCGAGCTGCCGCTGGGCGTGAAGCTGCTGGCCGAGGTGGACGATGTGTAGGCGTAGCTGCCGGTCTTGATGGTCAGGCTGCCGCTGCCCACCGCGGTGCTGCTGGTGTCCGGCAGCGTGAAGGCGGTGACCGCGCTGTGAGCCTGGGCCAGTTGCGAGACGGATACGCTGTAATTGCCGTTTTGCGCGCCGGCGGCGGTGGAGACGCTGGCCACCGACGGATTGCTGCTGCTGCCGCTGATGGAGTTGTTGACCGCGTACGGGGAATAGATCTGTTGCAGGCTGTCTTGGAAGATGTTCAGGCTGGACAGCAATTGGCCCAGCCCGGAAATCAGCACCACATTGGGATCGGTGCCGGCGCTTGGCGAGCTGTTGCTGCTCCGGATCAGCGGCACAATGGGCGAGGAGCCCAATAAACCGCTCAAGAGTTGGTTGTTATTGCCGAAAAGCGATAACAGCGGATTGTAATTTCCGAGGATATTGTTTGCCATGGCTCACCCGCAGAATCCCTGTTGCCACATCTCAGTGTAGGCGAAAAATCAGGGACTTGCCGGCGAGCGGGCTGTCCCGGCGGACAGGCCGCCGGGGAGGGGGCTTACTTGGCCGGAGCCGCGTCCTTCACGCATTTCTTCACGAAGCTGGCCTTGGCCGCGCCGGCGAGTTTCTTGTCGGCGGCTTTGACGTCGCAGGCTTTCTGGGCGTTGGCCGCGGCGCTGTCTTTCTCGCATTTCTTCAGGAAGCTGCTTTTGGCGGCGCCGGCCAGTTTCTTCTCGGCGGCTTTGGCGTCGCAGGCGGCGTCAGCCAGCGCCAGGTTGGCGGAAGTCAGGGCCAGAACAGCGATCATCAGGTATTTGCGCATGATTCATCCTTGGTAGCACAGGTTGTCGGGCCCATGACGGGCGAGAAAAACGATACTCCAAGTTATAGCGTATGAACACTGCGTTTTGTTGACGTCATGTAACGGTTTGCATCGATAGATGTCAGCATTGTCAGTAAACGCGGCCGGATTCGCGGCCTCTTAAGAACCGCTAAGAGAGCCTCTTGGGGAAGCTGAGCCAAGGCGCGCCGACGCAGGCAGCGCCCGTCGGGCGCAAGGCAGGATCCGGAGTTTTGCGAGCGGGTCTTAGTCGTAGCGGCGCTGGCGCGCGTTGAGGCGGTAGACCAGGGCGAGGGTGGAGAAGGCGAACAGCACCAGCAGCAGGCCCAGACGGTGGGCGCTGGCGTAGTCGGCCTGTTCCACGTGGTTGTACAGCGCGATGGAAATGACCCGGGTTTCCCCTTCGATATTGCCGCCTATCATCAGCACCACGCCGAATTCGCCCACGGTGTGGGCGAAGCCCATGCTGGCGGCGGCCAGCACGCCGGAGCGGCAGCTGGGCAGGATGACGCGGGTCAGCCGCTGCCAGCGGTTGGCGCCCAAGACCATCGCGGTTTCGATTTCCTCGCGCCGCACCGCGTTGAAGCTGACGATCAGCGGTTGCAGCACAAAGGGCAAGGAGTACAGCACCGAGGCGATGATCAGCCCTTGAAAAGTGAAGGCGAGGCCGGGCCAGCCCAACCAGGCGGTCAGCTGGCCGATGGGGCCGTGCGGGCCGAAGGCGACCAGCAGATAGAAGCCCAGCACCGTGGGCGGCAGCACCAGCGGCAGCGTCGCGCCGGCCTCTATCACCGGCTTGAGGCGCGAACGCGTGCGCGACAGCCACCAGCCCAGCGGCACGCACAGCAGGAGCAGGATCAGGGTGCTGATGGCGGCCAGCCGCAGCGTCAGCGCGATGGCCGCCCATTCGGAAGCCATCATTGCGCGAAGTCGTAGCCCGCTTTCTTGATCAGCGCGCGCGCCTTGTCGCCCTTGAGGAAGGCGAGGAAGGCCCTGGCCGCCGGCGTGTCGCGCACCAGCAGCGCGTCCTGGCGTATCGGCTGATGCAGCTTGGCCGGCACCAGCCAGTAGCGGTCGGAGATGCCTTGTTCCAGCAGCTGCGCGTAAGCGACGAAGGCGAAGTCGGCGCCGCCAACCTGGGCGAACTGCATGGTCTGGCTGATATTGTCGCCGGTGACGAACTTGGGTTTGAGCGCGTCGACGAGCTTGAGCGCGGTCAGGGTTTCCATCGCCGCGCGGCCATAGGGCGCGGCCGCCGGGTTGGCGATGGCCAGCTTGTTGAAGTTGCCGCCGCGCAGCGCGGCTTCGCCGGCGTCGTCGCGCTGTTTGCTCCACAGCGCCAGCTTGCCGATGGCGTAGGTGAAGCGGCTGTCGGGTTTGCCTATCTTGTCGCGCAGCAGTTCGGCCGGGCGTTCGTCGTCGGCGGACAGGAACACGTCGAAGGGCGCGCCCTGGCGGATCTGCGCGGTGAGCTTGCCGGAAGCGCCGCCGCTGGCCTTGATGTCGTGGCCGCTGGCGGCCTTGAATTCCACCGCGATCTTGTCCAGCGTCTGCTGGAAATTGCTGGCGACCGCCACGGTGACGGTGTCGGCGGCGGCGAACAGCGGGGACAACAACAGCAAGAAACTCAGTAGTTTGCGCGGCATGGTCGGCTTTCTGACAAGAGATGAGGCGACCATTATGCCGCCAGTCTGGATGCTAGCCTACTCCCCAAACGACGTAGCCGCAGCCAGATGCTGGGCCATCTGCCGCGCGTGGTGGCTGCTCCAAAGGTCAACGCGCTGTTGCAGCCATTCCGCATTGGACGGTTGCGCGTTGGCGAGGTCCATGTCCTTGCCCAGCAGATTGACGCCGCCGGCCAGCAGCAGCCCGGATTCGGAGTCTTCCAGCTGGCCCACGGTGGACACCTGGGCCAGATAGGGATCGATGTCGTCGGCGAAGCGCGCCAGATTGAGGGCGGTCTTCACGGGGCGCCGTTCCTTGGGGCCGGCCAGCTCTCTGAGCATGTCGCCCACCGCCACGCGCAGCCGGGCGATGCCCGGACCGGGCGCGGCGGCCACCGGCAATCCCTCGCGGCAGAGCGCCCGGGCCAGGCTGTTGCGGTAGCAGGCGTCTAGGCGGTTGTGCTCGTCCGCCGCCGTCGCCAGCCATTGGCCGTCCGCTTGGCGGCCCAGGAAAATCAGCGGCTCGATCAGGATGCCGTGATAGCGTTTCAGATCGACGCCGGGCTGCAGGTACAGCACCTGGCCGGCATGCTCAGGGTTGGGATGGAAGGCTTCGCTGGGCAGCAGGACCAGATTCTCCGGCGGCTCCCCGGCGTGGCCGATATTGGCCAGCAAGGCGGAAGCCATCAGCGCGCAGGCGAGTTTAAAGAATGGTTTCATCGTGCGGGCTCAGTGGAGATTGCGTGGGAGATGGACTGCGGCCGCCAAGCGGCGTTCCCTCTATATTGTTGCGACTTTGTGACGGGGCGGACTGTCTTCATGCGGCTTATCGCGTCGTCGAGGCCGCGCCGCGCCGCGTCGCCGGCGCCAGTTGTTGGCGCAGCAGCGGGGACCAGTCCTGGGTCAGCAGCTGCCGCCAGCCGTCGCCTTCGTCGCCGGAGGCGGCTTCGGCTTGCGACTGCATGGTGACGCCGCCGGCGACCACGCCCCGTCCCAGCGCGTCTTCCAATTGGGACACCGAGGACACCAGTTGCAGATAGGGTTCTATATTGGAAGCCATGCAAGGCAGTTGCAGCGCCACGTGGCTGCTGTTCAGCGGCTGGCTGTCCTGGGCAATCCGAGACTGACGCGCGGCCACCGCGATGCGCAAGCGCAGCACGCCGGCGGTGGCCACGTCGGTCAGCGCGATAGGCCAGGCCTGCAGCAGCGCGGCCACCTGGCGGCGCATGATCTGGTTGGCGTTTTCCTGTTCCGCGGTTTGCAGCAGCTGCCAGCCGCCGTCCTGCTGGCGGTTCAACAGCAGCAAAGGCTCCACGATCAGCGCGTGGTAGCCGCTCAGCGCAGCGGGGGATTGCTGGTAAGTCAATTGCTGCGGATGCCCTCCTTGTCGGAAAGCGTCCATCGGCAGGCGCCATAAATCCCTGTCGGTCTGCCGGACTGCCGCCAATCTGGCCAGCGCCGTCCAGGCCACCAATGCGCATCCCAGATTGAAGAATGGCTTCATGAAAAGACTCGCATCATTTAAGCAGTCCATTTAATCAGGTATAGAACGCGAGCAAAACTATGCAAAATGGAAAGGTGGACAGTTGATTTGGCGCAAACTTTGCTTGATTGCGGGGGGCGGGCCTGACATGTCGGTCAGGCCGGCTTGTCTGGTATCATGCGCGATCGTCCCGCTGCGCTGTCTCATGCTTCCCGTCAAATGATGAAAACTCTGTTTCGCCTGTTCTTGCTGTGCCTTGCGCTGGGCTGTGCCTGGCTGGTTTGGGTGGTCCTGATTCCGGTTGGCCTGCCGGAAGCCGGTTACAAGCTGACCGTGGGGCCCAACCGCACCCTGAGCCAAGTGGCGCGGGGACTGGAGCAGGAGGGCGTGGTTCGCAGCCGCCAGGTGATGGTGGCCCTGGCCCGCCTGCAAGGCGTGGACCGCAAGATCAAGGCCGGCCTGTATCGTTTCGACGGCCAGGCATCGATGCTGGACATCCTGAACCGCCTGGCCGACGGCCATCCGGACGAGGCCAGCCTGACGGTGATCGAGGGCTGGACCTTCCGCCAATTCCGCCAGGCGATAGACCGCAACCCCGACATCAAGCATACGGCCAAGGACTGGAGCGACGAGGAGATCATGCGGCGGCTGGGCTTCGGCGACGCCAAGCCGGAAGGCCTGTTCTTCCCCAGCACCTATCTGTTCTCGCCGGACACCGAGGACGCGGAGCTCTACCGCCAGGCCTTCGGCGCGATGCAGCAGCGGCTGGAAGCGGCCTGGGCGGCGCGCAAGCCGGAGCTGCCTTACCGCACGCCTTACGAGCTGCTGATCATGGCCAGCCTGATTGAGAAGGAAACCGGCGAAGACGCCGACCGTCCAATGGTGGCGGGGGTGTTCGTCAACCGCTTGAAGCAGGGCATGCGCTTGCAGACCGATCCCTCGGTGATCTACGGCATGGGCAGCCTGTACCAGGGCAAGATAGGCAAGGCTGATCTGCGCCGCGACACGCCTTACAACACTTATACCCGCGCCGGCCTGACGCCCACGCCCATCGCCTTGCCGGGCAAGGCGGCGCTGGACGCGGCGGCCAATCCGGCCGAAACCAAGGCCTTGTATTTCGTCGCTCGCGGCGACGGCACTTCGCATTTCTCCGCAACGCTGGACGAACACAATCAGGCGGTGCGCAAATATATCTTGAAGAAAGGACAGTAATGGCGCTAGAGCAGCAACGCGGCCGCTTCATCAGCCTGGAAGGCATAGACGGCGCCGGCAAAAGCACCCATCTGGCCTTCATCCGCGATTGGCTGGCGCAACACGGCGTCGACGCCGTATTCACCCGCGAACCGGGCGGCACCCCTTTGGGCGAGAAAATCCGCGAGCTGCTGCTGGCGGTGGACACCGAGGCCTCGCTGGACGCGGAAACCCTGCTGGTGTTCGCTTCGCGCCAGCAATTGCTGCACAGCGTGATCGAGCCCGCGCTCGCCGCCGGCCAGTGGCTGGTGTCCGACCGCTTCACCGATTCCACCTTCGCCTTCCAGGGCGGCGGCCGCGGCGTGCCGTTCGAGCGCATCGCCGAACTGGAACAATGGGTGCAGCACGGTTTGCAGCCGGACCTGACCCTGCTGTTCGACCTGCCGCTGGAAGTGGCGGCCGAGCGTATGTCCAAGACCCGGCAGCTGGACCGCTTCGAGCAGGAGAAGGCCGATTTCCACGTGCGCGTGCGCGAAGCCTATTTGCGCCGCGCCGCCGGCCAGCCGCGTTTCGCGGTGCTGGACGCCAGCCGCTCCATCGCCGAGATCCAGGTCGACATCGCAGCCTGCCTACAAAAACTGCTGGAGGCCGCGTGATGCTGCTGCCCTGGCAAGAAGGCGATTGGACCCGGCTGAACGCTGAGCGCGAACGCCTGCCCAATGCCTGGCTGTTCACCGGCGCCGCCGGCATCGGCAAGCTGGAGTTCGCCGAACACCTGGCCCAGTCGCTGCTGTGCGAACGCCCGCAGGCCGGCCACCAGCCTTGCGGCGAATGCGAGGCCTGCCGCTGGTATCGGCACGGCACCCACCCGGACTTCCGCCGCTTGTCGCCGCTGGGCGACGAGGACGAGGAAGGCAAGGAAGGCGCCGAGGGCAAGAAAGTCAGCCGCAAGCTGCCGGTGATCAAGATCGAGGCGGTGCGCGATGTGATCGATTTCGCCCACCTGAGCGCGCATCGCGCCGGCCGGCGCGTTGTGCTGGTGGAACCGGCGGAAAGCCTGAATCCGGCCGCCGCCAACGCCTTGCTCAAAATCCTGGAAGAGCCGCCGGCCGAGGTGCTGTTCCTGCTGGTGGCGCATGCGCCGCAGCGCTTGCTGCCCACCATACGCAGCCGTTGCCGCCAGTTTCCGCTGACGCGGCCGCACCAGGCCCAGGCGCTGGCCTGGCTGCGCGAGCAGGGCGTGGCGGACGCGGAACTGGAACTGGCCCATAACGGCGGCGCGCCGCTGTTCGACCACGATCCGGCTTTGGCCAAGCTGCGCGGCCAGTTCGTCCAGGGCCTGGGCCAGCCCAGCTTCGCCAATGTGCTGCAGCTGGCGGAGGCGGTGGACAAGCAGAAACTGCCGCTCTTGCTGCCCATAGGCTGGCTGATGAAGTGGCTGCATGATCTGGCGAGTTTGAGACTGGCCGGTTTGGTCCGCTATTATCCAGATCAGGAGCGCGCCTTGCAGCAACTGGCGGCGCGCGCCGACATCGCGCAATTGATGGCGTGTCAGCAGACGCTCAACCAACTGGCGCCGTTCGGCCAGCATACCTTGAACACGCGCTTGCAATTGGAAGCGGTGCTGATGGACTATCTGAAGATATTCGCCAGCGGCAAGGCCGCCTGACACAGAGGGTTAGCCAAGTATGGACAATTCCGCCACTCGCCCGGACCTGAATCCCAACCGTCCCGGGGTGCTGTCCCTGCACATCAAGGAGCGCAGCGCGCTGTTCGCCGCCTACATGCCCTTTGTGCGCCACGGCGGCATCTTCATTCCCACCAATAAGGAAATGAAGCTGGGCGAGGAGGTGTTCCTGCTGCTGACCCTGATGGACGACCCGCAGCGCATCGCGGTGCAAGCCAAGGTGGTGTGGCTGACGCCGGCCGGCGCCAACAACAGCCGGGTGCAGGGCGTCGGCGTCGAGTTCGTCGCCGGCGACGCCGGCAAGCAGGCCAAGGACAAGATCGAGGCCCTGCTCAGCGGCGTGCTCAATTCCAGCCGGCCCACTCATACCATGTGATTGTTTTAGCGGCGCGCGTCCGCGCGCCGCAGCCAGATTGACGCAAATATGTTTATCGACTCCCACTGCCATATCAATTTTCCCGACCTCGCCGCGCGCATGCCGGAAGTGCTGGCCAATATGCAGGCCAACCAGGTCAGCCACGCGCTGGTGATCGGCGTCAGCCGTCCCAAATATCCGCAAGTGCTGGAACTCGCGGAGAGCCACGGCAATCTATACGCCACCGTGGGCGTGCATCCGGACGACCCGGAAGCGGAAGAGTACAGCGAGGACGAACTGGTGGCGCTGGCCGCGCACCCGCGGGTGGTGGGCATAGGCGAAACCGGACTCGACTACCACTGGTGCAAGGGCGATCTGGAATGGCAGCATCAGCGCTTCCGCACCCATATCCGCGCCGCCAAGCGCGTCGGCCTGCCGCTGGTGATCCACACCCGCGAGTCCGCCGAGGACACCATCCGGCTGATGCGGGAAGAAAACGCCGAGGTGTGCGGCGGCGTGATGCATTGCTTCACCGAAACCTGGGAGGTGGCGCAAGCCGCGCTGGAGCTGGGCTTCTACATTTCCTTCTCCGGCGTGGTGACCTTCAAGAACGCGGCCCAGGTCAAGGAAGTGGCGCAGAAAGTGCCGCTGGATCGGATGCTGATCGAAACCGATTCCCCATATCTGGCCCCGGTGCCGTATCGCGGCAAGGTCAATGAGCCGGCCTATGTCCGCCATGTGGCCGCGCACATCGCCGAGCTGCGCGGCATGGCGGTGGAAGAGGTGGCGCGCGTCACCAGCGATAACTTTTTCCGGCTGTTCTCCAAGGCCAGCCGTTGAAGCGGAGAAAGCGCATGAAGCGAATCTTGCTGTCCGGGCTGGCCTTGCTGGCCATATTGTTCTCGGCCCAGGCCTGGGCCAATTGCGTCAATCTGAACGGACGCAGTTATTGTTCCGAAGACGGCGGCATCGCCCTGGTGCAGCGCGGACAGGCGATGTGCGGCAAGGGCGAATGCGCGATCGATGAATTCGGCAACGTGCTGTGCTCGCCTTATCCGGGCGGCGGCGTGGTGCGCGCCAACGGCGTCACTTACGCCGGCCCCGGCGCCTGCCTGCTGTCGCGCGACGGCAATCCGTATTGCGCCAAGCAGCCGCGCGGCGGCTGCCAGCAAGACGCCGACGGCAATGTCCGCTGCGACGGCGGCTGGGTGCGCGAGAAGGCGGAGCGCCCCGAGCGCTGCCGCTGATGCCTTATTACTTGGGAAACGCCATTGGGTTCGCTTGAAGTCACCATCCTGGGCTGCGGCTCCAGTTCCGGCACGCCGGCCATAGGCTGCGACTGCGTCACCTGCCGTTCGCCGGATCCGCGCAATCGCCGCACCCGCGCCAGCGCCTATATCAAGGCGGCCGGCCAGGGGCTGTTGATCGACACCGGGCCGGACCTGCGGCAGCAGGCGCTGCGCGAAGGGCTGAGCCAGGTGGATGCGGTGCTGTACACCCATCCGCACGCCGACCACCTGAACGGGATCGACGACCTGCGCGCCTTCTGCTACGTGAAGAAGGGGCCGATCACGCTCTACGGCAACGCCTTCACTCTGGACAATATCAAGAGCCGTTTCGACTACGCGCTGCTGCCGCCGTCCAAGATGTGGGACAAGCCGGTGCTGCTGCCGCAGCAGGTGGACGGGCCGGTGGACTGCGGCGGCGTCACGCTGACGCCCGTGCCCATGCAACATGGTTCCTGGCCTTGCCTCGGCTGGCGCGTCGGCGACATGGCCTGGCTGACCGACGTGTCGGACATCCCTGACAGCAGCCTGCCCTTGTTGCAGGGGCTGAAGCTCTTGTTCCTGGACTGCCTGAACCACGACCCCTATCCGTCCCACCTCGGCGTGCGGCAATCCTTTGCCTGGGCCGAGCGCATCGGCGCCGAACGCACGGTGCTGATCCACATGACCCACAGGCTGGAATTCGGCGCGCTCAGCGCCGAATGTCCGCCTGGCGTGGAGGTCGGCTATGACGGCTTGCGCGTTGAGCTGCCGTTTAGCTGATGCCCGTCATGCCAAGAAATCGTTAATAATCAATCGCTTTTATTTCAGGGTTGCAGCGGGATCTTTTGATCCAGCACCGCCACCGCGGTCAGCGCATTGTCCGGGCTGCCGTCCAGCAGCTTGTCGGAATAGCTGAGGTAGGTCAGGGTATTGCGTTTGGCGTCGACGATGCGCACCACCCGCACATGCTTGAAGATGAAGGACGCGCCTTCCTTGAACACCTGCTCCTGCTTGGGCAGCGGCCGCGAGAACTTGATCGCGCCCACCTGGCGGCAGGCCACCGAGAAGCGGGACGGGTCCTTGGCCAGGCCCAGCGCGCCCTTGTAGCCGCCGGTCTTGGCGCGCGAGATATAGCAGGCCACGCCTTGCACCGCCGGGTCGTCGAAAGCTTCCACCACCACCTTGTCGTTGGGGCTGAGCAGCTTGAAGGTGGTGGACACCTCGCCCACTTCCTCGGCCATCGCGGGCGCGGTCAGGCAGGCGAGCAGCAACAGGGCAATCTTGTTCATTCAGGTTCTCCGGCCGCGGGAAAAACGCCGGCCGCGGAGGGCGGCCGGCGGTCAGCGGATGGAAGCGATTGTAGGGAAAGCCGGCCTCCGCCTCAATCGGCAGCCGCTTTGGCGCGGAAGGCCGCCATTTCATCGGCGATGAAGTACTCTATCATCGTGCGGTAGACCGCCGCGGTCAGCGCCGCGTCGGCGCCCAGTTCGCCGGCCAGACGCTCGACGCGGCGCATCACCTGATCGACGCGTTTGCCGCCTTCCACTTCTTCCCGGCTGTGCTTGAACGCCGCCGCCTGGCGCACGTAAAGGCCGCGCTCGGCGATCAGCGCCACCAGCGCGCGGTCAATGCGGTCGATCTGGCCGCGCACCTCTTCCAGGTTTTGGCATTGGTAGACTTGTTCCATGCGGTGCTCTCCTCTTAAAGAGTGTGTTTTCAACGCGGTCTCGCCGACGCGCAGCAGATCGTAAAAAGGCTCTTAGTAGTAGTTCAAGCCCATCGCCGTCTTCACCTCGGCCAGCGTGGCGGCCGCCACTTCGCGCGCGCGCTGGGTGCCGGTCTTCAGCATCGCCATCACCGCCGCCGGATCGCGCGCGTACTGCTCGCGGCGGGCGCGGATCGGCTCCAGCAGGGTTTGCAGGCATTCTTCCAACTGCTTCTTGATCACGGTGTCGCCCAGGCCGCCGCGGCGATAATGCTCCTTCCATTCCGCCACCTGCTCCGTGTCGGAATGGAACACGTCCAGATAGGTGAACACCACATTGCCTTCCACCTGGCCCGGATCGGCCACGCGCAGGTGATTGGGGTCGGTGTACATCATCTTCACCGCCTGGCGGATCTCGTCCGGCGTGGCCGACAAAGTGATGGTGTTGCCCAGCGATTTGGACATCTTGGCCTTGCCGTCGATGCCGGGCAGACGCGAGCCTTGCTCCGGCACCACCGCCCGCGCTTCCACCAGCACCGCCCGATCCACGCTGCCGTTGAAGCGGCGCACGATCTCGTTGGTCTGCTCAATCATCGGAATCTGGTCTTCGCCCACCGGCACGATGCTGGCCTTGAAGGCGGTGATGTCGGCGGCCTGGGCGGCGGGGTAGGTGAGGAAGCCGGCGGGGATGTCGCGCTCGTAGCCGCGCTGCTTGATCTCGTCCTTGATGGTGGGATTGCGCTCCAGACGCGCCACGGTGACCAGATTGAGATAGTAGGAAGACAGTTCGGTCAGCTCCGGCACCAGGCTCTGGATGAAGACGGTGCTTTTTTCCGGGTCTATGCCCACCGCCAGATAGTCCAGCGCCACTTGCAGCACATTGTCGCGGACCTTCAGATAGTTGCCCATATTGTCGGTCAGCGCCTGGGCATCGGCGAGCAGCAGGAACTGGCGGCAACGGTCTTGCAGGATCACGCGGTTGCGCAGCGAGCCGACGTAGTGGCCCAGATGCAATTGTCCGGTGGTGCGGTCGCCGGTCAGGATGATGTCTTTGGCTGTGATGCTGTCCAGATTCATAACAGTGGTCTCCAGTAAGCTTGAGCTTGTTGGAAACTGCCGATCCGGGGGAGGAGTACTGCTGGAAACCCTATGCCGCCGTATCGGCAGCTTCCGGGTTTTGGGTATGCAAACGCCGGCGCCGCCTTAGTTCAGGCGCCACCACCAAAAGAAGGTTGCGGATGCGGTTGCGTAGTTCATGGGCTTTATCAGAGCACGGCGGGCAAAGCAGCGTCAAGTGCCGCGTTCACGCCACCACGTGCAGCAGGCTGCCGGCCGGCGGCATCAGGTCTTCGGAATAAGGGGAAGCGTCCTTGCGTCCGACCGCGCTCTGGGCCTGGCGCAGCAGCCGCTCGAAAGACTCGCCGCGGGGCGGGGCGTCCCCGTTGAGCGCGGGAGATTGCGGATGAGGGGTGAGAAACTCCGCCATCTCCTTGCGCGGGTCGCTGGCGGCGGCGCGGCTGTCGGTCTTGGCGGCGACGGCGCCCACTTCCTTCAACGGCGAGACGGCGGATCTGGGCGGGGCGGCGATGGCGATGATATGCATCGGAATAGTCCGGCAGTGGATTCAAAATGCCTGTTGGAGAGCGCCTGCTTGCTATATGTTCCGGTCTGAATTGTAAAAAAGTGATAATAAACAAAGTGCTATATGGATATTGGTTGTGGGCGACGTAGCGCGACGGCATGAAAAAAGCCGGGCGATGCCGGCTGTTTGCGGGGCTTGAAGGCTGGGCTTAGCGTCGGTTCAAAGTCCCGCGAGCAAGAGCGAGACAAGGGAAAACCGCTGAGGAAGCGGAATGTATGGGTGCTACGTGAGCATTTCGAAGCGGCGCCCACCGCGCCGCGTCTCACGAAGCGCGGCAGGCAGTGAACAGGTGCTTAGAAGCGTCGGCCCAGCGCCGCCTTATGCATGATGGTGGAGGCGATTTCCTCGATGGACTTGTGGGTGGTGCTGATGAAGGGCACGCCGTGGTGGCGGAACATGGATTCGGCCTCGTTCACCTCGCGGCGGCAATTGTCCATGCTGGCGTATTTGGAGTCCGGCCGGCGCTCGGAGCGGATGTGATGCAAGCGCGCCGGATCGATGGTCAGGCCGAAGATCTTGTCCTTGAACGGCAGCAGCAGCTTGGGCAAGGTCGGGCTGCCCAGGTCTTCCGGCGTCAGCGGGTAGTTGGCGGCGCGGATGCCGTATTGCAGCGCCAGATACAGGCAGGTCGGCGTCTTGCCGGAACGGGACACGCCCACCAGGATCACGTCCGCCTCGTGCAAGTCCTTCAATTTGACGCCGTCGTCGTGGTTCAGCGAGAAGTTGACCGCTTCGATGCGGTGATCGTACTTCTCCTCGTTGACCATGCCGTGGGCCTTGCCCACGCTCAGCGAGGCGCGCTGACCGATTTCCTGCTCCAACTGGCCGATGAAGGTATCGAAGAAATCTATCATCACCGCGTTCTCAACCTGCAGCGCGCTGCGCACGTCCGGGTTGATGATGCTGGTGAACACCAGCGGCTTCAGGTGATCGGTTTCCGACACCTGGCGGATGACCTCGGCCAGCGCCTGCGCCTTTTCCACGGTGTCGACGAAGGGAATGGTCTCGCGCTTGAATTCCACGGTGTCGAACTGGGTCAGCAGCGTGTGCCCCAGCGATTCGGCGGTGATGCCGGTGCGATCGGAAACGAAGAAGGCGGAGCGGAGATGGTGGGGCATGCAAACACCTGTATTGCGAGTGAACGAGGCCGGAACCGCGCCTGCCGCGCATTGCTGGGGCGCCCGGGGTTCAAGGGATTCTATACTCTGAAAGGCCGCGAAGAAACCCGCGGCGAGAGCCGGCCAATCATGTAGTGCGTAAATTACACGGTTTTGACAATCATTTTCGTCAGGAATGTCCGTCAACTTATTGATTCTGTTGCAATGCTTGTCCTCGTTCGGCCGAAAACCCGTGTTGCGCTGCAAAAGACGCTACGCATCTGGCACGTAATTCGGCTAGAATGCGGCCCTATCGTCCCAATCCAA
Organism: Chromobacterium sp. Panama; assembly: GCF_003052555.1. Lineage (NCBI taxonomy): Bacteria > Pseudomonadati > Pseudomonadota > Betaproteobacteria > Neisseriales > Chromobacteriaceae > Chromobacterium > Chromobacterium sp. Panama. Next base: position 534,530 of record NZ_QARX01000001.1, read on the forward strand.
CACAGGAAGTGAAGTGATGGCTGAGAACTACGTCATCTGGTTCGAGAAACTGCGCATGACCGATGTGGAGCAGGTAGGCGGCAAGAACGCCTCCCTTGGTGAAATGATCAGCCAACTGGCTGGCTCCGGGGTTCGCGTCCCGGGGGGCTTTGCCACCACGGCGCAGGCTTACCGGGATTTTCTGCAGCACAACGGCCTGGCCGAAAAGATCAGCGCCGCGCTGGCCAAGCTGGACATCGACGATGTCAGCGAACTGGCCCGAATCGGCAAGGAAATCCGGCAATGGATCATCGATACCCCGTTCCCCGCCAAGCTTGACGCCGATATCAAAGAGGCCTGGGATCAGATGGTGGCCGATGCCGGCGGCGCCGACATCTCCGTTGCAGTCCGTTCCTCCGCCACCGCAGAAGACCTCCCCGACGCCTCGTTCGCAGGCCAGCAAGAAACCTTCCTGAATATCCGCGGCCTTGACAATGTCAAGGATGCGATGAAACACGTTTTCGCCTCCCTCTATAACGACCGCGCCATTTCCTACCGCGTGCACAAAGGCTTTGAGCACGACGTAGTGGCTTTGTCCGCCGGCGTGCAGCGCATGGTGCGTTCCGACTGCGGCGCGGCCGGCGTGATGTTCACCATCGACACCGAATCCGGCTTTGACGACGTGGTGTTCATCACCGCGTCCTACGGCCTGGGCGAAACCGTGGTGCAGGGCGCGGTAAACCCCGACGAATTCTACGTGCACAAGCCGACGCTGAAAGCCGGCCGTCCGGCGGTGCTGCGCAAGACCATGGGCTCCAAGCTGATCAAGATGGAGTTCACCGATGCCTCGCAAGCCGGCCGCTCGGTCAAGACCGTGGACGTGTCCCCGGCGGAGCGCCAGCAATTCTCCATCAGCGACGCCGAAGTGGCTGAACTGGCCGAATACGCGCTGATCATCGAGAAGCACTATGGCCGCCCGATGGACATCGAATGGGGCCGCGACGGCCACGACGGCAAGCTCTACATCCTGCAGGCGCGTCCGGAAACGGTGAAGTCGCAGGAAGACCGTAAGGACACGCTGCGCCGCTATCGCCTGAACAGCAAATCGCAAGTGCTGTGCGAAGGCCGCGCCATTGGTCAGAAGATCGGCCAGGGCGTGGTGCGCACCATCAAGGACGCGTCCGAGATGGACCGCGTCAAGCCGGGCGACGTGCTGGTGACCGACATGACCGACCCGGATTGGGAACCGGTAATGAAACGCGCCGCCGCCATCGTCACCAACCGCGGCGGCCGCACCTGCCACGCGGCCATCATCGCGCGCGAGCTGGGCATCCCGGCCGTGGTGGGCTGCGGCGACGCCACCCAGGTGCTGTCCGAAGGCATGCAGGTGACCGTGTCCTGCGCCGAAGGCGACACCGGCAACATCTACGACGGCCTGCTGGACGTGGAAGTGATCGACCTGGAACTGGACAAGATGCCCAAGGCCCCGGTCAAGATCATGATGAACGTGGGCAATCCGGAACTGGCTTTCGACTTCGCGCAGCTGCCGAACGAAGGCGTGGGCCTGGCGCGCATGGAGTTCGTGATCAACCGTCAGATCGGCATCCACCCGAAAGCGCTGTTGGAGTTCGACAAGCTGCCGGCGGATCTGAAAGCCACCATCAGCGACCGCATCGCCGGCTACGCCAGCCCGGTGGACTTCTACGTGGACAAGATCGCCGAAGGCGTGTCCACCCTGGCCGCGGCTTTCTATCCGAAAAAGGTCATCGTGCGCATGTCCGACTTCAAGTCGAACGAGTACGCCAACCTGATCGGCGGCCAGCTGTACGAGCCGCACGAAGAAAACCCGATGATCGGCTTCCGCGGCGCCGCCCGCTACGTGGCCGAATCCTTCCGCGATTGCTTTGAACTGGAATGCCGCGCCATCAAGAAAGTGCGCGACGTGATGGGTCTGACCAATGTGGAAGTGATGATTCCCTTTGTGCGCACCCTGTCCGAAGCCGAGCAAGTGGTGGAGATCCTGGCCGCCAACGGCCTCAAGCGCGGCGAAAACGGCCTGCGCCTGATCATGATGTGTGAACTGCCGACCAATGCCGTGTTGGCCGACAAGTTCCTGCAGCATTTCGACGGTTTCTCCATCGGCTCCAACGACATGACCCAGCTGACGCTGGGCGTGGACCGCGACTCCGGCGGCCCGATCGCCTCCACCTTCGACGAGCGCAACGAAGCGGTCAAGGTCATGCTGCACATGGCGATCCAGGCCTGCCGCAAGCAGGGTAAGTACATCGGCATCTGCGGCCAAGGCCCGTCGGACCATCCGGACTTCGCCAAGTGGCTGGTGGAAGAGGGCATCGAAACCGTGTCCCTGAACCCGGACACCGTGGTGGAAACCTGGCTGTACCTGGCGCGTGAACTGAACAGCTAATCCCTGTTTCACCGCTTTCAAACCGCCCGCTTGCCGGGCGGTTTTGTTTTGTCCGGCGCTTCTTGCAAGCGGCGGGCGCGGACGCGGGGCTATGCTTGAGCGCATCGATTCATGAACGCCAATAGGAAGCCCGTCATGCAGTTATTTCGTAGCACTCCCGTCAAAGCCTCGTTGGACATCGTCATCCCGCGTTATCTGGACGCCAGGCCGGCCAAGGAGGCCTCCGCGCTGGCTCAGGTGCTGACCGCCTGCTCCAATCGCGCGTTGGAACAAGGCGTGTATCCGGATCTGGGCGCTTTGCGCGCCGATTGCCAGCGCTGGGGCGCCATTGTCGCGGGCAGCCGGCAATTCAATAATCGCCAAGGCGCGGAGCTGGATGGGAAGCTGGATCGCCTGGGTGCGGCGCTCAAGCAATCCTTGCAAGGGATTGAACAACGGATTCAGGCCGAAGGCCGGCATTACGGCGATAGGCTGCAATTGGCCAAGCAGGGCTACGCGGTGGATCTGGAGCCTTCCCGGCGCGTATTGGGCGACAAGCTGGCTTTAAGTTTCGGTTAAGGCTGCCGTGTTGTAATCCAGACATCGACAACACACTAGGAGTCCAAACATGAAAGCCATCACCGTTCTGCTCACCGCCGCCGCGCTGTCCCTGCCTTTCGCCGCCCAGGCGGAATTCACCGGCCCCGGCGTGCCGGCCGCCGTCACCACCGTGGCCGCCGCGCAAAAAGCCGCCGACGACACCCCGGTGACGCTGGAAGGCAAGATCGTGCGCCAGATCGACCACAAGCGTTATGAATTCCGCGACGCCACCGGCACCATGACGGTGAAGATCAGCCAGAAACGCCTGCCGGCGCAAAAGATCGACCAGAACAGCAAGCTGCGCATCGTCGGCGAAGTGGACAAGGAACTGACGTCGACCAAGGTGGACGCCAAGCTGGTGGAAGTGCTGCCGTAAACCGTTGTCCCCCTGCAACGCGAACGGGCCCGGCGCTGCGCAAGCAGACCGGGCCCGTGTCGTTACTGGGGGCTTACTGTGACGGCCCTTCGTCCTTCAACTGCTCCTCATGCTCCAGTTCCTGCTGCGCCTCCAGCGCCTGTTCCTCGGCTTCGCGCAGCAAGTGGTTGATCTTGTCGAAGTCGAACAGATCCTGGGTGTTGCGCAGCCGCTCGGCGTAATGAATGGTGTTGCTGCCGTCGGCCAGCAGCAGGGCGGGCGCGGTGTAGCCGCTGAGCGGATATTCGCGGATCAGCACCCCGTAATGTTTGTGGAAATCGCGGCCGCGCAGCGTGGACAGCAGGGTGACGTGGGGCAGGCCGTGCTCGCGCCGGGCCCGCGCCAGCGAAGACGGCGAATCCACGGTGATCACCGCCAGGCTGATTTGCGGCCAGCGCTCCAGGAAACGCCGCGTCTCCTGCAGCAGGTATTGGCCGCCATGCTCGTATTCGTCCAGCGACAGCAGGGTCAAAATCAGCTTGGGCACGCCGCCCAGGCCTTCCAGTGACACGTCCTGCTTGCCGTCGCCCACCAGCATGAAGCTGGGCAGATAGGCGCCCACTTCGGGAAAGTCCCCCTCCACCGGCAACAACTCATCGCCGTATTGCAACATGAAGTCGCTCATTCTCGTCTCCCAATGCCCATGCTTCTATCGTGGACCACGCAGCGGCAAAATCAAGCCGCCGCTGTGCTAAGAGCATAAAAAAAGCCTGCGCGAACGCAGGCTGTAAGGGCTGGGAAAACAAAAGCTTAGGACCGGGCGGCTTCCGCGGCGGCCAGTTGCGCCGGCAGCGGCGCGGCGGCCGGCTCCTCCGGCAGCACCGGCTCGCCGGCCAGCACGCGGCGCATGCGTTCTTCGTCCAGCGCCTTCTCCCAGCGCGCCACCACGATGGTGGCCACGCCGTTGCCGATCAGATTGGTGATGGCGCGGGCCTCGGACATGAAGCGGTCGATGCCGATCAGCAGCGCCAGGCCGGACACCGGCAGCTTGCCGCCCAGCGTGGCCAGCGTGGCGGCCAGGGTGATGAAGCCGCCGCCGGTCACCGCCGCCGCGCCCTTGGACGTGAGCAGCAGCACGCCCAGCAGGCCCAGCTCCTCCGCCAGCGTCAGCTCCACATTGGTGGCTTGGGCGATGAAGATGGCGGCCATGGTCAGATAGATGGAGGTGCCGTCCAGATTGAAGGAGTAGCCGGTGGGAATCACCATGCCCACCACCGGTTTGGAGCAGCCCAGGTTTTCCAGCTTCTTCATGATGCCCGGCAGCGCGGACTCGGATGAAGAGGTGCCCAATACCAGCAGCAACTCCTCCTTGATGTAAATCAGGAAGCGCCACAGGCTGAAGCCGTTGAGCTTGGCGATGGTGCCCAGCACCACGAAGACGAAGGCGAAACAGGTCAGGTAGACGCAGAGCATCAGGAAACCCAGCTGTTTCAGCGAACCCACGCCGTATTTGCCGATGGTGAAGGCCATCGCGCCGAAGGCGCCGATGGGGGCCAGCTTCATCAGCATATTGATCACGCCGAACAAAGCATGGGAGAACTCGTCCAGGATGTGGACGATGGTCTTGCCGTTGTCGCCCATCTTGGTCAGCGCCAGGCCCAGCAGCACCGAGAAGGTCAGCACTTGCAGGATTTCGCCGTTGGCGAACGCGCCCACCACCGTATCCGGAATGATGTGCATCAGGAAATCAATGCTGCTCATCTCCTTGGCGTTGGCGGCGTACTTGGCCACCGAGTGCGCGTCCAGCGTGCTGGGGTCCACATTGAGGCCGGCGCCGGGCTTGAGCACATTGACCACCACCAGGCCGATCACCAGCGCCAGCGTGGTGACGGCTTCAAAGTAGAACAGCGCTTTCACGCCCACGCGGCCCACTTCCTTCATATCGCCCATCTTGGCGATGCCCACCACCACGGTGGCGAAGATGATGGGGGCGATCATCATCTTGATCAGTTTGATGAAGGCGTCGCCCAGCGGTTTCATCTTCGCGCCCAGATCGGGAACGAAGGCGCCGAGCATCACGCCGAGGAAAATGGCCAGCAGCACCTGGAAATAAAGGCGCTGGTAGAGGGGGGTTTTGGTCTGCATCGCGGTCCCTGTAGCGTTGTCTGACTTCGGCTCGGGGCGGGCCGAAGTTGTTATGCAATCAAAAGCGGGCTCTTAACGGCCCATGATTGCGGATGCTAGCAAGAGGAAGCGCGGGGACGAATTGCCGATATCCCTATGCGGGATAACCCCAACACGAAGTAAATCGCCGCTGTTGGCCAGCCGTCAGCTTCTATGCTTGGTAAGACGCGTCGTCAGAATTCCGCGGGAGGTATGCCGCCATGAAGCTCGCCTTTGTCCACGCCGCCCTGTTGCTGGGCGCGCTCGCCGTCTGCGGCCGGGCGGAGTCGACATCGCCCCGCATCCGTTTGCTGACCGAGGATTACCCGCCGTTCAACATCGCGCTGGAGGAGGGCAAGATCGGCGGCCTGTCCACTGACATCCTGCGCGAAATGTTCCAGCGCGCGGGCATCCCGTACAGCATGGAGTTGCTGCCCTGGCTGCGCGCCTACGCCATCGCCCAGCAGGAAGACAATAGCTGCGTTTACTCGACTTCGCGCACGCCCAGCCGGGAGAGTCAGTTCAAATGGGTGGGGCCGCTGGTCAGCAACTCCTGGAGCCTGTTCGCCGGCCCTCACAGCCCGGCGGGGGTGGCCGCGCTGGACGACGCGCGCGGCTTCACCATAGGCAGCTACAAGGGCTCGGGGATGTCGCAGTATCTGGCCGATCTGGGTTTCAAGCTGGAGCTGGCGAGAGCGGACGATTTGAACGCCAGAAAGCTGGTGGCCGGCCATATCGACTTTTGGGCCAGCGGCGAGTTCAGCGGCGCCTACATCGCCTCCGCCAACCGGCTGCCCATCCGACTGCTGTTCAGCTTCAACACGGTGCAGATGTATCTGGCCTGCAACCCGGGAATGGATGAGCGCATCGTGCTGAAACTCAACAAGACGCTGCTCAATATGCAGCGCGACGGCGTGGTGGACGCGCTGCGCAAACACTATCGCTAGGCTGACCTAATATGAGCGCGAAGCTCAGTGGAATTGTTTGATGTAGGACGCCACGCCGCCCAGCAGCATCTCGATCGAGATCGCGGTCAGCACCAGGCCCATCAGCCGCTCCAGCGCGGTGATCGCCTGCTCGCCCAGCAGCTTTTGCAGCTTGCCGGAGAAGAGAAACACCAGCAGCGTCACCAGCATGCAGATGGTCAGCGCCCCCAGCCATTCCAGCATCCGCTCCGGTTCGCGGGTGGACATCAGCAGCACGGTGGCCATCGCCGACGGGCCGGCGATCAGCGGCACGGCGATCGGCACGATGAAGGGCTCGCCGTGCATCTTGTCGCCGCCGAACACGCTGCCCTCGCCGGGAAAGATCATTTTGATGGCGATCAGGAACAGGATCACGCCGCCGGCCACCCGCATCGAATCATCGGTCAGGTGCATCAAGTCCAGGAAGTTGCGGCCAAAGAACATGAAGGCGGACAGCACCAGGAAGGCGATCAGGCATTCGCGGTAGACCACGCGGCGGCGGCGTTCCGGCTTGACCTGCTTGAGCGCGGCGATGAACAGCGGAATATTGCCCAGCGGATCGGTGATCAGGATCAGCAGGACGGTGGCGGACAGGAAAGAGGTTTGCATGGTGTGTGCTTGCAGCGTTGAGTGGTGTCAATGGCGCGCAGGCCCTGTGCGTAAGGCTCTGGATTTTTAAGCGCGCGTCCGGGCGGGATTATCTCACGGCGATGCCGAATGGGTTAGTCCGGATTGCGACGGTTTTATTCGTTTGGCTTGCCGCCTCAGGCTGCCCGCCAGGCGGGGCTGGCGGGCGTTGACGAGATCAGCTCAGTTCCTGCAAGGCTTCATAAGCTTGTTGCAAGCGCCGAGCGAAGGGCTCGAGCAGACAATACATCTGCTCGCGCGCCAGATGCTCGATCTCGGACTGGTCCAGCAGCGTCAGCAGCCCGGCCAGCGCGCTGCTGATCTGGCCCAACTCCAGCGAGGCGGTATGACAGATGTCGTGGACGTGTCGGCTACATTGCGCCAGCCGTTCCAGTTCGGGTTCGCAGAGGCGCTGCGCGTGCAGCTGTTGGATCAGGCGGTCTAGTTCGATGAGGCTGGGGACGGGATTCATGGCTGAGCCTCCGGAAGCGGGGCGCGGGCCGGCGTGTCGCGGGGCGGGGGATAGCTGAACAAGGGTAGAACCAACATGGGGAACGCTCCTTTTTCGTGGTCCGCCTGCGGGCTCGCTCTCAAACGGGCTGGCAGGCGCGTGACGAGGTTGAGAGACCGGGAAAAAGGAAACCGGTAGGCCGTTAAGGCCTCCCCGCCACGGCCCGCCGGATGGCAAGGCAATAGCGTTTCGGACGCGACTGTTACACAGTGGCATCCCCCTTTTTCCTTTATATGGGCTCTCACACCCAGCGCCGTTAAGTGAAACGGCACGCGGCGATTGTTGCCGATGGGCTGGGTGGGGTCAAGCGGCAGCGTCCAGCTGTGCTGTGTTGTCGGTCTTATCCGATGATATTGATTTTGGTACTGATTTATGGTACCAGTTGAGTGTGAAACGAAAACACTTGATCACCTTGCAGTTGATCTTCAGGCGTCCAGTCAGCGCCAATATCCGGTGGAGCGATATTGAGGCTTTGTTTCAGGAGCCGGGTGTAGAGCCTATTCACGATCTCGCGAGCTAGAGTGAGACAAGGCGAAAGTGGCTGAGAAAGCGGAATGTACATTTGGTACATGAGCATTTCGAAGCCGGTTTCAACGCCGTATCGCCGACGCGCAGCAGTTCGTGAATAGGGTCTGAGATTGAGGAGCGTGAAGGGAGGGATATCTGCGTTGCCTTATTCGGTGTGGTGAGGGTGTTTCATCGGCCCCATCCTTCTCCGGATACGGACAAGGGAGCGGTGGCCGCAATTAGAAAATGGCTGGAAACCAACGGGGTGACACCATGAAGAATATTCTACAGATTGAAGGCTACCGAGCTGTGATCAGCTATGACCCGGAAATCGACATGTTTCGCGGCGAGTTTCTGGGCTTGAGCGGCGGAGCGGATTTTTATGCAGGCGATGTCGCAAGCCTCAAACGAGAAGCCGAAATATCGCTGCGCGTGTATCTGGACGCATGCCGCGAGAAGGGGCTGCAGCCTCTTAAAACCTATTCGGGAAAATTCAATGTGCGCATTGCGCCGCGCTTGCATGAAATGGCGGCGGCAGCGGCGTCGGCCGAGTCCAAGAGCTTGAACGAATGGGTGGAGGCGGCGATCGAGGAGCGGGCGGAGGCCATGGACCTCAAAACGGCTTAAACACCGCATGGTTCAATCTTGGGGCACTCCGCGGGAGTGCTCCATGAAAAACGGCGAGCCATGGCTCGCCGTTTTGCTGTCCGCGCGCGGTGTTACTCCGCGGCGTGATCGTCCTGCTCGATGGTTTCGGCCTGCTCACCCGGTTTTTCCTTGCGGGCGCTGCCTTCCACCATATTGATGACGAACAGCCGGCATTGCAGCGAGCCGTTGTACAGCGGGGTGCGGCGCTTGGGCGACAGATGGATCAGCTTGGCCAGGCGCAGGTCGCCGCTGAACAGGTTGGCGTGCCAGCCGGCGAAGTGGGCCTTCAGCCAGTCGCCCAGCAGCGGATACCACTCGGCCAGCTGGTCCAGTTCGTCCATGCGCACGCCGTAGGGCGGGTTGGCCACCAGGATGCCGTTTTCGCCGTTGGGGCGGGCGTCCAGCACGTCCATCGCTTGCAGTTCCACCAGGCCGGAGAGGCCGGCGCGTTCCAGGTTGTCCTTGGCGACGTTGATGATGGCCTGGTCGCGGTCGGAGCCGTTGATCGCCAGCTTGGCCAGCGGTTTTTCCGCGTGCTGGGCGTCCAGCAGCAGTTTTTCCCAGCTGGCGGAATCGAAGCCGCGCAGTTTCTGGAAGGCGAATTTGCGTTGGCGGCCCGGCGCGCGGTTCAGCGCGATGTCGGCGGCTTCCACCAGGAAGGTGCCGCTGCCGCACATCGGGTCCAGCAGCGGCTGGCTGCCGTTGTAGCCGGTCAGCATCAGGATGCCGGCGGCCAGGTTTTCACGCAGCGGCGCGTCGCCGGTTTCCTGGCGCCAGCCGCGCTTGAACAGCGGTTCGCCGCTGGTGTCCAGGTAGATGGTGGCGCTGTCTTCGGTCAGGAAGACGTGGACGCGCACGTCCGGGTGGCGGGTGTCGACATTGGGCCGGCCCAGCTGAGCCTGGCGGAAGCGGTCGCAGATCGCGTCCTTCACCTTCAGCGAGATGAAGTCCAGGCTCTTGAAGTGGCAGCGGATGGCGTCGGTCTTCAGCTTGATGCTGTTGGACACGTCGAACCAGCGCGGCCAGTCCACATTCATCGCCAGGCGGTAGATGTCTTGTTCATTGCGGTAGCCGCCCTGGGCCAGTTGCAGCAGCACGCGGCTGGCGGTGCGGCTGTGCAGGTTGGCCGCCATCAGCAGATCGCGGTCGCCGGCGAAGGCCACGCCGCCGTCGGCGGTGGCGATGTCGCGCGCGCCCAGGCCGCGCAACTCGTCGGCCAGGATGGCTTCCAGGCCGCGCGGGCAGGGGGCGAACAAGGACAGCACGCTGTCGCGCACCTGGGTCAGGCTCGGGGCCTGGCGTTCGGACGGCGCATGACGCGGCGCGTCGGCGTGGCGATGCTCGCCGCGGGTTTCCACGCGGTGCTGGTCGCCCAGCGGTTTCAGGCTGCCGGCACCCGGCTTGCCGAACAATTGACGGGCTTCGCCTTCGCGACGCTCGTGGCGCGGGCGTTCTTCCTGTTGCCAGCTTTGGCGCGGCGCGCGTTCGGCGTCGTCGCGGCGGACGTCGTTGTCGCGATAGGACGGCTTGCTGAACAGCTTGCGCGTGCCGCCTTCGCTACGCTCGGCCGGTTCGCCTTGCGGACGGTCCTGGCGCGGCGCTGGTTCGGCGTCGTCGCGGTGGCTGCGGTTGTCGCGTTCGGCGGATTTGCCGAACAGTTTGCGCGGGCCGCCCTCGCCGCGTTCAGCGGGCTCGTTTTGCTGCCACGGCTTGCGCGGCGCTTGTTCGGCGTCGTCACGCTGGAAGCGGTTGTCGCGGTCGCCGTGCTGGCGTTCCTGCCAGGGCTTGCGCGGCGCTTGCCCGGCGTCGTCGCGGCGGAAACGGTTGTCGCGGTCGCCGTGTTCGCGCTCCTGCCACGGCTTGCGCGGCGCTTGTTCGGCGTCGTCGCGGCGGAAACGGTTGTCGCGGTCGCCGTGTTCGCGCTCCTGCCAGGGCTTGCGCGGCGCTTGCTCGGCGTCGTCGCGGCGGAAACGGTTGTCGCGGTCGCCGTGCTGGCGTTCTTGCCACGGTTTGCGCGGCGCCTGCTCGGCGTCGTCGCGACGGAAGTTGTTGTCGCGATTGGCCGGCTTGCCGAACAGTTTGCGCGGACCCTCTTCGCGCTGCTCGCTGTGCTGGCGTTCCTGCCAAGGCTTGCGCGGCGCCTGTTCGGCGTCGTCGCGGCGGAAGCGCTGTTCGCGATCGCTGGAAGGATTGAACGGCTTGCGCGGCTGATCGACATGGCGTTCGCCGTCGCGTTGCTGCCAGCGCGGCTTGCCCTGCGGCGCGCCTTGTTCGCCGTCCCGCTCCAGATGCAGCGGTTTGCGGCCGGACGGGCCGCGGTCGCGGCTATACGGTTTGCGTTCCGGCTCCACGTCCGCGGCGGCGTTCAGCGGCTTGCGGCCGGATGGGCCGCGGTCGCGGCTGTAGTCGCGCGGTTCAGGGTCTTCGCGGTGATGGAAGGGCTTCTTGGGGCCGCTGCCTTGCGGGCGTTCTTCGCCGTCGCGGGCGAAGCTGCGCGGCTGCCAATTGTTGCCGCGTTCTTTATTGAAGCGGTCCTTATTGAAGCTGTCTTGGCCTTCGTTGCGCTCAAAGCGCTGCTGGCCTTGCGGCCGGCGGTCGTTGCCATACGGCTTGTCGCGCCCGGCCTGTTGGTCGCGTCCCTGATAGGGGCCGCGCTTGCCGCCGTCGCGCGGGCCTTGTCCCTGTCCTTGGCCGCGGTCTTGCCAATTGGGCTTGGCGTTGCCCGGACGCGGGCCGGAATAGGGCGCGCGCGGCGCGGCGTCGGCCGAAGGCGCTTTCTTCTGGATCACGGGGCTTTTGCCGGCCGGGCTGTCTCCGCCTGCCGGCGAACTGGCCTCATTGTCGCGGCTATTGAATTCGCGGCGCATATTGGCACGCTGGCGGGAACGGAAACTGGACATGGAACTTCCTTGAGTAAGCAGACTTTTAAGCAATTCTTTGATTTTAACTTATTTGTCCGGAGGCTGCTTGGTGACAGCGAGGCTTTCCGCTACCATATCCGGTTCGATTCAAGATGATAGACGATGCTGCACAGCTCCTTCGCCGCGCGCCTGACCGCCTGGCAAAAAACGCATGGACGCCATGATCTGCCGTGGCAGGTCAGCGACCCGTACCGGATCTGGCTGTCCGAGATCATGCTGCAACAGACCCAGGTCAAAAGCGTGCTGGAATATTACCCGCGCTTCCTCGCCCGCTTTCCGGACGTGACGGCGCTGGCCGCCGCGCCGCAGGAAGACGTGCTGGCCTTGTGGAGCGGCCTGGGCTATTACAGCCGGGCGCGCAATCTGCACAAGGCTGCGCAAATGGTGATGGCCGAGTTTGGCGGCCGCTTTCCGGCCGAGCGCCAGCAACTGGAGCGCCTGCCCGGCGTGGGGCGTTCCACCGCCGCGGCGATTGCTTCTTTCGCTTTCGGCCAGCGGGAAACCATTCTGGACGGCAACGTCAAGCGCGTGCTGACCCGTTGCTTCGGCATCGACGGCTTCCCCGGCGAGAAGCCGGTGGAACAGCGTTTGTGGCGATTGGCCGAAGCGTTGCTGCCGCAGGATGCGGCGCTGATGAGCGCCTACACTCAAGGTTTGATGGACCTGGGCGCCACGGTGTGCAGCCGCGGCAAACCGGCCTGTACCGTCTGTCCCATGGTGGACGGCTGCGCGGCGGCGCGAGAGGGCCGCACCGGCGAGCTGCCGACGCCGCGGCCGAAGAAGACGGTGCCCACGCGCCATACGGTGATGTTGCTGGCCACCCATGGCGACAAGGTGTGGCTGTTGCGGCGGCCGCCCAGCGGCATCTGGGGCGGTTTGCTGTCCTTGCCGGAGTTTGAGACTTCGTTGCAGATCGAGGACTGGCTGGCGCGCAACGGCCACGGCGACGTGTTGCCGGCCTGGCCGGAACTGGAGCATGTGTTTACGCATTACCGATTGATCATTACGCCGGTGCCGCTGCGCTTGGACGCGTTGCGCGCGGAGGCGGCGATGGAGGACAGCGGGCAGTGGCTGCCCTTGTCCGTGGCCCCGGACGCCGGGGTGCCGGCGCCGGTGCGCCGGCTGTTGTTGCGTTTGGCCGAGTAGCCGAGCGCTGTCGAAACACGATTTGATTGAGTTACTGGGTTGATATGGTTTCCGTAGTTCGTTCGATGGCTGACACCCTGGCAGACGCGGCCAATCCGCAACGCTGGCTGGAGGGCTTGTCTTCTTCGCTGAGCGGAGAAGAGCAGGCGATGCTCACTCGCGCCTTGGACGAGGCGCGCGCCTTGTACTGCGGCAAGACCATGGCCCAGACCGGCGAGGACTTGTTCAGCCACGCGGTGGCCGCCGCCGCCATCGTGGCGGATCTGAACCTGTTGCCGGACGCCATCGTCGCCACCTTGATGTTCGCCGCTTCGGATTACCGCGAGGACTGGCAGCCCTGGCTCTGCGAAACCTTCAATCCCACGGTGGCGGTGCTGGTGGAGGGGGTCAACGGCGTGCGCCGCATCACCGAGCTGGCGCGCATCGACAAGCTGTCCACGCCGGAAGAGCGCGCGCGCCAGGCGGAAACCATGCGCAAGATGCTGCTGGCCATGGTGGCCGACATCCGCGTGGTGCTGATCAAGCTGGCCTGGCGCACCCAGACCATGCACTACCTGGCCGAGGTGGAGGACGAGACGGTGCGCCGCCGCATCGCCACCGAGACCCTGGATCTGTTCGCGCCGCTGGCCAACCGCCTGGGGGTGTGGCAGATCAAGTGGGAGCTGGAGGACCTGGGCTTCCGCCATACCGAACCGGACAGCTACAAGCGCATCGCCAAGCTGTTGGACGAGCGCCGGCTGGAACGCATCGACTATATCGACCGGCTGCTGGACACCCTGCGCGCGGAGCTGAAAAACGCCGGGGTCAAGGCGGAAGTGGCCGGCCGGCCCAAGCACATCTTCTCCATCTGGAAGAAGATGAAGAAGAAAAAGCTGGATTTCTCCGAGCTCTACGACATCCGCGCGGTGCGCATCCTGGTGGAGCGGCTGCCGGACTGCTATACGGCGCTGGGCATCATTCACGGCACCTGGCAGCCGATTCCCGGCGAGTTCGACGACTACATCTCCCATCCCAAGGCCAATAATTACCGCAGCCTGCACACCGCGGTGATTGGGCCGGAGGACAAGGCGGTGGAGGTGCAGATCCGCACCTTCGAGATGCACGAGCACGCCGAGTTCGGCGTGGCCGCGCATTGGCGCTACAAGGAGGGCGGCAAGGGCGACGCAGCCTATGAGGAGAAAATCTCCTGGCTGCGCCAGTTGCTGGACTGGCGCGAGGAGATGTCGGACCGCGAGGGCCTGGCCGAGGCGTTCAAGACCGAGCTGTTCGCCGACACCATCTATGTGCTGACGCCGCAGGGCCGGGTGATGGCCTTGCCGTTTGGCGCCACCCCCATCGATTTCGCCTATTCGGTGCACACCAATCTGGGCCATCGCTGCCGCGGCGCCAAGGTGGAAGGGCAGATCGTGCCCTTGTCCACGCCGCTGCAAAACGGCCAGCGGGTGGAGATCATCACCGCCAAGGAAGGCGGGCCGTCGGTGAACTGGCTGCACGACGGCTGGGTGAAGAGCCATCGCGCCATTTCCAAGATCCGCCAGCACATCCGCCTGCTCAACGCCGACACCGTGCGCGAGACCGGCAAGATGTTGTTCGAGCGCGAGCTGGCGCGCCACAGCCATATGCAGCCCAATCTGGGCGCGTTGGCGGAGAAGCTGGGCTACGACAAGCTGGAGGAAGTGTACGGCGCGCTGGGCCACGGCGAGCTGACCACGCGCGTGGTGTCCAACGCCATCGTCAGCTTCGCGCCGCCGCCGCCGGCGGACGTGGCGCCGGAAAGCCTGGTCAAGGCCAGCAAGGGCGGCCACGACGCGGGCGGCGTGTTGATCGAGGGCGTGGACAATCTGATGACGGTGCTGGCCAAGTGCTGCAAGCCGGCGCCGCCGGACGGGGTGATGGGCTTCGTCACCAAGGGGCGCGGCATTTCCATTCACCGCACGAGCTGCCTGACGCTGAAAAAACTGTCGGTGGAAGCGCCGGAGCGGCTGATCGCCGCGGAATGGGGCGACCAGCGCAGCAGCGTCTTCCCCATCGACATCGAAATCATCGCCATGGACCGGCCCGGCCTGCTGCGCGATCTGTCCGACGTGCTGTCGCGCGAGAAGCTGAACCTGATCGGTGTCAACACCCTGTCGCGAGACACTCGCGCCCGCATGCGTTTCACCGTGGAGGTGCGCCAGGTGCAGGACATCAGCCGGGTGCTGTCGCGGATGATGGAGTTGAGCGGGGTGCAGGAGGCGCGGCGTTTGTAAGAACCTGTTCAAAGTCTGCTGCGCGTCGGTAGTAGAGATTGTGCGACGAGTGCCGTCTTCGAAATGCTCATGTACCGCTTGACCATTCCGCTTTCTCAGCCGCAACGCCTTAGCTCGCGAGATCGTAAACACGTTCTAAGGCGCGGTCGAGTTTGCGTTGGCACAAGTTCACTGTGGCTGTGCATTGCTTTGACTTAAAGAAATTTTCATAATGGTTTTTTTGCGCCGCCGCCCGCCGGCGGCGCTGAGGTTTTGGAACGCTTGGCGAGCGCGCCTAGCCGTTCAATTTTGAAAGGTTTGTTAGCTCATGTCCGAACTGATCGCCGCGGCCCGCCGCGCCCTGTCCCTGATGGATCTCACCACGCTGAACGACGACGACACCAACGACAAGGTCGCCGCGCTGTGCCGCAAGGCCAAGAGCGACGCCGGCACCGTGGCCGCGGTCTGCGTGTATCCGCGCTTCGTGCCCATCGCCAAGAAAACCCTGCGCGAGGCCGGCTGCCCCGAGGTCAAAGTGGCCACCGTCACCAACTTCCCGGCCGGCGATGAGGACATCGCCGTCGCGGTGGCGGAAACCCGCGCCGCGATCGCCTACGGCGCGGACGAAGTCGACGTGGTGTTCCCGTACCGCGCGCTGATGGCCGGTAACCGCGAGGTGGGCGCGCAACTGGTGGCGGCCTGCAAGGACGCCTGCGAAGGCAAGACGCTGAAAGTCATCATTGAAAGCGGCGAGCTGAAGGACGAGGCGCTGATCCGCGAGGCCAGCCTGATCTCGATCCAGGCCGGCGCCGATTTCATCAAGACCTCCACCGGCAAGGTGCCGGTGAACGCCACGCTGGAAGCGGCCGGCGTGATGCTGTCCGCCATCCGCGAAACCGGCGGCGCTTGCGGCTTCAAGGCCGCAGGCGGCGTGCGCACCGCGGCCGAGGCGGCGGAATACCTGGACTTGGCCGAGCATCTGCTGGGCGCCGGCTGGGTGAGCGCCGAGCGCTTCCGTTTCGGCGCTTCCGGCCTGCTGGGCAATTTGCAGGCGGAAATCGAAGGGGGCGAGGTTAAGCCGATCAGCGGCTATTGATCGCTCGCCGTTTCATCGCCGCTGACAAAACCCCTGATGCTGCGTTGCACCGACTTGTCGTACTCAAGTACTGCCTGCGTCGGTGCGCCTTGCCTCAGGTGCGCTAAGCGGTTTTGTTAGCGGCTCTTAATTCTTGGCCGTGGCGTGGGTCCCGGCCATTATTTATTGCTCGCGGCGGGTTTCGCCGCGGCAGGCGCAAGGCAGGGAGAATGCCATGTTTTTGCCTCAGGAAATCATTCGCAAGAAACGCGACGGCCAGGCGCTGTCGCAACAGGACATCCAGCAGTTCGTCGCCGGCATCACCGACGGCAGCGTGGCGGACAGCCAAATCTCCGCGCTGACCATGGCGGTGTACTTCAACGGCATGGCGTTGGAAGAAAACGTGCACATGGCGCTGGCGATGCGCGACTCCGGCCGCCGCATGCACTGGGGCGACCTTAATTTGCCGGGCCCAGTGGTGGACAAGCATTCCACCGGCGGCGTCGGCGACGTGGTGTCGCTGATGTTGGGGCCGATGGTGGCCGCCTGCGGCGGCTTCGTGCCGATGATCTCCGGCCGCGGCCTGGGCCATACCGGCGGCACGCTGGACAAGCTGTCGGCGATCCCCGGCTACAATCCCTTCCCCAGCCCGGACGAGTTTCGCCGCGTGGTCAAGGACGTGGGCGTGGCCATCATCGGCCAGACTTCTGACCTGGCGCCGGCCGACCGCCGCGTTTACGCGGTGCGCGACGTGACCGCGACGGTGGAGTCGGTGGCGATGATCACCGCGTCCATCCTGTCCAAGAAGCTGGCCGCCGGCCTGGACGCCCTGGTGATGGACGTGAAGGCCGGCACCGGCGCCTTCATGCCGACGATGGAGAAATCCGTGGAGCTGGCCGAGCGCATCGTCAAGGTGGGCAACGGCGCCGGCGTGGCCACCAGCGCGCTGATCACCGAGATGAGCCAGCCCCTGGCCTGGACCGCCGGCAACAGCATAGAAACCCGCGAGGCGGTGCGTTACCTGAAGGGCGACGAGCGCAATCCGCGCTTGCATGAAGTGACCATGGCGCTGTGCGCCGAGATGCTGGTGGTGGGCAAGCTGGCCAAGGACGAGGCCGAGGCGCGCGACAAGCTGCAGACCGCATTGGATTCCGGCCGCGCCGCCGAGATCTTCGGCCGCATGGTGGCCGCGCTGGGCGGCCCGGCCGACTTCATGGAGAACTATGATTCCCATATGGCGGCCGCGCCCATCGTGCGCCCGGTGTTTGCGGAACGCGCCGGCTTCGTCGGCGGCATGGACACCCGCGGCATCGGCATGGCGGTGTGCGCGCTGGGCGGCGGACGCCGCCTGCCCAGCGACGAGCTGGACTTCCGCGTTGGTCTGTCCCGCTTCGTCGAGCTGGGCCAGCGCATCGACGCCGGCGCGCCCTTGGCTTATATTCATGCGGCCGACGAAAACAGCTTCGCCGACGCGGAGCGCCGCCTCAAGGCGGCGATCCAACTGGCAGACGCGGCACCTTCCGCGCTGCCGCTGGTCTATCAGAAGATTCGCCAGCAGTAATCCCGGAGCGGCAATATGAAACGAGCCATCATTCTGATTCTGGACTCGCTGGGCATCGGCGCCGCCGCCGACGCCCCGCAGTTCGGCGACGCCGGCAGCAATACGCTGGGCCACATCGCCATGGAGGCGGCCGCCGGCCGCGCCAACGTCGGCCGCCACGGCGCGCTGACCCTGCCCAATCTGTCCCGCATGGGCTTGGGCCACGCCTGCCGCTTGTCCTCCGGCTATTTCCCGGAAGGCATGGACCCGGCCGAGCCGGTGGCGGCTTACGGTTACGCGCGCGAGCTGTCCAGCGGCAAGGACACGCCGTCCGGCCATTGGGAAATCGCCGGCGTGCCGGTGCTGTTCGACTGGGGCTATTTCAGCGATCACGACAACAGCTTCCCGCAGGAGCTGCTGGACGCCATCGTCGCCAAGGCGGAGCTGCCCGGCTATCTGGGCAACTGCCACGCCTCCGGCACCGAGATTCTGGACCGTCTGGGCGAGGAGCATATGAAGAGCGGCAAGCCCATCTTCTACACCTCGGCGGATTCGGTGTTCCAGATCGCCTGTCATGAAGAGACGTTCGGGCTGGAGCGGCTGTATCAGCTGTGCAAGATCACCCGCGAACTGCTGGAGCCCTACAATATCGGCCGCGTCATCGCGCGGCCCTTCGTGGGCGAGGGCAAGGGCCAGTTCGTGCGCACCGGCAACCGCAAGGACCTGGCGGTGGAACCGCCGGCAACCACGGTGCTGGAAAAGCTGGCCAAGGCCGGCGGCGACGTGGTGTCCATCGGCAAGATCGCCGACATCTACGCCCATGTGGGCATCACCCACAAGCACAAGGCCACCGGCTTTGATCAGCTGTGGGACGCCACCCTGGGCGCGATGCGCGATCATGGCGAACGCCCGGCCATCATCATGGCCAACTTCGTCGACTTCGACTCCAGCTACGGCCACCGCCGCGACACCGCCGGCTACGCCCGCGCGCTGGAGGAGTTCGACGCGCGGCTGCCGGAAGTGATGGCGGCGCTGGGCGACGACGATATCCTGATCCTGTCCGCCGACCACGGTTGCGACCCCACCTGGGAAGGCACGGACCATACCCGCGAACATATTCCGGTGCTGTGCTACGGCAAGAAGGTGCCGGCGGGCTCGCTGGGCGAGCGCGCCACCTTCGCCGACATCGGCCAGACCGTGGCGGCCCACCTGGGCCTGAGCCCTATGGATTACGGCCAGTCCTTCCTGTGAGGCGAGGCTGAATGACGCACGCCCCGGCGTCTGTGCGCCGGGGCTCTTTTGAATCTGGAGACTAAAGACGATGGCGACCCCGCATATCAACGCCCAGCCGGGCGATTTTGCCGAAACCGTATTGATGCCCGGCGATCCGCTGCGCGCCAAGATGATCGCGGAAACCTTCCTGGAAGACGCCAAGCTGGTGACCACGGTGCGCAATGTGTTCGGCTACACCGGCACTTACCAGGGCAAGCGCCTGTCGGTGATGGCCCACGGCATGGGCATTCCGTCCGCCAGCATCTACACCACCGAGCTGATCAAGGACTACGGCGTCAAGAACATCATCCGCATCGGTTCCTGCGGCGCGGTGACGCCGGACATCAAGCTGCGCGAACTGTTCGTCGCCATGGGCGCGTCCACCGACAGCAAGGTCAACCGCATGCGCTTCAACGACCACGACTACGCCGCCATCGCCGATTACGGCCTGCTGCGCGCCGTGGTGGACACCGCGGCGGAGCAGGGCAAACCGGTGACGGTGGGCAATGTGTTCTCCGCCGACCTGTTCTACGGCGTTCAGCCCAATATGCTGGAAGTGCTGGACAAGATGCAGGTCAAGGTGATCGAGATGGAACTGGCCGGCATCTACAGCGTGGCCGCGCAATACGGCGCGCGCGCGGTGGGCATTCTGACCGTGTCCGACATCATCCCCACCGGCGAGGCCACCAGCGCCGAAGAGCGTCAAACCACTTTCCGCGACATGATGGAAGTGGCTTTGGCGGCGGCGATCAAGCTGTAAGCCTTTGCCGATTGTCAGACAGCATGGCGGGGGCAGGGCTCCCGCCTTAGCGTTGCCAGGCGGGGAAATCAGGGTAAAAAATGAAATCGCCTTATTTTTTCCTTGCAGTGCCGCAGTGCTTTTGTCCTTGATTTAACAGAGACTCCAGCCAGATGTGGCGTAAAAAGCCACGCTTTATAGTGCAATGCACAAAAAGCCTTGCAATGAAGCAAACCTATGCAGATAATGAAACCTGCATCAGGACGTGGCATGCAAAGTGTGCGTTTTGGTGTTGTCTCCTCCATCCTCCTTCTTTAGGTGGAACTTGGCGCAACAAAGCTAGATGTTGCGCTTTTTTTTTGTCCCGCCGCCGCTAATCCCCTTATTCCGCCTGCATTTTCCCCTCTGCGCGAGCACCGCCGTCAAGTAGCCGGATTTCTGTTGTCTCACAAGGGTTTGACAGCTGGATCGGGGCTGTAATAGAATCCGTAACTTTCAAGAATTACGATGGAAGAGTTCCATGAAGACCTTTTCTGCCAAGCCGCATGAGGTTAAACGCGACTGGTTTGTGGTCGATGCCAACGACAAGGTTTTGGGCCGCCTCGCCGCTGAGATCGCCCGTCGCCTGCGTGGCAAGCACAAGCCGGAATACACCCCGCACGTAGATACCGGCGATTTCATCGTCGTGGTCAACGTCGAGAAGCTGCGCGTTACCGGTGCCAAGGCACAAGACAAGAAGTACTACCGTCACTCCGGCTACCCGGGTGGTATCTACGAGCGCAGCTTCACCGAACTGCAAGACAAGTTCCCTGAGCGCGTTCTGGAAAAAGCCGTTAAAGGCATGCTGCCGAAGGGCCCGCTGGGTTACGCCATGATCAAGAAGCTCAAGGTGTACTCCGGTTCCGAGCATCCGCACACTGCTCAACAGCCGAAAGTGCTGGAAATCTGATTTTAAGGCGTAGAAATGAACGGTAAATACTACTACGGCACCGGCCGTCGCAAGAGCTCCGTTGCTCGCGTGTTCATGCAAAAGGGCTCGGGCCAGATCATCGTTAACGGCAAGCCCGTTGATGAATATTTCGCTCGTGAAACCGGCCGCATGGTAATCCGCCAGCCGCTGGCGCTGACCGAAAACCTCGAGTCCTTCGACATCAAGGTGAACGTTGTCGGCGGCGGCGAAACCGGCCAAGCCGGCGCGATCCGTCACGGCATCACCCGCGCGCTGATCGACTTCGACACCGCGTTGAAGCCGGCTCTGTCCGCTGCTGGTTACGTGACCCGCGACGCTCGTGAAGTTGAGCGTAAAAAAGTCGGCCTGCGCAAAGCTCGCCGCGCCAAGCAGTTCTCCAAGCGTTAATTCGCCGAATTCTGTTTTCAAGAAAACCGCCTGCGTTTGCCAGGCGGTTTTTTCTTGCCTGTCGTTTCTCCGCTTCCATCCCATCCATATTGCAAGGCAGCATCGCAGTGCCTACACTGTCGTTTTTGCGACGCGCTTTTACATAAAGGAATGGGCATGATCAAGGTGGGAATCGTCGGGGGCACCGGCTACACGGGTGTCGAACTGCTGCGCTTGCTGGCGGGCCATCCGTCGGCGCGCGTGACCGCGGTCACCTCGCGCAAGGAGGCCGGCATGAAAGTGGCCGACCTGTTCCCCAGCTTGCGAGGCCGCATCGATCTGGCCTTCTCCACGCCCGACGAAGCGCGCTTGCGGGATTGCGATGTGGTGTTTTTCGCCACACCCAACGGCATTGCGATGAACGAGGCGCGAGAATTGCTGGCCGCCGGCGTGCGGGTGGTGGATCTGGCCGCCGATTACCGGATCCGGGACGTCGCCGAATGGGAAAAATGGTACGGCATGAGCCACGGCTCGCCGGACCTGGTGGCCGAAGCGGTGTACGGTCTGCCGGAAATCAACCGCGAGGCCATCCGCGGCGCGCGGCTGGTGGCGAATCCGGGCTGCTATCCGACCGCGGTGCAATTGGGCTTCCTGCCCTTGATCGAAGCCGGCGCGGTGGAGCTTTCCAGCCTGATCGCCGATTGCAAGTCGGGCGTGTCCGGCGCAGGGCGCAAGGCGGAGGTGGGCGCCTTGCTGGCCGAGGCGGGAGATTCCTTCAAGGCTTACGGCGTGTCCGGTCACCGGCATTTGCCTGAAATCCGCCAGGGCCTGGGCCGGGCGGCCGCGCAGCCGGTGGGCCTGACCTTCGTGCCGCACCTGACGCCGATGATACGCGGCATCCACGCCACGCTTTACGCGCGGCTGAAGGCCGACGTGGACGTGCAGGCATTGTTCGAGCGCCGCTACGAGGGCGAGCACTTCGTCGACGTGCTGCCGACCGGCAGCCACCCGGAGACGCGTTCGGTGCGCGGCGCCAATGTCTGCCGCATCGCCGCGCACAGGCCGCAGGGCGGGGATACCGTGGTGGTGTTGTCGGTGATAGACAATCTGGTCAAGGGCGCGGCCGGCCAGGCGGTGCAGAACATGAACCTGATGTTCGGCCAGCCGGAGCGGGCCGGACTGGACATCGTTCCCTTGCTGCCTTGAGGCGTCGGAGCATGCGCGGAAAGAACTAGTTCGCTTGAAGACTCGCCATCGGCCCCAATATCCGACTAAAATAGTGGGTGAATGCCGCTCTGCCGGCTTTAGAAGGGGTTTGAGAAACCGCAGCGCGCACGCAGCCAGGCCGCTAGCGGACCGTTGGCGGGTTTCTCAAGGCTCCGGAACTGAATTGCGAGGTTTGACATGACTACTGCTGCAACTGAAATGCCGTCCCCGATCAACTTCAGCGCAAGCGCTTGTTCCAAGGTGCAGGAGCTGATCGCCGAGGAAGGCAATCCCGATCTGAAACTGCGCGTCTTCGTGACCGGCGGCGGCTGCTCCGGCTTCCAATACGGTTTCACATTTGACGAAATTGCAAATGAAGACGATACCGCTATAGAGAGACAAGGCGTGACCTTCCTGGTGGATCCGATGAGCTACCAGTACCTGGTCGGCGCCGAAATCGATTATCAGGAAAGCCTGGAGGGCTCCCAGTTCGTGATCCGCAATCCGAACGCCACCACCACCTGCGGTTGTGGTTCGTCGTTCTCGGTGTGATCCGGACGCGGTAGAATACAGGCTCGGGCTTTTGCCCGGGCCTTTTTTATGGGGACAACAAAATGAATAAGCCGCCACCCGTCGTCTTGCCGAAGATCGAATTCACCCGTGAGTTCGCGTTTAGCGACGCCGACTTCGAGCGCATTCGCAAACTGATCTACAAGGAAGCGGGCATTTCGTTGAACCCGTCGAAGAAAGACATGGTTTACGGCCGCCTGGTGCGTCGCATCCGCGAACTGAAGCTGCCCGGCTTCGCCGCCTACGTCGATTTCCTGGAGTCGATCAGCGGCAAGCGCGAGTTCGAACAGTTCGTCAACGCGCTGACCACCAATCTGACTTTCTTCTTCCGCGAAGAACACCATTTCCCGCTGCTGGCCGAGCATCTTAAGAAAAAAGCGACGGCCGGCGGAGAACTGGCGATCTGGTGCGCGGCCTCGTCCACCGGCGAAGAGCCGTACTCGCTGGCGATCACCGCGCTGGAGGCGGTGCCGGGCGCGCGCATCAGCGTGTTGGCCACGGACTTGGACACCAGCGTGCTGGAAACCGGCCGCAAGGGCATTTACGCCGCCGACAAGGTGGCGCGCCTGCCGCCGGGCTACGCCGCCAAGTATTTCGACAAGCAGCCGGACGGCAGCTTCCAGGCCAAGGCCCAGCTGCGCAATATGATCACCTTCCAGCGTTTGAACCTGGTGGAGAGCAACTGGTCGGTCAAGCGCCAGTTCGACGCCATTTTCTGCCGCAACGTGATGATTTATTTCGACCGCGACACTCAGTTCGGCGTGCTCAAGCGCTTTGCGCCGCTATTGAAGCCGGACGGCCTGCTCTTTGTCGGTCATTCCGAGAATTTCTATTTCGCGTCGGACTATTTCCATCTGCGCGGCAAGACGGTTTACGAGCACGCGAAGAAGCCGTAACGGCAGATCGCGGCTGGCACGGCCAATGGGCAAGCGGGTCTTGCCCATTGGCTTTTGTGGAGAGTCGATGCGAGTAGTTGTCCTGGGCGCCGGCGTCATCGGCGTATCCACCGCCTGGTTTTTGGCGGAGAAGGGCCACCAGGTGGTGGTGGTGGACCGCGCCAGCGGCGCGGCGAGAGAAACCAGTTTTGCCAACGGCGGCCAGATTTCAGTCAGCCAGTCCGAGCCTTGGGCCAATCCGCGCGCGCCGTGGCGGGTGTTGCGCTGGCTGCTGCGGGACGACGCGCCGCTGCTGTTCCGGCCGCGGCTGGACGCGCAGCAATGGCGCTGGGGCCTGGATTTCCTGCGGGAATGCCTGCCGGGACGCAGCCAGCGCAATATGTGCCAGATGGTGGCGCTGGGCTTGTACAGCCGCGAGACGCTGCGCGGTTTGCGCCGGGAACTGGGCATCGATTACCAGCAATTGCAGCGGGGCATTCTGACCCTGCTGTTCTCCGATGCGGAACGGGCCCAGGCCCAGGCCGGCTGCGCGCGGCTGCAAGCGCTGGGCGTGGAGAAAAGCCTGCTGACGCCGTTGCAGGCGCTGGAGCGGGAGCCGGCCTTGGCGCGCATTCTGCCTGAACTGAGCGGGGCGTGCTGGAGCCCGGACGACGAATCCGGCAATGTCCATCTCTTCACCGTCGCCCTGGCCCAGGCTTGCGCTATGCGGGGCGTGGAGTTCCGCTTCCAGACCCGGGTCAACGCGCTGGAGCGCGCGGACGGGGAGGTGAGCGGCGTCTCCGTCACCGCGGCCGACGGCGCTTACGAGCGGCTAGAGGCGGACGCCTATGTCTTGGCGCTGGGTTCTTATTCTCCCTTGTTGGCGGCGCAGGCCGGCTTGCGCTTGCCGGTGTACCCGGCCAAGGGTTATTCCGCCACCCTGCCGATTCTGGACGCCGCCGCCGCGCCGCTGACCAGCATTACCGACGAAGCCCACAAGGTGGTGGTGTCGCGGCTGGGCGACGAGCTGCGCATCGCCGGCACCGCAGAATTGTCCGGTTATTCCACCCATCTGGAGCCGCGGCGTTGCGACTTGCTGCTGCAGCGCGGCCGCGCCTTGTTCGGCGACGCCTGCGACTGGGAGCGCGCGCGTTTCTGGAGCGGCCTGCGGCCGGCCACCCCGGGCAATGTGCCGCTGATCGGCCCCAGCCGCTTGCGGCGCTTGTATCTGAACACCGGCCACGGCACCTTGGGCTGGACCGAGGGCGCCGGCTCCGGGCGGGCGCTGGCCGAGATCATCAGCGGCGAAACGCCGGCGCTGGATTTCGCGTTCTGCCGCGCCTGAGCGATAGGTTGAACTGAAGCGAGCCGATGCCCGACGCATGGTAAAATCGCGCCGATTCGGATTCCCATCGTCCGCCGCCGGCGGGCCAAGCCATTCATTTGCAAGGAAGATCGTCATGCGTATCGGAACGCCGCAAAGTCGCAGTGCCGTCAGGGTGATGTTGTTGGGCAGCGGGGAGCTGGGCAAGGAGGTGGTGATCGCCTTGCAGCGGCTGGGCGTGGAAACCATCGCCGTGGACCGCTACGCCGGCGCGCCGGCGATGCAGGTCGCCCACGCCAGCCACGTGATCGACATGTCGGACGCCGCGGCCTTGCGCCGGCTGGTGGAGCAAGTGCGCCCGCATCTGATCGTGCCGGAGATCGAGGCCATCGCCACCGACGAGCTGTTGCGCATCGAGGCGGACGGTCTGGCCGAGGTGATACCCACCGCGCGCGCCGCCCATCTGACGATGAACCGCGAAGGGATACGGCGGCTGGCGGCGGAGGAGCTGGGCCTGCCCACCTCGCCGTACGCTTTCGCCTCCAGCTTGGAAGAATTGCAAGCCGCAATCGACGACGGCATCGGCTACCCCTGCCTGGTGAAGCCGGTGATGTCGTCCAGCGGCAAGGGCCAGTCGCTGTTGCGCGGGCCGGAGGACGTGGCTCAGGCTTGGCAATACGCCGCCAGCAGCGGCCGGGTGGACAAGGGCCGGGTGATCGTCGAGGGCTTCATTGATTTCGATTACGAAATCACCCAGCTGACCGTGCGCGCGGCGGACGGCGCGGGCGGCATCGCCACGCATTTCTGCGCGCCGGTCGGCCATTTGCAGCGCAGCGGCGATTACGTGGAGAGCTGGCAGCCCCAGCCCATGAGCGAACTGGCCTTGCTGCGCGCGCGCGAAGTGGCCAAGGCGGTGACCGACGCGTTGGGCGGCCGCGGTCTGTTCGGCGTCGAGCTGTTCATCAAGGGCGAACAAGTGTGGTTCTCCGAGGTGAGCCCGCGGCCGCACGATACCGGCTTGGTGACGCTGGCCACCCAACGCTGGTCCGAGTTCGAGATGCACGCGCGCGCCATCCTGGGCCTGCCGGTGGACGCGGAGATCTCCAGCGCCGGCGCGTCGGCGGTGATATACGGCGGCCTGGACGAGGCCGGCATCGTTTTTGACGGCGTGGACCAGGCTTTGCGGGTGCCGGGCGCGGACCTGCGCTTGTTCGGCAAGCCTGAAAGTTATTTGAAGCGCCGCATGGGCGTGGCGCTGGCCACGGCCGAGACGGTGGAACAGGCCCGCGAGCGGGCCAGGACAGCGGCCGCGCTGGTGCGGCCGACGACGGGGAATGAAGCGTGAGCGATGAAGTGCGGGAAATGACGCCCTATCAATTATTGGGCGGCGAAGGCGTGGTGCGTTGGCTGACGGACCGCTTTTACGACATCATGGACAGCGATCCGTCGGTCAAGCCGCTGCGCGACATGCATCCGCAGGATCTGGCCGGTTCGCGCCAGAAGCTGTTCATGTTCCTGTCCGGCTGGCTGGGCGGCCCGTCCTTGTACATGGAGGCCTTTGGCCACCCGCGGCTGCGCATGCGCCATATGCCGTTTGCGGTGGACGAGGCGGCGCGCGATCAATGGATGTCCTGCATGCGCCGCGCGGTGGATGAATTGGTGGCCGAAGATTGGTTGAAGCAAAAACTGATCGAAGCTTTTCACAACACCGCCGACTTCATGCGCAATCAATAAAAAACTTGCGGCCGGCGCGCCATTGTCCATGATGAGAGAAGGTTCTCGCATTTCATCTGGCGGAGATGGAGCGCATGGCATGCAAGCTGTTGCTGTTGTGGCTGGGACTGTGGGCGGGCGCGGGCGCCGCGGCGGCGTGTCTGCCGCAAGCCTGGGCCTGCGCCTCTCCGTCCGACGGGGAGATCAAATCCGCGCCCCGGGACGCCGGCAAGGACATCTTCATCGGCGGTCTGCGCTTTGAGCGGGAGGCGGTCAGCAACCGTTTGTCGCTATCTCCGGTGCTGGACCTGAACAAGCAAGCCCAACTGTCTTTGCGTCTGACGCCCAAGCAGTTTGGCCTGCGTTTGAAAGTGAACACCGACTGAGAGCCTGCTCCACCCCTCCTTTTCGCCCACAAGACCGCGAATGCGCTCCAAGTCCCGGCATCGTTTCAGGTTCCGGACAGAGGCGGAATCGAGTAGGTGCCGGTGACATGGGCCACCGCTTCTTCCAGCTCGGCCGACAGCAGCAAGACTTCCCCCACCGCCAAACGTTTGCCCAGCTTCAGAATGCGGCCTTCCGCGATCACGTCCGCCGGCGGCGGCTTGCGCAGGAAGTTGATGTTGAGGCTGGTGGTCACCGCCAGCTCCACCCGCCCTATCATCCCCAGCACCACCGCGTACAGCGTGGCGTCCGCCAGCGCCATCAAGGCGGGGCCGGCGATCGTGCCGCCCGGCCGGATCAAATCCGGGTTGAAGCGCATGCGCAACACCGCGCCGCCGTCGGCGATGGATTCGGTTTGGATGCCGAACAGGCGGACCAAGGGCAGTTCCTGATCGATCAGGTTCTGGAATTCCGGGACGGATAAGCGAGACATGAGGCGCTCCGGCGCTGTGATCTAAACATCATCAAGCGCCGGGGCGCGGGCGTCAATGCCCGGCGGCTCGGCTTCAGCGCGGGCGGTGGCCGCGTTCGATCAAGACGCCGACGCGCTTGACGCCGGGCAGGATGCCCAGCTTGGTGACCGAGACGCGCGCCCAGGGCGCGCCGAAGTCTTCGCGGATCACCTTGGCGATGTATTCGGCCAGCGCTTCCAGCAGCAGGAAATGCTGTTCGGACAGCGCCTTGCGCAGCCGCTCCACCACCACGCCGTAGTGTATGGTGTCGCCGATATTGTCGCTGTGACAGGGCGCTTCGCTGGGAATGCCGATTTCCAGGTCGATTTCAATGGTTTGCGGGGCTTTCCGCTCCCATTCGTAGACACCGATAATGGTGTCGGCGCGCACTTCGCGCAGGAATATGATGTCCATCAGTCTGTCTGGGAGTTGGGGTTTGCCGCCCGATACCGTAAAATCCGAAGCCTTCTATTCTAATGGATACACCATGACCACGACAGCTTTTGCCTTTGTTGTTGCGGCCTATCTGATCGGCTCGCTCTCGTTCGCGGTGATTGTCAGCAAGGCCATGGGCATGGCCGACCCGCGCAGTTACGGTTCCGGCAACCCCGGCGCCACCAATGTGCTGCGCAGCGGCAAGAAGCTGGCGGCGGCGCTGACCCTGCTCGGCGACGGGATCAAGGGCTGGGTGGCGGTGGCGCTGACCGCCTGGTTCGGGCCGCGATACGGCCTGGGCGAGCAGGCGATCGCGCTGGCGGCGCTGGCGGTGCTGATCGGCCACATGTGGCCGGTGTTCTTCGGCTTCAAGGGCGGCAAGGGCGTGGCCACCGCGGTGGGCGTGCTGTTGGGCTTCAGCCCGTGGCTGGCGCTGGCGGCGCTGGCCACCTGGCTGTTCGTCGCCTTCGTGCTGAAGATTTCCTCGCTGTCCGCCATCGTCGCCTGCGTGCTGACGCCGGTGTACGCCTACTTCATCGTCGGGCCGCAGAGCGTGTACTTCGGCAGCTGCATCATCATCGCCATCCTGGTGGTGCATCGCCACAAGTCCAATCTGATCAAGCTCTTGACCGGTCAAGAGGACAAAATAGGCGACAAGGGGACGGACAAGAGTTCTTCCTGAGCCTTGCTTAAGCCATGAAAAGGCCGTTTTTTGGACGGCCTTTTGTTTTGGCGCGGTCTGTTTCAGCCGTCGGACAGCACCCGCAGATGGGCGGCCACGCTGCGGCCCAGCGCGGACAGATCGTAGCCGCCCTCCAGCACCGAGACCACGCGGCCGTCGGCGTAGAGGTCGGCGATCTGCATCAGGTGGCGGGTCACCCACTCGTAGTCGGCCTCCACCAGTCCCAGCGAACCCATATCGTCTTCGCGATGAGCGTCGAAGCCGGCGGAAATGAAAAGAATCTGCGGCTGGAAGTCGTGCAATAGCGGCAGCCACACCGTTTCCACCGCCTCGCGGAACTCGCGGCCTCCGCTGCCGGCCTTGAGCGGCACATTGTGCATGTTCGGGCCCAGCGGCTCGTCGCCGCTATAGGGATAGAAGGGGTGCTGGAAGATGGACACCATCAAGACCCGCGGATCGTCGCGCAGGATTTCCTCGGTGCCGTTGCCGTGGTGGACGTCGAAATCTATCACCGCCACCCGTTCAAACTGATAATGGGCCAGCGCATGGGTGACGCCGATCGCCAGATTGTTGAAGAAGCAGAAGCCCATCGCCTTGCCGCTTTCGGCGTGATGGCCGGGCGGGCGGATCGCGCAGAAGGCGTTGGGCGCCTTGTCCTCCGCCACCAGTTCCACCGCCTTGACCACGGCGCCGGCGGCGCGCCGGGCGGCTTGCAGCGTGCCGGCGGACATCGCGGTGTCCGGGTCCACGCGAAAAGTGCCTATGCTGGGAGAGCAGGATTCCAGGTATTCGAGATAGTGGGGGGGATGCACGCGGGCCAGTTGCTGTTCGGTGACTTCCGGCGCTTCGATCTCTTGCAGCCCGTCCAGAATCTGCGAGGCCATCAATTGATCGCGGATGGCGATCAGGCGCTCGGGGCATTCCGGGTGGCCGACGCCCATATTGTGTTGCAGGCATTCGGGATGGGAGATGTAGGCGGTGAGGCCTGAGCGCTGCAAGCGTTTTTTCAGCCAGGTCAACACGTGCGATTCCTTGTTGCGTACAATGAACGCAGGATATCCGATATCGATAAATAGTGCGCGTTAGCAGGTGCAAATGCAATCTCTCTCCATTGCGTATCGTCAACTGAATCAGCTGATCCTGGGCAAGCCGCAGGCGATCCGCCTGGCCTTGACCTGTCTGATCGCCCGGGGGCATTTATTGATCGAGGACGTGCCCGGCGTGGGCAAGACCACGTTGGCCCACGGTCTGGCCGGGGTCTTGGGCCTGGAATATCGCCGGGTGCAGTTCACCAGCGATCTGCTGCCTTCGGACATTCTCGGTGTCAATATCTATCAGCGCGATTCCGCCTCCTTCCACTTCCATCAAGGCCCGGTGTTTTCCCAGGTGCTG
Source organism: Chromobacterium sp. Panama (assembly GCF_003052555.1). Lineage (NCBI taxonomy): Bacteria > Pseudomonadati > Pseudomonadota > Betaproteobacteria > Neisseriales > Chromobacteriaceae > Chromobacterium > Chromobacterium sp. Panama. The sequence continues at coordinate 564,639 of NZ_QARX01000001.1, forward strand.
CTGGCCGACGAGATCAATCGCGCCTCGCCCAAGGTCCAGTCCGCCTTGCTGGAGGCAATGGAGGAGCGCCAGGTTTCGGTCGACGGCGCCACCTATCCCTTGCCCGAGACCTTCTTCGTCATCGCCACCCAGAACCCGGCGGAGCAGGCCGGCACTTTTCCGTTGCCGGAGTCGCAGCAGGACCGCTTCTTGATGCGCATCTCCCTGGGCTACCCGCCGCGCGAGGCCGAACTGGCCTTGCTGCAAGGCGAAGACCGCCGTCAGCTGCTGGCCAAGCTGGTGCCGGCCCTGCGTCCCGGCGACTTGATCGCGCTGCAGCGCCAGGCCGCGGAGCTGACGGTCAGTCCCGCCTTGGCCGGCTATGTGCTGGCCTTGGTCGAAGCCACGCGCCGCGACAGCCGCTTCGCCTCGGGGCTGAGCCCGCGCGCCGGTCTGGCGCTGGCGGCTGCGGCGCGCGCCTGGGCCTTGCTGGAAGGGCGCGATCACGTGCTGCCGGAGGACGTGAAAGCGGTCTTTCCCAGCGTGGCCGGCCATCGCCTGCTCGGGGGAAACGGCGGCGACGCCGCCAGCGGCCTGCTCGCCCATGTTCCCATTCCTTGATCCGCGTCGCCGTCTGCGGCAATGGATGTTGCGCCGCGCGACGCCGCAGCAGCATTGCCGGCTGGAGCAAAACCGCATCTATCTGCTGCCCACCCGTTTCGGCATGACGCTGGGCCTGGTGGCGCTGGCGGTATGGATAGGCGCTTTGAACTACGACGTCAGCCTTGCTTACGCGCTGTCGTTCTGGGTGGCCGGTTTATTGCTGGTGGCCGTGCTCTTGGCTTACCGGCAGCTGGCCGGCCTGCAGCTGCGCGCGCTGGACGCGGAGCCGGTCTTCGCCGGCGACGCCGCGCGTTTCCGCGTCTTGCTGAAGCATGAGGACGAGGGCGAGCGTCAACTGAGCCTGGCGCTGGAGGACGGGATGGAAACCCGGATTGACCGTCTGCCCGGCGGAGCGGAGTTCGAGGTGGAGCTGAGCGTTTGCGGCAGCCGGCGCGGCTATATGGCCCTGCCGGCTTGCCAGGTCTGGAGCGAGGCGCCGTTCGGCCTGGTGCGCGCCAGCGCCTGGGTCAGGCTGAGGGCCCAGGTGCTGTTGTTTCCCGCGCCCTTGCAGGACGGCCAGCGCGGCCGCAGCCAGGGCGGCGGGGATCAGCCCTGCGAGCTGCCGGGCGAGGAGGAGGACTTCTCCCATCTGGACACGTATCGAGTCGGGGATTCGCCGCGCCGCATCGCCTGGAAAGTGCTGGCGCGCCGCGGTGCGCTGGTCAGCAAGCAGTTCGCCGGGGAAGGGCGGGCCGGCTTGCTGGCCTTGGACTGGCAGGATTACGGTCGAGGCGGCGATGTGGAGCTCAAGCTGTCGCGCCTGGCCTGGCGCGTGGAGCAGTGCGAGCGCCAGCGCCAGCCCTATGTGCTGAAGCTGCCGGTGCGCAACGTGGGGCCGCAGCCGCAACAGCGCTTATTGGCGCTGACGGCTCTGGCCCTGTATCTGGAGCGCGGCGATGAGCGTTCCTGATCGCGCCAGAGTGTGGCCGGCGCTGGCCGCGGTGGCCTTGAGCGCCGCGCCGCTATGGCTGCATCTGCCGTTTTGGCTGGTCGCCTTGGCCTTCGCCTTATTGCTGGGCAAGGCGGCCTTGGTTTGGCGGCGCAGAGCGCCTCCGGCGTTCTGGTGGTTGTTGCCCCCCTTGCTGCTGGCCGCCTGGCTGTCCTGGCGCACGCTGGGCACCCTGGTGGGGCGCGAGGGCGGCGTCGGCATTTTGCTGTTGCTGCTGGGGTTCAAGGCGCAGGAGTGCGCTCAGTTGCGGGATTGGCGGGTGTTGATCGCCTTGGGGGTGTTTCTGGCCGCCATGCCCTTGCTGTTCGACCAGTCGCCGTTGGCCGCGGCCTGGCTGGCCGTGAGTTTGTTGGCGCTGACCGGCGCGATGGCGGCGCTGGAGGGCGCGCCATGGCGCGGCAGCTTGCGCTCCGCCGCGTCGGCCCTGGGCTTGGCGCTGCCCTTGATGCTGGTCTTGTTCGTGATGATGCCGCGGCTGTCCGGCCCCTTGTGGAGCATGCCCAGCGAACCGGGCAGGCAGGCGGTCAGCGGCCTGGGCGACAGCCTGGAGCCGGGCAGCGTCAGCCAGCTGATTCTGAGCCGGGAACCGGCGTTTTCCGCGGTGTTCCCGCAGCGGGCGCCGCCGCGGGAGCAGATGTACTGGCGGGTCTTGTTGCTGGACCGCTTCGACGGCAGCCGTTGGAGCGGCGACGGGGAGGCGCGCGGCGCGGGAGCGGAGGGCGTCAGCGGTGGGGAGACGGTGGAGTACGCGGTTACGCTGGAGCCGGACAAGGGGCGCTTGCCGGCGCTGGATGTGCCGCTGCCGGACGAGGCGTCGCGTTTGCGGTACGGCATGGTGTTGCGCGGGGACGCCAAGGACAGGAGGACTCAGCGTTTTTATGCCATCAGCCGCTTAGGCGCGCGTTATCAGGCGGGTTTGTCCGAGTCCGAGCGCGCGTTTTACCTGCGCTTGCCGCCCGGCAATCCGCGCGCGCGCGCTTGGGCGCGAGAGCTGGCGGCGCGCGGGGAGGGCGCTTTCGCGCAGGCCGCCTTGCAAGCGTTTCGAAGCCAGGGCTTTCGCTATACGCTGAATCCGCCCTTGCTGGACCGGCAAGACGAGGTCGATCAATTCCTGTTTTCCAGCCGGCAGGGCTTTTGCGAGCATTACGCGTCGGCACTGGCGTTTCTGGCGCGCGCCGCGGGCATGCCGGCGCGGATTGTCGTCGGTTATCAGGGCGGAGAATACAATCCGGTGGGGCGTTTCTGGCAGGTGAAGTCGTCCGACGCGCACGCCTGGGTGGAGATTTGGCTGGCGGAAAGCCGGCAATGGCTGCGCGTCGATCCCACCAGCGCGGTGGCACCGCTGCGCCTGGCGGATGGCGCGGAGCAGAGCGTGCCGGCCTTGAGGGAGCGCGGGATGGCGGGTTTGCCGCCGGCCTGGTTGCGCAATCTGCGCCAGAACTGGCAGGCCGCGGGTTTCGCCTGGCAGCAATGGGTGGTGGGCTACGACGCCGCGCGGCAGCGCAATGTGTTTCAACGCTTGGGCCTGGGCGAGAGCGTGAGCGCGAGCAGCGTGTTGCAGGCCCTGTTCGTCGGCGTCTTGCTGGCGGGTTTGCCGCTGGCCTGGTGGTGGCGAAGGGGGCGCGGACGCGAGGAGCCGATGGCGAGGGGCTGGCGGCTGTTATTGGCGCAATTGCGCCGGCGGCGGATAGAGGCCGGTCCTTGCGACGGGCCCTTGGAGCTGTTGCGTCGCGCCAAGCCCGACCTGGCGGCTGCGGAATACGCGCAGTTGAAAACCCTGGTGAGCGAATACGTGGCCTTGCGTTATCGTTCGCGCGCCGCGGACGCCGCCCGGCAGCGGGACTGGCTGCGTCGTAGCCGTCGTTTCCGTCTGGCGCGGAAATGACGAAGCCCCCGGGGGGCCGGGGGCTGCTGGCTGCGGTCGACGCTGGCGCGCGCTACAGCAGGAAGTCCTTGGAGATGCCCTTGCGGCGCAGGATGCGGCGCAGCTGTTCCAGGCCTTCGATCTGGATCTGGCGCACGCGTTCGCGGGTCAGGCTCAGCGCGGCGGCCAATTCCTCCAGCGTGCAGATCTCGTAGCCGTTCAGACCGTAACGGCGTTCGATCACCAGTTTCTGCTTCTCGTTCAACTGGCCCAGCCATTCATGGACGAAGTGCTCCAGCTGGCTGTTGTGCAACTGGATTTCCGGCTCGTCGTGCTGCTCGTCCGGGATGGACTCGCCGATAGACAGCATCGGATCGATGTCCAGCGGCGCGTCCAGCGAGGCCATGCGCTCGTTGAGGTTCATCACCTTGCGCACATCGTCCACCGGCTTGCCCACCAGGTGGGCGATTTCGTCCAGCGTCGGCTCGCGGCCGATCTGGCTTTCCAAGTGGCGCGAAGCGCGCAGATAAACGTTGAGCTCCTTGATCACGTGCACCGGCAGGCGGATGGTGCGAGATTGGTTCATGATGGCGCGCTCTATGCTCTGGCGTATCCACCAGGTGGCATAGGTGGAGAAGCGGAAGCCGCGCTCGGGGTCGAACTTCTCCAGCGCGTGCATCAGACCGATATTGCCTTCCTCGATCAGATCCAACAGCGCCAGGCCGCGGTTGATGTAATGCTTGGCGATGTTCACCACCAGCCGCAGATTGTGTTCGATCATCTTCTGCCGCGCTTCGAACTCTCCGGCCACCACGCGGCGGGCCAGAGCCAGTTCTTCCTGCGGCGTCAACAGGGCGTTGTTGCCGATATCGTTGAGGTAGATTTGGGTGACGTCGGCAACTTCTTCGTATACCGGCTGCGCTTCGCCGACTTCCTCTGCCTCCACTTCGGCAACGGCTTCCTCATTGCTTTCCTCGTCGAGAATTTCTTGCTCTTCGAGAATGTCGAGTTCGCTACTCATGTTCTACCCCCGTCTCTTTCTGATCCTGGACGGGGGCCCCGGCCGCCCGTCAGGACTTATGGTCAAGGTACTGCATCGGATCCACCGGCTTGCCGAGGCGGCGGATTTCAAAGTGCAGTTTCACTTGGTCGGCGTCGGAATTGCCCATTTCGGCAATCTTCTGCCCTCGCTTGACAGACTGGCCCTCCTTTACGAGCAACTGGCTATTGTGGGCGTAGGCCGACAGGAAGGATTTATTGTGCTTGATGATGATCAGCTTGCCGTAGCCACGCAGGCCGGTGCCGCTGTACACCACTTTGCCGTCTCCCGCCGCCAACACCGGCTGGCCGCTGCGGCCGCTGATGTCTATGCCCTTGCTGCTATCGGAATATCCCCGGATCATCTTGCCTTCGGTCGGCCACAGCCACGGCACCGCGTCTTCGTCCGTTTTCGCCGCGGGCTTGCTGGCCTCGGGCTTGCTGGACGGCGTTGCCGCCGGCGCTTCGGTCTTGGCCGGAGCGCTTGCCGTCGCCGGCGAGCCGGCGGCGCTGATCGGGGCTTGAGCGTTCTTGTTGTTGCCCGGTCCTCCCTCGCTCTGGGCGGACAGGGTTTTTGCTGCTTCTGCGCTGTATGGCAGTTTCAGGGCTTTGGGGTAGGCCTTGACACCGCCTGCTTGGACAGTTGCGCTTTCCACCGGCGCGCTGGGCTGAACCGGCGCGGCGCCGGCCGTCGGCTGGCCGGCGTTGGCCGCAGGAGGGGCATCGCCGCCGGGCGGGGTCAAGCGCAGTACTTGTCCTACTTTGATGTTGTTGTCCGGCAGGTTGTTCCAGGCCGCGACGTCCTTGTATTTCAGGCCGTTGTTCAGAGAGATGCGGAACAGGTTTTCCCCCGGCTGAACCACATGGGTCTTTTCTTTTGTTGTTGCGCCCGCCGCCGAGGCGGAGCCTATCGGCGTGGCGGACACTCCTCCGTTATCCTGGTACGGCGTCGTCACCGCCGCACTGTTGCCGCCTGTCGCGACGGGCGCCGAAGGCGGCGCGCTGCGCGCGACGGCCGGCGTTGCGCTTTCCACGGGGGCCGGTTGCTGGGCGATGCTGCTGCATCCGCTCAGGGCGATGCCGATCGAAGCCGTGAATATATATGCATAGCTGCAATGCATTTTTAGCATACTTTTGTTTTTTATAGTCTGTTTAAGTGATTTGATAAATTGTCGGACAAAGAAACTGTTGTGTTTTTGCAGTTTTAACTGCGTCCGGCAAGCAAGGGTACGAATTTCACCGGGTCCAGCCGGCTTTTCTGCAGGCCTTGCGCGGTTTTCTCTATCAGCCACAAGTACTGTTCCTCTTCGCCTATCGGCATGATCATGCGGCCGCCGTCGTTGAGTTGTTCGACCAGGGCCTGGGGGATGTTGCGCGCGGCGGCGGTCATGATGATGCCGTCGAAGGGCGCGGCCTCGGCCAGGCCGAAATGGCCGTCGCCGTGGACCAGGCGGGCGTGCACCAGCTTGGCGGCGCGCAAATTGCGTCTGGCTTTGTCAAGAATGACGCCCAAGCGTTCAATGGAGTAGACCTCGGCGCCGGTCTTCAGTAGCACCGCGGTCTGATAGCCGCAGCCGGTGCCTATCTCCAATACTTTGCCCGGTTTCTTGCCATTCAACAGGATTTCCGTCATCCGCGCCACGGTGAAAGGCTGGGAGATGGTCTGGCCGTGGCCTATGGGCAGCGACACGTCGTCGTAGGCGCGGGTGGCCAGCGCCTGGTCTACAAACAGGTGACGCGGCACGTCCGACATCGCGGTGAGCACGCGTTCGTCGGCCACGCCGTTCTGGCGCAGGCGCTCGACCATGCGGCGTCGGGTGCGGTCGGAAAGCATGCCGTAAGCCGGCTGGCCCGGCGTCAGCTGTGGTGTAGCCATGTTTTGATTCCGTCTAGTTGGCCATAGGCGGTTAAATCCAGCATTAGCGGCGTCACTGAAATATCGTTGTTGGCCAGCGCGCCGAAGTCCGTGCCCGCGCCGGCGTCCTGCACATTGCCGACCGGTCCTACCCAGTATATCGTCTCGCCGCGAGGATTCTGAGACTTGATCACCGGCTGCGCGCAGTGGCGGCGGCCCAGGCGGGTGACGGTCAATTGGCCCAGCGCTTCCGGAGCGATATCGGGCACGTTGACGTTGAGCAGCACCGGCTCGCGGAAGGGGTTGCGCTTGCAGCGTTCCACCAGTTGATCGACGACCAGGCCGGCGCTGGCGAAGTGCTGGCCGCTATAGCCGGCCAGCGACACCGCGATGGAGGGAATGCCCAGCATGAAGCCTTCTGTGGCAGCGGCCACGGTGCCGGAGTACAGGGTGTCGTCGCCCATATTGGGGCCGTGGTTGATGCCGCTGAACACCATGTCCGGCTTGAAGTCCAGCATGCCGGTCACGGCGAGGTGCACGCAGTCGGTGGGGGTGCCGTTGACGTAGTGAAAGCCGTTGGCGGCCTTGCGCACGGTCAAGGGGCGATCCAGGGTCAGGGAGTTGCTGGCGCCGCTGCGGTCCCGCTCCGGCGCGACAACGACGACTTCGCCGTGGCGGGACAGGGTTTGCGCCAGCATGGCCAGTCCCGGAGCGAAATAACCGTCGTCGTTGCTGATGAGAAACTTCATGCTGTCTTTCTATTGTTCTTGCCGGCAAAGGTGGCCCGGCTGATTGTATCGCTCCAACGATGACGCGGAAAAGTCCGGCGTGGGAGACGGACAAACAAAACCCGCCGGTGGGCGGGTTGGGGAAAGCGGCTCAGGCGTAGTAACGCTGGCTGAATTCCAGCATGCGCTCGATCGGCAGCCGCGCCGCGTCCATCTGTTCCCGGCTGAGGTAGTCGATGCGCAAGCCCACGCCCTGCTGGGCGCGCTTGACCGCTTCTATGGTGTTCATCTTCATGTACGGACAGGAGTTGCATTGGCAGCCGGCGTAGATCGGCGCCTGACGCAGGTCCAGATCCGGACGGGCCAGTCCCATGTTGTAGAGGATGCCGTCTTCGGTGGCGACGAAGATCACCGCGTCCGGGCTGCCGGAGAATTGCTTGACCCAGTTGAGCATGCCGGAGGTGGAGCCGACGTAATCGGCCTTCTTCAGCACCGGCAGCGGGCTTTCCGGATGGGCGATCAGGTATTTCTCCGCGCCGGCGACCGCGAAGGCCTCGTCCAGCGCCGCTTCGTTGAATTTGTCGTGCACCTCGCACACTGCCGACCACAGCGGCATGTCGTAGCCGTACTGATAGTTGAGGTAGCCGCCCATATTGCGGTCCGGCGAGAAGATCACTTTTTTGCCTTCGGCGTACAGGTGGGCAATGATGTCGTCCACATTGCGGCTGGTGACGATCCAGTCGGACAGCGCTTTGTGCTCGGCGCTGGAGTTGATATAGGAAACGTGCACGTGGTCCGGGTGCTGCTTGCGCCATTTGGCCAGCGCGGCGACGTCGGTCTGTGTCACCAGCGAACAGGTGGAACCGGCGTCGGGCAGAATTACTTCCGCCTGGGGATTGAGGATTTTCGCGGTTTCCGCCATGAAGCGCACGCCGGCAAAAACGATGATGTCGGCATTGGCTTCCTTGGCGTACAAAGAAAGTTCCAGGCTGTCGCCAACCTTGTCGGCCATTTTCTGGATTTCAGGCTGGGTATAGTAATGGGCAAGCGTGACGACGCGTTTCGTCATGATGGATCGACTCCCGCCGCCATCCGGCCTTGTTGGAGCAAGGGGCGCGTGGCGACTTTGTGCGGTGCAGTAAAGAGCTATTGCTAAACAGCAAAGATTAACAATATTGTAGTGTCCGCGCCAGTCCATTCTTGTTAGGCCCTTGCGGCGAAGCGGGGCGCGATGGATTCGGCTTGCCGGAGGTCAAGATGACGTCAAGGTTCAGTCTGCATGATGATGGCTCGGCGGGCGGTGAGCATGACGACGAGCACGATTACAATCACCCGCATCGCCATCCCCACGGCGGGGTGACGGGCGCGGCGGCGCGCGCCGCCAGCATGCGCGCCTTGCGCTGGGTGGCGCTGCTGACGATAGGCTTCGCCTGCGTGGAGGCGGTGGGCGGCTGGGCGACGGGATCGCTGGCCTTGTTGTCGGACGCCGGCCATATGCTGACCGATTCCATTTCGCTGTTGCTGGCCTTGTGGGTGGCGCATATCGGCCGCCGCCCGGCGGACGAGTCGCATTCTTTCGGCCATGGCCGCGCGGAGGTGATAGGCGCGTTTCTGAACAGCCTGTTCATGTTCGGCGTCATCGTTTTCATCGCGGTGGAGGCGGTGCGGCGCTTGCTGGAGCCGCACACGGTCAACGGCCTGGGGGTGATGGGCATCGCCGTGGCCGGCCTGCTGGTGAATGTGCTGGCCGTGTGGATTCTGAGCCGCGGCGCGCACAGCCTTAACAGCAAGGCGGCGCTGCTGCACGTGATGGGGGATTTGCTGGGCTCGCTGGCGGCGATCGCTTCCGGGGCCATCGTGTACTGGACCGGCTGGACGCCGGCGGATCCGATCTTGTCCATGCTGGTGGCCTGTCTGATTCTGTCGTCTACCTGGCGGCTGCTGCGCAAGTCGCTGGCGGTGTTGATGGAGGAGGTGCCGGCGGAGCTGGATTTTAACCGCATCGGCCGTGCCCTGGGCGGCATCGCCGGGGTGAGATCGGTGCACGATCTGCACGTTTGGACCATGGCCGCGGACCGCGTGGCCTTGTCCGCGCATTTGCAAGTGGCCGCGCCGCAGGATTGGCCGCGCATTCTGGCGGCTTGCCAGCGCATGCTGTCGCGCGAGTACGGCATCGATCATGTGACTTTGCAGCCGGAGTGGCCATTGCCGCCGCCGGCGGGGAAAACCGTGCCGGTTACCATTATTTCCGAGGATAAGCATCAATGAGGCCGCATTACCTGACACCGTTGTTTTCGCCGCGCAGCGTCGCCGTGATCGGCGCCAGCGACACGCCGGGCTCGATCGGGCAGGCGGTGTTCGCCAATCTGCTGGCGGGCAACTTCCAGGGCAAGCTGTTTCCGGTCAACCTCAACCACAAGGTGGTGGCAGGGGTGCCCGCGGTGGCTTCGGTGCGTCAGATCAGCGAGCCCGTGGATCTGGCGGTGGTGGTGACCGCCACCCGCACCCTGCCTGCGATCATGAAAGACTGCGGCAAGAAGGGCATCAAGGCGGTGCTGCTGGCCAAGGAGTTCGCCGACAGCGAACAGCTGGAGCGGGAGATCATCAACGAGACGCTGTCCATCAGCCGCCATTTCGGCATCCGCATCCTGGGGCCGAACGTGCTGGGCCTGATGCGGCCGGTGGCCGGCTTCAACGCCAGCAACTACACCAGCAAGGTGAGGCCGGGCAATCTGGCGCTGGTGTCGCAGTCGTCGGCGCTGTGCACGGCGATGCTGGATTGGGCGGACAGCAAGGGCATCGGTTTTTCCAGCGTGATTTCCGTGGGCAACGCGCTGGACGTCGGCTTCGGCGAAATTCTGGATTACCTGGTGGCGGACAACTTCACCCAGGGCATTCTGTTGCATGTCCACCACATTCACGACGCGCGCCGCTTCATGTCGGCGCTGCGCGCCGCGGCGCGCACCAAGCCGGTGGTGGTGATCAAGTCCGGCCGCTATGAGGACGCGGTGACCGGGGTCACGCATTCCAGCAATCTGGTGGAGAGCGGCGATGTGTTCGACGCCGCGCTGGCGCGCGCCGGCGTGCTGCGGGTCGACACCATCGCCCAGCTGTTCACGGCGGCCAAGGTGCTGGCGGCCAACTACCGGGTGGGCGGCAAGCGGCTGGCCATCGTCACCAACGGCATCGGCCCCGGCGTGCTGGCCGCCGACAGCGCCTATTCCAACCGGGTGGAGCTGGCCAAGCTGTCCGATTCCACCGTGGAACTGCTCAATGGGGTCTTGCCGCGCAATTGGTCGCACGGCAACCCGCTGGACATCATAGGCGACGCCAGTCCCTCGCGTTTTCGCACCGCGGTGAAGGCCTGTCTGGACGACCCTAATGTGGATGGCGTGATGGTGGTGTTCACCCCGCAGGCCGGCACCGACCACCTGACCACGGCGCAGTTGATGATCGGCTTGCAGCGCGAATCCGCCAAGCCGCTGTTCCTGTCCTGGCTGGGCGACGCCAAGGTGTCGGAAAGCCGCGAACTGTTTTCCAAGGCCAAGTGCGCTCACTTCCGCGCGCCGGAGTACGGCATCGAAGTGTTCCGCAATCTGGCGGCTTATCAGCGCAACCAGCAGTTGCTGTTGCAGACGCCGGGGCCGCTGGAGGGCAAGCGCGCCGACCCGGACGTGGCCAAGGCGCGCAAGGTGATCGCCTCGGCGTTGAAGGACGGCCGCGACATTCTGTCCGAGCGCGAATCCAAGGAGGTGCTGGCCGCCTTCCAGATTCCGGTCAATCCCACCCGGCTGGCGCGCACCGCCAACGAGGCGGTCAAGCAGGCCGACAAGATCGGCTACCCGGTGGTGCTGAAGATCGATTCGCCGGACATCATTTATAAGTCGGACGTTGGCGGCGTGGAGCTGAACATCAGCAATGAGGCGACGCTGCGCGAAGCGTTCGACGCCATCATCGGCCGCACGCGCCAGGCGCGGCCGGAGGCGCGCATCGACGGGGTGTCGGTGCAGCCCATGCGCAAGCGCCGCTTCGCCCGCGAAGTGATGGTGGGCGTCACCCACGACGAAGCCTTCGGGCCAGTGATCACTTTCGGCGCCGGGGGCATCGCGGTGGAGGTGATGCACGACCGCGCGCTATCCCTGCCGCCGCTCAACGGCTATCTGGTGGCCAGCATGATCCGCCATACCCGCATCGGCCAATTGCTGGGCGCGTTCAAGAACCTGCCGGCGGTGGATCAGGACGAGCTGGAGGATGTGCTGCTGCATGTGTCGGAAATGGTGTGCGAGCTGCCCGAGCTGCGCGAGATGGATATCAATCCGCTGGTGGCCGACGAGCAGGGCGTGATCGCGTTGGACGCCCGCATCATCGTCCGGCCGCGGCGGCCGGATTTGAAGCGCTACGCCCATATGGCCATCATGCCTTATCCCAGCCATATGGTGGTGTGCGCCAAATTGAAGGACGGCACCAATGTGATGGTGCGGCCGGTGCGTCCGGAAGATGCGGATATGCAACAGGAGTTCGTGCGCAATCTGTCCGAGGAGAGCCGCTACAACCGCTACCTGTCCAGCATCAAGCAATTGTCGCAAAGCATGTTGGTGCGATTCACCCAGCTGGATTACGACCGCGAGATGGCGCTGGCGATGACGCGCGAACAAAAAGACGGCGAGGAAATGCTGGCGGTGGCGCGTTTCATCACCGATCCGGACAATGAGGGCTGCGAGTTCGCGCTGGAGGTGGCCGACCGCTGGCAAGGCAAGGGCATAGGCTATCTTCTGATGAGCGCCTTGTTCGACGCGGCGCGGGAGCAGGGCCTGAAAGTGATGCGCGGCGAGGTGTTGGCCGGCAATAAGGGCATGTTGAAACTGATGCACAAGCTGGGCTTTTCCGTGGAGCCGCACCCGGAAGACCGGGCCCTGACCATGGTGTCCAAGAGCTTGTAACGGCGGGCTTGACAGGCGTCTTGCATTAAGCGCTTGCAAGATAAGGGAAAACTGACCTAAAATCGTGGGCTTTTCTCATACCGTTTTTATTCAAGGACAATCGACAATGGTAGTGATTCGTCTGGCACGTGGCGGCGCCAAGAACCGTCCGTTCTACAACATCGTGGTGACCGATTCCCGTAACCGTCGTGACGGTCGCTTCATCGAGCGCGTTGGCTTCTACAACCCGGTTGCCAACGAGAAGCAAGAGCGCGTCCGTTTCACCATGGACCGCCTGAACCACTGGGTTGGCGTTGGCGCTCAAGTTTCCGACGCCGTTGCCAAGCTGCTGAAAGAGCAGAAGGCCGCTGCCTAAGCGTTCGTTGACACATCAACTGACGGACTAGGCGCATGCGCAACGAAGATCTCGTAGTGATGGGGTTTGTGCGTGGCGCCTTTGGTGTCAAGGGCTGGGTGAAAGTCCAGGCCGACACCGAATACGCTGACGGTCTGTTCGACTACCCGGTCTGGTGGCTGGGCAAGGAGAACGACTGGAAGCCGTACACATTTGAAAACGGCGCTCTCCAGCCCAAGGCGCTTGCCGCCAAGCTGGAAGGCGTGGAAGACCGCGACGCGGCCGAAGCCCTGCGCGGCATGCAAATCGCCGTGCCGCGCGAAGAGTTGCCGGCCGCCGAGGAAGGCGAATACTACTGGGCCGATCTGATCGGTCTGGAAGTCGTCAATCAGCAAGGCGAAGTGCTGGGCAAAGTCAGCGAATTGATGGAAACCGGCGCGCACGATGTGTTGGTGGTGCAAGGCACGGACGGCCAGCGCATGATTCCCTTCGTGGATCAGTATGTGCTGGAAGTTCAGCTTGCCGCAGGCAAGATCCAGGTGGACTGGGGTCTGGACTACTGATGCAGATCGACGCGGTAACGCTGTTTCCGGAGATGTTCGATTCCATCGCCCGCTTTGGCGTTAGCCAGCGGGCGCTTGATTTGGGCATTTGGGGTTTTCAGGCCTGGAATCCTCGCGATTTCACGCATGACAACTACCGCCGGGTAGACGACCGGCCTTATGGCGGCGGCCCCGGCATGGTGATGCAGATCGAGCCCCTGGCGCAGTCCATCGCGGCGGCCAGGGCGAGGCAGGCGCAAGCCGGAGCCGAGCGCAGCCATGTGATTTATCTTTCGCCGCAAGGCCGTCCGCTGACGCATGCGAAGGCGGCGGAGCTGTCGCAAAGAGCGGGCCTGATCCTGCTGTGCGGCCGCTACGAGGGCGTGGACGAGAGGTTGATCCAGCGCGAGGTCGACGAGGAGATTTCCATCGGCGACTACGTGCTGTCCGGCGGCGAGCTGCCGGCCATGGTGCTGATGGACGCGGTGGTGCGTTTGCTGCCCGGCGTCCTGAACGACGCGCAATCGGCTTACGAAGATTCATTTGTGGACGGGCTTCTTGATTGTCCGCACTATACCCGACCCGAAGACTATCAGGGCATGCGGGTGCCGGATGTGCTGTTGTCCGGTAATCATGCGCTGATCGCTAAATGGCGGCTGAAACAGGCTCTGGGCAGGACGATGCAACGTCGCCCGGATTTGCTGCAAGGCCGTATTTTGACAAAACAGGAATCTCGGCTGCTGGCGGAGTACCAGCAGGAACAAGATCTCCAGAAAAACCAGGAGTGAATCATGGATCTGATCCAGAAACTCGAGCAAGAAGAAATCGCCCGCCTGGGCAAAACCCTGCCGGAATTCGCCCCGGGCGACACCATCGTCGTTCAGGTGAAGGTTAAGGAAGGCAACCGCGAACGTCTGCAGGCTTACGAAGGCGTGGTTATCGCCAAGAAAAACGCTGGCCTGAACAGCGCTTTCACCGTGCGCAAGATGTCCGCCGGCGAAGGCGTAGAGCGTACTTTCCAAACCTACTCCCCGCTGGTGGCTTCCGTTGAAGTGAAGCGCCGTGGTGACGTGCGTCGCGCCAAGCTGTACTACCTGCGCGGCCGTACCGGCAAATCCGCACGCATCAAGGAAAAACTGCCGGCTCGCAAGCAAGGCTAAGCCTTGTCGAGTCAGGCTTAGGCTTGATGACAGTTCAAAGCGCAAGGCGATGCCTTGCGCTTTTTTATTATCCGGAGGCGGACACATGGAATACAGCGCGGTGATCGACGCGCCGTTCGGGCAGCTGGGCATGGTATGTCTCGACGGCGCGCTGGTGAATCTGGAATTCCTGGCCGAGCGGCAAGCCCTCAGGCCGCCGGAGCCGCGCAGTCTGGAGCAGGAGGTGGCGGAACAGCTGCGCGCTTATTTCGTCGATCCGCGCTTTGGCTTCAGCCTGCCTTATCGTTTGCGGGGCAGCGAGCACCAGCAGCGCGTCTGGCGCGAGATAGAACGGATTCCCTGCGGGCAGATGGCGCGCTATCAGGATATCGCCACGGCGCTGGGCTCGTCGGCGCGGGCGGTGGGCAATGCCTGCGGGCGCAATCCGGTACCCATCATCGTGCCTTGCCACCGCGTGGTGGCCCGCAACAGCCTGGGCGGCTTCAATCGCTCCTTGGGCCGGGAAACCGTGGACATCAAGCAGTGGCTGCTGGCGCATGAGTTCGGTTGTTGAGCGGAGGGGGGCGCGCAAGGCGCCGCTTTGCCTCTGTTGAGGCGCGAGTCGAGGTCATTGCGCGAGGCCCGGGCTCGCCTTTAAGGGGAGCAGGGGAATGTTTTGCCCGCGAGGCGGACAAAGACTGAGGATTATTCAGTATGGATGTTTCGCGCGGGTGGCGGCCTGACGCGCATATCGGCGGACGACGACAATAATGGATGCGAGCAGCGAAGCAATGAAGGCGGCCGAGGAGGCCATCGACGCGTTTCTGGACCAGCTATGGTTGAGCGACGGCCTGTCCAAGAACACCCTGGCCGCGTATCGGCGCGATCTGGGCAAGCTGGCAGCGAGACTGGGAGACGAGGGCGTTAGCCTGACGGAGGCCGCTTCTGGGCACCTGGAGCAGGCGCTTTTGCTGGGCGTGGACCGAGAGAAGCCGGCGACCCGGGCGCGGATGGTGTCGGCGATGAAGCGCTTTTATCAATATCTGGCGCAGGCGGGTTTGCGCGACGACGACCCATGCGCACGCTTGCGCGCGCCCAAACAGGGGCCGCGCTTGCCCAAATCCCTGTCCGAGCGGCATGTGGAAGCCTTGCTGGAAGCGCCGGACGTGGGCACGCCGCTGGGCCTGCGCGACCGCGCGATGCTGGAGCTGCTTTACGCCAGCGGCTTGCGCGTGTCGGAGCTGGTGGGCTTGACTCTGCAACAAGTGAATTTGCTGGACGGCCTGGTCAAGACCATGGGCAAGGGCAATAAGGAGAGACTGGTGCCCTTGGGCGAGCTGGCCCAGGAGTGGCTGCAGCGTTATCTGGCCGAGGCGAGGCCGGTTTTGCTGGCGGGCGCGGTCTGCGACACGGTGTTCGTGACCCAGCGCAAGGCGGGCATGACGCGACAGATGGCCTGGCATCTGATCTCGCAGTACGCCAAGCGCCAGGGCTTGCCGGCGGTGAGCCCGCACGTGTTGCGTCATGCCTTCGCCACTCATCTGGTCAACCACGGCGCGGATTTGCGCGTGGTGCAGCTGCTGCTGGGGCATTCTGACATTTCCACCACGCAGATCTATACCTATGTGGCGCGCGAGCGCTTGAAACAGCTGCACGCCAAACATCATCCTCGCGGTTGAGATGAAAAGAAAAACGCCCGCGTCAGCGGGCGTTGCGTATTGCCGTATCAAGATCAGGCCGGTTCGGGCGCTAAGGCCTGGTGGTCGAACTGCAGCTCCACCTTGTCGTCCAGCACGGTGACGGTGACTTCGCCGCCGGTGACCAGACGGCCGAACAGCAACTCGTCGGCCAGCGCCTTGCGCAGCGTGTCCTGGATCAGACGCGCCATCGGGCGGGCGCCCATCAGCGGATCGAAGCCGTTCTTCGCCAGGTAGCGCCGCAGCTCGTCGGTGAAGTGGATGTCCACCCGCTTCTCCGCCAACTGCTGCTCCAGCTGCATCAGGAACTTGTCCACCACTTGCAGGATGATCTGCTCGTCCAGCATCTTGAACGGGATGATGGCGTCCAGGCGGTTGCGGAATTCCGGACTGAACTGTTTCTTGATGTCGCCCATTTCGTCGCCGGCCGCCTTGGTCTGGGTGAAGCCCAGCGTCGGCTTGGACAGGGACTCCGCGCCCGCGTTGGTGGTCATGATGATCACCACGTTGCGGAAGTCTGCCTTGCGGCCGTTGTTGTCGGTCAGGGTGCCGTGGTCCATCACCTGCAACAGCACGTTGTAGATGTCCGGATGCGCTTTTTCGATCTCATCCAGCAAGACCACCGCGTACGGATGCTTGTTGACCGCCTCGGTCAGCTGGCCGCCCTGTTCGAAGCCGACATAGCCCGGAGGCGCGCCGATCAGCCGAGACACCGCGTGCCGTTCCATGTACTCGGACATGTCGAAGCGGATCAGCTCCACGCCCAGGATATAGGCCAGTTGCCGCGCCACTTCGGTCTTGCCGACGCCGGTGGGACCGGAGAACAGGAAGGAACCGATCGGCTTTTGCGGATTGCCCAGGCCGGAACGCGTCATCTTGATGGCGCTGGCCAGCCCTTCGATGGCTTTTTCCTGACCAAAGACCACGTTTTTCAGATCGCGCTCCAGATTCTTCAGCACGTTCTTGTCGTCGGACGACACGGTCTTGGGCGGAATGCGCGCGATCTTGGCGACGATGTCCTCGATCTCGGTCTTGTTGATGACCTTCTTCTGCTTGGACTTGGGCAGAATCTTCTGCGCGGCGCCGGCCTCGTCGATCACGTCGATGGCCTTGTCCGGCAGATGGCGGTCGTTGATGAAGCGCGCCGATAGCTCCGCCGCGGTGGACAGCGCCGACTGGGTGTACTTGACGCCGTGGTGGGCCTCGAAGCGGGATTTCAGCCCCTTGAGGATTTCCACGGTCTGCTCCACCGTCGGCTCGTTGACGTCGATCTTCTGGAAACGGCGCGACAGCGCGTTGTCCTTCTCGAAGATGCTGCGGTATTCGTTGTAGGTGGTCGCCCCGATACAGCGCAGGCTGCCGTTGGACAAGGCCGGCTTCAGCAGGTTGGACGCGTCCAGCGTGCCGCCCGAGGCCGCTCCGGCGCCGATCAGCGTGTGAATCTCGTCGATGAACAGAATGGCGTTGCTGTCCTCGGTCAATTGCTTGATCACCGCCTTCAGCCGCTGTTCGAAATCGCCGCGGTATTTGGTGCCGGCCAGCAGCGCTCCCATGTCCAGCGCGTAGACGGTGGACTTGCCCAGAATCTCCGGCACTTCGCCGTTGACGATGCGGCGCGCCAGGCCTTCGGCGATGGCGGTCTTGCCCACGCCGGCCTCGCCCACCAGCAAGGGGTTGTTCTTGCGGCGACGGCACAGAATCTGCACGGTGCGCTCCAACTCGGGCTCGCGGCCGATCAGCGGATCTATCCTGCCGTCGCGCGCCTGCTGGTTGAGGTTCAGCGTGTAGTTTTCCAGCGCGCCGCCCGGACCGGTGGCCTGCTCCTCGCTCTCCGCTTCGCCGCTGCTGTCGCGCGGCTCCTGCGGCTGCTGCTGCGAGCGCTGCTTGGTGATTCCGTGAGAAATGAAATTCACCACGTCCAGCCGCGAAATGCCTTGCTGGTGCAGATAGTACACCGCGTGGGAGTCCTTCTCGCCGAAGATGGCCACCAGGATGTTAGCCCCGGTCACCTCTTTTTTGCCGGAAGACTGCACGTGCAGGATCGCGCGCTGTATCACGCGCTGGAAGCCGAGAGTGGGTTGAGTTTCCACCTCCGCCTCCCCGGGCACGGTGGGGGTGTGCTCATCGATGAAATCGCCCAGCTGTTTTTTCAGCTGGTCGATGTTGGCTCCACATGCGCGCAGTACTTCGGCGGCCGACGGGTTGTCGGTCATCGCGAGTAACAGATGCTCCACGCTGATGAACTCGTGGCGCTTGCGCCTTGCGTCCATGAACGCCATGTGCAGGCTTACTTCAAGCTCCTGGGCAATCATCAGTTTTCCTCCATAACGCACTGGAGCGGATGCTGGTGCGCTTTCGCATATTGCAACACCTGCTCGACCTTTGTTGCAGCCACGTCTTTGGTATAAACGCCACACACGCCGTGACCTTGCGTGTGGACTTGCAGCATGATGTGAGTGGCCTTTTCGCGGTTCATGTAGAAGAACTGCTGGAGGACCTGGATCACAAAATCCATCGGGGTAAAATCATCGTTCAATAACAAGACCTTATACATCGGGGGTGGGTTTTCCCTAACCCGGGACGCCTCTTGTATGGCATCGTCCTTGAACTGCGTAGACATGTCGGCTTTCGTGGAATCTGCGTCTTACTTCAATTTGGGTTCCCCGAGAGTTTTTTTCAAGGGGACTGGCACTTTTCCTCTACGACTTGACGATGAGCGGCGGGTTGCGTAGAAATGCAGCTGGTGCTTGGCTTAACTGTTTGGCATTTTTTTGCGCTAGGCAAGCCAGACAACTCTTATTAAGCTCTAAGTTGGTCGGCTTCACCAGCCTTTTTTTGCAAGGAAGTAAGAATGGCATTAGGTACCGTTAAGTGGTTCAATGACGCTAAAGGCTTTGGCTTCATTACTCCGGATGAAGGCGGCGAGGATTTGTTCGCTCACTTCTCGGCCATCAACATGCAAGGCTTCAAAACCCTGAAAGAAGGGCAACGTGTAAGCTTTGAAGTGGTGTCCGGTCCGAAGGGCAAGCAAGCGTCCAATATTCAGAACGCGTAACACCGGTTTTACTGTCTGTTTGTCGCAAGGCAAACAGCCCAGCTGATTGATGAAAAGCCCGCCATCCGGCGGGCTTTTGTTGTTGTCAGGCCGCTTGTTTGAGCGTCCGCGGCGCGGCGGGACCAAACTGGCGCGCCAGCGCGATGAAGGTGAGCGCGCCCGCGGCGGCCAGCAGCAGCCAGGGCAGGCCGGCTTGATGCCGGCTTTGGGCAAAGTCGTAGAGCCAGCCGCCGGCGAGAAAGCCGCCGCCGCCGCCCAGGGCCAGGCCCAGCCGGCTGGCGCCCATATAGCTGGCTCTGGCTTCCGGACGGGCCAGGCTGGCCACCAGGGTTTCCCGCGCCGGTTCGGTGATGAGGGTGCCGAGAAAGAAGGCGGCCAGGATGAGGAAGGCGGTCAGCGGTTGCCGCGCCACGGCCATGCAGGCGAGGCTGAGGCTCATCAACGCGATGCCGGCCAGTACTCGGGTTTCCAGGCGGAAATGGCGTTCGCCCAGCCGCGCCAAAGGATAGAGCAGGCTCAGCGACAAGGCGGTTTCCAGGCCGTACATCCAGCCCACGGCCTGGGCGGTGCCGGTCAATTGCTTGATGGCGATGGGCAGCAACAGCATGATCTGCACGCTGAGCAGGTAATAACCGCTGAGCGTGAGCACCAGCTTCAGGAAACGATGATCGTTCAGCACGATGCGGATGGAGGCCAGCGCGGGCGCCCGCCGGGCGGCGACGCGGTAGTCCGGCAGCAGGCAGGCGTTTGCCGCCGCCGCCGCCAAAAACGCGACGGCGCCGCCCAGGCATACCCAGTGGAAGTCGAATTGCAGCAGCCAGGAGCCGAACAAGGCGCCGCCCACCGCGCCGGCGCTGTCCTGCATCATCAGCAGCGAGTAGAAGCGGTTGCGTTCGCGCGGCCGCGTCAATTTGGCCACCAGCGCGGAGCGCGGCGGATCGAACAGCGTGCCGCCCAGGCCGGAGAGCAGGCAGGACAGCCAGAGCTGCCACGGCGCGTTCGCCAGCGCCATGGCGGCAAAGCCGGCGGCTCGCAGCAGCATGCCGGCCACGATCAGCGGTTTGGCGCCGAAACGGTCGGCCAGGGAGCCGCCGAACAAGCCCAGCCCTTGCTGGGTGAACTGGCGCAAACCCAGCCCAAAGCCCACCGCGGCCGCGGTCCAGCCCAGTTGATCGACGAAATGCAGGCTGATCAGCGGAAAGACCATGAAGAAACCAAATACCACGATCAGATTGTCCAGCAGGATGAAGCCTTTGCCCAAGGTCCGGGCCCGCTTTAGCAGCGCCATGAAATCTCCTTATTTTCATGTCATTCTATGAAGGCTCCTGATATTCTGAAACTGACTAATCCGTAATAGTTAATATTGGATTTTCTTATGTCTATCGCGCTCTCCGATTTGCGCCTATTGCTGGATATCGCCGAGCTGGGCAGTTTCAGCCAGGCCGCCGCCAAGCGCGGCTGGTCGCAGCCCCAGGTCAGTCAGCGAGTGCAATTGCTGGAGCAGGAGCTGGGGACTTGCCTGTTTCATCGCCACCGTCGTGGCGCGGAGCCCACAGCGGCCTGCCTGGCCTTTTTGCCATCGGCGCAGCAGGCGGTGTCGGCCTTGGAGCAGGGGAGGGAGATCCTGCAGGGCACGCCGGCCTTGCCCTGCCTGCGGCTGTCTTGTCTGCCGTCGCTGACTTCGGCGGTTTTCGGTCCTTTATTGCTGGACTTGGCCGAGGCGCCGCTGGAAATCCGCTGCGACACCGATCACTCGCCGCTGATCATGCAGAACCTGTTGTCCGGCCTGGTGCAGGTCGGCTTCGTGTTGCGGTGTCCTGCGATGGCGGGCATTCAGATGGAAACGCTGTGGCGCTCTCCCATCGTGGCGGTGGCGGCGGCCGGGCATCCGTTGGCGGAGCGGGAGCAGCCGCTGAGTTTGGAGGAGGTGGCGTCCTACCGGATCGCGCCCCAGTACTGGGGCGTGGAGTGCGATGAGTTGATACGCCGGCTGCGGCTGGCGCGCACCGTGGCCCAGCCCATCCATGCGATCCAGCCGGCGTCGGCGGCCAGGGAGTTGGCCTTGCGTCACGGTTTTCTGTGTTTCATGCCGGAGCTGTCGATTCAGTCCGATCTGGCCGACGGCGTTTTGCGACGGCTGAGCATTGCCGACCTGCCGGCCTGGCAGTGGGAGGTCACCATGGCCTGGCGCGCCGGCAAGCGCAGGGATGCGGGGAAGGAGCTGGTGCTGGACGCCGCCCGGGCTTTGGCCGGGCGGTGGGCCTCAATGGCGTCCGGCTAGCGATTCGGCGGCGCTTTGCGCCAGTTGGCTGTATTGCTGGCCGAACTCGGCCACCATCTGGCGCAATCTGGCGGTGTCGCGGGCGATGATGGTCTTGAGCAGGTTTTCCAGGAAGAGCTGGGTCTGGTCCATCTGGCTCTTGCCGGCGCGCAGAATGGCGAACAGGCAGCGCTGAGTCAGCGGCAGTAAGTCCTTCAGCGTGTGTTCCAGATAGCGGTTGCCGGCGTAGCGGTACAGGGTGTCGAGAAAATCGACGCCGTGGTCGTAAAAGCCGTGCAAATCGTCTTTGCGGTTGCATTCGGCCAACTGGGTGGTGACTTCGAAGAAGTGGGCCAGGTCGTCGTTTTGCCAGGAGGTGGCGAGGTTACAGACCGCTTGATCCAGCAGCAGGAACCACAGTTCGAAGAAATGGCGCACATCCTGACCGGTGATGCTGGACACCACCGCGCCGCGACGCGGGAAAATCTCCACCAGATGGCGGCGTTGCAAAATCAATAAAGCTTCGCGTACGGACCCGCGGCTGACTTCCAGTTCCGACGCAATGCGCAATTCCTGGATGCGCTCTCCGGCTTGCATCGTGCCTTGTATGATTTGTTTGCCCAGGTATTGGGCAATTTGTTCGGTCAGTGAGTCGTTCGCTTTGAACGTCATCTTGCTCTCCGGAATAGAATATTATTATTTTCCTATGTTTGATATGCGCCGGCAATCAAACTGCAACGTTTGTCTGGCAGTAGTTTGTCCGACAGATTGTTGTTATCAAAACATTATCAGCGGTTTTGGCGTCGACTGTTGTCAACTTGCCGCACTAGACAAGCGTTGCGAAGGTTTTACTTGCGCATTCATCATATCAATCATACGATTAAAACGCTTGTTTGAAATGGCTGACACGAGAGGGGCTATCAAAATAGGCGAGAGGCGGCGGAGAGGCATTTCCGCCGTCTTGCGGACCCGGCCGGCGGCCGGCCCGAGCGGGAACAGCAGCCTCGCAGGCGACGAGCGGCGCAAGCCGAACGCCGCCGTAAGCGGGCCGTCCCGCGAGGGCGTCGAAGCCGGCGCGGCGTTTGCGAACTTTAGCGGGTTGTGTCCGGTGTGGAACCGGGAGTGTGATTCAGGCCTTCGCCCATGGCGAAGGCCTTTTTTCTTGCCGCTTATTCGGGACGACGGCAGGCCATCAGATAATTGACGGCGGTGTCGTCGCCCAGCGCGTAGATGCGCGTCAGCGGGTTGTAACTCATGCCGCGGACGACATCCAGCTCCAGACCGGCGTTGCGGGCCATGCGCGACAATTCCGAAGGTTTGAGGAAGCGCGCGTATTCATGGGTGCCGCGCGGCAGCATGTTCAGCACGTATTCGGCGCCGATCACCGCCAGCAGATAGGACTTGGCGTTGCGGTTGAGCGTGGAGAAAAACACCCAGCCGCCGGGTTTGACCAGGCTGGCGCAGCTGCGCACCACGCTTTGCGGGTCCGGCACGTGTTCCAGCATTTCCATGCAGGTGACCACGTCGAAGCTGGCCGGCGCTTCCTCCGCCAGTTCTTCCACTGCCACGCAGCGGTAATCCACCGCCACGCCGGACTCCAGGCTGTGCAGCTGAGCCACTTTCAGCGATTTCTTGGCCAGGTCGATGCCGGTGACGCCGGCGCCGCGCGCGGCCATGCTTTCCGCCAGGATGCCGCCGCCGCAGCCCACGTCCAGCACTTGCTTGCCGGCGATGGCCGCGCGCGCGTCGATGAAGTCCAGGCGCAGCGGATTGATTTCATGCAGCGGCTTGAATTCGCCGCTCATATCCCACCATTTGTGCGCCAGCTGGCTGAATTTGTCGATTTCGGTTTCGTCTACATTAATCATGATTATTTCGCCAGAATGCGATGACGCCAATCTTCCGCGCGCGCCTTGAGCGCGGCTTCGTCCAGAGTTTTGAGTTGGCGTTGTTCCAATAGAGCCTGACCTTTGACCCAGACATGGCTGACTTGTTCGCGGCCGGCCGCGTAGACCACGTGGGAGATCGGGTCGAAGGCCGGCGCGGTTTCGATGGCGGACAGATCGATGGCGATCAGGTCGGCCTGCTTGCCGGTCTTGATCGAGCCGACTTTGTCGGCGATGCCCAGCGCGCGCGCGCCGTTGAGCGTAGCCATGCGGATGGCGGCGGCGGCGGGCACCGAGGTGGGGTCCAGCGTGCCCACTTTGGCCAGCAGCGCCGCCAGCCGGGTTTCCGCCAGCATGTCCAACTTGTTGTTGGAGGCGGCGCCGTCGGTGCCTATGCCCACCGCGATGCCGGCCTGCAGCATCTTGGGAATGGGGGCGATGCCGGAAGCCAGCTTCATATTGGACGAGGGATTGTGCGCCACCGACACGCCGTGCTTGGCCGCCAGTTCGATTTCCTCGTCGTTCAGATGCACCATGTGGGCGGCGATCAGGCGCGGCGACAGCAGGCCCAGCTGTTGCAGGCGGGCCAGCGGGCGCTGGTGCCGCTCCTTGACGCTGTTGCTGACCTCGTCCGCGGTTTCGTGGATATGGCAGTGGATCAGCATGTCTTCCTGTTCCGCCAGCGTCACAACCTTGGCGAAGGTGTCGTCCGACACCGTGTAGGGCGCGTGCGGGGCCAGGGTGAAGGTGATCAGTTCTTCGCCCAGGAACTGGCGGCGCTCGGCCAGGGACTTGCTGATGTAGTCGTCGGCGTTGCTGGCGTAATTGGTGGGGAACTCCAGGATGGAACAGCCGACAAAAGTGCGCATGCCGGAGGCCAGGCCGGCGCGGGCCATCGCGCCGTGATAGAAATACATGTCGTTGATGGTGGTGGTGCCGCCGCGGATCATCTCCCCCATCGCCAGCAGCGCGCCGTCGAACACGAAATCGTCGCGCACGTGTTTGCCCTCGGCCGGCCAGATATGATTGGTCAGCCAGTCCATCAGCGCCTTGTCGTCGGCGAGGCCGCGCAAGAGCGTCATCGCGGAGTGGCCGTGCAGATTGATCAGGCCCGGCATCAGCACGTGGTTGGGCAATTCCACGCGTTGATCCGCCTCCAGCGCGCCGGCTTGGTCGGCTGGAATAATCGCGGCAATCCTGCCATCCTTCAGAGCAATGGCGTGGTTTTCCAGGATTTCGCCGTCTTCCTCGACGGTAATGATCCAGCGGGCGGTGATAATTTTGTCATAACGGGACTGGGACATGGGGCAATCCTGGCGCGATTTTGAAGTGACGTGGATTGTAGGCCGAGGCTAAATGCAAGGCAATGACGGAGCGCGGGAAGCGGCGGCGAAGCAGGCCGGCGCAAGGCTTGCCGGATCCGGGCTTGACAAGGCGATGACTAGTGAATATTCCAGCATTTTGCCGCGATTATCCGGTGTATACTTTTGAAAATATGAACAACTGACGCATGGGCTCAATTGCCTGCGGCTAATGGCGAGCGATAATAAACGCAAACATGGCACACCACGCTGACGATAAATCCACAGCCAGTACCGGCCTTTCCCTCAGGGCTGTCTTTCTCATCGCCGTGGTGCTGGGCTTGCTGATTCCCGCGTCCATCATCAGTTATCTGAGTTTCAATATTCAACGGGACGCGTTAACCGCCCAGTTGGAAACCGATCAAAAACGCCTGCTGGACATCGTCGCTCTGGGCATGCAGGAGCCCTTGTGGAATCTGAGCCGCCAGGCCGGCAACCCGTTGATCGCTTCGGTGATGGAAGACGCGAGGGTGGTTTCCATCCGCGTCACCGACACCCAGTCCAATCAGATCTTTCTGTCTTCGGTGCGCGCGGAGCGCCGCATCGGCAGCGTCTCCTTCGTGGAAAAACCGGTGATCTACCGCGGGGAGGAAATCGGCCAGGTGACGCTGGAATTCGACAATGAACACCTCGCCATCGCGCTCAACAACCAGATCAAGAATATTCTGATGATTCTGGCGGCGCAGCTGGTGTTGTCCATTCTGCTGATCATGAGCATTCTGCACTCGCGCTTCCTCAGCCCGATGAAGGCCCTGACCGAACAGGCGCGCTTGCTGGCCGAACTCAAGCTGGACCGGCCGTTCGAATGGCAGCGCCGCGACGAGATCGGCCATCTGGGCAAACACCTGGAATGGACCCGCGCGGAACTCAAGCGCTTGCTGGACGAGTTGCGCGCCAAGACGCTGGCGCTGGAAGCGGACATTTCCCGCCGCCGCGAGGTGGAGGACGCGCTGCGCCGCTCCGAGAACAAATACCGCGAACTGTTCTGGTCCAACCTCGACGGCATTGTGATCAGCTCGCTGGACGGCCAGGTGATAGACGCCAACCCCGCCTTCCTCAACCTGATGTGCTACAGCCTGGATCAGCTCAAGCTACAGAATTTCTGGACACTGGTGGGGCCGGAGAGCGAGGCGTTGGAGCGCTTCAATCTGGACAACAAGGTATTGCGCTTCGGCTACTGCGACGAGTTCGAGGCCACCTATATCAACCGTTTCGGCAATCCGGTGCCGGTCAGCGTCAAGACCGTGGCGATGCGCGACGCCTTCGGACGCATCAACGCGGTATGGCGCATGGTGCGCGACATCTCCGAGAAACGCGCGGCGGAGGAGAGGGTGCAACTGGCCGCCAAGGTGTTCGAGAACACCGTGGAAGGCATCATGATCACCGACGCGGACAAACGCATCCGCAGCGTCAACCGCGCTTTCACCGAGATCACCGGCTACACCCAGCACGAGGTGCTGGGCCAGAAGACCAGCGTGCTGTCCTCCGGCCGCCACGACCAGCCCTTCTACGAACAGATGTGGCAGTCCATCGCCGACCACGGCTCCTGGCAGGGCGAGTTGTGGAACCGCCGCAAGAACGGCGAGGTGTTCCCGGAATGGCTGGCGATCAACGCGGTGCGCAACAGCCTGGGCGAAATCACCCATTACGTGGCCATCTTCAGCGATCTGACCGAGCGTAAGGCGGCCGACGAGCGCATCCAGTTCCTCGCCCATTTCGACGTGCTGACCAGCTTGCCCAACCGCGTGCACATGCAGGACCGGGTGGAGCTGGCTATCCACAACGCCGGCCGCGACAACGAGCGGCTGGCCTTGCTGCTGCTGGACCTGGACCGCTTCAAGACCGTCAACGAATCGCTGGGCCACACCGCCGGCGACACCCTGCTGCAGGTGGCGGCGGACCGGATCAAGGGCGTGCTGGGGCCGGGAGAGATGCTGGCGCGCCAGGGCGGCGACGAATTCATCGTGCTGCTGCCGGTGATTTCCGATCCGGGCGAGGCGGCGATGGCGGCGGAGCGCATCCGCGACGCCTTCACTGCGTCGATAGAGTTGCACAATCATGTGATCACCATCACGCCGTCCATCGGCATCAGCGTCTACCCGGACGACGGCCGCGACTACGAGACCCTGGTGCGCAACGCCGACGCGGCGATGTATCACGCCAAATCCTCGGGCCGCAACAGCTACAAGTTCTACACCGCCGACCTCAACGCCCGCGCCCGCGAAATCCTGGC
Organism: Chromobacterium sp. Panama; assembly: GCF_003052555.1. NCBI lineage: Bacteria > Pseudomonadati > Pseudomonadota > Betaproteobacteria > Neisseriales > Chromobacteriaceae > Chromobacterium > Chromobacterium sp. Panama. The sequence goes on from NZ_QARX01000001.1 coordinate 591,162, forward strand.
GATTGAAAGCCAGCTGCGCTTCGCGCTGGAGCGCGAGGAGTTCGTGCTGCATTATCAGCCGCAAGTGGAAATGGCCAGCGGCCGCATCATAGGAGCCGAGGCGCTGATCCGCTGGAACCATCCGTCGCTGGGCGTGCTGGGGCCGGTGCGTTTCATCGAGGTGGCGGAGGAGCGCGGCTTCATCGTGCAGATTGGCAACTGGGTGATAGGCGAGGCCACGCGCCAGCTGGCCGCCTGGCGCAGCCAGGGCCTGCCGGAACTGACCCTGGCCATCAATCTGTCCGCCTTGCAGTTCCGCCAGTCCGATCTGGCGGATCAGATCACCTCGGCGCTGGCCACCAACGGCCTGCCCGGTCACGCGCTGGACATCGAGGTGACCGAGAGCGTGGTGATGGAAGACGCGATGGCCACCATACAGGCCATCGACAATATGAAGAATATGGGGCTGAAGCTGTCCATCGACGATTTCGGCACCGGCTATTCCAGCCTGTCCTATCTGAAGCGCTTCAAGGCGGACAAGCTGAAGATCGACCGTTCCTTCGTGCGCGACATCCCGCACGACGCCGACGACACCGCCATTGCCCGCGCCATCATCAATATGGCCAAGAACCTGAATATGAAGGTGGTGGCGGAAGGGGTGGAAACGATAGAGCAATGGCACTTCCTGCAACGCGAAGGCTGCGAATACGTGCAAGGCTACTTGATCGCCCGGCCGCTGCCGGCGGACGAGTTCGTCAAACTGCTGGCCCAGGACTGCCTGTTGCCGCAGGAGTGAGCTGACCCAAGGGCAGGGACGGGAGCGCGCGGATGACTTTCAAGATTGGCGACGAGGCGGTGGATGTCGGCAAGGAAGTGTTGTCGCGCAGCCTGGACTTCGTGCCCATTCCCATCCTGATTTCAGAGTCCGACGCCAAGCTGGACCAGCCCGGCCGGCGCGTGCATCGCTATCTGAACCGCGCTTTCCTGCAGCAAATAGGCTACACGCTGGAGCAGATGCCGGACATGGAGGCCTGGTTTCGTCTGGCTTATCCCGATCCGGCCTACCGCTTGGAGGTGGAGCAAAGCTGGCTGCAGGCGGTGAAGGACAGCCTGGCGCTGGGCCGCAACCTGGCGGAGATGACAGTGAGGGTGTGCTGCGCCGACGGCCGCCTGCGCTGGTTCATCGTCACCGCGCAACTGCATGCCGACCTGCTGCCCAACTGGCACATCGTCACCTTCCGCGACGTGGACGACCTCAAGTGCGCGATGGACGAGAACGTCAGGTTGTCGCGCACGGATTTTCTCACCGGTTTGATCAACCGCCGCGAGGCGGTGCGTCAGATGGAGGCCGCCTGGCTGCAATGGCTGCAGACGCGCCGGCCGTTCGCGGTCTTGTTGTGCGATATCGACCATTTCAAGCTGGTGAACGACCATTTCGGCCATGACGGCGGCGACTATGTGCTGGTGGAAGCGGCGCGCTTACTGAGCGAGACGTTTCCGGACTTGCTCTGTTCGCGCTGGGGCGGGGAAGAGTTTCTGCTGCTGGCTCCGGACGCCGATCAGGCCAAGGCCGCCGCCTTGGCGGAACAGGCCCGGCAGCGGCTCGCCGCCGCCAATCTGCAATGGCAGCAGCATCCGGTGCCCTTGACCCTGAGCATAGGCCATGTCTGCGCGCAGCCGGGCCTGGAAGTGGAGGTCTTGCTGCAGCGCGCGGACGCCGCCTTGTATCAGGCCAAGGCGGCGGGGCGCAATTGCTGTCGGGCGGGGTGAGGCCGGCGGGCCGTCAACGGGCGGTCATCGCCTGTCTCAGGTAGTCGATGAACGCCCGCAGTTTCGCCGGCTGATGCAGGTGGTGCGGGTAATACAGGTAGAAGGCCTCCGCTGGCGGCATCCATTCTTCCAATACGGCGATCAGGCCGCCGTCCGCCAGGTGGGGTTCGGCCATCGCCTGCGGCAGATAGGCGAGGCCGAGTCCGCCCAGCGCGACGTGCAGCGCCGCCGCGGTGTCGTTGGCGGTTAGCGGCCCTTGCACCGCGACTTCGAACGGCCGGCCGGCGTCGACGAATTGCCAGCGGTAGACCTGGCCGCTGCTGGCGAAGCGATAGCGCAGGCAATCATGTTGTCGCAACATGGCCGGATGCGCGGGTACGCCGCGCGTTCGCAAATAAGCCGGGCTGGCCGCCACGCAAAAGCGGAGCGGGGCGCTGACCGCCACCGCCTGCATATCCTGTTGCAGGCTCTCGCCGAAGCGCAGGCCGGCGTCCAGACCGCGCTCCACGATATCCACCAATTGATTGTTGACGTCCAGTTCCAGCTTTAGCTGCGGATGCGCGCGCATGAAGCCGGCCAGCAAGGGATACAGCAGCAGGGCGGCGGCGGTATGCGGCAAGGTCAGCTTCAGGGTGCCGCTGAGCTGCCCTTGCCATTGGCGAGTGTCTTCCAGCGCGCCGTCCAGTTGTTCCAGCAGCGGCCTTATCCGCGCCAGCAGCGCCTGGCCGGCTTCGGTCAGCCCAACCTTGCGGGTGGTGCGGTTCAGCAGGCGCACGCCCAGTTGCGCCTCCAATTGGCGCAGCGTCTGGCTCAGCGCCGAGGGGGTGACCTCTTGCTGGGCGGCGGCGCGGGTGAAGCTGCCGTGCTGGGCGATGAGGCGGAAGGCGTGCAAGGCGTGCAGAGAGTTTTGCGGCATTGTGAAGATTTTCTACGTAATGCATGCAGATTAAGCCGGTTTTTCCGATGAAGGCAAGCGCATATGCTTCAGGCATCTTAACCGACCACGAAGGATGGCAGGCATGAAACAACGTATCCTGGGCCGTAACGGCCCCTCCGTTTCCGCTTTGGGTTTGGGCTGCATGGGCATGAGCGCTTTCTACGGCGCGCATGACGACGCGGAATCGCTGCGCACGCTGAATCACGCGCTGGATCGCGGGGTCAATCTGCTGGACACCGCGGATATGTACGGACCTTACCGCAACGAGGAATTGCTGGCGCAGCTGCTGAAGTCGCGCCGTAGCGAGGTGGTGCTGGCCACCAAGTTCGGCATCGTGATGGACCCGGCCAATCCGGCCGCGCGCGGCGTCAACGGACGGCCGGAATACGTGCGCAGCAGTTGCGAAGGCAGTCTCAAGCGGCTGGGCGTCGACGTCATCGATCTTTACTATCTGCACCGCGTGGACCCGCAAGTGCCTATCGAAGAAACGGTGGGCGCGATGGCGGAGCTGGTGCGCGCCGGCAAGGTCCGTTACCTGGGCCTGTCCGAGGCCGCGCCCGACACCTTGCGCCGCGCGCACGCCGTCCATCCCATCCACGCGCTGCAAAGCGAATACTCGCTGTGGACGCGGGACCCGGAGCAGCAAACGCTGGCCTTGTGCCGGGAGCTGGGCGTCGGTTTCGTCGCCTACAGCCCGCTGGGGCGCGGTTTTTTGACCGGGGCGATCAGAAGCCCGGACGACTTCGACGCCGACGACTACCGGCGCGGCAATCCGCGCTTCCTCGGCGAGAATTTCCGCCGCAATCTGGCGCTGGTGGACCGGGTGAAGGCCTTGGCCGAAGCCAAGGGCTGCACGCCGGCGCAATTGGCGCTGGCCTGGGTGCTGGCGCACGGCGATCACATCGTCGCCATTCCCGGCGCGCGCCGCATCCGCAATCTGGACGACAATCTGGGCGCGCTGACGCTGGCACTGAGTCCGGCGGAGCGGGCGGAAATCGACGCGGTCTTTCCGCCGGAGGCCGTCAGCGGCCTGCGCTACGCGTCCGAGGTGATGGCGACGGTGCAGCGCTGAGTGCGGTTTTAGCGGTCTCGCCGCCAGTCGCGGCGGTCGCGCTCATGGCCGCGGCCATGGTCGTGATCGTCGTCGCCATGCCAGCCGTGGCGTTCGTGTTCGCGCCTGTACTCATGGCCGCGTTGAACCTGCTGATAACGCGGCACATAGACTTGGCGGTACCACTCGTCGCGAACGAAGTAGACCGGGCGGCCGCAGGCGCCGTAGCGGCCGCAGTAGCGACGCCAATCCTTCATGTGGCCGGGCGGCACCCGCAGATACATCGGCGCCACCGCCACCGGGGCGGGCTGGATGACCACCGGTTGTGGATAGATCAGCTGCGGCGTCGGGAAACCGCCCAGGCTGAGTTGTCCGTAGAAACCGGGCTGGCCGATGGTGATGGAGACGCCGGCCTGGGCCGGCATGGCGCAGAGCCATGCCGAGGCGCTCAGCGCGGCGAATGCGAATAGACGTTTCATGGCGAATGTCCTTTTAGTCGTACAAGCGAGTGTTGTACTGCCAATATCGTCCGGCACTATTGCGCATGCGCGAAGCTGAAGGACGGAATGATGTCTATTGTTGGCGGAAAGGAGGTTTAGCAAACAAAAGCAAAACTTCCCGGCCGCGATGGGCAGCCTGGCAAGGCGCCCTGCGTTGCCGCGAGTCTTGTCTTCTATAGGAAACGCTTTCATGCAAAAACTTCTGCAAGTCCACTTTGATTTTTCCGGTCCTTTCGGCGACGAGATGGCAAGCCGCTTGCAAGAGCTGGCGGCGTCCATCAATCAGGAGCCCGGCTTCCTCTGGAAAATATGGACGGAGAGCCCGGATCGGCAAGAGGCCGGCGGCATTTATCTGTTTGCCAGCGAAGAAACGGCGCAAGCTTATCTGCGCATGCACAGCGCAAGACTGAAAGCCTTGGGGGTGACCGAGGTCAGCGGCAGGATTTTCGACGTGAACCTGGCGCTCAGCGAGCTCAATCATGCGGGCTTTGCGCGCGGGCCGGAGCCGCTTGGGGCCGAGTAGCCGGCAGCCCTGGTCAGCGGGACTCCGCGCCGACGGCTTTGTCCACGCGTGAAAAGCGCGATGCGGGGGGAGGGGGCGCGGGAAAAGAAAAAGCCGCTCGCCGGAAGGCGGGCGGCTGGGTCGAGCCGTAGGCTTGAAGCGCTTATTCCGGACGCATCTGCGGGAACAGAATGACGTCGCGGATGGACGGCGCGTCGGTCAGCAGCATCACCAGGCGGTCGATGCCGATGCCGCAGCCGCCGGTCGGCGGCAGGCCGTATTCCATCGCGCGGATGTAGTCGGCGTCGTAGTGCATCGCCTCGTCGTCGCCGGCGTCCTTCTGCGCCACCTGGGACAGGAAGCGCGCGGCCTGGTCTTCCGGATCGTTCAACTCGGAGTAGCCGTTGGCGTGCTCGCGGCCGACGATGAACAGCTCGAAGCGTTCGGTCAGGCCCGGCTTGCTGTCGGAGCCGCGCGCCAGCGGGGACACTTCCACCGGGTAGTCGATGATGAAGGTCGGGTTCCACAGCAGGCTTTCGGCGCACTCTTCAAACAGCGCCAGTTGCAGGCTGCCCAGGCCCGGCGCCGGCGGCAGCTTGCCGCCCAGGCGCTTGATCTCGCTGGCCACCCAGGCCGTGTCGTCCAGTTGGGCATCTGTGTATTGCGGGTTGTAGTGCTTGATCGCGCCGACGATGGTGAAGCGGTCGAACGGTTTGCCCAGATCCACTTCCTTGCCCTGGTAGCTGACGGTGGTGGAGCCGCAGGATACCAGCGCGCATTCGCGGATGATGGCTTCGGTCATCTCCATCATGCGCTGGTAGTCGCTGTAAGCCTCGTAGAACTCGATCATGGTGAACTCGGGGTTGTGGCGCGTGCTCATCCCCTCGTTGCGGAAGTTGCGGTTGATCTCGAACACGCGCTCCAGACCGCCCACCACCAGGCGCTTCAGATACAGCTCAGGCGCGATGCGCAGGTACAAGGGCATGTCCAGCGCATTGTGGTGGGTGACGAAAGGCTTGGCCGCGGCACCGCCCGGGATCGGGTGCATCATCGGGGTTTCCACTTCCAGATAGCCTTCGCCCACCATCACGTCGCGCACCTTCTGGATGATCTTGGAGCGCTTGATGAAGGTCTGGCGGCTGTCCTCGTTCATGATCAGGTCGGCGTAGCGCTGACGGTACTTGGTTTCCTGATCGGTGATGCCGTGGAATTTCTCCGGCAGCGGACGGATGTTCTTGGACAGCAGGCGCACTTCGCTGGCCTGCACCGTCAGTTCGCCGGTCTTGGTCTTGAACAGCACGCCCTTGACGGCGACGATGTCGCCCAGATCCCAGTGCTTGAACTCGGCGTGCAGCTCTTCGCCCACGCCGTCATTGGAGATATAGGCCTGGATGCGGCCGCTGCCGTCTTGCAGCGTGGCGAAGCTGGCCTTGCCCATCACACGTTTCAACATCATGCGGCCGGCGACGGCAACCTCGATCTTTTCGGCTTCCAGCGCTTCCTTTTCCTTGCCGGCGTGAGCGTCCTGCAGGACTTGCGCGAAGTGGCTGCGCTTGAAGTCGTTGGGGAAGGCGATGCGCTGTTCGCGGATGCTCTTCAGCTTTTGGCGGCGCTCCGCCATGATCTGGTTTTCGTCCTGGCTGGGCGATGCTTGCTCGTGTTCAGACATGTTCACTCCGTAATTCAATGCAATGGCTGTTGGCCGCCGCGCGGGCGGCGGCCGGGTTAAGCGGGTTTAGGTTCAGACGCCCTGTTTCAGGCTGGCCTCGATGAAGCCGTCCAGGTCGCCGTCCATCACGCCCTTGATATTGCCCACTTCGTAGCTGGTGCGCAGATCCTTGATGCGGGACTGGTCGAAGACATAGGAGCGGATCTGGTGGCCCCAGCCCACATCGGTCTTGGTGTCTTCCAGCGCCTGCTTGGCCTCGTTGCGCTTTTTCAGTTCCAGTTCGTACAGCTTGGCGCGCAGCATCTGCATCGCTTCGTCGCGGTTGCGGTGCTGGGAGCGGTCGTTCTGGCACTGCACCACGATCCCGGTGGGATTGTGGGTGATGCGCACGGCGGAGTCGGTCTTGTTGATGTGCTGACCGCCGGCGCCGGAGGCGCGGTAGGTGTCGACGCGCAGATCGGCCGGATTGATGTCGATCACGAAGCTGTCGTCCACTTCCGGATAGACGAAGACCGAGGAGAAGGAGGTGTGGCGGCGCGCGTTGGAGTCGAACGGCGACACGCGCACCAGGCGGTGCACGCCCACTTCAGAGCGCAGCAGGCCGTAGGCGTATTCGCCGCTGATCTTCAGCGTGGCGCTGGTGATGCCGGCCACTTCGCCTTCGGATTCTTCCAGCACTTCCACGCTGAAGCCCTTGCGTTCGGCGTAGCGGATATACATGCGCAGCAGCATGCCGGCCCAGTCCTGGGCCTCGGTGCCGCCGGCGCCGGCCTGGATGTCCAGGAAGCAGTTGTTCGGGTCCATCGGATCGTGGAACATCCGGCGGAATTCCAGCTGCGCGAGCTTGGCTTCGGCGGTGTCCAGATCGGCCTGCACGGCCAGGATGGTGTCGTCGTCGTTTTCGGCGCGGCCCATCTCGAACAATTCGGCGCTGTCGCCGACCATGGCGCTGATCTCGTCGATCACCAGCACCACGTCTTCCAGCTGTTTGCGCTCGCGGCCCAGTTCCTGGGCGCGCTTGGGATCATTCCAGATATCCGGGTCTTCGGTCAGGCGGGAAACTTCTTCCAGACGGTCTTTTTTACCGTCGTAGTCAAAGATACCCCCGGATGTCGGCGCCACGGGTGGCCAGGTCGTCTATCTTGGCCGCGATTTGGTTCAGTACTTCGACTTCAATCATGCTCAACTCCAAATGGCAGTCTGTTAAATATAGGCAGTCGGGAAATCGGGTCTTGATCAAAGACAAAAAAGCGCACCGTAAGGTGCGCTTTTGCTGAAAAGACTTGGGATGGATCAGCCAAACAGGTGAGCGATGGCGGCGCGCTCTTCTTCCAGTTCGGCCAGGGTGAAGTTCATCCGCTCGCGGCTGAACTCGTCGATTTCCAGACCTTGCACAATCTTGTATTCGCCATTTTCGCATACAACCGGGAAGCCGTACATCACGCCTTCCGGGATGCCGTAGGAGCCGTCGGACGGAATGCCCATGGTCACCCATTTACCCTGGCTGCCCAGCACCCAGTCGTGGACGTGGTCGATGGCGGCATTGGCGGCGGAGGCGGCGGAAGACAGGCCGCGCGCTTCGATGATGGCGGCGCCGCGCTTGCCCACGGTGGGCAGGAATACGTCGCGGTTCCAGGCTTCGTCGTTGATCATGGCCTTGACCGGCTGGCCATCAATGCTGGCGAAGCGGTAGTCGGCGTACATGGTCGGCGAGTGGTTGCCCCATACCGCCAGCTTCTCGATGGCGGCCACCGGCTTGCCGGTCTTGGCGGCGATCTGGGACAGCGCGCGGTTGTGGTCAAGACGCAACATGGCGGTGAAGTTTTTCGGATTCAGGTCCGGAGCGGACTTCATCGCGATCCAGGCGTTGGTGTTGGCCGGGTTGCCCACTACCAGCACTTTCACGTCGCGGGCGGCGTGGTCGTTCAGCGCCTTGCCTTGAACGGTGAAGATGGCGCCGTTGGCTTCCAGTAGGTCCTTGCGCTCCATGCCCTTGCTGCGCGGGCGGGCGCCCACCAGCAACGCGACCTTGACGTCCTTGAAGGCCACGTTCGGGTCGTCGGTGGCAACCATGCCGGCCAACAGCGGGAAGGCGCAGTCTTCCAGTTCCATCATCACGCCCTTGAGGGCGGTTTGGGCTTGCGGCAGGTCCAGCAGTTGCAGGATGACCGGTTGATCCTTGCCGAGCATTTCGCCGCTGGCAATGCGGAACAGCAGACTATAGCCGATTTGGCCGGCTGCGCCGGTGACGGCGACGCGAACGGGAGCTTTCATTGGCGGACTCTCCTTTGATGTATCCGATAATGACGATATGCAGATGTTGCTCTGCAGCATTGAATGCTTTTGTGCGGCTGAGTGTAACACGGAGTATAGCCAAAGTGGGGGTGTAATCCTCATCAGAAAAGCTGATGGGTCCGGTAAAGTCTTGTATCTTATATAAGACTTGTATTTACGCTTGATTTGTTTGGTGATACAACAGAGAACATGACAGATCGACCGCTGCGTAGACAGCCGCTGTACAGCCAGATCAAGCAGCAATTGCTGCGCCGGATCGGCGATGGCGAATGGCAGGAGAACGATGCCTTGCCCAGCGAATGGGACTTGGCGGACGAGCTGGGCGCAAGCCAGGGCACGGTGCGCAAGGCCTTGGGCGAACTGGTGGCCGACGGCCTGTTGTATCGCGCGCAGGGCAGGGGCACTTTCGTGGCGCCGGCGCCCAGCGAGTGGGGCGAAGGCCTGCTGTTGACGCCGGGCCTGTTCAACGAGCAGCCGGACGATCTGGCGCGGGAGTTCCTCGGCATTTCGCGGGGCAACGCCAGCGACGACATGGCCGCGGCATTGCAATTGCGGCGCGCTGCGCCTTTATTGAGAGTTCGGCAGCTGTGGCGTTGGCACGGCATCCCGGTCGCGGTGGACGAGGCCTTCTTGCCGGCCGACGAGTTCGAGGGGCTGGACGCGCGATGGCTGCGCGGCTCGTCCGGGGTGTACCAGGCGCTGCAGCAGCGTTTCGGCATCCGTTTGAAAGTATTGTGCGAGCAGTTTCGCGCGTTGATGCTGCCGCGCGAGGAAAGCGCGCTGCTCGGCGTCACCGGCATGGTGGCCGAGGCGCCGGCCTTGAGTCTGATCCGGATTTCCGGCTCGATGGAGGGCGTGCCGCTGGAGTGGCGGCAGCGTTACTGTCTGACGCACAACTGGGCTTACACCGCCCGCCGGGCTTGACGCGGCGGGCTTTTGACGTGACGTGGACGGCTGGGCCGGCGGCGAAAAACAGGCCGCGGCCAGCCAGTTTTGCTAGAATCCCCGGGTCATATTGCACCGCGATATTCCTGGTGCGGCATGAGCGGTAATGACGGGCATCCAGCCATAACAACAACGGAGCCCTTCAAGCGGGCGGTCTCGTAGCGGACCGTCTGTTGTGTAACCTCTTGGTTCTAAAAACATCCAAGGAAGCCATATGCAGAAGCAACGACCAAAGCACCTGGATCTGGCCAAGATCAGATTGCCGATTCCCGGCATCGTCTCGATCTTGCACCGGATCAGCGGTGTTGCGCTGTTCTTTTCTCTCCCACTGTTGATTTACCTGTTGCACGGTTCGCTGAGTTCGGCCGAATCGTTCGAAACCTACCGCGCCGTGGTGGGCAACCCGCTAATGAAGCTGGTGCTGCTCGGCCTGTTGTGGGCGTATATGCACCACTTCTGTGCCGGTATCCGTTTCCTCTTCCTCGATATTCATAAAGGTCTCGAACTGCAGACCGCCCGCGCCACCGCCAAGACCGTTGTGGCCGTCAGTCTGGCGCTGACCGTGGTTCTGGGAGTTGCTCTATGGTAAATCGCAATGTCGTCGGCGCCGGCTATGGCCTGCGCGATTGGATCATGCAGCGCGTCACCGCGGTGGTCATGTTGATCTACACCGTGGCTTTGGCTTTGTTCCTGTTGACCATGCCGTCCGGCTACGAAGGCTGGAAGGCGTTCTTCGGCCAGTTCTGGGTGCAGTTGCTGACCCAGGTGAGCCTGATCGCTCTGTTCCTCCACGTATGGGTGGGCATCCGCGATCTGTGGATGGACTATGTGAAGCCGGTGGGCGTACGCCTGGCGCTGCACGTGTTCACCATCGTCTGGCTGGTTTCCTGTTTTATCTATTCCGTTAAAGTGGTCTGGGGGCTGTAATGGGTATTCCTGTTCGTCATTTCGACGCCGTTATCGTTGGGGCAGGCGGAGCAGGCATGCGCGCGGCCTTGCAATTGTCCGAGGCCGGCCTGAAGACAGCGGTGCTGTCCAAGGTATTCCCGACCCGCTCCCACACCGTTGCCGCCCAGGGCGGCGTGTCCGCTTCTCTCGGCAACTCCGAGGAAGATCATTGGCACTGGCATATGTACGACACCGTCAAGGGGTCGGACTGGCTGGGCGATCAGGACGCCATCGAATTCATGTGCCGCGAAGCGCCCAAGGTGGTGGTGGAGCTGGAGCACTTCGGCATGCCGTTCGACCGCAACGCCGACGGTTCCATCTACCAGCGCCCGTTCGGCGGCCATATGTCGAATTTCGGCGAAAAGCCGGTGCGCCGCGCCTGCGCCGCAGCCGACCGCACCGGCCACGCCATGCTGCACGCGCTATACCAGCGCAATGTGCGCGCCAATACCCATTTCTTCGTTGAATGGATGGCGCTGGATCTGATCCGCGACGCCGATGGCAATGTCCAGGGCGTGATCGCCATGGAAATGGAAACCTCGGAAATCGTCGTGTTCCAGGCCAAGGCCACCTTGTTCGCCACCGGCGGCGCCGGCCGCATCTTCTCCTCGTCCACCAACGCCTTCATCAATACCGGCGACGGCCTGGGCATGGCTTCCCGCGCGGGCATCCCGCTGGAAGACATGGAGTTCTGGCAGTTCCACCCGACCGGCGTGGCCGGCGCCGGCGTGTTGATCACCGAAGGCGTGCGCGGCGAAGGCGGCATTCTGCGCAATGCGCAGGGCGAACGCTTCATGGAGCGCTACGCGCCCAACGCCAAGGACCTGGCGTCCCGCGACGTGGTGTCGCGCGCGATGGTGACTGAGATCAACGAAGGCCGCGGCTGCGGTCCGAACAAGGATCACGTGCTGCTGGACATCACTCACCTGGATCCGGAAGTGATCATGTCCAAGCTGCCGGGCATTCGCGAGATTTCGATCAAGTTCGCCGGCGTGGACCCGATCAAAGCCCCGATTCCGGTGGTGCCGACTTGCCATTACCAGATGGGCGGCATTCCCACAAACTACCACGGCGAAGTGGTGGTGCAGGGCGAAAAAGTGCAGGGCTTCTACGCGGCCGGCGAATGCGCCTGCGCGTCGGTGCACGGCGCCAACCGCCTGGGCACCAACTCGCTGTTGGACTTGCTGGTGTTCGGCAAGAGCTCGGCCAACTCGATGATCGAGTTCATCAAGCAGCATCCGGAAGACCTGCCGGAACTGGCGCTGGCCGATGTCGAGCGCTCCGTCGCCCGCGTCGAGCGCCTGAATCAGCAGACCGGCGGCGTGCAAGTCAACGACGCGCGCGAAGCCATGCAGCGCACCATGCAGGCGCACTGCGGCGTGTTCCGCTTCAAGGACATGCTGGCCGAAGGCGTGGAGAAGATTCTGGAAGTGGAGAAGATGGTGCAGCGCACCGAGATCTCCGACAAGTCCAATGTCTTCAACACCGCCCGCATCGAGGCGCTGGAGCTGGAGAACCTGATCGAAGTGGCCAAGGCCACCATGATCTCGGCCAACGCCCGCACCGAGAGCCGCGGCGCCCATGTGCGCGACGACGCCAAGGACACCGAGGAAACCCCGAACGGCCGCGACGACAAGAACTGGCTGAAGCATACCTTGTGGTATCGCGAAGCCAACCGTCTGGATTACAAGCCGGTCAATCTGAAGCCGCTGTCGGTCGATACGATCGCGCTGAAGACCCGCTCCTACTAAGGGTTCCATCAAGATGACTACCGAAACCGTCAAATTCCGCATCTACCGCTACAATCCGGAAACCGATGCCAAGCCGTATATGCAGGACATCAGCGTGGAGATGGACTCCACTGAGCACAAGCTCCTGGACGCGCTGGTCAAGCTGAAGGTGAAGGACGACACGCTGAGCTTCCGCCGCTCCTGTCGCGAAGGCGTGTGCGGTTCCGACGCGATGAACATCAACGGTAAGAACGGCCTGGCCTGCCTGACCGACTTCCGCGACCTGAAACAGCCGATCGAGCTGCGTCCGCTGCCGGGTCTGCCGGTGATCCGCGATCTGATCGTGGACATGACCCAGTTCTTCAAGCAGTACCACTCGATCAAGCCTTATGTGATCAACGACACGCCGCCGCCGGAACGCGAGCGCAAGCAGTCGCCGGAAGACCGCAAGGAACTGGACGGCCTGTACGAGTGCATTCTGTGCGCTTGCTGCTCGACGTCCTGCCCGTCCTTCTGGTGGAACCCGGACAAGTTCGTCGGTCCGGCCGGCCTGTTGGCCGCCTATCGCTTTATCGCGGACACCCGCGACGAAGCGACCAAGGAGCGCCTGGACAACCTGGAAGACCCGTACCGCCTGTTCCGTTGCCACACCATCATGAACTGCGTGGACGTGTGTCCTAAGGGCCTGAATCCGACCAAGGCGATTGGCAAGATCAAGGACCTGATGGTCAAGCGTGCAGTATGACCGCCTACGATCCGATTGAACTCAAGCGGATCCGTTGGCGGTCCCGGCGGGGGCTGCTGGAGCTGGATCTGGTGCTGGAGAAATTCTTCGCCGGCCCCTTCGACCAGCTCGCCCCCGCCGAGATTGAGGCTTATCGGCGGTTGCTGGATTTGCCCGATACCGATTTTCTGGACGTCGTCAGCGGCAAGGCCGATCTGGACGATCCGGAAGAGATGGGCATCGTGGCGATTCTCCGTTCGCTCTGACGGCTGTGCATCACCCCAATTACAACGACCATAAACCGACTGGGAGTATTGCTGTGGAAACTGATCGCAAAGTAACGCTCACATACAACGAGGGTAAGGAAACTCTGGATTTGCCGGTCCAGAGCGGCACTTTGGGGCCGGATGTCGTCGACATCCGCACCTTCTCCAAAACCGGCATGTTCACGTTCGACCCGGGCTTCCTGGCCACCGCCAGCTGCGAGTCCGGCATCACCTTCATCGACGGCGATCTGGGCCAGCTCTACTATCGCGGCTACCCGATCGAACAGCTCGCCGAGAAGAGCGATTACCTGGAAGTCTGCTACCTGCTGCTGAACGGCGAGCTGCCGACCGCGGCGCAGCGCAAGGACTTCGAGCGCGGCATCATGCGCCACAATATGCTGCACGATCAGCTGATGAGCCTGTTCAAGGGCTTCCGTCGCGACGCGCACCCGATGGCGGTGATGGTGGGCGTGGTGGGCGCGCTGTCCGCCTTCTACCATGACTCGCTGGACATCTCCAATCCTGAGCATCGCCGCATTTCCGCGCATCGCCTGGTGGCCAAGCTGCCGACCATCGCCGCGCAAGCTTACCGCTACAACAAGGGCCTGCCGTTCTCCTACCCGAAAAACGGCCTGACCTACGCGGAAAACTTCCTGCACATGATGTTCTCCACCCCGTGCGAAGAGTACAAGGTGAACCCGGTGCTGGCGCGCGCGCTGGACCGCATCTTCACCCTGCACGCCGATCACGAGCAGAACGCCTCCACCTCCACCGTGCGTCTGGCCGGCTCCTCCGGCGCCAACCCCTTCGCGTGTATCGCCGCCGGCATCGCCTGCCTGTGGGGCCCGTCCCATGGCGGCGCCAACGAAGCCGTGCTGAAGATGCTGGACGAAATCGGCAGCGTGGAAAACGTGGCCGACTTCATGCAAGGCGTGAAGGACAAGCGCTACAAGCTGATGGGCTTCGGCCACCGCGTGTACAAGAACATGGACCCGCGTGCTTCCATCATGAAGCAGACCTGCGACGAAGTGTTGAACGAACTGGGCCTGCACAACGATCCCAAGTTCAAGCTGGCGATGGAACTGGAAAAGATCGCGCTGTCCGATCCCTACTTCATCGAGCGCAAGCTGTACCCGAACGTGGACTTCTACTCCGGCATCGTCTTGTCGGCCATCGGCATCCCGGTGTCGATGTTCACCCCGATCTTCGCGCTGGCCCGCACCGTGGGCTGGATCGCCCACTGGAGCGAAATGATCTCCGACCCGGCGATGAAGATCGGCCGTCCGCGTCAGTTGTACACCGGCGCCCCCCGCCGCGATTTCATTCCGGTGGAGAAGCGCAAGTAAGCAGGAACGAGGGTTGGCTGGAGCAGGGCTTCAGCCAGCCTTTTTTTCCGGCCCGACTGCGGGCCGGGGCAGGGTCAGAATGTTATGGGAAGCACAACAAAAAGTTTTTCCGATAGCGTTTTCCCCATGCAGCAACAGGGAGTTCGCGCCAGGGCGTAGCTGGCCGGATTCCGAACAGAAACGACAAAGGGTAGCCCCATGATGCAATCCATGTACAGCCATTCTTACCTGTTCGGTGGGAATGCACCGTTCATCGAGGAGCTGTACGAACAGTACCTCGCTGACGCCAACTCCGTTCCGAACGAGTGGCGCGACTATTTCGACAAGCTGGCGCAAGCGCCGGGCGCTGCCGAACGCGATGTGCCGCACATGCCGATCCAGGAATCCTTCATTCAGCTGGCCAAGAAGCCGGCCGCCGGCCAGCGCGCCAGCAGCGGGGCTGAATGGGACACCATGCAAAAGCAGGTGGGGGTGCTGAAACTGATTTCCGCCTACCGCGTGCTGGGCAGCCGCCAGGCCAATCTGGACCCGCTCAAGCGCATGGACCAGGAACTGGTGCGCGAACTGGACCCGGCTACCCACGGTTTGACCGGCGCCGACATGGCGGTGCAATTCAACGCCGGCTCGCTGGTGGGCCCGCAGAAGATGCCGCTGTCCGACATCCTGGCGCGCCTGAAGCAGACCTACTGCGGCAATATCGGCGTCGAGTACATGCACATCACCAAGTCGGATGAAAAGCATTGGGTGCAAAAGCGCTTCGAGGGCGATCTGTCCACGCCGCATTACGACGCGGCCAAGAAGCAGCGCATCCTGAAGCAGATCACCGCGTCCGAGACGCTGGAACGCTATCTGCACACCAAATACGTCGGCCAGAAGCGCTTCTCGCTGGAAGGCGGCGAGTCCGCCATCGCCGCGCTGGATCACCTGATCCAGAACGCCACCGGCCAGGGCGTGCAGGAACTGATCATCGGCATGGCCCACCGCGGCCGTCTGAACGTGCTGGTCAACACCCTGGGCAAGCTGCCGCGCGACCTGTTCGCCGAATTCGAAGGCAAGGCCGCCCAGCAAATGGCCTCCGGCGACGTGAAGTACCACATGGGCTTCTCCTCCGACATCCCGACCGCCGACGGCCCGATGCATGTGTCGCTGGCCTTCAACCCCTCGCACCTGGAAATCGTCAACCCGGTGGTGGAGGGCTCGGTGCGCGCGCGCCAGGAACGCCGCAAGGACGCGGAACGCAAGACCGCGGTGCCGGTATTGATCCACGGCGACTCCGCCTTTGGCGGCCTGGGCGTCAACCAGGGCACCTTCAATCTGTCGCAGACCCGCGGCTACGGCACCGGCGGCACCATCCACATCGTGATCAACAACCAGGTGGGCTTCACCACCTCGGACACCCGCGACATCCGCTCCACCATGTATTGCACCGACGTGGCCAAGATGATCGAAGCGCCGATCTTCCACGTCAACGGCGATGATCCGGAAGCCGTCTGCTATGTGATGCAGGCCGCGCTGGACTACCGGATGACCTTCAAGAAGGATGTGGTCATCGACCTGGTGTGCTATCGCAAACTGGGCCACAACGAGGGCGACGACCCGTTCCTGACCCAGCCGATGATGTACAAGAAGATCGCCAAGCACCAAGGCGTGCGCGCGATGTACGCCGAGCGTCTGGTGCAGGAAGGCGTGCTGAAGGCGGAAGAGGCCGACGCGCAGATCCAGGCCTACCGCGACGCGCTGGACAAGGGCGAGCACGTGGAGCAGACCGCGCTGACCAATTACAAGCGCGAGCACGCGCTGGACTTCAGCCAGTATCTGGGCACCCATTGGGCGCATCCGACCGACACCTCCTTGCCGCAGGCCGACATCCAGCGCCTGACCGAGAAGTTCACCTCGCTGCCGGACGGCTTCAAGCTGCATCCGACGGTGCAGAAGGTGCTGGCCGCGCGCAAGGCGATGGCCGCCGGCGAGCAGAACGCGGACTGGGGCATGGCGGAGACCCTGGCCTACGCCAGCCTGGTGACCAACGGCTTCGGCGTGCGCCTGTCCGGCGAAGACTCCGGCCGCGGCACCTTCTCCCATCGTCATTCGGTCTTGCACGACCAAAACCGCGAGAGCTGGGACCAGGGCAGCTATGTGCCGCTGCGCAATATGTCCGACAACCAGGCCGATTTCCTGGTGATCGACTCCATCCTGAACGAAGAAGCGGTGCTGGCCTATGAATACGGCTATGCCTGTTCCGCTCCGGATCAGCTGGTGATCTGGGAAGCCCAGTTCGGCGACTTCGCCAACGGCGCCCAGGTGGCCATCGACCAGTTCATTTCCTCCGGCGAGACCAAGTGGGGCCGTCTGTGCGGCCTGACCACCATCCTGCCGCACGGCTACGACGGCCAGGGCCCGGAACACTCGTCCGCGCGCCTGGAGCGTTGGCTGCAACTGTGCGCCGAGCACAATATGCAGGTGGTGATGCCGTCCGAAGCCTCGCAGATGTTCCACATGCTGCGTCGCCAGGTGCTGCGCCCGTATCGCAAGCCGCTGGTCATCTTCCTGTCCAAGCGCCTGCTGCGCTTCAAGGATTCGATGAGCCCGATCGAAGCGTTCACCAGCGGCGGTTTCCGCCCGGTGATCGGCGACGCGGTGGTGCAGGACGCCAAGAAGGTCAAGCGCGTGCTGCTGTGCGCCGGCCAGGTGTATTACGACCTCGCCGCCGCTCGCAAGGAGCGCGGTCTGGACGACGATATCGCCATCGTCCGCATCGAGCAGCTGTATCCGTTCCCGACCGAGCAGGTGGCCGCCGAACTGGCGCGCTTCCCGCAGGCGCGCGAAGTGATGTGGGTGCAGGAAGAACCGCGCAACCAGGGCGCCTGGTATCAGATCCGCCACCGCCTGGAAGGCCTGCTGGGCGCCAAGCAGTCGCTGTCCTTCGCCGGCCGTCCGTCGTCCGCTTCCCCGGCCGTAGGCTATATGAGCAAACACGTCGCCCAACTCAAGGCTTTCGTTGAAGAAGCCATGTCGGTCGCCAAATAACCACTGAATGAGTTCGAGGCAGCCGGAGGGCTGCCTCTACATGGAGAAGAACATGCTGATTGAAGTCACCGTCCCGCAACTGCCCGAGTCCGTATCCGAAGCCACGCTGATGAGCTGGCACAAGAAGGTTGGCCAAGCCGTCAGCCGCGACGAGAACCTGATCGACCTGGAAACCGACAAGGTGGTGCTGGAACTGCCGGCGCCCCAGGCAGGCGTGATCGTTGAAATCATCGTGGAAGACGGCGCCACCGTGGTGTCCGGCCAGCTGATCGCCAAGATTGACACCGCCGCCAAGGCCGGCGACGTGGCTCCGGCCGCAGCCGCCGCGCCGGCTCCGGCAGCCGCCCCGGCGCCCGCCGCCGCTCCGGCAGGCGGAGCCGCCATGCCGTCCGCCGCCAAGCTGGCCGCCGAAACCGGCGTGGACCTGTCCAAGGTGGCCGGTTCCGGCCGCGACGGCCGCGTGCTGAAGGAAGACGTGCAGGCCGCCAAGCAAGCTGCTCCGGCCCAGGCCGGCCCGGTGCTGGCTCCGGCCGCCGCCGGCGCCGCGCTGTCCGCCACCCCGGCCGCGGTCAATGTCGCCGCCATCCTGTCCGACCGTCCGGAACAGAGCGTGCCGATGTCCCGTCTGCGCCAGCGCGTGGCCGAGCGTCTGATCCTGTCGCAGCAGACCAACGCCATCCTCACCACCTTCAATGAAGTGAACATGAAGCCGGTGATGGACCTGCGCGCCAAGTACAAGGACCGCTTCGAGAAGGAACACGGCATCAAGCTGGGCTTCATGGGCTTCTTCGTCAAGGCCGTGGTCGCCGCGCTGAAGAAATACCCCATCGTCAACGCCTCGGTGGATGGCAACAACATCATCTATCACGGCTACTTCGATATCGGCGTGGCCGTGGGCAGCCCGCGCGGCCTGGTGGTGCCGGTGATCCGCAACGCCGACCAGCTGAGCCTGGCCGACATCGAAAAGCAGATCTCCGAATTCGGCAAGCGCGCGCAGGAAGGCAAGCTGACCGTGGAAGAACTGACTGGCGGCACCTACACCATCTCCAACGGCGGCACCTTCGGCTCGATGATGTCCACCCCCATCATCAACCCGCCGCAGTCCGCCATCCTGGGCATGCACGCCACCAAGGAGCGTGCCGTGGTTGAGAACGGTCAAGTGGTGGTGCGCCCGATGATGTATCTTGCCCAGTCCTACGACCACCGCATCATCGACGGCCGCGAAGCCGTGCTGAGCCTGGTGGCGATCAAGGACGCGATTGAAGATCCGGCCCGCCTGATCCTCGACTTGTAATCACCCGCGGCCGGGAGCGCGCTCCCGGCCTGTCTTGCGATGAATGGAGCTTGAATGCAGTTGCCCGACTGGTTTTACGGAATCGCCGCCATCCTGGCCGGCGTGGCCATAGGCTGGCTGACCTGGAAAAAACGCCGCAACGGCGTGCGCGAGGATCTGTACAGCCTGATCGGCAAAAGCATTCTCTGCCTGTTCATGATCGCATTCGGCATTCTGCTGCTGAAGGTCGGCAAATAGACCCGGCAGCCGGCGGGCCGCGCGCCCGCCACCGACCAAGGAAAACAAGATGAGCCAATCGTTTGATGTTGTGGTGATCGGCGGCGGTCCCGGCGGCTATGTGGCCGCCATCCGCGCCGCCCAGCTGGGTTTCAACACCGCCTGCGTGGACGCGTTCAAGAATCCGGAAGGCAAGCCGTCGCTGGGCGGCACCTGCCTGAACGTGGGTTGCATTCCGTCCAAGGCGCTGCTGCAGTCGTCGGAAAACTTCCACGCGGTACAGCATGACTTCGCCAAGCACGGCATCAGCGTGTCCGGCGCCAAGATGGACGTGGCGCAGATGATTGCGCGCAAGAGCGACATCATCAGCAAGAACGCCGCCGGCATCAATTTCCTGTTCAAGAAGAACAAGGTCGCCAACATCCACGGCCTGGCCGCCTTCAAGGGCCGCCAGGGCGACAAGTGGCTGATCGAAGTCAGCGACGGCGGCAAGGTGGTGGACACCCTGGAAGCCAGCCACGTGATCGTGGCCACCGGCTCCAGCCCGCGCGCGCTGCCGGGCCTGGCCACCGACAACAAACTGGTGCTGGACAATGAAGGCGCGCTGGCGCTGACCGAGGTGCCCAAGCGCCTGGGCGTGATCGGCGCCGGCGTGATCGGCCTGGAAATGGGCTCGGTCTGGAAGCGTCTGGGCGCGGAAGTCACCATCCTGGAAGCGATGCCGACCTTCCTCGCCGCGGCCGACCAGCAGATCGCCAAGGAAGCCTTCAAGACCCTGACCAAGGACACCGGCCTCGACATCAAGCTGGGCGTCAAGATCGGCGAAGTGAAGGCCGGCAAGAAGAGCGTCACCGTCAATTACGAACTGAACGGCGAAGCGGTCAAGGCCGAGTTCGACAAGCTGATCGTCTCCATCGGCCGCGTGCCCAACACCCAGGGCCTGGGCGCGGACGTGGTGGGCCTGCAGCTGGACGAGCGCGGTTTCGTGGTGGTGGACGATCACTGCCACGCCAATCTGCCCAATGTCTGGGCGATCGGCGACGTGGTGCGCGGCCCGATGCTGGCGCACAAGGCGTCGGAAGAGGGCGTGGCCGTGGCCGAGCGCATCGCCGGCCAGAAGCCGCACGTGGACTTCGGCGTGATTCCTTGGGTGATCTACACTTCGCCTGAAATCGCCTGGGTCGGCAAGACCGAAGAGCAGCTGAAAGCCGAGGGCGTCGAGTACAAGAAGGGCAGTTCCGGCTTTGGCGCCAACGGCCGCGCGCTGGGCCTGGGCCAGGCGCAAGGCACGGTCAAGATCCTGGCTTGTGCCAAGACCGACCGCATCCTGGGCCTGCACATGATAGGCCCGATGGTGTCCGAGCTGGTCAGCGAAGGCGTGGTGTCGATGGAGTTCAAGGCCGCCAGCGAAGACCTGGCGCGCATTGTCCACGCCCACCCGTCCTTGTCGGAAGTGATACACGAAGCGGCGCTGGCCGCCGACAAGCGCGCTTTGCACGGCTAAGCGTTGGCCGGGTCGTGTACAATCGCGCACGGCTCGGCAAAACGGCCCCCTCGGGGGCCGATTGACGGAGTATGCGGCGGCGGCGCTTAGCCTGGGGGGTAAGCGCCGCGCGCCAGATACATTCAAGGTTTACACGCGACTCAAAGAAATTGGGCGTCGGCCTCGGCCCGCCATCCATTTCTCCGAAAGGAAACCATAGATGAACCTGCACGAATACCAAGCGAAAGAGCTGCTGGCCAAGTACGGCCTGCCGGTGCAACAGGGCATTCTGGCCGCTACGCCGGAAGAAGCCGCTGCCGCTTATGACAAACTGGGCGGCAAATTCGCCGTCGTCAAGGCCCAGGTGCATGCCGGCGGCCGCGGCAAGGCCGGTGGCGTGAAAGTGGTGAAAAGCCGCGAAGAAGCCGCCGAAGTGGCCAAGGGCCTGATCGGCAAGAACCTGGTGACCTACCAGACCGACGCGGCCGGCCAGCCGGTGAACAGCGTGCTGGTGTGCGAAGACATGTACCCGGTGCAGCGAGAGCTCTACCTGGGCGCCGTGGTTGACCGCGGCAGCCAGCGCGTGGTGTTCATGGTGTCCACCGAAGGCGGCGTGGAAATCGAGAAGGTCGCCGAGGAAACCCCGGAAAAGATCATCAAGATCGAGGTTGATCCGCTGGTGGGCATGCAGCCGTTCCAGGCCCGCGACGCCGCGTTCGCGCTGGAACTGAAGGGCGAGCAGGTTGCCGCCTTCACCAAGCTGATGCTGGGTTCTTACAAGGCCTTTGTTGAAAACGACTTCGCCCTGTTCGAAGTGAACCCGCTGGCGCTGCGCGAAAATGGCCAGCTGGCCTGCGTGGACGGCAAGATCAACCTGGATTCCAACGCCCTGTACCGTCACCCGGAACTGCTGGCGCAACGCGACAAGAGCCAGGAAAACGAACGCGAAGTGAAGGCTTCCGAGTTCGATCTGAACTACGTGGCGCTGGAAGGCAATATCGGCTGCATGGTGAACGGTGCCGGCCTGGCGATGGCCACCATGGACATCATCAAGCTGAAGGGCGGCCAGCCGGCCAACTTCCTGGACGTGGGCGGCGGCGCCACCAAGGAGCGCGTGATCGAGGCGTTCAAGCTGATCCTGGCCGATACCTCGGTGCAGGGCGTGCTGATCAACATCTTCGGCGGCATCGTGCGTTGCGACATGATCGCCGAAGCCATCATCGCCGCGGTGAAGGAAGTGAACGTGACCGTGCCGGTAGTGGTTCGCCTGGAAGGCAACAACGCCGAGCTGGGCGCCAAGATCCTGGACGACTCCGGTCTGAAACTGACTTCCGCCCAGGGTCTGAACGACGCTGCCGAGAAGATCGTCGCCGCCGTCAAGGCCGCTGCCTGAGACCCGCACTGAGCTGAGGAATACAAAATGAGCGTATTGGTAAATAAAGACACCAAAGTGCTGGTGCAAGGCTTCACCGGCAAGAATGGCACTTTCCACGCCGAGCAGGCGCTGAAAGTGGGCACCAAGGTCGTAGGCGGCGTGACCCCGGGCAAGGGCGGTTCCGAGCACCTGGGCCTGCCGGTGTTCAACACCATGAAGGACGCCGTGCGTCAGACCCAGGCCGACGCCTCGGTGATCTACGTGCCCGCGGCCTTCGCCAAGGATTCCATCCTGGAAGCCATCGACAGCGGCGTGAAGCTGATTGTCTGCATCACCGAAGGCGTGCCCACCCTGGACATGCTCTACGTGAAGAAGGCCGTGGACGAAGCCGGCATCCGCCTGATCGGCCCGAACTGCCCCGGCATCATCACCCCGGGCGAGTGCAAGATCGGCATCATGCCGTGGCACATCCACAACCCGGGCCGCATCGGCATCGTGTCCCGTTCCGGCACCCTGACCTATGAAGCCGTGGCGCAAACCACCGCTTTGGGTCTGGGCCAGTCCACTTGCATCGGCATCGGCGGCGACCCGATCCCGGGCACCAGCCACATCGACGCGCTGAAGCTGTTCCAGGATGACCCGGACACCGACGCCATCGTGATGATCGGCGAAATCGGCGGTTCCGCCGAGGAAGAGGCGGCCGAGTTCGCCAAGTCCTACGTGACCAAGCCGGTGGTCGGCTACATCGCCGGCGTGACCGCTCCCAAGGGCAAGCGCATGGGCCACGCGGGCGCCATCATCTCCGGCGGCAAGGGCACGGCGGAAGAGAAGTTCAAGGCCTTCGAGAAGGCCGGCATCGCCTACACCCGCAGCCCGGCGGAAATCGGCAAGACCATGTTCGAGTTGCTGAAAAGCAAGGGCATGATCTAAGCGCTTACAAGCAAGCCGCAAACAAAACACCCCTGGCCAGCCAGGGGTGTTTTTTTATGCGTCGCCGTTCAGGCGTAGCGCGCGCAGACGCGGTCGAACGGCGGCCGGTAGCGCGGATCGACGTAAGGCGTCAGCAGATAGAGCAGGCTGCGACAGCCGTCTTTCACCATGCGCTCCAGCTCGCTGGGCGTGGCGGAGTGCTTGAGCGTGGTCACCCAGCCGGTCTGCACCATCTGAAAGTGCTGGACCAGGTGCGCCAACTGCTTGTCGTCGCCCAGCAGCACGCCCTCTTCGCGCAGCCGTGAGAACAGCTGGGCCAGCTTGCCGGCCAATTGGCCGCGGGACAGCTGCTGGTGGTTTTCCGCCAGTTCCGGGTGCAGGTAGTACAGGCTGGGCATGCTCTTTGGCAGGAAGCGGAAGCTCCAGATGTGCCGCAGCGTTTTTTCCATCGCCCCCACCATCGCCTCTATCGAGTTGC
Organism: Chromobacterium sp. Panama; assembly: GCF_003052555.1. NCBI lineage: Bacteria > Pseudomonadati > Pseudomonadota > Betaproteobacteria > Neisseriales > Chromobacteriaceae > Chromobacterium > Chromobacterium sp. Panama. The sequence goes on from NZ_QARX01000001.1 coordinate 614,627, forward strand.
TGTGCCGGAGCGCGGCGGACAACTGCTCGGCCATGCCCTTGACGTAGCGCTGGTAGAGCTCGCTGATGATCTCTTCCTTGTTGCGGAAGTGATAGTAGAGCTTGCCGGTGCTGATATTCATCCGCTCGGCGATATGGTTGGTGGTGATGACGCGCTCGCCCTCCTGATTGAACAGCTGCAAGCTGGCGTCAACGATGTTCTGAAAGGTTTGCGACCGTTCGCCGCTTTTACTCATCTTGGCCCCTTTCTGTCTAATAACCGGGCGCCGCCCATTGCCGTGGCCGCGCCCAGGCGCAAGTATCGCTCAAATTGGGGTGAAATTGTCGTGGTTAGGGCAAATTGTCGACATTTTGTGACGCAAGCGTCGGCAAGATAAGCTTCGCAGGCGTTACGAGTATTTGAAATGCATGATTGAGGTGGTAGTTTGATTTAAAACATGCGCAAATATTTAAAGACATTGTTATTTTTAACAATGCATGACATCTCGTATGACGGATAATAAGGCTTTTATCAGCAACGGCTTATCATGCGCTCCATCCGTCACAAGCTCACGCTGCTGACAGCGGTGTCCATTCTGGTCGCCACGCTCAGCATCACCATCACCGCCTGCCTGAATATCCGTTCCCATGCCTACCAAGAGGCCGAGCGCGAGATCAACCAGGTCGCCCAGCTACAGGGCGGCTTCGTGTCCGAATGGCTGTCGGTCCGCAAGAATCTGATCAGCGCCAGCCTCAGTCACGCCGACGACGCTCAGGTCAGCTACTATCTGCAGCAGCTGGCCAAGGGCGGCGGCTTCAATGTGATCTACGCCGGCAACGGCGTCACCGGCGACATGAAGTACTCGGTGCCGGGGCGTCCCAAGCCCAGCGCCGACTACCAGCCGGCCCAGCGTCCCTGGTTCCAGCAGTCCAAGGCCCAGGACGGCCTGATCGTCACCGATCCCTACAAGGATTCCGAGCCGGAAACCAAGGACAAGCTGGTGATCACCATCGCCGACAAGGTCAAGGGCCAGGAGATCGTGGTGGGCGGCGACATCCTGATCGACAAGCTGGTCAAGTCGGTGCTGGACATCAAGCTGGCCGGCAAGGGCCATGCCTTCCTGCTGACCAAGCAGGGCAAGATCATCGCCTATCCCAAGCCGGGCAATGAGCTCAAGCCCATCGGCAGCGTGATTCCGGCCTTGGACGAAGCCGCCTTCGCCAGCCTGTTGCAAAGCGACCAGGCCAAGAGCGTGGACATTGACGGCGGCGCTTATATGGTGGCCTTGCGTCCGATCGCCGGTTCCGATTGGGTGATGGGCGTGGCCGCGGACGAAGACGTGATCTCCTCCCAGGTCAACGGCATTATCTGGCTGATCGCCGGCGCCGTCGCCATCGTGCTGGCGGTGATGCTGACCTTCAGCTCCGCCTATCTGGGCCGCCTGCTCAAGGGCCTGTTCCAGGTGCGCGACGCGATGCGTGAAATCTCTCAGGGCGAAGGCGATCTGACCCGTCGCATCGAAGTGGCCGGCGAAGACGAGGTGGCGCAGACCGCGCAGGCCTTTAACCAGTTCGTGCAGCGACTGAACGGCATGTTCCGCGAACTGCGCGACGAAGCCGGGCAACTGACCCAGGGCGTGATCGAAGTCAGCGGTGCGGTGAAGCGTCTGGCCGACGATTCCCACGTGTTGGCGGATATCTCCAGCTCCAACGCGGCGGCGATCGAAGAAGTGACGGTGAGCATCTCCCACATCGCCGACGCCACCCGCGAGACCGACAGCCTGGCGCGCAATACCGGCGAGCATTCGCGCGAGAGCGCCAACGATATGCAGCGCATCAGCAGCGAGATGTCGCGCACCAGCGAATCGGTGGGCGAACTGTCCGGCCTGCTGGCGTCCTTGGAACAGCGCTCGCAGGAAATCTCCAAGATCACCAATGTGATCCGCGACATCGCCGACCAGACCAATCTGCTGGCCTTGAACGCGGCGATCGAAGCCGCGCGCGCCGGCGAGCAGGGCCGCGGCTTCGCCGTGGTGGCCGACGAAGTGCGCAAGCTGGCCGAGCGCACCGGCCAGGCCACGGTGGAAATCAGCCAGATGGTGGAAAACATTCTGGGCGAAACCGGCAAGGCGGTGCAGAACATGAACAGCACCGTCGGCGCGGTGGACAACAGCGTGGACCTGACCGCTCAGGCGCGCGCGCGCCTGACCGCCATCAGCGAGGCGATGCAGCAGGTGGTGGACAAGATCGGCGACGTAGCCCTGTCCACCAGCGAGCAGCACAACGCCACCACGGCGATGGCGCAGAGCACCGAGTCGATCAACAATCAGATCATCGATTCCGACTCCGCGCTGCAATCGGCGATGCAGACCCTGGGCTCCTTGAACGACCTGGCCCGCGGCATGCAGAGCACCTTCAACCGCTTCCGGCTCTAAACCGACTCAGCGATTGTCCGCGTAAGGAAACTCTCGCGCTTTCGCATGGTCAGTCATACAACGCCGGCTCCGTTCAGGGGCCGGCGTTTTGTTATGCTATGGATAGTGAAACGGGGATTGAAGGATTTCGGATGAAAAGACTGATGATGATGTCGGCGCTGCTGCTGACCGCCTGCGGCACCTTTCCGACCCAGGAAGGCTATGCGCAGAAGGCGTATTACTGGCAGGGGCGCGATGTGAATCAATTGCTGGCGGAGTGGGGCGCGCCGCAGAAAACCCTGAAGATGCCGAACGGCAACGTGCTCTACACCTACAGCAAGGAATTCACCCAGCGCGAGCCGCTGCGCGAGAACCGCGTGTACGAGCCGGGCGCCAAGGTGACTTACAACGAGAACGGCCAGACCAAGACCATAGAAACGCCGGGACGCTGGGTCAACACCGGCATGATAGGCGGCGGTTCCACCCATTACAGCTGCACCACCAATTTCGTGGTCAATCCCAAGAGCCAACTGGTGGAGACTGTCAGCTTCGACGGCAACAACTGCGTGGCGGTGCCGCGGCAGTGAGTTCCGGCCCCGCCGGACGGCGGGGCTGCGGATATGTTAGAGCATGTTCACGATCTCGACGGCTCGCGCCGCGGATCGTAACCGGTTCTTATTGGCCGGGCAGCTTCCATTCCCCCTTGCTGCGGAAAGGCACCCGGCCCATGCCGTTCAGGTCCTCCAGCGTGCCGTTCAGCTGGTATTCCAGCTTGCCGCCGTTGCCGGCCTCCATCGCCTTGCCGATCTGTTTCAGCCAGCCGGCCAGCGAGGTGTGCAATTGCAGGGTGACCATGCCTTCGCCCAGCGCCGGCACCGCGATGGCTTGATTGCTGAGCCCGGTGGCCAGCTTTTCTCCGGCCACGTTCAGCTCCAGCGTCATGCCCTTGGCGTTCAAGGCCAGATTGTTGGGATTGCTGACCCGCAGGCTGACTTCGAAGCTTTGCTCGAACAGGGTGGTCTTGCCGGGCTTGACGTCGGCGATGCTGATCTGCGGTTTCTGATAGTTCAGCGCTGCGCAGCCGCTTAGCAGCAGGGCGAACAGGGCGATGCTCAGATATCGTTTCATATTCGGTTTTCCTAGGGTTGACTGGCTTTATTCCAAACCGCCCAGCACATCGCGCGTCACCGCCAGCCAGGCGCGCGCGGCGTGCGACAAGTATCCGTTCTTTTGCCAGATCAGCGCCAGATGCCAGACCAGCTTGGGTTCGGCCAGCGGAATCACGTCGTAGGCGGCGCGGTCCAGCCGCTCCACGATGGAGCGCGGCAGCAGGGTGACGCCCATATGGGCGGAGACCAGTTCCACGATGAAGTCCCAGTGCGCGCTGCGTCCCACCACGTGAAGCGGGCGGCCCAGCTCGCGGAAGGCGTCGCTGACCCGGCGCGCCAGCGTGAAATCCTGCGGGTAGAGCACGAAGGGCTGGCCGGCGATCTGTTCCAGCCTCACCACGCTCTGGCCCCGCCACTCCGAGCCGGCCGGCGCCACCAGGCACAGCGGGTCGCGCACCACGGCGAATTGATCGAAAGCCTGATTGTCCACCGGCAGCACCGCCACGCCGATTTCCAGTTCGCCGCTGCGCACGCTGCTCTCGATGGCCAGCGCGCCGTCTTCCACCATTTTCAGTTCGATCTGCGGATAGCGTTGACGGAAGCTGCTGACCACCGGCGCGAAGAAGGCCACGCCCACCATCGGCGGCAGGCCGACCACCAGTTCGCCGCGCTTGAGCGCAGACAAGTCGGACAGCTCGGTTTTCAACTGGTTCATCGCCGACAGCACGTCCAGGCCGCGCTCGTAAGTAGCCCGGCCGGCATCGGTGAGGCGGAAGCTGCGGCCTTCGCGCAAGATCAGCGGGCAGCCCAGCTCCTCCTCCAGCTGGCGCACCATCTTGCTGATGGTGGGCTGGGTCACATAGAGGGCTTCGGCCGCCTTGGTGAAGCTTTGGCGTTTGACCACCTCGATGAAATAGCGCAGCGCGCGGATGTCCATGTGTGCTTGTCCGGATCATGTATTCCAGATTGGAATGCGTGAAATAATTTTAATTCATTTTTTGAATGCATGCCGGCGCTCTATACTCGAAACACTCCCTGTGTTGTGTAGTGGCTCAATCATGGCAAACCCGAACCTTCCCGCATTCAAGCAAGTGGCGCTGACCGTTGGTCAGGTGGCCTTGCTGAGCGTGGTGTGGATAGCGGCCAGCCAGTTGAGCAGCCATTTCCTGCCTGTGGTGCCTGCCGGCGTGCTGGGGATGTTCCTGGTGCTGGCGGCGCTCTGGCTGGGCTGGTTGCCGCTGGATTGGTGCCGCAGCGGCGCCCGCTGGTTGCTGGCCGAAATGTTGTTGTTCTTCATCCCCGCCGTGGTGGCGGTGATCCAGTACCCGGACGTGATCATGGCCGCCGGGCTGCGGATCGTGGCGGTGATCGTGCTGTCCACCTTGCTGGTGATGGCGGCGACCTCCTGGGTGGTGGACAAATGTTACCGGCTGGAAGTGGCCCTGCGCTGGCATGGCCGCCAGAAACAGGTGAAGACGCATGGAGCATGAAATCGCACTGGCCAGTCTGCTGATTACCGTTGTCTTGTACGGACTGGTCAAAAAGTTTTATCTGAAAAAGCGCAATTGGTGGAGCGCCCCGATTCTGGCGGTGCCGCTGTTGGTGATTGCGCTGGTGGTCCTGGCCAAGGTGCCGTACCGGGTGTATTTCGAAGACACCCGCTGGCTGACCTGGATGCTGGGCCCGGCCACGGTGGCCTTCGCGGTGCCGATCTACGAGCACCGGGCGATGATACGTCGTCACTGGCTGTCGCTGAGCTGCGGCGTGCTGGTGGGCATGCCGGTGGCGGTGTTCAGCTCGATCTGGCTGGCGCGCCTGCTGGGCTTGTCCGAGCTCTTGCAGCGCAGCCTGGCGCCGCGTTCGATCAGCACCCCGTTCGCCCTGGCCACGGCCTCGGGCATCGGCGCCTCGCCGGATCTGACCGCGGTGTTCGTGGTGATGACCGGGGTGTGCGGCATGTTGCTGGGCGAAGTGATGCTGGCCTGGATGCCGCTGCGCTCCAGCCTGGCGCGCGGGGCTCTGTTTGGCGCCGCCGCCCACGCGGCCGGCACCGCCAAGGCCAGCGAGCTGGGCGCCGAAGAAGGCGTGGTGGCCAGCCTGACCATGATGCTGGGCGGTTTGGCGACGGTGTTCGCCGCGCCGCTGATAGGTTTGTTGTTGTAGTTTGTGTGTGTACTTGTTGTGACCCGCATTCCCGTGGGGTGGCGTGCGGTGGTTTCTCCTCATCTCCCCAAACGAGCGTTGTTAGGGCCGACCCAGTGGGTCGGCCCCTTTTTTTGCCTATTCGCCACGGCGCGCGGGCGACAAAAAACCCGGCCGGAGCCGGGTTGGGCATCAAGATCGTTCAGCCCATTTGCTGCGGGGTGATCATGATCTCCACGCGGCGGTTGCGCGCCTTGCCGCTGTCGCTGGCGTTGCTGGCCACCGGCTGGGCCGCGCCGTAACCCATGGTGCGCACCCGCACCGAGTTGACGCCCTGGCCTTGCAGGTATTCGGTCACCGATTGGGCGCGCTTTTCCGACAAGGTCTGATTGTAGGCGGCGGCGCCGCTGCTGTCGGTGTGGCCGGCCACGGTGATCGAGGTGTCCGGGAACTGCACCAGCACGCCGGCGATGTCGCCCAGCGGTTTTTGCGCCCTGGCGTTCAGCTGATAGCCGTTGGTGGGGAAGGTGATGTTGTCGGGCAGGGACAGCTTGAGCTGGTCGCCGATGCGCTCGACGGCGATCTGGCTGTTCTTCAGCTTCTCGCGCAATTGTTTTTCCTGGTAATCCATATAGCCGCCGATGCCGGCGCCGATCGCGCCGCAGGCCAGCGCCGAATTGCGGGCGCCTTTGCCGCCATGGGTCAGCGCGCCCACCAGGCCGCAGGCCGCCGCGCCGCCCAGGCCGTAGAGAGCGGTCTTGCTGATCTCGGTCTGGCCGGTTTGCGGGTTGGTGGTGCAGGCGGACAGAGCCAGCGCGATCAGGGTCGCGGCGGCGGTGGCGGGCTTGAACAAACGGGTCATTGCTTCTCCACGGAAGGGTGATGGGGGTGCGGGTCCTGGCCGAAGGGCGTGTGGCAGACGCAGGGTTCGCCTTCGGACGCCTCCACCAGGGTTTGCAGAATGCCGCATTCCGCCACGGTGTGATGGTCGTGGCAGCGGTCGCGCAGCGCCAGCAGCTGTTGTTCCAGCAGGCGCAGGCTTTCCACTTGCTGATGGACCTTGCTCACCTGGCGGTCTATCAACTGGTTGATGTCGTCGCAGGCCAGCGAGGAGTCGGCCTTGAACGCGGCCAGCTGGCGGATGTCGGCCAGCGACATGCCCAGCGAGCGGCAGTGCAGGATGAAATTCAGTTCGCCCAATTGCTCGGCGTTGTAGCGTCGGTAGCCGGAGGCGCTGCGCAGCGGCGCGGACAGCAGGCCTTCGCGCTCGTAATAACGGATGGTTTCCACTTCGCAGCCGGTCTGGCGCGCCAGTTCTCCAATCAGCATCTCAGTTCTCCCGCAAGACGCCCCGTTGGGCGATGGCGACGATGTGCCGCCGGGTGAGGATATTTTAGCAAAAAAGCTTGACCTTGTAGCGACTATAGGGTTTGCAATGAAGCTATATCAATCCGATCAAGGGAGGCCACCATGTTCCATCCAGCGCAAAGAAGGCGAAACAAGCTTGCTCCGCATGCCGGCCATGCTTCTTGCCGCGGCGGAGAGGGCAAGCCCGATCCGCGCCCGGCGGACGATTGCTGCGGCCATAAACTGGAGGCGGCGATGCCGGCCCAACGGCCCGCCGCCGCGCATGATCACGATCACAGCCACGACGCTGCGGGCAAGGCCTGCTCGGGTCACGACCACGGCGCGGAAGCGCCGCGCGCGGTGTCCTTGGGCGAGGGCGGCCGGCAGCAGGCGCGCTTGCACATCCAGGCGATGGACTGCCCGACCGAGGCCAAGCTGATTGAAAAAGCCCTGGGCGGTATGACGGGGGTGGCCGCGCTGGAGTTCAACTTCATCGAACGCGTGCTGCTGGTGCGTCACGATCTGCCCAATCTGGACGGAGTCAAACAGGCCATCGCCAAGGTGGGCATGAAGGCGGTGGAGCTGACGGACGCCTCGGCGCCGGTGGAGCAGCCCAAATCCTCGCGCCGCGGCAATTGGCTGCTGGCCTTGTCCGGTTTGGCTGCGGCGGGTTCGGAAGGCGTGGCCTGGCTCAGCGGCGCGGATCAGGGCTGGGGCAGCGCGGTGCTGGCCCTGGCCTCCATCCTGCTGGGCGGCATTCCCACCTTGAAAAAGGGCTGGATCGCCTTGTCCACGCGCACGCTCAACATTCATTTCCTGATGTCGGTGGCGGTGATAGGCGCGATGCTGATCGGCCAGTGGCCGGAGGCGGCGATGGTGCTGTTCCTGTTCGCCATCGCCGAGCGCCTGGAGGCGATGTCGCTGGCGCGCGCCGGCGAGGCGGTGAAGGCCTTGATGTCGCTGGCGCCGGAAACCGCCTGGTTGCAAAGCGGCGGGGAATGGGTGGAGCGTCCGGCCGCCGAAGTGGCGCCGGGCAGCCGAGTGCGGGTGCGTCCGGGCGAACGGGTGCCGCTGGACGGCCGCATCGAACAAGGCCATAGCGCCTTCAACGAGGCGCCGATCACCGGCGAGAGCCTGCCGGTGGACAAATCGCCGGGCGACGCGGTGTTCGCCGGCAGCATCAACGGCAGCGGCGTGGTGGAAGTGCTGACCACGGCGGCGGCCAACGGCAGCGTGCTGGCGCGCATCATCGATACCGTGCGCAACGCCCAGGCCAGCAAGGCGCCGACGCAGCGCTTCATCGACCGCTTCGCCGAGATCTACACCCCGGTGGTGCTGGTCGCCGCGCTGCTATTCGCCGTGGCGACGCCCTTGCTGGGCTGGCTGAGCTGGGGCGAGGCGGTTTACAACGCGCTGGTGATGCTGGTGATCGCCTGCCCGTGCGCGCTGGTGATCGCCACGCCGGTGACCGTGGTCAGTGCGCTGGCCTCCGCCGCCAAGCACGGTTTGCTGATCAAGGGCGGCGCGCCGCTGGAAACGGCGGCCAGGATAGACGCGGTGTGTTTCGACAAGACCGGCACCCTGACCGAGGGCGAACCGCAGGTGACCGAGGTGGTGGCGCTGGCCGACGCGGATCAGGACCAGCTGCTGCGCTGGGCCGCGGCCCTGGACGCGCACTCCACCCACCCGCTGGCCAAGGCGGTGCTGGCGGCGGCGAGCGCCCGCGGCCTGTCCTGGCCGGAGGCGGAGCAAGTCAGCGAACAGGCCGGGCGCGGCGTCAGCGGCCTGGCGGACGGCAGGAAGCTGGCCTTGGGCAGCAGCCGGCTGGCGCGGGAGCAGGGCGCTTTGAACGAGGCCTTGCAAGCCGAGCTGTCGCGGCTGGAGCTGGCCGGCCAGGGCGCGCTGGTGTTGCTGGAGGGCGAGCGCGCGCTGGGCGTGATCGCGGTGGCCGACCGGATTCGTCCGGAAGCGCCGGCGGCCTTGAGGCAATTGGCCAAGCTGGGCGTGGCGACCGTGATGTTGAGCGGCGACAACCAGCAGGTGGCGCAGGCGGTGGCGGCGCAGACCGGCATCGTCGAGGCGCACGGCGGCTTGCTGCCGGAAGACAAGCTGGAACGCATCGTTCGCTTGCAGGCCTCCGGCAAGACGGTGGCGATGGTGGGCGACGGCGTCAACGACGCGCCGGCGCTGGCCCGCGCCGATCTGGGCATCGCCATGGGCGCGGCAGGCTCCGACAGCGCGCTGGAAACCGCCGGCGTGGCGCTGATGGACGACAAGCTGGCCAAGCTGGCCGATATGCTCAGCCACGCGCGGCGCACCTCGCGGGTGTTGAAGGTGAATATCGCGGTGGCGCTGCTCACCAAGCTGGTGTTCTTCGTGTTGGCGATGCTGGGCATGGCCAGCTTGTGGATGGCGGTGTTCGCCGACGTGGGCACCAGTCTGGTGGTGATCGCCAACGGCCTGAGGCTGGCGCGCGGCGTGCGCAAGGCGGAGTGATAGAAACGGCGCCTGGTTCTCAGGGCCTGTTCAACGCCGTATCGCCGAAGCGCAGCGGATTTTGAACAGGTTCTCAGGCGTAGGTATCGATGTTGGACCCCAGCCCCGGGCCTTGCCGCTCGGGGCTGTTGACGTGTTGGCGCGCCTGCAGCGGACTCATCCCTTGCTTGCCGGCCTGTTGCTGCATCAGCTCGATGCGGGCCTGCTGTTCCATCTGCGCGGCCGCCGCGGCCACCGCGCGATCCTGGCCGGAGGGGTCGGCCGGCGCCAGCGCGGCCCTTTGCACGGTTTGGGCGTTGGAGATGGTTTCCTGCGGCGTGCTGCCCCGAGCCAGGCGGATGCCCACCTCGCCGCCTATCGCGTATTGCTTGCCGTCCGGGCCTTGCTGATAAGTGTAGGTGGCGCCGCCGCCGGCCAGCGCGCCGCCGCTGGTCAGATGGGCTTGCTCATGCTGGCGCACTTCGCTGTCTCTCGCCTTGAGCGCTTCCACTTGTTTTTGCTGCTGCTCGTCCAGGGGCTTGCCGTCGGCGCCTAGCGTGGCATTGGGCCGGGCTGGCTCTTTTTGATCGGCGGCGCTAGGATCGGCCGCGCTGTTTCCGGGCGCAGAGGCAAGCGCCGCCGGCGCCGCGGCGCTGGCCAGGTTTTGCTGGCAGGCCGGGCACTGGCAGTTGGCGCCATGGCTGGCTTGCAAGGCGTAGCCGCCATAGCCGCCGTAGCTGGATATCCCGGAAATGCTCATGAATTCATCGTCTTAGCTTGATATTTCCAGTTTAGCCGCTATGCGGGGTTTTTGTCCAAAAGCTGTTGCGGCGGCGACAGGGGCGGAAATTCCGCTAAAAACTGTTTAAAACAAGCTTAAGGGCGCAGAATACGCGGTTTCGAATCTTTGCGGGACCACGCCGGCCGGCGTCGGGCGAGGTCCGCTTTTGGGAGTATGGCATGGGGCAACAGGTGGATCAGGCGAGCCAGCGCGAACTGGTGATGTCGGTGTTGATGACGCCGGACATGGCCAATTTTTCCGGCAATGTCCACGGCGGAGTGCTGTTGAAGCTGCTGGACCAGGTGGCTTACGCCTGCGCCAGCCGTTACGCCGGCTGTTACGTGGTGACCTTGTCGGTGGATCAGGTGCTGTTCAAGCAGGCCATCCACGTGGGCGAACTGGTGACTTTTCTCGCCTGCGTCAATCATGTGGGCCGCACCTCGATGGAGGTGGGCATCAAGGTGGTGGCCGAGGATATTCAGAAGCGCACGGTGCGCCACACCAATAGCTGCTATTTCACCATGGTGGCGTTCGAAAACGGCAAGGCGGTGCCGGTGCCGCCGCTGACGCTGGAAACGACGGAGCAGCAACACCGTTTCCGCGACGCGGAAATCCGCAAGAAGATGAGGATGGAAACCGAACAGCGCATGCGCCAGGCCTCCAAGCAGGACGGCGCCGATGCCTGAGGCGGCGTTCACTCTATTGCATAGCGATCCCCGCTTTTATCTGGTGGACAAGGCGCCCGGCGTCAGCTTTCACCGCGAGGGCGAGGAGGCCGGCCTGATGGAGGCCTTGCGCGCCGGCTTGAGCGACGAGGCGCTGTGGCCGGTGCACCGGCTGGACCGCATCACCTCCGGCCTGATCCTGGTGGCGCGCTCGGCCGAGACGGCGGCGCGGCTGGGCGAAGCCTTCGCCGGGCGAGAGATAGAGAAATATTATCTGGCCTTGTCGGACCGCAAGCCGGGCAAGAAACAGGGCAAGGTTGCCGGCGATATGGCCAAGGGCCGAGGCGGCGCCTGGCGCTTGCTGAACAGCCAGCAGAACCCGGCGGTGACGCAGTTCTTCAGCTATTCGCTGCAGCCGGGTCTGCGCTTGTTCCTGCTGCGGCCGCGCAGCGGCAAGACCCATCAGCTGAGGGTGGCCTTGAAGTCGCAGTCCGCGCCGATACTGGGGGATCTGCTATACGGCGGAACGCCGGCGGATCGCGGCTATCTGCACGCCTATGCGCTGCGCTTCGAACTGGAGGGCGAAAGTTTCCGCTTTGTCTGCCCGCCGAGCCGAGGCGAGGCCTTCTTGTCCGAGACCTGCTGCGCGGCGTTGCGGGACTTGGGCCAACCCTGGGATTTGGGCTGGCCGGCGGCGTAAGCGGCTAGGCTGGGCCGGGGTCCGGCTTTCAGGCCGCCATCGGCGCGGGAGCGGGCGCGGCCTGGTCGAAGCGAGCCAATTCCACGCCGTATTGTCCGCAGAGTTCGACGAAGGCCTGGCTGGAGAGGAAGCGGAATTCCTTGTCCCGCGTCGCGGCGATCGGGTCTTCCTTGTCTTGAGCCGGGTGGCCGGGGTGGCACATGATCAGCCCGCGGTCCGGCGTGCGGGCCAGCCATTGCTGCATCAGGCCGGCGAAGTCGGCTTGCGGCGTCAGCGAGTACATGCCGCCGAACCAGGGCGTGGTGCTGAAGCCCAGCTCGCGAGCGCCGTCGTCGAAACCGGTGCTGACGCTGCGCAGCACCAGCGCCTTGAGCCGGTTGTCGCCGGGGTGGCCCAGGCGGTCCGGGGAGCGCAAATAGGGCAGCGTCTGGCCCTGCCAGCGCTGGGCAACGGCTTCGAACAAGGCGTCGCGGACCACCGGCAGCGCATGCACATGCTGGTGGCCGTCGATGAAGTCCGGCAGCCGGCCGAAATGCTGGCAGAACAGATCGATTTGCATGATGGCGGCATCACGCAGCGTCGGGCGCGACAGCTGGCGCAATTGACTCTTCATCAGCCAATGCGATAAGGGACGCGCCTGCTCGCCAAAGGGGTGAGTCAAATTGAAATGCAGGCCGATGTCGGCTTTGCCGTCGAAGGTTTTTAGCTCGGCAGCGCGGCTGGCCCAGCTGGGCGCCTGGCTCATCACGCTGGTGGCGGACAGGCGGCCGGCGGCCAGCAGTTCCAGAATGCCGGCGCTGATGGCGTCGGACTGGGCGAAGTCGTCGGCGCAGAGTGTCAGTCGTTTTGTCATGGGAGTGTGACCGCGACAAGCGGGTAAAGTTTTATATCCCTTTGTGCTGAAAATTAAGGGCTTCTGTGTAGTTTCTGTGTCGACGGCGGCTCACGGAAGGCCCATAGCTTGCTGAGCGCGAAGGTCAGCGCCGCGACGACGACGAGCACCAGCAACAGGGCGGCGCGATAATTCAGCGGGGTGAAGCGCAGCAAGAGCGCGTACATCGCCTCGTTGACGAGAAAGCTCAGGCAGGCGACGCCGAAGAAGCGCGGCAAGGCCTGGCGGTGGGGGATGTGGGCGGCTTGGAAGGTTTGCAGCCGGTGGCCCCAGTAGCTGACCTGGAAAGCGATCAGAAAGCCCAGCACATTGGCTTGCAGCGGCGCCATGCCCAGCGGCACCAGCAGCCAGGCCACCACGCCGAAATGCACCAGCATGGCGGATACGCCGACCACGCCGAACCAGAACAGCTCCCGGCTCATTCCCCTGCGTCTCCGGCGTCCGGCCGCCCGCGGCCGCTGATGCGGCTGACCAGATAGGTGGGGCGCTGTTTGACCTCGTCGAAAATACGGCCCACGTATTCGCCCAGTATGCCGATGGACAGCAGTTGCACGCCGCCGAGGAAGCTGATCGCCACCGCCAGCGTGGGCCAGCCGCTGACCGGGTTGCCGAACAGCAGGGTGTGGGTCAGCTCCCAGGCGGCGTAGCCGATGGAGCACAGCGAAATCAGGCAGCCGACCACGGTCCAGATGCGCAGCGGCATATTGGAGAAGGCGGTGAGGCCGGTGATGCCCAGGTCCAGCAGCCGGCGGTAGTTGAAGCTGCTCTGGCCGGCGCGGCGCTCGCGGGTCTGGGTCGGCATCGGGCGCTGGGTGAAGCCCACCCAGTGGTACAAGCCCTTCATGAAGCGGTTGCGCTCCGGCATCTGGCGCAGCGCTTCCACCACGCAGCGGTCCAGCACGCGGAAGTCCTGGGTGTCGGCCGGCATCTTGTGGCGGCTGCCGCTATTGGCCAGCTGGTAGAAGGCTCGGGTGAACAGGCGCTTGGCCAGCGGCTCGTCCTCGCGGCTGCTGCGCACGCTGTAGACCATGTCGTAGCCTTGGCGCCATTCCTGCAGGAACACCGGCACCATTTCCGGCGGATGCTGGAAATCGCTGTCTATCAGCACGGCCACGTCGCCCTGGACGTGGTCGACGCCGGCGGTGAGCGCGATCTCCTTGCCGAAGTTGCGGGACAGCTGGATCAGCGTCACCGGCAGACCGGCGGCGTGGGTCAGCACCTGTTCCACGGTGTCGTCGCGGCTGCCGTCGTCCACCACCACCAGTTCGTGTCGGTAGCCGGCGTCGGCGAGCAACTGATGCAGGGTTTGCAGCATCGGCACGATGTTGGCGGATTCGTTGTAGGCCGGCACCACGCAGCTGACCAGCGGATCGGCCGGGCGCTCCTTGGCGCGTTGGGCCAATAGATAGGGCGGCACAAAAGCCTCAGTCATGCTGGGCGTCCTCGTGGTGAGCTTGCCGCGCGCCCGGGGCGTCGCCGAGCAGCAGCATGGTGTCGTTCATGACCTGGAAGCGGCCCAGCGGCGCGAAGCGGGCGCGGATGTCGGCCGGCAGCCGCGCCAGCTCGTTTTCGTCGGCCACGATGAAGCTGCCGGGTTTGCCCGCCAGCCAGGCGCGCAGTTGCTGCGGGTCCTGCGTGGTGCGCGCGCGGCCGTGGGAGTAGAACTCGGCGGAGAATTCGCGGCGGCCGGCCCAATAGACCAAGGCGCTGTCCGCGCTCGGGTTTTGCGCGCGCCAAGCGGCGATCACCTGTTTCTGGGTGCGCAGGTAGCGGTTGCCGTCGTAGTGGTTGAAGGCCAGCAGCGCCAGCAGCACCACGCCGCCGATCGCGGCGATCCAGGGCAGCGCGCTGCGCTTCGCGTCGTCGGCGCGCGCGCGACGCCACAGTTCGGCGAACAGCAGCGCGCAGCCCGGCAGCATGGGCAGGGAGTAGGGGAAGATGATGTTGCCGGACATCGTGAAGAACAGCAGCGTCATCAGCGTCCACAGCGAGAGATAAAGCAGCCAGCCATCGTCGTCGCGGCAGAGCCGCGGCAGCTTGGCGCCGTGGCGGACCAGCCAGGCCAGCATGGCGACGGACCAGGGAAAGATGGCGCCCAGCGCGTACAGCCAGATCATGCCGCGCGGCGTGGCGTGGGCGAAGCCGTATTTGTCGCCTTTCCAGCCGGAATCCAGGAAGCGGCTGACGTGTTCGCCCATGATGAAGTAATCGAGGAAGCCCGGGGTGCGTTGTTCCGCCAGCGCGTACCAGGGCGCGGCGACGGCGAACATCAGCAAGACGCCGCCGATCCACGGCAGCTTGCGCCACAGCGCCAGCCATTGATTGCGCAGCAAGACCCAGAAGAAGATGGGCATGCCCACCAGTACCACGGCCAGCGGGCCCTTGGCCAGCAGGCCGAGTCCCAGGCCGACAAAGAAGACATAGCCCCAGCGGCGGCTGTCGCGCGCCAGAGCGTGCCAGAAAGCGACCTGGCTCAGGGTCACGCAGAAGAGCAGCGCCGGATCGGTCATCACCGTGCCGGCGGCGCCGAGGAAGAGCAGGCCGCTGGCCAGGATCAGCGCGGCGGCCATGGCGGCGTCTCCGCCGCTGCGGCGGCGCATCAGGTGGGCGCTGAGGCCCAGGGTGGCGACGGCCAGCAACAGCGAGGGCAGGCGCGCGGCGATTTCATTGACGCCGAACAGGCCCATGCCGGCGGCGGACAGCCAGCTGGACAGCGGCGGTTTGGCCCAGAACGGAATGCCGTAATCGTGCCACAGGGTCACCCAGTTGCCGGTTTCCAGCATCTTGCGGGCGATTTCGCCGTAGCGCGCCTCGGTGGTGTCGGTGAGCGGAATCGCCCACATGCCGGCGAGGCGGAGCAGCAATAGCAGCAGCAGGACGGCGACGGCGCCTTGCTGCCAGGAGAGACTTGATCTTTTCATTCGGGGTGGAGGGCCGTCGGCGCGCGCGGGCGCGGCGGCGAATAAGGGCCGGAATCTGGAAGCCCCGTATGATAAAGCCTTTTCTCCGGTCTGTGTTGGCCGGGGACGGCGCAAAAAAAGCCGGCGTCCGCCGGCTGCTTGCGGGGCCGGGCTGGGCGCCCGGCCGTCGACGCTTGGCCTTATTGCAGGCCGTGCATCATTTTCTTCAGTTTGTAGGACAGCGCGAACAGCACCAGCGAGCTGACGCCGGCCATGGCCACGAACAGCATGAAGAAGTCGTGCAGATTGCTGATGGCGTAGCCGAGGAAGTGCGGCACCGGCTTGCTCGGGTCCGGGTACAGTTCAGACAGGGTGCCGGCGAACTTGTTGGCGGCGGCGTTGGACAGGAACCAGATGCCCATCATCAGACCGGTGAAGCGGGCCGGGGACAGTTTCACCACCAGGGACAGGCCAATCGGGGACAGGCACAGTTCGCCGAAGGTGTGCAGCACGTACAGGCTGACCAGCCACAGCATGCTGACCTTGACGCCCGGTTCCAGGCCTTCCACGCCGAAGGCGATCACCAGATAGCCCAGCGCCAGGAAGAACAGGCCCAGCGCCATTTTCACCGGGGAGTTAGGCTCGCGGTTGTTGTGGCCCAGCTTGGTCCAGATGAGGGCGAAGATGGGCGCGAAGATCACCACCGAAATCGGGTTGATGGACTGGAAGTAGGAGGCCGGCACGGTGAAGCCGAGCAGGTTGCGGTTGGTCTGCTCTTCGGCGAAGAAGGTCAGCGAGGCGCCGGCTTGCTCAAAGGCGGACCAGAAGAAGATCACGAAGGCGGACACGATCAGGATCACCGCCAGGCGCTCTTTCTCTATGCGGGTCAGCGGGGCGTGAACCACTTTTTCGCCGCTGTCGTGGTGGCGCTTGGGCGCCATGCCGATGGGTTTGCCTTCCGGGGTCACCAGGTATTTGTTCTTGAACAGCGAGAACACGACCAGGCTCAGCAGCATGCCGAAGCCGGCGGCCATGAAGCCCCATTTGAAGTCGGCCGGGTGGCCGGTGTCGCCCAGGGTGCCGCAGACCAGCGGCGCGATCAGCGAGCCGGCGTTGATGCCCATGTAGAAGATGGTGAAGGCGGAGTCGACGCGCTTGTCGCCCTCAGGGTAGAGCTGGCCCACCATCGAGGAAATGTTCGGCTTGAACAGGCCGTTGCCGGCAATCAGCATGCCCAGGCCGCCGTACAGCAGCCAGGAGGCGCTTTGCACATTGCTGTCGTGCAGCGATCCGGAGAAGAACAGCATGAACTGGCCAATGGCCATCAGCACGCCGCCCACCAGGATGGAACGGCGGTTGCCCCAGTAGCGGTCGGCGATATAACCGCCGATCAGCGGAGTCAGGTAGACCAGGCCGGTATAAGTGCCGTAGATGTCGGCGGCGTGAGCCTTGTCGAACATCAGAGCCTTGATCATGAACAGCACGAAAATGGCGCGCATGCCGTAATAGCTGAAGCGCTCCCACATTTCGGTCACAAAAAGCAGATAGAGCCCTTTGGGATGCGAAGTGGTCGACATAGATTATTTCCTTGTGTGACTTGAGTGACACCACTTGAACGAGCAAGATCGAGTGAGGTGTTGTTGTAGTTTTTACTTGCCTTGGATTTTGTAGGCAATTTTTGATAATAACTAGGAAATGTTTGGATGTGAAAATTTTTTAATATTTGTTGCCATACAATCAGTGTTTATAGAGTAAATGCGTCACTAACTGTCTTTATTTGTCATATTTATTTGTAAGCAAAATGACATGGGTGCTGTGAGGCTTCACATTCGGGCTATTGTCGAAAATCCCGGCGGGAGAAGGGCTTAAGCGTGTTTGCGGCGCTGCCGGCCTTGGAGGGGAGGCTGAGGGCTGGGCTCGCCGGCGCTGAGGCAAAACAGCAACACTTGATCGGGCGCCGGCGGCGGCGGACAAAGAAAAAGCCCTGCGGGAAGCAGGGCCGGGAGGCGGAGCGCTTCGGCGTTTAATTGCCGCCGACGGTGTCCAGCCTCAGCTGCGGGTGTTCGTCGGCGCCGGCGCGCAGCACCTCGGTCTGGCGGCTGCTGTTGTAGCGCAGTTCGCCGTCAACGAAGATCTGTCCTTCCACCACGTAGCGGCCGTCGGGTTTGATCGCCTGCTTGTCGTAGCACAGGGAGAAGTCCGCCGGGATGCTGCGCGGCTTTTCCAGGATTTGCTCGGCCAGCAGCTGGGGCGGCGCGTCCTGGCGGCTTTGATCCAGCAGGCGAACCTTGACCAGCACGTCCTTGGCCTGGGACAGCGTCGCGCTCTGCTGCGGCGCGATATTGCCGGTCAGGTAGGCGGGCACGAAGCCGCCGGCGTGGGCGGCGCTCATGGCCAGGCCCAGAGTCAGCGCGCACAGGGCGCGGAACCATCGCGTCATCATCAGTCCGCCGGCTCCAGGTTGGGGTGGCCCAGCGAGACGGTCTGGCCTTCAGCCGGCTTCCACTCGCCCTGCAGCCGCCATTGCTTGGCCTGGTCTTCCAGCAGGATGTACCAGTGGTTGGCCTTGACCGGAACCGTCGGCAGCGTGGCCTGGTAGAGATTGGGGCCGGCTTGGCGCATATCCACCTGTTGGTCGAAGTCGTCCTGAGCCGGGTGCACCATGCGCATGGTGATGGTGGCGGGCAGCGCCACCTTGCTGGTGGTGATCAGCCGCAGCGTGCGCTGATCCGAGCCCACCATCAGCTGCGCGCTCAGGCCCATATTGAAGGCTTGCTTGTCGCGGCGCAGTTCCATATTGATGGCCTTGCCCTTTTTGTAATAGTCGTCGGTGACCAGGCCGTCGTCGGTGCGGATCGCGGTGGCGAGGAACATCACGCCGACGATGACGGAAATCAGCGGCAGGCCGAACAGAATCCAGGGCCAGGGCTCGCGGTACCAGGGGCGCGGAGCAGGGTGGGTGTGCTGCATGTATTACTCTCCGATGAAGCTGGACTTCTCTTCCACTTGCAGGGAAGGGTTGTTGATGGACTCGATCAGGAAGCGGATCTCGTGGCTGCCCTTGGTCGCGTACTGCGGATCGGCCTGGACGTGGACGGTGACGTCGGTGTTGCCGGTGGCCGCGACGGCGATGTCCTTGCGGTCGGCCTGCACTTTCAGGCCGGGCAAGCCCGATGCTGTGATCCTGAAATGCTGATTCTGTTCCGTAGTATTGATAATTTTAATGATATAGGTGTTTTCCAGCCAGCCGGCATCGGTTTCGCGCACCAGCGAGGCGCGGTCGCGCAGCACGTCCACCTTGAAGGGCTTGCGCATCAGCATGGAGCCGATGGAGGTGGCGATGACGACGCTGAGCACCAGCGTATACAGTATCACGCGCGGGCGCTTGAGCCGGGAGGCGATGGCCTTTTCCGGGTATTTGCCTTCCAGCGCGTTTTCCGTGGTGTAACGGATCAGGCCGCGCGGATAGGCCATTTTATCCATCACCTCGTCGCAGGCGTCGATGCAGGCCGCGCAGCCTATGCACTCGTATTGCAGGCCGTTGCGGATGTCTATGCCCACCGGGCAGACTTGAACGCAGATGCTGCAGTTGATGCAGGCGCCCAGACCCTGTTCCTTCGGGTCGCTGCCTTTCTTGCGCGCGCCGCGCGGCTCGCCGCGCTTTTCGTCATAGGAAATGATCAGAGTGTCGGCGTCGAACATCACGCTCTGGAAGCGCGCGTACGGGCACATGTATTTGCAGACCTGCTCGCGCATGAAGTTGGCCAGCAGATAGGTGAAGCCGGCGTAGAAGAACATCCAGAACGCTTCCCAGGGTCCGTAGTCGAAGCGCGGCGCGGCGGCCACCAGATCGCGGATCGGCGTGAAGTAGCCCACCAGGGTGAAGCCGGTCCACAGCGAGAACAGGATCATCAAGGCGTGCTTGGTGAATTTGAGACGGAATTTGCGCAAGCTCATCGGCGACTTGTCCAGCTTGATGCGCTTGTTGCGGTCGCCTTCCACCCATTGCTCTATCCACAGCATGATTTCGGTGTAGACCGTCTGCGGACAGGAATAACCGCACCACAGCCGGCCGGCGATGGTGGTCCAGGTGAACAGGGCGAAGGCGCAGCACATCAGCAGCGCGGCCAGATAGACGAAGTCCTGCGGCCAGATGGTGAGGCCGAACAGGTGGAATTTGCGTTCGATCAGGTCGAAATGCAGCGCCTGGCGTCCGTTCCAGCTCAGCCAGGGCAGGCCGAGGAAGACCAGCTGGGTGCCTATGACGAAGAGCACGCGCAGATTGTTGAACAGGCCTTTGACGGCGCGCGGATAGATCTTGGTATGCGACTCGTACAGAGAAACGGTCTCGGTGGCGTCGGGCTGCTGGCCGGCCTGGCGCGGCGGTTCGACCTTGATCGGAATTTCCTTGAGCGAATCGGACATGGGCGTTTCCTTCTCTGCGGATTTGGCCAAAGCCATGCGCGGCATGGACTTGGCGAAATGCGCGGCTGCGTCGGAGCGGAGATGTTATATGAAATCATATAACATCCTCGCGAAAGAATACTGCCCGCGTGAGCGGGCAGTTGGTCGGCACCGGTTATTGCGGCGCTTTGGGGTTGTTGGACAAGCCCCAGACGTAAGCGGTCAACAGATGCACCTTGCCTTCACCCAGGAAGTCTTTCCAGGCCGGCATCTGGTTGTTGCGGCCGTTGGTGATGGTTTCGATGATGGTTTTCTCGCTGCCGCCGTACAGCCAGTTGTTGTCGGTCAGATTGGGCGCGCCCAGCTGCGGGTTGCCCTTGCCGTCCGCGCCGTGGCAGGCGATACAGACCGTGGCGAAGGTTTCCTTGCCGCGCACCGCGCGCTCCGCGTCATGCTTGCGCTTGGACAGGGAGAGCACGTAGTTGGCCACGTCCTTGACCTTTTCCTCGCCGAACGCCGCGCCCCAGGCCGGCATCTGGCCGTGACGGCCTTCGGAGATGGTGGTGTGGATGGTCTTGATGTCGCCGCCCCACAGCCACTTGTTGTCGGTCAGGTTGGGGAAGCCCTTGGCGCCGCGGGCGTCGGAACCGTGGCACTGCACGCAGTAGGTCTGGAACAGGCGCTTGCCCATTTCCTGAGCCTTGGGATCCGCGGCCACGGCCTTGACGTCCTGCTTCAGGAACTGGTCGTACAGCGGCTGATACTTGGCCTCCGCCTGCGCGCGTTCCTTCTTGTACTGGTCTACCGAGGTCCAGCCGAACACGCCTTTCCAGGTGCCGAGGCCGGGATACAGGATCAGATAGACCACGGCGAAGGCCAGGGTCACGTAGAACATCAGCATCCACCAGCGCGGCAGCGGGTGGTTGTACTCGGAGAGGTCGCCGTCCCACACGTGGCCGGTGATCTCCACCTGTTCGCCCTTTTGCACCTTGATCTTGGATTGCGAAAACACCAGATAGGTCAGCCAGACGAGGCCGCCCAGCACGATCGCGGTGATCCAGATGTTCCAGAATTCGCTCACGAAATCACTCATTTTCTTGCTCCGTTGGAAGCTTGGTCTTGTTCCGCTTCCTGCACCTTGTCGTCGTCGAGGAAGGGCAGGTTGGCCGCGTCCTCATACCGGTTCTTGGAGCGCTTGCTGTAGGCGATGCCCAGCACCACGATGAAGAATGCAAAGCACACTACCGTGAACAGCGAGCGTCCGATGGTTACCCAGTCCATGGCTTAACGAACGTTCTTCAAGGCAAGGCCCAGGCCTTGCAGGTAAGCGACCAGCACGTCCATTTCCGACTTGCCCTCCACCTGGGCCTTGGCCTCGGCGATGTCCTTGTCGGTATAGGGAACGCCCACCAGGCGCAGCGCCTTCATCTTGGTCGGCACAATGTCGGCGTCGGCCAGATTCTTGGCCAGCCACGGGAAGGCCGGCATATTGGACTCGGGAACCACGTCGCGCGGGTTGATCAGGTGCACGCGGTGCCATTCGTCGGAGTAACGGGCGCCCACGCGGGCCAGGTCCGGACCGGTGCGCTTGGAGCCCCACAGGAAGGGGTGGTCGTACACCGATTCGCCGGCCACGGAGTAGTGGCCGTAGCGCTCGGTTTCAGCGCGGAACGGACGGATCATCTGCGTGTGGCAGGTATGGCAGCCTTCGCGGATGTAGATGTCGCGGCCGGCCAGCTGCACGGCGGTGTAGGGCTTGACGCCGGCCACCGGCTGAGTGGTCGATTTCTGGAAGGCCAGCGGCAGAATTTCCACCAGACCGGCCACGCTGACGACCAGCAGGGTGAACACGATCAGATAGCCGACGTGTTCTTCGATCAGTTTTTGTATCTTATCCATGATGTTTCCTTGCGCCTCAATGAGCGTGGGCGGTGATGGCCGGGATCTTGGCGTCTACGGCACGGCCCGCGGTTACGGTGCGGAAGGTGTTGTAGGCCATCAGGAACATGCCGAGCAGGTACAGGAAGCCGCCGAGCAGACGCACGAAGTGGTACGGATAGGTGGCCTTGACCGCCTCTACGAAGGCGTAGGTCAGGGTGCCGTCCGGGTTCAGCGCGCGCCACATCAGGCCCTGGGTCACGCCGGAGATCCACAGTGCGGCGATGTACAGCACCACGCCGACGGTGGCGAGCCAGAAATGGGCTTCAACCAGCTTCAGGCTGAACATGGATTCGCGGCCGAACAGGCGCGGAATCAGATAGTACATGGAACCGATGGTGATGAAGCCCACCCAGCCCAGCGCGCCGGAGTGCACGTGGCCGATGGTCCAGTCGGTGTAGTGGGACAAGGCGTTGACGGTCTTGATCGACATCATCGGGCCTTCGAAGGTGGACATGCCGTAGAAGGACAGCGAAACCACCAGGAATTTCAACACCGGATCGGTGCGCAGCTTATGCCAGGCGCCGGACAGCGTCATGATGCCGTTGATCATGCCGCCCCAGCTCGGAGCCAGCAGCACCAGGGAGAACACCATGCCTACGGACTGGGTCCAGTCAGGCAGGCTGGTGTAATGCAGGTGGTGAGGACCGGCCCACATATAGGTGAAGATCAGCGCCCAGAAGTGCACCACGGACAGGCGGTAGGAGTAAACCGGACGGCCAGCCTGTTTCGGGATGAAGTAGTACATCATGCCCAGGAAGGCGGCGGTCAGGAAGAAGCCCACGGCGTTGTGGCCGTACCACCATTGCACCATGGCGTCCACGGCGCCGGAGTAGGCGGAGTAGGATTTCCACAGCGACACCGGCACGAAGGCGGAGTTGACGATGTGCAGCAGGGCCACGGCCAGGATGAAGGCGCCGTAGAACCAGTTGGCCACGTAGATGTGCTTGACCTTGCGGATGGCGATGGTGCCGAAGAAAACGATGGCGTAAACAACCCAGATCACCGCGATCAGCAGTTTGATCGGCCATTCCAGCTCGGCGTATTCCTTGCTGGTGGTCAGGCCCAGCGGCAAGGTGATGGCGGCCAGCACGATCACCAGCTGCCAGCCCCAGAAGGTGAAGGCGGCGAGCTTGTCGGAGATCAGCCGGACGTTACAGGTACGCTGCACCACGTAATAGGAGGTGGCGAACAGGCCGCAACCGCCAAAGGCGAAGATGACCGCATTGGTGTGCAGAGGACGCAGGCGGCCAAAGTGGAACCAGGGGCCGAAGTTCAATTCGGGCCAGACCAGTTGGGCCGCAATGATGACGCCCACCAACATGCCGACAATGCCCCACACGACGGTCATGATGGCAAATTGGCGCACCACCTTATAGTTATAAGTGGATTGCGTTTCCATTTAGGGTTTTCTCCAAGGTTGCTAACTCAGAACGTGACATATCTAATCGGCGGCTTGAAGTCCGGGAAACTGTCCCCATCTGTACCGATGTGACTGTATCCAGACGATGCCGCAGGGAAAACGACTTTTATTAAAATCAAGCGCTTGACCCAGATCGCAGCGGTACTGATGTCTGTATTAGCAGTTCATCCCGTATTGCGACAGCGCAATTTCCCCATTTAGTTAACCCGGCATTCTAAATCAATTACCCATATCGGGCCAGTTTGGACGGCCGGGGGATGTCGCTTTCCCATTTGTCTTTATTTATGTCTCAAGCGAGCGTGACAGTTCTTGCAAATACTGTTGCTACTGACCGAGATTGTATTGTCTGGCGGCCCAGCCTTCTTGACCTGGATCAAGATGTCATAAAACGCAGCGTTTACCCGCGGCAAGTGCTAAAATCAGAAGGTTTTGCAACGATTGCAGGCAGATCATGACCGTTTCCGTCCGCTACACCCTATGTCCGAGCGCCCCGGAGGCGCATCTTTTCGAGGTCGTCCTGACCGTTTCCCGGCCCGCCAAGAATGGCCAGATTTTCTCATTGCCGGCGTGGATTCCCGGCAGTTACATGATCCGGGAGTTCTCCAAACATATTGTGGAAATTCGCGCGGAATCCGCGGGAAAAGCGGTGCGGCTGGTCCAGCTGACAAAAAACAGTTGGCAAGCCGCGCCAGTCAAGGGCTCGTTGGTTCTACGCTATAAAGTTTATGCGTTTGATCTGTCGGTGCGCGGCGCTTATCTGGACGCGCAGCGCGGCTTCTATAACGGCAGCAGCGTGTTCCTGGCGGCGGACGGCTACGAGAACGAGGCTTGCGAGGTGGAGATCCTGCCGCCGGAAGGCAAGGCCTACGCCGATTGGAAGGTGGCGACCAGCTTGCCGGAGCGCGGCGCGGACAAGAAAACCGGCTTCGGCGGCTATCAGGCCGCCTCTTACGACGAGTTGATCGACCACCCGGTGGAACTGGGCGCTTTCGAACGCGTCAGCTTCAAAGCCTGCGGCGTGCCGCACGAATTCGTCGTCTCCGGCCGCTTCCGCGCCGACCTCAAGCGCCTGGCGCGCGACGCCAAGAAAATCTGCGAATACCAGATCAAGCTGTTCGGCGAGCCGGCGCCCTTCGAGCGCTACGTATTCATGCTTTTCGTCGGCAAGGACATCTACGGCGGCCTGGAGCATCGCGCCTCCACCGCGCTGGTGGCCAACCGCGACGACTTGCCGCAGCAGGGCGTAGAGGAGATCGGCGACGGCTATCTGAAGCTGCTGGGCCTGATCAGCCACGAATATTTCCACAGCTGGAACGTCAAGCGGATGAAGCCGGCGGCGTTCACGCCCTACGATCTGAACCAGGAAGGCTATACCCGTCTGCTGTGGGCCTTCGAGGGCATCACCTCCTATTACGACGACTTGAGCCTGGTGCGTTGCGGCCTGATAGACGAGAAGCGCTATCTGGGCCTGCTGGCGGAAACCATCAGCGGCGTCGAGCGCGGCGCCGGCCGCTTGAAGCAGACGCTGGAGCAATCCAGCTTCGAAGCGTGGACCAAGTACTACCGGCAAGACGAAAACAGCCCCAACAGCATCGTCAGCTATTACACCAAGGGCGCGCTGGCCGCGCTGGCGCTGGACCTGACCATACGCCGCGACAGCCAGGGCCGTCAGTCGCTGGACGACGTGATGCGCGCGCTGTGGCGCAAATGGCTGGACGATGGCAAGGGCCTGGGCGAGGACGAGTGGGAAAGCCAGGCGCAGGCCGTCACCGGCCTGGACCTCAAGGCCTTTTTCGATCGCGCGCTGCGCGGCGTTGAGTCCCTGCCGCTGGCCGAACTGTTGGCGGCCCAGGGCGTGGAGCTGCGCTTCGAGCCGGCGGTCAACGCCGGCGACCGCGGCGGCCTGGCGTTGAGCGGCAAGCCTGCGCCGGCCAGCCTGGGGATCAAGGCCGTGGCCGAGGCCCAGGGCGTGCGCGTGCTCAATGTCTACGACGGCGGCGCGGCGCAAGGCGCCGGCCTGTCCGGCGGCGACGTGATCGTGGCCATAGACAAGCTCAAGGCCGTTGACCTGGACAAGGCGCTGGCGCGCTACCAGCCCGGCGATAAGCTGAAACTGCACTGGTTCCGCCGCGACGAACTGATCAGCGCGCAAGTGGAATTGCAAGCCGCTCCTGCCGACGCCTGCCGCCTGCTGTTGCAGGACGGCGGCGCGCAGTGGCTGCGCCGCTAATATTCATCGGGTCGGCGCCGCTGCCCGGCGTCGTCCCCCTCCAGCCAAGACCGGCGCAGCCGGCATCGAAGGAGACGTAGACATGGCTCAACAGCCGCAAGTCAAGTACCGCAACGACTACGCAGCCCCCGCTTTTCTGATCGACCGCGTCGATCTGAGCTTCGACATCGAAGACGACGCCACCCGCGTGCACGCGCGCCTGGTGGTGACCCGCAACGACAAGGCCGCGCGCCAGGACGATCTGGTGCTGGACGGCAGCGCCGCATTGGTGGCGGTGACGCTGGACGGCGAACGCCTGGGCGAAGGCGGCTACGCGCTGGCCAACGATCAACTGACCGTGCGCGGCGTGCCGGACAGCTTCATCCTGGAAGTGGAAACCGAGATCGATCCGGCGGCCAACACCAGTCTGATGGGCTTGTACGCGTCCAACGGCAATCTGTTCACCCAATGCGAGCCGGAAGGCTTCCGCAAAATCACCTATTATCTGGACCGTCCCGACGTGATGGCCAAGTTCACCACCACCATCATGGCGGACAAGCACAAATTCCCGGTGCTGCTCTCCAACGGCAACAAGGTGGGCGAGGGCATGGTGGACAAGAAGCGCCACTGGGTGAAGTGGGTGGACCCGTACAAGAAGCCGTCTTATCTGTTCGCCTTGGTGGCCGGCAAGCTGACGGCGCTGAAGGACAAGTTCGTCACCATGCGCGGCCGCGAAGTGGCGCTGGAGATCTGGACCGAACCGGCCGATCAGGACAAGACCCAGCACGCGATGGAGTCCCTGAAGCACTCGATGAAGTGGGACGAGCAGCGCTTCAGCCTGGAATACGATCTGGACATCTATATGATCGTCGCCGTCGGCGACTTCAATATGGGCGCGATGGAGAACAAGGGCCTCAACGTCTTCAACACCAAGTACGTGCTGGCGCGCAAGGACACCGCCACCGACGCCGACTTCCAGGGCGTGGAGCGGGTGATCGGCCATGAATACTTCCACAACTGGACCGGCAACCGCGTCACCTGCCGCGACTGGTTCCAGCTGTCGCTGAAGGAAGGCCTGACCGTGTTCCGCGACCAGGAGTTCGGCGCCGACATGAGCAGCCGCGCGGTCAAGCGCATCGAGGACGTCAAGGGCCTGCGCGCTCATCAGTTCCCGGAGGACGCGGGCCCCACCTCCCATCCCATCCGCCCGGACAGCTATATCGAGATGAATAATTTCTACACCATGACGGTGTATGAAAAAGGCGCGGAAGTGGTGCGCATGTATCACACCTTGCTGGGCGAAGCCGGCTTCCGCAAGGGCATGGACCTGTATTTCAAACGCCATGACGGCCAGGCGGTGACCTGCGACGACTTCCGCGCGGCGATGGCCGACGCCAACGACGTGGACCTGGGTCAGTTCGGCCTGTGGTACAGCCAGGCCGGCACCCCGGTGCTCAGCGTCAGCGGCCGTTACGACAGCGTGGCGCGCAGCTACACCCTGAACGTGCGCCAATCCTGCCCGGCCACCCCGGGCCAGGAGCAGAAGCAGCCCTTCCACATTCCGCTGGCCCTGGGTCTGGTGGGCGCGGACGGCGCCGACCTGCCGCTGCGGCTGGAGGGCGAGGCCGAGGCGCAGGGCGGCACCCGGGTGCTGGACGTCAAGGCGGCGGAGCAGAGCTTCACCTTCGTCGACGTGCCGGCCGAGCCGGTGCCTTCGCTGCTGCGCGGCTTCTCCGCGCCGGTGAAGCTGGATTTCGATTGGCGCGACGACCAACTGGCTTTCCTGATGGCCAACGACAGCGACAGCTTCAGCCGCTGGGAGGCCGGCCAGACCTTGGCCGAGCGCCTGTTCAAGCAGCTGTTGACGACGCTGGCCGCCGGCGGCGAGCCGAAGTTGCCGGAAACCTTCGTCGCCGCCTTCCGCGCGGTGCTCAAGGACCATGTCGCCGATCCGGCGTTCAAGGCCTTGATGCTGGCTCTGCCTTCCGAGGCGGAAATCCTGGAGATGGTGGAGGCGGCCAACCCGGCGAGCATCCATCAGGTGCGCGATTTCGTGCTGGACGAGCTGGCGCAGGCGCTGCGCGGCGAGTGGCGCGAGGCGTACGAGCTGAGCCAGACCCGCGATTACAAGCCGCAGGACGCCGGCAAGCGCGATCTGAAGAACCGCGCGCTGGCCATGCTGAACCGCCTGGACGACGCCTGGCCGGCGGAGGCCGCCTCCAAGCAGTGCCAGGAGGCGGACAATATGACCGACCAGATGGGCGCGATGCTGGCCTTGCGCGATCGCGACGGCGCCGAGCGCGACGATTGCTTCACCGCCTTCGCCGCCCGCTGGCAGGGCGACGCGCTGGTGATGGACAAGTTCTTCATGCTGGTGGCCAGCAGCCAGCTGCCGGGCACGCTGGAGCACGTGCAAGCGGCGATGCAGCATCCGGCCTTCACCTTGAAGAACCCCAATAAGGCGCGCGCGCTGATCGGCAGCTTCGGCGCCAATATGGCCTTGTTCCACGCCGCCGACGGCAGCGGCTATCGCTTCCTCGCCGATCAGGTGCTGGCGCTGGACGCGATCAATCCGCAGGTGGCCAGCCGCATCGTCAACGCCTTCCGCCGGCTGAAGAAGCTGGAGCCGGCGCGTCAGGCGCTGATGCGCGAGCAATTGCAGCGCCTGGCCGGGCAAACGCTGTCCAAGGACGTGTACGAGATCGTGTCCAAGATTTTGGAAGCCTGAGCCGTCTCGCGCCGCTCAAAACAAAGCCCCGGTTTCAAACCGGGGCTTTTTTCATGGCGGCTTGGGTTGCCCGGCGCGGCTTATTCTACGCGCAGCCGTTGCCCGCCCTGTCCGCCTTGTTTCTTCGGCAGCGTCAGGCTGAGCACGCCATTTTCATACTTGGCGCTGGCCGCGTTGCGTTCGATCTCGGCCGGCAGCTGGAAGCTGCGCGACACCGCGCCGTAAAACCGCTCGGTGCGCAGCAGGCGTTCGTCCTTGCGCTCGCTGTCCGTCTGGCGCACTTCCGCCTTGATGGTGACCAGCGGGCCGTCCACTTCCACATGGATATCCTCCTTGCCGACGCCGGGGATTTCCGCGTGAACGGTGAACTGGGTTTCGGATTCCCTCACGTCGATCTTGATCTGGCTGGGCAGGGGATCGCCGTGCAGCGGCTTGATGAAAAAGCCGGGGCTGAAGTCGCGGAACAGTTCGTCAAACAGGCTAACATTGCCGCGGGAAGGCAGGATGTTCATCTTACTCTCCTTTTAGATCAATGGATTAGATGTAAAACGGGCCCTGTTGTCGATATAGGGACGCCGCGCGGATTCTCAAGCCCCGGCGCGGACGGAATGTGGCGGGACGCGCGCGTATCAGTCCGATTGGACAGGTCTCAGCCATAGGCCGGCGAAATCGGTCCAGCCGTTTTCGCTCATTTGCAGGCCGGCCAGTTGCGGGCTGGCTTGATGGCCCTGGCGCTCATGCGATAGCGGCAGCACCCAGCCCTCGGCGCACAGCCAGTCGCCGATGGCGGCGTAACCGGCCATCCGCTGTTGGGTGTCCGGCTGGCGCTGGATGTCCCGCAATTGCGCGTTCAGCCGCGCCTGCGCCGCCGCGCCCAGGCCGCGCTGCAACGGTTGCCGGGTGCCCAGCCATTCGTGGCAGCTGTAGTCGCGATCGTCGTGCAAGACCTCGCTGCACAACATCAGATCGGCCTGCCGCCACCAGTCCTGATCGTGAAAAAAGGCGCGCCGGCTGAGGGCGTGGATCTCCAGGTCGATGGACAGGGCGGCCAGGCGCTGGCGGATGGCGGCGGCCAGCGGCGGAAAGCAGGGCAGGTCGTAATGGAACAGGCGCAGGCGGGCGCGGTCCAGCCGGGGGCGGCGCTCGGCCCGCGGCAAGGGGTGGCGCCAGCCCGGCAGCAGGCCGGCGGCCGGCGTCTGCAGAACGTCGTTGACCTGGACCAGCGCGGGCTCGGCCAGCCAGCGCATCAGCGGAGCGCGCTCGCTGTCCGGCAAGGCCGGGTTCAGCAGCAAATAGGTGCAGGCCGATTGCAGCGTGCCGTTGGCGTCGTCGTTGGCGTAATCCAGGCGCAGGTGGAAGTCCTGGCCGTCGTCGCCGGAGGGAATGAACCACAGCTCGATCTCGTCCAGCAGCGCCCGCTCGCGGTAATGGGCGGCGAAGGCGGCCAGGCTCAGCCGCTGCTCGCTGTGGCGCAGCGCCCGGAATGGACCGCTGCCCACCGGTAGGCGTTCGAAGTCGGCGCCGCGCCGCAAGGGGACGATGGAGCTGTTGGCGGTGGCCAGCCGCTGCGGCCATAGAAAATCTCCGTCGTCCAAGCGACAGCTGAAGGACAGCGGATCGTGGACCTCGACCGCGCTCAGGTGGCGGTATTGCCGCTGATAAGGATTGTCGGATTCGCGCAGTCGCAGCAGGCTGGCGGCCGCGGCGTCGGCCTGCAAGGGCGAGCCGTCGTGGAATTGCAGGCCGGGGCGCAGCCAGAAGCGCCAGCGCCTGGCCGCGGCGTCGCTTTCCCAGTGATGGGCCAGGCCGCCCTGCAGGCTTTGCAGCGCGCGGTCGAAACGGCATAGCCGGTCGAATATCTGCCGGACCAGATGGGATTCCAGCCGGCCGCTGACGGTGACCGGGTCCAGGCTCAGCGGCGCATGCGGTATCGGGATGCGCAGGCAGCGGCCTTGCGCGGCGCTGCCCAGGTATTGCGGCAGCGCGCTCAGCAATTGTTCGCGCCGCTGCGGCGGCAATTGGGCGAAGGCCTGCTCCAGCTTGCCGTCGCGCAGCAAGCGCTGCAGACGCTGCCATTCCAGCTGTTCCGGCGGGCAGAGCAGGCTTAGCCGCGATTTGCGGCCGCGCCCCCGGCCCGGCTCCCAGGCCAGCCAGCCGCGCTCGCGCATCTTGGCCAGCTGCAGCCGGGCGTTGCGCTCGCTGCAGTCCCACAGCGCGCACAGCTCGGCCAGCCCCGGCTGGGCGGGCTGCCGGCCGGCGTAGGCCTGGTGCAGCGCCTGATATTGTCGTTCCAGCTTCATGCTCGTTTCCGGTTGAGGACTAGGCTAAAAGCGGAAGCAATTTGTTTGGTTCGCATCCATTTTTACATTCCGCTTTTAGCAGGATACTGGGGGCACTTCCTGTTTGCATAGGCCTTGGCATGATTGGCGAAAAAGAAATCCAGGTGCGTTGGCTGCTGGCCGGCTCCTGGTTGTTGACGATGAGCCGGGCGGTGATCGCGCCGCTGCTGGTGCTGACCCTGGGGCGGCAACTGAGCTTGAGCGGCGAGCAGACCGGCCTGCTGCTGGGCGGCGTCTTGCTGCTGTCCGCCTTGATGGGCTTGTACGGCGGCCATTTGCTGGATCGTTGGCCGCGGCGGCCGGTGCTGCTGGGCGCCGCGGCCTTGATCGCGTTGAACTATCTGGTGCTGCCGCTGAGCCAGCAGCTGTGGTGGAGCGCGCTGGCGCTGGCGCTCAGCGAGATCGGCCAGGCGGTGCACAGCATCGCGATCAAGGCCATGATCAGCGATTTGCTGCCGCCGGAGCGGCGCGGCAAGGCCTTTTCCCTGCGTTACACCCTGGCCAACGTCGGCTGGGCGCTGGGGCCCTTGCTGTGCAGCCTGCTGTTGGCTTGGGACGGGAACTGGCCGTTCTGGTGCGCGATCGCGCTGGCCGCGGCCGGCGGAGCGGCGACGCCGCGCGGCCCTTGCGCGCCCAGCCGGGAGGCCGGCGCGCCTGCGCCAGGCTTTTTGGCGACGCTGGGCCGTTTGCGGCAAGACCGGGTGCTGGTCTTGTTCACCCTGAGTTGCGCCTTGGCCAACCTGGTGTACGCGCGTTTTTCCAGCTATCTGCCCCTGTATCTGATGCAGAGCTTGCCGGAGGCCGAGGTGCTGCGCTGGATGTCGGCGCTGATCAGCTGCAACGCGGTCGGCGTGATCTTGCTGCAATACCCGCTGGGCCGGCGGATAGGCGACGCCGGCTTGATGAAGGCCATCGGCGCCGGCTTTCTGCTGCTGGGGCTGGGCACCTTGGGCTTGGGCTGGGTCCCCGGCGGGCTGCTGGGCATGTGCGCGGCGATGCTGGTGTTCACCGTGGGCGAGATCGTGCTGGTGCCGGCCGAATACCTGTACATAGACGCGATCGCGCCGGAGGACTGCAAGGGCGTCTACTACGGCGCGCAGAATCTGGCCAGTCTGGGCGGAGCGCTGGGGCCGATGCTGGCCGGCTGGATGCTGGCCCGCGCGTCCGGCGGGACTTTATTCGCGGCGATGGCGAGCTTGTGCGCGCTGGCCTGGTGGCTGGCGCTGCGCGGCGAGGCCTTGCGGCAGGCCCGGGGCGGCGGCGTGTGGCAGGCTTCGGCCTTGAAGACCTGAGAACCTGTTCAAAGTCTGCTGCGCTTCGTGAAGCGTTGCACGGTGAGTACAAGCTCAAAATGCTCATGTACCACTTGTACACTCCGCTTTTTCGCTCGTTTTCGCCTTGTCTCGCCCTTGCTCGCGAGACTTTGAACAGGCCCTGAGGGCCTGTTTACGATCTGCTGCGCGTCGGCGATACGGCGTTGAAAACGTCTTCAGAATGCTCATTACCACCCGTACATTCCGCTTCTTCAGCCGTGTCCGCCTTGTCTCGCTTTGGCTCGATAGACTTTGAACAGGTTCTGACGCAGGGCGGGCTTTCTCTTTGGCGGCTTTTTTGTCATGATCAAGCGCTTGTTTGAATTGTCGCGCAGACGACGAAGCAGACGCCGATACGAGGAGAAGGCATGGAAAAGCGCCAGCAGGACCGCTTTGTCGCGGTGGGCGGCGAGCAGCTGTATCTGAAACGCATTTATTGCCGCGAGGACGGCCCGCCGGTGCTGTTGTTGCACGGGGTGATGGCCAACGGCCGCACTTTTTACAGCGATTCCGGCAGAGGGCTGGCTCATTACCTGGCCGAGGCCGGCTACGATGTGTTCGTCGCCGATCTGCGGGGCCGCGGCCGCAGCCTGCCCAAGATCAGCCGCGCTTCGCGCCACGGGCAGACCGAGACCATCTGCGAGGATTTGCCGGCGCTGCATCGCCACATCCGCGAACTCAAGAACGGCGCGCCGCTGCATTGGATGGCTCATTCCTGGGGCGGCGTGCATATGTCCAGCTGCCTGATCCGCTTTCCCGAGCTGGCTGAGCAAGTGGCCAGCTTGGTTTACTTCGGCAGCAAGCGCAGCGTGCGGGTGCGCAATCTGAACAAGCTGGTGGAGGTGGACTTCATGTGGAATATCGCCTCGCGGGTCTTGATCCGCCTGTTCGGCTATCTGCCGGCGCGGCGCATCCGGCTGGGGGCGGACGACGAGAGCGACAAGAGCCATCTGCAAAGCAAGCTGTGGGCGCAGCCCAAGCCCTGGGTGGACAGCGACGACGGCTTCGATTACGGCGCCGCCGCCCAAGGCGCCCGTTTGCCGCCGGCCCTGTACTTCGCCGCCGGCCACGATCCCTGCCGCGGCCATCCGGAGGACGTGCGTCGTTTCCGCGACGAATCCGGCCCGCACCTGTCGCGGCTGCGCCTGCTGTCCCGGCGCGTCGGCCATCTGCACGATTACAACCATGTGTCATTATTGACCCATCCTGATGCCATCCGGGACCATTTCCCGCTGGTATTGGCATGGCTGCATGGTGAGTATGATCAGGTCAGCGAAAATTACTGATAAATGACATTTTCCTTGGCGCGCGGCTGTGGTAGAAATCGCGCCTGGGAGAATGAACCATGACACAAGACTTTGAAGTTTCGCCCTATTTGCTAGGGCCCGTTATCGACAACCTTGCCGAACAGGGCTGGGTCGTAGACCGCAGCCTGTTCTCTGCCGAAGACATCCGCCTGCTGCGCGAGGAATGCCTCGTCCACTGGCGGCAGGGCAAGTTCCATGAAGCCGCCGTCGGGCGCGCCGCGCAGCAAAACCGCCGCAGCGAAATCCGTTCCGACTCGGTGCTGTGGCTGGAGCCGGACAACGCCGATTCCGCCGCATCCTTGTATTTCTCCAAGCTGGACGCCGTCCGCCAGGCGGTCAACCAGGCCTTCTACATGGGGCTGGAGGACTTGGAGTCCCACTTCGCCGTGTACCCGCAGGGCGCTTTCTATAAAAAACACCTGGACCGCTTCCGCGACGACGACGCGCGCGCGCTGACCGCGGTGCTCTACCTGAACGACGACTGGCCGGCCGACGCCGGCGGCGAGATGCGGCTTTATCTGGACGAGGACGGCGAGCGCCATGTCGACGTCCGGCCGGAGGCCGGCACCCTGGCGCTGTTTTTATCCGACCGCTTCTGGCACGAGGTGTTGCCGGCCGGCCGGCAGCGTTTGTCCATCACCGGCTGGTTTCGCCGCCGCATGGCGACGGCGGCCGGCTGGTAGGCCGACGGCTCGTGCTAGAATCTTCGCCAAGGATTCCGCATACAAAGGACAGTGAAGATGTCAGGCAATACCATGGGGTTGTTGTTCACGGTGACTTCCTTCGGCGAAAGCCACGGCCCGGCCATTGGCTGCGTGGTGGACGGCTGCCCGCCGGGGCTGGAGATCAGCGAAGCCGACATCCAGGCGGAACTGGACCGGCGCAAGCCCGGCACCAGCCGCCACGTCACCCAGCGCCGCGAGCCGGACGCGGTGGAAATCCTGTCCGGCGTGTACGAGGGCAAGACCACCGGCACGCCGATCGCGCTGCTGATCCGCAACACCGATCAGCGCAGCAAGGACTACGGCAATATCGCCGACACCTTCCGTCCCGGCCATGCGGATTACTGCTATTGGCATAAGTACGGCATCCGCGATCCGCGCGGCGGCGGCCGTTCCTCCGCCCGCGAAACCGCGGTGCGGGTGGCCGCCGGCGCCATCGCCAAGAAATGGCTGCATCAGCGCTACGGCATCGTCATCCGCGGCCACATGAGCCAGATCGGCGAAATCGCCATTCCGTTCAAGAGCTGGGAGCATGTGTCCGGCAACCCCTTCTTCGCCGCCGATCCCGAGGTGGTGCCGCAGCTGGAAAGCTATATGGACAGCGTGCGCAAGAGCCTGGACTCCATCGGCGCGCGGCTGCGGGTGGTGGCTGAAAACGTGCCGGTGGGCTGGGGCGAGCCGGTGTTCGACCGGCTGGACGCCGACATCGCCCACGCGATGATGAGCATCAACGCGGTCAAGGGCGTGGAGATCGGCGCCGGCTTCGGCTGCGTGACCCAGCGCGGCAGCGAGCACGGCGACGAACTGACGCCGCAGGGCTTCGCCAGCAATCACGCCGGCGGCGTGCTCGGCGGCATTTCCACCGGCCAGGACATCGAAGTGTCCATCGCCATCAAGCCGACGTCCTCCATCGCCCAGCCGCGCCGCTCCATAGACAAGCAGGGCCAGCCGCTGACCATGGAAACCCACGGCCGCCACGATCCTTGCGTCGGCATCCGCGCCACGCCGATCGCCGAGGCGATGCTGGCGCTGGTGTTGATCGACCACGCCTTGCGCCATCGCGCGCAATGCGGCGATGTTTCGGTAGATACTCCCAGAATTGCCGGCCGAATCGGCTAGACTGTAAACCGTAAGCCGGGACGACGCCGGCATATCCGGTAGGATGGAACATGCTGAAAAATCTGATCAGCGGCCTGACCGGCCGTATGAAGAAATCTTCGGACTCCTCCAGCGACGAACAGGTCGTGCCCGCGCCGTTCACCGAGCTGGCGCACGACTCGCCGGCCAGCCGGCAGCTGGAAAACGCGCCGCCGCTGGATTTGCCGCCCACCCTGGGCTTTGTTTCGCACCAGCCGGTGATGGACAGGCTGCAAAGGGTGGTGGCTTACGATTTCTTCGTGCGCCAGGGCAAGCGCAATATCGCCGCCGGCAAGCAGCAAGAGTTCGACAGGCTGATGCTCAGCACGCTGCAGAATATGGACATCTTCCGCTTGCTGGCTTTCCGCCGCGCCTTTGTCCATATCTCCATCGACACCCTGGACGAGCCTATGCTGTCGAATATGCCGGCCAGCAGCGTGATCTTCGTGCTGGAGCCGTCGCAGACCGGTTCGGTGTCCGAAGAGATGATCCGGCAGCTGGACGCGCTCAAGCAAAAAGCGATGCGCTTCGCGCTGGAGCCGGCCGGCTACGATCCGGGCAGCCTGCCGGCGCACCTGCAGAACGATTTGTTCAGCCGCATGGACTTCATGATCCTGGACTTCGACGCGCCGTCCGGCAAGGTGCTGGAGCCCATTCTGGATCAACTGCCCAAGCGTTATCCCACTGTGCGCTGGATGGCGCGCAACGTCGGCACCGCCGAGGATCTGGACGTCTGTCTGCGCGGGCCGGGGCATAATCGTTTCGCCTTGTTCCACGGCCCCTTCATCGCCACCGTGCGCGCGCTGGAGGGCGGCAAGGTGGACGCCAGCCAGACCCGGGTGCTGCAAATCATGCGCATGTTGCGCGCCAATGCCGAAGCCGCCGAGATCGAGACCCAGTTCAAGCTGGACTCGGTGCTGCTGTTCAAACTGCTGCGTTTCATGAATTCGCCGGTGCACGGTTTGTCGCGCAAGGTGCAGACCATAGAGGAAACCCTGCTGCTGCTGGGCCGGGAAACCTTGTTCAAGTGGCTGTCCATGCTGTTGTTCACCGCGCGCAAGGACGACGGCACCGCGGTGTCGCTGCTGGAAAAGTCGCTGATCCGCGCCCGCCTGCTGGAGCGCATGGGCAGCTATCGCGGCAACCGGGTGGAGGCCGAACATCTGTTCCTCACCGGCATGTTCTCCATGCTGGACGTTTTGCTCGGGGTGCCGTTTCCCGATGTGCTGGACCCGCTGGAGCTGGCCTCGCCGGTGCGCGAGGCGGTGGTGGAGCGCCGCGGCATGTTCGCGCCCTTCCTGGCGATGGCGCTGGCCTGCGAGCAGGGCGACACCGAGCAGATCGAAGCCTTGGCCAAGGTGCTGGATTTCGAGGTGGAATTGGTCAACCAGTACTATATGGACGCCGCGGTGTGGGCGCAGGTGGTCTTGCGCGACAGCGAAGTCCACAACAATGTGGAGGCGGTTTGAGGGCCTGTTCCAAATCAGGCATGACGGCGCGCTGACAGCAAACAGGCCGCATCCTCGGATGCGGCCTGTTTGCTTTCCTGTGCTTGTTTATTGGCTGTTGCCGGCCGGAGCCTGTCCCTGAGCGGCCGCATCGTCGGCGCCCGGCGCCGCGCGGCGGTCTCCCGGCGGTTCCCCATGGGGCGAGCCGGTAGGCGCGTTGCCGGGGGCCGCGCCGTGTTGAGGGCCGCCGTTGGCGTTGCCGGGAGCATGACCGCCGCCCTGTGGGCCGCCGTCATGGTTGCCGCCGCCCTCGTGTCCACCGCCGGCGCCGCCTCCCTCATGTCCGCTGCCGCCGGAACCTCCGCCGCCGCCCTCGTGTCCACCGCCACCGCCACCGCCACCGCCACCGCCACCGCCACCGCCACCGCCACCGCCACCGCCACCGCCACCGCCACCAGCCTGGCTGAGCAGCGGCCCGTGGGCAGGCGAGAAGGACCAGGCGGGGGAGGAAAGGGCGCCGAGCGCGTAAAGCAGCGCCGCCAGCAATGTCAGACGTGTCATGGAAGCCTCCTTGAGCGATGGCCGGCCCGCCGCGACGGCGGCGCTGATGAGGGCCAGACGCTTCAGCATAGCCGCCAAGGGGCGATGACGCCGGCCGCTCAAGGAGGCGCCGCCGGCGTCAGCCGCCTTTCAAGCCCAGCGCGTAGCGTATCGCTTCGCGTTTCAGCGGGCCGGCGTGGTTGGCCACGCGCATCCCCAGCTTGCGCGCCAGCCGCAGCGGGGCGATATCGTTGCCGAAGCCGTAGCAGAAGGCGTCCATCGCGGTCTGCATCGCCAGATTGGCCGGCTTGCGCGCGCGCTGGTAGCGTTGCAGCGCGCCGACGGCGGCGAAGTCCCGGCCTTGGGCCGCGGCTTCCCGTATCACCTCGGCCAGCTTGGCCGCGTCCTGGAAGCCCAGGTTCACGCCCTGGCCGGCCAAGGGGTGGATGGTGTGGGCGGCGTCGCCCACCAGGGCCACGCCGTCCTTGACGTAGTGCTGCGCGTGGCGGCGGGTCAGCGCGAAGCTGCCCTTGGCCACGATGCGGCGGATCGCGCCCAGCTTGCGGGGGAAGGCGGCGTGAAAGGCCGCGGCCAGCTCGGCCTCGTCCAGCGCCAGCAGCCGCTGGACGTCCGGCGGACGGTGATACCAGACCAGCGAGCCGTATTCGCCGGTCAGCGGCAAAAAGGCTTGCGGGCCGGTGGGGGTGAAGCGTTGCCAGGTGATGTCCTGCTGCGTTTGCTCTTGCTCGCAGCAAGCCACCAGCGCGTGCATGGGATAGTCCCAACTGGTGACGCCGATGCCGGCGGCGTCGCGCACCGACGAGCGCGCGCCGTCGGCGGCGATCAGCAAGCGGGCGCTCAATTGACGGCCGTCTTCCAGCTCCACGCGGGAGGCGAAGGGCTGGTAGACGATGCGGCGGATGGCGGCCGGGGCCAGGTAGTCGATGTCCGGCCGCTGCCGCAGGGCCTGGGTGGCGGCCAGTTGCACCACCCGGTTTTCCACGATGTGGCCGAGCGCGGCCTCGCCGGCCTCCTCGGCGGTGAACAGCGTGCCGTCGGCTTCTTCGCCCTCCCACACCTGCATGCGCAGATAGGGGGCCGCGCGCATCGCCAGCACCGCGTCCCAGGCGCCGATGCCGGCCAGAAAGCGAGCCGAGGCCGGACTGATCGCCGAAACCCGCAGATCCGGCGGCTGGGCCGCGTCGAACGGGGCGGGCGGCGCTTGCTCCAGCACCGCAATGCTCAGGCCGTGGCCGGACAGCGCGGCGGCCAGCGCCGAGCCCACCATGCCGCCGCCGACGATGAGAATATCGCTGTATTGCATAAATCCCTTTCCAATCGTTTGCCCGCGCCTTTCGCCGAGCGCCGGGTCGCGCGCCAGCATAGCCCAGGGGAGGCGCCGCGCGTCTTGGCCTGGATCAAGCCGTTTGCGGTTCCGCCGCCAGCAGCGCGCGCAGCCGCGGCACCACGTGCTGGACGAAGATCTCGTTCTTGCGCGGCAGCGGGTGACGGTAAGGGTAGACCAGGAAGGCCGGCCAGCAATCGTGGCTCCAGCCCGGCAGCACCGGCACCAACTGGCCGGTGGCGAGAAAGCTGCTGGCCACGTAATGGGGCAGCAGCGCCAGTCCGCAGCTGGCCACCGCGCCGGACACCAGCGGCGAATACTGATTGCAGCTGAGCACCGGCCGCACCGGCATGCGCACATAGACGCCGTCCTTCTCCAGCGCCCATTCCACCGCCTCGCTGGGCGCCTTGCTGGAATCGTAGAGCACGCGGTGCAGGCACAGGTCTTCCGGGTGTTCCAGCCTGGGCGCCTGGGCCAGGTAGCCGGGCGAGGCGTAGACGGTCTCGCGCATGAAGCCCAGCGGTTTGGCCACCAGTCCGTCGTCGTAGACATTGCGTGTGCGCACGCAAAAATCCAGCCCTTCCGCCACCGGGTCTTGCAGCCGGTTCTCCACTTGCAGCTGCATCTCCAGCCCCGGGTATTGATTGGACAGCTCGGACAGGATGGGGACCAGCAGGAACTGGGCGAAGGCGGACGCGGAGCTGATCACCAGCGGCCCTTCCACGCAATCCTGCACATTGCCGACGTCGCCGCGCACCCGGTCCAGCATCTCGCGCAGCTGGCGCGCGTGCACGGCCAGCCGCTGGCCGGCCTCGGTCAGCGCCACGCGCCGGGTATTGCGCAGCACCAGCACCGCGCCCAGCTCCAGCTCCAGTTGCTTGACCAATTGGCTGACGCGGCTTTTGGCGCAGCCGAGCGCGTCGGCCGCCGCGGTGAAACTGCCGTGGCGGGCCAGCGCGTCGAAGGCCAGCAGAGCATCCGGAGAGGGAGGGTGGTTTGTTTTCATTTCAGAACAGTGTGTGGATATTTCACGGATTTTATTGTATGCGCATGTAGATTAGCATGCTTGCGTGATCAATAGCAGAACAATTGGAGCGCATCATGGCATTGGGAGCCTGGGGGGCGTGGAGTCGATTCTGGGGGCGGCTGGGCCGTTTGTGGTGGCAGGGCATGCAAGCCCACACGCGGCGGGCGTTGCGCGATGAAACGGAGGCGCTGGAGCGGGCGAGGTGCGCGGCGTCGAACGGAGGGCGGCAGTGCGCCAATCCGGTGGATTGCGCGCGGAACCGACGGGTGTTTCATTGACCGTGATGTCGAATCGAGGAGAAACGAAAATGCAGGATACCAGAGCGGTAGTGACAGGGTTTTTGAAGGAGGTGCGTTCCGGACGCAATCCGGACGCGGCCGGCGATTATCTGGCGCCCAAGGTATTGGCGCATCAATTGGTGGCGGAGTCGCCGCATACGCTGGAGCGCAGCCCGGCCGACTACGCCGCCCATGTGCGGGACTTCCTGCGCGACTACGGCGCCTTTGAACTGAGGGTGGACGAATTGCTGGTGGACGGAGACAAGGCTTACGCGCGCTGGACCCAGTTGGGACATGACCTGGCCGGCCTGGACGGCCGCCCGCCCAGCGGCGAGCCGCTGCGCCAGATCGGCAGCGCCTGCTACCGGGTGGCGAATGGCCGCATTGTCGAGTACTGGATACAAAGCAGCTGAGCCGCCGGCGCCGTTTGCATGTTGAACGGCGTTAATTTAACTTATTGTCATTTTTTTGGGCTAATTACCGGTCAATTAATATCGTCTTTCAGTTTTATCAAACATAGCCGATATTGCATAAATATAATGACCGCCAAGATGACAATAAGGAGTGGTAAATGGGGATGCTTGGACGCAAGCGCCGACTGGCGCTTTGTCTCTTGTTGTTGACGGCCCAGGCTTGGGCGGAGGAGGCGGCGCCGGCCGAAGGGTCTCAGCCCAAGACGGTGATCAAGCTGCCGCTGAAGTTGAAGCCGGCGGCGCCGGAAGCCCACAAGGCGGAGCCGGCCAAGCCGGCCGCGCCGGCGGCGGAACACAAGACCGAGGCCAAGCCCGCCGCCAAGGCGGAGGCCAAAGCGGAGGCCAAGCCGGAGGCGAAGCACGCGGAAGCCAAACCGGCGGAGGCCA
Source organism: Chromobacterium sp. Panama (assembly GCF_003052555.1). Lineage (NCBI taxonomy): Bacteria > Pseudomonadati > Pseudomonadota > Betaproteobacteria > Neisseriales > Chromobacteriaceae > Chromobacterium > Chromobacterium sp. Panama. Next base: position 655,048 of record NZ_QARX01000001.1, read on the forward strand.
AGCCTGCTGAAGCCAAACACGCCGAGGCCAAACCGCCGGAAAAAATGGAACCGGCGGTGAAGATGGCGCCGCCGCCGGCGGCCAAGAATTTGAGCGAACCCAGCCCGGAAGTGCACGCGCCGGTGAAAAAGCGCCGCGTGGTCAAGCCCAAGCGCAAGGCGGTTGCTGCCGAGCACGGCGACGCGCACGCCGGCGCGCATTTGGCCTCCGAGGCCCAGCAAGTGCGCGGCGTGGTGGAGACCATAGTCGAAGCCAACGCCCGCTATATGAAGGCGCACGACAAAGCCTATTTTGAGCGCTTCGCCGAGCATCAGAGCCCGCGCGCCACCGTGGTGACTTGCTCGGATTCCCGGGTGCAAACCAATGCCTTCCACGGCGACGCGGTCAACGATCTGTTCATGGTGCGGGACATCGGCAATCAATTGGCCACCGCCGAGGGTTCGGTCGAATACGGGGTGAGGCATTTGCATACCCCCTTGCTGATCATCATCGGCCATGCCGCCTGCGGCGCAATCAAGGCCGCCTCCGGCGACTACGGCGGGCTGGAGCCGGCAATCCGCAAAGAGCTGTCCACCATCGACATTCCCAAGGGCATAGACCCCACCAACGGCGCGCTGCTGAACGTCAACAATCAGGTGGAAACCGCGATCATGACCTACGCCGGCGAGGTGGAGGCGGGCAAGCTGGCGGTGCTGGGCGCGTTCTACGACTTCCGCAACGATCTGAAGCAAGGCTACGGCAAGCTGGTGATCACCAATCTGAACGGCGAGACCGATCCGGCCAAGATCCGCGAAATGAGCCGCGCCGGCCAGTTCTTCAAATACAGTTTCATGAAATAGCGGCGCGGCGCATTTCCGCTTCGCCCATGGCCGCCGACAGGCGGCCATTCTATTTGCGCGGCGTCGGCGCGGTAGCGTCGCCGTTACAGCCGATGCGCGCGCTTTTCCCCTCATGATTCCGGTTGTGACATTTTTTCTCCGCTTAATCCGTATTTGTTTGGCAATGCGCAAAAACGAATATCGTTTTTTCGCTTAGCATGGACTTATTGATGCCGCCGCTATGGTTTCGCGTTTGCGGGCGACAGGGTTTTTCGGTGTTGAAAGCGTATCGCTGTAATGCGCTTGCTACAAAAAAGTTTTGAAGCGATGAGAATGGGCGGTGAATGGACAATATTATTGTCTAGATTTTATTTTCATAAATGAAAGTAAAATGTCGCTAATTAGTCATTCTCTCGCTGCGACAGGTTTAACTGTTTGGGAGACTTGAAATGACCGTTGGCAATGAACTGGAACTGGACGCGCTGGTGGCGCGGGTGAAAAAGGCGCAGGCCGCGTTTGCCGGCTTCAGCCAGGAGCAGGTGGACCACATCTTCCGCTCCGCGGCGCTGGCCGCCGCGGACGCGCGGATACCGCTGGCCAAGATGGCGGTGGCGGAAACCGGCATGGGCGTGCTGGAGGACAAGGTGATCAAAAACCACTTCGCCTCCGAATACATCTACAACAAGTACAAGGACGATAAAACCTGCGGCGTGCTGGCCGAGGACGACACCTTCGGCACCATCACCATCGCCGAGCCCATCGGTCTGATCTGCGGCATCGTGCCCACCACCAATCCCACTTCCACCGCCATCTTCAAGGCGCTGATCTCCTTGAAAACGCGCAACGGCATCATTTTCTCGCCGCATCCGCGCGCCAAGCGTTCCACTTGCGAGGCGGCGCGGCTGGTGTTGCAGGCGGCGGTGGCGGCCGGCGCGCCGCCGGACATCATAGGCTGGATAGACGAGCCCTCGGTGGCGCTGTCCAATCAGCTGATGCACCACCCCGACCTCAATCTGATCCTGGCCACCGGCGGGCCGGGCATGGTGCGCGCCGCCTATTCTTCCGGCAAGCCCGCCATCGGAGTGGGCGCCGGCAACACCCCGGCGGTGATAGACGAGACTGCCGACATCAAGCGCGCCGTCGCCTCCATCCTGATGTCCAAGACTTTCGACAACGGCGTGGTCTGCGCGTCCGAGCAGTCCGTCATCATCGTCGATGAAATCTACGAGGCGGTGCGCGAGCGCTTCGCCAAGCACGGCGGCTACATCCTGTCCAAGCGCGAAGCGGAGGCGGTGCGCAAGGTGATTCTGCAGGACGGCAGCCTCAACGCCGCCATCGTCGGCCAGAGCGCGGCCAAGATCGCCGCGATGGCCGGCATCGAAGCGCCGCCGGCCACCAAGGTGCTGATCGGCGAAGTCAGCGATGTGTCCGCCGCCGAGGCCTTTGCGCATGAAAAGCTGTCGCCGACGCTGGCGATGTACCGCGCCGGCGATTTCATCGACGCCTGCGACAAGGCCGCGGCGCTGGTGGCGATGGGCGGCATCGGCCACACCTCGGCGCTGTACACCGACCAGGATCTGCAAGGCGAGCGCATCCGCTACTTCGGCGACAAGATGAAGACCGCGCGCATCCTGATCAATACGCCGTCGTCCCAAGGCGGCATCGGCGACCTCTACAACTTCAGCCTGGCGCCGTCGCTGACGCTGGGCTGCGGCTCCTGGGGCGGCAACTCGATCTCGGAGAACGTCGGCCCCAAGCACCTGATCAACAAGAAAACCGTGGCCAAGAGGGCGGAGAACATGTTGTGGCATAAGCTGCCCAAGTCGATTTACTTCCGCCGCGGCTGCCTGCCGGTGGCCTTGGAGGATCTGTCCGGCAAACGCCGCTGTCTGATCGTCACCGGCCAGTATCTGTTCGACAACGGCTTCGTCGACGAGCCCATCCGCCTGCTGAAGAAAATGGGTCTGGAGGTGGAAGTGTTCTTCGAGGTGCCGGCCGATCCCACGCTGGCGGTGGTGCGCAAGGGCGCGGACCTGGCCCACGCCTTCAAGCCGGACGTGATCATGGCCTTGGGCGGCGGTTCGCCCATGGACGCGGCCAAGATCATCTGGGTGATGTACGAACACCCGGAAGTGCATTTCGAAGACCTGGCGCTGCGCTTCATGGACATCCGCAAACGGATCTACCAGTTCCCCAAACTGGGGCGCAAGGCGGAGTTGGTGGCTGTGCCCACCACCTCCGGCACCGGTTCGGAAGTGACGCCGTTCGCCGTGGTCACCGACGAGAACACCGGGGTCAAATACCCGATCGCCGACTACGAGCTGACGCCGAACATGGCGATTGTCGACGCCAATCTGGTGATGAATATGCCCAAGTCGCTGACCGCCTTCGGCGGCATCGACGCGGTGACCCACGCGCTGGAGGCCTACGCCTCGGTGATGGCCAACGAGTATTCCGACCCTCAGGCCTTGCAGGCCTTGAAGATGCTCAAGGACTATCTGCCGTCCGCCTACCGCAACGGCGCCGGAGACCCCAAGGCGCGCGAGCAGGTGCACAACGCCGCCACCATCGCCGGCATCGCCTTCGCCAACGCCTTCCTCGGCGTCTGCCACTCGATGGCGCACAAGATAGGCGCCGAGTTCGGCCTGGCCCACGGTCTGGCCAACGCGCTCTTGATCAGCAATGTGATCCGCTACAACGCGGCCGACGTGCCGACCAAGCAGACCGCCTTCAGCCAGTACGATCGGCCCAAGAGCGTGGCGCGCTACGCTGAAATCGCCCGCCATCTGGGCCTGGAAGCCAGCCGCGACCACGAGCGGGTGGAGAAGCTGATCGAGTGGGTGGACGAGCTCAAGCGCACGCTGGACATTCCGGCGTCCATCCAGGCCGCCGGCGTGGCCGAGGCGGATTTCCTGGCCAAGGTGGACTTGCTGGCGGAAGCCGCCTTTGACGACCAGTGCACCGGCGCCAACCCGCGCTATCCGCTGATCAGCGAACTGAAGCAGCTGCTGTTGGACAGCTATTACGGCCGCGCCTACAAGGAAAGCTGGGAGCGCGAAGCGGGCGCCGAAGCCAAGTCCGAGGCGCGCCCGGCCAAGGGCAAGCTCAAGGCGGTGTGAGTCCCGCCGCCGTCCGTCAAGCCGCCGCGCCTCAGCCCGGCGGCTTTTTCACGGCGCGGCTCAGTACTTGAAATAACCTATGGTCTGCGCCAGCTCCACCGCCTGCTCGCTCATGCCGCGCGCGGTGGCGGTCAGCTGTTCCGACGCCGCGGCGTTGGCCTGCATGGAACGGCTGATTTCGCTGACGCCCTGATTGATCTGTTCCACCCGCTGCGCCTGCTGGTTGGAGGACTGATTGATTTCCTGCACGAAGCTGGCGGTGCTCTGTATCGTCGGCAACATCTGATTGAACAGTTCGCCCGCGTGTTCGGCGCGGCGCACGCTGCTTTGCGTCAGCTGGCTGATTTCCTTGGCCGCCTGCTGGCTGCGCGCCGCCAGCTTGCGCACTTCGCCGGCCACCACCGCGAAACCGCGGCCGTGTTCGCCGGCGCGCGCCGCCTCAATCGCCGCGTTCAGCGCCAGCAGATTGGTCTGGTAGGCGATGTCGTCGATGATCAGCACCTTGTTGGCGATGTCCCACATCGCGGCGATGGTCTCGTCCACCGCCTGGCCGCCGGCCGCCGCGTGCCTGCTGCTGTCGCTGGCCATCTGATCCGTGGTGCGGGCGTCGTCCCGGTTCTTCCACACGAAGGCGGAAATCTGTTCCAGGCTGGCGCTGTTCTTGTCGATGTTGTTGGCCTGCTCCGACGCTTGCTGGCTCAGGGTGTCCACCGCCTGGCTGATCTGGCGCGCGGCGTTGGCCAGGTCCGAGGAAAAAGCGTCGATATGCGCCAGAATGCCGGCCAGCTTGGCGACCAGCCGGCGAGTGGATTCGGCCAGATCGCCCAGTTCGTCCTGGCTGGCGTAGCGCGGCGGCGCGGTCAGATCGCCGTCGGCGATGGCGTGCAGCGCCTGGCTCACCTCGCGGATGGGCCGGTGCAGCAGGCGGCGCACCAGCAGGGACAGCACCAGGACGGTGACCAGGTCCAGCAGCAGGATTTCCGCCGTCACCCGCCACAGCACCGCGCGCAGTTTCTCGCGGATTTCTTCCGTGGACACTTGCAGGCTCAGCTTGCCGACGACGCGCGCGGTCGCGCCGTCGTGAAAGACCACGGCGCGTTCGCGCGTCAGGTCCGCGTCCGGCGCCGGAGCGGCGCCGCGCAGCAGCGAGCCGTCGGCCTCGCGGCGGTAGCCGGCGAAGGGAACGCCGTTGGCGTCGCGGACGAACACGCCGCGGAGCGCGCATTTGCCCATCTCAGCCTCCAGCACCCGCAAGCCTTGGGCGCTGTCGAAATTCCACATGGGTCCGGCCAGATTCGCCGCCAGCCGCGCGCTGATCGCGGCGATTTCTCCGTCCAGTTCCTGACGCAGTTCCTGTTGGGTGCGCCAATAGTCCAGCGCGCCGAAGGCCGCCAGCAGGGCGGACATGATGAGCATGAAGGCCAGGTTGAGCTTCAGGCTGATGCTGTGGTGCCGCATGGGTGCATGCTCCCGGCTCGATAAACCGATTCAACGCTTTATTGATAGCACCTGTCGGCTTGGGCCGGGCCGCCGGATGCCGGCGGCGGAAACGGCGGCGGGGCTTGCGTTAAATCCTTATGGCATTAAGCGGGGACGCTTGATCACAAAGCGTCGCGTTTATGCCTTTTGCGCGCATGTATATTCTGAAACATGACATGACAAGGGTCTTGAGGTAATCTCGACCCCCATGTGTTATGGGCCATAACGACAATCCAAAGCCATAGCACCGGCGGCGGCGCTGCCGTTTACCTGTTCAAAGTTTGCTGCGCTTCGTGAAAGCCGGCGCGGCGAGTACCGCTGCGAAACGCCGATGTGCCTTGTGCGCCGTGCGCTTTCTCGGCCGTTTTCGCCTTGTCTCGCTCTTGCACGCGACGCTTTGAACAGGCCTTAAGCGCCAAGGCCACAACCCTTACGCAATACAAAGACAGTTAAAGGAGCAACTATGCAACCTGCTCAAGACACCCTGCACCGGGGTTTGGAAGAGCGGCATATCAACCTCATGGCCTTGGGCGCCACCATCGGCGTCGGCCTGTTTCTGGGATCGGCCACCGCCATCAAGATGGCCGGCCCCGCCATCATGCTGGCTTACGCCCTGGGCGGTTTCGCCATCTTCCTCATCATGCGCGCGCTGGGCGAAATGGCCATCCACAATCCGGTGGCCGGCTCATTCAGCCGCTACGCGCTGGATTACCTCGGCCCCTTGGCCGGCTACCTGACCGGCTGGAATTACTGGTTTCTGTGGCTGGTGACCGGCATGGCGGAAATCACCGCCGTCGGCGTCTATATGGGCATCTGGTTCCCGGACATTCCGGCCTGGTACTGGGCGCTGGCCGCGCTGGTGGCCATGGGCGGCGTCAACTTCATCGCGGTCAAGGCTTATGGCGAATTCGAGTTCTGGTTCGCGCTGATCAAGATCGTCACCATCGTGCTGATGATCATCGGCGGCCTGGGCATGATCGTGTTCGGCCTGGGACACGGCGGCGTGGCCACCGGCATCTCCAATCTGTGGAGCCACGGCGGCTTCATGCCCAACGGCTTTGGCGGCGTGCTGATGTCGCTGCAAATGGTGATGTTCGCCTACCTGGGCGTGGAAATGCTGGGCCTGACCGCTGGCGAAGCCAAGAACCCGAAGAAAGCGCTGGCCCGCGCCGTGGATTCGGTGTTCTGGCGCATCCTGATTTTCTACATCGGCGCGCTGTTCGTGATCCTGGCGATTTATCCGTGGAACGAGCTGGGCACCCGCGGCAGCCCCTTCGTGCTCACTTTCGAGCAGCTGGGCATCCCCGCCGCCGCCGGCATCATCAACTTCGTGGTGCTCACCGCCGCGCTGTCCTCGTGCAATAGCGGCATTTTCAGCACCGGCCGCATGTTGTACAACCTGGCCCAGCAACAGCAGGCGCTGCCCATCTTCGCCAAAGTGTCGCGTCAGGGCGTGCCGGTGTTCGCCTTGCTGATGTCGGTGTTCGCGCTGTTGGTGGGCGTGCTGCTCAACTATCTGGCGCCCAAGGAAGTGTTCACCTGGCTGACCGCGATCTCCACCTTCGGCGCGATCTGGACCTGGGTGATCATCCTGCTGGCCCAGCTGCGCTTCCGCCGCACCTTGAGCCGCGAGCAGCTGGCGGCGCTGGCCTACAAGATGCCGTTATGGCCGTATGGCTCCTACATCGCCATGGGCTTCCTGATCCTGGTGGTGGGCTTGATGGCCTATTTCCCGGATACCCGCATCGCCTTGATCATCGGCCCGGGTTGGCTGGCCTTCCTGGTGGTGGCCTATTATCTGTTGGGCTACAACAAGCGCAGCGCCGAGGAAGTGGCGCGGCTGGCGCAGAACGCTCGCTGAGCGCGCGCCGCCGTCTTGTCAGCCCGCTCTTTTGGAGCGGGCTTTTTTGCGTCTTAACGCGGCAGCCAGCTGCCGCTCAACGAGTAATCGCCGGCTTGCTGCCGCGTGGGGCCGCTGAGCGGATGGGCCGGCGGCGGCGCGTGCTGCCCGCAGTCGCTCTGGCCGAAGCAGCGCGGCAGCGGGTTGAAGCCGGGGCAGCCCGGCGGCGGGTTGACGCCGACGCAATGCTGCATTTGCTCTCTTTGCCGCCGCTCCAGCAGGCTGGGGCTGCGTATTTCGGCCTTGACCGAGAAATCCGGACCGGCGTCCAGGTTCTTCAATTGCACCGCGCCCTTGTACTTGAGCGCTTTATCGGTTTTGTCCTTCGCCTTCATCGACGGCTTGGCGCGCGTCTCCCAAGGGTCTTTGACGGCGAAGTCGTAAGAAGGCAGAGGCGCCGCCGCCAGGCTCGCGCTCAAGGCGGCCAGCGACAGCGATAGGGCGTGTCTACACTGCATGATGGATCTTTGTCCTGCGGTGGCAATGCCGCTGGCGCCCGGCTGCTGCCAGGCAGGGAGGGGCGCGCGGAATGCTCTTGTTGGGGGAATTGGCTGGCGCGGCCGTGGCCGCGGTGGCTGAACGCCGCTCCTGTAAATTTCAATGGGAGCGGGCGGATGCTTTTTATAACATTAAAGTTTTTCAGCTGGCAATAAGATGCAATGACAGGCGAAGCGGCGCGCGGCTTAATCAGCAGGCCGCGGCTTAGAACCTGTTTACGATCTCGCGAGCTAAGGCGAGGCAAGGCGAAAACGGCTGAGAAAGCGGAATGTACACGTGGTACATGAGCATTTCGAAGGTGTGCTCACCGTGTAAGGCTCCACGACGCGCAGCAGATCGTAAACCGGTTCTTAGGCCGTTCACACTCACGGAGATTTTCTATGGCGCATTATCTGGTGGAATTGTACAGCCCGAAGCCGGCTTGGCTGGCCTTGAGTTTTTTGCACCGCACCGACTTCCTGGATCAGGTCAAAAGCAATATCGAGGCGCTGCCCGGCCTGGGCATTCAACTGCTGACCTTGAGCCAGATCGCGGCCGACGCCGATCAGGCGGCGCCCTATCACTTCCTGGGCGTGTGGAGCCTGCCTGACCAAGAGGCCTGTGAGGGGATGCTGGCCGGCATCCGCGCCAGCGGCTGGTACGATTATTTCGATCACGTCAACGCGGTGGGCGCGGCCGGCGGCGTGGACGTGCATCTGGCGGACCTGCTGCAAGTCAAGTAAGCGCTTTGGAAACCGTTGCGGACGGCAGCTTGGGTTGTCGTCCGCAAAGAGACGTCAAAGGCGGCCGGCGGACAGCCGGCCGTTCCGCTTATCGTTCCCGCAGCACGCGCCACTCCACGAACTCGGCGGGATCGCCGGTTTCCTTGGTCTCGAAGACCGCCGGAATGTGGAAGGGCTTGCCGGTGGCGACATTGGTGCCGGCGATGGTGACGGTCATGCCTTCTTGCAGCGGGTTAGGCCGCTCGCCGCCAGCCACGGCCACCGACCATGTGCCGCCGGGCAGCAGGCCGGCGAAGGTGGCGATGCCCTTGCCGTTTTCAATCCGCGGAATAGACCGTGGTTCATTGGGCGGGATGTCAGCGCTGACCGACACGTTGTTCAGGTGGATCTGGTAAGTGATCTCCTCATGGGGATCGGCGTCGTCGCGCACCTGCGGCCGCGGGCGGTGGGCATGGCGCGCGGCTTGCGCGGCTCAGGGATATTTGGCGGCGATATAGCCGCGGCAGAAGCGGGCGGTCATGCCCGCGATCAGCGCGCTGGCGTCGTCGATATTGGTGAGCGCGCGCTTGGGCGGCGGGTTTTCCGACGCACCGTGGCGGGCGTAGATGCCCAGGATGCTGGTGTTGTTGCAGGCGGCGGTGAACAGGCTGAGCTGTTCCGGATCCGCGAAGGCGTCGATGCCGGCGTCGATCTCCTTGGCGTAGTGTTTGACGCTGTCCAGTATCTTGTACAGCGTGCTCCAGGCCAGCACTTTTTCCAGCGTGGTGTTGGTGGAAATCAGGCCCAGCAGGAAGAGCAGATCGCGCAGACAGGGGTCGCGCTTGGCCAGGTAGAGCAGGTAGGACGGGTAGCGCTGGCGCGGATCTTCGTAACGGGTGTGGATCTGGTCGATCCTGGGGTTGCGGCTGAACGGGTCTTCTTCGATCCGGTGCGCGCTGACGGGATAGCTGCAGCCGTTCTCATAAGCGCTGAAGCCCAGAAACTGGATGGGCATGCTGCTCACGCAGCCGGCGGCGGCGCGCAAGGCGCCGTTGAGCAGCAGTTGCAGGCTGTAGAGGCGTTCGGATACGTGATCGGGATCGTCCAGTTCGTCGATGTGGCGCGAATAGGCGTAGAACTGCATGCCGATGTGGTCGTTCTCGTAGCCCAGATCGATGTCGTTGCCGAAGAAATGATGAGCGAGATCGGGATAGTAGCCGCCGGCGGCGACGGTGATTTCCCATTTGTGTACTGGCGACATGGGGCTTCCCTGGCGGTGGCTGGAGGGGGGATGGTTGCGGGCGCGGGCCGCGCTAGGGGCCGGATGCTAGCATAGCTTGAGTCCAAGCGCATAAATTGCTTGGGCCTGCGAGACTTTGGTCATGTCCGGCCAGCATTGATTGGGGGAGAGGATGGCGCTTGAAGCTTTAAGCCCGGCGCCGGCATTGCCGGCCCGGCATGGCAACGGTCTGCTCTTGCGGGCGGCGGTTGCGGAGGAGATGGAGGCGGTTTATCTGATGGGCCGGGATGTTTGGGGCGAGGGCTGCTCCGAGGCCGAGTATTTGCGAATCTGCCGGGATTCGCATAAGTATCGACGCGGCAGCTGGCATGTGTTGGCGGATACGGATGGAAGCTTGCTGTGTTCGGCGATTGCCTATCGCTTGCCGTCGCTGGCGGAACGGGAGGCAGTTGGCATCGGTTCGATCGCCACGGCGCCCGCCAGGCGTGGTCAGGGCTTTGCCAGCCTATTTTTGAAGGAAGTGTTGAGCGCCTACCGAGAACAAAGTTTGGCGGAGGTGTTTTTGCTGTACGCCGATATCCACTGCGAGTTTTATCGACGCTTTGGCTTCCGAGTCTTGCCTGAGGCTTCGCAAGCGCGCGGCGATGCGCTGGGGATGATGCTATGCGCGCCGGAGCTGTGGGAGGACGCCATGCTGGCGCTGGCTGAGCGTCCTCTTGGATATTTCTGATCGGAAGTGGCAATGGGGGCGTGCGGTTTTCCGCCGGCGCCGGCCTGCGCGGGCGCCGGCGGCGTCAGAACAAGCTGGGCTGCGCGCCTTGCGGATGGTCGATCACGGCCTCGGTGCTGCCTTCGGCCAGGCGTAGGCTGACGCGTTCGCGGTCGCGCAGTTCCGCCGGGGATTTGACCGCGGTGCCGTCCTGTTTTTGCACGATGGCGTAGCCGCGGGCCAGCACCGCTTCCGGATTGAGCGCCAGCAGGGTGGCGGCCAGGGTGTCCAGTTTCTGGGCCTGCCGGTTGAGCAGATCCCGACGCGCGCGCTGCAGCCGGGTTTGCAGCCGGTCCAGCGTTTGCGCGGTTTGGGCCAGGTCCGGCCGACGGCGCTGCAGCTTGCTGTCCGCCAGTTGCAGCGCCCAACGCCGTTGTTCGAACAGGCTGCCCAGCCGGCGTTGCAGCCGCTCTTGCTGGCGCTGCAGCGCTTCGCGCTGGCGTTGCAGCTTTTCGCCGGGGTGGGCCAGCCGGCGCGCCAGATAGTCCAGCTGCTGGGATTTGTCGGTCAGCAGGCGGCCGAGCGCGCGCTCCAGGCCGCGCTTGGCGGTTTCGAGCTGAGCGTTCAGGTGCTCGCGGCTGGGGGACACCAGTTCCGCGGCGGCGGTGGGCGTGGGTGCGCGTTTGTCGGCGACGAAGTCGCAGATGGTGAAGTCGGTTTCGTGGCCGACGCCGCTGACGGTGGGAATGGGGCTGGCGGCCACCGCGCGGGCGACGATTTCCTCGTTGAACGACCACAAGTCCTCGATGCTGCCGCCGCCGCGGCAGACGATGAGCACGTCCACCTCGCGCCGTTCGCCGGCGCGGCGGATGGCGTCGGCCACCTGCTGGGCCGAGCCTTCGCCCTGCACCTGGGCCGGGTAGAGAATCAGCGGGATGGAGGGCATGCGCCGGCGCAGCGTGCTGACCACGTCGCGCAGCGCGGCGGCGGCGGGCGAGGTGACGATGCCGATGGCGGCGGGGTGGACCGGCAGCGGACGTTTGCCCGCCGGGTTGAACAAGCCTTCCGCCTGCAGCTTGGCCTTGAGTTTTTCAAAGGCCTCGTACAAACGGCCCAGGCCGGCGGAGCGCATCTGGTCGACGTTGATCTGGAAGTCGCCGCGGGCCTCGTACAGGGTGACGGTGCCCTTGAGTTCCACCTGCATGCCTTCCGCCGGGCGGAAGGGCAGTTGCGACACTTTGCCGCGGAACATCACGCAGCGCACTTGGGCGCCGCCGTCTTTCAGGGAGAAATAGGCGTGCCCGGACGCGGCCAGGGTGAGGTTGGAAATTTCGCCGCCTATCCACATCGGCGGCAGTCCGCTTTCCAGCAGATCGCGCGCCATGCGGTTGAGGGAGGAGACGCTGATGACGTCGTTCTGGGGTGCGGTAAAAAACATGATTGTCAAGTGATCCACAGCGGTGGGTGGAAAATATTTTCAGCTAAAGCGAGTTGCAACTTGGCTTGCGTAGCGTTTGATATCTCTAAAAAAATCAATAAAATCAATAACTTGATTGTTTTCTTATCCAGGGCGGCTTTCAGCTCAAAACGGCTTGGCGCTTGGCTTGAGAGCATATTTGCACAGTTTTATCAACAAAGTTATCCACAGGGTTTTCGGTTTCAATCCTGTGACGCTATTTTTTCCTGTAAAAACAAGGGGCAAGGCTTTTTGCCTCAGAGTCGCTGTCCTCGTTTATCTTGATGTTGCTCAAGTAAGCGCTTTCTTCTTTCGTCCGCAGGCCATGCCGAAGGCTTGGCGTTGTTGCTTCATTATGCCTTTGGATTGGCTTGCCGGCCGCCTGGCTGAGCCGGGCGTTTGCCATCCCAAAGCGGGTGTTGCCTTTTGCGAGCCTGAGCGATAAAGGCGCCGGGACCGGGAAAGCGGCATGCGTGTTTGGCGCATGGGCATTGCCCGGCCCTCGCCGTTGCGCGAGGCCGCGCGACAGACTTTAGGAGCTTAACTCCTTCAACAGTTCCTTGACCCTGACCACGCGCAGCGCCACGTCCTGAATATCGGCCTCCACGCGCAGCTTGTCCTGTCCCGCCAGCCTGTAGTTGCGCTTGGTTTGCAGCAGCTGGATGATTTTCATCGGGTCTATCGGCGGGTTCTTGGCGAAGTGGACCTGGATGGCCACTTCGCTGGCGTCCAGCTTTTGCACGCCCAAGGGCTTGGCCAGCAGACGCAGGCGGTGGCTGTCTATCAGGGTCTTGACGGTTTGCGGTGGCAGGCCGAAGCGGTCTATCAGTTCTTCGTGGATATCGTCGATTTCCTGTTCGCTCTCGCAAGTGGCCAGCCGCTTGTAGAGCACCAGCCGCTCGTGCACGTCGGGGCAATAGCCGTCCGGCAGCAGGGCCGGGCTGTGCATATTGATTTCGGTGGTGACGCCCAGCGGCGCGTCCAGGTCCGGGGTGCGGCCTTTCTTGAGATCGCGCACCGCCTGCTTGAGCATTTCGGTGAACAGGGAGAAGCCCACTTCCTGCATCTCGCCGGACTGGCCTTCGCCCAGCACTTCGCCGGCGCCGCGGATTTCCAGATCGTGCATCGCCAGGTAGAAGCCGGCGCCCAGTTCCTCGGACATCTGGATGGCTTCCAGCCGTTTCATCGCGTCCTTGGTGATGCCGTCCGGCGTCAGCAGATAGGCGTAGGCCTGATGGTGGCTGCGGCCTACGCGGCCGCGCAGCTGGTGCAGCTGGGCCAGGCCGAACTTATCGGCGCGGTTGATCAGGATGGTGTTGGCGTTGGGGATGTCGATGCCGGTTTCAATAATGGTGGAGCACAGCAGCACATTGAAGCGCTGCTGCAGGAAGTCGCGCATCACTTGTTCCAGCTCGCGTTCGCGCAGCTGGCCGTGGGCTACGCCGATGCGGGCTTCCGGCACCAGCTCCGCCAGCTTTTCCCGCATGTTTTCTATGGTGTCCACCTCGTTGTGCAGGAAGAACACCTGGCCGCCGCGTTTGAGTTCGCGCAGCACCGCTTCGCGGATCACGCCGTTGGCCATCGGGCTGACGAAGGTTTTCACCGCCAGCCGGCGGCTGGGGGCGGTGGCGATGACGGAGAAGTCGCGCAGGCCTTCCAGCGCCATCGACAGCGTGCGCGGAATCGGCGTCGCGGTCAGCGTCAGCACGTCCACATTGGCGCGCAGCCGTTTCAGTTGCTCTTTCTGGCGCACGCCGAAACGATGTTCCTCGTCGATGATGACCAGGCCCAGGTTCTTGAACTGGATGTCCGGCTGCACCAGCTTGTGGGTGCCGATGACGATGTCCACGCCGCCGTCGGCCAGGCCGGCCAGCGCGGCCTTGCTTTCCTTGGCGCTGCGGAAGCGGGACAGTTCGGCGATTTTCACCGGCCAGTCGGCGAAGCGGTCGGAGAAGTTCTGGAAGTGCTGTTCCGCCAGCAAGGTGGTGGGCACCAGCACCGCCACCTGTTTGCCGCCGAGGACGGCGACGAAGGCGGCGCGCAGCGCGACTTCGGTCTTGCCGAAGCCGACGTCGCCGCAGACCAGGCGGTCCATCGGCTTGCCGGAGCACATGTCCTGCACCACGGCTTCGATGGCGCTGGCCTGGTCCGGGGTTTCCTCGAAGCCGAAGCCGGCGGCGAAGGCTTCGTAGTCGTGGTGGGACAGGCTGAAGCTGTGGCCTTCGCGCGCGGCGCGCTGAGCGTAGAGGTTGAGCAGCTCGGCGGCGGTGTCGCGGGCTTTTTCCGCGGCGCGCTTCTTGGCTTTCTCCCAGGCCGGATTGCCCAGTTTGTGCAGGTGGATCTGGTCCGCCGCGCCGCCGGCGTAACGGGAAATCAGATGCAGCTGACTGACCGGCACGTAGAGGGTGGCGCTGTCGGCGTACTCCAGCTGCATCAGCTCGGTTTCGCCTTCGCCCAGGTCCATGGACACCAGGCCGACGTAGCGGCCGATGCCGTGCTGTTCGTGCACCACCGGGTCGCCGGCCTTGACCTCGGCCAGGTCGCGCAGCATGGAGTCGGAGCCGGCGCGCGCGCTTTTGCGGCGGGTGTGGCTGCGCGCCACATGCTGGTAGAGCTCGGATTCGGTGACCACGGCGATGCCGGCGCCGGGCAGGGCGAAGCCGGTGTAGAGCGGGGCCACGCTCAGCGCCAGCGGCATGTCGCCGGCGAGGAACTCGGCCCAGCCGTCCACCGGGCGCGGCTTGATGCCGTGCTCTTGCAGGAATTGATGGACGGTTTCGCGGCGGCCCAGGCTTTCCACGGTGATCAGGATGCGTTGCCCGCCGCTGCGGATGAAGGCGTCCAGCTTGTGCAGCGGTTGTTCGGCGCGGCGCTCCACCGCCAGTTCCGGCAGCGGGGCGCAGCCTTCCGCCAGTTCGCCGTCGCCGGCCAGTTCCACGCGGGCGTAAGGCTTGAGCCGCGCCATCAGTTCGTCAGGGCGCAGGAAGATGTCGGCCGGCGGCAGCACCGGGCGCTCGGTGTCGCCGCGCGCCATGTCGTAGCGGCTTTCCACGTCTTGCCAGAAGACCTGGGCGGCCTGTTGCACATCGTGGTGCAACACGATCAGCGCGTCTTCGCCCAGGTAGTCGAACAGAGTCGCGGTGTCGTCGAAGAACAGCGGCAGGAAGTATTCGATGCCGGCCGGCCACAGGCCCTGGGAGACGTCTTTGTAAATGCGGCTCTTGCTGGGGTCGCCTTCGATGCGCTCACGGTAGCGCTGGCGGAAGGCGGTGACCCCGCTTTCATCCGCCGGGTATTCCCGCGCCGGCAGCAGGCGGATTTCCGGCACCGGGTATAGGGTGCGCTGATTGTCCGGATCGAAGGTGCGCAGGCTGTCGATTTCGTCGTCGAACAGATCGATGCGGTAGGGCAGCGCCGATCCCATCGGGAAGAGGTCGATCAGACCGCCGCGGATGGAGAATTCTCCCGGGGCCATCACCTGAGTGACGTGGTGGTAGCCGGCGGTGACCATATTGGCGCGCAGCTGCTCCACATCCAGCCGCTGCTTGGCCTGCAGGAAGAAGGTGCGTCCCAGCAGATAGCCGATCGGCGCCAGCCGCGTCATCGCGGTGCTGACCGGGGCGATGATCACATCGCATTCGCGCTGATGGATTTGCCACAAGGTGGCCAGCCGCTCGCTGACCAGTTCGCCGTGGGGGGAGAAATGGTCGTAGGGCAGGGTCTCCCAGTCCGGCAGCAGCGCCACGCGCAGCGAGGGCGCGAAGAACGGAGCTTCGGCTTGCAGGCGCTGCGCCGATTGCGCGTCGGCGGCGAGGATGAGCAGCGGACGCCGCTCTGCGGCGAGGCGGGCGACGATGTTGGCGTCCAGCCCGGCGGGCAGGCGTCCGTGACGAGTTTTCTGACTGGCGGGAGGGATCCGCGGGAGGTTATCCAGCATGCTGCTTCACTAGTTTTGGCGGTTTCGGGCTTGGCGGTTTCGGGATTATAGCAGCCGTCCGGCGCGCGCCGTTTACCCGGCTTGCGCTGGGCGGGCGTCGCTTGTGTCCAGCGGGGTGAATATTTTCATCGTCATTGTCTGGCTGCATCCGGCAATTGCATATATTGTATGTCAGCCGGGTGATTTTGTTTTTCGTTTGGCATATATGCGCTTGATTTGTTAATGCAAAATTAATTTCGGCGCGCGGCGGGGCGCCGGCGCGAATGGGGGCGGGGTGGCGTGACAGTCGGATCGGCTTGCCGGGACGCGGCGGTGTTTCTGGGGTTTTTGGCGTGCACGGCTTTTTGGCCGCGCGAGCCGGTATTGGGATTTTCGCTGGCGGCCTTCCTCGCCCACGGTGTATGGAGCTATCGTTTTTTGCGTCGCGGCTGGCGCCAGTCCTGGTGGTGGCCGCTGGCCGCCGCCGCGCTGGCGGCGCAATGGTCGCCGCCGCAATGGGCGGCCCTGCTGCTGATCAGCCTGTACGCGCTGGCGCCCGGCCTATACGCGGCCGGCCTGCGCGGGGGGCTGGCGGTGCGTCAGCCGGCGGACTTGCTGCGGCTGCTGCTGCGGCTCGCCTGCTATCCCTCGGTGCTTTTGGCCGGCCTGGCCGCCGGCGCCGGCTGGCGCTGGTTCGGCATGGAGGGCTTGTGGTCGTGGGCGGCGCAGGCCTGGGGCGTGTCCGGCCTGGCCCTGTCCTTGTGCGCGCCGCCGGCCTTGTACGCGTCCGGCGCGCCGCCGACGCGGCGCCAGGTCTTGGAAACCGCCCTGATCCTGGCCCTGGCCAGCGTGATGTGGTTCAGCCTGCTGGGCAGCAGCGTCGCCTATTCGCTGCCCTGCCAATTGCTGTTTTTCCCGCTGATGCTGTGGGCGGCTTTCCGCGTCGGTTTCCGCGGCGCGGCGCTGGTGGGGGCCTGGGTGCTCGGCCTGCTGTCGCTATACGTGCTGGCGCCGGAGCTGACCATGCACGCCAGCGTGCTCAACGGCGCCAGCGAGGTGGCGCTGACCCTGGCCTTGAGTTGCGCCACCCTGCTGGTGTCGGTCTTGGCCGACGGCCATCGTCAGAACGAGAGCGCGCTGCGCGAGTTTCGCGCGCGGGTGGAGTCCCTGGTCAACAACAGTCCCAATATGATGTCGCTTAAGGGGCTGGACGGCCGGTTTCTGCTGGCCAACGCCGCCTATGCGCGCCGGGTGGGGCGCGCCCCTCAGGGCATGCAGGGTCTAACGGTGGAGGAGCTGTTCGACGAGCAGGACGCCGCCCAGATCCGCGAGCAGGACGCGGTGGTGCTGTCCTGCCTGGAGCCGCGCCAGTTCGAGGAGAGCTTTCTGTTCAACGGCGTGCTCAGCCATTTGCTGGTCACCAAGTTTCCCTTGTTCGACGCCCATGGCCGCCCGGCCGGGGTGGGCAGCGTGGACACCGACATCACCCAAACCCGTCAGGAGCAGAAAGCCAAGCGCGAAACGGAGGAGCGTTACCGCGCGCTGGTGGAGCAATCGCTGGTGGGCATCTACATCCTGCAGGACGAGAAGCTGATCTACGCCAACCCCAAGCTGGCCGCCATCATCGGTTATCAGCCCAAGGAAATGGAGGGCATGGGTCTGGAGCAACTGCTGGTGCCGGGCGAGGCCGCGCGCATCCGCCAGCAAATCGTCAAGCGCTATCGCGAGAATATCGCGGTGCTGCAATACGGCACCCGCGCGGTGCGCCAGGACGGCGTGGTGGTGGACGTGGAAATCCACAGCCGGCTGTTCGACTACGAGGGCAAGAAGGCCATCATCGGCGTGGTGATGGATGTTTCCGAACGGCTGGCGGCGGACGCCAATCTGCGGCTGGCGGCCAAGGTGTTCGAAAACTCGGCGGAAGGCATTCTGCTGATGGACGCCGAGGCGCGCATCATCGCGGTCAACCACGCCTTCAGCGGCATTACCGGTTACGCCGAGGCCGAGGCGCTGGGCAAGGTGTCGCGCATTTTTGGCGATCAGAAACAGCTGAGCCGGCAGGCGATGCTGGAGGCGCTGGCGGGCGGCGGCCATTGGCAGGGCGAGATGCTGGACCGCCGCAAGAGCGGCGAGTGGTATCCGGCCGAGCTGGCGATCTCGGCGGTGCGCGACGCCGGCGGCGCGCTCAGCAATTACGTGGCGGTATTCTCCGACATCACCCTGCGCAAGCAGTCCGAGGAACGTCTGCAGTTTCTGGCCAATCATGATCCGCTGACGCAGCTGCCCAACCGCAGCAGCCTGACCACGCGTCTGGACGAGGCCATCATCAGCCTGGATTGCGCCAGCGGCTCGCTGGCGGTGATGTTCATCGACCTGGACCGTTTCAAACTGATCAACGACTCCTTCGGCCATCAGGCCGGCGACGAGTTGTTGCGGGAGACGGCGCTGCGCCTGCAACGGGCGGTGGGGGGGCGCGGCCTGCTGGCGCGGCTGGGCGGCGACGAGTTCACCCTGGTGATGACCGGCTTCAAGGACGCCGCCGCGCTGGTGACCGCCGCCGAGGACACGCTGGCGGCGCTGGGCCAGCCGCTGCGGCTGGAAAACCACGAGGTCTACGTCACCGGCAGCATAGGCATCAGCGTCTACCCCAATGACGGCACCGACGCTCAGACCCTGCTCAAGAACGCCGATGTGGCGATGTACCGCGCCAAGGAAGCAGGCAAGAACACTTACCAGTTCTTCGCCGCGGAAATGAACACCCAGACCTTCGAACGCCTATTGCTGGAGAACGGCCTGAGGCTGGCGCTGGAGCGCGGCGAGCTGGAACTGCATTACCAGCCGCAGGTGGACGCGGTCAGCCGCCGGGTGCTGGGCGCGGAAGCGCTGATCCGCTGGCGCCATCCGCAACTGGGCCTGGTGCCGCCGGGCCGCTTCATCCCGCTGGCGGAGGAAACCGGCCTGATCAAGCCCATAGGCGACTGGGTGCTGCAGGAAGCCTGCCGCCAATTGGCGGTATGGGACCGTCAGGGCGTGGCGGTGCCGCGGCTGGCGGTGAATTTGTCCGCGCGCCAGTTCGAACAGCAGCTGCTGCCGCTCAAGGTGGCGGAGGCGTTGCGGGCGGCGGGCCTGTCCGCGGCGCGGCTGGAGCTGGAAATCACCGAAAGCATGATCATGCTCAACCCTGGCGAGGCGGTGCGCCAGCTGGGCGAATTGAAGGCGCTGGGCGTGGGCCTGTCCATCGACGATTTCGGCACCGGTTACTCCTCGCTGTCCCATCTGAAGCGTTTTCCGCTGGATACCTTGAAGATCGATCAATCCTTCGTCGAAGGCCTGCCGGACGACGGCGACAACGCCGCCATCGCCGAAGCCATTCTGGCGATGGCGCGCAAGCTGCAGTTCCAAGTGGTGGCGGAGGGCGTGGAGAGCGAGCGCCAGGCGCAATTCCTCACCAGCAAGGGCTGCGCCTTGCTGCAGGGCTATCACTTCGGCCGCCCGGTGCCGGCGGCGGAATTACCCGCCTTGCTGGCCGGCATCGTCGCCGTGGGCGAGCAGCGGCAGCTCGGGCTGATGTCCGGCGTGGAGGTGCTGGGCAGCTGAACGCAAGCCGGTTTTGCCCTGAACCGCCGCGCGCTCTAAAATGGCGGGATTGTCATTAGAGAATCGCCATGAGCAACAAACGCCTGATCCACGGCTTTCACGCCATCAATGCCCGTCTGTGGCAGAACCCCAAGAGCCTGCTGGAAGTCTGGCTGGCCGGCGGCCGCCACGACGCCCGCGCCAAGGCGGTGCTGGACAAGGCCGCCGAGGAGGGCATCAAGCTGCACATCGTCGACAAGGAACGCCTGGACAGCATGAGCGGCAACGCCCGCCACCAGGGCGTGGCGGCGATGATAGACGCCAGCCGCAACTTCGTGCACCTGGACGACGTGCTGGACAATCTGAGCGAACCGCCCTTGTTGCTGATCCTGGACGGCGTCACCGATCCGCACAATCTGGGCGCCTGCCTGCGGGTGGCGGACGCGATGGGCGCGCACGCGGTGATCGCGCCCAAGGACCGTTCCGCCGGCCTCAACGCAACCGTATCCAAGGTGGCGTGCGGCGCCGCCGAGGTGATTCCCTATCTCACGGTCACCAATCTGGCGCGCACGCTGCGCGACTTGAAAGACGCCGGGATCTGGATCGCCGGCACCACCATGGAGGCGGATACCGACCTCTACCACTGCGACGCCGCCGGCCCGCTGGCCTGGGTGATGGGCTCGGAAGGCGAGGGCATGCGCCGCTTGACCCGCGAGCACTGCGACGTGCTGGTGTCCATCCCGATGTTCGGCACGGTGGAAAGCCTGAACGTGTCGGTGTCCGCCGGCATGGTGCTGTCGGAAAGCCGCCGCCAGCGCACGCTGGCGCAGGCCAAGGCCGATTGAGCCCTGGCCGCCCGCACCGCCAAGCCCCCGTCCTCGGGGGCTTTTTCTTGGGCGCGGGGTTTGACTGTGATCAGATGCGAGCCTAAAAAAGTAGACAGAATACGGAACCGATCTGGCGCCGCCGCAGTCTTGTTGATACCTTACCTGGGTATCCTATTTGCGAGAGGGGGAGTGCAGTGATGGATAGACGTGGATTCATCGGCGCCGGCGCGGCGTTGGCTCTGGTTCCGTTGTTGCGGCAGGTCTGGGCGGCGCAGCCGCCCGCCGTCGATCACGCGGCGATGGGACATGGCGGCATGGGCGCGGCGGCGGAGACAATGCCGGCCGCGGCCGCTTTGGGCCTGCCGGCGGGCCTGGCTTTGCCGGCCCTGCCGCTGTTGCGCAACCAGAGCGCCTTGCCCGGCGTGTTCAGCGCGGCGCTCAGCGCCGGCGCGCAGGCGCTGCCGCTGTTGCCCGGCAAGCCCGCCACCGTGTTCTGGAGCTATAACGGCCAGGTGCCGGGGCCGACGATAGAAGTGTTCGAAGGCGACGAATTGCGGCTGCATTTCGAAAACCGCCTGTCCCAGCCCACCACCATTCATTGGCACGGCCTGCCGATTCCGGCTGACCAGGATGGCAATCCGCAAGACCCGGTGCCGCCGGGAGGGAGCCGCGAATACCGCTTTACCTTGCCGCAGGGCTGCGCCGGCAGTTACTGGTATCACCCGCACCCGCACGGACATACCGCCGAGCAGGTCTATAGGGGACTGGCTGGCGTGTTCGTGGTCAAGAGCCGCAGCGATCCGCTGGCGCATCTGCCGGAGCAAAGACTGGTGTTGTCGGACCTGAAGCTGGACGCCGACGGCAAGATCGCGGCCAATAGCGAAGCCGATCGCATGGACGGCCGCGAAGGCCAGTTCCTGCTGGTCAACGGCGCCTGGCGGCCGCATCTGACGCTGGGCGTCGGCGAGCGCCAGCGCTGGCGGGTCTGGAACGCCAGCAGCGCGCGCGTGCTCAAGCTGGCCCTGCCCGGCCACGAACTGGAACTGGTGGGCAGCGACGGCGGCCTGCTGCAGCGGCCGCGACGCATCGACAGCCTGACGCTGCCGCCCGGCGCCCGCGCCGAGCTGGTGGTGACCGGACGCTTCGCGCCCGGCCACGGCGCCGGCCTGCTGGCCCTGCCGTATCGGCGCGGCAAGATGATGTCGGCCGAGCAGGACGCGAGCCTGACGCTGCTGGAGCTGCGCCGGGGCGCCGTCGCCAAAGCCACGGCGCCGCTGCCTGAGCGGCTGCGTGAAATCCGGCCCCTGGGCGCGCCGGCGGTGCGGCGCAGGGTGGTGTTGTCCGAAGACATGGCCAATCCCGCCGCGATGTTCCTGATCAACGGCAAGACCTTCGACATGGAGCGGGCGGACTTCCTGGGCAAGGTGGGGGCGGTGGAGGAGTGGGAGATCGTGAACGAGGCCGATATGGACCACCCCTTCCACATTCACGGCACCCAGTTCCAGGCGCTGGCGCGCCGCAAGGACGGCGTCTGGCGCGAAGAACCGTTCCTGGCCTGGCGCGACGTGGCCAACGTCTCCGCCGGCGAGACGCTGCGGCTGCGTTTCCGCCAGGACATGCCGGGCCTGCGCATGTTCCATTGCCACATCCTCGAGCACGAAGACGCGGGGATGATGGGCATGCTGCGGGTGGAGGCCTAGGCGGCCGCGCGCAACTGCGTCACAATGGCCGCAGCCCGGCCCGCCGGACGGCGGCCGGGCTCGCTTTGAACCCGCTTGGATTAGGATGGACATGACGCAAGAAAAACCGCAGGACGGCTGTTGCGACGCAGCGGCCCCGCTTTCCGACAAAACCGTGGTGCAGCCGGGCAAGAGCGCGCTGATCAAGCGTTTGGCGCGCATCGAGGGTCAGGTGCGCGGCATCAGCGGCATGGTGGAGGCGGACCGTTATTGCGTGGACATCCTGACCCAGGTGGCCGCGGTCAAATCGGCGCTGGACGCGGTGTCGATGCAATTGCTGGAAAATCACATGAAAGGCTGCGTGGCGCGCGCGCTGCATCAGGGCGACGCCACCGGCATGGTCACCGAACTGATAGACGTGGTCAAAAAAGTGCGCTGAGCCGCGTCGCCGCAAAGGAATGCACATGAAAACCCCGCTCGCCGTCCTGTTGTCCCTCGCTTCCGCGCTGGCCGCGGCGGGGCCGATTCCGTTCGAGGTCTACATCAAGCTGCACAAGGGCATGTCCGAGGCCGAACTGGTGTCCCAGGCCGGCGCGCCCGATTACAGCAGCAACGGCCCCACGGTCAAAACCAAGGACGCCAACGCGGTGGTGGAAACCAGCACCCGCTCGCTGTCCTGGCTCGCCAACGACGCCGTGCCCTATACCACCACGGTGACGCTGAGCAATGGGGTGGTGGTGGATATCTCCCGCGACAAAAAGCTCTGAGAACCTGTTCAAAGTCTGCTGCGCGTCGTGAAGCGTTGCACGGCGAGTACGAGCTCAGAATGCTCATGTACCCCTCGTGCATTCCGCTTTTTCGCTCGTTTTCGCCTTGCCTCGCCCTCGCTTGAGAGGCTTTGAATCGCGACTTGGGGCGGATTCCGAATCCCGTCTTCGCCACAGCCTTGCCGCCGTTCCGCGCGGAAGCCCCTGATTTATTTGCCTGCCGCCGGCTTAGCGCGTAGAATGCTGCGGTTTCAACCCCTTGCCTTTTGCAACTGCATGGCAAAAGGCTTCAATAGCCACAAGGAGTTAACATGCGTCATTACGAAATCGTGTTCATCGTCCACCCGGACCAGAGCGAACAGGTTCCGGCCATGATCGAGCGCTACAAGGGCATGGTTCTGGCCGCTGAGGGCAAGATCCACCGTCTGGAAGACTGGGGCCGCCGTCAACTGGCTTACCCGATCCAGAAGCTGCACAAGGCTCACTACGTTCTGATGAACGTAGAGTGCCAGTCCGAGACCCTGGCCGAAATCGAACACGCCTTCAAGTTCAACGACGCTGTTCTGCGTCACCTGACCATCAAGCTGGAGCGCGCGGTTACCGAAGCGTCCCCGATGATGAAGGACGAAAAGGCCAAGAACCTGCTGGACGCCCAGCAGCCGGCAGCCGAGGCTGAAGCTTCCGCCTAATTGGCCGGAGCAAAGTCTTGCAGAACCGTCTGGCGCTGACCGCCACGGTCGACCGAGAGGATGCGCTGAGATACACGCCCGCCGGCTTGCCGGTGTTGGAAATGTGGCTCAAGCATCAGTCCAGACAGACAGCTCACGGTTTTGATCGGGATGTGGCCTGCGAAATACAGGCCGTGCTGATAGGCGAAGACGCCCGGAAGTTTTCCGGGAAACTGGCGGGAAACACGGTGAATCTCACCGGCTTTCTGTCCCAGCGCAGCCTCAGGAATCCGCGGTTAGTGCTCAATATCGAATATGTTGAATTTGTAAAAGGTTAGTCAAAATGGCTCGTCAACTCTTCAAGCGCAAGAAGTTCTGCCGCTTCACGGCAGAAGGCATCAAGGAAATCGACTACAAATCCGTTGATCTCCTGAAAGACTTCATCGCCGAAAACGGCAAAATCATTCCGGCTCGCATCACCGGCACCAAGGCCCGCTACCAGCGTCAGCTGACCACCGCTATCAAGCGTGCTCGCTTCCTGGCCTTCCTGCCGTACACCGACCAGCACTAAGCCGGGAAAAGGAACTTAAAAGATGCAAATCATTCTGCTCGAAAAAGTTGCCAACCTGGGTCAACTGGGTGATGTGGTTAAAGTCAAGGATGGTTACGGTCGTAACTTCCTGATCCCGCAAGGCAAAGCCAAGCGCGCTACCGAAGCCAACCTGAAACAGTTCGAAGCTCGTCGCGCCGAACTGGAAGCCAAGCAAGCCGAGATCCTGGCCGACGCCAAGGTCCGCGCCGAGAAGCTGAACGAAGCCGTTGTCACCATCGCTCAGAAAGCCGGCGTTGACGGCCGTCTGTTCGGTTCCGTGACCAACGCCGACGTGGCTGAAGCCGTGACCGCCTTCGGCGTTGCGGTTAAGCGCACCGAAGTTCGCCTGCCGAACGGCCCGTTCAAGGCCATCGGCGAGTACGACATCGAGATCGCTCTGCATCACGACGTCGTGACCCCGATCAAGATCGTGGTGGTTGCCGAAGCTTAATTCCTGTTTTCAGGAACGCTTTATCAAAAAGCCCGCTCATTCGAGCGGGCTTTTTGTTTGGGCGCGCGCCGGGGCGCGGATCAATCGTCCTGGCTCAGCACCAGGCGCGCGCGCAAGCCGGGCGCGTCGGCCTCGGCGATGGACAGCAGGCGGTCGATATTGGGGTGTTTTCCCGGATTGGCGCGCGCGTCCGGCGTGTGTTCGGCGTAAAGCGCCAGTCCCTCGCGCGCGGCCTTGCGGTCGATATGGCCGTGGGTCTTGATCAGGGCGTGGTAGACGCGCACCGAGCCGGCGGTGCCGGGCTGATTGTCCAGCCGGCCGACCGGCTCGCCGCTGGCGTCCAGCAGCACGATGGCGCGAATGTCGTCGACGGCGGGCAGGGTGTTGAGGATGTCCTTGAAAGCGCTTGCTTGCATGATGTGTTTCCTATTGTCGTTATCGTGGCGGGCCGCCGGGGCGGCCCGTTGAGGGGGGCGTTGCGCATGGGCCGCGGCGTCGGGCCGGGCCGGATGCAAGACCGTTCCAGTGTAGCCGGGTATTAGGCGGCGGGCCGGCTGAGAAAGTTCAGCCGGCTGCCGCGCGTTGCACATTTTTGGTGCGGCCGCTCGGCCGTCTTGCCTTGATTTGGTGCAATGTATGCCGACAGCTCTTCATTACACCATGCTTTGGATGACTTTGTGTTGCGGATTTGTTAATGAATCAAAGGCTTGGCCTGTGATTGTTAACTTGGCACGGCAATTGCTAACTATAAAGCGATCTGGTGACGCCAGGGCATGGCCCGGCGTCTCGCGCCAGTCTCCAAAGGGGATAAGAGAGCGGCAAAGCCGCCTTGGATCGGGGTCGATCGGCGAAGCCGGCGACCCCGTTTCATTTTCAGCGCATCAGGGCTGCTCGCCCACCAGATAGCGCTGGCTCATCCGCTTGAAGTGCTCGCTGCCGGCCTGGCGCAAGCATTCGAACAGCACCATCTCCTTGCTGACGATGACGGCTCCGGCGTCGCGCATCCTTTGCAAGCCCAGTTCAATGTCGGACGCCTTGCGGCTGGACACCGCGTCCGCCACCACGAAGACCCGCTTATCCAGCTCCAGCAGTTCCAGCACGGTTTGCAGCACGCAAACATGCGCTTCCATGCCGCAGACGATGGCTTGCGGCCGGGTCAGCACGGCGTCCGGCAGACAGTGGGCGGCGACGCAGGAAAAATGGGTCTTCTCGACCACCTTGGGTTCCGGCGCCTGGGCGAGCAGCTCGGGCAGGGTGTGGCCCAGGCCGCGCGGATATTGCTCCGAAAACACCACCGGCAGGCCGTGGTCGCCGGCCACGCTGATCAGCCAGCGGCAGCGCGCCGCCATGCCGGCCGCGTCGACGACCGCCGGCGCGAGTTTTTCCTGGACGTCCACCACCAGCAGGCTGGCCAACTCCTTGTGCATCAGCATAATGCGCTCCTTGGGGCGTGTGAGGGGTTTGTCGCAGCATTCAGGATACCTGTTTTGACGCGGGCTTGCGCCGCGCCGAAATCCTTTTGTCATTTTCGCTTGCCGGCCTCATCCCGTTCCGTTGATGATGACTCAAAGGCCGAATCGCAATAATCGACAGGAGGTGAATCGTGGATGGACTGCATATCCGCAAGGTGGAGCCGGAAGACGCGCCCGTCTTGGCGGCGATGATGGTGTTGGAGGAGGTGGTGGCCAATACTTTGCAACTGCCCTACCAATCGGTTGAGGATTGGCGGCGGAAGCTGGCGCAAACGCCGCCGCACGTGCATTCCCTGGTGGCCTGCAATGCCGAAGGGCGGGTGATAGGCAATGCCGGCCTGATAGGCGACGAGCGTCCGCGCATCCGGCACGCGGCCAGCCTGTTCATCGTCGTGCATCCGGATTGGCACGGCCGCGGCGTGGGTTCCGCCTTGTTGCGGGCGCTGCTGGAGCTGGCCGACAACTGGTTGGGATTGTTGCGGGTGGAGCTGGCGGTGGTGCACGACAACGAGCCGGCGATCGCCCTGTATCGCAAATTCGGTTTCGAATTGGAAGGGAGGCGGCGGATGGAACAACTGCGCGCCGGCCGTTATGAAGACACCTTGATCATGGCGCGTTTGCGCCGGCCGGTATGACGAAGCGCCCGCGTGGGCGGGCGCTGGCGTGGCTGCGCGCTTATTTGGCTGCGGCGTCCTGCGCTTGCGGCGCCGGCTGCTGCGTTTGCAGCTGAGCGTCCATGCGCGCGCGCATTTCCCACATATTGGACAATCCTTCGCCGGCCATCGCGGCGCCGGACAGCAGGATCAGGGACAGGGTGGTCAGTACGGTTTTCTTCAGCATGATGTTTCCTTTCATGGCAAATCGACCGGTCGACCGGCTCGGCGCAGGGCGTCGACGGAGGTCGGCTGCGGGCCTGGCGAAGCCTGTCGCTGTTTGGGCGGCCTGCATCGCCATTGAATTCTAGTGAAGGCAGGGACTTTGTCCGGCCATGGCGGTGATCAATTTGCAAACGAGTGTGAATCGCGTTTCGCGGGGCCTGGCCTCCCGCCGCGGAGCGCGGGCGGGAGGGGGCGGTTCGCCATCTTAGCTGGCGGATTGGCTGGTCTGAGCGCCGGCTGCCGCGCTTGGCTGCGCGGCGCTTTGCTTGGCGGCGATCTGGGCCTCCATGCGCTCGCGCATTTCACGGGCGTTGCTGGCGCCTTCGCCGCCGGCCATGGCGGCGCCGGACAGAATGATCAGGGACAGCGCGGTGAGTACGGTCTTTTTCATGATGGTTTCCTTTCATTGCGATCTTGCCGGGGCCGGACTTGCTGCGTCCGGCGGCAGGGCTTGAGTCGACATTCTATGGCGGGCTTTGCCGCAGTGCGGTAAACGATTGTGAGCGTGTGCTAATGAGTTTTGACGGCGTTTACAAAGCCGGATTACCGGCCGGCCTGGCTGGTTTGAGGCGCTGTCGGCGCTTGCTTGGCGGCGATCTGGGCGTTCATGCGTTCGCGCATTTCACGGGCGTTGCCGGCGCCTTCGCCGCCGGCCGTGGCGGCGCCGGACAGAACGATCAGGGACAGGGCTGCGATAAGGCTGTGTTTCAACATGGTGAATTCCTTGTAAAGTGTGGGACGGGCGCTTATTTGGCTTGCGGAGCCTGGGCCGGGGTTTGGGCCTGCTTGGCGTCGATCTGGGCTTGCATGCGTTCGCGCATTTCACGAGCGTTGCCGGCGCCCTCGCCGCCGGCGGCGGCTGCGCCGGACAGAACGATCAGAGACAGGGCGGCGATAAGAGTTTGCTTCAACATGGTCAAAATCCTTGTGTGATTGAGTGGCTTGGCGGCGGCGAGGATGTTCAAAATGCTAGAATCGATCCGGCGCTCCGCTAAGAAGCCGCTTAGCCTGCTCTGGCGGGCTGTGCGACTTAGTGACTGAATATTAAGGATGTTTTTTCGCCGCAGATAGCGGAATGATTTGCACTGAACCATCAGTAAATTTGAATATGAAACTATCTCTCGACGCTTTGCTGGTGCTGGACGCCATCGATAATCACGGCAGCTTCGCCGCCGCCGCGGACGCCCTGTTCCGGGTGCCGTCCGCGGTCACCTATACCGTGCAGAAACTGGAGCAGAGTCTGGGCGTGCAGATCTACGACCGCAGCGGCCACCGCGCCCGGCTGACGCCGGCCGGCGAGCGCCTGCTCAAGGACGGCCGGCATCTGTTGGACGCGGCGCGTCAGCTGGAGCTGCGGGTCAGCAAGCAGGCTCAGGGCTGGGAACACCAGTTGCGCATCGTGATCGGAGACCTGGTGGATTTCGCCCAGGTGATTCCCTTGATCGCGGAATTCGATCAACTGGCCTCGGCTACGCGGCTGATTTTCCGCAGCGAGATTTTCGGCGGCACCTGGGACGCGCTGTACGACGACCGAGCCGATCTGGTGATAGGCGCGCCCAATATGCCGCCGCCCGGGGATTATTTCACTCGCACCATAGGCAGTTACGATTTCGTCTTGGTGGTGGCCGCCGGCCACCCGCTGGCGGCGGAGGACAAGCCGCTGCCGCCGCATGTGTTGCGCCAGCACCGCGCGGTGGCGATAGGCGACACCTCGCGGCGCTTGCAGCCGCGCACCGGCGGTTTGCTGGACGGCCAGGACGTGCTGACCGTGCACAGCAGCCGCGCCAAGCTGGACGTGATCCTGGCCGGCCTGGGCAGCGGTTATCTGCCGCGCTCCATGGTGGGGTCTTATCTGGCCAGCGGGGACTTGGTGGCCAAGGAGGTGGCCGAGGACAGCCCGGACCACCAGATGTGTTTCGCCTGGAAGCAGGCGCAGCCGGGCAAGGCTTTGCAGTGGTTCATCCAGCGGCTGGAGCAGGCGGTGGAGGCGGGCGAGCTGCGGCCGTGAAAAAGCCGGCGTCCGCGAGGAGGCCGGCCGGATAGGCTCAATTGCGTGGGGGTGCTTAGAGCGTGTTTACGATCCCGCGAGCTAAGGCGAGACAAGGCGAAAACGGCTGAGAAAGCGGAATGTACACGTGGTATATGAGCATTTCGAAGGCGTACTCGCCGTGCCACGTCTCTCAACACGCAGCAGATCGTAAACAGCTTCTTACACGTCCTGGCCCTCGACGATGCCGTCATGGCTGGCGGCGCGCTTGGGCAGCAAGAGGTTCAGCACGATGGCCAGCAGCGAGCACAGGCCGACGCCGGCCAGCTCGAAATCCCCCAGCTTCAGACTGAGGCCGCCGATGCCGGAGGTCAGCACCACCGAGATGATCACCAGATTGCGCGGTTCCATCAGGTCCACCTTGGCCTCGATCAGGGTCTTCAGGCCGATGGAGGCGATGGTGCCGAACAAGAGCACCATGATGCCGCCCATCACCGGCAGCGGGATGGACTGCAGCAGCGCGTTGAACTTGCCGAAGAAGGCCATGGCGATGGCGAACAGCGCGGCCCAGGTCATGGTGACCGGGTTGAAGTTGCGGGTGATCATCACCGCGCCGGTGACTTCGGCGTAGGTGGTGACCGGCGGGCCGCCGATCAGGCCGGCCACGCAGACGCCCAGGCCGTCGCCGGACAGGGTGCGGTGCAGACCGGGCGACTTGGTGTAGTCCTTGCCGGTGACGCCGCCTATCGCCATCACGCCGCCGATGTGCTCGATGGCCGGCGCAATCGCCACCGGCAGCATGAACAGCGCGGCGGCCCAATTGACTTCTGGGCTGTGGAAGGCGGGCATCGCGAACCACGGCGCGGCGGCCAGCTTGGCGAAATCCACCACGCCGAGCAGGGCGGCGGCGATGTAGCCGACGATGACGCCGGCCAGAATGGGCACCAGCTTGAACAGGCCGCGCGCGTAGATGGACACGATGACGGTGGTGGCCAGCGAGATCGCCGCCAGCAGCATGGACACCGCGTAAGGCGTCACCTGCTTGCCGCCGGCGACGCCCATCGCCATGCCGGAGGCCGCGGAGGCCACCGACAGGCCGATGATCATGATCACCGGGCCGATCACCACCGGGGGCAGCAGCCGGTTGACGAAGGCCATGCCGCGCCAGCGGACCACGGCGGAAAACAGGAAGTACATGAAGCCGGCGCAGAACAGGCCGAACTGCGTCGCGCCCTGGCCCCAGGTGTGCATGGAATAAATGATGGGGCCGATGAAGGCGAAGGAGGAGCCGAGGAAGATCGGCACCTGGCGCCCGGTGTACAGCTGGAACAGCAGGGTGCCGACGCCGGCGCCCAGCAGCGCCATCGCCGGATTGAGGCCGGTCAGCAGCGGCACCAGCACCAGCGCGCCGAAGGCGACGAACAGGATCTGGGCGCCGGACACGGCCAGCTTGAGTTGTTGGAACATGGTTTTAACCTTTTGGCTCGTCTTGGTCTGAATGGGGGGCGGGGGCCTGGTCCAGCCGCTTGCCCAGAATGCGCGACTGCGGTTCCAGGCCGCGACGCAGGTAGAAATTCAGCGCGGCCTGATTGAAGTCCTTCACCTCCAGGCGGATCTCGTCGGCCGAATGCCGCCGCGCCCAGTCTTCGGCCGCCGCCAGCAGCGCGCTGCCTTGGCCTTGCCCGCGCTCAGCCGCCGTCACCACCAGGGTGGTGACGCGGCAGATGCGGCGCGGCCGCAGGAAGGGCAGGGTGAGTTCCAGCAGGGACAGGGCGATGAAAGCGCTGACCTCTCCGCCGGATTCCGCCAGCAGTAGCGCGCCGCCGGGCGCGTCCAGCAGGCCGGCCCAGAACGCGCGGTCGCGGTCGGCGGCGCCGTTGGCGGCGAAGATGTGCGGCAGCGCGCGATGGTGCTGCAGGTTGATCTCGTCGGCCAGGCGGCAGATCGCCGCGAGGTCGCTTGCGGCAGCGGGACGTATTTTCATGCTTGGGGCCGGGCTGGGCGCGCAAAAAAGCGCCGCTTCCGGAGTGGGAGCAGCGGCGCTGGACGGGCTCATGATCAGGCTTGCTTGGTGCCGAAGATCTTGTCGCCGGCGTCGCCCAGGCCGGGGATGATGTAGCCGTGCTCGTTCAGGTGGCTGTCGAGCGAGGCGGCGTAGATCTGCACGTCCGGGTGGGCGTCGTTGACGATCTTCACGCCTTCGGGCGCGGCCACCATCACCACGGCCTTGATCTGTCTGCAGCCGTTGCGCTTGAGCAGGTCTATGGTGGCGACCAGGGAGCCGCCGGTGGCCAGCATCGGGTCGATGATGATGGCGATGCGCTCGTCCAGATTGCCGACGAACTTCTCGAAATAGGACACCGGTTCCAGCGTTTCTTCGTTGCGGGCCAGGCCGACCACGCTGATCTTGGCCGAGGGCACCAGGTCCAGCACGCCGTCCAGCATGCCGATGCCGGCGCGCAGGATGGGCACCACGGTGACCTTCTTGCCCTTGATCTGCTGGACGTCGATCTTGCCGCACCAGCCGTCTATGGTGACGTTTTCCAGTTCGAAGTCGCGGGTGGCTTCATAGGCGAGCAGACGCGCCAGCTCTTGGGTCAGCTGACGGAATTTCATGGTGCTGGTGTCGGCTTCGCGCAGCAGGCCGAGCTTGTGTTGCACCAGCGGATGCTGGACGACGGTGATGTTCATGAGACGTTCCCATACCTTGGCAAAGAGCTGCTTTCGGCGCGGGCGCGCCAAAAGCAGCTCTTGGTATTAATTATGAAGCCGGCAGCCTTCGATGATCCCGGGCTGCCGGTGCGGGGTATTTGGTATGGGGCGGTATTTTACCCCTTTTCCCATTCCGAAATCCACTGCAAGAATTCGGCGGCGGCCCGCGGCGGGCTGCAGATATAGCCTTGCACCGCGTCGCAGCCCAGCTCGGCCAGCGTGGCCAAGTCGGCGCTGTCCTCCACGCCGATGGCCACCGTGGTGAGGCCGGAGGCCTTGGCCAGGCCGATGTCTTCGCGCAGGATGGCTTGCAGATGCTGATTGGAGCTGACGCCCTGCACGAAGGCGCGGTCCACTTTCAGCAGGCTGAAATGGCTGATCAACAGCTTGTCGGTCAGGGTGACGCCGATGCCGAACTCGTCTATGCCGATGCCGAAGCCGGCGGCGCGCAACTGGGACAGCTGCGCGTCGGCCTTCTGCCAGTGCTGGCGCAGCGTGGATTCGGAGAATTCCAGCGTCAGCTTGGCCGGCTCCAGGCCCAGGATGCGCACTTTCTGCAGCAATTGCTCGCACAGGCTTTCATCGTCCAGCGACATCGAGGTCAGGTTGATGGTGACCGGAATGTCGTGGCCGCGCTCCTGCCAGTCGCTGCAGGCGTACAGCGATTTTTCCAGGATCAGTTCGGTGAGTTCGCGAATCATGCCGCGCTCTTCCATCGCCGGTACGAAGCTGACCGGGGACAGCACGCCAAGCGCCGGGTGCTGCCAGCGCGCCAGCGCCTCGGCGGCGATCACCTTGCGGCTGGAGATTTCGACTATCGGCTGAAACCAGGGAATGAGCTGATCGTTGACCAAGGCGCGCCAGATCTCTTCGATGGGCATGGCGCTGGCGGGGCTGAGGGCGGCTTTGGTTTCCTGATGTGTCGGCATGGGGCGATTTGGGTCGGGCAAGCGGATGTCACCCTGATTGTATGACATGGCGGGTGTTTTCGAAACGCTAAATTCCGCTTCAAAAACAAAGGTCCCGGCCATGGCCGGGACCTGGGAGAGGCGCTTACAGGTCTTTCAGCAGCTCTTGCAATTCACCGTTTTGGAACATTTCATACATGATGTCGGAGCCGCCGACGAACTCGCCTTTGACGTAGAGCTGCGGAATGGTCGGCCAGTTGGAGAAGTCCTTGATGCCCTGGCGGATGTCGGCGTCTTGCAGCACGTCCACGGTCGCGAACTGTTCAAGGCCACAGGCCTTGAGGATTTGCACCGCGCGGGAGGAGAAGCCGCATTGCGGGAATTGGGCCGAGCCCTTCATGAACAGCACTACCGGGTTGTCGGTCACGGTTTGCTGGATGGTTTGTTGCGCGCTCATTCAGTGGTCCTTGCTTGGATCGTCAATGTGGCTGCGGGGCCGCCTGCGGCGAAATACCCGAGCGTTTCAATGGGTTATTTTACTTTTCGGCCGCCCGCGGGTCAATTTGCTTCGCAGCGGGCGCCGCCTGCGCGGCGTGCCATTGCCGCAGGAAGATGTGCACCTGGCCGTCGTAGAGCGCGCGGCGGGTAATCAGCCGCGACACATTGGACGCCAGCAGCGCGGTGGCCATCAAGGGGATGATCATCGCCGAGGAGTCGGTCATCTCCATCACGATGATGAAGCCGGTCATCGGCGCGCGGGTCATGCCGGCGAAGAAGCCCACCATGCCCAAGAGCACGATCAGGGTCTGCGGCAGGAAGGGCAGCAGATTGGCCATGTTCAGGCCGAAGCCGGCGCCCACCGCCAGCGACGGCGCGAACATGCCGCCGGGCACCGCGCTGATGAAGCTGATGAACATGCTGAGCAGTTTGAGCAGGCCGTAGCCCTGCATGCCGGCGCCGCTGCCCTCGATGATTTCGCGGGCGCGGAAATAGCCGGTGCCGAAGGTGACGCCGTCGCTGGCGATGCCGATCACCGCCAGCGCCAGACCGCAGCCGGCGGCGAACAGCACCGGTTTTTGCAGCCGCCACCCGTGCAGCGGGCCGGGCAGGCGCTGGGTCAGCGCCAGCATGATGCGGCAGCAGACGCCACCGAGCAGGCCGCCGATGATGCCGCAGACCGGGATGGCCAGCCAGGACTGCTCCAGTTCCATATTCACCGACACCATGCCGAAATAGCTGTAATTGCCGAGGATGGCGGTGGCGGTCAGGCCGGAGACGATCACGGACAGCAGGATGGTGGAACTGGCGCGCAAATCGAAGGTGCGGCCCATTTCCTCGATGGCGAACACGATGCCGGCCAGCGGCGCGTTGAAGGCGGCGGCCACGCCGGCGGCGCCGCCGGCCAGGATGAAGCTGCGCGCCGCGCCCTCGTGGCGCAGCGCCGCGTGGCGGTTCAGCGAGTATTTGATGGCCGCGCCCACCTGCACGATGGGGCCTTCATAGCCGAAGGTGGCGCCGGAGCTGATGCCGATCAGGGTCAGCAGCATTTTGCCGATGGCGGCGCGTATGGTCAGGATGCGCTCGCGCAGCGCCTGCATGCCGCCTTCCAGCGCGGCGATGGACTGCGGGATGCCGCCGCCGGCGGAGCCGGGAAAGTAATGGCGCATCAGCCAGATGGCCAGGGCGAGGCCGGCCGGAGTGATCAGCAGGCTCCAGTACGGCGAGTTGTCGTAGATGCGGGTGAAGATGGCGTGCGACAGATGGCTGCCGTTGGCGAAGACGCTGGCCATCAGGCCAATCAGAATGGCGGCGGTCCAGATCGGGATGTGGCGGCGCCACAGGACTGCGGACAAGTAGAGGTAACGCAGGCGGCGCTGGACGCGGCTGCGGACTTGTCTGGCAGTGGGGGTGTCTGGCATGGAGCCGGCCTTTGCGAATGAATATGTGAGATTTTTCTAATATTCAATGGTAAGGCGTATTGCCCGGAATGACAAACCCCGGCCGCATCAAGGGCCGGGGTTTGAGCATGCTCAGGCGTTTTTTTCCAGCACCGCGGCGAAGAAGCCGTCGGTATTGTGCAACTGCGGTTTCAGTTCCAGATAATCGCCCATTTGCAGCGAGATCTTCTGCTCCGCCAGCACCTCGTCCATTTTCACCAGCTTGAACTCGGGGTGATCGGCCAGGAAGGCGGCGACGATGTCCTGATTCTCCTGCGGCAACAGGCTGCAGGTGGCGTAGACCAGGCGGCCGCCGGCGCGCACCAGGCGGGCGGCGGAGGCCAGGATGGACGCCTGTTTGGCGTTCAGCTCGGCCACGCTCTCCGGGCTCTGGCGGAATTTCAGGTCCGGATTGCGGCGCAGCGTGCCCAGGCCGGAGCAGGGCGCGTCCACCAGCACGCGGTCGGCCTTGCCGGCCAGGCGCTTGACCTTGGTGTCGTTTTCCGAGGCCAGCAGCTGCGGATGGACATTGGACAGGCCGGAACGCGCCTGGCGCGGTTTCAGCTTGGCCAAGCGCTTTTCCGAAACGTCGAAGGCGTACAAGCGGCCGCTGGAGGCCATTTGCGCGCCCAACAGCAGGGTCTTGCCGCCGGCGCCGGCGCAGAAGTCGACGACCATTTCGCCGCGGCGCGCGCCGGTGATCAGGCCCAGCAGCTGGCTGCCCTCGTCCTGCACCTCGAACACGCCGGCCTTGAACAGCTCGTGCTTGGCCAGCGAGGGCTTGGTTTTGAGACGGATGCCCAGCGGAGAGTAGGGCGTGGCTTCGCACTCGAGGCCGTCGGCTTGCAGCCGGCCCAGCAATTCGTCGCGCTTCATCTTCATGGTGTTGACGCGCAGATCCAGCGGCGCGCCTTCGGCCAGGCCCTTGCCCAGCGCGATCACCTGTTCCGGCGTCTGTTCGCCCAGGCGCTCGATCACCCACTGCGGCAGTTCGGCGTCCACTTCCAGGCTGGCCGGCAGCGCCTTGCCCTTGATTTGGCCCAGCCATTCCTTTTCGCCGGCGCTGGCGGCGTCGCCCAGCTCCTTGACGTTGAGTCTGTGGATTTTCAGCAGGGCCACCAGGGCCAGCCGGCGCGGGGTGGCCTTGTCCGGCGCGATCAGCGCGCGCAGCTGCAAGAGGCGGCGCAGCGCGCCGAAGGCGGTTTCGGCGATGATGTGGCGGTCGTTGGCGCCCAGTTTGCTGTGTTCGCGGAAATAGGCCGACAGCACCGCGTCGGCTGGGCGGTCGAAGCGGATCATCTGGCCGATGACGGTTTCGATATGTTTCAGTTGATGGTGATTAATAGTCATTCTTGTGTTTTCTCGTGGGTTGCGGCGGCAGCTTCCATTGCGGCGCGCCGTTCACGTCGATGCGGACGGCTCTGAGGTCGATCCGCTTGTCCTTGTCGATGCGCTGGATGCGCACCGGCAGATTGGAGAATTCCGGCGCCAGCCAGAATTCATTAATGTCGCCGTCGCCCTGGGCGCGGAACACGATGACCCGGATCTTGCCCGCGCCGGTGTCGTAGTCAGCCTCGCCGCTGGGGCGCATCGGGTATTCGTACACTTTCTTGCCGGTGGTGATCTGGATCGCTTCCGGTCCCAGTTCGCCGCCTTTCAGACCCAGCTGGAAAGCCAGACTGAACACATCCTGGGCGCCGGGCTTCAAGTCCAGCAGCTTGTCGCCCTGATCTCCATAACGCAGCTGACCCGCATTGTAGTCGAAATGCGCGGACTCTTTGCTTTGGCCGCCGCGCCAGGCTTGCAGACTGTCCGGCAGCAAGCCCGCCTTGTTTTTGAAACGGCCTTCGGAAAGGTAACGCAGCTTGGGACCGATAAACGGATTGGCGTTGATCTCCAAGCGGTAGCCGCCGTCGCCGCGGCCCCATTCCAGCGTGCCGGTGCCCAGCATCGCCGAGCCGTAGAATACCTGGTAGCCCAGCGTGGCCTGGCGCGGAAAGCCGCGCAGCTTGCTCTTGGGATGGAGGTAGCCGTCGTCGGCTGCGGCGGTTTCGGCCGCCGGCGCGCTGGCCTCGTCCTTGTCGTTCGCCGCCACATTATCGGCGACCGGCGCCGACGAGGCGAGTTTGTTCTCCGCGTCGGGCATGGAGGCGTCGGGCTTGGCCTCCGCCAGCGGCGCGCTGCCGGCGTTCTTGTTTGGCCGCACCTGGGCGGCCATCGGTTCCGACGCCGCCCGCGGCGCCGACGCCTCTGTCTTCTTGGCGGCGGGCTTGGGCTTGGCCGGCGCCGGTTTGGGCGCGGCCGGCCGCAATTGGGCGACCGCGCCTTGCAGCGCCGGCTTGGCCGCCGGCTCATCGGCGTCCAGCGCCTGCATCTTGACGCTGATGCTGCGCAAGTCCTGATCCGGGGGCAGTTCCAAAGCCGCTTCCGGCAGCAGGCCGGAGCCCAGCACGCCCAGATGCAGGGCGAGCGACAGGGCCAGGGCCAGCAGGATCAGGCGACGGCTTTTCATGGGTTCAGGGCGCGGGCGCCATCAGGCTGCCGGCAAGCGCGGCGCGGCTGGCGATCTTGCCGGCGACGATGTTCAGCTCGCCGGCGACGAAGCGGCGCACCGCGGCCGGGTAGAGTTGGTGTTCCAGTTGCAGCACGCGTTCGGCCAGCGTGTCGGCGCTATCGCCGTCCAGCACTTCCACCACGCCCTGGGCGACGATGGGGCCGTGGTCCAGCTCGGCGGTGACGAAGTGCACGGTGCAGCCGGCCACCTTGCAGCCCATTTCCAGCGCGCGCTGGTGGGTGTTGAGGCCGGTGAAGGCCGGCAGCAGCGAGGGGTGCACGTTCAGCATGCGGCCTTCGTAGCGGCGGGTGAAGCCGGCGCTGAGGATGCGCATGAAGCCGGCCAGCACCACCAGGTCCGGCTGGTGGCCGTCTATCAGCTGCGCCAGCGCGGCGTCGAAGTCTTCGCGGCTGGCGAAGGCTTTATGGTCCAGCGCCGCGGTGGCGATGCCGCGCTCGGCCGCCCAGGCGAGGCCGGCTGCGTCGGGTCGGTTGGAGATCACCGCGGCGATGCGCGCGCCGGCGATCTTGGCGTCGACGATGGCCTGCATATTGGAGCCGCGGCCTGAAATCAGGATGACGATATTCTTCATGATGGAATCGACGGAGACTTTGCCAGATAGTGTTCCCAGTCGGCGGCATCGGTGATGCAGCGCAACTCTTGTTCGTGCCAGCCGCCGCCCAGGTCCAGGCAGCGATCGAGGTCGGCCAGGATGGCGGCCTCGCGATAAATGACAAACGCCGCCAGCAGGGCCAGCGGCGCCAGTAGCATCCAACGCAGCGCTTTAGGCGATCTGAGTTTGATGTTCGTCTCCATTGCGGGCGCGCACCGCGCCGATCCGGTATGCGGTCTCGCCTTCGGCCTGCAGCAGGGCGACGGCCTGTTCCGCCTGTTCCGCCGCCACGATCACCACCATGCCGATGCCGCAGTTGAAGGTCCGGTACATTTCCTGGCTATCGACCTTGCCTTCCTGTTGCAGCCACTGGAACAGTTTGGGCTGCGGCCAGGCCGCGGCGTCGATCTGGGCGACGACATGTTCCGGCAGCACGCGCGGCGTGTTCTCGGTGATGCCGCCGCCGGTGATGTGGGCCATGCCTTTGACCGGCAGCGCCTGCATCAGCTTGAGCAGAGGCTTCACATAGATGCGGGTGGGGGCGATGATGGCGTCGCGCAGGCTGCGGCCGTCCTCGAACGGCGCGTCCAGGTCCGGCTGGGCGCGGTCGATGATCTTGCGCACCAGCGAGTAGCCGTTGGAGTGCACGCCGTTGGATTTCAGGCCCAGCACCACGTCGCCCGGGGCGATGTCGCGGCCGCTGATCACGGCGCTCTTCTCCACCACGCCGACGGCGAAGCCCGCCAGATCGTATTCGCCTGTCGGGTACATGCCGGGCATTTCCGCGGTCTCGCCGCCGATCAGCGCGCAGCCGGCCTGTTCGCAACCGGCGGCGATGCCCTTGATCACGTCGGTGGC
The DNA here is from genome assembly GCF_003052555.1 of Chromobacterium sp. Panama. NCBI lineage: Bacteria > Pseudomonadati > Pseudomonadota > Betaproteobacteria > Neisseriales > Chromobacteriaceae > Chromobacterium > Chromobacterium sp. Panama. The sequence continues at coordinate 693,363 of NZ_QARX01000001.1, forward strand.
TTGGGGCACGTCCAGTTTGCCGCAGGCGAAATAGTCGAGGAAGAACAGCGGTTCCGCTCCTTGCACCAGGATGTCGTTGACGCTCATTGCCACCAGGTCGATGCCCACGGTATCGTGACGATTCCAGTCGAAGGCCAGTTTCAGCTTGGTGCCGACGCCGTCGGTGCCGGAAACCAGCACCGGTTCCTTGTATTTCTTGGAAATCTCCACCAGTGCGCCGAAACCGCCGATGCCGCCGATCACCTCCGGGCGCATGGTGCGCTTGGCATAAGGCTTGATGTTCTCGACCAGCGCGTCGCCGGCATCAATGTCGACGCCGGCATCACGGTAACTGAGGGAAGTGGTGTTCAAGGTAAACTCGCTTTCTGCAAATCTTGAAGTATTTTTACATCAAGCTTTCGCCGACGCGAAAGCAGCACATTTTAACTGAAGTCGCGATGAAACGCTCCCAAAACCGTCTGATTCCCTGGGTCATCGGCGCAACAGCCCTGCTGTTCGCCGGCTGGCTGTTGCAGCAGTTGGCGGCCGCGCTGACGCCGTTCGCGGTGGCCGCGGTGCTGGCCTATGTGCTCAATCCCGCGATGCGCTATCTGGCCGGCAAAGGCCTGCCGCGGCCGCTGGCCGCCGGCTTGGTGACGCTGGCCGGCATGGCCGCCACCTTCGCCTTGCTGCTGGTGGTGGCGCCCATGCTGTTCAAGCAGACCCAGGGCCTGATCGACCGCCTGCCGGTCTTGGTGGATTTCGCCCAGGGCCGGGTGCTGCCCTGGCTGCGCGCCGAGTTCGCCATCCAGCTGGAGCTGGACGCCGCCGGCTGGAAGCGGGTGCTGGCCGCCAACGCCGGCGCCTTGAAGAGCGCGCTGTCGGCGGTGGCCCTGCGCGCCACCCAGAGCGGTTTCATGCTGGCCGGCCTGTTGTTCAATCTCTTGTTGCTGCCGGTGCTGCTGTTTTATTTCCTGCAGGACGGGCCGCGGATGGCGGCGACGCTGGCCACGCTGGTGCCGCGGCGCTGGGCGGACGAGGTGACGGCCCTGGCGCGGGAGCTGGATAGGGTGCTGGGCGAATTCCTGCGCGGCCAGCTGTCGGTGATGCTGATCATGGCGGTGATCTTCGCGTCCAGCCTGGCCTTGCTGGGCCTGGAGTCCGGCATCGCCATCGGCGTGGTGGCCGGCCTGCTGGTGTTCATTCCCTATCTGGGCACTTTTCTCGGTTTCGCGCTGGCGGGCCTGGCCGCCGCGCTGCAGTTCGATTCCGCCGGCGAGGTGCTGCTGGTGCTGGGCGTGTTCGGCGCCGGACAATTGCTGGAAAGCCTGCTGATCACGCCTTGGTTGGTGGGCGAGCGCATCGGCCTGTCGCCGGTGGCGGTGATCTTTTCCCTGCTCGCCTTCGGGCAGTTATTGGGCTTCGCCGGCCTGCTGCTGGCCTTGCCGATGGCGGCCGCCACCTTGGTGATCTGCCGCTTTCTGGCGCGCGCTTATTTCAACACACGCTTTTATCAGCGTAAAATCAGGAATAGACATCAAAACCTAGTTTGATCGCCTTCACTTGGACCAGTTAATACTTGATTTGACGCCCACCCCCTTGCCGGCCTTCGACAATTTCCTGGCCGAACGCAACCGCGAGGTGATTACCGCGCTGACGGCCGAGGCCGGCGAGCGCTTCATCTATCTGTGGGGCGAGCCCGGCTGCGGCAAGACGCATCTGTTGCAGGCCTGGATCGCCCACGCCGAGCGGCTGGGGCGCGCCTCCATCTATCTGGACGGCAAGACCGAGCATCTGCCGGACTTCGCGCGCGAAGCCAGCTTCATCGCCGTCGACCATGTCGACGACCTGGCGCCGGACGACCAGATCACTCTGTTTTCCTTCTACAACTCGCTGAAAGAGAGCGGGGAGTCGCGGCTGTTGATGGCCGGCCGCCAGCCGCCGATGGCCTTGGCGGTGCGCGACGATCTGCGCACCCGCCTGGGCTGGGGCCTGGTGTTCGAAGTCAAGGCGCTGTCGGACGAGGACAAGCTGGCCGCCTTGCGCAGCCACGCCGCCAGCCGCCAGCTGTCGATTCCGGACGATGTCTACCGCTACCTGCTGACCCATTGGCGGCGCGACCTGTCCAGCCTGATCGGCATGATTGACATATTGGACCGCTATTCTCTGGCCATGAGGCGGCCGATCACCGTGCCGCTGGTGAAAAACGTTTTGCAAACCGCAAGCCCGGAACCATGACCGACACTTCTGCATTGCGCAATCTGGCGCTGTTCGACCTAGACCACACCCTGATCGCCGGCGATTCCGATTTCGAATGGCCGCGCTTCCTGATCCAGCGCGGCATTCTGGAGCAGGCGCATTACGACGAGCGCAACAATTATTTCTACCGGCAGTATCAGCAGGGCACGCTGGACATCCACGAATACCTGGTGTTCGCGCTGGAGCCCTTGAAGCGTTTCAGCCGCGCCGAACTGGACGCCTTGCATGCGGACTACCTGGAACAACACATCAAGCCCATCATCACCCGCAAGGCGCGCGATTTGCTGGCCGCGCACGCGGCCCAGGGCGACGAGATCATCATCATCACCGCCACCAACCGCTTCATTACCGGGCCTATCGCCCGCGAGCTGGGCGTGGAGCATCTGATCGCCATCGAGCTGGAGGAAGACGAGCAGGGCCGCTTCACCGGCCGCGTCAGCGGCGTGCCCAGCTTTCAGCAGGGCAAGATCACCCGTTTGCAGCAGTGGCTGGACGAGCGCGGCCTGAGCATGGACAGCTACGGCCAGAGCTTTTTCTACAGCGACTCGCACAACGATCTGCCCTTGCTGAAGCTGGTGGATCATCCAGTGGCGGTGGACCCGGACGACACCCTGCGCGCCCACGCCGAGCAAGAGGGCTGGCGGGTGATTTCGCTGCGCGATTGAGGCGCGGCAATTATCCACAGCGGCGGCTGAATAACCTTGTGGATAACTGTGTGGATCGCTTGCCAGGGCTTGGCTTTTGCTGGCAAAGGTTAAAAAAGCGGCAGCCTCCAATCATGGCGCGGATCTTGATAGTCTGGGTTGAAAGCCTTGCCTGGCGCGGCTTTCGCCGGCTTGAGTTTCGAGCGGCGCCGATGAAATGGGGCCGGCATTCGAAAGCCTTTATAAAAGATGGGTTTAGACGGCTTTGTTGACAACTCTGCGTAGTTTTCGCCGCTAAGCGCCTGTTTGAGGGCGCGGCGGCGGCGGCGCGTAGCGGAGCCGGTTGCTGAACCGGCATGGATGCCGCTAAAGTTCAGCGTTTGCAATCGTTTTTCGGAGAGCCTCCTCGTGTGGTCAATCATTGAAGCGGCCGGCTGGCCGATCTGGACCATCATCGCCGCCTCGGTCGTGTCGCTGGCGATTATCTTTGAACGCTTGTTCAGCCTGAGGAAGAGCAGCGTGGCGCCGGAGGGCCTGCTGGGGCAGGCTCTGCAGGAGTACCGCCGCGCCGGCGCCAGCGAGGAGCTGTTGCGCAAGCTGCAGGAGCATTCGCCGCTGGGCCGCCTGTTCTGCGCCGGCCTGCGCAATGTCGGCGGCAATCGCGAAGTGATGAAGGAAGCGATCGAGGACGAGGGCCGTGTGGTGGCGCATCAACTGGAGCGCTTGCTGACCACGCTGGGCACCATCGCCGCGATGGCGCCCTTGCTGGGCCTGCTGGGCACGGTGATCGGCATGATCGAGATCTTCGGTTCGCAGTCGCCGGCGGGCAACAACCCGCAAGCATTGGCGCACGGCATTTCCATCGCGCTGTACAACACCGCCTTCGGCCTGATCGTCGCCATTCCCAGCATGATGTTCTATCGCCATTTCCGCTCCAAGGTGGACGGCCTGCTGGTGGAGATGGAGTCCCAAGCGGTCAAGCTGGTGGAAGTGCTGCACGGCGAGCGTAAAAACGGGGGTTGAGCATGAATTTCCGCCGAGGCCGCAGCCGCGAAGAGCCCGAGATCAACTTCATTCCCCTGATCGACGTGCTGCTGGTGATCCTGATCTTCCTGATGGTCACCACCACTTATTCCAAGTTCGCCGAACTCAAGATCAATCTGCCGGCCGCCCAGGGCGAGCAGGCCAAGACCAAGTCGTCGGAAATCACCGTGGCGGTGGCCGCCAACGGCGAAATGGCGGTGGGCGAGGCCAAGCTGGCCGCCGGCGACAAGGCGGCGCTGTTGAGCAAGCTGAAGGACGACGCCGCGGGCAAGAGCGATGTGATCGTCATCGTCAACGCCGACGCCAAGGCCACCCATCAATCGGTGGTGACGGTGATGGAGGCGGCGCGCGAGGCCGGTCTGAATCAGCTGACCTTCGCCACTCGTTCGCAGTAGCCGCATGCATTGGATAGAACGGCAATGGTATCGGCCGCGCTGGTGGCTGACGGCCCTTCTGGCTCCGCTGGAAGGGCTGTTTGCCCTGTCGGCGGCGACCAGGCGGCTGGCTTACCGCCGCGGCTGGCTGCGCGCGGAGCGCCTGGCCGCGCCGGTGGCGGTGATCGGCAACATCAATGTGGGCGGCGTCGGCAAGACGCCGCTGACCCTGGCCCTGTTGCGCGATTTGCAACAAGGCGGCGTCAAGGCGGGGGTGATCAGCCGCGGTTACGGCGGCAGCCACCGCCAGCCCACGCTGGTGCGGCCGGACAGCTCGCCGGAAGAAGTGGGCGACGAGCCGCTCTTGCTGGCCGCCGCCGGCGCGCCGGTGGTGGTGGGGCGCGACCGGGTCGCCGCCGGCCGTCATTTGCTGGCGCTGCATCCCGATTTGGAATTGATACTGACCGACGACGGTCTGCAGCATTACCGCTTAAGCCGCGATCTGGAGATCGTGGTGCTGGACGGCGCGCGCGGCGGCGGCAATGGGCGGCTGCTGCCGGCCGGTCCGCTGCGCGAGCCGTGGTCTAGGCTGCGCTCCGTCGGCGCGGTGGTGATCAACGGCGGGGACGCCGCCGGCCTGGCCTTGCCGGCCGGGCCGCGGCGTTTTGCCATGCGTTTGCGTCCGGCCGCGCTGCAGCGGCTGGACCGGCCCGAGGAGACGAGGGCGGCGGCGGATTTCGCCGGGCTGAGGCTGGCGGCGATGGCCGGCATCGGCCACCCGCAGCGCTTCTTCGACACGCTGGCCGGCCTGGGCCTGCGGCCTGAGCTTTGCCTGGCCTGGCCCGACCATCATCAATTCGCCGCGGCGGACCTGCCGGCCGACATGGACGCGGTGATCGTCACCAGCAAGGACGCGGTCAAGCTGCGGCGGGTGATTCATGATGCAGCGCAGCGTGCTAGACTATGGGTTTTGCCGGTTCAGGCGGAGTTGGAGCCTGATCTGAGCGCTTGGATTCTGGATCGACTGAAGATAAAACATGGACGCTAAATTCCTGGATATTCTGGTGTGCCCGCTGTGCAAGGGCCCGCTGGTTTTCGACAAGGCCAAGCAGGAACTGGTCTGCAAGGGCGACCGACTGGCTTACCCGATCAAGGACGGCATCCCGATGATGCTGGAAGCCGAAGCCCGCGAGCTGGCGCCGGAAGAAGAAATAAAATGAGCCGCGGCTTTTGCGTGGTGATCCCGGCGCGTCTGGCGTCCAGCCGCTTGCCGGGCAAGCCGCTGGCCGATCTCGCCGGCAAGCCCATGGTGGCGCGGGTCGCCGAGCAGGCGGCCAAGAGCGGCGCGACGCGAGTGATCGTGGCCACCGACCACGCCGATGTGCTGGACGCCTGTCGCGCTCACGGCGTCGAGGCGTTGATGACGCGCGCCGACCACGCCAGCGGCACGGACCGGCTGGCCGAAGTGGCGCAGGCCTTGAACCTGGCCGACGATGAGATCGTGGTCAATGTCCAGGGCGACGAGCCGCTGATCGATCCGGCGCTGATCGATCAGCTGGCGGCGCTCCTGGCCGCCGGCGACGCGCCGGTGGCGACGCTGGCGCATCCGTTTCACGACGCCGCCGACATGTTCAATCCCAATGTGGTCAAGACGGTGCTGGACCACGCCGGCCGCGCATTGTATTTCAGCCGCGCGCCGATTCCCTATGCCCGCGACGCCTTCGCACAGGATGTGAGCGCGCTGCCCGCGGACCTACCGGTGCTGCGGCATATCGGCATGTACGCCTATCAGGCGGGTTTTCTGAAGACCTATAACCGTTTGGAACCGGCGCCGCTGGAGCGTTTCGAAGCGCTGGAGCAGTTGCGGGTGTTGTGGCACGGCTTCGCCATCAAGGTGGCGGTGGTCGAGTCCGCGCCGCCGGCCGGCGTGGACACGCCGGAGGACCTGGAGCGGGTGCGCCGCTTGCTGGGCGCCGGACGGAACTCATAAGCCGGGCCGCGTCGGCGCGGCCCGGATTTCGATATCAAATCATCTTATTCAAATTGACGGAGCGATCTTCATGCGACTGATCCTGTTGGGGGCGCCTGGCGCCGGCAAAGGCACCCAGGCCAATTTCATCAAGGAAAAATTCGGCATCCCGCAAATCTCCACCGGCGACATGCTGCGCGCCGCGGTCAAGGCCGGCACGCCGCTGGGCCTGGAAGCCAAGGCGATCATGGACGCCGGCGGCCTGGTGCGCGACGACATCATCATCGGCCTGGTCAAGGAGCGCATCGCCGACGCGGATTGCGCCAACGGTTTCCTGTTCGACGGCTTCCCGCGCACCATTCCGCAAGCCGAGGCGATGATCGCCGCCGGCGTGGACATCGATTACGTGGTGGAGATCGACGTGCCGGACGCGGCCATCGTCGAGCGCATGGCCGGCCGCCGCGTGCATATGGCCTCCGGCCGCACCTACCACATCAGCTTCAATCCGCCGAAAGTGGCCGGCAAGGACGATGTGACCGGCGAAGAGCTGGTCCAGCGCGACGACGACCGCGAAGAAACCGTGAAGAAGCGTTTGTCGGTTTACCACGAACAGACTGCGGTGCTGGTGGGCTTCTACGGCGAGCGCGCCGCCAGCGGCGACGCCAAGGCGCCGAAATACGTCAAGATCGACGGCACCCGCGCGGTGGAAGTGGTGCGCGACGAGGTGCTGAAGGCGCTGGGCGCCTGAGAACCTGTTCCGGGTTCTCCAAGAAGACAAGCGGGCCCTGGCCCGCTTTTCTTTTGACGTGTAGAGAAAGGGCTGGCGCGGCGGCGGCAACAGGCGGACAATTGAACCCGGAGCCCGTGAGCGGCTCCAAAAGTTTTTGTGCGTCAAGCCGGCGCGATGCCGGCGCAAGGATAATACCTATGTATCACGGGGAACGTTTCAACGGGATTTCCCATTTGATCGGCACTTTGCTGGCCATTACCGGCCTGGTGGTGCTGGTGACCATGGCCGCGCGCGAGGGCGACCCCTGGAAGGTGGTCAGCTTCAGCCTGTACGGTGCCACGCTGGTGGCCTTGTATCTGATTTCCACGCTGTATCACAGCTTCCGCGGCCGCGCCAAGGCGGTGCTGCAGAAGTGCGACCATTCGGCGATCTATCTGCTGATCGCCGGCAGCTACACGCCGTTCGCGCTGGTGACTTTGCGCGGCGCCTGGGGCTGGAGCCTGTTCGGCGTCAGCTGGGGCCTGGCAGTGTTCGGCATCATCCAGGAACTGACCCTGGGCCGGCGCACCCGTTTGCTGTCGATGATTCTTTACGTGGTGATGGGCTGGCTGGTGCTGGTGGCCTTGCCGCCCTTGATCGAGTCCTTGCCCAGCGGCGGCCTGTTCTGGCTGGCCTTGGGCGGGATTCTGTACAGCGTCGGCATCTATTGGTTTCTCAACGACGAGAAAATCCGCCACGGCCACGGCATCTGGCATTTGTTCGTGCTGGGCGGCAGCGTCTGCCAGTTTGTCAGCGTCTTGTTCTACGTGGCCTGAGCCGAGGCTTGAAGTCCTCCGCGCCGCGGCGGGACGAAGAAGAAGGGCGAAACCAGCGCAAACGCTGCTTTCGCCCTGTTTTATTGCGGCGTGGACGCTGGCGCTCGCTCAGGCGTCCGGCAAGTCCTGCAGCCGGCGCTCCTTGACCAGGGTTTCCAGCGCGCGCACCACTTCGGGATCGAACTGGCTGCCGGAGCGGCCGGAAATGTATTCCATGGTGTCGTGCAGCGTCCACGGCTCCTTGTAGGGCCGTTTGTTGAGCAGGGCGTCGAATACGTCCACCACCGCGACGATGCGCGCCGACAGCGGGATTTCGTGCGCTTTCTGCTTCCTGGGGTAGCCGTTGCCGTCGAAGTGCTCGTGGTGGCCGCCGGCGATTTCCGAGCCCAGGGACAGATAACTCATCCCCTCCACCATGCTGGCCGATCTGGCCAGAATCTGCGCGCCTATGGTGGCGTGCTGCTCCATGATCACCCGTTCGTCCGGGTCCAGCTTGCCCGGTTTGAACAGGATGTGGTCCGGCGTGCCCACCTTGCCGACATCGTGCAGGATGCTGGCCATGCCCACCATGTCCATGAACTCCTTGCCCATCAGTTCCGGATAAGCGCCGTTGTCCCGCATCTGCCCGGCGATGGCGTCGGTCAGCCGCTGCACGCGCAGCACGTGATTGCCGGTGTCGGTGTCGCGGAATTCCGCCAGATCCGCCAGCGCCACCACCGTGGCCTCCTGCGCGCTGCGCAGCTGGCTGTAGAGGTAGAGATTGTCGTAAGCGGCGGAAATACGTTGGCAGAACACGTCGAGCAGATCGCGCTCCACTTCTTCCAGCGGCCATTGCGGGGTGAAGTGGATGATGAACTCGCGGCCGTTGCGCGATGTGATGTAGAGCACGTCGTAGGGGTGTTGGTAGATGCTGCGCTTCTCGGCGAAGGAACGCAGGATCACCTGCTCCAGCTCGGGGAAGGGGCTCAGGTCGCCGCTTTGCCCCAGCGGTTCGTAATTGCCGGAGGCGGCCAGGATTTCCAGTTCCGGCCGGCCGTTGCTGCTGTCGTTGCGCACGCAGAGGATGCCGTCGCTGCCGATGTCCAGCAGCGCGCTGATCTGGCGCAGCACGCCGGAGGCGAACTCGCGCAGCGAATACAGCTGGTACAGGTCGGACGCGCTTTCCAGGATCTTGGACAGGCCTTGGCGGTTCTTCTCCAGCGACAGCAGGTTTTCGTAGGCGCGCAGCGAGGAGATGATGGTGGTGAACAGCTTTTGCACCGTCAGCTCGGTCTTGGTCTTGTAGTCGTTGATATCGTAGTTGAGGATGACTTCCTGCTCCGGCGCCTGTCCGGGCTGACCGGTGCGCAGCACGATGCGCACCAGGCCGTTCTTCAGGTCCTGGCGGATCTGGTGCACCAGCTTCAGGCCGGCGTCCTCGCTCTCCATCACCACGTCCAGCATGATCAGCGCGATGTCCGGATGCTGGCGTACCACTTCGTAGGCTTCCTTGCCGGAGTGGGCGCTGAGCAGTTCCAGCGGCCGCTCTTTGTAGCGGATGTTGCGCAGCGCGATGCGGGTGGCGGTGTGCACGTCCTTCTCATCGTCGACGATCAGGATTTTCCACGGGTGGCGGCCGTCGCCGGCGGCGGAGGCTGGGGAGGACGCAGACGGAGCGTCATCATCGTCCAGCAGCCAGTCGTCTTCCTGGTTGGTGATGTCGCTCATGCTATGTTCTCCTTGCTCTGATTGACCGGGGCGGAGCAGGGCATGGTGATGGTGAAGGTGGTGCCTTTGTTCACTTCGCTGTGCACCTCGATCGACCCGCCCAGGCGTTGCCGTACGATGTTGTAGACGATGTTGAGCCCAAGACCGCTGCCGCCGCTGCCGCGGCGGGTGGTGAAGAAGGGGTCGAACACGCGGCTCAGGTTTTCCGGCGGAATGCCCTTGCCGTCGTCGCTGAGCGTCAGCGTGATGTAATGCGGATTGTTGCGCCTGGCCTCGATCAGGATTTTGCCGCTGCTGCGGTTTTCAAAGCCGTGCACCAGGGAGTTGACCATCAGATTGGTGACCACCTGGGCGAAGGAGCCCGGATAGCTGTCCAGCAGGATGTCTTCCTCGCACTGCACGCTGATGGTGGTGTTGGCGTGCTTGAAGCGCGGCTTCAGGCTGGTGATCACCTCGTTCAGATAATCCTGCAACTGGAAGCTGCGCCGCGCCTCGCTGGTCTGATCCACCGCCACCTGCTTGAAGCTGTGGATCAGGTTGGCCGCGCGCTCGGCGTTGGACAGGATCAGATCGCTGCATTCCTTGGCGGTGTCCAGATAAGCCTGGAAGTCGCTTTTCTTGACGGTGCCGCCGTCCACCTTTTCTATGATGTGGCTGGTGGCGGTGCCCAGATGGGATGCCGTGGTCAGGGTGATGCCCACCGGGGTGTTGATCTCGTGGGCGACGCCGGCCACCAGGCTGCCCAGCGAGGCCATCTTCTCGGTTTCCACCAGGGTTTGCTGCGCTTCCATCAACTGGCGGTAAGCTTCTTCCGCGCGGTCGCGCTCGGCGCGGGCCACCGCTTCGGCCTCGGTGCGCTTGGCCAGATCGCCGGCGGTGCGCGCCACGATGCGGTTGAAGCCGTTGACGATGCCGCCGATCTCGTCGTCGGCGACGTGGGTGACTTGGGCACCGCTGGCGTCCGGCGCGCGGATGGCGGTGTTCAAGGCCTGCTGCAGCCGCGCCAGCGGCTGGAACAGGAAGCGTTGCAGATTGAAGGACATGATCATGAAGATCATCACGTCCAGCAGCAGGATCTGGGCGGACAGTTCGATCAACTGGTCGCGCTGATGCTTGGCCAGCGCCTGGCGCGACAGATAGACGGTGGCGTTGCCCAAGTGCTCCTTGCCCTGGTAGACGATGGGAATGTTGAGCATGTCGTCGGAACGCGGCTCCTCCGACGGCGGCATATCGCGGATGCTGCCGTCGCTGTCATGGCTGCGGCCCAGGCTGAGCCCGGATTCCCCCTTGACGCTGATGGCGATGATGGACGGCCAGCTCAGCTCGCTGTCCAGCGTCAGCCTGACGTTTTCATCGTCCAGCTGCCAGACGCTGTGCGGCAGCGACATCGCCAGGCGGGCTTTGACCGCGGCGCGTTGGGATTGGTAATCGGCCTCATTGCGTTCCTGGTTGTGCAAATAGGAAAACAGGCCCGTCGTCCCCAGAATGGCGGTGATCCAGGCCATCAACCAGAACATCAATTTGGTTTTTATGCTTTTCATTATGTTCACAGTTCCAAGTGCCCACACTGAATCCTAGGCAGTTCTGGCGCGAATACCAAATCCGGATGCGCGCGGAGCTAGCCGCCGCCGTCGGCGCTCAGCGCCGCGGCGGGCTTGGCGCGCGGGGCTAGTTTTTGCAGCGCCAGCCCGCTCAGGATCAGGCCCAGACCGACCAGGGTGGAGGGCAGGATGGCCTCTCCGATCAGGAAATGAATCAGCGCCAGCGACAGCAGCGGCGACAGGAAAATCAGGTTGGCGATGCGGGCGGTGCTCGGCGTCAGCTTCATCGCCGTCAGCCATAGAACAAAGGTGAAGCCCATCTCGAAGGCGCCGACATAGGCGGCGCCGGCCAGGCCCTGCCAGGCCACCGGGCCCAGCTGTCCGGTATAGGCGCACCAGGCCAGGCTCAGCGGCAGCGAGAAGGCGAAATTGAGCGTCAGGCCTATCACCGGCTCGCGCGCGTCGCGGGCGTTGAAAATCCAGTAGCCGGCCCACAGCAGGGTGGAGGCCAGCGCCAGCGCCACGCCCAGCGAGTCGGAAAAGCGTAGTTCCAGCACCTGGCCGCGGGTGCCGATCACCAGCACGCCCAGATAGCAGACCAGCGCGGCGGCGATGTCGCGGCGTTGCAGCTTTTGTTTGAGCAGCGGCACCGCCAGCAAGCTCATGGTCAAGGCCCAGGTGTAGTTGATGGCCTGGGCCTCCTGCGCGGGCAGCAGCGCGTAGGCCTGGAACAGAATCAGATAATACAGCGCCGGATTGACGGCGCCGAAGATCAGGGAGGCGCGCCAGTGGCGGCGCAGGGCCGGGGCGAGCTCCGGCAGCCTGCCCTGGACGGCGAGCAAGCCCAGCAGGCAGAAGAGAGAGGCGGCGCTGGCGTAGAGCACCAGCTGGGCCGGGCTGAGGTGGGCGAGACTGATCTTGAAGGCGCTGGCCACCGTGGACCAGGCCAGGACGGCGGCGAGTCCGTAGGCGTAAGCTTTAGATTGTGACTGCAAGGTAATCCCCAGGGTGACGGATGAGGGGCCGCGGGACGGCCATGCCGCCGGCCCGCGCGCCGATGACCCATTCTAATGCAAATGGATTTCCCCGGGGGCTTGCAGGGTTTTGGATCTAGGTGGCCTGTTCCTGCGCGCGTTCCTGGATCAGGCGGTTCAGCATCAGGCTGGCGCGCCAGGCGGTGTCGGAGGCGGACAGACCGATGGGGCCGCCGGTTTCCATTTCGAAATCGTCGCCGGCCAGGCCATGGATGTGCACGGCCAGGCTGGCGGCTTCGAACGGCTCCATGCGCTGGGCCAGCAGCGCGGCGATGATGCCGGTCAGGACGTCGCCCTGGCCGGCCACCGCCAGCGCCGGGCCGCCGCTGGTGTTCAGATGGTAGAAGCCGTCCGGGCCGACGATCAGGCTGCCGGCGCCCTTGAGCACCACTACGCAGTTGAAGTGGTTGGCCAGCCGGCGCGCGGCCATCAGCCTGTCCTTTTGCACCGTCTCGGTGCTTTGTCCCAGCAGGCGAGCGGCTTCCGCCGGATGCGGGGTCAGCACGGTGCCGGCCTGGCGTTTGGCGATCAGGGCGGCGGCGGCGTGGTCGTTGGCCAGCAGGTTCAGCGCGTCGGCGTCCAATACCAGCGCCTGCGGCAGCTGGATGACTTGGTCCAGCAGGCGGCCGGCCCGTTCTTGCTGGCCCAGGCCGGGGCCGACGGCCAGCACGTCGGCGTCGGGCAGGCCGGCCGCTTCGTCCAGCGCGGAAATCATCAGTTCCGGTACCACCGGGTCCACCGGCAGCCGGTCGTCCAGCGGGCAGACATGAACTTTGCCGGCGCCGCAGGCCAAGGCGCTGCGCCCGGCCAGCAGCGCCGCGCCCAGCATGCCCGGCGCGCCGCCTATTACGCAGACGGTGCCGAACAGGCCCTTGTGGCTATTGCGCGGCCGCAGCAGCGCGCGGACGTCCGGCTGGTTGATGCTGCCGTCCGCCGCGGGGATCAGCCTGGGCGGGCAGTCCAGCAGTTCCAGTTCCACATTGCCGGCCAGATCGGCGCCGGAGGCGCTGAACAGGCCGGGCTTCTGGCACAAAAAGGTCAGGGTGTGGCTGGCCTGGATCGCGGTGTTGGCCGGCACGCCGGTATAGGCGTCCAGGCCGCTGGGGCAGTCCAGCGCCAGGATGGGGCTGCCCAGCTGGTTGATGCGGTCGATCAGCGTGGTCCATTCCAGGTCGAAGTCCCGGCTCAGGCCCACACCGAACAGGCCGTCTATGACCAGTTGCGGCGCGCGGTAGTCGCGCGGCAGATCGAACATCACATGGCCCTGGGCTTGCTCCAGCTCATGCAGGGCTTCCGAGGTGGCGGGGCTAGTGGGCTGGGTGGGCACCAGCACGTCGACGCGGAAACGACGGCGCATCAGTTCCAGCGCCGCGTACAGCGCGTCGCCGCCGTTATTGCCGGGGCCGGCGCAAATCAACAGCCGGGACGCGCTGGGCAGGTGGTGGCTGACCCAGTCCGCGGTGGCCATCGCCGCGCGCTGCATCAGGTTGTAGCCGGCGTCGGTGGCTTGGCGCTCCAGTTGGCGCAAGGCGTCCAGGCTGAGAATGCTTTGGTCTTGTGTCGGCATCCCAAGGTTCCTCTTTGACCGGGCCGCAAGCGGCGCGGCGGCTGGCTAGGGGGCCGCGGGGCGGTCCGGGGCGGGCTCGCCCCAGCGCGGCGTCAATTGATTGTCGATGCGGAGCTGATCCAGAATTCGCGCCACCACGAAGTCGATCATATCGTCCACGGTCTTGGGATGAGTATAGAACCCCGGAGACGGCGGCAGGATGACAACGCCGAGACGAGCCAGCTTGAGCATGTTTTCCAGATGGATGGCGGAGAACGGCGCCTCGCGCGGCACCAGCACCAGCTTGCGCTGTTCCTTGATGCTGACGTCGGCGGCGCGTTCGATCAGATTGTCGCTGCTGCCCTGGGCGATGGCGGCCAGCGTGCCCATCGAGCACGGGCAGACCACCATGGCGTCGGCCGGGTTGGAGCCTGAGGCCACCGGCGCGAACCACTCTTCGCGGCCGAAGACCGCCAGCTGGCCATCGCGCGCGCCGCTGCGTTGCATCAGCCATTGCCGGGCTTCGGCCGGGCGCGAGGGCAGGGTCAGGTCCATTTCCTGTTTGGCCACCACTTGCGCGGCCTGCGAATACAGCACCCAGACGCGGACGCCGGCGGCGATCAGGCAATCGATCAGCCGCAGGCCGTAGGGCAGTCCGGAGGCACCGGTCAGGGCGACGGTGACGGTTTGGATCGGGCGCATGAATGTCTCCTGTAGGCGGGCGGCCCGAATGCGTTCAGTTCTGGCGGTAGAGCTGGCGATGGCGCACCAGCACCTGTTCGGCGGCGAACAGGCGGGCAAGGCGTTCCGTGATGTAGACCGAGCGGTGCTGACCGCCGGTACAGCCGACGGCGACGGTCAGATAGCTGCGGTTTTCCATGCTGAAACAGGGCAGCCATTTGCTGACCAGCTGCTGGATGTCGTCCACCATCTGCTGCACTTCCGGCGTTTGCTGGAAGAAGTCGATGATGGGCTGGTCGCGGCCGGTGAAGGGGCGCAGCTGCGGGTCGTAATAGGGATTGGGCAGGCAGCGGACGTCGAAAACGAAGTCGGCGTCCCGCGGCAGGCCGTGCTTGAAGCCGAAGGATTCGAAGATCAGGGTCAGCCGGCTGCTGTCGGCGTCCACCAGCTCGCGCACCCAGCTGCGCAGCGCGTTGGCGGACAGCTCGCTGGTGTCGATGCGGGTGCCCAGCTCCATGATCTCGGCCAGCATGTCCTGTTCCAGCAGAATGCTTTCCTCCACCGTGACGTCGGCGCCGGACAGCGGGTGGCGGCGGCGGGTTTCGGAGAAGCGCTTGACCAGGGTGGCGGGCGTGGCCTCCAGGAACAGCAGGCGCACGTCCACATGCTGAGCCCGCAGCTTTTCCATTTCCGCCGGCAAGGCGCCCAGCGACGGGCCGGAGCGGGTGTCCACGCTGATGGCGATCTGTTCGTAGCCGTAGTCGGCGTACAGTGACATCGCCTCGTGCAGCATGGTGGCCGGCAGATTGTCCACGCAGTAGAAGCCGGCGTCTTCCAGCGCGCGCAGCGCCACCGACTTGCCGGAACCGGACAGGCCGCTAATCAATATCAGGCGCATTTTCCTGGTCTCTGAGGAAGTTGGTGTGGCGTTCGATGAATTCGCGGGTGCTGTCTATGCCGCGCAGCTGCAGGATGTAGTTGCGCACCGCGGCCTCCACCAGCACCGCCAGGTTGCGGCCGGCGGCCACCGGCAGCACCACTTTGCGGATGGTGACGCCGATGATGTCCTGGGTTTCCGACTGGATGTTGAGGCGGTCCAGCGCCTGCATCGCCTGGTCGTTGGCCTTGACCAGGTGGATGATCAGCCGCAGCACCTTCTTCGGCCGCACGGCGGTTTCGCCGAAGATGGTGCGGATGTTGAGGATGCCCAGGCCGCGCACTTCCAGGAAGTCGCGCAGCAAGGGCGGGCAGCGGCCTTCCAGCGTGTCGGGGCCGATGCGGTACAGCTCCACCGCGTCGTCAGCCACCATGCCGTGGCCGCGGGAAATCAGTTCCAGCGCCAGCTCGCTCTTGCCCATCGCCGAATCGCCCATGATCAGCACACCGATCTCGAACACGTCGAGGAAGACGCCGTGCAGCACGGTGGACACCGCCAGCGCCCGCGCCAGATAGATGCGCAGCACATCCATCAGGTAGGGGCTTTCCAGCTTGGTGGTCATCAGTGGGACGTTGTGGGTGTGGCAGTAGTCGCGCAGCAACTTGGGCACCGGCTGGTCGTTGGCCACCATCACCACCGACATGCTCTTGTGGAACAGCTGGTCCAGCGCGGTCTTGGCGGCGGACTGTTCCAGCCGGTTCAGGTAGTCCACCTCGGCGAGGCCCAGCACCTGGACCCGGTTGGGGTGGATGAAATTGAGGTGGCCGACCAGCGCCTGCGTGGGGCGCTGTTCGTCGTTGCCTATCATATTGTCGGCGCCGCCGGTGCCTGCGACCCAGGTCAGGTTGAGCTTCTGCTGGTTTTCCTGGTATAGCCGGCGGACGCTGATGCTAGGCATTGGGCACCCAATTATTGAGCAGCTGATAGAGCTCGTCGCGCAGGGGGATGCCCAGCATCTGCTCGCGCATCTGGCGGCTGGAGAACAGCTGCGCCAGTTCGGACAGCACTTGCAGGTGCAGGTCCGTGGCCTGTTCCGGCACCAGCAGCACGAACAGGCACTGCACCGGCTTGCCGTCGGGCGCGTCGAAGGGAATCGGGGTCTTCAGACGGATGAACACGCCCATCGCGTCCTTGAGGCCGCGCGCGCGGCCGTGCGGAATCGCCACTCCCTGGCCAAGGCCGGTGGAGCCGAGCTTTTCGCGGGCGAACAGGCAATCGAAGATTTCGCTGCGCGCGATGCCCCGGGTATTTTCAACCAAGAGGCCGACTTGCTCGAACACGCGCTTCTTGCTGGCGACGTCCAGATCCAGCAGGACGTGTTCGGGTGTCAGGATTTTGCCGATGAGGTTCATATTGGATTATGCATGCGGCTGAGAAAAACCCGGCAATTCTACGTTGCCTTGATAGTACTGAAAACGGGCAAGTGCAAAGAAAAGCGGGAACCCGCAGGCCCCCGCCTTCCAATTCAAGGGATTACAGGCTGGCTTCAGGCGCCGGAGCACGGTGTTCAGACTGCTTTTCCTTGTGTTTCAGCACTTGACGGTCCAGCTTGTCGATCAGCAGATCGATGGCGGCGTACATATCGGATTCGGTGGCTTCCACGTGGATGTCCTTGCCGGACAGATGCACGTTGACTTCGGCCTTTTGCACCAGTTTATCAACAGACAGAGTAACGGAAATGTCGATCACATGGTCGACATGTCGAGTAACGCGCTCCATTTTGGTTTCAACGTATTCGCGCAGGGCGGGAGTTACTTCCAGATGCAGTCCAGTTACTTTGAGGTTCATACCCTAGCTCCTTCTGGTGTTGACAGTCCGGTCGGGTCGGCCGGATCGCTGTATTCCGCCGCCTGGGTCACAGCGTCTTGCGCTGGTTGACCGGCGGTATCTGCATGGCTTCACGATACTTGGCTATCGTGCGTCTGGCAACTTGTATTCCCTGTTTGGCCAGCGCTTCGACCAGGGCGCTGTCGGACAGCGGTTTGCTCGGCGATTCGGCGTCGATCAGGCTGCGGATGTGGGCCTTGATCGCGGTGGCGGAGCACTCGCCGCCGCTGTCGGTTTCCAGCGCGCTGCCGAAGAAATACTTGAGCTCGAACAGGCCGCGCGGGCAGAGCAGGTATTTCTGGGTGGTGACCCGGGACACCGTGGATTCATGCAGGCCCAGCTCGTCCGCGATGTCGCGCAGAATCAGCGGGCGCATGGCCACTTCGCCGTGTTCAAAGAACGATTGCTGCCGTTCAACGATAGCTTCCGCCACTTTCAGGATAGTGTCAAATCGCTGCTGGATGTTCTTCACCAGCCATTTGGCCTCCTGCAGCCGCGAGGACATTTCGCCGTTGCCGCCGCGGTTTTCCGCCAGCAGCCGCGCGTACATCTGGTTGACGCGCAAGCGAGGCACGGCGCCGCCGTTGAGGGCGGCCACCCAGCGTCCCTTGCGTTTTCTGACCGAGACGTCGGGGATCACGTACTGGGTGTCGCTGGCGCCGAAACCGGCGGTGGGGCGGGGGTTGAGGCGGGCGATCAGCGCCTGGGCGGCGCGCAGCGCGGCGTCGTCCACGCCCAGCTGTTTTTTCAGCCGGGTGTAGTCGCGGTTGCCCAGCAAGGCCAGGTGGTCGCGGACGATGGCCAGCGCCAGGCCCCGCTGCGGCTCGTCCGGATCCAGCCGCTGCAATTGCAGCGCCAGCGCTTCCGGCAAGGAGCGCGCGCCGACGCCGGGCGGGTCGAACTGCTGCAGCAGGCGCAGGCCTATCATCAGTTCGTCGGCCTCGATTTCCAGTTCCAGCGGCAGGTGGCTGGCGATGTCTTCCAGCGTCTGGCCCAGATAGCCGTCGTCGTCCAGCTCTTCAATCAGCAGCTGGACGATGGCCTGATCGCGCGTAGGCAGCGCCACTTCGCCCAACTGCGCCAGCAGGTGCTCGCGCAGGCTGATAGGACAGGGCACGTTCAGCATCGGGTCCAGTTCGTCGTCGCCGTCGCCGCGGCGTCCGCCGCTGCCCCAGTCGCTCAGTTCGCCGGTCTCTGCGCCGCGTTCGCCGTCGTCGCCGGAGGCGTCGTCGCGGCTTTCCGCCGGGGCCTCCGGCTCCTGGGTGGCGGCGTCCGGCGCCTCACCCTGCGGCGCTTCGTCGCCGCGCTCCAGCAAGGGATTGTCCAGCAAGAAGCGCTCGACTTCGGTCTGCAGGTCGAGGGTGGACATCTGCAGCAGCTTGATCGATTGCTGCAGCTGCGGCGTCAGGGTCAGCTGCTGCGATACCTTGAGCTGAAGTGTCTGTTTCATCGCTTACAGGTGGAAGTGTTCGCCAAGGTAAACTTCGCGCACCTTCTCGTTGTTGACCAGTTCTTCCGGCTCGCCGGAGGCGAGCACCGAGCCTTCGCTGATGATGTAGGCGCGGTCGCAGATGCGCAGGGTTTCACGCACATTGTGGTCGGTGATCAGCACGCCGATGCCGCGTTCCTTCAGGAAGGAGATGATTTTCTGGATGTCGATCACCGCGATCGGATCGACGCCGGCGAAGGGTTCGTCCAGCAAGATGAAGCGCGGCCGGGTGGCCAGCACGCGGGCGATCTCCACGCGGCGGCGTTCGCCGCCGGACAGCGACAGCGCGCTGCTGTCGCGCAGGTGGCCGATATTGAGGTCGTCCAGCAGCAGCTCCAGTTCCTTGTCCAGTTCCTTGCCTTTGAGGCCGGACACTTCCAGGATGGCGGCGATGTTCTCCTCCACCGTCATGCGGCGGAAGATGGAGGCCTCCTGCGGCAGATAGCCGAGGCCCAGGCGCGCGCGCTGGTGGATGGGGTAGTGGGTGATCACCTGATCGTCCAGGCGAATCTCGCCGTCGTCGGCGCCGATCAGGCCGACGATCATGTAGAAGCTGGTGGTCTTGCCGGCGCCGTTGGGGCCGAGCAGGCCCACCACTTCGCCGCTGGCGATTTCCAGCGCCACGTCCTTGACCACGGTGCGTTTCTTGAAGCGCTTGCGCAGGCGCTCCACCTTGAGCACGCTTTGCGTCATTTGGCGGCTCCGCTGGCGGGTTTGGCCGTCGCCGGCTGGGAGGCGGTGTTCTTGGGTTGCAGGATCACGGTGACGCGGCCCTTGTTGGGGCCGGTGGCGGTGCCGCCGGTCACTTGGTAGGTTTCGTTCTGGGTGTTGTAGGTGATCACATTGCCCACCACCAGGTCGCCTTCGCGCTTGACCCGGGCGTTGCCGGTCAGCACCGCGAGGTTGGCCGCGCTGCTGTAGTCGAGGCGGCTGGACTGGCCTTCTACCCATTCGTTCTTGCCGTCCATTTTCTGGCGGAAGGTGACGATGCGGCCGGTGGCCACCAGGGTCTGGTTGCCCTGCTTGTCCTGGGTGGCGACGACTTTGTCGGCGTTGAGCCGCAAGGTGCCCTGGATGATCACCACATTGCCTTCGCAAGTGGACACGCCCTTGATCTGGTCCATGGTGCAGCCGTTGTCGCTGGTGATTTCCATCGGCTTGGTGCGGTCGGCCTGTTCGGCGTGGGCGACGGAGGCGGCGGCCAGCGCCAGGCCGGCCAGCAGGAGACGGAGCTTATTTTTCATAAATGATCTTGGTGTGAGACAGCAGGTTCAACAAACCTGTCTGTTGCTGGTAGACGAAGCCCACGGAGTTGCCGTGCGATTTGCCCTGGAAGAATACGGTGGGCGCGGCGGAGCGGGCGATTTTCTTGCCGGTGTCGACATGCATGGCGCTGGTGACGACCTTGGTCTCCGGCTTGTCCGCGGCGGCGGGCTGGATCATGGTCGCCTTCTTGTCGAAATAGGCTTGCTGGGTTTTGTTGTTGTAACGGCCGACGTCGCCGATCAACTGGTATTGCAGCGCGCCTTGCTGGTACTGGTAGAGCTCGGGGTTTTCGAAGAAGGCGTCGTCCTTGCCCGGGTATTGCCACATGCGCGAGGCGATCAGCCGCTCGTAGAGCTTGCCTTGCGGGTCGAAGCGGGTGGCGATCAGGTGTTCGGCCACGTACTCGGGCTTGTCCGGGTCCAGTTCGCGGCGGTTGCTGTCCCAGCGCGAGACCTGGTCCAGCCACACGGTCAACAGGCCGGTCAGGCCCACCAGCAGCAGCGGGAACAGGCGGTGGGAGCGCAGCAGGCGGATCATGCCAGATACCTGGCCAGGATGGCGTCGAAGGAGCCCTGGGCCTGCATGATCAGCTCGGCCAGCTCGCGTACCGCGCCCTTGCCGCCGGAGCAGCCGGTCACGTAGTGGGCGCGCTGGCGCACCAGGGCCGGCGCTTCCGGCACCGCGACGGCCAGGCCGACGCGGGTGATGATGGGCAGGTCGATCAGATCGTCGCCGATGAAGGCGCATTCCTCGGCCGTCAGGCCGGTGAGTTCCAGCAGTTCGCCCAAGGCCAGTTTCTTGTCGTGCACGCCGCCGTAGTAGTGGTCGATGTGCAGCGCCTGGGCGCGATGCTCGACGCAGCGGTCGGCGCGGCCGGAGATGATGGCCAGCTGGACCCCGGTGGATTGCAGCAGGCGCAGGCCCAGGCCGTCCTGCACATTGAAGGATTTGCTTTCTTCGCCGTGGGCGTTGTAGTAGATGCGGCCGTCGGTCATCACGCCGTCCACGTCCATGATCAGCAGCTTGACCTTGCGGGCCTGCTCAAAAATGCTTTGCATGCTTGTCCTTGCTAATGCCGGCGACTCAGATCACGCCGGCTCTGAATAGATCGTGCAGATGCAGCGCGCCTATCAATTTGTTGCTTTCATCTACGACCAGCAGGCTGGTGATCTTGTTCTGCTCCATCAGGAACACCGCCTCGGTGGCCAGCTTTTTGGGGCTGATGGTGCGCGGCGAGCGGCTCATCACCTGATCGATGGTCAGATCGTAAAGGTTGGCGGAACGTTCCAGCGTGCGGCGCAGGTCGCCGTCGGTGTAGACGCCCAGCAGGGCGTCGTCGGCGGCGCAGACGGCCAGCATGCCCAGGCGCTTGCGGGACAGTTCCAGCAAGGCGTCCTTCAGCGGCGTGCCCGGCGCCACCCGCGGCAACTCCTCGCCGCTGTGCATGATGTCGGAAACGTGGACCAGCAGCTTGCGCCCCAGGCTGCCGCCCGGATGCGACAGCGCGAAATCGCCCTGGCCGAAGCCGCGCGCGTCCATCAGCGTGACCGCCAGCGCGTCGCCCAGCGCCATCTGCACCGTGGTGCTGGTGGTGGGGGCCAGGCCCAGCGGGCAGGCTTCCTTCTCCACGCGGGCGTCCAGGTGGATGTCGGCCTCCTGCGCCATGGTGGAGCTTTCGCGTCCGGTCATGCAGATCAAGCGCACGCCCTTGCGCTTCAAGGCCGGCAGCAGGGCGATGATTTCGTCGCTTTCGCCGGAGTTGGACAGCGCCAGCACGATGTCCTGGGCGGTGATCATGCCCAGATCGCCGTGGGCGGCCTCGCCCGGGTGAACGAAGAAGGCCGGCGTGCCGGTGCTGGCCAGCGTGGCGGCGATCTTGCGCGCCACGTGGCCGGACTTGCCCATGCCGGTGATCACCAGACGGCCGGCGCTGGCCAGGATCAGGTCCACGGCGGCGAGAAAGTCGCCATTCAGGCTGCGCGACAGCGCGGTGAGGGCTTCGGACTCTATCTGCAGGACTTCCCGGGCCAATTGGAGCCGGGACGGAGCTTGTACTTTTTCCATAATTCGAAAGTATATCAAAGGTTATAATCGCTGAACGCAGGCTGGTGCATCTTTTGCTTGGCATGTGTTAAAAATTGCAGTCTTTTTCCTTTCTCTCGCTTCAGGAGCCCCGCCGCGCGATGCATTCGTCACTAGCCCCTATCGTCTTGGTTCTGCTGGCCGCGGTGTTGTCGGTGACCTTGTGCCGCAGCCTGAAAGTGCCGGCCATGCTCGGTTATCTGGTGGTGGGCTTTCTGGCCGGCCCCGGCGTGATGAATCTGATTCCGCAAGGCGAGGAAACCGCCTTTCTCGGCGAGATCGGCATTGTCTTCATGATGTTCTCCATCGGCCTGGAGTTTTCTCTGCCCAAGCTGCGCGCGATGCGGCAGCTGGTGTTCGGCGTCGGCTTCGGTCAGGTGGCGGCCACCATGTTGCTGGTGGGCCTGGCGGTGGGCTGGCTCAGCGGCAGTCCGCTGACCGGTTTCGCCGTCGGCGGCGCGCTGGCGATGTCGTCCACCGCCATCGTCAGCAAATTGCTGAACGAGCGTCTGGAGCTGAACCAGGCCCATGGCCAGCTGGCCATTGGCGTGCTGTTGTTCCAGGACATCGCGGTGGTCCCCTTGCTGATTCTGTTCCCGGCCTTCGCCGGCGGCAGCGACACCTTGTGGATGGACCTGGGCCTGGCGGCGCTGAAGG
Source organism: Chromobacterium sp. Panama (assembly GCF_003052555.1). Lineage (NCBI taxonomy): Bacteria > Pseudomonadati > Pseudomonadota > Betaproteobacteria > Neisseriales > Chromobacteriaceae > Chromobacterium > Chromobacterium sp. Panama. The sequence goes on from NZ_QARX01000001.1 coordinate 715,944, forward strand.
TGGTGGTGGTGCTGGCCTTGCTGCTGTTCTTCGGCCAGCGCCTGCTGCGGCCGTGGTTCCATCTGGTGGCGCGCCAGCGCTCGGGCGAGCTGTTCATGATCAATGTGCTGCTGGTGACGCTGGGCGTGGCCTGGCTGACCGAGCTGTCCGGCCTGTCGCTGGCCTTGGGCGCCTTCGTCGCCGGCATGTTGATTTCGGAAACCGAATACCGCTATCAGGTGGAGGAGGACATCCGGCCGTTCCGCGACATCCTGCTGGGCTTCTTCTTCGTCACCGTGGGCATGAAGCTGGAACTGACGGTGTTGTTCGAGCGTTTCGGCGAAGTGCTGCTGATGCTGGCCCTGCTGCTGCCGATCAAGGTGGCGGTGGTGTTCGGCGTGGCGCGCGGCTTCCGCCACAAGTCCAATGAATCCATGCGCGCCGCGCTGGCCCTGGCTCAGGGCGGCGAGTTCGGCTTTGTGCTGCTGGCGCTGGCCTTGAACCTGCATCTGGTGCCGGCCGGCACCGCTCAGGCGGCGATCGCCGCGATTCTGATCTCGATGCTGATCGCGCCCTTCCTGATTCTGTACGGGGACAAGATCACCCGCCGTCTGATCAAGCAGGATTGGATGTTCCAGGCGCTGGACCTGCACCATATGTTGGTGGAGAGCATGTCCAAGAGCGACCACGTGGTGATCTGCGGCTACGGCCGCAGCGGTCAGGCGCTGGCGCGCTTGCTGGAGGCGGAGGAGATCCCGTTCTTCGCGCTGGACATGGACCCGGAGCGGGTGCGCGAGGCCGGCGAGGCCGGCGATCCGGTGGTGTTCGGCGACGCCGGCAAGCACGAAGTGCTAGTGGCGGCCGGCCTGATGCGCGCCAAGGCGGTGGTGGTGACCTTCGCCGACACCCACGCGGCCTTGCGCATTTTGAGTTCGGTGGAGCATGCGCGGCCGGGGCTGCCGGTGATCGTGCGCACGGTGGACGACAGCGATATGGATCAGCTGCGCCACGCCGGCGCCGACGAGGTGGTGGCCGAGGTGATGGAGGGCAGCCTGATGTTGGCTTCGCAGGCGCTGCTGGTGGTCGGCGTGCCGCCGAGCCGGGTGGTGCGCCGCATCCGCGCGGTGCGCGAGGAGCGCTACGGCCTGTTCCGCGGCTTCTTCCGCGGCGTCAGCGACGAGGGCGAGGGCATGGACGAGGCCTTGGTGCCGCGGCTGCAGAGCATTCAGGTCTGCACCGGAGCGGCGGCGGTGGGCCAGCCGTTGGCCAATCTGCATCTGAGGGATTTGGGCGTGGAATTGAAGGCGATCCGCCGTCAGCGGGTGCGGCGCACCGATTTCGACGACAGTTTCGAGGTGGAGCAGGGCGACGCGCTGGTGTTGCTGGGCACGCCGGAGCAGCTGGCGCTGGCCGAGTACCGGATTCTGCAGGGGGAGTAAGGACCGGCGGGAGGACGTCGAACGGCCCTCGCGGCGTGAGCCGCGGGGGCCGTTCGTCTTGATGCTGTTTGTCGGGCGTTAAGGCAGGATGGTGGTGATCTGCTTCTGCAACTGCTGCTTCAGCGCCTGCTGTTTTTCCACCTCGGTCTTCTTGCCCTTGACCATGGCGTTGAAGTCCAGCGCGTAGACCGGCGCGTTCAGCGGGCCGGTGATCTTCAGCGGCACGTTGACGCCCTTGAGGCGGGCAAAGGCCAGCGGGTTGGCCTGCACGTCCATGGTGTAGTCGACGATGCTTTGCTTCAGGTCTATCTTGCCGCCGCCGCCCACATTCATCAGCTGGGAAGCGAGCTTCAGGTCCTGGCTGCGCGCCACGCCCTTGTCCAGGCGGAAGCTGCTGGACAGCGTGGCGAAGGTGGTTTTCTGGTCGTTCTGCGCGGCGCTATTCCATTCCTTCAGCTCGGCCGGCAGGTTCTTCAGCGCCGCCACCAGGTCGATGCCGGTCAGCGCGCCGTTGTTCAGGCTCATCTGCACATTGCCGCTCAGGGTGTCGCGCAGCTGGGCGAAGGATTTGCCGTCGGCGTTGATGTCTATCTTGCCGTTGCCCTTGCCGTCCAGGCGGCTGAAGTTGAACAGGTCCACCAGCAGCGGGCGGATCTTCATGCCCTGCAGCGTCTGGTTCACTTTCAGCTGCGGCACGTCGCGGCGGCTGAGGCTGGCGTCGCCTTGCAGCCTGCCTTCGTAGATGTCGGCCGACATCTGGTCCAGCTCCAGCTCGCGCGGGTTGATGCGCACATTGCTGCTGATCTGCTTGATGCGGAAGCGGCCCACCGCCAGCTCGCCCACCGCCACCTTGCCGGTGAGGTCGAACAGGTCCAGCCAGTCCAGCGGGATGTCGCCGGTGTTCTGGAAGATGGCCACCGGATCGCCCTTGCTTTCCGGCAGGTAGCGGTTCAGGTCCAGACGGCCCACCGACACCGTGGCTTCGTGGCGCGGCTTGATCAGGCCGTACTGGCTGACGGTGACGGCGAGGTCGGAGCCGTCCATCTTGCCGGCGACGCGCAGATTGAAGCGCGGCTCGTCCAGATCGCCGTCCAGCGCGCCGTCCATGGTGGACACCAGCTTGCCGCGCGGCAGCAGCGGGGTGGTGATGGTGGAGGTCAGCGCCAAGGGCTGCATCCGCAATTGATTCATGCCGGCCAGGGACAGCGGCGCGTTGAGTTTGACGTTGACCTTGGTGGAGCCGGCCAGCCAGTTGAAGTCGCCGTGCAGCTTGTCGGCGTACAGGCCGGCTTCGTTGAGCTTGAGGTTTTCCAGCGCGGCTTCCAGCTGGTACTGGCTGCGCGCGTAGCTGAGCTTGGCGCTCAGCTGGCCGGAAGGCATGGTCAGCTCGTCGAAGCTGGCGTTGATCTGCGGCAGCGCCAGGTGAACTTCGCTGCTGGGCCGCTCGCTGCTGAAGGCGAGCGCCACATTGCTGCCGGTGGCCTGCAAGGTGGCGAAATTGAGTTTGTACTGGCCGCTGACGGTGAGTTTGCTTTCGCCCAGGCCGGGAACCTGGGTCATCGCCACCGCGTCCAGCGCTTCCAGGCTGACCTGATCGTCCTGGATGGACAGCGGCGTGTTGACCGCCAAGCGCACCGGGCGCGAGCCCTGTTCCAGGATGGCGCCGGCGCTGAGGCTGGCGCCGCCGCGCAGATCGTCCGCGTCCAGGCTGATGCTGGCGACGCGGCTGTCGGTATGGGTCATCTGGTCGGACAGCACCAGGGTGCCCTCGCGTATCTTCAGCGTGTCCAGCTTGATGGAGAAGCTGCTCTGGCTATGGCGCTGAAACAGATCGGCGATGGACAGGCGGCCGTCTTCGCCGCGGCTGATGTTGGCGCTGGGGCCGTACAGCGCCACCGAGCTCACTTCGCGGTTGCCGAACAGCAGCGGCCACCAGGCCAGGCCGACGCGCAATTCCTCCACGCGGGCAAACGGCGTTTGCTGGCCCGGTTCGGAGACGGAGAGCTTTTCGATCTGGATGCCGGGAGAGGGGAACAATATCGGGGTGACGCGGCCTTCGATGCTGATGACGCGGCCGGTGTCCTGCAAGGCGTGCGACAGGGTGCCGCGCACCTGAGCTTCATTAAATTGCCAGTAGATCAGCGATTGCACCAGCACGACGACCGCCACTAGCGCGGTGAGGCTGTAAACAGCGATGCGAAGCCACAGCCGGCCGGAGTTCAATTTCATGGGTGGATGCTCGGATGGGCCATGCCAGCGGTTTGATCTAGGTTACGGGTTGGGAAATCGGACTGGAGCGGGTGAAGGGAATCGAACCCTCGTCGTAAGCTTGGGAAGCTTCTGCTCTACCATTGAGCTACACCCGCGCGTTTTCGGCTAGAGCGCCCGAATGTAGCGTTTTTTGCCTGTTTTGGCAAGGCGCGCCGCCGCTGTGGGCGGTTCCGGCGACGGCGCGGGCGCTAAGCGATTGATAAAAAAGCACACGCTCAAGCGCCTCCGCCCAGCCCGGCCAGCAGGTCTTCCAATTGATCGGTGGCCTGGCCCCAGCCGCTGGCGAAGCCCATCGCCTCGTGTTCGCGCAGGTCGGCCTCGGTCCAGTGCAAGACGTCCGCGCGGTAATGCGTCTTGCCGTCGCGGGGCTGGAATTCCAGCGTCACGGTCATGAAGGGCTTGGCCGAAGGCAGCCAGGCTTCGGTGTAAGCGTCGGTGAACACCAGGCGGCGCCCGGGCTGCACTTCCAGATAGACGCCGCGATTGGGGAAGTCCTGTCCTTCCGGACTGCGCATCACCACCAGGCTGGAGCCGCCGGGCCGGACGTCCAGTTCGGCCGAGGCCACCGTCCACGGCCGCGGGGTGAACCATTGGCATAGCAGTTCGGGGTCGGTCCAGGCGCGGTAAACCTGTTCCGGCGGAGCGTCGATCAGGCGTTCCAGCGTTAGCCGGTAGGGGGCGTGGGCTTGGCTCATGCGCGGCCTTTAGGGTGAGGGTGTCGGCTCAGATTAGTTCTTTGTCATGAGCTCCGCAATCCCGTTGCCGGAATTTGCCGGCGCAGCGCCTGCGCCAGGCGAGCGACGCCTTGCTCCAGTTGCTCCGCTTCCAGCGCGCCGAAGCCCAGGCGCAGCGCCGGGATGTCGCGGCCGTCGTCGGCGAAGGCGCCGCCGGGCAGGAAGCGTACGCCCGCGCTGCGCGCGTCCGCGCTCAGCCGCGGCATGTCCACCCAGGACGGCAGCCGCAGCCAAAGCGCCAGCCCGCCTTCCGGCAGCTCGTATTCGGCCAGGCCGGCCAGATGGCGGTCTATCGCGTCGGCCAGCGCCTGGCGGCGCGCGCGGTAGATGCGCAGCGCGCGGCGGAGATGGCGTTTCAGTTCGCCGCTGTGCATCAGTTCGGCCACCGCCAGTTCGGTGACGGCGTTGCCTTGGCGGTCTATCAGCATGATGTCGGCGGCGCAGCGCTGGATGAGGGTGGGCTCGGCCACCAGGTAGCCGACGCGCAGCCCCGGCGCCAGCACTTTGGACAGGGAGCCGACGTAAACGATGCGCTCGGCGGCGTCCAGGCTGGCCATGGGCAGCACCGGGCTGCGGCTGTAGTGGAATTCGTGGTCGTAGTCGTCCTCGATGATGGCGAAGCCGTAGCGTCGCGACAGGGCCAGCAATTGCAGCCGGCGTTCGGCCGGCATCATCCGCGTGGTCGGATACTGGTGGTGAGGGGTCAGGTAGACGGCCTTGACCGGCTGGCTCCGGCACAGCCGCTCCAGCGCGTCCGCACGCATGCCGGCGGCGTCCTGTTCCACGTCCAACGGCCGCGCGCCCAGAGAGCGAAAGGCTTCGCGCGCCGGCGGATAGCTGAGCGCGTCCAGCGCCACCGCGTCGCCGGTCCGCAGCAGCGCCCGGCCGGCCAGATAGATGCCCATCTGGCTGCCGCGCACCAGGCAGATGCGTTCGGCGTCGGCGTTGAGCCCGCGCTCCATGTCCAGCATCTCCGCCAAGGCCTGGCGCAAGGGCAGTTCGCCGCGCGGGTCGCCGTAGGCCAGCCGCCCGGCGCGGGCCGCGGCGATCAGCGCGCGGCGGTAGGCGCGGCCCAGCACGTCGAAGGGAATCAGCCGCGAATCCGGCACGCCGTCGCCAAAGTCGATGTCGTCGTGCGCGGGGACGCTTGCGGGCGTCCGCGCGGCGGCCGGCGCGGACCGCGGCGACAGCAGCGGCAGGCTGGGCGCGACGAAGGTGCCGCGCCGGCCCTGGGTCAGCAGCCAGCCTTGCGCCGCCAGTTCCTCATAGGCCAGCACCGCGGTCTTGCGGTTGATGCCCAGCTGCGCCGCCAGTTCGCGGCTGCCCGGCAGCGGCGCGCCCGGCCGCAGCCGGCCGCGTTGGATGTCGGCGCTGATCTGCTGGGCGATTTGCAGATGCACCGGCAGCCCGCCGTCTCTATCCAGGCTCAGTTGCAAATCCCATTTTCGCAGCATGCCGCGGACTCCTTTCCTGGCTCTCGTTCCCGTTTCTGGACCATCAATCTTATCAAAACTGGATGTTTTTGCTGGTCCAGAGGCAGCTTAAAGTGATCGGGATGGACATTCAAGGAGTGGCAAATGACACAAGAGGCAGACAGCGGCGCAGGCCGCTACCGGCTGGCGGCGATAGAGAGGCTGGGGCGCGAGGTCTGCGGGCTGCGGCTGGAGTGCGCCGATGCGGCGCCGCTGTTTTTCCGCAGCGGGCAATTCGTTTCGGTGACGGCTCCGGGCGGGCTGACGCGCAGTTACTCGATGGCGGCGCCGCCGCGCGCCGACGGCGGCGTGGAGTTGCACGTGCGGCTGCAGCCGGGCGGGGCGTTTTCGGAATGGCTGCGCCGGCAGGCGCGGCCGGGCGACGCGCTTTGGCTGCAAGGGCCCTATGGCGATTGCGTGTGGCGGGAGGACTCCGGCGTCGATCAGGCCGTGATGCTGGCCACCGGCACCGGGATCGCGCCGCTGCGGGCGATGCTGCAGCAGGGCCTGGGCGCGGCCGGGCGGCGGCCGGTGACCCTGTACTGGGGCGGCCGCAACGCGGACGACCTGTATTTGCTCGAGGAGCTGCGAGCCTGGGAGCGCGAGCGGCCGGGATTCCGCTTCGAGCCGGTGCTGTCCGAGCCCGATCCGGGCTGGGACGGCCGGCGCGGTTTCGTCCAGCAGGCGGCGGCCGAGGATTTTCCCTGTTTGCGCACCGCGGAGGTCTACGCCTGCGGCGCGCCGGCGATGGTGGACGCGGCGCGCCGATTGCTGACGCGGCAGCGCGGCTTGCCGGAAGAGCGTTTCCTGGCCGACGCCTTCCAGCCTGCGGCGTCGGCCGCGCCGAGCGCGGCCCTCATGGCGGTGAGCGTTCGCGCCGCGGACGGCGGGGAGCGGCGGCTGGAAGCGCCCGCCGCCGGCAGCCTGATGCAGGCGCTGGCCGCCGCCGGCCTGATGCGCGGCGTCTGCGGCGGGCAGGCCGCCTGCGGCACTTGCCTGGTGCGCGTCGAGCCGGACTGGCTGCCGCGTTTGCCGGCGATGGAGCGCGCGGAGCGTCGGCTGCTGGCGGCGCTGGAGCTGTCGGAGGCGGACGAGGGCCGCTGCCGGCTGGCCTGCCAGATCGCCCTGCAGCCGTGCTTGCACGGTTTACAGATAGCCATACCCGGGTAGGCGACCGCCTGCCCGCACTCAAGCAAAGGAGCATGAAATGGAAGCAAGTATTGAACAATCGGCGCTGGAGGGCGTGGGCCCGGCCTTCGATCCGCAGCAATTGATGGCGGTGCGGGACAAAACCCGGCAGGCGATTGCCCTGATCGCCGCGGCGATGCGGCCGGGCATGCTGGAGGAGGACGCGGTGGAACAGGCCAAGGACATCCTGGCCGAGCGCGGCATGCTGCGCGGCTGGCACGACGTCTACGTGCGTTTCGGCCGCAACACGCTGAAGACTTTCGGCGCGGCCTCCGATCCCGGCGTGCGTCTGGGCGAGGACGATATTTTCTTCATCGACATCGGCCCGGTGTGGAAACAGTGGGAGGGCGACGGCGGCGACAGCTTCGTCACCGGCGCCGATCCCGAGATGGCGCGCTGCGCCGCCGACGCCCGCGCCATCTTCCACGAGGTGAGGCGCAAATGGGCGAGCGAGGGCTGTAGCGGGCGCGAGCTGTACCGCTTCGCCGAGGACTGCGCCGCCGGCCGCGGCTGGGCCTTGAACCTGGATCTGTCCGGCCACCGGCTGGCGGACTTCCCGCACGCGGCCATCCACGAGGGGCCGCTGGCGGAGGTGGACTTCACGCCGGCGCGCATGCTGTGGGTGTTGGAGATCCACATCCGCCATCCGTCCCGGCCCTTCGGCGCCTTCTTCGAGGACATGTTGCTGGAGGATGCCTGCTTTGCGGAGTGAGGGCCGCCTAGGTCTGGTTTAGGGCCTGTTCAAAGTCTCGCGAGCGAGAGCGAGACAAGGCGAAAACGAGCGAAAAAGCGGAATGTACTCGTGGTACATGAGCATTTTGAGCTCGTTTTCAACGCCGTATCGCTGAAGCGCAGCAGGCTTTGAATAGGTTCTTACAAGCCCAGTTCGCTCAGACCGGGATGATCGTCCGGCCTGCGCCCCAGCGGCCAGTGGAACAGGCGCTCGTCCTCGCGGATGGCTAGATCGTTGATGCAGGCGTAGCGGCGTTGCATCAGGCCGTCGGCGGCGAACTCCCAGTTTTCGTTGCCGTAGGAACGGAACCACTGGCCGGCCTCGTCCCGCCATTCGTAGGCGAAGCGCACCGCGATGCGCTCGCCGTCGTGGGCCCATAGTTCCTTGATCAGCCGGTACTCGTGTTCGCGCCGCCATTTGCCGGCGAGGAAGTCGATGATCTGCGCGCGGCCGCGCGGGAATTCGGCGCGGTTGCGCCACTGGCTGTCTTCGGTATAGGCCTGGGCCACGCGTTCCGGATTGCGGCTGTTCCAGCCGTCTTCGGCCAGGCGGACCTTGAGGATGGCGCTGTCGCGATCGAAGGGCGGCAGCGGCGGGCGGAGTTCTGGTGCGTGCATGACGACGTTCCTGTCTGGTGAGGGAAGGCGCCCAGTGTGCGCCGGGCCGACGGCCGGCGGAATATCCGCGGCGGACAATGCAGTGTTGCGCGGAGCGGAAGAACGCGTCCGGCGCGGACTGGCGCGTCGCCCGCGCTTGAGGCAGACTGCCGGACTGGGGCGCTCCGCCAGATCTTGCCGAATCCACGCCGTGAACAAATACAGCCAAATCTTTTCCGACATCGTCGCCGACATCGACAACCAGCGTTACCAGCAAGGCGACCGCATTCCTTCCGAAACCGAGCTGATGCAGGGCTACGAGGCCAGCCGCGGCACCGTGCGCAAGGCGGTGGACATGTTGCAGGAGCGCGGCTATGTGCAGAAGATTCACGGCAAGGGCGTGTTCGTGCTGCGCTCCGGCAATATCGAGTTCCAGCTCAGCGGCATCGTCAGCTTCAAGGAGGCGCATCAGCATCTGGGCCGCCGCGTCAGCTCCCGGGTGGCGGAGATGGAGACGGTGCCGGCGGACGCGCAACTGGCGCGCCTGCTGGACGTGCGCGAGAAAACCCCGCTGCTCAAGATCAAGCGGGTGCGCAATATCGATAATGAAAACGTGATCCTGGACATCAATTACTTCGTGGCCAGCCTGGTGCCGGGCCTGGACCGGGAGGCCGCCGCCGGCTCCATCTACGAATTCATCGAACAGCGGCTGGGCCTGAACATCAGTTACGCGCGCCGGGTGATAGAGGCGCAGGCCTGCGGCGACGACGATCGCCGCTATCTGGATCTGAATGGCATGGACCACGTGATCGTGGTCAAGAACCACACCCATCTCTACGACGGCCGTCAGTTCGAATACACCGAGTCCCGCCACCGGCTGGACAAATTCTTCTTCTCCGACGTCGCCCGCCGCAAATAGCGGCGCGGCGGCGCGCGCCGTCATTCCTTGATCTGAAGCGATCCATCGCGCCTGTTGCGTTCACGCACGGGGGCGTTTGATTTTGCGCAAACTCGTCTATACGAGTGTTGACACAACTCATCTGTACCAGTTAGCGTGCCATCAGCATCGGCGGCGCTTGCCAATATCGCCGCCAGGTTTGATAACGGGCTAGACGGCGCAGACCGTCGGCCGAGAGATACAGGGACCCTCAGATGAGCCACGATTACCAGAAAATAGCCGCGCGGATACTCGAAGCGGTGGGCGGCCGCGACAACCTCCAGCAGGCCGCGCACTGCATTACCCGGCTGCGCCTGTCCTTGAAGGACGAAAGCCGGGTGGACCAGGAGGCCTTGCGCCAGGTGGACCTGATCAAGGGTCAGTTCAGTCACGGCGGCGTGTTTCAGATCGTGATCGGCTCCGGCGACGTGGACCGGGTCTACCAGCCCTTGATCGAACTGGCGGCGCTGCAGCGCGCCACCGTGGCCGAGGTCAAGGCCAGCGGCGATCAGAAGCAGGGCCGCTTGCAACAGCTGGTCAAGGTGTTCTCCGACGTGTTCATGCCCATCCTGCCCGCCATCATCGTGGCCGGCCTGCTGATGGGCTTGAACAATCTGCTGGGCGCCAAGGGCATGTTCATCGACGGCAAGAGCCTGCTGGACGCCTACCCGGGCCTGGACGGGGTGTGGGGGCTGATCAATATGATGGCCAACACCTCCTTCGTTTTCCTGCCGGCGCTGGTGGGCTGGTCGGCGGCCAAGCGCTTTGGCGGCAGCGAGGTGCTGGGCATCGTGCTGGGCCTGCTGCTGGTGCATCCGGACCTGCTCAACGCCTGGAACTACGGCAAGGCCGCCGCCGGCCTGGACGGCGCGGCGCTGCCGTATTTCGACGTGCTGGGCTGGTTCCGCATCGAGAAAGTGGGCTACCAGGGGCAGATTCTGCCCATCCTGGCCGCCACCTGGGTGATGTGCAGGGTGGAGCTGTGGCTGCGGCCGCGGGTGCCCAATTCCGTCCAGCTGCTGGTGGTGCCCATCGTCACCATCGTAGTCAGCGGGGTGCTGGCGCTGGCGGTGATCGGTCCGGTGGCGCGCCACCTGGGCATCGCCATCACCGACGCGCTGGTCTATGTGTTCAACCTGGCGCCCGTGCTGGGCGCGATGCTGTTCGGCGCCTTGTACGCGCCGCTGGTGTTGACCGGCATGCACCATATGTTCATCGCGGTGGATCTGCAGCTGATCGCCAACCAGGGCGGCACCTTCATCTGGCCGATGATCGCCTTGTCCAATATCGCCCAGGGCAGCGCCGCGCTGGCGATGTTCTGGCTGGCGCGCGCCAGCAATGAGAGGAGCATGGCGTCCACCTCGGCGATTTCCGCCTTCTTCGGCATCACCGAGCCGGCGATGTTCGGCGTCAACCTGCGCTACAAGCTGCCGTTCTACGCGGCGCTGGCCGGTTCCGCGCTGGCGGCGGCCACCATCACCCTCAGCCATGTGCGCGCTTCGGCGATAGGCGTCGGCGGCCTGCCGGCCTTCATCTCCATCATTCCGCAGCAGATTCCGATGTTCCTGGTGGGCATGGTGGTGGCCCTGGTGACGCCGTTCGCGCTGACCTGGGTATTGGCGCGCCGTCAGTTGCCGCAGTCCTGATACGAAAGCCGTTCCGATGAACAAGAATTTGAAATCCGCGGTGGTGTACCAGATTTACCCCAAGAGCTTTTACAGCCACCACGGCACGGCCACCGGCGATCTGCTGGGGGTGGCGGACAAGCTGGACTACCTGGCCTGGCTGGGGGTGGATTATTTGTGGCTGACGCCGTTCTACCGCTCGCCGCAGCGCGACAACGGCTACGACGTCAGCGATTACTACGCCATAGACCCGGCTTACGGCAGCATGGCCGATTTCGAACTGCTGCTGGCCGAGGCGCGGCTGCGCGGCATCGGGGTGATGCTGGACATCGTGGTCAACCACACTTCCACCGAGCATCCGTGGTTCCGTCAGGCCTTGCAGGGCCGGGACAATCCCTATCGGGATTTCTACATCTGGCGCGACCGGCCCAATAACTGGCGCTCCAAGTTCGGCGGGTCGGCCTGGGAGTGGGACGAGGCCAGCGGCCAGTATTATCTGCACCTGTTCGATAAGACCCAGGCGGATCTGAACTGGGACAACCCGGCAGTGCGGCGCGCGGTGTTCGACATGATGAACTTCTGGGCGGACAAGGGTGTGTCCGGTTTCCGGCTGGACGTGATCAATCTGATTTCCAAGGACCCGGCCTTTTCCGAGGACGACAGCGACGGCCGCCATTTCTACACCGACGGCCCGCGGGTGCACGAATACCTGCAGCAGATGCACCGCGAGGTGTTCGCCGGCCGCGATCTGATGACGGTGGGGGAGATGTCGTCCACCTCGCTGGAGCACTGCGTCGCCTATTCGCATCCCGAGCGGCGCGAGTTGTCGATGACCTTCAACTTCCACCATTTGAAAGTGGATTACCCGGACGGCGAGAAATGGCGCGCGGCGCCCTTCGACTTCATCGCGCTCAAACGCATCCTGTCTGATTGGCAGCGCGGCATGCACGAGGGCGGCGGCTGGAACGCGCTGTTCTGGTGCAACCACGATCAGCCGCGAGTGGTGTCGCGCTTCGGCGACGCCGGCCGCTACCGGCTGGAGTCCGCCAAGATGCTGGCGACCACGCTGCACGGCCTGCAAGGCACGCCCTACATCTATCAGGGCGAGGAAATCGGCATGGCCAACCCCGGCTTCGCCGATATCGACGACTACCGCGACGTGGAAACCCGCAACGCCTATCGCCAGCTGCTGGCCGACGGCCTGGGGCGGGAAGAGGCGATGGCGGCGATCCGGCAGAAGTCGCGCGACAACTCGCGCACGCCTATGCAATGGGACGACGGCCGCTTCGCCGGCTTCTCGCGGCGCGAGCCGTGGATAGGGCTGGCGCCGGACGCGGAGACGGTGAACGTCGCCGCCGCGCGCCGCGATCCGGACTCGGTGCTGCAGCATTACCGGCGTTTGATCGCGCTGCGCAAGCAGTACCCGATCTTCAGCGACGGCGATTACCGCTGCCTGACGCCGGACGATACGGCGCTATGGGTCTACGCGCGGACCGGAGCGCGCGAGAAGCTGCTGGTGATCAGCAATTTCAGCGCCGAGGAGCGCGACTATTCGCCGCCGGCCGACTACCTGGGCCCGGATCACGCCTGGCAGCTGCTGTGCGCCAATTACGCCGACGCGGCGGCGCATCCCGCCCGGGCGCGGCTGCGGCCTTACGAATCGTTGATGTACCGCGCCGTTCTGAACTGAGCCTCAGATTTTCGAGGAGTTAATCCTCTGCGAGCTGCCGGCATTCCCGGCCGGCAGGCCGCGCTGTGCCCAAAACTAAGGGAAATGGAGAGAACAATGACTCAATTCGCACCCCGCGGCTTGGCCTTGCTGGCCTTGTCCGCCCCCTTGCTGCTGCCCGCCGCCGCCCAGGCGCTAGACTTTCACGGCTACGCCCGCCTGGGCGCCGGCGGATCGGACGGCGGCGGCAAACAGAGCTGCTTCCAGCTGGCCGGCGCCGAAACCAAGTACCGGCTCGGCAACGAATGCGAGCAGTACGCCGAACTGGAACTGGGCCAGCAGCTGTTCCAGGCCGACAACGGCAGCAAGCTCAGCGTGGTGGGCATGGCCAGCTTGTACAACCGCAACGGCCATTCGCTGACCTTCCAGGGCGACAACGGCAATGTCCGGCTACCGCAGGCCTACGCCAAATGGAGCGACATCCCGCAGCTGAACGGCGCCACGCTGTGGGCCGGCCGGCGCTACTACAAGCGTCACGACGTGCATATCGCCGACTTTTATTTCTGGAACCCCAGCGGCACCGGTTTCGGCCTGGAGGATTTCAAATTGGGCCAAGCGCTCAAGCTCAGCTACGCCTTCTCGCGCAACGACAATTGGTGGCAGGCGGACCAGGCCAATAAGCATGATCTGCAATTGGGCGGCATCGCCGTCAATCCCGGCGGCGAACTGAGCCTGGGCCTCAGCTACATCCAGCGCGCCGGACAGGTGGCGGGCGCGAACAGCGGCTGGTCGCTCAGCGCGCTGCACGAGCAAAAAGGCGTGTTGGGCGGCCGCAATCTGTTCTCGCTGCAATACGGGGTGGGACCGGGCACCGGCCTGGGCGGCACCGGCAGCCTCGTCAGCGACAGCGGCGCGCGCCGCAGCCGCCTGGTGGAGGCGCTGGACTGGCAGGCCACGCGCGAGTTCGGCGGCCAGCTGATGCTGGCCTGGCAGCGCGACGCGCGGCCGGACGGCGGGCAGACCTGGTGGTCGGCCGGCGCGCGGCCGGTCTACGCTTTCGGCGAGCGCTTCAAGCTGGCGGCCGAGCTGGGTTTCGACCGGGTCAAGGCCGCCGACGGACAGGTCCGCACCCTGAGCAAGTTCACCATCGCGCCGACGCTGGCGCTGGACAAGGCGTTCTGGAGCCGGCCGGAACTGCGTTTCTTCTATACCTACGCGCGCTGGAACCGCGCCGCCCAGCAGGCGGCCGCGCCCGGCTCGACGCTGGCCGAAGGCGGCGCCTTCGGCAACGCGCTGAGCGGCTCCACCTTCGGGGTGCAGCTGGAGCATTGGTGGTGAGCGGCGTTTGAGCGCAAGGGGGCGGACCATCAAATTTTTTGAACGTCTCGCCCGGATAATTGATCTGTCGATCCCGTCCGGCGGCTGTTAGATTGCCTGTCTGACGCTAGACGGGAGGGATTATGCCGGACATCAACGCTCTTTTTCGGGCCCGCGTCGGCTGGGACGCGCAGCGGCCGCTGGCTTTCGAGGACATCGACGCCTTGCTGCGCGAGACGGCCTTGAGCCTGCCGTTTGAAAACCTGAGCCTGTTCCAGGGCGGGCCCGAGCCCATCAGCGAGCACAGCCTGCTGGAAAAAATCGCGCTGCGCGACGAAGGCGGCCTGTGTTACGAACTCAATCCCTTGCTTTATCTCTTCCTGCGCCGCAACGGCCTGGAAGCCAGCCTGATCCGCGCGACGATCTTCGATGAAGACAGCCAGGACTGGTTGCCGCTGGGTGGCACCCATGTCGCCATTCTGCTGTGGCATCAAGGCCAGGGCTATCTGCTGGATTGCGGCTACGGCCTCAAGCAGCCGCTGCGCATGGTGCCGCTGTGCGGCGAAGTGGCGCGCTCCGCCAACGGCGACTACCGGGTGGCCTGGCCGGCCGGCGCCGGCTTCGCGCAACTGGAACGGCGGCCGCCGGGGGAGGGCGAGAGCTGGCGCATCGCCTACGGTTTCGATCTGGACGACGAGATCGCCGATTGCGGCGCGCTGAGCGAGATCCAGCGCCGCATCGCCGAGGATCCGCGCTCGCCGTTCAACAAGAGCCGGCTGATGGCCTTGCTGACCGCCGAAGGCAGCCGGGTGCTGACCGAGGACGCGCTGACCGAGACCCGCAACGGCAGGCAATGCAGGCTGACGCTGGCGCCGGGCGAGTTCGAGACCTTCCGCCGGCTGTTCACCCGGCGCTTTAGCGCGTCGCCGGGCTGAGCGGCGAGGGCTTGCCGCCCGCGCCGGGACAGGTACACTGAGGCCCTGATCCATTGCCGGGAGTTTCGCCGCCATGTCCGCCCTGTTTCGCTCCGTCCGCCGGTTCGCGCCGGCGCGCATGCTGCTGGCCCGTCCGCGGCTGGTGATCGCCGCCGCCGTCGGCCTGCTGACCGTGCTGGCGCTGCCCTGGCTGTTGCCGATGCGGGAGATCACCCGCTACATCGTCGGCTGGAACGCCGGCGCCGCGCTCTATCTGGCGCTGGTGGCCTGGATGATGTTCAGCGAGGGCCGTCAGCACATCCGCCATTGGGCCAGGCTGGAGGACGAGGGGCAGACGCTGGTGATGACGCTGGCCGTTTTGGCGGCGCTGGCCAGCCTGGCCGCCATCGTGCTGGAGCTGGCGGCGGTCAAGGACCTGCACGGCTGGCCGCGCGCCGTCCACGTCGCGCTGGCCATCCTGACCATTTTTTCCTCCTGGGCCTTCATTCACGTGATGTTCGCGCTGCATTACGCGCGCGCCTACTACGCCGCCCACGCGCGCGGCCTGGTGCCGGGCCTGGAGTTTCCCGGCAAGGAGGAGCCGGATTACGGCGACTTCCTCTATTTCGCCTGCATCATAGGCACGTCCGGACAGACGGCCGACGTCAGCTACACCACCAGCGCCATGCGCAAGGTGGGCACGCTGCATTGCGTGCTGTCCTTCTTTTTCAACGCCACGGTGTTGGCCTTGATGATCAATATCGCCGCCGGCCTGATCTGATGCCGGCGCGCAGCGAGACCCCATGTTGAATGCTTTGAAATTATTGCTCTTGTTCGGCCTGACCGCGGTGGCGGAAATCGTCGGCTGTTACTTGCCCTGGCTGTGGCTGCGCAAGGAGGGGCCGTGGTGGCTGTTGCTGCCGGCGGCGCTGGCCTTGATGCTCTTCGTCTGGTTGCTCAGCCTGCATCCGGCGGCGGCGGGCCGGGTCTATGCCGCCTACGGCGGCGTCTACGTGGCGGTGGCGCTGTTGTGGCTGTGGCTGGTGGACGGCGTGCGGCCCAGTGTTTGGGACATGGCCGGCGCGGCGGTGGCCTTGTGCGGGATGGCCATCATCATGCTGGCGCCGCGGCCGGTCTGAGAACCTGTTCAAAGTCTGCTGCGCTTCGGCGATACGGCGTTGAAAACCGCTTCGAAATGCTCATGTACCGAATGTACACTCCGCTTTCTCAGCCGTTTTCGCCTTGTCTCGCTCTTGCTCGCGAGACTTTGAACAGGCTCTGAGAGCGGATTGCCGATCCAGCGCGCGGCGAAGCGACATGAAAAAACCGGGCTTGGGCCCGGTTTTTTTTGACGGCGGCGCGGCTCAGGCGGCCGGCGGCAGGGTGTCGGCGAAGGACGGCCGCGTCATCAGCCGCTCCAGCAGGCTGGCCAGATTGGGATGGCTGTCGCGCCAGTCTATTTCCGGGAAGCGGAAATCCAGATAGCCCAGGCAGGCGCCGACGGCGATATCGGCCAGGCTGTAGCTCACGCCGTTGCACCATTGGCGGTCGGCCAGATCGGCGGCGAGCGCGGCCAGGCCGCGGTCTATCTTGCCGCGTTGGCGCGCGATCGCTTCCGGCATCTGCTTGTCGTCCGGGCGCCGTTTTTCCAGCACGATGGCCACCGCGGCGTCGACGATGCCGTCGGCCAGCGCTTCCCAGCGGCGGGTGGCGATCAGCAGGCGGTTTTCCTGCGGCAGGATGCGCGACACCGGGGAGATATTGTCCAGATACTCGGCGATGACGCGCGAGTCGTACAGCGTCGAGCCGTCATCCAGTTCCAGAACCGGCACCTTGCCCAGAGGATTGTAGTCGCCGACGCGGGTATCCGCGTTCCACGGCACGTCCTCCTCCAGCGGGCAGTCTATTTTCTTTTCGGCCAGCACGATGCGCACCTTGCGGGCGTAGGGGCTGGTCAACGAGGCGATCAGTTTCATGTTTCGGGTCGTTCTGGATGATGGCTGGCGAAGTGCTCGCCGGACGCGAGGCCTGGCGAGCGACTACTTTAGCGCAATGCCGTGGCGGCTGGAAGGCTTACTTCAACTCCACCTTGCCGCTGACTTGCAGTTGCAGTTGCGATTGTCCTGGCTGCAGGTCCGGTTGGGCCACTTCCGCGTTGGCTGCCATGCCGGCGGCCTTCATCATCATCGGCGGGCGGAAGATGGGCGACTGGCTGCCTATGTCCAGTTCCTTGATATTGCTGACGTTTTTGCCAATCGCCTTGGCGGCGATCTTGGCCTGGGCTTCCAGATTGGCGATGGCCTCCGGCAGCATGCTCTGCTCGGCTTCCTTGCGCGCCTGGTCGGACACGCTGAATTGCAGTCCTTGCAGCAACAGGTTCTGTTGCAGTTTGGCCATCAGTTCGGCGGCCTGGGTGAAGTCGCGGCTCTTCAGCTGGATTTCCACCCGGCCTTGCCAGCCCTGAATCTTGCCGTTTTTGTCGTAATTGGGCCAGGTGTTGTAGCCGCCGCTGGACAGCTGCACCTTGGAGTAGTTGCGGCCCAGCGCAATGCCCTGGGCGGCGGCCTTGTTAAGCCTATCGGCCAGCACCGCCGGCTGGGCGTTGCTCATTTGCTGGTAGAAGGTGGCGCTGATCTGGTCGTTGGCCACTTCGCGCTGCGCGCTGGCGGACAGATTGAGCTGGGTGCTTTCGGCCAGCGCCGGGGCGGCGCTGACGGCGAACAGGGTTCCGAGGCTGGCAAGCAAGAGAGTTGGTTTGTTCATGTGTCGATTCCCATGACATTGTTGTCTTGATCGGAAAAGTCCGATTTGCAGTGTGTAGGCCCATCATGCCCGAGAAAAGTTTCCGACGGCATACTGCCCTTCGGCCAGTTCTATCCGGTTGCGGCCGTTGCGCTTGGCCCGGTAGAGCTGGCCGTCCGCGGCGCGGAACAGGCTGGAGAGGCCGTCGTAAGGCTGCTGGCTGGTGCTGGCCACCCCGATGCTGACGCTGACGCGCAAGGGCGGGGCGGCGGCGGCCGGTTGCGGCCGCAGCGCGTCCACCGCGCGCAGGATGCGTTGCGCGGCCGCGTGCGCGTCCTCCAGGCCGGTGCGCGGCAGCAGCATCACGAACTCCTCGCCGCCGTAACGGCCGACGATGTCGTCGCGGCCCGCCTCCGCGCGCAGGCAGGCGGCCAGTTGCTGCAGCACCAGGTCGCCGCACTGGTGGCCGTAGCGGTCGTTGATGCTTTTGAAGTGGTCCACGTCCAAGAGCAGCAGCGCCAGCGGTTTGCGCTCGCGCCAGGCGCGGCGGCAGGCGGCCTCGGCCAGCTCGCGGAAGCGGCGCTGGTTGAGCAGATTGGTCAGGCCGTCGTGGCTGGCCTGGTGCTGGGTCCGCTCCAGCGCGCGCTCGTAGCAGATGTACAGCGCGCACAGGATGAAGCTGAAGCTGAGCCAGTGCATGCCCAGCGAGCTGAGCATGGTGAAGCGCATCGCGTCGGCGTCGTAGACCTCGCCGGTCCAGCCGGCGTGGACGATGCGCGCCAGCGCCAGCAAGGCGTACAGCAGGCAGACCGTCAGCGCCATCTTGCGGCCGGCGCCGCCGATGCGCGAATGTCCGGGCCACAGCTCGCGCGCGGCCAGCAGCCAGGCGATCAGATAAACCAGGCAGACCGCGGCGGTGCGGCGTCCCATATCGGCCGGGCCGGCCAGTATATAGGCGCTCATGCCGGCGGCCGTCAGCAGCAGGCTTTGCCAGACGCGCGGACGCTTGCCGTTCAGATGGCGGATGCCGCAGAGCGCGATGGGATGGAACAGCATCCACAGCAGATTGTTGAACACCAGTTGTGGCCACGGCGGCAGGCCGATGGGCAAGAGGCTGAACACACCGCCCAGGCTGACGCAGACGCCGGCCGCGCAGAAATACAGAAAGGCCCGCTCGTCGCGGTTGCGCAGCCAGAACATCGTGATGACGGCGGTCAGCACCAGGCCGTAACCGGTGGTGCTGAGCACGGTGGCCTGGAAGTCGAGGATGCTTTGCATGTAGGAGTCTGTTCAAAGTCCGCTGCGCGCGATGAAAGCTCGCGCGGCGAGCGCGGCGCCCTGTGTCGCGGGCGGGCGCCAGAGCTTGAACAGGCTCCGAGGCGGGCGCGCTTTGCAAGGTGAATTATGACAAGCGGCCCATCATAGGGCCCTTGTCCATGCTCTTCAATCCGCAAAGCTACGCAGCCGGGCTGACAAATCCCGACAATGAGGCCGCCGGGATTCATTTGTCCTGTCAGGCCAGGTATTCGTATCCCGGCAGCGTCAGGAACTCGACGAAATCGTCCGAGGTGGTCAGCAGATCGAACATCGCCGCCGCGTCGTCGTACTGGCGGGTCCAGCGCGCGCCGTACTCGGCCTTGAGCTTGGCCGTCTCCGCCGCGTGCAGCTGGCGGAACAGCTCGACGGTGACTTTGCGGCCATCGTCCAGCACGCCCTTGGGGCTGCGCATCCATTGCCAGATCTGAGAGCGGGAGATCTCGGCGGTGGCGGCGTCTTCCATCAGATTGTGGATGGGCACGCAGCCGTTGCCGGAAATCCAGGCGCCCAGGTACTGGATGCCGACATTGATGTTCATCGCCAGCCCGGCTTCGGTGATCGGCGCTTCCGGCTGGAAGTTGAGCAAGTCGGCGGCGCCGACCTGAACGTCCGGCCGCTGCTTGGCGATCTGGTTGGGCGCGTCGCCCAGCACCTTGCCGAAGGCCTCGGCGGCGATGGGCACCAGGCCGGGGTGGGCCACCCAGCCGCCGTCGTAGCCGTCGGCGGCGTCGCGTTCCTTGTCCGCCCGGACGCCGGCCAGCGCCTTCTCGTTGGCCTCCGGATCGTTCTTGATCGGAATCAGCGCCGCCATGCCGCCTATCGCCGGCGCCGCGCGGCGATGGCAGGTTTTCAGCAGCAGCAGCGCGTAGGCGCGCATGAAGGGCACCGTCATGGTGATCTGGGCGCGGTTGGCCAGGCAGAAGTCGCGGTTCTGGCGGAATTTCTTGATGCAGCTGAAGATGTAGTCCCAGCGGCCGGCGTTGAGGCCGGCGCTGTGCTCGCGCAATTCGTACAGGATTTCGTCCATTTCGAAGGCGGCGAGTATGGTTTCGATCAGCACCGTGGCCTTGATCGTGCCCTGGGGGATGGACAGCTCCTGTTGGGCGAAGACGAACACCTCGTTCCACAGCCGCGCTTCCAGATGGCTTTCCATCTTGGGCAGGTAGTAATAAGTGGCGCTGCCCGAGCCGCGCAAGAATTCGATGTTGTGGAAGAAGGACAGGGCGAAGTCGAACAGCGCGCCGGAGACGATGTCGCCGTCCACCTTGACGTGCTTTTCCATCAAATGCCAGCCGCGCGGCCGCAGCAGCAAGGTGGCGGTGTCGGCGTTGAGCCGGTATTGCTTGCCGTCCGGGTTGGCGAAGGAAATGGTCTTGCGGTAGGCGTCGCGGACATTGATCTGGCCGTTGATCTGGTTGTCCCAGCTTGGGCAGTTGGAGTCCTCGAAATCCGCCATGAAGCTCTTGGCGCCGGAATTGAGCGCGTTGATCATCATCTTGCGGTCCACCGGGCCGGTGATTTCCACGCGGCGGTCCAGCAAGTCGTCCGGCAGCGGAGCGATCTTCCAGTCGCCGGCGCGGATGGCGGCGGTGTCGGGCAGGAAGTCCGGCAGCTTGCCGGCGTCCAGTTCCGCCTGGCGCGCGGCGCGGGCGGCCATCAGCTCGCGGCGGCGCGGCTCGAAGCGGCGGTGCAGCTTGGCGACGAAGGCCAGCGCGTCGTGGCTGAGGATGTCGGCGTAGGCCGGGGTGAGCGTAGCGAGGATTTCCATCCCCTGGGGAAGCGCGGCTGCCATGCTGGGACTCCTTTGCATCGTTGGACGGGGCGGCGAGCGGACGCGCCGGGACGGGCGGCGCCCGCGTCCGGACCTGGGACAGTGAAACGGGACCTGGCTAGTCTATCTAGGCAAAGCGTAAAAAAAAATGCATATATAGACATATCATCTTTTACTTTTTGTTAGCTAATCGTGGGGCGGCCCGGATGTTGAAACAATTGGAGACCTTTGTCGCCGTGGTGTCGCAGGGCAGTTTGTCGGCCGCCGCGCGCCAGGAGGGCGTGGTGCCGGCCATCATCGGCCGGCGCATAGACGCGCTGGAGGAGAGGCTGGGCGTCAAGCTGCTGACCCGCAGCACGCGCAGCCTGGCGCTCACTCAGGAGGGCGCGGCCTTTTTCGAAGACTGTCAGCGCATCCTCGCCGACCTGGAGGACGCCGAAGCGGCGGTGGCTTCCGGCAGCGGCCGCGCGCGCGGCCATCTGCGGGTGTCGGCGCCGGCCGGCTTCGGCCGCAAGCATGTGGCGCCGCACATCGCCGGTTTCCAGCTACGCCATCCGGACGTCAAGGTGACGCTGGATCTGTCGGACCGGCTGGTGGATCTGCAGCGCGACCGCGTCGATTGCGCGATCCGCATCTCCGACCTGGCCGATTCCTCGCTGGTGGCGATCCGGCTGGCGGAAAACCGCCGCGTGGTGGTGGCGGCGCCTGCCTATCTGGCGCGTCACGGCTTGCCGCGCCGTTTGGAGGATCTGGCCGGGCACAACTGCCTGTCGCTGGGCGAGAGCCAGAGCCGAGGCTGGGCGTTCCGTCGCGACGGCGAGGCGGTGAACCTGCGCGTGAGCGGCCGGCTGGAGTGCAACGACGGCGCGGTGCTGCACGACTGGGCCTTGCAGGGCCTGGGCCTGGCATGGCGTTCGCTGTGGGAGGTGAAGGACGATTTGTCCGACGGCCGGCTGGTGACGGTGCTGGATGAATTCTCCGCGCCGGACTATCCGGTGTGCGCGGTGGTGCCGCAGCGCCGCCTGCTGCCGGCGCGGGTGCGGCACTTCGTCGACTATTTGCGGTCAGTGTATGCTGACGCGGCTTATTGGAATTGAGGCGATGAAGATGAAAACAGCGATGGCGGCGCTCTTGGCGCTGCTGGCGGCCGGCCCGTCCTGGGCCGGCGCGGGCACGGTGGGACTGAGCTGCCTGCCGTCGGCCGGCGCCGGCGTGGACATGCGCGAGTGGCTGCTGGACCGCTTGGTGTTGAAGGGGGCGGCGGTGGACGAGGCGCGTCCGCAATGGAAGCTGTGCTTCAAGCAAAGCCAGCAGCGCCAGGTGTATTGGCCGGCGGACGGCTGGTACGCCGGCGGCTGGCGCGATTGGCGTTACGGCGGCGGCATGTATTGGTCGCCGGACTATCAGGTGCGCACGGTGCGCACGCTGGCGCTGGAAGTGGTCAACAGCGCCGACGGCGCCGTGCTGTGGCAGGGCCAGCAGGAATTGGGCGACGGCGACAACGGCCGTCAGCAATTGGAGAACGCCGCGCGCAAATTGATAGATTTAATGCCATTGCCATGATTTGTTTTGCGCTATGATGACACGCAGGGTTTGATGGCCGCGGGCTATATGGGGTTTCCCGTATTGCCGGCGGCCGGCCCTGCGGTACTATCGCATTCTTCCCCGGCATGAACTGCGTGGATCGGCGGCTTAAGCACCACGCTCGACAACGGCAAGCCCTTGTTATCGCGTTTATTTAAAGCCAACGACAGACAGAGCAGCGGGGAGAGGACACAACAGATCATACAGGCCCTATCCGAGTATGAAGCGCCCGCCGGGACAGCGGGCGCTTTGTCGTTGTACCGGACGGCCGTTACGGGACAGTGAAACAAATGAGTTTGATGCGCAAAAAGAGCGTCCAGGGAATGCTGGCTACCGCTCAGACCTCGCGTGGGCTTCGCAAGGAGCTTTCCGCTTTCGACCTTACCATGCTCGGCATCGGCGCCATCATCGGCACCGGCATCTTCGTGCTGACCGGCACCGGCGCCACGGTGGCCGGCCCCGGACTGGTGCTTTCCTTCGTGATCAGCGCCTTCGCCTGCGGCTTCGCCGCGCTGTGCTACGCCGAGTTCGCTTCCATGCTGCCGGTTTCCGGCTCCACTTACACTTACGCTTACGCCACGCTGGGCGAGATGATCGCCTGGATCATAGGCTGGGACTTGCTGCTGGAATACCTGCTGGCCTCGTCGGCGGTGTCGGTGGGCTGGTCCGGTTATTTCCAGAGCCTGTTGTCCGGTTTCGGCGTGACCCTGCCTGAATACCTGACCGCCGCCGCCGGCTCGCTGCCGGGCAAGCAGACGCTGTTCAATCTGCCGGCCTTCTGCGTGGCGATGGTGATTACCGCCTTGCTGGCCTTCGGCATCAAGGAATCCAAGCGCGTCAACAATGTGGTGGTGCTGATCAAGGTGGGCGTGGTGTTGTTGTTCATCGGCATCGGCGTGTGGCACGTCAAGCCGGTGAACTGGCAGCCGGCGCTGCCCTTCGGCTTCTCCGGCGTGTTCCACGGCGCCGCCATCGTGTTCTTCAGCTTCATCGGCTTCGACGCGGTGACCTGCGCCGCCGAGGAAGTGAAGAACCCGGCCAAGGACATCCCGCGCGGGGTGATCTGGTCGCTGGGCGTGTGTTCGCTGCTCTATGTGGTGGTGGCCGCCATCATGACCGGCATCGTGCCTTATATGCAGTTCGCCGGCGTCGACCACCCGGTGTCGCTGGCCTTGCAAGTGGCCAAGCTGGACTGGTTCGCCGGCTTCGTCGACCTGGGCGCCATCCTCGGCATGATGACGGTGATCCTGGTGATGACTTACGGCCAGACCCGCATCCTGTTCGCGATGTCGCGCGACGGCCTGCTGCCCAAGATCTTCTCCGAGGTGAACCCCAAGTACGGCACCCCGTACAAGGCCACCTGGCTGATCGGCACCATCATCGCCTTGCTGGCCGGCTTCGTGCCGCTGCACACCCTGGCCGAGCTGGTGAACATCGGCACCCTGGCCGCCTTCACCCTGATCGCGCTGTCGGTGATCGTGCTGCGCAAGCGCGAGCCCGATCTGCCGCGCAAATTCGTCTGCCCGGGCGTGCCCTACATCCCGACGCTGGCCATCCTGTGCTGCGGCTTCCTGATGACTCAGCTGTCGCTGCTGACCTGGCTGTGCTTCATGGCCTGGCTGTTGATCGGCCTGGTGGTGTACTTTGGCTATTCGCGGCGCAATTCGCTGTTGAACAATCCTGCTTAAGGCGGAAAAAGGAAAAAGCCGGCGTCAGCCGGCTTTTTTTGCGCCCGGCGCCGGCGGGCGGATAATGGCGGCTTGGACGAAGGAGGGGACGCAATGGAAGCGAAGACCGAATTGACGGCATGGCAGGGCGACATCACCACGCTGGCGCTGGACGCCATCGTCAACGCCGCCAACACCCGCTTGCTGGGCGGCGGCGGCGTGGACGGCGCCATCCACCGGGCCGCCGGACCGGAACTGCTGGCGGAATGCCGGAGCTTGCACGGTTGCCGCGTCGGCGAGGCCAAGCTCACCGCCGGCTACCGGCTGCCGGCGCGGCATGTGATCCACACCGTGGGCCCGGTGTGGCAGGGCGGCGCTCACGGCGAGGCGGAGCTGCTGGCCGCTTGCTACCGCAACAGCCTGGCACTGGCGGCGCGGCATGGTTTGGACGGCATCGCCTTCCCGGCGATCAGCTGCGGCGTTTACGGCTATCCGCAGCAGCAGGCCGCCGCCATCGCGGTGGAGACGGTGCGCGCTTGGCTGGCGCGCGAGCCGCATGGCCTGCGGCGGGTGTTGCTGGTGGCCTTCGACGACGCGATGGCCGGCCGCTACCGGCAGTTGCTGGCCGGCGTTAGCTGACCTCGCCCTTGGACGGACGCGGCAACTGTCCGCCGCAGTGCTTGCAGAAGCGCGCGTCCCAGTCGTGGCCCTCGGTGAAGCAGTGCGGGCACAACCGGGTGCCGGACACCGCCTCCGCGGTCTTGCTCTTGGCGCCGCTGCCGCGCGCGATTTCGGCGGTGACGATGCCGGTGGGCACCGCGATGATGCCGTAGCCGGTGATCATCACCACGCTGGCCAGCGCCTGGCCCAGCGGCGTCTTGGGCGTGATGTCGCCGAAGCCCACCGTGGTCAGGGTGACGATGGCCCAGTAAATGCTGACCGGGATGCTGGTGTAGCCGTGCTCCGGTCCTTCGATCACGAACATCAGCGTGCCCAGAATCACCACCAGCAAGACCACGGTGACCAGGAAGACCGTGATCTTGCGGCGGCTGGCCAGCATCGCCCGTTTCAGTTCGCTGGCCTCGCCGATATAGCGCGTCAGCTTGAGGATGCGGAACATGCGCAGCAGCCGCAGGATGCGGATATCCGCCAGGAAGCGGCTTTCCGGGATGAACAGACCCAGATACATCGGCAGCACCGCCATCAGATCGATGACGCCGAAGAAGCTTTTCACATAGCGCATCGGTTTATGGATGCAGATCAGCCGCAAGGCGTATTCAATAGTGAACAGAATGGTGAAACACCAGTCTAGAATCTTGAGCTGGACGCCCCAGGCCGCTTGTATGCTTTGCACGCTCTCCAGAATCACCGTCAGCACCGACAGCAGGATGGCGACGATCAGCGCCAGGTCGAAGATGCGGCCGGGCCGGGTGTCTGCCTCGTAAATGATGATGTAGAGCTTGCGGCGCCAGCCGGTGAGCGGGATCAGGGTTTCCTGTGTGGGCATAGGCGGGGAATGGACCTTGGTCTGCGGGTGATGGGCGATGGTTTCAGTGTAGCCGCCGGGCCGCGGAGAGCGCGTGGCCGGCTGAGACTGCCAAGTTTGTCGATTATAAGCAAACAATATTTTGGATCGTCGCTCGGCTTGTTTATGATGCTGGGTAATATGGTTTTCTTCAAAACTGTCTGTGGAGAATAAAGATGCGAATTGCCAATGCAGTGACGGATTTGATCGGCAACACCCCGCTGGTGCGGCTTAACCGGGTGACCGACGGCTGCGGCGCCACCGTGGCGGCCAAGCTGGAGTTCTTCAACCCGGCTCACAGCGTCAAGGACCGCATCGCGGTGGCGATGATAGACGCCGCCGAGCAGGCCGGCAAAATCGGCCCGGACACCACCATCGTCGAACCCACTTCCGGCAATACCGGCATCGGCCTGGCCATGGTCTGCGCCGCGCGGGGTTACAAGCTGGTGATCACCATGCCGGAAACCATGAGCCGCGAACGCCGCCAGCTGCTGCGCGCCTACGGCGCCGAGCTGATCCTGACCCCGGGGCCGGACGGCATGGGCGGCGCCATCGCCAAGGCGCGCGAGCTGGTGGAGCAGAATCCGGACAGCCATTTCATGCCGCAGCAGTTTGAGAACCCGGCCAACCCGGCCATCCACCGCAACACCACCGCCGAAGAAGTGTGGAACGACACCGACGGCCAGGTCGACATCTTCGTCGCCGGCGTGGGCACCGGCGGCACCATCACCGGCGTGGGCGAAGTGCTGAAGGCGCGCAAGCCCGGCGTGCAGATCGTGGCGGTGGAGCCGGACGCCTCGCCGGTGCTGTCCGGCGGCGCCAAGGGCCCGCACCCGATCCAGGGCATCGGCGCCGGTTTTGTGCCGGCCATCCTCAACACCGGCATTTACGATGAAATCATCCGCGTGAAGAACGAGGACGCGATGGAGACCGCGCGCGCGGTGGCCGCGCGCGAAGGCCTGCTGGTGGGCATCTCTTCCGGCGCGGCGGTGTGGGCGGCGCTGGAACTGGCCAAGCGTCCGGAAAACGCCGGCAAGCTGATCGTGGTGGTGATTCCCTCCTTTGGCGAGCGCTATCTGTCCACGCCCTTGTTCCAACATCTGGCGGACTGAGTTCGGCCGCGGCCGCGGCCGCGAATATCGACAGCCTGGCGGCTTTCTGCCAGGCTGTTTGTTTTTGTCGTTTCGCATCGAGGGGAAATCATGGAGCAGTTGCAAGCCTTCCTGGCCCGGGCCGAAGCCATGCTGGCGCGCCTGGAGCCCTTGCTGCCGCCGGCGCGGCCGGAGCCGGATTGGAGCGCATTGGCTTTCCGCTGGCAGCGCCAGGGCATGGCCGGCTGGCTGGAGGCGGTGGCGGAGCCGCACGCGCCGGAACTGGAGCGGCTGACCCATATCGACGCTCAACGCGCGCAATTGCTGCGCAACACCCGCCAGTTCGTCAAGGGGCGGCCGGCCAACAATGTGCTGCTCACCGGCGCGCGCGGCACCGGCAAGTCCTCGCTGGTCAAGGCGCTGTTGCCGGCCTTCGCCGCCAAGGGCCTGCGCATCATCGAGGTGGACAAGGCGCAGCTGGGCGATCTGAACCGCATCGTCGAGATGGTGGCCGGACGCAAGGAGCGTTTCATCCTGTTCTGCGACGATCTGTCCTTCGAGCAGGGCGACGACGCCTACAAGGCGCTGAAGACCGCGCTGGACGGCGGCCTGGCGCGCCGCGTCGACAATGTGCTGGTGTACGCGACGTCCAACCGCCGTCATCTGATGCCGGAAAAAATGAGCGAAAACCGCGAAGGCTGGGTGCAGGACGGCGAAATCCATCCGGGCGAGGCGATAGAGGAAAAGGTGTCGCTGTCCGACCGTTTCGGGCTGTGGCTGTCCTTCTATCCCTTCGATCAGGACGCCTATCTGGCGGCGGCGGCGGAGTGGCTGGCGCATTTCGGCCTGAAGCTGGACGCGGAGGCGGAAAAGGCGGCGCTGCATTGGAGCCATCTGCGCGGCAGCCGCTCCGGCCGCGTCGCCTGGCAGTTCGCCTGCGACTGGGCCGGGCGCGGCGCCAAGGAGCGCAAAGCCTTATTGTGATTTCAAATAGCGCAGGCCCACGCTCTTGACCTGGCCGTCGGCGGCCGCGCGTATCACCATCTCCAGCCGGTCCAGCCGCAGCACGTCGCCGGCCACCAGCGGGTAGCCGCAAGCGCGCTTGCAGTAGTCGGCGATGCTGTCGGCGCGGTCGCGGTCGCTCAGATTCAGGCCGTAGCTGTCGGCCAGATCGGCCAGCCGCGCCAGGCCGGACACGGTGAAGTAGCCGTAATAGGGGTCTTCGCCGGGCGGGTGGAAGGCTTCGCCGGCCGTTTCCAGCGCCGGGCCGGGGCCGATCAGGCAGGCCCAGTCGCCGGCGCGCAGCGTCTGGCTCGCCGTCGGTTCCAGCGCTTGTTCGTCGCGGTACAGCGCCGCCAGCCGCACGCCGCTGGGCAAGGCCAGCTCGCCGGCCAGCTGGCCTTCGGCCGGGCTGTCGGCGCGCACCTGGCAGGAGGCCGCCTCATAGCGGGCTTCCTGGCCGCTGACCACCGGCACCCGGTGCTCCACGTCCGGCCGCGCCGGCAGTTTCAACTTCAGCCTTTCAGCCAGCGGCGCGATGGTCCAGCCCTGGAACAGCAGCGACATCATCACCACGAAGAAGGCCACGTTGAAGAAGAGCTGGCTATTGGGCAGCCCCGCCATCAGCGGGAAGATGGCCAGAATCACCGGCACCGCGCCGCGCAGGCCCACCCAGCTCATGAACAGCTTTTCCGCCTTGGGCACCGGGAAGGGCAGCATGCACAGCCAGACCGCCAGCGGCCGCGCCACCAGCATCAGCACGATGGAGATCGCCAGCGCGTAGGGCGCCACCGGCAGCAGATTGGACGGCGTCACCAAGAGGCCCAGCACCAGGAACATGGTCACTTGCGCCAGCCAGGCGTAGCCGTCGTGGATATTCAATAGATTGGGCAAGTCCGCCACCCGGGCGTTGCCCACCACGATGCCGGCCAGATAGATGGCGAGGAAGCCGCTGCCGCCGGCCGCCGTGGTCAGGCTGAACAGCGCGCCGGCGGTGCCCAGGCTGAACAGGGCCAACATCGCGCCGCGCGGCCCCAGGCGCTGGAACAGCCAGACCATGGCCTTGCCGCCGGCCCAGCCGGCCAAGGCGCCCAGGCCCATCTGTTTGACGAACAGCCACAGCATGGCGGCGACGCCGGCGTCCTGGCCCTGCTGGCCCAAGACCCCGATCAGCGCCGAGGTCAGGAACACCGCCATCGGATCGTTGCTGCCGGATTCTATCTCCAGCGCGCTGCCGACGCGGCGGTTGATCTCCAGGCCGCGGCCGGACAGGAGGGCGAACACCGCGGCGGCGTCGGTGGAGCCGACGATGGCGCCGATCAGCAAGCCCTCCAGCCAGCTTAGATTCAGCACCCAGGCGGCGAACAGGCCGGTCACGCCGGTGGTGATCAAGACGCCCAGCGTGGCCAGCACTCCGGCCGGCTTCAGGCTGATGCGGAAGCTGTCCTGGCGCGTGCGCAGGCCGCCGTCGAACAGGATCACCACCAGGGCGATGGTGCCGACCACATAGCTGAGCTGGTAATTACTGAATACGATCTTGCCGGGGCCGTCCTCGCCGGCCAGCATGCCCAGCGCGAGGAAGACCAGCAGCAGGGGCGCGCCGAAGCGGGAGGCGATGGAGGACACCACCAGGCTGGCGAGGAATACCAGCGAGCCGGCCAGAATGAGTGAATTCAGGGTGTCCAAGCAAAATCTCCTTCTGGCGGTGGCGGGGCCGCATCGATGATGCGAGCGGGGGATGCTGCGAATCGGGACTTGCCGGGGCGAGATGAAGCCGACTGCCGCGCCGCAAGACGGGGTTCAAAGTCCGCTGCGCGGAGCCAAAGCCGACATGGCGGAAGGCCTGCGGAATGCTCTTGTTGAACATTCCCTCGTCTCAGGCCGTTCTCGTCTTGTCTCTGTTCCGTGCGCGCGTCCTTGAACGCCTTCTCATGGCGGAGGGTTCATGACAATGGGGACAAATGTGTTGAATTCGCTGCCTTACAGGGCTAATGGTAACACTTTGTTACCGATTGGCCGGGATGGATCTGCCCGCTGGACGCATTTTTTGCAAAAAACGTCGTGTCAGGCGACTTTATGCCGGCGGCAAATCGCGCTTTATGCCAACAGTATTGTGTTGTATATTTGTTTGGCATTTTATGCGCATGGTCACGGCAGATTCGGACCATGTTCTCCTTCACTTTGTCTGAGGTATGCGCAATGACTCGCAAAATCATTCTGGCCCTGGCGGCCTTGTCCTTCCCCTTGATGACCCTGGCCGCGCCGGCGCCCTGGTATCTGTGGCAAAGCAAGCTCGACGGCAAGCTCGCTTGCTCGCAATTCTCCCTGGGTCCGGGCTGGACGCAGTTCAGCTCCCAGCCTTATAAGGACGCCGGCTGCACCAAGCCGGGCCGCCCGGGTTGAGGTCTTAGACAGTTGGTTGAGTCAATAAGGGCGCCGCGGCGCCCTTATTGCTGGGGAGCGCTTGCGGTAGAATGCGCTGCCGGCCGCGGAGAGCCGGAACGATATTCACCGGGCAAGACCAAGCAATGAGCGACAGCAAGATCATCGAGGTAGTGGCCGGCGCGCTGATGCGGCCGGACGGCAGTTTCATGCTGGGCAGCCGGCCGGAGGGCAAGCCTTACGCCGGTTACTGGGAGTTTCCCGGCGGCAAGGTGGAGCTGGGCGAAAGCGGAGAACAGGCGCTGGCGCGCGAACTCTACGAGGAAATGGGCATTGAAACGCTGGCCGCGACGCCGTGGCTGAGCAAGGTCCATCATTATGAGCACGCCTCGGTGCGGCTGCGTTTCTTCCGGGTCTGGTCCTGGCGCGGCGAGCCGCAGCCGCGGGAAGGCCAAAGCTTCGCCTGGCAGAAGCCAGGCGCTTGCACGGTGCAGCCCATGTTGCCGGCCAACGGGCCCATTCTCAAATCGCTGGAATTGCCGGCGGCCTACGCGATCACCTGCGCGCACGAAATCGGCGTGGACGCCCAATTGCGGCGGCTGGAGCAGGGGCCGGCCTGGGGCATGGTGCAGGTGCGCGAGCCGCAGATGGCGCGCGCCGAGCTCGCCGATTTCGTCGCCAAGGCGGCGGCCATCGTCCATGAGCGCGGCGGCAAGCTGATGGTCAACGCCGATCCGGCCTGGGCGGCGGAATGGCCGGTGGACGGCGTGCATCTGAACGCGGCGCGGCTGGCCTCGCTGAAGGAGCGCCCGGCGTTCGCCTGGGTGGGCGCCTCGGCGCACGAGGCGGCGCAGGTGGCGCGGATAGGCGAACTGGGCCTGGATTACGCCTTGCTCGGCCATGTGGCCGCCACCGCCAGCCATCCCGGCGCGGCGCCCTTGGGCTGGGACGGTTTCCGGCTTTGTCTGGCGGACGGCGCGCCGACGCCGGTCTACGCGCTGGGCGGCATGAGCATGGATGATCTGGAGGCCGCCCGCCGCCACGGCGCGCATGGGGTGGCGCTGATGCGGGGGGCTTGGCGATGACGGCCAAACAGCGTAAATGGCTGGCGCTGGGCGGCGTTTTGCTGCTGCTGGCCTGTATCAAGTTCGGCCTGATTTACCGCTGGTACAGCGAGCGGCAAGCGGTCAAGCCGTCGCCCTTGGCCTGCGTCGCCGGCCAGGCGAGCTGCGCCCTGCCGGGCGGCGGCGTCTGGCGTTTCGCCTCGCCGCCGCAGCACGGCAGACCGTTTGAAATCCGCTTGCAGGGCGTCGCGGCGCGGGAAGCGCCGCAGGTGGAGTTCAATATGGCCGACATGGACATGGGCTTCAACCGTTACACCTTTGTGCGCGACGGCGCGGACTGGAAGGCGACGGTGACGCTGCCGCTGTGCGTCAGCGGCAGCCGCGACTGGCTGGCCGTCCTGAGTCTGGACGGCAAGCGCTACCTGCTGGCGTTTTCCGCGCGCTGAAGCGCGGCGCCTCATTTCTTCTTGCGTTTGATGTACAGCGTCTTGAACACCCTCGCCACCAGCTCGTTCTGTTGATCGACGATGTCCACCTGCAATTGCGGCAGGTATTTGTCGCCCGAGGCGGTGCGCAGCCTGATGTCCTCCAGCATGCCCGGCGCCAGCCGGAAGCGCGCGCTCACCGTGCCGCGGCCCGGCTTGACGTAGTCGATGCTGCCGCTCTTGTCCCACACATAGTAGTCCCGCCCCAGTTGGTGCATCAGCATCAGCATGAAGAAGGGATCGGTCATCGCGTACAGGCTGCCGCCGAAATGGGTGCCGACATAGTTGCGGTTGCTGAAGCCCAGTTTCAGCCGCACTTCGATATCGCTGAAATCGGCGGCCAGCCGTTTGACGCGGATGCCGGCGCCCAGGAAGGGCGGCCACAGATTGAGCAGGAATCGGAACAGCCAGGCGGGTGGTTTCATCTCTGTTGAAACGGTCGTTTGAATTCTGTCATCGTCAATAAAAAAACCGGCCTTGTCAATCGCGCCGGTTTTTCCTTGCCGAGTACGGTTTATTCGACCACGCCGCAGGCCATGCGCGCGCCGCCGCCGCCCAAGGGCTGCGGATGATCGCTGTGATTGTCGCCGCCGGCGTGCACCATCAGCGCGCGGCCGGAGAAGTCCGCCGCTTTCAGCCGCGGCGCCAGCACCGGATAACTCGCCTTGCCGTCGGCGCCCACGTACAGCGCCGGCAGATCGCCCTTGTGGCCGCGGCCGTAAGGGCCGGCGTGCGCGCCGGTCTTGTCCGGGTCCCAGTGGCCGCCGGCGGCGCCGGCCGGCGTGACCGCGCCGTTGGCGCCGACGGACGGCGCGCAAGAGGGTTTTTCATGGACGTGGAAACCGTGCACGCCGGGCGGCAGTTTTTCAAGCTTGGGCGTCAACAGCGCGCCGTAGGGCGTGTCCTCGATCAGGACGCTGCCGGCCGGGCCGGCGTCGCCCTTGGCGTCGACGAAGGACAGCTCCACGCTTTGCGCCAGGGCCAGGGCGGGCAGACAGCACAAGACGGCGGATAGGGGACGTAACATGGGTAGGTTCTCCGTATAGGCGGGGGAACAGTCAAGACCTCGATTGTGCCATCCCGGTTCCAGGCCGGAGCCTGGCTGTTCGGGTGGGGCGCGCGCGCGTCAGGAGGCCAGCCGGTCCGCGGACGTCAGTTCCTCGTTCTGCGCCAGGGTGTCCGGCGAGCAACGGTGGCAGTCGGCCGCGGCGGGAGCCGCCGCCGGCGCCGGCCGCCGCCAGCTCATGCGCCGCAGCGTGTCGTCCTTCAGCGCGACATGGTGCCAGACGGCGGCGGCGATGTGGACGGCGAGCAGACCGTAGAAGATCCAGCCCAGCCATTCGTGCAGGCCCACCGTCGCGGCGACCAGGGCCGGGTCGGCCGCGACCAGGCGCGGGAAGTCGAAGCCCAGCAGCGGCATCGGGATCGCCAGCCCCTTGGCGTTGACGATGATCCAGCCCAGCAGGCAGGACGCCAGAATGAGGCCGTAGATGGCCAGATGGGCGGCATGGGCGCAAGCGCGCTGCGCGCGGCTGCTGCCGGCCAGCGGCGGCAGCGCCGGACCGGCCAGCCGCGTGGCGGCGCGCAGCAGGGTCAGGAACAGCAGGGCCATGCCGCAGCCTATGTGCACGATCATCACGCTGCGCATGTCGGCGACGGCGTGGCCGGCCAGCAGGTGACGCAAGCCGCCGGCCAGCGCCAGGGCGGCCATCAAGAGCACGCTCAGCCAGTGAAACAGGATTTGCAGACGCGGATAGCCAGGGTTGGCGGCCGGGGCGGAAGAGGGCATGCGTTTCTCCAAGGCGCGGCCGCTGGGACGGATGCCCGCGGCGCGTTCGATTAAAAACGCTATTCAAGCGCCGCCGCCGGCGACGGCGCCATGATTCTGAAACCATTCTCAAGTCGCCCGTCCGCGCCGCCGAACGCCCTTCCCGGCGCCGGCCGTCGGGCCCCGCCGCGGCCGTTTTAGATTCCTTTCAGAAATATTGAGAACGGCGAAAGCCCCGTGTGAGCATGCGCTGGCAAGGGGCGGAACCGTCGCCGTCCCTGCCGGGGTCCGGCGCGGACGCCGCTTATATCTTCCAGCGCACGCTCTTGCGGCGCGGTTTTTTGGACAAGCGAATCTTATGACGACGATGAACGCTAGACGGCGCTCCGCCGGACAAGGCGGCTTCACGCTGCTGGAATTGCTGGTGGTGCTGCTGATCATCGCCCTCTTGGCCGGTTATGTCGGGCCCAAGCTGTTTTCCCAGGTGGACAAGGCCAAGGTCAAGGCCACCCAGGCGCAAATGAAAACCCTGGGCGACGCCTTGGCGCAATACCGGCTGGACGTCGGCGGCTATCCCAGCGCGGAACAGGGGCTGGGCGCGCTGCTGAAGGCGCCGCCGGGCGTGGCCGGCTGGCATGGGCCCTATCTGGCCAAGGATGTGCCGATGGACGCCTGGGGCCGGCCGTATCAATGGCGGGTGCCCGGCGGCGAGAGCGAGGCTGAGATCGTATCCCTGGGCGAGGCCGGGCGGGCGGGAGGCGACGGTGAACTGGTCCATGCGCTGTAAGGGACTGCTGCCGCTGCTGGCCGCCTGCGCCGCGCTGGCCGACGGCGCGCAGGCGGCGGCCAATTGCTGGCGCGAGGCCGGCGCGCGCCACCGGGTGGATCCGCTGCTGCTGTATTCCATCGCCAAGGTGGAATCGGCGCTGAATCCGCGCGCCGTCAATTACAACAAGGACGGCAGCCACGACATCGGCCTGATGCAGATCAACAGCCTTCATCTGCCGGGGCTGGCCAAGCGCGGCATCACGCGTCAGCGCCTGCTGGACGAGCCCTGTCTGAGCATACAGGTGGGCGCGTCCATCCTGGCGGACTTCATCGCACGCTACGGCTACACCTGGCGCGCGGTGGGCGCTTACAACGCCGGCGGCGCGGCGACGCGCGAAGGCGCGCGCAAGCGCTATGTGGACAAGGTGTGGCGGCAGTATCTGCAATTGCGCGCCGAGCGCGAGGCGAGGGGCTGAGATGGCGGCCTACCGGATCAGCGTCCTGGCTCAGGGCGAGGTGAGGACGCGCCTGGTGCGGGCGGACAACGAGGCCGCCGCGCGGGCCCAGCTGGGCGCGGACGACGGCCTGGTGCTGGAGGCGAGGCGCGAGGCCGGCGCGGAGGGCGCGCTCAAGGGCGCGGCGCTGGGCTTGCTGCTGCAGGAGCTGTCGGCGCTGCTGGAGGCCGGCCTGGCGCTGATCGAGGCGCTGGAAGCGCTGCGCGACAAGGCCGGCGGCGGCGACAAGGCCTTGCAGGGCGTGCTGGACCGGCTATTGCAAGCGCTGTACCAGGGCCAGCCGCTGTCGCGCGCGATGGAGGCCCAGCCGGAAGCCTTCCCGGCCTTGCTGGCGGCCACCGTGGCCGCGTCCGAAGGCAGCGGCCAGCTGCCGGCGGCGCTCAAGCGCTATCAGTATTACGAGCTGCGCATCGTCGCCATCCGCAAGCGGGTGACCGGCGCCCTGGTTTATCCGGCGCTGGTGCTCTCCGTCGGCTTCGGCATTCTGCTGTTCATGCTGTTCTTCGTGATTCCCCGTTTCGCCGTGGTGTTCGAATCGCTGCGCGAACTGCCGGCCAGCGCCGCCGCCATGCTGTGGTGGGCGCGCCTGGTCCAGGCTCACGGCGGCTTGCTGGGCGCGGGCCTGGCCGTCGGCCTGACGGCGCTGTGCCTGCTGCTGCGCGCCCGGCGAACCCAGCGCGCGCTGCTGAGCTTGTTGTGGACGCTGCCCCGGCTGCGGGATGTCGCGCGCCTGTTCGTGCTGGCGCGCTTTTACCGCACCGCCGGCTTATTGATCGCCGGCGGCACGCCGGCCTTGCAGGCTTTCGACTTGTCCGCGGGGCTGTTGCCGGACGCCTACGCGCAGCGCTTGGCGCGCGCGCTGGAGGAGTTGCGCGCCGGCCGGCCGGTGGCGGACACCCTGGCGCGCCACCAACTGACCACGGCGGTGGCGGAGCGCTTATTGCGCGTCGGCGAACAAAGCGGCGATCTGGGCGGCATGTGCGAGCGCATCGCCCAGTTCCACGACGGCGCGCTGGATCAGGCGATCGAGGTGTTCAGCAAAGTGTTCGAGCCGATTCTGATGTTGGCGGTGGGCGGCCTGGTCGGCCTGATCGTCGCCCTGCTGTATATGCCGATATTCGAACTGGCCGGCGGCATGGGCTGAGGAGACGTGATGCGAGCATTGATGGACCCGACGACGACGGCCGGCTGGCAATGGCGGCGCGAGAGCGGAGAGGAAGACCTGCCGATGGCCGAGCTGCTGAACCGGCAGCTGGAGCGCGAGCCGGCCAGCCTGCCGCAGGCGGCGCGGCTGCTGGGCCTGGCCGCGCTGAGCGAGGCCCAGGTGGGGGAGGCGGCGGCGCGCTTCGATCTGCTGCCGCTGCCGGAAGCGCTGTCCTGCCGGGCGGCGCCGCTGGAGTGGCGGGGCGAATTGTACCTGCTGCTGGCCGAACCGCTGCGGCTGGACGCGCGTCTCGGCCTGCAAAACCGGCTGCTGGGCCGCGGCCAGCGCTTCGCCCTCAGCCTGCCCGGCGTGGCCGACGCCTGGCTGAAACAGGCCGAGGCCCGCGAGCGGGTGATGGACGGCGCGGCGGTGGACCTGGCCGAGGACAGCCTGGCCAAGGCGGTGGAGTCTATCTCGCTGACCAGCCTGGCCAAGGACGAAAGCCCGGTGATCCGCCTGGTCAACATGACCTTGTACGACGCGCTGCAAAGCCGCGCCAGCGACATCCACCTGGAGTCCCGCGACGACGGGCTGCAGATACGCTACCGCATCGACGGCGTGATGCAGGCCATACGCAAGGTGCCGGGGCAGTTGGCGGCCAGCCAGACCATGTCGCGGCTGAAAGTGCTGTCCAGCCTGGACATCGCGGAAAAGCGCGTGCCGCAGGACGGCCGCTTCAAGGTGGCGCTGCAAGGCCGCGAAGTGGACTTCCGCGTGTCCATCATGCCGGGCGCCCACGGCGAAAACGCGGTGCTGCGCCTGCTGGACAAATCCCAGCGCGGCGACAGCCTGAACCTGGACAGCCTGGGCTTTCACGGCGAAACCGCGCGCCGCGTGCGCGCGCTGGCGCAACTGCCCTATGGCCTGACCCTGATCACCGGGCCCACCGGCAGCGGCAAATCCACCACCTTGTACGGCGCGCTGGCGGAGATCAATACCGGCGAGGAAAAGATCATCACCATCGAAGACCCGGTGGAGTACGAGATGGCCGGCATTCTGCAAATCCCGGTCAACGAGAAAAAGGGCCTGACCTTCGCCCGCGGCCTGCGCTCCATCCTGCGCCACGATCCGGACACCATTCTGGTGGGCGAGATCCGCGACGCCGAAACCGCGGCCATCGCGGTGCAGTCCGCGCTGACCGGCCACCGCGTGCTGTCCTCGGTGCACGCCAACGACGCCTTCAGCGTGATAGACCGCTTTCTCTACATGGGCGTGGAAGCGGCCACTTTCCTGGAAGCGCTCAACGGCGTGGTGTCGCAGCGCCTGGTGCGCCGGTTGTGCGTCGCCTGCGCCTGCGCCGGTTGCGAGCACTGCCGCGGCGGCGGCTTCCACGGCCGCATCGCGCTGGCGGAAGTGCTGCGCCTGGACAGCCGGCTCAAGGAAGCGCTGCTGGAGCGCTCGCCGCAGAAGCGCCTGCAGGCGCTGGCGCAATGCGCCGATTATCAATCGCTGCGCGACGCCGCCCTCGAGGCGGTGGCGCGCGGACTCACCACCTATCAGGAGGTCAGCCGTGCCGTGGCCATGGAATGACAGAACCGTGTTGATCGACGCCGAACTGGCGACCTTGCTGCCGCCGGCCGGCGCCCCGGCCCAGCCGCGGCGTTGCCGCCATCACGGCAAACCGGCGGAGGCGCTGGCCATGCTGCTGGGCGGGGCCGCGCGCCGGCGTCCGGCCTGGCGCAACCGCGTGCGGCTGCTCTTGGGCTATCCGTGGGCGCACAGCCAGCTCTTGCCGTGGCAAGACGGCTTGTCCGGGCAGCGCGCCCAGTGGCGCGCCTATGCGCGGGGTCTGCTGCGCGAGCGCGGCGTCGCGGGCGAACTGGACATCCGCCTGGCGGCGGGGGCTTACGGCGCGGCGCGGCTGGCTTTCGCCGCCCAGGCCCCGCTGCTGGCCGATTTGAGCGCGGCGGCGCGGGCGGCCGGCTGGCGCTTGGCCGGCTGCCGCGATCTGCTGTCGTCCTGCCTGCAAGCCCATCCGCGCGCGTTGGCGTCGGACGCGCTGGTGTTGGCGGAGGCCGGGGCCGTCACCTGTCTGTGGCGCGGCGAGCGCGGCTGGGAGGATCTGATCACCCTGGCGCTGGCGCCGGGACAGAGCGCGGCCGAGGGCGTGGCGGCGGCGGAGGCGCTGTGCGGCCGCGAGCCCGGCGGCGACTACGATTGGTGCGCGACCCATGGCCCGGAGGCACAGCCGCCGGCGGCGCGGGCGCGTTGGCTGGGCTTTGCCCATCCCCTGCTTGCGAGCCAGCCATGCGCCGCCTGAACGCCCGCGGTCTGGACTTCAGCCGCCCCGAGGCGAGCGCGCCGCTGGCCGGCGTCGCCGCCATGCTTTTGTTGATGCTGCTGGCGGCGCTGGGCTGGCGGCAGTGGGAGTTGGAACGGTTGGCGGAGGACACCGCGGCCTGGGAGCGGCGGCAGGAGCAACAGCGGTTTCTGCGCGAGCGCGAACAGCGCCGCGCCCAGGCCGCCTCGCCGGAGGCGCGCAAGGCCCAGGCGTTGCTGCTGGTCCAGGGCGACGATCAAACCCGGCTGCGCCCGGCGCTGCTGCGGGCGATAGAACAAGCCTGGTCGCCGCGGCTGGGCATCTTGTCCCTGCATCTTGAGGGCGGGGGCAAGCAGGCCCGGCTGGAACTGAGCGCGGCGGACGTGCGGGAAGTGTTCCATTTCGTCGAGAGGCTGAACCAGCCGTCCGGCCATGGTCGGGCGCGGCTGCTGCGGCACGGGCTTAAGCCCGGCGATCCCAATCAGGCGGTGCTGGCCACGGTGCAGGTGGCTGAGCGATGAGGGCCTGGATGCGAGACGCCGGCCGCCGGCTGGCGGCCTTTAAACGCGGCGGCCGGCCGGCCGGCGGCGGAAGTCATTGGCGGGCCCGGCTGCGCTGGCATCGGCAGACGCTGGCCTGCCGGCTGGGGCGCGGCGGCCGGCTGTCGCTGGCGGCCTGCGGCCTGCTGTTGGTCTTTGGCGCGCTGGAGCAAGAGACGCGGCAGGCGGATCTGCAACAGCGCCGCCAGCAATTGAGCGCGCCGACGCCCGCCTTGCCGGCGACGGCGGGGCGCGAGCGGCAATGGCAGGCCCAGCTGCGGCTGGCGCTGGCCCCGCGCAAGCTGGCCTTGCTGGAGCAGCTGCGCCAGTCCGGCCTGAGCGTGCATGAGGCCAGTTATCGCGAAGAGGCGGAAGCCGGCGGCGCGTTGCGCCGCGTCTCGGTGGAGCTGAGCGCCAGCGGGCGCTATCCGGAACTGACGGCGGCGCTGGGCGCGCTGACGGCGCAGCCTCTGTTGCGCTTGGAGGCGCTGACGCTGGACCGGGCGCGAACCGATACCGCGACCTTGAGCATGCGCATGCGCTTCAGCCTGCTGGGAGCCGGACAATGAGGCGGCGGGCCCATTGGCTGAGCGGCCTCGCGCTGGCCTGGGCGGCCTTGACCCAGGCGCAAGAGCCGCGGGCCGACGGCGTCGACCTGTTTCCGGTCCAGAGCTGGGCGTCGCTGCGCGAAGAGGCCAAGCCCGTCGTCCCGGCGGCGGACGCCGCTCCGGTCTTGGCGGCGCCCTTGCCGCCGCCGCCGCTGGAAGCCGCGCCGCCGCCGTTCAGCGCCGTGGGCGAATGGCGGCAGGACGGCCAGCGCGTGGTGGTGCTGGAAGGCCGGGCGCGCAGCTACCTGCTCTGCGTCGGCTGCAAGACGCCCAATGCGCTGCAGCCGGGCGCCCGGCTGACGGAGCAATACACGTTCAAGGCCCTGGAGGCGGAGCGCGCGCTGCTGCTGGACGCCGAAGGGCGGGAGCACTCGATCCCGCTGACTCCATTGGCTCACTGAGGCGTCGCCGCCACCGCGACGACGCCGTTTTCACCAGGCATTAGGCATCATGAAACATTGCAAACCCACACTGCTGGCCCTCGCCCTCGGTTTGACCCTGGGCGGATGCGCGCTGCCCGGACCGGTCAAGAAAATCTTCGGCCCGGCCGATCAGCCCGGCGCGGAAGAACAATTGCGCGCGGCCGAAACCGCCTTGCGGCAGAAGCCCGACGATGTGGAACGCCGCAAAAACGTCGTGGCCAAGAGCGCGGCGCTGGCGGAGGAGGCCTTGCGGGCGGCCAAGACCAAGATGGACGCCGGCGACGACGCGGCCGCGCTGGCGGAGGTGAGCCGGCTGCTGGCGCTGGCGCCGGAGCACATGCGCGCCCAGCAGCTGAAACGGCAGTTGGAGCGCCGGCTGCGGCTGAAACTGGAGCTGGACGCCGCCGCCGAAATCGGCGCGCAGCGCCCGCAAGAGGCTTTGGAGCGGCTGGGCCGCATCCTGCAGGAGCAGCCCGGTTACCGGCAGGCGCAAGCCTTGCGCGACGAGCTGCAAAGCCGGGAGGCCGCCCGCCGCGACGCGCGTCCCAGCCTGGCCGAGGCGTTGCGCCAGCCGGTGACGCTGAACTTCAAGGTTCAGCCGATTTCCAGCATCTTCGACGCCATCTCGCAATTGGCCGGCATCGATTTCGTGTTCGATCCGGAAGTGCCCGTCGCCGCCCCGGCCAGCATCGTCGCCAGCCGGACCACGGCGGAAGACGCCATCAATCTGCTGCTGCGCACCCATCAGCTGGAGAAAAAAGTGCTCAGCCGGCACAGCATGCTGATTTATCCGGCGCGCTCGGAAAAAGCCAAGGAATACCGGGAGCTCATGACCCGCGCCTTCTACCTGAGCCAGGCCAACGCCAGCCAGGTGCTGGCCGCACTGCGCCAGATCAGCTCGCCCAAGAACGTGCATCTGGACGAGCGCACCAATGCGGTGATCGTGCGCGACACGCCGGAAGTGATGGCGGTGATAGAGCGGCTGGTGGCCAGCCTGGACATCGCCCAGTCCGAAGTCACCATGGACGTGCAAGTGCTGGAAGTGAACACCAACGACGTGCTCGACGTCGGCGTCGACTATCCGGCGGAACTGCGGTTTTCGGTGCTGCCGAAAGAGGGCTCGGACAGGGTGACGGTGGGCGATCTGCTGGGCCTGAACCGCGACGGCGTCGGCGTCGGCGGCAGCAACGGCGGCGATCTGGGCGCGGCGATCAAACTGCTGCAAAGACAGGGCAAGACCAAGGTGCTGGCCAACCCCAAGATCCGCGTGCGCAATATGGAAAAGGCCAGCATCAAGATAGGCGAGAAAGTGCCGGTGGTCACCACCACCAACGCCAACGGCGTGGTGACGGAATCGGTCAACTACCAGGACGTCGGCCTGATCCTGCAAGTGGAGCCGCGGATCAGCCTCAGCAACGAGGTCAGCGTCAAGGTCAATATGGAAGTCAGCAATCTCAAGAGCGAAGTCAAGACCGCCGGCGGCGGCACCGTCTACCCGATGAGCACCCGCAACGCCGAAACCGTGATGACCGCGCGCGATGGCGAAACCCAGGTGCTGGCCGGCCTGGTCAAACAGCAGCACGACCGCAGCAGCAGCGGCCTGCCCGGTCTCAGCACCCTGAGCTGGCTGGGCGGCCTGTTCGGCAGCCAGAAGCGCGGCGTCGAAAACACCGAACTGATCCTGCTGCTGACCCCGCGCATAGAACGGGCGCTGGACCTGCCGGCCGCCTCCAACAGCTATTTCCATTCCGGCACCGAAAGCCGGCTGAGCGTGGAACCGCTGCGGACCGAGGCGCAGCCGCCCGCCGCCGCGCCCGCGCGGGACGCTTCCGCGCCGGCGCTGGACAGCCCGCTGGCCGCGCCCTGAGGTGCTTATGCCGCGTCAAACCGGTTTCACCCTGATCGAGACGCTGGCCGCGCTTACCCTGTTGGCGCTGTTGCTGAGCGCCAGCCTGCCGCTGAGCGAACTGGCCAGACGGCGCGCCCAGGAGGCCGAGCTGCGCCACAGCCTGCGCCAGATCCGCACGGCCATCGACGCCTACCGGCAGGCGGTGACGGACAAGAAGATAGACGCTTCTCCGGATCGGAGCGGCTATCCGCCCAGCCTCGCCAGCCTGGTGGACGGCGTGCCGGACAAGAGCGACGCCGCCGGCGGCAAGCTCTATTTCCTGCGCCGTCTGCCGGCGGATCCGATGTGCGAAAGCTGCGACGGCGCGGACCCGGCGGCGAGCTGGGACACGCGCGGCTACGACAGCTCGGCGGAAGCCTTCGCCTCCGGCGGCGACGTATACGACATCCGTTCCAAGAGCCTCAGAAAGGGCATCAATGGCATACCCTACCAACAATGGTGAAGCGGCGCGCGGCTTCACCCTGATCGAGCTGCTGGTGGTGATGAGCATCATCGGTGCGCTGATGGCCCTGATCGGCCCCAACTACTTCAAGCAGCAGGACCGCGCCCGCGAAACCGTGCTGCGCCACAATCTGGCCGCGCTGCGCCAGGCGATAGACGACTACCGCGCCGACCACGGCGCCAATCCGGCCGCCTTGCAAGAACTGGTGGCCGGCCGCTATCTGCGCGAACTGCCGCTCGATCCCATCGCCGGCCGGCGCGACGGCTGGCAAGCCAAACCGGCGGAGGAGGGCGGCGTCGGCGACGTGGCCAGCGGCGCGCCGGGAACCGGCCTGGACGGCAGCCGCTATGGCAGCTGGTAAGCAGCGCGGGCTGGCCTATCTGGGAGCGCTGACGCTGGTGCTGGCCATGAGCGCGGCCCTGGGCGCGGCGGCCGGCGCCTGGAGCCGGCAACAACAAGGCGACAAGGAAGAAGAGCTGCTGCACATCGGCCTGCAATTGCAGCGCGCCATCGCCTCCTACCACCGTTCCGGCCCCGCGCCGGCCTATCCCAAAACGCTGGACGCCCTGCTCAAGGACGAACGCGTGCCCTTCACCCGCCGCCACCTGCGCCGCCTCTACGCCGATCCGCTCACGGGCAAGCCGGAATGGGGGCTGATCAAGGGCGCGGACGGCGGCATCGTCGGCGTGCACAGCCTGGCGGAAGGCCGGCCCTTGAAGCAGCGGGGCTTCGCCGCGGAGCTGGGCGATTTCGCAGACAAGGGCAGCTATCGGCAATGGGTGTTCCTGGCGCCGGCCGCGCCGTGAGGCCGGCGGCGGGCGGATTTATTCTAAAGGCATGATTTGCGTCTTGTTTCGGCTCAATGCATCCGGATTAATTTAGGAATTATTGAGAAAGTTAGGAGTACTCCTATAGATTCCCGGACCATGCTTCCGTAAGAATCACCCTCTTTGGCGACCGATGACAGCGGCTTTCCAACGCTTTTGCGCCCGCGGCCGCGCCGCGGCTCCAAAGGCGCGCCGCTTCCGCTCCCGGCGCGAGTCCGTCGCTTTCAACCGAAACGCATATGATGATTGTTGCTATTTTAGAAGACTGTCCGCTCCAAACCGCCAGCGTGGTCAAGCTGCTGGAACAATATGGCCATCAAGCCGTCGCCTGTGCCGACGGCGACCAGTTCGTCGCCCAATTCCGACAGCAGCGCTGCGACGCGATGCTGCTGGATTGGGAGGTGCCGGGCCGAAACGGCGTCGAGGTGCTCAAATGGGCGCGCGCCAAGCTGCCGCCGGCGCTGCCCATCCTGATGGTGACCCAGCGCGACGACGAAGAAGACATCGTATTGGCGCTGGAGCACGGCGCCGACGACTATCTGCAAAAACCGATCCGCGAGCGCGAGCTGCTGGCGCGGCTGAACGCCCAGTTTCGCAAGCAACAGCGGCTGGGCAATCCGGAGGCCTCGTTCGAGGCCGGCGGCTACACCTTCCATCCGGAAGCGCGCAGCGTCAGCTTGCCCGGCGGCAAGGCCGCCACGCTGCCGGCGCGGGAATTCGCGTTGGCCACGCTGCTGTTCCGCAACCTGGGCCGCATCCTGACCAAGGACTTTCTCAGCCAGCGCATCTGGGGCCAGGCGGACCGTAAATACGACGCCAGCCTGGCCACCTATGTCAGCAATCTGCGCTCGGCGCTGGGCCTGCGGCCGCGCAACGGCATGGTGATCTCCACCGTGTACAACTACGGTTACCGGCTGGAGCGGGTCTGAGGACCCGCTTGCAACCCGCTGCGCGTTGACTCTGGCATTGCGCGCCGACGGCCGTCTCCCGAGCCCGCATTTCCCGCATGCGCGCCCAAGGTCTTCGGCCGGTCTCGCCTTGAGCTGCTCCTTGAATGAGGCGCCGGCTTGGCCGGCCGCGTCCTTTTTTCGCGCTTGGGCCGTCTTATGAAATGGCTTTGCCAAGCGTTCCGGCGCGGACACCGGCACGACGCGCGCTTTCTGATCGCCTTCGTCCTGCTGCTGGTGGTGTTCGCCATCCCCAACCAGGACGCCTTGTTCCACTCGCTGGACCGGCTGTACTTCGAACTGCTCTCCGCCTTGCAGACCGAAGACGACGAACACGATGTCGTGCTCGTCAATGTCGACCAGGCCACGGTGCAGGCGCTGGGTCATGAGGAAGTCAACGGCAACGTGCTCTACGCCGTGCTGCTGCAAAGACTGGAGCAGGCCGACAGCGTGGCGCTGAACATGAACCTGCTGTCGCGCCGGGACGAAGGCATGTTGGCGAAGGCCATCCGGCGCCACGGCCGCGTGGTGCTGGCCTTGCCGCCCGACGCC
The DNA here is from genome assembly GCF_003052555.1 of Chromobacterium sp. Panama. Lineage (NCBI taxonomy): Bacteria > Pseudomonadati > Pseudomonadota > Betaproteobacteria > Neisseriales > Chromobacteriaceae > Chromobacterium > Chromobacterium sp. Panama. The sequence continues at coordinate 760,206 of NZ_QARX01000001.1, forward strand.
CCCGCCGCGCCGGGGCGGGACGGTCCCGAGCCCTCCGCCGTTTACGCCGCCGCGGCCGGGCTGGGGCACCGCGACCTCTTGATAGGGGACCGCAGCGTGGTCACCGGCATCGTCCCCTACAAGCAACATGGCCGGAAGCTGGCGCCGCATATGGTGATGGAAGCCATCCGCGTCGCCGGCTATGAACTGCCGCCGCGGGAAAACACCCGCTGTCTGACCGCGTTCTGGCGGCGTTGCGCGCCGCAAGCCGACGGCTGGCTGCTGGTGTTGCCGGCCCACCACCGCATCCAGCAGTATTCGATGCTGGACGTGCTGACCGGCGCGGTGCCGCGGCAGGCGTTTCACAACAAGATCGTCTTTGTCGGCCATCTGGCGCTGGACCCGTTCAAGGGCCTGCGCTCCAACCGTTACCCGCTGGACCGCGAAGGCCATACCCGCAGCCAGATCCTGGCCTTGCAAACCCAGACCCTGATGAACCACGGGCCGGTCACCCTGCTGGCCGCCCCGTACAAGCTGCTGGTCAACTTCGGCCTCATGTTCGGCCTGCTGCTGGTCTGCCTGCTGGCGCCGCCGGCGCGCATGCACGGACGCGCCTGGCTGTGGCTGGGCGGCTGCTGGCTGACGTCCACCCTCTTGTTGTTGCAAACCCAGATCTGGATTCCGGTCAGCTCGCCGCTGACAGGCGGCTTGCTGATCTACGCCGGCTGCGCCTGGCGCTGGCAGACCAAGACTCATCTCTTGCTGCGGCAGGAAATGGAGGCGATGCGGCAGAGCCTGCTCGAAGCCGGCATGGACCTGCCGCTGCGCGGCCAGGAGCCCGAGTCCGGCGCCGACGAAATCGAACGGCTGATGCGGCAGATGCGCGCCTGGCAAAACTCCTACGTCAGCGTGCTCAATATGCTGCCCTATCCGATCTTCTTCGAGCAGGGCGGCAAAATCATCCTCAGCAACCAGGCGGCGCGCAAGCTGCTGTGCGAGCAAGGCGCGCCGGAGGAGGCCGAAGCCTGGGTGCTGGGCCTGGCCGGGCGGGCGCGCGAAAAAGCGCTTCACAGCGGCAACATCGGCGTGGAGGAAGTGCGCAGCAGCCAGGGCGAACACATGTTGCTGGTCACGCCCTGTCCGGAACTGTGCGACGGCCTGTCCAGCAGTCTGATCAGCCTGGTCGACCTGCAAAGCGTCAAGGCCAGCGTGTCCGGCGACCGGCGCGTGCTGCGGCAGATGGCGCACGATCTGCGCAATCCGCTGACCACCATGCTGGCGATGATAGAACAGCGCGGCGGCGAGACCGGGCCGCGGCAGGACCAGTTCTTCAACGATCTGCGCCGGCAAGTGAACTACAGCCTGCGCGTGGCGCAGGACTTCATGCGCCTCTCCCGCGCCGAGCAACTGGACCCGGCCGGCTTTCTGCCGGTGGCCTTGACTGATCTGGCCGAAGACGCGATGGACCAGATCGAGGCCGGCGCCCGCCAAAAGCGCATCGTGCTGCACGGCCCGGAGGCGATGGAAGCGCTGTGGGTGCGCGGCCATTACGACATGCTGCTGCGCGCCGTGGTCAATGTGCTGGACAACGCCGTCAAGTACTCGCCGGCCGGCAGCCACATCGTGCTGCGGCTGGCGCGCTGGGGGGACATGGCCGGCATCAGCGTGGTGGACCAGGGCATAGGCATTCCGGAACACGCCTTGCCGCGGCTATTCGAGCCGTTCTATCAGGTGGATGAAGGCCGCCGCGACGGCGCCGGCCTGGGCCTGCCCTTCGTCAAGGCCGTGATGCAGGCCCACGGCGGCCGCGTCGAGGTCAAATCCAGAAGCCGGCTGGGCAGCGAATTTCTGCTGCTGGCGCCGTGGGTGGAGAGCGAGGGAGGAGAGCGCTAGGCGCGGCCGCCGGCTTGAGCTTCTGTTGAGATTGATTGGGGGCCGCACCAGGGTTTGGAACAATGCGGGCAAGCCCTTCCCAGCCGATGGCGGTTGGAGAGGGCTGTCACCCAATCCCTTAAATTAAGGTTTCAACAATGACCGCACCCCGCTCCGCAGGCACGTTCGCCCTGCCTGCTCTGACGCTGAGCCAGATCGCCGCTTCCCTGATGCTGCTGGCTCCGGCCGCCGCCTCCGCCCACGGCACGATGGAAGAGCCGATCAGCCGCATCTACTACTGCCGCACCGCGGACAATCCGGAAAATCCGGGAACGCCGGGTTGCCAGGCCGTCAAGCAAAGCGGCGGCGCACAGGCGATGTACGACTGGAGCAGCGTGCTGCAAGGCGGCGCCGGCGGCAATCACCAGCAAGTGGTGCCCAATGGCAAGCTGTGCGCCGGCGGCAACGCAAGATTCAGCGGCCTGGACGCTGGCGTCGATTGGCCGGCCACCAGCATACAGCCGGGACCGGACGGCAAATACACGATGACTTATCATCAGTCCGCCCAGCACCAGACCGCCTATTTCAAATCCTATATCAGCAAGGACTCCTACGACTTCAAGCGTCCGCTGCAGTGGGACGATCTGCAATTGATCGGCGATTCCGGCGCGGTGGCGCCCAGCGCCAAGACCAAGCTGGACGTCAAGATCCCGGCCGGCATGCAGGGCAAGCGCGTGATCTACAACGTATGGCAGCGCAGCGACAGCGCCGAAGCCTTCTACAGCTGCTCGGACGTGAACATCGTGGCCAACAGCGCGGACTTCAAACCGCTGGGCGCGCTGGTCTCCAGCCCGTTCGAGGCCAAGCCCGACTCCACCATCACCCTGCGCGTTTTCGACAAGCTGCGGGGCGGGGACCTTGAAAAGCATTCGATCAAGATCGCCGCCGGTCAAACCGCGGCCAAAGACTGGACCTATGCGCTGGCCACCGCGGTCAACGCCAAATCCAGCGTGGTCAAGGTGGGCCAATTGCAAAACGGCCAAGTGGTGCCGGTCAAGCACGCCACCGCCAACACCGTGTTCGGCCTGGGCAAGGAATACAGCTTTGCCTTGGAACAATCGGATGAGGGCGGTAAGCCGCCGGTGGACGAGATCGCGCCGGGCAAGGTCACCGTCAAGGGTCAGAGCAGCGTCAACAGCGGCGATATGGTCAGCCTGTCGGCCCAAGCCGCCGCCGGCACCAATCTGAAATACCGGTGGACGGTGTCGCCCAGCATCGCCGGCCTGACGCTGGACGCCGCCACCCTCAATTTCAAGGCGCCGGAGCCTAAGCAGGACACCAGCTATAACTTCACGGTCAAAGTCAGCAATGCGCTGGGCAGCAAGAACGCCGAGCACAAGCTGGAGGTCAAGGCCAAGGATGAAGGCGGCAAGCCGCCGGTAGCCGGTGCCTGGGACGCGGCCAAGACCTATGCCCAGCCTTGCGCCAAAGTGACATATCAGGGCGAGGAATGGATGAACGGATGGTGGACCCGAGGCGAAAAGCCGGGCACGGGCGGCCAGTGGGGCGTATGGCGTCCGGTAAGCTCGACCGACATGCATGGCCAGTGCAAGGATAAGTAATGTCCGGATGGCCGCGCGTTTCAGGCTGAGCCCCAGCTGGACGCAGGTTTAAGACCCGGTTTCGGGGTCTGCCCGGCAGGCGTAAGCCTGTCGGGCTTTTGCCGTTTGATGGCCGATATTGATTAAAAATCGCTGAACTTTAGCTTTTATTGAGAATGATTGGGCGGCGGGCAAGGGTTTGGAACAATGCGGACAAGCCCTTCCTCGGCCGACGGCGGCCAGGGAGGGCGGCAACCCAACCCTTAAGATCAAGGTTTTAGAACATGACCGCACCTCGCACCGCCGGCAAGCTCGTCCTGCCCGTGTTGGCCCTGAGCCAGATCGCCGCCTCCCTGATGGCCGTTGTCCCGTCCACCGCCGGCGCCCATGGCTCCATGTCTTTCCCGGTAAGCCGCGAAGTGGCTTGCAAGCTGGAAGGGGGGCATTGGAACGGCTCCAGCAAGTTCTCCGGCTGCAAAGCCGCGGCTACTGCAGTAGATGATTGGACCGCTAATGCGCAGGCCGGCTCTGATGGTCAGCACCAAACTCTGGTGCGCGACGGCAAATTGTGCGCGGGCGGCAAACCCGATGCTTGGGCGGAGCTGGACAAGCCGCATAGCTGGCCCACGCCGACGGTGCTCGAACCTGGCGCCAATGGCAAGATGACCTTCCGTTACGCTCAGAGCGCGCCGCACGATACCAAGTATTTCAAGACTTATATCAGCAATAACAACTACGACCCCGCCAAGGGCCTGCATTGGAAAGACTTGGACCTGATTGGCGAAGCGGGTTATTCCAAAGCGCCGAGCAAGAAGCCCGGCGACTCTCTGGCGAATCACACCGTGGCTTACACTGATCTACAAGTGACCATTCCGGCTACGATGGAGGGCAAGCGAGTGGTGTTCAACGTGTGGCAGCGCGACCCGAACGACAATAACGAAGCGTTCTATGCCTGCTCCGACGTGGAAATCGTGCGGAGCAATACCCAATGGCAACACAGCGGCGTAGTCAATAAGAGCAATGTCGTGTTGAACGCAGGCATGAAGGTGACCATGCGCGTGTTCGATCGCGTTCGCGGCAGCGATATCGCGCGCCATGAAATCATCGTGGGCGCCGGTCAGCAGCAGCCGGAAAAATGGGTGTACGCGCTGGCCCAGAAAGTCAATCAGGAGTCCAGCATCATCAAAGTGGGCAAGCTGGTGAACAATCAGGTTCAGCCGCTGGAAAGCGCCACTGAAAACGCGGTCTATGGTCTCAACAAGGCCTACAACTTCGAAATCGAAACCTCCTTGGGCGAAATCAAGCCGCCGCCGACGGACGAAATCGCTCCGGGCCAGGTCACCATCAGCGGCCCATCCAGCGTCAACAGCGGCGCCAACGTCAGCTTGTCCGCCGCGGCCGCTTCCGGCACCAATCTGAACTACCTGTGGGAAGTGACGCCCAAGATCGCCGGCCTGGCGCTCAACGCCGCCACGCTCAATTTCAAGGCGCCGGCGCTGGAGCAGGACACTGCCTACAACTTCAAGGTCAAGGTCAGCAACAGCAAGGGCGAGAAAACCGCGGCGCATGCGCTGACGGTCAAGGTCGACGACAGCGGCACCACGCCGCCGGTGGAGGGCGACGCCTGGAAAGAAGGCGCAAACTACAAGGCCGGCCAGGTCGTCGTCTTCGAAGGCAAGCAATACCGCTGCCTGCAGCCGCATACCGCTTGGGAAGGCGCAGGCTGGACGCCGGCTTCGCAGCCTGCGCTGTGGGCGCCGCTTTAAACTAAGCGTCTGATCCGGCCGGCGGCTGGAAATGACAGCCCCTTGCTTCTTGGAGCAAGGGGTTTTTTGTTTTTATAAACTCTCCTGCCAGGCGTGGCGCTTGACATGATGTTCTCTGAAGTTTTGATAGGTTATTTTTGTGAAATGGATAGGGTGTTAGCTGTTAAGGATAGTATTAAAACATAACACTGTCTGAGATGAACTCATTAGGAGAGGGTGCTTATGGCCTTGGAGATGTCAGAGTCAAGCTCGGTTGGAAAACGCTGATGTGGCGCATGATATGGCAATGTTGGCTGAGCGGACGGCGCAGATTGCCTGGATGGCATCCATGTAAGCAGGGGGCTGTGTTGGTGGTTTTGGCAGGGTCTCCGCACTCGGATGACATAAACAAGGTATCTGAAAATCGGAGGCTTGCATAAGTAGTCTGGAATCGCGTTTACTCCCAGCTTTGCCTGCATGACTGTGAGCGCGTCAGGAGTTAGCCTGATGCAAGTCCTTGAACATATTGATGACCCCCGCCATCCCAGCAATGGCACATTGCACGACTTCCGCGAAATCCTCGTGATCGCTATATGCGCGGTGCAATGATTGATATCTTAAAGACTACCCATTAAGCCCTATGATAAAAGACTTGTCCTACAGAACAAAGTCGAAGAGACCCCAAAAATGCTTATAGGACAAAGACTGCTTTTTCCGGCCGCATCGGCCGGCTCCGCTCAGGAAGCAGGCCGTGCGCAAGTCGCGGCTGAAACTACAAAAATCGGCGACCCGGCAACAGGGCTGGATCCGCATCGCCTGCGCGAGGTGACCTTCATTGGCGTGGGCAGCAGCATCGCCTATCTGGCCAATGAAATAGCTGGCCGTTTCGAAAGAGCTGCGGCCGATCAGCCACTGCTGGGCAAGGTTAGCGTCATCGGAGTCGAAGACTCATGGTCGCCGTCGGTGCGCGGCCAGGGCTACATCAATCATCAGAATGAAATCATCGGCCAGTGGGACGAGCGCGCGCCGGCCTACGACCCCGGCTATGCCGACCGCGGCGAGTTCGCCGCAGGCAATGGCCGACAGATAGGCAGGCTGGAGTCCTTGGGCGCCGAGCGCCTAGAGGCCCAGGTGAAGAACATCCACCGCCTCGACGACGGCAGCTTCCGTCTAATGCTGGACGACGGCAGGGTGCTGGACAGCCGCCAAGTGGTGCTGGGAGCTGGCGCGGGGCCGCATACCAGCATCTGGAACCAGGGGGCTCCGCAAACCGTGGCAGAGAAGCGCCTGGGCAATATCCGCCTGGACCAGCCGGAAGCACTGCGCGGCAAGGTGATGGACCTGGACGAGTTTATGCGGGCCAGCGATGTCGATCCCGCCCGTTTCGCGGGCAAGACCGTGGTGGTTCATGGGCCCAATGCCGGCATCGACGCGGTGGAGCGCGCGGGCGAGCTGGGCGCCAAGGTGGCTTGGTTCGTGCGCAGCACCGCGCCGGTGCTGCTGGACGGCAATCAATTGCAGTTTGCACCGGAGTTGTCGAAAACGGCCCTGCATAAAGTGGACGGGCTGGAGATCGCGCCGGGAGAGTCTGACGGGCTCAAACTGAGCTATACCGCACCGGGCAGCGGCGCACCCCAGGCCGTGCAAAGCTTGCAGGCGGATTACTACGTCTACGCTCTGGGCCAGGATATCAACAAGCCGGGCAGCGCCGGCGCCATGCTGGTCGAAATCGCATCGCAGCTGGAGCCGGTTTACGATTATAACCAGGTTTACAGCGACCAGCCTTTCCGTACCGTGCTCGGCCTGCAAAGCCGGGGCGCGAACAGCGACGGCGGCCTAGTTGTCGTCGGCGCTGCGGTGGCGCAGCTGGCAGGCAAGGTGCAGCATACCTATCTCGATCATGCCGCAGAGCGTATTCTGGGCCAATTGAGCCGCTTGCCAGAAGACGGGGGCGAAGCGCTGTCCAATATGCTGTTGGAAGGCGCGCCTACGGCGGAAATCGAGGCCGGGCTACTGGCCATGCGGCCGGAAGGCGACACGCGCGCAGATTGGGAAGTGTTAAGCAATCAGGTGAGGGATTTCCTTGTTGCCCGCGATTATTTTGCTAAGGAAGGCACCCGCGGCGTCGGGCTAGAGGTGGACAACCAGGTGGGCACCGAAGTGGCTTCCGTGGTGGTGTCGCCGCAGCTGGGCACGGTGAAGGCGGCTTCCGCCGCCTTGTCCAGCTTGATGCCGGCCTATGTCGGCAATGGCGAGAACAATTTCACTAGTGACAACCGCACCATGCTCCGGGCTGGCCTTGCCATGCGGCATCCTGATCTGGCCGAGAGCGATGCATCGGGTTTCATCCAAGAGTCGATTGCCTTGCGGCGCCTGGATGGCCAGCGATTTGTCGAGCAGGTGGCAGAAGGCATGTTGAAAAACGAGCTGCTGCCGATGTTGGAACAACTGACGCAGGATACGCTGCCGGCATTCCAGGCCAGGCTCGCGCGTTTGCGGCTGCCGGAGGACATGTCGCGGCAGGCCGAGGCGGTGGCGGATGGGGCTTCGCGCGAAGCGTTTGCCGATGCTCTGGGCGGTGCGTTGCGCGAGCGTCTGACCGAGTCGGCCAAGCCAGTTCGCGGCGTACCAATGGAGGTGCGCGAGGCCTACGAAGCCAGACTGGCCGAAATGGCCAGAGGTGCCGGGGATGGTGCTTCGCTGGGCAGCTTGTGGCTGAATCGGTCTTGATGGGCTGAATATCTGGAAAACATGGCTTGGGCCCGACTATGAATCATACGACGAAGGTGGGCGTCAACTGTTGATTCGCATCGAGTCGGTACTCAGTGAGGCCCAGCATCCGGCACCGATAGTGCCGGATGCTGCCATCGACGACCTACTCCATGCTTTCGCCAATGCGGTACGCTGGGCGGCTTGTCATCAAATAGATGTACGCACCTTGCTCGCCACCGTGGCGCCGCCAAATACCGGAGGTGGCAAGTCTTAAGTGTAACGACTCGATAACATCCACCGACCGACCCGATTACATCAGCCTTTCTGGACCACATTAAGTGAGAACGAACCCACATTGTGTGAGAACGGCCCGATAACATCGGGCTCGGCCCACATTCGTTGAGAATGGCTGAACGGTGGATCGCATCCCGTTTGTTCTCACGCATCGGGACCTTCGATGACGCGTGCGACATTGCCGCCGCAAGTGGCACACCGACCCAGCAGCAAGAGATTTCCGCGTTCAATCCGGCCACTGAAATCAACAATCGTCGTCTGTTCACGACAGTGGGCGCACCAGACATTCTCGAGGAGTCGCTGTTGCGTGTGAGGTGCGATCGCATTCCAGAAGGACTGCGCGTTTGGTATGAATTCACTCATTGTCGTTTCTGGTATGGGGTAGATCGTCTGGGCTACACCGTTCGATAAATCCATCGTTTCTTCATGCAGCACCGGCACCGCCCGATTGTGGCCCAAATGGCCAATCTCCCGTGCAGATTAGCTGTGCAACGAAACAACGTTCGATTTATTCTGCGATGGTGAGTATCCTATACGCATCAGCGTCACCGCGAAAGCCTTGCCCATGATTCTTGGCTATGCCCGCGTCAGCACCCGCGACCAAAACGTCGCCCTGCAAGTGGATGCGTTGCGGGTGGCCGGATGCGCCAAGGTCGTTACCGAGGTGGCGAACGGCGCCAAGACCGACCGGCCAATATTGAACCGGCTGCTGGACGACGCACGCGAGGGCGATACAGTGGTGATCTGGAAGCTGGATCGTCTCGGACGCTCGCTAGCGCACCTGGTCGCCACCGTCAACACCCTGTCCGCACGCGGCATCGGGCTTAAGAGCCTGAACGATCCCATTGACACCACGACACCACAAGGGCGCTGCTTAGTGTTCAACATGTTCGCCGCCCTTGCCGAATTCGAACGGGACTTGATCCGTGAACGCACGAAAGCCGGCCTCACAGCCGCTCGCGCACGGGGCCGAAAGGGCGGTCGTCCGAAGGGGCTACCAGCCAGGACCTCCGCACTTGTATGACATAAGCAAGGCATCTGAAAATCGGTGACTTGCATAAGCAATCAGGAATCGCGTTTACTCCCAGCTTTGCCTGCATGACTGTGAGCGCGCCCGGAGTTAGCCTGATGCAAGCCCTTGAACATATTGACGATCCCCGCCATCCCAGCAATGGCACATTGCATGACTTCCGCGAAATCCTTGTGATCACTATCTGCGCGGTGCTATGCGACAACGATACCTTCGAGAAGATGGTGGCCTGGGCACGCTACAAGCGGGATTGGCTGCGGCGCTTCTTGATCCTGAAAAATGGCATTCCATCGGAAGAGACTTTCTTGCGCATCTTCCGTTTGATGGATCCCAAGCAGTTCGAAACCGCGTTTCGAACCTGGGCGGGCGGTCTTTTACCCGCGCTGGAAATGGAACAACTTGCCATTGACGGCAAGACGGTGCGTGGATCCAGTCGAGGTGGGCGACAGGTCATCCATATGGTGAGTGCCTTTGCCACGCAGGCTGGGCTGGTGCTGGGGCAAGAGAAGGTGCACGAAAAAAGCAACGAAATCACTGCGATTCCAGCTCTGTTGGAAAGCCTGCAACTTAAAGGACTGCTGGTCAGTTTTGACGCTATGGGCTGTCAACGCGACATTGCTGGCCAAATCCATGAGCAAGGCGGCGACTATCTGCTGGCAGTCAAAGGCAACCAGCCTTCCTTGCTGAGCATAGTGGAAGCGGCGTTCATTGATGCAGGCGACACGCCAAAAACCAATGCGAGGGCTGAGCGCAGCCATGGCCGGCAGGTAGTGCAATTGGCGCGGGTTCTGCCTGCGGCAGGACGAGTAGATATCGAGGCTTGGCCGGGGTGCGAAACGCTGGGTGTGATTGATTCGTTGCGACAAGTCGGCGACAAGCGTGGGCAATGGGAGCGCCGCTATTACATCAGCTCGCGCACGCTGAGCGCAGAGGATTTGGCACACGCGGCGCGCGCGCACTGGGGCATCGAAAACCGCCTGCACTGGATGTTGGACGTGAACTTTGCGGAAGACGCCAGCAGCGTTTGCAAGGACTATGCGCCGGAGAATTTGTCTTTGCTGAAAAAGATCGTATTGAACCTTGTTCGGCCCGTCCCGATGGGGAAGAACGGGAAGATGAGCATGCGGATCAAACGCAAAGCGGCTGCCTGGGATGATGATGTGCGAGCCCAGTTTCTAGGGCTCACCTCTCCATGACATCCGAGTGCGGAGACCCTGGTGGTTTTGGTTATCTATAAATAGATCCATTATGTAATTTTTGAGAATATTCTGCTTGTTATGAATATATTAATTTTATCATTATTGTAAATTCGTTTTTGGTAAATGCGTTTGCGTTTTTTTGTGTCGCCATGATTTTTTTAGGAAAAATCCTATTTGTCTGTTTAGGGGGGCTAAGTACAATCGGCCTGTCTTTATTTTGGGCTCGATTAAAAGGGTTTTCGGCGAGTTTGAAATTGAAGATATTTAAATATCAATGGAGAGTCGTTTCATGAAAAAGATCGTCGTTTTGGCCAGTTTATTTCTGCCGACTTTAGCGCTGGCGGGCAACACCATTAACTTCCAGGGCGAAGTGTCTTCGCAAACTTGCAAGGTGGATATCAACGGCAATGACAGCAACCCGGTGGTTCTGTTGCCTACGGTGCCGACGACCAGCCTGAGCGCGCCGGGCGCGGCGGCGGGGCAAACCGATTTCACCATCCGTCTGACCGGTTGTGAAGCGGCGCCCACCGGCGGCACCGAGATCAAGACCGTGTTCGTCGCCAACAGCCTGACTAAGGACGGCAATATCGTTAACACCGGCACCGCCAAGAACGTTGCCCTGCAATTGCTGGACCCGGCTGCTCCGGCTAATCCGTTCGACCTGACCGGCGGCTACAAGGCGTCCGGCCTGGTATTGGAAGCAGGCAAAACCACGGCTGAGCACAAGTTCGCCGTCCGCTACTACGCCGAAGGCGCCGCCACCGTAGGGTCGGTGCTGGGCAGCGTGCAGTATGCGGTTTCCTACTTGTAAACCTAGCGGCAGTCAGCCGGAGCGCGGCGCGTTTAGCGCCGCCGCGCTCCGGCGCGCGCTGCTGCCGGGACTGATTCTGCTGACGGCGTGGCCGGCGGCCTGGGCCAGCGTGGTGCTGAACAACACCCGCATCGTTTATCCCGGCCAGGCTCGCGAGAGCAGCATCCAACTGAGCAACGAAGACGCCACGCCCAATGTGGTCCAGGTCTGGCTGGATTCCGGCGACGTGGACTCCACGCCGGAGTCCGCTTCGGCGCCGTTCGCCGCCATGCCGTCGGTGTTCCGCATGGAACCCAAGGCGGGTCAGACCGTGCGGCTGGTGTTCGACGGCAGCGAGCTGCCGCAGGACAGGGAGTCGGTCTACTACTTCAACATGCTGCAGATCCCGTCGGTTACCGGCGAGTTCTCGGAGCAAAACCAGATGCTGGTGATGCTGCGCAGCCGGCTCAAGCTGTTTTATCGCCCGGCGGGCATTCAGGGCCGGGTTGAGCAGGCGCCGGAGCAACTGCGTTTCTCCTTGCAGCGTCAGGGCCGCGCATGGCAATTGGTCGCGGACAACCGCAGCGGCTACTACCTGACGCTGATGGGCGGCGAGGTGATGAGCGGCGGCAAGGCCCACGCTTTCAAGGCGGACATGCTGGCGCCGTTTTCCCGAGCCAGTTGGCCTATATCGGGGCTGACGCAGACCAGAGCGCCGCTCTCCGTGCGTTACAAGCATGTCAATGATTACGGCGGCGTGAACGAAGTCGAGTCCGCCGCCGTGGCAGCGGAGTGATTCCCCGGATATGACTTCAACTTCCTATCGCGGCCAGTGGCTTCCTGGTCTTCCCCCCATGCTGGCCGCCGGCGCGGTCTGCCTGTCGCCTGGCTTGGTCTGGGCCGAGCCGGGTACGGCCGAGGCCGCGCCGGCGCTCTTGGCTTACCGTTTCGACAAGCGGCTGCTGCAAGGCAACTCGCTGGCGGACGACATCGAGCGCTTCAACAAGCCCAGCCAGATAGACCCCGGCGAGTACCTGGTGGATGTTTTCGTCAACAACACGTTTTACTCTCGCCAAACCGTGAGCTTCCGGCGCGAGGAAGACCACCCCACGTCCGCTTGTCTGGATCGGGCTTTCCTGATCAAGGCGGGGGTCTTGCCCGAAAGCTTGCCGCCGGACGAGGAGGACGCGGCGGCGTGCTGGCCGCTGGCGCTGCGCATTCCCGGCGCCGGCAGCGAGTTCGACCTGCCGCGGCTGCGTCTGAATCTGTCGGTGCCGCAGGCGGCGATGAAACGGCTGCCGCGCGGCTACGTGGCGGAAGAGGATCTGGATGTCGGCGCGGCCATCGGCTTCCTCAACTACGACGCCAACAGCTACCGCTCCAGCACCGGCGATATCAGCAACACCTATCACTACGTTTCCGCCGACGCCGGGGTGAACCTGGGGCTGTGGCGTTTGCGTCAGCAATCCAACTACAGCAGCGGCATGGCCGGAGGCGGGCGTTGGAATCATATCCGCAGCTATGTGCAGCGCGCCTTGCCCGCCCTGCAGAGCGAGTTGACGCTGGGGGACAGCTCCACCGGCGGCAGCCTGCTGAGCGGGCTCAGCTATCGCGGCGTGCAGCTACGCAGCGACGACCGGATGCTGCCGGAAGCCGTGCGCGGCTACGCGCCGGTGGTGCGCGGCGTGGCGGACACCAACGCCAGGGTAGTGGTGCGTCAGGGCAAGCAGGAAATTTATCAGACCGTGGTGGCGCCCGGGCCCTTCGTGATCGACGATCTGTTCCCCACCAGCTATCAGGGCGATCTGGAGGTGGAGGTGACGGAGGCGGATGGACAGGTGAAGCGTTTCACCGTGCCGTTTGCCGCGGTGCCGGGATCGATGCGGCCGGGCCAGACGCGTTACAGCCTGACGGTGGGCCAGCTGCGCAATACGCTGGAAGACAAGCCGGTGTTCGCCGATTTCACTTATCAGCGCGGCGTCAGCAACGCCTTGACCGCCAATATGGGCGCGCGGGCGGCGTCCAATTACGCCGCGCTGCTGGGCGGGGCGGTGTGGGGGTCTCGCTACGGCGCCTTGGGCGCGGACGCCACCTTGTCGCGCTCCCGCGACAGCGACGGCAGCCAGATCCACGGCTGGCGCGCGGCGCTGACTTACAGCCACACCATCCAGCCCACCGCCACGTCCATTACTTTGGCGGGCTATCGCTACTCCACTCGCGGCTACCGCGATCTGGTCGACGCGCTGGGCGCGCGCGAGGCCTATAAGCAGGGCCGGACCTGGAACTCCGGCAGCTTCCAGCAGCGCAACCAGTTCACCGTCAGCGTCAACCAGCGGCTGGGCGATTACGGCAGCCTGGGACTGTCCGCCGCGATCAGCGATTACTACAACGGCAAGGAGCGGGACACCCAGCTGCAACTCAGCTATCAGAACCAGTTCCGTTCCATCAGTTACGGGGTATCGGTGGCGCGCCAGCGCATGGGGCAGTCGCAAGACGGCGGCTCCAGATTTCAGCCGCTGGACAGCGGACGGGTGCGCAATACGGTGATGTTCAATCTATCCATGCCCTTGGGGAAGGTCCGGCGCGCGCCGATGTTGGCGGCCTCGACCAGCCGCAGCGACGGTGAAAACAATCTGCAACTGTCCTTGAGCGGCACCGCGGACGAGGCGCAGACGGTCAGCTACGGCGTCAACGTGTCGCAGACCTCGCAAAACAGCGCCACCGCATTGGGCGGCAATGTGCAAAAGCGCTTCCCGCTGGTCACCGTGGGCGGCAGTTATTCGCGCGGACGCAATTTCACCCAAACCGGCGCCAGCGCGCGCGGCGCGGTGGCGGTGCACCGCGGCGGCGTGACCTTCGGCCCCTATCTGAGCGAAACCTTCGGCCTGGTGGAAGCGCCGGGCGCCAAAGGCGCGGAAGTGCGCTACGGCATGGGCGCCAAGGTGGACCGCGCCGGTTACGCGCTGATCCCGTCGCTGACCCCTTACCGTTACAACGACGTGTCGCTGGACAGCAAGGGCCTGGCCGATGGCGTGGAGCTGCAAGGCGACCAATTGCGCACCGCGCCTTACGCCGGCGCGGCGGTCAGGCTGAAGTTCGCCACCCGCCGCGGCCAGGCGCTGTTGATCAAGGGGCGGCTGGCAAACGGCCAGGCCCTGCCCATGGGCGCGATGGTGTACGCGGAAGACGGCTCCAATATCGGCATGGTGGGCCAGGGCGGGCAGGCCTATGCGCGGGTGGCCTCCCGCAAGGCGCGCCTGCTGGTGAAGTGGGGCAAAGAGGCGGACAGGCAGTGCGCGCTGCCGTATGAACTGGCCGACGACGCGCCAAGCCGGCCGATTATCCGCCTGGAGGCGGAGTGCGCGCCGCCGCTCAAACAATGAGGACCAAGATGAAATTTCAAACTGACGCCGCGGCGCGGAGGCATGGCGCGGCGGCCTTATTGGCCCTGCTGCTGGGAGGGTTGTGGAGCGCGCAGGCGGAGGCCGCGTGCTATCGCGTGTCGCGCGCCACGCCGTCGATCAATCCCAACGATGTGGATTATGTTGAACCGGGCAAGGGAGAAGTGCGGTCCTGGTTGGGTTCGACGGATACCGCCGGGCAGGGCGCGATGGCGATGACCATCAACATCAACAATGAGGTCTTCCAGCCGGACGGCACTTTGCTGGGCAGCAAGATACTGAGCATTTACGATTTGGGTTCCGACAATATCGGCAGTTATACGCCGGAGCAAGTGCTGTTCCGTTGCTCGCCGGAGGAAAGGCCGAGCACTTTTTACGAATATTATTCGACCAATGGCGATAACCTTTGGGCAGGCAAGGACGAGGAGGGCAGCGCCATCGGCCTGCCGCAAGCTTACCGCACCGTGCAGCGCGGTTTGATGGCGCGGGTGACCAATTTGAATACCGGCGAGTTCGCGTCGCGTTATTGGAAACGACGCCCGCTGAAACTGGACATGGCGCGCGACCGGGATTCGCGTGGCTGGTATCTGATCAAGGCCCGGCATTTCAGCAACTACAAGGTGGAGTTCTTCAAGTACAGCCAGTCCAAGGGCTCGGGAGATATCGGCTGGCAGGACAGCGTGGCTGGCCAGAACTGGGTGTATACACAGCCCATCGCCTATAGTGCGTTTCAAGGCGGCGGCCTGTCGCCCTTATTGGGCGAAGGCGTGGATCATGCGACGCAGTGGTCCGGCTTCTACAACGCCTGGCCCGGCTCCATCAACCCGTATAACACTGTCAAGATCCGCAGAACCGCCAGCTGCCGGGTGGTAACGGTGACGCCGGTAGTGGCTTTTCCGCCCATCAGCGCGGTTGAGATGGAGAAAGGCGGGCAGCGTACGCTGCCGATCGAGATCAACCTGCAATGCCAGACGGGCTCGCCGGCCAATATCGGCCTGTCTGGTTTTCAAAGCGGAACCGGAGCGGGACAGACGGCGATGGGGGTGCTGGTGCAAGCCGCCAATTACCAGGCGGCCTTGAAAGAGGGCTTGGGCACCGGCGGCGGCGGGGTCACACATCTGCTGTCCGACGGTTACGGGGTCAACCCCGCCGTGGCCACCGGCGTGGGCGTGGCCTTGAGCCGGCTGGGCGGCCAGCGCTTGAACCTGTTGAGCAATGAGCTGATCACCGGCGGCGGAGCCCTAGCCGGCTGGTATCCGGTGTTGCAGGACGCGGAAGCGACGGGTAACCAGAGCGGTCTGACCCATTACCGTGCCCGGATGCGCGCCACGCTGATCCGCCTGCCGGGCAAGAAGGTCAAGCCGGGTTCCTTGAACGCGACCGCGCAAGTGGTGGTCCGTGTCCAGTAGCGCATGGGCGCGCTGGAGCGCGGGCGGTCTGTTGTGCCTATTGTGCGGCAGCAGTTGGGCCGGCCTGATGGCGGAGTCCACGCGGGTGGTGTTCGAGGCCGGCGGCGCCGAGCAATCGCTGCAACTGGTCAATCTCAACCCCTATCCGGTGGTGGTGCAGGCCTGGGTCGACGACGGTCATTTGGAGTCCGGCCCGGACACGGCCGGAGCGGCGGGCGCGGCGGTGATGCCCATTCCGCCTATCTTCCGCTTGAACCCGAAGGGACAGATCAGTCTGCGCCTGCTCGCCACCGGCGTGCCCTTGCCCGTGGATCGCGAATCGTTGTTCTGGTTGAACCTGTACGAAATCCCTCCGGCGAGGACGGATTTGCCGGCGGACGCGCAGACGCTGACCGTCACGCTGCGGACTCAGATGAAGGTGTTGATGCGGCCGGCCAAGCTGCCCGTCTCGGTTGAGGACTTGCCGGAGCAACTGCGTTTCACCCTGGAGCAGCGGACGGACGGTCCGCGTTTGCGCATCGACAACGCCAGCCCTTATTACGCCACCTTCCGCGCGCTGGAGCTGGCCTGCGCCGGGGGGCCGGCGCAGCCATTGGCGGCGGAGATGGTGGCGCCCTTAACGGCGGAGACGCTGGCCTTGGGTTCGTCCCCGCCCTGCGCCGTCGAGCAGGCGGAAGTCCGTTTTTTGCTGGTGGGCGACGATGGCAACCCGGTGGCGGGCAAGGCGGCCCTGGCTTCGAGCGTCAGCGGTTCCTGATGGATGATTATGAAAATGGAGTAGAATTGAAATGTTTTTGATCGTTTTGGCATTATCGGGCCGACCCTGGCGCTGAGCCGGAACGCGAGCCGCCGCATCCACAGGAGCCGTGATGACGAGTAATGCCGCCTTAAGCCAGAGCATCCAGTTTTTCCTTGAACTGGATAAATTGAAAGAAGTGATCCGCAAAAACTGGATCGCTTCGCAGCAGAGGCGGGAAAACTCCGCCGAGCACAGCTGGCAGGTGGCGATGCTCGCCATGGCCTTGCAGCCGCACGCCAACGAGCCGGTGGCGCTGGACCGAGTGGTCAGGCTCTTGCTGGTCCACGATGTCGGCGAAATCGTCGCCGGCGACGTCAGCGTATTCGACCGAGGAGAAGGCCCTGAGGAGAAAGAGGCCGAACGCGCCGGCGCGGCTCAGGTGTTCAACCTGCTGCCGCAGGCGCAGGCGGAGGAAATGTTGGCCTTGTGGGACGAGTTCGAACAAGGCTTTACCGCGGAGGCGCGTTTCGCCAATGCGATAGACCGGCTGGCGCCGGCCTTGTTGAACCTGCACTCCGACGGCAAGGGCTGGAAGGAGCAGCAGGTGCGCAAGTCCCAGGTGCTGGAGCGCGTGATGCCGGGGGTCAGGCAGGGCTGCCGCGCCGCGGCCGGATGGCTGGAACAGGCCTTGGAGCAGGCCGAGCAACGCGGCGTGTTCCCGCCGGAGGGCTAGGCCGGCGCGTCGGCTTGCGGCGGATCAATTGGCCGGCCGGCGTCTTGCCGCATACTGTCTTCCATCGAGGGCCGCCGCTGGGCGGCCTTTTGGCTTTGAGGGGGACGGGAAATGATTGCGGTGATCGGCGCGGGAATGTCCGGCCTGGCCTGCGCCTGGCAGTTGCGCCGGCGCGGCGTGGACGCGGTGGTGTACGAGGCGTCCGACCGGGTGGGCGGCAAGGTGCTGAGTCTGAACCTGGCGCCGGGCTTGATGGAGGCGGGGCCCAATACTTTGCTGGCGGACGAGGCCTTGTGGCAATGGCTGCTGGAGCTGGGACTGACGCCCTTGGCGCCGGCGGCGGGGCCGCAGCGGCGCTTCGTGCTGAGGCACGGCCATTACCGCGCCTTGCCCGACGGTCCCGCCTCCCTGTTGGCCGGCGGCTATTTCAGCCCGGGCGCCAAATGGCGGCTGTTGAGCGAGCCTTGGCGCCGCCCCGCCGAGCCGGACGCATCGGAAACGGTGGCGGCCTTTTTTCGGCGCCGCTTGGGCGAGGAGGTGCTGGCCACCCTGGTGGACCCGTTCATCGGCGGCGTGTTCGCCGGCGATCCGGAAGAATTGCTGATGAGGGAATGCCTGCCCGCATTGGCGGCGGCGGAGCGGGAGGCGGGATCGCTGGCCCTGGGCATGTGGCGGCGCTGGCGGCGCGGCGAGATCCGGCGCAAGCGGATGTGCACGCTGGCGGGCGGGCTGTCCAGCCTGGCGGAGCGGCTGGCGAGAGATCTGGACGTGAGGCTGGGCTGTCCGGCGCTGGCGCTGGAACGCGCGGGCGAGGGCTGGCGTTTGTGGACGCCGCAGGGGCCGCAGCCGGCCAGCGCGGTGGTGCTGGCTTTGCCGGCGCCGCAGGCGGCGCGGCTGCTGGAACCCTGCGAGCCGGAATGGGCGCGGGCCTGCGCGGCGCTGCCCTATGCGCCGCTGACCGTGGTGGCCACCGTGGCGGCGGAGCGGACGCTGCGCCGGCCGCTGGAGGGTTTCGGCGGCTTGCACCCGGCCAGCGAGCAGGCTTTGGCCTTGGGGCATTTGATGTCCAGCCGGATCTATCCGCATACGGCGGCGCCCGGCTCGCGCTTGTTGACCAGCTTCATCGGCGGCCGTCGCCAGCCGGAGTTGGCCGCTTTGCCGGATCAGGCCTTGTTGCGGCGCTTGAACCTGGAGCTGGCGCGGCTGTTCGGCCTGGAGGGCGAACCCTTGAGCCAGCGCATCGTGCGTTGGCCGCAGGCGCTGCCGCAGGGCACGGCGGCGATGGCGGCCTTGCGGCCGCTGGCGGCGGCCGCGAGCGAGCGCGGCCTGCATGTCTGCGCCAACTGGCTGGACGGGGTGTCGCTGCCGGACTGTCTGGCCAAGGGGCAGGCGCTGGCAGATCGGCTGGCGGCGCAGGCTTTGCATTGCCGCGGATCCGGCATATAACAAATCGTCGCGGACAGCGGGACGAAAGGAGAGGCCGATGCGGGCGAGTCTAGGGATGACGGCTGCCGGGGCCTGTCTGCTGGCGGCGGGCGCAGCGGCGCAGGCCCCGATCAAACTGTGCGGGGTGGAGTGGCAGCCGTTCAGCTATGTGAAGAACGGCAAGGTGGATTCCGGCATCAGCCACGACGTGCTGCAAGAGGCCTTCCGCCGGATGAAGGTGCCGGTGACGATGGAGGCCGCGCCTTGGGAGCGTTGCCTGCGCGGGGTCAAGACCGGCGATTACGACGCGGTGATAGACAATGAAGTGGCCGCTCAGACGCCGCGCTTCAAGAACGTCTATTCCAGCTATCCGGTGGCCTTGTGCGTCAAGCGCGGCTCGCCGGTCAAATCCTTCGACTGGAAACTGGTGCAAGGCCAGGCGGTGGGCATGGTGCGCGGTTACACCTATACGCCGAAGATTCTGAACTATCCCAACTGGAAGCTGGAGCCGAGCAACGACGAGGATCAGCTGTACGCGATGCTGACCGGCGGCCATCGTCGGTTCGTCTTGTGCGATGTGTGGGGCGCCTCCCTGCGGCCGAACGTGGAGATCTTGCAGCCGGTGATAGACCGCACCGATCTGTCGCCCAATTTCAGCGCCCGGCAGGCGGCGCTGGCGGCCAGGTTGGACGCGACGATAGGCGATCTGATCCGCGACGGCAGCGTGGAGCGCATCTACGCCAAATACACCCAGCGCAAGTTCCGGGATATGGTGCCGGCGGCGGGCAAATGAGGGCGCCGCTGCGCGAGGCGGGCCGGCGCGAGGGCGTTTCGCCGGCCTTTTTGATTTGCCGCCAACGGCTTGGCTTTGCGCGGGGGGCGCTAGGCGGTAGAATCTGCCTTTGACTTTTCACTTTGCTTGCCACCTCTATGCTTACCTTCCAGGAAATCATCCTCACGCTCCAGCACTATTGGAACCGCCAGGGCTGCGCCTTGCTGCAGCCTTACGACACCGAAGTGGGCGCGGGGACTTCCCACACCGCCACCTTTCTGCGGGCGCTGGGGCCGGAGCCGTGGAACGCGGCCTATGTGCAGCCGTCGCGTCGACCCGCGGACGGTCGTTACGGCGAAAACCCCAACCGCCTGTTCCAGCATCATCAATTCCAGGTGGTGCTGAAGCCGGCTCCGTCCAATATCCAGGAACTGTATCTGGGTTCCTTGAAGGAGCTGGGCCTGGATCCGACGGTGCAGGATATCCGCTTCGTCGAGGACGACTGGGAAAACCCGACCCTGGGCGCCTGGGGCCTGGGCTGGGAAGTGTGGCTGAACGGCATGGAAGTGACCCAGTTCACCTATTTCCAGCAAGTGGGCGGCCTGGACTGCAAGCCGGTGCTGGGCGAGATCACCTACGGTCTGGAGCGTCTGGCCATGTATCTGCAGGGCGTGGAGAACGTCTACGACCTGATCTGGACCCATCTGCCGGACGGCCAGCCGGTCACGTACGGCAATGTGTTCTTCCAGAACGAAGTGGAGCAGTCTAAGTACGCGTTCGAACACAGCAACGTCGAGCTGCTGTTCCGCCAGTTCAACGACTACGAGGCCGAGGCCAAGTCGCTGCTGGAGGCCAGCCTGCCGCTGCCGGCCTACGAGATGATTCTCAAGGCCGGGCACACCTTCAACCTGCTGGACGCGCGCGGCGCGATCTCGGTGACCGAACGCGCCACCTATATCGGCCGCATCCGCACCCTGTCCCGCGGCGTGGCGCAGGCGTATTACGACGCCCGCGAAGCGCTGGGTTTCCCGATGTGCCGGCAGGCCTGAGCTTGGCTTGCCGCCCCGGCCGTTTCTTGACAGAGGGAATGCGCATGAAGGCCTTTTTCGCATGTCTGTGCGCCGCGCTGGCGCTGCCGGCGCAGGCCGAGCCCGCCGCCGACTGGGTGGCGTATCAGGACGGCAAGGCGCTGCAATTGGCGATAGACGGCAATTCGCTGTGGCTGGGGCAGGACGGGCTGGTGCACTTCGTCAACCAGGAACGGTTCGACAAGATCCAGTACGAGAAAAGCTACAAGCTGAAATTCAATATCCGCCGCAGCGTAGGCTACGCCGACTGCGGCAAGTACCAGTACGTGTTTGTCAGTTCCGATTATTTCGATCGCAACAACAAGCACCTGTTCTCAACCCTGTTTCCAGTGCCGCGTCACGCCTGGAAATGGCAGCCCGTGTATAACGGATCGGTCGCCGACGCCATGATGAAGGTGATCTGCGAAGCCGCCGGGGCCGCCAAGCGTTAAGTTTTAGAGTGAATATGAACCAGACATTGCTGATTGAGCTGCTCACCGAGGAGCTGCCGCCCAAAGCGTTGGAAAAGCTGGCCGCCAGCTTTGCCCAGACCATAGGCGACGAACTGAAAAAGATGCAGTTCGCGCCGGCCGACGCCGAAGCGACGGTCTACGCCTCGCCGCGCCGCCTGGCGGTGCAGTTGGCCGATGTGGCCGCCTTGCAGCCGGACCAGAAGATTAGCCGCAAGGGCCCGGCCGTGGCCGCCGGCATGAAAGACGGCCAGCCCACGCCGGCGCTGGCCGGTTTCGCCCGCTCCTGCGGCGTGGACGTGTCCGCGCTGTCCACGATGAGCGACGGCAAGCAGGACGTGTACGTCTACGAGAGCGTCAAGCAGGGCCAGCCGCTGGCCGCGGTGCTGGCAGACGTGGTGGCCTTGGCGCTGAAAAAGCTGCCGGCGCCCAAGCTGATGCGCTGGGGCAGCCTGGACGTGCAGTTCGTGCGTCCGGTGCACGGCCTGATCATGCTGCACGGCGACGCGGTGGTGCCGGGCGAGGTGCTGAGCCTGCACAGCGGCCAGCGCACCCGCGGCCATCGCTTCCTGTCCGAGGGCGAAGTGACCGTGGCCAACGCCGACGCCTACGCCCGCACCCTGCATGAGTCCGGCAAGGTGGTGGCCAGCTTCGACGCGCGCCGCGAACTGATCCGCCACAAGCTGGCCGAGGCCGCCGCCCGCCTGAACGCCACCATCGCCGCGCCGGAGGCCTTGTTCGACGAGGTGACCGGCCTGGTGGAATGGCCGGTGGTGCTGGAAGCCGGCTTCGAGGCCGAATTCCTGCGCGTGCCGCAGGAATGCCTGATCCTGACCATGCAGCAGAACCAGAAATACTTCCCGCTGCTGGACGCGTCCGGCAAGCTGATGAACCGCTTCCTGCTGGTGTCCAACCTGGAAACCGCGGATCCGTCCTTCATCGTCGGCGGCAACGAGCGCGTGCTGCGCGCGCGCCTGTCCGACGCCAAGTTCTTCTTCGAACAGGACCAGAAGGCGCGGCTGGACAGCCGGCTGCCGCGTCTGGCCAATGTGGTCTACCACAATAAGATTGGTTCGCAGCTGGAGCGCGTGGAGCGCTTGCAGAGCATCGCCGGCGCCATCGCCCATGAGCTGGGCGCCGACGCCGCGCTGGCCGCCCGCGCCGCCTACCTGGCCAAGGCCGACCTGGTGTCCGGCATGGTGGGCGAATTCCCCGAGTTGCAGGGCGTGATGGGCATGTATTACGCCCAGTTCGACGGCGAGCACGCCGAAGTGGCCGCCGCCATCGAAGGCCATTACCACCCGCGTTTTGCCGGCGACACGCTGCCGGAAGGCAAGATCGCCACCGCGGTGGCGTTGGCGGACAAGCTGGAAACCATCGTCGGCATCTGGGGCATAGGCCTGATCCCCACCGGCGACAAGGATCCGTTCGCCCTGCGCCGCGCCGCTCTGGGCGTGGTGCGCATGGCGCTGGACGCGGATCTGGACCTGAAGGCGCTGCTGAACATCGTCGCCGCGGCCTTCCCGGCCGGCAAGCTGTCCGCCAGCGTGGCCGACGAGGTGTTCGGCTTCATGATGGACCGCCTGAAGAACTTCCTCGCCGCCGATTACAAGGGCGACGAGATCGACGCGGTGCTGGCGCTCTCGCCCAGCCGGCTGGCGGAAGTGCGCGCGGTCTTGTCCGCCGTGGCCGCTTTCAAAGCGCTGCCGGAAGCGGCCGCGCTGGCCGCCGCCAACAAACGGGTGAAGAACATCCTGAAGAAGGTGGAAGGCGAAGTGGGCGCGGTGAATCCGGCGCTGCTGGGCGAAGCGGCCGAGCAGGCGTTGTTCGCCGCCGTCGAGCAGTTGGCGCCGCAGGTGGACGATAAGTTCGCCGCCCGCGACTTCGCCGCCGCGCTGACTCAGCTGGCCTCGCTGCGCGCGCCGGTGGACGCCTTCTTCGACGGCGTGATGGTGATGGCGGACGACGCCGCGGTGCGCAACAACCGCATCGCCTTGCTGGCGCGTCTGGCCGGCTTGTTCAACCGCGTGGCGGACATCTCGCTGCTGGCGGAGTAATCCGATGGGGCGGCCGCGGCCGCCCCGGCGCTCTGGACGGGGAAAACCGTGAAACTAGTGATACTCGACCGCGACGGCGTGATCAACGAAGACCGCGACGATTTCGTCAAATCGCCGGCGGAATGGGTGCCGATCGAACACAGCCTGGAGGCGATCGCCAATCTGACCCAGTCCGGTTGGCGCGTGGTGGTGGCCACCAATCAATCCGGCATCGGCCGCGGCCTGTTCGACATGCAGGCGCTCAACGCCATGCACGAGAAGATGCATAGGCTGGTGGGCCAGGCCGGCGGCCGCATCGACGCGGTGCTGTTCTGTCCGCACGGCCCCAGCGCCGGCTGCGACTGTCGCAAGCCGCTGCCGGGCATGGTGCTGGAGATCGCGGAGCGCTTCAATGTGAAGCTGGACGGTTTGCCGCTGATCGGCGACAGCCGGCGCGATCTGGAGTCGGTGGCGGCGGTGGGCGGCCTGCCCATCCTGGTCAAGACCGGCAAGGGCGCCAAGACGCTGGCCGACGGCGAACTGCCGGCCGGCACCCTGGTGTTCGACGATTTGTACGACGCCGCGGAATATCTGATCGATTCCCGCGAACGTTGATTTCAGAAAAGGATAGTGTTCCAAGCATGCTGAGTTTATGGCTTCGTAACCTGCTGTACTGGCTGGTGCTGATGATCGTCACGCCGCTCTTCTTCTTCCTGCTGCTGCTGTCCGCGCCGCTGCCGCGCCGCGCGCGCCATGTGTTCGGCGTCAGCTGGGCCTTGAGCCTGCTGTGGATGCTGGAGCACGTGATCGGCCTGAAATACAAGGTGCTGGGCGCGGAAAACCTGCCTGAGCAGCCGTCGGTGATCTGTTCCAAGCACCAGTCCGGCTGGGAAACGCTGGCCTTGCAGAAGATCTTTCCGTGGCAGGTGTACGTGGCCAAGCGCGAGCTGACCTGGATTCCGGTGTTCGGCTGGGGCCTGGTGCTGATGAACCCCATCATCATCAACCGCTCCGACCGCGCCAACGCCAACCAGCGCCTGCTGGAGCAGGGGCTGGAGCGCAAACGCCACCGCTTCTGGATCACGGTATTCCCGGAAGGTACCCGCACCAAGCCGGGCGTGGCGGGCAAATACAAGCTGGGCGCGGCGCGTATGGCCAAGCAGTTCGACATGCCGCTGGTGCCGGTGGCGCACAACGCCGGTGAATTCTGGCCGCGCAACGCCTTCCTGAAATACCCCGGCGAGATCACCGTGGTGGTGGGCAAGCCCATTGTGCCGAGCGAAGAGCTGGGGCCCGAGGCGATGATGAAGGAAGCCGAGCAGTGGATCGAGGCGCGCCAGCGCGAGATCGGCGGCGTAGGCCCTTTCGCGGACGCGGATGAAAAGCGCAAACGTCTGGCTGCGTCTGCCGCTGCCTGACGGCGAGGTGGACGTGGTGCTGACCCGGCGCCCGCGCAAAAGCGTGGGCATACGGGTCAGCGCGGGCCGGGTGGAGCTGGTCGCGCATCCGGCGGTCAGCGCCGCCCGCCTGCGCGAAGTGCTGTTGGAGCGCCGCGACTGGATCGCCGGCCATGTGGCGCGGCAAAGGCAGGCGCGGCGGCAAGCCGAGGATCTCAGCCAACTGAGTTGGCAGGGTCAGGCTCTGCCCATCGTGCTGGCGGCCGGCGTGCGGCGCACGGCCAGGCTGTCGGCGGAGGGCTTGATTGTTACCGGTATCGTCGAGGGCGACGCGGCCGCTTTAAAGCAGGCGGTATGCCGTTTCTTCAAACGAGAGGCGGCCTTGCGTTTTCCGGCGCGGATGGAGGCACTGGCGCGCGCCTGCCGGCGCCGGCCCAGCGGCCTGCAGCTGTCGTCGGCGCGCACGCGCTGGGGCAGTTGCACCGCGGCCGGGGTGATCCGGCTGAACTGGCGCTTGCTGCAGGCGCCGCCGGCGGTGCTGGATTACGTGATCGCCCATGAGCTGGCCCATCTGGAACACATGAACCATTCACCGGCGTTCTGGGCGGAGACCGCGCGCCTGTATCCGGACTGGCAGGCGGCGCGGCGCTGGTTGAAGCTGCACGGCGCCGGGCTGTTCCATTTTGATTGATGAATTAAGGAGAGTGATGATGCGTTTACTGCACACCATGCTGCGAGTGGGCAATCTGGAGCGCTCGCTGGCGTTTTACCAGGAAGTGCTCGATATGAAATTGCTGCGCCGCCAGGATTATCCGGACGGCCGCTTCACCCTGGCCTTTGTCGGCTACGGCGCGGAAGAAGAGCAGACGGTGTTGGAGCTGACCCACAACTGGGACACCGAATCCTACGAGTTGGGCAACGCTTACGGCCACATCGCCATCGAAGTGCCGGACGCTTACGCCGCCTGTGACATGGTGCGCGCCAAGGGCGGCAAGGTGACGCGCGAAGCCGGTCCGATGAAGCACGGCACCACGGTGATCGCTTTCGTCGAAGACCCGGACGGCTACAAGATCGAATTCATTCAGCGCTGAGGCGTTCGTCTCCGCAGACAAGGCCGACGGCGTAGCGCCGCCGGCCTTGTTTCATCAAATGCTTAATTAGCGTGGCAATCGCGCAAAAACACTTGCTTCCGATACCGGTTTTCCTTGTCCGGACTGCCCGAGTTATGGGACGATGTAACGCTTTGTAACCGTTTGGGCCTAAATCAAGCGCGCCGCTTCCGCGCCGCGCGGATGCATGCCGGCCTGACTGGGAAGCGTCAGCGCAAGGGCATCCGGTTGCTCTTGCGCTTCAACAATATCGCCGGAATCCATACTTTGCATAGCCTGTCCAAGCTCGTCTTGAAGCAGGCGATGGCGCTTTTATCAATGGGCGTCATGCCCTCGGGAAGATAAATGACCAAAACACTCTTGAGCGCCGCCGCGCTGGCCCTGCTGCCGGCGCTGGCGCAAGCCGCCGAACTGGACGGCGCCACGCTGAGCCTGGCCTGGGGGCTGCCGTTCGCCGGCATTCTGCTGTCCATCGCGCTGTTCCCCATATTCGCGCCGGGCATCTGGCACCATCACTTCGGCAAGATCACCGCGGTGTGGACCGTGCTGTTCCTGGCGCCCTTCGCCGTGTCTTACGGCCTGGGCACTTCGACGGCGCTGATCGTCCACGCGCTGTTCGGCGAATACATACCCTTCATCGTGCTGCTGTTCTCGCTGTACACCGTGTCCGGCGGCATCCTGGTGTGGGGCTCCTTGCACGGTTCGCCCAAACTCAACACCGCCATTCTGGCGATAGGCACGGCGCTGGCCTCCATCATGGGCACCACCGGCGCGGCGATGCTGCTGATCCGCCCCCTGCTGCGCGCCAACGAGAAGCGCAAGCACAATGTGCATGTGGTGGTGTTCTTCATCTTCCTGGTGGCCAATATCGGCGGCGGTTTGACGCCGCTGGGCGACCCGCCGCTGTTCCTGGGCTTCCTCAAAGGCGTCAGCTTCGGCTGGACGGTGCAGCATATGGCGCTGCCGGTGCTGGTGTTGTCGCTGGCGCTGCTGGCCATTTTCTACGCGCTGGACAGCTATTTCTTCAAGAAGGAAGCGCAGGCGGGCGCGCTGCCGGAAATCGACCGTTCCAAGGACAAGCCGATCAAGCTGCACGGCAAGCGCAACCTCTTCCTGCTGGCCGGCATCGTCGGCGCGGTGCTGATGTCCGGCGTTTGGAAGCCGGGCGTGGTGTTCGACATCATGGGCACCCCTGTGGAGTTGCAGAACATCGTCCGCGATCTGGCGCTGATCGGCCTGGCCTTCGCCTCGCTGTGGATCACGCCCAAGCAGGTGCGCGCCGGCAATGAATTCAACTGGGATCCCATCCTGGAAGTGGGCAAGCTGTTCGCCGGCATCTTCATCACCATCGGTCCGGTGATCGCCATCCTGCGCGCCGGCGCCGACGGCCACCTGGCCGGCCTGGTGCACATGGTGTCCGACGCCAACGGCCAGCCGGTCAACGCGATGTATTTCTGGATGACCGGCATCCTGTCCAGCTTCCTGGACAATGCGCCCACCTATCTGGTGTTCTTCAACCTGGCCCACGGCGACGCCCAAGTGCTGATGGGGCCGATGGCGGACACTCTGCTGGCGATCTCCATGGGCGCGGTGTTCATGGGCGCCAACACCTATATCGGCAATGCGCCCAACTTCATGGTCAAGGCCATCGCCGAGCACCGCCATGTGAAGATGCCGAGCTTCTTCGGCTATCTGGGTTGGTCCTGCGTCATCTTGCTGCCGCTGTTCGTGCTGATGACGCTGATTTTCTTCTGAGTCGGCCGTCCTTCGGTAAAAAAGCCCGCTGCCGCGGGCTTTTTTCATGGCGGGCCGGTCAATGATGGCCGAGGGCGGTGCCGCCCCTGCCGTCCGGCAGCGCGATGCGAATATTCTGCATCATGCCCTGGTCCTCGTGATCCAGGATATGGCAATGCAGCACGAAGTCGCCGATATAGCGTTGATAGCGGGTGCGGATGGTGATGGTGTAGCGGCCGGCTGCGGCAATTTTCGGGTCATTGCTGGCTTCGATGTTTTTCACCCACAGAGTGTCTTTCCAGACGTTTCTCAGGCCGCTGTATTGCGTATCGCCCGGGTCCATCGAATCCGGCGCGCCTTCCGCGCTAATGTCCTTGCCCTTGGGGTCTACTATCTTGACGATCTGGAACGGGTTGACGTGGATATGGTAGGGGTGGCTGACGAAGTCGGAGCGCAGCGTCCACTCGTCCACGCCGCCCAGCTTCAGGGTGCGGTCTATGCGTTCGCCGGCATAGGGTTTGCCGTCCACCTGGAAGAAGGCGGCGCCGGGTTGGGACACGTCGATGTTGAACGTCAGCGTCTGGGTTCCCGTCACTTCCTGGGGGCTTATGTCCGGATGCGGCACAAAGCTGCTCAGCTTCATCCCGTTGCGCAGTTCCGCGCTGACCTTGGTGGCGACGGCGGATGGAAAGTGGGCGCGGGCGGCGCCGATCAACACCTCCTGCAACGGACGCGAAGCCTGGCCGGGCGCAACGTCCACCACGCCCAGCAAGCGGGCCGACGGCGCCGAGCGGTCTATGGTGCTGCTGACCTTGACGTCGTTGATCAGGCAGTATTTGCCGGCGCTGGGGAAGGACACCAGAGCGTCCCAGCGATAGCCGGGCTGGAACACCACGCTCTTGCGGGTTTGCACCTTGCCCATGGTCAGGCCGTCTGCGGCGATCAAGGGCAGGTCCAGCTCCGTGCCGCTGCTGCAATAGCGGGCGACGTAATCGTCCATCTGCCTGGCGAACAGGCCGGCCAGCGGCGGCGCATTGTCGCTGAGGCGGCGCAGTTTCAGGTTGATGGTGTCGCGCACGCCGGCGTGCACCATTCTCCAGCGTTCCACGTCGCCGGCCCGCGCCTGGGCCATCTTGCCCAAGACCACGCCGTTGATGCTGGTGTAGCGGCCGGACTCTTGCCAGGTCTTGGGGCCGAACTGGTCGTAGCCTTCTATGCCGCCCACGTCGTCGCCGTCGCAGCGATAGCGTTGGTCCTCCTCATTGGGCGGGGTGGCGGTGTTGCCGTAGGTCTTGATCATGCCCTTGTATTGTCCGGCCTTGAAGCGGCAGGCGTACTGGATCTGCTGAAACACCAGCACCCGTTCGCGGAAGTTGACCCCGGCATAGGGCCGCAGCAGGGTGTCGATGTCGCCGTTCTGTTGCTGGGTGGGTTGCCGCGTGCCGCGCACGATCAGCGCGCCGGCCATGCCGCTGGACACTTGCAGCGCGGTGGAGCCGTGGCGATGGGTGTGATACCAGAAGGTGCCGGCCGGGTGGTCGGGCGGAATGTTGTACTCGTACTGGAAGCTGACGCCGGGATTGATGGAGATCAGCACATTGTCGCTATTGCCCGCCGGATTGATCCAGAGCCCGTGGGTATGCAGATTGGTGCCGTTGAAACAATGGGGCTGGTTGCCGCTGCCGCCCTGGTCGGTACAGCTGGGGTCGCGGATGGGTTTGCCGTCGGCGTCGCGGTTCAGCTTGTTGTTCAGGCCGATGCGCACGGTTTGTCCGGGGTAGACCTCGATCAGCGGGGCGATGAAGGGCGTGGCGCTGGGTTGAGAGGATGCCGGCGTCGCGACCGGGCTGAGCGCGCCGGGCAGGTAGCTGCGCAGCGCGACCTTGTCGTAATGGATCTGCCCGGGGCGTTCCAGCGAAGGATTGCGAATCCAGCCGTAGCGATAGCGGATGTCCAGATCGTAGGCGACTTCGCGCGGGGCGGCCTGCGGCTGGTCAAGCTCCAGCGGCGCGCGGAGCAGGGCGGCGGTATTGAGCGCGCCGGCGGGCTGAGCGGTCGGGATAGCCAGCAGCCGCGGCGGGTTGTCTATCTGCGGGAGGTCTTCGCCGTGGCCGGGCGCCGCGAGCAGCAGCGCGGCGAGACCCAGCGGAAGGGGAGCGAAGCGAGCTTTGAGCATATTCATCTTGGTCTCCGAATTGGCGTGTCTGCCCATGAACAGTTGCAGGGCGGCCAATTCAGCCTAGTTCCAGATCGACGCCGTTTAAGCTGAATGTCATGTTTTGTCGGACGGGCCTGATCCGAAGGACAGGCGCGGCCGGCCGCGCCCCGGCTTGCGAGCCCGGATGTCGGCGGCGGCCGCTTTCCGGTATGCTTGCCGTTTTGCCGTTTCAATACGCTGAACCGAACTATGCACATCCATATCCTGGGCATTTGCGGCACCTTCATGGGGGGCATCGCCGCTATCGCCAAACAGGCCGGTCACAAGGTCACCGGCTGCGACGCCAATGTTTACCCGCCGATGAGCACCCAGCTGGAAGCCATGGGCATCGAGCTGATTCAGGGCTTCGGCGCGGAGCAGGCCGATATCGGCGCGGACATCTTCGTGGTGGGCAATGTGGTGACGCGCGGCAAGCCGCTGATGGAGGAAATCCTCAATCGCGGGCTGCCGTATATTTCCGGCCCGCAGTGGCTGGCGGAAAACGTGCTCAAGGACTTATGGGTGCTGGCGGTGGCCGGCACTCACGGCAAGACCACCACCAGCTCGATGCTGGCCTGGATACTGGAGGACGCCGGCCTGGCGCCGGGCTTCCTGATCGGCGGCATTCCGCAGAACTTCGGCGTGTCGGCGCGCCTGCCCGGCGCGCCGCGCCAGGACGCGGCCAGCGTCAGCCCCTTCTTTGTGATCGAGGCCGACGAATACGACACCGCCTTCTTCGACAAGCGCTCCAAATTCGTTCATTACCGGCCGCGCACCGCGGTGCTGAACAATCTGGAGTTCGACCACGCCGACATCTTCGCCGACCTGGCGGCGATAGAAACCCAGTTTCATCACCTGGTGCGCACGGTGCCGGGCCAGGGCCTGATCGTCAGCAACGGCCGCGAGGCCAGCCTGGATCGGGTGCTGGAACGCGGTTGCTGGACGCCGGTGGAGCGCTTCGGCGCGGACGCCGGCTGGCAGCTGGGCGCGGCGGAGGCCAACGGCCATTTCGACGTGCTGCTCGACGGCCGGCTTCAGGGCCGGGTGCGCTGGGATCTGATGGGCGAACACAACCGTCTGAACGCGCTGGCGGCGATCGCCGCCGCCCGCCATGTCGGCGTGGCGGTGAACAGCGCCATCGACGCGCTGTCGCGCTTCCAGAACGTCAAGCGGCGTATGGAAGTGCGCGGCGTGGCGGCCGGCGTCACGGTGTACGACGACTTCGCCCATCATCCCACCGCCATCGCCACCACCCTGGCCGGCTTGCGTCACAAGGTGGGCGGCGAGCGCATCTTGGCGGTGCTGGAGCCGCGCTCCAACACCATGAAGCTGGGTACGATGAAGGCGGCGCTGCCGGCCTCTCTGGCCGACGCCGATCTGGTGTTCTGCTCCGCCGCCAATCTGGGCTGGAATCCCGGCGAGGCGCTGGCCGAGCTGGGCGAGCGCGCGCAGACCTTCAACGATTTCGACGCGCTGCTGCAAGCGGTGGCCGCCGCGGCCCGCCCCGGCGACCATGTGCTGGTGATGAGCAACGGCGGCTTCGGCGGCATTCACCAGAAGCTGCTGGAGCAACTGGCCGCGCGCGGCTGAGGCGGGGCGCGGGCAAGAAAAAAGGGGGCCGCTTGGCCCCCTTTGACTTGTCTGAACGAGCTTTTAGCCGCGCAGCTTGGCGGCGATGCCGGCCACGCGCTGGCCATAGGCCTTGGCGGTGTCCAGATCGCCTTGCGGGATTTCGTCGACGCTGGCGTCGGACGGGGATTGCACCAGCAGGCCCACCGAGCCGCCCAGGTTGTTGATGTCCTCGCGGCTGGCGTTCTTGGCGTTGCTGGGCAGCAGGCCCAGGCTGACCCACAGACCGCCGTGCTGGGAAGCCAGGGTTTGCAGATAGATCAGCGAAACCTGCTTGTCGCCGTTCAGACTGGCGCTATTGGTAAAGCCGCCGAACACCTTGTCCTGCCAGCCGCGGGTGAACCAGACCTTGGAACTGGCGTCGGCGAATTTCTTGAACTGCCAGCTCGGGCTGCCCATATAGGTGGGCGAGCCGAAGATGATGGCGTCGGCGCTGTTCAGCAGATCCCAGGCGCCGGCGGGCAGATTGCCCTCGGCGTCGATGGCCAGCAACTGCGCACTGGCGCCGGCGGCGACATGCTGGGCCACTTGCTGGGTGTGACCATAACCGGAGTGATAAACAACGACGACTTTTGCCATGACGGGCCTTTCATATTGCCGTGAATGAAGAAAGGCCTGCCGCGCGGCAGGCCTTTGCCCAGTATTGGCGATGATGAAGAATTGAAAAAGCGCCGCCGGATGAATTAATTATTTAGTTGAATTAAACAATCCCATCGGCTTGCTGCGTTGCGGGCCCTGCGTCCGAATAGCGGTGTTTTACCGCGCAGAACACATAAAAACGCCCACGGTCGTGGGCGTTTTCTCGGCGTGAACGGCGGCGGCTTAGTGGAACTGCTCTTCCTCGGTGGAACCGGTCAGCGCGGTGACGCTGGACTGGCCGCCCTGGATCACGGTGGTGACGTCGTCGAAGTAGCCGGTGCCCACTTCCTGCTGATGGGACACGAAGGTGTAGCCGCGCTCGCGAGCGGCGAACTCCGGCTCCTGCACTTTCTCGACATAGGCGGACATGCCGCGGGCAACGTAATCTTGCGCCAGGTCGTACATGTTGTACCACATATTGTGGATGCCGGCCAAAGTGATGAACTGGTACTTATAGCCCATCGCGCCCAGCTCGCGCTGGAATTTGGCGATGGTGGCGTCGTCCAGATTCTTCTTCCAGTTGAAGGACGGCGAGCAGTTGTAGGCCAGCAGCTTGCCCGGATGCTTGGCGTGCACCGCTTCGGCGAACTTGCGCGCGAACTCCAGATCCGGAGTGCCGGTCTCGCACCAGACCAGATCGGCGTAGTCGGCGTAGGCGATGGCGCGGCTGATCGCCTGCTCCAGACCCTTCTTGGTCTTGTAGAAGCCTTCGGCGGTGCGCTCGCCGGTCAGGAAGGGGCGGTCGCGCTCGTCGCAATCGCTGGTCAAGAGATCGGCGGCTTCGGCGTCGGTGCGGGCGATCACCAGGGTGGGCACGCCGTAGACGTCGGCGGCCAGGCGCGCGGCGATCAGCTTCTGCACCGCTTCCTGGGTCGGCACCAGCACCTTGCCGCCCATGTGGCCGCACTTCTTCACCGAGGCCAGCTGGTCCTCGAAGTGCACGCCGCCGGCGCCGGCGCGTATCATCGCCTTCATCAGCTCATAGGCGTTCAGCACGCCGCCGAAACCGGCTTCGGCGTCCGCCACGATGGGGGCGAAGTAGTCGATGAAGCCGGCGTCGCCCTGGGCCACGCCCTTGGAATGCTGGATTTCGTCGGCGCGGGTGAAGGCGTTGTTGATGCGTTCCACCACCTTGGGCACCGAGTCAACCGGATACAGCGACTGGTCCGGATACATCGCCGAGTATTCATTGTTGTCTGCGGCCACTTGCCAGCCGGACAGATAGATGGCCTTGACGCCGGCCTTGACCTGCTGCATGGCCTGACCGCCGGTCAGCGCGCCCAGACAGTTGATGTACGGCTCGCTGTGGAGCAGGCCCCACAGCTTGTCCGCGCCGTTGCGCGCCAAGGAGTACTCAATCTGCAACGAGCCGCGCAGGCGCTCCACATCGGCGGCGCTGTAGCCGCGCTTGATGCCTTTCCAGCGGGGATTCTCGTTCCAGTCTTTCTGGATGGCTGCAATGCGTTGTTCGCGAGTCGTCATGCTAAAACCCTTCTCGATACGTTTCTGTGCGCGCCGGCAGACGCCGGCGTCCTCATTAAGCGATCTGGCTATCCGGTTTTCCGGATTTTCTTGCGGTCGGCCCTCATGGGGCCGGCTCGGCATGTCCGCCGTGTCAGCCTTGCGGATAGCGGCTGTTCGGGCGGAGCACTTGCGGGTGTGGCTCAATTATTAGCACAAATAAAAACGCTTGTGTGCAGTGCAGCACAAAGAAAATGTATGATTTTCAAAAGCTAACAGCAACTTTCCTAAAACGAATATTGTGACTCGCTCAAGCGTTTGCTTTTAGAAAATAAAAGTCCGCAAACGCACATCGGGGTTTGGGACGCCTAGGATGACGGTCTGAAGCCGTTCAGTCGTTCTCAGGGCTTGAATTCCGCGACGAAGCCCCTACCTTGAGTCGGGACTATTCGTACCGCTGAATCCAAATCCGAGGAATCGCCATGCAGGACAAGCAAAACATCGCGGCAGACGCCGTGGACAATGACAATATCGACGCGACGGTGGCGGAGCAGGCCGTAGAGCAAGAGCTGAGCGCGGAGCAACGCATCGCCGCGCTGGACGCGGAAGTGGCCGAACTGAAGGACGCGCTGCTGCGCGCCCGCGCCGATCTGGAAAACCAGCGCCGCCGCGGGCAGGAAGACGTGGCCGCCGCGCACAAATACGCAATCTCCAAGTTCGCCGGCGAGCTGGTGTCGGTGAAGGACTATCTGGAAATGGCGCTGCTGGACCAGAGCGGTCAGATCGACACCCTGAAGATGGGCGTGGACATGACGCTGAAGCAATTGGTGTCCGCCTTCGACAAGGCGCAGATCAAGGACATCGCGCCCCAGGCCGGCGACAAGCTGGACCCGCATCAGCATCAGGCGATGAGCGCGGAAGAGGCCGACGCCGAACCCAACACCATCGTGCGCGTGATGCAAAAAGGCTACCAGATATCCGATCGCGTACTGCGTCCGGCCATGGTCGTGGTCGCCAAGGCAAAAGCATAAAAAAGGGCGGCGTGCTCCTCTTGAAATAATGGGCATAGCCAATACCTATTGAGACAACAGGCGGTCGCTATCGAACAAATGGCCGCTGAAACGAATTGAGATAAAGGAACTTCGACATGGGTAAAATCATTGGCATCGACTTGGGCACCACCAACTCCTGCGTATCGGTCGTGGAGGGCGGCGCGCCCAAAGTGATCGAGAACGCCGAAGGCGCTCGCACCACTCCGTCCATCATCGCCTATATGGACGATGGCGAAATCCTGGTCGGCGCGCCGGCCAAACGCCAGGCGGTGACCAACCCGCGCAACACCATTTACGCCGCCAAGCGCCTGATCGGCCGCCGCTTCGAAGACAAGGAAGTGCAGAAAGACATCGACCTGATGCCTTTCGAAATCCTGAAAGCCAAGAACGGCGACGCCTGGGTCAAAGTGCGCGACCAGGAACTGGCTCCGCCGCAACTCTCCGCCGAAGTGCTGCGCAAGATGAAGAAGGCCGCGGAAGACTATCTGGGCGAGGAAGTGACCGAGGCGGTGATCACCGTGCCGGCCTACTTCAACGACAGCCAGCGTCAGGCCACCAAGGACGCCGGCCGCATCGCCGGTCTGGAAGTGAAGCGCATCATCAACGAACCGACCGCCGCGGCGCTGGCTTTCGGCCTGTCCAAGCAGGAAGGCGACCGCAAGATCGCGGTGTACGACCTGGGCGGCGGCACTTTCGACGTGTCCATCATTGAAATCGCCGACGTGGACGGCGAGCACCAGTTCGAAGTGCTGTCGACCAACGGCGATACCTTCCTGGGCGGCGAAGACTTCGACCAGCGCGTGATCGACTACATCGTGACCGAGTTCAAGCGCGAACAGGGCGTGGACCTGAAGAACGACGTGATGGCGCTGCAGCGTCTGAAGGAAGCGGCGGAAAAGGCCAAGATCGAGCTGTCCAGCGCGACTCAGACTGAAGTGAACCTGCCCTACATCACCATGGACGCCACCGGCCCGAAACACTTGGCGATGAAGATCACCCGCGCCAAGTTCGAAAGCCTGGTGGAAGACCTGGTCGAGCGCTCCATCGAGCCGTGCCGCGTGGCGCTGAAGGATGCCGGCCTGTCGGTCAACGAGATCTCCGACGTGATCTTGGTCGGCGGCCAGACCCGCATGCCCAAGGTGCAGGAAAAAGTTAAGGAGTTCTTCGGCAAGGAGCCGCGCAAGGACGTGAACCCGGACGAAGCCGTGGCCGTGGGCGCCGCGATCCAGGGTTCGGTGCTGTCCGGCGACCGCAAGGACGTGCTGCTCTTGGACGTGACCCCGCTGTCGCTGGGCATTGAAACCCTGGGCGGCGTGATGACCAAGCTGATCCAGAAGAACACCACCATCCCGACCAAGGCGTCGCAGGTGTTCTCCACCGCCGACGACAACCAGACCGCGGTGACCATCCACGTGCTGCAGGGCGAGCGCGAGAAGGCTTCCGCCAACAAGAGCCTGGGCCAGTTCAATCTGGGCGACATTCCGCCGGCGCCGCGCGGCATTCCGCAGATCGAAGTGGAATTCAACATCGACGCCAACGGCATTCTGCACGTGTCGGCCAAGGACAAGGCTTCCGGCAAGCAGGCCAACATCACCATCCAGGCTTCCTCGGGCTTGTCCGAAGCCGAGATCCAGCAAATGGTGAAGGACGCCGAGGCCAACGCCGAGGAAGACAAGAAGCTGCACGAGCTGGTGACCGCCCGCAACCAGGCGGAAGGCCTGATCCACAGCGTGAAGAAATCGCTGGCCGAGCACGGCGACAAGATCGACGCCGCCGAGAAGGCCAAGATCGAAGACGCGGTGAAGGCGGCCGAGGAAGTGGCCAAGAGCGAAGACAAGGCCGAGATCGAAGCCAAGACCGAAGAACTGGCCAAGGCCAGCCAGAAACTGGGCGAAATCATGTACGCCCAGGCTCAGCAGGCTGAAGCCGGCGCCCAGCAGGGCGGCGCGGACGCTCAGGCCGGCAAGCAGGAAGACGGCAACGTCGTCGACGCCGAGTTCGAAGAAGTGAAGAAAGACAAGGCTTAATCGCCAGCCGATGTCTTGACGCCTGATGACCGGGCCGGGCCCGCCGGAGTGTTCCGCGGCCCGGACCGGTCATTGGCGTATGGTGGCCGGCCGCGCTAGGGGGCTTGCTTCCCGAGCCGACTGAATTTGAGAGAGACAGGAACATGTCCAAGAAAGATTACTACGATGTGTTGGGCGTCAACCGCGACGCCTCCGACGACGACATCAAAAAGGCTTACCGCAAGCTGGCGATGAAGTATCACCCGGACCGTAATCCGGACAGCAAGGAAGCGGAAGAGAAGTTCAAAGAGGTCAAGGAAGCCTACGAGATTCTGTCCGACAGCCAGAAGCGGGGCGCTTACGACCAGTTCGGCCATGCCGGCGTGGACCCGCAGGCCGGCGCCGGCGGCGGCGCGGGCTTTGGCGGTTTCGGCGACTTCGCCGACATTTTCAGCGATATCTTCGGCGGCGGCCGTTCCGGCGGCGGCGGAGGCGGGCGTTCCAACGTCTATCGCGGCGCGGACCTGCGCTACAACATGGAAATCTCGCTGGAAGAGGCGGCCCGCGGCTGCGAGAAGCAGATCCGCATCCCTTCGCACGAAGAATGCGAAGTCTGCCACGGCAGCGGCGCCAAGCCCGGCACCCAGCCCAAGACCTGCTCCACCTGCGGCGGCCACGGCCAGGTGAGGATGAGCCAGGGCTTCTTCTCCATTCAGCAGACTTGCCCCACCTGCCACGGCACCGGCAAGCAGATTACCGATCCCTGCACCAGCTGCCACGGCGCGGGCCAGAAAAAGACCAACAAAACGCTGAACGTGAAGATTCCGCCCGGCGTGGACGAGGGCGACCGCATCCGTCTGTCCGGCGAAGGCGAGCCGGGCCAGAACGGCGGACCGTCCGGCGACCTTTACGTGGTCACCCACATCAAGCCGCACGCGGTGTTCCAGCGCGACGGCATGGACCTGCATTGCGAGATGCCGATCTCCTTCTCCACCGCGGCGCTGGGCGGCGAAGTGGAAATCCCGACGCTGGACGGCATGGCCAAGGTCAAGATCGCGGGGGAAACCCAGAGCGGGCGCGTCTACCGCTTGCGCGGCAAGGGCGTGAAAGCGGTGCGCGGCACCGATTACGGCGATCTGCATTGCCATGTGGTGGTGGAAACCCCGGTCAAGCTGACCGAACGTCAGAAAGAGCTGCTGCGCGAATTCGACGCCATCAGCCAGGGCGACGTGGCCACTCACAATCCGCGCTCCAAGTCCTTCATGGACAAGTTGAAGGATTTCTTCGGTTAAGACGTCTCTCAGCGGCCCTCGCGGTCGCGGACGACAAAACGGCAAGCACACGCTTGCCGTTTTTTTGTTGGAACATAAATATTTTTTTTGGTCAACTATTTTTGAGTAACTTGTTGTAATGAGCGATTTTTTAAAATGAATTATCTGGAGGGTTCCGGTATCCGGCCTTATCTTGGTGGGGCTCCGGAACCCCGCTCCGGAGCGAAAACATAAAAATTATCCGGGCCACCCTGCATCAGCGCGGTGAGCTTGGCTTCGCTCAAAGGAGAATGTCATGGAAGATTTGGTCAACGCCGTCAACGGCGTCATCTGGAGCCCGGCGCTGATTTACCTGTGTCTGGGCGTGGGTCTTTACTTGTCCGTGCGCACGCGTTTCCTGCAATTGCGCCACTTCCGGGAAATGCTGCGCCTGATGTTCAATACCGAGAGCAGCGCCAGCGGCGTGTCCTCGTTCCAGGCGCTGGCGATGACGCTGGCCGGCCGCGTCGGCACCGGCAATATCGCCGGCGTCGCCACCGCGATCACTTTCGGCGGCCCGGGCGCCATCTTCTGGATGTGGATGGTGGCCTTCCTCGGCGCCAGTTCGGCCTTCGTCGAATCGACGCTGGGCCAGGTCTACAAGGAAAAGATCGACGGCCAGTATCGCGGCGGACCGGCTTTCTACATCGAGAAGGGCCTGGGTTTGAAGTGGTACGCCTGGCTGTTCGCCATCACCACCATCGTCGCCACCGGCGTGTTGTTGCCGGGCGTGCAGGCCAATTCCATCGCCGCCTCGCTGAACACCGCCTTCGGCATCGCGCCCACCGTCACCGCGGCGGTGCTGGCCATCATTCTGGGCTTCATCATCTTCGGCGGGGTCAAGCGCATCGCGCTGTTCGCCGGCGCGGTGGTGCCCTTCATGGCCTTGGGCTACATCATCGTGGCCTGCGTAATCATCGCCTTGAACATCGAGCAGCTGCCCGGCGTGATGGCGCTGGTGCTGAAAAGCGCGTTTGGCATGGAGGCCGGTTTCGGCGCCATTCTCGGCCTGGCCATCCAGTGGGGGGTGAAGCGCGGCGTGTATTCCAATGAAGCCGGCCAGGGCACCGGCCCGCACGCCTCCAGCGCCGCGGCGGTGTCGCATCCGGCCAAACAGGGCCTGGTGCAGGCCTTTTCGGTCTATATCGACACCTTGTTCGTTTGCTCCGCCACCGCCTTCATGCTGCTGATCACCGGCCAATACAATGTGCAGGGTCCGGAAGGCCAGGCCATGTACACCGGCATCGCCGGCGTGGCGGCGGGGCCGGGTTATGTGCAGATCGCGATGGAAAGCATCATGCCGGGCTTCGGTTCCATCTTCGTGGCGCTGGCGCTGTTCTTTTTCGCCTTCACCACCATCGTCGCCTACTACTACATTGCCGAAACCAATATCGCCTACATCAACCGCAAGATTCAGCTGCCCTGGCTGAGCTTTGTGCTGAAGATCGCCTTGATGGCGGCAACGGTGTACGGCACGGTCAAGACCGCGGATCTGGCCTGGGGTCTGGGCGATATCGGCGTCGGCCTGATGGCCTGGCTCAACATCATCGCCATCGTCTTGATGCAAAAACCGGCGCTGGCCTGTCTGCGGGACTATGAGGCGCAGAAGGCGCGCGGTTTGGACCCGGTGTTCCACCCGGAAGCGCTGGGCATTGTTAACGCCGCCTACTGGGAAGGACGGCGCGCGGAGGACAATCTGGCCGCGGAATTGGCGGCGCAGGCCGGCAAGGCCGCGGAGGAAGGCGAGCTGGCGCCGCGCAAGCGCTGAGCTCAGGAGAAAGCGGACGGCGGCGGTTTCCGGCGCTGTCCGCAAAGCCGGCGTGCAAAATCCAGAACACTCTGTTTTGCCGGCCGGCATCCGCTGCGGGTCGGCGGCAACAGGCGTACAATGGCCGGGCTAATCCTTCTAATGGAATTGTCATGATTTTCGCCAATCGCTATTTTCCCGCCACCCGCATGCGCCGCATGCGCAAGGATGAATTCTCCCGCCGCCTGATGCGTGAAAACGTGCTGACCGCCAACGATCTGATCTATCCGGTATTCGTGATGGAAGGGCAGAATCGGGTGGTGGAAGTGCCGTCGATGCCGGGCGCGCCGCGCCAAACGCTGGACAAGCTGCTATACACCGCCGAACAGGCGCTGGAACTGGGTATCCCGATGCTGTCGCTGTTCCCGGTGATCGAATCGGGTAAGGACAATAGCGCGCAAGAGGCCTACAACCCCGAAGGCCTGGTGCCGACCGTGGTGCGCGAATTGAAGAAACGCTTCCCCGAGCTGGGCGTGATGACTGACGGCGCGCTGGACCCGTACACCATTCACGGCCAGGACGGGGTGATGGACGAGAGCGGCTATGTGCTCAACGACGAAACCACCGAAATCCTGATCAAGCAAGGCCTCTGTCATGCGGAGGCCGGCGTGGACATGTTCGGCCCGTCCGACATGATGGACGGACGCATCGGCGCGATCCGCGAGGCTTTCGAGGAGGAAGGCTTCATCCACACCAAGATTCTGGCGTATTCGGCCAAGTACGCGTCCGGCTTTTACGGCCCCTTCCGCGACGCTTTGGGTTCGTCCGGCAATCTGGGCAAGGCCGACAAGAACAACTACCAGATGGACCCGGCCAATCTGGACGAAGCGATCCAGGAAGTGGCGCAGGATCTGGAAGAGGGCGCCGACGCGGTGATGATCAAGCCGGGCATGCCCTATCTGGACGTGATCCGTCGAGTGAAAGACACGTTCCGGGTGCCGACCTTCGCCTATCAGGTGTCCGGCGAGTACGCGATGTTGAAGGCCGCCTTCCAGAACGGCTGGCTGAACGAGGAAAAGTGCATGCTGGAAAGCCTGATCGCGTTCAAGCGCGCCGGAGCGGACGGCATCCTGACCTATTTTGCGCTGGACGCGGCGCGTTTGCTGCGCCAACGCTGAGCGCAGGCGGACAAGCCATCGCGCCCCGGCTCAGGCCGGGGCGTTTTGCATGGGAGCGGACATGGATTTGATGCATTCCACCCTGTTCTGGATTCTCATCGCCGCCGCGCCGGCGGCGACGGCGCTGGGCATCCTGATCCGGCTGTCCCGGCGCGAGCCGCCGCCGGATCTGCCGCCCGGGGTCAAGCCCTTGGGCTGGGACGACGAAGACGAGGAAGACGACGACAAGGCGCCGCCGGCGGCGGGCGGCTAGTCAAAGCGCCAGCTGGCCATGGACAGATTGCCCATGCGCCAGTCGTCGTGCAGCTTGAGCGTGGGCGCGCCCGGGGTGCCGGCGCCCAGCGCCACCCACAGCGGGGCGATGTGTTCGTCGCTGGGATGGTTGTGGCGCGGATAGGG
Organism: Chromobacterium sp. Panama; assembly: GCF_003052555.1. Classification (NCBI taxonomy): domain Bacteria; kingdom Pseudomonadati; phylum Pseudomonadota; class Betaproteobacteria; order Neisseriales; family Chromobacteriaceae; genus Chromobacterium; species Chromobacterium sp. Panama. The sequence continues at coordinate 801,338 of NZ_QARX01000001.1, forward strand.
CGCTTGCTGCAGCCAGTCGGCCAGCGTGTCCCGGGCATCGTTCAGCAACTGCAGGTCCAGCCAATCGCGGAAGGCCAGCGCCCACGGCGCCGGCGCAGAGCCTTCCGGGGCCAGCGCGCGCAGATTGTGGGTGTAGCTGCCGGAGGCGATGATCAGGACGCCTTCGTCGCGCAGCGGGCGCAGCGCCTCGCCGATGCGCATCAGTTCAGCGGCCGGCGCCTGATGCGGCAGCGACAGATTGACGATGGGGATGTCCGCCTGCGGGTACATCAGCATCAGCGGCGTCCAGGCGCCGTGATCCAGTCCGCGTTGTTCGGTGCTCTGCGCCGGCAGTCCGGCGGCGGCGAACAATTCGTGCAGGCGCGCGCAGAGCTGCGCATCGGTGCGGGCCGGGTAATTCAACTGGTACAGGGCCTCGGGAAAGCCGTAGAAGTCGTGGAGGGTTTCCGGATTTGGCTTGTGGTTGACCACCAGGCCGCGGGTTTCCCAGTGCGCGGAAACGATGACGATGGCGCGCGGGCGCGGCAACTCCGTTCCCAGCTGGGCGATGAAATGGCGGCTTGGGCTGTCTTCCAGCACCAGGGTGGGGGCGCCGTGCGAGATGAACAGCGCAGGTAGGCGAGTAGTCATGGCTGAAGCTTTCATTCAAGTGATGGCTTCAGCTTAAGCCACGGCGATTCTCTGATAAACCGCAGTTTATTGGCTTTATTGTTTACTCGTTGGAAACAATTTGGCGATGCGGCGGCTCGTCTTGCAAAGGGACGGCCTACTCCGGTTTTAACTCAATCCGCCAAGCAGGATGGCACAGCCGGCAATGAAGATGAGGACGCCCATGATGCGCCGCCAGTTGCGCTTGCTCTGCCTGTCGCTCAATGGCTGCCGTTTCAACCTTCTCAGCTGTTGTCGATACATGGTCATTTGACGCTCCTATATTTGAATGATAATCATTCTTGTTTGAATGTCAAAATAAACGCTCGCGTAGGAGCGGCCGCTGTGGCGGAAGGCTTGAAACGGGGGCGTCGAAGCCGGGGGCCGGAGCGGAGGGGAAAGGCGGAATCCTTCGCTCCGTCAGGGGGCCGTAAGGCGGTATCAGGGCTTTGTTGGCCGCGCTATTGCAGCCAGGCGAAGCCGGCCCATACTTCCAGCCAGAGCGCTTGCCTGTCGAATGCTTTCATTGCGATCTCTCTTGCTAAGGTATGCGGAGTATCGCTCAAGGCTTTGTATTTGTTAAATTGATTGTTTTTGCTTGCTGCTTAGCTGATTGCTATGAGGCTTGCGAACGGAGCGATGAAGAGCCGCCCCCGCAAGCGTGAAGCGCTTGCGGGGGCGGGAAGGCTCGGCGAGTCGGTCCAAGTCTCGCTCGTCAGAGCGAGACAAGGCCTTGCGGTCAAAGAGTTGGGCGGCGCACGCTGCATGCGAGCATCGAACCCTCTCTTAGTCCCAGGGCACTTCCGCCGAGTTTTCGTCGACGACGGCGGGCTGCTTGTCCTGCGACGGGGCGACAGCCGCCGGGCTGGTCGCTTCTTCCAGGCCGCCCAGCGCGGCGACCAGCGCGTCCACCAGTTCGCCCAGTTCTTCGCTCATCAAGGTGAAGGTGGCTTCGAACAGGCTTTCGCGGTCATCGCCGGCCTGGCTGGCTTCGTCCTGCAGCAGGTCCAGGAACTGCAGCCGCTTCAGCTGCAGCATATCGGTCAGTTGGAAGCGGATCTTTTCCTGCCAGATCAGGCCAACCCGGGTCACTTGCTTGCCGGTGGCGATGTGCTGGCGGATCTCGTCCGCGGTCAGGTCGATGCGTGCGCAACGCACCACCGCGCCGTTTTCGCCGCTGTCCTTGAGCTCGCAATCGGAGTCCAGCTCAAAGCCGGCCGGCGCCTCGCCTGCCGCCAGCCAGTCCGTCATCGCGGTGTGCGGGGCGATCTTGGTGCGCGGCAGCGCGGCGGGGAAGGGCGGCAGCGCTTCGCGCAGCTTGGAGACCAGCGCCTCCGCCTTGCTGGCGGCTGCCGAGTCCACCATCAGCCAGCCGCGGCGGGTGTCCAGATAGGCGCTCATCCGGCTGCTGCGCACGAAGGCGCGCGGGAGCAGGTCGTCGGTGATCTGCTCTTTCAGGGCCAGCTTTTCCTTGCGGCCCACCTTGCGCAACTCCTTGTCTTCTATCTCGGCGACTTTCAAATCGACGAAGTCGCGGATCACCGAGGAGGGCAGCACTTTGTCCTCGCGGCGCAAAGACACCATCTGGCAGCCGCGCACGGCGTAGACCGGCGCCTCCAGGTGGCCGGCGGCGGGCACCCAGCCCTCGCTGAACCAGTCCAGTCCCATGCAATGCTGGAATGGACGCTTTTCCAGCGCGGCGGAAAGCTGTTCGTTGTTAGGGGCGTCGTCTTGATTCAAACGGTAAAAAGATAGTTGCCTAAACCACATATTTGTTCCATAATGCGCGTCCTCTGATGCCACAGATTGTACCGCAGCCAAGACAGCAGCGGGGTGGTTTTCGGACAAGCTTGAAGATGGTCGTCGGAGTGTAGCTTAGCCTGGTAGAGCGCTACGTTCGGGACGTAGAGGCCGGAGGTTCGAATCCTCTCACTCCGACCAGTCAATTAGAAAAAGCTTGTCAGAAAGCATCGGATGTAGTAAATTTCTGCTCCTCGGCGCTTGGCGCTGAAGGCAGTAAAACGGAGTGTAGCTTAGCCTGGTAGAGCGCTACGTTCGGGACGTAGAGGCCGGAGGTTCGAATCCTCTCACTCCGACCAGATTCAAAACCCTGAATTCAAGTATTTGAATTCAGGGTTTTTGCATTGGGGGCTTAAAGAATCAAGCCGGTTATTTGGAAATGGCCGACGCCCCTTTTCAAATCGCAGGAAACTGTTTATTATTACGCGCTCTGCTTCAGGGCGGAGTGATGTGCCGGTATAGCTCAGTTGGTAGAGCAGCGCATTCGTAATGCGAAGGTCGGGGGTTCGACTCCTCTTACCGGCACCACAATCCCGCTTTTAGAACAGCAATCAGCCCGCCATGCGGGCTTTTTTGCGTTTCCGGCGCGCCTCTTGCCGGTTTTCCCCCGTCCCGCCTATTTGATTCTCCTGGCCTCGCTTTGCCAATCCGGAGCCGGACGCCGTCGCGACGGCTGGCGATTGCCGATAGATTATGATATAAGCATTTTTGTGGCCAGGCACGATGGACAGAAGTCCGCCCGCATTGCGGGCGGCTTGAGAATGCGTCTGGGCTGAAATATATTGTGAACGTCTGTTATGACGAATGGACATGACGGTCTAGGCTGTCATCTAATGGAAAGCTACAGCAATTGTAGAGAGCGAACATGCTATCCAATTCCGTTGCTACTTTCAGCCTGTATTCGGATTTATACGCCCGGTTTCGTCCGGCGTATCCGGAGGCCTTGTATCAGTGGCTATTGCCGCAGTGCGCCGAATATGGGCGAGCCTGGGATTGCGCCACCGGCAACGGTCAGACCGCGGTGAGGTTGGGGGACAGTTTCGCGCGCGTGGACGCCACGGACATCAGCTCCGCGCAGCTGGGTCAGGCCGAGGCGCATAATCAGGTGTATTACCGCGAGTGTCCGGCCGAGGTCACGCCGTTCGACGACGCCGCCTTCGATCTGATCACGGTGTCGCAGGCTTTGCATTGGTTTCATTTCCCGTCGTTCTGGCCGGAGGTGGGACGGGTGCTCAAGCCGGGCGGCGTGTTCGCCGCCTGGGGTTATCATCTATGCAGGGTGTCCCCCGAAGTGGATCGCGCCGCGGCGATTTTGACGTCCATCATCGAACCGTTCTGGTCCAGCCGCTGCCAGATACTGTGGGACGGCTACAGCACGGCGGGTTGCCCGCTGCCTGTGCTGGAAACGCCGGATCTGGCGATTGATTGCGATTGGACGCTGGAGCAATATCTGGGCTTTCTCAACACGCTGTCCGCCAGCAAGCTGTGCAAACAGACCCTGGGCGAGCATGTGCTGGACGATGCCTCCAGCCGCATCGCCCGCGCCTGGGGCGATGGCGATCAGGTGTGCCGGGTCAGCATGCCGCTGAGCCTGCTGGTGGCGCGGCGCCCGGCGTCTTAGAACAGGTTTTAAGACCGATTCCGCGCCATCTGCCGGCGCAAGCAATCCAGCACCGCCCGCCGCGCGTAGCCGGCGGCGGGCCGGCTTTCAGCGCCGCTTGTCGTATTCCGCTTGCAGATCGGACAGCAGGATGTTGAGCGCGTCGGACGAACGCAGCAGTTCGATCAGCGACACCGCCAGCGAGCAGATCATGCACAGCAGGCTGATGCCGAAAGTCAGCTCCCCCCAAGCCTGCCAGCCGGTATAAACCTGAAACATCGCCACCGTGCATAGAAACAGGCTGGCGATGCCCAGGCATTGCATCCATTTGATCAAGGTGATGCGGGTGCGCAGATTGCCGATCTGGCGGAGGATCTTGGGATCCTGGCTATCGCGGTATTCCTCGTACAGATTGCGAATGATGCCGGCCAGGCCGAGAAAACGGTTGGTATAGGCCAGCAACAGCAGGGAAATGGCGGGAAACAGCAGGGCGGGCGTGGTCAGGGTCAGCGCGGAGTGCATCAGGCGTTCTCATCAATCAGGACATCAATGCCGTTGTCGGTGGCGTCGAATAGTTCGATTACGTCCGGGTTCTTCATGCGGACGCAGCCGAGGGAGGTGGGGGTGCCCCAGGGCACGTGGTCCCCGGCACCGTGGATGTAAATGGCTCGATTATAACTGTCTACTTCGCCGCCTTGGTTCTTTCCCGGCTCTTCGCCGCACAGCCACAGAATGCGGGTGAGGATCCAGTCCTTGTTCGGGTACTGGATGTGCAGTTCCGGCGTGTACTTCCAGGGCGTCACTTTACGGCGGAAAATAATGGTGTTGGCTTCCACGCCGGCGCCGATGCGCTCGCAGACCCGGTGCCAGCCGCGCGGGGTCTGGTAGCTGCCGCTGACTTCTCCCACGCCCTTGCGCGCGGTGGACACCTGATATTCGCGTTGCAACAGCCCCCAGCCGTCGTAACGGCGCAGGGTCTGGCTGCGCACGCCGACCAGAATCCAGGGTGCGCCGTAATGGCGCGGATTGGGAGAGGTGTCCAGCAAGGGCGCGGCGGCCTGCTGCTGAACCGCGAAAGCCGCCGCCGCCAATGGGTCCATCGCCAGCGCGTCGTCTTCCGCGTCGCCGGCGAAGGCGGACGCGCTCAAGGACAGGGCGAGCATCAGTCGCAGCATGGCATCAGCCTTTCCGACGGGTTTGGAAAAACGCCGTCAACGGTTGCGCGCAGGCGTCCGCCTGTTGCTGGCCGAACACCGCGGCGTGGTGATTGAGGCGGCTGTCGGCGAAAACGTCCAGCACGCTGCCGGCGGCCCCGGTCTTGGCGTCGGGCGCGCCGTAAATCACGCGGGCGATGCGGGCGTGCATGATGGCGCCGCTGCACATCAGACAGGGTTCCAGCGTCACGTACAGATCGCAGCCGTCCAGGCGGTAATTGCCCAGCAGGCCGGCGGCGTCGCGCAGGGCCATGATCTCGGCGTGGGCGCTGGGGTCGCGTCGGCCTATAGGTTGATTGTAGCCGCGTCCTATCACTTCGCCTTGCCGGACGACGACGGCGCCCACCGGAATCTCTCCCTCCGAACCGGCCTGGGCGGCCAGCTCCAGGGCCAGCGCCAGATGACGGGCGATCTCGGCCTCGGGCGGCGGGGCGGCCACGGGCGGATGCGCGGCCAATTGCCGCAGCAAGGCGTCTTTGGCTTCGGCGCCGAGTTGGTTCCAATGAATGCCGCGGCAGGCGGCCTCCAGCGCGAACAACAGCTTTCGGGTGGCGGTGCGTCCGCGGCTTTTCAATTGCAAAAAAGCCAGGACCGGGCCGCGTTGCCTCAGGGCGTCGGCGTCTACAATGCCGATTTCGGCGAGCCAGGCGATGGCCGCGGGCGGCAAGGGGGGCGAGGCCAGCTGAGCGCGGCTCGCCATGGTTTCAGCGGGTGGGACGGGTTTGTCTTGCATGATGTCGATTTTAGCGTAAAGAAATCCCCTGCACGGCCGATAGAATGTCATAACCATAGGTTTTTTCTTATATGCCCGTGATAAAGCCCTATTCCGTCTCCTATGCGCTGTCCCAATCCAAGCCGCCGGCCGGTCGCGCCGCGCCAGCGGCTTCAGCTGCGTCCGCCGAGTCCGCAACGGCCCAGACCGCCGCTCCAACGGCTTCCTTGCAGGCTGGTCCGGCGCAACAAGCGCGTCAGCAGTTGCAATCCTCCTTGCAGCAAAGCTTGGGCAAGTTCATGCAGCAATTGAAGGTGACCTTGCGGCCCTTGCCCAAGCGTTCGCCCGAAGTGGACGGCATGCAGAAGGAGATGCTGAAAAAGAAGGTGGATATGTTGCTGCAGATGGCGCAGATGGCGGGCCGGGACAAGGCCAGCCTGAAAGCGCTGGCGGCGGAGCTGGCGCGCGCGGTCAAGGAGCTCAAGCAGCTGGTGGCCAGCATGACGCAGAACGCCGCCGATTCGATGATGCCGATCAGCGTAGGCGGCGACGCGGCGGCGGCGGCAAGCGCGGCGGCTTCGCGCGAGGCTGCGCCGGAGTCGACCGGCGGCGGCGGAGACGTTTCCGGCGCCGCCGCCCAGGCGCAGATTGAAGCCAAGGCGCAAACCGCCGAGGACGAAACGCGGCAGACAAAGGATGGGGAAGGCGATGTGTCGGCCGCCGGCGCGCGTGGCGACGCGGCCGCGGCCAATGGCGACAAAAGCGCGGGAGCGGCCGCGCGCGACGACGGCGCAACGCAGCGCGCCGGCGGGGGCAATCCGGTGGCGGGCGACCGGGTGATCCAGGACATCATGATGAAGTTGAAGCAGCTGCAAAACTGGCTCAAGCAGCAGACGCGTCAACTGCAGGCCGATCAAGAGCTCAGGAAAATGATGAAGGAGATGGACAAGGACATGGCCGGCATCGAGAAGATGTTGGCGACCGGGGAAGTGTCGGAGAACGGGGAGATGGACGTCCAGGTCCACCTTGAGGCGGAAGCCGGCGGGGGCGTGAACGTCCAGGCTTGATCAGCGGCGCAGCCAGCGGCGTCCCAGCTGCCACAGCGCCCAAAGCCGCGCGCCGGTGCCCAGCCAGGATTGCAACCTTCCGCCCGGCGGCAGCAGGCTGCCGAGCACGGCCAGAATCTTGCCGAGCCCGCGGTGCCGGCCCCAGGCTTTCAGGCCTTCTCCAGCGGCGCCGAGAGGATGGCGGCGCAGGGTGTCCAGCTCCAGGCGCAGCTTGACCCTGAGCGCTTCGCCCTTCATCACCAGCAATTGTTTCTTGATGGCGCGGTCTCTCGGGTTCACGGCGCGTCTCCGCCGCCCAAGGCCGCCCAGTCCTTGCGCACTTCTTCCAATGTGGTGGCGAAGGCCGGTCCTTGCTCGCGCAGCCGTCGACGCAGACGGAAGGCCAGCCAGGCGCCCGCGCCGCAGAACAGCAGCGCGCAGGCGGCAAGCGCCCAGGCGCGCAGAGTCGGCGGAGTCAGCGTCCAGACCAGCAGCAGGCCCGCCATCAGGCCCACGGCGATCAGAATCAGCGCCAGCATGCCGGTGAACAGGCTGCCGATGATGTCGTCTTTCAGTTCCTGAGCTTCAAGCGACAGCAGTTCCGCCCGGGTCAGCAGCAAGGAAGCCACCCCGCCGGCGAAGGAGCGCAGGCTGCCGGGGCGGGGCGGAGATTGGCGTTGCGGCATGCCTTAGCGGCGGGAAACCAGCATGCCCAGCAGGAAGGCGACGCCGGCGGCGATGCCGATGGATTTCCACGGGTTTTCATGCACGTATTGATCGGTCGCTTTGGCGGCGACCTTGGCCTTGCCGACCACCACTTGCTCGGCGTCCAGCAACTTGGCCTTGGCGAGCTTCAGCTTTTCGTTGACGCGCTGGCGGATTTCCTTGCTTTTCTGGCTGCCGTCGTCCAGCGAGGCGTCGATCAGCTCTTCGGTGCTGACCAGAACCTGGCGCACGTCATCCAGTAATTGTTCTTTTTCCTTGGCGATTGCAGCGGCATTGGACATAAAGATCTCCTGGTGAAAATGAATGGGAATTCCGCGAAGGCACGACTCTCGCGGTGCAGCAATCAAGCTGGCTACCATGAACCTATCAGGCTGGGCCAATGACGTCAAACACTGGATTTGACCGCTTTCGCTTGCGTCAAATCCGGCCGTAGGCGACGTTTTCCCACTGCGGAAGCCGTGGCGCGCGGAAACGGCTGGCCGCGTACAAGCCCACGCCGCCCATGGCCAGGCTGAACAGGGCCGAGATCCAGGGGCTCCAGGGCGTGGCGGCGATCAGCAGCAGCGGCGCGGCGCTGGCCCACAGCGAATAAGCGATGTTGTAGGTGACGGCGATGCCGGAGACGCGGATGTCGGCGGGAAACAGACTGATCATCGCCGAGGGCACCACGCCGACGATGCCGCAGCACAGACCGGCGACGGCGTAGGCGAGGCCGGGCCAGCGCCAGCCGCCGATCAGGCTGGCGTAGAGCAGGCCCACGCCCACGGGCAACAACAGGCTGTAGAGGATCAGGCTGCGCAACGGGCCGACGCGGTCGGTGACGCGGCCGGCGATCACGCAGCCTATGTTGAGGAAGACGATGCCGAGGCTGCCCAGGGCGAAGGCGTCCTTGGCCGGCCAGGCGAAGTGCTGCTGCAGCAAGGTGGGGGTGACCACCACCGGAATCACCACGGCCGAAGTCAGCACGCAGGTCAGCAGCGCCGCCGGCAGCAGGGTGCTCCGGTGCGCGCGCAGCACTTCCAGCAGCGGGTAGGCGCGCTCCTGTCGCTGAGAGCGCAGGGACAGGAATACCGGCGTTTCATTCAGCCAGCGGCGCAGCCAGACGCCGAACAGGCCGAGCGGGCCGCCGAGCAGGAACGGAATCCGCCAGGCGTAGTCCTGCATTTGCTGAGGGCTGAAGACTTCGGCCAGCAGGGTGGCGGTCAGCGCGCCCAGCAGATAGCCCATGGTCAGGCCGGCTTGCAACAGGCCCAGCGCGTAGCCGCGATGGCGCGCCGGCGCGTGTTCGGCGACAAAGGTCCAGGCGCTGGGTACCTCGCCGCCCACCGCCGCGCCTTGCAGCAGCCGCAGGCACAGCAGCAGCAGCGGCGCCAGATAGCCGATCTGGGCGTAAGTGGGCAGCAGGCCGATCAGCAGACAGGGGCCGGCCATCATCAGCATGCTGAGGCTGAACATGCGCTTGCGGCCCAGGCGATCGGCGAAGTGGGCCATCAGGATGCCGCCCAGCGGGCGAGCCAGGTAGCCGGTGGCGAAGATGCCGAAGGTTTGCAGCAGGCGCAGCCATTCCGGCATCTGCGGCGGGAAGAACAATTGGCTGAGCGTGGCGGCGAAGAAGGCGAAGACGATGAAGTCGTAGATTTCGAGCGCGCCGCCCAGCGCGGCCAGTCCCAGGGTGCGGTAGTCGGAGCGTGAAAGTGCGGCGGCGGGCGTGGCGATGGCGTTCATGACGGTTTGGGTGACGGTGGCGCGAAGGAGGGGCTGGAGTCGGATTCAATGCGCGCCGGCAAGGGCTGGACGCAGGGCTGGAATCTGCTTAAGGCAATGCGAATATGGCGGTATGGCAAACATGCCGCCAGTTTAGCGCGTGTCGGGAAATGTTGCGATAGTCAATTGCATTTTAACGGCATAAATTGCGCCGGGCGCGGACAAGAAAAAACCCCGGCGTTTGCCGGGGTTGAGAGGAGGGCGCTTATTCCCACTCGATGGTGGCCGGCGGCTTGCCGGACACGTCGTACACCACGCGGTTGATGCCCTTGACCTCGTTGATGATGCGGTTGGACGCGCGGCCCAGCAGGCTGTACGGCAGCTCCGCCCAGTGAGCGGTCATGAAGTCGCTGGTGACCACGGCGCGCAGCGCGACGACGTAGTCGTAAGTGCGGCCGTCGCCCATCACGCCCACCGATTTCACCGGCAGGAACACGGCGAAGGCCTGGCTGGTCAGTTCGTACCAGTTCTTGCCGCTCTTCTCGTCCACGGTGTTGCGCAGTTCTTCGATGAAGATGGCGTCGGCCTGGCGCAGCAGATCGGCGTACTCTTTCTTCACTTCGCCCAGGATGCGCACGCCCAGGCCCGGGCCCGGGAAGGGGTGGCGGTAGACCATGTCGTGCGGCAGACCGAGCGCGACGCCCAATTGGCGCACTTCGTCCTTGAACAGCTCGCGCAGCGGCTCCAGCAGCTTGAGGTTCATGTCTTCCGGCAGGCCGCCCACATTGTGGTGGCTCTTGATGGTGTGGGCCTTCTTGGTCTTGGCGCCGGCGGATTCGATCACGTCCGGGTAGATGGTGCCCTGGGCCAGCCATTTGGCGTTGCTGAGCTTGCCGGATTCGCGGTCGAACACCTCGATGAATTCCGCGCCGATGATCTTGCGCTTCTTCTCCGGGTCGCTCTCGCCGGCGAGCTTGCTCATGAAGTCGGCTTCTGCCTGCACGTGAACCACTTTCACGCCCAGGTTCTGCGCGAACATTTCCATCACCATCTTGCCTTCGTTCAGGCGCAGCAGGCCGTGATCGACGAAGACGCAGGTCAGTTGCGGGCCGATGGCGCGGTGGATCAGCGCGGCGGCCACCGAGGAGTCCACGCCGCCGGACAGACCGAGGATGACTTCTTCGTCGCCCACTTGCTCGCGGATCTTCTTCACCGCTTCGTCGATGTAGTTGGGCATGGTCCAGCTGGGTTTGCAGCCGGCCACGTGCAGCACGAAGCGATGGATCATTTCCGTGCCGCGCTTGGTGTGGGTCACTTCCGGATGGAACTGCACGCCGTAGAGGCCGCGGCTCTCGTCGGCCATGGCCGCGATCGGGCAGGACGGGGTTTCGGCGATGACGTTGAAGCCCGGCGGCAGGCCGGTGACCTTGTCGCCATGGCTCATCCAGACGTCGAGGAAGCCGTTGCCGGCGTCGTCCACCTGGTCTTGCAGGCCTTCCAGCAGTTTGGAGTGATGGCGGGCCTTGATCTGGGCGTAGCCGAACTCGCGCTTGTCGCCGGCTTCCACTTTGCCGCCGAAGGTCTGGGCCATGAACTGCATGCCGTAGCAGATGCCCAGCACCGGAACGCCGAGTTCGAACAGCGCCGGATCGGCCTGGTAGTCGGATTCGTACACCGAGTTGGGGCCGCCGGAGAGGATGATGGCTTTGGGCGCGAAGGCGCGGATTTCTTCCAGCGGCATGTCAAACGAATGAAGCTCACAGTAAACGTGAGCTTCGCGTACGCGGCGGGCAATCAGTTGGGTGACCTGAGAGCCGAAATCGAGAATGAGGACTTTGTCCATGCCTATCCTTCAGGAAATGTTGTGGGCCGTGCGGCCGTGATGATTGAGATAGTGTCGCAGGCGGCTGGGCGCACGGCGGCGCGGGCCTGCTTTCATTGTTCGCCGTCCCGAGACGGCAGCCGGAATCTGCGGCTGCGCTCCGGCACGTGTTCGCTGCGGGCCAGCAGCATCAGCAGTCCGGCGAGGATCATGCCGAAGGACAGCAGATGGCTGGGGCGCAGGCCTACCGCGTCGTAGAGGTAGATGGCGCCGCCGGCGTAGATCAGCAGCGGGCTGGTGACCAGGGTGGATTTGTTGAAGCCGTCCACGACGAAGAGCAAAACGCCCGCGGCGGCCAGCAACAGAGAGAGCAAGGTGGCGGTGTTGGGCAGCAGGGAGGTGCTTTTCAGGAACCAGACCGATCCCAGGCAAATGAGCACGATGGGCAGGGCCGCGCTGCGGTTCATCAGGCGGCTCCACGCTGGTTTTTCATGAAGCGCTGTTTTTCGCGCTGCCATTCGCGGTCTTTTTCGGTGTCGCGCTTGTCGTGCAGCTTCTTGCCCTTGGCCAGCCCCACTTCGACCTTGATGTTGCCGCGGGTGTAGTGCAGGTCCAGCGCCATCATGGTGTAGCCGGCGCGTTCCACCTTGCCGATGAAGCGGTTGATCTGCTCTTGCGACAGCAGCAGTTTGCGCGGGCGCACCGGGTCGGCCTTGACGTGGGTGGAAGCGGATTGCAGCGGCGTGATGTGGCAGCCGATCAGCCAGAAAGCGCCGTTTTTCCAGTCCACGTAGCTTTCCTTCAACTGGACGCGGCCGGCGCGGATGGCCTTGACTTCCCAACCTTCCAGCACGAGCCCGGCTTCGAGCTTTTCCTCGATGAAGTAGTCGTGGAAGGCCTTGCGGTTCTGGATGATGCTCATGTCGGCTATCGGAGTAATCTGTGGAATGAATCCTCCATTGTACCAGAAGCCGGCGGCTTGCCAAAGCCATGAAAATACAGCGCTTTGACGGGAGGCGGGGTGGGGCGCGCCGGATTTTGTTAAACTTGAGGTTTTTACCGATGCTGACGATTCCCGTGGCAAAGACGGGACAGCGGTGACGATAAGCGAGCAATGGATGCAGGTGGTTGAAAAAAGCGTGTTGGTGGCGCATACGCCGGCGCAGATGTTTGCGCTGGTGGACGATATCGAGCATTACAGCCGGTTCCTGCCCTGGTGCGGCAAGGCCGAGGTGTTGTCGCGCGAGGGCGATCAGGTGGTGGCCAGCCTGCATATCGATTACCTGAAGGTGAAGCAGCACTTCACCACCCGCAACACCAATCAAGCGGACGAGGCCATCCTGATGGAACTGGTGGACGGGCCGTTCGAGCATTTGGAAGGGCGCTGGCACTTCAAGCCCTTGGGCGAGATTGGCTGCAAAGTGGAGTTCCGCCTCAGCTACCAGTTTTCCAGCAAGATTTTGGAGATGATCATCGGGCCGGTGTTCGGCCATATTTCCGGCACCCTGGTGGACGCCTTCATCAAGGAAGCCGACAAGGTGTACGGCGATGACTGAGCTGATGCAGGTGGAAGTGGTGTTGGCCTTGCCCGAGCGTCAGGAGCTGGTGGTCTTGCAGGTGGCGGCGGGAACGACCGCGCGCCAGGCGGCGGAGTTGTCGGGCTTGCTGGCGCGCTTCCCGCAATTGGAGGCGGAGAACCTGAAGCTGGGCGTCTTCGGCAAGGCGGTCAAGGACGACGCGCCGTTGCGCGAGCACGATAGGGTGGAGATTTACCGGCCCTTGATCGCGGACCCCAAGACGGTGAGGCGGCAGCGCGCCGAGGCGGGGAAGCAGATGAAAAAAGGCGGCGGGCACTAGCCGCCGCCGAGAGGATGTCTAAGAACCTGTTTACGATCTACTACGCGTCGGCGATACGGCGTTGAAAATCACTTCGAAATGCTCATGTACCGTGTGTACACTCCGCTTTCTCAGCGGTTTTCGCCTTGTCTCACCTTAGCTCGCGAGATCGTAAACACGTTCTAAACGCGGTTTATAGCTGCGGCGCCATCAGCGACGGCGGCTGCTCCTCCGCCGAGTGCACGCGGTTCTTGCCGTTGAGCTTGGCTTGGTACATGGCCTGGTCGGCGCGCTCCAGCACGTCGGCCTCTTGCTCGCCCAAATGCCATTTGGCCACGCCGGCGCTGAAGGTGATCAGCAGGCGGTCGTTGTTGGCCAGGAAGAAGGTTTTAGTCAGTTCGCGCTGCAGCCGCTGCACGGTGGCGACGGCTTCGTCTTCCGGCGTGTCCGGCATCAGGATCACGAACTCCTCGCCGCCGAAGCGGGCGACGATGTCGGCCGGACGCAGGCTGTGCTTGATGGTGTCCACCAGGTATTTCAGCGCGTCGTCGCCGGCCAGGTGGCCGTATTTATCGTTCAGCTGCTTGAAGTTGTCCACGTCGAGCAGGGCGACGGACAGCGGCGCGCCGGTGCGCTCGGCGCGACTGATTTCGCGCTGGAAATGTTCGGCCAGGCCGCGGCGGTTGAAGGCTCCGGTCAACTGGTCTTCGCGCACCTTGGCGCTGGCGGCCTCCAGCGCGCCTTCCAGTTCGGCGATTCTTTGTTCGGCGGCTTCCACCTGTTCCTTGGCGGACAGCAGTTCGTCGCGGGAGCGGGTCAGGTCCAGTTGCATCAGCGAGGTGTCTTCCATCAGGGAGCCGATGATGCTGCCCAGTTCCTCTACGTTCTGCGACTGTTTGATGCGGGTGCTGTGGTCCTTGATCTTGTTCTGGAAGTCGTCGGTGCTGTCCGTCATCATCGCCAGACGCGAGATGAAACGGTCCAGCAAGGAGCGCAGCGAGCTGGCCGCCTCGTCCAGCGAGGTTTTCAATTGGCCTTGCTTGCGGATCACGTCCTTGAGGCTGGACTCCATCTGATAGACCTGCTGCATGGACAGCGGCTCGTGGCTGAGGATGTCCTGCAGCGAGTGCACCTGGCCCACCAGATAGGTGTCCGAGTGATTGAGCTCGGCGATGTTTTCCAGCAGCAGGCGCAGCAGATTGGTCATCGCCGACACCAGGCGGTCGTCCTGCTGCGATTGCAGTTCCAGCTTGATCATGAACGCCCGCAGCTTGGGCATGTAGGCGTTGAGCGCGGCGTCGTCGGCCACTTGATTCAGTTCGCCCAGCAGCGCTTCCAGCGCGTCCACCAATTCCGGATAGTTGATCAGCCGCGGTTCCAGGCCGTGCTTGAGCGCGAAGCTCAGCGTGCGCTGCCAGGCAAGCCAGCTGTCGCTGGGGACGTCGGCGTCGTCGTCGGGGCTGCTTGCGGGAGCGGAGGCATCGGGGAGGGCGGCGCCGTTGCCGTTGGACGACGGCGCGGACTGGGTCCAGTTCTGGATCAGCGTGGCCAGCTTCTGGTTCAATTCGTCGGGCTGGTTGCCGTAATTGATCAGCACCCGTTCCAGCGTGGATTGCTTGTGGTGCTGAGGCATATTGGGCAAGCGCAGGTCCCAATTGCGGATCAGGTTCTGGATCAGCGTGCCCCAGCTGTGCTGCTGTTGGCTGGCGCTGAGCGAGGCGCGCAAAAAGTCTATGATCAGTTGCGGGGCTTGTTCCCAGCGGTTTTCGTCGCAGACTTGTTTCAGGCGGGTGAGCGTGACTTTGGCCTGCACGCTTTCTTGAGGCAGCGTTTCTAATGCGCGCAGCAACAGCACCGCAAGCTTGTTGTCGCGGTCGACCGGCGTTTGCGTCAGCTCGTGATAAACCCGCTCAAAGTTTTCCGGTGTCGGCAACAGCTTGCGCACCGTCAGCTGTTTGAGCGTTTCTCGTGCGACTTCGATGGGGTTTTGTGTTGTCATTGCCCAAACCTTGGACTTTTTTAGACCGGACGTCATTCTTGTTGTCTGTTCAGCTCTACAGTGCGGTCCGGGCGGATATTTAGCGAGGCGTTGGCTTCACCGGATCCAGCAATTGGAAAAATACTTCACCATTCCGAATCATGCCAAGTTCATTGCGGGCTCTCTCCTCAATGGCGTCCGTCCCCTGTTTCAAATCTCGCACTTCCGCGTCCAGCGCGGCGTTGCGGGCCACCAGCTTTTGGGTGGTCGCCCGCTGTTCCTGTAGTTGCTTGTCCAGCTGCCAGACTCTGAGCCAGCTACCTTTGCCAAACCACAACGGCCATTGCAGGGCCAGTATTACTGTCACCAGAGTCAGGGTCAGCCAGCGCATACGATTACTTCAGGTGGTAAAAGGCAGCTTTGCCCGGATAGTAGGCAGCGTCGCCCAGCTCTTCTTCGATGCGCAGCAACTGATTGTATTTAGCCATGCGGTCGGAGCGGGACAGCGAGCCGGTCTTGATCTGCATGCAGTTGGTGGCAACGGCCAGATCCGCGATGGTGCTGTCTTCGGTTTCGCCGGAGCGATGACTCATAACGCTGGTATAGCGGGAACGCTTGGCGAGATCAACCGCTTTCAGCGTTTCCGACAGCGTGCCGATCTGATTGACCTTGACCAGCAGCGAGTTGGCGAGGCCGCCTTCGATGCCCTTGGCCAGGATCTTGGGGTTGGTGACGAACAGATCGTCGCCGACGATCTGCACGCGGGCGCCCAGGCGTTCGGTCAGCAGTTTCCAGCCGTCCCAGTCGTGCTCGCTCATGCCGTCCTCGATGGAGAGGATGGGGTAGTGGTTGACCAGGGTTTCCAGGTAGTCGGTGAACTGTTCGGAAGTGAGCTGCAGGCCTTCGGCGGTCAGATGGTATTTGCCGTCCTTGTAGAACTCGGAGGAGGCGCAGTCCAGCGCCAGCATCACGTCCTGGCCGGCGACATAGCCGGCGGCGTCGATGGCTTCCAGAATCAGCTT
The DNA here is from genome assembly GCF_003052555.1 of Chromobacterium sp. Panama. NCBI lineage: Bacteria > Pseudomonadati > Pseudomonadota > Betaproteobacteria > Neisseriales > Chromobacteriaceae > Chromobacterium > Chromobacterium sp. Panama. The sequence goes on from NZ_QARX01000001.1 coordinate 817,446, forward strand.
GATCGCGTCTTCGTGGCTGTTCAGATTGGGCGCGAAGCCGCCTTCGTCGCCCACGGTGGTGGCGTAGCCTTTCTGGTCGCAGATTTTCTTCAGGCTGTGGAAGATTTCCGCGCCGCAGCGCAGCGCTTCGCGGAAGGTTTGCGCGCCCACCGGCATGATCATGAACTCCTGGATGTCCAGGGTGTTGTTGGCGTGCGCGCCGCCGTTGATCACGTTCATCATTGGCACCGGCAGGGCCATCGGGCCGGCGCCGCCCAGATAGCGGTACAGCGGCAGGCCGGCGTCTTCGGCGGCGGCGCGGGCCACGGCCATGGACACGGCCAAGAGCGCGTTGGCGCCGAGGCGGGATTTGGTTTCGGTGCCGTCCAGCTCGATCAGGGTCTTGTCGATGAAGGCCTGGTCGCTGGCGTCGAGGCCGATGATGGCTTCGCAGATTTCGGTGTTGATGTTTTCCACCGCCTTCAACACGCCCTTGCCCAGGTAGCGGCTTTTATCGCCGTCGCGCAGTTCCAGCGCTTCTTTTTCGCCGGTGGAGGCGCCGCTGGGCACCGCGGCGCGGCCCATGACGCCGGACTCCAGCAATACGTCTGCTTCCACGGTCGGATTGCCGCGCGAATCCAGAATCTCACGAGCTACCACATCGATGATCGAACTCATTTACATTTCCTTCAAAGGCTGGTTGTGTTCGGGCGGAGGGCAAGCAACCGGCCGGAGCCGGTTGCGATCTGCGCCTGCCGGTTTACAGGGTGTGTTCCGGCCAGGGATTGTGCTTGACCAAGTCGTCCAGCGCCTTGAGCGTGGTCAGCAGTTCCTTCATGCGCGGCAAAGGCCAGGCGTTGGGGCCGTCTGACATTGCGCAGGCCGGGTTCGGATGGGTTTCCATGAAGATGCCGGCGATGCCGGAAGCCACCGCGGCGCGCGCCAGCACCGGCACGAATTCGCGCTGGCCGCCGGAGGAGGTGCCTTGGCCGCCGGGCAGCTGCACCGAGTGAGTGGCGTCGTAGACCACCGGGCACTGGGTGTCGCGCATGATCATCAGCGAACGCATGTCGGACACAAGGTTGTTGTAGCCGAAGGAGACGCCGCGTTCGCAGGCCATGAAGCTGTCCGGTTCGAGGTTGGCTTCCTGCGCGGCGGCGCGGGCCTTGTCGATGACGTTCTTCATGTCGCCCGGGGCCAGGAACTGGCCCTTCTTGATGTTCACCGGCTTGCCGCATTGGGCGACGGCGCGGATGAAGTCGGTCTGGCGGCACAGGAAAGCCGGCGTTTGCAGCACGTCGACCACGCTGGCCACTTGCACGATTTCGTTCTCGCTGTGCACGTCGGTCAACACCGGCACGCCGATCTGGCGTTTTACTTCCGAGAGGATGCGCAGGCCTTCATCGATGCCGAAGCCGCGGAAGGAGGAACCGGAGGAGCGGTTGGCCTTGTCGTAGCTCGATTTGTAGATGAAGTTGATGCCCAGCTCGGCGGTGATCTCCTTGAGCTGGCCGGCGGTGTCCAGCGCCATCTGTTCGCTCTCGATCACGCAGGGGCCTGCGATCAGGAACAGCGGCTGGTTGAGGCCGACTTCGAATCCACACAGTTTCATGCCTTGGGTCCTTGCTTGTCCGCTTGGTATTGCAGCGCCGCTTTCACGTAGGAGATGAACAGCGGATGGCCGTCGCGCGGAGTCGAGGTGAATTCCGGGTGGAACTGGCAGGCGAAGAACCAGCGGTGATTGGCCAGTTCTATGGTTTCGACCAGCTTCTCATGACCGGCGGAGCGGCCGCTGATGGCCAGGCCGGCCTGTTCCAGACGCGGAATGTAGTAGTTGTTGACTTCGTAGCGGTGGCGATGACGCTCTACGATCTCGCCGGCGCCGTATATTTTCGCCGCCAGAGAGCCCGGCTCCAGATCGCACTGCTGGCCGCCCAGGCGCATGGTGCCGCCCAGATTGGAGTTTTCGTCGCGCTTTTCCACCTTGCCGTCGTGGTTGACCCACTCGTCGATCAAGGCCACCACCGGGAAGTTGGTGTCGAGGTCGAATTCGGTGGAGTTGGCGCCGGCCATGCCGGCCACGTCGCGAGCGTATTCGATCAGCGCGATTTGCATGCCCAGGCAGATGCCCATATAGGGGATGTCGTTCTCGCGAGCGAACTTGACCGCCTTGATCTTGCCTTCCACGCCGCGCTTGCCGAAGCCGCCCGGCACCAGGATGGCGTCCATGTCCTTCAGGGAGTCGGCGCCGTCGCGCTCGATTTCCTCGGAGTCCACGTAGATGATGTTGACGTTGGTGCGGGTATGGATGCCGGCGTGCTTCAGCGCTTCGGTCAGCGACTTGTAGGACTCGGTCAGATCGACGTATTTGCCGACCATGGCGATGTTGATGCTGTGGTCCGGGTGCTCGATCGCGTCGATGATGCGGCCCCACACCGACAGATCCGCCTTGGGCAGGTCCAGTTGCAGTTGCTCGGCGATGATGTCGTCGATGCCCTGGTTGTGGAGCATGGCCGGCACTTTGTAGATGGAGTCGGAGTCGTAACAGCCGATGACGGCGTTTTCTTCCACATTGCAGAACAGCGCGATCTTGCGCTTTTCGTCTTCCGGCAGTTCGCGGTCCATCCGGCACAGCAGCACGTCCGGCTGAATGCCGATCTCGCGCAGTTCTTTCACCGAGTGCTGGGTCGGCTTGGTCTTGATCTCGCCGGCGGTGGCGATGTAGGGCACGTAGGACAGGTGCACGTACAGGGTGTTCTTGCGGCCCAGGTTGGAGCGCATCTGGCGGATGGCTTCCAGGAAGGGCAGCGATTCGATGTCGCCCACGGTGCCGCCGATCTCGACGATGGCGACGTCGGCGTCGGCCGCGCCTTCATGCATCTTCAGCTTGATTTCGTCGGTGATGTGCGGGATCACTTGCACGGTGCCGCCCAGATAGTCGCCGCGGCGCTCCTTGGTGATCACGGACTCGTACACCTGGCCGGTGGTGAAGTTGTTGCTTTTCTTCATCTTCGCGTGGATGAAGCGCTCGTAGTGGCCCAGATCGAGGTCGGTTTCCGCGCCGTCTTCGGTGACGAACACCTCGCCGTGCTGGAACGGGCTCATGGTGCCCGGATCAACGTTGATGTAGGGATCGAGCTTCAGCATGGTGACTTTCAGCCCGCGAGACTCGAGGATGGCGGCGATGGACGCAGCGGCAATGCCCTTACCCAGGGAGGACACCACACCGCCGGTTACGAAGATGTACTTGGTCATGAGATTACGGCTCTATGGGAATCCGGGATTCTACCCTGAAATCGTTGCGATTTGAATCGCTTCGAACCATGTTGTTGCAAGTCGCGCCGCCGTCCCCGAGCGCGGCCGGCCAGACGTGTTTCGCCGCTTGGCAAAGAAGTGCTCGCATCTCTGTGGCGAATACGGTACAATTGCCGCCGACTGTTTCATACACGATCGCGCCCATGCTGCAAAAGGGTGCGTTTTCTGCTTGAGTGTCTGGCTTTGTCTATGATATAAAGCCAGCTTTTACCGGTTTTGGGAGTGTTCAACATGGCGCGTGTTTGCAAAGTCACCGGCAAGCGTCCGATGACCGGGAACAATGTTTCCCACGCCAACAATAAGACTAAACGTCGTTTTCTGCCTAACCTGCAATATCGCAAGTTCTGGGTTGAGAGCGAAAACCGCTGGGTGCGTCTGCGCGTATCCAACGCGGCACTGCGTACCATCGACAAAGTTGGCATCGATGTAGTGCTGGCTGATCTGCGCGCTCGCGGCGAGATCTGATTGCGGTCAACCAGAAAGCTACTGAGGTAATAACACATGCGCGATAAAATCAAGCTTGAGTCCACTGCTGGCACCGGCCACTTCTACACGACTACGAAGAACAAGCGTACGATGCCGGAAAAAATGGAGATCAAAAAATTTGATCCCGTTGCTCGCAAACACGTTCTGTACAAAGAAACCAAGCTGAAATAAGCCGGTTTCCGCGGGAACGCGAAAGCAAAGAGCCCTTCTCTGGTGCACGGAGAAGGGTTTTTTTCTTTATGGTTTGGCACTAAAAAACCCCGCCAAGCATGCT
>NZ_QARX01000001.1:821505-1112388 GCF_003052555.1 Chromobacterium sp. Panama
AGCATGCTTGGCGGGGTTTTTGCGTTTAATCGGCGCTGAGGCGGCCAAAGGTTTTTTTGGCGAAAACCAGATCTTGCCAGGCCTTGAGTTTGTCCGGCTGGTTGCGCAGCAGGTAGGCCGGGTGGTAGCTGACGATCAGGGGAATGTCCTGATAGCTGTGCAGTTTGCCGCGTAATTGGCCGATGCCCTTTTCCGTTTGCAGCAGGGTCTGGGCGGCGAAGCGGCCGAGCGCCAGGATCAGCGTGGGCTGGATATGGCGGATCTGCTGGATCAGATAGCTCTGGCAGGCGGCGATTTCGTCGCCGCCGGGATTGCGGTTGCCGGGCGGACGGCATTTGAGCACGTTGGCGATATACACGTCGCGGTCGCGATCCAGTCCGGTGGCGGTCAGCATATTGTCCAGCAACTGGCCGGCTCGGCCGACGAAAGGCTGGCCTTGCCTGTCCTCCTGCTCGCCCGGCGCTTCGCCGATCAATAGCCAGCGAGCCTGTCGGTTGCCGCGGCCGAAAACGGTTTGGGTGCGGGTTTGGCACAGCCGGCAGTCGCGGCAGTCGCGCACCGCGCGTTCCAGCGCGTCCCATTCCAGCAGAGGCAGGACTTCGGGCGCGGGGGAGGCGATCGGAGGGGGCTCGGCGGAGAGCGGAGGGAGCTTGGCGGAGGGCTGCGCGGCGACGAGCGTCGTCGGTTCGGGCTGTACGACAATGTCCGTCCGCGGCGGAGCCGGGGGCTCTACGGGCGCCAAGTCGACGTCGGCCGGCGCTTCCGCTTGGCGGCTCAGCGCCGCCGGGTGTTGTTCGAACCAGCCGGGGCGCGCTTCCCAGGCGGGGCCCAGTCCGATGACGCTTTGAATCAGCGCGGCGCGGCTCATAGGTCGGTCTCCATCAGGATGGCGTCTTCGCGGCCGTCGGCACAGGGGTAGTAGTTCTTGCGTCGGCCGTTTTCAATAAAGCCCTGGCTTGAGTACAGGGCGCGGGCGACGGCGTTGCCGGCCCGCACTTCCAGAAACAGGCGTCGCGCGCCGGCGGCGGCCAGAGCGGCGCTCAGTTCCCGCAGCAGCCGCTTGCCCAAGCCCTGGCCCTGCCATTGCGGATCCATCACGATATTGAGCAGTTCCGCCTCGTCCAGCACGCTCTGGGTGACGGCGAAGCCTTGCAGGCGCCCGGCGGCGAACAGGCCGTGGAATTGGTGGCCGCAGCGCACGGAGTCTTGGTATTGAGCTGCGGACCAGCCGTGAGCGCAGGCACGGCTCTCCAGCTCGGCGAGTTGAGCGGCGTCGTCGGGCAGGAAGGCGCGATAGACGGAACTCATTTTTGGCGCGCCTGCTGCTGTTCCTGCGCGGTCAGGGCGACTTTATTGCGCACATACAGCAGCTCCGCTTCACGCGGATGGGTTTGCGGATAGCGGCCGCTGCGCGCCAGCGGGAAGTAGGCGAGGGCGTTGGGCTGCAGATCCGCGCGCACAACGGCGTCGCCGGCGCTTTCCTGCAGGACGGGGTAGCGTTCGAAGCCGTCGCCGGCGCCGATGACGGCGCGCTCCGGCCATTGGACGGCTTCCGGCGCGCCGACGCTGATCGGGCCGAGGCGTTCCGGTTCGCCGTTGTCGGCGACGCGGTAGCCAGCGCTGTAGACCTGCTGCATTCTGGCGTCGAGACAGACCAGCACGGTGCCGGCGCCGGCTTGCTGCGCGATATTGTCCAGCGTGGGAATGGCGATGACCGGAATGCCGGCGGAGAAGGCCAGGCCCTGGGCCAGACCGCAAGCGATGCGCAAGCCGGTGAAGGAGCCGGGGCCCTGGCCGAAGGCGATGGCGTCGAGTTGCTCCAGACGCAGTTCCGCCTGTTCCAGCAGGCGAGCCAGTTCCGGCAGCGCGCGTTCGGCGTGCTTCTGCTCGACTTTCTCGTGGAAGGAGAAAATGCGCGAACCGTTGTCAACGGCTAGGGATAGAAACGAGGTGGAGCAATCAATGGCAAGCAATTTCATCGGGGAATTCGGTCTCAAGCTTAAGAGCGTGCTGCAAGACTGCGAATTATAAGCCGAGTTCTTCCACCCAGGCGAGCGCGGAGACATGGGCCTGGTTGAACTGCTCGCTGCTGAGGTTCAGTTGGGCGCAGAGTTCCGGCACGCCGGTCAGTTGTCCGTCTTCGCAGGCTTTGACCAGCTTGAGGAAGCGGCTCATCGTGCCTTTCTCGTGCAACAGGGCCTCGGTGATGGCTTCGGGCAGCTGCAGATGCTCGATGATGTTGGCCATCGGCATGTCGAACAGCACGTCCAGCAGGCTGAACATGCCGATGATGAACAGATTGTCGCAGGTGTCGTGGCGCTCGCCGTGGGCCTTGCCCAGCAACTCCATGAAGCGGCCGCGGGTGACCGCGGTTTTTTGCAGCGCCGGCGGCGCGTGCCCTTCGTCGGAGGCAGTGACCAGCAGCAGGGTCAGCCAGCGGTAGAGCTTTTGATAGCCCAGCACGGTGACCGCGTGGGAGAAGGAACTGATGCTGGTGTTCAGGCCGGCCGCTGCGGAGTTGACGTAGCGCAGTAGCTTGTAGGACAAGGCCAGGTCGCGTTTGAGCACCTGCTCGACGTCGCGGATGTCGGCGTCCAGGCGCAGCAGGTTCAAGAGCTCCAGGGTGTTGCGGAAGGAGGGGTGGATGACCTTGGCGGACAGGGTTTCCGGCTGGGCGAAGTAAAAGCCCTGGAAGCCGTCCATGCCCAGCTCTTTGCACAGATGGAACTGAGCGTGGGTTTCCACGCGTTCGGCGATGCGGATCACCGGATAGCTGCGTAGCCGCGACGCCAGCATCTGGAAGCGGTTGGTGTCCTGATGCTGGATGTCCAGCTTGACGTAGTTGGCCAGCTCCAGAAAGGCCGCCGCCGGCGATTCGAAGCTGAAGTCGTCCAGAGAAATGCCGAAGCCCAGCGAACGCAGGTGCCGCGCGCGCGACAGCAGTTCATTGGAGGGTACGATGCGGGGCGAGATGTCGAGAATGACGCGGCGCGGCGGCAGCAGTTCAAGGAACTCGCTGCTGAGCATGGCTTCGCCGATATTGATGAAGGCCAGCTTGCTGCCTATCAGCCAGCTGGTGCCCATATTGTTGAGCGTGTTGACCAGTACCTGGGTATCGGCTTGCAGTTCGGTATGCTTGCCGACGCCGGAGGCCTCGCCGCTGGGACGAAAAAGCAGCTCATAGCCAATGAGCTGCTGGTTGCGGTTGAGAACGGCCTGCCTGCCTATGAAGGCGCTCGTCGAGGTCATTGTCCCGGTATGCCTTTGCTCAGGTGGCGATCAGGTCCGCGGATCGGGTGACGGTGTTGCTTGCCTCGCTGGAGGTGAGCAGGTCTTCCATGTCCAGCACCAGCACGACGGAACCGTCGCCGGACAGGGTGGCGCCGGCCACGCCTTTCGGGCGGATGTTCTGCAGCGGCTTGATCACCACGTCGTCGCGGCCGACGAAGGAGTCGATCGCCAGGATGAAGGATTTTTCCGCGGACTGCATCAGCACGCCGAAGTAAGGCTTTTGCGTCGGCTCCCAGCCCAGCAGGCCGGCCAGGGTTTTCAGCGGCAGGATTTCGTCGCGCACCACGATGGTGGGCTTGCCGGAGACTTCCTGGATCGCGCTCGGGTCGATGGTGATGATTTCGCGCACCATCGCCAGCGGCACGGCGAACGGCTGGTTGCAGGCGCGCACCACCAGCACCGGCAGGATGGCGAGGGTCAGAGGCAGCGAGATGCTGATGCGGGTGCCTTCGCCCTGCACCGAGTTGATGTCGATGCGGCCGTTCAGTTTCTGGATATTGGTGCGCACCACGTCCATGCCCACGCCGCGGCCGGACACGCTGGAAATTTGATCCTTGGTGGAGAAGCCGGGCAGGAAGATCAGCTGCAAGCATTGCTTCTCATCCAGCGTGTTGGCGCTTTCCTGGTCGATCAGGCCTTTTTCGATGGCCTTGCGACGCAGCGCGTCGGCGTTCATGCCTTTGCCGTCGTCGGTGATCTCGATCAGGATGTGGTCGCCCACCTGTTCGGCGGTCAGCTGCACCAGCGCCTGCGGCTTCTTGCCGGCGGCGATGCGCTCTTCAGGCTGTTCGATGCCGTGGTCGACGGCGTTGCGCACCAAGTGGACCAGCGGATCGTTCAAGTCCTCGATCATGGTCTTGTCCAGCTCGGTCTCTTCGCCGGACAGCACCAGTTCGACTTCCTTGCCCAGCTGGCGGGCGAGGTCTCGAGCCAAGCGCGGGTATTTCTGGAACAGGCGGCCAATCGGCTGCATGCGGGTTTTCATCACCGCGTTCTGCAGGTCGCCGACCAGCAGGTCCAGCTGGCTGATCGCCTCGTCCAGCGAGCGCAGAGTATTGGTGTCGCGGTTGCCTTGCAGGATTTCCGTGCGTAGCGTGGTCAGACGGTTCTTGGTCAGGCCGATTTCGCCGGACAGGTTGAGCACCATGTCGAGACGCACGGTGTCGATGCGGATGGTGTTTTCCTGAGGGCCGCTGCTGCTGGGCGCGCTGGCGGCCGGTTTGCTCGGAGCCGGCTTGGCCGCCGGTTTGGGCGCAGGCGCAGCGGCAACCGGGGCCGGAGGCGCCGCCGCCGCTTGGGGCGCGGGCGCCGCCGCAGGGGCGGCGGGCGCGCCGCCGGGGGTGACGGCTTGATAGAGCTGATTCCAGTCCGGGCCTTGACCATTGCTTGCGGGCTGCGGCGCGGCCGCAGCTGCGGGCGCCGGCGTTGCAACCGGAGCGGGAGCTGCCGCTGTGGCCGGTTCGGCCGCCGCGGGCTCTTCGGACAGCGCCTCGCCCGCCAGCGCGGCGTCCAAAGCCGCCAGGATGCGCGGGTCGGCTTCGCTGGGCATCAGGCCCTGGCCCATGGTGCCGAACATATCGCGCACGATGCCGGTGGCGTCAAGAATCACGTCCATGATGCCGGCGGTGATGTGCAGCTGGCCGTTGCGGAGTTTGTCGAACAGGTTTTCGGTGCGATGGCATAGATTGATCATCGGGCCGACATTAAGAAAGCCCGCGCCGCCCTTGATGGTGTGGAAGCCTCTGAAAATGTCGTTCAGCAGCGCTTTGTCTTCCGGGCGCTTTTCCAGTTCGACCAGTTTATTGTCTACATCGGAAAGGAGGTCCGTAGACTCCATCAAGAAGTCTTGCAGCAGCTCTTCCATGCCGGCGAATTCGCTCATTTTCCACTCCCGCCACGCCTTGCTCGCGTGCTCTGTTCTGCGTGTTGTTCGTTAGAAGCCCAGGCTTTCCAGCAGGTCGTCGACCTGTTGCTGGCTGCTGACCACGTCGGTGCGGCCTTCCGGATTGATGACCGGGCCATTCAGCAGATTGGTGCCCATGCCCAATTCTTCTTTTTTCGCCTCCGGCGAAAATTCGATCAGGAAGTTGACCAGCTCGCTTTCCAGCAGTTGGACCATGCCCATCATCTTCTTGATGACTTGGCCGGTCAGATCCTGAAAGTCCTGGGCCATGACGATTTCCAGCAACTGGGTGCTGGTCGCCTGGGTCTGGGCCGGCACTTCATTTAAGTAGCCGCGCGTGTCGGCCGCAAGTTGTTGGAACTCTTCCACGCTCAACAGATTGGCGTACAGCCGTTCCCAGCGCGAGGACAGCTCCAGCGCCTTGCTTTCCAGCTGGTCCTGATACGGCTTGGCCAGATCCGTGGCGTTGAGCACGCGTTCGGCCGAATTTTCCGTCAGGGTGGCGATGTAAGTCAGCCTGTCCTTGGCGTCCGGAATCGCGTCCGCCATTTTTCCCAGGGATTTGTCGTAGCCTAGATCGCGTAGCGCATCATGCATTTTGCGGGTTAACTGACCAATTTGTTCATACATCGAGGTAGGGCTGCCGGCGGCTCCGGCGGGCTGGGACGCTGCGACGGCTTCGGGCGCGGCGGCTTCAGGCGGCGCGGCCTCGCTTTGCTGCGTCGCAATGCTGTCGAACAGAGCTTCAAGATCCGGGTTGTCCCCGCTCTCCAGGATGTGATTGGACACGATAAATCCTCCTCAATACTGACGCAGACCGTTTTTTTTCGGCACTCAGGCTGGTTTATTCAGGTTTTGGAAGATCTTGTTCATTTTTTCTTCCATGGTGGCGGCAGTGAAGGGTTTCACGATGTAACCGCTGGCTCCGGCCATGGCCGCTTCGATGATGTTTTCCCGTTTGGCTTCCGCGGTGATCATCATGAAGGGCAAGTGCTTGAGCTGGGCGTCGGCGCGGACTGCCTTGAGCAGCTCGATGCCGGTCATATTGGGCATGTTCCAGTCGGAAACGATGAAGTCGAAGTGCTGGGTTTTCAGCTTATGCAGCGCAACCATGCCGTCTTCGGCTTCGTCGACGTTGGTGAATCCTAGCTCTTTCAAAAGGTTGCGCACGATTCTCCGCATGGTGGAGAAATCGTCTACGACTAGGAAGCGAATATTCTTGTCTGCCATTGAGGTGTGTCCTGATTTATCTGAAATTCATCGAGCCGCATATTGTAGCGACTACCTCTGCAGGAATGGAATCAAAGTTTCGGCCAGCACGCCGGGGTCGAACTTGGCGACATAGGCGTCCACGCCCACGCTGGAGCCCATCGCGCGGTTGGCGTTGGAGGACAGCGAGGAGTGCATCACGACCGGAATGCCGCGGAAACGCTGATCGGACTTGATCAGCTTGGTCAGCACATAGCCGTCCATTTCCGGCATTTCGGCGTCCACGAGGATGATTTTCAGGTGGTCGTGCAGGCACTCGTCCTCGCCGAAATTGCGGCCGGCCAGGGTCTGCAGCCGGTCCCAGGCTTCGCGGCCGTTGGTGGCTTGCTGAAATTTGATGCCCATCTTCTCCAGCACGCCGGTGATTTCCTTGCGGGCGACGACCGAGTCGTCGACGAAGAAGAGGTATTGGTCGTTTTCCAGTTGGGCGGTGGGCACGTCCGGCAGGCGCGGCTCGCCGACCACGCTGGCCAGGATCTGCTCCACGTCCAGGATGGATACCAGCTTGCCGTTTTCCAGTTCGGTGATCGCGGTGATCAGGTTCTGGTTGGTGCCGCTCGCTGCCATCATGTTTTCCGGCGCGCGCACCTTGTCCCAGTCCACGCGGATGATGCGGTCCACGGAGTCGACCAGGAAGGCCTGGGTGCTCTTGTTGAACTCGGTGACGATCATGGTTTCGTAGCTGCGGGTTTGATCGGCGCCGATGAACTTGCCAAGCGAGATGACCGGGATGATATTGCCGCGCAGCGACAGCACGCCTTCCACGCCAAACGGCATGTTCGGGGTTTTGGTGATGGCGGGGGTCTGCGACACCTCGCGCACTTTGAAAACGTTAATGCCGAAGGTTTCCCGCGTTCCAAGCGAAAACAGCAGAATCTCCATTTTGTTGGAACCCGCCAGTTTGGTCCTGGCGTCAACGGTTGCAAGCAAGGAGGCGTCTGTGGCTGCCATATCTGTCCCTCTCCCTTAATGCTTTTGCTTACTTGATCTTTAGTCTTTGGGTTCCAGATTCAGCATCTGGCGCAGTTTCATCGACAGCTTCTGCGGTTCGAATTTGGCGACGTAGGAATCCACGCCGACCGATTCGCCCAGCTTCTGATTCGAGGAACCGGAAAGGGAGGAGTGCATCAACACCGGAATGCCGTTGAAACGCGGATCGCTCTTGATCATCTTGGTCAGCATATAGCCGTCCATTTCCGGCATTTCCACGTCGGTCAGCACCAAGTGCAGCGAATCCGACAGCTTCTTGCCGGCCAGATCGGCCTGATTGGCCATTTTCTGCAATTCTTCCCATCCGCGCATGCCGTTGATGGCGGAGGTGTACTGGATGTTCATCACTTCCAGCGTGCGTTCGATCTGCTTGCGCGCCACGGCGGAGTCGTCGGCGAAGAAAATCCGGCGCGGTTCCTTGACCGGCTCGATGCCGAGGAAGGTGTGGCCGTCGTCGACGATGGTGGTTTCCGCCAGCACTTTTTCCACGTCCATCATCATCACCAGCGTGCCGTTGTCCAGCTCGGTCACGGCCGTCACCAGCCCGGCCATGCGGTTGGTGATCATTTCCGGCGGCACGCGCATCGCGGACCAGTCCAGACGCAGGATGGTGTCCACCGCCTCCACCAGGAAGCCCTGGGTGTGGGCGTTGTACTCGGTGACGATCATGATTTCCGGCTTGTTGCTGGTCACGACGCCGGTGTATTTGGCCAGGTCGATGACCGGCACCAGCGCGCCGCGCAGGCTGACCATGCCTTCCACCGAGGAGGGCATTTCAGGCGCGGAAGTGATTTCCGGCGTGCGCATGACCTCGCGCACCTTGAACACGTTGATCCCGAAGATTTCCTTGCGCCCCGTGCGCTGATCCTGGCCCAACGAGAACAGCAGGATTTCCAGCTTGTTGGTGCCGGCCAGTTTCGTCCTGGCGTCGATTTTTTTGAGAAGCTCTGACACAGAAACCTCCGCTGCATTCTTTTGAAGTGGCGTACTACTACCCTTTATACGCCAGATATCGGTTTTGCCCGGTTTTTTTTGCTGAGCTGCATGCCAGATAACAGCTTGGCTCAGCGATACCCATTCATTATCATACTGTTTAAGTGGTTTTTACAAATAACTCGCAAGCGATTCGGCATATGGTTTCAAGCCTCAAAGATCAGCAGCAACTGGAAGCCGCTTTCGAGCAATTCAATGCGGTGTCCGGCCAACTCATTGATGCGTATAGACAACTTGAGAGCCAGGTGACAGTTCTCAACGCGCAGCTGGACGAAGCCAATAATCAGCTGCGCAAACAACGCGATGAGAACGCAATGCTGGCCGAGCGCCTGGGTTTGCTGCTGGAGGCGCTGCCTGCGGGCGTGGTGCAAGTCTCGGCCGAAGGCGCGGTCACGGCGGTGAATCCGGCCGCCAGCCGGATGCTAAATGGCTGTTCTGTCGGCGCTTTATGGCGGGACATGCTGGCGGGGTTGCAGCGTTCGGAACTGGACGACACCTATTGCCATCGGCATGGCGAGCCGGGTCTGGTGTTGACCATGCAATGCCAGGATCTGCCGTCTGTCGGAGGGCAGATTGTGCTTATTCACGATGTATCGCGTTTGCATCAATTGACCGGAGAATTGGCGCGTCAGCAGAAGTTGGCGTCCATGGGCGGCATGGCGGCGGCATTGGCGCACCAGCTGCGCACGCCGCTGGCCACGGCGATGCTGTATACGGCCAATCTGAAGCAGGATATCCCGCGGGCGGAGGATCGCGCGCGCTTCGTCGACAAGAGCCTGGCCCGGATGCGGGCGCTGGAGAGCTTGATCCAGAACATGCTGAGTTTTGTCCGCGGCCAGGTGACGACGCTGGAGCCTTTGGATCTGGAGGGGCTGCTGGAGGATTTGCGCGCCGTCATGCAACCACAATGTCATGAAAAAGGCGTGCTTTTTGATTGCAATGTGGTGGTGTCATCTGCCATAAAGGTTTTGGTGGACCGCAAAGCGTTGCAGGGGGCCTTGGTGAATCTCTTGGAGAATGCCTGGCACTTTTCAGGAAGCGGCGATGTGGTGCGGCTATCGGTGGAGGAAGGCGAGACGGCCTTGCTGTTTCGGGTGGAGGACTCGGGTCCCGGATTCAACCCGGAGGAGCTGGAGAAGATGTTCGAGCCCTTTTTCACCACCCGCCCCGGCGGCACCGGCCTGGGCTTGGCCATCGTCAAGAAAGTGGTGGACGAACTGGGCGGGCAAGTGCGTTGTTTCAACAAGGGGGAGGGCGGGGCCTGTTTCGAGCTCAGCCTTCCGATGATGCAATCGTGATGGATGTGCCGTTTATTCAGAAGAAAGCAGAGGACGCCGCATGAGACCCATTGTCAAAGTCGAGGGCAGAGTTGGAAAGATGATCCTGATCGGGCAATTCGACTTCAACTTGCATCGGGAATTCCGGCAGGCCAGCCAGGAGCTGCTGGACAATCCGGAGGTGCAGGAGATCGAGATCGATTTCGATCAGGTGCCCTTCCTGGACAGTTCCGCGCTGGGCATGCTGTTGTTGCTGAAGGAGCGCGCGGCGGGGCAGAAGAAGAGCATGACCTTGATCAATTGCCGCGAGGCGGTGATGCAGGTGTTCGAAATCGCCTGCTTCAACAAGATGTTCACCATTAAGTAAGTTCAAGCATTGGAGCGTCTGTGCGCATCCGGGCCTGGTTGTCCGCTGATGCCGAGGCACGGGTTCGTGGCGATCCTTGGTTGTCGGCGCTGGATTGGTGGTTTTGCGGTGGCGCCGACTTCGCGGTGGGCGGCAAGCAGGATCTTTGGCTGACGAATCTGGCGGACGCTCCGGCCGAGCTGTTCGAGCAGTGGGAGGGCGACAAGCCCTTGTGGGTGTTTTCCTCGGGGCGCGCGGCGCCCTGGCTGGCCACGCCCAATATTCATTTTCTGCGCGGCGACTTCGACGCGGACTTGCTGCGCAGCCGCCTGCTGGCCTGGCATTGGCAGCAACATGCGCTCTGCCCGCGCTTGTTCGGCGCGGCGGCGTTCGACATCATCAACGGCGCCATGTCCCTGTACCGTCCGTCGGGACAGGCGTCGGGCCGCGTGTTTCCCCTGGAAGTGTCGGTCAAGCCGGTGGACGCGGTGGGCGGCGACGTGGTGCTGCGCGCGGATTTGCCGGAGCGGACCTTGCTGATCCTGGGCGACGCGTCCGGCCACGGCCAGGGTTCGGCGCTGGACGCCGCGCTGTTGGCGCTGGGCGCGTCGCGGGTGCTGCTGGAGCAGCCTCTGTCCTTGTCCGCCCTGCGGGAGCTCAACGCCTTCATGCATAGCCATGTGGCCGATGGACGCTACGTCGGCAGCGCTTTGCTGGAGATCGATTGGGCCGCCCGCATGGTGAGGCTGGTCAACGCCGGCATGCCGGACATTCTGTTGTTCCTGTCCACCAGGCTGGAACAGCGCTTTTCTTCCATGTGCAGTCCGCTGGGCCTGCGAGCCGACATCGAACCGCTGGAGCCGCTGGCGCTGCCCTGGGCGGAAGGCCAGCACTTCCTGGCGCACAGCGACGGCATGGAGGAGTCGGATCTGCCGTATCTGCTGTCGCGTTTGCTGCGCTTGTCCAGCATTTCCTCGACCGACGGTTTCGGCTATGGCCCCTTGCCGTCAATTCCGCTAGGCTTCAGCAGCCCATACAATGACGACATGTCTTCGCTGGCTTTCGCCGTGCCGTCGTCGGCGCCGCCGCGGCCGGCTTGAAGAATGTTCATTGGCCGCGTGCGCCGGTTCCGCGCGGATTCTGGCTTGAATCCGCGGGCTTTTTAGTTGATCAATCATTAATATCTGCGCGAATTTCAGCGCTTGGGCGAATCGGTCGTCTCGCCGCCGCGGCGCGAGACGACGAGCGAGCAAGGTAAAGAATGGGAAACGGACCCGGCGCGGACTGCGTCGGACGAGCGGCGGGCGGTTTCCTGAAACGGGGATGTTATGCACAAAAAAATACTGACGGTTGACGATTCCGCTTCGATTCGACAGATGGTGTCGTTCACCTTGAAAAGCGCCGGCTACGAGGTGGTGGAGGCCGGGGACGGCAACGCCGGCCTGGCCAAGGCGCAGGGAGGACAGTTCAATCTGGTGCTGACCGACCAGAACATGCCGGGCATGGACGGGCTGACCTTGATCCGCTCCTTGCGCAAGCTGCCGGCGTATACGACGACGCCTATCCTGATGTTGACCACGGAGTCCAGCGATCAGATGAAGGCGCTTGGCCGCGCGGCCGGCGCCACCGGCTGGCTGGTCAAGCCTTTTGATCCGCAGAAGCTGCTGGATGTGGTCAAGCGCGTGATCGGCTGAATCGGCTGATCTTGGGCACGGCGAGGAGCGAGCTTTTGGCAATCGATATGTCGCAGTTTCATCAAGTGTTTTTTGATGAGGCGGATGAACACTTGTCCAGCATGGAGAGCCTGCTGCTGGGCATGGACCAGTCCTGTCCGCAGCAGGAGGATTTGCATGCGGTGTTCCGCGCCGCGCATTCGATCAAGGGCGGCGCCGCCACCTTCGGTTTCGCCGATATGGCGGATCTGACCCATGTGCTCGAAGGTTTGCTGGACGAGGTGAGGCGCGGCGCGCGCGCCTTGAGTTCGGATCTGGTGGATTTGGTGCTGCGGGCCAAGGACGTGCTGTACGGGATGCTGGCGGCGCACAAGGGCAAGGGCGAGGCCGACGCGGCGCTGGCCGGCGAACTCAAGGCGCAGCTGGAGGCGCTGGCCGCCGCGCCGGCGGAGGCCGCGACGCGGCGGGCGACGCCGGAGGAGACGCGGCACTGGACGCTGTACCTGGAAATCGACGTGGTGGACGGCGTCGATATCGACGCCTTGCTGGAGTCGCTGGCCGAGCACGGGGACTTGAGCGTGGTGCAGCACGGCGAGGACGCCGACAAGCTGCCCTGGGTGGCGGTGTTCACCTCGCCGCTGGACGCCGCCGAGGTGGCGGAGTCGCTGGCCTTCGCCTTGCCGCAGGACAGCTTCCGCATCAATGTCGATCATGGGGTGGAGGAGGAGGGCAGCTTCGGGCTGTTTCTCGAGGCGGCGCCGGAGCCGGACGCTTCGGTCTGGCTGGAGGGCGACGGCTTCGGCCTGTTCGAGCCGCCGCCAGCCGAGACGGCGCCGCAGGACGAGGCGCCGGCCTTGGACCCCGACGTGGCCAAGCCGGCTGCGCGCGGCGGCGCGGTGGGCGAGAATTCGATCCGGGTCAATATCGACAAGGTGGATTTGCTGCTCAACTTGGTGGGGGAGCTGGTGATCACCCAGTCCATGCTGACGCAGTCCGGCGCGGGTCTGGACCCGGTGGCGCACGAGCGCCTGCTAGGCGGCATCGGCGCCTTGCAGCGCAACGCGCGGGAATTGCAGGAGGCGGTGATGTCCATCCGGATGACGCCGATCGCCTTCGTGTTCAACCGCTTCCCGCGCGTGGTGCGCGATCTGGCCGGCCGTCTGGGCAAGAAGGTGGAGCTCACGATGATGGGCGAGGGCACCGAGCTGGACAAGGGCTTCATCGAGAAGCTGTCCGATCCGCTGACTCACCTGGTGCGCAACAGCCTGGACCACGGCATCGAGGCCCCGGAAGCGCGGCAGGCGGCCGGCAAGGACCCGGTGGGACGGCTGACGCTGCGCGCCTTCCATCAGGGCAGCAATATCGTCATCGAAGTCAGCGATGATGGCGCCGGGCTGAACCGGGAGCGGATTCTGGCCAAGGCGCGGCAAGGTGGTTTGGCGGCGCCGGCCTCGCTTGGCGACGCCGAGGTGTGGAATCTGATTTTCGAAGCCGGCTTCTCCACCGCCGCCGAGGTGACCGAAGTGTCCGGCCGCGGCGTGGGCATGGACGTGGTCAAGCGCAACATTCAGAGCATGGGCGGCCGGGTGGAGATCGACTCCATGGCCGGCATTGGCACCACCATCAGCATTCATCTGCCGCTGACGCTGGCGATCATGGACGGCATGTCGGTGCGCATCGGCGCGGAAACCTATGTGATGCCCTTGGGCGCGGTATTGGAGTCCTTGCAGCCGGCGCCGAGCGAAATCAAGACAGTGGCCGCTCGCGGCCAGGTGGTGGCCATTCGCGGCGAGTACCTGCCGATTGTGCCGCTGGGCCGGTTTTTCTCCATTCCGGACGCGAGGCGGACGCCGAGCGAGGCCATCCTGGTGATCGTGGAGGCCGGCAATAGCCGGCTGGCGCTGCTGGTGGACGACCTGATCGGCCAGCAGCAGTTCGTGGTGAAGAATCTGGAAACGAATTACCGCAAGGTGGACGGCATTTCCGGCGCCACGATCCTGGGCGACGGTCAGGTGGCCATGATCTTGGACATCGCCGCGATTGCGCGGCACAACCAGCGTATGGCGCTGGACGCATGAAACAACAAGGATAAAGAAATGGTGGCGGAACGGGATGGTCCGGGCCTGGCGCAGAGACGCTCGGGCAATGAGCTGCTGGTGTTCACGCTGGGGACGGAAGAATACGGCATCGATATTTTGAAGGTGCAGGAGATCCGCGGTTACGACGCGGTGACCCGCATCGCCAACGCGCCGGACTTCATCAAGGGCGTGGTCAATCTGCGCGGCCATATCGTGCCCATCGTGGATTTGCGCCTGAAGTTCGGCATAGGCGAACCGGTGTACAACGCGTTCACCGTGGTGATCGTGCTGAATGTGTGCGGGCGGGTCATCGGCGCGGTGGTGGACGGCGTGTCGGACGTGATTCAGCTGGAGAGCGATGCGCTGCGCGCCGCGCCGGAGTTTGGCGCGGCGGTGGACACCGCCTATATCGAAGGACTGGGCACGCTGGACGAGCGCATGATCATCGTGGTCGATATCGAGAAGCTGATGGGCAGCGAGGAAATGGCGTTGACTGACGCCGCGGCTCGAGTGCAAGCGAATTAGGGGGCGAAGCATGAACAATATGAAAGTGATCCATAGACTGATCCTGGGCTTCGGTCTGCTGATCCTGTTGCTGGCGGTGGCGATGACGCTGGCGGTCAGACAGCTGCAGGGCCTGGCCGATGATCTGGTCGGCATCTCCAGCGTGCACATCCCGCAGGTCAGCGCCGCGCACAAGATCGCCGCCAATGTCGACCTGGCGTCTCGGGACGTGCGTAATCTGCTGCTGAGCAAGGATGCCCAACTGGTCAAGGAGTTCAACCAGCAGATCGACGAGAGTCTGGCCAATCTGACGCAGCGGATGACGGCTTTGGAGCCGAATGTCGGCAACGCCGGGCGGCCGCTTTTCGAGGCGATGCGCTCCGACGAGGCCAGTTTCCGCTCCGAGCTGAACGTGTTCCGGCGCATGCAGGCGCAGGGGCGCGATGTGCAGGCCCGCGATTATCTGTTCGTCACCCTGCGCGACACCCAGCTCAAATACATGGCTTCGATCGACCGCTACATCGCGTTTGAAGAGAACCTGATGCGCAAGGCGGGACAGGACGCCAGCGACAACTCCCGGCAGGCCTACAAACTGCTGTTCGCCTTTACCCTGCTGGCCCTGTTCATCGGCGTCGGCTTCGGCGTCTTCATCATCCGCTCGCTGATGCGCCAATTGGGCGGGGAGCCGGCGGAACTGGTCAAAGTGATGCGGGAGTTGACCGAAGGCCAGGTGCGCTCCGAAATCAAGGTCAAACCGGGCGACCAGCACAGCCTGTTCGCGTCGATGAGCTTGCTGGCCGAGAAGGCGATCGAGAACATCCGGGTGCGCAACGCGCTGGACAACGCCTCCACCAATGTGATGATCGCCGACAACGAGCGCAACATCATCTACACCAATCACAGCGTGCTGGAGATGATGCGTCGCGCCGAGGCCGATCTGCGCAAGGCCTTGCCCAATTTCGACGCGCGCGCGATGCTGGGCGCCAATATGGATGTTTTCCACAGCAATCCGGCGCATCAGCGCGATCTGTTGGCCAATCTGAGCGCCACTTATCGCGCGCAGATCAATATAGGCACGCGCATTTTCGGCCTGGTGGCCAATCCGGTGTTCGGCACCGACGGTTCCCGTTTGGGCACGGTGGTGGAATGGAAGGACCGTACCGGGGAGGTGGAGATAGAGAAAGAGGTGGCCAGCATCATCTCCGCCGCCGCGGCCGGCGATTTCGACCGGCGCATCAATCTGGAAGGCAAGGACGGCTTTTTCCGCCAGCTGGGCGAAAGCGTCAACCAATTGCTGGCGGTGACCAGCCAGGGCCTGGGTGATATCGCCACCGTGCTGGCGGCTCTGGCCAAGGGCGATCTCACCCATGCGATCAAGGGCGATTACCAGGGCTTGTTCAGCCAGTTGCAGAACGATACCAATACCACGGTGATGCGGCTGAAGGAAATCGTGTCCAACATCAAGGAGTCCACCGACGCGATCAACACCGCCGCGCGCGAGATCGCCTCCGGCAACGCCAATCTGTCCAGCCGCACCGAGCAGCAAGCCGCCAGCCTGGAGGAAACCGCTTCCAGCATGGAGGAAATCACCAGCACGGTGCGGCAGAACGCGGAGAACGCCAAGAAGGCCAATACGCTGGCCACCGGCGCCTCCGACATCGCCGCGCGCGGCGGCAAGGTGGTGGGCGACGTGGTGGCCACCATGAACGAGATCAACGACAGCGCGCGCAAGATCGTCGACATCATCAGCGTGATAGACGGCATCGCCTTCCAGACCAATATCCTGGCGCTCAACGCCGCGGTGGAGGCGGCGCGGGCCGGCGAGCAAGGGCGCGGCTTCGCCGTGGTGGCCAGCGAGGTGCGCAATCTGGCGCAGCGCTCCGCCGCCGCCGCCAAGGAGATCAAGGGCTTGATCGGCAACTCGGTGGCCAAGGTCGAGTCCGGCTCCAAACTGGTGGACGAGGCAGGCAGCACCATGGACGAGATCGTGATCTCCATCCGCCGCGTCGCCGACATCATGAGCGATATCTCCGCCGCGTCGATCGAGCAGAGCTCGGGCATTGAACAGGTCAATCTGGCGGTGACGCAGATGGACGAGAACACGCAGAAGAACGCCGCGCTGGTGGAGCAGGCCGCGGCGGCGGCGGAGTCGCTGGAAGAGCAGGCGCGCTATCTGGACGACGCGGTGCAGGTGTTCAAGTTGGGAGAGCATGGCCCGCGTCTGCGGCAAGCGCCGACGCGCGTGGCGTCGGCTGCGGAGCCGGCCGCCCATGCCGGCGGCGTCAATCCGGCGCCGGCTAAGCCGGCGGGCAAGATCGTGGTGCCGGCGCGGCTGCATCCGCAGGTGGACCTGAGCGACGGCGAGTGGGAGGAGTTTTGAGGCACAGGTCCGGAGGGGCCGTGTTGGCGGGCTTGGAATTGGACATCACGTTCACGCCCGAGGATTTTCGCCGCATCCGCGACATGGTGTACCAGCGGGTCGGCATCGCCCTCAACGACAGCAAGACGCATATGGCCTACGCGCGCTTGGCCAAGCGGGTGCGGGCTTTGAGCCTGAAAAGCTTCGCCGAGTATCTGGACCGCTTGGATCAGGACGCCTTGTCGGAGGAATGGCAGAATTTCATCAACGCGCTGACCACCAATCTGACCTCGTTTTTTCGGGAGCCGCATCATTTCGACATGCTGCGCGCCCACGCCGAGCGCTGGCGCAAGCGCGGCCGGCCGTACCGGGTCTGGAGCGCGGCGTCCTCGACCGGCGAGGAGCCTTACTCCATCGCCATCACCATGGCGGAGCTGGCGGAGAGCTTGCGGCCCTTCCCCTGCGAGTTGCTGGCGTCCGACATCGACACCCATGTGCTGCAACAGGCGATGCGCGGCGTGTATCTGCGCGAGCGCGTCAGCCAGTTGCCGGAGCCGCAGCTGCGCCGTTTTTTCGACAAGGGCGTAGGCGCCAATGAGGGCAAGGTGCGCCTGAAGAAACGCGTGCGCGAGGCGATGACGTTTTTCCAGATGAATCTGGTGGCGGAGGAATGGCCGCCGCTGGGGGAGTTCGACGTCATTTTCTGTCGCAATGTGCTGATCTATTTTGATAAGCCGACGCAGGCGGCCATACTCAATCATATGGCGCGGCATCTGGCTCCGGACGGACTGCTGCTGCTGGGGCATTCGGAAAACATCCTGCACCTGAGCGACGCCTTCGTCCCCTGCGGCAAGACCAGCTACCGGCTGGCCTGATCAGGCGTTCCGTGCGTCCGGCCGTCGCGCTGCGGCGCGAGTTTATGAGCCTTGTTTATCGATCCGGGAGCGTGGATGGCGCTGGAAAAGAAAATTCGGGTAATCGTGGTGGACGACTCGGCCCTGATCCGCAATCTGCTGACCTCCATCATCGACGAAGCGCCGGACATGGAAGTGGTGGCTACCGCCTCCGATCCGCTGATCGCGCGCGAGCGCATCCGCGCGCTGGATCCGGACGTGATCACGCTGGACGTTGAAATGCCGCGGATGGACGGCCTGGAGTTCCTGCGCCGGCTGATGCGGCTGCGACCGACGCCGGTGCTGATGATCTCCTCGCTGACGCAGCAGGGTTCGGAGGCGACGCTGACGGCGCTGGAGCTGGGCGCCATCGACTTTCTGTCCAAGCCGGCGCACGATATCGCCAGGCGCATGGGCGATTACGCCGATGAGATCCGGGACAAGATACGGGCCGCGGCCGCGGCCAGGGTGCGGGCGCCGCATCGTTTTCACCGCCCGGCCGATGTTCCGCCGCCGGCGCCGCCCTTGGGCGCCGGCGCGCAGCAGGCGATGTTGTTCGTCGGTGCCTCCACCGGCGGCACCGAGGCGATCCGCGCGCTGCTGAGCGGCCTGCCCGCGACATGCCCGCCCATCTTGGTGGTGCAGCATATGCCCGAGCATTTCACCGCCAGCTTCGCCGCGCGCTTGAACGCCAGCTGTCCGATGCGAGTGAAGGAGGCGGAGGCGGGCGAGCCGGTGCGGCAGGGCGTGGCCTATATCGCGCCGGGCGATTGGCATATGCGGGTGCAGGCCGCCGCGGACGGTTTTCGCATCGAATTGGATCAGAGCGACAAAGTGAACCGGCACCGGCCGTCGGTGGACGTGCTGTTCGACTCCGCCGCGCGCTGCCTGGGCAAGCGCGCCATCGGCGTGATCCTGACCGGCATGGGGCGGGACGGCGCGGACGGCCTGCGCAGGATGCGCGACGCCGGCGCGGTCACCTTCGGTCAGAACGAGGCCAGTTGCGTGGTGTACGGCATGCCGCGGGAAGCGATGAAGGCCGGCGGCGTGCAACAGGAGTGGCCGCTGGACGCGCTGCCCTCCAAAATCATGGCCTGCCTGTACGGCAAGGCGGAAAAGGCGATGTTATGAAGAACGGCGCGGTGCATTTCAGCAGCCATTCGTATTTCGACAAGCATTTTCAAAGCCAGGCGGTGAAGGTGTTTCCCGGCGGCTTCTACGTCACCGGCCAGCCGCAGCTGCTGGTGACCTTGCTGGGCTCCTGCGTGGCCGTATGCATGCTGGACCGGACAGCCAATGTGGCCGGCATGAACCATTTCCTGTTGCCCGAGGGCAGCATCGAGGTGGGCGAGGGCGCGTCCGCCGCCCGTTTCGGCGTGCACGCGATGGAGTTGATGATTACCGAAATGCAGAAACTGGGCGCGATGCGCCATCGGATGGAAGCCAAGGTCTTCGGCGGCGGCAATGTGCTGGAGGGCATGTCGGTGATGAATGTGGGCGAGCGCAATCGCCGCTTCATCCACGGCTACCTGGATGCGGAAAGGATTCCCATTCTGGCCGAGGACCTCTTGGGGGACTGCGCGCGCAAAGTGTATTTCTTCACCGACAGCGGCAAGGTGCTGGTCAAGAAGCTCAAGCGCAGCCGCAGCCTGATCAGCGAGGAGACCCGCTATCGTCAGCAGGTGATGCAGCCGGAGGTGGCCGGCAAGTCCGGCGATATCGAGCTGTTTATCTGATGCGGCTCAACGTCCGCCGCGCGTCGTGAGACGCAATGCGCTTGCCTTCCTCGTTTCCAAGCGTTTCGCCCGGTCTCTCGCTTCGCGAGACCGGGCGAGCTTCTCAGCGCTCCAGGTGTTGCAGCTTGCCTTCGACCTCCGCCCAGTCCTCATGGTCCGGCAGCGGGTCCTTCTTCTCCGTGATGGTGGGCCAGAGCCTGGACAATTCGGCGTTGAGCGCGACGAAACCTTCTTGTCCCGGCGGAACGTCGTCTTCCGCGTAGATCGCGTTCACCGGGCATTCCGCCACGCACAGCGTGCAATCGATGCATTCCTCGGGGTCGATCGCCAGAAAATTGGGGCCTTCGTGAAAGCAGTCCACCGGGCAGACATCGACGCAATCGGTGTATTTGCATTTGATGCAGGCATCGGTTACAACGTAGGCCATGTTCAGCTCCTTGGTCGTCGAAAGCCGGCCGGCTCCGTTTGGCGCGGCGGCGGGGCGATGATTCGAGCGTATCAGTCAACATTATTAGCCAGAAATTCCCTTCACAACGCATTGCCGCCGTAAATTTCCTATCCGTCATGAACTCTTCTCGCTATCGCGGGCGTTTTGCCCCCAGTCCCACCGGCTTGCTGCACGCCGGCTCCTTGTGCACCGCCGTCGGCAGTTATCTGGAGGCGCGCGCGCGCGGCGGTGAGTGGCTGCTGCGGATGGAGGATCTGGACCCGCCGCGCGAGGTGGCCGGGGCCGCCGACGCCATCCTGCGCACGCTGGACGCCTATGGCTTCGAATGGGACGGCGAAGTGGTGTATCAAAGCCGTCGCCACGAGCTGTACCGTCAGGCGCTGGAGCAGTTGATCGTCTCCGGCCACGCCTATCCGTGCAATTGCACGCGCAAGGAGATCGCCAAGACCGCGCGGCGCGGCCTGGACGGCTACGTCTATCCCGGCCATTGCCGGTGGCGGCGTCCGGAAGAAGGCGGCCGCGCCTGGCGCTTGCGGGCGGCGCCCGGCGACACCGTGGTGGCGGACCGCCTGCAAGGGCCCTACCGTCAGAATCTGACGGCCGACATCGGCGATTTCGTCTTGCTGCGCGCGGACGGCTTTTGGGCCTATCAATTGGCCGTGGTGGTGGACGACGCGGAACAAGGGGTGAACGATGTGGTGCGCGGCGCCGACCTGCTGGTGTCCACGCCGCGTCAAGTGGCGGTGCAGCAGGCGCTGGGCGTGGCGACGCCGGGTTATTGTCATCTGCCGGTGCTGGTCAACGCCGCGGGGGAGAAGCTGTCCAAGCAGACGCTGGCGCCGGCGGTGGCGGCCGAGGACGCCGCCGCGGCCTTGCGCCTGGCCTTAAGCCGCCTGGGGCATGTTCCGCCGGAGGAGTGCGGCGGCCTGGCCGAGTTGTGGCAGTGGGCGCGAGCGCATTGGTCGCTGGCGCGCGTGCCGGTCGGACCGGTGCTTGCCGGCTGAATTGCGCCGTTTTATGCCAAAATTATGCGTTTGACGTCTTTTTTTCCATCCCGGCTGGCCTATATTGGCATCTGCGCACGCGCTTGTTGCGCATCATCGGCCGCGGCAAGCGGGTCGCCATCGTCTTCTCCTTGATATGCGGAAAATGCGACATGTTTTTATGTCGAATTTGTGTTCTAATGCCGCCTTTTTTTCATGCGCGCGCACTGGCGCAAAGTCCCGCTTCAGTTGACTCCGGTCAAGCGGTTTGAAGAAAGCATGCCCAGCTTGCGGGCGAGGCCCTCTATCATGGGCGCTTTTTCAGCCGTATCAGTCTGAATGCGAACGGAACTGGCCAGGCCAATTCCGCCGGCGCCATCGCATGAACGTAAACATGCGCGCGCGGCGCGCCCGTCAATCGGCA
This sequence comes from Chromobacterium sp. Panama, assembly GCF_003052555.1. Classification (NCBI taxonomy): domain Bacteria; kingdom Pseudomonadati; phylum Pseudomonadota; class Betaproteobacteria; order Neisseriales; family Chromobacteriaceae; genus Chromobacterium; species Chromobacterium sp. Panama. The sequence goes on from NZ_QARX01000001.1 coordinate 842,673, forward strand.
GGCCCGATGGAGACCAAGCCTTGAGCAATACCAATTTAGACAGCAAGACCAAGACCCGGGCGCTGGGCGTATGGATGTGCACCGCCTTGGTGGTGGGCAATATGATCGGCTCCGGCGTGTTCCTGCTGCCCGCGTCGCTGGCGCCGTTCGGCGGCGTGTCGATGATAGGCTGGCTGCTCACCGCCGCCGGCGCGATCTGCCTGGCCTTGGTGTTCGCCCGGCTGGCGGCCATCCTGCCCAAGGAAGGCGGGCCGTACGCCTATATTCACGAAGCCTTCGGCGGTTTCGCCGGCTTCTGGATCGCCTGGGGCTACTGGATTGCGCTGTGGGCCGGCAATGCGGCCCTGGCGGTGGCCGCCACCAGCTATATGCAGGTATTCGTTCCGGCGCTGGGCCACAATAATGTGTTGGCCGGCGTGTTCGCCATCAGCCTGATCTGGATCGTCACCTGGATCAACAGCCGCGGCGCGCGCAGTTCCGGGCTGGTGGCGGTGACGACCACCTTGCTCAAGCTGTTGCCGCTGGCCGCTGTCACCTTCATCGGCTTTTTCCACATGCAGCCGGACAATATCGTGTTCAACCCTCACGACAAGCCGCTGCTCAGTTCGGTGTCCGCCACCATGGCGCTGACCTTGTGGGCCTTCCTGGGGCTGGAATCGGCGTCGGTGCCGGCAGGCGACGTGATCGAGCCGGAAAAAAACATTCCGCGCGCCACGGTGCTGGGCACCCTGATCGCCACCGTGCTCTACATCCTGTCCACGGTGGCCTTGATGGGCTTGATGCCGCCGGCGATGCTGGCCGCCTCCCAGGCGCCCTTTGCCGACGCCGCCCGGCTGATGTGGGGCGATTGGGGCTATTACCTGGTGGGTTTCGGCGCCATCGTGTCCTGCTTCGGCGCGCTCAACGGCTGGAGCCTGATGCAGGCGCACGTGCCGGCCGCGGCCGCGCACGACGGTCTGTTTCCCCGCCGTTTCGCCCAGATGAACCGCGAGGGCGTGCCCATTTTCGGCCTGCTGCTGTCCAGCGGGCTGGTGACGGTGCTGATGGCGATGAAGTACGCCGGCGGCGACGGCGGCGTCAAGATTTTCGAGTTCATCATTCTGCTGGCCACCGCCACCACTTTGCTGCCCTACGCCTTTTGCTCGATGGCCTTGCTCGCCATCATGCTGATGCGCCCCCAGCAGTTCCAGCGCAAGGACTTCCTGGCGCCGCTGTGCTTCGCCGGCGTGGGTTTCGCCTATTCGGTCTGGGCCTTGTACGGCTCCGGCGCCGACATCGTGATGTGGGGCATGATTCTGCTGCTGCTGGGCTTGCCGGTCTATGTCTGGCAGGTGAAGGAGCGTTACGCCGATCCTTCATGAAGGAGAGGCGATGTCGGATCCCAAACGCGGCTTAGGCCGCGTTTTCTTTTTGCGCAAGCCTATCGTCATGAGTAAACGGGCTTGCCTATGCCGCCGGCTGGTGGCCTACTAGGGCGCTTTGCTTTCAGACCGGGAGTTGCCATGAGGATAAGCGCCGCCGATCACGCGCTCGTCGCCATCGATTTCACCTATCCGCTGCCGGACGCGCAGACGCTGGCGCGGATGCGGGCGGAGAACGCGCCCTGCGCGCTTGAGCGCGCGGACGGCCTGTTTCCGGAAAACAGCTATTACCGCGCCGGCCGCAAAGGCTGCGCCGAAGGCATGTCGGCGCGCTCCTTTGTCGTGCGCCGCTTGCGCGAGACGGCGGCGCGGCTGGCGCCGGAGTACGGCTTGCTGCTGTTCGACGCCTACCGCAGCCGCGAAACCCAGGCGGATCTGTTTCAGATGGTGCTGGACGATGTGCGCGCCGCGCACCCGGACTGGGACGCGGCGGCGGTGGAGCGGCAGGCGCGACTGTTCGCCGCCCACCCGGACGACACCGCCCGTTTCGCGGTGTTGCCGCACAATTCCGGCGGCGCCGTGGACCTGGCGATCTGCCGGATGGACACGGGCGAGATTTGCGATTTCGGCACGGCCTTCGACGCGGCGGAGCCGGCGTCGCGCACTGATTTCTTCGAAGCGCCGCATGATCCGGCCCTGGGTTTTTCCTCCGGGCGCTGGCTGACGGTGCGTCACAATCGCCGCGTCTTGTTCAATCTGATGAAGCAGGCCGGTTTCAGCAATTATGCCGAGGAATGGTGGCATTACGATCTGGGCGACTGCCTGTGGGGGCAGGCGCTGGGCGTGGATTGGATCTATCCGTCGATGGAGGCCGAGCCGGAGAGGCCGGCCTGATCGCCAGGGCCGCCGCGCGGGCGCGGCGGCCTATGGCCTGGCGCTAGCCGGTCAGCGCCTTCAGCCAGACCAGCGCGGCGCTGGCGCCCGCGTCCGGCACGCCCAGCGCCCGTTCGCCCAGATAGCTGGCCCGGCCCAGGCGCGGCCGCATGGAGGCGGTTGCCGCGCAGCCGCGCTCCGCCGCTGTCAGCGCCGAACGCCAGGCCGTCTCCGGAGCCTGTCCGGCGTCCAGGGCGGAGGCGAAAGCGTCGGCGGCGGGGGACAAGGCGTCCAGCATGGTGCGGTCGCCCACTTGCGCGCCGCCCAGTTCCGCGACGGCGGCGACGCCGTCCAGAAAGGCGGCCGCCCAGTCCTTCGGGGTGGACGGGGTCGTCGTGTCCAGCCGCCGCGCCGCGCGCAGCAGGGCGGTGGAGTAGAAAGGCCCGGAGCTGCCGGCGATGGCCTGGCGCAAGGCCTGGCCGACCGCGCGCAGCGCCGTGGCGGGGTCGCTCCATGCGCTGTCGGGCAAGGCCCGGATCGCGGCCGCGCCGCGCTGCATACTGACGCCCAGATCGCCGTCCCCGGCCGCGCCGTCCAGTTCGGTCAACAGCGGCTCGGCGGCGTCCAGCGCGTCGGCCGCGGCCCAGGCCGCGGCGCGCAAACGGGGATCGGCCGCGGCGGCCGAGGGCGTGAAAGCGTCGCGCGGCGGCGCGGCGCGCAGCTGGCGTTGCGCCGGCAAGCGGCCTGAACCGGGCCAGGCCGGCGCCAGGGTGGTTTGATCCAGCCAGTTGAGGCGCTGTTCGTCCAGCGCCATCAGGGACAAGGAGCAGCCGGGCATTTCTAGCGCGGTCATGAAGTTGCCGCTCCAGGCGCGTTCCACCTGTAGGCCGCGCAGGCGCAGATGCGCCAGCGCGGCGCGGGCGACGATGGCCAGCTCCATCGGCGGCGTGCCGCCCAGGCCGTTGACCAGCAGCGCCACCCTGTGTCCCGAGCGCCAGTCGCGGTCTTGCAAGATGGCGTCCAGCAGCGTTGCGCACAAATCGGCGGCCGATGGCGTCGCCACGCGGCGCACGCCGGCTTCGCCGTGTATGCCCAGGCCCAGTTCCGCCTCCCCGCTGTCCAGTTGAAAACCGGGGCGGCCGGTGGCCGGCACCGTGCAGGCGCCCAGGCCCACGCCCATGGTGGCCACCTGTTCCGCAGCCTGCCGCGCCGCGGCGGCGACCTCGGCCAGGCCGGCGCCGGAGGCGGCCGCCGCGCCGGCGATCTTGTGCACCAGCACCGTGCCGGCGATGCCGCGCCTGCGCACCGGCTCCACGGTGTCGCGCAGCGCCACGTCGTCGGCCACCACCACGCTGTCGACGGCGATGCCCTCGGCGCGGGCCAGTTCCGCCGCCAGGCCGAAGTTAAGCCGGTCGCCTGTGTAGTTCTTGACGATGAGCAGCACGCCCTTGGGGCCGGCGACGGCGCGGATCGCCGCCAGCACAGTGTCTACGCTGGGCGAGGTGAACACGTCGCCCACCGCTGCGGCGTCCAGCATGCCGTGGCCGATGTAGCCGGCGTGGGCCGGTTCGTGGCCGCTGCCGCCGCCGGAAATCAGCGCCACCTTGTCGCGCAGGCCGCCGGCGGGAAGGTCCGCCCGCAGCAAGACGTTTTCTTCCTCGAGCAGCGCCAGGCCGGGCAGGGTGTCGGCCAGGCCTTCCAGCATCTCCCGCGCCACATGGCGCGGATCGTTGATCAGTTTTCGCATCGCGGTTTCCTTTCCAGATCGGATAGAGATCGTGCTTGGTCAAGATGGATGTCATCTTACGATCAGCACCGGCGCAATGGGGCGGTCATCTATTTTTTGATCGATAAGGAAATGAAATATGTTCGTAATCGATCTTAAACGAAGCAATGCCGGTTCAATGTTTTGCGGTTTCGAATATTTTAAGTCATTGTTTAAGTTGAAGATAAACACGGCTTGCCAAGCCCCGGCCCAGCAACCATAATCTGGCTCGTCATGCAGGAGAGAGTGGCCGTCCGCGCCACCGCCGAAGGCGCAAGCGCACCCGCAATCGCTCAGGCAAAAGGACTGCATCATCGGACTGGCCGCAGCCAGTTCGCCGAATCTGGAGAGCGGCATCCGCGGATGCCCACCGAAGGGGCTAACGGCCGCAAGGCCGGAAAATCTCAGGTGCAGGGACAGAGGGGTGTAGGGAATAGAGCAACACTACACGCTTTTGCTAAGGACGCACCGATGACGGCCCCGAAACGCACCCCCCTGTTTGAATCCCATATCGCCGCCGGCGCCAAGATGGTCGATTTCGCCGGCTGGGAAATGCCCATCCATTACGGCTCCCAACTCAAGGAACATGAGATCGTGCGCAGCGACGCCGGCATGTTCGACGTTTCCCATATGACGGTGCTGGACATCAGCGGCCCGGACGCCAAAGTCTGGCTGCAGCGCTTGATCGCCAACGACGTGGCCAAGCTCGGCTTCGAAGGCAAGGCGCTGTATTCCGGCATGCTCACCCCCGACGGCACCGTGGTGGACGATCTGATCGTCTATCTGACCTCCTACGGCTACCGCATGGTGATCAACGCCGGCACCACCGACAAGGACCTGGCCTGGATGGAAGGGCGCAAGGCGGATTTCGACGTGGACATCAAGGTGCGCCGCGATCTGTCCATCCTGGCGGTGCAAGGCCCGCAGGCCATCGCCAAGGTCTGCGCGGTCAAGCCCGAGCTCGCCGACGTCATCCAGGCCTTGAAGCCCTTCCAAGGCCAGCCCGTTGGCGATTGGTTCTATGCCCGGACCGGCTACACCGGCGAAGATGGCCTGGAGGTGATGCTGCCCGGCGCCGAGGCCGCCGCCTTCTTCCAGCAATTGCAGGCCGCCGGCGTGGCGCCGATAGGTCTGGGCGCGCGCGACACCCTGCGCCTGGAAGCCGGCATGAATCTCTACGGCCACGATATGGATGAAACCGTTTCCCCGCTGGAGGCCGGCATGGGCTGGACCATCGCCTGGGAACCGGCGGAGCGCGATTTCATCGGCCGCAAGGCTCTGGAGGCGCAGAAAGCCGCCGGCCTGAAAACCAGACAAGTGGGCCTGGTGCTGGAAGGCCGCGGCGTGCTGCGCGAAGGCCTGAAAGTGGTGGTGGAAGGCGTTGGCGAGGGCGTGATCACCAGCGGCACCTTCTCGCCCACCCTCAAACACTCCATCGCGATCGCGCGCGTGCCGGCCGGCACCGGCGATACGGCGCTGGTGGACCTGCGCGGAACCTTGACCGAGGTGCGCGTGGTCAAAATGCCGTTCGTGCGCAACGGCAAAAAAGTTTTCGCCTGAGCGGCGTGCTTGGGCAGGCCGCGCGACGCGGCCGGGAATATCGTTTAAGACCTGGATTTGACTGGAGACACTCATGAGCAACATCCCCGCCGAACTCAAATACGTTGAAAGCCACGAATGGCTGCGCCTGGAAGCCGACGGCTCCGTGACCGTGGGCATTACCGAGCACGCGCAGGAACTGCTGGGCGACATCGTTTTCGTCGAATTGCCGAAAGTGGGCGCCAAGCTCGCCAAGGAAGAGCAGGCCGGCGTGGTGGAGTCGGTGAAAGCCGCTTCCGATATCTACTGTCCGATTGCCGGCGAAGTGCTGGCCATCAACGAGGAACTGGAAGCCGAACCTGAACTGGCCAACGGCGAGCCCTACGGCGCCGGCTGGTTCTTCAAGATCAAGCCGGCGGATCCGGCGGACCTGGACGCCCTGATGGACGCCGCCGCCTACGCCAAGGAAATTGGCGCCTGATGGTGAAAACCGCCTCGCAGTCCTAATCGGCCGCGAGGCGTTTTTTTCGCCCGGATATCCAGCAACACCCGATTGGCCGCGCAAGCCGCGGCGCGGACGGCAAGCACAGAAGGTCCCGTACTCATGTCTCTCTCCGAACTTTTCAACCGCAAAGAATTCATCTCCCGCCACATCGGCCCGTCCGACGCCGAGCGCGAGCAAATGCTGGCCGCCATCGGCGTGGCCTCCATCGATGAACTGGTGGCGCAGACGCTGCCGGCCGACATTCACCTGAACCGCAAGCTGGAGCTGCCGGATCCGATGCCGGAAGCCGAGGCGCTGGCCGCGCTGAAGGCCGTCGCCGCCAAGAACGTGGTCAATAAATCCTTCATCGGCCAGGGCTATTACCCGGTGCTGACCCCGACGGTGATCCTGCGCAATCTGCTGGAAAACCCGGGCTGGTACACCGCTTACACTCCGTATCAGGCCGAGATCGCCCAGGGTCGTCTCGAAGCCTTGCTGAACTTTCAGCAAATGGTGATAGACCTGACCGGTCTGGAACTGGCCAACGCCTCCTTGCTGGACGAGGCCACCGCCGCCGCCGAGGCGATGGCGATGGCGCGCCGCGTGTCCAAGGCCAAGTCCGGCCAGTTCTTCGTAGACAGCCGCGTGCTGCCGCAAACCCTGGACGTGATGCGGACCCGCGCCAAGTACTTCGGCTTCGAGCTGGTGCAGGGCCATCCGGAAGAGGCGGGCAAGGGCGAATACTTCGGCGCCTTGTTCCAATATCCGGGCGAAGCCGGCGACCTGATCGACCTGACCCCGCACATCGCCGCGGTCAAGGCCAAGGGCGCGGTGGCGGTGGTGGCCGCCGACATCATGGCCTTGGTGGCGCTGAAATCGCCGGGCGAGATGGGCGCGGACGTGGCCATCGGCAATACCCAGCGCTTCGGCGTGCCCATGGGCTTCGGCGGCCCGCACGCCGCTTACTTCGCCTTCAAAGACGAGATGAAGCGCTCGGCGCCGGGCCGCATCATCGGCGTGTCGGTGGACGCCAAGGGCAAGACCGCGCTGCGCATGGCGCTGCAGACCCGCGAGCAGCATATCCGCCGCGAAAAGGCCAACTCCAATATCTGCACCAGCCAGGTGCTGCTGGCCAATATCGCCGGCATGTACGCGGTGTACCACGGTCCGGAAGGCGTCAAGCGCATCGCCGCCCGCATTCACCGCCTGGCGGCCATTTTCGCCCACGCGGTCAAGGCCGCCGGCGGCAAGCTGGTGTTCGACCGCTTCTTCGACACGGTGCAGGTTGAGGCGCCCAAGGCCGAGGCGGTGTATCAGGCGGCGCTGGCCGCCGGCTACAATCTGCGCCGCGCCGGCGGCAATGTGCTGGGCGTCGCCTTCCACGAGGCGGCCAGCGAGGCCGATCTGGCTCGTCTGATCGAAATCTTCACCGGCAAGAGCGCCGACATCGCCGCGCTGGACGCCGCGGCCGCCGACGCGATTCCGGCCGGACTGAAGCGCGAATCCGCCTTCATGAGCCACCCGGTGTTCAACACCCACCATAGCGAGCACGAGATGCTGCGCTATATGAAGAAGCTGGAAAGCCGCGATCTGGCGATGAATCATTCGATGATCTCGCTGGGCAGCTGCACCATGAAGCTGAACGCCACCAGCGAAATGATCCCGATCACCTGGCCGGAGTTCGCCAATATGCATCCGTTCGCCCCGCGCGAACAGACGGTGGGCTATCTGGAAATGATCGCCGGGCTGGAAACGCAGCTGCGCGCGATCACCGGTTTCGACATCATTTCGATGCAGCCCAATTCCGGCGCCCAGGGCGAATACGCCGGCCTGCTGGCGATCAGCCGTTACCATGAGTCGCGCGGCGACGGCCAACGCAATATCTGCCTGATTCCGCGCTCCGCCCACGGTACCAATCCGGCCACTGCGCAGATGATGAATATGCAGGTGGTGGTGGTGGATTGCGACGAGGCCGGCAACGTCGACGTTGCGGATCTGAAAGCCAAGGCCGAGCAGCATTCGGCTCAGCTGGCGGCGCTGATGATCACCTATCCGTCCACCCACGGCGTGTTCGAGCAGCCTATCCGCGAAATCTGCGCGATCATCCATCAGCACGGCGGCCAAGTGTATATGGACGGCGCCAACCTCAACGCCCAGGTGGGCTTGTGCCGTCCGGCCGACATCGGCGCCGACGTGTCGCACATGAACCTGCACAAGACCTTCTGCATCCCGCACGGCGGCGGCGGCCCGGGCATGGGCCCCATTGGCCTGAAAGCGCATCTGGCGCCCTTCATCGCCAACCACGTGGTGGCCTCGGTGCCCACCGCCCAGCCGGGCCAGACCGCGGTGTCGGCGGCGCCGTTCGGCTCCGCCTCCATCCTGCCCATCTCCTATATGTATATCGCGATGATGGGCGCGGAAGGCATGAAGCAGGCCACGGAGAACGCCTTGCTGTCCGCCAACTACGTGGCGACGCGGCTGGCCGAGCATTTCCCGGTGCTCTACACGGGGGCCAACGGCCGGGTGGCTCATGAGTGCATCATCGATCTGCGTCCGCTCAAGGCAGCCAGCGGCGTGACCGAAGTGGACGTGGCCAAGCGGCTGATGGATTACGGCTTCCATGCGCCGACCATGAGCTTCCCGGTGCCGGGCACGCTGATGATTGAGCCGACCGAGTCCGAGCCCAAGGTCGAGCTGGACCGCTTCATCGCGGCGATGGCGGCTATCCGTCGGGAAATCGACCAGGTGCAGAACGGCGTGTGGCCGGCGGACAACAATCCGCTGTGCAACGCGCCGCACAGCAAGGCCGACATCGCCGGCGACTGGCAGCGTCCCTACAGCCGCGAAACCGGTCTTTTCCCGCTGGACTATGTGCTGGAAAACAAGTTCTGGCCCAGCGTCAACCGCATCGACGACGTATACGGCGACCGCAATCTGGTGTGCAGCTGCCCGTCCACCGACAGCTACGCCTGATCCGCGCAGGCGGACGTCAAACCACCCCGGCCCAGGCCGGGGTTTTTTTACGCGTCGACGCGGAGATCCGGCACTGGAGTTGAGCGGATATACGGCTATCATATTTAATGAGGAATATGACGGCAGTCTTGCTGCCCTTGATCCGCGAACCCAATCAATAGGAGGCTGCGTTGGCGTTGAATGCGCAGGCTGCGATTGCCGCCCCGGATTTTCAACTGCTGTTCGAACGGGCCCCCGGCCTGTATTTGGTGTTGGACCCCGATTTCAACGTCATCGCCGCCAGCGATATTTACCTGCAGACGACCTTGACCCAGCGCGAGTCCATCCAGGGGCGCAATCTGTTCGACATCTTTCCGGTCAATCCCGATGAGCCGGAAGGCGAGGGCTCGCGCAATCTGCGCATCTCTTTGCAGCGCGTGCTGGCCACCGGGGTTGAGGACAGCATGGCGATGCAGAAATACGATATCCCCAGATCGGACGGCAGTTTTGAAGAGCGCTATTGGAGCCCGACCAACTGGCCGGTGAAGCGCGCCGACGGCAGCGTGAGCTGCATCATCCACAGCGTGCAGGACGTCAGCGAGTTTGTGCGTTTGCGTGGCGCGAATGCGCAGCAGGCTTCTTCCGAGGAGTGGTCGCGGAATAACGCGGCTGTCCTAGAGGCCGAAATGGTGAATCAGCATGCGCAAATCGCCCGGGCCAACACCGATCTGAAGGAATCCAATAGCGAGCTGGCCCGCTTGAATCAGCAGATGCGCGAGCTGGATCAGATGAAGACCCGCTTCTTCGCCAATGTCAGCCATGAGTTGCGCACGCCGCTGACCCTGATCCTGGGCCAGGTAGAACGCTTTCTGACAGGACAGGCCGAGCCGGAGGAGAGCCCCAACCTGTTGATGATCCAGCGGCAGGCGCGCATGTTGCTGCAGCAGGTCAACGATTTGCTGGACGTGGCCAAACTGGACGCGGGGGAGTTGAAGCTGCGCTACGCGCAGCTGGACCTGGCGGAGCTGGTGCGTCACGTGGCTTCTTATTTTGCTTCGCTGGCCAGCGACCGGCATATCGACTACCAAGTGGCTGCGCCGAAAACGGCGTCGGCGCAGGTGGACGCGATCAAATTGCAGCGTGTACTGCTGAACCTGCTGTCCAACGCCTTCAAGTTCACGCCGGACGGCGGCCGCATTCAGATTGCGCTGGAGCTGAGAGGAAGCCAGGCCGACATCCGTGTGCAGGACAACGGGCCGGGCGTGCCGGCCGAGATGCGAGACAAGGTGTTCGAGCGCTTCGTGCAAGTGGAGGACGGCGATTACTGCCGGCACGGCGGCACCGGGCTTGGCCTCGCCATCGTCAAAGAATTCATCGAGCTGCACCATGGCAGTGTGAGCTTGTTCCCCGCGGAGGGCGGCGGCGCCTTGTTCCGCCTTAGCCTGCCTCTGTTGGCGCCGGCGGGTGCGCCGATAGAGTCGGAAGACTTGCGTCTGGACGATTTGCTGGCCGGCGGCGCGGTGCCCGCGCCCGCGTCGCCACAGGCCGAGGCGGGCGCCGCGCCGGACAAGGGCGCCCAGGCGTTGGTGCTGCTGGTGGAGGACAACATCGATATGAGCGCCTTCATCGCCGGCGCGCTGAGCAAGCATTATCGGGTGATGACGGCGCCGGAGGGCGGCCGCGGCCTGTGTTTGGCGCAGAGCGAGCAGCCGGACCTGATCATCAGCGATCTGATGATGCCGGGAATGGGCGGAGAAGAGTTTGTGTCGGCTTTGCGCGGCAACCGCCAGACCGAGGACATCCCGGTGGTGATGCTGTCGGCGCGCGCCGACGATTCGCTGCGGCTGCGTATGCTGCAGAACAGCGTGCAGGAGTTCTTGTTCAAGCCGTTTTCGGTGGCGGAGCTGCTGGCGCGGGTGGGGCGCTTGATCGGCGAGCGCCGCCGCTCGGCGATGCGCTTGAAGCAGGCGCTGTACGCGGCGGAACAAATCGCCTGGGAGCTGGACCTGGGCGACTGGGTCTTGCACGAAGAGGGGCCGGTGGGGCGGATTTTCGGGCGGGCAGAGGATTATCGTCACGACAGTCTGGACGCCTTGCTGGCGCAAATCCATCCGGAGGATCTGGACGAGTTGCGCCGGCGCTGGCAGGCCTTGCCGGCCGAGGCCGGAGAAAGCCTGCACGAGTGTCAGTTTCGCGTCGCCCTGCCGGAGGCGGGGCAGGTCTGGATGCAGGTGAGCGCCAGCCTGTGGCGGGACGAACAGGGGCGGCCGCGGCGCGCGATGGGCTTTGCCCGCGACGTGTCCACGCTGAAGCGTTCGCAGCTCAATATCGAGTTTCTCGCCAAGCACGACAGCCTGACTCAACTGCCCAACCGCGTGCAGTTGAACGAGCGGCTGCAATGGAGCTTGAGGAATCATCGGCGCTCAGGGCGGAGCCTGTATCTGCTTTTGGTGGACCTGGACGATTTCCGCTTCATCAACGACAACCTTGGGCATGAGGTGGGGGACCGCCTGTTGCGCATCGTGGCTGAACGCTTGCGCGCCTGCGTGAGCGGCCACGATCTTTTGTTCCGCATCGGCGGCGACGAATTCGTCGCCTTGGCCGAGAACGCCGCCGACGGCGCGGCCGACAGCCTGGCCGAGCAGGTGCTGGCGGCGCTGGCGGCGCCGTACCAGGACGGAGACCACCGCTATTTCCTGTCCGCCAGCATCGGCATCAGCTGCTATCCCTGCGACGCGGACACGCCGGAAGGGCTGATGCGCGATGCGGATATGGCGATGTACCGCGCCAAGTACGCGGGCAAGAACGGTTATTGCTTCTTCTCCGAGGATATGGCGGACGGCGTGCGCCAGCGCCTGCAAGTGGAGACCGGCTTGCGTCAGGCCTTGCAGCGACGGGAACTGCGGCTGGAGTACCAACCGCAGATGACGCTGCGCAGCCAGGACATGCTGGGAGTGGAGGCGCTGTTGCGCTGGGAGCTGGACGGGCGCAAGCAGTCGCCGGCGGAGTTTATCGCCATCGCCGAAAAAACCGGCCTGATCATCGATATCGACGAGTATGTGTTTCGCAATGTCTGCAGCCAGGTGATGGCCTGGAGAGGGCAGGGCCTGCCGCCCTGGCGCGTCAGCGTCAATCTGTCGGCGCGCTTCTTCGGTTTGCCGGACGCCGTCGCGCGTTTGCGCGCGATCGCCGAGGAAAGCGGCGCGCCGCCGGAGCAACTGTGCCTGGAAATCACCGAGGGCACGCTGATGGACGCGGACAGCGCGATGAAGGCCTTGCCGACGCTCAAGCGCATGGGCTTTCACATCAGCGTGGACGACTTCGGCACCGGTTTTTCCTCGCTGTCCTATCTCAAGCGGCTGCCCATCGATGAATTGAAGATAGATCGCAGCTTCATCATGCGGCTGGACAGCGACGAGCGCGATCTGGCCATGGTGGCGGCCATCGTGTCCATGGCGGAAAGCCTGAGCCTGCAAGTGCTGGCCGAGGGCGTGGAAACCGAATCCCAGCACGCCTTGCTGCTGGCGCGCGGCTGCCATAGCGGCCAGGGCTATCTGTATTCGCGCTCCTTGCCGCCCGAGGAGCTGGTGTCCTGGTGGCGCGGCCGTTTCGAGTGTTTCACGGGGCGGGCGGATTGATGCCCGGCGCCGTTTCGCCGGGCAGCCAGCGCCGGTACAGCGCGGCGAAACTGCCGTCGCGCTTCATCTCGTCCAGCGCCTGTTGCCAGGCCTTGATCACCGCGTCCGGGGTCTGACGGGAAAAGGCGATGTAGCCGTAGGTGTGGGAAAAGGTCAGCGCCTTGCGTACTTGGGCCGGGTCGAAGCCCTGCTGGCGCAATTGATGCGGCAAGGTGGTGTTTTCGCTGACGATGACGTCGGCGCGCTTGCGCATCAACATGGTCAGCAACTGGTCCGGCGTGGCCACGGTGGCCAGGTTGGAGAAGTTCTGCGCGCTCAGCAGCTGTTGCAGATACCAGTCTCTCACCACCATGATTTGCGGTAGTTTGCGGGCGTCGTCCAGCGTTTGCAGTTTGATCGGGCTGTCGCGCCGCACAAACAGGCAGCCCAGGGTTTCGGTGACCGGGCCCACCCATTTGAACATGCGCTCCCGTTCCGGGGTGCGGTTGGTGTTGAACAGCACGGTGTTCGGCTGCTGTTGCGCCTGGCGATAGCCGCGCGCCCAAGGCACCACGGCAATGGGGTCGTGGTTGCCGACGCGGCGTTGTATCCCTTGCACCACTTCCACCACCAGGCCGGCGGCCTTGCCGTCTTGCTCGAAAGTCAGCGGTGGGTCATCCTCGGTCAGGATGTCCAGCGCAGGGCCCGGCGCCGCGCGCAGCGGCGCGGCGGCAAGGCTGGTCAAAAACAGGGCAAGCAGGCAGTGGCGGCGGTTCATGTCGATGGCGCTTTGTATTCTGGCTGTCCGCTTTGACTGTAGCGGCAATTTGCGCCGGGCTCAAACTCCATCCTTGGCCGCATCGTGAATATGAATATGCATAATCGATGGTTTGTTTTTTTCGCTTATTCGCTTAACCTTCGTTTCTGATACCGAAGATGCCATGCAGTTTGATGAGGAAATGCCGATGAACAAGCAATTGACGCTGTTGGCCCTGGCCCTGGCGCCTACCCTGGCGCTGGCCGCGCGCCCGTTGACGGTGTGCACCGACGCCAATCCGGAAGGTTTCGACGTGGTGCAGTACAACTCCCTGGTCACCACCAACGCGTCGGCGGACGTGCTGATGAACCGCCTGGTCGAATACGATCCGGCCGCCCGCAAAGTGGTGCCGGGCCTGGCCGCGTCTTGGCAGGTCAGCGACGACGGCCTCGGTTACACCTTCAAGCTGCGGCCCAATGTGGCCTTTCACTCCACCGATTACTTCAAGCCTGGCCGCAAGCTGACGGCCGACGACGTGGTGTTCACTTTCGAACGCATGCTCAATCCGGCCCATCCTTGGTACAAGAGCGCGCCGAACGGCTATCCGCACGCGCAATCCATGCAGTTTCCCAAGCTGATCAAGGCGGTGCAGAAGGTGGACGCCAATACTGTGCGTTTCGAGCTCAACTATCCGGAAGCCACCTTCCTGTCCAGCCTGACCATGGGCTTCGCGTCCATCTATTCGGCCGAGTACGCCGGGCAGTTGCAGGCGGCCGGCCGCCAGGCGGACTTGAACGCCAAGCCAATCGGCACCGGGCCCTTCGTCTTCCGCAGCTTCCAGAAGGACGCCGTGGTGCGCTACGCGCCTAATCCGGCTTATTGGGGAGCCAAGCCCAAGGTCGGCGCGCTGATTTACGCGATCACGCCGGATTCGGCGGTGCGCGCGCAGAAGCTGAGGGCCGGCGAATGCCAGCTGGCCTTGTCGCCCAAGCCGCAGGACGTGCTGGCGGCCAAGGCGGATCCCAAGCTGCGGGTTCTGCAAACGCCGGCCTTCATGACCGCCTTCGTCGCCTTCAACAGCCAGAAAAAACCGTTGAACAACCCCTTGGTGCGGCAAGCGCTCAACCTGGCTTTCGACAAGAACTCTTATCTGAAAACGGTGTTCGACAATACCGCCACCGCGGCGGACCTGCCTTATCCGCCGAATACCTGGAGCTACAACAAGGGGGCCAAGCCCTATCCTTACGATCCGGCGCGCGCCAAGAAACTGCTGGCCCAAGCCGGCTATCCCGACGGTTTCGAAACCACGGTGTGGGTGCGGCCCAGCGGCAGCACGCTGAATCCCAATCCCAAGGCGGGCGCGGAGCTGCTGCAGTCCGACCTGGCCAAGATCGGCGTCAAGGTGCAGATCAAGGTGATTGAGTGGGGGGAGCTGATCAAGCGCGCCAAGGCCGGCGAACATGAGCTATTGTTCATGGGCTGGGCCGGTGACAACGGCGACCCCGACAACTTCTTGACCCCGCAGTTTTCCTGCTCGGCGGTGCAGTCCGGCACCAATTTCGCGCGCTTCTGCGACGCCAAGCTGGACAAGCTGATCAGCGACGGCAAGAAGAGCAGCGATTTCGCCCAGCGCGCCAAGCTGTATCTGGCGGCGCAGAAGTTGATCCAGGAGCAGGCCTTGTGGCTGCCCTTGGCCCACCCCACGGCGTACGCCTTGGCGAGCAAGGATTTGAGCGCTTACGCCGTCAGTCCGTTCGGGCGGGTGGACTTTGGACGAGCGCAGTTGAATTGAGCCCGGCGGGCCGGTTGTCGACGGCCGGCCCGTCAGGCTTTGTCAGCATAAGCGAGGAAATGCCGGTTAATGTTCGAATGCGAACTTGCCTGTGCATATTTCCCCGCTTTAAGTAATTCAACATCGTATTTTTGTTGAAATGTTGTTTTAACGTATTTATTTTTTCGATTAGAAACTAGCTGCTTTCTAAGGGCGACATTGCTTGAGTGTCTGCTTGTTATCTTGAGGCGGGTCGTCAAGCGGAGAAGACCGGCGGGGAGGGCGTGACGATGTCGATGACGGTCGCCTAGCATCGTCATTGCTATGGCGCATTTTTGTTCACATCCGCGGCGATCTTGCCGCTATTTTCGCGCGTTGCGCGGACGCCACGCCGGCGGAGAGTCCATGCTGGGGGCGTCTGGCAAGACAGTAAGACGCGCAAAATGTTCCAAATCATCAAAACTACGCAATTTAATAATAGTAATTTTAATATTTGCGACCTCTTTTTAAGAGTTATTGGGAAATAACTTTAAAAAGAACAGCATTTTTCCGGCTATCCCTAGTTGAAACTACTCACTGGCCTATTTAGCGTGCGCTCGCCCTCGCTTATGGCAAAAGTTTCGCGTATCATCAGACCTTGGTTGGGATAAACATGACATAAGAATATAATGCAAACTAGACGAACACAACAAAGTCGTAGGGAGTCCACCATTGGGAAACTGGTGGAAGCGGCCATCGAGTGTCTGCTGGAGTTTGGCTATCACGGTACCAGCGTGCAGCTGATCTGCAGCCGGGCCGGCGTCTCCCAGGGGGCCCTATTCCGCCATTTCGCCACCAAGAACGAACTGATGTTGCCGGTAGGGCGCAAGGTAGTCGACGATATTTTCGAGGCCGGCCTCAAGCTGGCGGCGGAAATGTCCAGCACGATGCCGGAGGAGGAACGGATCGTCGCGTTGATGAAGGCGCTGGTGCTGTCGCCGCGTCACATCGTGCTGATGGAACTGCTGATGGCTGCTCGCACCACCGCCGATCTGCGGGAAATCTTCCTGGCCAGTTCCAGCAACTACTTCCGCGACCGCTTCGTCGCCATGATGGCCTCGCTGTTTCCGCGTTACGCCATTTCCACCGGCTTCTTCGCCACCTTGCTGACCATGATGACCACCTTCCACGGCATGGCCTTGTACCGGATGCTGAACGAGCATCCCGAAGGCGACAAAATGCGGGAACAGTGGTTGCAGACCGCTCTGCGCAGCGAGCTGGAACGCATTCGCGCCGAAGGCGCGGACAGCCGCAATCCTTTATACCAACTGCCGTTCTAAGAAGCTGTTCAAAGTCCGCCGCACGCTGCGAGGCGCGACGAGGCGAGCGCCGTTTCGAAACGCAGATGCGCGTATGCGCATAGTGCTTGCTCGGCGGTTTTCGTCTCCGTTCGCGAGCCCGTGAACGGGCTCCAAGCCTATCCCCTGCCGGCCGGCGGAAACTGAAGCTTGACGCTGAGGCCGCCGCCGGCGTTGCGGCTCAACTCCACGGTCGCCCCATGCCGGTGGGCGATCTCCCGGACGATGGCCAGGCCCAGGCCGCTGCCGCTGCTGGCGGCGCCGGCGATGCGGTAAAAACGCAGCCATACCTTGTCTTGTTCCGCCTCGGCGATGCCGGGGCCGTTATCGTCGACGCGCAGCCACGGCGCCGGCAGCGCCCCGGCCGCGATCGTGATCCGCGCGTCGCCATTGCCGGAATGATAGCGGATGGCGTTGTCCAGCAGATTGCCCAGTAATTCCCGCAGCAGACCGGCGTTGCCGCGCACCCATACCGTTTCCTCCCCTTCGTAACCCAGATCCGCGCCCTGGCCATGAGCCCAGGGCGCTTGTTCCAGCGCCCATTCCCTGATCCAGGCGGCCAGGTCCATATCGTCCAGTTCGATGGCCTGGCCGTTGTCCGGCTCCACCCGCGCCAGTTGCAATAGCTGGTGCACGCCGTGGCTGGCGCTGTCCAGCGAGGCGAGCAATTTGTCCAGCTGCTGGCGCAATGAGGCTTCCAGCGTCTGGCGTCGCGCCAGCTCCGCCTGCGTCCGCATCACCGCCAGCGGCGTCTTCAACTGATGGGCGGCGTCGTCGATGAAGCGGCGGCGTGCCGCCTGCAATTTATGCCAACGCACGCCCTGCTGATTCAGCGCGTCCACCAAGGGCGTCAACTCGGTGGGCAGCTCGCGGCTGGGCAGGGGGCTAAGATCGGTTTCCTTGCGCGCCACCACATTGCGCGACAAGCGGCGCAAGGGCCGCAGGCTATGGCCGACCGCCAGCAGCACGATGGCGAGCATGATGACGCCGAGCAGCGCCTCCTGCGCCAGGGAGCCGATGAGCAGGGTGCGTGCCAGCTGCTCCCTGGACTCCGGGGTTTCCGCCACCTGTATCCACACGTCCTGGCTGCGCAGCGTGCTCATGTCGCGCACCGACAGCCTCAAGGTGAGCAAGCGCAGCGTTTCGCCGTGGTAGGAAATGTCCATGTAATCGGGCTGGTAGCGGATGGTTTCGCGCCGGCGCGGAGGCGGCAGCGGCAGGTCGTCGTAACCGGTGAGCAGCGCGCCGTCCGAGCAGCTGACGCGGTAGAACACCTTGCCGGAGGCGTTGGACTCGAACATTTGCAAGGCGAAATAGGGAATGTCCACGCTGACGGCGCCGTCGTGGGCGGCGACGCCGTCGGCGATGGCGCGGCCGGAGCTGAGCAGCATGCGGTCGAAGGCGGTGTTGGCCGCCTGCAAGGCGCGGTCGTAAGTCATCCAGCCGTCCAGCGCCAGCATCAGCAGCAGCGGAACGGACAGGCCGAGCAGCAATTGCTTGCGCAAGCTGGCGGGTTTGAGGCGGGAGAGGGCGAGTCGCATTTACGGTGTGGTCAATAGATAGCCCAGCCCGCGCAAGGTGACGATGGAAACCGGCTGGCCGGCCAGCTTCTTGCGCAAGCGGTGCACATAGATTTCGATGGCTTCGGCGCTGCCGCTTTCGTCCAGGCCGAAAATCTTTTCCGACAGCTGGCTTTTGCCTATGGCCTTGCCGCCTTGCAGCATCAGCACTTCCAGCACCGCGTGCTCGCGTGGCGTCAGGTGCAGCGCGTCGCCGCTCAGCTGAAACTGGCGGCCGACGCTGTCGTAGCTGAGGGGGCCTAATTCCAGCTGCGGACTTTCGCGGCCGTGGCTGCGGCGGATCAGCGCGCGCACCCGCGCTTCCAGTTCGTTGAGGTCGAAGGGCTTGGCCAGATAGTCGTCGGCGCCCAGGTCCAGCCCGCGCACTCGTTCTTCCACCGAGCCGTGCGCGGTCAGGATCAGCACCGGCAGCGTTTGCTTGCGGGCGCGCAGCCGGCGCAGCACCTCCCAGCCGTTGAGCTTGGGCAGGTCCAAGTCCAGGATGGCCAGCGCGTAATCCTGGGTGCGCAGCACATGATCGGCGTCGCTGCCGTTGAGCATGCAGTCCACGGCGAAACCAGCCTGGCGCAAGGCCTGGGCCAGTGATTCGGACAGGGCCGGATTGTCTTCCACCAAGAGCAGGCGCATGGTTGGGTCACTGAAAGCGGATTGAAAGCTTTACTCTAATATCATGGCTGGGGAAGCGAAGCCAATAGAGCTGCGCGATTCGAAAGATGTCGCGAACATCTTCATCTACCTAGGAGCAACACCATGAATAGAGTCAGAAGCTTGTCCGCGCTGTGCTGCGCGCTGGGTTCCGCCGCCGCCTGGGCGGCCGTGCCCGCCGGCTATCCCGCCAGTTATCAGAATCTGGTGGACGCCGCCGTCAAGGAGGGCAAGGTGGTGGTGTATTCGGCCACCGACAGCGCCGCGGCGCGGCCCCTGATCAAGGATTTCCAGGCCTTGTACCCCGGCGTCAAGGTGGAATACCACGATATGAACAGCACCGAGATCTACAATCGCTTCATCAGCGAGAACGCCGCCAGCAGCGCCAGCGCCGACGTGGTGTGGAGCTCGGCGATGGACCTGCAAGTGAAGTTCGTCAATGACGGCTACGCCGCCAGCTACGCTTCGCCGGAGGCGGCCAATCTGCCGTCCTGGGCGCATTATCAGCAGCAGGCCTACGGCACCACTTACGAGCCGGTGGCCATCGTCTACAACAAGCGCTTGCTGAAGCCGGAGGACATCCCGCAGACCCGCGCCGATCTGGTGCGCATCCTCAAGGCGAATCCGGCTCGCTTCAAGGGCAAGGTCACCACGTACGATGTGGAGAAGTCCGGCGTCGGCTTCAACTTCCTGACCCAGGACGTCCGCCATAACGCCAACGGCGCCTGGGAACTGGCGCGCGCGCTCGGCGCCAGCGGCGTCAAACTGCAAACCTCCACCGGCGCGATGATGGAGCGGATTTCCTCGGGCGAAAACCTGATCGGCTACAACATCCTCGGTTCCTACGCTTACGCCAAGGCGAAGAAGGACCCGGCCATCGGCTATGTCTATCCCAAGGATTACACCCAGGTGGTCAGCCGGCTGGCCATCATCTCCAAGAAGGCGCGCAATCCCGGCGCGGCGAGGCTGTGGCTGGACTATTTGCTGTCCAAGCGCGGCCAGAGCGTGCTGGCCAACCAGTCCGAGCTGTTCTCGCTGCGCAGCGACGTGAGCGGCGCGGCTTCCATCGCCGCCTTGAACCAGCAATTGGGCGGCAGCGCCAAGCCTATCCAGGTGGGCACCGGCCTGCTGGTCTATCTGGACCAGGCCAAGCGGCTGGATTTCATGCGTCAGTGGCAGCAGGCGCTGAAGAAATAGCGTCCCCTTCCGGCCATTGCGGCCGACGTTTCCAATGACTCAATCAGCCGTCCGCCGCGCGCGGACGGCGCAGAGGCCTGCGCGCAGGCCTGGGAGCAAGCATGAATTCCTCGATTAATCCGACCGCCCCCGCCGCGGCCGCCCAGCCCCGCGCGCGCGGCGGCTGGCCGCGCTGGAGCGCCGCCAGCCGCTGGCTGGTCTTGGGCGCGCTGGCCTTGCTGGTGCTGGCCCCGCTATCGCTGGTGGTCTATCAAAGCCTGCTGGATCAGCCCTTCTTCATGGCGGACAAGAATGTGGGGCTGATCGCCTACCGCTTTGTGTTCGCCGATCCCGATTTCTGGTCCGCGCTGGGCAACTCTCTGGTGATCGCCGCCGGCATGGCGCTGATCGCCATTCCGCTGGGCGGGGTGCTGGCCTTCTTGATGGCGCGCACCGATTTGCCCGGCCGGCGCTGGCTGGAGCCCTTATTGCTGACGCCGGTGTTCGTATCGCCGATGGTATTGGCCTTCGGCTACGTGGTGGCGGCCGGACCGGTGGGGTTTTACTCCCTGTGGTTCAAGCAGTGGTTCGGCGTGGAAGAGGTGCCGTGGAATATTTATTCCCTGCTCAGCATCGCGGTGGTGGCGGGGCTGACCCATGTGCCGCATGTCTATCTGTACGCGTCGGCGGCGCTGCGCAATCTGGGCTCGGACGTGGAAGAGGCCGCGCGGGTGGCCGGGGCCGGTCCTTTTCGCGTGGCGCGCGACGTCAGCCTGCCGATGGTGATGCCCTCCATGCTGTTCGCCGGCGTGCTGGTGGTCTTTCTGGGGTTTGAAGTCTTCGGCTTGCCGCTGGTGTTGGGCGACCCGGAGGGCCATCTGGTGTTGGCCACTTATCTGTACAAGCTGACCAATAAACTCGGCGTGCCGTCCTATCACCTGATGGCGGCGGTGGCGGTGTGCCTGATCGCCATCACCTTCCCGCTGGTCCTGTTACAGCGCCGCTTATTGCGCAGCGCTCAGCGTTTCGTCGCGCTCAAGGGCAAGGCCGGCCGTCAGCATCCGCTGTCGCTGGGGCCGTGGCGCTATCTGGCGCTGGCCATCGTGCTGTTATGGCTGTTCCTCACCGTGGTGGTGCCGATTTCCGGCATCGCGCTGCGCTCGGTGGTCAGCCATTGGGGCGAGGGCGTGTCCTTGCTGGAGACTTTGACGCTGGATCATTACGCCTTGGTGTTCGAGGAGGACAACATCGTCCGCGCCATCGTCAACACCCTGGGCGTCGGCATCATCGGCGGCGCGCTGGCGGTGGGCTTTTATACCCTGGTCGGTTTCGCCGGACATCGCCGCAATGATTGGGGCGCTCGTCTGTTGGACTATCTGGTACTGCTGCCGCGCGCGGTGCCGGGCATTCTGGCAGGCCTGGCCTTCCTGTGGGTGTTCCTGTTCGTGCCCGGCCTGCAGGGCGCCAAGAACAGCATGCTGTCGATCTGGCTGGCTTACACCGTGGTCTGGCTGGCCTATGGCATGCGTCTGGTGCAGAGCGCCCTGCTGCAAGTGGGGCCGGAGCTGGAAGAGGCCGCCCGCACCGCCGGGGCCAGCCAGCGGCGGACCAGTCTGGACGTGACCTTGCCCTTGATCCGTTTCGGCCTGCTGTCCAGCTGGCTGCTGATCTTCATGATTTTCGAGCGGGAGTATTCGACCGCGGTGTATTTGCTGTCGCCGGGCACCGAAGTGATCGGTTCCTTGCTGGTGTCCTTGTGGGCCACCGGCGCGGTGGACCAGGTGGCAGCCTTGTCGGTGATCAATATTCTGATGGTGGGCGCCGGCTTGGCGCTGGCCTTGCGTCTGGGAGTGAAACTGCATGACTAAGCTGAGCGTGCGCGATCTGCATCTGAATTATGAGCAGAATCCTATTTTGAAGGGTGTTTCCTTTGATCTGGCCGCCGGCCAGGTGGTGTCCTTGCTTGGCGCTTCCGGCAGCGGCAAAACCACTTTGCTGCGCGCCATCGCCGGGCTGGAACAGCCGTCGGCCGGTCAAATCCTGCTGGACGGCCGCCCCTTGTACGACGCGTCCGCCGGCTGCAATCTGGCGGTGGAGCAGCGCTCTCTGGGCCTGGTGTTCCAGTCTTACGCCTTGTGGCCGCACCGCACCGTGGCGCAGAACGTCGGCTATGGCTTGAAGCTGCGCCAGACCCCGACGGCGGAGATCGCCGCGAGGGTGAGGCAGATCCTGGACAAGCTGGGGCTGGGGCATTTGGCCGAGCGCTATCCGCATCAATTGTCCGGCGGTCAGCAGCAGCGCGTGGCCATCGCCCGCGCGCTGGTCTACAACCCGCCGGTAATCCTGCTGGACGAGCCCTTGTCCAATCTGGACGCCAAGCTGCGCGAAGAGGCGCGCGCGTGGTTGCGCGAACTGATCGTGTCGATGAACCTGTCCGCCTTGTGCGTCACCCATGACCAGAGCGAGGCGATGGCGATGTCGGACCAGATTTTGTTGTTGAAGAACGGCCGTATCGAACAGGCCGGCAGTCCTACCGACTTGTATTCCGCGCCGGCTTCCCTTTATACCGCGCAATTCATGGGCGCCAACAATACCTTGCGGGCCAAGGTGGCGGCCAGAAACGGCGACAGCGTGACCTTGCAGGGCGAGGGCTGGCAGCTGCGCGCCACCGCGAGGCAGGCACTGGAGGTGGGGCAGCAGGCCGAGGCGGTGATCCGCTTGGAGCGGCTGAGGGTGCAAGACGAGCCCGGCGGCAACAGCTTGCCGGCGCGGCTGATCGCATCGATGTATCTGGGGGATCGCTGGGAATACCTGTTGCAGCACGGCGACCTGCGCTTGCGCGCCTTTGGGCAGCAGGCCAAGCCTAACGGCGAGTGCTGGGCGGAGTTCGGGCTGGAGGACACCTGGGCGTTCGAGGCCGCTTCGGCCTGAGAGGTTTTGTGTGCTTGTTCGGTCGGGGGGCAAGCTTGGCTTGCCCTTTTTCATGGCCGCCTGTTTGGGAGGCGGGAAAACGGTTGAAACCTGGGCTAAGGGAGCTTCATCTATTTGTTGAGCAGAGCCGAGATTAGGGGGCGGAGTATGTGGTCCCGATTTGGTTTGGTATGGCGTTTTAGACTGTGTGCCTTTGGCCGCCATTGTTTAATCTGATGGTGAATAGAGCGTCTAAGCAATGAAAAAGGCCCGCTTGCGCGGGCCTTTTTCTCATTCATGTTCGTAGGTTCTTGCGTCGAACCGACAAATTAGAATGCGTGGATCATGTTCAGGCCGAAGGCCTTCTGATCTTTGTTGCCTTCGCCTTTAACAGCGATTTGGCCGTACTGAGCACCGAAGGTGGTGCGCTTGGAGATCGCGTAGTCTACGCCCAGCACGTACTGGTTGTAACCAGTGTCGTTCAGCTTCGAGCCACCGATTTCAACCTTGTCGCCATGAGCGTAGGTGAATTTCGGGGTGAATGCGCCGATGGTGTAAGCCGCGGTCAGTGCGTATTCGCGAGTTTTCACTTTGTCGAGGGTCACTGCGTTGGCAGCGGAAACGGTCGGCAGAGCGTTCTTAACGTAGCCGATCCAGTCGCCGCCAACTACGTCAACACCGCCTTTTTCTTGCTGGTAACCGAAAGCAACCAGCAGGTTGTTGGCGTTGTAGCCAACTTCCAGACGATGCTTGTCGTTAGCGGTATCGTTAACGGTTACGTTAGCGATCGGGCTGGCAACTTTGGAAACAGCTTTGCTTTCGTGGATGTAAGCATACTTACCGAAGAAGCCGCTGTTTTCGTAGCCCAGGCCAATGATGCTGGTTTCGCGGTCGTTGGTCAGGACGCCTTTGGCTTCTTTGGTGCCGTATTGCAGAGCGGCGCTAAAGCCAGCGATGCTCGGCAGATCGTAGCGTACGGAGTTCTTCAGACGGGTGCCGTCGCGGGTGAACACGCCCAGGCCCAGCGCGTTGTTCTTGTATTCCCAGCTGTCGACGATACCCATGTCGCTGTCCAGGAAGTTGGACACGTTGCCCAGACGCAGGGTACCCAGATCGCTTTGCAGGCCGATGAAGGAGTTGCGGTTGGCGAAGGTGCCGCTGCCACTGTTGGCGGAGCCATCTTTATTTGCTTGGCCGGTGCCATCAACAGAGAAACCGGTTTCAACTTGCCAGATAGCCTTCAGACCGTTGCCCAGGTCTTCCTTGCCTTTGAAGCCGATACGGGAACCCAGGTCGTCGATGTTGGTGGTCTTGGTAGCGCCATTGTCAACGTATTCAACGCCGCCTTTGATTTTGCCGTAGATGGTCACGTCAGCGAAAGCTGCAGCCGGCAGAGTAGCTACCAGCAGGGCGATCAGACTCTTTTTCATGGTCAAGTCATCCTTTTATATGGGTTTAGGAATGTGAGCAAATGCTATTGGCTAAGTTGTGTAAATGCAACTTTTCGGTAAATGCGGTGTTGCAAATCAACAACCAATTGTTGCTTTGTGTGTGTGGTTTTACATGGGAATGTCTGGCTAAGCCAATGAAATAAAGGGGTAAATCATGAAATAGACTCATTGCGTGCAGGTGTTGTAAAAATGCACTTGTTGGCCGAAAGACTGATGCCATAAGGATATGGGCGGGAAGGGGAAGGGTGGGGTGATTCAGGGTGATGCAAAAAAATAAGCCCGCGGAGGGCGGGCTCAAAAATCAACGTGACTTGAAGAGAATTCACGATGCCGCAAGACGCACATCAGAATGAATTCACAATCGAATCATAATAGAAAGCGATGTCTATGTAAATAGGCTGAGGCGAGGCTATTTGCTTGAAATTGCGCTAATGGGTGTGAGTGTTAACTTGTTGTTTGTAAAATATATTTTGTTTTGTTTTGTCTGTTTTGAACCTATGCAAGGTTTACGGTCTGGACGTGCGTCCGCATAGATTGTTTGGTTTTTCGGTTTTAGATTTAGCTTCTTTCGCTGGTTTCGCTTCCCGGTTAAGGTAGGCGAGTGGCATAGAGGAGCGCTGCGCGACTCGCCTTATATAGAAGGAAGGACTGACGAGATGAAACTGGAAACCCTGGCGGTGCATGCCGGCTATGCGCCGGATCCGACGACCAAGGCGGTGGCGGTGCCCTTGTACCAAACCACCAGCTACGCTTTCGACAGCACCCAGCATGGAGCGGATCTGTTCGACCTCAAGGTGCAGGGCAATATCTACACCCGCATCATGAACCCGACCACCGATGTGCTGGAGAAGCGGGTGGCGGCTTTGGAAGGCGGGATAGGCGCGCTGGCGGTGGCTTCCGGCATGGCGGCGATCACGTACGCGATACAAACCATCGCCGAGGCCGGCGACAACATCATCGCCACCAGCACCTTGTATGGCGGCACGTACAATCTGTTCGCCCACACGCTGCCGCAGCTGGGCATCGAGGTGCGTTTCGTCAGCCATCGCCACCCGGAGAGGATCGGCGACATGGCGGACGCGCGCACCAAGGCGGTGTTTTGCGAATCCATCGGCAATCCGCTGGGTAATGTGGTCGACTTCGCCGCCTTCGCCGATCACGCTCATCGTCACGGTTTGCCGCTGATCGTCGACAACACGGTGCCGTCTCCTTATCTATGCCGGCCCTTCGAGCACGGCGCCGATATCGTGGTGCATAGTCTGACCAAGTATCTGGGCGGACACGGCAATAGCATAGGCGGCGCCATAGTCGACAGCGGGCGCTTTCCCTGGGCCGAGCACGCCGAGCGCTTCGCGCGCTTGAACACGCCCGACGTTAGCTACCACGGCGTCAACTATGTGGAAGCGCTGGGCGCGGCGGCCTATATCGCGCGGGCGCGAGTGGTGCCCTTGCGCAATATGGGCGCGGCGCTGGCGCCGTTCAACGCCTTTCTTATTTTGCAGGGCATCGAGACGTTGGCGCTGCGCATGGACCGCATCTGCGCCAACGCGCTGCGCGTGGCCCAGCATCTGCGCGCGCACCCGGCGGTGGAGTGGGTCGAGTACGCCGGCCTGGAGGATCACCCGGGCCATGCTCTGGCGCGACGATACTTCGGCGGCCGGGCTTCCGGCGTGCTGTCCTTCGGCATCCGCGGCGGCGCGGCGGCCGGCGGGCGCTTCATCGACGCTTTGCAACTGGTGACCCGGCTGGTGAATATCGGCGACGCCAAATCGCTGGCCTGCCACCCGGCCACCACCACCCACCGCCAACTGTCGGCCGATGAGCAACTGCGCGCCGGCGTGCGCCCGGAAATGGTGCGTTTGTCGATAGGCATCGAGCATATCGACGACATCCTGGCCGATATCGACCAGGCGCTGGCCGCGACGGAACCTTGAGCGGGTCAGGCCCGCCGACGAGGAGGCGCACCCATATATAGATAAGCTCAGCCGCGGCGCAGCACTTGCGGATTCATGCCGTTGGGCAGGTGATGATGCCATTTGCCGTCGAGAAAGCTTTGGATCACATGCTGGACCTTGCCGTGCAGGGTCCAGCCGGCGTCTCGGGCGATGGCTGAGGCGGACAGAGGCTTGCCGTCGGCCTGCGGCGCCGGGGCAAGGTATTCCAGCGGGTGATTGGCCAGCATGGGGTGGTCGATCTCCTCGCGCGACAACAGGGTCAGCTGATGGTGCTGCGGGTCGCGCGCGATGCGCTGATAGAGCGCGTCGATGGCGTCTTCCGGGCCTTCCAGGATTTGCAGGAAGTCGTCGTTCAGCATCAGCAGCACGCTGACGATGTCCTGGCTCCGGTTGTAGTCGCGGAAACGGCGAATGCGGTTCTGCATGGCTTCGGCGGAAACCGGGTGATGGGCTGCGCTGCTGTAGATCAGGCGGATCATCTGCGCTCCTGCCGCGTGGCGAGTGCTTTCGCTTCAGTATAGCGCTTTAGAATCGAGCCAGCTTGAGCCAGCCCAATAGGCAGGCCAGCGCCACGGCGGCGTGAAGCCAGGCGCGGCGGCGGAACAGCCGGGCGCTTTGCCGCGGAGACAGGGTGGTGAGGATCAAAGGCGCATCTTGATCATCTCCCTGCAGCAATAAGGACGCCGGCTGTCGCGCGAGCTCCTGCTGCAGGGCGACGACTTCGCGCTGCGCCGCCGCGCGCGCCAGCGACCATTCTTGCTCGCTGAGCTGTCCGTCTCCATCCAGATCGAAGCGGCGCAGCAGGGCTTGTCTGTCGTTTTTCCATTCGGCCAGTTTGGCGCCGATATCCAGGCGAAGGTCCAGCGCATTGGCGCGCGCGTCCAGCCGTCGCAGCCGGCCGCGCACATAAATGGCGTCGCCTTCGTCTATCCATTCCTCTATCAGCAACATGCCGTCCTCATGCCAGCGACGCCGGCGGCGAGCGACCACTTGGGCGCCGCCGGGGAGAATGGTGGCTTCCGCGTCGCCGTCCACCAGGAGAAAGCTGTCGTCGCTGCTGACTTCCGGCGGGTTGGCGCGGGTCGCCAGCCGGTTGGAGCGTTGCATGGCCCAGGTCAGCCAGTCCTCCCAGTCCAGTTTGCCGCGCTCGTCTATGCGCCAGCAGCGGTACCAGGCGCAGCGTCGGCCGCTCAAGGGGCTGTAATTGGGCGCGTTTGGATGGCAGCGGGCCTGGCCGCATAATTCGACTTGGCCCAAGGCCGCGCTGGCCAGTCTGGACGTCGGGGTGTCCGCCACCTGGCGGTAATGGCGGTAATTCAGGCGCCAGCCTATCAGCCCGACTACCGCCGCGATCAGCAGGCCATGGCGGGCCTCGCCGCCAAGCAGCCATGAGGCGGCGGTAAGCAGGTACAGGGCCAAGCCCAGGCCCGGCAGCAGGGAGGCGAGCGCCGGCATGTCAGTTGCGCGCGAACAGCGCTTTCATGTCCACGTCGCGGGTTTCCGCGGCGGCGAAGCGCAGCGGCCGGGCCGGCGGGAAATGAAACAGGCGGGCCAGTAGCACGTCGGGGAACTGCTCGATGCGGGCGTTGTGGAGTTTGACCGCCTCGTTGTACAGTTCGCGGCGATCGGCCAGCGCCTCCTCCAACTGGGTGATGCGCGCGCTCAATTGCGCGAACTGCTGGTCGGCCTGCAGCGCAGGATACGCCTCGGCCACCGCGTATAGCTGGCCGATCAGGCTGTGCAAGCGTCCTTCGGCCGCGCCGAGGGCCTCCGGATCCCGCGCTCGGGCGGAGTCGGCCACCGCGCCGCGGGCGGCCATCACTTGCGTCAGGGTTTCTTGTTCGAACTGGGCGTATTGCCGGCACACTTCGACCAGCTTGGGCAATTCGTCGTGGCGTTGTTTGAGGATGACGTCGATATTGGCCCAGCTTTGCGTCAGCTGGTGCTTCAAATTGATCAGCGCGTTGTATAGCGTGATCAAGTAGAAGAGGACGACGGCGATGAGGCCGAGGAAAACGGCGAGCTTCATGATGGGGTCTCTCCGGGACAGGCGTCGCCGATGCGCGGCGTCCATGTCGGCATTATCGTGCAAGGCTGTTTTTTTGTCTGCGCCCGGATTCGCGCACGCGCGGGCGGCTTGAGGTTTTCGGGAGGAAGCGTGATTCGGATCAACATCATAGGCGCGGGGCGTCTGGGCAAGACCTTGGCGGCGCTGGCGCGGCGTTCCGGCCGCTACCGGGTACAGGACGTGATGACGCGCGGCGCGGATTCCGCCGCCGCCGCCTGCGCCTTCATCGGCACGGGGCGTCCGGTGACCGCATGGGCGGAGTTGGCCGCCGCCGACCTGTACCTGCTGGCGGTGCCGGACGCGGCGATCGCCGACTGCGCTTTGCGGCTGGCGGAGACGGAGGTGCCGGCCGGCGCGGTGGTGTTTCACGCCAGCGGCGTCAGCGGATCCGAGCTGTTGCGGCCGGCGGCGGCGCGCGGCGCGCACGTCGGCAGCCTGCATCCGGCCTTTTCCTTCGCCGATCCGGCCATCGCGCTTGAGGGGTTTTCCGACGTGCTGTGCGCGCTGGAGGGCGACGCCGAAGCGTGCCTTGTCTTGAGGGAATTAGCGCAGGCCATAGGCGGGCGGCCGTTTCAATTGGCCGAGGGCGGCAAGCCGGCCTATCACGCGGCCTTGTCGGTGGCGTCCAATTATCTGGTGACGCTGACTGCCATCGCGCGGCGGCTGGCCGGCCAGGGCGGGGTGCCCGAGGCGCTGCTGACGCCTTTGCTGGGCGGTCTGATGCGGCAAACGCTGGACAATGCCTTGGCGCTGGGGCCGCAGGCGGCTTTGACCGGGCCCATCGCGCGCGGCGACGCCTCGACGGTGGCCCTGCATTTGCAGGCGATGGACGATGCCGATTTGCGCGCCGCCTACCAGGCCTTGGGCCGGCAGACGGTGGCGCTGGCCGGCGAGCGCCTGTCCGGGCAGGCGCGCCGGCAAGTGCTGAGCGCGCTGGCGCCCGCGGAGGGCTCAGGCAGCTAGCGCCACCTTGAACACCTGGCGCAGATAGGCGAGGAAGGTCTCGTCGCTGCACATGGTCTTGCCGGGGCTGTCGGACAGCTTGGCCACCGGCTGGCCGTTGCAGCTGACCAGTTTGAGCACGATTTGCAGCGGCTCCAGTCCCATGTCGTTGGTGAAATGGGTGCCGATGCCGAAGCTGACCTGGATCTGCGGGCTGAAATGGCGGTGCAGGTCCAGCGCGCTGTCCACGCTCAGACCGTCGCTGAAGGTCAGCATCTTGGTGGCGGGATCGATGCGCAGCTTGCGGTAATGCGCGATCGCCTTTTCGCCCCATTGATAGGGATCGCCGCTGTCGTGGCGCAGACCGTCGAACAGCTTGGCGAAGTAGAGGTCGAAGTCCGCCAGGAAGGCGTCCATGCCCACCACATCGGTCAGCGCGATGCCGAGGTCGCCGCGGTATTCCTGCACCCAGGATTCCAGCGCCGCTTTCTGGAAGTCGCGCAGCCGCACGCCCAGCGCCTGGAAGGCCTGGAAGAACTCGTGGGCCATGGTGCCTATCGGAGTGATGCCCAGCTTCCAGGCCAGGTAAACATTGCTGGTGCCGCGGAAAATGTCCGGCAAGGCGGTGTTCAGGCGCTCCACCACATGCTGCTGCCAGTCCCGGCTGAAACGGCGGCGGGTGCCGAAATCGGCGATCAGCAAGGGAAAGCGCTGCTGCGCGGCCTCGCTGTCGCGGAAGCGTTCCAGCACGGCGATTTTCGCTTCCAGCCGGCGCAGGCCCTCGGCGCGGACCTCAACCGAGTCCAGGCGGCGGAAATACAATTCGTTGACGATGGCGAGCACGAAGATTTCAAAAAACATCGCCTGCACCAGCGGTCCCTTGATGCGGATCGCCAGCTCCCCGTCCTCGCAGGATACGGTGATGAAGCGCCGCTGCAGGTGGAACAGTTCCAGATAATCGACAAAGTCGCTCTTGATGAAGCGCAGGGTGCGCAGATAGGCCAGCTCTTCCTGGGTGAAGTGCAGCTGGCACAGCCAGTCCAATTGCGCTTCCAGCTCTTTCTTCAGCTGGGTCAAGGGCATGTCCGGGCGGTTGCGGCACTTGAACTCGTACTCGCCGTGCGAGGCCGGGAACTGGTGCAGCACCACTTGCAGCATGGTGAACTTGTAAAGGTCGGTGTCCAGCAGGGAATGAATCAGCGGCGGAATCTTGGCCATGGCGGGCTCAGGCGGCGTGAATGATGAAAATGGCCGGGCGTTTGTGCAGGTCCGGCGCGTCCTTGGGCCAGTCCTTGACCCGGCGGCTGACGATGGTCTGGCTCGGCAAGGTCAGATCGCAGGCCACCGCCAGCCGGGTGGCCGGGGATAGCGTGTCGCGCAATTGCTGCAGCAGCGCGTTGTTGCGGTACGGCGTTTCGATGAAGACCTGGGTCTCGTTGCGCTGGCGCGAACGCAGCTCCAGCTCCTTGACGATTTTTGCCTTGTCGGCGGCGTCCACCGGCAGGTAGCCGTGGAAGGCGAAGCACTGGCCGTTGGCGCCGCTGGCCATCAGAGCCAGCAGGATGGAGGACGGGCCGATCAAGGGCTCCACCCGCAAGCCGCGCTCATGCGCCAGCGCCACCAGTTGCGCGCCGGGGTCCGCCACCGCCGGGCAGCCGGCTTCGGAGATCAGGCCCAGATCGTGGCCGTCCAGCAGCGGTTGCAGCAAGGCGGCGACGTCGGCAGCCGGGGTGTGTTCGTTCAGCGTGCTCATGGCGAGTTCGCGGATGGGCGCGCTGACGCCCAGCGCCTTCAGGTGTTTGCGCGCGGTTTTTTCGGCTTCCACCACGAAACGGGTCAGGTGCAGCACTTTGGCGCGCTCGGCTTCGGGCAGCCAGGCGATGGATTCGTCGCCCAAGGGGGCGGGGATCAGGAACAGGGTGCCGCTCATCGCAAAATCTCCACGCCTTCATCGGCCAGCATCGTAATCAGTTTGAACAGAGGCACGCCAATCAGCGCATTGGGATCGTCGGACTCCACGCGCTCCAGCAGCGCGCCGCCGAGGCCCTCGCTCTTGGCGCTGCCGGCGCAGTGCAGCGCGTCCGGCTCGCGTTCCAGATAGTTGCGGATTTGCGCTTCGCTCAGCGCGCGCAGGGTGACGCGGGTGATGCCCACCGCTTCTTGCAGCCGATGCTCGGCGCTGTTGTACAAGGCCAGCGCCGAGTGGAACACCACGGTCCGGCCGCTCATCCATTGCAGCATCTTGACGCCGTTCTCGAACGATCCTGGCTTGCCTATCTGCTGGCCGTCAAGCAAAGCCACTTGGTCGGAGCCTATGATCAGCGCTTGCGGATGCTTGTCCGCCAGCGATTGCGCCTTGGTGCGGGCCAGCCGGACCGCGGTTTCCAGCGCGGTTTCGCCCGGCAGCGGGGTTTCGTCGCACACCGGCGGTTCGGCGTGGAAGGGCAGGCCCAGGCGGGCGATGATTTCTTGGCGGTAGCGGGAGGTGGAGGCCAGTACGATCTGCATGATGTGGACGTCGCTTGTTGCGGAGCCGGGGCGGCCTGGCGGCGCGCGCGGAGGGCTCCTTGTTTCTTTTGACAAATCAGGGGAATGGATTGTACCATGCGAGGTTTATGTCTAAACCGATTTTGATCGATCCGCTCAAGTTCGCCCGGGAAGGGCGTTCGCAGGCCGGCAAACTGCCGGTTGGCGAGCTGGATGAGCGCGTGCACAGCGACCTGTCCGACACCTCCGGGAACGTGGAATACGCCCTGGACGGTTTTCGCGACAGCTTGAACCGTTTGTCGCTGCGTCTTCATTTGTCCGGGGAACTCAAAGTGACCTGCCAGCGCTGCATGGAAAGCATGCCGTACAGCCTGGACACCGATTCGGTGGTCACCTTGTTTACCGATCCGGACAAGCTGGAAGAGGCTTGCGAGCAGGACGAGGAGCTGGACGCTATCATCGCCGAGCCGGAACTGAACCTGACGGCGTTGATCGAAGACGAAATCATTATGGGCTTGCCGCTGTCGCCGAAACACGACGACTGCGGCAGGGAAACTCTCT
Source organism: Chromobacterium sp. Panama (assembly GCF_003052555.1). Taxonomy (NCBI): domain Bacteria; kingdom Pseudomonadati; phylum Pseudomonadota; class Betaproteobacteria; order Neisseriales; family Chromobacteriaceae; genus Chromobacterium; species Chromobacterium sp. Panama. The sequence continues at coordinate 874,904 of NZ_QARX01000001.1, forward strand.
CGCTCGCCAAGGCTGACAAGCCCAATCCGTTTGCGGTGCTGGCGGCGCTTAAGAGACCCAAGTCCGAGTAAAACCCGGATTCGAACCGAATCTACTTGAATTTCTTAGGAGTCGACCATGGCTGTTCAACAGAACAAAAAGTCCCCGTCCAAGCGCGGCATGCATCGTGCACACGATTTTCTGACCGCTCCGGCTCTGGCAGTTGAAGCCAGCACCGGCGAAGCGCACCTGCGCCACCACATCAGCCCGAACGGTTTCTACCGCGGCCGCAAAGTTGTGAAGACCAAGGGCGAGTAATCTCCCCGTTTTCCTACTTTCCCCACTGATTAGGCAGCACTATTACCGCACTCGTTGATGACTATCACCGTCGCGGTTGATGCAATGGGCGGTGACGTTGGCCTCAAGGTTACCGTCCCTGCATCGATCCAATTCCTGCAGAACCATCCCGACACCCGTTTGATTCTTGTTGGCGACCAAGCAGCCCTAGAGGCTGAACTGGCCGCGCATCAAGGCGTCGCGCGTGAACGCATCCGCATCCAGCACGCCACCCAAGTGGTGGGTATGGATGAGGCGCCTCAGCTCGCCTTGAAGAACAAGAAAGATTCGTCGATGCGGGTGGCCATTAATCTGGTCAAAGAAGGCGAGGCTCAGGCCGCCGTGTCCGCCGGCAACACCGGCGCGCTGATGGCGACCGCGCGTTTCGTACTCAAGACCATTCCCGGCATCGACCGTCCCGCCATCGCCAAAATGCTGCCCACCGTCAAGGGCTCGTCTTGCGTGTTGGATTTGGGCGCCAACGTCGATTGCACCCCAGAACAACTGTTGCAGTTCGGCATCATGGGATCCGAACTGGTGGTGTGCCTCAGCGGCAACGCCAGCCCTAGCGTCGGCCTGCTGAACATCGGTTCGGAAGACATCAAGGGCAACGACAATATCAAGAAGACCGCCGAACTGCTGCGCCAGTCCGAGCTCAATTTCCACGGCAACGTGGAGGGCGACGACATCTGTAAAGGCACGGTGGATGTGGTAGTCTGCGACGGTTTTACCGGCAATGTGGCTTTGAAGACAGCTGAGGGGCTGGCTCACATGTTTGCCGTGTTCCTGCGCGAAGAGTTTGGCCGCAGCTGGTGGACGCGTTTGTGCGCGCTGGCCGCGCTGCCGGTGCTCAAACTGTTCAAGAGGCGCATCGATCCCCGCCGCTACAACGGCGCCAGCTTGCTGGGGCTGCGCGGCATCGTGGTGAAAAGCCACGGCGGGACCGATGTCACAGGATTCCGTTACGCGCTGGAGCAGGCTTGCGAGGAAGCCGGTTCCGACGTGATTGGTCACATCGCCGACCGGATTGCGCACCAATTAAACAATCTCAAGCAGTCCGAGGCGGAAGCGAACTGACAACCATGGGCTATTCCCGCATTCTAGGCACCGGCAGCTTTCTGCCCGAGCAGGTGCTCACCAATGCGCAGTTGGCTGAACGCGTGGATACCAGCGACGAGTGGATAGTCTCTCGCACCGGCATCCACGCGCGCCATATTGCCGCAGAGGAACACAAAACCAGCGATCTCGCTCTCAAGGCGGCGGAAGCCGCGATTCAGAGCGCGGGCATCGACAAGCACGAGATCGATCTGATCATCGTGGCCACCACCACTCCCGATATGGTCTTCCCCAGCACCGCCTGTCTGTTGCAGGAAAAGCTGGGCATTCCCGGCTGCGCGGCGTTCGACGTGCAGGCGGTGTGCGCCGGCTTCATGTTCGCGCTGGTGACCGCCAACAACTACATCAAGAGCGGCATGGCCCGCCGCGCCCTGGTGGTGGGCGCGGAAATCATGTCGCGGGTGCTGGACTGGGACGACCGCCGCACCTGCGTGCTGTTCGGCGACGGCGCCGGCGCGGTGATTCTCGGCGACTCCGAGGAGCCGGGCATCCTGCACGCCAAGCTGGCGGCGGACGGCCGCTACAAGGACATTCTCAACACTCCGGCCCAGATTTCCGGCGGCAAGATTCAGGGCATGCCCTATCTGCACATGGACGGCCCGGCGGTGTTCAAATTCGCGGTCAAAGCCCTGTCCGACATTGCGGCCAAGACGCTGGCGGAAGCCGGCGTCGACAAGAGCGAAGTGGACTGGCTGGTGCCGCATCAGGCCAATCTGCGCATCATAGAATCCACCGCCAAGCATCTGGGCTTGCCGATGGAACGCGTGATCGTCACATTGCCGCAACAGGGCAATACCTCCGCCGCATCGATTCCACTGGCCTTGGACTGCGCGGTGCGCGACGGCCGCATTCGTCCAGGCCAGACCGTATTGCTGGAAGGCATAGGCGGCGGTTTCGCCTGGGGCGCTGTATTGTTGAAGATCTGACCCGAAACATTGGCGCGCAAGCCGCCGACGGCTGACCGTGAGGTCACTAGCCTCTGCGATATTTGATCGTTAGGCTTGGCAGACGTCGCCGGTTTGCGTCATTCTTGCGTCGAATTCTCTGGAGTCGACTATGGCGTTTGCTTTTCTGTTCCCGGGCCAAGGCTCGCAAAGCTTGAAAATGATGGACGGCTTTGCCGACCTCCCCGTGGTGAAACACACTTTTGACGAAGCATCGGACGCCTTGAGCGTCGACCTGTGGGCGATGCTGCAGGCGGACTCGGCCGACGAGATCAACGCCACCGTCAATACCCAGCCCATCATGCTGGCCGCCGGCTACGCCACTTATCTGGCCTGGCAGGAGTTGAACGGCCGTCAGCCGACGCTGGTGGCAGGCCACAGCCTGGGCGAATACACCGCCCTGGTGGCGGCGGCGGCCTTGCCCTTCGCCGAAGCAGTGAAACTGGTGCGCCTGCGCGCCGAGGCGATGCAGTCCGCGGTGCCGGTGGGCGTCGGCGCGATGGCCGCCATCCTGAACCTGTCCGATGAGGACATCCGCGCCGCCTGCGCGGAAGCGGCTCAGGGCGAAGTGGTGGAAGCGGTCAATTTCAATTCGCCGGGCCAGGTGGTGATCGCCGGCCATAAGGGCGCGGTGGAGCGGGCCATGGAACAGTGCAAGGCCCGCGGCGCCAAGCGCGCGCTGCCTTTGCCGGTATCGGTGCCCTCGCATTGCGCGTTGATGCGGCCCGCGGCGGAGCAACTGGCCGCGGCGCTGGCGCAAGCGGATATCGGCGCGCCGGCCATTCCGGTGCTGCACAACGCCGACGTCGCCAGCTACAACGAGCCGGCGCAGATCCGCGACGCGCTGACCCGTCAGCTGTACATGCCGGTGCGCTGGACCGAAACCATCCAGAAGCTGGCCGCCGACGGCGTGACGCAGATGGCGGAATGCGGGCCGGGCAGAGTGCTGGCCGGCTTGGCCAAGCGCATCGACGGCAACATCAAATGCCTGGCGCTGACCGATGTGGCGGCGCTGGAAGCCGCTCGCGGCGAACTGAACTGAATGTAATGCGGCCGCGTCAAGGCGGGGCCGGAATAACGATAAGGAGACTGCAATGAGCCTGCAAGGCAAAGTGGCATTGGTCACCGGCGCATCGCGCGGCATCGGCGCGGCGATCGCCGCGGCGCTGGCGGCCGAAGGCGCCGTAGTGATCGGCACCGCGACCAGCGAGGCCGGCGCAGCGAGCATTCACGAGCGCCTGTCCGCACAGGGCGGCGCCGGCCGGGTGTTGAATGTGACCGAGGCCGGCGCGATCGACGCGCTGGTCGAATCCATCGAAAAAGAATTCGGCGCGATCGCCATCCTGGTCAATAATGCCGGCATCACCCGCGACGGCTTGCTGATGCGGATGAAGGACGAGGACTGGGACGACATCATGGACACCAATCTGAAATCGGTGTTCAAGGCGTCCAAGGCCGTGTTGCGCGGCATGATGAAAGCGCGCTTCGGCCGCATCGTCAATATCGCTTCGGTGGTGGGCGTGTCCGGCAACCCGGGCCAGACCAATTATTCGGCGGCCAAGGCCGGCATCATCGGCTTCACCAAGTCGATGGCGCGCGAGGTGGGCAGCCGCAACATCACCGTCAACTGCGTGGCCCCCGGCTTCATCGACACCGATATGACCCGCGCGCTGCCGGAAGCGCAACGCGCGGCGCTGGTCGAGCAGATCGCCCTGGGCCGCCTGGGCGACGCCAAGGATATCGCCGACGCCACCGCTTTTTTGGCGTCGGATCGCGCTGGCTATATCACCGGCCAGACGCTGCATGTCAACGGCGGCATGTTGATGCCGTGAACGAGCTTGCGGCCCGCCTGGAGATTTAGGTAGGCTGCTCTAATTTTTTTTTGTAGAATACCGGGGTTTTGTTATCCCGAATCAGAAAGGTCAAGGGTTTAAACAAATGGAAAACATCGAAGCGCGCGTTAAGAAGATCGTTGCCGAACAACTGGGCGTAAACGAAGCCGAAGTGAAAATCGAATCTTCGTTCGTGGACGATCTGGGCGCCGACTCCCTCGACACCGTTGAGCTGGTAATGGCTCTGGAAGAAGAGTTCGAGTGCGAAATTCCGGATGAAGAGGCCGAGAAGATCACCACCGTTCAGCAAGCCGTCGACTACGTCACTGCCCACCTGAACAAGTAATTCCTTCCCTTTCGAGGGGTATTAGGACCTCTGCCCGGAGCCTTCTGGTCTCTTCGCAGAGGTCTTTTGCCAAGAGGATGCCAAACGCGCGTTTGATCCCTGCCAAACCGTAGGGCATCGCAATGCGTGGACGGTCTCGTGGGGAGACTGCCCTCCCATCTCTCACGGAGATTCTTCGTGTCAAAACGCAGAGTTGTAGTAACCGGCCTGGGCCATGTGTCCCCGGTCGGCAATGATGTCGCCACCGGCTGGGCCAATTTGCTGGCCGGCAACAGCGGCATCGCCAAGATTACCCGTTTCGACGCCAGCGACATGGCTTGCCAGATCGCAGGCGAAGTGAAGGGCTTTGAGATCAGCGACTATATCTCGCCGAAGGAAGCCCGCCGCAACGACTTGTTCATCCACTACGGCATCGCCGCGGCGCTGCAAGCGGTGGCGGACGCGGGCCTGGACGACGTGCCGGGCCTGGACAAGACCCGGGTCGGCGTCAACATCGGTTCCGGCATCGGCGGCCTGCCGCTGATCGAGGAAACCGGCGTGGCCTTGATGGAGGGCGGTCCGCGCAAGATCGGCCCCTTCTTCATCCCGGGCTCGCTGATCAATCTGATCGCCGGCCAGGTGTCCATCCTGAAAGGCTATCAGGGTCCGTCCTACGGCATCGTGTCCGCCTGCACCACCGGCGCGCACTGCATCGGCGACGCGGCTAGGCTGATCCAGTACGGCGACGCCGACGTGATGGTGGCCGGCGGCGCGGAAGGCGCGGTTTCGCGCTTGGGCATCGGCGGTTTCGCCGCGATGAAGGCCTTGTCCACGCGCAACGACGATCCGGCCACGGCTTCCCGTCCCTGGGACAAGGGCCGGGACGGCTTCGTGATGGGCGAGGGCGCCGGCGTGCTGGTGCTGGAAGACTATGAGCACGCGGTCAAACGCGGCGCCAAGATCTACGCCGAGCTGATCGGCTTCGGCATGAGCTCGGACGCTCACCACATCACGGCGCCGAGCGCGGAAGGCCCGGCGCGCGGCGTGAGCAACGCGCTGCGCGACGCCGGCATCAACGCCGACCAGGTGCAGTATGTGAACGCTCACGGCACGTCCACGCCCCTGGGCGACGCCAATGAAACCACGGCGATCAAGCTGGCGTTTGGCGACCACGCCAAGAAGCTGGTGGTCAACTCCACCAAGTCGATGACCGGCCACTTGCTGGGCGGCGCCGGCGGCGTGGAGGCGATCTACACCATTCTGGCGGTGCACAACCAGGTTTCGCCGCCCACCATCAACCTGAACGATCAGGATGTGGAGGCCGGCTGCGATCTGGATTACGTGGCCAATACCGCGCGCGAGATGAAGATAGACATCGGCATCTCCAACTCCTTCGGTTTTGGCGGCACCAACGGCACGCTGGTGTTCAAGCGCGTCTGATCGTCGTCTTGTCGATTGACAGTCCGAACCGCTGCGCTACACTCGCAGCGGTTTTTCTTTGTTTTCACGCCGCCCGGGTCAAAGCGGGCGGCAAGCTGCGCCGGGCTGCCGGCCCGGGACTTCTCGATGTTCACTCAGAAACTGGATTTTGCGCCGGACCTGCTGGCGATGCATGTGGCGGATCCGCAAACCTTTCCGTATTTGATGATGTCCTCCGGCGACGCCGGCTGGGATCTGTTGCTGCTGGAAGACGGCTGCGAGCTGTTTCACGCCGGCGAGGGCGGCGATTTTCTGCGCCGCCTGGCCGAGTTCAAGCCGCAGCCGGTCGATAACCGTCATCAACTGCCTTTCGTCGGCGGGCATTTCCTTTACCTGGGCTACGATCTGCTGTCCGAATTCGAGCCCAGCGTGGCCGATGCGCTGCCGGACAGCTTTCCGCTGGCGGCGCTGGCGCGCACCCCGGCCGCGGTGCTGGTGGATCGCCGCGAGGCTTGCGGCTGGATCGTGGCGGAAAGCGCGGAGCTGTGGCAGCGTGCGCTGAGCCTGGCCCAGGCGGCGCCGGTCTTCGAGCCCTGTCCGGTGGCGTTGCGGGGCTTGGAGGAAGACCCGCCGCAGTGGTACACCGACGCGGTCGTCCGCCTCAAGCGCTACATCTACGAAGGCGATGTGTTCCAGGTGAATATTTCGCGCGGCTGGCGCGCCGAACTGGACGCCGGCGTCGCCGCGGCCGATCTCTTCGCCGCGCTGCGCCGCGCCAACCCGGCGCCGTTCTCGGCCTTGGCGGATTTCGGCGGCGCGCAGATCGTCAGCTCCTCGCCGGAGCGGCTGGTGCGGGTGCGCGACGGCTGGGCGGAAACGCGGCCCATCGCCGGCACCCATCCGCGCTCGCCGGACCCGGCGGAAGACGCCGCCTTGAAGCAGCGGCTGATTTCCAGCGTCAAGGAGCGGGCCGAGCATGTGATGCTGATCGATCTGGAGCGCAACGACCTGGGCCGCATCTGCCAGCCCGGCAGCGTGGAGGTCAACGAACTGATGGCGGTGGCCAGTTACGCCTATGTCCACCATATCGAATCCAATGTCCGCGGCCGCCTGCGTCCCGGCGTCGGCCCGGCGGAAACGCTGCGCGCCTTGTTTCCCGGCGGCACCATCACCGGCTGTCCCAAGGTGCGCACTATGCAAATCATCCGCGAACTGGAAAACAGCGCGCGCCGCGCCTATACCGGCAGCCTGGGCTATCTCAACCGCGACGGCAGCATGGACCTGAACATCCTGATCCGCACCTTTATGCAGGAGGGGAGCGCGCTGCGCTTCCGCGCCGGCGGCGGCATCGTCGCCGACTCCGATCCGGAACGCGAACTGCAGGAAACCCGCCACAAGGCGCGCGGTCTGCTGCGGGCGCTGGGCGTGGAGCAGGCCTGATGGCGATGCTGATCAACGGCGGGCCCGGCGATCGGATCGCCGCGGCGGACCGCGGCCTGGCCTACGGCGACGGCGTGTTCCGCACGCTGGAGCTGCTGAACGGCCGGCCGCGCTTGTGGGCCTGGCAGTACGCGCGCCTGTGCGAGGACGCGCGCCGGCTGCGCCTGCCTCCGCCCGAAGAAGCGCTGTTGCTGGCCGAACTGGCCGCGGCGGCGGACGGCCTGCCGCGCGCGGCGGCCAAGATCGTGCTGACCCGCGGCGAAGGCGCGCGCGGCTACGCGATGCCGGAGGCGCCGTCTTGCACCCGCATCGTCAGCGCCGCGGCCTGGAACGGCTATCCGCCGGAGCGCACCGAACAGGGCGTGACGGCGCGCTGGTGCGAAACCCGCTTGGCCTTGCAGCCGGCGCTGGCCGGCATCAAGCATCTGAACCGGCTGGAGAACGTGCTGGCGCGCTCGGAATGGCGAAATCCCGCCATCGCCGAAGGCCTGATGCTGGATATGGAAGGCTGGGTGGCGGAGGGCACGATGAGCAATGTCTATCTGCTGGAAGGCGAGGCCATCGTCACGCCAAGGCTGGACCGTTGCGGCGTGAACGGCGCGGTGCGGGATTGGTTGACCGCGCATTGTTTGGATATCGGACGCTCTTTTACTGAAACGCGACTTTCCGCCCCGCGCTTGATTGACGCCGATGCGGTGTTTCTCTCCAATAGCCTGATGGGTATCTGGCAGATTACCCGCCTGGGCGAGCGTAGCTGGACGCCTCATCCGCTATTGAGCGCCCTGCGACACAGCCTGTCGCTTCAAGCCTGAGGCCAGGCGCCGGGAGGGCAGTTCCCGGCCCGCAGACAGGCCTGCCCGGACCGCGTCCGTTCTCTTGTCCATGCCGCCCTCGACGGGCGGATCTCCATTCTTCCGACTGGCGCGCCGTGTCCGGACCGGGCATGGCGGCAAGCGCACGCGCGGATCGCGAACAACATTAGACCAAAGACCAAGCTCAGAGAGGTTGCCGTGAAATTGATTCTTAAACTACTGGCCGGCATGGCGGTTGGCCTGGCGCTGGGGCTATGGGCCCCGGACGGCCCGTTGGCCCTGCTGATGACTTTCAAAGCCCTGTTCGGGCAGTTCATCGGCTTCATGATTCCGCTGATCATCGTGTTCTACATCATGAGCGGCATCGCCGCGCTGGAGTCCAACTCCGGCAAGATGCTGGGCTGGACCGTGGGGCTGGCTTACTGCTCCACCATTCTGTCCGGGCTGGCGGCTTTCGCCGTCGCCTCCGGCGTTTTGCCGTCCTTGATCGCTCAGGGCGTGCACGCCACTGACAAGCCGGCGGCGATCAAGGCCTTGTTCACGCTGGAGATCAAGCCGCTGTTCGACGTGATGACCGCGCTGATGCTGGCCTTCGTGTTCGGCCTCGGCATCGCCGTCACCCGCGCGCTGCGCCTCAAGGAGGTGGTGGATCAGGGCAAGGACATCGTCGAGCTGGTCTTGGCCAAGGTGCTGATTCCGCTGCTGCCGGCCTATATCGCCTGCGTCTTCGCCGAGATGGCGGCCGACGGTTCGGTGTTTTCCACGCTGAAGACCTTCGGCGTGGTGCTGGTGCTGGCCATCGCCATGCACTGGATCTGGCTGACCCTGCTGTACACGGTGACTGGCCTCGCCAGCGGCCGCAATCCCTGGTCCTTGATCCGCAATATGTTGCCGGCCTACCTGACTGCGCTGGGCACCATGTCGTCGGCGGCGACGATTCCGGTGGCGCTGCGCTCGGCCAAGCAGATGAAGGTGTCCGGCCCGGTGGCGGATTTCGTGATGCCCTTGTGCGCCACCATCCATCTGTGCGGCTCCACCATCACCCTGGTCACCTGCGCCACCGCGGTGATGCTGATGACGGCCGGCCTGGACGTGCCGAGCTGGGACGTGATGTTCCCCTTCATCCTGCTCCTGGGCGTGACCATGGTGGCGGCGCCGGGCGCGCCGGGCGGCGCGGTGATGTCGGCGCTGGGCATTCTGGCCAGCATGCTGCACTTCCCCGAGGCCAGCCTGGCCTTGATGATCGCGCTCTACCTGGCGCAGGACAGCTTCGGCACCGCCTGCAACGTTACCGGCGACGGCGTGATCGCGCTGTGGCTGGATCGCATCATGGGCCGGCCGGCGGAAGCGGAAGGCAAGCCGGCTTCTCAGCAGGCCTAAATCCAAGTCATAGATTTATGTGAACTATACAACGAGCATTTAATTATTTTTAGAGATAAAGAGAGCCATGTATATTGAGCGGGTCTTTCTGGCGCAGTAGAGCGCTGGCGGCTTTGTCGTCAAAGGCAGCCTCTTACTGTTTGTCGGTTCAACAGAACCGCATGCAGGTTTCTCTCGTATCCTGTTTGGGCCGAACGATGTTCGGCCTTTTTTCTTGTTTGTTTTCTTGGCGCATGCCGGGAGGCGCAATGTCGGCGATGGCGGAGTGTGAGGTAGCGGTTCTGGACCTGGGCGCGCGGCAGGCGCGGGCGGCGTTGCCGCGTCTGAATCAGATGCTGGCGCGGCATGGCTTCGAGGCGGAGCCGCTGGCCTGGCGCGAAGAGCGCGTGCGCGGCCGGCATGAGGACTGGCGCTTCCGCAGCGTCTTCCAGCCGGTGTACCGCTTGCAGGACGGGGAGCCCAAGCTGTGGTCGGTGGAGGCGCTGGCGCGGGTGTCGGACCGCTTTGGCGGCCAGCTTATTCCCACCGTGCTGTTCGCCGCGGAAACCACGCCGCGCCGCACCGTGTACGTGGACCGGCAACTGCGCTGCCTGCACCTGCTCAATTTTCTGCTGCAATCGCCGCCGCCGGGCCTGGTGCTGTCGCTCAACGTCAATGCCCAGCATCTGGTGAACGTCAGTGAGGCGCACGGGCAATTCTTCGCCGAGGCCTTGCAACTGCTGGGGGTGGAGCCGCGCCATGTCTGCCTGGAAATCGTGGAGGATGCGGTCAGCGATCCGGTGCGGCTGCACGGCGCGGTACAGCGCTACCGCGATCTGGGCTTTTTGATCTCTCTGGACGACTTTGGCCAGGGCGCGTCCAATCTGGAGCGGGTGTGGCTGCTGGAGCCGGATTACGTCAAGCTGGACAAGGTGTTGATGCGGCGCGCGCTGATGCGGCCGGCGCTGCGCGACAAGCTGGCCGAGCTGGTGGCCATCCTGAAGCTGCACGGCGCCAAGGTGGTGGGCGAGGGCATTGAAAGCGAAATGCAGCTGGACATCGCTCGCGCCGCCGGCTGCGATTTCGTCCAGGGCTTTCACTTGGCGCGGCCGACGGACAGCCTCAGCTGGCCAATTTCTTAGAACCTGTTTACGAGCTCGCGAGCTAAGGCGAAAACGGCAGAGAAAGCGGAGTGTACATGCGGTACATGAGCATTTCGAAGCGCTGCTCGCCGTGTAAGGTTTCACGACGCACGGCAGATCGTAAGCCGGTTCTTAATCCAGCGGCTGAAACCACTCCTCATGGCGGCTCAGCGCCGCCAGACCGCATTCGGCGCTGACATCTAGCCAGAGGCGGCGGAAAGCGTCGGCGTCGGCAATCCCTTCATACACTTCCATCCAGGTGCCGGCGTCGTCGCGGCGGCGCAGCAGGCGGCCGGCGACGCCGGCGCGGGCCAGGAGGCCGGCTTGCAGCGTTCGCAGCTGCGCAAGCAGGGGCGCGTTGTCCGCATCGACCTTGAAATAGCAATAAAAACTGTAGCGCATCGTATGTCCTAAGCAGGGCGCGCGGGATCGCGTCGCAACGGAGTGGTTGTCAGCCGACATTAGGCAGGTATGATAGCCGTTCTAGGTTCCGCCATGGATAGAGGAGAAGCGGTGCAGCAAGGGATGGATACCCTGGTGGTGGTGGGCGTCGGTTTGATCGGCGGCTCTTTCGCCTTGTCGCTGAAGCGCGCCGGGATGGCGCGGCATGTGATCGGCGTCGGCCGCACCCGGGAAAACCTGGAGCGGGCCTTGGAACTGGGCGTGGTGGACGAGATTAGCCAGGACTTGGCCGCCGTGGCCGAACGCGCCGATCTGGTGCTGTTGGCCTCGCCGGTGGGGCAGATGGGCGCGCTGATGGTGGCGATGGCGCCGAAGCTGAGGCCGGAGACCATCGTCACCGATGCCGGCAGCACCAAGGGCGACGTGGTGGAGTTGTACCACCGGCATCTGCCCGGCCAATTAATGCATTGCGTGCCGGCGCATCCCATCGCCGGTTCCGATCTGTCCGGCGCCGCCGCCGCGCAGTACGGCCTGTACGAAAACCGCAAGGTGGTGCTGACGCCGCTGCCGGAAACGCAGCCGCAAGCCGCGGAGCGGGTGGCGGCGCTATGGCGCGCCTGCGGCGCGGACATCCACAGCATGACGGCGGAGGAGCACGACGCGGTGTTCGCCACCGTCAGCCACCTGCCGCACTTGCTGGCTTTCGCCTATGTGGACATGGTGGCGGGCAAGGCCGACGCTGAGCGTTGCTTCGATTTCGCCGCCACCGGTTTTCGCGATTTCACCCGCATCGCCGGCAGCCATCCGGAAATGTGGACCGACATCAGCCTGGCCAACCGCGACGCGCTGCTGCAGGAGCTGGACCGCTACCGCGCCGGGCTGGACCAACTGCGCCAGATGCTGGACGCCGGCGACGGCGAGCGGCTGGCGGAGCGTTTCGGCGCGGCGCGCGGCGCGCGCACGCGCTGGCATCAGCAATTCATGCGCAAGGCTTGATCCATGAATGAGGGCAAGGTGGTGCTGATCACCGGCGCTTCGCGCGGCATAGGCGCGGCGACGGCGCGGCTGGCGGCGGCGGAGGGCTGGCGCGTCGCCGTCAATTACCGCCGCGATCGGGCCGGAGCGGAGGCCGTGGCGGCCGAGTTGCGGCATGCGGGCGCGGGACGCCGAGGCGTTTTGCGCCGATGTCTCGCTAGAGGCGGACATCGTCGGCCTGTTCGACGCGGTGGCGGGCCGCTACGGCCGCCTGGACGCCCTGGTCAACAATGCCGGCGTCACCGCGCCGATAGGCCGATTGGAGGATTACTCGGCGCAGCGGGTGGAGCAGGTGTTGCGCAGCAATGTGCTGGGGCCCATTCTCTGCTGCCGCGAGGCGGTGCGCCGGATGTCCACCCGTCATGGCGGCGTCGGCGGCGCCATCGTCAACGTTTCTTCCGCCGCGTCGCGGCTGGGCTCGGCCGGCGAGTATGTCGATTACGCCGCCAGCAAGGGCGCCGTCGACACCCTAACTCTGGGCCTGGCGCGGGAAGTGGCCGCCGAAGGCATCCGCGTCAACGCGGTGCGCCCGGGCCTGATCCACACCGGCATTCATGCCGCCAGCGGCGAGCCGGGCAGGGTGGAGCGCCTGGCCAGCAGCGTGCCGATGGGGCGCGGCGGCGCGGCCGAGGAGGTGGCGGCCGCCATCGTCTGGCTGTTGTCCGGCGCCAGCTCTTTTTGCACCGGCAGCCTGCTGGACGTCAGCGGGGGGCGTTGAGCCAGCGCTCGCGCATCAAGTTCAGAAACTGGCTGACCAGCGGCGAGTCTTCGTCCAGCCGCGTGGCCAAGCCCATCGCCAGATATGCGCCCTCGTCCAGCAACGGCACATAGCGCACGCCGGGAAGCCGCACGCATTCCAGCGGCGAGGGCAGGATGGCGATGCCGAGTCCGGCGGCCACCAGACCGATCTGCGTGATCGCCTCGCCGGCCTCCTGCCGCGGCCGCCAGTCCATGCCTTGCCGGCTCGCCAGCTCGCGCAGCACCGTGTTCAAGCCGGTGCCGGCCTCCTGCGGGTAGCCGATCAGACTTTCCCCGCGCAATTGCTCCAAGCGCAGCGCCGGCAGGCCGGCCAGCGGATGCTCGGCGCTGATTACCACCCGCAGCGCGTCTCGCTGCAACTCCACCACCGCGATGTCCGCCATCGGTTCCAGGCCGTTGAAGCGGACGAAGCCGATATCCAGCCGCCGTTGCAGCAAAGCCTGGTACTGGTCGGTGGTGAACATCTCGCGCAACTTGAGGCCGACCTCCGGGAAACGCAGACGATAGTCGTGCAGGCCGGCGTGCAGAATGGGGGACAGCGGCAGAGAAGAAGTGAAGCCTATGCTCAATTCGCCTATCTCGCCGCGCGCGGCGCGTCTGGCTTCCGCCGCGGCCAGTTCCGCGTCGGCCAGAATGCGCTGGGCCCGGCTCAGGAATTGGCGGCCGGCCTCGGTCAGTTCCACCTTGCGCTGGTGGCGGCGCAGCAGCCGCACGCCCAGCTCGGCCTCCAAGGCCTGGATCTGCTGGCTGAGCGGAGGCTGGCCGATATGCAGACGCAGGGCGGCGCGGGTGAAATGCAGTTCTTCGGCAACGGCGACGAAGTAGCGTAGATGGCGTAGTTCCATGATTGATATTTTAAAAGTATCAAATGATGGTTAAATATATATTGGACTGCGCTTTCGGCCAAGACTAAGCTCAAAGCCATATTTCGCATTGAAAGCTTTTCATGTCCGCCGATTCTTCGTCACCCTGCCTAGGCGCCGTCGTACCGCCACCGTCCGTCGCCCCCCTTCCGCCGGTCAAGCTGCACGCCGGCACCGCGGAATTCCGCGCCACCGCGCGCGCCATGTTCGTCGGCGGCTATTGCACTTTCGCCATGCTCTACGGCGCACAGCCGCTGATGCCGATGTTCGCGGAGGATTTCTCCTTGTCGCCGGCCGCTTCCAGCGGCGTGGTGTCGCTGGCCACCGGCAGCCTGGCCCTGAGCCTGATTCCCGCCGGCCTGCTGGCGGATCGCCTGGGCCGCCGCCCCTTGATGAACGCGGCGCTGGCGCTGGGCGCGCTGCTGATGCTGTTGTCGGCGCTGGCGGACAGCTTTCAGCATCTGCTGTGGCTGCGTGCGGCTTTCGGCGTGGCGCTGGCCGGCCTGCCGGCGGTGGCGATGACGTATCTGAGCGAGGAGGTGGACGCGAAATCCCTGGGCCACTCGATGGGCTTGTACATCGCCGGCAATGCCTTGGGCGGAATGAGCGGCCGTTTCATCGCCTCCTTGCTGGCGGATCATTTCGGCTGGCGCTGGGCCTTGCTGGCTTTGGCCTTGCTGGGCACGGCCGGCGCCTGGCTGTTTTGGCGCAATCTGCCGCCTTCCCGGCATTTCCAGCCGCGTCGGCATGATCTGGGCCGCATGTGGCGGGAGGCCAAGGCCCTGTTCCAAGACGCGGGTCTGCCTTACTTGTTCATCAGCGCCTTTCTGCTGTCCGGTTGTTTCGTCAGTTTGTACAACTACCTGGGTTTCCGTCTGCTGGCCGCGCCCTTCAATATGAGCCAGAGCCTGCTGGGGCTGGTGTTTTCGCTGTATATCGTCGGTGTCTGGTCATCGGCCTGGGTCGGCAAGTTGTCGGATCGCCTGGGCCGGCGCAATATGCTGTGGCTGATGGTGCTGGCCATGCTCTTGGGGCTGGCGCTGACTTTGAGCGATCACATCGTCCTGCTGGTGGCCGGCATCGCCTTGTTCACCTTCGGGTTTTTCGCCGGTCACTCCGTGGCCAGCAGCTGGGTGGGTTTGCGGGCGCGTCAGGGGAGGGCGCTGGCTTCGGCTATTTACTTGAGCGCCTACTATCTGGGCTCCAGTCTGGTGGGGTCTTTGTCCGGGCTGATGTGGGGCCGCGGCGCTTGGCAGGGCGTGGCCGCGGTCTTGGGGGCCAGCCTGGCGGCGATGCTGGCGATCAGCCTGGGCTTGAGACGGCTGCAGCCCTTGCCGCAACCTTGAGCTTGAAAGAAAAAAGCCCTGCGGTTTGGCGCAGGGCTTTTTCATCGCATCGTCGGCGCTCAGCGGACTTTGAACTGCTGCTTAGAGCCTGTTTACGATCTGGCGAGCTAGGGCGAGACAAGACGGTTTCAACGCCGTATCGCCGACGCGTAGCAGATCGTAAACAGGTTCTTATTGGATAATGCCGCCGCCCAGGCAGACGTCGCCGTCGTACAGCACCGCGGACTGGCCGGGGGTGACCGCCCATTGCTTGTCGCGGAAAGTCAGCGTGGCCTGGCCGTCGACGATGGCGGACAGATTGCAGCCGGCGTCCGCCATGCGGTAGCGGTTCTTGGCCGCGTATTCGCCGGCCGCCGGCGGCGCCGGCAGCGTCCAGCTCAGGTCGGCCATCGCCAGCGTCGGCTTCAGCAGCAGCGGGTGGTCATGGCCTTGCACCACGATCAGCTTATTGCCGGGGATGTCCTTGCCGGCGACGAACCACGGTTCTCCGGTCCCCTCGCGCGCGCCGCCTATATTCAGCCCCTTGCGCTGGCCCAGGGTGTAATACATCAGGCCGATATGCTCACCCACCACCTTGCCGTCCGGCAGCATCATCTCGCCGGGCTGGGTGGGCAGATAACGCTGCAGGAAGTCGCGGAACGGACGTTCGCCGATGAAGCAGATGCCGGTGGAGTCTTTCTTGGCCGCGGTGGGCAGGCCGGCTTCCTCGGCCAGCTTGCGCACCTCGGTCTTGCGGATGTCGCCGAGCGGGAAGATGGACTTGGCCAATTGATGCTGCTGCAAACGGTAGAGGAAGTAACTCTGATCCTTGGTGTGGTCCACCGCCTTCATCAGATAGTGGGTGCCGTCCTTTTCCAGCTTGCGCGCGTAGTGGCCGGTGGCGATGCAGTCGGCGCCCAGTTCCATCGCGTAGTCGAGAAAGGCCTTGAATTTGATTTCGGCGTTGCACAACACGTCGGGATTGGGCGTGCGGCCGGCGGAGTATTCCTTCAAGAAGTAGGAGAACACGCGGTCCTTGTACTCCTTGGCGAAATTGACGATCTCCATGTCGATGCCGACGATGTCGGCCACGCTCATCGCGTCCAGCGCGTCCTGCTTGATCGAGCAGTATTCGTCGTCGTTGTCGTCTTCCCAGTTCTGCATGAAGACGCCGATCACCTCGTGCCCCTGCTGCTTCAGCAGCGAGGCGGTCACCGAGGAGTCCACGCCGCCGGACATGCCGACGACAATTCTTTTCTTACCCGTCACGGGGAATATCCTTCCATCCAAATATCGAGGGCAAGCACCACCGGGGCTTGCCCAAAGTCCTTGAACCAGCTGTCCACCGCCCAATCCTGGCCGGAGAGCAGGTCGCGCAGCACCGCGGTGTAATGCAGGTCGAGCAGGCGCGGCGCGCGCCAGGCCGGTTTGCCCACCGTGTGGTATTGCAGCCAGCCGTGATCCTGCAGATAAGTGAGGAAGGCGGTGACATTGCTGCTGTGGTCCACGCAGTCCATGCGGCCTTCGGCGGGCCCGTCGCGGAAATTGCCGCCCTTGTCTTGCCAAATGGGCAACGTGCGCGCGGCGATGTGATAAAGCGCGGTGACGGCGTCGCTGACGGCGGAACGTTCGGTTTCCGGGCTGTTTGCGGCGGACAGGCGAGCGGCGAGCCAGGCGTCGGCTTCGGCGGAGATGTCTACGTAGGCATGTCTGGAACAGCCGTAATGGTAGCAGATATTGATGGCGCTGGCTTGTGCCGCCCATGGGACGCCGGCCAGCAGAGCCAATAGGAAAGACAATGATCTCAAGGACATGCCGGCTCCGGGCGGTGGGCTTGGGCGGTCAGCGGCCCAGATGATGGATCAGCGCCAGGGGGTGGCGTTTGCCGGCGCGATAGTCGTCCAGGCATTGTTGCACCACCGGGCTGCGATGCTGGGCGCGCAGCGAGACGATGTCCTCGTGGCTCAGCCATTGCGCGGACAGGATGCCGTCGTCCAGCCGCGGATAATCCTCGCGGCGCAAGGGGTGGCCGTAGAAGGCGAAGCGCAGATAGGTGATGTCGCTGTTGGGCCGGTCCACCAGATAAATGCCCACCAGGCCCAAGGGCCGGAAGTGCCAGCCGGTTTCCTCCAGCACTTCGCGTTTCACCGCGTCTTCCAGCGTTTCGCCGTATTCCAGATGACCGGCGGGCTGGTTGAAGCAGATGCCGTCGCTGGTCACCTCTTCCACCATCAGGTAGCGCCCGTCCAGCTCAATGACTGCCGCAACTGTCGCATTTGGTTTCCACTGCGTCATGGTCTGCGCTTTCTTGTTGACAATGATTCTTGTTTGAATCTATATTCTTGATAACGATTCTCGATTACTTTAACTCAATCCCGTCTTCATTCACCACCGGAACTGCCATGTACGTTTGCCTCTGCCACGCTGTAACTGACAAGCAAATCCGCGAAGCGGTACACAACGGGGCAACCCGCATGTGCGATCTGAGCCGCGAGCTTGGGGTGGCGACCGATTGCGGCAAGTGCGCCTGCATGGCTAACCAACTTCGCAAGGAGGCTGTCCACGCGCTTGGTCCGGCTTCGACCGCGCGCAGCGCCGCTTAATTCCTGACCCCGTCTGTTGCTTAGTCTCGGCCAAGGCCGGACGAACTGCAAATCCCCCACGCACCGCGTCAAGCGGGGCGAAGTCCTTTATTTTGGCTGTGATAACTTGAGACTGGCGCGCGCTATGTCATAATGGAAGAATCATTTCTTCCCGGAGAGCGCGATGCAAGGCGATAAAAAAGTTATCAAGTATCTGAACCAGATCCTCAAGAACGAACTGACCGCGATCAACCAGTACTTTCTGCATGCCCGCATGTACAAGAACTGGGGCTTGAAGAAGCTGAACGAGCACGAGTATCACGAGTCCATCGACGAGATGAAGCACGCCGACGCGCTGATCGAGCGCGTGCTGTTCCTGGAAGGGCTGCCGAATCTGCAGGACCTGGGCAAGTTGCATATCGGCGAGAATCCGAAGGAAATGCTGGAGTGCGACCTGAAACTGGAAATGGACGCGCTGCCGCTGTTGCGCGAAGCCATCGCCTACTGTGAAAGCGCCAAGGACTATGTGACCCGCGACTTGCTGGAAGACATTCTGGAGAGCGAGGAAGAACATGTGGACTGGCTGGAGACGCAGTTGGGCCTGATCGAAAGCGTGGGCCTGCAGAATTATCTGCAAAGCCAGATGCACGACGACGATTAAGCGCCGCAAGGTTTCGACCGGGTCGGAAAAGAAAAAGGGCTGTCGTATGACAGCCCTTTTTGCGCGCGGCGTCGGCCGCCGTCTTACTTCTTCTTGTCGGCGCTCTTGTCCGTATGCTTGTCGGAGCCGGGCTGGGAGGCGTCGCGCGGTGCTTCCGCCTCGATCTCCTCCCAGGGCAGGGCCACCTTCTTCTTATTGATGGTCAGCACGCCGCCGCCGTAGTTGAGTTCGGTGTTGATCTGGCCTTTGTCCTCAACGATGTACTGCTCGCTCTTCCACTGCGCCAATTGGCTGTCCAGCAGGTTTTTGGCCAGGTCTTCCACTTCCTTCATATTGGGCTGGTCTTCGGCGCTCTGATCGACGGTGAACAGCGTGCGCGCCTGGGCGATCACCAGGTCTTCCAGCGTCTGGCGCGGCAGGCTGAGCTTGGCGTCCACTTCGAAGCGTCTGATGAACTGCGCGGCGTCGTTGAGATCCGCGGCTTGCAGGCCCTTGACGCCCAGGCTGCCTTCCAGCTTGGCTTCGCCGTTGGGCATCTTCAGGTAGAACTCGTTGATCACCACTTTGGGATCGTTCTGCAGCAGCGGAATCCCGTTCTTCTTGATGGTGTCGATGTATTGCTTGCGCAGCAGCGCCGGGTCCACGCCTTCAAACGGGATCTGACCGATGGCCTGATCCAGTTTGACCAGGGTCGGGCCGTGCAGATGGTTGGCCGAGATGTCCAGGCGCATCGGACCGTAGCGGTGGTCGTTGAAGTTGAACTCGGCGAAGTTGAGTTTGCCGCGGGTGTTGACGTAGTCGTCCTGCTCGCTGGTGACGATCTGGTAGCGGAAGTCCTTCAGCGTCACCGCGGACGGCTTGAATTCGCCGGACGGATTGATGAACTCGCCGACGCGCACGCGGGTCATCAGGTAGACCAGCTCGTTCAGCTTGATGCTGTAGGGCACGCTTTCGCGGGAGTTGAGCCGGACATTGCCCACGGTCAGTTCGCTGGTGCCCAGCTTGACCCCGGTGTTGCCGGGGCGGATGTCGGAGACGTAGCGCACGCCGTCGAAGGCCACGGTTCCCTTGCTGGCGGCTTCCAGCAGGAAGCCGGGCGACAGCGCCTCGCTCTTGTATTCCTTATAACCGTTGGCGTAGTCGAGCTTCAGGTCGAAGCCCTTCCATTTCATCTTCACGCCGGACAGCGCTTCTTCATAGTCGAAGGCCGGAACCTTGACGTCCAGTTCGCCGCCGCCGCCGAAACCCAGACGGTTGAAGATGGTGATGGGTTCCTTGTCGCCGAAGAAGCTGGCCAGCGTCTTGCGGGTGGAGTCGCTCATCGCGAACTCGGTGCGCACCAGCGCGCGGCCGGGCCGAAAGTCGAAATCGCCGATGCCGGGGAGGGGGCCGTGTTTGACGTGGTTGGTGAACTTGATGGTGGCGTTCAGCAGCGGCTTCACATTGTCGGGCAGCATGTTTTCATACGGGCCGGACAAATGGCGATTGAACACCAGTTCGGTGGTTTCCGTGGAGGAGAACCAGCCGCGTTGGTAGCTGTGGGATTTGACTTTGAACAGCGGCAGGTCGGCCAGCATCTTGTGCTGTTCCTGCAAGGTCTGCTCCGCCTTGACGCCGGCCCACAGGGTCGCGCCTCCATACAGAACGAACAGGCCACCGAGGGTGGCGCCGGCAATGATCAGACGACGATTTGGCAACACTAGCGCTTTTTCTTAACTAGGATGGAATGAGGCCCTATGGTACACCATCGTCCACCGCTTGCGTTACTGCCGGCGCGTGAACCGGAGGGCGTCGGCGGGGTCCAAGTTGGGCGTTTGCGGCGGCGGGTTGCCGGCACAACCGCAAAACGGTCTGACATCGGCGGGCCGCTTGTATAGAATAGAGTCTTTCTTCTAGATTGCTTTACGAGGCGCGATTAGTACATGAATTGGATAAACGGCGTGCTTGACCTCCCCTGGTGGGGCTATATCGTGGTCGCTTTGGCGCTGACCCACGTCACCATCGCATCGGTCACCATCTTTCTGCATCGTCACCAAGCGCACCGCGCGCTCGATCTGCATCCCATCCCCAGCCACTTCTTCCGCTTCTGGCTGTGGCTGACCACCGGCATGGTCACCAAGCAATGGGCCGCCATCCATCGCAAACACCACGCCAAGTGCGAGACCGCGGACGATCCGCACAGCCCGCAGGTCTTGGGCATCAAGAAAGTCCTGTGGGAGGGTGCGGAACTGTACCGCGGCGCTTGCAAGGATCAGGCCATCATGGACAAGTTCGGCCACGGCACGCCGGACGATTGGCTGGAACGCAATGTCTACACCCGTCACAGCGCCAAGGGCATCGTGTTGATGCTGCTGATCAATCTGGTCTTGTTCGGGCCGGCTGGCCTGACGATCTGGGCGGTGCAGATGATCTGGATTCCGTTCTGGGCGGCCGGGGTGATCAACGGCATCGGCCACTTCTGGGGCTATCGCAATTTCGAGAACGAGGACGCGTCCACCAATATCTTCCCCTGGGGCATTCTGGTGGGCGGCGAAGAGCTGCACAACAACCATCATACCTTCGGCACCTCGGCCAAGCTGTCGTATAAATGGTACGAGTTCGACATCGGCTGGATGTATATCCGCATCCTGGAAATCCTGGGTCTGGCCAAGGTGCGCAAGGTGGCGCCGCGGCTGGCCGAGGACGCTTCGCGTCCGCAACTGGACCTGGAACATCTGCAGGCCATCATTTCCAACCGCTACGCCATTGCCTCCCGTTATGCGCGCGAGTTGAAAGAGGTGTACCGCAGCGAGCTGGACAAGATCAATCTGCCGGACTTTTCCGGCAGCAAGCTGAGCGGCAAGATGAAGGTGTGGCTGAAGCAGGACGCCAAGGACACGCCGGAAACCGAGCGTATGCAGTTGGCCACCTTGCTGGAGCACAGCCAGGTGCTGGCCACCGTGTATTCGATGCGCCAGGAGCTGACCCGTCTGTGGGAGCGTTCCACGCTGAGCCGCGAGCAACTGCTCAAGGAACTGCAGGACTGGTGCACCCGCGCCGAGGCCTCCGGCATCGCCGCCTTGCAGCGCTTCTCGATCAGCCTGCGTCAGGCGGCCATGGTTTAAGCCTGTCCGACTCGATGAAAACCCGCGGCGCGCCGCGGGTTTTTTTGCGTCCGCGCAGGCTTGGGGCGGGGTGGATAGACTCGTTTTTTATATGAAAATAAGAAATAAAATTTATATTTGTAATAATAATTGGAAATATAATGTGGCCATGTTGATGCAACTCTGCGAGATGGACATGGCCACATTGCAACTGACCGACGGGGCGAGCGAGCTGCCCTATATTCATGGTTTTTCCGCCGCCGAACAGGCGCGCCTGGTGCGCCAGGCGCGCTTCTCCGAGTCCGTGGTCTACCGGGACATCGATTTCTCCGGTGTCGGCCAACTGCTGGAGGTGGGGTGCGGGGTGGGCGCGCAGACGGAGATCCTGTTGCGGCGTTATCCGGACCTGGAGGTCACCGGCGTCGACTTCAGCCAGCGTCAGCTGGCGGTGGCGCGTCAGCGTTTGCAGGGCAGCCCCTGGCAGGACCGCGCCCGGCTGCTGCATATGGACGCCGAGGATCTGGATTTCCAGCCGGCCAGTTTCGACGCCGCCTTTCTGTGCTGGGTGCTGGAGCATGTCTTGTCGCCGGAGCGGGTGTTGGCCGAAGTGCGGCGCGTGCTGAAGCCGGGCGCGCGGCTGTACGCCACCGAGGCGATGAACGCGTCCTTCTTTCTATCGCCTTATTCCTCGAACCTGCAGCAGTACTGGCTGGCCTTCAATGACCATCAACTGGCGGTGGGCGGCGATCCCTTCGTCGGCGCCAAGCTGGGCAATATGCTGCTGCGCCTGGGCTTTCGCCATGTGGAGACCCAGGTCAAGACCTGGCATCTGGACAGCCGCGATCCGCATCGTCGCCAGCAAGTGCTGGATTACTGGACCGAGCTCTTGCTGTCGGCCGCGGATCAGCTGATCGAGGCGAAACGGGTGGACGCCGCGCTGGTGGCGGCGATGACGCGGGAACTGCGCCAATTGCGCAGCAATCCGGAACTGGTGTTTTTCTATAGTTTTCTGCAAGCCACCGCCGTGGTGTGAAGCGGCGGTTTTTTTATTTTCGATATAACTACAAGTTGTTAAAAACAATATTTATATGCGGTAGCTAGGAGATTTCAATATGCAAGACCAATCCGTTTTGTCCTTGATCGGCAATACGCCGCTGGTGAAGGTGACGCATCTGGACACCGGCCTGTGCGAGCTGTATCTGAAACTGGAAAGCCACAATCCGGGCGGCTCGATCAAGGATAGGGTGGCGCTGTCCATGATTGCCGCGGCCGAGCGCGAAGGCAAGCTGAAGCCGGGCGGCACCATCGTCGAGGCCACCGCCGGCAACACCGGCCTGGGGCTGGCGCTGGTGGCTTCGCAAAAAGGCTATCGGCTGGTGTTGGTGGTGCCGGACAAAATGAGCCGGGAGAAGATTTTGCATCTGCAGGCGCTGGGCGCGGAAGTGGTGTTGACCCGCTCCGACGTGGGCAAGGGGCATCCGGAGTATTACCAGGACCTCGCCGCGCGCATCGCCAAGGAAACGCCGGACGCTTACTACATCGACCAATTCAACAACCCGGCCAATCCGCTGGCGCATGAAACCGGCACCGGTCCGGAAATCTGGGAGCAGACGCGCCATGAACTGGACGCGGTGGTGGTGGGCGTGGGCTCCAGCGGCACGCTGACCGGGCTGACGCGTTTCTTCAGCCGGGAGGCGCCGCGGGTGGAAATCGTGCTGGCGGACCCAGTGGGCTCGGTGCTGGCGGATCATGTCGAGACCGGACGCCACGGCGAGGCCGGCAGCTGGCTGATCGAAGGCATAGGCGAGGACTTCATCCCGCCGCAAACCGACTTCAGCCTGGTCAAGCGCGCCTACCGCATCAGCGATCAGGAAAGCTTCGACAGCGCCCGCCTGCTGCTGAGCCGGGAAGGCATTCTGGCGGGCTCCTCCTCCGGCGCGCTGCTGGCGGCGGCCTTGCGCTATTGCCGCGCCCAGACCGAGCCCAAGCGCGTGGTGACGCTGGTTTGCGACAGCGGCAACAAGTATCTGTCCAAGATGTACAACGACGATTGGCTGGTGGACAACGGCCTGGTGGAGCTGCCGCGGCTGGGCGATCTGACCGATCTGATCGTGCGTCGCCACGCCGACGGCAGCACCGTCTCTTGCCACCCGGACGAGCCCTTGAACGTGGTCTATCAGCGCATGCGCCTGCACGATGTGTCGCAGTTGCCGGTGCTGGCCGACGATAAGGTGGTCGGCATCCTGGACGAATGGGACTTGCTACTGTCGGTGCACGGCGAGCCGGAAAACTTCCGCCAGAACGTGCGCAGCGCGATGACCAGCGAGGTGCGGACCCTGTCGCCGCGCGCTTCGCTGCAAGACCTGCTGCATATTTTCAACGACGGCCATGTCGCCCTGATGGTGGACGGCGAGCGCTATCTGGGCCTGATCACCCAGGCCGATCTGCTGGCCTTCTGGCGTCGTCAGCCGCGCTCGCGCGCCGTCTAGCTCCTCCTCATCCCGGCCGGTCCAAGCGGGGCCGGCCCTCCGCATTGCGAGAAAACGCCATGACTGATTTCAATACTTTGTCCATTACCGCCGGTCTGCATCAGGACGCCTTCGGCGCGGTGATTCCGCCCATTTACGCCACCTCCACCTACCGGCAGCACGCGCCGGGCGAGCACAGCGGCTACGAGTATTCCCGCTCGCAGAACCCGACGCGCGAGGCCTTGGAGCGCGCCTTGGCGGAGCTGGAGGACGGCGCGCGCGGCTATGCCTTCCCCTCCGGCCTGGCGGCCATCGCCACGGTGCTGGAGCTGCTGCCGGCCGGCAGCCACCTGATCGCGGTCAACGATCTGTACGGCGGCACTTACCGATTGTTCGAACAGGTGCGCAAGCAAAGCGCGCAGCTGGAGATCAGTTATGTGGCGTCGGAAGACCTCGCCGCCTTGCAGGCGGCGATCCGGCCGAATACCCGGATGATCTGGGTGGAAACCCCGTCCAATCCGCTGAACCAACTGGTGGACCTGGCGGCGGTGGGCGATCTGGGGCGGCGGCACGGCCTGATCACGGTGGCGGACAACACCTTCGCCTCGCCGGTGGTGCAGCGCCCGCTGGCCTTCGGTTTCGACATCGTGGTGCATTCCGCCACCAAATACCTGAACGGTCATTCCGATGTGATCGCCGGCGCGGCGGTGGTCAGCCGTCGGCGGCCGGAACTGGCCGAGCAACTGGCTTTCCTGCACAACGCGGTGGGCGCGGTGCTGGACCCGTTCGCCAGTTTCCTGGTGCTGCGCGGCCTGCGCACGCTGGCCTTGAGGGTGGAGCGCCACAACAGCAACGCGCTGGCGGTGGCGCGTTGGCTGGAAACCCAGCCGCAGGTGGAGCGGGTCTTGTATCCGGGCCTGTCCAGCCATCCGCAACATGAGCTGGCGCGCAGCCAGATGCGGGGTTACGGCGGAGTGGTGTCCTTTTATCTGAAAGGCGACGCCGAAGAAACGCGGCGGGTGCTGGCGCGGCTGAAGCTGTTCACGCTGGCGGAGAGCCTGGGCGGGGTGGAGAGCCTGGTCTGCCTGCCGGCGGCGATGACGCATGCGTCGATTCCGCTTGAACGTCGGCGCGAGCTGGGCATCGCCGACAACCTGATCCGCTTGTCGGTGGGCATCGAGGGCGAGGCGGCGCTGATCGAGGACTTGCGCCAGGCATGGCAATAGCCGGCGCGGCCGGGTTAGAATCTTTGTCTTGTTCCGACTCACCCAAGGGGAATCCGCATGAGCATTTATCGTCACAAGCAGGGCGCGCGTCTGGCAGAAGCCGTGGTCACCAACGGCCTGATCTTCCTGGCCGGCCAGGTGCCGGAAAACACCGAGGCCGACGCCAAGGCGCAAACTGAAAACGTGCTGGGCCAGATCGACGCGCTGTTGGCGGAGCTGGATTCGGACAAGAGCAAGATCGTCGACGTCACCATCTTCCTGGCCAGCCTGGCCGATTACGATGCGATGAACGCCGCCTGGGACGCCTGGGTGCCGGCCGGCCATGTGCCGGCGCGCGCCACGGTGGAGGCCAAACTGGCCAACCCGGCCTGGAAGGTGGAAATCAAGCTGGTGGCCGCGCGCTGACATCGCCTCGCCGCCGCTACCGCCCACGTCCTGCGACGTGGGCTTTTTTTATCGATTTTTGCCGGCTGTCTGCTGAGCCAAAGGCCAGCAGGAAATAAGGATGGGGCTTTCTATAACCCTATGGTTTGCGGCGCAATGCTATTGGCATTGCGTCGCTTTGGTTTTTCCCAACCAGGAATGGAGCCCGAAATGAAACAAGCAGCTCTGATGATGGCCGTATTGGCGGCCTTGGCCGGCGGCGCGCAGGCGGAATCGAAGCAGCCGGACCCCTTATTGCGCCAGGCGGCGGTCAAGGCCTTGCAGCCCATGCTGCCGCTGGCCAAGGGGGAGGTGCTGGACATGCTGGTGGAGGTCAACCGCGACAGCGCCGACGGCGGCTGGGTGCTGGGATCGGTGACCCAGCCGCTGCCGACGATGACCACGATCGCGGCGATGGATCATGTGCCGGTGTCCAGGCTGTTCCTGGCGCGCCGCGACGCGCAGGGCTGGACGCTGGAACTGGAAGGCGGTCCGGGCTTCGCCGCGATGCTGAGCCTGGCGCCGGCCGATTGGCTCAACGCGGACGAGCGCCGCGCCTGGGGCAGCCAGTCGGCCAGGCCGGGCTTGCCGTTCGCGCCCAACGCCACCGGTCTGGGCCTGCCGTGGCGGCAAGGCGCGGCCTGGCGCATGACCGGCGGCCCGCACGGCTATAGCGGGGAAAGCCAGCCTTACGATTCCATCGACTTCGCCGGCGGCGACGGCAGGGTGTTGGCGCCGCAGGCCGGGGTGATCTACAAGAGCTGCGTGCGCGGCGGCAGCGGCCTGGTCAAGCTGGTGCACGACAACGGCTTCTCGTCCACTTACTACCATATGATCAATCTGAACACGCTGGCGGACGGGACGCGGGTCAATCCGGGCGCGTATCTCGGCACCATAGGCAACGGCCTGCCGTGCGGCGGCAGCACCACCGGCCCGCACGTGCATTTCTCCCTCTTGTATCAGGGCCGGGCCGAGCCGGTGAACGGCAAGCTGTTCGGCGGCTGGCAGTTCTTCGCCGGTAACCGCGCCTATCAGGGCTATGCCTTGCGCAACGGGACGCGGGTCAATGTCGGCGGCCTGCTGAACAATTACGGCGGCGGAGGCGCGCCGGCCGGCGCCAGCGGCGTGGCGACGCCGGCGAAGGGCGAGGGAAGGGTGAACTTGCGCAGCGCGCCCAGCCTGAGCGCCGGCATCACCGGCGCGGTCAGCCGCGGCGACAGCGTCGCCTTGCAGTGCCATGTGCGCGCCGAGGCGGTGGAGGGGGTGTGGGGCCGCACCGATGTGTGGAACCGCACCCGCGGCGGCGACTGGATCAGCGACGGCTTCCTGGACACCGGCAGCAACGGGCCGGTGGTGCCGCTGTGCGCGTCGGCCAGCCGGCCCTGGTGAGCGATTAATACACGCCGTCGAAACGCAGGCCGGCGGGCAGGGGCTCGCCGGCCTGGAAGGCGGAGACGGCGGCGCCCAGCTGTTCGGCCAGGCCGTTCCGCTGGGCGTTGACCGGCACCAGGTCCAGGCTGCGCATCCAGGTCAGCTGGCGCTTGGCCAGCTGGCGGGTGGCGGCGACGCCTTTGTCGATGAAAGTCTGCTCGTCGCCGACGCCGTCCAGGTATTCCCAGGCCTGGCGATAACCGACGCAGCGCATCGACGGCAGCTCCAGCGTCAGCGCCGGATAGGCGGCGCGCAAACGCCGCACTTCGGCCAGGAAATCCTGTTCCAGCATCAGTTCGAAACGCTGCGCGATGCGTTGGTGCAGCCAGCCTCGTTCCGCCGGCACCAGTCCCAGCGACAGCAGGCGAAAATCCGCCGCGGCTTCCTTGCCGCGCGCCAGCAGCCGCGACATCGGCTCGCCGCTGAGCAGGCAGACTTCCAGCGCGCGGTGAATGCGCTGCGAATCATTGGGATTGAGGCGGGCGGCGGTGTCCGGGTCCAGTTGCGCCAGCCGCGCGTGCATCGCCGGCCAGCCGGCCTGGGCCGCGTCGGCGTCCAGCTGAGCGCGCAGCGCCGCGTCGGCGCGCGGCAGGTCGGACAAGCCCTCCAGCAAGGCCTTGTAATACAGCATGGTGCCGCCCACCAGCAGCGGCAGCCGGCCGCGGCCGTTGATCTCGCGGATCAGCCGGTTGGCGTCGGCGTGGAACTGGGCGGCGGAATAGCTTTGCAGCGGGCTGATGATGTCGATCAGATGGTGCGGGCATTGCGCCATTTCCGCCGCGCTGGGCTTGGCGGTGCCGATGTCCATGTCGCGATAGACCAGCGCGGAGTCCACGCTGATGATCTCCACCGGAAAATGGCGGGCCAGCTCCAGCGCCAGGCCGGTTTTGCCGGAGGCGGTGGGGCCCATCAGCAGGATGGCGTGCGGGGTATCGTTCATGGGCGGGTCTTGCGGTTCAATCGACGGATTGTCGCATAAGCGGCCCATGGGCGGACAGTGCCGCCCAGGACACGCAAGGTGTCGACGATGGGCTGCGCGTCGACGGGATGGCGTGGGCATGGGCCTTGGAACCGTCTGCAAAATGCCCGTGCGCCATGTGTGGCTTCCGGTTTCCCCGCCGCAAGGCCTGGTCTCGCTAGAGGGTAAACACGCGCTCAGGCCCCGGATTCGGGCGCCGGCAGCGCCCGGCGGCGGCTGGCGCGCCACCAGCCGCCCAGGGTGATCAGAAACCACATGCACTGATTGACGAAGGACGCCAGGTTGAAGTGGTTGGACAGCGAAATCAGGATGCAGACCGGCCCGATCAGGTTCAAGGCAAAGTAGCGAGGGTCCGAGGTGCGCAGGCCCAATAGCTGGTTGCCCAAGTAGGCGCCCAGATAGCTGATGACGCCGATCAGGCCGATGAGGTCGTACATATGGGCTCCTTGGACCGTGGCGTTTACAAGGGGGCGGTTTGCGCCGCGGCCGTTTCGGCGACGGGGTCTTGATCCCCGCCGGCCTGGTAGAACGGTGCGTTCGAGCGCGGCAGCGGCGGCAGTTGGCGGATCAGGTCGGCGATCTTCTCCGCCATCATGATGGTGGGCGCGTTCAGATTGCCGGTGACGATGCGCGGCATGATGGACGCGTCCACCACGCGCAGGCCGGTCAGGCCGTGCACGCGGCCCTGATGATCCACCACCGCCGTCGGATCGGCGGCGCTGCCCATCTTGCAGGTGCCGGACGGATGCAGCGCGGTTTCGGCGTGGGTTTTGACGAAGCGGTCGATCTCGCTGTCGCTGGCGACCTTGTCGCCCGGCTGGATTTCCCGGCCGCGGAAGGCGGAAAGCGCGCGCTGGCCGACGATCTCGCGCGTCAGCCGCACCGCGGCGCGGAACTCCCGCCAGTCGGTGTCGTGCGCCATATAGTTGAATTGCAGCAGCGGCTTGTCGCGCGGGTCGCGGCTGGCCAGCTTGACGTGGCCGACGCTGGGCGAGCGCATCGAGCCGACGTGGCATTGGAAGCCGTGCATCTTGACGGCGTGGCTGCCGTCGTAATTCACCGCCAGCGGCAGGAAGTGGTATTGCAGATTGGGGAAGGCGAAGCGCTCGTCGCTGCGGATGAAGCCGCCGGCCTCGAAGTGATTGCTGGCGCCCGGACCGCTGCCGTTCAGATACCACTGAGCGCCGATGCGGGCCTTGTTCCACAAGCGCAAGGACGGGTATAGCGACACCGGACGCAGGCATTCGTACTGCAGATACATTTCCAGATGGTCCTGCAGATTGGCGCCCACGCCGGGCAGGTGGGCGACCACGCCGATGTCGTGGCGGCCGAGTTCGGCGGCGTCGCCGACGCCGGAGCGCAGCAGCAACTGCGGCGAGGCGATCGCGCCGTTGCAGACGATGACTTCGCGCAGGGCGCGAACGCGATGGCTGCGGCCGCCTTGCAGGTATTGCACGCCGACGGCGCGCGCGCCGTCGAACAGGATGCGGTCCGCCAGCGCGCGGGTCCGCACCGAGAAATTGGCGCGGTCGCGAGCGGCGTCCAGATAGGCCAGCGACACGCTGCAGCGCCGTCCCTGGGCGGTGGTGGTGCGGTCCATGGGGCCGAAGCCTTCCTGACGATAGCCGTTCAGATCGTCGGTGCGGGCGTAGCCGGCTTGTTCGCCGGCCTGGATGAAGGCTTCGAACAAGGGGCTGATGCCGGCCTTGGGCGTGGTGACGTGCAGCGGCCCGTCGCCGCCGTGGTAGTCGTTTGCGCCCTTGTCGTAGCTTTCCGCCTTGCGGAAATAGGGCAGGCAGTCGGCGTAGCTCCAGTCGCCCAGCCCGGGCAATTCGGCCCAGCCCTGGTAGTCCAGCGCGTTGCCGCGGATATAGACCATGCCGTTGATCAGCGAGGAGCCGCCCAGGCCCTTGCCGCGCGCCTGGGCCATGCGGCGTCCGCCCATATGCGGCTCAGGTTCGGTCAGATAGGCCCAGTTATAGGTGCGGCCTTGCAAGGGGTAGGCGAGGGCCGCCGGCATCTGGGTGCGCCAGTCCAGACGCCAGTCCGGGCCGCCGGCTTCCAGCAGCAGCACCTTGACGCCGCTGTCTTCGCTCAGCCGCGCCGCCAGCACGCCGCCGGCGGAGCCGGCGCCGACGATGATGTAGTCGAATTCCTGAGTGGTGCTCATCTTGATTCTCCTTATCGGTGAACGAAGGCGGTACCGGGTGAATGGACCCTCAGGCGCCAAACCACCCCATCGGCTTGGGCGCCAGATTGATGTAGCTGTGTTTGAGCTCGGTGTACTCGTCCAGACCGATGCGCGACAGCTCGCGGCCGATGCCGCTGGATTTGAAGCCGCCCCAGGGGGCTTCGGGGAAATAGGGGTGGTAGTCGTTGACCCAGACGGTGCCGAAGCGCAGCGCGCGGCTCATGCGGTTGGCGCGGGCCAGATCCCGCGTCCACACCGCCGCCGCCAGGCCGTAGGGCGTGTCGTTGGCCAGCCGCAGCGCCTCGGCCTCGTCGCGGAAGCGCTCCACGGTGATGACCGGGCCGAAAATCTCCTCTTTGGCGATGCGCATGTCGGCGCGGACGTCGACCAGCAGCGTGGGCTGCAGCCAATAGCCTTTGCGATAGCGTTCGCCGTCCGGACGGCCGCCGCCGTAGACCAGGCGGGCGCCTTCCTCCACGCCGGCGGAGATCAGGCTCAGGATCTTGTCGTGCTGCTGGGCGGACTGCACCGGCCCCATCTGAGTGTCCGGCTGCTGGCCGGGGCCGACGACGATGCGCGGCAGCCGTTCCGCCAGCCGGTTCACGAAGTCGTCGTGAATCTCGTTTTGCAGCAGCAGCCGCGAACCGGCCGAGCAGACCTGGCCGGCGTGGAAGAAGGCGGCGTTCAGCGCGTAGTCGACGGCGGCGTCGAGGTCGGCGTCGGCGCAGACGATGTTGGGGTTCTTGCCGCCCAGCTCCAGGCCGATGCGTTTGAAGTTGGCGCTGGCGGCGCGCATGATGCTGGCCCCCGCCTGAGCGCCGCCGGTGAAGGACAGCAGATCCACGTCGGGATGCTCCGCCAGTTCGGCGCCGGCCTCGGCGCCGCCGCTGACCAGGTTGAACACGCCCGGCGGCAAATCCAGCTCGGTCAGCAGCTGGGTGAAGCGCCAGCTGCTGAGCGGGGTCAGGCTGCTGGGCTTGAGCACGACGCAATTGCCGGCGCCCAGCGCCGGCGCGATCTTCCAGGCCGCTTGCAGCAAGGGGTAGTTCCACGGGGTGATCAGGCCGCAGACGCCCACCGGCTCGTGCAGGGTGCGGCTGATCACCTGCTCGGGCGCCGGGTTGACCTGGCCGCTTTCGGTGGCCACCAGGCCGGCGAAATAGCGGAAGGTGGCGGCGATGTCGCCCATGTCGGTGCGGCTCTCGCTCAGGGTTTTGCCGGTGTTCAGCGTCTCCAGCTCGGCGAGGCGCTCGCTGTCGCGCTCCACCAGTTGGGCGATGTCCAGCAGCAGGCGGCTGCGTTGGCGCTGGGTGACGAGCCGCCAGGGGCCGTGATCGAACGCCGCGCGGGCGGCGGCGATGGCGGCCTGCGCATCGGCGCGGCCGCCGTCCGCGGCGACCGCGATCTCGTTTTCGTCGCAGGGATTGAGAATCTGACGGGTTTGCCCCTTGGCGGCGTCGCGCCATTGGCCATCGATGAAGAGCTGGGTAGAGATCATGGCAGCCTCACGCAAGAGATGAAATTAACCATTGGTAAATAAATTTACCTTTGGTTTAATTGTAGTGTCGATTCGGCGCGGCCGGCAATCCGTAATCGGCTATGGCAATGATGGATGTATTGGGTTTGGCTATATCGGCGAGGTTCAAGCCGGGCCGGAGGCCGGCCTGGCTTGCTTGGCTGTCGGGCTTTTGCTTCGCTTCGGGATTTTTCCGGCCTGAGTTAACATGGCCGGCTGACAGCCGCAGGCTGTGGCGCGCGCGCATCGGCGCGCCGTGTTCGCATTCAATTACCCAGGAGGCGCGGCCGTCGCCGCGACCAGTTGCGTGTCGTCAAATCAAGTCAGCCAAACCCTTGTTCCCACCGGGGATGAAACCTTCGCCACCCGCCTGAAGGAGGTGCTGGGGCGCAAGCGCGTCATGCTTAAACAGGTGGCGGAAGCCCTGGGCGTATCGTCCGCCGCCGTGCACAAATGGACGCGCGGCGGGGAAATCGAATATCGCAAACTGCGGGTGTTGGCGGATTTTCTGGGCGTGAACTGGATCTGGCTGCGCTACGGCGAGCAGGCGGTGCTGGATTTGGCGACGGCGACGACGACGGATGCGCAATTGACCGAGATCCGCCGCAAGCATCTGGCGGAGATCATGGAAAGCGAAGCGCGGATGAAGTTCGCGCAGAAGGTGTCCGGCATCGTCACCTGGGAGTGGAACATCCTGAGCGACGCGGTGGCTTACTCCGCCAACGCCGAGCACTTGTTTGGCCGCCCGGTGCGCCTGCTGTCCGATTTCTGGCTGGCGCTGGATCCGGCCGACGCGCCGGCCTTGCGCGCCAAACTGGAGGCGTGCCTGAACTCCGGCGCGGCTTACGAGGCCGAGTTCCGCGTGCGCTGGCCGGCGGGCGACACGAGATGGATCGCCTCGCGCGCCACCTGCGTGCTGGACGCCGACCGCCGTCCGGTGAAGATGATAGGCGTCAGCTTCGACATCACCCAGCGTTGCCTGGCCGAGCAGGCCTTGCGTCAGAACCAGGCCATCCTGGACAAGGCGCAGTCCATCGCCCATTTGGGCAGTTGGTTCTGGGATGTGCGCAAGGACGACTGCATCTGGTCGGATGAGGCTTACCGGATTTTCGGCTGGCAGCCGCAGGCCTTCAAGGTGACGATGGAGCGTTACTTCGCCGCGATGGCGCCGGAGGACCGGGATCGCATCGATCGGGCCATCCGGCGGGCGATCGATGAGCGCCAGCCCTATTGCGTGGAGTACAGCATCCTGCTGCCGGACGGCCGCCGCCGCCAGATTCACGAGGAGGGCGAGGTTCTATACGGGGAAGGACGGGCGGAGGCCATGATAGGCGCGGCTCAGGACGTCACCGACAGCCGGCAAGCCGCGGTGGCCTATAGCGAAAGCGAGGAGCGTTTCCGCGAGATCTTCGAGCAGGCGGCGCTGGGCCTGGCGCATCTGGGCCTGGATGGTCGATGGCTCAAGGTGAATCGCCGCCTGGCCGAGATGACGGGCTATGCGCCGTGGGAGATGGAGGGGATGAGCTTCCAGCAACTGACCCATCCCGACGACCTGGAGGACAATCTGCTGCGGCTGGATCAGCTGCTGAGCGGAGAGGTCGCCAGTTTTTCGCTGGAGAAACGCTTGCTGCGCAAACAGGGCGGCCATGTCTGGGTGAACGTCAGCGCCTCGCTGAGCCGTCACCCGGTGAGCGGCGAGCCCTGGCATTTGATCGCCGCGGTGGAGGAGGTGGCCGCGCGGCGCGAGGCGCGCCGCGCGCAGGAGGAGGCCCGGTTGCGCAGCGAATTGGCGCTGCAGTCCATCGGCATGGCTAGTTGGGAATGGGATCTGGGCGCCGGGCGGCTGCGCTTGTCGCCGCAGGCCGCGCGGCTATTGTTCGGCGAGGCTTTTGAGGAGACGACGGAGCAGCGCTTTCTGGACGGTTTGCGCATCGCCTCGCGGCAGGGATGGCTGGACAGCCTGGAGGCGATTTTCAATATTTCCAGCCGCGCGCAGCTGGATGTGTCGTGGCATGGCGAGGGCGGCAAGACTTTGCCGCTGGTCTTGTCGCTGGTGGCGCAGCGCGGGAGCGACGGCGCGCTCAGCTGCCTGATCGGCGCTTTGGGCGCGCGCTGATCTTGGCCGCGGCCGGGTGTGGACTAATTGACTGTTGGTGAAAAAATTAACTTATGGTAATTTTTGGCCCTCGTCTGGCAAGGCAGATGGATTTCGTCTTGTTGCGTTCGAACCCAGAATAGGCGCCGCTGGAAGCTTGGGCGGCGTCCGACAACAGGAGCTGACGCGCTATGAACAGCATGCACAGACAGCGGTATCTTCGCCGCCGAACCCGCTGGGGTTATGGCTGGGCCTTGTGGGCGGCGGTGTTGTGGGGCGCATGGTATGTGCCCGGCGCCGCGGTGTGGCACGAGGCGCCGCTGGCCGGGCTGACGCGGGGGCGGCCGGAGTGGTTTCTGATGGCGGCCGCGGTGTTGACGGCCTTTCACGCCTGCCTGGTGGCGGCGTTTCAATTGTTGTGGCTGGCGGCCTTGGGCAAGCTGGCCGACTTCTTCCGCACGCTATGGCGCTTCGGCGGCATTTCCAAGTGGTATTTCCTGGCCGCGGTCTTGGGCGGCCTGATGGCCAATTTCGGCTCATATCTGGCGATGGGTTATGTGGGCGCGGTGTTCGCCGCGGTGGCGGGCCTGTTGTATCCGGTGGTGGGCGCGGCCTTGGCGCGCTTGTGGTACCGCGAGCGGATAGATCGGCGCGCGGCGCTGGGCATCGCGGTCATCGTGCTGGGCGGAGCGGCGATTTACGCGCCGGGTCTGCTTGGGGACCTGAGCGGCGACGGCGACGCGCGCTGGCTGGGCTATCTGGGCGGCGCGCTGGCGGCGCTGGGCTGGGGACTGGAGGGCGCCATCGTCGGACGGGCGATGGATGTGACCGATCCCGATTGCGGGGTGGCGATCCGCTATCTGGCCGAGGCCCTGTATTGGCTGCTGCTGATTCTGCCGGCGCTGGCCTGGCTGACGCCCTTGCCGGTGTATGCGCTGGCCGGCGAGCTGTGGTCGTGGCGGCCTATGCTCTATCTGACGGTGGGCGGGCTCAGTTTCGCTTTCTGCGCCGTGGCCTGGTACAAATCCTTTCCCTTGATCGGCGTTGGGCGCGGCCAGGCGATCGGCGCTTTCTACGCGCTGTTCGCCACCTTGTTCACCGCCGCGTTCACTTTGAATTTTCCCGAGTGGCATTTTCTGATCGGCTTGGCCCTGGTGATTCTGGGCGGCTTCGTCATGGTGTCGGACAGCGAGCGCCATCCCGGCGCGGTGCGCAATGTGGAGGGCAGGGCGTGAAGGTGCACATCAAGGGTTTTATCCTGCAGGCTTTGGCCAGGCAGCCGGGCTTGTGGGACGTGGATCTGGCCCGGCGCATTTGCCGGGAGTACCGCAAACCGGAAGACGCCTACTGGCTGGGCATGGTGAGGGCCTGCCTGGCGGATTTGAGCGCCAGCGGTCTGGTGGTGGCCTTATGCGAGCGTTGGCAGGAGGAGGGCGCGCGCCTGCTGTTCAATTATCGGGTCAGCGAGTTCGGGCTGGAGCGCATGCGGCAGACCGGTTTGGTCTAGATGCCCGCGCAAAGCCTCGCGAGCAAGAGCGAGACAAGACGATAACGGCTAGAAGGCGGAATGTACTCGTGGCGCATGAGCATGTCGAAGACGGGTTCAAGGCCCGGTTCTGGCCATCTCGCCGACGCGCGGCAGACATTGAACCGCTTTTGAAGGAGAAGGGCATGTCCGACTATTGGGGTTATGAAGGCGCATCCACGCTGGCGATGGTTGTGATTGTGGGTTTGAGCCTGGCGGCTTTGTTCGTCGCCAGGCGTTATGTGAGAACGCTATAGCTGCTGAAGGCAGGCCCTGCGCCGCGCGCGCATTCCGTTTTCTCCGCCGCAAGGGCTTGTCCCGCCCTTGCTCTCAGGCTTTGAACCGACTTTACAGTTGCGCGGCGTAGGCTTCCAGCTGCGCCAGCACGTCTTGCGCTTTTTCGCTTAGCTCGCCGGCGCGGGCTTCCTCCAGTTCCTGGCGGAATTGCCGGACATCGCGGCCGGGTCCGCCGTTGAGCTTGGCTTGACGCCATGTCTGCCAGCGTTCTTGCTCTTCGCCGGACAGGGAGCGCGGGAAGTTGCGCGCGCGGTAGCGGAACAAGAGTTCGGCCAGCTGGGGGTCTTCGAAGAAGGCCATCTCGCCGGTCAACTGGTCGGCCGACATGCGGCGCAGCTTGGTCAGCACTTTGCGATCGTTGTTGGAGACGAAGCCGCCGTAGAGATTTTCGTCGACGTCGCGCGGCTCGCCGGTTTCGCGCTTATACACCTTGCGCCAGACCGGGCTCAGATCCGGCAGCGCGCCGGCGTAGTCGGCGTGGCGCTGAACCTGCTCCATGTCCACGCCCCAGTGCGCGGCGCGCTCCGGGCTCAACACCTTGAGGTTGGCGACCACGAACGGCGATTTATTGATGTGCACGGTTTTGAGCGGCAAACGCTGCACGCCTTCCGGCAAATCTTCGCTGCGGGTGTACAAGCGCTCTCGGATGGCGTCCGGGCCCAGGCCTTGCAGTTCGCGGGGGTCGTGGGCCAAGTCCCAGACAATCACCTCGTTGGCGTTGTAGGGGTGGGCCGCCAGCGGCCAGACCACCGCCATATTGCCGCGCTCGGCGCCGTACATGCCGGAAACGTGCAACAGGGGTTTGGGCGCATGGAGGCTGAGCTGGACCTTGACCGCGTCTTTCTTGCGCAGCGACAGGTAGAAGTCGAACAGCTTGGGCTGGTGTTGTTTGATCAGGCGCGCCAGCGCGATGGTGGCGCGCACGTCGGAGAGGGCGTCGTGGGCGGCTTCGTGCGCCAGGCCGTTGGCGGCGCTCAAATGCTCCAGTTTGAAGCTGGGGCGTCCATCCTCGTGCTGCGGCCATTGGATGCCGTCCGGGCGCAGCGCGAAGGTGGCGCGGACCAGGTCCAGCAGATCCCAGCGGCCGCATTGGTTCTGCCATTCGCGCGCATAGGGGTCCATCAGATTGCGCCAGAACAGGAAGCGGGTGACTTCGTCGTCGAAGCGGATAGAGTTGTAGCCGACGCCTATGGTGCCCGGCGTCGCCAGCTCGCGTTCGATCACGCCGGCGAATTCGTGCTCGGCCACGCCGTGTTGCAAACACCATTGCGGGGTGATGCCGGTCAGCAGGCAGGCCACCGGAGACGGCAGGTAGTCGGGCGCGGGCCGGGCGTAGAGCATGACCGGCTCGCCGATTTCATTCAGCTCGGCGTCGGTGCGGATGCCGGCGAACTGCGAGGGGCGATCCTGGCGCGGCACGGCGCCGAAGGTTTCGTAATCGTGCCAGAAGAAGCTGTGGTTGGACATGGCGGCAACAATGCGGTGAAGTTGGCCGCATTGTCGCACCCATGGCGCGGCAGGGCCAGCCGCGCCGTTCCCCGCCGCGTGTTAATCCATCCACGAGGGCTTGCGCGTTTCCAGCATGGCCTGAACGCCCTCGCGGCCTTCCTCGCTCAGGCGGATGGCGACAATGCGCTGGATGCAGATTTCCATGCCGTCTTCCCCGACGCCCAGGCCGGCGATGTCGGCCAGCAGCCGCTTGGCTTCCAGCATCGCCGCCGGGCTGTTGATCAGCAGATGGTTGATCAGGAAGTCCACCGCCATGTCGAGCTCATCGCTTTCCACCACCTGATGCACCAGCCCCAGGCGTTTGGCCTTGCCGGCGTTGAAGCGCTCCGCGGTCATGAAGTAGCGGCGCGTCGAGCGCTCGCCGATGGCGCGGACCATATAGGGCGCCACCAGCGCGGGGATCACGCCCAGCTTGACGTCGGAAAAGCTGAACAGCGCTTCGGAGCTGGCGATAGACACGTCGCAGCAGGCGACCAGCCCCGCGCCCAAGCCGAAGGCGGAGCCCTGTATTTTGGCGATGGTGGGCTTGGGCAAGGTGTCCAGCGTGCGCAGCAGCTTGGCCAGCAGGCGGGCGTGGCGCTCCAGTTCCTCGCGGCCGAAACCGGCCATCCGTCGCATCCAGTCGATATCGTGGCCGGCGGAAAAGCTGATGCCGCTGCCGGTCAGCACCACGGCGCGCACGCTAGCGTCTTCGGCCAGGGTTTCCAGCGTCGCGGTCAGCAGGCCGACGCTGCTGTCGTCCAGCGCGTTCAGCAGTTCCGCGCGGTTGAGGGTGATGGTGGCGATTCCCTTTGAATCAACGGCAAGCAAAACGGACTCGGCGGTCATTCGGTTCTCCTTGTTCTGATGATGGGCGTTTCAGCCGTGGCCAAAACGGATAATGCTGCGGACAAAGGCGTCCGCGGCCTCGATGTGCAATACATGGCCGGTGCCCGGCAGAATTTCCAGCTGCGCGCCGGGCAGCCGTTCGCGCAATAGTTCGGCTTGATACAAGGGCGTCAGGCGGTCTTCGTCGCCAACCAGTATATGGCAGGGCATGCTCAGCTCGTGCAGCCAGGTGCGCGCGTCGTGCTCGGTGACGCCGGCGATCAGACGTATCACCGCGTCCCAGTCCACCATGCCGGCGATCAGCTTCATATCGTCGAGCATGGCGGCGTTGCTGGCGAGAAATCGGCTGGAAAACAGCCAGGGCACGCTGACCGCGTAACGCAAATCCAGCCCGCCGCTGCGGTTGGCCGCAATCCAGCTGTCGCTGATATGGTTGTTGACGCTGTCGGCCCAGGCCAGCGTGGCGGCCAGCAGCAGCCGCGACACGCGCTCGGGATGACGATGGGCGAAGTGCTGCGCCACCATGCCGCCGTAAGACAAGCCGGTGAGATAGACCTCCGCAATGCCCAAATGATTCAACAGACCGGCGGCGAGGTCGGCTTGTTCGCTGAGCGGATATTTGTCGCCGCCGGGGCGGTCGCTTTGGCCTTGGCCGAGAAAGTCGAAGCGCAATAGCTGGAAGTGCGGTTCCAGTTGCGGCTGCAGCAGGGCCCAGGCGGCGGTGGACATGGTGATGCCGTTGAATAGCGCCAGAACTTGGGCGCCCTGTCCGCTGAGTTCGTAATAGACCTTGTGTCCGGCGATTTCGGCATAGGGCATGGCGGTATTCCTTTGGTCAGGCGTTGCGCGGCGTCAACATGCATGCTTCATTCTAGAGCGCGTCGGCGTTTGCGGGGCAATTTGCTGGCGACGCGGACGCGTGGCGAGGACGCGGCGCTGCGCGCGCCGATTCGCCAGTGGTGGAAAAGGGTAAAGTGTTTGACGAATTAAACAATGATGGTGGGGTTTTCGCCGCCGGCGTCTTAGGGGAAAGGGCCGGGTTTTCGCGTTTGACCGGCCAGCCTGGGTGAGGCGCGCGCGCCACAGAGGCGATAAATTTTCGAGAGCGTTTGCACTAGATATTGTCAAATTTATTAAACGTGGCATAGGCTTCTGTTCAAGACTAAAACGACAAAGGCGCTCGCCGTCGTCGCGGCCGCCGGGCCGTGTTCGCATTAAGCGCCGTACAGAGGAGACATCATGTTGGCAATAGGCACGGCGGTGGCGGCATGGCCACGCGCTCTCGCGGCGGGACCGCCGGCCGGCGCAGGACGCCGGACGGATTCTTGAACCCATGCGCGCGGGCCCAGGCCGGCGCGATCATCCAGCAAGGCATTCGATTGCCGCCGCGCCGCCTCGAGACGAGGCCTGCGCGGCGGACGCAGCCGGCCCGCGCCGCTGCGGAATTGCAATAGAGGGAACGACTCAATGACGCAAGCTATTGCCGCCAAACCGGCCCAGGCCGCTTTTTCCGCCCACAACGCCCAGGCCGCCGGAACCCAGGCCGACGCCGACAAGGCTTATCTTCGCATTGCCGGCGTACTGAAAAAGTTCGGCGATCATGTCGCGGTGGATCATGTGGATCTGGATATCCGCAGAAATGAAATCTTCGCCCTGCTAGGCAGCTCCGGCTGCGGCAAGTCCACCTTGCTGCGCATGCTGGCGGGCATGGAGACGCCGACTTCTGGCCGCATCATCCTGGACGGGGAGGACATGCAGGGCCTGCAGCCGTACGAACGGCCGGTGAACATGATGTTCCAGAGCTACGCCTTGTTTCCGCACATGACGGTGGAGCAGAACGTGGCGTTTGGCCTGAAACAGGACAAGGTGCCGCGCGAGGAGATCGCGGAGCGGGTGGGCAAGATGCTGGATCTGGTGCAGATGCGCAAGTACGCCAACCGCAAGCCGCATCAATTGTCCGGCGGCCAGCAGCAGCGGGTGGCGCTGGCGCGCAGCCTGGTCAAGCGGCCCAAGCTCTTGCTGCTGGACGAGCCTCTGGGCGCTCTGGACAAGAAGCTGCGCCAGCAGACCCAGCTGGAGCTGGTCAATACCATCGAACAGGTGGGCGTGACCTGCATCATGGTGACCCATGATCAGGAAGAGGCGATGACCATGGCCAGCCGCATCGGCATCATGAGCGAAGGCTCCTTGCTGCAGGTGGGCACCCCGTCCGAAATTTACGATTACCCCAGCTGTCGCTTCACCGCGGAATTCATCGGCGAGAGCAATATTTTCGAGGGCGCGGTGGTGGTGGACGAGCCGGATCTGGTCGAAGTGCGCTCGCCGGAGCTGGGCGGGGACATCCGCATCGACCACGGGATTACCGGCCCCAAGGGCATGCACGTCTGGGCCAGCATTCGGCCGGAAGACGTGAGGCTGGACATCAAGCCGCTGCCGGCGGGCCCCAATGTCGCCGCCGGGGTGGTGGAGGACATCGCCTATCTGGGCAGTTATTCCATCTATCACGTGAAACTGGCCAGCGGCAAGGTCGTCAAATCCGTGGTGCCGTCTTCGCGCTGGTATGATGCGGGCGAAACCGCGCCGACCTGGGGAGATCCGGTCTTCGTCAGTTGGCGCCAGGATGTACCGGTGGTGTTGACGCGCTAGCGCCCACGCACGCACCGCAGCGGATGCCGCATGGCATCCGCTTTTCTTCTCTTCCCCGAGGCGTTTGGTCCGCCCGGCTTTGGCCGCCATTCCTGTTTTCATTGAGAGGTCTTCATGCTTAGCTTTGCCCATCAGGCTCACGCTCCATCCTATTACGCCGCCACCGCTCTGCCCTGGGAGCCCGGGGCGGCGCTGGAAGGCGTCGTCGACTGCGATGTCTGCGTGGTGGGCGGCGGGCTGGCGGGCTTGTCGGCGGCGCTGAATCTGCGCGAGCGCGGATTCTCCGTGGCGCTGCTGGAGGGCGCGCAAATCGGCTTCGGCGCCTCGGGACGCAACGGCGGACAGGTGATTTCCGGATTCGCTTGCGGCGTCGACACGCTGCGTGCGCAATTGGGCGACAGCCTGGCCAAGCAGATGTGGGACATGTCGGTGGAGGCGGTGGACATCATCGAGCAACGGGTGAACCGGCACGGCATCGATTGCGATTGGCGGCGCGGCTATGTCAGCGTGGCGGTCAAGCCGCGGCATATGCAGGAGTTGGAGGACTGGCAGCGAGAGGCGGCGCAGGCCTATGACTATGGCGGCATGCAGCTGTGGGACCGGGACGAACTCAGGACCCGGCTGGCCAGCGATCGCTACCAGGGCGGGTTGTACGACCCGCGCTCCGGCCATCTGCACCCATTGAACTACACACTGGGCCTGGCCCGCGCCGCGCGCGAGGCGGGGGTGGCCATTTACGAGCAAAGCCCGGCGCTGCATCTGAAGCGGGGGGCGCGGCCGCAAGTGGCGACGGACCGGGGCGTGGTCAATTGCGACCAGCTGGTGTTGGCCTGCAATTCCTACATCGGCGCGCTGGTGCCGGAGCTGGAACGGCGTATCATGCCGGCCGGCACTTATGTGATCGCCACCGAGCCCTTGGGGAAGGAGCGGGCCGAGGCCTTGATCGCCAACGATATGGCGGTGTGCGACACCAATTTCGTGCTGGATTACTATCGTCTGTCCGCCGACCACCGCTTATTGTTCGGCGGCAAGGTCAGTTACTCCGGACGCGAGCCGGCCCATTTGGCCGACGGCATGCGCAGCGATATGCTGCGGGTGTTTCCGCAA
This sequence comes from Chromobacterium sp. Panama, assembly GCF_003052555.1. Lineage (NCBI taxonomy): Bacteria > Pseudomonadati > Pseudomonadota > Betaproteobacteria > Neisseriales > Chromobacteriaceae > Chromobacterium > Chromobacterium sp. Panama. Next base: position 916,559 of record NZ_QARX01000001.1, read on the forward strand.
CTGGCCGACGTCAAGATCGACTATGCCTGGGGCGGTTTTTGCGACATCACGGTGAACCGCGCCCCTGACTTTGGCCGTTTGGACGGCAATGTCTATTATCTGCAAGGCTTTTCCGGGCACGGCGTCAACATCACCGGCCTGGCCGGCAAGGTGGTGGCGGAGGCGGTGGCCGGAGACGCTTCGCGCTTCGACCTGTTCGCCAAGATTCGTCATAATCCCTTCCCCGGCGGCAAATGGCTGCGCACGCCGGCCTTGGTGCTGGGCATGGCTTATTTCCGGATGCGGGATTATTTATAAGCGGGCGTCGTCGCGCCGCGGACCCTGGGCAGCCTTCGCGCTGCCTTTTTATTTTTCAGGTGGGGTCCAGATAATCGTAGCCGCCCCAATCCAACGCGTAGGCGGTATGGTTGTCCGCGGTGCGGACGGGTTTGAGCAAGCCGTTTTGCTGCATGTAGACTAGGTGCTCGTGAACGTCGGCCGCGCTGTATTCGCCGCCGGATTCGCGCGAGAGCGCCTGAAACAGTTTGTGTTCGTCCAGATACTGGATGTGCATGGTCTGCAGCAGGCGTAAGGTGCGGAAAATCAAGGTTTCATTGCGGGTCATGACAGCGGATATTTTATTTTTATGACTATTCATTTATCTGACACTTTAGTTTGGCGCGTCAAGAAATATGACATTATTGTTTCAAGGGCCGGGGCATGACGACGGAGCGCCCTGATTCGCCTTGCATCGCCGTGTGTTCCACCGCGGTGGGCGACGATATCTGCCGCGGCTGCGCGCGCAGCTTCGACGAGATCTCGCAGTGGTGCTTCATGGACGCGGAGGAGCGGGAGCGGGTGTGGTTGCAGCTGCCGCTGCGTCAGCGCGGATTGAAGATCGCCGCGGTGTTCTCCTGCCTGCCGGAGCTTCATCAGGGCGAGGACGGGGGCGAGTGGATGAGCGTGCCCTGCCTACCCTTGTGGTTCCGCATGGAGGGGAACTGCCTGCGTTGGCTGCGGGCGGGAGAGCCGGCGTGTCAGCGCGATTGCGCCGGCTGGAGTCCGGCGCAGGTGGCCGCCTTTTTGCGCGAGCAGGCGGGCGTTGAATAGAACGAGGGGAAGGCGATGGCGCAGGACAGTTCTTTGACCGAGTTTTGGGATGTGCGGTATCGCGACGGCGTGACGCCTTGGGAGGGCGCGCGGCTGAGTCCGGAGGCCCTGGCGTTTTTCCAAGCTCAGCCTGCCAGTCGAATCTTGCTGCCCGGCTGCGGCAGCGCCGGAGACTTGCCCCTGTTGCTGGACTGCGGCCATCAGGTGCTGGCCGTCGATTTCAGCGCGCAGGCGGTGGAGATCGCTCGCGCGCAGTGGCCGCAGGCGGCCGCCCATATCCGGCAGGCGGACTTTTTCGCCGTTGAGGAAACGCCGTCTTTCGACATGGTGTTCGAGCGGGCCTTTCTCTGCGCGTTGCCGCCCCGCCTGCATGCCCGCTATGCGGAAAAGATGGCGCGCTTGTTGCGCCCCGGTGGCGTGCTGCTTGGAGTGTTCTTTATTGCGGACACGTCGCGCGGCCCGCCGTTCGGCTTGGGCATGCCGGCCTTGAGCGCTTTGCTGGAGCCGGCTTTCGTGTTGGAGAGCTGCGTGCCGCAGGCGGAGGGCGTGCCGGTGTTTGGCGGTCGGGAGTGCTGGATGGTGTGGAGAAGGCAACACGGAAACGGGGATTTGTAATACATTGACATGGCCTATTTGATGATAATCAATAGTCAGCCAACTATTCCAAAAACAAGGCCGCTATCGCTTAGCATGGCTGACTGAAGTCAATAAACAACAATAATTCTAGATAACAGCGACGGGCGGGCCCGAAGCGCCGGAGGGCGCGGGGCCGGCACCAGCCGCTGAACGGGATTGCGGAGCAAGAGGAGAAGTCATGCAGTGGTTCTGGCGCGTGTATACCCTGGTGGAAAAGACTTTCTGGGATACGTTGACCAAGAAATTGTGCAGTTTCTTTTTCATCAGCGTGTTTCAGCTGGGCATGGTGGCTTATGTTTATTATGTGCTGGAAAACATACGGAGTTCGCTGAAAGGGCAGGTCGCTTCGCCCCAGGTGTTGGCCGGCATCGAGTCCAGCATCGACGGCGCGCTGTTTTGGACGATGGGGCTGTGGGTGGTCAGCGTCGCTTTCATCGCCTTCATGGTCTGGTATCTGCGCTTTCTCATCGTCAGACCGCTGAAAATGATTATCCGGATTTTCAATGAAATCGGCGCCGGCGAGGGGGATCTGTCCAGAGACATTCCCACCATCACCCATGACGAAATCCGCGAATTGTCGCTGTCGTATAACCGTTTCCTGCTGAAAATGCGCGAGATCATCAGCAATGTGCGGCTGATGACGGTGCGGATCGCGATGGATTCGGCCCGCACCCGCAAGAACGTGGTCGAATCGCTGGAGGGCGCGCGCAAGCAGGATCAGCTGGCGACGCAGGTCCGGGCCGCCAGCGATCAGAGCACCGAGGGCGTGGGCCAGGTCACTGAGCAAACCCAGGCGATCTCGTCCACCACGCTGGCCAATCTGGATGTGGCGCGGGAGTCCTACGCCGAACTCAAATCCGTGGCGGAGAGCATCTACGGCATCAACCAGAAAGTGGGGCATTTCAATCACACGGTGGATGATCTGAGTCAGCGCTCCTCCAGCATCAAGACTATTGTCGATCTGATCAAGGACGTGTCGGACCAGACCAATCTGCTGGCCTTGAACGCCGCGATAGAGGCGGCGCGGGCCGGCGAGAGCGGACGCGGTTTCGCCGTGGTGGCCGATGAGGTGCGCAAACTGGCCGAGCGAGTCAAAAAGGCCACCGACGAGATTTCGCATAATATCGACGGCATGTTGGGGCTGGTGTCGGAAACCCAGGTGGAAACCGCGCAGATCACCGAGGACACCAAGTCGGCGCGGGAGATCGTCTCCAAGGCGTCCGACCATTTCAGCAAGATGATGGGAGACTTCGAAACCACGGCGAGCAGTCTCAGCCAGATCGCCGCCACCATGTCGGAGTTCGTCGCCTCCAATGGCCAGGTCAATCTGCATGTGGCGGAAATCCACGAACTGGGCCATCAGGTGACGGACCGTCTGAACCATACCGAAGACTCGGCCACCAAATTATCCGGCGCGGCGGAGCAGGTGCAGCAATTGGTGGCGCGCTTCATTCTGGGCGAGGGCGAGTTCGACCAGATCATGCAAACGGCCCGCGAGGCGCGGGATGAATTGCAAACCATGATGGCCGCGCAACTGGCCGCGGGCGTGGCGCTGTTCGATCAGAACTACCAGCCCATCGCCGGCGCCAAGCCGGCCAAGTTCCGCACTCAGTACGACGCCAAGCTGGAAAAACTGATGCAGCCGGTGTATGACCGCGCCGCCAAGTCCGTGCCCGGCGGCGTGTTCTGTCTGGCGGTGGACACCAACGGCTACGCGCCGACCCACAATAGCTGGTATAGCCAGCCCTTGAGCGGAGATGCGGCCAAGGACCTGATCAACAGCCGCGACAAGCGCAAGTTCGCCGATGCCGCCGGTTTGCGGGCCGCGCGCAGCACGCAGTCTTTCCTGCTGCAGACGTATACCCGCGACACCGGGGAGGTGCTGTCGGAAGTGGTGCTGCCCATCATGTTGTCCGGCAAGCATTGGGGCGGCTTCCGCCTGGGCTTCAACCCGGAGCAGCTGTTGGAGGCGCTTGGGCGCGGAGCTACCCGGACTTGAAGCGCCGCAGGTCGGCAGGAAAGCAAAACGGAGGCCGCGGCCTCCGTTTTGTTTTGAGCGTTGCCTCAGATCTGCAACGGGCTTAGCAGGGTGATAATGCCCAGGCCGGCGAACAAGAGCGCGGCAACGGTGTGCACCAGTTTTTGCGGCAGCTTCTTCGCGGCCACCTCGCCCAAGAGCACCGCGGGCACATTGGCCAGCATCATGCCCAGCGTCGTGCCGGCCACCACCAACAGCAAGGCCTCGGGAAAGCGCGCGGACAGCGCGACGGTGGCCAGCTGCGTCTTGTCGCCCATTTCCGCGATAAAGAAAGCGATACAGGTGGTGCCGAACACGCCGAAGCGCTCCATGAGCCGGCTGTCTTCATCCAGCTTGTCCGGAATCAGCATCCAGCCCGCCATGGCGAGAAAGGAAAGACCCAAGCCCCAACGCATGAAGTCCGGTCCTATCTTGCTCATCAGCCAGTGACCCACCGCGGCGGCGGCGAAATGATTGAGCAAGGTGGCGACGAAGATGCCCAGAACGATGGGCATGGGTTTGCGGTAGCGGCCGGCCAGCATCAGGGCGAGCAATTGGGTTTTGTCGCCGATTTCAGCCAAAGCGACGATGCCGGTGGAAATAAGGAAGGCTTCCATGAAAACTCCGGGGGCTGCGCATACGCCATGACAAGCCCGCGCCGCAGCCCCGCGTTGCGCAGACATGTCATGGGTCTTGCCAAACGGAAGTTTTCGTCGCATGCGCCATGGCCGTGATGGCCAAGCCTGTTGACGCATGCCGGCGCTGAAAACCGCGCCGAGGCTACTCCCCCAGAACCAGCCGATTCTAAATCAGTTGGCGTAGCGGGGCAATCTCCGCTCTTAGAGTTGAGACGTGCACTGCGGGCATCGAGAAGCTTTTTCCGGAATGCTGGACACGCAGAACGGGCATTCCTTGGTGGCGGGGGCCGGTGCGGCGGCCGGTTCTTCGCGCTTCAGCCGATTGATGGCCTTGACCAGCATGAAGATGGCGAAAGCCACGATGGTGAAGCTGACCATGGCATTGATGAACAGGCCGATATTCAGCGTGACGGCGCCGGCCTGTTTGGCCGCGGCCACGGACACATAAGGCCCAAGCTGTTTGCTGCCTTCTTTTAGCACGAAGAACATATTGGAGAAATCGACGTTGCCGATCAACAGGCCGATTGGGGGCATGATCACATCGTCGACCAGCGATTTGACGATGGCGCCGAAAGCGCCGCCGATGACGACGCCGACCGCCAGATCGATGACATTGCCTTTCATGGCAAATTCTTTGAATTCTTTAATAATGGACATGGTTGGCCTCTGTTTAAATAGCGTTAAGCATTATAGGACATTCGGCCGCCGTCGCTCCACCGCGGGTCTTTCTTTCAGGCGGCTGAGCGTGAGCGGACGGGCAGGCTGCCAAGCAAGGCGCCGCCAAGAATGAGCACGATGGCGGTCAGAGCGACGGCGTTCAATTGACCCTGGCCGCTGCCTATCAGCAGCAAGGTGGACAGCAGCGGCGTGGCGTAGGACAGGGAGCCGATCTGCCTGGGGTCGCCTTCCTTCAGCGCGCGGTCCCATAGAAAGAAGGCGCCGCCCATCGGCCCGATGCCGAGCAGGATCAGGGCCAGCCATTGGCCGGCGCTGGGGGCGACGCTGGGTTCGAACAGGGCGTGACACAGCAAGGAGAGCAGGCCGGACAGCAGGCAGAAGCCGCCCACCGCGCTATTGGGAAAGCTGGGCAGCCTGCGGGTCAGCAGGCTGAAGGTGGACCACACCACGGCGGCGCCGATGGCGAGCAGATAACCGGCGAGATGGCTGCTGGACAAGGCGAGCTTGCCCCCGCTGACGATCAGCGCTGCGCCGCTGAAGCCCAGCGCACCGGCCAGGATGTGGCGGCCATGCAGCACGGTGCCCGGCACCAGGATGGGGGAGAGCATGACGATCAGCAGCGGCCACAGGTAATTCAGCAGATTGGCTTCCATCGCCGGCGCGTGCCGAAACGCGAAGAACAGCAGGAAGTGATAGCCGAACAAGCCGTAGATCCCCACCAGCAGGGTGGGCGCCGGGACTTTCCAGTCGCGGTAATGGCGCAGGCTGAGCAGGCTGCCGATCAGCAGGCAGACGCCGACGACGAAGAAAGGGGGAAGCGAGCGTGTTTGAGCGCCAAGCGCGGCCAGAGAGGCCCAGAGCAGGATGGCGCCCCCGGCAAAGGCAATCGGTCTGGAAATCATTATTATTCCAATGGGGAGGGTGGGCCGATTGTAAAACGGAAGCGAAAATGGAAAAAGCCACAATCCGGAGATTGTGGCTTTTGAAATTTTGGCTCCCCGAGCAGGGCTCGAACCTGCGACCTGCGGATTAACAGTCCGTCGCTCTACCAACTGAGCTATCAGGGATCATAATGCGGTGATGCGGGCTTGTTTTGGCTCCCCGAGCAGGGCTCGAACCTGCGACCTGCGGATTAACAGTCCGTCGCTCTACCAACTGAGCTATCAGGGAATGGAAAACAAGCAATTCTCAAACTGGGCCGGAGTGGCTCCCCGAGCAGGGCTCGAACCTGCGACCTGCGGATTAACAGTCCGTCGCTCTACCAACTGAGCTATCAGGGATTTGAGTGAGGGCGAACTATAGCTTCAGCCTGTCGGGCTGTCAACACTTGCGCGGCTGAAAATCGCTTGCGTCTGTCGGGCGGCTTGGACGTGGCGTTGACGCCCGCAATTCACCGCTGGCGAAGGGAGGCGGCGGCGCGTTAAAATTTCGTTTGTTGACAATGCGGGAATAGCCGCGTTTTTGAGGTGGGTTAAATGAATCTGGACGGTAAGCTCAGGCTGGATGCGCGCGCGGAGCGGGCAAATAAAGATGCGGCGGAAATGAATGTTCATTTGCGGCAGTTGGAGTCTTTGCGCGCAGGCGCCGCAATATCGGTTCTGGATAAGCATAAAATCATCCAGGTGGCGGGAGAGGACGCGGAGGCCTTTTTGCAAGGGCAGCTTTCCAGCGATGTGCGGGAGTTGTCGGACGAAAGCCATGCCCAGTACAGCAGTTACTCTTCAGCCAAAGGACGAATGCTGGCCAGCTTCCTGGTTTGGCGGAGCGACGGCGTTTATTGCCTGGCGGTGTCGGCGGATCTGGCCGAATACGTGGCCAAGCGCCTGAGCATGTTTGTCTTGCGCTCCAAGGTGAAGGTATCCATTGCGGATAATCTGACCTTGATTGGCCTTGCAGGCGCGACGGCGCTGAATACGCTGGCCATTGAGCCGGCATTGGCGGCAAGCGTTGGGCCGCGTGAAATGATTCGAGTTGAATTGGGCCTGTTGATAGGCCTGCCCGGGGCGGGCTGGGTGCTGGCGGTGGATGAGGCCGGCGCAGAGCAGCTTGGCGCAAGGCTGACGGAGGCGGCGAGCCTGGTGTCCTCCGGCGTTTGGGACTGGCGGGATATTGACGCGGGCATCCCTTGGGTCAGTCTGGCGACTCAGGAGCAGTTTGTGCCGCAAATGGCGAATATGGAATTGATTGGCGGGGTAAGCTTTAAGAAAGGCTGTTACCCGGGGCAGGAAATCGTCGCCAGATCGCAGTATTTGGGGAAAATGAAGCGCCGCATGTTCAAAGTGGCATTTAAACAGCCGCTCGCCATCGGCGCCAAACTCTATAGCCCGTCCGTGGCGGGGCAGTCGATTGGCATGGTGGCTGCGGTTTGCCAAGTGGCGCCGGATCAATATGAAGGCTTGGCCGTGGTTCAATTTCAAGCCTGGGAAGAAGGTATTTACGCTGACGAGGCATACACAATAAGGCTTCAACAACTGGAGCTGCCCTATTCCTTGAATGAGGGGGCTGAGAATTAATTGATAATTTCTGTTTTGTTTCCTTGACTTGAGTGGAAAGGCTTGGCTACATTATCATCTGTAACGCACCACTACTCTTACAATATATTTGGGAACATGCTAATGGAACTGTCGAAATTGGATTTTACTCAGCTGGTGGCTCTGCGCGCCGATGTCGAAGCTGAAATCAAGCGCCGCGAAAGCGAAGAAAAGTCCAAAGCCAAGAAACAAATCATTGAACTTGCTCGCGCTTATGGTCTGAGCGTGGAAGAAGTGCTGGGCAAAACCGGCGGCGTGCGCAAGCCGGTGGAAGCCAAGTATCGTCACCCGGCCAGCCCGGAGCTGACTTGGACCGGCCGCGGCCGTAAGCCGGTGTGGGTACAAGAGTGGATCTCCAGCGGCAAAGCTCTGGACGCTCTGGCTATCTAAGCAAACTGCGGGTTTGCAATGAATTTCGAAAGCGCCTGTCATGGGCGCTTTTTCTTTGTCCGACGGCCAGCGGGCCGGCTTGCGGCTTGCTATAAATGGATGTAGCGTTCAAGCTGTTTCGCGTAGTGATTGAAATGTGCTGACATTGTCTTGAGAGTGGGCGGCTATGCTGGATTTTTTTTCAAGAGGGGCTAAAGGTCGCTCCGACCCGTTGGCCAGCGCGGAAGCGGCCAGGGAGTTCGTGGCGGCTTTGAAGAAGGAGCATGGGGCGGCCGCGCATGAGCGCGTGGTGGCCTTGCTGTCGCCATTGGAGTTGGATTGGCACAATATCTCGGTGGATCGCGTCGAGGCGCTGCTGGCGCTCAATCAAGAGACCGAATCGCTGCACGAAAACCTCTGCGCGCAATACTTGCTGAATACGCGCATGCCCAAGGCGCTGGAAGCGCAATTGCGAAGCCAGATACTGGCGTACGGCAAATGCTTCATCGATAGTTATCAGCATGTGCTGACGGTCGACGCCGATTCCGTTGAAGGCGCCAAGGTGCTGACGCTGCTGCCCATCGTGCTGTCGCGGATGATGTTCTATCTTGGCGAGCATGCGCGTTGGCATTGGGTTCGAAGCTTTAATCCGGAAGAGGCGTTTTGGCTGGGGGTCAACCAGCTATATTGGTTCGCCGAGCATCATGGTTGCGATTCCGTGCCGGTGTTTCTGTTCGGCGATGGTCAGCCTGCGACGACGGTTCAGGATCAATTCCTCATCTTGCATATGCTCGCCGTGTTGACCGGGGGCAATCTCAGCGCCAGGCAATTGCACTTCGCCTATCAATTGCTGCAAGTGCTTAGCAACCGTATGTCATTAACCCGGGCTTGCGCGGAACATTCGAGTTTTGTGGTCTCTTTAAAAGGACCGCATCCCGCGGCAAGAGCGTCGGGCGGCCTGGTGGACGAAGCCGCGCGCTACTGGGGGACAACGGATCTGGTCGAAATCCTGCACGGCTGGAGCATTGTATTGGACGCCGGCAGAGTGCCGCCTGAAATTAAACGCATGATGGAACCGGGCATAGACGCCAATACCTTGCGCGCTTTGATGCGGGAGTGGGCCCCCCAGCAAATGCGTTTTGAAAGGGCGGAGCGGGTGCCCGTTTCCGGGCAGAGCATAGAAGTGGCGTATCGCCTGCCCGTGCTGCACCGTTTGATTCGGGTCGTGGACGAGGCCAAGCAAACGGGCGCGTTGGAAGACGGTAATTTCGATGATGCGGCCAATATCCGTATTTATGGCTTCGTTACCACCAGGAAGCGGGACAAGGGCGCGCCGATGCCTGGGCTTGCCTTGGGCGGGGAGGCTGTTTCTCAGCCGGCAAAAGAAGAGTTTTCGCGCTGGGAAGTCGACAACGTCAGCCAAACCGGATTGGGTGTGACTTTGGGGGCGATGGGGAACGAATGGGTGGGCCTGGGCGCCTTGATCGGTTTTCGCGAGAAATCGGTGGATGGCTGGAGTCTGGGCGTGGTGCGCCGAGTGAAGCGTAATTCGGCGGATCAGATCTACCTCGGGGTTGAAACCCTGAGTAGAAGACCGGTGGCGGCTTCGCTGCGGCCAACCGATGTAAGGCTGATCGATCCCACGCTGCCGCCTGAACAGGTTTGGCTGGCCGGGCATATCGCCTTGTTCGTGCCGTGCCAGCGCTCGGGCAAGGTAGTGAACGCCTTATTGCTGCCGCTATCCTTATATGTGTTGGGCAAGGAGTTCTACATGACGGCCAAGGGCAAGCATTTCCAGCTCTCCCTGGGTAAGGTGATGGATAAGGGCAGCGATTGGTGCTTGATCGAGGTGGAATTGGTCCAGGCTTTGGAAAAGTTGCCGGTTATGCCGTGACTTTCCATCATTAAAGGTGAGATTGAGAACGGGCCGAAGCTAAGCTTCGGCCCGTTTTTCATGCTTCGGCGGGGCGGTTGAGGCGTGCCGGCAAATCGTGGGTGTGAATCAGGAAAAAGCTGAAAAAGACGGGAAATATTTGAACTAGATCAAACTAGGTGACATACGCAAATAATGGACTGGCTCGGCTTTTTGGGCTTTTGTTTTATCTAACTGAATTTATTAAATATTTAAGACCATTAAAACCGGATTTCTCATAATTAAATTATGGTTTGGCAGGCTGGTGTGGTGGAAAGTATCAACTGGGAAATCCACGGCTGGTTTGCTTGGGCGGCTAACCGCCATCGGAAGAATTTGTGGGTAGGCGACTCGCGTCGCGGTTGATTCGCCGCGAAGTGCCTGTATCAAGCCGCCATCGTGCTTCATGATGGGGCTTTGCAATGGTGCTGGGCCAAGTGGGTATCAAGACAGGACACCAGCTCGGTTGCCGGCACGTCGTCGCGTTCGATCTGGCGGCGCAGGATATCCAGCCATTCGGCGCGGGACGCTGTATCCCAGCCCTCCAGCCGGCAAATCAGATCGACCCGTTCCAGCAGGTCGAAGGGCCACCCTGTAGGTGTTGTGAACCTGGTTTGATCATGGTTGCGAGGGGACTGTTTTTGAGTGGGAATAGAGGGAACAGTGGGAACAACGTCCTGAAATCCTTTCTGAGCGCGATTTTCCGCCGTTCCCCCTTTTTGTTTCCTCTGCGTTTTGTTCTCACTTGAGGGGGAACAATAGGACGGCTTCGAGCTTGCGCTCAGGATTTCATCAAACCAGCCGTTCATTCCTCTCCCTCCAGTGCCATGCTGGTTATCACATAAACATTGGCCGTGGTTGAATCCAAGGCCTTGATTCGCTTCTTGCGGGTATTGCGCTGTTTGTGGGCTTCGGTGTCTCCGATCTGCATCCAACCCGCTTTGATCAAGGTCCGTGCAGCGGCGGTGTGAGGAAACCCTTTGCATACCTCTCGCTTGAATGGTTCCGTCAGTACCCAGAACTGCAAGCCGCCCTTTTCGTCGGTGAAGGTGAACCCGGCGCGGTTCAGGTAGCGGGCCAGTACTTCCGGTGTCGCATCGTGTGGTGGGAAACGGGTTGTGCTATGAGACTGCATGAAGCCGGCAACTTGGGCGAATAGGGCGCGGTCGTCGGCAGCCATGCCGGAATTGTTCTCGGCCAGCCATTCGCGGAAGCAGCGGCGGGCAGATTGGAATGCTTCACCAGCTTGCCAGCCTGTTACTCCATAGCGGGTGGCCAACTCACCGGCAAAGGCCACTAGGGCGAAGCGGGCGGCGATACGGCCCACTTCTTCGGCCGCACTGTCGGGGATGCCTAGATGAGGTAGTGCCTTGGCCACGTTGGCGTGTACCTCTGCACGGATGGTTTGCTGTTCCTCCGGTGAGGCCAGCTTTGCAAGGAAGGCCGGGCCGGCAGTGCCGTAATATCGGCGGGTGTGGCCCTTCATCGCATCGGCGAAGGCCTGGCCACTGCCGTGTTGGTGTAGCTGCTCCAGTGTGCCGAGGCCGGCGCCGCCATCCGCTGGGATGGCCGGCAAGCGCGCCATCTGGCCGCCCTTGGCATTCTTGCCTGCTTCGGCCATGTGCTGGGCCAAGTCGATCTCGCCTGCCGATAACAGCATCACTCGCCAGGTCTGCGCCGGCCGATTGCCGCCTTCCCTGCTCATGCGAGTCTTGGCTTGGCCGTTGGCGATCAGGTAGGCTGCGCCGCCCGCATCCGTTGCGGCGATCTGTGCCAGTTCATCAAGGATCAGTAAGCCGTCGTTACGACTCAGACATAGCGTCTCAAGGCCGTTCTGGGTGGTGCGCCATTTCTTGGCGAAGCGGTCAGGATGGCCCCAGATGCTGGCGGCTGGGTCTAGCAGGGTGCTGGTCTTGCCCTTGCTGGTGGTGCCGACGAAATGGAAGCCACCGCCGGACTCGCCGGCCATCTCGGCTAGCACGCCGGCAAAGGCCACCGAAATGGCGAAAATGATGCGGCTGTTGCCGCTGGCCAGTGCCGCGATATGCTGTTGCCAGTCTTGCAATGTGCCCGCCTGATTAAAATCGCCGCTGTCCGCACCTTGGTAAATTACGCCTTCCCCCGCTTGCGCACCGTAGACCTGATCCGGTAAGACATAGCGCGAGCCATGCCAGCCGATACGCGACACGCATCGCAAGCGGGTCGCCGACATCGGCCGATAGCCCAATACATAGTCCACCAGCTTTTGCCGCGCCTTGGCGCTGGTGGATAGCGTCAGCCCGCCCCGCGCCAGCTCGCGGCGGAAGTCGGCGGTATCGCTGGCGGCCAGCATCTCCACCGGGCAGGCCCAACGGTGGATGTGGCTATCGTTATCGCGCCACTCCAGCAAGCGGCCCCAATTGGATTGCTGGGCATCGCGGGTTTCGGCCAACACATGCAAGGGGGAAGCCAACCAGCAGGGTGTGGCTGGGTCTTTGCCATCCTCGTCCGGAGACAGCCAGTACACGCCATCGCGTTGACCGGGAGTGCCTTCCACCAGAAAGAATGGAGAAGGTGTTTCAGGCCGCTTGGCTTGAAACTCGCCCTGGGAGGAGGGGAAGTTAGGGGGCTTATCTGGAAGGGAGGAGAGTGAGATCGCCCCCATCATTTTGGCGTCACTCGTGAAAACGCTCTTGGCGACGGCTTCCAGTCCGGCCAGTTGATGCAGGTCGTTGAAGTCGGATGGCGGCTGGCCGTGTTGGCACAGGAAAGGTTCCACCTGCTCGGGAGTGAAGGCTGGCACCACCGATTGTGCGCGCGGCTGCAATACCTCGGCAGCCTTGCCGGCGGCCTGTTGTCCGGTTTGATTGCTGTCGTTATCTCCGCAGACGATGACTTGTATCGTCTGCGGTAGGGTACTGGCCAACCGTTGCGCCACCACCACCAGATTGTGGGCGTTGAACGTTACCACCACCGGCAAGCCCGTCGCTTGACGCAGACTGCACCCGGTAGCCCAGCCCTCGCACATTAGTACCGTGTCTGTCTCCTTGAGCCGTCCCAACACCAGCGACGTGCCCTTGACTTGGCCGCCGCTCAGAAAGCGCTTGCTGCCGTCTGCGCCGATGACTTGCAGATTGACCAACTCGTCGCCGACGCGCAGCGGGATCATTAGCAGATCTCGCAATTGCGTTGCGCCGGCCGGCTCCATGCCCTTGCTGCTCAGGTAAGGGTGTGCGGTGCTGATATCGTGTCCCTTGCTCCAAAGGTAGGCGGCCTTGAGCTTGGCCTCTTGACGCTGCTGCTCGGTCAATGACTCTGTCTCGGCCAGGGCGGCGGCGCGCTCCGCTTCCAATTTGGCTCGTGCCTCCGCGCTTGGCGGCTGATAGGGCCGCTCCGGTCGGTAGCCCTGCTGGATTGCCTCGGAAAACAGGCTGGCGATGGTGACGCGGCCTGCGGGCTTGATCGACTTCCAGACAGCCTTCGCGGCCTTGGCCTGATAGTTGCCGGCGCTCTGGCTCCAGTCATCCCAGACCTGAAAACCGGCTTCGCCCAGTTCGGACTTGACCGCCATGGCCATCAAGACCCAACCCTCGCGCTCGTGGGCGTCTAGGTGCTGGAGCGCCTGGCGAATGTGCTCGATATTCTTACTCATTACCTGTCTTTCGGACGTGGGAAGGCCCGCGCCCGGAAACGTGTCCGTGCGGTGGTCAGGGCCGCCCCGTGTCTGGATTGTGGAAAAGGGAATTAACGCAGGCGGGACACCTGCATGGCCTGCTGCCGTTCAATTTCAGCCTGCAAGTCGGCCACCATTCGGACCGTATCGCCGTGGTGTTCCAGGGACAGGTTGCCGTCGGCGTAGCGAGTCAGCACGATTTGAGCAGTGATGGGAAATGACATGGCTTATTGCTCTCCCTGACAGCGGGCTTGCATGCGAGATTCGATCCAGGCATTGACTTCCGCTTCGATCCAGCCGATGGAGTTGGGACCCAAGTTAATCGGCGTGGGGAAGCTGGGATCATATCGAGGCGATTTTTCACTCATCTTGTCGTAAATGGTGGAACGTGCCAGACCGGTGCGCTGTTCTACCAGCTTGCGACGTAGAATAGTGGGTACGGATTGAAAGTGCTGCGACATGATCAATGTTCTCCGGTTTGGGTTGGAATTTGATCGCATCTTGCCGTAAATAATTGACGGGTGCCACCTGATTTGGGCTGCTGGATTTTATTGGTCAGCTGGATATTTAATTTGCTATGCCATTGTTGAGATTTTTAATTTTGTTGCGGGGTGGTTGGCAAGAAATACCTTAGGCTGCAATGGTTGGTTGAGTGTAATGTGTTTGATTTTAATGGAAAATATAAAAGAGGTTGCCTACAGGGTTACTCAATATGAACCTACGGATTTTGACGTTCTGTAAAGAAGGGTAAGTTTAAGAATAAAAAGAGAATTATATGGTTGAAAGAGTTTGTTGTTATAGGTGATGTAACAAGTGTCCTCATGCAATAGCCTATGAGTTCTTGGTGATTCCTCCTTCATTTCTCCCGTATTAATGAAAATGTTAAAAAGTGTTTCGCGATATCCTCGTTCGACTAAATCATGGTTCCTGTCTAGATGCTTGATGTCCATTCCGCTGCGAACGAGTCGTGGCGGCTTATGATGAAATAGGAGGCATGGCTTGGAGTAGGGGGAGCGTTTCCCCGCTACGGGAACATGCAGAACGCTAGACAATTGTAGACAGCTAAATAGCGATCAGATGAGATGCGTGATGGTAAGGCCAAGTGGTTTCAGAATGGCAGCATAAAGATATGTTCGTGGTTTTTCCCCGCCACGAAATGACACCTATGGCCTCTTATTGTCGTAGTAAGCCACTGATCTCCGTTGAGGCCATCCGCAAAAATGGCAAGATCGTCGTGGAGCGTGCCTCGGTCATGCGACTCTGGGTACTGGCGACCGTTACGGCTGCGATAGCTATGCCATTGGCGCTGAATATGGGTAGGCCGACAGCGGCGATGCCGGGCACGGCCCGGTTGGCAATCCAAGCGTAGCCGCGTTCGCGGGTGTTGCGGCAATATTGGCGTAATTCATTGATGCTCATTTCCCCATACGCTTCAAGGCGTGGGGCCAGTTCTTTGATTAATTGTTCCTGTTCCTGGGTGGGTAGATGGGAGAGCAAGGCTAATCCGCCGGCATTGACTCCCAAAGGTTGACGACTACCTAGCGGCAAGGCAGGGGTCTGGATGGGAAAATCGCCCTGCACCCGATTGATGCACACTACATCGTCACCGCTACGCACAAACAAGAAACTGGTATCTCCGCTCCGCCGCGACAGCGTCTCCAGCACTGGTATGCTTAATTCGCGCAGATTGAAACGATGTGCTGCTGCCAGGCCCAGCTCGAATACCAGCGCCCCCAAGCGATAACGGCGCGACTGACGTTCCTGAGTGACCAGCCCTTGTATGCACAAAGCCTTCAGTAGACGATGCAAGGTTGGCCGAGCCAACTGCGTTTCGTCCGCCAAATCCACTAGCCGCAACCCTTGGTCTCCAGCCCTGGCCAAGTGTTTGAGTAGATTCACCGCCCGCGCGACGGTTTGCGCACCGGCTACCGCTTCACGACGTTCCATCATCTTAATCGTCCATATAGTGGAATAAAACGCCATTTCATTGCCCTGAGATTCGTTCCAAGGCTAGCATCTGCGCAATGCTAATGTTATTGGCATTAAGTGCAGGAAAAATCACCAAAATCCAGAATTTTTCGCCATCTGATGGCATCTGTATGCAAAGTGATTTTACGGCGTGGTGGCACTTGGGTTCCAACTAATGGAACTGAATGAGTGGCCGTACGCCAACGCTAATCTTCAGGGAGGTCATTGCCATGCAACACCCGCCTCGTTCTCTCTCCCATCGTGAGCGCGTGTCCTACACGCCTATCACTCAACGGCCACCATTCCTTTTGCCCAAGCAAGCCCGGGTGGCAGTCTGGACCATCGTCAATGTGGAAAACTGGTTGCCGCAACAGCCCATGCCACGAGCGGTGTTGCCGCCGCCGATGGGCCAGCCCTTGCTCCCCGACCTGCCAAACTGGTGCTGGCACGAATACGGGATGCGGGTTGGTTTCTGGCGGTTGCTGGAGGTGTTGAGGCAACGCGCGTTGCCGGCCACGCTGGCGGTCAATGGCTCCGCCATCCAGGAATACACGCCGGCTTGTCAGGCGGCGCTGGAGGCCGGTTGGGAATTCATGGGCCACGGCTTGGTACAACAGCCGATGCATCAGGTCGTCGATCAGTCGGCGACCATTCGCGCCACCATCGCCGCTATCACTCAGTTCACTGGTAAGCCGCCGCGTGGCTGGGAAAGTCCCGGCCTGACCGAAGATGGGAACACCATCGATCTACTGGCTGAAGCTGGTATCGAATACGTGGCCGACTGGGTGTTGGACGATCAGCCTGTGTCCATTCGTACCCGCGCGGGCTCCGTTGTCTCTGTGCCCTATACCGTGGAGTTGAACGATGTGGTGATCTCGGCGGTGCAGCAGCATGCGTCGGATGAATTGTTGCGCCGCGGGCGTGATCAGTTCGATCAACTTTACCGGGAGGGCGCGGATATTCCGCGCGTGATGGCGATTTCTGTTCATCCCTATCTGACCGGCGCGGCGCACCGCATCCGTTATCTGGCCGAGTTGTATGACTACATTCTGTCCTATCCGGACGTGTTGATGTGTACCGGCGAACAGATTCTCGACGTCTACCTTGCCCAATCCAAATAGCGCGCCCCCAGGAGAACTCATGACACTGCCACGTGTTTTAATCATTACCACCGGCGGCACCATCGCCATGACCCCTAATGCCGACGGCGGCATTTCCCCTTCGCTGACCGGAGAGGAGCTGATACGTGTCGTACCGGAATTGGAGCTTATTGCCGCTCCTTTGGTGCAGACCTATTCCAACAAGCCCGGCGCTTCGCTGAGTTTGACGGACTTGGCCGCCATCGCAGCCCTAATCGAGGTTGGTTTTACCCAAGGCTGCTCTGGAGCCGTGGTCATTCAGGGGACCGACACCATTGAGGAGACCGCTTTCGCACTGGAGTTGCTGGTGCGCTCTCCGCGTCCCGTGGTAGTCACTGGCGCCATGCGTGGCGCTCAAGCGCCGGGTGCGGATGGGGCCGCCAACATCCTGGCGGCCGTCACGGTTGCCGCCTCGGACGGAGCCAAGAGCCTTGGCGCGCTGATCGTTATGGGCGATCAGATCCATGCCGCGCGCTATGTCCAGAAAGCCCACACAGCGCAACCTTCCGCCTTCAGCTCGCCAATATGTGGCCCACTCGGCGGTCTTGTTGAAGGGCAGTTGCGTTGGTTTGCCCGTATTGAAAAACTGCCCGCGCTTGCTCTGCCGAAACCCGCTGAAACGGCCATTGCCTTGCTTACCATCGCCTTGGGCGATGATGGACGCTTGCTGCCGACCTTGCCCGCCTTGGGCTATCAGGGGGTGGTCATCGCGGCGATGGGCGCAGGGCATGTGCCGGCCCATATCGCGCCGTTGATTGGCGATCTATGTGCCCATATGCCGGTGGTGTTGTCCACTCGGGTGGTCGCCGGTCCCGTGCTCTCTGCCAGCTATGCTTTTCCAGGTTCGGAAACCGATCTGATTGGCAGGGGGGCCATTCCCGGCGGCGCGTTGGGCGCGCTCAAAGCCTGCATGTTGCTGCGCCTACTGCTCGCTGGTGGTGTTCCCGCATCCGAATTGCCTGCTGAATTCGCTCTCCGTAGTCAAGGCCGCCTGCCTGACGGTTGACGCCGCCGCCCTCATACGCCTTGCATCCTGCCTAAGGAGACTGCCATGACAACACGTCGAGCCGCGTTTGGGATGTTCGCCATCCTGCTGTTTTCCTATGTCATCAACGCGATTGATCGCCAACTGTTTTCCGTACTGGCCAGCGATGTTCGCGTCGCACTCGACCTGACCCTGCCCCAGGTCGGGTTGGCATCCACCGTGTTCACCCTGGGCATGGGGTTGGCCGGCCTGCCCACCGGCTACCTGCTGAGCCGGGTCTCGCGCAAAAACGTGGCTCTGCTTGGCCTGGTCATCTTCTCCGCCGCCACCTACCTCACCGCCTACGCACAAGGATTTCCGGATCTGTTGTTGTACCGTTTCGTCTCCGGACTAGGTGAGGCTATGCAGTTGACCGCGCTGCTGGCCATCGGCACCAGCTATTTCTACCAACACCGCGCTATCGCCGCTAGCTCACTCAACTTCACCTTTGGCATCGGCGCGATTATCGGTCCCAACCTCGGCGCGGCCATCCTGGGGGCCAGCCATTGGCAAATGCCTTTCATCCTGTTCGGACTGTCTGGTTTGCTTGCCTTGGTGCTGATCGTCTCTTGCGTTAAACCCTGGTTTACCGAGGCGGCTCCTCTTCTCGTCACCACCGAGATGGCTTCTATTACGGGAAACCGTCTGTGGAGCAGAACCCCCTTATTACTGGCTATGGCCACTGCCTTCTCTGGTTTATCGATCTATGGCTATTTGGGGCTTTATCCCACCTATTTGCGTGAAGCTCTGGGCTTTAGTCCGCAACAAGCGGCCATGGCAGTCAGTTGCTACGGTTTGGGCGCGCTGCTTTCCTTGCTAGGAGGTTGGTTGGGGGATCGCTTTGACTTTCATAAGCTTCTAACGGGCTCGCTGCTGGCCTCAGCCTTGTTTGGCGGCTTGCTATTCACGGAGCTCAACCGCTCATTGCCCCTGCACGCGGGACTGTCATTCGCTTTCGGCGCGGCCATCAGCGGCATGGTCTACGCCAATCTGTCCGCCGGAATCATCAAATCGCTGCCGCCGAATTTGGCGGCTCAGGCTTCTGGGTTATTCGTCGCTAGCCTGTATATCCCGGCGGCGTTCGCCGGCTATCTACTGGGTCTGTTGAAAACCCAATTTGAGTGGAGCCTGGCAGGCATCACACAAATCTCCGGTTGCGCCTTGATGGCTGCTTTGCTCACCTTAACGATAAAAGGGCGCCCATCCTCGTCCTTGGCGCGGGAAACCATCTAACAGTATTTGGCAGTACTTATAGCTGTGTTACTTAGTCATGAAAAGGGGTCTGCGCATGAATACACACATCCCATCCTGCTCCGCCTTAGAGCAATTGCGGCGGCTGAACCAGCACATGCAGGAGGCCACACAACATCAATCTCACCTCTCACCGATCAGTCAGCAGTTGGCCCAGCAATGTGCGGAAATTGACGAAGTTCTGCTGCAAGCGTTAGTGGACATCCATGCCGCCAACGTCAGTCTGCAAGCCATGTTGACCCTGCTGCAACGCCGAGACGAACCACTGTTGTTCAGCAGCGAGGAGGCGGCCTCACTGCTTGAACTTGTGCAACAGCGTTTGCAACGAGGGCTGAGTCAGATTGATTGTTTGCTGTGAAATCCCTGTTTGGGAGAGCCTTAGTCATGATTAAGCTGCGGACTCAGCACACCGATGCTCTCAAGTGTGCTTGACGCTTGATCATTGCCTATGAAGTGCGTATCGGGGCCATTTTTCTAGCGGATGACTACCCCGCGCTCGGCCAACAGCACCGTCATCAAGCATGAGGCCAAACAGGTTCTGGGTGGTTTTTACCACTGGCACGAATTAAGTAGGCCGGTTGGAGAAGCCAGAGCCGTAATCCGCAGGGTATAGGCGTCGGCTGAATGGACCATCCACGACACCAGCGTCGATTTTGTTATCGACGGCAGGCTTCAGCAATGTGGTCACTGCCCACTAAGCGCTATTGGGTGCGCGGATGTCGGAGTAGAAGTGACTTGGCGAAGGCTGAAATGTAGCGCCTGTTTGCCATT
The DNA here is from genome assembly GCF_003052555.1 of Chromobacterium sp. Panama. Classification (NCBI taxonomy): domain Bacteria; kingdom Pseudomonadati; phylum Pseudomonadota; class Betaproteobacteria; order Neisseriales; family Chromobacteriaceae; genus Chromobacterium; species Chromobacterium sp. Panama. The sequence goes on from NZ_QARX01000001.1 coordinate 936,234, forward strand.
CTCTTTTCAACATCGCAATAGGCTGCATTGTGGAGGAGTTGGTGTAGAAAAATAGACAATTGTATACAGCCCCCATCTTATCCCGACCAAACCCGTACAATTTCTCTGGCTCCAATGACAGCCCTGCGCGAGAGAAGGCGCCGGGCTTTTTTTTAGGCGGCATGTCGAATTCGGCTTGTAAAGGGGGAACAAATACAAGTGGGAACATAAAAGGGAGGAACCGCTGAAACTCCTGCCAGTGGAGGGTTTTGGCGGTTCTGTTCCCCCCGTCCCCCCTGTTCCCTCTCAAAACAGTCACCCCGGTAAACTTGTCTGGGACTGTTCGTCCTGTTGATCTAGTTTGAGTGCGCATATCGGCATTCAAGACCAATTCATTGAGTAGGGTCAGCAAGGATTTGGCCATAGCCCGGCCCAACATGTGGCGTAGGGTGGTCAGTTGGGTGCCGATTTGCTTCAGCAGTCGTTCGGGGGTAGAACAGGAGCAGGCCGAGGCACAGGAGAAGCTGAAATAGCTACGCGAGGAGATTAAGGTTTGGAATGCCCGCAAGCCGGCCTATCATCAATTCAATTGAGAAAAAGAACCAGGGGACCACCAAGCGATTGGTGAAGGAGGGGGGGCGTGAGCGAGGGTATTAAGCTGCGCAAGTCGTATCGGCAACGGGGGGAGTCGCTGTCGGAGGTGTTTGTGACGTAGTGATTAAGAAGAATTTAGAGGGGGCTAATGCCCCCCGCTACTGGTTTTTATTGGATTATGTATATGTTTTTTGATTCGACAGGTGATTCAGTAACTGCTTTGGAGTGGGAGGTGGTGGGTGTGTCGAAGGGGATTAGCTGTCTGGCGAAAATAAAGATACCAAAAATGACTGTGATAGAAATTAAAAGAAGACTTACTATTTTTGCTATGTGAAATGTTTTTTCGCCTCGTTTTACTCTGGTCCACTCATCTTTTAGAGTTTTTCGAGATAGACTAACAAGTTGGTCTGCTGTTTTTTCCAGTGTATGGACAGTGTGTATATCAGGGTGGGTTGCTACTAGTTCTTCAAGAGTGCGTAAAGTATTGTGTATTGATTTGTGGTCGGGTTCGTTAAGGTTTAGCATAAGGTCTATGCGCGTTATGGCAGAGTTTGTTTCCGCAAAGATGTGTCGTGTTTTTTCCCAGGTGATAGCGCTGTGGTCAGGGGTGTTTTCATCTTTTGAGGTCGTGTAGGCTTCTAATATATGGCTGTTTGTAACTATCGTTGCAATATCTTTTCTAAAGTTGTTGATCCAGTCTTGACGAAATTCAGATGTTTTATTTTCTTTGCTTATTATTAGGCTGACAATTGAAATTGTGGCTGCGATGATTGCGGCGATAATCGCGCCAATGGCTGTGTCGGGTATCACAAGGAAAGCTCCGTTGCTATCTTGAGTTATGATAGGGAGGAGGTAATAAATTGATTGTACCAGATGTAGGCGTAACCATTTATTAGAACATAAGACAGCAAGCAGGCGATTGCTAAAATGGTAATGTTTGTAATGGGGTTTCGATATCGGTCGGCTTTGTTAATGTACCAAATGATAAGTCGGGCAGGCTGCTCTGTGGAGTTTATATTGATGAGGGAAAGATAGTACCCAGTGGAGAGAGTAAGACGTACTTGTACGTAAAATAAAATTATTACTCCAAAAACATGTGTGACCAGCCATGTGAAAGTATTTAGCTCTTTCATCGCCTTAATCAGGCCGTAAAGTTTTTCTTGTCTTAGTATGGTTTGATAGTTGCTAAAATTCTCAGGGGCGTGATTTGGTGAGGATGCGGAAGCAATCAAAATAAATAAGAATATGGTGGTGGCGCATGAGAATAGTAGGTATGTGGCCCAGCCAGTTCCTTCGATTGCATTGTTGTTGTAAGCGTATACGGTTGATCCGATAAATAGGCCAATTGAAAATAAAGAAATGAGAGATAGAGTTAATAGTATTTCTTGTCGCCAAAATATGTAGCCAAGGCAGCAAGCTAGAATTATGAATAAAGCAATGGAACTATCGTCTTGTGTGTTTGATCTGCCGGTAGGTGTGGTGTTTTTATATATATTTGTCTTGGTGACTTGAATGAGTGTAATTGGTGATTTGGGGGGGCTTGGTTGTTTTTTGATCTTGATGAAATTAGGCTTAGGGCATAACCTAAAAATAAAAATATAGTGCCCAATATGATTGCGTCTAAATTTCGAGAGATGAATTCAATCATTGTTGTAGCGATCCAATAGGTTAAGATTATCGTGGTGCAGTATGCTGAGTAGGCTATATCAGTGGGAAATTACCGTCTAGTACAATGTACTTTTTGTACAGACCGGGTTCTCTCTGTATCTACACTTGGATGGATGGTAAAATTGTTAGCCAAACTGGGGCAAGAGTCCCGCCCGAGTTTGAAGGCTGTTTCATGTCTGAATCTGTCTCCAGTGCGACCGCAACGGCTGCTGTGGGTCTAGCTGGGCTTTTACCTTATTTGAACGATGGCGTGCTCTATGCCGCGTTTTCCGGCGCTACCGTGTTTGTGTTGAGCGCGAAAGAGGCTAGCGTTCCCCTACGGCTGGTGTATCTCATTCCTTCCATCATCATCGGTGTCTTGGCCGCGAGCTATGCATCTTCCTTGCTAGACGTTGTCGTTAGTAAGTTGCTGCAACGTGATCTGCGCACCCCGAATGTGATCGGCGCGTTCTTGGCTGATCTGCTCCCCTTAGGCCTTACCAATCAAAAGTAGAGAGAAGTCCGTCACTGAAGGAGAATGACGGACATGAAGAAGAGCCGATTCACCGAAGAACAGATCATTGGCTTTCTCAAGCAGGCCGAACTGGGCATGGCCATCAAAGAGGTCTGCCGGCAGGGCGGTTTCTCCGAGGCCACCTTCTATAAGTGGCGCAGTAAATACGGCGGCATGAATGTCGCCGAGCTTCAGCGCGCCCGAGATCTGGAGTCCGAGAACGCCCGTCTCAAGAAGTTGCTGGCCGAGGCCCATCTCGACATCGAAGCCCTCAAGGTCGCCTTCGGGGTAAAGCGTTAGCCCCGCAGGCCAAGCGGCAGGCCATTAGCGTGATGTTGAGCAGTGGATTAGCGCTCTCAGAGCGCCGTGCCTGCCGGCTTGTGGGGCTCTCCCGAGATACCTGGCGGCATCCGCCACAGGCGGATGCGCTGACGTGTCAGCTGACGGCTCGCATCGTCGAGATCGCGCAGACACGCCGCCGTTTTGGCTACCGGCGGGTGCATGATCTGCTGCGTCACGAATTCCCTGGCCTCAATCACAAACGGGTTTACCGCTTGTACCGCGAGCAGGGCCTGGCCGTCAGGCGACGCAACCGCCGGCGCAAGCTCACTGGCGTGCGTACGCCACTGCAGGCGGCCACGCAGTTGAACGAGGTATGGAGCATGGATTTTGTCAGCGACCAGTTAGCCTGTGGTCGACGCTTGAAATGCCTGACGGTAGCTGATGACTTCAGCCACGAGGCGGTGCAGGTTGCGGTAGATTTCTCAATGTCTGGCCAATACGTCACGCGCATGCTGGATCAGGTGGCGCAATTTCGCGGCTATCCGTTGGCAGTCAGGACGGATAATGGGCCAGAGTTCACCAGTCGTGTGTTTTTGGGGTGGGCGCGAACGCATGGTATCCGGCACATTCTGATTCAGCCGGGTCGACCGATGCAGAATGGTTACGTTGAAAGTTTCAACGCCAGATTCCGCGATGAGTGCCTGAATGAACATGTCTTCGATTCGTTGGCAGAAGCGCGGCAGATCATTGCGGCTTGGCGAGACGACTACAACCAGGTGCGCCCCCACGGTTCGATTGGCCGCATACCACCAGCAGTGTTTGCGGCACGCAATCGCCAGCAGCGGACCACCGAACTATCAAGCAGTACCACTACCATGCAAACCTAGGACTTCTCTCCTTATCGCTGGTATGGCTGGAGGGGAGGGTCACATGGACTTACCGAGGCGGAGATCGTTGCGGATTTCGTAACATGGTTGCGCACTATCTGCGCGCGGCGGGGCATGAGGTGGTGACAGATGGGAAGGGAAAGGAGAACCAGCCTCTGGCGCAAGCAATTAAGTTGATTCCTGGAACGGACCTCGCGATCGAGTTTCACTGCAATGCCGCCACGAATCCCACGGCGAACGGGGTTGAGAGCATTTCTCTTCCTCCGTTGAAGGATGTGAGCCAGCGGTTGAGTGCCGCCGTGGGGATGGTGTTGGGCAGCCGTTTGCGAGGGGAGAGGGGATGGATAGATCAAAGTCAGTCTGCACGCGGCAAGCTGGGATTTGTCAGCGCGGGAGGGGTTGTGGTGGAGCTGTTTTTTATCTCCAATCTTGCCGAGTTGCAGGTATATCAGGTAAAAAAATGGTTGGTGGCACGGGCGGTTGCAGAAACTTTGACGGCGTGAAATGAATTTCGCATAAGCGCATAAAAGCCCGCATAACTGCGGGCTTTTTAGCTTTACAGGTAGAAGTTCTGACTTGATCTGACAGTCTCCCGTTTTGACGGCGCCTGGCTAATCAGTCAACCAAGTTCTAGATGGCTCTACTGGTGCTCCCTTCTCCCTGTCCGAAACCCGCTCTTTGCTCCTCTTCAAGTTCTCGCAGGCATCGATGCAATTAGTACATTTCGATTCCAGAGTTAGTCTGACATGGAGCGTATTGGGTGGTTTGTACGGTTGCGATGTGCTGTTGAATTTATGATATTCGGGTAATTATCTGTGGATGGCATGACAGAGGTAGCTATAGTAATAGGTATGACATTTTTTTGGTCCCGGAAAAATTTTTCTTGCATACATAATGATCATTAGATATTTTGTGGGTGCTCGAAACAAGTTTTGAGCTAACTCAACATGGACTAACAAAGGAGATAGTAATGACGAAAGTAATTGCCGCTAAATCGGAGCAAGTCAAACAGCAAGTAATGACCCAGCCGTTGGTGAAACTGTCCAAGAAGGATCTCGTTGAAGGTCCGTCGGCGGTCAATACCCATGGTACTGACGTCAAAGCATAAGCGACCTAGCCGCTCTGCTTACGGGGTGCTGTCACTACGGTGATGGCATCTTGGAACGATTGACGATTTATGCGCTGACATGAAAATAGAAAATCTACAACCTGCTCCTCTCGCCACTACCATCTATGTCGAGTTTCTGCAGGAACTTGAGTGCAAGCTATCTCGTCATGGGGCGACCAATCCAAAGCAGCTGTCAACCTCAGGTGTCCACCGACAACTCCTCCGTTTGCTAAGTAGTTTCGGAGATTTTTCCCCTGTCCAACGCAACAATATGGTGCGTATTGAAGAGTGGAATCCATTCTCGCAGCGCCCTGTAGTCCCCGAATACCAACATGAATTGGCCACAGATGCGCTCGATCAAGATTTCGAAAGCCAGGCTCGCGGCGTGCGCCACTACATCAGTACGGCGCATGAACTTGTCCATTGCCTCTTGTGGGAACCTTTCTTTTCAGGCTCTTTTCGGCCAACTCGCAAGCAGTTTACCGATCTCTCGCTCGCGTTCGAAGGCTTCTGCTTCTGGCATTCCGATATCATATTGACGCGCAATATCCGTGCGATGACACCGGACAATGAACTTGTTTACCAGCGTAACTGCGTTTCCCAGAGTCATTTCCATCCGTATCGGGCATTCAAGGCGGCTGGTGTCACCGATGATTTGACTGCACTGGACTTCTATCTTGCGGCATTCTCTGGGTATCGCACGCCACTACACGATAGTGACGATCTATTTGTTCGTAACCTCGTGCGGCGGACGATCAAGCTCTACGTTACACATACAAGATCACTTGCAGCGGTTTATCGCGAGCTAAGCCGGGCTGGTACCTTTCGAGAATTCCACAAACGTTTCTGCTCTCACCCTGGAATACCAAAACTCCTGAGCACTCCTTTCGATCCGGGAGCTAACACTTTTGAGTACCTCCGCTGGGTGGCTACGATTGGCATGCCGTCCCTTTCACGCTTACCCAATAGTCAGCTTGCATGTGTTCGAACGCGCCGTAGCATCCAAACACGAGCCTATCACGCAATGCAGTTGCTGAGCCTGCTGCGCGACGGGAAGCTTTCAAACAAAGATGGGGTAGTAGCGAGTGATACTTGCTCCATCCTGAAACCTATTGTGGCCTCGTATCTGGATCGCTTAGAGGAGGCGATGAAGGCATTAGTGGAAAGTTGTACGCCAGACATCGCAGAAAATATGGTGGTTGACGCTGACAGATATTACGAAGTTGAAGTGCGTAGGCGTATTCAGCACCTAGATCTATGGGTAGCTTCGCGTACACTGATTCTCGGACCAACAACTGATTCACTCCGCGCAGGGCAGGCCCTAAACCTAGGATTCTCCAGCACATTCGCAGAGGCATCTGAATCAATATTGAGGAAGCTAGTCCATCATGCCATTGGCGTCTACCTAAATAAGGTTGTTGCCGGAGCTACGCCTGGACAGAACTCTGCCTCGACGATTGAGGCGATGACCCTAGGTAGCCGATTACTCGGTACCTTCGAGGCCTTACAGTCTGGTGTGAGTGGTGCACGAGAGGATCTGGTAGCCCAACTCGTTCAGTTCTTCCATCTCGACCCTATCAGATCTCAATGGTCTGTTCCGCTGGACTCAATCATGCCGGCTCAAGGCAAGTTTCGCGAATTAGCATTCATTTTCGAGTAGGGAAGAAGGGATGAGATTTTTTTTCAAAGCTCGCCAATTAGGGCTGGGTTTGCCACAAATTCTTGTAAGTGAGGCTTTGACTTGGTTGGGCCTCTTAATGGGGCATATCACGGTAATGTGGTGGGTGACACAGGCCGGTGGGGTAACAGACCTGGCGATCTTTGGTGTCGTCATCGCAGTGATCTCCCTGACAATTACGCCCTGGCTCTCTCCGCTTGGAGACAGATTTCCCAAGCGTACGATGCGAGTGCTTGCGATCACATTGTTCGCCGCCGCAGCACTGTCAATGGGCTTGCTCGCAAAAAATGGGGTCTATAGTCTGCCTGCACTTATCGCACTGGAGGCCATTGCCCTAGGGGCTAATACAATTTTCTCTGCAGTGTCGTCAGCACAGTTAACTGAATTGGTGGATGCGAGCCGTTTGTCCAGGGCCTTCGCTTACCAAAAGTCCGCACAGTCGGTGGGCCGTCTTGCTGGTCCTGGGGTGGCTGGATTACTACTTTCTACATCCAGTGCCGCCAACGCTCTTCTAATTCAAGCGGTGGTGCTAAGTGCCGCTGCACTGTTGGCCGCCGCGGCACCATGGCATAAGGCTGCTGTGAAAGCGAAGGAGAAGCATTCTTGGACCTCCGACATACGCGAGGGGTTACGCGCATCATGGAGTGTGCCCCTAGAACGCAATTGGACCCTGGTTAGTTTCTTGGCCAGCCTTTTCCTTTTTCCGGTACTAAACATGCTTGTGCCGCTAAAGGTGCAGTCGTTACAGCTTTCAGGTAAGTGGTTCGGTTTGTGCGAAGCGATGTTGTCGCTGGGAATGTTGTTGAGTGCGCTAAAGGGTACGGAAATAGCTGTACGCAGGCTCGGGCGTTACCGTGCGCGGCTCGCTGCCGGAGTCTTGCTTGCCCTCAGTTTGTCGGCTTTCGGCGCAAGTAATAGTCCTTTTCTACTCTTGGTTGCGTTCTTCTTTGCAGGGTTTGCTCAGACAACGGTTGGTTTGGTTGGCATCACACATCGCACGCTTGCCCGCCCCATACATATGAGATCCCGCATGGCTGCAATTGTAAGCATGAGTGGCGACTTTGCCTCAGTGGTGAGTCCTGCACTAGCAGGATTGGCCTTGACTCAGGCCCCAGTGGAAACGGTCTACGTGGGGTTTGCGCTTTGTGGAGCACTGCTAGCACTAACTATCTCATTACTACCCGGGATGAAGGTACTGTTGGCCTTGGATCATGCTGCGGCTGAGGGGTGGTACGCTAAAGTCTCCCCAATGGCCTTCGACCGACAGGAGTCTCACTGCGTAGCTCCTGCAACCAAAAAGGAGTTGGCATGAGTAGAGAGCTAACCAGTCAATATCCTGCGCTGACTCTCTGTGAGGAATTGGCACGTTTTGAGCCAATTGTGTATTCTGCGAACGGTAACCGGGCTTCTTCAGGGAAAGCATTTCTTGCCCAGATTGAGCAAGTAGCCCCGCTGGTTGGTATCACAAGGGTTGCTGACATCTCGCGGCTAAGTCCCACCCCCTTCCCTGTCTATCAAAGTTGCCGGCCACATCTTTACCTTAGTGCCGACTACGGACAGAATTCGGGCGCACAGGGCAAAGGAGTGACGCAAACCCAAGCCCGCATCTCATGCCTGATGGAGGCGATCGAGAGTTACTGCGTGGAGCCGCGAGTTCCACAACTACTACGTGCTAGTTGGGACTATCTCCACAAGCAACGGCTAGCAGTACACCCCGACAAGTTTATTCAGCGTACAGGGTCGTCCTTGAGTGCTGACAAACAGTTAATGTGGACCCCAGTATACTCCGTGCGTCTGCAGCGCGAGGTGTATGTTCCGGCTGAGACGGTCTACTTTCCATTTATCCCATCTTACTATGATACGAATGCCGGATTCATCGATGGTTCCAACGGTTTAGCTTCTGGTGCCACCTACCTTGAGGCAACGATTCACGCGCTGTACGAACTGATTGAACGTTTCTATGTCAGTAGCATGGATTGCGGCGATCTAAACGTCGAAGCCTTATATGAGGGTGAAATCGAGGATCCTTCATTGCGATCTGTGTTGGCGCAAGAATCCTCGGACTACTGCATTCAATTGTATGCTTTTTTCCTACCAGGCATAAAGAACTTACCCATGGTGCGCGCCTGCCTGATCAGCGGAGACACTTTCTATTCTGGATGGGGATGTGCTGCAACGGTGGATATTGCAATCTCACGTGCAATTTCTGAGGTACTGCAATGCCGCGCTACCCACATCAGTGGTAGTCGAGAGGACATGAAGATACACACGTGTGCCTCGATGGATACCGCTCCCGAGGATGACGTCTTTGGTCTTTGCGAACAACCAGAGGAACGGACGCTACACATAGAAAACTTTCGCCATCGAGTGCACGATTATTGCTTCAGCACCCTTGGTGAAGAATTCCAGTTCGTGCTCTCGTGGTTATCCGAAATTGGGCACGACAATATACTCATCGCCAACCTGACGCGACGGGGTATAGATGTGCCGGTGGTCAAGGTACTTATTCCAAGTCTGGATGTTCCAAATGAGTTCAAAAACATAACGTCTTTCGAAAAAGACGAGGGAGGGCCTTTCTACCGGCAGTTCCGCGTCAACAGTCGTCCAGAGAGAGGTTCTGCATGAAGATCAAGATTTATAGCGGCCTGAGCCTTACGCCAGCAAAGATACATTCCGTGCTGCCCGATGCCGTTTGCCTACCACCAATCCGACGGGGCGACCTTTCACGTGATATTGAAGAAGGTGTGAATGTGGTAGGTATTATCGATGGTGAGTTCTTTCAGAGTATGGCCGTGACACCTTCAGAGGTGCTTGATGCCCTGCGGACCGGCATGGCTGTTTATGGGGCGGGCAGTATTGGCGCGCTCCGCGCAGCTGAACTACATGAGTTTGGAATGGTGGGCTGCGGTCGGATATTCGAACACATTCGCGACACCCCATACTTTCTCGACGATTATCTCGGTGTGACCTTCGAGGATGCTACTAGTCCACACGTTTCATTACCGATGATCGATTTTTCGGCAACCCTTGAGGCATTGACAAAGGCTGGCTCTCTGGATGAAGTAAGCGCTGAACAACTGTACATACAGTACGCTAGTTTACATTTTTCGGAGCGCAGCCTAGCTCGGCTGGGGAAGCTTCCCGCTATCATGAATGCTCCACATCTAATACACGCCATGGATATCGTCACGTCCAACATCATAAACCAGAAGGCGTGCGACGGTTGGGGGCTACTGCATCGCATCCATGACGACATCTTGCAGGTAGCACACCTCAACTCCACTCTCCAGTTACATAAGCAAGGTCTAAGACATGGTCACTCTTATTCTTCCACCTCAGATGTACCAACGTGCAAATTGCGAACCGAAGCTCTTGCTGGAGGGTGATAGTGTAGCGACGGTACTTGAAGCCGCCGTAAGTCGCGTTCCTGCACTCAAAACACTGATCTATGCGAATGCAACCGTGGTTAACCGTTATTTGCGGATTTTCGTGGATGGCAACCTGTGTGTTGTTGATCCGGGTGAAGTACCAATTCGTTCTGATTCGGAAATTCGCCTGTTGACTGCACTGGCGGGGGGGTAGATGACTACACATGGAGTTGACATGACCTCACCGCTGATCTCATATGCGAACAAGGTGCTGGAAGGCCGAGGCTACGAGCTTCGTGGAGATTGGAAGGCCGCGCGTGATTGCTATCTGCAGGCGGTGAGTGGGATTCCAAACTGGTCTCTGGCCCACAGGGCTCTGGCGCGTATGGGGCGTTATCTTGAGGATGTTAAACAAGCAGATTTCCATGCGCGTAGAGCATTTGCTATTGAGTATGACCAGCCATTAAATTCATTACTGGCAGCCGGGCAGCATGAGAAATTGTTCAAGGTATCGCGCGGTAAACTGAGGCACGACCTTGACCAACTCGACTACCTAATGCACAAGGGTCGCGTTACACCTGAAACCGAGATGCTTTATGGTGGTTACCACGACCTCCTCGCACTGCTAGAAGAAGAAGGAAGCGGTGACAAACTCTACTATTTGACACCTAAGATTCTTCACGCCCTAGGCGAGACCATTTACCGCCCTTTACATCTGCCACAGAGGGGGGGCGTTGAGAAAGTATTCTCGCCCCAAGTTGACTTTTCTGAGGCTGAATTGCGCTATGCCCGTGACAAGGGGGTTTTAGTTATCGACGGTGTTTTGCACCAAGGAGCGTTGCAAGCTCTTCGTTCCGAGCTACTCGAATCAACAATTTGGTTTGATGCTAAGCCGCGTGGATATGTTGGTGCTTACTTGGATCGCGGTCTATCGTGCGAGCTAGTATACCAGCTCGCCTTCGAGCTTCGGCATGCTATGCCTGGTATCTTCGGCGCTCATCGGCTCGAAGAAATATGGGCCTACCGCTATGAGCATGCTGGTCAGGGTATTGCCGTCCATGCGGACGCTGCCGCCATCAATGCAAATCTTTGGATCACTCCAGATTATGCGAACTTAGCTCCTGATCGAGGTGGGTTGATTATCTATCCTATCGCCCCCCCGATGGACTGGGGGTTTGATCGCTATAACAACCTTGAGCGCCGTCGAGAGATTTTGGCGTTCATTGAGGCTGCGGGTGTTGAGCCAGTTCGTGTTCCATACCGAGAGAACCGAATGGTGATCTTCGATTCACAATACTTCCACGAAACTGACGAATTCAGTTTCAAGGAGGGCTATGAGAACCGCCGCACCAACCTTACGATGCTTTATGGTGCAGCAAAACACGACCCATCGTTGTGGCTGCGCCGTGGATGGGGAGCAGAGGAACTGCCCGGAGGCACTAAATAAAAATGAGCCATCTAGCCAAATTGCTCGGACAAGCACGTCGCACGGTGTGCGAGGTTGAAGCTGATACGGTTAACGTTAACTCCTCCTGTGTCATCATAGATTGCCGCGAACCGGAGGAGTCGAGCTCCGGTGTAATCCCTGGTGCTCTGTGCATTCCCCGTGGATTGCTAGAGTCGAAGGTTGAACGACTAGTAGCAGACAAAGGACAGCCAATCATTATTTATTGTGCTTCTGGAGTTCGCAGTTTACTAGCAGCCAAGACACTACATGAAATGGGATACGCTCAGGTTACAAGCCTGGCTGGTGGTATCGAGGCCTGGAAGGCTTCAGGGGGGACGCTTTCACACATACATGAAGACACACAATTTGATCGGGAGCGTTACCTCAGCCAGTTAAAACTGCCGGACCTTGGTGAGGCTGGGCAAGCCCGCCTGAAGCGAGCGCGAGTCCTGATTATTGGTGCTGGCGGGCTTGGCTCTCCAGTTGCTCTATATCTAGCAGCAGCCGGTGTTGGGACGCTCACGCTGGTGGACCACGATACCGTGGATAAAAGCAATCTGCAGCGCCAGATCCTGCATACGTCTGATCGTATTGGCCTCGCGAAGGTGGAGTCCGCTTGGATCACCTTACGTGCACTCAACCCAGAAGTGAACGTTGGACGGTTGCAACGCCGTTTCGACTTTTCATTAGCTCAAGAAATTGTGCCGGATCATGACGTTGTTGTTGATGGAACAGATAACTTCACAACTCGATATCTTGTGAACCATGTGTGTCATCGTTTCAATAAGTACTGTGTGCACGGTTCTGTCTACCAATGGCAGGGCCAGGTAGCAGTCTTCGGCGGCGAGGGACCCTGCTACGAATGTGTCTTCCCGGAAGCGCCGGACGGTGAGATGGCACCGAACTGTGCGGAAGGCGGTGTACTTGGTGCGGTTACCGGTATCGTTGGGGCGGCTATGGCTTGCGAGGTGATAAAGCTGCTATGCGGCATTGAAGGCGGTCTTACCGGTGCCATGGCGAGTTTCGACCTAAAAGGTATGGATTTTGCACGATTGAAGCTCGACAGAGACCCTCGGTGCAACTGTTGTTCGATGCCACGGGAGAGTGATGTCTACAGAGCAGCCAAGTCCGAACATTGTTACTTGCGTACTTAAGAGAGTTGCAAAATCATAAGTATCCAGCCAACCTATCTTGGTCGAAGCCTATTTATTGAGAACATGGTGTCTACTTAACTTAGTGTGGTGGATGTATGGGTTCGCTTTACTCTGCAAGGAGAGGTCCCTCGTAAGGAACTCTCGCCTCCCTTCAAGACCGAATCTGTTAGTGGCCGGCCTTCTGCTTGTATTGCAACTTGACTTATGACTCTGGGCATGGCGGAAAATAAAAAGAATTCTGACTTATTCTACTGCTGCCGTTTTCCTTTCAAAATTGTCAGCCACGCGACTTGGCTTCACTTTCGTGAGAAGTATGAAACTCTATTTGTATGACACTTGGCAACGTAAAATCCGTACTTTTGAGCCTCTGAATTTGGGGGAAGTAGGCCTGTATTGCTGTGGCCCGACGGTTTATGACTATGCTCATATTGGCAATCTCCGTACCTATATGTTCGAGGACACTTTGCGACGTGTCCTCGAGTTTAATGGTCACTCAGTGCGTCACGTGGTTAATATTACTGATGTTGGCCACCTTGTGTCAGATGGAGACGAGGGCGAGGACAAAATGGAGAAAGGCAGCCGTCGGGCAGGTGGTGAATCGGCCTGGGTGATAGCCGAGCTCTATACCAAAGCATTTCAGAAGGACATGCATGCACTGAACAACTTGGAACCAACCCTATGGTGTCGCGCAACCGAACATATTTCAGAGCAGATCGACTTTATTGCTACATTAGAATCTAAAGGTTTTACCTATCGTACTACTGACGGTATTTATTTTGATTCCAGTAAACAAGACAACTATGGCTATCTAGCTCGGTTAGATCTCTCTGGATTGAAAGCTGGGGTGCGAGTAGATATGGGGCAGAAGCGGAATCTAACTGATTTTGCCTTATGGAAGTTCAGTCCCCAAGATAGTCAGCGTCAGATGGAATGGGATAGCCCATGGGGGATAGGTTTTCCAGGATGGCATATTGAGTGCTCAGCGATGTCGAGGAAGTACCTCTCGCCCTGGTTTGACATTCATTGTGGAGGCGAAGATCACATTGGAGTGCATCACACTAATGAGATTGCACAAAGTCAAGCCTGCGATGGTACCCGTGCCGCCAACTTCTGGATGCATGGGCACTTCTTACAGCTTGACAATGCCAAAATGTCCAAGTCTACAAATGACTTTCTGCGCCTTCAAAGCCTGGTTGATCTAGGTTATGATCCATTGGCCTATCGTTATCTGAACTTGACTGCACACTATCGCAAGCAACTGAACTTCAGTTGGAATGCTTTGGATGGTGCTCAACAGGCACTGGATCGCCTACGAGTCAGCTATGCTGCATGGCCGGAGGGAGGGGGCGTCGATCAGGTTTTTGCCAGTTCCTTCCTGCATGAAATCAATCAGGACTTGAATACCCCGCGTGCGCTGGCTCTGGTTTGGGGGCTCGTTAAGAGCTCATTGTCAGATGCAGATAAAAAAGCCACTCTACGTCATTGTGACCAAGTTCTAGGCTTGGCACTTGATGGCTGGCAACCATCGGATACGATGATTCCATCAGAAGTCATGGAGCTTGCCAAAGCCAGGCAAGTTGCCCGTCAGGAAAAAAATTGGCAAGTATCTGATGATTTGCGTAGTCGCATCATCAAACTTGGTTATATCGTAGAGGATGGGGCACAAGGAGTGCAAATTAAGAAGCTGTCTTGAACCCGTTACAAGTTTTTACTGATGACCATGAAATGCTGCGGCCTATGCTTGGTGGTAAGACTAGCTGGCAGAAATTTGCAGCTGGTCATCGAAAATGTAGACGAAAGGCAAGTTCTGTTGAACCTACCTTAATGCCGCAACTAGCCGAAATACTCGCTGTACCGTCAGCTGAGAAGTTACACACTCACCTGTGCCGGATGCCTCCAGACATCTCGCGAGAACCCCACAAGTCGGCAGGTGTGGGTTCGGATAGTCCAGTTGGCTGCTCGACATGACACGATGTGCAGGAGGGGAGAAAGCTGCTCCCCTGAACTTTATCCTTGTCGCAGACCGATTGCGGTGCTTGTGTTAACAGGGCCTAGTCTAGCTGAATGCGATTGCTACTATGGGTAGGGTACTGCGCCCCCGCAACCAAGTTAAAAAACCTGAAGCCAAACGGCTTCGGGTTTTTTGCATTTCCGTTCCCGCCCGTGAGGGCCGGAGTTGCTTGCACGCTAGGCTTTTAGTTGGGAGAAGAGCTGCTTTATAGTGGTCTCATCCATCCGCATTCAGGAGCCGCAGCATGCGCATTGCCGTTTTCGACGCCAAGAATTACGACCGCCACGCGCTGGAGGCCGCCAATCAAAGCCACCATCATCAATTGCAGTTTTTCGAACCGCGTCTGAATCTGGACACCGTGGGCCTGGTTCAGGACGTGGACGCGGTCTGTCCCTTCGTCAACGACAGGCTGGACGCGGCGGTGGTGGCCAAGCTGGCGGCGGCGGGGGTGAAGCTGGTGACCTTGCGCTGCGCCGGCTACAACGGCGTGGATCTGGCGGCCTGCCGCCGGCACGGCATCGCGGTGACCCGGGTGCCGGCCTATTCGCCGCACGCGGTGGCTGAGCACGCCTTCGCCTTGCTGCTGGCGGTGGTGCGCCGCATCCACAAGTCCTATACCCGGGTGCGGGAGATGGATTTTTCCTTGGACGGACTGGTGGGTTTCGATTTGTACGGCAAGACCATGGGCGTGTTGGGCGCCGGCCGCATCGGCCAGGCCACGATGTCCATCGCACGCGGCTTCGGCATGCGGGTGCTGGCTTACGATCTGTATCCCAACGCCGAGCTGGCGGCGAGCCTGGGCTGCGAGTTCGTGTCCTTGGAGGAGGTCTGGCGGCAGGCGGACGTGATCAGCCTGCATCTGCCGCTGACGGCGGAGAGCCGGCATGTGGTCAATCGCGAGACGCTGGCGCGGATGAAGCCGGGCGCGGTCTTGATCAATACCAGCCGCGGCGGCCTGATCGATACCGCAGCCTTGCTGGAGGCCTTGAAGGCCGGGCGCTTGTCCGGCGTGGGCCTGGATGTGTACGAGATGGAAGAGGGCGTGTTTTTCGAGAACCTGTCGGAAAGCGGGCTGCAGGACGATCAGCTGGCGCGGCTGCTGACTTTTCCCAATGTGCTGGTGACTTCGCACCAAGGCTTTCTGACGCGCGAGGCGCTGATGAATATCGCCGACACCACCTTGGGCAATGCCGGCGCTTTCGAGCGGGGAGAGGCGCTGGTCAACGCCGTCTCCGCCTAGTTGGGGCTGCTAAGAAAACTGCGCAGAGAAGCTGAGCCAAGGCGCGCCGACGCAGGCAGTAAGTCCTACGACAAGAAGGCGCAACGCAGGGTCAGGGATGCTGTTAGCGGGTCTTAGCGTCTGTTTACGATTTCGCGAGCCAGAGCGAGACAAGGCGTTGAGGCTGAGAAAGCGGAATGTACGGGGGTACATGAGCATTTCGAAGGGGTTTTCAACGCCGTATCGCTGAAGCGCAGCAGACTTTAGAGGTTCTTAGGGCAGGTCGCGGCGGAACACCCAGTTGAGCTCGCTGGAGGCCGCCGCATCGAAGGCGTAGCCGGCGCTGTCGAAGTGCTTGAGCTGCTCCGGCTGGCTGACCTGATGCAGCGCGGCCCAGCGCGCCATCATGCCGCGCGCGCGCTTGGCGTAGAAGCTGATGATTTTGTACTGGCCGTTCTTGCGGTCCTGAAACACCGGGGTGATCAGGCTGCCGTTGAGCTTGGCCGGCTTCACCGCCTTGAAGTATTCCTCCGAGGCCAAGTTCACCAGCACCGGGTCTTTTCTTTGCTCCAGCACCGCGTTCAGCGCGTGGGTGACGGTGTCGCCCCAGAACTCGTACAGGTTTTTGCCGCGCGGGTTGCTCAGGCGGGTGCCCATCTCCAGCCGGTAGGGCTGCATCAGGTCCAGCGGCCGCAGCGCGCCGTAGAGGCCGGACAGGATGCGCAAATGGTTTTGCAGATAGCTCATCTGCCCCGGCTCCAGGCTGGCGGCGTTCAGGCCTTCGTAGACGTCGCCCTTGAAGGCCAGCACCGCCTGTTTGGCGTTGGCCGGGCTGAACGGCGCTTGCCAGTCGTGGTAGCGGCCCACGTTCAATTGCGCCAGCGCGTCGCTGATGCTCATCAGCTTGCCGATTTCCAGCGGGCTCTTGGCGCGCAGCACCTGAATCAGTTCGGCGCTGTGATGCAGAAAGTCCGGCTGGGTGTAGTGATCGGTGGCGGCGGGGGTGTCGAAGTCCAGCGTCTTGGCTGGGGAGATGACCATCAGCATGAGGCGAATCCTTATTGAGCAACCGTCATTGTACTGGACTGCGCCGGGCTTGGCCCGTCGTCGTGACCGGCGGCGCGCTTGGCTCTAGAATGCAGGCCGGGATTTGAATCTATGATGGTCTGGCAAGGAGAGGACATGCGGGTATTGGTGCAAAGGGCGAGGCAGGCGTCGGTGACGGTGGAAGGGCGCGTGACCGGGGAGATCGGTCCCGGCCTGCTGTTGCTGGTGGGCATTGAGGAGGAAGACGGGGCGGAGGATATCGCCTGGCTGACGCGCAAGCTCAGCCAACTGCGGATCTTCAACGACGAGGCTGGCGTGATGAACCGCTCGGTGCTGGATTGCGGCGGCGAGGTGTTGGCGGTCAGCCAGTTCACCCTGTTCGCCAGCACCAAGAAGGGCAATCGACCGTCGTATTCGCGCGCGGCGCGGCCGGAGCGCTCCAGCCCCCTGTTCGATCAATTTGTCGCCTCGATGGCGCAGACCTTGGGCAAGCCGGTGCCCACCGGGGTGTTTGGCGCGGACATGCAGGTGGCGCTGGTCAACGATGGTCCGGTGACGATCTGGCTGGACAGCAAGACGATGGAGTAAGAGATGGAAGGCAGCCGCTGGCGCTCCTGGCGCATTCTGCTGACGCCGTATTATCTGAACCTGTACGCCCGGCAGGCGCATGTGCTGCGGGTGGCCGCGGCGTTTTTGGTGGGTTTGGCCTTGAACCTGCTGTTCGAGATACCGCATGGCAGCTGGATGCTGGTGACCATTCTGATCGTGCTGGGCAGCGTGCCGCACTGGGGCGGGGTGAGGCGCAAGGCCTTGCAGCGCATGGGCGGCTCTTTGCTGGGGGCGGCGGCCGGCCTGGTGGCCATGGCCTTGTACCGCCATTCGCCGCTGTCCTGCTATCTGTGGATGACGGCGCTGGTGATGCTCAGCGCCTGGTTCGCGCTGGGCAAGGGCGAGTATCTGGCGCTGCTGGTGGGGCTGACCATGGTGATTGTCGCCGGCCTGGGCAACGAGCCGGTGGAGGCCGCGCTGTGGCGCGGCTTCAATGTGCTGGCCGGTTCCCTGCTGGGCTTGGTGGCCGCCGGCCTGTTTCCTTTGCGGGCGATAGACAGCTGGCGTTTTTTGCTGGCGGACAATTTGCGCGAAGCGGCCACCCTGTACAGCAAGATCGCGCGGCGGCGCGAGGTGGACGCCGGCTTGGCGCTGGAGCGTTTCAACAGCCGCTTGATCCGGATGCGGGCCTTGGTGGCGGCGGCGGTGCAGGAGTCCGGCCTGCCCGCGGCGGGTTTCGACGCCATCCAGCGGCGTCAGCGCGCGCTGTGCAGCTTGCTGGACCGGATGGGCGAGGTGGCCCAGAACACGCCGGCCCTGAGCGACGGCGCCGAGCAGCGCCGCGCCATCGTGCGTACGCTGATGCGCGCCGCTCACGGCATGCGCTTCAATCAGCCGGCGATGCTGGCGGAGGTGCTGAGCGAGGCGGTCAGTCCGCTGGCGCTGGACAAGCCCTCGTATTGCCACTGGCTGACCGCGGAGTTCAATCTGGTCGCCGAGCATTTGCGCGAGGATTTGGCGCTGCTGCTGCCCAGCCTGATGCAGGTGCCGCCGCCCAGCCGCGGGGTGCTGCTGATGGTGTGGCACTGGCTGAGCAGCGCTAGCCAGGGGCGCAGCCGTTAGCGGCGGACATGAAAAAAGCCAGGGCTCGCCCTGGCTTTTTCTTGCGGCCCAAGTCCTTACAGGCCCTGGATGCGCACTTTCTGGCCCGGCTGCAGCCGGGTCAACTGGCGGGAATCGTTCCAGCGCTGGATGTCGTTGTGATTGACGCCGAAGCGGCGGGCGATGCTGAACAGGGTGTCGCCGCGCTGCACCACGTATTCCGCCGGCACGCTGCCGGTGGCGCGCTGGTTGATCTGCAGGCCGCTGACTTTCAGCAAGGCGTCTTGCTGAGCCTGGCTGGCGCGGCTGTCCGCCAGCAGGGTCACGCCCTTGTCCAGGGTTTTATTGACGTTGAGCACCTGGCCGACCAGAACGGTGTTGGAATCCAGCTGATTGGCCGTTTTCAAATCGTCCAGACTAAGGTTGAAGCGACGGGCGACGCTGTACAGGGTGTCGCCCGCAGCCACGGTGTAATTGCCGTCGGCGTCGGCCGTGGCCGTGGCCGTTGTTGCGGGCGCGGCCGCCACGAGGACGGTTTTGGCCGGGGCCGGCGGGGCTTCCGGTGCTGCCGCCAGGGCGGGAGCGGGCTGGACGGCGACCGGCGGCGTCTGAACCTGAGCGACGGGGATGGCTTGCGGGACGGCTTGGGCCGAGGCGACCATCACCGCCGGCGCGGCGCGCGGCGTTTCCGCGTGCGCCAACAGGGTGGCGCTGTCGCCGCTTTCCGGCAAGGCGGTGTCGGTGGCGTCCAGCGGACGGATATCGCGCTGATCCTTGCTCATCGCCACCAGCACCGGCTGGCCGGCCTTGAGCGAGCTGCTGCTCAGATTGTTGGCGCTCATCAATTGGCCGGTGCTCATCCCGTGCTCGCTGGCGATCAGGCTGACGTTGGCGTCCGCGGGCGGAGTGTAGACTTCCCAAGTGAGCAGCGGCTTGTCCCACTTGGCCAGATTGGCCTGGAACTTGTCGGCCTTGGCCGCCGGGATCAGCATCTGGCGGCCGTTTTTGTGCGCGTATACCGGCAGGTTGAAAGCCGGGTTCAGTTCTTTGAATTCCCCGATGGACACACCGGCCAGCTTGGCGGCAATGTCGATATTCATGTGCTTGCCGGTGGAAACCGCGACGAAATAAGGCTTGTTGGGAAATTTGTCCAGGCGCACGCCGAACTTGGCCGGATCGTTGAGGATGTTGCGCACCGCCAGCAACTTGGGCGCGTAGTTGCGCGTTTCGTTGGGCATGCGGATGTTTTCGTACGTCACTTCCTGACCGCTGGCCTGCAGCCGGGCGATGGCGCGGGAGACGTTGCCCTCGCCCCAGTTATAGGCGGCCAAGGCGATATTCCAGTCGCCAAACTGTCCGTACAGGTTTTCCAGGTAGTCCAGCGCGGCGCGGGTGGCTTCCATCACGTCGCGGCGGCCGTCGTACCACCAAGTCTGTTCCAGACCGTAGTGGCGGCCGGTGGCCGGCATGAATTGCCACAGGCCGGAGGCGCCGACATGGGATTTCGCGGTGGGAACGAAGGCGCTTTCCACCAGCGGCAGCAGCGCCAGTTCGGTGGGCATGCCGCGGCGCTCCACCTCGTTCATGATGTGAAACAGATATTTTCTACTGCGGTCCAGCGTGCGGCGGAAGTATTCCGGCTTGCTGGCATAAAAGCGTTCCTGGCGGCGTACGATGTCGGCGTTCACTTCCGGCAGCTGGAAGCCTTCGCGCGCGCGCTCCCAGACATTGTCGCCGTTGCGAAGCAGGCTGGAGTTCAGCAGCATCATGTCCAGGCCGGAGGCCAGGCCCTCGTCCACGCCGACGGATTGGCGAAACGCCCCGTCCGCGTGCGCGGCGGAGGCAAATAAAAAAGCAAATGACAGCGAAAGTGCCAACGGGGTGAAGCGATTCATTTGGCGGGCCCGGAATTCTGATTTCGGCTGATGCTAAACAGCCAACATAGGGGTGTCAACCAAAAAACCAAATAACTTCATGTGCTTTGCTGACATATAGGCCATGCAGACTGTCCTGCGCCAGTTATTTTTAACAGTGGCGCTCAGGATTCAGTTCCTTGTCATGGTTTGAGGGGCCGTTCGCGGTAGGCCGCGCGTAGGCGATACGGCCTTGAAAACCGTTTTGAAATACGAATGGACCGCGACGCGCCTTCCGTTTTTCCCGTCGTTTTCCCTGCCGTTTTCGCCGTGTTTCGCCTTGGCTCGCAAGATTGTGAACAAATCCCTCAGAAGCGATTTTTCCACTCGCGCAGCGCGGAAAAGACCTCGACAACATCATTAAGCGGCTGGCCGCTCCAGTGCGCGGCGGACTGGCGCACCGCCGGTTCATGCGCGCGCAGAAAGGGATTGCTGGCGCGTTCCAGGCTGATGGTGGAGGGCAGGGTGGGCAGGTTCTGCTCGCGCAGCTTCAGGTCTCGGCTCATGCGGATGGCCAGCACCGGGTTGCCCGGCTCCACCGTCAGCGCGAAGCGCAGATTGGCCAAGGTGTATTCATGGGCCGGATAGACCTTGGTGGCGTCCGGCAGCGCGGCCAGCTTGGCCAGCGAATCGTGCATTTGCCGCGGCGTGCCTTCGAACAGCCGGCCACAGCCGGCGCCGAACAGGGTGTCGCCGCAAAACAGCGCGTCGTCGATTACATAGGCCAGGTGGTTCAGCGTGTGGCCCGGAACTTCCAGCACCGCGGCCGCGCCGAAGGAGAGCTCGACGCGGGCGCCGTCCATCACCGGGCGGGAGACCGAGGCGATGTCGGCCGGGCCGTAGACGGCGGCGTCCGGCCAGCGCGCGGACAGCTCGGCCACGCCGCCGATGTGGTCGGCGTGGTGATGGGTGATCAGGATGGCTTCCAGTTGCAGTTCTTCCCGTTCCAGGAAGGCGGCCACCGGCGCGGCTTCGCCCGGGTCGACCACGACAGCGCGGCCGCTGTGATGCAAAACCCAGATATAATTGTCACTGAAGGCCCCTACCGGGCTGACGGTGTATTTGGCTGGCATAAGGCTTCTCTCGATGAAGAATTCGTTTAGCGACTGGCTGAGCTCCAGCGAATTGGGCTGTTATCTGCTGGAGCGCGAGCAGGCTTATTTCGACCGCGCCGTCGCCGACGTGTTCGGCTTTCATGCGGTGCAGCTGGGTTTGCCGGAAGTCGATTTCCTGCGCGCCAACCGCATTCCCTGGCAGTGCCGCGTTTCGGATTCCGGACCGGCGCAGATTCTGTGCGCTCCGGAGCAACTGCCGTTCGAAAGCCGCAGCCTGGACCTGCTGGTGATGCCGCATGTGCTGGATTTTACCACCGTGCCGCATCAGGTACTGCGCGAAGCCGAGCGCGTGCTGATGCCGGAGGGCCGCCTGATCCTCACCGGCTTCAATCCGGTGTCGCTGTGGGGCGTGCGCCGACTGGTCCAAGGGCGCGAGAACGCGCCGTGGAGCGGCAACTTCCTGTCGCTGGTGCGCATCAAGGACTGGCTGACCCTGCTGGAGCTGGAGCCCGCGAGCGGAGGCTTCATGGGCTACGCGCCGCCGTTCTCCCGCTGCGACTGGGTGCAGCGTTTCCGCTTCATGGAGCGGGCCGGGGACCGCTGGTGGCCGCTGGCCGCCGGCGTGTACGGCATCGAGGCGATCAAGCGCCAGCGCGGCATGCGCTTGATCCTGCCCAATTGGAAGCAGGGCAAGGCCAAGGCCGGCCTGGCGGTGGCCGCCGGCAACGAGCGCCATCACAGCCACCGGGAACCATGAAACAACACAGCAAGCGGGGCGCGAGCCCCGGCAATGACGAGACAGCATGACGACTGAAGACAAGGTAGAGATGTATACCGACGGCGCCTGCAAGGGCAATCCGGGACCGGGCGGCTGGGGCGCTTTGCTGCGCTTCAAGGGCAAGGAAAAGGAAGTGTGCGGCGGCGAGGCCAACACCACCAATAACCGCATGGAGTTGCTGGCGGTGATCAAGGGCCTGGCCACCTTGAACCGGCCGTGTCAGGTGGTGGTGTACACCGACTCCCAATACGTGCAAAAAGGCATTTCCGAATGGATCCACGGCTGGAAGGCGCGCGGCTGGAAGACCGCGGCCAAGGAGCCGGTGAAGAACGCCGATCTGTGGCAGCAACTGGACGCCGAACGCAACCGCCATCTGCATGTGGAGTGGCGCTGGGTCAAAGGCCACGCCGGCCATGAGTTTAACGAAAGGGCCGATCAGCTGGCCAACCGCGGCGTAGAGCTGGCCTGAGCCGGCCGCGCCCGCCCTTCTTCTGGAGTCAGAGCGACGCCGCCGCCGGCGGCCGTCGCCAGGATAGCGCATGAGACAAATCATTCTCGATACCGAAACCACCGGTCTCGAACACGCCCAAGGCCATCGCATCATCGAATTCGCCGGCCTGGAAATGATCAACCGCAAGCTGACCGGCAAGCATCTGCATATTTACATCCACCCGGAGCGAGACATCGATCCGGACGCCCAGCGCGTGCACGGCATCTCGCTGGAGTTCCTGGAAGGCAAGCCCAAGTTCCGCGAGGTGGCCGAGGAAATGGCCGACTTCCTGCGCGACGCGGAACTGATCATCCACAATGCGCCGTTTGACGTCGGCTTCCTCAACGCCGAATTCGAAAGAGTGGGCCTGCCGTCGATCAAGAACCTGTGCGCCAATGTGATTGACACCCTGCGCGAGGCGCGCGACCAGTTCCCCGGCAAGCGCAACAGCCTGGACGCCTTGTGCGACCGCTTCGAGATCGACCGCTCCAACCGCACCTTGCACGGCGCGCTGGTGGACTGCGAGCTGCTGTCCGAAGTCTATCTGTGGATGACCCGCGGCCAGGAAAGCCTGGTGATGGACATCGACGTCGATCTGCCCGGCGGCCAGCATGGCGCGATGGATTTCGAGCGCAAGCCGCTGATCGTCAAGCGCGCCAACGAGCGGGAGCTGGCCGATCATCAAAGTTATTTGAACGATCTGGACAAGTCGGTGAAGGGCAGCTGCCTGTGGCGCAGCCTGGAGACGCCGGCCGGAGAGGGCGCGTGAGCCGCTATCTGGCCTTGGTGCCGGCCGCCGGCCATGGCAGCCGCTTCGGCGCGCCCAGCCCCAAGCAATACCTGCAATTGAACGGCAGGCCGCTGATGTGGCACACCCTGCAGGCGCTGGCCGCGGTGCCCGCCGTGGAGACGGTGGCGGTGGTGATCTCTCCTTGTGACGAGTGGTTCGACGATTTCGACTGGGACATCCCCAAGCTGCAAGTGCTGCGCGCGGGCGGCGTCAGCCGCGCCGAGAGCGTGCGCAACGGCCTGGAGGCGCTGGACTGCGCCGACGACGACTGGGTGCTGGTGCACGACGCCGCGCGCTGCTGTCTGACCGCGGACGCGGTGGAGCGGCTGCTGGCCGAGGTGGGCGACGATCCGGTGGGCGGCCTGCTGGCCCTGCCGGTGCCGGACACCGTCAAGCGCGCCGACGCCGAACAGCGCGTGGCGGTCACCGTTTCCCGCGCCGGCCTGTGGCTGGCGCAAACTCCGCAGATGTTCCGCCGCGGCAAATTGCGGGAAGCGTTGCAAGGCGGCGATCTGGCGGATGTGACCGATGAAGCCTCCGCCATTGAGCGCTGCGGCGGCAAGCCGCGGCTGGTGGAGGGCGACGCCCAGAATTTCAAAGTGACTTATCCGCGCGATCTGGCCTTGGCGCGCGCGGTGCTGGCGGCAAGAAAGGATTGATATGTTTCGAGTTGGACAGGGCTACGACGTGCATCAGATGGTGGCCGGCCGGCCGTTGATCCTGGGCGGCGTGCGCATTCCGCACGATAAGGGCCTGTTGGGCCACTCCGACGCCGACGCCTTGCTGCACGCGATTACCGACGCCTTGCTGGGCGCGGCGGCGCTGGGCGACATCGGTCGCCATTTTCCGGACACCGATCCCGAATTCAAAGGCGCGGACAGCCGCGCGCTGCTGCGCGAAGCGGCCAAGCGCGTGCGCGCCGCCGGCTGGCGCCCGGTGAACGTGGACAGCACGCTGATCGCGCAGCAGCCCAAGCTGGCTCCGTACATCGACGCGATGCGCGCGGCCATCGCCGAAGACCTGGGCCTGGAGATCGGCGCGGTCAACGTCAAGGGCAAGACCAATGAAAAGCTGGGCTATCTGGGCCGCTGCGAGGCGATAGAGGCGCAAGCCGCCTGCCTGCTGATGCCCGTGTAAAACCGCGCCGAGATTCGCCGTTCGAGATTGATGACAGGTGTCCGGCGGCCCGCCCCGTGCCATAATCCGCCCGGCGCAATACCATCCCAACACAGGAGGCATTACCATGTTGACTCAGGACCAACTGAAGCTTGCCGTGGCCAAGAAGGCCATCGAATTCGTGCCGGACGACAGCATCGTCGGCGTCGGCACCGGCAGCACCGTCAATCTGTTCATTGAAGAGCTGGCCGCCATCAAGGGCCGCATCCGCGGCGCGGTGTCCAGCTCGGACGCCTCCACCGCCCGCCTCAAGGCTCACCACATTCCGGTGTTCGACCTGAACGAAGTGGACGCGCTGCCGGTGTATATCGACGGCGCCGATGAAATCAACCACCACCTGCACATGATCAAGGGCGGCGGCGCCGCGCTGACCCGCGAGAAAATCGTCGCCAGCGTGGCCGATCAATTCATCTGCATCGCCGACGAAAGCAAATACGTCGCCATGCTGGGCGGCTTCCCGCTGCCCATCGAGGTCATTCCGATGGCGCGCAGCTATGTGGCGCGCGAACTGGTCAAGTTGGGGGGGCACCCGGAACTGCGCCAGGGCGTGAGCACCGACAACGGCAATGTGATCCTGGACGTGCACGGCTTGAAGATTCAGAAGCCGGTGGAACTGGAAGAAATCATCAACCACCTGGCCGGCGTGGTCACCTGCGGCCTGTTCGCGCGCCGTCGCGCCGACGTGCTGGTGTTGGGGCGGCAAAGCGGCGTGGAAGAAATCCGTTAAGGGCCGTCCGCCTTCGAGCAGGCCGCCCGCAGGCGGGCAGATGAATTGTCACATCGGCGTCATCTGCCCGCATTAACATAGCGTTTTTTGACTGGTTTTGGTTTGGGGCAGACATGGCAGAGCATATTTCCAAACAGTTCGATATGGAGCTGGAAACCATCCGCACCCGCGTCCTGCAGATGGGCGGACTGGTGGAGCAGCAGATTTTGTCCGCGGTGGAAGCCCTGCTGGCCGGCGATATTGACAAGCTGGACAAGGTGATCGCCGAGGATGCGCTGGTCAATGCGATGGAAGTCACCATCGACGATGACTGCCTGCACATCATCGCCCGCCGCCAGCCGGCGGCCAGCGACTTGCGCATCGTGTTCACCGTGATCAAGGTGATCACCGATCTGGAGCGCATCGGCGACGAAGCCAAGAAGATCGCGCGCATGGGCAAGACCATCTACCAGTCCGAACGCTATCAGGTGCCGCGCTTCCGCGAGATCGAGAAAATGGCGGACGCGGCGCTGGGCATGCTGCGCCGCGCGCTGGACGCCTTCGCCCGCCTGGACACCAGCGCCGCGCTGGAACTGGCCGAAGCCGACCAGGAGCTGGACGAAGACTTCGCCGCCGAACTGCGTCAGCTGATCACCTTCATGATGGAAGACCCGCGCACCATCAGCATGTCCATCGACACCTTGTTCATCTCCAAGGCGATAGAGCGCATCGGCGATCACGCCACCAATATTTCCGAATACGTGGTTTACCTGGTCAAGGGCAAGGACATCCGCCACACCACGCTGGAAACCAAGAAGCGCGAAACCCTGGGCTGAGCCGGCCCGCGCCGGCCACGGCGACTTGACATGACGGTTTGCCTAAAATGGCGGTAACATTCGGTGTTACCGCCATTGTTGCGTCCGGCGTCCGTGCCAGTCCCCCGGCGATCCAACCTGATGATGAATCCCCCCGTTTCCGCCGGCGCCGCCGCGCGGGCGCGGGCCTTGATAAAGAGAGAAGGGGTGTCTTTGACACTGACCACGCCCCCAAACAACGTGCTCGCCACCATCGATATGGGCTCCAACAGCTTCCGCCTGCAAGTGTCGCGGGTGGTGGACGACCAGCTGTACGCGCTGGACGTGATGAAGGAGACCGTGCGCCTGGGCGCGGGCCTGACCGCCGACAAACAACTGGACCAGGAAACCCAGGACAAGGCCCTGGCCTGTCTCGCTCGCTTTGGCGAGCGCCTGCGCGGCTTCACCCCGGCGCAAGTGCGCGCGGTGGGCACCAATACCCTGCGCGTGGCCAAGAACGCGGCGGACTTCATCGCCAAGGCCGAGCCCTTGCTGGGCTTTCCCATCGAGGTGATCGCCGGCCGCGAAGAGGCGCGGCTGATCTATCTGGGCGCCGCCCATTCGCTGCCGGACACCAAGGAACGGCGCATGGTGGTGGACATCGGCGGCGGCTCCACCGAGTTCATCATCGGCAGCCATTACAAAGCCCTGGTCACCGAAAGCCTGCCCTTGGGTTGCGTCAGCTACACATTGCGCTATTTCGGCGACGGCAAGCTGACCCAGGCCAATTTCCGGGATGCCATCCTGGCCGCGCGCAACGAGATTCAGCGCATCGCCCACCAATACCAGCGCGAAGAATGGCAGCTGGCGGTGGGCACCTCCGGCACCGCGCGTTCCCTGCGCGACGTGCTGGAAATCAACGACTGGAGCACGGCCGACATCACCTTGTCCGGCATGGAAAAGCTCAAGGCGCTGCTGATCCGCCAGGGTGGCATCGCCGCCATCGACGTCAATGGCCTCAAGGCCGACCGCGCGCCGGTGCTGGCCGGCGGCCTCGCCATCATGATCGCGGTGTTCCAGGAACTGGCCATCGACAAGATGACGGTGGCCGAAGGCGCTTTGCGCGACGGCGTGCTATACGATCTATTGGGCCGCCAGCGTGAAAAGGACATGCGCGATACCACCGTCACCCAGTTCAAGCGCCGCTACCATGTGGACACTGCCCAAGCCGAGCGCGTCACCGCGCTGGCCGAGCGCCTGTACCGGATGGTGGCCGGCGAGGACGTGGACCAGGCCATGCTCAAGCGCCTGCTGTGGGCGGCCAAGCTGCACGAGATCGGGCTGACCATCTCGCACACCGCCTATCACAAGCACTCTTCCTACATCCTGCAGCACGCCGACATGCCCGGCTTCTCCAAGCGCGAACAGGCCACGCTGGCCGCCATCGTGCTGGGCCACCGCGGCGACATGGGCAAGATGCGGCAATACATGGAAGACTCCAGCCTGTGGCAGGCGGTGGTGTCGCTGCGGCTGGCGGTCTTGTTCCACCGCAGCCGCAACAGCATCGCGCTGCCGGAAATGCTGGACCTGCGCCAGCACGCCACCGGCTTCGCGCTGACGCTGAACAAGGTCTGGCTGAAGGGCAGCCCGCTGACGGCGAGCGGCTTCAAGCAGGAGATCGGCCAGTGGAAGAATGTCGGCTTCGTGCTCGACATCGTGCAAGTGTGATCCGCCCATGCGCCACGCCACGCTGAAAAAACGCATTCCCACGCTGGGCGAGGCGCCCGGCACCCTGCTGTCGGTGGGCGAGGCGAAATTGCCGGAAGCCTCGATCTCGCTGTTCGAATACGGCCCGGAGCAATTGCAGGAAACCGTGTTCCAGACCGTGGCCGAGGGCCTGGCCCACCAGCCCGGCGGCGGCGTCTTGTGGCTCAACGTCTACGGCCTGCACCAGCCCGAGGTGATGCGCGCCATCGGCCAGCGCTTTGGCCTGCATTCCCTGGTGCTGGAAGACATCATGAACGCGCGCCAGCGGCCCAAGGTGGAGGACTACGGCGATTATTTGTTCGTCGCCAGCCGGGTGTTCGACTACCACCAGCACAGTGAAAACGGCGCCGGGCGCTTGTTGTCCGATCAGATCTATCTGGTCATCGGCCGCCGTTTCGTGCTGAGCTTTCAGGAGCGGCCCACCGGCGTGTTCGAGGAGGTGCGGGAACGGCTGCGCCGCGGACGCGGCCTGCTGCGCCACAAGGACGCCGACTACCTGGGCTATTCCTTGCTGGACGCGATGATAGACGACTACTTCGGCGTGCTCACCGAGTTCAACGAAAAAGTGGAGCGCATGGACACCATGCTGCTGCGCGGACGCGATCAGGGCGTTTTGCTGCAGATCCAGAGGCTGAAGCGCGATTGCCTGAAGCTGCGCCGCGCGTTGATGCCGATGCGGGAAATGCTGATTTCGCTGAACCGCGGCGAGCATGGCTTTTTCAAGCCGGAGACCTTGGTCTATCTGCGCGACGCTTACGATCACACCATGCATGTGATCGAATCGCTGGAGATGTCGCGCGAGATGGTGGGCGACATGCTGGACCTCTACCTGTCCACCCAGTCCCATCGGCTCAACCTGCAAATGCGGGTGCTCACCGTCTTGACCATGATCTTCATGCCGCTGACGCTGATCGCCGGCATCTACGGCATGAACTTCGAATACATGCCGGAGCTGAAATGGCATTACGGCTATCACCTGGTGCTGGTGGCGATGCTGGGCATCGCCGGCGGGCTGGGGTGGTTGTTCTGGAAGCGGCGCTGGCTCTGAGGCGCGGTCCCGCCTAGGCCGGACCAGGCCAGCGTATTCCCTGAGAAATGGCAGACGCCTGTACGGCGGCTGCCGTTTTTTTTTCCGCCCGCGCGTTGCGCGCTTGAAAAGCGCGGCGAGCCCTCTTTCGGCCCAGCTTGCCTTGGGTTTTTCTCCCTCTCCTGGGGGGGATTTATTTTTGTATGGAGTTTCCCAATAAAAATCCATTAATTTCGCATATTAATATTATGCGATTTTAAGATGATTACCTAATGGTTAGTGTTTCATATAACCATATGACAATAAAATAGGATAAATCCTATATTTCATAAGTATTTGAAAACCTAAAATCCTCTTCAGATTGTTTGACAATCTTGGCATTGGCGTGTTTTCGCCATTCGAACGTCGCAGGCTTTGGTCTGCGGCTTTTTCAATCTGAGGGAGGTTTTGCATGAAATTGTTAAACAGCAAGCAAGGGAAATTCGTTTTGGCGGCGCTGGCCGCCTTTGCCGTCAGTCCGGTCTTTGCCGATACCCTTTCCGGCCAGATCGACTTTACCGGCCGAGTGATTTCCGATTCTTGCCGGCTCAGCTCGCCCAATGGCGACGCCAACAGCATCAAGGTGGACATGGGCACGGTGTCGGTGGAGGACATCGGCACGCTGGCCAATCCCAAGTTCACCGGCGCCGGCAGCCGGCAGGTGAACTTCAACATCATTTGCAAAACCGCCAGCAAAGTGACAATGAAGCTGGCCGGCGCGGCGCCGGAAGTGATGAGCGGCAACAACATCCTGCGCGTCAACAACGGCACCTCGTCTCCGGGCTTTGCCCGGGGCGTCGGCATCGCGGTGTTCGACAGCGCCGCGGTGGCCAACCCCTCCGCTTACAACCTGACCAGCGGCGTTCTTTTGCAGGAGGACCAGCCGGGTCAGCCCGATGATATCCGTCGCGTCAGCTTCGCCGCCGCCTATGTCGGCTCCGGCGGGGCCATGTCGCCGGGCATCGCCAATGCCAGCCTGCCGTTTACCCTGACTTACGACTAAAGCGCCGGCGCGGCGTCGTCAGGCGTCCGCGCCATGCCCGCGGCGCGGGACTGGCCGCGCCGCGGGCCCCCTGAACAGGCTCTGCCAGGACGACGGCGCGCCGTCCTCCCTTTCCTCATCGCGTTCCCGGCCGCGTCAGCCGCCTTGGGACCATTGTTGGATATCTCGTGGCCTCACTCATGAAAATCATTCTGTTCCTCTCCCTGGCCTTGCTCATCAGTCCGGTTTGGGCCGGCATCGCGCTTAACGGCACCCGCGTCATCTTTGACGGCAATGACAAGGAGGCCTCCATCATCGTCAGCAATCTGGGCGAGGAGATCCTGGTCCAGTCCTGGCTGGAGTCGGCGGAAGGCCAGCCGGACGAACTGCCGTTCGCGGTGACGCCTCCGCTGGCGCGCTTGCCGCTTAAGCAGCAGCAGTTGCTGCGGGTGTTGTACGAGGGCGCCGGAGCGGCGCCCGACCGGGAGTCGGTATTTTGGCTGAACGTGCAGGAAATCCCCCAGGCGGCGCGCGGAGACAATGTGCTGCAACTGGCGGTGCGCCAGCGCGTCAAGGTGTTCTTCCGGCCTCAGGGGCTGGGCAGCGACGCCGCCTTGCAAGCGCCGGAAGGCTTGCGCTGGAGCCTGCTCCAGGCCGACGGCAGGCCGGCCTTGCGCGTGGACAACCCCAGCCGCTATCACGTGACGGTGGTGGATTTGACACTCAAGGCCGGCGCCGGAGCGCAGGAGCTGGCGAGCGCCTATATGGTGGCGCCGGGCGGCAGCGGGCAATGGCCGCTGAAACCGTCCGCCGCCGGCAGCGCGCAACTGCGCTACGGCATCATCAACGACTTCGGCGGGCTCGTGGAGTACGAGGTCGCGCTCGAAGCCGGCCGGGAAGGCCGCCCTCAGCAGCGCCCCCAGGAACCTTGACCATGTCGCTTCCATCTTCCTCGGCCATCTGCCGGATCCCCTCCGTATAAAGCCCAATCATGCGCATACGTCCAAATCGCCAGCCCTGGAATAAAACCTCGATCCGACGCCGTTCCGCGCTGAAGCCCGGCTGCCTGGCCCTGTTGATGGCGCTGGCGGAACTGGCCCGGGCGGAGGCGGCGGAAGGAGAGGCGCAGTCCGCGCCCGTCTTGCTGGCCTTCAACACCAACTTCATCAACGGCTCCGGCCGGATGCCGGATTTGAGCGCGGTGCTCAGCGCCGGCAACGCCTTGCTGCCCGGCAACTATCGCGTGGACGTGCTGGTCAACGGCAATCTGACCGGCCGCCGCGACGTGCTGTTTCGCCAGGCGGCCAGCGGCAAGGTGGAAGCCTGCATCGACGCCGGTTTGCTGCAGGCGGCCGGCGTGCAGCTGCAAAGCCTGACGCCGCCCTTGTCCGCGGACGATCCGGCCTGCCTGGACCTGCCGGCGCTGATGGACCTGGCGGCGGCGGACTACGACGCCAATCGGCTGCAACTGAGCTTGAGCATTCCCCAGGCCTTTCTCAGCCGCGGCGCGCGCGGTTATATCGACCCGGCGCTCTGGGACGCCGGCGTGGCCGCCGCCTACGTCAACTACCAGTTCAACGGCAATGAGAGCCGCAGCAGCGAGCCGGGCGGGGTCAACCGCCGCAACGCCTTCCTCGGCCTGCAAAACGGCGTCAATCTGGGCGCTTGGCGTTTGCGCAACGACAGCACCTTCAACTGGGCCGACGGCCAGTCCATGAGCGCGCGCAGCAACCGCAGCGTGTTGCAGCGCGACTTGATTGGCTGGAAAAGCCAGCTGGCGCTGGGCGAGCAATACGCAGACTCCACCTTGTTCGACAGCGTGCGCTTCCGAGGCGCGCAGCTGGCCAGCGACGACGCGATGCTGCCGGACGGCGAGCGCGGCTACGCGCCGGTGGTGCGCGGCCAGGCGCAGAGCAACGCGGTGGTGGAAGTCCGCCAGAACGGCTATACGCTGTACCGCGCCAATGTGCCGCCGGGGCCGTTCGAGCTGAGCGATATTTTCCCGTCCGGCTCCAACGGCGATCTGGAAATCACCGTCACCGAGGCCGACGGCAGCAAGCGGGTGACGCAGCAGTCCTTCTCCAGCCTGCCCCTGATGCTGCGCAAGGGCCGTTGGCGCTACAGCGCCGCCTTCGGCGAGTATCAGGGCAGCCAGGACGTGCATCCCAGTTTCGCCGCCGGCACGCTGGTCTACGGCGCGGGCGACGACAGCACGGTGGCGGCGGGCTTCCAGCTCACATCGAATTTTCAGGCCGTCAACCTGGGCGTGGGCGCCAACACCCCGCTGGGCGCGCTGTCCTTGGACTTCACCCAGTCCAACAGCCGGGTCAGGGGCGCGCGGCGGCAAGGGCAGAGCTTGAGACTGCTTTACGCCAAAACCTTTACCCGCACCCTGACCAACCTGACGCTGGCCGCGTATCGCTATTCGACCTCCGGCTATCGCAGTTTCAACGACCACGCCAACGATCTCGCCGGCAATAGCCAGGGACAGTTCGGCCGCAGCCGCTCGCGTATCGATCTGAGCACCCAGCAGGACCTGGGCCGCGAGCGGCGTTTCGGCAGCCTGTATCTGAATCTGAGCCAGCAAAGCTACTGGGGACAGAACGGCAGCAGCGGCAGCGTGGGCCTGGGCTACGGCAACAACTGGAAACTG
Source organism: Chromobacterium sp. Panama (assembly GCF_003052555.1). NCBI lineage: Bacteria > Pseudomonadati > Pseudomonadota > Betaproteobacteria > Neisseriales > Chromobacteriaceae > Chromobacterium > Chromobacterium sp. Panama. The sequence continues at coordinate 968,989 of NZ_QARX01000001.1, forward strand.
CTGGGCTACAACTTCACCTTGAGCCGGAGCCGCGACAGCCGGCCCGGCGGCGTCAGCAGCAACCAGGTGATGCTGACCTTTACCGTGCCGCTGGGGCCCAAGCCGCGCTCGCCGCGGATGTACGCCAACCTGAGCCACACCTCCGGCAACGGCTCCACGCTGCAATCCGGGGTCAGCGGCCATCTGGGCGAGAACACCAGCTATTCCGTGCAGCTTGGCCATGCCGGGCGCAACGGCAGCACCTCGGGCGGGCTCAGCGTCAACCACAACGCCGATTTCGTGCAATTGAGCGCGGCCTACAACGCGGCGCGTCATTACCAGTCCGCCAGCGTCGGCCTGTCCGGCGCCATTGTCGCCCATGGCGGCGGCGTCAACCTGAGTCGTCCGGTGGGCGACACTTTCGCGCTCTTGCAAGTGGACGGCGTGACCGGACCGGCGCTGCGCACCGGCAACGGCGGCGAACTGGGGCGCAACGGCTACGCGGTGCAACCCTACGCGCAGCCCTACCGCGTCAACACCCTGAGCCTGGACACCCGGCAGCTGGGGGCCGACGTGGAACTGGACGACACGGTCAAGCTGGTGGTGCCGCGGCGCGGCGCCGTGGTCAAGGGCGTGTTCAAGGCCAGAAGCGGCCAGCGCGCCCAGTTCACCCTGCTGCGGCAGGACGGTGCTCCGGCTCCGTTTGGCGCCAGCGTGGAGGACGCCGACGGCAAACCGCTGGGCATCGTCGACCCCAGGGGCAAGGTGCTGGCCTTGCTGAAGCGGGAGACCGGCCGGCTGACGGTGAAATGGCGGGGAGGCCAGTGTACGGCCGATTACCGGCTGCCGCCGGCCAAGGCCGGCCGCTATTACCAGCGGCGGACGCTGAACTGCGGCTAGTTTGCGGGAGCGGGCCGACTTTGCAATATGATCGAGTGGAGCATCAGCGAATGAAGCACATCAAAATCCGGCGGAGCATCGGCGTCATGCTGCTGAGCTTCCTGCTTGGAGGCATGGCCAATGCGGGGCCTTGCGAGCCTACAGGCTCGGTTCCCCGGTTCAGTTTCGCGTTTAACCGGACTTTTACCTCGCCGGATGACAATGCGGCGGGGGCCTTGTACCCGAACGCCCATAGATGGGAGTTGGGCGATACTTATGTGGCGCGCTGCGCTTGTGCCGGGGCGGAGACACCTTTCAAGGTGTTCTACACCACCAGGACCGAGCTGCCCAAGGGGGAGCGCAGAACGGTCAATGGCGTGCCGTTGCAGTTCTATGTCTTGAACCGCAATCTGCAAGTGGGGGTGGAGGTCTTTCTCGCCGGGGAGGTTCGACAGTATAAAGCGGTGCCGTGGGACAGTTTGAGCAATGAGATGACTGGTCAGCGGCGCTGTAGAAACGGCGAGTCAATCGACTCGCGGCCCTTTGAGACCGGCAGCCGGGGGCGAGTGCATTTGCTGATCAGCCGCCCCTTTGTCGGCACCTTGAATGTGCCTGAATTCAAAGTGCTGGATGTGTTCGGGGTGCAAGGTTACGCCACTGCGCCGGGCAGCGTTCCCATGGTCAGCCTGTTCATGAGCATGGGCGTGACGGTGCCGCAGAACTGCAAGCTGGCCGCGGGGCAGCAAACCACTATCGATTTCGGCCCCTTGATCGCCGGGCAATTGGCCCGTTCCGGTGCGGCCAGGCAAAGCGCGGTGAGCCGCACTTTCCAGATTCAATGCACCAATATCTCCGCCGGGGTCAAGATCAATCTGGCGCTGGAAGGACGGCCGCACGGCCGGGACGCGCGCTATCTGGAAACTACGCATCAGAACGTGGCGGTGGCGATGGAGAGCGCCGGCAAGCTGGTGCCGCCCAGCTTGCCTGGCGGGACGCCGGCCGGCGGGCAATTGATTCCGATCGCGCTGGATTACGACAATCTGCGCGCCTTGTTCGGCTTGACCGCCTGGCCGGTGAAGATGGTGGAGAACCCGACGCCGGGCGGGTTCCAGGGCAGCGCCACTTTGAAATTCGATTTCGAGTAGCGGCGGCGTTCAGGGCCGGCTCAGCTCCACCGACCACTCCGGTCCGGAGCCGATGCCGCGCTTGGCGGCGTAGTTGTCCATATTCAGCGCCAGCGACACGTCCAGCAGGCTGTTCAGATAGACCAGAGGCTGGCCGCTGGCTACTTCGCCGAAGGTGCGGCGATAAGGCGCCACCACCTCGTCCACCGGCTTGCCCTGCTTGAAGATGCGCACTTTCACCGTGTCGCCGGGGTGGAAGCCCTGGGCTTCGAACAAGGTTTTGGGGATATTGGTCCACACATTGCCGTATTGCGGGTCCAGCACCGGGATCATGCCCTTGAGCCGTCCGTCGGCGGCTTCCGCGCGCTGATAGGACAGCTTGACCACGGCGGCGGCCGGCAGCGGCGGGCCCACGTCCTCGAAACGGATCTTGCCGGCGGCCAGCCGCGCGCCGGTGTAGGCGTAGACGTCGCGGCCATGGAAGGTGTAGGAGTCGGCCGAACCCTGCAAGCGGTTGGTTTTCTCGTCTATGCGGCGCAGTTCGGCCACGCCGTCGCGTTCGGCGATCAAGGTCAGCAGGCCGTTGTTGGGATTGACGAAGTAGCGGCCGTCCCGTGTTTTCAGCACCACGGACTGGCGCTCGGTGCCGACGCCCGGGTCCACCACCGACACGAACACCGTGCCCTTGGGCCAGTAGTTGGCGGTCTGGTACAGCCGGTAGGCGCCGCTCCAGATATCGTAATCGGGGATCTCGTGGGTCAGGTCGGACAGCGTCAGCTTGGGGTCCACCGAGTAGGCGACGCCGCGCATCGCCGACACCGCGCCGTCCTTGAGGCCGAAGTCCGTCATCAGCACCAGCGGCGCGTCCGCGCGCGCCAGCCCGGCCAGCAGCAGGCCGGCGGCCAGCCAGAGGCGGGCGTGTTGGAATAGCTTCATTCTTTTTCTCCTAAGTGTTTTTGTTTCCAGGCGCCTGCCAGCGCCGGGCTTGCTTAGCATCTGTCCACGATCTCGCGAGCCAGAGCGAGACAAGGCGTTGCGGCTGAAGAAGCGGAATGTACATACGGTACATGAGCATTCTGAAGGCGGTTTCAACGCCCTTGTCTAAGCAATCCCGCCGACGCGCAGCAGATCGTAAACAGCTTCTTACACCTCGTCCGAGCGCAGCCTCTGCACGCCGGCGGCCAGCATCTGCGCCCAGGCGCTACTCAGCGAGCCGTTCAGATTGATGCCGCGGCAGGCGTCGTCCACCACCGTGGTTTCCAGGCCGGCTGCGCGCGCGTCCAGCGCGCTCCAGGCCACGCAGTAGTCGGTGGCGAGCCCGGCCAGCCATACCCGCTTGACGCCGCGCTCGGCCAGGTAGCCGGCCAGGCCGGTGGGGGTTTGGCGATCCGCTTCGACAAAGGCGGAATAGCTGTCCAGAGCCGGGTTGCAGCCCTTGCGGATGATCAGTTGGGCCTGGCTGGTGTCCAGCTCCGGGTGGAATGCCGCGCCATGGCTGCCGGCCACGCAGTGATCCGGCCACAGCGTCTGCTCGCCATACGGCAGCTGGATGCTGTCGAAAGGCTGCTTGCCGGCATGCTGGCTGGCGAAGGACACATGTTTGGCCGGGTGCCAGTCTTGGGTCAGGATCACCCGGTTGAAGAACTGCATCATGTGGTTGATCAGCGGCACGACCTGATCGCCGTCGGCCACCGCCAGTTCGCCGCCGGGACAAAAACTGTTTTGCACGTCCACCACGATCAAGGCGCAATCGTCGCCGTAGCGTTTCAGGGGCATAGCGTTTTCCTGCAAGGGTTCTCAGCCTATCTTGTTACCACGCGGCCGCCGGCGTGGTAAAGCCCGCCACGGTGACAAGAGTGAAAAAAGGGTTTGCCACAAATACCCTGTGGGGGTATATAATTCGGCTCAGGAGGTCATCATGACAGCAAGCACCGTGGATTTGCCGATTGAGGGCATGAGTTGCGCGGCCTGCGCCGCCAGGATTGAAAAACAGTTGAACCGGCTGGACGGGGTGGAGGCGGCGGTCAACTTCGCCAGCGAATCGGCCAAGGTCTCGTTCGACCCGGTCAAAACCCCGCCGCAAACCTTGGTGGACACCATCGCCAAGACCGGTTTCGCCGTGCCGCGCCGGCAGGCGGAACTGGACATCCAGGGCATGACCTGCGCCGCCTGCGCCGGCCGCATCGAGAAGGTGCTGAACCGGTTGCCGGGCGTGTCCGCCCAGGTCAGCTTCGCCAGCGAGAGCGCGCGCGTCGATTACGTGGCCGGGCTGGCCGACGAGGCGGCGCTGATCGCCGCGGTGAGCCGCGCCGGCTACCAGGCCGCGCCCAAAGCCGGGCTGGGCGACGACACCCTGGCCGCCGAGCATGCGCGTCGCTACCGGCGCGAGCGGCTGTGGTTCGCGTTTTCCGCTCTGTTGACGCTGCCCTTCGTCATTGAAATGGCGGCGATGTTCAGCGGCGGCCACCATGGCTGGCTGCCGCGTTACTGGCAGCTGGCCTTGGCCACGCCGGTGCAGTTCGTGGTTGGCTGGCGTTTCTACAGGGGCGCCTGGGCGGCGCTGCGCGGCGGCGGCGCCAATATGGACGTGCTGGTGGCTCTGGGCACCAGCATGGCCTGGCTGTTGTCGGCGGCGGTGACGTTGTTGGGCCTGGAGGACCAGCATGTTTATTTTGAAGCCAGCGCCTCGGTGATCACCCTGGTGCTGCTGGGCAAGCTGCTGGAGGCGCGCGCCAAGGGCAAGACTTCGGCGGCGATCGAGGAGTTGATCCGGCTGGCGCCCAAGACCGCTCGCGTTGAGCGCGAGGACGGCCGGGTGGAAGAGGTGGCGGTCACCGCGCTGCGCCAGGGCGATGTGGTGGTGGTGCGCCACGGCGAAACCCTGCCGGTGGACGGCGAGGTGGTGGACGGCGCGGCGGCGCTGGACGAAAGCATGCTCACCGGTGAAAGCCTGCCGGTGGCCAAGCGGGTGGGCGACAGCGTCTACGCCGCCACCCGCAATCAGGACGGCATGCTTAAAGTGCGCGCCACCGGCGTGGGCGGCGACACCCAACTGGCCGAGATCGTGCGTCTGGTCAGCGCGGCCCAGGGCTCCAAGGCGCCGATCCAGCAATTGGCGGATGTGATTTCCGGCGTGTTCGTGCCGGTGGTGGTGGGCATCAGCCTGCTGACCTTCGTCGTCACCGGCCTGTGGCTGCAGGACTGGTCGGCGGCGCTGATCCACGCGGTGGCGGTGCTGGTGATCGCCTGCCCGTGCGCCTTGGGCCTGGCCACGCCGACGGCGGTGATGGTGGGCGTGGGCAACGGCGCGCGGCGCGGCATTCTGTTCCGCAACGCCACCGCGCTGGAACTGGCCAGCCAGGTGGGGGTGTTGCTGGTGGACAAGACCGGCACGCTGACCGAGGGCAAGCCGCAAGTGAAACAAGTGCTGCCCTTGGCGGCGGACGCGGACCTGGTGCTGCAACTGGCCGCCAGCGTGGAGGCCGGTTCGGAACACCCGCTGGCGCGCGCCATTCTGCAGCAGGCGCAGCAGCAGGGCCTGCCCTTGCTGCCGGTCAGCGGCTTCGCCGCCCAGGTGGGGCAGGGGGTGCAGGCGGAGGTGGCCGGCCACGGCCTGGTGCGCGCCGGCGTGCCCGGCTGGCTGGGCGAGCAGGCGCTGTCCGCCGCCTTGCCCCTGCAGCAGGCGGGCAACACTGTGGTGGCGGTGGCGCGCGGCGAGGAGCTGCTGGGCCTGTTGGCCATCGCCGACCGCATCCGCCCCAGCTCGGCCCAGGCGGTGGCGCAGTTGCAGGCCATGGGCATACGGGTGGCGATGCTGACCGGCGACAACCCGGCCACCGCCGCCGGCATCGCCGCGGAGGCCGGCATTCGCGATTATCGCGCCGAGGTGAAGCCGCAGGACAAGGCGGCAGAGGTGCGGCGCTGGCAGGCGCAGGGTTTCAAGGTGGCGATGATGGGCGACGGCGTCAACGACGCGCCGGCGCTGGCCGCCGCCGACGTCAGTCTGGCGATGGGCGCCGGCTCGGACGTGGCGATCGAGGCCGCCGACATCACGCTGATGCACGGCGACCTGATGCACGCGGTGGACGCGATCCGGCTGTCGCGCGCCAGCCTGCGCAAAATCCGGCAGAATCTGCTGTTCGCCTTCATCTACAACGTGATGGGGATACCGCTGGCGGCGCTGGGCATGTTGAACCCGGTGATCGCCGGCGCGGCGATGGCGATGAGTTCGGTATCGGTGGTGAGTAATTCGCTGTTGCTGCGGCGCTGGAAATAAGGCGGCATCGGTGTGAGAACGTGTTTACGATCTCGCGAGCTAAGGCGAGACAAGGCGAAAACGGCTGAGAAAGCGGAGTGTACACACGGTACATGAGCATTTCGAAGACGTTTTCAACGCCGTATCGCCAACGCGCAGCAGATCGTAAACAGGTTCTGAGGGACGGTTTGAATTTTTTCAGGAGAAAGCAATGCCAGAATTGATCATGAAAGTGGATGGCATGACCTGCCAGGGTTGCGTGAAAAGCGTCAGCGGCGTGCTCAGCGGCATGGCCGGCGTCAGCGAGGCCGAGGTCAGCCTGGAGGCCAAGCAGGCCAAGGTGGTGTACGACGCGGAGATCGTGTCGCCGGAGGAGTTGGCGGCGGCGGTGGAGGACGCGGGTTTCGACGTGACGCGCTGAGCCTTAAACGGCGACGTAGCGAAACAGGGCATGGCTTGCGGGCCGTGCCCTGTTTCTTTGGGCGCCAGCATGTGGCCAAAGGATGCGGCCAGTCTTCTGCTTGGCTTGTTATGGTCCCGTATCGGGACTATCATGCAGCCATGAAGATCATCGCCACGCGCGCCTTGAAGACTTTTTGGGCGCTGCATCCCCCTGCCGAGCAAGCGCTGAAAGCGTGGGTGGATGAGGCGAGCCAGGCGTGCTGGACCTGTCCGCAAGACATCAAGGACCGTTACCGCAGCGCCAGCTTCGTCAGGGCCAATCGGGTGGTGTTCAATATCAAGGGCAATGACTACCGCTTGATCGTTGCCGTTGCTTACCGGGTGGGCATCGTCTACATCAAGTTCATCGGCACTCACGCTCAGTACGATGCCGTCGATGCCGCCACCGTGGAAATGGAGTCTCCATGAATATCCGTCCTATCCGCAGCGAAGCCGACTATCAGGCCGCGCTCAAGGAAATATCCGTACTGGTGGAGATGGACCCGGCGCTGGATTCGCCGGAAGGCGAGCGTCTGGACATTCTGGCCACGCTGGCCCAGTCCTATGAGGCCAAGCACTTTCCCATCGATTTGCCGGACCCGATCGAGGCGATCAAATTCCGTATGGAGCAGGGCGGTTTGACGGTGGCGGACATGCAGGTTTATCTGGGCAAGCGCAACCGCGTCTATGAAGTGTTGAATCGCAAGCGGCCGCTCAGCCTCGCGATGATCCGCCGCTTGCATGAAGGCTTGCATATTCCCGCCGAGGTGCTCATCCGCGGTTGATCGATTCGAACCGTCTTCCTTTCTGCTGAGACGGGGCAGGTTCTTATTCCTCCTCCCCCAGCACGCCGAACTCCACCGGCGTCTTCACGTAAAACACCTTGATACCGGCGGCGGCGAGCGCGGCCAGCAGCCGTTCAGCCTCGTCGGCGCTGAGCGCCAGCGTGACTTCCTCGGGCTGGTCCGCCAGTTCGAAGAAGTGAGCGGAATGCAGCCGGCGGTGGCGGCCGTAACCTTCGCTGGCGGCAAACAGCGTGGCGCCGCGGACGCCCATCCGCCGCGCCTGTTGCAGTATCCATTCCGCCAAGGGCAGGCCGTCGTGGCTGTGGCCCTGCTGAGTGAAGAAAGAGAGTTGATAGCCTTGCATGGCGCGGGCCTCCTGGCGGCTACAGTTCGATCACCATGCCTTCGCGCAGCGGGCAGACGCGCAGGCCGTTGGGGTATTCGGAGCGCAGCTGTTCCAGCAGGTGCTCGCGGCAGCCGGGGTCGATGTGGCTGATCCACAGATGGGTGTTGGCCGGCAGCTGCGGCAGGAAGGGCAGCAGCAGCAAGGGCGTCATATGGCCTTGGCGCGCGGCCTCGCCCTGGCGTTCGTCGGTGTAGGTCAGTTCGCAGATCACGTCGGTCAGCGAGGGCACATTGGACACCCATTGCCAGAAAGCCGGGCAGGGGCCGCTGTCGCCGCTGAAGGCCAGCGCGCGCCAACTGCCTTCTATCAGCCAGCCCAGCGCCGGCACGCTGTGATTGGCCGGCAGCGCGGTGGCCAGGCCTTCGCCCAGCGGCAGCGCGTAGCCGGGTTCCACCGCCTGCAGCCGCAGCCAGGGCTGCTCGACGCTGGGTTGGCGGGTGTAGTCCGGCCACAGCTCGCCGTTGAACAGGTGGGCGCGCAGCGCGTCCAGGGTTTCCTGCTGGCTGTAAACGGTGAGGCCGGGCCCGCGGCGGCTGGCGTGGACGTCGGCCAGCAGCGGCAGGCAGCCGCAGTGATCGGCGTGGCTGTGGGTGAGCAGCACCTGACGGATGGACAGCATTTCGTCCGGGCGCAGGCTGGTGACGCCGGTGCCGCAGTCTATCAGGGTGTCCTCGTCGATCAGGAAACTGGTGGTGTGGCCGGGATGGCCGATGCAGGCGGCGGCGCCGAGAATCTTGATGTGCATGGGTTTCTCCTGGTTGCGGCCGTTGACCGGCCTGGCCGGTCCGCCGCTGCAAACATGGAAACGATCCGCTGCCCGCCCCGCCTTGAGTGGGCGCCTGCGCCGTGAGATCCGGCCGGCTTTAATCTATTCATTGTAGACAAGCCGGCGGACGCTTGCGCGGGACGGGGTCAGCGCACGATGCCTACCGGGTAGAGGAAGCGGTTGCTGTCGGCGAACGGGGTCTGCTCATAGAACCAGTTAAGCCGGGCGTTGCGGTCCTTGGCGAACTTGGGGTCCTTGAGCCTGGCCTGGAAGGCCTGGCGCAGGGCCGGGCTTTCCGCCAGCATGCGCCGCGCCATCGGCTCCATCACATAGGCTTCCGGCGCTTCCGCCGAGGTGAGATTGGCGTTGAAGAAGCCCCAGTGCAGGAAGGAATCCGGGCTGGCGGGCTCCAGCAGCAGCATCGCCAGCGTGCCCAGCGGCTGTTGCGGGTCCACCACCACGGAGCCGGCCGGATAGGTGACTTTGCGCTGCAGCGGGCTGGGCTTGCCGTCTATCAGCAAGCGGCCTTCATAGCCGGGGATCTTGTCGGCGGATTCGCGATCGGGCTCGAACGGGGTGCCCAGCTTGATGTCGTCCAGCCGGTAGACGGTGACGTCCAGGGTTTCCGGCCGGCTCAGTTCGCGTAGCTGGATGCCGTGGGCGCGCAGGCGGGCGATCACCTCATGCCATTGCGCCGGCACCACATAGGCCTTGGGCCGCGCGGCGATCAGGTCCGGCACGGTCAGCGGGGTGATGGGCAGGCGGTAGTCGCGCGGCTGATTGCTCCAGCGCATGATTTTGTCGCCGGTGACGGGGGAGGGCACTTTGTCGAATTTGACGCCCTTGAAGTCCACCAGCTTGGGCTTGCCCTCGGCCTCCTTCCAGGTCAGCGTCACCGGGTCCGGCCGCGCGGCGCGGTCCTTGGCGATGGCGGCGCGCAGGCCGTCGTAATGGCGGGACACGCTGTCGAAGATGGCGCGGTAGAGCACGTAGTTGCCCAGCACTTGCTGCTTGTAGGGCTTGAGCGCGTGCAGTTCCACCAGGATGGCGGGGATGCCGCGCGCGTCCGCGTATTGGTTGGAGAAGCGCGCCAGATCGCTGTAATACGGGTAATAGCCCTTGTCGGGGTTCTCGTTGTCGTTCATCGAGATGCAGACATTGGGCTCGTGGCCGTAGCGGCGCAGTTCGCGGTAGACCTCGGGCGTCATCACCTGGTCCATCCAGCGGCTGGACGCGGGCGACCAGCCCTGGCCGTTATTGCAATAAGTGACGTCGTACTGGTAGTTGACGCCGTCGGTGCTGTGGGTGTCGATGAAGAAGTCCGGCTGGTAGTCGTTGAGCGCGCGCGCCACATTGCGGATTTCCGGGCTGTCCAGCTTGGTGAAATCGCGGTTCAGATTGAGATTGCGGCCGTTGACGCGCCAGCCGGTCTGTTCCGGCCCGTTCTGGTTGATGCGGCCGTATTTTCCGTAGCGCATGTCGCCGTCCACGTTGACGGTGGGGACGAAGAGCAGGTTGACCTTGGACAGCAGCGCGTCGTCGCGGATCAGCAGGTCGCGGATCAGCATCAGTCCGGCGTCCTTGCCGTTGGCTTCGCCGGGGTGGATGCCGGCTTGCACATAGATCAGCGGCTTGCCGCTGGCGCGCAGGCCCTGCGGCGATTTATCGGCGGCAGCGGACACCACCGCCATCATCATGTCGCGGCCCTGGTCGGTTTTCTCCGCCATCGGGCTGAGCTTGAGCAGCGCCGGCTTGGCGGCGGCCAGCTTTTGCAGGTAGGCGATGGTTTCCGGATAGGCCGGCGTGTGCTTGAAGCCGCTGGCTTCCAGCGGAGTGGCCCAGGCGTCGTCCGCCTTGGCGGCGAAGCGCTGGCTGTCGCCCTGCCAGGGGATGTCCGGCGGCAACACCCGCTGGCGCGCGGCGGACAGGTATTGGCTGTCGTCTACATAGTCCGGCGCGGCCGGCATGGCGTGCGCGGGCGGGCTGAGGTGCAGGGCGGCGAAGGCGGAAACGATGGCGAAGCGTAGCGGCAAGTGCATGATGATGATCCTGATTGTCCGAGACCGAAATAGGCTACGCCCGGCGGCCCGGCGGACGCACGGGCTGTTGAGAGGCGGCTTGACGCGGATCAAGCGCTTGCTCGCCGCGTTTCCCGCCGGAGCGCATCCAGTTCAAATCCAAAAGCCGGAGCCCCGCGCTACAGGACTCCGGCTCCTACGCTGTTCTGCTCGATGAGGTCGGCTCCAGCGCCGGGGCGGTTTTCCCCGGGCTCAGGCCCGGGCCGGCAGGCTCCAGCGCTTGTCGCTCCAGCGGCCCAGCAACTGCAGGCCGCCGCAGACCAGGAAATAAGCCAGCGCGATGAAGGCGAAAATCTCCAGCGGGTAGACCTGCTCGCGGTTGTTGACCTGGGTGGCGACGAAGGTGAATTCGGCCACGCCCACCACATAGGCCAGCGAGCTGTCCTTGATCAGGGTGATCCACTGATTGACGAAGGAGGGCAGCATCATGCGCAGCGCCTGCGGCAGCACGATCAGGCGCAGCGTCTGCCAGCGGTCCAGCCCCAGAGACAGTCCGGCCGCCCATTGGCCGGGGCCGATGGCGGCGATGCCGGCCTGCACCGACTGGCTTAGATAGGCGGCGTTGATCAGCGCCAGCGCCAGCACCACGGTGAGCACGCCGGGGATGTCCACGCCAAACAGGATGGGCAGCAGGAAATAGCACCAGAAGATCAGCATCAGCACCGGGATGGCGCGCAGCAGCGCCACCAGCGCGCCCAGCGCGCGGCGCGGGCCGGGCCCGCCCATCACCAGGGCGATGCCGCCGGCCAGGCCCAGCAGGCTGGCCAGCACGCCGGCGGCGGCGCTGATGGCCAGGGTCAGCAGCAGGCCGCCGGGCTCGCCGTTGGCCAGATTGCCCCACAGCAGATAATCGAGATTGTCCTGAATCACCGGCGGCATCATCGCGGCGCCCTCCATGCCGGCTCGCCGCGCTGGCTCAGCGCCTGGGTCAGCAACACCAGCAGCAGATAGGCGGCGGTGGCGACGGCGAAGGCCTGGAAGGCGAGCAGGGTTTCGGTTTCCACCTGACGCGAGGTGTAGGACAGCTCGGTCACGCCTATGGCCATCGCCAAGGAGGTGTTCTTCACCACCGCGGTGTATTGGCCGACCAAGGGCCGGCGCGCCAGCGCCCAGGCCTGCGGCAGCACCACCCAGCGGAATTCCTGCCAGCCGTTCATGCCCAGCGCGCGCGCGGCCTGGTGCTGGCCGGCGGCGACGCCGCGCAGCCCGGCTTGCAGTTCGCCGCAGATGAAGCTGGCGCTGTACAGGGTCAGGCCCACCAGCGCGGCCAGGAATTCGAAGGACGGCCACGGCAAGGTCAGACCGCCCGGCAAGGGCAGGCTGCGCGGGGTGTTCAGCCACAGCATGGCGGCTTCAGGCAGCAGGCCGGCCACGCCGAAATACCACAGCAGCAATTGCACCATCAGGGGAGTGTTGCGGTGCAAGCTGACCCAGAGGCCGACGCCGCGGCCGAGCGCGCGCCAGCGCGACTCCAGCGCCGCGGTCAGCAGCATGCCGAGCGCGGTGGCGGCGGCGCAGACCAGCAGGGCCAGCCAGCCGGTGAGCAGCGCGCCCTTGAGCAGCCAGCCCAGGTAGTGGGGCTCCAGCCAGTGGTGGCCGAGCCAGGAGGGGGGATTCATTGCTTGCTGTCCTGTATTGCGATTGCGCTCCGCCTTTCAGCGCCGGCGGCGTCTGAAATGGCGAAACCGCCGGGCGTGCCCGGCGGCTGGGGATACGGATGGGAAAACGCGGGTCTTGGAACGTGTTTACGATCTCGCGAGCTAAGGCGAGAGCACGTGAAAACGGTTGAAGAAGCGGAATGCCCAGGTGGTACATGAGCATTCTGAAAGCATTTTCAACGCCGTATCGCCGACGCGCAGCAGATCGTAAATAGGTTCTTAGAGCCGCTAACAAAACCTCGCAGAGAACCTGAGCCAAGGCGCGCCGACGCAGGCAGTACAAGTGGTACGACAAGGAGGCGCAACGCAGGATCAGGGGTTTTGTTAGCGGGTCTTAGCTGGCTTCGCCGATCTTGAAGTCCCTAGGCAGCGGCGCCTTGGTGGCCGGGCCGAACCACTGATTGTAGATCTTGGCGGCCTGGCCGGATTTTTCCAGTTCCAGCAGGCTGTCGTTCACCGCTTTCAGCAGACGCGCCTCGCCCTTGGGCAGGCCGATGGCCTGGTATTCGCGGGTCAGGGTGAACGGCGCCAGTTCGAACTTGGCCTTGTCCGGCGCATTGGCCAGCAAGGCGGCCAGCTTGGAGCCGTCCTGGCTGATGGCCTGGACGTTGCCGTTGCGCAGCGCGGTGAAGGCCAGCGGGGTGTCGTCGTAAGCCACCACGGTGGTTTTCGGGTATTTGTCGCGCAGATTCACTTCCTGGGTGGTGCCCTTGTCCACGCCCACGCGCAGGCCGGCCAGTTGTTCCGGCTTTTGCAGCGACCCCTTGCGGGCGATGAACTGCTGGCCGGAGGCGAAGTAGGGCAGGCTGAACGCCACTTGCTTTTTGCGCTCGTCGGTGACGGTGAAGTTGGCGGCCACCAGATCGGCCTTGCCGGACACCAAGAGCGGCACGCGGTTGGCCGGATTGGTGGGGATCAGGCTGAGTTTTACGCCCAGTTTCTTGGCGATGTGTTGGGCCACGTCCACGTCCAGGCCGGAAATCTGACGGGTCTTGGCGTCGAGGAAGCCGAAGGGCGGGTTGCTGTCGAAGGCGGCGACGCGCAGCACGCCGGCTTTCTTGATGTCGTCCAGACGGTCGGCCCAGGCGGCGGTGGCGGTGGCGCTCAAGGCGATGGCCAATGCGATGGCGTGTTTCATGATGATGCCCCTAGTCTGAAGACGCGCCGCGGGTTTCGATCGCGCCTGTTGGCGGCGCGGTTTCAGAAGATGCCGGCGCATCGTGATTCTGAGAAATTTCCTGCCATGGATAAACCCATGACATGCGATGAGCTGATGCTAAGGCATCTTGCAAATTCTTGGAAATTATTAAAAATTAGTCTTATATATTAATTTGTTTTGATTGTGTGATTTTTCTCATTGGAACAATGCCTTGTCCGCATTGAGGCCGTGGCGGCGGCGGGCCGGTATTTTTGTTCGAGGTAGGATTGCCAAACAATTTCCTTTGCCGCGCTTTTCTGCAATCGGCATAATCGCGTTTTCCGTGCGTTCCCCATTGGCGGACGCGTCGACGGATTTGCAACTTTTCTTGACGACTGTGATGACTGGCGCGAAAGCGCGTCGGGACGAAGCAGACGAGCCGAAGCCGAAATGCCCAGCATCTATCAACTCAAATCCCGTTTTCAGGACCTGCTGCGCCCCTTGCTGCGCGGCCTGGTTTCCCTTGGCGTCACCGCCAACCACGTCACGCTCGGCGCCATGCTGGCCTCTATCGCCTACGGCGGCTGGCTGGCCTGCCGGCCGGATCAGGCCTTGCCCTGGCTGCTGCTGCCCGTCTTCCTGTTCCTGCGCATGGCCTTGAACGCCATCGACGGCATGCTGGCGCGCGAGCACGGCCAGAAGTCGCGGCTGGGCGGCATTCTCAACGAGGTGGGCGACGTGGTGTCCGACGCGGCGCTCTATCTGCCCTTCGCCCTGCTGCTGGCCCAGCCTGCCTGGGCGGTGCTGGCGGTGTCGTTGGCGCTGCTGACCGAGTTCGTCGGCGTGCTGGGCCCTAGCCTTGGCGCGAGCCGGCGCTACGACGGGCCGATGGGCAAGAGCGACCGCGCCTTTGTTTACGGCGCCTTCGCGCTGCTGCTGGGCCTGTGGCCGCAGGCGGCGGTCTGGGGCGGCTGGGTGTTTGGATTGAGCGCCGCCTTGATGGCGCTGACCTGCGTCAACCGGGCGCGGGCCATTTTGAAAGAGGGCGAAGATGTTTAAACCGCTGTTGCCGCAAGCATTGATCTGGGCGCTGGGCGCCGTATTCGCGCTGCTGGTGATCGCCAGCGTCGCCATCCGCGTGCTGGAGAGCCGCTCGCCGCAGAAGAACTGGCTGGAATTGAAGCTGCGCATCCGCACCTGGTGGTGGATCGTCGCCTGCTTCTCGCTGACCTTGCTGGGCAATGTGCCGCTGGCGCTGGTGGTGTTCGCGCTGATCAGCTTCCTGGCGCTGAAGGAATACCTGACGCTGTGCGCCACCCGCACCGCCGATCACGTGGTGCTGTTCTGGGCCTATCTGAGCATCCCGCTGCAGTATTACTGGCTGGGCGTTCACTGGTACGGCATGTTCATCATTTTCATCCCGGTCTACATCTTCCTGTTCCTGCCGATGCGTATGGTGCTGATCGGCGAGACCCAGGGCTTTCTCAAGGCCGCCGCCTCGCTGCAATGGGGCTTGATGATTTGCGTGTTCTGCCTGAGCCATATGGCCGCGGTGCTGACCCTGCCCCAGCTGACCCATATCGGCGAACCGGCCCAGGGCGCGATGCTGCTGTTCTACCTGGTGGCGCTGACCCAGCTCAACGACGTGGCGCAATACCTGTGGGGCAAGGCCTTCGGCCGGCGCAAGGTGGCGCCCAAGGTGTCGCCCAACAAGACGCTGGAGGGTTTCCTCGGCGGCGCGCTGACCACCTGCCTGCTGGGCTGGTTGCTGGGGCCGCTGCTGACGCCGTTCTCGCCGCTACACGCGGCGCTGGCCGGCCTGCTGATCGGGGTGATGGGCTTTATCGGCGACATCGTGATTTCCGCGGTGAAGCGCGACATCGGGGTCAAGGACTCCGGCCGCCTGCTGCCCGGCCACGGCGGGGTGCTGGACCGGCTGGATTCGCTGACCTATACCGCGCCGCTGTTCTTCCACTATGTCCATTACTTGTACTTCTGAGCCGATGATGAGCCGATTGCTGCGCATTCTGTTCGTACTGCTGCTGGCCCGGCCGGTGGTGCGTCTGTGGTTGGGGGTGACGGTGCGCCACCAGGAGCGGCTGCCCTTGCGCGGCCCGGCCATCGTGGTGGCCAACCACAACAGCCACCTGGACATCCTGGCGCTGTACAGCCTGTTTCCGCTGGGCCGCATCCCCGAGGTGCAGCCGGCGGCGGCGGCGGACTACTTCCTGAAGAACCGCCTGTTCGCCTGGTTCGCCACCCAGGTGGTGGGCATCATTCCGGTGGTGCGCGGGGGCGTGGCCAAGGGTCTGGACCCGCTGGAGGGCTGCCGCGAGGCGCTGCGCCAGGGCCGCATCCTGATCCTGTTTCCGGAAGGCTCGCGCGGCGAGCCCGAGGTGCTGTCCGAGATCAAGTCCGGCATCTGGTATCTGAGCCGGGATTTCCCCGAGGTGCCGGTGGTGCCGGTCTATCTGCACGGCCTGGGCCGGGCGATGGGGCGCGGTCAATGGCTGCCGGTGCCCTTCTTCGTCGACATCGCCGTTGGTCGGCCGTTACAGTGGCTGGAAGAGAAAGCCGCTTTCCGCGACCGTATCCGCGAAGCCTTGTTGTACTTGAAGCAAAAAACGCTGCCCGCCGCGCCGGGGGAGCAGGAGGGCTGAGACGCCGCCGTCCGCCCCTTGGCGGGCTTGGGGGAGATGCCCTATTGCGGCAGCCGGCCATGGCTGGCAATCTGAACGGGCGACGTTCGTGGACGTCGCCTGGCGAGGCAGGCTGGAACAATAAGAAGATTCGATGTGTGGGAAGAGGAGAAACGTGATGAGCAAGAAAGGATGGTATCTCGGCTCCTTGTGCATGGCCGCGGCCGCTTGCGCGGTGGCTTTGCTGGGCATGGCGTTGGCGGACGCCGGTTCGGCGGCGTGGCCGTTCGTCTTGGCCAAGGGGCTGGCTTTCGCCGCGCTGGCGATGTTTCTCTGTGGCCTGGCCGCGTGCAGGGAAGCTCGATAGACGTGGGATGAAGGCGCTAGACGACGGGGCGGCAGGCTTAGGCTTGCCGCCCCGTCCTCGTTTCAGCCCATGCGCCGGCGCAGCGCGCGGCTCAACTGTTCCACGCCCCAGGACAGCGCCACCATCGCCAGGATGACGGCCGCGGCGGCTTGTTGTTGGAACAGCGACAGCGCCAGATACAGCTGCTGGCCCAGGCCGCCGGCGCCGACGATGCCGAGCACGGTGGCGATGCGGATATTGTTTTCCCAGCGGTACAGCGTATAGGCCAGCCATTGGCTGGCGACCATGGGCAGCGGCCCGTAGCAGAAGGCGGCGATGCGGCCCGCGCCGGCGTTGAGCAGCGCCTGTTCCGCTTGCGGCGGCGCGTTTTCCAGCGTTTCCGCGAACAGACGGCCTAGCACGCCGGCGGTGTGCATTGCCAGCGCCAGCACCCCGGCGGCCGGCCCCAGGCCTAACGCCAATACCGCCAGCGCCGCCCACAGCAGATCCGGAATGCCGCGCAGCATATTCAGCAACAGCCGCGTCGCGCGCTTGGCGGCTGCGCCCAGCCGGCCGGCGGCGGGCAGCGCCAGCGGCATGGCCAGCAAGGCGGCCAGCACCGTGCCCAGCGCCGACATCGCCAAGGTTTCCACCACGCCTTGTCCCAATGGCCGCAAGTTTGGGGCGGAGAGGTCCGGCGGCAGGAATTCCATGGCGAAGCGCGGCAGGCCGCGCCAATCAAAGCCGTTGGCGCGCCAATCCGGCCACAGCCAGCACAGGCTGAACGCGGTCAGCGCGCCGCCGGCCAGCAATAGGCGGCGTCCGCCGCCGTCGCGCTCCAGCGCGCGCCGCGACCAGCGGCTGACGCCTTCGCTCAAGCCCACCAGCAGCAGGAAGACCAGGAGCAGGGCGCCGACCTCGCCGCCGTTGAGCATTTTCAGGCTGCTGTCCAGCAATTGGCCGATGCCGCCGGCGCCGACGAAGCCCATCACCGCCGATGCGCGGATCGCGCATTCCCAGCGGTAAACGCTGTAGCTGATCAATTCCGGCAGGGCCTGAGGCCACAGCGCCCAGCACAGCCGTTGCCAGCGGCTGGCCCCGGCCGCCGCCAGCGCTTGGGCCGGCGCGCGCGGCTGGGATTCCAGGATCTCCGCGTAAACCTTGCCCAGCATGCCGCCGTAGGCCAGGCCCAAGGCCAGCACCGCCGGCAGGCTGCCCAGGCCGGCGGCGCGGACGAAGAGCAGCGCCCAGACAATGTCCGGCACGCCGCGCAGCCACACCATCAGCCCGCGCAGCAGGCTTTGCGCGGCCAGGACGGTGCGGCGCGGCCGGATCGCGGTGAGCTGGTGATCGTCCAGCGCGCGGCTGGTGGCGAAGGCCAGCGGCGCGCCCAGCAGCATGGCCAGGCACAGGCCGGCGCTGGCCACCGCCAGCGTGGTGGCGGTTTCCTTGGCCACTTCTTTCAGAAAGTCGCCGTCGTGGGCCGGCGGCAGAAAGCCGGCGGCGAAACGCGCCAGGCTGAGCCAGGTGTCGCCGTTGAACAGAGTGCTCAGCGTGAACTGGGTCAGTGGCAGCGTCGGCAGCAGCAAGGCCAGGGTCAGCAGCAGCCAGCCCAGCCGCGCGCGGGCGGCCGGGTCGCGCGGCGCGGGTCTCAGCATTGCAAGCCTCTGAGCGCGGCGGGCGCGGCCGGCTCCACCGCGGTCTCGGGCATCTCGCCGGCGTAGAGCTCGGCCAGCAGCTGGGTATGGACTTGCTCGCGCGGCAGATCGAAGACGACGGCGCCGTCGCGCAGGCCGATGATGCGCGGGAAGTGCGCCAGCGCCAGCTGTACCGAGTGCAGGCTGGCCAACAGGGTGGCGCGGCGGGCGCGGGCGTCCTCGCACAATAGGCGTATGCTGTCGTCGGCCAGCCTGGGGTCCAGCGCCGACACCGGCTCGTCGGCCAGCATCAGGTCTGGCCGCTGGTACAGCGCGCGGGCGATGCCGACGCGCTGACGCTGTCCGCCGGACAGCTGATCGCAGCGCTGCCATAGTTTGTCGGCCAGACCCAGCCGTTCCAGCTCGGCGGCGACGCCGGCGGCGTCGTCCGGCCACAGCAGGCGGCGCAAGGCCGCCAGTTCGCCGCCCTGGCCCAGCCGGCCGGCGGCCACCGCGTGGATCACGCGCTGGCGCGGCGGCAGCGGCGGCGTCTGGTAGACGCTGCCTATGCGCGCGCGCAGCGCGCGCAAGGCGCGGCGCGGCAAGCGCCAGGGATCGGCGTCCAGCAGCCGGACCGCGCCGCAGTCCGGGCGCAGGCCGGTGTTGGCCAGCAAGAGCAGGGTGCTTTTGCCGGCGCCGGACGGGCCGATCAGGGCCGCCTGTTCGCCGGCGGCAAGTTGCAGATCGATGCCGCGCAGGATGACGGCGCCGTCCAGGCTCAGGCCGACGCCGCGCAGCTCCAGGCTCATTTCAGCAGCCCGGCGGCCGCGGCGGCGGCTTCTATGCCCTTATAGTTGTCCGGCTTGGTGGGGATGAAGCGGCTGGCGCGTTGCAGATCCAGCACGGCTTTCTGATCCGGGTTCTTGGCGTCCAGCTTGAGGAAGGCCTGGCGGATCTTGTCCTGCAAGCCCTTGTCCATGCTGCCGCGCACCGTCCAGTTGTAGTCGTAGTAGGCCGGGGTGGTGGCGATCACGCGCACCTTGGCGGTATCCACCTTCTTGCTTTCCACCAGCTTCTGCCACACCGAGCTGTTCAACACGCCGGCCTCCACCTTGCCGGCGGCCACCCAGGCCACGGTGGCGTCGTGAGCGCCGGAATAGGCGACGTTCTTGAAGAAGCTTTCCGGCTTGAGGCCGTCCTTCTGCATGAAATAGCGCGGCATCAGGTGGCCGGAGGTGGAGGAGGCGGAACCGAAGGCGAAGCTGTCGCCCTTGAGCTCCTTCAGGCTCTTGGCCGGGCCGCTGGTGATGAAGGTGGAGGTGAACTTGCTGTCCTCCTCGCGCTGCACCAGCGGCACCACCTTGCCGCGCTGGCTGGCCTGCACATAGGTGAAGCCGCCCAGCCAGGCCATGTCCAGCTTGTCCGAGGTCAGCGCGGTGACCACGCCGGCGTAGTCCGACACCGGCACGAACTGCACCGGGATGCCCAGCTCTTTTTCCAGGTATTGGCCCAGCGGCGCGAACTTGCGCTGCAGCTCGGTGGGGGACTCGTCCGGGATGGCGGAGACCTTGAGCACGGTCGGGGCGGCGTGGGCCAGGGCGGCGGCGGCCAGCAGCGCGCCGGCCAGCGTCAGTTTGATGGCGGTCATGGCAGTGTTTTCCTCTATTGCGGACGAAAAGCCGCAAGGGCTGGCGCCGGCGGGCCGGCGATTCAAAAAGGCCAGTCATTAAGACTGGCCTTGAAGCGGCGGACTAAAAACCGCCGCGTATAGCAAGCATTCTAGCCTAGCCCGGCTTAGGCCGCCTTGCGCTTGCCGAACAGGTAGAACAGCGCCAGGCCGATCACGATCATCGGCAGGCTCAGCCACTGGCCCATGCTGATCACGTCGGACTGGCCGAAGATGCCGGCGTCCGGAGTGCGGAAGTATTCGCTGCCGAAGCGCGCCAGGCCGTAGCCCATCAGGAACAGCGCAGACACCTGGCCGCGCGCGCGGGTCTTGGCGCTGAAGCACCACAGCAGCGCGAACAGCGCCAGGCCTTCCAGCGCGAACTCGTACAGCTGCGACGGGTGGCGCGGCAGGCCGCCGTATTTCAGCAGGGTCACCATCAGGTCGGACGATTGCTGCGCCTGGATCAGATCGTCCATCTTGGCCTGCGGAAACAGCATCGCCCACGGCAGTTGGGGATCGGCCACCCGGCCCCACAGCTCGCCGTTGATGAAGTTGCCGATGCGGCCGGCGGCCAGGCCCAGCGGCACCAGCGGCGCGATGAAGTCGGTGACTTCCCAGAAGCTGCGGCCGTGCTTGCGCGCAAACAGCGCCACGCCGATCAGCACGCCGATGAAACCGCCGTGGAAGGACATGCCGCCTTTCCACACCATCAGAATCTCCAGCGGATGACTAAAATAATAGCCGGGCTGGTAGAACAGCACCTCGCCCAGGCGGCCGCCCAGCACCACGCCGACGGCGCCGTACATCAGCAGATCGTCCAGCAGCTTGGAGGTGAGGAAAGCGTGGCCGCGCTTGATGCGGTAGTTGCCCAGGATCAGGAAGCTGGCGAAGCCCAGCAAGTACATCAGGCCGTACCAATGAATGGCCAACGGGCCCAGCTGGATGGCCACGGGGTCGAACTGCGGATGAATGATCATTTGTCAGCCGTGTGCGTTTGCGGTAAAAGAATGTGGACGGATTATATGGGAAAGCGTTCCCACGCGTCGCGCGGCCCACCCGCCGCCCGACGCATTTTTGCCTTGAGCTCCCCGGCACCCGGAGCCAGGCGGCCCGGCCTTAAAGCAGGCCAGGCCCGGAGCGCCTTTCCCCTCATGTAGAAATTAAGGAATCAGCAATGCCCCAATACCGCTCCCGCACTTCCACCGCCGGCCGCAATATGGCGGGTGCCCGCGCCCTATGGCGCGCCACCGGCATGAAGGACGACGACTTCGGCAAACCCATCATCGCCATCGCCAACAGCTTCACCCAGTTCGTGCCCGGGCACGTGCACCTGCACAATATGGGTCAACTGGTGGCGCGGGAAATCGAACGCGCCGGCGGCGTGGCCAAGGAATTCAACACCATCGCCATCGACGACGGCATCGCCATGGGCCACGGCGGCATGCTCTATAGCCTGCCCAGCCGGGACCTGATCGCGGACAGCGTGGAATACATGGTCAACGCCCACTGCGCGGACGCGCTGGTGTGCATCTCCAACTGCGACAAAATCACCCCCGGCATGTTGATGGCCGCGATGCGTCTGAACATCCCGGTGGTGTTCGTCTCCGGCGGCCCGATGGAAGCGGGCAAGGTGCAATGGGGCAACGACATCCGCAAGCTGGACCTGGTGGACGCGATGGTGGAAGCCGCCAACAGCGCGGTGTCCAACGAGGACGTCGAGCGCGTGGAGCGCTCCGCCTGTCCCACCTGCGGCTCCTGCTCCGGCATGTTCACCGCCAACTCCATGAACTGCCTGACCGAGGCCTTGGGTCTGTCCCTGCCCGGCAACGGCAGCCTGGTGGCCACGCACGCGGACCGCAAGGAATTGTTCCTGCGCGCCGGCCGCCTGATCGTGGATATCACCAAGCGCCATTACGAACAGGACGACGCCAGCTTGCTGCCGCGAGCCATCGCCTCCAAGGCCGCGTTCGAGAACGCGATGAGCCTGGACGTGGCCATGGGCGGCTCCACCAATACCGTGCTGCACCTGCTGGCGGCGGCGCAGGAAGCCGGCGTGGACTTCAAGATGGCGGACATCGACCGCATTTCGCGCTCGGTGCCGTGTTTGGCCAAGGTGGCGCCGGCCACCCAGAAATACCATATGGAAGACGTGCACCGCGCCGGCGGCGTGGTGGCCATCCTGGCCGAGCTGGACCGCGCCGGCCTGATCCGCCGCGAAGTGCCCACCGTGCACAGCGCCACGCTGGGCGAAGCGCTGGAAGCCTGGGACATCTGCCGCCACGGCGAAGACAGCGAAGCGCGGCGCTTCTACCGCGCGGCGCCGGGCGGCGTGCCCACCACCATCGCCTTCTCGCAGTCCATGCGTTACCCGACGGTGGACGACGACCGCGCCGAGGGCTGCATCCGCGACCGCGAGCACGCTTATTCCCAGGACGGCGGCCTGGCCGTGCTGTCCGGTAATATCGCCGAGCGCGGCTGCATCGTCAAAACCGCCGGCGTTGACGACTCCATCCTCAAATTCAACGGCCGAGCCCGCATCTTCGAAAGCCAGGACGCGGCGGTGGAGGCCATCCTGGCCGACCGCATCGTGGCCGGCGACGTGGTGGTGATCCGCTACGAAGGCCCCAAGGGCGGTCCCGGCATGCAGGAAATGCTCTATCCCACCAGCTATCTGAAATCCAAGGGCCTGGGCAAGGACTGCGCCTTGCTGACCGACGGCCGCTTCTCCGGCGGCACTTCCGGTCTGTCCATCGGCCATGTGTCGCCGGAAGCGGCCGAGGGCGGCGCCATCGGCCTGGTGGAAGAGGGCGACCGCATCGAGATCGACATCCCCGGCCGCTCCATCCGTCTGGCGGTCAGCGATGAAACGCTGGCGGCGCGGCGCGCGGCGATGGAAGCCAAGGGCCGCGACGCCTGGAAACCGCTGGGCCGCGACCGCGTGGTCAGCCCGGCCTTGCGCGCCTACGCGGCGATGACCACCAGCGCCGACACCGGCGCGGTGCGCGACGTGACGCAAGTCGAACGCCGTTGATATTTGTCATATTTCCTTAACCGGTTTCCGGATAGGATTCGGGCCGTGCGGTTTTTTGCCGCGCGGCCCATTGTTTTTTGGGGCGCAGCAACCATCTGCTCCTCATTCGTCCGCCGCCGCTTTCCACTGGCGCGGCCCCGTCTCTCCCCAGCCTCCCGGTTTTCGGCGGCGTCTTAGTCTTGTTCATTTGTTTTCGAATCCAACAGTTCCTTCCCGCTTGTTTTCCTAAATTTTCACAAACGAAATCCGTTCTAATGCCATTAATCATATGCTTGGTCTGTTTAAATCTAAATGGCATTGTTTGAGACTAAGATTCGGCTGGGGCGGGGCAGGGGCGAGATGGGGGTGAAGAAGAAAACGGAGACGCTGATCGGCGCCGGCAGGCAAGTTCCCTAGTTACACGGATTTTAATAATTCTATTGATTTAACAGAAGCTTAGCGTTTGCTTAGCATGGGGCGTCGCCGGAAAAAGGCAAAAAAAATGCGCGGTACCGTTAGGTCCGCGCCAAGTCTACAAAGGAGAAATAGAGGAGAAACTATCAAGAAGCAATTGCTGCATCTCAACGAGAACGAATTATCCAGATTGCGGTATCGAGTGTCAACATGTTGTTTTTCGCAAATGTGTGAAATTATAATTTTCTGTCGCGCATCTGGTACATCGCGGCCGAGGCCGCCGCTGTCGCGGCGCACCATGGCTGTCGCAGCTGTGCCAAAATAGCGGTTTTCCGATTGCCGCAGGATTCCCCTTCATGGACGCCGTACGCCACACCCTTCCCGATCCTCGCCAGTACCACCCGCAAGTGGCGCTGACCAATATGCTGATTCACAACGCCCAGTCGGCGTTGAACGCCAAGACCGAGTCCGATCGGGAAATGTGGTTCTCCGCGGTGCGCGACGCGATGGCCGAGATGCTGGCGCGCGGCGAACTGCTGTCCATCTCGGTGGCGCTGGCCATGGTGCCGTCTCAGCAATGCTATCAACTAGTGTGGGACGCGCTGCGCGACGCGGTGGAAAACACCGGCGGCGGCCGCGCCATCGTCTTCGCCATGCCGCTGGTGCTGGTGGCCGGCAGCAAGAACCAGACCACGCTGCCGGGCGAGATCGCCGACGCGGCCGGCCTGAATCAATTGCTGCGCGAGCACGGCGTGTTCGCCGCCGACGCCGACGTCGCTCTGGGCGGCGCGTTATTGCATCCGGACAGCGTGGTGGGGCTGGACTCCGCCCAGCTCTATAAGCTGAACCGCGATCCGGCCCATGCGCGCGCGCTGCTGCCGCAACAGCCGGCGCCGGTCACGGTGAAGGAAGAGGGCGTGTTCCTGCGCTACCTGCTGGGCGTCGCGATCCAGCCGGAAGGCGCGGAGCCGCCGCTGCGCCTGGGCGGCGCGGTGGGCGCTTGGGGCATGCCGCTGATGAAATTCCTGGGCGAGCAATTGAAGGCCGACGGCGTGACGCTCTTCCCCATCGCCCGCCCGCCGATGCCGGCGATGCAGGCGATGGTGGCCGGCAACTACGCTCGCTTCGAGGTGGCGATGCAGGTGTTCGCCAGCAGCCAGATCCGCAGACTGCGCGAACTGAACAAGGAGCCGGTGGCCATCCTGTCCGCCCACGACAACGGCGAACTGCACATCACCCTGTCCGCCGAAGGCGACGAGCGCAACTGGGAAGCCTTCGTCTGGCCGCTGGCGGCGCTGGACACTGTGCCGCTGATCGAGGAAAGCTTCCGCGAACTGATGGCGGAATGCCATGTGCGCGAAGTGCATGTGCTGGCCGAGCTGCATCCGGACAGCAAGGACGGCGTGCCGCTGTTCTTCACCGCCGACGATTTGTAAGCCTTGTCCCGCCTTGTCCGGTGATCACGCCCCGCCTCGAGCGGGGCTTTGTCATTGCGCTTATCGTTAGCCGCTAACGGCAATCCGCCCACGGCGCGACGGCCAGCCGCGCCGCCAGGTAGTCGATCAAGGCCTGCACCCGCGCCGGTCGGCTGCGGCCCGGCGGCGTCAGGATGTAGAGCGCGATCGGGTCCACCTGCCAATCCATCATCACGGTTTCCAGCTCGCCGGCCTGCAAGTCCCGCCAGGCCAGAAACTCCGGCTGCAAGGCCAGGCCCAGGCCGGCGCGCAGCGCCGGCGTCAGCGCCTCGGCGTTGTTGACCCGCAGCGACGTAGGCATTTCCAGCGCGAATTCGCCTTGCTCCGCGTGGCGGAAGCGCCAGAACTCGCCGCCGGGCGCGTTGCTGTACAACAGCGCGCGATGCGCGGACAGCTCGCGGGGATGGCTGGGCCGGCCGTGGCGTGCGAAATACGCCGGCGAGCCCACCAACAGAATGCGCACTGAGCACAGGCGACGCGCCAGCAGGCTGGAATCGGCCAGCGAGGCGATGCGCAGCGCCAGGTCCAGGCGCTTGGCCACCAGGTCCACCTGCTCGTCGCTGAAATGGAAATCCAGCTCCACTTCCGGATGCCGCGCCATGAACTCCGGCAGCAGCGGCGCCAGATGAGACAGCCCGAAGGACATCGGCGCAGTCACCCGCACCAGCCCGCGCAAGCTGGAGGATTGCTCGGCGATGTCGGCCTCCACCGCCTCGCCTTCCGCCAGGATGCGGCTGGCCCGCTCCAGCGCGGCGTGGCCGGCCTCGGTCAAGGACAGCCGCCGCGAGCTGCGGTGCAACAGCATGGTTTTCATCCGGGCTTCCAGGCGGGAAATCGCCTTGGACACCGTGGCCTGGGACAGCGTCAGTTCCGCGGCGGCGCGCGCGAAGGAGCCGCATTCCGCCACCTTGGCGAAAATCGCCCAGGCTTCCAGATCGGGCAGTCGTTTCATGGCTAGAGCAGGGGCTGAGTGGATGGATTCCAATTTTAGCGTTTAAAAAGCGCTATATCGCATTGATTGCATCAAAAATGGAAAGAATGCTATTCGATCCCTCGGCTTATCAGCCCCTGGCCCGCTGCGTATAGTGGCTGCATCGGACGCGTCGCCGCGCAGGCGGCGCCTCGCCACAATATCGGAGGACCATATGATCGAGCATCGTCCCTTCGCCGCCTTGGGCGGCGCCCATCATGGCTGGCTGGACGCCAAGCACCATTTCTCCTTTGCCGAATACCACGACCCGGCGCGCATGCACTGGGGCGCGCTGCGGGTCTGGAACGACGACGTCATCGCGCCGGGCGCCGGCTTCCCGCCGCATCCGCACGCGGACATGGAAATTGTCACCTATGTCCGCGAAGGCGCGATCAGCCACCGCGACAATCTGGGCAACCAGGGCCGCACCGAGGCCGGCGACGTGCAAGTGATGAGCGCCGGCCGCGGCATCGTGCATTCCGAATACAATCTGGAAGCCGTCGACACCCGCATCTTCCAGATCTGGATCATGCCGGAGCGACGCGGCGGGGACCCGTCCTGGGGTAGCAAGCCCTTTCCCAAGGCGGACCGCTCCGGCGCCTTCGTCGCGCTGGCCAGCGGCATGGACGGCGACGATCAGGCCTTGCCCATCCGCGCCGACGCCCGCGTGCTGGGCGCCACCCTTAAAGCCGGCGAAAGCGCGGACTATCCGCTGGGCGCGGAGCGCCGCGGCTATCTGGTGCTGGCCCGCGGCCGGGCGGAAGTCAACGGCGTGGCGCTGCAAGCCCGCGACGGCGCGGCGATTAAGGATGAAGCGCTGTTGCGCATCGTCGCCAGCGAAGACGCCGAGCTGATTCTGGTGGATAGCCGAGAGTGAGGGAATGAAAGACAAAGCGCCGGGTGTCCGGCGCTTTTTTCAAACCACGCGCAGTTTGCGCGTTGGCGGTTTCTTCGATGATGGTGGGTTGGATTCCACCTTGACTACAGTTCCTTTGGAACAAGCCTCACCGAGATCATGGCTTAGCTTAGCCAAGCTGTGGGCGGTGCTCTGGGACACATAGACCCGCTTCTTGGCATTGGGTGATTTAACGCTGTTTTTCATAGCCGATATACCCCGTATCCTCAAGCCCCGCGTTGTGGATGGCGCTAAAACCCAGTTCTTGTATGAGCAGGTGATTACAGTGACAAACTCTATCATAGAACCTGCCAAGCCCCGGAGCCGGCTTGTAAAAGTACTGCCTTGTTTCAGATACAAGCCGACTATGGTAGACAACAATTTCAAGTAAATGTTGCCCAAAACTGAAAATTTGGCGGGGGTTGTCCAGGCGCCATGAGGCCGGCTCGTAGATATGGTCGCGGCTGATAGCGTCGGCTCGCATGAACTTTACCAACCGGCTTGTGCGCATATCGGGTTCAAAGTCATGCGCCCAAGTCCGGATAAAGTCACGTACCTCCTGCTCATCGTCTCCAGGCACTTCTCCCGCCAGGCTGGCAAAATACATTAGGTAGCGGTAGGCGCTAAAAACAAATGGCACGACTTCGAAGAAGCCATCGGCATGATGGGCTAAGGGGACACGGTAGATATTCCCCACCCACGCGGAGCGCTGATCCGGCGTGGGCGCACCTGCGAACCACTCCGTGGGCATGGCTTGGTTTTGCTCCAGCCAAAACATTCATCTTTCTCCACTGAGACGAACCATTGGAAGAGGGCGCTTGCCACAAGAGTGAGATGCAAGCAAGGTCGTAGCCCTTGCAAAGCGATCCATGGGCGCTTGGCATTGTTGCTTTATCCAATGCTGGGCTGCAAATCGCTGTGGCTTTGTCTCCTTACTGGTGGGGTGTGGGGGCGATGGAAGTGGCGCGCAGGGGCTTGTCGTTGCCTCTCGCAATTGCTTCACGTTAAGGATTTCGCTCCGGCATTTCGTGTAGAATGCCCGCATCGTTAACCCTTTGATGGATGAGTCAAAGATGTTCGCTGCTGACCAGACGATTGCCAAATTCGACCCCGAACTCGCCGCCGCCATTGCGGCCGAGTGTCAACGCCAGGAAGATCACATCGAGTTGATCGCCTCGGAAAACTACACCAGCCCCGCGGTGATGGAAGCCCAGGGCTCCCAACTGACCAATAAGTACGCCGAAGGCTACCCGGGCAAGCGCTTCTACGGCGGTTGCGAACACGTGGACGTGGTGGAACAGCTCGCCATCGACCGCGTCAAGCAGCTGTTCGGCGCGGAATACGCCAACGTGCAGCCGCACTCCGGCAGCCAGGCCAACCAGGCGGTGTACTTCTCCATCCTGAAGCCGGGCGACACCGTGATGGGCATGAACCTGGGCCACGGCGGCCACCTGACCCACGGCTCCCCGGCCAACCTGTCCGGCAAGATGTTCAACATCGTCGCCTACGGTCTGAACGACAAGGAAGAAATCGACTACGACGACATGGAGCGCGTAGCGATGGAAACCAAGCCCAAGCTGATCATCGGCGGCGCTTCCGCTTATGCGCTGCGTTTCGACTTCGAGCGCATGGGTCAGATCGCCAAGAAATGCGGCGCTTACTTCATGGTGGACATGGCGCATTACGCCGGTCTGATCGCCGCCGGCGTTTACCCGAACCCGGTGCCGTTCGCCGACTTCGTGACCTCGACCACCCACAAGACCCTGCGCGGTCCGCGCGGCGGCATCATCCTGGCCAAGGCCGAGTTCGAGAAGAGCATCAACAGCAATGTGTTCCCGACCCTGCAAGGCGGCCCGCTGGAGCACGTGATCGCCGCCAAGGCCGTGGCCTTCAAGGAAGCGCTGCTGCCCGAGTTCAAGGTGTATCAGGAACAAGTGCTGAAGAACGCCGCCATCATGGCCAAGACCCTGGGCGAGCGCGGCGTGCGCATCGTATCCGGCCGCACCGAGAGCCATGTGTTCCTGGTGGACCTGCGCGCCAAGGGCCTGACCGGCAAGGCGGCCGACGCGCTGCTGGGCCGCGCCCACATCACCGTGAACAAGAACGCGATTCCGAACGACCCGGAAACCCCGTTCGTGACCTCCGGCATCCGCATAGGCTCCCCGGCCATCACCACCCGCGGCTTCAAGGAAGCCGAAGCCATCCAGGTGGCCAATCTGGTGGCGGACGTGCTGGACAACCCGAACGACGACGCGCTGATCGCCCGCGTGGCCGAGCAAGCCACCGCGCTGTGCCATCGTTTCCCGGTGTACTCCAAATAAGCCAAGCTGGTCTCGGCCGCTGAAAGACGCCCCCAGGGGCGTCTTTTTCATGGGCGGGCGATAGCGGCATTAACTTGACTGCGCATTGCTGATAACATCCCTACATTGGAACCCTTAGGATTAAGTCATGAAATGCGCGTTCTGCGGCAATGCCGATACTCAGGTAATCGACTCCCGCGTCAGTGAGGACGGCAGCAGCATCCGGCGGCGGCGGCGCTGCCCGGTGTGCGAGAAGCGTTTCACGACCTTTGAAACCGCCGACGTGCGCATGCCGCAGGTGGTGAAAACCGCCGGCCACCGTTCGGAATTCGACATCGAGAAAGTGCGCACCAGCTTCCTGCGCGCGCTGCACAAGCGCCCGGTGCCCACCGCCTTGGTGGACGAAGCGATAGACCGCATCTGTCACAAGCTGCTGCAATTGGGCGAGCGCGAAGTCTCCAGCCGCGAGATCGGCGAAATGGTGATGAACGAACTGGCGCGCCTGGACAAAGTGGCTTATGTGCGTTTCGCCTCGGTGTACCGCAGCTTTCAGGATGTGTCCGAGTTTTCCGACGCCATCAAGGAAATCCAGAAGTCTTCGCATTGACCGACCGGCGGGCGGCTGGAGTAGACTGCTCTATTCTTCCGTCATCGCGGGTGCCCTCCATGGTAGAACCCCTGCCTTCCAATGTTTCGCTGCGCGCGCCGGAGTTGTCCGACGCGCCGGCGCTGTTCGCGCTGATCAACGCCAACCGCGATGCGCTGCGGCCGTGGATGCCGTGGGAGCCCCTGACCCGCTCCGAGGCGGACTCCCGCGCTTTTCTGGAATCCGCCGCCGTCGGCCGTCAGATCGGCAAGGCCTATACTTGGCTGGTATTGCGCGACGGCGCGCTGGCCGGCGTTTGCGATCTGCACGCCATCGACGATTTGAACCGCCACGCCTTCGTCGGCTATTGGCTGGACCGCCGCCAGGTGGGGCAGGGCGTGATGCAGGCGGCGCTGCGCCTGTTGCTGGCCGAAGCCTTCGGCCCCTTGGGTCTGCACCGGGTGGCGATAGACGCGGCGGCGGACAATCATCGCAGTTGCGCGGTGGCGGAGCGGCTGGGCTTCCGCTACGAAGGCGTGCTGCGCGAGTACTTGTTGTTGCAGGGCCGCTATTGCGACGCCAGGCAGTACAGCCTGCTGGCTCAAGAATGGAAGCAATGAATCATGAATTATTCCGCCGATGACCATCGTCACATGCAGCGCGCGTTGCGGCTGGCCGCCGCGGCCACCCGCCGCGCCGCGCCCAATCCGGGCGTGGGCTGCGTGCTGGTGCGCGACGGCGCGGTGATCGGCGAGGGCGCCACCCTGGAAGTGGGCGGCGATCACGCGGAAATCCAGGCGATCAAGGACTGTCTGGCGCGCGGCCTGTCCCCGCGCGGCGCCACCGCCTATGTCACGCTGGAGCCGTGCAGCCACCACGGCCGCACCCCGCCGTGCGCGCGGCGTCTGATCGACGAGGGCGTGGCCCGGGTGGCCGCGGCGATGGTGGACCCCTACCATGAAGTGGCCGGCCGCGGCCTGGCCATGCTGCGCGCCGCCGGCATCGCCGCCGACGCCGGGCTGATGGAAGCCGAGGCGCGGCAAGTGCATCGCGGTTTTCTGTCGCGCGTCGAGCGCGGCCGCCCCTGGGTCACGCTCAAGGCCGCCGCCACGCTGGACGGCAAGACCGCCTTGCTCAACGGCCGCAGCCAATGGATCACCGGCCCGGAGGCGCGGCGGGATGTGCATCGCCTGCGCGCCGAACACTGCGCGGTGCTCACCGGCAGCGGCACCGTGCTGGCCGACGATCCGCAACTGACGGTGCGCGAAGTCCCCTGCGAGCGCCAGCCGCTGCGGGTGGTGCTGGACAGCGATCTGCGCACGCGGCCGGAACAGCGCATCTATCAGGACGGCGCCACCTTGCTGGCCACCTGCGATCACCTGGCCGCGCGTTTGGAGCCCTACCGCGCTGGCGCGGAGCTTCTGACCCTGCCGGGGCTGGCCGACGGCCATGCCGATCTGCCGGCTTTGCTGGCGGCCTTGGCGCAACGCGGCGTCAATATGCTGATGGTGGAAGCCGGCGCCGGCCTCAACGGCGCGCTGTTGCGCGCCGGGCTGGTGGACGAGATCGTGCTCTACCTGGCGCCGTCGCTGGCCGGCGACGCCGCGCGCGGCCTGTTCGCCTGGCCGCCGCTGGAAGACCTGGCCGACAAGCAGCGGCTGAGCATACGCGACGCGCGCATGGTGGGCGCGGATTTGCGCCTGAGCCTGACGCCGGTCTTGGCGGCTGCTCAAGGTCCCGCGAACTAGGGCGAGACAAGGCGAGGATGGCCTCCACGCTTGGGAAAATGACCGCGTCGCCGCGAATCCCGTCTGGAGTCTGCAACATTTCTGTCCGAAAATAAGAGCAGTTCGCCCGCTGTGCGCATGACGCGTGACGGTGGGCGCGAACGCACGCTCAGGACGGGCCGCCAAGAACGGCTCGCTTTCGCATTCGGGGCAGTCGCGGCATCCGGGAGGGCTGGGGAAAGGGCATGAGCGATTTGAAGGCGGCGCTGGAAGCTTATATGCGATTGTTGGCGCGTCAGGGCGCGCCGGCTCAGGTGATCGACGAGAGGCGTCGCATTCTGGAACTGCTGCTGCCCTGGCTGGACGGCGTCGAGCGCAACGCGGAAGGCTTCCGCGGTCCTTGTGAACGCCTGCTGCAGGCCTGCTCGCCGGACGAGCAGGTGCTGGCGCTGACCTGTACCCGCGAGTTCTATTACTTCTGGCTGGGCGATACCAAGAAAGTGGTGGAGATCACCGCGCGCAGCGGTTTTTCGGTGCGCAATGTGCGGGTGTGGCTGGAGACGGATTGGGAAGGGCTGCTGACGCGGATGGAGCGCGACGGCTTCTCCCGCTTCCCGCCGTCGCTGGGCCTCTACCTGGGCAAGCTGTTCGAGGACGGCATGTCCGAGCCGGACATCCATCTGCGCGAGCGCCTGCTCAAATCCCTGCTCTATCTATTGGACGGCCAGCCCATCCAGGGCGACAGCTTCCGCATGATGGTGGACGCGGTGTTATTGCATCTGCGCGAGGCGGAGCTGAAAAACACCTTTTTGCTGCTGGTGCGCGAGTACTTCTATTACTGGCACCAATTCCCGCAAGCCCAGGCGCGCAACGCCGGCCAGCCGGCGGCTTGAGGCGAACCGACGGGCCCGCTATTTCATCCCCCAACGCTTCCGTTCCCGCGGCCTCAAGCCGGCTGCGCGGCTTCCAGCCTGGCCCGGCCCGGCAAGCCCGCGCGCCAGGCCGGCGGCGCTTCGGCGCTGGCCCAGTATTCCTCGATCTGGCTGATCAGCCCGTGTTCCAGCGTGAACAGGGAATTGGCGAAGAAGCGCGCCTCGCCGTGGTCCACCTGCGCCACCACGTGCCAGCGGCCGTCGGCCAGTAGATTGTCCTGCAGCAGGCGTATGCTCCAGCCCTCCGGATAAACGCGGTTGACGTGGACGATGGCGTCCGCGCCGCGGAAGCACTCGCCGCTGCAGTGCCACAGCATCACGGCGTCGTCGCGCAGCAGGCGGCGCGCGCGCTCCCAGTCGCGGTCCTGGTAGGCGAGAAAGAGTTGGGCGGCGATGGATGGCATGATTTTACCTCATGCGAGTCATAGAATATTGATAATGTACAAAATCAAAATCCTTGTCAATACGCGGCTTTGGCGGATTTTGGGGCGGAAGTTGTCAGATCAAATAGTCTGATGGCATCATGCTTTGACAAGTGGAGCGTGTTTACGATCTCGCGAGCTGGGGCGAGACCAGGCGTTGCGGCTGAGAAAGCGGAAGGAGTAGCGCTACATGAGCATTCTACAGCGGTTCTCAACACCGTATCGCCGACGCGCAGCAGATCGTAAATCGGTTCTTTATAGAGAGGAGACAAGATGACGCACACATCCGCCTACCAGGCTTTAACCCACACTTTCGCCCGCCTGCACCGCTTTAACCACCTCGGCGCCATCGCCGGCTGGGACCAGGCGGCGATGATGCCGAGCAAGGGCAACGACGCCCGCGCCGCCGCGCTGGCGGAGCTGGGGGTGCTGACTCACGGCATCATCACCGCGCCGCAGCTGAAGGAGCAGCTGGACGCGGCGGAACAGGAAAACCTGGACGAGCTGCAACGCGCCAATCTGCGCGAGATGCGCCGCGAATGGGCGCAGGCCAATCTGCTGCCGGCGGAGCTGGTGGAGGCCAAAACCCTGGCCGGCGCGCGCTGCGAGCACGCCTGGCGCAGCCAGCGCCCGGCCAATGACTGGAAGGGCTTTCTGGAAAACCTGCGCGAGGTGGTCAAACTGTCGCGCGAGGAGGGCCGCTTGCTGGCGGAGGCCAGCGGCGGCAGCCGTTACGACGCGTTGATGGACAAGTACGAGCCGGGGATGAAGAGCGCGGAGATCGAGCGCATTTTCACCGAGGTGAAGTCCTGGCTGCCGGGCCTGATCGAACGCGCGCGCGCCAAGCAGGCGTCGGAAACGGTGATCGAGCCGGTGGGGCCGTTCGCGGTGGCGCAGCAGCGCGCCTTGGGCGTGGAGGCGATGAAGCTGCTGCGCTTCGACTTCGACGGCGGCCGG
The DNA here is from genome assembly GCF_003052555.1 of Chromobacterium sp. Panama. NCBI lineage: Bacteria > Pseudomonadati > Pseudomonadota > Betaproteobacteria > Neisseriales > Chromobacteriaceae > Chromobacterium > Chromobacterium sp. Panama. The sequence continues at coordinate 1,002,477 of NZ_QARX01000001.1, forward strand.
CTGGATGTCAGCAGCCATCCCTTCTGCGGCGGGGTGCCGGAAGACGTGCGCATCACCACCCGCTACCGCGACGATGACTTCGTCCAGAGCCTGATGGGCATTGTTCACGAAACCGGCCACGCCCGTTACGAGCAGAACCTGCCCAAGGACTGGCTGGAACAGCCGCTGGGCCGCGCGCGCTCCATGGGCATTCATGAGAGCCAGAGTCTGTCCTTCGAGATGCAGCTGGGCCGCAGCCCGGCCTTCCTGCAGTTGATCGCGCCGCTGATCCGCAGCCATTTCGGCGAGCAGCCGGCGTTTACACTGGAAAATCTGCAAGGCCTGTATAGCCGGGTGCAGCCGGGTTACATCCGCGTGGACGCCGACGAGTTGTGCTATCCGGCGCATGTGATCCTGCGTTTCGAAATCGAGCGCGCGCTGATGGACGGCGAGATCGAGGCCGAGGACATCCCGGCGCTGTGGGACGAGAAGATGATGGCCTATCTGGGCGTGGACACCCGCGGTAATTACACCAACGGCTGCATGCAGGACATCCACTGGACCGACGGCGGCTTCGGCTATTTCCCCAGCTACACGCTGGGCGCGATGTACGCGGCGCAGTATTTCGCCAGCCTGCGCCGCGCCGAGCCGGAGCTGGACGCGCAGGTGGCGGCCGGCAATCTGGAGCCCATCTTCAATTGGCTGAACACCCATATCTGGAGCCAGGGCAGCCGCTGGAGCACGGACGAACTGGTGCGGCGCGCCACCGGCGAGACGCTGAATCCGGCGCATTTCAAGGCGCACCTGGAGCGGCGTTATCTAGGTGTTTGAGTTTGTGGAAGGCAGATGAAAAGCGCGGCTTGGCCGCGCTTTTTTTTGATCCGCTAACCAAACTCCTGATCCTGCGTTGCGCCTCTTTGTCGTACCACTTGTACTGCCTGCGTCGGCGCGCCTTGGCTCAGGTTCTCTGCGAGGTTTTCTTAGAACGTGTTTACGATCTCGCGAGCTAAGGCGAGACAAGGCGAAAACGGCTGAGAAAGCGGAATGTACTCGTGGTACATGAGCATTTCGAAGCGGGTTTCAACGCCGTATTGCCGACGCGCAGCGGAGCGTAAACAGGTTCTTAGCGGCTCTTATTGGGGCTGACTGAAAAACGCGTGGATCGCCGCCGCTAGCGCTTCCGGCTGCTCCCATTGCAGCATGTGGCCGGCGTCGGCAATCACGGTTTCCTGGAGTTGGGCGAAACAGGCGCGCCGCTGCGTCATGCTGGCGGCCACGCTCTTGGCCAGCGGGTGGTCGTCGGTGTCGCCGCCCAGCGCCCACAGCACCGGCGCGCTGATGCGCTGCCAGCAAGCCATCGCTTCTTCCAGTCGGTACAGCACCGGGTTGACCATTTTGTGGCGCGGATCGGCGCGGTAGTAGAGGCCGTTGTCGCGCTGGCGGGTCAGTTCGCGCGCCAGCCATTGGGCGCGCTCCGGCGTCAGCCTGGGGTTGCGCTCCAGTAGTTTGGCGGCCACGGCGTCCAGCGACTGCAAATCGCCGAACTCCGGCGCGGCGCGGGTTTCGCGCAGCCAGCGCGCATAGCGGCCCGGCGCTTCCGCCGGCTTGGTGGCGGCCAGGCCGAAGCCTTCGGCCAGCACCAGCTTTTCTATGCGTTCGGGGCGGATGCCGGCGTAGATGCCGGCAATCATAGCGCCCATGCTGTGGCCCAGCAGCTTGACCGGCTGTTGCGGCGACAGCGCGTCCAGCAGCGCGTCGAGATCGGCCAGGTAGTCGGGGAAGTAGTAGCTGCCGTCGTTCCAGTCGCTGTCGCCAAAGCCGCGCCAGTCCGGCGCCGCCACTTGCCAGCTGTCCGGCAGCGCATCCACCAGGAATTGGAAGGTGGCCGAACTGTCCATCCAGCCGTGCAGCAGCACCAAGAGCGGCGCGTCGCGCGGGCCCCAACGACGCAGATGATGGCGGTGGCGGTTGAGGGTCAGGGTTTCGGACTGGCTGAGGCGTTGAATCGGCATGGCGGCGCGAGCGGTGGGATGAAAGCCCCAGTCTACCCAGAAACACGGCGAACCGGGAGGTTCGCCGTGCGGATGGGAAGGGCGCTTAGAGTCGCTAACAAAACCGCGCAGCGTACCTGAGCCAAGGCGCGCCGACACAGGCAGTACAAATAGTACGACAAGGAGGCGCAACGCAGGGTCAGGGGTTTTGTTAGCGAGTCTTATTGATGGATGTCGGCCTTATGAGTCTCCTTCAAGCCCAACAGGCAGACGATGAAGCTGACGCTGTAGACGATGACCGGATACCACAGGCCGTAGAGGATGTCGCCGGTGTAGACCACCAGCGAGAAGGCCACGGTGGGGAACAGGCCGCCTATCCAGCCGTTGCCGATGTGGTAGGGCAGCGACATCGAGGTGTAGCGGATGCGGGTGGGGAACAATTCCACCATGGTGGCGGCCAGCGGGCCGTAGACCATGGCGGCGATCAGGCTGAGCAGCACCAGCACGGCCACCACCATCGGGTAGTTGATCTTGTCCGGGTCGGCCTTGTCCGGATAGCCGGCCTGCTTCAGTGCGGCCAGCAACGCGGCCTTGTCGAAGCCGGTCAGCGTCTGTTCGCCCACCTTGATCTGGGTTTCGCCGCCGGCGGGCGCCGCCTGGCGCTGATAGGGCACGCCGTTCTTGGCCAGCAGGGCCTTGGCCTGGTCGCAGCTGCTGCTGAGCTTGGCCTTGCCCACCGGATCGAACTGGAAGCGGCAGCTGGCCGGGTCCGCCACCACCACCACCGGCGCCTGGCGCGCGGCGTTGGCAATGTCCGGGCTGGCATAGGCGGTCAGCCATTTGAAGGCGGGAAAGGTCAGCAAGGCCGCCAGCAGCAGGCCGGTCAGCATCACCGGCTTGCGGCCGATGCGGTCGGACAGATAGCCGAAGTACAGGAATAGCGGCGCGGCGATCAGCAGCGACATCACCAGCAGCTGGGTGGCGATCTGTGAATCGACCTTGAGGATCTGGGTGAGGAAGAACAGCGAGTAGAACTGCGCGCAATAGAAGGTGACCGCCTGGCCGCCGTTGATGCCGAACAGCGCGGTGAGCACGATGCGCAGGTTCTTCCAATTGGTGAAGGATTCGGTCAGCGGTGCTTTGGAATGCTTGCCCTCGGCCTTCATTTTCAGGAAGGCCGGCGATTCGTGCATGGACAGCCGGATCCAGGTGGAGATGGCCAGCAGCGCCAGCGACAGCAGGAAGGGCAGGCGCCAGCCCCAGTCGTCGAAAGCCGGGCCGGTGAGTTTGCGGCAGGCCAGGATCACCAGCAGGGACAGCAGCAGGCCGGCGGTGGCGGTGACCTGGATCCAGCTGGTGTAGGCGCCGCGTTTGTGATCCGGCGCGTGTTCGGCCACGTAGATGGCCGCGCCGCCGTATTCGCCGCCTATCGCCAGGCCCTGCAGCATGCGCAGCACCACCAGCAGGATGGGCGCGGCGATGCCTATGCTGGCGTAGCCGGGCAGCAGGCCCACCAGGAAGGTGGACACGCCCATGATCAGGATGGTGGCGAGGAAGGTGTATTTGCGGCCTATCATATCGCCCAGCCGGCCGAACAGCAGCGCGCCGAAGGGGCGTACCAGGAAGCCGGCGGCGAAGGTCATCAAGGCGAAGATGAAGGCGGTGGTTTCATTGACGCCGGCGAAGAACTGCTTGCTGATCACCGCCGCCAGCGCGCCGTACAGGAAAAAATCGTACCACTCGAAAACGGTGCCCAGCGACGAGGCGAAGATCACTTTGCGCTCGGAGCCGCTGATCGCGTGTCCCGCCGTGGCGGCGGGCGTCAGGGTGCTGCTCATGGTGCTGTCTCCTCTTGGTGTGGCTTTGCGACAAGTTGTGGGGCGGGAAGTGGGCTTCCTCTGTTTGGATGGATTCCGATGTCGCGCGGCGCTCAGTCCTGCGCGGCGCGGTCTTGCAAAATCATGCGGGCGGCTTTTTCCGCGATCATCAGCGTGGGCGAGTTGGTGTTGCCCGAGGTGATGGCGGGCATGATGGAGGCGTCCGCCACTCTTAGTCCGGATAGTCCGTGAACGCGCAGTCTGGCATCGACCACCGCCTCGGTATCCTGTCCCATTTTGCAGGTGCCGACCGGATGAAAGATGGTGGTGCCGATGCGGCCGGCGGCGGCGGCCAGCTCCGCATCGCTCTGGGCGGCGAGGCCGGGCAGGTATTCTTCCGGCCGGTAGCGCGCTAGCGCCGGCGCGGCGACGATGCGCCGGGTCAGCCGCAGCGCGGCCACCGCGACGGCGCGGTCCCGCGGGTGGCTGAGGTAGTTGGGTTGGATCAGCGGCGCGGCGTCCAGGCCGGCGCCGCCAATGGCGACCCGGCCGCGGCTGAGCGGACGCAGGTCGCACACCGAGGCGGTGAAGGCGGGGAAGGGGTGCAGCGGCTCGCCGAAGCGTTCCAGCGATAGCGGCTGCACATGGTATTCCAGATTGGCGCGCGTCTGTTCCGGGCCGGATGCGGCAAACGCGCCTAGCTGGCTGGGCGCCATCGCCAGCGGGCCGCTGCGCCGCCACAGGTATTCCCAGCCCATGGCCAGCTTGCCGCTCCAGCTATTGGCCAGTTGGTTCAACGTGCGCGCGTCGCTGACCTTGAATACCATGCGCAGTTGTAGATGGTCTTGCAGATTGGCGCCGACGCCGGGCAGCGCGTGACGCACGGCGACGCCGTGCTCTTGCAGCAGCGCGGCGGGGCCGATGCCGCTGCGCTGCAACAAAAGCGGGGAGCCGACGGCGCCGGCGGCCAGGATGATTTCGCCGCGGCAGCGCGCCTGCCAGCGTTGCCGCTGTTGCAGGAATGCAATACCGGTGGCGCGGCCGTCCTCCAGCAGCAGGGTTTCCGCCTCGGCATGGGTCAGCACGGTGAGGTTGGGGCGCTGGCGCACCGGGCGCAAAAAAGCCTTGGCGGTGTTCCAGCGCAGGCCGCCGCGCTGATTGACTTCGAAATAGCCGCAGCCAGCGTTGTCGCCGCCGTTGAAATCGTCCACTGGGGCGATGCCGCTCTGCTCCGCGGCGTCGCGGAAGGCGTCCAGGATCGCCCAGGACAGCCGCTGCCGTTCCACCCGCCATTCGCCGCCGTGGCCGTGCTGGGCGCGGGCGCTGTCGAAGTGGTCCTCCATGCGCAGGAAGTCCGGCAGCACCTCGTCCCAGCTCCAGCCGGAGCAGCCCTGCGCCGCCCAGCCGTCGTAGTCCGCGGCCTGGCCGCGCATATAGATCATGCCGTTGATCGAGGAGCAGCCGCCCAGCACCTTGCCGCGCGGGTAGTTGAGGCTGCGTCCGCCCAGGCCTGCCTCGGGCGCGGTGCGCAGGCACCAGTCGGTGCGCGGATTGCCAATGCAGTAGAGATAGCCGACCGGGATGTGTATCCACGGATAGTTGTCCTCGCCGCCGGCTTCCAGCAACAGCACGCGGTGTCGCGGATTGGCCGACAGGCGGTTGGCCAGCAGGCAGCCGGCGCTGCCCGCGCCGACGATGATGTAGTCGAATGTGTCCGCCAATGCCTGCATGCCGCGCTTTCCTATGACGTCTGTATCGCCACCATATAAGATCAAGCCGGGCCGGCCTGGGAATAGCCAGAGTGGAACAACAGCTGTTAGTTTTCTAACAGCCGCGCAATTGAAGCCTGTCATATTTGTGTGCAAGCGCACCATAAACACGGGGAGGGCTTGATGTTCGACTGGAACGACATCCGTTATTTTCTGGCCTTGCAGCGCAGCGGCAAGCTGCTGGCGGCGGCCCGGCAGCTGCGCACCACGCATGCGACGGTGGCCCGGCATATCGAACAGTTGGAGCGGCAGCTGGGCCAGCCGCTGTTCGTGCAGCAGCCGGACGGTTATCAACTGACCGCGGCCGGCCGGCAGTTGCTGCCCTTGGCCGAGCAATTGGAAAACACCGCGTCGCGGATGCAGGACGAGGCGCGGGTGGGCCATGTGGAGGTGGCCGGCCTGGTGCGGCTGGGCGCGCCGGAGGGCTTGGGCTCGCTGTTTCTGGCGCGGCACCTGCCGCGGCTGACGGAGCGTTACCCGGCGCTGGAGATCGATCTGGTGTCGGTGCCGCGCTTTGTCAGCATCACCAACCGCGAGGTGGACATCGCCATCGCGCTGGAGCGGCCGCAGGCCAATATGGTGGTGACGCGCAAGCTGACCGATTACTGCCTGGGCCTGTACGCGACGCCGGCCTATCTGGACGCGCATGCGCCCATCCGCGAGCGCGAGGACCTGGCCGGGCATCCCATCGTCGGCTATGTCGACGATCTGCTGTTCTCGCGCGAACTGATGTTCCATCGCGGCCTGTGCCGCAACCCCTTGATCCCTCTGCGCTGCACCAGCGTGGTGGGCCAGCAGCAGGCGGCGCTGGCCGACGGCGGCATCGCGGTATTGCCGTATTATCTGACCTACGACGACGCGCGGCTGCGCCAGTTGTTGCCGGAACTGCGCATCATCCGCTCTTACTGGATCAGCGGCCGCAGCGACATCCGCCGCACGCTGCGCTACCGCGTGGTGTGGGACTACGTGGTGGAGCTGTGCCAGCGCATGCAATGGTTGCTGCTGCAACAGCCAACTCAGCAAAACGAATCAATCGATGCGGGATAAGCTCACTTCATGAGAACGCTCTATCGCAACGGCGGCCCGGATTCGCCGTATTTGTGGCGGATGCTGCGGGTGCTGGACTACCTGTGGCGCCATCTGGATGGGCCGGTGCCGCTGGAAAGATTGGCGGAGGAGGCCTGCTTGTCGCCCTTTCACTTTCACCGCGTGTATCGCGGCCTGATGGCCGAAACGGTGGGAGAGACCCGGCAGCGGCTGTTGCTGCATCGCGCGGCCGGGCAGTTGGACGGCGGCTCGCTGCCTTTGTCTAGGGTGGCGACGCGCGCCGGCTACGGCGGCACCGCGGCCTTCGTCCGGGCCTTCGCCAGGGCTTACGGCGAGAGTCCGGGCCGCTATCGCCAGCGCAGAGCGTTCATTTCTAGGCAAGACTGGGAGACCGTTATGCATGAAGTGACATTGCTCAAGCAGGATAAGGGGCTGAAGGTGCTGATGCGCCGCCATATCGGCAGTTATATGGAGATCGGCCAAGCCTTCGGCGCTTTACAGGCCATCAGCCCGGCTTGCGCGGCCGGCGACGCGCCAGGTCGCACATTCGGGATGTATCTGGATGATACGGAACAGACGGAGGAGGCCAAGCTGCGCTCCATCGCCTGCGTGACGGTGCCGGACTCCTGGCAGGACCGGACGCTGCCGGATGGGTTTGAATGGGGGGAGATTCCCGCTGGAGAGTACGCTTGCGTGACGCATCTGGGACCGTACGCGGAACTGTCCACGGCCTGGTCCTGGCTGTACCGGCACTGGCTGCCCGGCAGCGGGCGCGCGCTCGGCGAGGTGCCGTGCGTGGAAGAGTATTTGAATTCGCCTTACGACAATCCGCCCACCGCCTTGCGCACTCGGCTGATGTTGTCGCTGGTCTGAGAACCTGTTTACGATCTGCTGCGCGTCGGCAATACGGCGTTGAAACCGAGCTCAAAATGCTCATGTACCACGAGTACATTCCGCTTTTTCGCTCGTTTTCGCCTTGTCTCGCCTTAGCTCGCGAGATTGTAAACACGTTCTGAGCGCGCTGGTGGTTCAGCCATGAAAAAACCCGCGCCGTTTGGCGCGGGTTTTGCCGTAAAGGATGCCTGACGACGTCGGGTCTTAACGGGATACGTGGTAGTTCGGCGCTTCCTTGGTGATCTGCACGTCGTGGACGTGGGATTCCTGAATGCCGGCGGAAGTGATTTCCACGAACTCCGCTTTGGCGTGCATGTCGGCGATGGTGGCGCAACCGAGGTAGCCCATCGAAGAACGCAGGCCGCCCACCAACTGGTGGATCACCTGGCCGATGGAGCCCTTGTACGGCACGCGGCCTTCGATGCCTTCCGGCACCAGTTTTTCCACATTGCCTTCGTTGTCCTGGAAGTAGCGGTCGGACGAGCCCTGGCTCATCGCGCCCAGGCTGCCCATGCCGCGGTAGGACTTGTAGGAGCGGCCCTGGAACAGCTCGACTTCGCCCGGGGCTTCCTCGGTGCCGGCGAACATGCCGCCCAGCATCACGCAATTGCCGCCGGCGGCCAGCGCCTTGGAAATGTCGCCGGAGAAACGGATGCCGCCGTCGGCGATCATCGGCACGCCGGTGCCCTTCAGCGCTTCGGACACATTGTGGATGGCGGTCAGCTGCGGCACACCCACGCCGGCTACGATGCGGGTGGTGCAGATGGAGCCGGGGCCGATGCCGACCTTGACGCCGTCGGCGCCGGCGTCAACCAGCGCCATTGCGGCGGCAGCGGTGGCGATGTTGCCGCCGATTACGTCCACTTCCGGGAAATTCTTCTTGACCCAGCGCACGCGCTCGATCACGCCCTGGCTGTGGCCGTGGGCGGTGTCGACCACGATCACGTCCACGCCGGCCTTCACCAGCGCGATCACGCGCTCTTCGGTGTCGCCGCCGGTGCCGACCGCGGCGCCTACGCGCAGACGGCCCTGGTTGTCCTTATTGGCGTTGGGGTGTTCGCTGGTCTTGATGATGTCTTTGACGGTGATCAGACCCTTCAACTCCCAGGCGTCGTTGATCACCAGCACGCGCTCCAGGCGGTGGGTGTGCATCAGCTCGCGGGCTTCGTCGATGCTGGCGCCTTCCTTGACGGTGATCAGGCGCTCGCGCGGGGTCATGATGGAGCCGACGCTCTGGTCCAGACGGGTCTCGAAGCGCAGGTCGCGGTTGGTGACGATGCCGACCACTTTGCCGTCTTCGATCACCGGCAGACCGGAAATCTTGTGATGGCGGGTCAGCAGCACCAGATCGCGCACCAGCATGTCCGGGGCGATGGTGATGGGATCCTTGACCACGCCGCTTTCATGGCGTTTCACCTTGGATACTTCGCTGGCCTGTTTCGCGGGGTCCATGTTTTTGTGCACGATGCCGATGCCGCCTTCTTGAGCCATGGCGATGGCGAGACGGGCTTCGGTCACCGTGTCCATGGCGGCGGACACCAGGGGCAGGTTCAGGGTGATGTTGCGGGTAAGCTTGGTGGAGAGAACTACGTCGCGCGGCAGAACTTCAGAATGGGCCGGGACGAGGAGAACGTCGTCGAAAGTATAGGCTTTCTCGATGATACGCATCTTGGCGTTTCCTTTGCGGCAAAGCGGCATTATACCGAGGCATTGTCGCTATTGCAAAAAAAGGGGCTTTCCGCCCGCAACCCTGTTACCTTTTTGCTCGCAGGCCGCGCAGGCCTTACAATTTGAGTATCTGCAGCGCATTCGGGTCAGGGAGTCGATGATGAAGTCAACCTTAGTATGGACCTTTTTGCTGGCTTTGCTGGGCTCCTCCGCCGCCAGCGCGGAAGTCTATGTATGGAAGGACGAGGCCGGAAAAACCGTGTATTCGGACCAGCCGCCGGCCAGCGTCAACGCCCGCCGCATGAATACGCGCGCGCCGGCGCCGGCATCGGCTCCGGCCAAGGAAAGCAAGAAAGCGTCGGGCAAGGACGCCGGCGGGGAAAACGCCAAGATCGCGGCGGAAAACGCCAAGATCGTGGAGGCCAACGCCAAGATCCGCGAGCAGAATTGCCAGAACGCGCGCAATCAGCTGGCCTCGGTGCAGACCAATAGCCGCATCCGCATGCCGGGTTCCAATGCGCTGGCCACCGACGCCCAGCGCAACGAGCTGATTACCCAGGCGCAGGCCAATGTGCAAACCTGGTGCGGAAAATAAGTGACGAAACCGGTTTTTGACTACAAGGCGGTACTGGCTTCCCTGCCCAATCTGCCCGGCGTGTATCGAATGCTCGACGCGTCGGGCAGCGTGCTTTATGTCGGCAAAGCGATAGACCTGAAACGGCGGGTCAGTTCCTACTTTCAGAAAAACGACCAGTCGCCGCGCATCCAGCTGATGGTGCGCCAGATCGCCAGCATCGAGACCACGGTCACGCGTTCCGAGGCGGAAGCGCTGATTCTGGAAAACAACCTGATCAAGGCGCTGACGCCGCGTTACAACATCCTGTTCCGCGACGACAAGTCCTATCCCTATCTGATGCTGAGCGGTCACGCCTTCCCGCAAATGGCCTATTACCGCGGCGACCCCAAGCGGCCGCACCAGTATTTCGGCCCCTATCCCAACGGCTACGCGGTGCGCGAGAGCATCCAGATCCTGCAAAAGGTGTTCCGGCTGCGCACTTGCGAGGACGCGGTGTTCGCCAATCGCTCCCGTCCCTGTCTGCTGTATCAGATCAAGCGTTGTTCCGGCCCCTGCGTCGACCATATCTCCAAGGACGATTACGCGCGCGACGTGGCCAGCGCGGTGGCCTTCCTGCAAGGCCGTCAGAGCGAGCTGATCGACGGCCTGACCCAGCGCATGATGACGGCGGCCGAGGCGATGGAGTTCGAACAGGCGGCGGAACTGCGCGACCAGATCCAGGCGCTGGCGCGGGTGCAGGAGAAGCAGTTCGTGTCCAGCAACTCCAGCCAGCAGGATTGCGACGTGGTGGCCGCGGTGCAGCAGGAGGGCATGCTTTGCGTCAATCTGGTGATGATACGCGGCGGCCGGCATCTGGGAGACAAGAGCTTTTTCCCTGTCAGCGGGGAGGAGGGGGAACTGGCGGACAGCCTGGAAGCCTTCCTGGCCCAGCATTATCTGGGGGCGCCCTTGCCGCCGGCCATCATCATCAACGGCGAGATTTCCGAGACCCTGCGCCAGCATCTGGAGCGGCAGGCCGAGCGCAAGCTGGCCATCGCCAGCAATCCCATCGGCGAGCGGCGGGTGTGGCTGGAAATGGCGGAGAAGAACGCAGCGCTGGCCATCATGCAGCGGGCTAGCAGCAAGGCCACCCAAAACCAGCGGCTGGCCCAGCTCAACGAGGTGCTGGAACTGGAGGGCGCCGGCCGTTTCGAGTGCTTCGACATCAGTCACACCATGGGGGAGGCCACGGTGGCGTCCTGTGTGATCTACGACAAGGGCGCGATGCAGCCCGGCGAATACCGGCGCTACAATATCGAAACCGCCAAGCCCGGCGACGATTACGCGGCGATGCGCGAAGTGTTGTCACGTCGCTACGGCAAGCTGGCGGCGGGCGACGGCAAATTGCCGGACGCGGTGTTCATCGACGGCGGCAAGGGGCAGGTGGGCGTGGCTTTGGAAGTGTTCGCCGAAATCGGCCTGAACCTGCCCATCGTCGGCATCGCCAAGGGCGAGGAACGCAAGCCGGGCCTGGAGACCTTGATCCTGCCTTATCTGGACAAGAGCCTGCAGCTGCGGCAGGACCATCCTGCGCTGCATCTGATCCAGACGGTGCGGGACGAAGCCCACCGCTTCGCCATCACCGGCCACCGCGCGCGGCGCGCCAAGGCGCGCACCGCGTCCACGCTGGAGGAGATTCCGGGCGTGGGCGCCAAGCGCCGGCAACAGCTGCTGATGCGCTTCGGCGGCCTGCGCGGCGTGACCGCCGCCAGCATGGACGACCTGGCCCAGGTGGACGGCATCAGCCGCACCCTGGCGGAGAAGATTTACAACGCGCTGCATTGATTGCCGGCGCGCCATCGTTTATACACTGTAACCATTGCCGTGCGTCCCGTTGTGGCTTGGGGCGGACGCGCAGTTTTTGACCGAGCCGCAAACAATAAGATTACTGACACCGATGCCCTTCAATTTGCCGATATTCCTAACCTGGCTCAGGGTTGCCCTGATCCCCATCTGCGTAGCGGTCTTCTTTTTGCCGGATTCCGTGCTGCTGCTGGAAAGCCGCAACCAGGTAGGCGCCGCCATCTTCGCCTTGGCGGCCATCACCGATTGGCTGGACGGCTATCTGGCGCGCAAGTTGGGTCAGACCTCGGCCTTCGGCGCTTTCCTGGATCCGGTGGCGGACAAGCTGATCGTCGCCGCGGCCTTGATCCTGCTGGTGCAGATGGGGCGCACCGAGGGCTGGATGGCGATGATCATCATCGGCCGGGAGATCGCCATCTCCGCGCTGCGGGAATGGATGGCGGAGATGGGCACCCGCAAAAGCGTGGCGGTGGCCTATATCGGCAAGTTGAAAACCGCGGCGCAAATGGTGGCGATTCTGCTGTTGCTGTATGCCGGCCCGCTGCTGCCGGGGGTTTCGACATTAATTTTGGGCAATGCCTTCATGGTGGTGGCGGTGATTTTGACTTTGTGGTCAATGGTTTATTACCTGAGGATGGCCGCCAAGGAGTTTTCCGGGAAAAAAATTGATGTTTGAAGTGTTGACAGTGACTGATAAATCCTTATAATTCGCATCTCTCAAGCGCTGCTCAAGCAGCAGCGAAGAGAAAGCAGAAGTATTGCAGCAGTTTTGAATGCGGGAATAGCTCAGTTGGTAGAGCGCAACCTTGCCAAGGTTGAGGTCGCGAGTTCGAGCCTCGTTTCCCGCTCCAAATCCTCTGCAATAGCGTTATGCGACGCGGGAATAGCTCAGTTGGTAGAGCGCAACCTTGCCAAGGTTGAGGTCGCGAGTTCGAGCCTCGTTTCCCGCTCCAAAACTTCTGCAATAGCATTGTGCGACGCGGGAATAGCTCAGTTGGTAGAGCGCAACCTTGCCAAGGTTGAGGTCGCGAGTTCGAGCCTCGTTTCCCGCTCCAGCGCCCACATGCTTGTTGTTGCATCACCCCTGCGGGAATAGCTCAGTTGGTAGAGCGCAACCTTGCCAAGGTTGAGGTCGCGAGTTCGAGCCTCGTTTCCCGCTCCAAATTAAAATCATCAGCCATGGCTGGTGGTTCGCCGGCAACGGCGGGGTAGCAAAGTGGTTATGCAGCGGATTGCAAATCCGTCTACGCCGGTTCGATTCCGACCCCCGCCTCCAGTTAAAGCCCCGTAAGTCAAAGACTTGCGGGGCTTTTGCTTTGTTCGGCCCGCGCCCGCAATCGCCAAGCTCAGCGTGGTTTCTCCTCTTTATCCCGGATCGGGATCAAGCCCGCAGTCACCCGCGGCGGCGGGCCATGGCCTTGATCGCCATCCCTGTTTGCCAGCGGCCCGGCTCTGGGATAGAATCGCCGTCTCTTTGCCCGCCCCGGTGGTGAAATTGGTAGACACAAGGGACTTAAAATCCCTCGACTTCGGTCGTGCCGGTTCGATTCCGGCCCGGGGCACCACTACGGCAAAACCGTCCACGAGACGAAAACAACCCGCACAGCCTGGCGCTGGGCGGGTTTTTTTATCGGCTTCTCTTAAAGCTGCGCCTCGAATTCATAGAGATCGCTGCGGCACAAAACTTCGCTGAACTCCAATACCTGTTCCGCCGCGTTCAAGCTTGTCTGCCGGATGCGCAGCAGCGGTGTGCCGGCCTGCACATGCAATAGGGCGGCGCTGTCCTGATCCGCCGCACAGGAGGCCAGACGGAAGGTCTTGCGGCCGATCTCGACGCCATGGCGTTCCCACCACTGGTATAGCGAGTGTTCCAGACGCTCCGGTTCGGGCAGGTAGGCCAGCGGGATATAGGTGGTTTCCAGCGCCGCCGGCGTGCCGTCCATCAGCCGCAGGCGGCGCAGCTTGGCGATGTCCGCGCCGACAGGCAGGCGCAGCAGGCTGGCGATGGCGGCCGGCGCGCTTTCCCGCCGCCGCAACAGCCACTGATTGGCCACGCTGCCGCCGCTGCGCAGCACCTGCTCGGTGAAACCTCCGCTGTCGTTGAGCGAATAGCGAAAGGCTTGGGCGATGCGAGTGCCCTGGCCTTGCTGACGGGTGATCAGCCGCTTGCGTTCCAGTTCCGCCATCGCCTTGCTGATGGTGACGCGCGACAGTCCCAGTTTTTCCGCCATCTGCCGCTCGGTCGGCAGGAACGCCCCTTCGGGCAACTGGTGCTGGCGGATGGCCTGTTCCAGCGCGTCGGCGATCAGCAGATAGCGCGGCGTTGCGCCGGGCTGTCGCAGGCTGGCGGACAGGCATTCCAGAATCTCGCTCATATCGTGTGAAAGCTCCTGTGCGTGCGGGCTTCAGTCTAAATCAATGCCGATGGCAATGGGGTGGGCTGAGCGCTGTGGCATGCTTTCCTGATCAATAGTATGGTTATGTACTATTGGATTTGTATTGGACTTATCATACGATGCCAATCGAAGTCCATGGTTCCTGTTTCCGCTCGCGTTGCGCGAAGGCGGGGCAAGGCGAAACAGCCGGGAAAGCGGAATGCGCCTGCGAGGCATGGGCGTTTCGCGGGCGGCTCCTTGTTTCCTTGACGCGTGGCGGATCGTAAACGGGTTCTGGCGGTCGATGGGCATCCTGGCGGAGAGGCAGTTTGACGATGATCAGCAAGGGCTACCAGTCCATTCTCGGGGCCCTGTACGGGCAGGCGGCGGGAGATGCCATGGGCATGCCTTCGGAGCTGTGGCCGCAGCGGCAGGTACGGGCGTTTTTTGGCTGGATAGACGATTTTCTGCCGGGCCCGGCCGAGAATTTCGCCGCTTCCGAGTTCGCCGCCGGAGAGTTTACCGACGACACCCAGCAGGCCATCGCCTTGATGGACGCGTTGATCGCCGCGGACGGCGCGGTGGAGCCGGAGCGTATCGCGGACAACATCATTGCCTGGGCCGAGCGCATCGACGCCTTCAACAAGAATATTCTGGGGCCCAGTTCTAAGGCCGCGCTCAGGGCTATTTTGTCCGGCCAGTCCATTGATTCTCTGGGCGCCAACGGCGTGACCAACGGCGCGGCGATGCGGGTGGCGCCGCTGGGTTGCCTGCTGTCCAGCCAGGACCGCGCGGCTTTCGTGCAGGCGGTGAGGCTGAGTTGCAGCCCCACGCATCAGTCCGATATCGCGGTGGCCGGCGCGGCGGCCATCGCCTGGGCGGTGTCGCGGGCGGTGGAGGGCGCGGCCTGGTCCGACATCAAGGCCGAGCTGCCCGCCGTTGCCGATCTGGCGCAGCTGGAGCGGGTGACGACGTTCAGCCCCTTGCTGAGCCGGCGCCTGGCCTGGGGCTTCGAGCTGGCGGAAGGCTTGCGGGGCCAAGACGATGCTGCCTTGGTGGCCGAGCTGTACCAGACCTTGGGCGCCGGCATGGACACCATAGAGTCGGTGCCCGCCGCCTTGGCCCTGGTGGACTGCGCGCAAGGCGATCCGCGCCGCTGCGCGGTCTTGGCGGCGAATCTGGGCGGAGACACCGACACCATAGGCGCGATGGCGACTGCGGTGTGCGGCGCCTTGCAGGGGGCGGACGCCTTGCCGGCCGCATGGCGGGAACGCATCCGGGACGTGAATGGCGTTGATTTCGAATCTTACGCGCGGGCTTTGTGCGCATTGCGGTTTAGGGGGTAAGGGGATGAGCGATGTACAAGCGGTAGACGGCTGGCGGTTGGAGAGCGCGGGCATAGATCTGGTGCCGGAGCATGAGTGCAAGGGCCGGCCGGTGGAGTTGTTCTGGGTATGGCTGGCCGCCAATATCGGCATCCTGGGCGTGGTGTACGGCGGCATCGTCACCAGCTTCGGGCTGTCGTTCTACCAGTCCTTGCTGGCCGCGGCGGTCGGAGTGGCCAGTTTCGCGCTGGTGGGTTTGACCAGCATTGCCGGCCAGCGCGGCCGCACTTCCACGCTGACCTTGTCGCGGGCCATTTTCGGCCTGCGCGGCAACGCCGCGCCCACCGCCTTCAGCTGGTTCAACCTGATGGGCTGGGAGGCGGTCAATGTGGTGACCGGCGCCTTGACGCTGGCGGCCTTGTGCCAGTCGCTGGGCATGGCGGAAAGCCGTCCGCTGACCGCGGTCTGCTTGTTCCTGTTCATCGGTCTGACCATCGTGGTCAGCCTGCTGGGCCAGGCCACCGTGGTCTGGATGCAAAGCTGGCTGAGCCGGATCTTCGGCAGCATGACCCTGGTGGTGATTCTGTACGTGGCGACGACCGCGAACTGGGGCGCCATCTTGGCGCGGCCGGACGGCGACTGGCTGACCGGTTTCTGGCCGGCGGTATCGGTGATCGCCGCGGGCACCGGCATCAGCTGGGCCATCGCCGGCGCCGATTACAGCCGTTACCAGCGGAGCGGAGCGTCCGGCGGCAGCATTTTCGGCGCGGTGATGGTGGGGGCGTCGCTGCCGCTGATGCTGCTGATCTTCACTGGGGTGCTGTTGTCGGCGCAGATCCCGGATCTGGCCAGCGCGGCCAATCCCATCGCCAAGATCGGCGCGGTGCTGCCGGCCTGGATGGCAGTGCCCTATCTGCTGACCGCGACGGCCGGCATCGTCACCATGGCCGTGCTTAGCCTGTATTCGGCCAGCCTCAATCTGCTGACCATAGGCGTCAAGGTCAGACAGGCGCAGGCGGTGTCCATCAATGCGCTGATCGTGCTGGCCATCGCCGCTTACGTCTTGTTCGTGTCCAGCGACTTCCTGGGGCCCTTCATCGCGTTTCTATTGTTTTGCGGCGTGTTTCTGGCGGCCTGGGAGGCGGTGTTCGTGCTGGATTACCTCTTGTTGCGTCACCGCCAAGGCTATGAGGCCGCGGCCCTGTCCGGCGACGGGCGGCAGGCCTTCCGCGGCGGTCCGCTGCTGTGCTGGCTGCTGGGCGCCGCTTGCGGCCTGCTGGTGAGCAAGACCGGCTTCATCGACGGCCCGCTGGCTGTGGGCGTTTTCGCAGATTCCAGCCTGGGGCTGTTTGTATCCTTTGGGACCAGTTTGCTGGCTTATGGATTGTATTTGTTGCTGAAGGAGCGACGCGCATGACCATTCCGTGTCCAAACTATCATCCGACCAGAGCCATCCTGGCTTTGGGCGGCGCCGTGGGCGACGTGGTGTTGACCCTCCCGGCATTGCCGCGCAGCGGCGCCGACGTGGAGGCGTTGCAGCAGGAACGCGAGATCGGCGGCTGCGCCTTCAATGTGGCGCGAGCGTTGCGCCAGTTGAACGCTCCCGTGATCAACGGCATGCCGGTGGGCAACGGCCCTTGGGGCGCGGCGATAGACGCGGCCATGCGGGAGCTGGGCTTGCCGGTGCTGCTGCGCAACGCGGATCGCGACAACGGCTGGTGCGTGGCCATGGTGGAGCCCAGCGGCGAGCGCAGCTTCATTTCGATCTCCGGTTGCGAGACGGAATGGACGCGCGAGCAGTTGGACGCGCTGCCCTTGCCCGCAGACGGCCTGGTGTACGCCAACGGCTATGAGCTGGCCGGAGAGGGCGGAAGGGCGTTGCGCGCCTGGCTGCTGGCCTTGCCGGCGGAACAGTTGCGGGTGATAGACCCCGGTCCGCGCGTCGTCTTGCTGGAGCTGGCGTTTCTGTCCGCTCTGAGCGGTACCGAGACCTTGCTGACGCTGAACCGGGACGAGATCGCCCTGTTGTGCGGCGACGGCGATCCGGTGGCGGCGGCGCAGCGTTTCGCCAAGGATTACCGGCTGACGCTGATCTGCCGGCTGGGGCAGGACGGCGCCTGGGTGTGCCCGGGCACCGACGCGCCGTGGCACCTGCCCGGCTACCAGGTTTCGGTGGTGGACACCATCGGCGCCGGCGACGCGCATTGCGCCGGCTTGTTGGCCGGCCTGTCCAGCGGCTGGCCGCTGCATTACGCGGTGGATCTGGGCAATCGGCTGGCGGCCTGCGTGGTGGCTAGCGCCGGCCCTGACGCGGCGACGGACTGGGACAGCTTGAATCGCCGCTTTCCCGTCGCCTGCCTGTAAGCCGCCGGCTCACGCTTGAGAAAGTGGCAAAAGAAAGACGGGATAAGGGCGGAAAGGGCGCAATCGGCGTCTAATGCTGGACATCAAGGGGCATTACTTAGTACTCTCCCTCCCTCGTAAGCGCCAGCCCGAGCGAGGGAACGCCCGGGGCGTTCCGTCTGGTGTTTTCGCCCATGACCGCCAAGTCGGCTCCTCCGCCGACAAACAGCGGCGGTCGATGGGGGCGGGCGCCTGGTCTTCGGACCGGCCGCGCCGCTTGGGCCCGGTTCCAGGCCTTCGCCATGTTCGGCGATTTTTTACGGCGCGCCGGCGTCTTGTCGGAGCGCCTTGGTCAAACCGCATTACGATGTCGTCATTTTTTCACCGGCTGTCAAGCTGGCCGGGCGGCGGGTTGCGGCGCTTCGCTTGATTGGGCAGCATGCGCTGCTTTTGCATCAATGGATCTAGATAGAAGTTCATGAAGCCAAATACTGAAACGGCACTCGGTGCTGCACTTAAGTCCGCTGTACAAAGTCTGTCCAAGAAAAAGCAGACCGAGATGATCGCGGATCATGTCTACAGCAAGTTCGACGTTTTCCGCCAGTTTCGTCCGCTGGCCTTGGGCATCCATGAGAGCCTGATCGCGGCTTTGCCGCAGTTCGACTCTACGCTGATCTCCCGCGTGGTGGCCAATCACTGTCGCAAGCCGCGCTACGTGAAGTCTCTGGCGCGCGGCGGCAAGCGGTTCGATCTGGCCAACAAGCCGGTGGGCGAAGTCAGCGCCGAGGAGAAAAAGGCGGCGGAACAGATGTCCGCGCCCAAGCCGGCCGCGGCGGCCCCTGCCCCGGCTCCGGCCGAACCCGCAGGCGACGCGGCGGAATAAGCGTGCCGCGGCCGCGTGGCATGAACGTAAAACAGCCTGACAGACCCGTTTGTCAGGCTGTTTTGCATTGGCGGGACGGAACATTGGCGTGGGCGGGGCGGTCGCAGCAGAACGCGCCGCGCGGCGGCGCCGAATCAGGACAGGAGTAGAATTCCCGGCATGAAACGTTATTTCTTGTGGGCCGCGATGGCCCTGAGCTTGTCCGCCTGCAGCGCGCTGCAGCAATTGGGCGCGCCCATCAGCTCGCATCCTTCCTCGCCGGCCAAGGGCCGGCCGCAGACGGCGCCGGCGCCCAGCGCCAAATCGGACGCCTTGCTGCGGGAAGCCAACCGTCTGGCCGACAAGGTCAAGAGCGGCGAGTTGACCCGGCTGGCCGCCGCGGATCAACTGGGCGCGTTCCGGCTCAAGGCGGTGGGCTCCAATCCCATCGACGACAACACCTTCGCCATGTACCGCTATCTGACGGTGGAGCGCGAGGCGGGCCGCATCGACCAGGAAACGTTTCGCGCCAAGATGGACGAGCGTCTGCGCGAATGGATGCGACGCTGGCCCAAGATGAATCCGAAACCGGCCGAGCCTGCCTTCACCAACTTCCTGCTCAAGCTGTACGGCTTGCCGGCCCTGGGGGCTTGAGCATGGGCAAGAAAGCCAAGCCGGACGCGGCCGGCTGTCCCTGCGGGCTGGGCGGCGCTTACGCGGCCTGTTGCGGCCGTTACCTGGGGGCGGACGGCGCGCCCGCACCCACGGCGGAAGCCTTGATGCGCTCGCGCTACACCGCTTACGCGCGCGGCGACGAGGCGTATCTGCTGGCGAGCTGGCATCCCAGCACCCGGCCGCAGGCGCTGGATCTGGCCGCGGACGCCGGTGTGGTCAAATGGCTGGGCCTGGAGGTGTTGGCGACCGAGGCCGGCGGCGCGGCCGACGCCGAGGGCGTGGTGGAGTTCTCCGCGCGCTACAAGGTGGGCGGCAAGGCCGAACGCATGCGAGAACGCAGCCGCTTCCTGCGCGAGGACGACCGCTGGTTCTATCTGTCCGGCGAACTGAGCTGAGCTGTCGCTAGAGAATCTGGTGCTTCTGCGTTCGCAGCAGGGTTTCGATGGCGCGCTCCAGCGCCGCCGGCTTGACGTAGGGGGCGAAACGCTTGCGGATGCGCCCTTCGCCGTCCACCAGGAATTTGGTGAAATTCCATTTGATGCGCCGGCTGCCCAGCAAGCCGGGCTTGGCGGCGACGAGATGACGCCAGAGCGGATGCGCGTCGGCGCCGTTGACGTCGATCTTGGCGGATAGCGGGAAGCTGACCCCGAAATTCTTCTGACAGAACTGGCCGATGGCGGCGGCGTCCCCAGGCTCCTGGCCGCCGAACTGATTGCAGGGGAAGCCGATGATCTCCAGGCCTTGCTCGCGGTAGCGCTGGTACAGCTGTTCCAGGCCGCCCAATTGCGCGGTGAAGCCGCACTCGCTGGCGGTGTTGACCAGCAATAGCACTTTGCCGCGATAGCTCGCCAGCGGCAGGGTCTGCCCGTTTAAAGACTCAATGGAAAAATCATATATGTCCGGCATATTTCCGCCTTTCGCCAAAGCGAAGATCATGGCAAGAAACCGGAGGCAGGGCAATGGGATCGGCGGATAAAAAAAGGGGCGCAACGGCAAGGGGGAACCGCTACGCCCCAAGAAGAAATCAATTGCTGTACAAGGGCCGACCAACCGGGAAAGTCAGCTAACCCTCTGTTTATCCTAGAACATTAAGGTGAAATTGCGAGGACGGATTTGGCGGGATTTAAATGACAAAGGGATGGCTAAGCCATCCCTTTTTTGCTGGCGGGAAGCGTTTCAGGGGCGCGGAAGGGTCACGCCCACCTGGCCCATGTATTTGCCGGCGCGGTCGCTGTAGGACACGTCGCAAATTTCATCGGATTCGAAGAACAAGACCTGGGCCACGCCCTCGTTGGCGTAGATCTTGGCCGGCAGCGGCGTGGTGTTGGAGAACTCCAGCGTCACATAGCCTTCCCATTCCGGTTCGAACGGGGTGACGTTGACGATGATGCCGCAGCGGGCGTAAGTGGATTTGCCCAGGCAGACGGTCAGCACCGAGCGCGGGATGCGGAAGTATTCCACGGTGCGGGCCAGCGCGAAGCTATTGGGCGGGATGATGCAATAGCCCTTGCCGGAGACTTCCACGAAGGAATTGGGGTCGAAGTTTTTCGGGTCGACGATGGTGCTGTTGATATTGGTGAACACCTTGAATTCGTCGGCGCAGCGGATATCGTAGCCGTAGCTGGACGTGCCGTAGGAGATCACCTTCTGGCCGTCCACCATCTTGATCTGGTTGGGCTCGAAGGGTTCGATCATTTTGTACTCGTCCGCCATCCGGCGAATCCACTTGTCCGATTTGATGCTCATTGTCTTGGGCCCGTAGCTTGTCGATTGATTGTCCGCGATTTTAACCGCAAGCGCAGTGGCCGGCTATCGATAATCCATCGTCGATCCGGATAGGACAATGCTATTGATGCAGGTCAAGCAGGGCGGGAATTGCCGCGGTTTGCCGATATTCGACGGGGTTCGGCTGGATATACTAATGCAAACCATTCTCGTTCTTGATCGGATCATCATGTTGACTTTGGATGCATTCCCCGCCGGACGCCACGGCGTGGTCGACAGCCTGGAGCTGGCCGAAGAGGCCATGCGCCGCGTCGCCGCCTTTGGCCTGGAGCCGGGCTGCCGGTTTTATCTGCGTCGGGCGGCGCCCTTGGGCGGGCCATTATTGCTGGACGTCGGCGCCACGCGCTTCCTGCTGCGCCGCAGCCTAGCGCGCCTCATCGTGGCGAGGGTGGCGGTATGAAGCGTTTCGCCCTGATCGGCCTGCCCAATACCGGCAAGTCCACCTTGTTCAACCGTCTGACCGGCATGTCGCAGCGCGTCGGCAACTGGCCGGGCCTGACCATAGAGTTGAGCAGCGCGCGCCTGTTGCTGGGCGGCCACATGGTGGAGTTGGTGGATTTGCCCGGCGTCAATGATTTGACCGGCTATTCCGACGACGAGGCGGTGGTTCGCGACGTGCTGCTGGCCAGCGCCTTCGACGGCGCCGTCCTGGTGCTCAACGCCAGCCAGCTGGACCGGCAACTGCCGCTGGCCTTGCAGGTGCTGGCCAGCGGCCTCAACTGCCTGGTGGTGCTGAATATGGCCGACGAGGCCAAGGCCCTGGGCGTGAGCCTGGATGTGGAGCGCTTGTCGGAGCGCCTGGGCGCGCCGGTGTTTCTGGCCTCGGCCCGGCATATGCAGGGCTGGCCGCCGCTGATGGCGGGCTTGAACCGGCTGGCCAACGACGGCGGCCCGGCGACGCGCGCCAGGCTGGACGCGGTGCCGGACACCCGGGAGGCGATGGCGGAGGCCAAGCGGCGGCTGGCGGGCTGCTGGGCCTTGCCGCCCGTGCTGCCGGCGGGGCTGACGGAGAAGATGGACCATTGGCTGATGCATCCATGGCTGGGTCTGCCGCTGTTCTTCGCGCTGATGGCGCTGCTGTTCAATCTGACGTATCAGATCGGCACCCCATTGCAGGAGCTGGCCGGCGCCGGTCTGGACTGGATCAAGGAGCAGGCGCTGACGCCCTTGCTCGCGCCCTTGCCCGAGATTGTGCAGAGCCTGGCGCTGGACGGCATCTGGCAGGGGGTGTCGACGGTGCTGACCTTCGCGCCCATTTTGCTGGTGTTTTTCGTATTGATGGCGATGGTGGAGGATTCCGGCTACCTGGCGCGCGCCGCCTATCTGACCGACGCCTTCATGGCGCGGCTGGGGCTGGACGGCCGCGGCTTCGTGATGCAGCTGATGGGCTTTGGCTGCAATGTGCCGGCCATCATGGGCACTCGGGTGATGCGCGAGCGCAAGCAGCGGCTGCTGACCATGCTGGTAATCCCGTTTTCGTTGTGTTCGGCGCGTTTGCAGGTGGTGGTGTTCTTCGCCGGGCTGTTGTTCACGCCGACGCAGGCGCCGTGGGTGTTGATGGGGCTTTATCTGATGAGCTTCGCCGTCGCGGTGTTCACCGCCTGGGTGTTCAAGCGCCGTTACGCCGGCGGCGAGGCCTTCTTGCTGGAAGTGCCGCCGTACCGGCTGCCCGGCTTGAGCCATTTGCTGAGCCGGGCGGTGGGGGAGGTGCGCGCCTTTCTGCAACTGGCCTCCAGTTTCATCCTGTTGGGCGTGGTGCTGGTCTGGCTGCTGACCCATGTGCCGGCCGGCGAGGGCAAGACCCTGGCCGACGCTCTGGGCAGCCTGCTGGCCCCGGTGCTGGACCCGATAGGCATCCGCCACGAACTGGCGGCGGCCTTGCTGTTCGGCTTCATCGCCAAGGAAATCCTGCTGGGCAGCCTGGCGGTGATCTACGGGGTGCCGGAGGCCGGCCTGGGCGCGGCCTTGCTGCAACATCTGGATTGGCGCTCGGCGATGAGCTTCCTGATCTTCACCTTGATCTACGTGCCCTGCCTGTCCACGGTGGCGGCGATGTACCGCGAGTCGCGCAGCAAGGCCTACACCGCGATGTCGGTGGCGTGGTCGGTGGGACTGGCCTGGTTGTTGTCGTTCGCGTTTTATCAAGCCGGCGTGCAACTGTGGCCCTGAGGGCTTAGAATGAATGGTTCGCGAATTCCGTTCGCGCCGGCGGGACGCCCGCCGGCGTCATTGAACTACAACAACAAGAGGTCGGTTTATGCAAGGTGATCCCAAAACCATCGAGTTGCTGAACGAACTGCTGGCGGAAGAATTGTCCGCCGCGGACCAGTATTTCATCCATGCCGAGATGTACAAGGATTTCGGCCTGCACAAGCTGTTCGAACGCATCGATCACGAGCGCGAGGACGAGCTGTCGCACGCGCGGGTGCTGATCGCCCGCACTCTGTTCCTGCAAGGCAAGCCGAACGTGGCCAAGCGCGTGCCCATCGTGGTGGGCGAGAACGTGCGGGCGATGCTGGCCAGCGATCTGGAAGTGGAATACCGCGTCGGCAATCTGCTGAAAAAAGTGGTGGCCCACTGTGAGAGCGTGCAGGACTACGTGACGCGCCAGGAACTGATGGTGCTGCTGGAAGAGACCGAGAACGACCATGCGCACTGGCTGGAGCAGCAGCTGCGCCTGATCGATATGGTGGGCGAGCAGAACTATATTCAGTCGCAAATGTAAGCCCCGAATATTTCTGTCTTGAAACGGCCGCCTTCCGGGCGGCCGTTTGTTTTGCGGCGGCCGCGCCGGTTTTGACTTGGCGCAGCATGGCCGGCGCGGCTTGCGTCTATCATCGCCGGCAGATGAATTCGCCGGAGGGCGCGATGACGCTGGATCTATCCGTTTCCTGGCTGGGCATGCAGATGGCCAGCCCCCTGTTCAACGCTTCCGGCGTCCATTGCCGCACCAGGGAGGAACTGGAGCAGCTGCGCCGCTCCGCCGCCGGCGCGGTGGTGACCAAGAGCTGCACGCTGGAGCCGCGCGCCGGCAATCCCGAGCCGCGCTACCGGCGCACCGCGCTGGGCAGCATCAATTCCATGGGCCTGCCCAACGAGGGCTACCGCTATTACCTGGACTACGCCCAGGCTTACGACGACGCCAAGCCGCTGTTTCTGTCCGTGTCCGGCATGACGCTGGACGACACCCTGACCATCCTGACCGAACTGGCGGCGCTGAAGCTGCCCTGCCTGCCGGAGGTGAACCTGTCCTGCCCCAATCTGCCGGGCAAGCCGCAGCTGGGCTATGACTTCGCCGCCAGCGCCGAGGCTCTGGCGGCGATCAGCCGGGTGTACGCGCGGCCGTTCGGCGTCAAGCTGCCGCCGTATTTCGATCCGGCGCACTTCGCCGCCATGGCCGCGGTGTTGAACGCCTTCCCGCTGCTGCGCTTCGTCACCTGCATCAACTCGGTGGGCAACGGCCTGGTGATCGATCTGGACAGCGAGTCCGCGGTGATCAAGCCCAAGGGCGGGCTGGGCGGCTTGGGCGGCGACTACGTGTTGCCGACGGCGCTGGCCAATGTGCGCGAGTTCGCCCTGCTGCTGGCCGACAAGCATGTGATAGGCTGCGGCGGGGTGAAGAGCGGGGCGGAGGCCTTCATGCACATCCTGGCCGGAGCCGCCGCGGTGCAGGTGGGCACCTGCCTGCACGAGGAGGGCGTCAGCGCCTTCGATCGCATCGAGGCGGAGCTGGCCGCCATCATGCAGGCCAAGGGCTACCAGCGGCTGGATGAGTTCCGCGGGCGGCTGAAGACGCTGTGAGCGCATGAAAAAAGCCCGGAGAACCCGGGCTTTGTTTTAGCGGCTGATCGGCTTGTAGCGGATGCGCTTGGGCTTGGCGGCTTCCTCGCCCAGGCGTTTCTTCTTGTCGGCCTCGTATTCCTGATAGTTGCCGTCGAAGAAGGTCCATTGCGATTCGCCTTCCGCCGCCAGGATGTGGGTGGCGATACGGTCCAGGAACCAGCGGTCGTGGGAGATCACGAACACGGTGCCGGCGTATTCCAGCAAGGCGTCTTCCAGCGCGCGCAAGGTTTCCACGTCCAGGTCGTTGGACGGTTCGTCCAGCAGCAGCACATTGCCGCCCTGGAGCAGGGTTTTGGCCAGGTGCAGGCGGCCGCGTTCGCCGCCGGAGAGCATGCCCACCTTTTTCTGCTGATCGGCGCCCTTGAAGTTGAAGCGGCCGAGGTAGGCGCGGCTGGACATCTCGAACTTGCCCA
The DNA here is from genome assembly GCF_003052555.1 of Chromobacterium sp. Panama. Taxonomy (NCBI): domain Bacteria; kingdom Pseudomonadati; phylum Pseudomonadota; class Betaproteobacteria; order Neisseriales; family Chromobacteriaceae; genus Chromobacterium; species Chromobacterium sp. Panama. The sequence continues at coordinate 1,027,682 of NZ_QARX01000001.1, forward strand.
CGGTGAGGATGTCGGCGCCGGCGGCCACGTCCTCGAACACGGTCTTGTCGCCGTCCAGGCCCTCGCGGGTCTGCTCGACAAAGGCCATCTGCACGGTCTGGCCGATCTTGACCTCGCCGCTGTCCGGCTGTTCCTTGCCGGCAATCATCTTGAACAGCGTCGATTTACCGGCGCCGTTGGGGCCGATGATGCCGACGATGGCGCCCGGCGGGGCCTTGAAGCTGAGATTGTCGATCAGCAGGCGGTCGCCGAAGCCCTTGGACACGCCGTTGAACTCGATCACCTCATTGCCCAGGCGCTCGGCCACCGGGATGAAGATTTCCTGGGTTTCGTTGCGCTTCTGGGTTTCGTAGCTGGACAGTTCCTCGAAGCGGGCCAGACGCGCCTTGGATTTGGCCTGGCGGCCTTTCGGGTTCTGGCGCACCCATTCCAGTTCCTGCTTCATCGCCTTCATGCGCGCGCCTTCGCTCTTGGATTCCTGCGCCAGGCGGGCTTCCTTCTGCTCCAGCCAGCTGGAGTAATTGCCTTTCCACGGGATGCCTTCGCCGCGGTCCAGTTCCAGAATCCATTCGGCGGCGTTGTCCAGGAAGTAGCGGTCGTGGGTGACGGCCACCACGGTGCCGGGGAAGCGCACCAGGAATTGCTCCAGCCATTCCACCGATTCCGCGTCCAGGTGGTTGGTGGGTTCGTCCAGCAGCAGCATGTCGGGCTTGGACAGCAGCAGCTTGCACAGCGCCACGCGGCGCTTCTCGCCGCCGGACAGCGGGGCGATCTTGGCGTCCCACGGCGGCAGGCGCAGCGCGTCGGCGGCGATTTCCAGCTGGTGTTCTACGTTGTCGTTGGCGCCGGCGGCGATGATGGCTTCCAGCTTGGCCTGTTCTTCGGCCAGCGCGTCGAAGTCGGCGTCCGGGTCGGCGTAGGCGGCGTAGACCTCTTCCAGGCGCTTTTGCGCGCCCATCACGTCGCCCATGCCGCTTTCCACTTCCTCGCGCACGGTTTTTTCAGGGTCCAGCTGCGGTTCCTGCGGCAGGTAGCCGATCTTGACTCCGGCCAGGTGCTGCACCTCGCCTTCGTATTCCTTGTCCGCGCCGGCCATGATGCGCAGCACGGTGGATTTACCGGCGCCGTTCAGGCCCAGCAGGCCGATCTTGGCGCCGGGGAAGAAGGACAGGGAGATGTCCTTGATGATCTGGCGCTTGGGCGGAACGATCTTGCTCACGCGGAGCATGGACATTACATATTGTGCCATCGGTATTCACGCTGGATTGAAGGGGATAAACCGGGATTCTACCAAATCCCCCGGTGTAGAGCCTGTTCAAAGTCTCGCGAGCAAGGGCGAGACAAGGCGAAAACGGGGGAAGAAGCGGAATGTACATACGGTACATGAGCATTCTGAAGCCGGTTTCAACGCCGTATCGCCGAAGCGCAGTAGACTTTGAATAGGTTCTTAGGTCAGTCGCGCGGCCGCTAGAACAGTAGCGCCAGCGCCGCCGTCGCCAGCATGGCGAAGGCGCAGGCCACCTTGGCCACCGCGCCGACGATGAAGCCGATAAAGGTGCCGATGCCGACCTTGCCGGCCTGGAAGGCGTCCTTGCGGGCGATGAACTCGCCGATGACGGCGCCGACCAGCGGGCCGAGCAGCACGCCGGCCAGTCCGAAGAACATGCCGACGATGCCGCCGATGAAGGCGCCCCACAGCGCCTGGCTGCTGGCGCCGCTGGCCTTGGCGCCCAGCAGGCCGGCGAAGAAGTCAATCACCAGGCCCAGCGCGGTGAGCAGGGCCATGATGATCAGGCTGATCGCGCCCAGATGGTTGAAGTTGTCCAGCCAGGCGGCCAGCAGCAGGCCGCCGAACATCAGCGGCAGGCCGGGGATGATGGGCAGCATGGTGCCGGCCAGGCCGGCGACGATGAGCAGGGCGGCAAGACTGTAGCCGGCGATTTCCATGGGGGTCCTTGCGGGAGAACGCGCCCGCGGCCTGGCCGCGGGCCGGGTGTCAGCGGGTGTACTCTTCCAGCAATTGCAGTTGCGCGCAGTGCGGCTTGCCGCGGGAGGTGCGGCGTTTGTAGCTGCCGTCCGGCAGCATGTCCCAGGCGTTGACGTTGTCGTCCAGATAGAGACGCAGCGCTTCCTTGATCACCCGGCGCTTGAGTTTGACGTCGACGATGGGCACGCAGGTTTCGATGCGGCGGAAGAAGTTGCGGCCCATCCAGTCGGCGCTGGCGATCAGCAGGTCTTCCTTGCGGTCGTTGTGGAAGTAGAACACGCGCGGGTGTTCCAGGAAGCGGCCGACGATGGAGCGCACGACGATGTTGTCGGACAGCCCCGGCACGCCGGGTCGCAGCGCGCACACGCCGCGCACGATCAGCTGGATCTTGACCCCGGCCTGGCTGGCGCGGTACAGCGCGTGAATCACCTGGCTTTCCAGCAGGGCGTTCATCTTGGCGATGATCTGCGCCGGCTTGCCGGCCTGGGCGTGGGCGATTTCGCGGTCTATCGCCTCCATCACCATGCTGTGCAGGGTGAACGGGCTCTGGAACAGCAGCTTGAGCTGGCTGGCGCGGCCCAGGCCGGTCAGCTGCACGAAGATGTCGTTGACGTCGCTGGCGATCTGCTCATTGCAGGTCAGCAGGCCGAAGTCGGTGTAGAGGCGGGCGGTGCGCGGGTGGTAGTTGCCGGTGCCCAGATGCACGTAGCGGCGCAGGCCGTGTTCCTCGCGGCGCACCACCATCAGCATCTTGGCGTGCACTTTGTAGCCGATCACGCCGTAGACCACGTGGGCGCCGGCGTCTTCCAGCCGGCTGGCCCAGCCGATATTGGCTTCCTCGTCGAAGCGGGCCATCAATTCCACCACCACGGTCACCTGTTTGCCGGCGCGGGCGGCGGCGATCAGCGATTCCATCAGCACCGAGTCGGTGCCGGTGCGGTACACCGTCATCTTGATGGCCACCACGTGCGGATCGGACGCGGCCAGCGTCAGCATGTCTATCACCGGCTGGAAGCTCTGGAAGGGGTGATGCAGCAGGATGTCGCCTTTGCGGATGGCGTCGAACAGCGGCGTTTTCTTGCGCAGCATTTCCGGCAGCGTGGGGATGAAGGGCGTGAACTTCAGATCCGGCCGGTCCACCAGGTCCGGCACCTGCATCAGCCGCACCAGATTGACCGGGCCGTTGACGCGGTAGACGTCGCGCGGCTTGAGGTTGAACTGGGTCAGCAGGAATTCTTCCATGTGCGCCGGGCAGGTGTCGGCGATCTCCAGCCGCACCGCGTCGCCGAACTGGCGCTGGCGCAACTCGCCTTGCAAGGCGGTGCGCAGGTTTTTCACTTCCTCGTCTTCCACCGTCAGCTCGCTGTCGCGGGTGACGCGGAATTGGTAGCAGCCCTTGACCGCCATGCCGCTGAACAGCTCGTGCACGTGCGAGTGCAGGATGGAGGACAGGAAGACGAAGGTGTGGCGGTGGCCGTCGCTGACGTCCGCCGGCAGCTTGATCACCCGCGGCAGGATGCGCGGCGCCTGGACGATGGCGATGCCGGAGGCGCGGCCGAAGGCGTCGCGGCCTTCCAGCTCCACCGCGAAGTTCAAGGATTTGTTCAGCACCTTGGGGAAGGGGTGGGACGGGTCCAGACCTATCGGGGTCAGGATGGGCATCAGTTCGCGGAAGAAGAAATCCCGCACCCATTGCTGCTGAGCCGGACTCCATTCATTGCGGCGCAGGAAGATGATGTTTTCCTCGCGCAGCGCCGGGAACAGCACTTCGCTCATCACCGCGTACTGGTCGCGCACCAATTGGTGGGCGGCGGTGGCCACCTTGGCCAGCGCCTGTTCCGGCGTGGAGCCGTCGGCCAGGATGCGCTCCGGGGTGGCCTCGGCGGTTTCCTGCAGCCAGGCCACGCGCACTTCGAAGAACTCGTCCATGTTGGAGGACACGATGCACAGGAATTTCAGCCGTTCCAGCAGCGGCAGGTTGGCGTCTTCCGCCTGGGCCAGCACGCGGCGGTTGAATTCGAGCAGGCCAAGTTCGCGGTTGATCAGCAGGTCTTGCGTGTGTGACATACGGGGTTCAAGCCAACAGTGGAGAGTTCAGGGAAAAACAAAGCCCTCGCTTGGAGGGCTGGGCATGGCGATTAGTTCTGCGGCGGAGTATAGCCGGCGGGAGCGTCGGCGCCGTCGCCGAAGAAATAGGCTTCCAGCTGCGCGGCCAGATACTGGCGGGCGCGGGCGTCGGCCAGGCTCAGGCGGTTTTCGTTGATCAGCATGGTCTGATAGCGCAGCCAGCCTTGCCAGGCTTCCTTGGACACGTTCTCAAACACTCGCTTGCCCAGTTCGCCCGGCAGCGGTGGGAAGTCGAGGGCCTCGGCTTCGCGGCCCAGCTTGACGCAATTGACGGTTCTGCTCATGGCGCAATCCTTAAAATATCGGAAAAAGGTTAATTCAATATTGTGTCACAGAGATGAAACGCTTCCAACCTCGACGCGGCCCTAGGCTTACAAGACCTTGACGAAAACCTTGGAGCGGCGCTGATAGTTGTAGAACTGCTGCCGCGCCAGCGGCAACGCGCTCTTGTCCGCCTCGGCGAAGCCGCGCTCGACAAACCAGTGCGCGGTCTGGGTGGTGAGCACGAACAGCGATTGCAGGCCCTGGGTGCGCGCCTGGTATTCCACATGTTTGAGCAGCATCTCGCCGAAGCCGCCGTCGCGCTTGTCCTGAGCCACCGCCAGGCAGGCCAGTTCGGCGGTGCCGGAGTCGGGGAAGGAGTGCATGGCCACGCAGCCGTAGATCTTGCCGTCGTGTTCCAGCACCGAGTATTCGCCGATCTCCACTTCCAGGTGTTCGCGGCTGCGCTTGACCAGCACGCCTTGTTCTTCCAGCGGCTGGATCAGGCCGATGATGTCGCCGATGTCTTCGATGCTGGCGTTGCGCACCCTCACCAGCGGATCGCGGGCGATCATGGTGCCGTTGCCGCCGCGGGTGAAGTGTTCCACCAGCAAGGCGCCGTCGGCGTGGCGGCTGATCAAGTGGGCGCGCGGGATGCCTTCGCGGGTGGCGCGGATGGCGTAGGGCAGGTAGGCGCTGACGTCTTCCTGCAGCCGGCCGGAGGCCAGCAGATCCTCGGCCTGCTGCGCGGTCAGCGTGCTGATCAGTTCCTCGTCCAGCATCACGCCGCGTTGCTCGATCACGAAGATCAGCTTTTCCGCCTTCAAGGTGATGGCGACATGGGTGGCCAGTTCTTCCATGGTCAGGTTGAAGGCCTCGCCGGTCAGCGAGTAGCCGATGGGCGACAGCAGCACCAGCTCGCCGTGGTCTAGGCGGGCGCGGATGGCGGCGCCGTCGGCGCGGCGCACCTGGCCGGTGTATTGCATGTCCACGCCGTCCAGCACGCCCAGCGGCTGGGCGGTGACGAAGTTGCCGCCGGCCACGCGCAGGTGGGCGCCGTGCATCGGCGAATTGGGCATGCCCATGGACAGCAGCGCTTCGATGTCGCAGCGGGTGGCGCCGGCCGCCTGCTTGACCACATCCATGGTGGCGGCGTCGGTGACGCGGCGGTCGCGGTGGAACAGGCGGGCGATGCCGTGTCGTTTCAGCAGGCCCTCGATCTGCGGGCGGATGCCGTGCACCAGCACGATGCGCACGCCCAGGCTGACCAAGAGGTTGATGTCCTGGGCCAGGCTGGCGAATTCGCCGTCCTGCAGGGTTTCTCCGCTGACGGCCAGCACGAAGGTCTTGCCGCGGTAGGCGTTGATATAGGGGGCGGCTTCGCGAAAGGAAAGCACGAATTCGCGGGTAAGCATGGGGTCAGCGGCTCCGGCCGGAAAACTAGGGTTGAGCCGGATAGCGTAGCAGGAATGACGGTGTTTTGCAGGAGGACAATAGCGGGCGCGCATGAAAAACGCCCCTGGAAAAACCAGGGGCGCGCGATGGCTGCCGTCGCGGGATCAGCTGCCTTTTTTCTGCAGGATTTGCTGCACCTTGAGAATGTTCAGCGCCTGCGACAGCTGGTTGTCGTTCTTGGGGTTGGGATCGCGCGGACCGAACTGGCTCTTTTCTTCCGGCTTGGCCTTGTCCTTGCCGTCATCCGGCTTGGCCGGGGCCGGCTGGGGGGCCGGAGCGGGAGCCGGCTTGACGCTGCTCTTGGACGCCGGCTTGTCCTCGCCGTTGGGGTTGGCCAAGTGGTTTTCCAGATCGGCTTCGCGCACGCGGATGGCTTGTTCCGCCGCTGTCAGCGTGCCGTCCTCCACCACCACGTCGGGCACGATGCCCTTGGCCTGGATCGAGCGGCCGTTGGGCGTGAAGTAGCGGGCGGTGGTCAGCTTGATACCGCCGGCGTTGCCCAGCGGCATGATGGATTGCACCGAGCCCTTGCCGAAGGTCTGGGTGCCCACCAGCACCGCGCGCTTGTGGTCTTGCAGCGCGCCGGCGACGATTTCCGACGCCGAGGCGGAGCCGCCGTTGACCAGCACCACCAGCGGCACGTTGCGGGCTTCCACCGGCAGGCGGGCCAGCGGGTCGCTGCCGTTCGGACGCGCGTAGTTCTGCAGATTGGCGGTCAAGCGCATCTTGGCGTCGGGCGTGCGGCCTTCGGTGTAGACCACCAGCTGGTTCTTGGCGAGGAAGGCGGCGGATACGCCGACCGCGCCGTTGAGCAGTCCGCCCGGATCGTCGCGCAGGTCCAGCACCAGGCCTTTCAGCCCCTGCTTGTTTTCCTTGTAAAGCGCCTGCACGCCGGCGGCCAGGTCCTCGGAGGTGTGCTCCTGGAACTGGGTGATGCGCACATAGCCGAAGTCCGGCTCCAACAGCTTGTATTTGACGCTCTTGGTCTTGATCACTGCGCGCGCCAGCGTGAACACCAGCGGTTTGGTCTCGGTCTTGCGGGCGATGGTCAGCGTGACCTTGGTGCCCGGCTTGCCGCGCATTTTCTTCACCGCGTCGGTCAGGGACAGGCCGCGCACCGGGGTGTCGTCGATCTTGATGATCAGGTCGCCGCTCTTGATGCCCGCCTTCTGCGCCGGCGTGTCCTCGATAGGGGACACCACCTTGACCAGGCCGTCCTCGGCGCCGATCTCGATGCCCAGGCCGCCGAATTCGCCCTGGGTGCCTTCCTTGAGTTCCTTGAAGGCCTCCGGGTCCATGTAGTCGGAGTGCGGGTCCAGACCGGTCAGCATGCCCTTGATGGCGGCGGTGATCAGCTTCTTGTCTTCCACCGGGTCGACGTAGTCCTGCTTGATGCGGCCAAACACTTCGGCGAAGGTGCGCAGCTCGCTCAGCGGCAGAGGGGATTCGCCCTTGTCGGCAAAGGCTTGCATGCTCAGCGTCAGCACGCCGCCGGCCATGGCGCCGGCCACTAGCCAGGCAATCTTCTTCATTCTTTGGCTGCTCATGTTTGTTATCTGTCTCCGTTGCCTGGCTTAGCGCGCCCAGGCTTGCGGGTTTAGGGGTCGTCCCATGTGTCGGATTTCAAAGTACAGGCCGGATTCGCCGCTGTCCAGTGTTCCTGTGTTGCCGATCGTGTCGCCGGCCTTGACGCTGCTGCCCACGGATTTGCCTATCACCGATAGTCCGGTATAGACCGTCATGTAATTGCCGCCGTGATCGACCAGAACGGCGTTGCCGAAACCGCGCAGTTGATCGGCGAACACCACGGTGCCGTCGGCCACGCTGCGCACCGGGGTGCCGTTGGCGGTCTGGATGAACAGGCCTTTCCAGCTGACGCCTTGCTGACGCGGCTTGCCGAAGCGGCCGACCAATTGTCCGGCCACCGGCATTTTCATCCGCCCCTGCAGGCTGACGAAGGCGCGGCCGGCGGCGCTGTCGTCGGCCACGTCGGTGATGGCTTCCTCTTTCACCGTGACCGTCTGCTTGGCTTCCTCCGGCACCGGCTTGCCTTGTTTCTTGGCGTTTTCCGCCAGCTTGCGGCGGCGTTCGTTTTCCTTGCGCGCGGCTTCGCGGGCGGCGGCCAGCCTGGCCTTGCGTTCTTCCGCCGCCTTGCGCGCGATCTCGGCGCGGCGACGCTGGATTTCCTTGTTGATCTGGGCGATCAGGCCGGTCAGGCGTTTTTCGTTTTCCTGCAACTGGCTGAGTTTGCTCTGTCCCGTCTTGATCTCGCCGGTGACCTTGTTGAGTTCTTGCTGCTGGCTGGCCTTGTCCTGCTGCAGCGAGCTCTTTTCCTGGCTCTTGCGGTCCGACAGCGAGTTGAGCCGCGCCAGTTCCTGCTCCAGCTGGAAGGACAGCGCTTCCAACTCGTGCTGATGGGTGATCAGCTGGGCCACCAATTGCTGCTGGGCGCGGGCGATGTGCTGATAGTAGGCGAGGTCGCGCGCGCTCTGATTGGGGTCGTTCGCGTTCATCATCAGCTTCATCGCGTCGTGCTGGCCGCTCTTGTACTGGCGCGCCAGCATCAGGGCCACGCGCTGGCGCACCGCGGCCAGGCTGTTGCGGCTGGCGTTGATCTGGGCGCGCAGCGCTTCGAGCTGCTGTTCCGAGCTGCTTTGTTTCTTTTCCAGCTTCACCAGCGCCTGGCTGGTCTGGCTAATGGCTTGTTCCGATTCCTTGATCGCCGATTGGGCTTCTTTTTGCACCGCCTGTTTCTGGGCGATGTCTTTTTTCAGGGTGTCGATTTCCTTGCGCACCGATTTGAGATCTTGCTGGTGCGGGGCGGTGGACAGCGCGGCGGAGGCCGGAGGCGCGGCGTGGCTGCTTCCGGCGATCAAGGCCGCCATCAGGACATAGGGTTTCATGGCCGGGAGTATGCTTTCTGCTTGGGCCGCGGGCCGGACGCCCCGTCCTCGAGCGAGGGGTCCGGCTCCTTGACGCCGGCGGGGCCGGCGGCGGCGGGTCTTATTGGAGTTCGATCAGCGATTGACCGGTCATCTCCGCTGGTTGTTCCAGGCCCATCATCGCCAGCAGCGACGGCGCGATGTCGCGCAGCGAGCCGCCGGCGCGAATCCGGGCCGGACGGCCGACGTAGAGAAAGGGCACCGGGCTCAGCGTGTGCTGGGTGTGCGGCTGGTGGTGTTCGGCGTCGTACATCTGTTCGCAATTGCCGTGGTCGGCGGTGATCAGCACCTCGCCGCCGGCGGCGCGCATCGCCTCCACGCAGCGGCCGACGCAGCCGTCCAGCGCTTCCACCGCCTTGACCGCGGCGTCGAAGATGCCGCTGTGGCCCACCATGTCGCCGTTGGCGTAATTGCAGATGATGGCCTGATATTGGCCGGAGGCGATGGCGGCGACGATTTTGTCCGTGACTTCGCCTGCGTTCATTTCCGGCTGCAGGTCGTAAGTGGCCACCTTGGGCGATGGCACCAGGATGCGGTCTTCGCCGGGATAGACCTGCTCCTCGCCGCCGTTGAAGAAGTAGGTGACGTGCGGGTATTTCTCGGTTTCGGCGATGCGCAGCTGTTTCAGGCCTTGGCTGGCCAGGTATTCGCCGAAGCCGTTGCTGATTTTCTGCGGCGGATAGGCGATGGACAGGCGGCTGTAGGCTTCGCCGTAGGAGGTCAGGGTGACGAAGTCGGCGAACTTGGGCTGGCGCGCCTTGAAGCCGTCGAAGGCCGGGTCGGTCAGCGCGCTGACCAATTGGCGCGCGCGGTCGGCGCGGAAATTCATGAACACCACGACGTCGCCGTCGCGCATCCGGGCGCTCTCGCCGATGGCGGTGGCCTTGACGAACTCGTCGTTCTCGTCGCGGGCGTAGGCCGCTTCCAGCGCTTCCAGGCCGTTGCGGGCGTGGAACAGGCCTTCGCCTTCCACCAGCAGCCGGTAAGCCGGCTCCAGGCGTTCCCAGCGTTTGTCGCGGTCCATCGCCCAGTAGCGGCCGGTCACGGACGCCAGGCGCGCGGCCGGGCATTCCGCCAGCACCGCGTCCAGCCGTTCCAGATAGGTCTTGGCGCTGCGCGGCGGGGTGTCGCGGCCGTCCAGGAAGGCGTGCACGTGGATGCGCGCGACGCCGGCGGCCTGGGCCGCGCGGATCAGCGAGTGAATGTGGTTTTCATGGCTGTGAACGCCGCCGTCGGACAGCAGGCCCATGATGTGCAGCGTCGCGTCCTTGGCTTTGGCGATGCCGGAGACCAGAGCGGGATTGGCGGCGAAGCGGCCGTCTTCGATGTCGCAGTCTATGCGGCTGATGTCCTGTTGCACCACGCGGCCGGCGCCGATGTTGAGGTGGCCCACTTCGGAATTGCCGAACTGGCCGGAGGGCAGGCCGACGAAGTTTTCCGAGGCGTTGATGGTGCCGTAGGGGAAGGTCTGGCGCAGACGGTTCCAATTAGGCATCGAGGCATGAAGAATTGCGTTGTCATCGCCTTCAGTGCGATGGCCAAAACCGTCGAGAATCAACAACAACACCGGTTTGATGGATTTCATGGCATTCACATTCTGAATATTAGAAAATCTTGATGGTATTGGATTTAGTGTAGTATTGTACCGCAGTCAGACTAAATAAAATGACTCTACAGGGAGAGAAGCCTTGCTGTTCAACGATGACCAGATCGAGCAGACCTCGAGGGCGATGAAGGCCATGTCGCACCCGCTGCGTTTGAAGATCATATCGGTGCTGGAAGACCAGGAAGTGAGCGTGCAGGATATAGTCGAGCAGGTGGGCACGTCGCAGAGCAATATTTCTCAGCATTTGGCCATTATGCGCGACAAGGGCGTGTTGCGCACGCGTAAGGACGCCAACCGCGTTTATTACCGCGTCGGCGACATCCGCACGCTGGAAGTCTTGAAGATGATGCGCGAGGTGTTCTGTGGCTTCGGCGAATAATTCTCCGCCCGGCTGACGCCCGCCGCCGGCCTCCGGCCGGCCTTTGATCGTACCCGGATATGAAAACGCCGCGGCGCATGGCGAGCCGCGGCGTTTTTGCGTCGGGCCCTCGGCCCGGCGATCAATTACTTGGCGGCGGAAGCCGCTTTGTGTTCAGCTTTCTTTCCCGAATGCTTGTGGCCGGATTTCTTGTGGTGCGCGGCGCCCGAAGCATGTTTCTTGTGGTGCTTTTTGCCGGCCTGCTTGTGTTCGGCCTTATGCTCCATTTTCTTTTCGGCGGCGGGCGCGGACGCCGGGGAGGCGGCCAGGGCGCTAGTGGCGAAAGCAGCGGCGATCAGAGCGGAAATCAGTTTCATGATATGTCCTTTCTTGTGTGAAGCCGGTGGTGCATGTCGGCTGCAATTCCAAGTGGGTGGAATATGCCTTCTCTGGGATTGAACCCTTCTCGAAAAGTTCACAGGAATTCACAAAGTATCGCTGCGCCGCAAAATGATGACATTGGGTTTTACGGCAGCCAGTAGCTGAGCGCTACGCCGACGAGGATGGCCGCGCCTACGCGATTATTGTCGAGAAAGGCTTTGAAGCAGGCGGCGCGGTCGCGTTCCCGGATGTCCTGATATTGCTTGGCCATCAAGACGACGGCCACGAGCAAGGACAGATAAAAAGGCCAGGCCAGCGCCAGATGCAGGCCGATGCCGGTCATCAGCGCGAGGAAGACGGCGTGGAACAGCATGATGGCCAGCACATCGTAGTCGCCGAAGGTGATCGCCGAGGTCTTGATGCCGATCTTGAGATCGTCCGGCTTGTCGCTGATCGCGTAGGCGGTGTCGTAAGCCAGCGTCCAGCTGGCGTTGGCCAGCAAGAGCAGCCAGGCCAGCGCCGGCACCTCGCCGGTCTGGGCGGCGAAGGCCATCGGGATGCCGAAGGAGAAGGCCAGGCCCAGATAGGCTTGCGGCACCGGGAAGAAGCGCTTGGTGAACGGATAGCTGGCGGCGATGAACAGCGCCGGCACGCTCAAGAGCAGGGTCAGGCCGTTCAGCGGCAGGATCAGCAGCAGCGACAGCAAGGCCAGGCCGGCGGCCAGCAGCAAGGCCTCCTTCTTGCCGACCGCGCCGCGGGCGAACGGCCGTTGCCGGGTGCGCGCCACGTGGCCGTCGAAGTCGCGATCCGCGTAGTCGTTGATCACGCAGCCGGCCGAGCGCATCAGAAAGGTGCCGACGACGAAGATCAGCACGATCAGCGGGTCGGGCCGGCCCTGGCCGGCGATCAGCAGCGCCCACAGCGTAGGCCACAGCAGCAGGAAAGTGCCGATGGGCTTGTCCATGCGCATCAGTTGCATGTAAACCGTCAAACGTTCATTGAGGCGGGTGGCGTTCATCGCAGGAAATTCTCCAGCTCCGGCAAAAAGAGTTCGCAAACCAGCAAGGGCGCCTGCCGCAGCAGAAAGCGGCAGCGCCGCGCCGGGTAGCTGGCGTGCGGGCTGAGTCGGGCCGCCGGCGCGAACAGCGGATGATCGGCGGCGATGAGGCGGTAGCGCAGCGGGTCGCGGAGCAAATCGGGCAGACCGCCGAACAATGTCAGACCCAGCGAGCGGCTGCCGCGGTCTAGAATGGGCTGCCAGGCCGCGCAGTCCAGACGGGTGACACTGCGGGCGAACACCACCGGGGTGTCGTCCAGGGTCAGCGCCACTTCGCGGGCCTGCAGCGGCGCGCCGGCGGCCAGGCCGAGCGGCTGCGCCTCGTCTTCCAGGCAGGCGTCGGGGCCTTGCCGCAGCACGCGCACGGCGAAGCGGCGGCCGGTGCTTTGCAGCCGTTCGGTCAGCGAGCCGGCTTCGGTGAGACAGGATTGCGCGGCGGCGGACAGCGCCGGCGGTTCCGGCAGCCAGATTGGGGGATTGGGCATGGCGCGCATTATGCCAAAGCCGGCGGGGGCTTGTCCCGCCCCTTCTGCGACGCGACGCGCGCCCATCTGTCTATCCCCAAGCGCAAGCCGGCGGATTATCATGGCGTCATCAAGGGGAAGGAGGAATGATCGCATGATGGAGACTGCGCTGTGGCTGCTGGGCTATCAATTGGCGGGGGAGGTCTTGTCGCGCGGTTTGGGCGTGCCGGTGCCGGGACCGGTTCTGGGCATGCTGCTGCTGTTCGTCACCTTGTGCGCCCGCCGCGGGGTGCCGGCGACGCTGCAGACCCATGCGCCGCGTTTTCTGGCGCATATGTCCTTGCTGTTCATCCCGGCCGGCGGCGCGGTGCTGGCGTATCAAGCCTTGCTGGCCGATTACGGCGCGCGCCTGGCGGCGGTGCTGGTCTTGTCGACCTTGATCACCTTGCTGGTGCCGGGGCTGGCCTTGCATTGGATGCTGGCGCGGCGGCGAGGAGGCGGGCATGACTAGCTTCGGCGTATTGTCCGCGTTGAGGGAGTCGCCGCTGACCGGGGTGTTCATCACGCTGCTGGCTTACCGGCTGGCCTTGGGGTTTAATCGCCGTTGCCGCGGCCATCCGCTGTCCAACCCGGTCTTGATCGGGGTGTTGCTGGTGCTGGGCTGGCTATTGCTGACGCGCACCGATTACCGGCAGTACATGCAGGGCGCGCAGTGGATACAGATGTTGCTGGGGCCGGCGACGGTGGCTTTGGCGGTGCCCTTGTACGGCAATCTGAGCCGGCTCAAGCGCGCGGCCGGGCCGCTGGCGCTGAGCATCGCCTTGGGCGGCGTCACCGGCGTCGTCAGCGCCGTGGGCCTGGGCTGGCTGTTCGGCTTGCCGCGCGAGGTTTTGCTGTCGCTGAGCACGCGGGCGGCGACCACGCCGATCGCGATGAGCGTGTCGCAAAGCATAGGCGGGGTGCCGGAGTTGGCGGCGATGTGCGTGATCCTGTCCGGCGTTTTCGGCGCGGTGGCGGCGCGGCCCTTGTTCAACGGTCTGCGCCTGCGCGACGATATGGCGCTGGGCGTAGCCACCGGCATTTCCGCGCACGGGATTGGAACGGCGCGGGTGTTTCAGCTGTCGGAGACTGCGGGCGCCTTCGCCGGCCTGGCGATGGGCTTGAACGGGGTGCTCACCGCCTTGCTGGTGCCCTTGCTGCTGGCGCTGTTCCCGTTGTAGCGCGCCGGCGGTTTTCATTTCGCAGTCGCGCCAAGCCGCGCATCCCGCCCTGGGCGGGTGCCCGACTTGGCTCGCTTGCGCCGAATTAAAAATATTTGACGAGGGGTGTGTATGGATTTGATTTTGTGGCGCCACGCCGAGGCCGAGGACGGCTCCGATGATCTGGCTCGCGCGCTGACGCGGCGCGGACAGCAGCAGGCCAGCCAGATGGCGTCCTGGCTGCGGGTGCGCCTGCCGCGCGATTATCTGCTGCTGGCCTCGGAGGCCAAGCGTTCGCAGCAGACGGCGGCCTTGCTGGCGAAAAGCTTTCAGACCTTGCCGGCGCTGAACCCGACGGCGTCGCCGGAGGAGGTGCTGGAGGCGATAGGCTGGCCGGAGACGGACCGCACCGTGGTGCTGGTCGGCCATCAGCCCTATATCGGCTGGCTGGCGTCCAGCCTGTTGTCCGAGCAGCAGCAGTTGTGGAGCGTGAAGAAGGGCTCGATCTGGTGGTTGAGCCACCGCGAGCGCCACGGCATAGAGCAGACGCGTTTGAAGGCGATGATGACGCCGGGCATGTTGCAGCCTTGAGTCGGAACGAAAAAAGGCCCCTCGATCGAGGGGCCTTTTCTATTGTGCCGGCAGATTGAACGCTTCAAACGACGGCGTCGGCCTCCTGCGCCAGACGCCGGCGCAGCGTCTTGCTGACCTTGACCATGCTGGAGAGCGCGGCTTCCACCTCGGGCCAGCCACGGGTTTTCAGGCCGCAGTCGGGGTTGACCCACAGTTTTTCCGGCTCGATCACCTGTAGCGCCTTTTCCAGCAGCTGCTGGATTTCGGCTTCCGGCGGCACCCGCGGGCTGTGGATGTCGTAGACGCCGGGGCCGATGGCGTTGGGATAGCGGAAGTGGCCGAAGTCCTGCAACAACTCCATGTCCGAACGCGAGGTTTCGATGGTGATCACATCGGCGTCCAGCGCGGCGATGGCCGGCAGGATGTCGCCGAACTCCGAATAGCACATATGGGTGTGGATCTGGGTGGCGTCGGCCACGCCGTGGCAAGACAGCCGGAAGGCCTCGCCGGCCCAATCCAGATAGGCGGCGCGATCGGCGCGCTTCAGCGGCAGGCCTTCGCGGATGGCCGGTTCGTCGATCTGGATCACGCGGATGCCGGCGGTCTCCAGGTCGCGCACCTCGTCGTTCAGCGCCAGGGCGATCTGGCGGCAGACTTCGCCGCGCGGCAGGTCGTCGCGGACAAAGCTCCATTGCAGGATGGTGACCGGGCCGGTCAGCATGCCCTTGACCGGACGCGGGGTCAGGCTTTGCGCGTACTCCGCCCATTCCACGGTCATTGCTTGCGGCCGCGCCACGTCGCCGAACAAAATGGGCGGCTTCACGCAGCGGCTGCCGTAGCTTTGCACCCAGCCGCCCGCGGTGAACACGAAGCCGGACAATTGCTCGCCGAAGTACTCCACCATATCGTTGCGCTCGGCCTCGCCGTGCACCAGCACGTCGATGTCCAAAGCCTCCTGACGGCGGATCGCCAGCTCGATTTCCTGCTGCATCGCCTGGCGGTAGGCGTCGGCGGACAGCTCGCCGCGTTTGAAGGCGGCGCGAGCGCCGCGGATGGAGGCCGTCTGCGGGAAGGACCCTATGGTGGTGGTGGGCAGCAGCGGCAGCTTCAGCCAGGCTTGCTGCGCGGCGGCGCGCGCCGGATAGGCGCTGTGGCGGCGGTCGGCGTCGGCCGGCAGCGTGGCCAGGCGCTGTTGGACTTCGGGGCGGTGGATCAGCGGGCTGGCGGCGCGCTGCTGACGGGCGTAGTCGCTGCCGGCCAATTCATTGGCGATGGCTTCGCGGCCTTGCTCCACGCCGCGTTTCAGCACTTTCAGCTCATTGAGTTTTTGCACCGCGAAGGCGAGCCAGGTTTTGACGTCGACGTCGAGCTGGGTTTCCGCGGCCAGGTCGAAGGGCGCGTGCAGCAGCGAGCAGCTGGGGGCGATCCACAGACGCTCGCCCAGATCGGCGGCCAAGGGTTGCAGGCTGGCCAGCACGCGGGACAGATCGGCGCGCCAGATATTGCGTCCGTCGATGACGCCGGCGGACAGCACCTTGTCCTGCGGCCAGCCGTCGGCGAAGGCCGCCAGTTGCAGCGGCGCGCGCACCAGGTCCAGGTGCAGGCCGGCCACCGGCAAGCGTTGCAGCAGCTCGGCGTGTTCGGCGACGCTGCCGTAGTAAGTCGCCAGCAGCAGGTTCAAGGAACCGTCCTGCAATTGCCGGTAGGCGGGCTCGAAGGCGGCCAGCCATTCCGGCGGCAGGTCCAGCGCCAGGATGGGCTCGTCGATCTGCACCCATTCCACCTTGGCCGCCGCCAGCGCGGCCAGCACGTCGCGATAAGCCTGCAGCAGGGCGGGCAGCAAGGACAGCCTGTCCAGGCCGGCGTGCTTGGCCTTGCCCAGCCACAGCAGCGACAGCGGTCCCAGCAGCACCGGCTTGGCGCGCAGGCCCAGGGCCTGGGCTTCGCGCACTTGCGCCAGCAGGCGCTCCGGCTGCGCCTGGAAGGCGGTGTCCTCATGCCATTCCGGCACCAGGTAGTGGTAGTTGGTGTCGAACCATTTGGTCATTTCCAGCGCCGGCTGGCCGGCGTTGCCGCGCGCCAGTTGGAAATATTGCTCGGTGCTCAGCCGGGCGGCGTCGAAGCCGAAGCGCGGCGGAATAGCTCCCACCAGCAGCTGCGCGTCCAGCACGTGGTCGTACAGGGAGAAGTCGCCGACCGGGGACAGTTCCACGCCGGCGCCTTTTTGCAGCAGCCAGTGGCGCTGGCGCAGTTCGCGCGCGCCGCTCAGCAGCGCGGCTTCGTCGATTTCGTTTTTCCAGTAGTTTTCCAGCAGGGTCTTCAGTTCGCGCTTGGCGCCGATGTGGGGAAAGCCGAGCAGGTGCAGGGTGGTCATGGCGGACTCCTTGGTTCGTGATGTCCCTAGCATTGCGCAAGCTGTTGTATGATACAAACTCATTATTTTGCCAGTTAACATGAAATGAATTCATGATGAGCTTTTTGGAGATCCGACATCTGCGCACCCTGCTGGCGCTGGCCGAAACCGGCAGCGTGTCTTTGGCGGCCAGCCGCCTGTTCCTGACCCAGTCCGCGCTCTCGCACCAGTTGAAACAATTGGAGCAGGGCTATGGCATGAGCTTGTTCGAGCGCAAGACCCAGCCGCTGCGCTTCACCGCCGCCGGCGAGCGGCTGCTGGCGCTGGCGCACGACCTGAACGCCCGGGTGGCGTCGGCGGAGCGCGATCTGGCGCGGCTGCGCCAGGGGGAGGCCGGCGAGTTGCGGGTGGCGGTGGAGTGCCATACCTGCTTCGACTGGCTGATGCCGGCGATGGACGCATTCCGCCAGCATTGGCCGGGCGTTGAACTGGACATCGTGTCCGGCTTCCACACCGATCCGGTCAGCCTGCTGCTGAGCCATCGCGCCGATCTGGCCATCGTGTCGGAGGCGGAGCCGCAGGCAGGCGTCGATTACCAGCCGCTGTTCGCTTATGAGATGGTGGGCATCGTGGCGCGGGATCACCCGCTGGCGAACAAGCGCTGCTGGCTGGCGGAGGACTTCGCCGGGGAAACGCTGATCCATTACCCGGTGCCGGACGAGATGCTGGATCTGGTGCGCAAGGTTTTGCGTCCGGCGGGCGTCAACCCGGCGCGGCGCAGCAGCGAGCTGACCATCGCCATCATCCAGCTGGTGGCCAGCCGCCGCGGGGTGGCGGCCTTGCCCTACTGGGCGGTCAAACCCTATCTGGAGCGCGGCTACGTGGTGGCGCGGCCGATAGGCGAGAGCGGTTTGAGCAGCGAGTTGTACGCGGCGGTGCGCAGCGACGACGGCGGCCTCGCCTATATGCAGGATTTTCTGGTCACGGTGAGAGAGCAGAGCTTCGCCACCTTGCCGGGGCTGACGCCGCTGGGCGCGGCCGCCTGACTGGGAAGCGGTTTACGATCGGCTGCGCGCCGTCTGCGACATGCTCATGCGCCACGAGTAGATTCCGCTTTCTCCGCTGGTCTCGCCCTTGCTCACGAGACTGTGAACCGGCTCTTAGGGCAGGTCCAATTGCCGGCGCAGCGACGGCAATTGATTCCAGACGCAGCGCATGCGTTCCGGATGCGCCTGGC
Source organism: Chromobacterium sp. Panama (assembly GCF_003052555.1). Classification (NCBI taxonomy): domain Bacteria; kingdom Pseudomonadati; phylum Pseudomonadota; class Betaproteobacteria; order Neisseriales; family Chromobacteriaceae; genus Chromobacterium; species Chromobacterium sp. Panama. The sequence continues at coordinate 1,045,682 of NZ_QARX01000001.1, forward strand.
CGTAAGCCTTGCCGAACACCAGATAGCTGTTTTCGGTCTTCAGCGGCGGCAGCAGCTTTTTCATGCGCAGCTGCGGGTGTTGCGCCAGGTAAGCGTCGCCGCCGGGTTCGTGCATGGCGAAGGCGGCGATGCGGCCCGCCTGCAGCTTGGCGAAATTTTCTTCCAGATCGGCGCCGGCCTCGGTGGGAATCCGGCGGGCTTTCAATACGCGGATGACCGACCAGCCGCGATTGACGCCGACGCTGTCGTCCTCGGGCAGGTCCAGCCGGTGGCCGTCCCAACGCAGTGTTGAAGTTTGCGGAACGTAGAGCACGTAGGACAGCGCGGTCAGCCTCAGCCGGCTGTCCGCCAGCTCGCCGCGCATCGGATAGAGCATCTGCTTGGCGCGGTCAGTCTGGAAGGAGAGCATGGCGGCGGCGTCGGCCTGGTTCAGCGCCAGGCTGCGCAGCAGGCGTCGCGCCGGCAGCTGTTGGAACTGGGCGTGCAGGCCGCAGTGTTCCGCCGCTTGCCGGGCGAGGTCGATGACGGGGCCGGACAGTTGCGAGGAGGTCTGTTGGATGAAGGGCGCCGGTTCGGCGCTGCCGACGACGATGCGCAGGACGGGAGCGGCGTGGACCCACCCGCCGGCCAGCAGGGTGAGCAGCGCCAGCGCGGATTTGGACATGGGCGGGTCCTTGCGGAATGATCATGGATTCATTTTATGAGTCCGAGATCGGCCTTGTCATGGCTTTCATCGGCATGGGCTTCCAAACCCAGTTCCTGGATCTTGCGGGTCAGGGTGTTGCGGCCCCAGCCCAGAAGGTGGGCGGCCTCCACTTTGCGGCCGCCGGTATGGGTCAGGCCGCTGCGGATGCAGCTGGTTTCGAAGCGCCGGGTCAGCTCGTCGATGATGCCGGCCTCACCGGCGCGCAGGCGGCGGCTGACCTCTTCGGCCAGCAGCTGCGGCCAGTCAAGCTGTCCCGCTTCCGCGCCGCCGGCATGGCGCGCGCCGGCGGCCGGGTCGCGCAGTTCCTGCGGCAGATCGGCCACTTCCACGGTCTGGCCGGGCGCCATCACGCTGATCCACTGGCACAGGTTTTCCAGTTCGCGGACATTGCCGGAGAACAGGCTGTGCTTGACCACGTCCATGGCGGCGTCGCTGAGCCGCTTGGGTTCCACGCCCAGCTGGGTGGCGCTCTTGGCCAGGAAGTGGCGGGCCAGCAGCGGGATGTCCTCGCGCCGTTCGCGCAGCGGCGGCAGCCGCAGGCGGATTACGTTCAGGCGGTGGTAGAGGTCTTCGCGGAACTGGCCGTCGCGCACGCGCTGTTCCAGGTTTTGATGCGTGGCGGCGATGACGCGGACATTGGCCTTGATCGGGGTGTGGCCGCCGACGCGGTAGAAGTGCCCGTCGGACAGCACGCGCAGCAGCCGGGTTTGCAGCTCGGTGGGCATGTCGCCGATCTCGTCCAGGAACAGGGTGCCGCCCTCGGCCTCCTCGAAGCGGCCGCGACGGGTGGCTTGCGCGCCGGTGAACGCGCCTTTTTCATGGCCGAACAGTTCCGACTCCAGCAAGTCCTTGGGAATGGCGGCGGTGTTCAGCGCGATGAAGGGTTTGCCCGCGCGCACCGAGTGGCGGTGCAGGGCCTCGGCCACGCGCTCCTTGCCGGTGCCGGATTCGCCGGTGATCAGCACGGTGACGTTGGACTGGGACAGCCGGCCGATGGCGCGGAACACGTCCTGCATCGCCGGCGCCTGGCCCAGCAGCACCGGCATCGCTTCCGGATGATCGCTGACCGCGATGTCCGGCCGGCTTTCCGCCAGCGCGCGCTCGATCAGCAGCACCGCCTGATCGACGTCGAAGGGTTTGGGCAGGTATTCGAAGGCGCCGCCCTGGAAGGCCGCCACCGCGGAATCCAGGTCGGAGTGCGCGGTCATGATGATGACGGGCAGCGTCGGGTGCTCGGACTTGACCTTGGACAGGAATTTCAGCCCGTCGGTGCCCGGCATGCGGATGTCCGAAATGATGACTTGCGGGGCGCGGTCGTAGAGCGCGTTCAGCGCGTCGTCGGCGCTGGCGAAGCTGTCGAAGCCGATGCCGGCGCGCCCCAGCGCCTTTTCCAGCACCCAGCGTATCGCCTTGTCGTCGTCAATAATCCATACCGCTTGGTTCATCGCGAAATCCTTGTGCTCGGCGCCGCCGGCGTGAGCGGGCGGCGGCAATGTGTTTGGGGTGGACGGGGCCGCTCAATCCGTGGCGAAAGGCAAGGTCACGGTGAAGCAGGTCTGTCCCGGCCGGGAGTCGAATTCGATATTGCCGCCGTGCTGGTGGACGAAGGCCTGGGCCAGGGTCAGTCCCAGGCCGGTGCCTTCGGCGCGGCCGGTGACCAGCGGGTAGAAAATATGGTCCTTGATCTCGTCGGGGATGCCGGGACCGTCGTCGATGATCTGCAATTTCAATGCCAGGGTGTGGCGCTTGCGCGCCAGCGTCACCTGGCGCGCCACCCGGGTGCGCAGAATCAATTGGCCGCGGCCCTTCATCGCCTGAACGGCGTTCTTGACGATGTTGAGCGCCACCTGGATCAGCTGTTCCTTGTCGGCCACCAGCTGGGGCAGGCTGGTGTCGTAGTCGCGGCGAATCTGCAGGCCCTGCGGATATTCGGCCAGCGCGATGCTGCGCACGCGTTCCAGCACTTCGTGGATATTGATCTCGCCGCGCACATGGCTGCGGTGCGGCGCCAGCAGCCGGTCGACCAGCGATTGCAGCCGCAGCGCCTCCTCCTTGATCACCGCGGTGTATTCCTTCAGCTCCGGGCGGTCCAGCAACTCGTGCTCCAGCAATTGCGCCGCGCCGCGGATGCCGCCCAGCGGGTTCTTGATCTCATGCGCCAGGTTGCGGATCAGCTCCCGATTGGCCTGGTGTTGCAGCAGCAGCCGTTCCTCGTTGGCGATCTTCAACTGCTGATCCAGCGGCCGCAATTCGATCAGCGCGAGTCCGCCGTCCGCGTCCACCGGCGCCACCGACAGCGCGATGTGCAGCGCCTGCTCGCTGTGCTGCGGGATCAGTTCCAGATCGTGCTCGATGAAGCTGGCGTTGTGGCGCAGCGCGGTGGACAGCGCCTGGCGCAGCGCCGGGCAGGGCTGGAACAGATCGAACAGGCTGTGGCGGCGCAGCTCGCGGCTGCCCAGCGCCAGCAGGTTCTCGCATGCGGGATTGACGAAATGCAGCGCGCCGTCGGCGTCGACGATCAGCACGGGGGTGTCCAGCAGTTCTAGTCCGGCAAAGCTGGTCGGCGGCATGGTGCGGTGTGTCCTGTAGGCTGAGGCGGAGGGCTTGCGCAGGCTGAGCAAAATTCGGGCCATGCCCGCGCGCCCGGGAATGGCCCATTTCTTTTCAGTATGCACCATGATGGTGCGTCAAACTAGTTCTGCCCCAGCTCGCGACGCAAGGCTTCCACGTTTTTCTGGCGGTCGGTGACTTCGTCCTGCAGCTTCTGCACCCGGTTCAGGTATTTCTGGTAATTGCGGGTTTCGTCGCCGTTGCGCGTGGCCTTGCCGTCGGTCAGCGCTTTTTCCGCCTCGCTCAGCGCTTTTTGCTCATTGGCCAGCTCCTGTTCCAGGATCTTGCGGCGGCCGTTGTCGCGCTGCTTCTGGGTGCCGGGATCGACGCTGGGGTAGCTGCCGGAGGGCTTGGCGTCTCCGTTGCCGCCGCTGCTATTGGCGGGGGAGGCGCTTTTCTTGTGCTGGCTGGGATAGGAGGAGAGCGGGTTGAGCCGGATCGCCTGCGCGCCGCGTATCGGCACATTGGTGAAAGTGACGTTGCCGTCTTTGTCCACGTACTTGTAAACGGTGGCGTGAGCGGAGGCGCTCAGCAACAGCAAGAGACAAAGCGATAGAGTTTTCATGGGCGGCGTGTCGAGTTCCGGGTTTCAGCTCTGCAATGATATGCAAATCCGCCGGACAAGTCATATATGAAAACGGCAGCCCGGAGGCTGCCGTTTTTCCATGCGCCGGTATTACAGCGAGTAATACATCGCGAATTCCACCGGATGGGTGGTCATGCGGGTCAGGTTGACCTCCTGCATCTTCAGCTCGATGTAGGCGTCGATCCAGTCATTGGAGAACACGCCGCCGCGGGTCAGGAACTCGCGGTCCTTGTCCAGAGCGGCCAGCGCCTCGTCCAGGCTGGCGCACACGGTCGGGATCAGCTTGTCTTCTTCCGGCGGCAAATCGTACAGGTTCTTGTCCGCGGCGTCGCCCGGGTGGATCTTGTTCTGGATGCCGTCCAGGCCGGCCATCAGCAGAGCGGAGAAGCACAGATAGGGGTTGGCCAAGGGGTCCGGGAAGCGCGCTTCGATGCGGCGGCCTTTGGGGCTGGCCACATGCGGAATGCGGATGGACGCGGAGCGGTTCTTGGCGGAGTAGGCCAGCTTCACCGGCGCTTCATAGTGCGGCACCAGGCGTTTGTAAGAGTTGGTGCCCGGGTTGGTGATCGCGTTCAGCGCCTTGGCGTGCTTGATGATGCCGCCGATGTAGTAGAGCGCGGTTTCGGACAGGCCGGCGTAGCCGTCGCCGGCGAACAGGTTCTTGCCGTCCTTCCAGATGGACTGGTGCACGTGCATGCCGGAGCCGTTGTCGCCGACGATGGGCTTGGGCATGAAGGTGGCGGTCTTGCCGTAGCTGTGGGCCACGTTGTGCACCACGTATTTCAGGATCTGGGTCCAGTCCGCGCGCTGGGTCAGGGTGCTGAACCTGGTGCCGATCTCGTTCTGGCCGGCGGTGGCCACTTCGTGGTGGTGCACTTCCACCGGGATGCCCAGCTCTTCGAGCAGCAGCACCATGGCGGAGCGGATGTCCTGCGAGGAATCCACCGGCGGCACCGGGAAGTAACCGCCCTTGATGCCCGGGCGGTGGCCCATATTGCCGCCTTCGAACTCTTCGGCGGACGCCCAGGCGGCTTCTTCGGCCTTGATCTTGACGAAGCAGCCGGACATGTCTGTGCCCCAGGTCACGCTGTCGAAGATGAAGAATTCCGGTTCCGGGCCGAAATAGGCGGTGTCGCCCAGGCCGGAAGCCTTAAGATAGGCTTCGGCGCGTTTGGCGATGGAGCGCGGGTCGCGGTCGTAGCCCTTGCCGTCGGCCGGATCGATCACATCGCAGTGCAGGAAGACGGTGGGTTCGTCGTAGAACGGGTCGATGCGGGCGGTGGCCGGGTCGGCCATCAACAGCATGTCGGATGCCTGGATGCCTTTCCAGCCCGCGATCGAGGAACCGTCGAAAGCGTGGCCGTGTTCGAACCATGCGTCCGGATCGTCCAGCAGCACATGGGCCGGAATCGACACGTGTTGTTCTTTGCCGCGGGTATCGGTAAAGCGCAGGTCGATGAACTTGACATCATTTTCGGTAATCAGCTTGACTACGTCTGCAACCGCCATGGTTTTCTCCTGAAAGGCTACATGCATCATGTGCGAATGAGTGGATGGCAGGCTCTTAAGCATTAAGCGTGCCAGCTATGAAATCGCTGAGATTCCATTGTGTCATAGCCCAAAACCGGGCGCTAGCGGAGTTGAATGAACCAGGGTGGTGCCTGGATTCGGCTTATGCACCAAAATAGGGCGTTGACGGCATTGCAGCCGTCTTCGTCGATATGGATAATCCGTATATTCCGTATATAAGGTAACGAGAGCGGCTGACAAAACCCCGCTAAGACGCTGAGGCCGGCCGGCGCAGCGTCAAGGGGTGTCGGCGGTTCGACAAGGCGGCCGGGCCGCGGGGAGAGCTTGCATGGATCAGATGACGCGGCTATTGCAACAGGCGCGGCGCCGGGCGGAAGAACAGGGCTTGCCCTATCGCGGCGCCTTGACGCCGCAGGAAGCGCACCAGCTGAAGCAGGCGATGCCGGAAGCAGTGCTGCTGGACGTGCGCAGCGCGGCGGAATGGCAGTTCGTCGGCGTGGTGCCCTATGCCCAGCGGCTGGAGTGGCGGAGCTTTCCCGGCATGCAGCCCAATCCGCGTTTCATCGAGCAATTGCAGGACATGCTGCCCAAGGACGGCGTGCTGATGCTGATGTGCCGTTCCGGCGTGCGCTCGGACGAAGCGGCGCGCATGGCCGCCGCCGCCGGTTACACCGAAGCCTACAACGTGCTGGAGGGGTTTGAGGGCGACAAGGACGCCGACGGCCACCGCAACACCGTGGGCGGCTGGAAAGCGCGCGGCCTGCCCTGGCAACAAGGCTGAGCCGGGGCCGGCGCGGCGACGTCGTGGTTGAAGTTTGGCGTATTCCACGGCAAAGTGTCATAGCGCCGCCGGCAGGGCGGCGCGGACGCGACGAGAGCCGCCAACAAAGCCAAGCGCGACGAGGCGCCGGGGTTTTGTTAGCCACTCTCTATCCGAATACCGAAAACATAGCCAAATCTTGGAAAGCTGACTCATGACCGACCGTTACGCCGTTATCGGCAACCCTGTTTCGCACAGCCAGTCGCCGTTCATCCATAACGAATTCGCGACGGCCACCGGCCAGGATATCGCTTACGACAAGTTGTTCGCCGAACTGGGGCGTTTCAACGAGGTGGTGGCCGAGTTCGTCTCCGCCGGCGGCAAGGGCCTCAATATCACGCTGCCGTTCAAGGGCGACGCCTACCGTTTCGCCAATGAGCTGACCGAGCGCGCCCGCGCGGCGGAGGCGGTCAATACCCTGTGCTTCCGCGACGGCAAGATCTACGGCGACAACACCGACGGCGTGGGCCTGGTGCGCGACATCGTCGATAATCTGGACTACCCGATCGCCGGCGCCAAGGTGCTGATTCTGGGCGCGGGCGGCGCGGTGCGCGGCGTGCTGGAACCCATCCTGGCGCAAAAGCCGGCCTCCTTGACCATCGCCAACCGCACGCTGATCAAGGCCGAGGCGCTGGCGCATCACTTCGCGCCCTGGGGCAAGGTGGAGGCCATAGGCTACGAGCAATTGAAGGGCCGCAGCTTCGACATCGTGATCAACGCCACCTCGACCAGCCTCAGCAATGAATTGCCGCCCATCCCCTACGGCCTGTTCACCGCGCGCACCCTGGCTTACGACATGGTGTACAGCAAGGGCCTGACGCCTTTCTTGCAACGCGCGCAGGCGGAAAACGCCGGCATGCTGGCCGACGGCCTGGGCATGCTGGTGGAGCAGGCGGCGGAGTCCTTCGCCATCTGGCGCGGCGTGGAGCCGGCCACCCGCAAGGTGACCAATATGCTGCGGGAAGTGCTGGCCTGACGCTCGCCGGGTCCGGCGGGTCCGGACCCATCAACAAGGCGTCGCTTTTCCCTCCCGCGGTTTGAATCCCAATCCCCCTTGCCCTGCGAGGGGGCTCGCTTCGCGAGTCAGATGATGCGTCTCTTCCTGAAAGTACTGGCGGCCCTGATGGCCGCCTTTCTGCTGTATAACCTGTGGATCTTCGGCCATATCGTTTATTGGCGCGGCCACAATCCGTCGGCCAGCGCCTTCATGAACGAACAGCTGGCCAAGCTGCAGCAGGACGACCCCGAGGCGGAGCTGCGCCACAAATGGGTGAGTTACGAGCAGATCTCGCCCAATCTGAAGCGCGCGCTGATCGCGTCGGAAGACGCCAAGTTCGTCGATCACGAAGGTTTCGATTGGGACGGCATCGAGGCCGCTTTCGAAAAAAATCTGAAGAAGGGCAAGATCGTCGCCGGCGGCTCCACCATCAGCCAGCAGCTGGCCAAGAATTTGTTCCTGTCCAGCAGCAAGACGCCGTGGCGCAAGGTGGAGGAAGCCTTGATCACGGTGATGCTGGAAACGGTGTTGGACAAGCGGCGCATTTTCGAGATTTACCTGAACGTGATCGAGTGGGGCAACGGGGTTTTCGGCGCGGAGGCGGCCTCGCGCTATTACTACCGCTCCAGCGCGGCGCGGCTGTCTTCGTCGCAGGCGGCCAAGCTGGCGGCGATGGTGCCCAATCCGCGCTATTACGACAGCCATCGCGGCGCGCCGGGCCTGGCGCGCAAGACCCGCATCATCCAGCGGCGTATGGGCTATGTGGAACTGCCGTGAGCGCCCGGGGGCCGGATTGGAGCGGCGCAGGCGGCATGTTACAATCGCGACTTTCTTTGAGTGCGCCATGCGCGAGGCATGGCGGCTACGCAATGGACTTACCCAGTTACCCCGTAATCCAATCCCGATTTACCGTTAGAGAATAACGCCCGCCTCAGACCGCCCGCGCCGCGCGCGCCATCTGGGCGGAAGGAGACGTGCATGACGGTTGCCTTCAAGCAACAATCCGCCGATCGTCTGCAAGAAAGCCTGGCCCTGGTGCAGCGCCTGATCGAGCGCCAGCGGCAGTTGGAAGATCTTGTATCCCGTCAGGAGGCGTCCGAGCCGCCGACGGACCCGCTGGCCCCGCATTACAATCTGGAAGCGCTGCGGCTGAAGCTGGAGCAGCTGCACCCGGCCGACGTCGCCCATATCCTGGAAGCCTTGCCGCTGGAAGACCGCCTGCTGGTCTGGGACCAGGTGGGCGGCGCGCGCGACGGCGCCATCCTGCTGGAAGTGTCCGACGCGGTCAGGGAATCGCTGATCGAAGTGATGGAGCACGGCGAGCTGGTCAACGCCGCCGAGCAACTGGACGCCGACGAACTGGCCGAACTGGCGCCGGACATGCCGCGCCAGGTGGTGTACGAAGTGATGGGCGGCCTGGACGAGGAAGAGCGCGCCCAGCTGCAATCCGCGCTGTCCTACGATGAGGACAAGGTCGGCGCGCTGATGGACTTCGACCTGGTCAAGATTCGCGCCGACGTCAGCTGCGAAGTGGTGCTGCGCTATCTGCGCCGTTTCGACGAACTGCCGGCGCATACCGACAAAATCTTCGTCATCGACGACTTGGGCCTGCTCAAGGGCGTGCTGTCCATCCGCAAACTGCTGGTGTCCGACCCCGACGCCTTGGTGGCCGAAGTGATGGCCACCGAGCTGGTCAGCTTCAGCCCGGACGAGGACGCCGCCGACGCGGCGCTGGCCTTCGAACGCTACGACTTGATCACCGCGCCGGTGGTGGACGAGGCCGGCAAGCTGATCGGCCGGCTGACCGTGGACGAGATGGTGGACGTGATCCGGGAGGAATCCGACAGCGAAGTGCTGAATCTGGCCGGCTTGAAAGAGGAAGAAGACCTGTTCGCGCCGGTGATCGATTCGGTGAAGAACCGCTGGGCCTGGCTGGCGATCAATCTGTGCACCGCCTTCATCGCCTCGCGGGTGATCGGCGTGTTCGAACACTCCATTTCCCAATTGGTGGCCCTGGCCGCGCTGATGCCCATCGTCGCCGGCATCGGCGGCAACTCCGGCAATCAAACCATCACCATGATCGTGCGCGCGCTGGCCATGGGGCAGATGCAGCTGAGCCAGGCCTGGCGCTTGTGGCGCAAGGAGTTGCGAGTCAGCATGATCAACGGCGTGCTGTGGGGCGGGGTGATAGGCAGCGTGGCCTGGCTGTTGTACGGCAGCTTTTCGTTGGGTCTGGTGATGCTGGGCGCGATGCTGCTCAATCTGATGCTGGCCGCCACCATGGGCGTGTTGATTCCCTGCCTGATGCAGCGCTCCGGCCGCGACCCGGCGCTGGGCTCCAGCGTGCTGATCACCGCCTGCACCGACTCCGGCGGCTTTTTCATTTTCCTGGGTCTCGCCACCCTGTTCCTGTTGTGAAGACCATGCTGACGATAGCCGAGGCGCTGCGCCTATACCCCTTGCCCCGCCTGGAAGCCCGCATGCTATTGCAGCAGGCGGCGCCGGAGCTGACTCACGCCCGCATCGCGGCCTACCCGGAACAGACGCTGAGCGCGGAACAGGAGGCGTGTTTCCGCGGGCTGGCCGCCCGGCGCGCCGCTGGCGAGCCGGTGGCCTATCTGATCGGCCGGCGAGAATTCTACGGCCGCGATTTCACCGTGGGCCCGCAGGTATTGATCCCCCGGCCGGAAACCGAGCACTTGATCGAGGCGGCTTTGCAGAGGTTTGGCGACCGCGCCGCCCGCGTTGTCGACCTGGGCACCGGCAGCGGCGCCATCGCCGCGACGCTGGCGCTGGAGGCGCCGGCATGGCGGGTCTGCGCCGTCGATCTGTCGCCGGAGGCGCTGGCCATCGCGCGCGGCAACGCGGAACGCCTGGGCGCGCGCGTCGATTTTTATCAGGGCAGCTGGTATCAAGCCTTGCCCGAGGACGCGGTCTTCGATCTCATCGTGTCCAATCCGCCGTATATACAGCGCGACGACGAACACCTGGGGCAGGGGGATGTGCGTTTCGAGCCGCGGATGGCGCTGACCGACGAGGCCGATGGGCTGGACTGTCTGCGCGCCATCGCCGCCGACGCGCCGCGACGGCTGGCGCCGGGCGGCGGCTTGATCGTCGAGCACGGCTACGACCAGGGCGAGGCGGTGCGCGGGCTTTTCGCCGACGCGGGTTTGCTGCAAGTGGAAACCATTGTCGATCTGGCGGGTCTGGATCGAATCACCCTCGCAACGATGAAAGCTGACTGATGTGGTTTAAGTTGTCCTGTCTGCGCCGGCTGTGGCCGGCGTTGTTGTTATTGCCGCTGGCGATTCCGCTGGCGGCGTCTCCGGTCTTCAATCGCGATTTATTCCTGATTTTGCATGAAGCCGGCCGCGTCGCGCCCGGCGCGTTCTGGCGTCTGTTGAGCGTGCTGGGCGACTGGCCCACGGTGCTGGCCCTGCTGCTGGCCTTGAGCTGGCGGCGGCCGGACAAGCTGCCGGCCTTGTTGGCGGGCTGCGGCGTCGGCGTGTTTCTGGCCATCGTGCTCAAGGCGGGCTTCGCCGTGCCGCGACCGCCGTTGGCGCTGCCGTCGGGCTCGGTGCAATTGCTGGACGATTTACCCGGCAACGGCTCTTTCCCCTCCGGCCATGCGATGGCATCCGCCACGCTGGCGAGCTTTCTTTATTATTCAGGCGTCTTGCGCCGCGGAGCCTTGCTGACGGCGGCCGTGGCCTTGGTGATGCTGTCGCGCTTGGCGATAGGCGTGCACTGGCCGCTGGATGTGACGGTGGGCGCCTTGCTGGGATGGGCGTCCATGAGCACCGCTTGCCGCTGGGCCTGGCCTCGGGGATGGCCGGCGGGCTTGAGCGCGCGGCTGCAGTCGCTGATGCTGCCGGCCTTGGCGCTGCAGCTGCTGTGGCTGTTGTACAAGCCGGGCAGCCATGAGGAGTACGGCCTGAGGCTGGCGGTGTGCGCGCTGGTGCTGGCCGCGGGTTGTTGGCGCTGGCGGCGCACGCGCTTGGGATAGCGCCGGAGCGTTCGCGCTCAGGCATGACAAAGGCGGCCCAATGGGCCGCCTTTGTCGAAATCAGGCCGGCGCGCCGGCAAAAGCATTACAATGACGCCGGTGCCGGCAGGGCCGGATGCCTGATCAATGGTGGTGGCCGTGCTCGCCGTGGGCGTGACCATGGCTGACTTCATCGGCGCTGGCGGCGCGGATTTCCACTACTTTGGCGGTGAAGCGGATGCTCTGGCCGGCCAGCGGGTGGTTGGCGTCGACCACGGCCTTGCCGTCGGCGATGTCGGTGACGCGGAACAGCAGCACGTCGCCGGTTTCCGGATCGTCGGCTTCGAACATCATGCCGACTTCGACGTCAGCCGGGAACACGTCCAGGTCTTCCAAGCGGATCAGTTCTTCTTCCGGGTCGCCGAAAGCGTCGTCCGGCGTCATCTTGACGTCGATGGCGTCGCCAACGGCCTTGCCTTCCAAAGCTTCTTCCACCAGCGGGAAGATGCCGTCGTAGCCACCGTGCAGATAGCTGATCGGCTCTTCGGTCTTGTCGAGGAGGTTGTTGTCAGCGTCGAACATCTCGTAGTGGAGGGTCACGACGGTGTTTTTGGAGATTTGCATGAGTGCGGATCCGTGAAGGAAGGTAAATAAAGCGGATGGCGGCGCAAGCCGGCCATCGAAAACGATTTTCAGATGCGCCGCCAATTGCGCGCATCCCATATTGTAAACCATTGCCGGGCGTTTCAGCCCGTGAAACTGCCATGAACACAACAACTTTGCTGGGCGGGATGTCGCCCGAACAGTTCCTCGCCGAGTACTGGCATAAGAAGCCTTTGCTGATCCGCGGCGCCCTGACCGAGGTGGGGCCGCTGGCGGATTTTTCGGTGCTGTCGCAACTGGCGACCCGCGAAGACGCGGAGTCGCGTCTGATTGAATGCCGCAACGGCCGCTGGAGCCTGGAGCGCGGTCCGTTCCGCCCGGCGCGTTTCCGCCGGCTGCCGGAGACGGACTGGACCTTGCTGGTGCAGGGCGTTAACCAGCATCTGCCGCATATCGACGAGCTGCTGTGGCGCTTCAACTTCATTCCCTACGCGCGGCTGGACGATCTGATGATCAGCTACGCGCCGCCGGGCGGCACCGTGGGGCCGCATTTCGACGCCTACGACGTGTTCCTCTTGCAAGTGGGCGGGCGCAAGCGCTGGCAGATCTCCACCCAGCACGACGACGACTTTATCGAAGACGCGCCGATCCGGGTGCTGAAGGACTTCCGTTGCGAGCAGGAGTTCGTGCTGGAGCACGGCGACATGCTCTATCTGCCGCCCAAGTGCGCGCATCACGGCGTGGCGCTGGACCCGGGCATGACTTATTCGATCGGCTTCCGCGCGCCGCCGGCGCAGGAACTGGCGACGCAATTCCTGGTGCATCTGCAGGACCGCATCTGCGCGGAAGGCGTGTACGCCGATCCCGGGCTCAAGCTGCAGCAGGACCCGGCGCGGATCGGCGACGAGATGGTGGAGCAGGTCAGCCGTCTGCTGGAGCAGATCCGTTGGGACAAGGCCGCGGTGGGGGACTTCCTGGGCCACTATCTGACCGAACCCAAGGCGCATGTATTTTACGACGCGCCGGAAGAGGAGTTGGATGAGGCCGAATTCGAGAGCGAAGCGACATTGCGCGGACTGGAACTGGACCGCAAGAGCCAGATCCTGTTCTGTGGCGATAGTTTCTATTGCAACGGCGAGAAACTGGAGGCCGCGGAAGAGGATTTCGCCGCTTGGCGCGCCTTCGCCAATGCCAGGAGCATTGCCGGCGCGGCGCTTGGGCCTGGCATGCAGGAATGTTTGTACGAGGGATACCTGGCAGGCTATTGGCATTTGGCGACGAATGTAGCAAAATAACCACAGAAATTGTTCGGATGCGCAAGTGATATCGACAAATTCTGGCCTCAACGACAGGGGTAAACGCCCGTTTTTGTGGCTATGCTGCTTTGCGGAAGAGGATTATGGGCAAAGGTGTTTTTTTGGAATTTTGCCCCCTATACAGCCTTTTTTTTCGTGATACAATTTGCGCACTGATGGATTTTCAGTCGCCCGGCTTATTTCGAAGACCGTGCGATAACTGACGTCTTGTTCAACTTATCCTCAAAGGTAATGAAAAAATGAAACAGTCGCTCCTCGTTGCTGCCCTGCTGGCTGTAGCCCTGTCCGCTTGCGGTAAGAAAGCTGAAGCTCCGGCTGAAGCTTCCGCTCCTGCTGTTGAAGCATCCGCTCCGGCTGCCGCTCCGGCATCCGCTCCGGCTGCTGAAGCTTCCGCTCCGGCTGCTGCTTCCGCTCCGGCTGCTGAGGCTTCCGCTGCCAAGTAATTCTTGGCCTGCGACAAAAAAACCGGCTATGGCCGGTTTTTTTGTATCTGTAGCAAATGGAACAAGGGGTGTTGCAACATGAAAACAACACAATTGTCTGTTCGCTACAAAGCGTTACATTTCGCCTGATAACGGATGGCCGGATTCATTGACCGGCCATTGGGAAAACAAGGCGCAAAGAAAAGCCCGCGATAGCGGGCTTTATCTTTTGGGACGCGTTGATTTCGCGTTTTATTGCAGCTCGGTTTGCAGCTTGGACAGCGCGGCCTTGCTGAAGGCGTCCGACAGCGGCTTGCCTTGTTTGTCCTGGATGGACACCGTGCTGGAGCCGGGCGCGGTTTCCTTGATCTGCACGCGGTATTCCTGCTCCGTGGGTTTGGCGGATTTGCCGTCGTCGCTCTTCCAGAAGGCGAGGCCGGACCAGAAACCGCCGGACTCGTTCTTGTCGGTTTCGCTCTTGGCCGGTTTGACGAAGTAAACGCCCTGGGAACGGTCGCGGTCGCTGACCACCAGGCCGACGCGGTCCAGCGCCAGGCCGACGCGGCGCCATGCGCGGTCGAACTCGTCGCTGAGCAGCAACTGGCCGTCTACGATGGGGGTTTGCGGCTTGGCCGGCGCGCTCAGCGTCTGCTTGACCTGTTCGCGGGCTTTATCTTCCGCCATGCCCAGATTCATCATGAAGCGGCCCAGCAACTCGGCTTCCAGGCCCGGGTCGGTGGCGCGCGGCTGCCAGATGGTATTGGTCTTGGTGGTGTCGGCATAGACTTCTTCCATGCCGCGGTGGGAGAAGTAAACTTCCGTGCCGTTGGCGGTCTTTTCCAGACGAATGCGGAACTTGTCGCGCTCGCCGGTGGAGTAGACGCTGCCGAGGCCGACGGTTTCCAGCAGCTTGCGCAGGCCGTCGTTGGGCAGTTTGGCGCGGTTTTCCGCCCAGTCCGTTTCCATCACGCCCACAGCCGGGTCTTCGCTCTTGATCACGAAGCCGTTGTCCTGCCAGAAGGCTTTCAGCGCGGGCCACAGCTGTTCCGGGCTCTTGCCGGATACAACCAGCCAGCGCTGGGTGCCGGCGCGTTCCATCTTGACGTTGTCCAGCTGGTTCAGCGCGACCGAGCTGCCGGCCGCCGGCTGTTGCGCCGGCGCGTCGGTCTTGGCGCCCTGGGCGGCGGCGCTGGCGGCGCCTGGGATGGTGTATTTGTTCTGGACTTGCGGCGCGGTCAGATCCGGCGGCACTTCCAGAGTGTTGACGGTTTTGGGCTTGTCGGACTGGTAGTCCAGCTTTTTGGTCAGCGGCTGTTGCGAGCTGCAACCGGCGATAATGCCAGTTGCCAGCAGAATCGCGGCGGGCGCGGTTCGTTTCATGCGGTCTCCCATCGTTTCGGCAGGGGAAGGGTTAAAGGACGTCGGCTTGTTTCATCGCCGCTTCCACGGCCGCTTGCGCGTCGGGGGAGAGCGGAGTCAGCGGCAGGCGGATGCCGGAGGGAATCCGGTTCATCCGCGTCAGCGCCCACTTGGCCGGAATCGGGTTGGGTTCGATAAACAGCTGCTTGTGCAGGCCTTGCAGCTTGTCGTTGATCTCGCGAGCCAGCTTGGCGTTGCCGCTGGTGGCGGCTTTGCACAGCTCGCTCATGGATTTGGGGGCGATGTTGGCGGTGACCGAGATCACGCCGTGGCCGCCGCACAGCATGAAGGCCATGCCGGTGGCGTCATCGCCGGAATAAAGGGTGAAGCCATCCGGAACGCGCATGACCAGATCGCAGGCGCGGCCGATGTCGCCGGTGGCGTCTTTCAGGCCGACGATGTTGGGGTGGGCGGCCAGGCGCAGCGCGGTGTCGTTGCTCATGTCGGCAACGGTGCGGCCGGGCACATTATAAAGAATGACCGGCAGCTTGCTGGCGTCGGCGATCGCTTTGAAATGCTGGTACAGACCTTCCTGAGTGGGCTTGTTGTAATAAGGCACGACGGACAGCACGTAATCGGCGCCAACCTCCTGGGACAGGTGGCTCAGCTCGATCGCTTCGGCCGTGGAGTTGCCGCCGGCGCCGGCGACGACTTTGACGCGGCCTTCAGCGTATTCGACAACCGCCTTGACCACGGCGATATGCTCGGTCACGTTCAATGTGGCGGATTCGCCCGTGGTGCCAACCGCGACAATGCCGTCGGTGCCATTCTCAATATGGAAATCGACGAGTCGTCGCAGTGCCTCGTAGTCCACCGAGCCGTCTGCGGACATCGGGGTGACCAGGGCGACCAAGCTGCCGGTAAGCATAGTTCAGCCTATCTCAGGGAATAGAAAACAAGGCTTACGATTGTAGCGGAATTCCAGATGCTGGCAAAAGGTAGGCGGCGTTTCCGTGACGGACGGCTCGGGAAAACGTCGGCACTGTGCTAGAATCCCACGTTTTTCCGATACTTACGGCTATTTGGCTGAAGGATCCCTAAGCGTGATTACCACAAGCAACATTACCATGCAGTTTGGCGTCAAACCTTTGTTCGAAAAGGTTTCCGTCAAATTTGGCGAAGGCAACCGTTACGGCCTGATCGGCGCCAACGGTTCCGGCAAATCCACTTTTATGAAGATTCTGGGTGGCGACCTGGAGCAGACCAGCGGCGAGGTGGCCATCGAGAACGGTCTGCGCCTGGGTAAGCTGCGTCAGGATCAGTTCGCCTATGAAGATCAGCGCGTCATCGACGTGGTGATGATGGGCCACACCGAGATGTGGGCTGCGATGAGCGAACGCGACGCCATCTACGCCAACCCGGAGGCCAGCGAAGACGACTATATGCACGCGGCCGAACTGGAAGCCAAGTTCGCCGAATACGACGGCTACACCGCCGAGGCGCGCGCGGGCGAGCTGCTGATGGGCGTGGGCATTCCGGTGGAACAGCACGCCGGCCCGATGAGCGAAGTGGCGCCGGGCTGGAAGCTGCGCGTCTTGCTGGCGCAAGCCCTGTTCTCCAATCCGGACATCCTGTTGCTGGACGAACCGACCAACAACCTGGACATCAACACCATCCGCTGGCTGGAGCACGTGCTCAACGAGCGCAACGCCACCATGATCATCATTTCGCACGACCGTCACTTCCTGAACTCGGTGTGCACCCATATGGCGGACTTGGACTACAACACCATCCGCATCTACCCGGGCAACTACGACGACTATATGATCGCGTCGGCTCAGGCAAGAGAGCGTCAGCTGTCGTCCAACAGCAAGGCCAAGGAACGCATCCAGGAACTGCAGGAGTTCGTGGCCCGCTTCTCCGCCAACAAATCCAAGGCGCGTCAGGCGACCAGCCGACTGAAGCAGGTGGACAAGCTGAAGTCCGAGATGGTGGAAGTGAAGCCGTCCAGCCGTCAGAACCCGTTCATCCGTTTTGAAATGGACGACAAGTTCAAGCTTCACCGTCAGGCGGTGGAGGTGGATCACCTGAACAAGGCTTACGACGCCAAGGTGCTGTTCAAGGATCTGAGCCTGATCCTGGAAGCCGGCGCCCGTCTGGCCGTCATCGGCCCCAACGGCGCGGGCAAGACCTCGCTGGTCAAGCTGCTGGCCGGCGCCTTCAACGCGCCGTTCGCCGAAGGCCTGAGCGCCGACCGCGGTTCGATCAAATGGGCAGAAAAAGCCCAGGTCGGCTATTTCGCCCAGGACCATGAAGCCGATTTCGACAGCGATATGACGCTGACCGAATGGATGCGCGAATGGGGCCAGGAAGGCGACGACGAGCAGGTGATCCGCGGCACGCTGGGCCGTCTGTTGTTCGGCGGCGACGAAGTGGGCAAACCGGTGCGCGTGCTGTCCGGCGGCGAGAAGGGACGCATGCTGTACGGCAAGCTGATTCTGCAAAAGCCCAATGTGATGATCATGGACGAACCGACCAACCATATGGATATGGAATCGATCGAGTCCCTGAACATGGCGCTGGAGAAGTACAAGGGCACCCTGGTCTTCGTTTCCCACGATCGTCAGTTCGTCAGCTCGCTGGCGACGCACGTGCTGGAACTGGACGGCAAGGGCGGTTACGACTACTACACCGGCAACTACGAAGACTATCTGGCCAGTAAGGGCCTGGAGTAAGCCTCGGCTCTTGGTCGGTTACACGCGGTAACTGACCTGTAGAGCAGTTGCTTTACCGGCGGGAGTCAGTGCGCTATATTGCAGTGCGTCTTGTGCGCTGCAATGGCTGCAGCGCACAAACTCCCGCTTTTCTTTTTTGCTTTAGAAAATAACCAATAAAAACAGGTGTTTGGCCATAGGTGGTCGATGGTGGAGTTGTAAGTCCGGCCTCCGGGCGGATTGCCTGTCATCTACAAAGTCAGTAAGGAAAATCCATGCGCTTGAAAGGTAAAGTCTCCATCATCACCGGGGCCGCCAGCGGCATCGGCAAGGCGACCGCCGAGAAATTCGTCAAAGAAGGCGCAGTCGTCGCCGTTTGCGACCTTAATCTGGACGCGGTCAACGCGGTGGTCGAGGAGTTGCAGCAGGCCGGCGGCGAAGCCATAGGCTATAAGGTGGACGTGACCAATAAGGGCCAGATCGCCGACATGGTCGCCGACCTGAAAAACCGCCGCGGCCGCATCGACGTGCTGGTCAACAACGCCGGCATCGTCATGGACGCCCAGTTGATGAAAATGACCGAAGACCAGTTCGACAAGGTGATCGACATCAATCTGAAAGGCGTTTACAACTGTGCCCGCGCGGTGATCGACACCATGGTGGAGCAGGGCGGCGGCGTGATCCTGAACGCGTCCTCGGTGGTGGGCGTCTATGGCAACTTCGGCCAGACCAACTACGCGGCGTCCAAGTTCGGCGTCATCGGCTTCGTCAAGACCTGGGCCAAGGAGCTCGGCAAGAAGGGCATCCGCGCCAATGCGGTGTGTCCGGGCTTTGTCGCCACTCCCATCCTGCAATCGATGCCGGAAAAAGTGATCCAGGCGATGGAAGACAAAGTGCCGATGCGGCGCATGGCCGACCCGACCGAGATCGCCAACGTCTACGCCTTCCTGGCGTCCGACGAGGCCAGCTACATCAATGGCGCGGCCATCGAGGTGACAGGCGGCCTGACGCTCTGATCCTGCGCCCCTGTACGCGAAAACGCCCCGATATCGGGGCGTTTTGTTTTGTCTGGCCGGAAGCGGCTCAATCCTCGCTGTCCGGGTCGCGCGCCAGCAGCGCGGCTTCGACTTCGCGCCGGTGCAGATGGGGCGCGAACAGTTCGATGAAGGTGTAGGCGAAGCCGCGCAGATAGGCGTCCTTGCGGATGCCGATCTTGGTGGTGGACGGCTCGAACAGATGGCCGGCGTCCAGCAGCTGCAGATTGATATCGCGCTCCGGCTCGTAGGCCATGCTGGCGATGATGCCGATGCCCAGCCCCAGGCTGACATAGGTCTTGATCACGTCGGTGTCTATCGCGGTCAGCACCACATTGGGCGCCAGGCCCTGATCGGCGAAGGCCTTGTTGATCTTGGAGCGGCCGGCGAAGGCGAAGTCGTAGGTGACGATGGGGTAGCGTGCGATGTCCGCCAGCGTCAGCGGGCGATCCAGCTTGGTCAGCTCGTGCCCTTCCGGCACCACGATGGAGCGGTTCCATTCATAGCAGGGCAGCATCGCCAATTCCTTATACAAGGCGATGCCTTCGGTGGCGATGGCGAGGTCGGCTTCGCCGGACACCACCATTTCGCAGATCTGGGTGGGGCTGCCCTGCTTGATCGACAGCCTCACCTTGGGGTAACGTCGAACGAACTCGGCGATGGCCGGCGGCAGCGCGTAGCGCGCCTGAGTGTGCGTGGTGGCGATGGTCAGCGCGCCTTCCGCCTCCTTGGAGAATTCGTCGCCCACCCGTTTCAGATTCTGCGCTTCGCGCAGAATGCGTTCGGAAATGCGCAGCACCTCCTTGCCCGGCTCGGACACCGAGACCACCCGCTTGCCGTTGCGGATGAAAACCTGGATGCCCAGCTCGTCCTCCAGCAGCCGGATTTGCTTGGAAATGCCCGGTTGCGAGGTGTGCAGCTTTTCCGCGGCCTCCGAGACGTTCAGCCCTTGCTTGGCCACCTCGACCAAGTAACGCAGTTGTTGCAGCTTCATGCGACGCCATCCTCTATAAAACCTGTAGTAATTAAATACTAACACAATATTCTTTTCGGTTTATAAGCGGCTTGGGTAGGATTGTCATGAAATTTCCTGCCTGGAGCCTTTGATGAGCCTGGAAGCAAAACTGGACGCCACCGTCGCCTGCCTCAGGACGATCGCGGCCGAGCATCCGGACGCCGTGCTGGCCAACAGCTATGGCGCCGAGGACATGGTGCTGACCGATCTGATCGCCCGCCTGGGCCTGGGCATCGCGGCCTTCAGCCTGGACACCGGCCGCCTGCCGGCGGAAACCTACGACCTGATGCAGCGGGTGGAAGAGCGTTATCCCAGCCACCCCGTCGCCGTGTATTTTCCGCAGTCCGCCGCGGTGGAGCAGTATGTGGCCCTCCACGGCATCAACGGCTTTTACCGCAGCGTGGACGCGCGCAAGTCCTGTTGCCAGCTGCGCAAGCTGGAGCCGCTAAGGCGCGCGCTGGCAGGGCGTTCGGCCTGGATCACCGGGCTGCGGCGCGAACAGTCGCCGACGCGCCAGGATCTGCAGGTCAGCGAATACGACGCCGACAACGGCCTGCAAAAGTTCAGTCCGCTGCTGGACTGGAGCGAGGGCGAGGTCTGGGACTATCTGCGCGCGCACGAAGTGCCCTACAACGCCCTGCACGACCGCCATTACCCCTCCATCGGCTGCGCGCCCTGTACCCGGGCCATTTCGGTGGGCGAGGACGTCCGCGCCGGACGCTGGTGGTGGGAAAACCCCGATTCCAAGGAATGCGGCCTGCACGTCAAGGCCAGCCCGTTGAAACGCCCGGCATAGCGCCGCCTGAAAGAGCACCATGTATCAATATGATGAAGTCGATCACCGCATCGTGCGCGAGCGCGTGGTTCAGTTTCGAGATCAGACCCGGCGCTATCTGGCCGGCGAACTGAGCGAGGACGAGTTTCGCCCGCTGCGGCTGATGAACGGCCTGTACGTGCAGCGCCACGCGCCCATGTTGCGCGTCGCCATTCCCTACGGCCATCTGCGCAGCGGCCAGCTGCGCAAGCTGGCCGACATCGCCCGCCGCTACGACAAGGGCTACGGCCATTTCACCACCCGCCAGAACATCCAGTTCAACTGGCCGGAGCTGGCGCGGGTGCCGGATATCCTGGAAGAGCTTTCCACGGTGGAAATGCACGCGATCCAGACTTCCGGCAACTGCGTGCGCAACACCACCACGGACGCCTTCGCCGGCGTGGCTGGCGACGAGCAGCTGGATCCGCGCCCCTGGTGCGAGATCATCCGTCAGTGGAGTACGCTGCACCCCGAGTTCACCTTCCTGCCGCGCAAATTCAAGATCGCGGTGTCCGGCAGCGTGGAAGACCGCGCGGCCACGCGCGTGCACGACATCGGCCTGCACGTGGTGCGCAACGAGGCCGGCGAAGTCGGTTTCCGCGTGATGGTGGGCGGCGGACTGGGGCGCACGCCCATCGTCGGCGACGTGGTCAAGGATTTTCTGCCCACCCCGCATCTGCTGACCTATCTGGACGCGGTGCTGCGGGTCTATAACCGCTTCGGCCGCCGCGACAACAAATACAAGGCGCGCATCAAGATCCTGGTCAAGGCGATGACGGTGGAGGGCTTCGCCGCCAAGGTGGAGGACGAATGGCTGCATATCAAGGGCGGCCCGGCCACGCTGCGCGACGAGGACGTCGCGCACTACGCCAGCTTTTTCACCGATCCGCCGTATCAGACGCTGCCGGCCAATCCGCCCGAGCTGCGGACCTGGCTGGAAGAAGACAAGGGCTTCGCCCGGTGGGCGGAGCGCAATACCCGCGCTCACAAGCGGCCGGGTTATCGCTCGGTCGTGCTGTCGCTGAAACGCGCCGGCGTGCCGCCCGGCGACATCAGCGCGGAACAGATGGACGCGGCGGCGGAATTGTCCGAGCGCTTCGGATTCGGCGAACTGCGCGTCGCCCATGAACAGAACCTGGTGCTGCCGGACGTGCCGGAAAAGGATTTGCACGCCTTGTGGCAGCTGGCGCGCCAGCATGGCTTCGCCACTCCCAATATCGGCCTGCTCACCGACATCATCTGCTGTCCGGGCGGCGACTTCTGCTCGCTGGCCAACGCGCGCTCGATTCCGGTGGCCGAGGCCATCCAGCAAACCTTCGAGGACATGGACTATCTCTACGACCTCGGCGACATCGACTGCAATTTCTCCGGTTGCATGAATGCCTGCGGCCACCATCACATCGGCAATATCGGCATTCTGGGCGTGGATAAAAACGGGGAAGAGTGGTACCAGATCACGCTGGGCGGCAGCCAGGGCAGCGCCACCAGCATAGGCAAGGTGATCGGGCCCTCGTTCGCCCAGGCCGACGTGCCCAAGGCTTTCACCACCATCATGAGCGTCTATCTGGAGCAACGCGGTCCGGGCGAGCGCTTCATCGAAACCGTGCGCCGCATCGGCATCGAACCCTTCAAGGAGCGGGTGTATGCCAAACATCATTAAACAGGGACAAGTCCGGCCCGACGATTGGAATCTGCTGCGCCAGGATGAAAACGGCCAGTTGCCGGAAACCGCCGCGGGCGGCAATGTGATCGTGCCGCTGTCCGATTGGCTGGAACGACGCGCGTTCTGGCGCAGCCATGCGGCGCGGGTGGGCGTCTGGCTGGGACCGGAGGACGATCCGGCGCGGCTACTGGTCGATTTGCCAGAGCTGGAGCTGATCGCCGTCGATTTTCCGGCCTTCACCGACGGGCGCGGCTACAGCCATGCGCGCTTGCTGCGCGAGCGTTACGGCTATCGCGGGGAACTGCGGGCGATCGGGGATGTCTGGCAAGACTTGCTGCATTCCATGGCGCAAGTTGGTTTTGATGCATTTGCCATCAAGGACGGCAAGACACTGGAATCTTCGCTGGATGGTTTCAATACTTTTAGCGAAAACTATCAGGCTACCGTGCTGAACCCGCTGCCACTGTTTCGTAGGCGCGTCACATCGGTGTAATGTGTGGCTTATGCGAGACAGAGGCTGAAAAAAAACGCTTTTTTTGACGTTTTTTTGCAACGGATTGCTCGCAATCTGTGGCGCCTCAAGTTGACATGGGATTGCAGCGTTTCTATAGTGCGGGTTAACTGCATAAACACAGTTTGCAGATCACCCTGTTGTTTGCAGTAAAATTGTTCGTGTGGTCTTTGCGTCAGCCCGCATTGCTACCCATTTTATAGATTAAAGAGGGAATAACATGACTAAACAGCTGAAACTGAGCGCCCTGGTTGCTGCTCTGTTGGTTTCCGCTAGCGCTTTTGCTGCTAAACCTGGCTATGCCGTTGACCAGTCCACCGAATCCGTGACTCGCAACAACTACGGCGAGTGCTGGAGAACCAACTTCTTCGACAAGGCCAAGGACGGCCTGGTTGAATGTGGCGACCGTGAAGCTGCCAAGCCGGTAGCCGAAGCTCCGAAGCCGGTGCTGGTTTCCGAAAAAGAAAAAGTCACCCTGTCCGCTAAAGTGCTGTTCGACTTCGACAAGGCCAAGCTGCGCGCCGACGCCAAGAACGAACTGGACCCGCTGGTTGAAAAGCTGAAAGCCAACGCCGGCAAAGGCTACCTGAAGTCCGTTGAAGTTGCTGGCTACACCGACTTCATGGGTTCCGCCGCTTACAACAACCGTCTGTCGCAAGAGCGCGCCGACGCTGTTAAAGGCTACTTCATCGCTGCTGGCGTTCCGGCTGAAAAAGTGACCTCCGTAGGTCGCGGCTCCGCTGAAGCCAAGATGACCGCCGAGTGCAAGGCCAAATTCCCGAAATACCAGAAGAAAGGTTCCAAGCAGAACCTGGCTATCAAGGAATGCATCGAGTCTGATCGTCGCGTTGAGCTGACCATCGACGCGGTTAAAGAGTCCCTGGTTGAGAAGAAGTAATCTCGATTAGTCGCTCTGTTCAAAAAGCCCCGCAATCTTGCGGGGCTTTTTGCATTGGACGGCGGAGGGCGGGCTCCTTTCGCCGTCGGCGCCCCAATTGCGTTTCATGTCTGGACGCTATCCGTGGCTGGCAGATACAATCGAAGGTTTTCAGGACGCAATAAGACCAGCACATGCAGGTATTTTTTGGAGATCCGCGGCGTTATCAGCTGCCAGCCTGCGCCTTGACCATCGGCAATTTCGACGGCGTGCACCTTGGCCATCAGAAAATGCTGCAGCGCCTGCGGCTGGAAGCCGACGCGCGCGGCTTGCCGACGGCTCTGTTGACCTTTGAGCCCCATCCGCGGGAGTTCTTCGCGCGCGACAAGCCGCCCGGCCGCCTGTCCACGCTGCGCGACAAACTGGCTTTCTTGCAGCGGCTGGGCCTGGTCGACTATGTGTTCGTCTATCGCTTCAACCACGGTTTCGCCGGCATGTCAGCGCAGGACTTCATCGACAAAGTCCTGGTGCAGGGCCTGCAGACCAAGTATTTGCTGATCGGCGACGACTTCCAGTTCGGCGCCAAGCGGCAGGGCCACTTTGAGATGTTGAGCTCCTGTCCCCATTTCGTCACCGAGGCGATGCCGACGGTGCTGGCCATGGGCGAGCGAGCGTCCAGCAGCCTGGTGCGCGAGCGGCTGGCCGCCGGCGACTTGAGCGGTGCGGAAAGCCTGCTGGGGCGCGAGTACCAGATTTCCGGCCGCGTGGTGCACGGCAAGAAACTGGGCCGTACCATAGGTTTCCCCACGGCCAACATCCATCTGCCGCATTTGCGTCCGGCCTTGCAGGGCGTGTTCGTGGTGCAGGCGGAGACCGACGCCGGCGTGCTGGGCGGCGTGGCCAGTCTGGGCTTGAACCCGACGGTCAGCGATACCCCGGACTACAAACTGGAAGTGCATCTGTTCGATTTCGCCGGCGATCTCTACGGCCAGCGGCTGACGGTGCGATTCCTGAAGAAACTGCGCGACGAGGCGCGGTATGATGATTTATCGGCGCTGATCGCTCAGATCGAAAAAGACGCGGCCAGCGCCAAGACCTATTTGACAAGTTTGCAGCGAGAGCAGGCATGAGCATCGATTATCGAAAAACCGTAAACCTGCTGGATACCCCCTTCGCCATGCGCGGGGATCTGGCCAAACGCGAACCGGCCTGGGTCAAGCGCTGGCAGGAGGAGAAGCGCTACGAGAAGCTGCGCAAGCTCTCCGCCGGCCGTCCCAAGTTCATCCTGCACGACGGCCCTCCGTACGCCAACAACGACATCCACCTGGGCCACGCGGTCAACAAGGTGCTGAAGGACATCATCGTCCGCTCCAAGACGCTGGCCGGTTTCGACGCGCCCTATGTGCCGGGCTGGGACTGTCACGGCCTGCCCATCGAACTGATGGTGGAGAAGCTGCACGGCAAGGACATTCCCGCCGCCAAATTCCGCGAGCTGTGCCGCGAATACGCGAAAGAGCAAGTGGCGCGCCAGAAGAAGGGCTTCATCCGCCTGGGCGTGCTGGGCGATTGGGACAATCCCTATCTGACCATGGATTTCAAGACCGAGGCCGACATTGTGCGCACCCTCGGCAAGATCTTCGAGAACGGCTATCTGACCAAGGGCGAGAAGCCGGTGCACTGGTGCATCGAGTGCGGCTCCTCGCTGGCCGAGGCCGAAGTCGAGTATGAGGACAAGCTGTCGCCGGCGATCGACGTCGGCTTCAAGGTAGTGGACGCGGACAAGGCGGGTGAAGCCTTCGGCGCCGACGCTTCCGGCGCGATGGCGGTGATCTGGACCACCACGCCGTGGACCTTGCCCGCCAACCAGGCGGTCGCCGCCGGCGCCGAACTGGTTTATCAATTGCTGGACACGCCCAAGGGCAAGCTGATCCTGGCCAAGGAGCTGGCCGAGGCGGCCTTGAAGCGCTACGGCGTCGAGAGCTGCCAGGTGTTGGGCGAGGCCAAGGGCCGGGCGCTGGAGCTCTTGCAGCTGCAACACCCGTTCTACGCGCGCCAAGTGCCGGTGATCCTGGGCGATCACGTGACCACCGACGCCGGCACCGGCCTGGTGCACACCGCGCCGGCCCACGGTCTGGAAGACTTCCAGGCCGGCCTGCATTACAAGCTGCCGGTGGCCAACCCGGTGGCGGACAATGGCCGTTACAAGACGGGCACCGAGCTGTTCGCCGGTCTGCTGGTCTGGGACGCCAATCCGCGCATCATCGAAACGCTGGAAGAGCACGGCGCGCTGGTGCACAAGGCCAAGCTGGAGCACAGCTACCCGCATTGCTGGCGTCACAAGACCCCCATCATTTTCCGCGCCACGCCGCAGTGGTTCATCGGCATGGACAAGGCCGGCCACGGCGGCGAGACCCTGCGCTCCATCAGCCAGCGCGCGGTGGACGCCACCGAGTTCTTCCCGGCCTGGGGCCGCGCGCGCCTGGACGCGATGATCAAGAATAGCCCTGACTGGTGCGTGTCGCGCCAGCGCAATTGGGGCGTGCCGATGACCTTCTTCATCCACAAGGAAAGCGGCGAGCTGCACCCGCGCACGGCGCAATTGCTGGAAGAAGTGGCGTTGCGCATCGAGCAGCAGGGCATTGAAGCCTGGTTCAGCCTGGACGCCAAGGAGTTGCTGGGCGAAGAGGCCGAGCAGTACCGCAAGCTGTCCGACACCCTGGACGTGTGGTTCGATTCCGGCTCCACCCATTTCGCCGTGCTCAAGCAGCGCGCCGAACTGGCCTGGCCGGCGGACCTGTACCTGGAGGGTTCCGACCAGCATCGCGGCTGGTTCCAGTCCTCGCTGAAAACCGGTTGCGCCACCATAGGCCGCGCGCCGTACAAGCAGTTGCTGACCCACGGCTTCACCGTGGACGACAAGGGCTACAAGATGTCCAAGTCGCGCGGCAACGGCATTGCGCCGGAAGAGATCTGCGGCACCCTGGGCGCCGACATCCTGCGCCTCTGGGTGGCCAGCGCCGACTACTCCGGCGATATGTCGCTGTCGCAGGAAATCCTGAAGCGCACGACGGAAAGCTATCGCCGCCTGCGCAACACCATCCGCTTCCTGCTGTCCAATCTGTCGGATTTCGATCCGCTGGAGCACGCGGTGCCGCTGGCCAATATGGTGGAACTGGACCAGTACGCGCTGCTGCGCGCGCGCGAAGTGCAGGAAAAGGCGGCGGGCGAACTGTACTCGCGCTACGCCTTCCACCATGTGGTGCAGGAGGTGGTGGGTTATTGCTCCGAGGATCTGGGCGCCTTCTACCTGGACGTGATCAAGGACCGTTTGTACACCACCAAGGCGGACAGCCACGCGCGCCGCAGCGCTCAAACCGCGCTGTACCACATCACCCGTAGCCTGCTTTTGCTGGTGGCGCCCATCCTGTGCTTCACCGCCGACGAGGCGTGGAACGTGCTGGTGGACAGCGAGGAAGAATCGCCGCTGTATCACGTTTGGCATGAGTTCCCGGCCCAGTCCGCCGAGCGCGAAGCGGCCTTGTCCGCCAAGTGGCAGGCCATCCGCGAGCTGCGCGCCCAGGTCAACAAGCAGATCGAAGCGCTGCGCAGCGCCGATCAGCTGGGCTCCTCGCTGCAGGCGGAGATCGAAATCGAGGCCGACGGCGAGCTGTCGCAGTGGCTGAACGCCTTGGGCGATGAACTCAAGTTCGTGCTGATTGTCTCTAAAGCCAGCGTCAAGCCAGGCGAGCAAACCCGCGTCAGCGTGGCGTCGTCCGCAGAGCAGAAGTGCGAGCGCTGCTGGCACTATCGCGCCGACGTCGGCAGCCACGCCGGCCACGGCGCGGTGTGCGGCCGTTGCGTGGACAATATCGACGGCAAGGGCGAGACGCGCCGCTTCGCCTGATCCGCGTCGACGACGCGGCGGCACGGCCGGGCCGGAAGCATGGGAACGCTCAGCGTTCCGGGCTTCCGGCGCTTTGATATAGAGTGCGCGGAGTTCCGCTTCGCGTCGTGGAAAGGTCTGATGGAATCTGCAATGACTATGCCCAAGGCCAAGCAATGGCCGAAGTGGTTTGCGCTGGCCGCGGTGATCGTGCTGCTGGATCAATTGACCAAGATCTATTTCAACGGCAATTACCAGTACGGCGAAGTCCGGGAAATCATTCCCGGCTTTTTCGGGTTTACCTTGCTGTACAATCCGGGCGCGGCGTTCAGCTTCCTGCACGACGCCGGCGGCTGGCAGAAGTATCTGTTTTCCGGTCTGGCTTTCGCCGTGTCCGGCTGGCTGGGCTGGAATATCTTCAAGAACCGCTTCAGCGGACTGATGAACCTGGCCGCGGCCTTCATCATGGGCGGCGCGCTCGGCAATGTGATAGACCGCATCGTCCATGGCCATGTGATCGATTTCATCCAGGTGCATTACTACAGCAGCTGGTCGTACCCGGCCTTCAATCTGGCTGACTCCTTCATCTGCGTGGGAGCCGCCTTGATGGTGCTGGACAGTTTCAGAAAGCCGCGCGCCTGAGCGCCGCGGCTTGAGCAAGGATTGAGTGATGACGAAGACCATCATGCTGGCCAACCCGCGCGGCTTCTGCGCCGGGGTGGACCGGGCCATCGCCATCGTCGAGCGGGCGATCGAACTCTACGGCGCGCCGATCTACGTGCGCCACGAAGTGGTGCATAACCGCTTCGTCGTGGAGAACCTGCGCGCCAAGGGCGCGGTGTTCATCGAAGAATTGAAAGACGTGCCCAGCGGCAGCACCCTGGTGTACTCCGCTCACGGCGTGCCGCTGTCGGTGCGCGAAGAGGCGGCGCTGCTGGGCCTGCAGGTGTTCGACGCCACCTGTCCGCTGGTCACCAAAGTGCATGTCGAAGTCAAGCGCATGAACAAGGCAGGCATGGAGATCGTCATGATAGGCCACGCCGGCCACCCCGAGGTGGAGGGCACCATGGGCCAGGTGGACGGCGGCATGTATCTGGTGGAAAACGTCGCCGACGTCGCCAAGCTGCAAGTGCGCAACCCGGCGGCGCTGTCCTACGTCAGCCAGACCACGCTGTCGGTGGACGAGACCCGAGACATCATCGCCGCGCTGAAAGCGCGCTTCCCCGAGATCTCCAGCCCGAAAAAAGACGATATCTGCTACGCCACGCAAAACCGGCAGGACGCGGTGAAGGTGCTGGCCGACGAGTGCGACATCGTGGTGGTGGTGGGATCGCCCAACAGCTCCAACTCCAACCGCTTGCGCGAAGTGGCCGCGCTCAAGGGCGTGGACGCCTATATGGTGGACAACGCCGGCCAACTGGTGGAAGCCTGGTTCGTCGGCAAGCGGCGCGTCGGCGTCACCGCCGGCGCCAGCGCGCCGGAAGTGCTGGTGCAGGCGGTGATAGACCAGATCAAGGCTTTCGGCGCGGACAGCGTCAGCGAACTGGACGGCGTGGAGGAAAACACCGTGTTCGCGCTGCCGCCGGCCCTGCGCGAAGACAAGCGCGCCTGAGCCCGCCCGGCGGGTCCAAAGGCCAAACCGCCCCGCGATTTCGTCGCGGGGCTTTTTCATGTTCGCGCGGCGACGATCCTGGGTTGCGGGCAGGGGTATTGAAAACCCCGGGACAGCCCTTATCTGATGCGCATCGTTGACCAACTCTTGTTTAAGTCACCATGAGCGCATTGAAAGAAACCCTGGGTTTTCAGACCGAAGTCAAGCAGCTGCTGCAGCTGATGATCCACTCCTTGTACTCCAACAAGGAAATCTTCCTGCGTGAACTGATTTCCAACGCCTCGGATGCCGCCGACAAGCTGCGCTTCGAAGGCCTGGCCAAGCCCGAGCTGTTTGAAAACGAGCCGGAGCTGAAGATCACCATCGGCTACGACGCCGAGGCGCGCACGCTGACCATCGCCGACAACGGCATCGGCATGAGCCGCGACGAAGTCATCGCCAATATCGGCACCATCGCCAAGTCCGGCACCAAGGCCTTTTTCGAGCAGCTGTCCGGCGACGCCAAAAGGGACGCCAATCTGATCGGCCAGTTCGGCGTCGGCTTCTACTCCGCCTTCATCGTGGCGGACAAGGTCACGCTGACCACCCGCCGCGCCGGCGACGCCGCCGCCACGCGCTGGGAATCCCAGGGCGCCGGCGAATACACGCTGGAACAGGTGGAGAAGGCCGGCCGCGGCACCGAGATCGTGCTGCACCTGAAAGAGGGCGAGGACGAGCTGCTGAACGACTGGAAGCTCAAAGGCATCGTCCGCAAGTACTCCGACCACATCTCGATCCCGATCGAGATGAAAAAGGGCAATAGCTACGGCGAAAACGGCGAAGTCATCGTCAGCGACGAAATGGAAGCGGTCAACTCCGCCTCCGCGCTGTGGACCCGCGGCAAGAGCGAGATCAGCGAAGAGCAGTACAAGGAATTCTACAAACACGTCGCCCACGATTTCACCGACCCGCTGGCCTGGAGCCACGCTCGCGTCGAGGGCCGCCAGGAATACACCGAACTGCTCTACATCCCGTCGCGCGCGCCCTTCGATCTGTTCGACCGCGAGCGCAAGCAGGGCGTCAAACTCTATGTGCGCCGCGTCTTCATCATGGAAGACACCGAGAAGCTGATGCCGCACTACCTGCGCTTCGTGCGCGGGGTGATAGACAGCAACGACCTGCCGCTGAACGTATCGCGCGAGATCCTGCAGGAAAGCAAGGACATCGACGCCATCCGCAACGGCTGCGTCAAGAAAGTGCTGGGCCTGCTGGAAGACCTCGCCGCCAATCAGCCGGAAAAATACACCGAGTTCTGGCAAGAGTTCGGCCAGGTGCTGAAAGAGGGCGTCGGCGAGGACATGGCCAATAAGGAGCGCATTGCCAAGCTGCTGCGCTTCGTCTCCACCGTGTCCGAAGGCGCCGAACCGGCGGTAACGCTGGGCGACTATGTCGGCCGGATGAAGGAAGGCCAGGACAAGATCTACTACATCACCGCCGACACCCTGGCCGCGGCCAAGAACAGCCCGCATCTGGAAGTGTTCAAGAAGAAGGGCGTCGAGGTGCTGCTGCTGATCGACCGCGTCGACGAATGGGTGGCGGGTTCGCTGTTCGAATTCGACGGCAAGGCGCTGCAGTCCGTGGCCAAGGGCGCGCTGGATCTGGGCGCGCTGGAAGACGAAGCCGACAAGGAAGCGCAAAAGCAGGTGGAGGAAAGTGCCAAGCCGGTGGTGGAGAAAGTGCAGAAAGCCCTGGCCGACCGCGTCAAGGAAGTGCGCGCCACCGCCCGCCTGACCGAGAGCCCGGCCTGCCTGGTGGCCGGCGAGCACGATATGAGCGCCCATCTGGAGCGCATGCTGAAAGCGGCGGGCCAGCCGGTGGAAGCCAGCAAGCCCACGCTGGAGATCAACCCCGAGCACGTGCTGGTGAAACGACTGGCCGAGGAGGCCGACGAGGCGCGCGCCGGCGATCTGGCCCAGGTGCTGTACGACCAGGCCCTGCTGGCGGAGGGCGGCAAGCTGGAAGACCCGGCCGCCTTCGTCAAGCGCATCAACAAGCTGATGCTGGAGCTGTCGGCTTAAGCCGGACGCCGCTTCCGCGGCAATGCCCCGCCGAGCGCGGGGCATTTTTTTTGCGCTGGCAATAATGCCGCGCCAAAAATCATGGCGGGGCGTATCATCGGCGGCTTCTCCCTCGCTATGACCTAGTCATGATGGAACTGTCGCTGATTCACGCCCTGCCGGATGGCCCTTGGCTGGCACTGGACCTCAAGGCGGTCCAGGCGCAACTGGAGGCGCTGGCGGCGCAGCCGGCCGCCCTCGCCGCGGACAAGGCCGGCCAGTGGCTGGCGCAATGGCGGCGTTCGGCCTTGGCGCCGGCGGAACGCCTGCAACTGCTGCAGGCGTTGAGAGCGCCGTTGGCCGCGCTGGCGGCGCGGCTGGAGCGCGGCGCGGCGCGGCAGGATCTGTCCTGCACCCCGGAGGCGCGCGCGGCCTTGCAGTCGGCCCGCCATGTGCTGCGGCAATGGCATGAGCAGTGCAAGCTGCTGGCCCAGACGTTCAGCGCGCAGGAGACCGGCCGTTTTTCCAGCTCGCGCCCGCGGCTGGAGGCTCTGCAACTGGCGCTGGCCAGCGGCTACGATTTGCTGGCGCTGCACGCGCGCAGCTACGCGCCGCTGCACAAGGGCTTCTGGCGCGATTGCCACCGTCTGTACGCCTACGCGCTGGCCCAGGGCTGGGAGGGCCGGCAGGCGCAGGGCGGCGCGGCGGCGCCGGGGCTCAGCTACCGCCGGCTGATGTTGTTGGGCATGACCGCCAGCAACCGGCTGGAGGCGGCCAAGATCGCTCTGCTGCTGCAATGGCTGGAGCAGCACGCCGGCCTGCTGCGCGTGGAGCAGCTGGATCAGCCGCTGGGCGAGGACGGCGCGCTGGCCTTCCGCGCCGACGCCGACCGGCCGGCGCGCTTCTGCGCCGAACTGGACCTGGACGGCGACGGCGTGTGGTGGCGGCTGGACGCCGGCCGCTTGCTGGAGCGCCTGGACGAATTGGGCCGTCAGCGCCAGCGACAGGGCCTGGACGACGGCCACGAAGCCTGGCTGCTGGCGCGTCTGCGCCAGGAGTGGGGCGCGCCGCCGCGCCGGCGCCATGTCCGGCTGCGCCGGCTCAGCGTCGAAACCGTAGAGCTGGTAAGCCTGCTGCCGCGCTGCTGGCGGCTGGCCGCCGGCGAGCCGGCCGACGGCGAATTGGAGCCCTGCCGTTTGCAGATCAGCAATCTCAGCGCTTCCGGCCTGTTGCTGCAGGGCGAATCCTTGCGGCAGCCCTTGCGCGCCGGCGAGGTGGTGATGCTGCGCCGCCGGGGCTTCGGCTGGCAGCTGGGCCTGGTTCGCTGGGTCAGCTTCGGCGGCGAGGACATGCAGACCGAGTGCGGGATAGAGTTCATCGGCAAGCGGCCGCAGGCGGTCGAAGTCGCCGCCGTCACCAGCCACGCGGCCGGCGGTTTCGAGCCGGCGCTGCGCATGCAGGCCGAGCGCCATTTCCGCCATTCCGGCATCCTGGTGTTGCCGGGCCGCCTGTATCAGGCCATGCGGCCGTTTCATCTGCGCGGCGCAGACGGCGAGTGCCGGGTGCGCGCGCTGCGCTTATTGCAGCAAACCGCGCATTATCAATTCGTGGAAATCAAGATAGACGAGCTGCTGCCCGCCGACGCGGCCGTTTGAGCGGCGGGCCCGGCGGCGGACAAGTTCCGCCACGGCGCCTGCCAGTGCTGGT
The DNA here is from genome assembly GCF_003052555.1 of Chromobacterium sp. Panama. Taxonomy (NCBI): domain Bacteria; kingdom Pseudomonadati; phylum Pseudomonadota; class Betaproteobacteria; order Neisseriales; family Chromobacteriaceae; genus Chromobacterium; species Chromobacterium sp. Panama. The sequence goes on from NZ_QARX01000001.1 coordinate 1,078,482, forward strand.
ATCCTTGCCGCCATGAGCAACGCCCCCCTTCCCGAGGCCCGGTCTTCGGCCGACGATTTTCAGCTGACCGCGCCGGAATTGCCGCCCAGCGTGCCGATCGCGCACGTGTTCGGCCAGCCGGTGCTGGAAGTGCCGCAGGATTTGTTCATCCCGCCGGACGCGTTGCAAGTGATTCTGGACAGCTTCGAAGGCCCGCTGGACCTGCTGCTTTATCTGATCCGCAAACAGAATCTGGACGTGCTGAACATCCCGATGGCGGACATCACCGTCCAGTACATGGCCTATATCGACGCGATGCGCGACGGGCGTCTGGAACTGGCCGCCGAATACCTGCTGATGGCGGCGCTGCTGATCGAGATCAAGTCGCGTTTGCTGCTGCCCAGGCCGCAGCTGGACGAGGAGGGCGAGCCGGACGATCCGCGGGCCGAGCTGGTGCGCCGCCTGCTGGAATACGAGCAGATGAAGCTGGCGGGGCTGGAGCTGGACAAGCTGCCGCAGGCCGACCGCGACTTCGCCTGGCTGGCGGTCTTGATCGAGCAGTCCGCCGAGCAGCGGCTGCCCGACGTCAGCCCGGTGGATCTGCGCCAGGCGTGGATGGCGATTCTGTCGCGCGCGCGCCACCATCGCCACCACAAGGTGGAGAAGGACGAACTGTCGGTGCGCGAGCAGATGAGCTGGATTCTGCGCTATCTGGACGGCCGCGAGTACGTGCCTTTCGAAGAGCTGTTCGACGCGGACAAGGGCGTCGCCCATCTGGTGGTCAACTTCATCGCGGTGCTGGAACTGGTGAAGGAGGGGATGGTCAAGGTCAGCCAGGAGGCGCCGTACCAGCCCATTTATGTCAGGATTGCGCTGGTCTGAGGCGGGCGCGCGCCGATTTGCACTTGATGTTGGCGCGGCAGCGATTAGGATACAGGTATCCATTGCGAGAGCATGCCATGCACATCGAAGCGGCCGACCAGAAACATCTGCCAGCCTATCGGCCTTTTTTTCAGGCCTGCCACGAGGAAGGGCTGGACTATTACCGCCGCGCCGGCGCGGACCCCGACGCCTGGCTTGGGCAATTGCTGGAACACGCCGAAGGGCGGGCGCTGCCCGAGGGCTGGGTGCCGTGCCGCACCTGGTTCCTGATCAACGGCCGCACCGAGATCATAGGCGCGATCCGCCAGCGCTTGGCCGACAGCGCGCTGATCGTGGAGCGCATCGGCCACATCGCCTTCGAAGTGCTGCCGGCCTGGCGCGGCCACGGCTACGGCCGGGTGCTGCTGCAATACGTGCAGACGCTGGGCGAGAAGCCGGCGCACGGCAACTGGGTGCTGGTCTGTCCGGCAGACCGGCCGGCGGCGGTGCGCACGGTGGAGGCCTGCGGCGGCCAGTTGCTGGAAACGATGGAGCACGGCGGGCGGGCGTTCCGACGTTACAGCCTGACCGCGCTGGCGGCCTGGGACGACATGGCGGAAGGATTAATTTAGCTCCGGACGGAGAGTTCATGTAGAATGTCCGGTTTCCTGCGCAAACGTGTTTCGGCTTCACGGCTCAATGTCCACCATCACCGACCTAAAATATCTGAAGATCGTGCTGGAGACGGCGTTACTGACCGCGCAGGAACCTCTGTCGGTTGCCATGCTCAAAAAGCTGTTCACCGAAGAGGTGAAAGCCGCGCTGATCAACGACATCCTTGACGATATCCAGAGCGACTGGAGGGGCAAGGGCGTTGAACTGGTCAAATTGGCGTCGGGATGGCGCTTTCGCGCCCGAGCGGAGTTCACGCCATACTTGAACCGCTTGAACCCGGAAAAGCCGCCGCGATACTCGCGCGCGGTAATGGAAACCTTGGCGATCATCGCCTACAAACAACCTGTGACCCGTGGCGATATCGAAGCGATACGCGGCGTATCGGTGTCCACCGGCGTGATGCAGACTCTGCTGGAACGCGGCTGGATCGAAGTCATCGGCCACAAGGACGTACCCGGCAGGCCGGGCTTGTATGCCACTACCCGAAAATTCCTGGACGATCTGGGCTTTGTCTCGCTCAAGGATCTGCCGCCGTTGGCGGAGCTGGGAAGCCTGGTAGTGCCCGAGGCGATGCCTAGGGATCAAGGCCCGGCAGCGGCCACAGACGACATCCCCCTCGACGATGAGGCGGATAATTTCGAGCCCATCGCAGAATAACATCGACATTCTGCCGGTTGCTCGCACGGAAAGAGCAAAGCACATATGTCTAAAGGACAACGCAATCACGCCCGCCAGCCGGTGGCGCGTGTCAAAGGTCGCGAAACATCCCAAGCGCGCCAGCCGGGCACCGGCGGCGTTCAGCCGCGCGGCAAGACCCAGGGCGGCATGATCAAAAATCGCAACGGCCAGCCGGCCGAGGCCAACGCCCGGCAAGGCCAAGCCCGCGCCAACGGCGGCAAGGGCCGCGCGCCGCAGAACGGCCGCGCCGCGCGCGACGCCTACGGCAACCCGCTGATGCACGAAGGCACGCCGCTGTTCAAGCTGAGCCGCCGCGAGCAGGAACAGCAGCAGATGCAGCAGGCGCAAGGCCGCAACAAGCCGACCTACCAGCGCGACAGCAACGGCGACGTCAACGGCAACGTGGCCCTGGATCACGAGCGCCGCTTCGGCAACAAGAACGCCGCCGCGCCGGCGGGTCAGCCGGCCGCGGGCAAGGGCGGCGCTCAGCCGCGTCAGGGCAAGCCGGAGGGCGGCAGGCCGCAATTGGTGCAGAAGGCCAAGAAGCTGCGCTTGCGCAGCCCCAATCAGGACATCAAGGACAAGGCCAAGCGCCTGCGCGAAGTCCGCGTGGACCTGGACGACATCGAGCCGGTGCGGCTGCAAAAAGCGCTGGCGGCGTCCGGCGTCGGCTCGCGCCGTGAAATGGAAGAGTGGATCGAGGCCGGCCAGGTCACGGTCAACGGCAAGAAAGCCAGCCTGGGCGACCGCGTCGGCCCGCGCGACCGCGTGATGGTCAAAGGCGACCAGATCAAACTGAAATGGCCGGACCGCCTGCCGCGCGTGATCATGTATCACAAGGAAGAAGGCGAAATCGTCAGCCGCGACGATCCGGAAGGCCGCGTCACCGTGTTCGACCGCCTGCCGCAGGCCAAATCCAGCCGCTGGGTGGCGATAGGCCGCCTGGACGTCAATACCTCGGGCCTGCTGCTGATCACCACCAGCGGCGAACTGGCCAACCGCATGATGCACCCCAGCTTCGAAGTGGAGCGCGAGTACTCGGTGCGGGTGCTGGGCGAGCTGACGCCGGAAATCATGAAGGAAATGGTGGCCGGCGTGGAGCTGGAAGACGGCGACGCGCGCTTTGACCGCATCTTCCAGAAAGGCGGCCCGGAAGAGGCGGCCAATCAATGGTTCAACGTGGTGATCAAGGAAGGCCGCAACCGCGAAGTGCGCCGCATGTTCGAGCACTTCGGCCTGACCGTCAGCCGGCTGATCCGCGTGCGCTTCGGCAATATCGGCCTGCCTCCGCGCTTGAAGCGCGGTCAGTTCTACGAACTGAACTCCGCTGAAGTGGCCGCGGTGATGAAGTGGTCCAATCTGACCGTTACCGGCGGCAAGAAGGCGCCTCCGGTCAAGAAGGCTTCGGCCAAGGCGCACCGCTGAGCGTGCGCGCCCTATTGTGGGGCCTGGCCGCCCGCGCCTGGACGCGCTTGCGCGGCGAGGCGCCGGTCTCCGCGCCGGCTCCGCTTGCGAGCGGCAAACGCGAGCGCGCTTCCATCGCCATCGTCGACGGCGGGCGCATCCTGCTGATGCATCGCCTCAAACCCGGCAAGGACTATTATGTGTTGCCGGGCGGCGGCATCAAGCGGCGCGAGACGGCGGCCATCGCCTGCGTGCGCGAGACGCGCGAGGAAACCGGGCTCAACGTCCGTCTGGGCGGCAGCCTGTGCGTGCTGGACGCCAAGGACAGGGTCGAACACGTGTTCCTGGCTGCCAGCCACGCCGGTGAACTCAGGCTGGGCGGGCCGGAGCTGGCCAAGATGGGGCCGGACAATCATTACGCGCTGGAATGGCTGGATCGCGAGCAGTTGCAGCGGATCAAGCTGAAGCCCAAGGGGCTGCTGCCGCATTGCCTGGCCTTGTTGGAACCCGCCGCCGGCCGTTGAGGCTGGCGTTTTTCATGGATGGATGGACGAAGATGAGCAAAGCGTTTACCAGGGAAAACGACGAGGCGGAAGAGGATCTTCCGGTTGAGCGGCGTCTGCCCGCTTCCACCAAGAACTACATCACGCCCGGCGGCTGGCAGCGGCTGAAGGACGAGCTTTATCATCTGGTCAACCGCGAGCGGCCGGAAATGGTGCAGGTCGTGAACTGGGCGGCCAGCAACGGCGACCGCTCCGAGAACGGCGACTATCTGTACGGCAAGCGCCGCTTGCGCGAGATCGACCGCCGCATCCGTTTCCTGACCAAGCGCTTGGAAATCGCCGAGGTGGTGGACCCGGAAACCCGGGAAGCGACCGATCAGGTGTTCTTCTCCGCCACCGTGTTGATAGAGCGCGGCGACGGCAGCGAGCAATTGCTGCGCATCGTCGGCGTGGACGAGATCGATCTGGCGCGCGGCCGCATCAGCTGGATCTCGCCTATCGCGCGGACGCTGTTGAAGGCGCGCGAGGGCGATTCGGTGCTGTTTCGCGGGCCGGACGGCGACGAAGACATCGAGGTGCTGGAAGTGCGTTACGAACGCATAGACTGAATCTTCGAGCAAGAGCAGGGGAAGACGGCCCGGACATGAGTCCGGGCCGTTTTTGTATCCGGGGACGGATCAGTCCAGCAGCTTGCGCAGCCAGCCATGCTTGCCGCCGTGATGGCCTCCGTGGCGGCTGTCCCGACGGTGTTCGTCGTCATGGCCGCGACCGTGCGCGGACGGCGCGTAAGCGGCGGCGGGGGCCGCCGGAGCCTGGGTTTGCAGCAGGCGCTCCAGCTGGCCGGGCGCCAGCCAGACGCCGCGGCATTGCGGACAGTAATCGATGGCGACGGACAAACGTTCGCCCATCAGCAGGGTGACTTGGCAACTGGGACAATTCATGGCGTGCTCCTCGGCGCGCCGGACTGGCGCGGTAGGTCGGGAAAATGCGATGGACGGACCTCGCCAGCGCATTGCAAACCATGAAGCGGCTACAGGGTCAAGCTTTGCCGCGCGAGGGCGCGTCGTCGGGGCGCGAGTGCGAGGCCAGGCTGCGGTTGATCTGCATCCAGCCGGCGGTGGCCGGCTTCCCCGTCTGCTCAAACGCCGTCTGCAGCAGTTTCAGCTGCTCGCGGTGCAGGGCTTCCTCCAGCTTGCGTCCCTCCGAAGTCAGCGTCAGCTGTTTGACCCGTTTGTCGTGCTGCGCGGCCACGCTTTGCACCAGCGCCATTTCCAGCAGTTGGCGCAGCGGCATATTGATGGCCTGCTTGGTCACGCCCAGCGCGGCCAGCAGGTCCTTGACCGACAGGCCGGGGTAGCGGGCGACGAAGAACAGGATGCGGTGGTGCACGCGCGCCAGGCCGCGTTTGGCCAGCATTTCATCCGGTTTATCGGTGAAAGCCTTGTAGGCATGGAAGAAGGCTTCCATGGCGGCGCGCATGTCGTCGGACGGAGATAGGTCAGCCATGTTGACGGAACCTGCTGTGGTCGGTAGATTGAGTCAATATTATTGACATTAGTAAGAAAGTTGCGGACAAGCTTATGCAGAGTACCATGTTTTCTGAGCGCATCGAACGGCTCAGCGGGTCGCTGATCCGGGAAATCCTGGCGGCGGCGCAACAGCCGCAGATGATTTCCTTCGCCGGCGGCCTGCCGGCCGGCCAATGCTTGCCGCAGCTCGATTTCACCGATATGCCGGCGGGCCTGGCGCAATACGGCGCCAGCGAAGGCGAGCCGGAATTGCGCGGCTTGATCGCGGAGCAGGCGCGGCGCATGGGCATCGCTTGCGAGGCGGAGCAGGTGTTGGTGCTGTCCGGCTCGCAGCAGAGCATCGATTTATGCGCCAAGCTGTTCATCGATCCCGGCACGCCGGTGGTGACCGAAGGGCCGACTTATCTAGCGGCCTTGCAGGCTTTCAAGTTGTTCGGCGCCCGCGTTCACGCAGTGGCGCAACGGGACGGCAGGCTGGAGCCGCAGGCGCTGGCCGCCGCCTTGAGCGAGTCTCAGGCGCGCTGCTCTTATCTGATTCCCAGCTTTCAAAATCCGGCGGGCAGCTGTTACAGCGCCGAAGACCGGCAGGCGCTGGCGGCCGTCATCGACGCCGCCGGCGTGCCCTTGATCGAGGACGATCCTTATCGCGCGCTCAGCTACGACGGCGAAGCGCCGGCGCCGCTGGTCAGCCATTTGAAGCGCGCGCCGTGGATTTACTCCGGCTCCTTTTCCAAAACCCTGGCGCCTGGGCTGCGCGTCGGCTTCCTGATCGCCTCGCCGGAGCTGTATCCCTATCTGATGCGGCTGAAGCAGGCGACCGATCTGCACACCAACCGCCCGGCGCAGTGGTTCATCGCCCGCCAGCTGAGCGACCCCGGCCATGAGCAACGGATGTTGGACTTGCGCGAGGTGTATCGCGCCGGCCGCGACGCGATGCAGGATTCGCTGCAGCGGCATTTCGGCGATCTGGCCGATTGGCAGTTGCCGCGGGGCGGGCTGTTTTTCTGGCTCAAGCTGAAGCGGGCGAGAGATACCCGCGCCTTGCTGCCGCTGGCCTTGAAGCAGAACGTCGCCTTCATGCCGGGCGAGGCCTTCTTCCCCGAGCCGGAACAGAACCTGGGCTATCTGCGCCTGAATTTCAGCCATGCCTCGCCGGAGCGGATCGAGATCGGCATCGCCAGACTGGCGGCCTTGCTGCGGGATACCGCCGCCGCGGAGTAAGCCGCCGCTCCAGGTCTCCGCGCAGTCCGCGCCTTAAGCGGAACCGCGCCGCCTCGTCCTTGAGGCGGCGCTTCACACTCTCTTCCCGCCATCCGGCCCCGGTTCGCTTTCCCCCTCTATCCTTCCGTCTGTCCGCCCAGATCGCATTATTAAGAAAATTTAATATGTCATAAGCATTGGTTGATGTCCGAACATTATGACAATGCTACCTGCGCCGGATGTTTCGTTACCGAACGTCATCCTTATATTTATTTTCTTTAATAAAAGATTTTCCGGTATTGGATCAATTAATTGAACAATTGCCTGTTGTTTATGCCGTAATTGTCAGGTCGATTGAAATTTAATTGATCGGCCTCGGCGCTCTTTTTATAGGCCAGTTCGCGGCGCTTAAATCTTTGATATTGCCGCGAAAATTCGTGTTTCAAAAAATATAAGCCGTAAATCGGCTGAAGTTGTAACTGGCAGTTCGGGGGATGCTTTTCCTAGAGGTCTTTCAGTATAGTGCTGACGCTTAATTCTTCCCGTGCGGGATTTTTAGAATTAACGCGATCAAATAAATCTATACGAAAACAATTTGAGCGTCAATATTCATTGCGTTTTCCTGGTTTTGGACGACACGGGGAAATAGGAATGCAAAGCGTAAAGCAATGCTGATTCGCAATGGTTTGATCGCTGAAATGATATCGAATCATCTCAAAAGAAAGTCCGATTACGGCGCATGAGACACATTGGCAATTCTATTCTCTTGATTCAAACGCTGCTTAGGCAAACCGCCGCGCACGCGTCACGCATCCTTACGTGAAAACGAAGGGATGATCCTCGCCAACCTGTCGAAGAAACGGTTTCGATAGGGCGGAATATATCAAAAACAGCATGGCTGCTTCTTGAATGGGGCGGGCTACGGCCCGGCCTGTATTTAAGGTTCTCGCGATCGTCGCGGCATTCCGTCGCGGCTGAGCGCGTGACAGGGCGACGGCGCAAGCCGGCCCGATTAGGGCGACGCGACGACTCGAGCCATGCCATATGGGTGGATTCGATGGGCGCGCGCCCGGCATACCCGGAGCAGTTGTCGATACATGGAGGTCATGCAATGTATTCCTCATCCGATGTCGCATCTCGGCGGACGCCCGCCGCCGACAAGTTCGGCCCTCATCAAGCTTTTTCGCATCGCGAAGCGCCTAGCATCGCCCGGCAGTTGCTGTGGCGGGCGGAGGCGAGTCCCGAGCGTCTCGCCTACGCGTCGGCCGATCCGGAGAAAGCGCTCGCGCTAAGCTATGCGGCGCTGTGCGAACGCGCGTCCGGCATCGCCGCGCGTCTGGCGCAAGCGACCGAGGCCGGCGAGCGCGTGATGCTGGTCTATCAGGAACCGCTCGATTTCCTTCCGGCCTTCTTCGGCTGCTGCCTGGCCGGCGTGATCCCGGTGCCGGTGGCGCCGCGTCACGGCCGCGACACGATGGCGGCGATCGCTCAGGACTGCGGCGCCGCCATCGCGCTGAGCGCGGAGGCGCGGGACGCCTTGCCGGGCCTGCGCTGGATGCGCACCGACGAGGCCGAGCGCGCCGCGCCCTTTTTGCGGGCGGCGAAGGACGCCAGTCCGGCGCTGCTGCAGTACACCTCGGGTTCGACGCGCACGCCGCAGGGCGTGGTGGTCACGCAAACCGGGCTGTGGGCGACGATAGACGATCTTGACCGCGGCGCGATGCACGACGCGGACAGCGCGATGATCAGCTGGCTGCCGTACTTCCACGACATGGGCCTGGTGTACGGCATTCTCACCCCCTTGCAATGCGGCTTTCCCGCCTATCTGATGGCGCCGGAGAAATTCGTCGCCCAGCCCATGTCCTGGCTGCGCGCGATAGCCGCGCGGCGCGGCACCCACACCGCCGCGCCGAATTTCGCCTACGCCTTGTGCGCGGACCGCGCGGGCGATCTCGCGCCGGGCACCGATTTGTCGTCCTTGCGTTATGCGCTGAACGGCGCGGAGCCGGTGCGCTGCGACACGGTGCGCCGCTTCGAGGCGGCCTTCGCGCCGTTTGGGCTGCGTTCTTCGGTGGTGGTGCCGGGCTACGGCCTGGCCGAGGCGACCTTGAAGGTGACCGCCGGCCGTTGCGGCGAGGGCACGCGCGGCGTGCGCTTCGCGCGGGAGGCGCTGGCGCGCGGCCGCGTGTCGCCGCAGACGGACGGCGTCGAATTGGCGGCCTGCGGCGTCAGCCTGATCGATACGCGCGTCCGCATCGTGGACCCGGACACGCGCGCGCCGTGCGCGCCGGACGCCGTCGGCGAAATATGGGTGACCGGGAGCACGGTCGCCGACAGTTATTGGCGCCGCCCGGAGGAGTCGCGCGAGATCTTCGGCGCGCGGCTGGCCGACGGCGACAGCACATGGTTGAGAACCGGCGATCTGGGCTTTCTGCACGAGGGCGATCTGTTCGTCACCAGCCGCTTGAAGGATTTGATCATCGTCGGCGGCCGGAATGTCTACAGCCACGATCTGGAAGACACCGTGTCGGCCTGCCATCCGTCGATTCGGAAGGGGCGCGCCTTCGCCGCCGCCGTCGACGGCGAGGACGGCGAAGGGATTCTGATCGGCGCCGAGGTGCGCGGCGGCTGCGGGGAGGCGGAGGCCCGTGACATCCTGCCGGTGATTCGCGCGGCGCTGGCGCGGGAGCACGGCGTGGCGCCGGTGCGCATCGCGCTGCTGTGGCGCGGCAGCATCCTGCGCACCTCCAGCGGCAAGACCCGGCGCGGCGCCACCCGCGACGCGCTGCTGCGCGGCGAACTGCGCATCGTCGCCGACGACGCGGCCGAGGCGGCCGACGACGCGATTCTGGCCGAGATCGCGCGCTTCGTGCCCGGCGCGGCCGCGTCGCCCGACGCCAGGCTGATCGATCTGGGGCTGGATTCGCTGTCGGCCGCGCGGCTTGCCGCCGCCGCGCGCGCGCGTCATGGCGTGGAGTTGTCGTTCGCGGCGCTGTTCGCGCTCTCCGCCCGGCAACTGCGGCGCGAGATCGTCGACGCCCCGCGCCTGGACGCCGCGGCGCCGGCCGCGGCTCGCCGCTATGCGGCGGGGGAGGCGTTCGAACTGTCCGAGATGCAGCAGGCTTACTGGATAGGCCAGCAGGGCGGGGTGCCGCTGGGCAGCGTGTCCCCGCATATCCGCGTGGATTTCGAGATAGACGCCGCGCGCGCGCCGGAACTGGGCCGGCGCCTCGCGCGGCTGGTCGCCCGCCACCCGTCCTTGCGGATGACGGTGGGCGCGGACGGACGCGGCGCGTTCGACGCGCTGGCCTACGATCCCTTGCTGCCGCCGCAGGATTTGCGCGGGCTGGACGCGGCGGAGGCGGCGGAACGGCTGGAGGCGACGCGCGAGAGCCTGGCCGAGCGCGACGGCCCGCCCGTGCTCGCCGTCGTCTCCCGTCTGACCGAGAGCACGGCTATCCTGCACCTGCGGCTCAGCCTGCTGGCCGGCGATCTGCGCAGCTTCCTGCAACTGATGGCCGAGCTGGCGCGCGACGCGGCCGACGAGGCCCCCGCGCAATGCATCACGCCGATGACGCCGCCGGCGGCGACCGAGGCGCAGCGCGAGGCCTGGCTGCGCCGGGTCGAAGCCATCGCGCCGGCGCCGGAGTTGCCGATGAAGATGGCGCTGGCCGAGGTGGCCGAGCCGCGCTTCGCCAACCGCCGCCGGGAGCTGCCCGCCGCCTTGTCCGCGGCGCTGACGGCGCGGGCGCAGGCGCTCGGGGTCACGCTGACTTCGCTGTGCATCGCCGCCTTCGCCGACACGCTGCGGCTGTGGACGGCGGCGCACGCCTTCACGCTCAACGTGACTTGCAACACGCGGGCGGAGCAGGCGGGGCTGGCGATAGGCGATTACACCAGCAACACCTTGCTGTCGCTGAGCGAGCGTCACCCCTCGTTCGCCGCCTTCGCCCAAGCGGTGCAGCGGCAAGTGTGGGCCGATCTGGACGCGCCCTGGTGCTCCGGCGTGTCGATTCTGCGCGAGCTGAGCCGGCGCAACGGCGCGCCCGTGCTGATGCCGGTGGTGCTGACCAGTCTGCTGTCCGGCGACCCGGCGGACGATCTGGCCCTGCTGGACGGCGTCGGCCGCGTGGTCGACATGGCCAATCCCACGCCCCAGGTGTCGCTGCACGCCATCCTGGGCCGGCGCGGCGACAGGCTGGTGCTGATGTGGGAGTCCGTCGCGCAGCTGTTCCCCGACGGCATGGTGGACGCGATGTTCGAGGTCTTCCTCGGCGCGCTGGAAACGATGGCGACGGACGCCGCGGCCGTGGAGCGGCCGACGCTGGCCCGGCTCGCGCCGCAGCAGGCGGCGCGGCGCGCGGCGGTCAACGCCACCGCGGCGGAGCGCGCGCCGCGCAGGCTGGAAACCCCCATCGTCCAACAGGCGCGGATCGCGCCGGAGGCGGTGGCGGTCAGGCAGGGCGAGACGACGCTGAGCTACGGCGCGCTGCTGCGCGAGGCGGAAGACATCGCCGGTGCGCTGCGGCAAAGCGGCGTGGCGCGCGGCGAGGTGGTGGCGGCCATTGTCGCGCCGGGGCCGCGCGCGGTGGCGGCGCTGCTGGGCATTGTGATGGCGGGCGCGGTCTATCTGCCGATAGAGCCGTCTTGGCCGGCCGCGCGCATAGAAGAACTGCTCGGCGAGGCCGGCGCCCGTCTCGCGCTGCTGAGCGCGGCAGGCCCGGCGCTGCCGGTGCCCGCGCTGCGTCTGGACCAGCCGCTGCCGCGCGGCGACGCGGGTCCGGCCGCGGACCTCGAGGCCGGCGACGCGGCCTATGTGATCTTCACCTCAGGTTCCACCGGGCGGCCGAAGGGCGTGCTGATCGCGCACGAGGCCGCGGCGAACACCATAGACGACATCAACCAACGCTTCGCGGTCGGCCCGGCCGATCGCGCGCTGTGCGTGTCCTCGCTGGCCTTTGATTTGTCGGTCTACGACATCTTCGGCCTGCTCGCGGTCGGCGGCGAGGTGGTGTTCCCGGCCCGCTCGCGCGATCCGGACGCGATGGCCCAGGCGCTCAGCGACGGCGGGGTCACCATCTGGAATTCCGTGCCGGCCGTGCTGGAACTGATGCTGGAAGTGTCCGCGCCGCGTTCGCCGCATCTGCGCCTGGCGCTGATGAGCGGCGACTGGATCGCGCCCGGCCTGGCCGGGCGGCTGCGCGACGCGTTTCCGGCGCTGCGGCCGATCAGCCTGGGCGGGGCGACCGAGGTGTCGATCTGGTCGGTGGTGCATCCGATCGCGCCCGAGGACGCCGTGCTGGCGTCGATTCCCTACGGCCGGCCGCTGTCCAACCAGCAATGTTTCGTGCGCGCGCCCGACGGCCGGGAGCGGCCGGACGGCGTGGTGGGCGAATTGCTGCTGGGCGGCCGCGGCCTCGCGCTCGCCTATCTGGGCAACGAGGCGGAAACCGAGCGCCGCTTCTTCATCGACGCCGAGGGCCGGCGGCTCTACCGCACCGGCGATCTCGCGCGCTGGCAGCCGGACGGCGAGCTTGAACTGCTGGGACGGATGGATGGGCAGGTCAAGGTGCAGGGCTATCGGATCGAGCTGGGCGAGATCGAGGCGGCCGCGATGCGCGCCGGCTGCCTGGCGCGCGCCGTGGCCTCGGTGGCCCGGCGCAAGGACGCGACGGTGATCCAGCTGCACGTGGTGGCGCTGCCGGATCATCAAGGCGATGTGGTCGCGGCCGTGCGCACCCAGCTGGTGCTGCATCTGCCCGCCTATATGCAGCCGCATCACGTGATGGTGCTGGACGCCTTGCCGCTGACGGCGAACGGCAAGGTGGACCGCGCGCGTCTCGCCGAGCTGGCGGCCCCGGCTCCCGCGCCGGCGACGCCGGCCGCGGCGGCGCGGCGCGACGCTTCGCTGGAGGCCACGATGCTGGCCGCCTTCGCCGAAGTGGTCGGCGTCGAGATAGACCCGCGGCAGGGCTTCTTCGACGCGGGCGCCACCTCGATGCACATCGTGAGGCTGCGCGCGCTGCTGGCGTCGCGCGGCGTCGCGGTGCCCCCGCTGGTCGATTTCTTTTCGCTGGCCACGATACGGGCGCTCGCCGAGCGCGCCGATACGGGCGAGGCGGACCTTTCCCCAATGATGGACGTCGACGGCGCGCGCGCCTATCGACAGCGCGTACGCGCACGCAAGGAGGCTTTGTAATGACTGATGCAACACCCGTAGACGCCGTAGCGATCATCGGCGCGAGCTGCCGCCTGCCCGGCGTCAGCACCCTGGAACAGTTCTGGTCGATGATAGCCGACGGCCGGGTCGCGATCGAACGCTTCGGCGCGGACGCGGCGCGCCGCGAAGGCGTGCCGGAAACGGTGCTGGCCCAGCCCGGCTTCGTCGGCGCCGGCGGTCCGCTGGACGGCGTCGATCAATTCGACGCGGCCTATTTCGGCATTCCGCCGTCGCAGGCGGCGGCGATGGACCCGCAGCAGCGGATTTTCCTTGAATGCGTGCACGAGGCGCTGGAGCGCGCCGGTCACGGCGCGGCGCGCGGCGCGCGCGTCGGCGTCTGGGCCGGCTCGGCCAGCGTCGATTATCTCGTCGACCACGTGCGCGACCGGCTGGACCGCGCGTCGCCCAACCGCTATCTGCAGCAATGGGTGGGCGTGGACAAGGACTATCTGGCCACCCAGGTCGCCTACCGGCTCGATTTCGGCGGCCCGGCCATCAGCTTGCAGACCGCGTGCTCGACTTCCCTTGTCGCCGTGGTTCAGGCGATGCAGGGACTGCTGAGCTTCCAGTGCGACTTCGCGGTGGCGGGAGGCGTCAGCGTCGCCTTGCCGCAGCGGCAGGGCCATGTGTACGAGGAGGGCAGCATTCTGTCCGCGGACGGCGCCTGCCGTCCGTTCACCACGGACAGCAGCGGCACCGTCTTCGGCAACGGCGCGGGCGTGGTGGTGCTGCGCCGCCTGGAGGACGCGCTGGCCGACGGCGACCCCATCATGGCGGTGATTCGCGGCGGCGCGGTCAACAACGACGGCGCGGCCAAGGTGGGCTTCACCGCGCCCGGCGGGCGCGGGCAGCAGGACGTGATCCGCCAGGCGCTGGCGCTCAGCGAGGTGGACGGCGCGTCGATAGGCTATGTGGAGACGCACGGCACCGGCACGGCGATCGGCGACGAGGTGGAACTGGCGGCGCTGGGCGCGGCCCTGGGCCAGCGTTCCGGCGCCGACGCGCGCTGCGCGCTGGGCACGCTGAAGGCGAACGTCGGCCATCTGAACGCGGCGGCGGGCGCTTGCGGGCTGATCAAGGCCGCGCTGGCGGTGGAGCATGGGCGGATTCCGGCCGCCGTCGGCGCGGAACGCGCGATAGACGCGCTGCGCGGCGACGCCGGCTTCTACCTGCCGACGGAAACCGCGCCTTGGGACGCGCCGCAGCGGCGCGCCGGGGTCAGCTCCTTCGGCATCGGCGGCACCAACGCCCACGTGATCATAGAAGCGGCGCCGCCGCGCGCGCCGCGCACGCCGGACGTCGCGCCGCTCTTGCTGCTGTCGGCGCGCGGCGAAGCCTTGCCCGCGCTGTGTGCGGACTACGCGGACTTTCTCGACGGTCATCCCGAACTGAGGATAGAAGACGTTTGCCTGACGGCGGCGCTGGGGCGGCGGCATTGGGAGCAGCGCGCGGCGTTCCGCGCCGAATCCCGCGAGGCCTTGATCGCCGCGCTGCGCGCCTTCGTCGCCGGCGAGCCGAGTGCGGAGACGATCGCGGCGGAAGTGCCGGCGCGCGCGCCGGAGCTGAGCTTCGCCTTCGGCGGCGCCGAGGATCTGGACGCGGTATTGACCCGTGTGCAGTTGTGGCTGGCGAGCGGCGTCGTGCCGGCCAGCGTGTGCGCGACGGGGAGCGGGGTGTTCGCCGCGGCCTTCGCAGCGGGCGCGCTGAGTCTTGAGGATGCGCGGCAGCGCCGCGCGGAGCGCGCCGTCGCGCCGTCGCTATTGTGGATCAGCGCGGCCTCGGGCCTGCCGCTGGACAGCGCGGAGGCGGTGCGCGAGGAACTGGCCGGCGCGGGCACGGCGCCAGGCGCGGCGGACGCCGCCGAGGCGCTGGAAGCGGCCGGTGCGGAATGGGTGCTGGACTTCGGCGACACGGCGCTGGGCGCGGGCGCTGCCGGCATGGTTTCGCTCGATCCGGCCTCGCCGGACGCGCTGGCGCGGCTGTGGACCGCGGGCCTGACGCTGGAGCTGTCCCAGCATTACCGCGACGGCAACCGGGTGGCGCTGCCGACCTATCCCTTCCAGCGCCAGCGTCACTGGATAGACCGCGCGCCGCGCTTCCTGGCGGCGGGCGCGACGCCCTTCCTTGGACGGCGCACCGACGCGCCGGCCTTGGGCGCGACCTTCTTCGACGCCGAATGGAGCGTGGCCGTCTTGCCCTTCCTGCAGGATCACGTGATTTACGACAAGGTGGTGGTGTCCGGCGCGGCGCTCGCGGTGATGATGGCCGACGGCGCGCGCGCGCTCACCGGCTCGGACGGCTGCGTGCTGAGCGATCTGCGTTTCCCGGCCGCGCTGGTGATTCCGTCGGGCGCGGCGCGCAAGGTCCAGCTGCAATTGGTGCGCGACGGCGACGGTTTCGAAGCCACGGTGTTGACGCTGGAGTCCGCCGACGTCCACGCGACGGCCAGGGTGGACGCCGGCGAGGCGCCGGGCGCCGCGCCGTCGGAGCCGGTGCGCGGAGAAGCGATCTCCACCGAGCTGCTGGATAGCTGGCTGCGCGCGCGCAGCGTGGTGATGGGACCGACCTTCCGGCGTTTGTCGGACATCGTGGTCGGGGACGGCGACGCGTCTTGCGATATGCGGGACGACGCCGACGACGCCGGCTGGTTGCTGCACCCCGGGGTGCTGGATTCGGTGCTGCAACTGGTGGCCGCCGCCGCGCGGCCCGAGGGCAGCAAGGCTTTTGTGCCGACGCGCATCGCGCGGCTGGCGCTGCACGGGCGGACCGGCGCCGGGATGCGCTGTCACGCGTCGGCCGAGCGGGGGCAGGCCAGCCTGTTCGACGCCGGCAAGGTGCTGCTCGAAATGACCGGCCTGGAGTCGCGCGAGGTGACCCGCAATGAATTGCTGCGCGTCGAACCGCTGCGCGAGGGCTATGCGGTGGAATGGCGCGACGCGGCGGGCGGCGACGCCGCCGCGCTGCCGGCGACCATCGCCATCCTGAGCGACGCGGGGCAGGCGGCGGCCGGGCTGGCGGCGATGCTGCGCGACGAAGGCAAGGAGGCCGTCGTGGTGGCGGCGGTGAACGATATTCCCTTCGACAAGGCGGGCCTGATCGTCGATTGCCGCGGGCTGGAGGCGCGCGGCGACGCGCCGGCGCCGGTGGTTTACGCCGGGGCGCTGGAACTGTTCGCCACGGCCGCGCGGCGCGAGCGGCCTTGCCGCATCGCCTTGGCGCTGGCGCCGGACGCGCCGGCCTCGGCGCCGCTGCAGGCGCTGTCGCGCGCGGTGGCGATGGAAACGCCGCATCTGCAGACGCTGGCGCTGCACGCGGGCGACGCGCGGGCGATCCGCCGCGGCCTGGATTACTTCGAGCGCGAGACCGAAGTCGCGGTCAAGGGCGAGGCGGTCGCCGCGCCGCGCTTCGACGAGCGCGCGCTGCCGCTCAGAGCGGACCTCGCGCTCTCGGCGGACGCCACTTGGCTGATCACGGGCGGGCTGGGCGAACTCGGCCTGCGCGTCGCGGGCTGGCTCGCCGCGCTGGGCGCGCGCGCCTTGGTGCTGACCGGCCGCCGGCCGGCCGACGCCGCGGCCGAGGCGGCGCTGGCCGCGCTGCGCCGCGACGGCGTGGAGGTGAAGGTGTGGCAGGCCGACGTGGCGGCGGAGGCGGACGTCGACGCGCTGCTGGCCGAAATCGACGCGACCATGCCGCCGCTGCGCGGCGTCTGCCATCTGGCGGGCGTGGTGGAGGACTGCCTGGTCGGCGACGTCACGCCGGCCTCGCTGGCCGCCACCCTGGCCGGCAAGGCCCGCGGCGCCTGGCTGCTGCATGAGCGCACCCTGGCTTACCCGCTGGAACACTTCGTGCTGTTTTCCTCCGCCGCCGCCGCCTTCGGCGCGCCGGGGCAATCGACCTACGCCATGGCCAACGCCTACCTCGACGCGCTGGCCGCGCGCCGCCGCGCGCAAGGCTTGCCCGCGCTGTCCATCGCCTGGGGGCCGTGGCAGGACGTGGGCATGCTGGCCCGCTCCAGCGCCAACGCCAAGCGGCGGCTCGCGCAGCTGGGCATCGGCCAGATCGAGGCCGAATGCGGCCGCGCCACTTTCGAGATCGCGCTGGGGGCGGACCTGCCGGCCCACCTCGTGCTGCTGCCCATCGATTGGGGGCGCTTGATCGAGCAATGGCCGCCGCATGTGCCGGCCAGCCGCTTCGCCGGCATCGCCACCGCCCAGCCGGGCGCGGGTTCCACCTCCTCGGTCAGCGAGCTGCTGGCGCTGCCGGCGGAGGAAAGACGACATCGTCTGTTCCAATTGCTGGCCGAGGACGCCGCGCTGGTGACCGGCACGCCGCTGGCCTCGCTGGACCCCGAGCGCTCGCTGTTCGACTACGACCTGGACTCCTTGCTGATCACCGATCTGCGCGTGCTGCTGGAAAAGCGTTTCGGCCGCGCGATACCGACCACGGTGATTTTCTCGAATCCGACCATAGCCGCCTTGGCGGACCATCTGGCGCGGACGGTGTTCGGCATGGCCGAGGCGGAGGCGACGCCCGCCGCGCCCGCCGCCGAGCCCGACGCGCCGGCGGACGCCGCGATGTCGCAGGAGGAGATCGTGGAAATGCTGTCCGCGAAACTGAAGGAACTGAATAGAAAGGACGCGCGATGAGCCAGATCGACACGACCGCGCTGATGCGGAACGCGCTGCGCGAGATCGAACGCCTGCAACGCGAATTGGACGGCGCCGAACAGCGCCGGCACGCGCCCATCGCCGTGGTCGGCATGGGCTGCCGTTTCGCCGGCGTCGACTCGCCGGAGGCGCTGTGGCAGCGGCTGCTCGACGGCGCGGACGGCGTGAGCGAGGTGCCGGCCGAGCGTTGGGACGTCGAGCGCTACTTCGACGCCGACCCGGACGCGAGCGGCCGCATCTACTGCCGCACCGGCAGCTTTTTGGACGACATCGCCTCCTTCGACGCCGGCTTCTTCGGCATTTCGGCGCGCGAGGCGGCGATGCTGGATCCGCAGCAGCGCATGCTGCTCGAGGTGGCTTGGGAGGCGGTGGAGCGCGCCGGCATGACGGCGGCGGAACTGAAGGGCTCGGCCACCGGGGTGTTCGCCGGCGTCATGCATCAGGACTACGCGCACCGTTTCCGCCGGGCGGAGGAGGTCGACCTCTACACCGCCTCGGGCAACGCGCCCAGCGTGCTGGCGGGCCGCGTGTCGCACGCGCTCGGTCTGCACGGGCCGACGCTGACGATAGACACCGCGTGCTCGTCGTCGCTGGTCGCCGTGCACCTGGCGTGCAACGCGCTGCGCGCCGGCGAGTGCGACATCGCCATCGTCGGCGGCGTCAATGTGGTGCTGTCGCCGCTGTCCACCGCCGCCGAATGCCGGGCGCACATGTTGTCGCCCAGCGGCCGCTGCCGCTCCTTCGACGACGGCGCGGACGGCTTTGTGCGCGGCGAGGGCTGCGGCGTGGTGGTGCTGCAGCGGCTCGCCGACGCCGAAGCCGCCGGGCGCACCATAGACGCGCTGATCGCCGGCTCGGCGGTCAATCACGATGGCCGCAGCGCGGGCCTGACGGTGCCTAACGAGCACGCGCAGCGCGAGCTGGTGCGGGCGGCCTTGCGCGCCGCGCGCATCGACGCGTCGCAGGTGAATTATATCGAGGCGCACGGCACCGGCACCGCGCTGGGCGATCCGATAGAGGCGGCGGCGCTGGCCTCCGTGTTCGCCGGCCGCGGCCGCGAGGAGCGCGTGCTGCTGGGCTCGATCAAGAGCAATTTCGGCCATCTGGAAGGCGCGGCGGGGATTGCCGGGCTGATCAAGGCGGCGCTGACGGTGCGCCATGGCGTGGTGCCCGCCACCCTGCATGTGCGCACGCCCAACCGCGGCATCGACTGGGACACGCTGCCGCTGCGCCTCGCGCTCGGCGCGGAACGCATAGACGCCGGCGGCGCGCCCTGCGTCGCCGGGGTCAGCTCCTTCGGCTTCAGCGGCACCAATGCGCACGCGGTGCTGCTCGCGCCGCCGCGCGCGGCCGCCGGCGAAACGGCGGCCGGCGCGGACGAAGGCGCGCAATTGCTGGTCGTTTCCGCGAAATCCGACGCCTCGCTGCGCGGCAACGCGGCGCGGCTGGCCGCCCATCTGGCCGGGCTCGACGCCGCGGCGTGGGCGGCCGCCTGCCACGCTTCGCGGGCGGCGCGCTCGCATTTCCCGCATCGGCTCGCGCTGACGGCCGTCAGCGCGGAAGAGATGGCGCGCGAGCTGAGCCGCTTCGCGCGCGGCGAGGACGCCGCCGTTCACAGCGGCGTGTGCGGCGGGATGCCGCCCAGCCGCGACGCGTCGCCGGAGACGGCGGACGCGGGACGCGAACCGGCCGAGCGGCTGGACGCCTTGGCGCGGCGCTATGTGGCGGGCCTGCCGGTCGACTGGCCGGCGCCGGCCGGCGCCGGGCGCCGCGTCGCGCGGCTGCCGAGCTACGCATTTGACCGCCAGCCTTACTGGGTGGACGAAGGGCGGGCGCAGGCGGAGTCGCCGCTGTACCGCATCGCCTGGCAGCCGCTGCCGGCCCCGGCCGGCGCGCGCCGCTCGGGCGAGCGCATCGTCGCCGGCGATCCGGCCTTGTGCGCGGAAGTGGCGCGCCGGAAGTGGCGCGCGCGCTGGAAGCCGCCGGCGAACGCTGCGCGATTGCGCCCGCCGAGATCGACGCCGTCCGCCGCGCGGGCGACGCCGGCCTGGTGCTCGCCTTCGACCGCGCGGCCGGAGACGAGGACGCGCTGGCGGCCGTCGCGCGCCGCGGCGCCTTGTTGAGCGCGCTGGCGCGAGAGCGCGCCGCGACGCCGTCGGCGGCGCCGATCACGGTTGTCACGCGCGGCGGGGCGGCCACCGGGCCGGCGGAGGAGCTCGATCCCGTCCTCGCCGCCTTGAGCGCGGCCGTGCGCGTCGCGCGGCGGGAACAGGGCCGGAGCTGGCGCGGCACGATAGATATCGACGGCTCGCCGGCGTCCTTCGACGCGCTGGCGGCCTTGCTCGCCGATGAAGCCGCCGAGGAGCAATTGGCGGTGCGCGGCGCCACCGTGCTGGCGCCGCGGCGCAGGCCGCTTGCGCCCGTCTGCGCGGCGACGGCGTCGAGGTCCGCGTGGCGGCCGCCGACGTCGCCGACGAGGCTGCCTTGCGCGGGGCGCTCGCCGCGGCCGGCCGGCCGATACGCGGCGTCGCGCACTGCGCGGGCATTGTGCGCGACGCGACGCTGGACGCGCTGGACGCCGCGGCCTTCGCCGAGACCCTGCGCGCCAAGGTGGGCGGCGCGGTCTTGCTGGACCGGCTGACCGAGGCCGAGCCGCTGGACTTCTTCCTGTTGTATTCGTCCATCTCCGCGGCGGTCGGCCGTCACGGCCAGGCCGCCTACGCCGCCGCCAACGGCTATCTCGACGCGCTGGCGCAGCGGCGGCGCTTGCGCGCGCGGCCGGCGCTGTCCATAGGCTGGGGATCGTGGGCGGCCGGCATGGGCGCGGCCGACGCGAAGACGGCGGAACGGATTCGCGCCGGCGGCCTGAACCCGCTGAGCGAGGGCGAGGCCTTCGCCGCGCTGGAGCGGGCGTTCACCGGCGAGCCGCATCTGGTGGTGGCCGCGATCGATCTTGCGCGGATCGCGGCGCAGCCCGATCTGCCGCCGCTGATCGAAGGCCTGGTCGGCCGCGCGCCGGCGGCGAATGCGCGGACCCTGTCTTTCGACCAACTGCGCGGCCGTCCCGCCGGCGAGCGCCGCGCGCGGGTCGCCGATTATCTGGACGCGGAACTGCGCGCGGTGCTGTCCAGCCCGGCCGCCTTGCCGCGTCAGACTTCGCTGCTGGATCTGGGCGTGGACTCGCTGACCGGCGCGGAACTGCGCAACGCGCTTGAGCGCGCGCTGGGGGTGTCCGTCGCGATCTCGCACCTGATCGACGGCTCCTCGCTGGACGAGCTGATCGACCAGGTGATGGCGCAACTGGAGCGCAAGCTGGTGACGGAACAACATTCGGCCGCGGGCGCCGACACGGAGGAAATCACGCTATGACCATGGCACGGCTCATGACCGATCTTGCCGACGCGGGCGTCACGCTGCATCGTCGCGGCGACCAGCTTCAGGTACAGGCGCCGCAGGGCGCGCTCGACGCCGCGCTGGTCGCGCGGCTGCGCGAGGCCAAGGAGGCGCTGCTGAGCGTGCTCGACGACGAAGGCGCGCGCGCCGCGCCGCTGGCGCCGGCGCTGCCGGGCGAGGCCGGCGACGCGGCGGCGCTGTCGCCGGGGCAGGCCCGTCTGGTCGCGGCGACGCGGCTGGGCGATCCGGCGATGTACAACGAACAGGCGGCGATCGAACTCGCGGACGCAGTCGACGAGGAGGCCGTCGCCCGCGCCTTCGCGGCGCTCGCGCGCCGGCACGACATCCTGCGCACCGTCTTCAGCGACGGCGAGCCGGAACTGCAGCGGGTGCTGCCCGAGCCGCTCGTCGCCTTGCAAGCGTGGGCGGTGGACGGCGACGACGCCTTGCGCGCGCGCGCCGCGGAACTGGCGCGACAGCCCTTCGCCGCCGGCGCGCCGATGTGGCGCGTCGATCTGTTCTCGACGCCCGAGCGCGCCGCGGTGCTGGTGCTGACCATCCATCACGCCATCTTCGACCGCTGGTCGATGAGCGTGCTGATCCGCGATTTCAGCGCCTATCTCGCGTCGCCGGACGCGGCCGAGCCCTCGGCGCCCCGCCTCAGTTATCGAGACTATGCCGCCTGGCAGCGCCGCTGGATGGCGTCGCCGGACTACGCCGCGCAACTGGACGCCTGGACGGAGGCGCTGGCGGAGGTGGACGAGGTGCCGGCGATACGCGGCGACCGCGCGCGTCCGCCGGCGCTGAGCGGGCGCGGCGGCACCGAGCGCTTCGAGATTCCGGCCGCGTGCATGGACGCGGCGGCCGCGTTCTCCCGCGGCCATAACACCACGCTGTTCACCACCTTGTTCAGCGCCTTCGCGCTGCTGCAGCAGCGTTACACCGGCGAAGCGCGCGGGCTGACGCTGACGCCGGCGGCCAACCGGCCCTTCCAGGCGGCGGAGGACATCGCCGGCTACTTCGTCAACCTGGTGGCGCTGGCCACCGAGGTGGGCGAGGGCGACAGCTTCGGCGCGCTGGTGGACCGGGTCCGCGACGCCAGCGCGCAGGCCTTCGCGCGCCAGGGCGTGCCGCTGGACGCCATCGTGGAGCGGCTGCGCGCGCGCGGCGGCCCACGGCACGAGCAACTGGCGCAGACCGTGTTCGCCTTCCAGAACGTCCGCCTGCCGGCGGTGCGCACCGCGAGCGGCGCGGCCGTGCCCTTCGATCTGGACAGCCCGTTCGCGCGCTTCGATCTTTATCTGTCGATCGAGGGCGACGAGCGCGGCACTTTCGCGGTGTGGCAGTACAACACCGATCTGTACGACGCGGCCACCATCCGTCAGCTGGGCGAACATTATCTGGCGTTGCTGCGCGCGGCGCTGGCCGCGCCGGACGCGGACGCGCGCGGCTTGCCCATCCTATCCGAGGCCGAAGAAGCGCGCCTGCGCGGATGGGGGCGGCATGAGCGCCCGTATCGGGCGGACGCCGCGATCGACGCGTTGTTCCGCGAATGCGCGGCCGCCCATCCCGGACGCGTCGCGCTGGAACAGGGCGGCGAGCGCTGGACTTACGCGGAGCTCGATCAGTGGTCGGACCGCGCGGCCGGCGCGCTGCGCGCGGCCGGCGTCGAGGCGGGCGCGGTGGTGGGCGTCGCGGGCGAGCGCTCGCCGCGGCTGCTGGCCGCCTTCCTCGCGGCGCTGAAGGCCGGCGCCGCCTATCTGCCGCTGGATCCGACTTATCCGGCCGCGCGCCTGAGCACGATGACGACCGACGCCGCGCCGGCCTTGATGATCGTCGCCGACGGTCTGGACGCCGGCTGGCTCGGCGATTACGCCGGACCGGTGCTGAGCCTGGCCGACTGCGAGGCCGGCGACGCGCGGCCCGTGTCGTCCGCGGCGCGGCGCGCGGAGGACCTGGCTTATGTGATGTACACCTCGGGCTCCACCGGCCGGCCCAAGGGCGTGGCGGTGCCGCATCGCGCGGTGGTCCGGCTCGCCGTCGGCGGCGGCTACGCGCGCTTGGACGCGTCGACGGTGATGCTGCAGCAATCGCCGCTGGGCTTCGACGCCTCGACCTTCGAAATCTGGGGCTGCTGGCTGAACGGCGGGCGGCTGGTGCTGGCCGAGCCCGGCATGCCCTTCCTGGACGCGGCGTCGCGCGACGGCGTCACCACGATGTGGCTGACCGCCGACCTGTTCCGCATGATGGTGGAAGAGGAGCCGGCCGCGCTCGGCGGCCTGCGCGAACTGCTGACCGGCGGCGACGCGCTGCCGGTGGCGAGCTGCCGCGCCTTTCTCGAGGCCTGCCCGGGCGTCGCGCTGATCAACGGTTACGGCCCGACGGAAAACACCACCTTCACCTGCAGCCATCGGGTGACGGCCGGCGATGTGAAACGCGGCTCGATTCCGATTGGGCGGCCGATAGGCAATACCGAGGTGCGCGTGGTCGACGCCGGCGGCCGGCTGGTGCCGGTCGGCGTGCCCGGCGAATTGTGGGCGGGCGGCGACGGACTCGCGCTCGGCTATCTGGGGCGCGCCGACTTGACGGCGGAACGCTTCGTCGCAGCGCCGCCGCCGGACGGCGGGCGCTGGTATCGCACCGGCGACCGCGTGCGCTGGCGGCGCGACGGGACGCTGGAGTTCCTGGGCCGAGTGGATGAGCAGATCAAGCTGCGCGGCTACCGGATCGAGCTGGGCGAGATCGAGGCGACGCTGGGCCATCACCCCGGCTTGAGCGGCTGCGCCGTCGCGCTGCGGCGCAGCGCCGCGGACGAGAAGCAATTGGTCGGCTATCTGGTGGCGCGGCAAGATTCGGCCGAAGCCGCGGACGCGGCGGCGGTGCAGGCATGGCTGGAGACGCGGCTGCCGGGCTATATGGTGCCGCGCGCCTGGGTGTGGCTGGACGCCTTGCCGCAGTCCGCCAACGGCAAGGTGGACCGCAAGCGCCTGCCGGAGCCGCAGATCGAGGCGGGCGCGGCGGCGGCGGAGAATGCGGCCGAGGCGGCGCTGGTGGAGATCTGGCAAGGCCTGCTGGGGCTGGAGCGCGTGGGGGTGAGAGACAACTTCTTCGCGCTGGGCGGCGACTCCATTCTGAGCATACAGATGGCGTCGCGGGCGGCGGAGCGGGGCTTGCGCATCAGCCCGCAG
This sequence comes from Chromobacterium sp. Panama, assembly GCF_003052555.1. Lineage (NCBI taxonomy): Bacteria > Pseudomonadati > Pseudomonadota > Betaproteobacteria > Neisseriales > Chromobacteriaceae > Chromobacterium > Chromobacterium sp. Panama. Next base: position 1,102,779 of record NZ_QARX01000001.1, read on the forward strand.
CAAGTGTTCCGCTATCCGACCATCGCCGAACTGGCGGCGGAAAGCGGCGCGGCGGAAGAGACCGGCGCGCCGGCGGAGCAGGGCGAGGTGAGGGGCGAAGTGAGGCCCGGCCCGATCCAGGCCTGGTATCTGGATTGGCCGGGCACGGACTGGCAACAGTTCAGCCAGGGGGCTTATCTGGGCCTGAGCGGTCCGCTCGACGCCGAAGCGCTGATCGGCGCGCTGCAGGCGGTGGCGCAGCGGCACGACGCGCTGCGGATAGGCTGGCGGCGGGACGGCGAGCGCTGGATTCAGGAAAGCGGCGCCGGCGCGCCGGCGGAAGTGAAGATAGCGGACCTGCGCGGCCTGGCCGACGCCGAGGCCGCGCTGGAGCGCGACGCGGCCGAACTGCAAACCGGTCTGCGCCTGGACGGCGCCAGCCTGTGGGCGGCGCGGCTGTACCGGCTGGAGCAAGGCTGGCGCCTGCTGTGGCTGGCGCATCACGCCTCGGTGGACGGGGTGTCGTGGCGGATTCTGCTGGAAGACCTGTGGAGGGCCTATGCGGCGCTGAGCCGGGGCGAGGCGATGTCGTGGCCGGCCAAGACGGTGTCGTACCAGGCGTGGTCGCAGCGGCTGTGGGCCTGGGCGGACAGCTTGCCGGAATCGACGCTGGACTACTGGCGGGAGATGGACGCGCCGGGCATGACCCTGCCCGGCGTCGGCGCGGGCGAAGACACGGTGGCGGCGGAATCGCGGGTGTCGCTGCAGTGGGACGCGGCGACGACCGAACGCTGGCTGCGGCAGGCGGGCGAGGCCTACCGGATGCGTCCGGAGGAATTGCTGCTGGCCGCGCTGGCGCGGGCCTTGCGCCAATGGACGGGCGCGGAGGAATGCGTGCTGGACCTGGAAGGCCACGGCCGCGACGGGCTGGCGGGCGTGGACGTGTCGCGCACCGTGGGCTGGTTCACCAGCTTGTATCCGCTGCGGCTGCCGCTGAGCGGCGACTTGCCGCGGGACCTGAAGTCGGTGAAGGAGCGGATGCGCGGCGTGCCGGACAGCGGCATCGCCTACCAGGCGCTGCGTTACGGCGGCCGTGGATCGGAGCTGGGCGGCCATGCGCGCACGGTGTGCTTCAACTACCTGGGCCAATGGCGGCTGGAAGAAGGCGGCGCGCCGGGGGCGGCTTGGCTGGGCGAGCCGCCGGGCGGCGCGCGCTCGGGCGGGATGAGGCGGCGCTACGCGCTGGACGTGGTGGCGCAGGTGCACGAAGGACGGCTGCGGGTGGACTGGCTGTACAACGCGGCGCCGGACGCGATGACGGCGCTGGAGGAGCACTTCCGCGCCGAGCTGGACGCGGTGCTGACGCACTGCCTGTCGCCGCAGTCGGGCGGCTTGACGCCGTCGGACCTGCCGCTCGCTCAACTGGAGCAGAGCGATATCGACGCGATCGAGCGCGAGCATCCCGGGCTGGAGGCCTTGTACGGCGTCACGCCGTTGCAGCAGGGCATTCTGTTTCACTCCATCGCGGACGAGGACGCGCCGCTCTATATAGAACAACTGCACTGGAAAATGAGCGGCGTCTTCGACGCGGAACGCTTCCGTCAAGCCTGGTTCGACGTCGCGGCGGCGCACGCCGCGCTGCGCACCACCTTCCGCTGGAGGCAGTTGCAGAGCCCGGTCCAAATCGTCCATCCCCGTCTGGACCCGGACTGGGACACGCTGGATTGGCGCGCGCTGTCCGCCGAGGCCTGCGTCAGCCGCTTCGACGCGCTGCGCGAACTGGACCGTCAACGCGGCTTCGATCTGGAACGCGGGCCCTTGCTGCGCGGCACCCTGATCCGCGAACCCGGCGACGCCTGGCGTTTCCTGTGGAGCTACCACCACGCGGTGGTCGACGGCTGGTCGGTGCCCTTGATCCTGAAGCAGGTGATCGGCCGCTACGCCGAGCTGGGCGCCGGCGACGCCGCTCCGCTGCCGGGCAGCCGTTTTCTGCCCTTCGTCAATTGGCTGGCGGCGCGGGACGAGAGCGAGCAGGCCGCGTACTGGCAACAGGTGCTGGCCGGCATAGAAGAGCCCACGCCGATAGGCTTCGCCGCGCCGGCGCGCGGCGCGCAAGCGCGGGGCCAGGGCCGGCGCGCCTTCGTGTTCGACGCGGGGCTGAACGAGCAGGTCGACCGCGCCGCGCGGCGGGCCGGCGTCACCCGCGCCAGCCTGCTGACCGGCGCCTGGGCGCTGACCCTGGGCTACGCCGGCGGCGGGCGCGAGGTGGTGTTCGGCACCACGCTGTCCGGCCGGCCGGCGACGCTGCCGGGCGTCGAGCGGATGGTGGGGCTGTTCATCAACACGGTGCCGGTGCGCGTCGGCATCGACGACGACGCGCGCGTGTCGCAATGGCTGCAGCAACTGCATGGACAGCAGAGCGAACGGGCCAGACTGGGCGCCGCCTCGCTGACCGACATCCGGCGCTGGGCGGGCTATGAGGGCGGCGAGCTCTTGAGCAGCCTGTTCGTGGTGGAAAACTATCCGGTGGACCGCCAACTGGCCCGAGGCGACGCCGGTTTCGACGTCAGCGAGTTCGCGGCGGCCGAGACGCGCACCAATTATCCGCTGGTCGGTCAACTGATCCCGGGCGAGGAGACCGTGCTCTATGTCGATTTCGACGCCTCGCGCTACGACGAGGAGGGCATAGGCCGGCTGGGCGCGAGCTTCCTGCATCTGCTGGCCCAGCTCGCCGCGCAGCCGGACGCGCGGCTGGGCGATCTGAGCCTGGTCGACGACGACGAGGCGCGCCGGCTGATTCACGACTGGAACGCGACGCCGCCGGTCGGCGACGGCTATCTGCTGCACGCCGGCATAGAGCGGCACGCCGAGCTGACGCCGCTGGCGCCGGCGATCATAGGCGTGGACGAGGCGATGAACTACCGCGAACTGGCCGACGAGACGCTGCGCGTCGCCAGGGCGGTGGCGGCGGCGGGCGCGCGGCGCGAACCGGTGGCGGTGCTGCTGCCGAGGAGCGCGCGCGCGGTCGCCGCCTACTCGGGCGTGATGCGCGCCGGCTGCGCCTATGTGCCGGCCGATCCGGCGATGCCGCCGGGACGCTTGCGCGATCTGCTGGCCACGGTCGGCCATGTGCTGACGACGCGTGAGCATCTGCCGCTGCTGGACGGCGTCGCGGCGCGCGCGATCCTGATCGACGAAACGCCGCCGGCCGAGGTCGCGCTGCCGGAGGCGGCGCCCGACGATCTGGCCTATGTGATGTTCACCTCGGGCTCCACCGGCAAGCCCAAGGGCGTGATGATCAGCCACCGCGCGGCCGCGCTGACGATGGAAGTCTTCCTGCGCCGTTATGAGATCGGCGCGTCCGACCGCTTGATGTGCGTGTCGGCGGCGGGCTTCGACCTGTCGGTATTCGATTTCTTCGGCGCGTTCGCGGCGGGCGCCGCCGTCTTGCTGGCGCCGGAGTCGTCGACGATCGCGCCGGCGGCGTGGCTGGATCTGATGGCGCGCGAGGGGGCGACGGTTTGGGAGTCCGTGCCGGCGGTGATGGAGCTGCTGTTGCTGGAATGCCGGCAGAGCGGGCGCGCGCTGCCGCCCTCGCTGAAGCTGGCGATGTTGAGCGGCGACCGCGTGCCGGTGGGGCTGCCCGCGCAGATCCGCGCGGCGGCGACGTCCGATCCAGAGGTGCTGGCGCTGGGCGGCGCCACCGAGGCGGCCATCTGGTCGTGCTGGTACGACACGCGGGGACTGGCGGCCGACGCCGCCTTCGTGCCCTATGGCCGCCATCTGCCGGGGCAGCGGCTCTATGTGCTGTCTTCCTCGCTGCAGGCGGTGCCGGTGGGCGTGCCGGGCGATCTGTGGATCGCCGGCGCGGGCGTGGCGCTGGGTTATCTGGGCCAGCCGGATCTCACTGCTTACCGCTTTGTCGACAATCCCTTTGTGCCGGGCGAACGGATGTACCGGACCGGCGACCGCGCGCGCGCGCTTGCCGACGGCAATCTGGAATTCCTGGGCCGAGTGGACGATCAGGTCAAGATCGGCGGCTTCCGGATCGAGATCGGCGAAATCGAGGCCGCGCTGGCGGCGGCGCCGGGCGTGGAGCGCGGCGTGGCCTCGGTGGTCGAGCGCGACGGGCGGCGGATCATCGCCGGCTATGTGCTGTTGCTGCCGGGCGCGAGCCTGGATTCCGCCGCGATTCGCGACACGCTGGCGCGGCGGCTGCCGCCATACATGCTGCCGGCGTCGATCATGGCGCTGGACAGCGTGCCGCTGAGCGCCAACGGCAAGGTGGACCGCAAGCGTCTGCCGGAGCCGCAGATCGAGGCGGGCGCGGCGGCGGCGGAGAACGCGGCCGAGGCGGCGCTGGTGGAGATCTGGCAAGGCCTGTTGGGGCTGGAACGCGTGGGGGTGAGAGACAACTTCTTCGCGCTGGGCGGCGACTCCATCCTGAGCATACAGATGGCGTCGCGGGCGGCGGAGCGGGGCTTGCGCATCAGCCCGCAGCAAGTGTTCCGCTATCCGACCATCGCCGAACTGGCGGCGGAAAGCGGCGCGGCGGAAGAGACCGGCGCGCCGGCGGAGCAGGGCGAGGTGAGGGGCGAAGTGAGGCCCGGCCCGATCCAGGCCTGGTATCTGGATTGGCCGGGCACGGACTGGCAACAGTTCAGCCAGGGGGCTTATCTGGGCCTGAGCGGTCCGCTCGACGCCGAAGCGCTGATCGGCGCGCTGCAGGCGGTGGCGCAGCGGCACGACGCGCTGCGGATAGGCTGGCGGCGGGACGGCGAGCGCTGGATTCAGGAAAGCGGCGCCGGCGCGCCGGCGGAAGTGAAGATAGCGGACCTGCGCGGCCTGGCCGACGCCGAGGCCGCGCTGGAGCGCGACGCGGCCGAACTGCAAACCGGTCTGCGCCTGGACGGCGCCAGCCTGTGGGCGGCGCGGCTGTACCGGCTGGAGCAAGGCTGGCGCCTGCTGTGGCTGGCGCATCACGCCTCGGTGGACGGGGTGTCGTGGCGGATTCTGCTGGAAGACCTGTGGAGGGCCTATGCGGCGCTGAGCCGGGGCGAGGCGATGTCGTGGCCGGCCAAGACGGTGTCGTACCAGGCGTGGTCGCAGCGGCTGTGGGCCTGGGCGGACAGCTTGCCGGAATCGACGCTGGACTACTGGCGGGAGATGGACGCGCCGGGCATGACCCTGCCCGGCGTCGGCGCGGGCGAAGACACGGTGGCGGCGGAATCGCGGGTGTCGCTGCAGTGGGACGCGGCGACGACCGAACGCTGGCTGCGGCAGGCGGGCGAGGCCTACCGGATGCGTCCGGAGGAATTGCTGCTGGCCGCGCTGGCGCGGGCCTTGCGCCAATGGACGGGCGCGGAGGAATGCGTGCTGGACCTGGAAGGCCACGGCCGCGACGGGCTGGCGGGCGTGGACGTGTCGCGCACCGTGGGCTGGTTCACCAGCTTGTATCCGCTGCGGCTGCCGCTGAGCGGCGACTTGCCGCGGGACCTGAAGTCGGTGAAGGAGCGGATGCGCGGCGTGCCGGACAGCGGCATCGCCTACCAGGCGCTGCGTTACGGCGGCCGTGGATCGGAGCTGGGCGGCCATGCGCGCACGGTGTGCTTCAACTACCTGGGCCAATGGCGGCTGGAAGAAGGCGGCGCGCCGGGGGCGGCTTGGCTGGGCGAGCCGCCGGGCGGCGCGCGCTCGGGCGGGATGAGGCGGCGCTACGCGCTGGACGTGGTGGCGCAGGTGCACGAAGGACGGCTGCGGGTGGACTGGCTGTACAACGCGGCGCGGACGCGATGACGGCGCTGGCGGAGCGCTTCCGCGCTGAGCTGGACGCGGTGCTGGCGCACTGCCTGTCGCCGCAGTCGGGCGGCCTGACGCCGTCGGACCTGCCGCTCGCCCATCTTGACCAGAACGATATCGACGAAGTGTTACAGCTACTGAACGAACAGCCATGAACAAAACATTATCAAACGCCGCGCAGCAAGCCGGCTCGAAAGTCGAGACCATGCTGCCGTTGACGCCGACGCAGCAGGGCCTGCTGTTTCATACGCTGAAAGCGCCGGAGTCCGGCGTCTATTACGAACAGGTCGCTTGCGCCTTCCAGGTCGCGCTAGACGCGGCCGATTACCGGCGCGCGCTGGAAGCGGTGATCGCGCGCCACGGCGTGCTGCGCACCGGCTTTCTGTGGGACGGGCCGTCCAAGCCGGTGCAGGTGGTCTTCCGCGACGTCGAACTGCCGTGGGTGGAGGAGGACTGGCGGGCTTTCGATCCCGAGGAGCAGCGGCGCCGTCTCGCCGCCTACCGGGACGCGGACCGGCGTCCGGGCTTTCACCTGAGCCGCGCGCCGCTGATGCGCTGCGCCTTGTTCCGCACCGGCGAAGAACGCTATGAGTTCGTGTGGAGCTATCACCATCTGCTGCTGGACGGCTGGTCGGTGCAGATCGTGCTGGGCGAAGCGCTCGCCTGCTACGACGCCTACCGGCGCGGGGCCGATCCGGCCTTGCCGCCGCCCCAGCCCTACAGCGCTTTTCTGCGCTGGCTGGACCAGCAGGACGGCGCGGCGGCCGAAGCCTTCTGGCGCGAGCGGCTGGGCGATGTGCGCGCGGCCACGCCCTTGCCGCTGGCCGAGGAGGCGGGCCCGGAACGCGCGTCCGGCCACGGTCTGCTGGAACGCGAGCTGGACCCGCGGACGAGCGAGGGCCTGCAGCGGCTGGCGCGCGCCTGCGAGCTGACGCAGAGCACGGTGATCCAGGCCGCCTGGGCCTTGCTGCTGGCGCGAGCGAGCGGCCGCGACGACGTGGTGTTCGGCACCACCGTGTCCGGCCGGCCGGCCGCGCTGCGCGGGGTCGAGCAGATGGTGGGGCTCTTCGTCAACGCGCTGCCGACGCGCGCGACCGTGGACGCCGCGCAGACGCTGGGCGACTGGCTCAGACAGCTGCATCGCCGGCATGTGGACGCCGAAGCCTACGCCTATACGCCGCTGCACGCGATTCCGGGCTGGAGCGGCGTGGCTCCGGGCGCGCCCTTGTTCGAGAGCCTGGTGGTGTTCGAGAACTATCCGGCGCGCGCGGACGCGACGTGCTATCGGGAACGGCTGGGCGTCGGCGACGTCGAGGTGGTGGAACAGACCAACTATCCGCTGACCGTGGTCGCGATTCCCGGCGAGCGTCTGCGCTTGCGCCTGCATTACGATCGCCAGCGCGTGTCGGAGGCGTCGGCGGAGCGGATCGTCGCGATGCTGGCGCGGCTGCTGGAGCAGTTCGAACGCGGCGGCGCCGCGCTGCGCATCGGCGCGGCGTCGCTGCTGGGCGCGGAGGCGGGCGGCGCGCTGGTCGCGGGCTGGAACGCGGCGGCCCGGCGCGCGGACGAGACGGCGCGCCAGTGCCTGCATCGCCGTTTTGAGGCGCAGGCGCGCGCGCGCCCCGACGCCGTCGCGCTGCAATGCGAGGGCGAGGCGCTGACTTACGCCGAACTGGATCGCCGCGCCAACCGGCTGGCCTGGCGGCTGGACGCCGCCGGCGTGCGCGGCGACACGCCGGTTGCGCTGGCGTTCGGGCGCGGCGTGGACAGCATCGTCGCGATACTGGCGGTGTTGAAGGCGGGCGCCTTCTATGTGCCGCTCGATCTCGACCATCCGCCGGAACGTCTCGCCTGGATACTGGAGGATATCGGCGCCGGCGCGCTGATCTGCGGCGAGGAGGCGCGCGAGCGCTTCGGGGACTTCGGCGGGGTTCTGATCGGGATGGGGGATGCGGCGGAGTCCGGCGAGCGCGAAGACGCGCCGCCGCCGCGCGACACTTCGCCCGCCGACCTGTGCTACGTGATCTACACCTCGGGCTCGACCGGACAGCCCAAGGGCGTGTGCGTGGAGCACCGCAATGTGGACCATCTGTTCGCGGCGACGCGCCGGAGCTACGGCATCGGACCATCGGACGTGTGGACCCTGTTCCATTCCTACGCCTTCGACTTCTCGGTATGGGAAATCTGGGGCGCCCTGCTGCACGGCGGGCGGCTGGAAATCGTGCCTTACCGCTGCTCGCGCACGCCGGAGGCGTTTCTCGCGCTGCTGGAGCGCGAGGGCGTCACGATGCTGAGCCAGACTCCCAGCGCCTTCAAGCAGCTGCTGCGCGCGCTGGGCGACGCGCGGCGCCCCTTGCCGGCCGGCTTGCGCCATGTGTTCTTCGGCGGCGAGGCGCTGATTCCCAGCCAGTTCGCCGCCTGCCTGGGCGAGGAGAGCGGTGTCGCGCTGGTCAATCTCTACGGCATCACCGAAACCACGGTGCACGTGACCGAGCGCGTGCTGGGCGCGGGCGACGCGCTCTCCTCGCGCAGCCCGGTGGGCCGGCCCTTGCCCGGCTACCGTATCTACCTGCTCGACGCCGCCGGGCATCCGGTGCCGCCGGGCGTGCCGGGCGAGATTTACGTGGGCGGGGAGGGCGTGGCGCGCGGTTATCACAAGCGTCCCGAGCTCGACCGCGAACGCTTCATCGCCGACCCCTTCCTGCCCGGCGCGCGGCTTTACCGCAGCGGGGACCTCGGGCGCTGGGACGCGGACGGCGAGCTGGACTATCTGGGCCGCATCGACGAGCAGGTCAAGATCCGCGGCTTCCGCATCGAACTGGGCGAGGTGGAGGCGGCGCTGGCCCGGCACCCGGACGTCGCCGCCGCGGCGGTGATGGTGGACGAGGCGAGCATAGACGGCCACGCGCAGCTGGCGGGTTTCGCGGCGCCGCGCGAGGGCGCGTCGCTCTCTCCCGCCGCGCTGCGGGACTGGCTGGCGCAGCGCCTGCCGCCGCACGCGATTCCGGCGCGCCTGATCGAGGTGGACGCGATCCCGCTGACCCCTAACGGCAAGCTCGATCGCCGCCGGCTGGCCGACGCGCTGGCGGGGGACGGCGATGCGGCGCGTCCGCACGTCGCGCCGCGCGATGCGGTGGAACAGGCGCTGGTCGGCGTGTTCGAATCCGTGCTCAAGCGCTCGCCGGTCGGCGTCACTGACAACTTCTTCGAGCTGGGCGGGGACTCCATCCTGAGCATCCAGATCCTGTCGGCCGCGCACAAGGTCGGCATCGACTTCACGCTGGACGAGCTGATGCGCTCGCTGACCATAGCAAGCCTGGCGCCGCAGGTCCGGCGCACGGATTCGCCGCCGCCGGCCGCGAGCGCGCCGCCGCCTCCGCCGCCGCTGGACGCGGCCTATGAGGACGCGTATCCGCTCAGCGCGATGCAGATGGCGATGCTGGCCAACGAGATGCGGCACGGCCAGGACTCCGCCTATCACAACGTCAACGATCAGCGGCTGGCCCTGCCCTTCGACGCGGCCGCGCTCGAGGCGGCGTTGCGCGGCGCCTTCGAACGCCATCCGGCGCTGCGCACCGCCTTCGATCTGGCCGCCGACGAGGAGCCGCTGCAGTACGTGCACCGCCAAGTGCCCTTGCCGCTGGCGGTCAGCGACTGGCGAGGCCTGGACGCGGCGCGGCAGGACGCGCGGATTCTGGATTGGCGCGAGGCCGAGCGGCGCCGGCGCTTCGACGTCGAGCATCCGCCGCTGATCCGCTTCGCCGTGCATCGCCTGAGCGAGGAGGAGATGCATATCGGCGTGACCAAGCACCACGCGATTCTGGACGGCTGG
>NZ_QARX01000001.1:1112393-1156033 GCF_003052555.1 Chromobacterium sp. Panama
GCGATTCTGGACGGCTGGAGCTTCAACCTGCTGCTCTCCGAGCTGATCTCGGACTATTCGGCGCGGCTGGCCGGCCGGCCGCTGGCGCTGACGGCGCCGGCCAGCCGCTACCGCGACTTCGTCGAGCGCGAGCGCGAGGCGGCGCGTTCGGACGCGCTGCGCGACTGGTGGCGCGCGCGGCTGCAATCCTTGCCGGCCACGCGGCTGGCGCGGGAGCTGGACGGCGACGCGGCGCCGGCGGAGGTGCCGATTTCGGCCGCTGAGTCCGCCGGCCTGGAAGCGCTCGCCGCGCGCGCGGGCGCCTCGGTGAAGAGCGTGCTGCTGACGGCGCATCTGCTCGCCTTGTCGCGCATCTGCGGCAGGCCGGCGGTGACGAGCGGCGTGGTGTTCAACGGCCGCAGCGAGGGCGCGGACGGCGACCGGGTGCTGGGCCTGTTCCTGAACAGTCTGCCGCTCGGCTTCGATTTCCCGGCCGGCGTCTTCGACGCGGTCGCGCTGGTGCGCGCGGTGCAGGCGGCCGAGCTGGAGGTGTTCAGCCGCCGGCGCTATCCGCTGATCGAACTGCATCGGCAGGTGGGCACGGTGTTCGACGCGCTGTTCAACTTCACGCACTTCCGCGCGCTGGAGGACGCGGTGCGCGATATCGAGGTGTCCGACGGCTACGCGAGCGACACGACCAATGTGCCGCTGGTGGTGCAAAGCAGCTTCGACGGCCGGCAAGGCGTATTGCGGATCACCCTGGTGCCGTCGCGCGGGCATTTCTCGACGGAGACCGTGCTCCGCTTCGTCGCGGAGTACGCGGCGGCCTTGCGCGCGCTGCTCGGGGAAACCACGGCTGGGGACGCGGCCGCCGGCGGCGCGATCAGGGCGGACGGCGGCGAGCGCCGGAGCCTGGCCTCGGCGGCCGCCACGCCGGCGGCGGCCAGGCGCCCGCCGCCGCGCGGCCCAGCGGCGCGGCGTTGCGACGCGAGCTGAGCGCCTTGTGGACGGCCGTGCTCAAGCGCGAACCGCCGTCGGAGGACAGCGATTTCAGCGCGCTGGGCGGAGATTCTTTGCTGATGCTGCGGATCTGCTCCCGCGCCGGCCGGGCCTTTGGCCTGGACGCGGCGGTGGTGGCCCGTCTGTTGACGGCGCAGACCGTGGCCGAGCAGGCCCGGATCATCGAGACCGAGGGGGCGGGCGCGGACGGCGTCCGGGTCGGCGCGCTCGTCGCGCTGTCCGCGCCGGGCGACGCGCCGCCGCTGTTCTTCGCGCCGGGCGCGGGCGGGCATGTGCCGTATCTGCGCGCGCTCGCGGCCGAGCTGTCCAAGGACTTCTCGGTATGGGGCATGGAGCTGCCCGGGCCCGGCGAGGCCGACGCGGCCGGCGTCGAAGCCATCGCGACGGCGCTGATCGCCGACATCCGGCGGGTGCGGCCTTACGGGCCTTATCGCCTGGGCGGCCATTCTTTCGGCGGCTGGGTCGCGCTTGAGATTGCGCGGCAACTGGCCGGCCAGGGCGAGGCGGTGGCTTGGGTCTCCATCGTGGACAGCCTGCCGCCGGGGTCGGCGGCGCGGCAGCACAAGCGGGACTGGCGGGACAGCCGCTGGATGGCGGAGATCGGCAACAGCTTCGCGCGTCTGGCCGACGCCAAGCCGCTATTCGACGCCGACGAATTCGACGCGCTGGACGATGCGCGGAGAGTGGAACGTTTGCGCGAGCGCTTGATAGCGGCGGGCGTGCTGCCGGAGGAGCTTGGCCTGCCCGAATTCGCGGCGCGCGTGCGCGCCTTCATCGCGCATTCGCTGACGGATTACGCGCCGGCGACGCCTTATGCCGGCGCGCTGCATTTGATTGTGGCCGCGGACAGGGACGACGAGGCGGACGCGCCCGACGCCGCCGCGCTCATCGACGGCTGGCGCGCGGCGGCGCCGGCCGCGGCGACGCCGCTGCGCCTACCCGGCGATCACGTCGGCATCATGCGCCCCCCCTTCGTCAGCGGGCTGGCCGGCGCCTTGCGCGCCGTGGAGGCCGCCGCGCGGCGGGCCGTTTCGGACATGGAAACCGAGGAAGAACAATGAACACCAGAGTCAAGGCATTCGCCGCCGTCGAGGCGGCGCTGGCGGAACCGGAGGCGGCGCTCGCCAACGGCGATTTCGAAACCGTGGAACAATTGATGAGCGGCATCCGCGCGGCCAACCGGGCGCATGGCCTGTGGCTGCCGCAGGTGCCGCGCGCCGACGGCGGCCTGGGCCTGAACCTGCTTGAGCTGGTGGAGGTGGGCGAGCTGCTGGGCGCCTCGCCGCTGGGCCATTACGCGGTCAACTACCAGGCGCCCGACGCCGGCAATATCGACGTGCTGCTGGAGTACGCGACTCCCGCGCAGCGCCGGCGCTGGCTGGAGCCGCTATTGCGCGGCGAACTGCGCAGCTGCTTCGCGGCGACGGAGCCGGAGTCCGCCGGATCGAATCCCTCCTCGCTGAAAACGACGGCGGTGTACAGGGACGGCGCCTGGCATCTGAACGGCCGCAAATGGTTCGCGTCCGGCGCCGACGGCGCGGGCTTCGCCATCGTGCTGGCCGTCACCGACGAGGCCGCGCCGCTGCACGCGCGCACCAGCACCTTCATCGTGCCCACCGACGCGCCCGGCTTCCGCCACGTCCGCAATCTGCGGGTGATGGGGGACGAGGGCTGCGGCTGGGCCAGCCACGGCGAACTGGTGCTGGACGATTGCCGGGTGGGCGAGGACGCGATGCTGGGCAAGCCCGGCGAGGGCTTCGTCGTGCTGCAGGCCAGGCTGGCCACCGGACGGCTGCACCATTGCGCGCGCTGGATAGGCGTGTGCGAGCGCGCCTTCGCCATCATGTGCCGGCGCGCCTGCCGCCGGGAGCTGGCCGCGGGCGAGCTGCTGTCCTCGCGCCAGACGGTGCAGAACTGGATCGCCGAGAGCCGCGCGTCGATAGACGCCGCGCGCCTGCTGGTGACCCAGGCGGCCACGCGGCTGCAGAACCGCCACGAGCGCGCGCAGATCGACATCTCGATCGCGAAGTTCTTCGTGGCCGGCGTGACGCAGACCGTGCTCGATCACGCGTTGCAGGTGCAGGGCGCATTGGGCGTCAGCGGCGACACGATTCTCAATGTGCTGTGGCGGCACGAACGCGCGGGGCGGATTTACGACGGCCCGGACGAGGTGCACAAGAGCCTGGTGGCGCGCCATGCGCTGGCCGGTTTCCGGCGGGAGCTGGCATGAGCGCGCGGATCGCGGAGCGCGCGATGGCGGCGCTGGGCCGCCCCCGCGTCGGCGCGCGCGCGACGCGGGTGGGCGGCGGCCGGGCCAGCGAAGTGTTCCTGGTGCAGGGCGGCGACAGCGAACTCATCGCCTACTGGCTGCCGGAGGGCGGCGCGCGCGAGGCGAGGCGCCGCTACGCGCTGCTGGAGCGGCTGTCCGGCCAGTTCCGGCTGGCGCCCAGGCCGCTGGCGGTGGACGAGGACGGCGACGCCGCGCTGCTGCTGGTTGAAAAGCTGGACGGCGTCGCGCCGGCCGCCTGCGGAGCGCTCGGCCCTGACACCGTGCGCCGGCTCGCGGAAAACTTCATCGAGACGCTGGCGAGCCTGCATGCGCTGGAGGTCGCGCCGGCCGACCGGCCCCCCGACTATCTGCGCCGCATCCTGAGCGAATGGCGGCGGCGCTGGAACGCGGAGGAGGCGGGCGCGGCGGCCGACGCCGACTTCCGGGCGGTGGCCGACTGGCTGAGCGAGCGGATGCCGCAGACCGCGCCCTCCGCCTGGCTGCACAACGACTACAAGCTGGACAACATCCTCGTCGACCCGGGCGATCCGGCGCGGCTGGTGGGCGTCGTCGATTGGGAATTGGCCGCGGTCGGCCATCCGCTGGCGGATCTCGGCGCCGCGCTCGCTTACTGGATAGAGGGCCGGGATTCGTCGCTGCTGCGGCTGGACGCGCCCGGGCCGAGCTGCGCGCCGGGCGCGCCGACGCGCGCGGCGCTGGTGGACCTGTACGCCGCCGCGGCCGGACGCGAGGTGACGGAACCCGCCTACTGGTACGCCTACGGCCTGCTGCGGCTGGCGGTGATCACGCAACAACTGGCGCTGCGGCGCCGCGACGAAGGGCAGCGCGTGCCGCGCGCCAAGCTGATCGTGCGCTGGCTGCTGGACCGCGCGGCGGAAGCCTGCGGCGGCGGCCGGCTGTGACGGCCGTCCGCGCGCCCTCCGATTCATCCCGATAAGGACATCCCATCATGAATACCGAAACTTCCACGACTGTATTCGACGTCATCGTGATCGGCGGCAGTCACGCCGGACAATCCGCCGCCTTGCAGATCGCGCGCGCGCGCCGCCGCGTGCTGGTGATCGACGCCGGCGCGCGCCGCAATCGCTTCGCCGCCCAATCCCACGGCGTGATCGGCCTGGACGGGCGCTCGCCCGACGCGATCGCCGCGGACGGCAAGGCGCAATTGCTGGCCTATCCCAACGCGCAATGGCGCGCGGACACCGTGGTCCGGGCCGAGAGCGGCGAGGCCGGCTACGCGCTGCGCTGCGCCTCCGGCCAAAGCTACGCGGCGCGCCAGCTGGTGCTGGCCTTCGGCGTGGTGGACGAATTGCCTGAGCTGGAGGGCCTGCGCGAGCGCTGGGGCGAAAGCGTGTTCCACTGCCCTTACTGCCACGGCTACGAACTGAAGCAGGGCCGCATCGGCGTGCTCGGCGGCGGCCCCCTGTCCTATCTGTCGGCGATGCTGATGCCGGAATGGGGCCCGACCGTCTTCCTGAGCGACGGCGGCTCCGAGCCGGACGCGGCGCAGCGCGAGGCGCTGGCGCAGCGGGGTGTCGACATCGTGCGCGAACGGATCGCGCGCATCGTCGAGCGCGCCACCGTCGAGCTGGCCGATGGCCGCCGGCTGGCCTTTGACGGGCTGTTCATGATGAACCGCTTCCGCCTGTCCAGCCCGGTGGCGGAGCAGCTGGGCTGCGTGATCGAGGAGGGGCCGCTGGGGCCTTATGTGCGGACTGACGACGCGATGGAGACATCGGCGCCGGGCGTATTCGCCTGCGGCGACATCACGCAGCGGGGCGGCACCGTGGCGCTGGCCATCGGCAACGGCGCGCTGGCGGGCATCGCCGCGCATCGCAAACTGGTGTTCGGATAAGCCGCGCGCGACGGCAGACTTCTTTCTCTTCATGACTGGAAAGCGATTCATGAGTTGGCAAAACCTATGTTTCTCCTGGCTGTTGCGCAGAACGGCCAAATCCCTGACCCGCAAGCCCGGCCTGACCGCCCAGGAAATGCGCGAGCGCAGCGCGAAATGGGCGCGCGGCGAAATCAAGCCGCCGCGCGGCTGGCGGGTGCGCAAGCTGGACGCGGAGGCGCTGCGCGGCGAGTGGATAGAGCCTGAAGCCTCCGCGCGGCGCGAGGCGAGCGGGCGGGTGATCCTGTATTTGCATGGCGGCGGCTATTGCTTCTGCTCGCCGCTGACGCACCGGGGCGTGGCCGCCGCGCTGGCGCGGGAGGCGGACGCGCGCGCGTTTTCGCTGGCTTACCGGCTGGCGCCGGAACATCCGTTCCCGGCCGCCGTCGACGACGCGCTGGCGGCGTATCGGGGGCTGTTGGACGAGGGCGTGGCGCCTGAGCGCATCGTGGTCGCCGGCGATTCCTCCGGCGGCGGGCTGGCGCTGGCGCTGCTGCTGTCGCTGCGCGACGCGGGCGCGCCGATGCCGGCCGGCGCGGTCTTGTTCTCGCCGTGGACGGATCTGGCGGCGACCGGGGCCTCGCTGGAAGCGAACGACGCGTCCGACGTGATGCTGAGCGCGGTGGCGGTGAGGAATTTCTCGCGCTACTACCTTGGCGACGCCGCCGCCGATCATCCCATCGCCTCGCCGCTCTACGGCGAGTACGCGGGCCTGCCGGACCTGTTCATCCAGGCCAGCGACAGCGAGGTGCTGCTGGACGACGCCGCACGCGTGGCCAGCAAGGCGAGCGCGGCCGGCGTCGGCGTGGATTTCAAGGTGTGGCGGCGGCTGCCGCACGCCTGGGCCACCCTGACGCCGATGCTGCCGGAAGCGAGGGCGGCGATCAAAGAAGCCGGCGGCTTCATCCGCAAGGTGGCGCCGTGAACCGCGGCTGGGTGGACGCCGCGCCGGCCGGCCAAGCCGCGGCCTTGCGCCTGTTCTGCTTCCCTTACGCCGGCGGCAGCGCGGCGGTGTACCGCGGCTGGGCGGAGCGCTTGCCGGCCGCGGTCGATGTGCTGCCCATGCATCCGCCGGGGCGGGGGCGGCGCTTTCACGATCCGCTGCGCTACCGGCTGGATCAGCAGGCCGAGGAGGCGACGGACGCGATCGCGCCGCTGCTGGACCGGCCTTACGCCCTGTTCGGGCACAGCATGGGGGCGAGCCTGGCTTTCGAGGTGGCCCAGCGGACGCGGGCGCGCGGCCTGCCGGCGCCCTGCTGCCTGATCGTGTCCGGGCGCGCCGCGCCGCATCTGCCGCCGAGAGGGCGGCCGATACACGGCTTGCCGGACGATGAGTTTCTGGACGAGGTGATGCGCATGAACGGCACGCCGGCGGAAGTGCTGGCCCATCCGGAACTGGTCCAGGTCATCCTGCCGGTGCTGCACGCCGACTTCGAGGCGATAGAGACTTACCGTCCCGCGCCGCGTCCCCCTTTGAGCTGCCGCATCGTCGCCCTGGGCGGCAGCGAAGAAGAGGGCGGCGTCGAGGCGGCGGCTTCCTGGCAGGGCTATGCCACCGGCGGTTTTCGCAGCGAGATCCTGCGCGGCGATCACTTCTTCCTCAACGGGAGACCGGAAAGCCTGTTCGCGATACTGAAGGAGGAGCTTGGCCGCGCGGTGTGAGGGCCCGGCCCGCGGCGGCTTACAGGTTCTGGCCGACGCGCCACAGCACGCCGGAGGGATCATGCAGGCAGAAGTCGCGCATGCCCCAGGGCTGGTCCACGAGCGGGCCTATCTTGGCCGGATAGCGCTCGGCGACGCCCTGGGCCAGCCATTGGCGGTGCCAGGCGTCGACATCGTCGACCAGCAAGTGCAAGACCAGGTTTTCCGCCAATTGCGGATGATAGAAGTCCTGCAGCAGGAAGCTGCACTGGCCATGGACGAAATAGCTGACGCCGTGGCTGTCCGACTTTTGCTCGAAGCCCAGATCGGCGTAAAAGCGCTGCGACAGCGCGTAGTCGCGGGCGGGCACGAAGGCTTTGATTTCAATGCTGCGCAATTGAGACACGGGGAAACTCCTTGCGGTGGTGGGGCGGAAAAAAACCGCTGCGGCAGGGCGCGCAGCGGTTGTCTCGTTTGGGGGCGGGAGCCGGCTTATTGCGCCGGCGCTTCGCCTTCCAGCATGGCGACACCTTCCAGCCCGGAGCGGAAGACCGCCTGTTGCAGGGTGTCTATCGCCTTCTTGCGGAAGAACTGCTTGCGCGTCACCAACAGCACGCGGCGCTGCGGCGCCGGCGTCTTGAACGGCACCACCGACAATAAGGATTCGTCGGTGGGGCCTATCGAGGTGGACGGCATCACGGTGACGCCCATGCCGCTGGCCACCATGTGGCGGATGGTGTTGAGCGAGCTGCCCTGCAGATTGGCGGCCAGCGTGCCGCCGTGGCTCTGCCGGCTGGCCAGATCGCTGCAGGCCTGCAGCACCTGATCGCGGAAGCAATTGCCCTGGGTCAGCAGCAGGACGCTTTCGTCGGCCAGTTGATTGGCGGCGATGGCGCCCAGCTTTTCCCAGGGATGGCCCTTGGGCGTGGCGACGACGAAGGGCTCGTCGTACAGCGGGCTCGCCACGGTGCCGGCCTCGTCGAAGGGGTCGGCCACGATGATGGCGTCCACTTCGCCGCGCTTGAGCATTTCCGAAAGCCGGGAGGTGTAGTTCTCCTCCAGGATCAAGGGCATGTCCGGCGCCAGGATGCGCAAGGCCGGGATCAGCCGCGGCAGCAGATAGGGGCTGATGGTGAAAATCACCCCCAGCTTCAGCGGGCCCACCAGTTCGTTCTGATGTTCGCCGGCCAGGCGTTTGACGGTTTCGGCCTCCTCCAGCACGCGTTGCGATTGCTCGATGATGCGTTCGCCGATCTCGGTGACGCTGACTTCCTGGCCGCCGCGCTCAAACAGCGTGACGCCCAGTTCGTCCTCCAGCTTCTTGATGGCGATGGACAGCGTCGGCTGGCTGACGAAGCAGCTTTGCGCGGCGCGGCCGAAGTGGCGCTCCCGCGCCACCGCGACGATATAGCGAAGTTCGGTCAGCGTCATGGCTCAGCGCTGGTGCTCCGGCAGCACGATATTGACTTCCAGCACTTCGAAGTCGTCCTGGCGCTCCACTTGCACCTTGATGTCGTCCAGATTGACCGCGACGTATTTGGAGATCACTTCCATCAATTCGCGCTGCAGCGCCGGCAGATAGTCGGGCGCGCTGCGGCCGTTGCGTTCGTGGGCCAGGATGATTTGCAGGCGTTCTCTGGCAATGGCCGCGGTTTTCTGGCGCTTGCCAAAGATCATTTCGATCAGGGACATGACTTAACCTCCAAAGAGGCGCTTCAGAATGCCCACTTTGGGGGCATCGAGGAAACGCATCGGGCGCTCTTCGCCCAGGAAACGGGCCACCACGTCGGAATAGGCGTCGGCGACGTCCGAGCCTTTCAGGTGGATGGCCGGGGTGCCGGAGTTGGAGGCTTGCAGAACGGTCTGCGACTCCGGAATCACGCCCAGCAGCGGCACGCGCAGAATCTCCTTCACATCGTCCACCGACAGCATTTCGCCCTTGTCGACGCGGCCGGCGGAGTAGCGGGTGATCAGCAGGTGTTCCTTGACCGGCTCGCGGCTTTCTTCCGCGCGCTTGGACTTGGAGGACAGAATGCCCAGGATGCGGTCGGAATCGCGCACCGAGGAGACTTCCGGATTGGTGACGATCAGCGCTTCGTCGGCGAAGTACAGCGCCATCAGCGCGCCTTTTTCAATGCCGGCCGGCGAGTCGCAGACAATGTATTCGAAGCCGGCTTCGGCCAGGTCGTTCAACACCTTCTCCACGCCGTCCAGCGTCAAGGCGTCTTTGTCGCGGGTTTGCGAGGCGGGGATGATGTAGAGGTTGTCGCAGTTCTTGTCCTTGATCAGCGCCTGGTTCAGGCTGGCTTCGCCGTTGACGACATTGATCAGGTCATAGACCACGCGGCGTTCGCAACCCATGATCAGGTCCAGGTTGCGCAAACCGACGTCGAAGTCGATGACGACGGTTTTGTGACCGCGCAACGCCAGGCCGGAGGAGAAGCTGGCACTGGTAGTGGTTTTACCGACGCCACCCTTGCCGGACGTCACAACGATGATTTTTGCCACAGTCGATCCCTTTGAATAATGGCTTGTTACTCGCCGAGCGCGGTCATGACCAGGCGCTCGTTCTCGAGATAGATTTGAGTTGGCTTGCCCAGAATGCTGTCGGGCAAGGCTTGTTCGATAGTTCGATAGACTCCGGCGATGGACACCAGTTCGGCCTCCATGCTGCGGGCGAAAATGCGGGCGCCGGCGTTGCCGCGCGCGCCGGCGAGAGCGCGGCCGCGCAAGGGCGCGTAGATATGGATATTGCCGTCGGCGATCACTTCCGCGCCGGCGCTGACCATGGCCAGCACGATCAGATCGCAGCCCTTGGCGTAGATTTGCTGGCCGGCGCGCACCGGACGGTCGACGATCATGGCGCCGGTGGCCGGAGCCGGTTCCGGCGCGGCGGGCTTGTCGGCGGGTTCCGGCGCGCTTTGCGCCGAGCGCGCCGGCGTGGCGCTGCTGGTGTAGGCCAGGCCGAACTGGCTGGCGACGCCGGCCAGCGCGGTGCTGGGGTGGCGCAGGGCCACCGCGCGGATGCCGCGGCGGCTGAGCATGGGCAGCAGGCGGCCGTAATCCAGCTCGGCCGGGGCGGGCAAGGCTTCCACGTCGAGGACGAAGGCTTCCGCCGGCGCGTCGTGGCCGGTGCCGAAACGCGCGTCCAGCGCCTGGCTCAGTTCGTCCAGGTCGTCGGTGCGCAGCAAGAGCGCCAGCAGATCCAGGCTGGCGGATTTTATGTCGAATGCGTTGGCCGCAGGGCTCATTGTACTTGGCTTCATGTAGATAGATTTATTCTATGGGGCGAGTGTACTGGGTTGCTGACAGGCTTTCAATGGCGTTGCTCGGCTTGGGGCCAAAAGGCCGAAATCGGCCGAGGCGGCGGGCTTGGACGCAGGCAAGTGTTGCAATTGAGGGAATTGTCGCGCGGAGAAGAAAGGAAGCGCGTTTCTGTAATGTCTTTGGAATGTTTGTGTTGCAAAAATTCATGAAAAATAGCGGTTTAGCCGCTTGTGCATTGCAACATTTTCTTGACTCGAGAGAGCCGACCCGCCAGAATGGCAATTGTTGCGATGCAACATCAAGGGCGCAGGTTAAGTTCGCTGTCGTTGCTGAGCTGTCAATTTTGGATATTTTTTAGGAGTCGTCATGTTTACCACTACTCAAGAATTCTCCGCTCTCGGCCAGTCGCAGTTCGACAAGGCCGTGCGTTTCTCCTCCATCGTGCTGGCCGGCGCCGAGCGTCTGGCCGCGCTGCAACTGGACCTGTCGCGCAAGCTGTTGGCCGACAACGCCCAGGCGATCAAGGCGCTGAGCGAAGCCAAGGATCCCAAGGCCTTCGCCGAAGTGCAGAGCAGCCTGGCTCAGCCGTCCATCGATCAGGCTTTCTCCGTGGCGCGCAATGTCTACGACGCCGCGCTGACCACCCAGAATGAACTGGCCGCTTTTGTTGAAGAGCAGATCGCCGAAGGCAATCAGACCCTGCTGAGCAATCTGGACCGTCTGTCCAAGAACGCGCCGGCCGGCTCCGACGCCGCGGTGTCCGCTCTGAAAAGCCTGGTGAACACCTCCAACGCCGCTTTCGAAAGCGTGTCCAAGACCGCCAAGAAAGTCAGCGCGGAAATCGCCGAAGCCAGCGTGGAAGCCGCCACCAACTCCGCCAAGGCCGCCAGCGCCGCCGTCGCCCGCGGCAAGAAGGCGACCAGCGCCGCCTGATTCCGGCCTTGTCGTGAAAAAAAGCCCGCGTTCTCGCGGGCTTTTTAGTTTTTGGGGCTCAGCGGAGCTTGGGCGGCGAAGTCGTCCCATAATTGCCGCCAGGCCTGCTGGCAGCCGTCCGCCTGCACGATCAGCCCGGCCAGGCTGGCGGCGTAGTGTTCTTGCTCCCGCGGCGGTTCGGCGAAGTCCCGCCGCGCCGTCGGATTGTCCTCGGGCAGCTTGCGTTCCCGCAGATAGCGTTGCGACAGGCGCACCAGTTGTTCCCACAGCCGCCATTGCCCGCGCAGCCCGGTTTCCCAGTCCGGCGCGGTTTGCGTGGCCGGGCTGGGCGGCGTCTGCCGTCTCAGCATGAACAGCAGCGCTTCCCAGACCTGGCGGGTGTAGCGCGCGCTGCCCGTCGGGCCGCAGCGCAGCCAGGCGGCCGGCAGCGGCGCCAGCGCGTCCAGCAAGGCCAAGGCGTCGGCGGTCGGCGCGCGGTCGGCGCCCAGCAACAGCATGAAGCCGAAGTCCGAGCCCAGCGCCTGCCAGGCGCCGTCCAGCTCCAGCAACTGGACCTCGTGCTTGCGGCAGAGCCGCAGGCGGGGAGGCAGCGGAGCTTGATGCAGGGGGTCGATATTGATCCAGCAGCCGGAAGACAGGTAAAAGCCTTGCCAATCGCCAGGCAGCCAGGACGGCGGACCGCTCGCGCCGGCGGACGCGGGCAAACCCCGGCTGGCCAGGCGCTGCTGGAGCCAGTGGAGTTGCGGTGCTGAGCCTTGGGCGATATAGGTCACTGTGGTTCCGGTTGGGCTGCCCGACGCCATGGCGACGACAGGCGGCGGGGCATGGGGCCATGTTCGGGGCATTGCGGTCCTGAACGCGGGCGGGCTCCCGGAAGCGGTTCACGATCCGCCGCGCGCCGGCGTACGGTCTTTGAGAACCCCTTCGAAGCGCCTATCTGCCGTATGCGCATTCCGCTTTTTCAGCCGCAAGGCCTTGTTTTACTTTAGCCCGCGGGGCCGTCGCAGGCTCTAATGGAACGATACCTGCAATGCGGCGACGGGTAAAAGAATTATTTATGGTATTTAGTAACAATCACTTGCTTTTCTAACTGCGGGCGGCCGCGGCGTCCAAGCCTCAGCGATTGTAGCAAATAATGATGGCATATTGCGTTGCAATATCAGCGTTGGCGAATGTGCGGAGGCAAACGCCGGGCGTGAAAAAACCGGCGCCGCGCGCCGGTTGTCTTGGGATAAGCGCCGAGCGCTTATTTTTCGAAGTTGGCGATGCCGTCGACCAGTTCGGTCTTGGCGTCGTCCAGCGTGCCCCAGCCTTGCACTTTGACCCACTTGCCTTTTTCCAGGTCTTTGTAGTGTTCGAAGAAGTGCACCATCTGGTTGCGCAGCAGTTCCGGCAGGTCTTCCAGTTTCTGGATGGACTTGTACATCGGGCACAGTTTTTCCACCGGCACGGCCACCAGCTTGGCGTCAACGCCGGACTCGTCTTCCATCTTGATCAGGCCCAGCGCGCGACAGCGCACCACCACGCCCGGAGGCAGCGGGAAGGGGGTCACCACCAGCACGTCAACCGGATCGCCGTCGCCGGCGAGGGTTTGCGGCACGAAACCGTAGTTGGCCGGATACATCATGGAAGTACCCATGAAGCGGTCAACCACCAGCGCGTTCCAGTCTTTGTCGAATTCGTACTTGATCGGGGCGGCGTTGGCGGAGATTTCGATGACGACGTTGAAGTCGCCCGGCATGTCTTTGCCCGGGCCGATGCTAGCGAGATCCATCAGGGAATCCTTGTTGAGCGTGTTGAACACAATGTTTCGATAAACCGCGCAATTATAGCAGTAGCTGCCGCGTCGCGTATCGGGCGGGTATAATCGCCGGCGATTGAGTGAGCGCGAGAAAGAGCGATTGATGCTGGACAAATGGATCGTCGAGTTCGACAAGGGGCTGCGCACCCTGTTTGCTTCCGCGCAAAGCCTGCGGCCGCATCCTGACGCGGCGCTGGGCGAGGCGGAGCTGGCTGAGGAGGAGAAGCGGCACGCTTTGGGCCTGATGCGGGTGAACCATTGCGGCGAGGTGTGCGCCCAGGCTTTATACCAGGGGCAGGCGCTGACGGCGCGCACGCCGCAGGCGCGCGAAGCCTTGCGCCAAGCGGCGCAGGAGGAGGTGGAGCATCTGGCCTGGACCGAGCGGCGCATTCGCGAGCTGGGCGGCCGGCCCAGCGTGTTCAACCCGCTGTGGTACACCGGTTCGCTGGCGATAGGTGTGGCCGCCGGGGTGTTGGGCGATAAGTGGAATCTGGGCTTTCTGGAGGAAACCGAGCAACAGGTGGGCGCGCATCTGGACAGCCATCTGAAGCTGTTGCCGGAGGCGGACGCCAAGAGCCGCGCCATCGTCGAGCAGATGCGCGACGACGAATTGAAGCATGCGGACATGGCCCACGATCTGGGCGCGGCCCCATTGCCGGCTCCGGTCAAGGGGGCGATGAAGCTGTCCGCCAAGCTGATGACGGGAGCCAGTTATCGGCTTTGACGGATAAGAGCGGCTAACAAAAGTCGGTTTCACGGCTGAAGCAAGGCGCGCCGGCGCAAGGCCGTCGCCGCTCTATAACGAACAGGCCTGGATTCCAGGCCTGTTCGCATTACGGCGCGGGCGTTTCAGTCGCGCCGGCGCTTGCGCCCCGGCAGGCTGGTGACGATGCCCAGACCGATGATGGCGACGCTGATCAGGCCGGTGAGCACTTCGCCCAGCTCTACGTGGAGCGCGGCGGCGAACATGATGGCGACCAGGGCGCCGATGGCCCAGAACGCGGACGTCTCCAGGTATTTGAACTGGCCGATGATGTTGCGCTCCACCAGCAGAATGGTCATCGAACGCACGAACATCGCGCCTATGCCGAGCCCGGCGGCGATCAGCCAGAAATTATTGGTGATGGCGAAGGCGGCGATCACGCCGTCCATGGAGAAGCTGGCGTCCAGCGTTTCCAGATAGACGAAGCCGATCAGGCCGTTCTTGGCCGCGGCGGTCTGAATGTCCATGCCGCCGAACAGCTGCTTGAACACATGCAGCGCCATGAACACCACATAGCCCCAGAAACAGCTGCTGAGAAACTCCATCTTCTGTCCGGCGGGAATGGCGGCGGCCACCAGCGCGATCAACAGGATGGCGATCATCGACTGCGCGTTTTCAACCGAGCCCAATCGGGCCAGCAGCGGCTCGACGGCCGGCAGCCAGTGTTCGTCCTTTTCCTTTTTGACGAAGTATTCCACCACCACCATCAGCAGGAAGGTGGCGCCGAAGCCCATGATCATCAGATGCGAGTCGTGCATGATCTGCTGGTAGCGCAGCGGTTCGCGGGTGGCGATGGAGAAGGCCTCGAGCAAGGGCGTGTCGCCGGCGACGGCGACGATGAGCAGCGGAAACAGGATGCGCATGCCGAACACGGCGACGGCGATGCCCACCGTCATGAAGAGTTTGCGCCACAAGGAGCTCATCGCCTGCAGCACGCTGGCGTTGACGACCGCGTTGTCGAAGGAAACGCTGGTTTCCAGAATCGCCAGCACCAGGGCGGTGACCAGGAAAGAGCTGGCCATGGCGGGGCCGCCCAGCTGGAAGCCGTACCAGCCGGCGGCGGCCAGCACGACGACGCTGAACAGCAGCGAGCCGGTGAAGTAGGAGAGCGTGGTGCGCATGAATGAATTCGCCTTGTTGTGCCGGACGAGCCAGGCCCGCCCGGCGCCGGCGTCGGGAGCGGCGCCGGCGGGTGATGACGTGGGATTATAATCGCGGCGGTTTTGAGGTCAACGCGCGCGGGCCAGGCAGCTCTGATAGCGGCCGTCCACGCGCTTGGCGAACCACTCGGTGGTCAGCTTGCGGGTGATCTTTGGGCTTTTCAGATCGATCTGCGGCAGTTGTTCGCGCGCCGCGGGCTTGCCGAAGCGCTGGTCCGCCAGCGCGTAGGTTTTGCGGTAGAGCTCGCTTTGGCCGAAGGCGGCGCTTTTTTCCAGTTTCAGGTCGCGCAGAATCTCGCCCTGGCCCATGCCCAGTTTGCCGCCCTGGCTGATGACCGCGCTCTGGGTGGTGCTGGGGTAGACCTTGCCGTCCTTGTAGCTGAGCAGGTCGCCGTCCAGCGTCAGGTCCTTGCCGCTGAGTTTCTCCATCACGGCTTGGAAGGCCGCGTTGCGGCTGCTGTAGCGGCCGGCGTTGAAGTCGGCGAAGCGGTACAGCATCTGGCTGTAAGGCGCAGGGTATTGCAGCAGGATGGCCGCGCCGAAGTAGACGCCGCCGCGGCGGGTGAACACTTCCTGGCGCACGCTGCCGCTGCGCGGATAGGGATAGGGCCAGACTCTGACGTGGCCTTCGGCGAACTCGACGCTGACCTGCATCGGCCCGCCGGTGCGGATCGGGTTCTTCATGCTCATCGGCAGGCCCAGCTTGCTGGCTTCGCGCGCCATGTCTTCGAACAGATCGTTCATTTCCCTTTCGGTGCGCAGGCTGTCGATGCGCGCCTTATAGCTTTTGCCGTTGGGCGATGTCTTCATCAGCGCGGCTTTGACCACCGGCAGCGGGATCAGATAGCCGTGGGCCCGCTCGGCGATCTTGTCCCAGACGATGGCGGGCAGATTGGGCACGGTGGGATCGGCCTGCCAGCTGGACTCCTGTTCGATCACCGCCGCCAGCGCGCAGAAATTCTCCGCGGTGTAGGGGATCTTCAGGTGGGTGAAGGCCGAGAGCATGTCGTTGCTCCAGCCCTGGCGGTCTCGGATCTTGGCCGGCAGCAGGCGGTTGAGCAACAGGCGCCCGGCCTGCGGATCGTTGTAGGCGGGCCTGAGCGGCGGCGCGCTCACCGGCGGAGGCGAGGGCGGCGCTTCGACCGCCGGCGCAGGAGCCTCCGGCTCGGGGGGGACGGGCGCGACGACGACGGGAGCGGCGACCGGGGCCGGCGGACTGACGGTGGCGCAGGCGCTCAGCAGCGCGGGCAAAAGGGCAAACAGCAAACGGGACGGTTTCACGGTGCGCGGGACGGTGCGGAATCAAACCGTGAAGGTTAGGCTATCTTGCTGTCATCGGCAATCGCGCTCAGAGGTTCTGGTAACGATTCACGATTTGCTTGTAGGCGCCGCTTTTTTGTATCGCGCGCAAGCCCAGGTTGAACTCGTCCTTCAGGGGGGCGCTGCGGAAGGCCATCCGGTACACGGTGGGGGCGAACAGCCGGTGAATGTCCACCGGCGCGGTTTTTTCCTTGAACTGGGTGGCGAGCTTGTGGTTCATCCAGGCGAAGATGTTGCGGTCGGCCACCACCACGTCCACGGAGCCGCGGTACAGCAGCCGGTTTTGATCCACCTGATTGGCGGTTTCCGCGTAGTTGGGATTGCTTCGGGCCATGTCCTTGAAGGCTTCGCCCAGGTATTGCCTGGCCAGGGAAAAGGCCAGCACCCGATAGGCGCCCAACTCCTTGGCTTGGTGCAGCTGGATGCGGCGGCTGCTGAGGGTGATGGCCACATCCTCGTAGCTGATGTAGACGTCGGAATACTCGGCTTGCAATCCGGCCTGCTCGCCCACGGTGGCCACCGCGTCGATGTCCTTGTTCTTCAGCGCCATCGGCAGCCGGGGTTGGGAAAAGAAAACCGGTTCTATCCGGTAGCCGCGCTCTTGCAAGGCGGCGCGCACGATCTCCACTTCAAGCCCGCTCTTGCCGCCCTCCATCACATAGGGCTCCAGCGATTCGCCAAAGGCCACCTTGACGATCTTGGCGGCGTGGGCGTTGGCGGCGAGGGCCAGCAGCAAGCTGCCAAGTAACAGTAATCTCCCCATCGGCTTGCCTTCTCGACTTCCTCGCTTCGGGCCCGCGCAGTGGAAACCGTGCTGTCCGGGCGATAGGTTGCGCATCAGATAAGGAATGTATTTTGCGCGTACGCCGCCGGCGCTGACAAGCGCTCCGCCGCCGTGCGGCTCAGTCCGTCAGATAGGGCAGGGGATCGACCGCCGAAGAGCGGACGCGCAGTTCAAAGTGCAGCTTGACCCGGGTGGTGCCGGAACTGCCCATGGTGGCGATGGTGTCGCCGGCCTTGACCGCTTGCCCTTCCTTGACCAGCAAGGACTGATTGTGAGCATAGACGGTGAGGTGGGCATTGTCATGCTGGATGATCAATAGATTGCCGTAACTGCGGATGCCTTTGCCGGAGTAGGTGACCTTGCCGCCGGCCGCCGCGCGGATGGGGGCGCCCGCCTCGCCGGCGATGTCGATGCCCTTGCTGCCCTGGCCGTTGAACTTGGCAATGACGGGGCCCTTGGCCGGCCAGACCAGCTTGATATTGGCCGTCGGCCGAGGCGCGGGCTTGCTGGGCTCGGAGGCGGAAGGCTTGGCCGCGGGCCGGCTGGGCTGCGGACGGCCGGGCTTGGCGGAGGCTTGCGCGGAGCCGCCGGGGGGCGATACGCGCAGCAATTGCCCGGCATTGATGCTGCCCGGGTCTTTCAGCCCGTTCCAGCGCACCAGGTTCGCCACGCTGACCCGGTGGTTCTGGGCAATGCGAAACAGGGTGTCTCCCGGTTTGACGCGGTAAAAGCCGGCGGACTCCACCGCGGCGGGTTGCGAGGTGCTGGCGCAGGCGGCAAGCAGCAGGGACAGGGAGCTGGAAATAAGGCGGACGCGCAAGGACATGGCGCCGATTTTAGCATCGCAGCCCGCGGCTGCGCGGTTTCTGTGCGCAAACGCCGGCGGCTGGACTAAAAATCATGTTAAGGACTGTGACGGGCATGGGCATCGGGCGGAGGTGCGGGATGAAACTGGGGTGGGCGATAAGCGGCTTGTGGTGCATGGCGGCGTTGGCGGCGGAGCCGTCGACGCTCTCCGTCTACAGCGTGGAGTATCCGCCGCTGGTGTTGAAAGGAGAGGGCGGCAAATTGAGCGGCATCGCCACGGAGGCGGTGGCCCAGGCGCTGCAATTGGCCGGCTTGAGTGCGCGCATGCCGGAGATCCCCTGGAAGCGCGCCCAAATGCAGGTGCAGCAAGACGCGGACAGTTGTCTGACGCCTTTTACCCGCTCCCCGGAGAGAGAGAAAATGTATCGCTGGGTGGGGCTGGTGATGGAAAGCAAGCAATCCTTGTTCATCAATACGCATCATCCCGTGGTCTTGAACTCGCTGGACGACGCCAAGGGCAAGCGCGTCGTGGTGCTGCTGGGCTCCTCGTTGGCGGAGTATCTGAAAAAAAACAATATAGGGTATTCGGTCAGACCTACGCCGGAGGAGGCCGAGCGCGAACTGGCGGCGGGCGTGGCGGACATCTGGGCGGTGCATGACGTGGTGGCCAACTACACCATCAAACAGGTGGGCACGCCGACGGACAGCATCCGCGAGGCCTTGCAGGTGCAAACCACCAGCATTTATCTGGCCTGCAGTCCGAAAATGTCGGATGCGACCGCGCTGAGGCTGAGCAGGGCGTTTCAGCAATTGCGCGAAAGCGGGAAGCTGGAAAAAATCATCGCCAAATATTTGAAGTGACGATAGTTGTCGTGCGGTATTTTATGGTGACAGTGTTGGTTCGTATTAATTTATCAAGGTTACAGTATCTTGGAAAAACGCATTGAACTGTCACTGATGGCTGTGAAATGGCTGGGCTAGAATGGTGCCAGTTTTTGAGTCGCCGCGGATCCGGCGGCGCAATGGTGATTCTTTTGTCATCCCTGGACAAGGACAGTCATGAACCGAACCTACTTAGCCCACCTAGAAGCCACGCTGGCGCAGATTCGCGCCGACGGTTTTGAAAAGCCCGAGCGCGTGATCGCCACGCCGCAGCGCGCGGACATCGCCTTGAGCAACGGCAGCAATGTGCTGAATTTCTGCGCTAACAACTACCTGGGCCTGGCCGACGACCCGCGCCTGATCGAGGCGGCGAAGAAGGGCATGGACGACTTCGGCTACGGCTGCGCCTCGGTCCGCTTCATCTGCGGCACCCAGCAAGTGCACAAGGACCTGGAGCAGGCGATTTCCGGCTTTCTGGGCACCGACGACACCATTCTGTACTCCAGCTGCTTCGACGCCAACGGCGGCGTGTTCGAAACCCTGCTGGGCGAAGAAGACGCGGTGATTTCCGATGAGCTCAATCACGCGTCCATCATCGACGGCGTGCGCCTGTCCAAGGCCAAGCGCTTCCGTTACAAGAACAACGACATGGCCGATCTGGAGGCGCAGCTGGTCGCCGCCGAGCAGGCCGGCGCGCGCTTCAAGCTGATCGTCACCGACGGCGTGTTCTCCATGGACGGCATCATCGCCGATCTGAAAACCCTGTGCGAAGTGGCCGAACGCCACGGCGCGCTGGTGATGGTGGACGATTCCCACGCCGTCGGCTTCATCGGCGACAGCGGCGCCGGCACGCCGGAGCTGTGCGGCGTGGCCGATCGCATCGACATCTACACCGGCACCCTGGGCAAGGCCCTGGGCGGCGCGTCCGGCGGCTATGTGTCCGGCCGCAAAGCCGTCATCGATCTGCTGCGTCAGCGTTCGCGTCCGTATCTGTTCTCCAACACCCTGGCCCCGGCCATCGCCGCCGCCAGCCTGGAAGTGCTGAACATCCTCAAGGGCGGGGAAGGCGCGGAGCTGCGCGCCAAGGTGCGCCGCAACGCCGAAGTGTTCCGCCAGGAAATGAGCGCGGCCGGCTTCACCCTGGTGCCGGGCCAGCATCCCATCGTGCCGGTGATGCTGGGCGATGCGCGGCTGGCGGGCGAGATGGCGGCCAAGCTGTTGGAAGAGGGCGTGTACGTGATCGGCTTCTCCTTCCCGGTGGTGCCCAAGGGCAAGGCGCGCATCCGCACCCAGATGTCGGCGCGTCACAGCGAAGAACAGGTTAGGCTGGCGGTGGCGGCTTTCATCAAAGTGGGCCGCGAGCTCGGCGTGATCTGAGGCGTAGCGCCGCGCGCCCAAGAGGGCGCCGCGGCGGATAGGAACAGCAATGAAAGCATTATCCAAACTGAAGGCCGAGCGCGGCCTGTGGATGACCGATGTGGCCAAGCCGGAAATCGGCCACAACGATCTATTGATCCGTATTCGCAAGACCGCGATCTGCGGAACGGACATTCATATCTGGAACTGGGACGACTGGGCGCAAAAAACCATCCCGGTGCCGATGCACGTCGGGCATGAATACGTCGGCGTGATCGAGGACATCGGCTCGGAAGTGCAGGGCTTCAGCATTGGCCAGCGCGTGTCGGGCGAAGGACACATCACCTGTGGCCATTGCCGCAACTGTCGCGCCGGCCGCCGCCATCTGTGCCGCAACACCTTCGGCGTGGGCGTCAATCGCGAGGGCGCGTTCGCCGAGTATCTGGTGATTCCGGCCTTCAACGCCTTCCCGATTCCGGACGACATTTCCGACGATCTGGCGTCCATCTTCGACCCCTTCGGCAATGCGGTGCACACCGCGCTCAGCTTCAACCTGGTGGGCGAGGACGTGTTGATCACCGGCGCGGGTCCGATCGGCATCATGGCGGTGGCGATTGCGCGCCATGTCGGCGCGCGCCACGTGGTGATCACCGACGTCAACGAATACCGCTTGGAACTGGCGCGCAAAATGGGCGCGACCCGCGCGGTGAACGTGGCCAAGCAGGACCTCAAGCAAGTGATGGCCGAATTGCACATGAGCGAGGGCTTCGACGTCGGCCTGGAAATGTCCGGCAATCCGCAGGCCTTCCGTCAGATGCTGGACACCATGAACCACGGCGGCAAAGTGGCCTTGCTGGGGATTC
The DNA here is from genome assembly GCF_003052555.1 of Chromobacterium sp. Panama. Lineage (NCBI taxonomy): Bacteria > Pseudomonadati > Pseudomonadota > Betaproteobacteria > Neisseriales > Chromobacteriaceae > Chromobacterium > Chromobacterium sp. Panama. The sequence continues at coordinate 1,133,154 of NZ_QARX01000001.1, forward strand.
CCCCGGCCGACACCGCCATCGATTGGAACCACGTCATCTTCAAGGGCCTGGAAATCAAGGGCATCTACGGCCGCGAAATGTTCGAGACCTGGTACAAGATGGTGGCCCTGATCCAGTCCGGTCTGGACATCACCCCCATCATCACCCACCACTTCCCAGTGGCGGAGTTCCAGCAGGGCTTTGACGCCATGTTGTCCGGCCAGAGCGGCAAGGTGATTCTGGACTGGAGTTGACGGCCGGAAAGGACTGGACGCATCAACCCTCTTCGCCGGCGAAGAGGGTTTTTCACATGGGGGCGCGGCTTGAGCCTGCTTTGAGATTGTTTGAGTCTTTGGGGGCGGGCGGCGAGAATGCGCTGACAAAAGGGATGGGTCGGAGGGCCGCAGGCCGGTCTTCGCGGCTTGGGCCGCGCCGCACGCGGCGGTGCGTTTCGTTCCGATTGTTTGAGTGAGTTCAGAGCTTGCCCTCTCCGCATTGCGGAGAGGGCTTTTTTTATTTCGTCTTATTGTCCGGCGGGCGCCAGCAAGGGCGCATAACCCAGGCCGCGCAACTTCTCCATGGTTTCGTCGGCTTCGGCGCGGCTCTTGAACGGGCCGACCTGCACGCGGGTGACGGTGTGGGCCGGGATGCCGTGCTGTTTCAGCTCCTTCACCAGCTTTTCGGCGTTGCCGATGCTGGAGAACAGGCCCAGCTGGACTTGATAGCCGATGGAGCTGCCGGCCGGCTTGGCCTTGACCGGGGCCTCCTTGACCGGCGCGACGGGCTTGTCCGCCGCGATGGCGGCGGCGGGCGGGGCGGCTTTGACGGCTTCGGCCGGCGCGGCTTTGGCGGCTGCCGTCTGCGGTGGAGCCGCTGCGGCGCTTGGCGCGGGAGGCGTTTTCGCCGCCGCGCGCTCGTGCGCCGGTGCCGGCGCGGCGGCATGGACCGGCGGGCGGTTGTTGACCACGGCCGGAGTCTTGTCCAGGTCCGGGCTGGCCGGGCTGGCTACGCTGGGCGCTTGCGGCGCGCCGGCGGGCTCCGTCGCGGGCGCGCTGCTTTCCGCCGTCGGCGCGCTGGCGGGCGCGGGCGCCGGCGGCGCTTCCGCCGGGGCGGAGGCGGGCTTGATGATCTTGCCGGAGCTGGGGCTCTGGCTGCTGGCGGTCATTTCCACCTTGGGTTTGTTGAAACTGTCGGTCAGCGGAATGGCGGCCAGCGCCACGGCGACCAGGCCGCCGGCGATCAGCAAACGCTTTTTCAGTTTGCTGTTGAGTTCGGCCTCGCCGCCGGTCTTGTCGGGGTCTTGTTGATTTTGTTCGCGCATGGTCCGTGAGACTTGAGAAATGTGCAGCACATGGTTGAAAACACTGCTAAAATATCGGGTTCGTCAAAATTGGGTAACCCGAGTGGCTGCATAATACTCAAGTTTAGCCACTTGTCTTGATGTTTGGGAGAATTTATATGGCAATTGAACGCACCTTGTCCATCGTTAAGCCGGACGCCGTTGGTAAAAACGTCATCGGCAAAATCTACGATCGTTTCGAATCCGCCGGCCTGAAAATCGTGGCCGCCAAGATGAAGCAACTGTCCCGCGCCGAAGCCGAAGGCTTCTACGCCGTGCACAAAGAACGTCCGTTCTTCAAGGACCTGGTTGACTTCATGGTGTCCGGCCCGGTGATGATCCAGGCGCTGGAAGGCGAGAACGCCGTGCTGAAAAACCGCGAACTGATGGGCGCGACCGATCCGAAGAAGGCTGAAGCCGGCACCATCCGCGCCGATTTCGCCGACTCCATCGACGCCAACGCCGTTCATGGTTCCGACAGCGCGGAAAACGCCGCGATCGAAGTGGCTTATTTCTTTGCTGCATCCGAGATCAGCGCCCGCTAATCTCTAAAGAGTACTCCGTTGTTTGCGGAGCCCGTCGTCATGGACGGGCTCCGTCTAAAAGGCGGTCGTCCACACCGCCTTTGCTTTATCCCGAGGAATGCATGAAAACCAACCTGCTCGACTTCAATCTGGACCAGCTGACCCGGCATTTCGCCGAAATGGGCGAGAAACCGTTTCGCGCCAAGCAAGTGATGCGCTGGATGCACCAGATGGCGGAAGCCGACTTCGACGCGATGACCGATCTGGCCAAGAGCCTGCGCGCCAAGCTGCATGAGCGCGCCGAAGTGAAGGTCCCCTCGCTGATGACCGGGCAGGCGTCCAGTGATGGCACCCGCAAGTGGCTGCTCGACGTAGGCACCGGCAACGGCGTCGAAACCGTCTTCATCCCCGAGGATGAACGCGGCACCTTGTGCGTGTCATCCCAGGTAGGCTGTGCGCTGGAGTGCACGTTCTGCTCCACCGGCCGCCAAGGCTTCAACCGCAATCTGTCCACCGCGGAAATCATCGGTCAGCTGTGGTGGGCCAATAAGGCGATGGGCGTCACGCCCAAGAACGAACGCGTGGTGTCCAATGTGGTGATGATGGGCATGGGCGAGCCGCTGGCCAACTTCGACAATGTGGTCAGCGCGATGCAGATCATGCTGGACGACCACGGTTACGGCCTGTCCCGCAGGCGCGTGACCCTGTCCACTTCCGGCCTGGTGCCGCAGATGGACAGACTGCGCGAAGAATGCCCGGTGGCGCTGGCGGTGTCGCTGCACGCGCCCAATGACGCCATTCGCGACGTGATTGTGCCTATAAACAAGAAATACCCGCTGGCGCAGCTGATGGCGGCCTGTCAGCGCTATCTGGAAAAGGCGCCGCGCGACTTCATCACTTTCGAGTACGTGATGCTTGACGGTGTCAACGATAGGCCGGAACATGCTCGCCAACTGCTGGAACTGGTGCGGGACGTGCCGTGCAAGTTCAATCTGATACCGTTCAATCCGTTCCCGAACTCGGGTTACGAGCGTTCCAGCAATAATGCGATTCGAGCGTTCCGCGAAATTCTGCAGGAGCGCGGTTACGTGGTGACGGTGCGGAAAACGCGCGGCGACGACATCGACGCCGCCTGTGGCCAGCTGGCCGGCCAGGTGATGGACAAAACTCGCCGTCAAGCCAAATGGATGCAGCTCGTAGAGGACAATAAGCAATGACGATACGGCAAATGGGGTTGATGGCCTGCTTATGGATGGCTGTGAGTTCAACCGCATTTGCCGCCGATCCTGAAACGTCGCGCGAGCTGGCGACGATACGCAGCCAGCTGGCGATCGAATACGCCAAGATCGGCAACTACAAAGTGGCGCTGGAAACGGCGGATCTGGCCGTCGCCGCGGACCCGGCCTATGTCCCGGCCTATGTGTCCCGCGCCTATGTTTTGACCCAGCTGCGCGAAGAAGGGCCCGCCGAAGCCAATTACCGCAAAGCCCTGCAACTGGATCCAAACAACCCGGAAGCGAACAATAATTACGGTTTGTTTCTGTGCGACCGAAACCGGCTGCAGGATTCTTTGTCCTATTTTCAGAAAGCGCTGGCCAACCCGCTGTATGATTCGCCTCAGACGGCTTATTTGAACCTGGGGCATTGCAGCGCCAAGGCCGGCAATCAAGAGCAGGCCAATGATTACTTGCTGGCGGCGCTGCGCGCCGCGCCCAATTTCGCGCCCGCGTTGCGGGAATTAGCACAGTTGCATCTTGGGCTGGGTAATGCCAAATTGGCTGCTTTCTATTTCGAACGGATGGGCAAGGGCGCGGCGCTGCAAGCCGACGACCTGTGGCTTGGCGTGCAGATCGGGCGCAAAAGCGGCAACAGGGCGTTGGAGAGCGAATGTTCCGTCGCGCTCAAGAACCGCTATCCGGATTCCAAAGAAACACAACTGCTGTTGAGTGGAAGCTGAGGATGGAGCAACAATTCGAACAACAGGGACAACCGACGGGTTCCAGCGTCGGCGCCCGGCTGAAAGCCGCCCGAGAGGCGGCAGGCATGGGCTTGGGGGAAGTCGCGGATAGGCTGAAACTGTCGATGCGGCAGCTGGAGGCGATAGAACGCGACGATTTCACAATCTTGCCGGGCGCGACCTTCGTGCGCGGCTTTGTCCGTAATTACGCCCGCTTTTTGCAGATTGACCCCGAACCGTTGATGCATGCGCTGGACAGGCAGTTTCCTTCCGCGGTCAACGACGTGGCCAATCTGGTGCGCGACGGCGCGCACGAGGCGCCCGGGCATTCCGGCGAGACGCCTGCGTCGGACGAGGGCGGATCTTCCGGCAAATGGATCGTAGGCTTGCTGGTGGTGGCGGCGCTGGGCGGCGGCGTGGCGTGGCTGGCCAGCAGCCGTGGCGGCGAAGGCCGGGCGGCCGCGGACGCGTCCGCAGCCATGGCGACCGAACTGTCTTCGGCGCCGACGGGCGAGGCTTCCGCTCCCGCCGCCTTCGTCGCGGAGACGCCCGCCTCGGCGCCGGCTGTCGCCCCTGCGCCCGCTCCGGCCTCCGCGCCGCAGCCGGTCAAGGCCGCCAGCGTGGCCAGCGCCCCGGTCCTGTCGGCGCCGCCGCTCGCCAAACCGCAGGCCAGCGCCGCCGTGGCGGCGGCCAGCGGCAAGCTGGTGTTGACGGTCAAGGAGGCGGAAGCCTGGGTGTCGGTGGTGGACGCCACCGGCAAGAAGCTGGTGTTCCAGACCTTGCAGCCGGGCAGCACCCAGGAAGCGGTCGGCACGCCGCCGTTCAAACTGGTGATCGGCAACGCCTCGCAAGTGGCGGTGAATTTCAATGGCCAAGCGGTGGACCTCACGGACAAGATCCGCGGCACCACGGCAAAGCTGGAACTCAAGTAATTCAAGGTAGCGAATGGATAGCGTGAACATCGCGCGACGCCCCACCCTGCAGGCTAGGGTGGGGCATGTCATTGTAGGATCGGACGCTCCGGTGGTGGTGCAGTCCATGACCAACACCGACACCGCGGACGCGGCGGCCACGGTGCGGCAAGTGCTGGAGCTGGCGGAAGCCGGCTCGGAGCTGGTGCGCATCACCGTCAACTCGCCGGAGGCGGCGGCCAAGGTGGCGGAAATCCGCCAACGGCTGGACGATGCCGGCTGTGCCGTTCCCTTGGTCGGCGATTTCCATTTCAACGGCGATCGCCTGCTGAAGGAATATCCCGATTGCGCGCGCGCGCTGGCCAAATACCGGATCAATCCGGGCAATGTGGGCAAGGGCGCCAAGGGCGACGACAAATTCGCCTTCATGATCCGCACCGCCATCGAATACGGCAAGCCGGTGCGCATCGGCGTCAACTGGGGCAGCCTGGATCAGGCTTTGCTGGCCAGAATGATGGACGCCAACAACCGCGTCGCCCAGCCGCTGCCCTTGGAGCGGCTGATGCGCGAAGCCTTGATCGTTTCCGCGCTGGAGTCCGCCGACAAGGCGATGGAACTGGGGCTGCCGGCCGAGCAGATCCTGCTGTCCTGCAAGGTCAGCAATGTGCAGGACCTGATCACCGTGTACCGAGATCTGGGCAGTCGCTGCGATTTCCCGCTGCACCTGGGCCTGACCGAGGCCGGCATGGGCTCCAAGGGCATCGTCGCCTCCAGCGCCGCGTTGGCGATCTTGCTGCAGCAAGGCATAGGCGACACCATCCGCATCTCGCTGACGCCGCAGCCGGGCGAGGCGCGCACCAAGGAAGTGGTGGTGGCGCAGGAGTTGCTGCAGACCATGGGCCTGCGCAGCTTTACCCCGCTGGTGACCGCTTGTCCGGGCTGCGGCCGCACCACCAGCACCTTCTTCCAGGAGCTGGCGGATCAGATTCAGACGTATCTGCGCACGCAGATGCCGGTATGGCGTTTGCAATACCCGGGCGTGGAAGACATGAAGGTGGCGGTGATGGGCTGCGTGGTCAACGGCCCGGGGGAGAGCAAGCTGGCCGATATCGGCATCTCGCTGCCCGGCACCGGCGAAGTGCCGGTGGCGCCGGTTTACGTCGACGGTCAAAAGGATGTTACCCTCAAGGGCGACAACATCGCCTCCGAGTTCACGGCCTTGGTTGATCGCTATGTGCAAAGCCGTTACGGCGAAGGCGGCGCCAAGCGCCGCGAGGGCGGGAGCCGCACCATTCCGATTCGTCCGGTAGGCGTTTGAGCGCGTTTGGCGCAATGACCGGGCACTGATTCAAGCGATACACAAGAAAACAAGCAATGGCTCAAAAATATCAAGCGGTCAAAGGCATGAATGACGTGCTGCCGGCCGAGTCCTATCAGTGGGAGTTCTTTGAAGGCAAGCTGCGCGAACTGCTGGCCGACTACGGCTATCAGAATATCCGCACCCCCATCGTCGAAACCACGCCGCTGTTCGTCCGCGCCATCGGCGAAGTCACCGACGTGGTGGAGAAGGAGATGTACACCTTCATCGACAGCCTGAACGGCGACAGCCTGACGCTGCGGCCCGAAGGCACCGCCGGCACCCTGCGCGCGGTGGTCGAGCACAACCTTCTGTACAATGCCACCCAGAAACTGTGGTACATGGGGCCGATGTTCCGCCATGAGCGTCCGCAGAAGGGCCGCTATCGTCAGTTCCACCAGATGGGCGTGGAAGCGCTGGGCTTCGCCGGTCCGGATATCGACGCCGAAATCATCGCGATGACCGCCGATCTGTGGCGTCGCCTGGGCCTGTCCCAGTATGTGCGCCTGGAAATCAATTCTCTGGGCAACCAGGAAGAGCGCGCCGCGCACCGTCAGGCGCTGATCGCCTATCTGGAACGGCATGTGGACATCCTGGACGAAGACGGCAAGCGCCGGATGTACAGCAATCCGCTGCGGGTGCTGGACACCAAGAACCCGGCGCTGCAGCAGATGGCCGACGAAGCGCCCAAGCTGTCCGACTACCTGGGCGAGGCGTCCCGCGCGCATTACGAAGGCTGGAAGGCGATGATCCGCGAGCTGGGCGTCGACTTCGTGGAGAATCCGCGTCTGGTGCGCGGGCTCGACTACTACAACCAGTCGGTGTTCGAATGGGTGACCAGCGAGCTGGGCGCCCAAGGCACGATTTGCGCCGGCGGCCGCTATGACGGCCTGATCGAGCAACTGGGCGGCAAGCCCGCGGCCGGCATCGGCTTCGGCATGGGCCTGGAGCGCGTGGTGCTGCTGTTGCAGGACAAGCAGCTCTTGCCGGCGCAACGCAGCGTCGACGTCTACCTGGTGAACCAGGGCGAGGGCGCGGGGCTGTACGCGATGAAGCTGGCGCAGACTTTGCGCGCCGCCGGCCTGTCGGTGGTGCAGCACTTGGGCGAAGGCAGCTTCAAGTCGCAAATGAAAAAAGCCGACGGCTGCGGCGCGCAGTTCGCCGTCATCGTCGGCGAAGATGAAATAAAAACGGGTCAGGCGGTGATCAAGGCGCTGCGCGCCGAGATGGACCAACACACTGTGGCGGCGGAAGCGGTGGCCGCCACGCTGATCTCACTGAAAGCTTAAGGGAGAGGGGCGCAATGGCGTTCGACTTGCAGGAACAGGAACAGATTGATTCGATCAAAGCCTTCTGGCAGCAGTGGGGCAAGCTGATCGCCGGCGTGCTGGCGGCGTCCGCCATTGCCTATCTGGGCTTCAAGGGCTACCGCTATTACCAGGAGCAGCAGGCGCAGAAAGCCGCGGCCGCTTACGAGAACATCGACGCGGCGGTGGCGTCCAAGGACATCGCCAAGCTGAAGTCCGCGGTGACGCTGTTGCAGAACGACTTCGGCTCTTCGGCCTACGCCACCCGCGGCTCGCTGATTCTGGCCAAGGCCGCCTTCGACAAGAACGAGCTCGCGCTGGCCAAGAGCCAGCTGGAATGGGTGCTGGCCAATAGCAAGGACGAATCGGTAAGCGCCATCGCCCGACTGCGTCTGGCCTCCCTGTTGCTGGACCAGAAAACCTACGATGCGGCGATCGCCGAACTGAACAAGGCGCATCCGGCCGGCTTCGACGCGCTGTTCCTGGATTTGAAGGGCGACGTGCTGGTCGCCAAGGGCGACGCCGCCGCCGCGCGCGACGCCTATAAATCCGCTTTGGCCAAACTGGTGGGCGATTCCCCGAATCGCCAGTTCATCCAGACCAAACTCGACGCGCTGGGAGGCTGATCGCATGCGCCGCCAATTGTTGCTGACCGCTGTGCTGTCCTCCTCCTTGCTGGCCGGCTGCGCCAGCTGGTTTGAAAGCAATACCCAGTTCAAGCCCACCCCGCTCGTCGCGATCAAGCCCTTGCAAGGGCTGGAGGTCAAATGGACGACGGGACAGGCCGCGCCGGCCGCCGGCTTCCTGCCGGTCTACGCCAACGGCCTGGTGGTGAGCGCCGACGCCGACGGCCGCGTGCGCAGCATCGACGCCCTCAGCGGCCGCGTCAGCGCGGACGTGGATCTGAAGCGCAAGCTGAGCGCCGGCGTCGCCGTAGCCGGCGACATGGTGCTGGTGGGCACCCAGGACGCCAAGTTGCTGGCGGTGGAGCGCGCCAGCGGCAAAGTGCTGTGGCAGCAGCCGCTGACCAGCCTGATGCTGGAGGCGCCGCAAGTGGCCGGCGATATGGTGCTGGTGCGCACCAACGACGCGCGTCTGACCGGCTTCTCTCTGAGCGAAGGCGGCAAGCAGCTGTGGTCCAGCGGCAATGTGCTGCCGCAGCTGACCGTGCGCAACAACGGCTCGATGCAGGCGGTGGGCAAGGAGGCGGTGATGGTGGGGCAGGCCGGCGGCCGCCTGGACATCGTCAACCCGCAAACCGGCAACGCTTTGTGGCAGGGCGCGGTGGCCAACCCTCGCGGCGCCACCGAACTGGAACGGATGACCGACGTGACTTCGCGGCCGGTCTTCGACGCCGGTCAGGTGTGCGCGGTCGCCTATCAGGGGCGCGTGGCCTGCTTCGAAGCGCGTTCCGGCAATCTGTTGTGGGCGCGCGAAATCTCGTCCAGCCGCGGCCTGGCCGTGGACGGCCGCAATGTCTACGTCAGCGCGGAAGACGGTTCGGTCTGGGCGTTTGATCGCGGCACCGGCCGCAATATTTGGAAAACCGACGACCTGAAATATCGGGACGTCACCGGCCCCGCTCTGTTGGGCCGCTTTGTGCTGGTAGGAGATGGCGAAGGTTACGCCCATCTGCTATCCAATGAGAGCGGCAGCATCGTGGGCCGAGTCAAGGTCGGGCCCGCCCTGACCAATCAACCGGTGTCGCTGGGTTCGTCCGCCTTGATGCAAGGCAAGGACGGCCGTCTGGCGATGCTGACTTTGGGATAATAAAGCAGTACTCATGAAACCTACCGTAGCTCTGGTCGGCCGCCCCAATGTGGGCAAGTCGACCTTATTCAACCGGCTGACCCGCAGCCGCGACGCCCTGGTCGCCGACCAGCCCGGCCTGACGCGCGATCGCCACTATGGCCATGGCCGCGTGGGCGAAAAGCCGTATCTTGTGGTCGATACCGGCGGTTTCGAGCCGGTGGTGGACGAAGGCATTCTGTTCGAAATGGCCAAGCAGACGCTGCAGGCCGTGGACGAAGCCGATGCCGTGGTGTTCCTGGTGGACGGCCGCAACGGCCTGACGCCGCAAGACAAAATCATCGCCAACCGTCTGCGCCAGCTGCAGCGCCCGGTCTTCCTCGCCGTCAACAAGGCGGAAGGCATGCGGCACGCCATCGCCGGCGCCGAGTTCCACGAACTCGCGCTGGGCGAGCCGCTGGTGATCTCCGCCGCCCATGGCGACGGCGTGCGCGAATTGATGGAACTGGTGCTGGCGGACTTCCCGGAAGAAGTGGAAGAAGAAGCCTCGCGCCATCCCAAGTTCGCGGTGATCGGCCGGCCCAACGTCGGCAAGTCCACCCTGGTCAACGCCATCCTGGGCGAGGAGCGCGTCATCGCCTTCGACCAGGCCGGCACCACTCGCGACAGCATATATATTGATTTTGAGCGAGATGGCCATACCTACACCATCATTGACACCGCGGGCGTGCGTCGCCGGGCCAAGGTCAGCGAGATGCTTGAGAAGTTCTCGGTGATCAAGACCATGAAGGCGATCGAAGACGCCAACGTGGCGGTGCTGGTGCTGGACGCTCAACTGGACATTTCCGAGCAAGATGCCACCATCGCGGGTTTCGCGTTGGAAGCGGGCCGGGCGCTGGTGGTGGCGGTGAACAAGTGGGACAACCTGGACGGGGAGCAAAAGGAAACGGTGCGCCGCGAGATCGCGCGCAAGCTGAACTTCCTGGATTTTGCAAAGTTCCATTACATCTCCGCCATTGAAGGCCGCGGCGTGGCAGACTTGTTCAAGTCCATCGACGAGGCCTACCGGGCGGCCATGGCCAAGCTGGCCACGCCCAAGCTGACCCGGGTGCTGCAAGTGGCGCTGGAGCGCCAGCAGCCGCCGCGCTCCGGTTTGATCCGCCCGAAAATGCGCTATGCGCACCAAGGCGGCCAGAACCCGCCCATCATCGTGGTGCACGGCAATGCGCTGGATGCGGTGCCGAACAGTTATACCCGCTATCTGGAACATACCTTCCGGAAAGTGTTCAAGCTGCAGGGCACGCCGCTGCGCGTACAGTACAAGTCTTCGGAGAATCCGTTCGACACCGACGACGGCAAGGAGAAGTCCCGAGCCAAGCCCAAGCCGATGTCCAAGATGCGCGGACGCGAAAAAGAAGTGCGTTACGGCAAGAGCGGCAAGGGCAGCAGCAGTAAAAAATAGTACGCCGGGATGTTTTCTGCTAATAATAAGCAGACAACCGGGCTGTAAGGTTCAGTTAATACAACAATCAACGATTCGGAGAATAACGAATGAGCTCTAAAGGGCAAATGTTACAAGACCCGTTCCTGAACATCCTGCGTAAGGAACATGTGCCGGTGTCCATCTACCTGGTCAACGGTATTAAACTTCAGGGTCAGGTAGAATCCTTTGACCAGTACGTGGTGCTGTTGAAAAACACGGTGACACAGATGGTGTACAAACACGCCATTTCCACCGTCGTGCCCGCCCGTCCGGTCAATCTTCCCCATGAACACCCGGTGCAAAAGCAGGAGCAGCAAGACGCCTAAAGCGTTGCTGTGCTTGTGACCGGGCCGATCGGCCGCGCCAAACCGGCGCGGCTTGTCGGCCTTTTATCTTTTGCGCCCCAACTATGGTTTCCGAATAGTGTTTGATCGTCCCGACTTAGGCGACCAGGCGGTTCTGGTCTGTCTGGATTTTGGAGATGCCGATTACCAGGAAAACATCGCCGAGTGCGCCGAGCTGGTCAAGAGCGCCGGCGTAGAGGTGATGGGCGTGGTGCAGGGCAAGCGGCAGCGCCCGGACGCCGCGCTGTTCGCGGGCAAGGGCAAGGTCGAGGAAATCGGCCTGCTGGTGCGCGCCACCGATGCCAATGTAGTGATATTCAACCATGCTTTGGCGCCTGGCCAGGAGCGTAATCTGGAGCGGGCGCTGCAGTGTCGCGTCATCGACCGCAACAGCCTGATTCTGGACATCTTCGCCCAGCGCGCGCGCAGTCACGAAGGCAAGCTGCAAGTCGAACTGGCCCAGCTGTCGCATATGTCCACCCGCCTGGTGCGGGGCTGGACCCACTTGGAGCGCCAGAAGGGCGGCATAGGCTTGCGCGGCCCCGGCGAAACCCAGCTCGAAACCGACCGCCGGCTGCTCGGCATCCGCGTCAAGGCGCTGAAAGAGCGGCTGGCCCAGGTGCAAAAGCAGCGGAATACCCAGCGCAAGGGGCGCGGCCGGGCCGGCATCGCCTCGGTGTCCATCGTCGGTTACACCAACGCGGGCAAGTCCACCTTGTTCAACGCGCTGACCAAGGCGCGCATCTACGCGGCGGACCAATTGTTCGCCACGCTGGACACCACCAGCCGCAAGCTGTTCCTCAATCACCAGACATCCATCGTGATTTCGGATACTGTGGGCTTTATCCGCGATCTGCCGCACACCCTGGTGGCGGCGTTCCGCGCCACACTGGAGGAAACCGTGCGCGCGGATCTCCTGCTGCACGTGGTGGATGGCTCCAGCGATATGCGCGATGTGCAGATCGAGGAGGTCAACAAGGTGTTGGCCGAGATCGGCGCGGACGGCATTCCGCAGCTGCTGGTCTGGAACAAATGCGATCTGCGCGAGATGGAGCCGGAGATCGAGCGCGACGCGGCGGGCCGTCCGGTTTCGGTGCGGGTTTCGGCCCTGACCGGGGCCGGCCTGGAACTCTTGCGCGCGGCGATTGCCGAATGCGTGCATCCTTCCCAAAACAACCATAAAGACTATTACGAGCATGTCGCAGAATGACCCTAACCGAGGCCGCCGAGGCAATGAAGGGCCGCCGGACCTCGATGAAGTATTCCGCAACCTAAATCAGAAGCTGTCGCGGCTGCTGGGCGCCAAAGGCAGCGGCGCCGGCGGCAGTCCCGCGTCCGGCGTCAAACCGCCGTTCAAGGGCGGCGCCATCGCCGTGGTGGGCGTATTGGCGGCCTTGTGGCTGGCCAGCGGTTTCTACGTGGTGGACGCGCGCGAGCAAGGCGTGGTGCTGCGCCTGGGCAGCTTCAACCGGGTGACCGAGCCGGGCCTGCAATGGCACGCGCCGTTCCCGATTGAAAAGGTGGAGATCGTCAACCTGACCGAAGTGCGCAGCGTGGAAGTGGGCTACCGCAACACCGCCCAGACGCGAGTGGCGGAAGAGTCGCTGATGCTGACTTCGGACCAGAACATCATCGACGTCCAATTGTCGGTGCAATACGACATCAAGGACGCGCGCGCCTTCCTGTTCAACAACGCCTCGCGCGAGCGGGACGCCAAGGACATCGTCAAGCAGGCGACCGAAACCGCGATTCGCGAAGTGGTGGGCCGCAACAAGGTCGACTTCGTGTTGAACGAAGGGCGGACGCAGATCGCGGTGGAAACCCAGAAACTGATTCAGGAAGTGCTGGATCGTTATTCACTGGGCGTGCGCATCGCCAAGGTCAACATCAACGCGGTGCAGCCGCCCGAGCAAGTGCTGGCGGCCTTCGACGACGCGGTGAAGGCCGGTCAGGACAAGGACAAGCTGCGCAACGAAGGCCTGGCTTACGCCAACGAGGTGCTGCCCAAGGCCCAGGGCCTGGCCGCGCGCCTGCAGCAGGAGGCCGAAGCCTACGAGCAGAAAGTCGTTTCCCGCGCGGAAGGCGACGCTTCGCGCTTCAAGCAAGTGTTGTCTGAATACAACAAAGCGCCCAAGGTCATGCGCGATCGTCTGTATCTGGACATGATGCAGCAGATCATGAGCAGCACCACCAAGGTGGTGGTGGACCAGAAGGGCGGCAACAATCTCTTGTACCTGCCTTTGGACAAGCTGATCCAGCAGAGTAATCCGGGCGCTTCCGGCGCGGCGGCGCCCGCCGCCAGCGCGGTTCCGGAGCCGGCTGCGCCGGCCGCTCAGGCCGGCAATGCCAAAGGGGGGCGGGACGTGACCCGCGGGCGTGATTTTTTTGGGGCGGAGCGATAAGCAATGGATAGACTGATTCCGACTGTAGTTGCCATAGCCGGTGTGCTATTTGTTGCCAGCCTGTCGCTGTTCACCGTGGATCAGCGCCAATACGCGCTGGTTTTCCAGTTTGGCGAAGTGGTGCGCATCATTAAGGAGCCGGGCATTCAGTTCAAGGTGCCGCTGCTGCAGAACGTGCGTTACTTCGACCGCCGCGTGCAGACCATCGACGCCGAGGCGCCGGAACTGTTCAACACCCGCGAGAAAAAGAACGTGTTGGTGGACAGCTTCGTCAAATGGCGCGTGGTGGACGTTGAGCAGTTTTACAAGAGCGTGGGTTCCGAGGCCGCCGCTGTGGCGCGTTTGAAACAGACCATCAATGACGGGTTGCGCGCGGAATTCGGCCAAAAGATGGTTGCCGACGTCATTTCCGGCAAGCGCGATCAGGTGATGGATACGGTTCGCAAGCGCGCGGACGCGGATGCGCGTAAAATAGGCGTACAAATTCTCGACGTGCGCTTAAAACGAGTCGATTTTCCGGATAAAATAAGCAGTTCGGTCTTCGATCGCATGCAGTCCGAGCGCCGCACCGTCGCCAGCCAGTTGCGCAGCGAGGGCGCCGCGGACGCTGAACGCATCCGCGCCGAAGCGGACAAGCAGCGCGAAGTGGTGCTGGCCGAAGCGTATCGTCAGGCTCAGGAGCTGAAGGGCAAGGGCGACGCGAAGGCGGCGGCAATTTACGCCGAGGCTTACGGCAAGAACCCGGACTTCTACGCTTTCTGGCGCAGCATGGACGCGTACAAGGAGTCGTTCAAGAACAAGAGCGACGTCCTGGTGCTGGAGCCGAGCAGCGAGTTCTTCAAGTACTTCAAGAACCCGCAGTCGGGAGCGGCCAAGGCCAAGTAAGCGGCCAAGGCAGGCGGAAGACGCCGCGCAAGACAATCGAGTATGGAACACTGGCCGGGGCGACCTGGCCAGTTTGCTGATAACAAGGCGGGACGCTTCCCGCCTTTTATTCTGTTGAAAAGAATCATGCGTAATTGGCTGTTACCGGAATACATCGCGGATATTCTGCCCGCCACCGCGCGCCAGGTAGAGTCCGCCAAGGCGGCGATGCTGGAAGGCTTTCGCGTGGCGGGCTACGAGTTGGTGCTGCCGCCGCTGATCGAGTACATCGATTCGCTGGTCAGCGAGGAAGACGCTTCGCTCGAGCTCAAGACCTTCAAGCTGGACGATCAGTTGTCCGGCCGGCAAATGGGCTTGCGCGCCGACATCACGCCCCAAGTGTCGCGCATAGACGCGCACTTGCTCGGCGAGCGCACCGGCGTGACCCGGCTGTGCTACGCCGGCAGCGTGGTGCATACCCGGCCGGACGGCCTGGCCGGCTCCCGCGAGCCGCTGCAAGTGGGGGCGGAGCTGTACGGCTACGCCGGCATCGAGGCCGACCTGGAAATCATTGAGTTGATGCTGGGCGCCTTGGAGCGCGCCGGAGTGTCCGGTCTGCGGCTGGACATCGGCCATATGGCGATTTATCGCGGTATCGCTTCCGCCGCCGGTTTGTCGGCGGAGGCCAGCCGGGCGTTGTTCGCCAAGTTGCAGAGCAAGGACGTGGCCAGCATCCACGAGTTGGTCCGCGATGTGGCCGAACCGTACCGCAGCGCTTTTCTGGCTTTGCCGGAGCTCTATGGTCCGATCGAGGAGCTGGACCGGGCGCGTTCCCGTCTGCCGTCCTTGCCCGAGGTGGAGCTGGGCCTGATGCAGCTGTCCGCTGTGGCCAAGGCGCTGGAGGGCAGGGTGGCCCTGAGCTTCGACCTGACCGAACTGCGCGGCACGCAGTATCACAACGGCCTGCTGTTCGCCGCCTATGCTGAGGGCTGGGCCGAAGAGCTGGCGCGCGGCGGCCGCTACGACAATGTGGGTCGTCGTTTCGGCCGCGCCCGGCCGGCCACCGGCTTCAGCCTGGATTTGCGCGACCTGATCCGCATCCTGCCGGAGCAAGGCTCGGTCAGGGGCATCCGCCTGGCCGCCAGGCACTGGCCGCAGGCGCGGGCTGAAGTGGCCCGTCTGCGCGCAGCGGGCGAAATGGTGGTGATTGATTACCTGGGCGAGTCCGCCCAGGCCTTGAATTGCGATCGCGAGCTGACTTCGGACGGCTCGGATTGGCATGTGGTTTCATTTAACTGATTTTTGAATCTGACTGAAGAAGAGGTTTTTTCCAATGTCCAAGAATGTTGTCGTGATCGGTACCCAGTGGGGTGATGAAGGCAAGGGCAAGATCGTTGACTGGCTGACCGACCACGCGCGTGCCGTGGTTCGCTTCCAGGGCGGCCACAACGCGGGCCACACTCTGGTGGTGGGCGGCAAGAAAACCGTGCTGCGCCTGATTCCGTCCGGCATTCTGCGCGACGATGTCGAGTGCTTCATCGGCAATGGCGTGGTGTTGTCTCCGGAAGCCTTGCTCAAAGAGATCGACGAGCTGGAAACCGCCGGCGTGAATGTCGCCGCCCGCCTGAAGATTTCCGAAGGCTGCCCGCTGATCCTGCCTTACCACGTCGCTCTGGACCAGGCGCGCGAAGCCGCCAAGGGCGCAGGCAAGATCGGCACCACCGGCCGCGGCATCGGCCCCTGCTATGAAGACAAGGTGGCGCGCCGCGCCTTGAAGGTGATCGACTTGTTCGATACCGCCCGCTTTGCCGAGAAGCTGAAGGAAAACGTCGAATACTACAACTTCATGCTGACCCAGCTGTTCCAGGCCGAGCCGGTGAGTTTCGACGTCATCCTGGCCGACACCCTGAAACTGGCCGAGCGCATCAAGCCCATGGTGGCCGATGTGTCCCGCACCCTGTACGACATGAACCAGGCGGGCATTCCGCTGCTGTTCGAAGGCGCGCAAGGCACGCTGCTGGACATCGACCACGGCACTTATCCGTACGTGACGTCGTCCAACTGCGTGGCCGGCGCCGCGGCGCCGGGCGCCGGCGTGGCTCCGCAAATGCTCAACTATGTGCTGGGCATCGTTAAGGGCTACACCACCCGCGTGGGTTCCGGTCCGTTCCCGACCGAGCAGGAAAACGAGATCGGCATGTTCCTGGCCAAGCGCGGCAACGAGTTCGGCTCGGTGACCGGCCGTCCGCGTCGCTGTGGCTGGTTCGACGCCGCCGCGCTCAAGCGCTCTATCCAGATCAACGGCGTGTCCGGTCTGTGCGTGACTAAACTGGACGTGATGGACGGCCTGGAAGAGATCAAGCTGTGCGTGGGCTATACCCTGGACGGCGAGAAAGTGGACATTCTGCCGTTTGGTTCCGACGCGGTCAGCCAGTGCGTGCCGGTTTATGAAACCATGCCGGGCTGGACCGAAAGCACGTTCGGCGCCAAGCGCTGGGAAGACCTGCCGGCCAACGCTCAGGCTTATCTGACCCGTATCGCCGAAGTGTGCGGCGCGCCGGTGGACATTATCTCCACCGGTCCGGACCGCGAAGAAACCATCGTGATGCGTCATCCTTTCGGTCTGTAAGCCCGATTCGACCCATCGACGGAAACCCGCCTGCAAGGCGGGTTTTTTCATGCCCGCGGCGGGCGTAGACTGTTTGGATTCTAGTTTCCGAAGGCAATATAAATGCAGCCATTGAATGTCGCCTTGGTGGGCTACGGCTACGCCGGCAAGACTTTTCACGCGCCCTTGATCGCCGCGGTGCCCGAGTTGCGGCTGGCGGCCGTGGTCAGCAGCCGGCCGGACGCGGTGCGGGCCGATTGGCCGCAAGTGCCGGTACTGGCCGATTTGGAGCGGGCTTTGGCCGATCCGGCTATCGATATGCTCGTTATCGCCAGTCCCAACCAATTGCATTATCCGCAGGCGCGCGCGAGCTTGAAGGCCGGCAAGCACGTGGTGGTGGACAAGCCGTTCACGGTGACGCAGGCGGAGGCGAGGGAGTTGTGCCTGATGGCGGAGCGGCCGGGCGGCCCGCTGTTGTCGGTATTCCACAATCGGCGCTGGGACGCGGACTTTCTGGCGCTCAAGGCCTTGCTGGCCAGCGGCGAGTTGGGGCCGCTCAGCCATTTCGAGTCCCACTTCGATCGTTACCGGCCGCAGGTGCGCGCGCGCTGGCGCGAACAGGACCAGCCGGGTGCGGGGCTGTGGTACGACCTGGGGCCGCATCTGCTGGATCAGGTTCTGCAGTTGCTGGGCTGGCCGCAGACGATTTATGCGAGCTTGTCCAAACAAAGGGTCGGCGCGCAGGCGACGGATTACTTTCACGTTCAGCTGGGATATGGAGAGTGTCAGGCGGTCTTGCATGCCTCTTGCCTGGTCAGCGGCGGCGCTCCGCGCTTTAGTCTGCACGGCGGGCTCGCCAGCTACGTCAAGTTCGGCCTGGACGGCCAGGAGGAGTGCTTGAAGCGGGGCGGCCGCCCCGGCGAGGCGGGCTGGGGCGCGGACCTTGCGCCCGGCGTCTTGTGCCGCCAGCGGGACGATGAAGCCCTCAACGAAACTCGGCCGTCCCCTTCGGGTGATTATCGAGATTATTACCGGGCGGTGGCGCTTGCCGCGCGGGGCTTGGGCGCCAACCCGGTGACGGCGCGGGAGGCGTGTCAGGTGATGGCCTTGCTGGAGTTGGGGGAGAAGAGCGCGCGGGAGGGACGGCGTCTGTTTTGCCTGCCGGAGGCTTGAGCGAGTCCGCTTCACCTTTCGACATCATTTGCGCGGCCCAGGTCCGTCGTTCCGGCGGCGGCGGGTGCTACACTGCTGTTTCCATTTCCAGAAGTTTGATCGTCATGCAGCTCAAGCTCGCCGCCGGCATGGTGACCCCGTTGATCGTGGCCACCGCCTTGTTCATGGAGAACATGGACGCCACCGTGATTTCCACCTCTTTGCCGGAGATCGCGCGCGATCTATTGGTGGATCCAATTGGCTTGAAATTGGCGCTGACGTCTTATCTGGTCAGTCTGGCCGTGTTCATTCCTATCAGCGGTTGGATGGCGGACCGTTTCGGCTCGCGGCGTATTTTTCGCGCCGCCATCGCCGTTTTCGTCGCGGGTTCCGTATTGTGCGCGCTCAGCAATACATTGGGCGGCTTTGTGTTGGCGCGCTTTGTGCAGGGCATAGGCGGAGCGATGATGGTGCCGGTGGGGCGCTTGGTGATTCTGCGGACCACCGCGAAAGCGGACTTGGTGCGGGCGCTAAGCTATCTGACGGTGCCCGCCTTGCTGGGGCCGGTGATTGGACCGCCCTTGGGCGGTTTCATCAGCACCTATCTGCATTGGCGCTGGATATTCTTGATCAATATCCCGATCGGTGTGCTCGGCTGGGTGCTGGCAAGGCGTCATATCGAAGACTTGAAGGATGAGCAGGTGCCGCCGCTGGACTGGCTGGGCTTTGCCCTGAGCGGCGTGGGCCTGTCCTTGCTGATGCTTGGCCTGGCCTCCGAGGGCAAGCATTTGGTCTCGGCGCAATGGTCCGTCGTGCTAGCGGCGACAGGCGTGGGCTTGCTGTGGCTTTATCTGCTGCATTACCGTCGCACGGCTCATCCCTTGCTGGATTTGTCCTTGCTGCGGCTGTCGACCTTTCATGCCGGCGTGGTGGGCGGTTTCGTGTTCCGCGTCGGCATTGGCGCCACGCCTTTTTTGCTGCCGCTGATGCTGCAATTGGGTCTGGGCCTCAATCCCTTTGTCTCCGGCTTGTTGACCTGTTCCACCGCGGTGGGCGCCATCTTCATGAAGACCTTGGTGATGCGCATCTTGCGGCGCTACGGTTTTCGCCGGGTCTTGATGGCCAATAGCGTGCTCGCGGGTCTTTCCATCGCCGCATACGCGTTGTTCTACGAGGCGCCGAGCTATGTCTGGATGTTGCTGGTCTTCGTGCTGGGCGGCTGTCTTCGCTCCTTGCAGTTCACCAGCCTGAACGCGATCTCTTTTGCCGAGGTTGAGCCGGCCGGCATGAGTCATGCCACAAGTCTTTCCGGGGTGGCGCAGCAACTGGCGGCGGGTTTGGGGGTGACGGTTGGGGCCTTCGTCGTGCAGGGGGTGAGTCTGTTGCAGGGACATGCGCGCTTGACCGTGGTCGATTTCGCCTGGGCTTTCGCCATCATGGGCGCCTTGACCATGTTGTCCAGCCTGATGTTCGCCTCGCTGGATCCGCGCGCTGGCGAAGAGATGGCTTCGCGCTGAGAAGGGGAGGAAATGCAAAACCCCCGTTGATCATAAATCAACGGGGGTTTATTGGTGCCCAAGAGAAGACTCGAACTTCCACACCCTTGCGGGCGCTAGGACCTGAACCTAGTGCGTCTACCAATTCCGCCACCTGGGCATAAAACTTAAATTGTTTTGCTGCTCGACTACGATATAAACATCATCGGAACCGTTGAAACTGTTGGTGCCCAAGAGAAGACTCGAACTTCCACACCCTTGCGGGCGCTAGGACCTGAACCTAGTGCGTCTACCAATTCCGCCACCTGGGCCAACCAGATTGTTACTATACAGAGCGAACAACACGATTACAATAGAGTAAATCAGTGGTGCCCAAGAGAAGACTCGAACTTCCACACCCTTGCGGGCGCTAGGACCTGAACCTAGTGCGTCTACCAATTCCGCCACCTGGGCTTCGCTTTGCTGTATTATTTCGCTGCATCTCTGCAACGAGATGCGAATTATAGACATATTCTTGAGGGTGTCAATGGCTAGAACACAAAAAAAACAAAAGACCCTGTCCCTCCGCGAACAGGACCCCTTCCTGGAACGGGAAAAACTTAAATATTCCAATCCCTTGCCGAGCCGTGAGTTCGTTTTAAAAATTCTGGCCGAGCAGGGGGTGCCGCTGTTTCCTGACGAATTAGCGCGCATGTTGTCGATTGCGCGGGCCGAATCTATTTATTTCGAGCGTCGATTGCGGGCAATGGAACGTGACGGCGAAATCATCATCAATCGCAAAGGCGCGGTTTGCGTTGCCCAAAAGCTGGATCTGATCAAGTGCAAAGTATCCGGTCATCGCGATGGCTACGGTTTTGCCATTCCGGATGAAGGCGAAGGCCAGGGCGGCGATATTTTCCTGCCTGAGCGGGAAATGAAAAAAGCGATGCATGGCGATCGGGTGATGGTCCGTCCGTCCGGCGTCGATCGTCGAGGCCGCCAGGAAGGCAAGATCGTTGAGGTGCTGGACCATGTGGTGACGCGGCTGGTTGGCCGCATCAACCGGGTCCGGGGCGTGTGGGTGGTGACGGCGGAAGACCGTCGCATCAATCACGACATACTGATTGAGCCGGGCGGCGAGGCGGGAGCCAAGGATGGTCAGGTGGTGATGGTGGAAATCCTCCAACACCCGGACGCCTATCGTCAGCCTGTCGGCCAGGTGGTGGAAGTGCTGGGCAACTATGCCGACCCCGGCATGGAGATCGAGATCGCGCTGCGCAAGCACGACCTGCCTCACCAATTCCCGGAGGCGGTGCTGGCTCAGGCCAAGGCGACGCCGAAGAAGGTTCGCAAGAAAGACTGGACCAAGGATCGCGTCGACCTGCGCGATTTGCCCCTGGTGACGATAGACGGCGAAACCGCGCGCGACTTCGATGACGCCGTGTATGCGGAGAAGCAGGGCAAGGGCTTCCGCTTGGTGGTGGCGATTGCCGACGTCAGCTTCTATGTGGAGCCGGGCGACGCCTTGGATCAGGAGGCGCTCAATCGGGGCACTTCGGTCTACTTCCCGCGCCGTGTCATTCCCATGCTGCCGGAAGCCTTGTCCAACGGCATTTGCTCTTTGAACCCGGATGTGGAGCGTATGTGCATGGTCTGCGATATGCAGATCAACGCCAAGGGCGTGGTCAAGCGCTACCAGTTCTATCCGGCGGTGATGCTGTCCAAGGCCAGGCTGACCTATACCCAGGTTTGGGACTGGATCCAGAAAGGCAGCGACAGCCCGCTGTTGCCGCAGATCCATACCCTGTATTCCTTGTTCAAAGTGCTGCTGGCCGCGCGTAGTCAGCGCGGGGCGATCGAGTTCGACTCGGTGGAGACTCAGATGATCTTCAACGACGCGGGCAAGATCGAGCGCATCGTGCCGGTGGTGCGCAACGATGCCCATCGCCTGATTGAGGAATGCATGCTGGCGGCCAACGTCTGCGCGGCAGATTTCCTGGAGCAGAACGGGCACAAGGCTTTGTATCGGGTGCATGAAGGCCCGACCGAGGAGAAGCTGGAGAATCTGCGCAACTACCTGCGCCTGGTCGGCTTGAGTCTGGGCGGCGGGGAAAAGCCCACGGCCAAGGACTACGCCAAACTGGCGGAACAGATTCATGGGCGGCCCGATGCGCCGGTGTTGCAGACCATGTTGCTGCGTTCCATGCAGCAAGCGGTTTATACCCCGGACAATAACGGCCACTTCGGCTTGGCTTACGAGGCTTACGCGCACTTCACTTCGCCGATTCGCCGTTACCCGGACTTGCTGGTGCACCGTTCGATCAAGGCGGTGCTCAAAGGCGGCAAATACAAGCCGGGCAAATGGGCGCAACTGGGCGTGCACTGCTCTATGACCGAGCGCCGGGCGGACGACGCCAGCCGCGACGTCGAGTCCTGGCTGAAAACCTACTATATGCGGGACAAGGTAGGCGAGATCTTCAAGGGCAAGATCTGCGCGGTGACCAGCTTCGGCGTATTCGTATTGCTGGATGAGGTGTATGTCGAAGGCCTGGTGCATATCTCCGAACTGGGCAAGGACTACTTCCACTTCAAAAAGGACGTCCAGGCGATTGTCGGAGAGAAGAGCGGCATGCAATACCGCTTGGGCGATACGCTGACCGTGAAGGTGATGAGCGCCAATCTGGAAAGCGCTCAAGTCGACTTCGCTCTGGTCAAGGAAGGCGACCTGCAAACCGCCAGGCCAGTGCCCGCGCGCAGCGCCGGCGCGCGCCAGGGCGGTTCGCGCCGGGCTGCCGAGCCTAAGCCTGTAGAGGCAAAGCCGCCGGCATTGCCAGCGGCGCCCAAGGGGCGAAGCAGAGGGGGGGCTCAATCGCCGGTGTCGAAGCCTGCGGTCAACAAGCCTGTGGCGAGTCCGTCCGCCGCGAGCGCGCCGGCGGAGAGCAAGCCAGTAGCGAGCAAGCCAGTAGCAAGCAAGCCAGTAGCAAGCAAGCCAGTAGCAAGCAAGCCAGCAGCGAGCAAGCCAGCAGCGAGCAAACCGGCAGCAAGCAAACCGGCGGCTCCCAAAACTGTAAGTGCTACGCCTGCGGCGGCCAAGCCGGCACCTACGACAGCGACGCCTGCGTCCGAGGCTGCCACGCCTCCAGCGGGTCAATCGCTTGCCGGCAAGTCGCCGGTGGGAGAGGCGTCTCCCGCCTCGCGTCAACGCAGGCCGGCGGCGCGCAGGAGTAATAGCAAGCGCCGTAGCGAGGACTGACCTCTCCGGAGCGCTTCTATATAAATAGGTATAGCAAGCCATGACGGGCCGGCGCTTCGCCGGCCCGTTTTTCATGCTTCGGCGGGGTAGGGGGGGTGCTGGCAAATACCCTTTTCGGATATTGCTTGTCGCATCAATGGTTTGCCCTGTGAGGTCCGCTTTTGTTGAGGTTTTTC
>NZ_QARX01000001.1:1156133-1267323 GCF_003052555.1 Chromobacterium sp. Panama
CTCTATAACGGCAGCCACGCCTCGCCGGACTTTAGCGGCGCAGGGGCTTTGCCGGCGAACAAGACCCTCTCCGGCATCAAGTCCAAAGAGCATCAAGGTGGTGGCTACAGTGAGCTGCTGTTTGATGATACGTCCGGTGAAGTCCGCGCCAAGCTGTCGAGCGAGCCGGGTAAGACCCAATTGAACCAGGGCTTTTTGACGCATCCCCGCAAAGACGGAAAAGCGGAGCCACGCGGCAACGGCTTTGAGTTGCGAACGGATTTGTCAGGCGCGATCCGGGCCGCTCAAGGGGTTCTGGTCAGCGCCTATGGCCGTACAGGCGCTGGCGGCAACCAGCTGGACCGACAAGAGTTGATCGGCCAGTTGGAGATGGCGCTGTCCATTGCGAAGTCTCTCGCCAAGCAGGCCGAGGTTCATCATGCGGATGAAACCGACACCAAACCGCAAGAGCAACTGGCGCAAGACGTCAAACAATGGGAAGGTGGCAGCAATACCGCCAAGGAAGCCAAGAGTGGGCACAAAGCCATTCTGGCCCTCGGCGCACCGGAAGGCATTGCCCTGGCCAGCGAATCGAACATCTCGATGGCGACGGGCAGCACGCACGACTTGATTGCCGCCAAGGACAGTAACCAGAGCATAGGCCAGCATCTGCGCATGCGCGTGGGACAGTCCCTGTCCATCTTCGTGATGCAGTTGGGCATGAAGCTCATCTCCGCCTCTGGCGCGATTCGCATCCAAGCGCAGGATGACGACATTGAAATTATCGCCGCCAAGCGCTTACGTCTGGTGGGCTTGAAGGCGGTCAGCATTGAAGGGCCTCAGGTCAATATCACCGCACAGAATGCCGGCGCGGAGTATGGGGGCGGGATCACCACGAAGACATCGGCCACGCATACCCAGCATGCCGCCAACCACGCCATGACGGGGCCGGCCAATGTCAGCCCGCAAATGCTCAACCTGCCGCAAAGCGCCATTCAAACGAATGAACAGTTTGGCATAGCAGGCCGCTCCGGCAAGGCGCAATCCCAGATACAGCATGAAGTCCGCAATGGTCAGAACAAGCTGGAAGGCTCTGGCAGCACGGATGGCAGCGGCGCAACCTCTACGCTGACCGGCAAGGTCATTGATCAACTGAAAATGCATCTGAAACGGAACGGATGATGGCCGACGTATTAAGCACCGCAACCCGCCGCGTATCCTTGCAATTCGACAAGAAGGGCAACCCGTATTTTGAATCCGTCAAAAGCCCGGATAGCTTCAAACAATGCGCCTTATGCGTAAAACCGCCGCATACCGTGATTCCGGTGATTTTTGTGCCGGGGATTATGGGAACGAATTTACGATTAAAGGATAAGAAGCAAATTCAAGCATGGGCTCCACCAAACGGGAAGCTAGGCGGGATAGGAGCGGCTATTAACGGAGCTAATCAATTACCTGAAGAGCGTCAAATTTTATTTGACCCTAATAGTACCGAAGTTAACCCGGATGGCCCTTGCCAAGTTCCGGAGAATTTGCATTGGGTCAGTGCCGAAGAGGCAAGGCGGCGTGGCTGGGGCGCATTGCATGCCGATAGTTACCACTTCATTTTGCAGCGCTTGGAAGTCATCCTCAATGACCAATACAGCAATCCGGGCCATCCTGAGGAGCGCGGTAATTTTCTGTTGCCGGAAATCGGTCTACTCGCCCATCTCAACGGCGGCAAGCAAACGGCTCCTCGCTCAGAAAAGAAACCCGACTACGCCAAGGCCGCAGCGGAGGCGGTAAAGGCTTGGAATTTGACCCCGCCAGGATTCAGCCAAGATGAAGTGTTGCGGTTGGATGATTATTACTATCCGGTATGGGCGCATGGTTACAATTGGCTGCAAAGCAATGAAGAGTCCGCGCAATCCCTGATCGAGAAGATTGATAAAATTATTGAGCATTACAAAAATACCAACTATTTCGATTGTGATGGCAAAGTTATTTTGGTCACGCATTCCATGGGCGGCTTGGTCGGGCGTAGGGCCGCTCAGATGGCTCCTGACAAGATATTGGGGGTGGTGCATGGTGTGCAGCCGGTAGCAGGCGCGCCAGTGGTCTATCGCCGTTTCCGCGCCGGGACTGAGGTAGGCGGCTTTTTAGATATCGAAGGCGCCGCCGTGGCAGCGATCATTGGCTGGAATGCTGGGGACATTACGCCGACTCTGGCATGTTCGCCGGGACCGTTGGAATTGTTGCCGACCAAGCACTACTCACCGGGCTGGCTGAAAGTTGTTAAGAAAGGCGGTAGCGATGTGATTTTTAGCTTGCCGCAGGCTGATCCCTATGAGGAAATTTACAGCAAGACCACGGATGAGTGTTGGTGGGGGATGCTTGATCCTGAGTTGATTGATCCCGCCAATAAACTCTCAACAGCTAGCACTCCGCTTGAAGAGCATAGGAAGGCTTTAAGAAAAGCGAAAGGCCTACACGACATGCTCGGCCTTTATGCCCACCCACAGACCTACGGCTACTATGGCATTGACGAAAAGAAATTCCGTACTTTTGGCCATATTCATTGGCAGGCTTCAAGTCGCATTCCAGGGAATGATGTCATGCCATTAATCTATCAAAAGGATAGTCAGCGGACTATGACCGGGAAAAGCACCGTTCCACTTTATCAAGATGAAGACTCGCCAAGAGTTAAATTCAAATTAAGCAATGAGCGTGACCAGGGAGGGGATGGCACAGTTCCTCTAGACTCAGGGAAAGTGTTGGCCCAGTTGCAACCAACACCCAAAGCAGTATTCTGCATATCGGGGTTCGACCATCAAATGAGCTACAAGAATCAATATGCGATTCAAGCTACAATCTATGGCATTGCCAAAATCGTTCAACAAGCCCCTCCGCCCAAGGCATACTAAAGGACTGTCACGATGAATCGACTTGCTTTATTACTTACCCTATTGATGACCAGCCCTGCTCTTTATGCTGCGGAGAATAAGATGTTTGAAAAAATGAGAACCTACTGCTTTGGTCGATACTTAGTTGACATTCCAAATGAAGCCGAATTTAAAGGACAAGGAAATAATTACCAAGGGGCCTCTATCAAGTCAGAACGGGGAGGCGAAGGGTTGTTAAAGCAGAAGATTGAAAAACGCCTTGCCGAGCTGAAAAAGGGTAGTAGTAGTTCAGATTACTTTGAATTCAATAAAGAAATTGTGCCGAGTAAGAATTCGCATCTTCTTGTCGGGTATCAGGTGGCATTTGGTAGTCCGATGTACAGCATTGACTCATTTAAGTTAGATAAGGGGTGGGTTTTTTCCACTTCAAAGTCACCTTATAGCCCCGGAAAAATCAATTCAATATTAGAGAGATTCGATGATTATCTGCAGAGTATTCGTTATCGCTCAGAGCGTGAGGCTCCGAGAGAGGCGGGATTTTGCATTGAGAATGGCTTTATTGCCAATAATGGAGAAACGCCACAGTTTGAAATGGCTTCAATCACTTTCGCCTTGAAAAATAATTCGGATGTTTGGTTCAGCATAGACAGCTTCACGCTGTCAAAGCCGGGCCCCTCCTTGCTGGAAAGGCAAAAGGCCGCGAAATTAGATGAGAAATTTCCTGGCAAGATAAAGGCAATCAAGAAGGGTGCTAGAACGGTAAACGGAATGCAGGGCGAGGAATCTCTAAATGAGTTCCCCTCTGACAACGGCATGGGTGTTGCACATAGTTTTATGTGGGAAGCTCAGGGGGGATTTGACAATCCCCTCAATCCAAAAGTCTCCATACAGCTTACCTCTGGTGAAGGCATAGCTGGTGTTACGGGGGAGTCATCTTTAAATGCAGCACAAATGCAGCGTCTCTATGAAAGCGTTATTAATTCCATCCGAGTTCGTCCGACAGCCCAATAAATTTAAGAGAAGCAATGAATTAGACTATTCGGTTCGTTGAAAAGTGGCTATTGCGCTTGAGTTACAAGAATTGATATGTAATTCAAGCTACAGTCTATCGCATTGCCAAAATCGCCCCCCCAAGGCGCACTAAAGGACTGCCACTATGAGTCGACTTGCTTTATTGCTTGCCTTATTGATGACCAGCCCTGCTCTTTATGCTGCGGAGAGTACGATTTTTGACAAAATGAGAACCTATTGCTTTGGCAGATACTTGGTTGACATTCCGTATGAGGCTGAACTGGATGGACAGCTTAGCAAGTACATGAATGACACCATTCAAACGGTTAAAACAAGTAATCCATCATTGAAAGCTAAAATTGACAAGAAGATGGGAGATTTGAAAAAAAAGGCATTTCCGTATTACGAGCTTAGCAAGGAAATAAATAATGGAAGCGGAGTGATCTTACTTGGCTACAAGGAGGCTTTTAAGGATCCTATGTATAGCATAGACACATTCAAGTGGGATAGAGGGTACGCATTTATTACTTCGGGCACATCCTATAGTGATAAGGGAATTGATCGTACTGTTAGTTTATTTGCCGATTACTTAAAAAATGTACGCTATCGCTCGGATCGTGACATTCCGAAAGAGCCAGGGTTCTGCATTGAAAATGGCTTTATCCTCAACAATGGAAAATCGCCACAGTTTGAAATGGCTTCAATCACTTTCGCCTTGAAGAATAATCCGGATGTTTGGTTCAGCATAGACAGCTTCACACTATCAAAGCCAGAGCCATCCTTGCTGGAAAGGCAAAAGGCAGCAAAACTGGATGAGAGATTTCCTGGCAAGATAAAGGCAATCAGAAAGGGAGCTAGAACGGTAAATGGAATGCAAGGTGAGGAATCTCTAAATGAGTTCCCCTCTGACAATGGCATGGGTGTTGCACATAATTTTATGTGGGAGGCACAGGGTGGTTTTGATAACCCCCTCAATCCAAAAGTCTCGATACAGCTTACCTCTGGTGAAGGCGTAGCCGGTGTTACCGGGGAGTCATCTTTAAGTGCAGCACAAATGCAGCGTCTCTATGAAAGCGTGATTAAGTCCATCCGAGCTCGCCCGGTAGCTCAATAAATTTAAGTGGTGTAACGGGTGACAACATCGGTCAATCCGCGTCAACATTCACCGCCAAAAATAGTCTCTGGCTTTATGCGAGGCCGCAGTTCAATTTATTAATTTTCGACACTGCAATTAGCAAGGGCAATTCCTCTATGATTAATATTTCTAAGATTGTTACCTATTTTGGAGTATTGCCTGCTGTGTTAATGGCAACGGGTTGTGCTGTCAATAGGCCACTTGAGCCTGAGACGATTCGCGCCGCGATGAAAGCGACCTATCAATGCCATTCATCGCCAGCAAATAAAGTGGGACAAGGCGAACAAGGCATAAATAAAGGTTGCTATTTTGTGCTGCATAGCCCTGAAACGGGAAGAGTGCTCAAGAATACTCCTTATTTACTTCAGGTCCATGACCCGAAGTCCAACGGCGAAGCTCCTGCGATTTCTTTGCGGGGACGGACGGATGGCCAAGGAAGAAGCCAATTTGTATCACCCCCTTTTGATATTAATGTGAATGCCGTGCGCTTTGTAGAAGTTGTGGGCAGCGGGAACTATCGGGGCAACTTCACCTTGGTTTCAAGAAGCGGCAAGCCGTCTAGCGGGGCTGGATACAAGTTGTTGGCGTGCGGGAAAGAAGTATATAAATCCCGTGCAGACTATCACGGTGAAACAGTGATTTATCAAATGCAAGATCGCTGTGACTTTTCAATGCAGCTTACAAGGTAAGCACGGAGCAGCTTTGTTAGGCTGCCTGGAAAAGTCAGAAGAAACCACACGGGTCCACGGATGGGCGGCATGGCAAAGCTGAAATTTAAAAAACTAGCCAAGAAGCATAAAATGAATACTCAATTACAAGAAGCGCTTAACCAGTATCGAGAAGATTTTTCCGATTAGATTGGCCTAGAACAGTATTTATGAGCATCCCGGTGCCTCGACTCCCGTCACCTCAGACGTAGAACTGATTGTTGTTGGCCGCTCTAAGACCCGCTAACAAAACCCCTGATCCTGCGTTGCGCCTCCTTGTCGTACTCAAGTACTGCCTGCGTCGGCGCGCCTTGGCTCAGGTTTTCTGCGAGGTTTTGTTAGCGAGTCTTAACAGACATTCCGAAGTGCGGCAGACTTGCACAGCTTATTGAACCGCATCAACCGCCTGGTATAGACGCCAAGGAGCGCTCAGTGCTCCTTGGTGCCTAGTACATCAAAACGAAGTCACCCATCCATATCCAGCGCCGCCCTCACCTCGCCGCCGGCGATGTCGAACAGCGCGCCGGCGGCCGGCGTCAGCCCCAGCATGTGGATGCAGCCATGGACCATGCCGTCCAGCTGCCGCAGCGTCGCCTTGACGCCTGCCGCGTTCAGCCGCGCGGCGTAGTCCTCCGCCTCGCTGCGCAAGGGATCGAACTCGGCGGTCAGGATGGTCGCGCTCGGCAGGCCATCCAGGCGGGTCGCCAGCAGCGGCGAGACATAGGGCGACGCCCCCTCCGCCTCCGCGGACAGATAGCTGGCGTAGCAGAAGCGCATCAGCTCGCGCGTCAGATAATAGCCATCGCCGTAAGCCTGGTAGGAGGCGCTGTCCATCTTGTGGTTCAAGGCCGGGTAGATCAGCAGTTGATGGGCGATGGACGGGCCGCCGTGATCGCGCGCCAGCAGGCAGGCCGCGGCGGCGAGGTTGCCGCCGGCGCTGTCTCCGGCCACGCCCAGCCGCTTGGGGTCCAGGCCGAGCGCTTGCGCGTGTTCAAACGCCCAGCACAGGGCGTCGTACACATCGTGCAGCGGCACCGGATAGCGGTGCTCGGGCGCCAGCCGATAATCGACGGACAAGACCACGCAGCCGGTGGCCTGGGCCAGCGCGCGGCAGGGGTTGTCGTAGACCTCGGCCGAGCCCAGGCACCAGCCGCCGCCGTGGGCGAAGACCAGCGCCGGCTGCGCCGCCGCGCGGGCCTCGGGCCAATAGCCGATCACGCGCAGCGGGTAACCGTCCCGCGCCTTCACTTGGAACGCCTCCACCCGCGCCACGTCTTCCAGCGGGCCCTGCTGTTGGCGCAGCCCGGCGTCGGTGTCGGCGCGCAGCCGCGCCATGTCCGCGGGCGCGCCGGCCTCGCCCGCCTCCGCCTGTTCCAGCCACTGCTGGATCTTGCTATCCAAGGGCATCTCAGTCCTCGCTTTCCAGGAAGGGCAGCAGTTCGGCGATGAACTCCTCGGCGGCCTCCTCCATGATGAAGTGGCCGCAGTCAGGGATGACCACGCCGCGCAAATCGTCGGCCCGGCCGCGCATGGTGTCCAGCGGGGCCTTGCCGGTGGCGTGTTCGGCGCCGATGGCGAGCACCGGCATGCCCAGCTTGCTTTGCGCGCGCCGCTGGTTCTGACGGATGGTTTCGGGAATGGCCCGGTAATAGGCGAAGCCGCCGCGCAGGCCGCCCGGCGAGGAGTAGGCGTCGATATACACCTCCGCCGCCACCCGGTTACGCCGCCATGACCAGCGCTGGAACATGAAGTCCAGGTAGGCGCGCTCGCGCCCGGCAATCAGCGTTTCCGGCAAGTCGGCCAGCTGGTTGAACATGAAATGCCACAGGAAGATGTTTTCTTCCGGCGGCGCGAAAATCGACGGCGCCGGCGCCAGCCCGGGTATCACCGCCTCGGTCAGCGCCAGCCGGCTGACCACGCCGGGGTGGTCGCTGGCCAGCGCGTAAGCCAGCCACATGCCCACATCGTGGCCCACCACCTGGTAACGCTCATGGCCCAGCCGGCTCATCACCTGGCGCAATGTCGCGGCGACGGCGCCGGTGTCGTAGCCGCTGTCCGGCCGGCTGGACAAGCCGGTGCCCGGCGGATCCACGGCGATGGCCAGGAAGCCGCGCGCGGCCAAGGCGCGCATCACATGACGCCAGGCGAACCAGGTTTGCGGCCAGCCGGGGATCAGCAGCACCGGCTGGCCAGCACCGGCGGTGACCACATGGACGCGCTGGCCGTCCAGCCGCACGTAGTCGTGAATGAAATCGGGTTCGGTGTCGATAAGGGGAAGTGCCGACATCTGTAGTCTCGCTGAAAAGGTGAATGGGAAGTCAGGCGATGCCCAGCATCGCGCGGATCTGCTGCTGATCGACCGCGGCGCCGGCGAAGTCGTCGAATACGCGCTCGGTCACGTGGATGATGTGGCGGTTGATGAAGTCGACGCCTTCGCGCGCGCCGTCCTCCTGGTTCTTGAGGCAGCACTCCCACTCCAGCGTGGCCCAGCCTGCGTAGTCGTATTGCGCCAGCTTGGAGAAGATCGCCTTGAAGTCCACCTGGCCGTCGCCCAGGGAACGGAAGCGTCCGGCGCGCTCCATCCAGCCGCTGTAGCCGCCGTAAATGCCTTGCCGGCCGTTGGGCCGGAATTCGGCGTCCTTCACATGGAACATGCGGATGTGCTCGTGATAGATGTCCAGGAAGGCGAGGTAATCCAGTTGCTGCAACACCAGGTGGCTGGGGTCGAACAGCATCTTGCAGCGCGCGTGCCGGTCCACCAGCTCGTAAAAGCGTTCGAAGCTGGCGCCGTCGTGCAGGTCTTCGCTGGGGTGGATTTCGTAGCACAGATTGACGCCGTGTTCGTCGCAGACGTCGAGAATCGGCCGCCAGCGCCGCGCCAGTTCTTCGAAGGCGGTTTCAATCAGCCCTTCCGGCCGTTGCGGAAACGGGAACAGATACGGCCAGACGAAGGAGCCGGAAAACGTGCCCATCTCGCTCAGGCCCAGCCGCCGCGAGGCCTGGGCCGCCATCCGCAGACGCTCCAACGCCCAGGCGGCGCGCTCCGCCGGCTTGCCGCGCAGGCCCGGCGGCGCGAAGTTGTCGCACATCGCGTCGTAGGCCGGGTGCACGGCGACCAGTTGCCCGAAGATATGCGTGCTCAGCTCGCTGATCTCCAAACCGTGCGCGGCCAGCGTGCCGGTGATTTCATCGCAATAGTCCTGGCTGACGGCGGCCCGCTCCACATCGATGAAGCGGCTGTCCCAGGCCGGAATCTGCAAGGCCTTGAAGCCGGTGCGCGCCGCCCAGCCGGCGATGCCGTCCAGGCTGTTGAACGGGGCTTGATCCGCGCCGAATTGAGCCAGGTGCAGGCTGGGTCCCTTGAGTGTTTTCATGTGTCGCCCTTAATTGTTTGTCGATCGACAAATAATAGGCGACGCCAAGGCTACACGTCAACGGCGGAGCGCGATAAAATTCCGCCCAAGAACAATCGAGCGAGGCGGAAAGATGGCGGGCAGGCCTAGGGAGTTTGACCGGGAACAGGCGTTGCAACAGGCGATGCTGGCCTTTTGGCGGCGCGGCTACGAGGGCACGTCGATGTCGGATCTGGTTGCGGCGCTGGGCATCGCCTCGGCGCGGATCTACGCGGCCTTCGGCAGCAAGGAGGGCTTGTTCCGCGAGGCGGTGGCGCGCTACGCCGCCGGGGACGGCGGCTTCGCCGATCTGGCGCTGCGCCAGGAGAGCGATGTGGCCGCCGCCATCGAGCGGATGCTGCGCGACGCGGTCATGCTCTACACCCGGCATGACGCGCCGCAGGGCTGCATGGTGGTGTCGGCGGCCACCAATTGCTCGGAACAGAACGACGGCGTGCAAGAATGGCTGCGCGCGCAGCGCCAAGAGCGCACCCAATCGGTGATGGAGCGGCTGCGGCGCGGCGTGGCCGACGGCCAGCTGCGGCCGGACGCCGATGCGGACGCTCTGGGCGATTTCTACGCCGCGCAATTGCACGGCATCTCGGTGCAGGCGCGCGACGGCGTGCCGCGCGAGCGGCTCTTGGCCTCGGTGCGCGTCGCCATGGCCCCGCTTTGGACGGCGGCCGTCAAGGCCTGAGCCCGCGCTCGGCGCGTCGGCCGGGCCCTCCTACCCCGCGCCGGTCTGAGGCCATTCCGGGAACAGCGTCTCGGCCAGGTGCATCACGCGTATCGGCAAGCGGTGCGCCCAGGGACGAACCTGGGCGGCGCAGCGGCGCCAATGCTCATGGGTGAACATGCGGCTGGGCGCGCTGGCCACCCACACCGCCAGCACCAGCGCGGCGCGCAGGGTGTCCGGATCGGTGCTCAAGCCCACGTTGACCTGGGCGGCGGCGTGTATGGCCTCGCTGGCCGGCAGCGGCGCGCCGGGCGCGAATCCCAGCCGCGCCAGGGCCGCGCTCACTTCCGGCGCGCGGACGGGTTCCGGCCCGCCGGAACGGGCGGCGGTCAGCAGCAGGCCGGCCGCCTGCGCCGCGCCGCCCAGCCCCCACTCCGCCAACAGCGCTTGCGCCGCGCTCGGCGCCGGCCAATCGGGCGCATCCGAAACGTCGCCGTCGCGGTGCAGGCCGCGCTCGCCGGGATCGGATGCGGCCAGCGCCGCGTCCGGAAACAGCTGCGCCAGGGTTTGCCGCACCCGGCGCTCCACCGCCGGGGTGTTCCCCTGGTGCCAGAAATTGAAGATCAGCGCGTCGCGCGGCTGTCGCGTCAGCGCCGACACCGAGTGGTAGGAATGCGCGCTCATCTCAAAGCCGAAGGCCATATTGGGATAGGGCCGGATGCTCTGGTAGACGGCCTCCGGCTCGTCGCCGGCGTGGATATTGAGCAAGCCGCCGTCTTCCGGCCGGTGGTCGCGGGTGAATTGCACCACCACGCGGTAGCCTTCGTAGCCCAGGCCGGGATTGTCGTTATGCACGCCGATGCGCTGGCCCGGCACCATGCGGTGCCCCAGCACCTGAATGTCGTCCGCGGACAGCGGCACCTCGAACAGGATTTGCATCTGCTCGCGCAAGGCGTCCAGGAACTCCTCGCGCACAAAGGCCGGCGCGTCCGGCCGCAGCTGATAGAGCCGGCGCAGATCCAGCCGGTAGGTAACGAAGAAATCCCCCACCCGCTCCTCCCAGGGCAGCGGGCCTCTGAGCACCGCGTCCGCCTGTTGGGCCACCGTCTCGTCGAAGGTGTCGAAGCAGAGGAAGTGGCGGTACGGTTGCTCGAAGAACAGCACGTTTTCCAACATGATCGCCCCCTATGCGCAATGTGCCGCGGCGTCGCGGCCGGCCAAGGCGCGGAACTGGTCCGCCCTCAGCGCCAGCGGCCGCCACAAAGCCTGTCCCAGCGCGGTCAGCGCCCGCGCCCGGGCCAGAGATTCTTCCATCTGGGCGCGCCAGTCTTCCAGCTCCGACACATTGCGCGCCAGCTCGCTGTGCACCGCGACGCCGGCCATGATCAGCCGGTAGTAGAAAATCAGCACGTTGACGAAGGCGTGGTGGGCCTTGAGGATGCCCAGCGTCGGCCGCTGCGCGCCGCGCGCCGGGGAATGGAAGGTTTCGCCCAGCGAGGGATCGCTCAGCGCGCCCATGGCGGCGAGCTGGTGCAGATAATCGTGGCTGACCTCATGCACCAGGGTTTCGGCGCAGCGCAAGGGGTCCGGATGGATGGTCATGTACAGCGCGCCGTTGAGCATGGAATAGCTTTCGCTGTTGAACTTGCCCGGTTCCAGCCGCAGCGGGGACACCACGCGCAGCAGACGGGCGATCCAGCGGTGGTAGGCCGGGGAATAACAGGCGATCAGCGTCATCGCCCGGTTCAAGGTGGCGGCGCAGCCCGGGCCGGCCGGGACGACCTCCGGGTCCGGGTTCAGCAGGCTGCGCGGCAAGGGCCGCAGCACGATGTCCGGCCCCGCCTCTCCCAGGGCGACGGCCGGCAGTTTGCGCGCCGGTCCCGTCACGCTGCGCCAGCTCTCGCCCTCGCGCTCGAAAGCGCAGCCGCGCTGCGTGTGCGCGGCGGTGTCCAGCCGGATTTCCAGCCTTTGCGCGTCGCCGCTGACGCGGTAGGCGACGGCGGCCGGCAGCGCGTAGCCGGCGAAGCCCAGCGCCAGCGGCCGGGACAGCCGCAGGTGGAATTCGCGGCCGGGCCGGTGCGCGGTCCAGTGCAGCGCGCATTGCAGGGCGCGCGACAGCAACAGGTCCGGCTGACGGGCCTCTTCGTCTCGCAGCGCTTGCAGATTGCAAAACGGATGCGCGGCCAGCTCGGTCAGCCGCGCGGTCTCGGCCGCGTCGGCGTCGCCCGCGGACAGCATGGCGGCGGCCATCTCCGACAAGGCCGGGGCGATGCCGGGCGCGTGGCGCTGCAGCAAGGGCCGCCAATGCTCGAGAAAGGCGTTCAACTGCCGGCCGCGCAGCTGCCGCGTCCAGCCGGCGTGCCAGTCCTCGTCGAAGGCTTCGAAGGGGCTGGAATAAGCGCGGGCGATTTCAGGGGTCATCGCGCGATCTCCTCGATCGGGCTCGCCGCCGGCTTCAGCAGCGGCCGCAATGGCAACTGCAAGGCGTCCAGGAAGTGCCGCCCTGCCGGGCTCAGACTGCGCGCCCGCTCCAGTTCCGCGGCCATGCGCGGCAGCCAGTCGCGCAAGTCCGCCATGTGATGACGCCAGTCGGCGTCCGCCAAGCGGCCGTTGCGCCGCAAGGCGTCGAAAAACAGCGCCACATTGCCGAAGGCGTGGTAGGCCAGCAACAGCATGAGGGCCGGACGCCGACAGCGCTTGACCGGGGAATACAGCCATTCTTCCGCCCCGCGCTCGCTCAAGGGGAACAACCGGTCCAGCAAGTGGAAGTGCTGATGGCTGGCTTCGTGAACCAGGGTTTCCGCCATGTCCAGCGGCGAGGCGAACAGCGTCATCGACACCAGCCCCGGATAGTGCAGGCTGCTCCAGCTGGACACCAGGCTGCCGCTTTGCCTCAGCGGCCGGACCTGGCGCACCAGGCGGCGCACCCAGGGACCGTAGGCCGGCGCGCCCTGCTCGATCAAGGCCAGCCCGGCGGCCAGCGCCCGGCCGGCCGCCGCGTCCGGCTCGCCGGCGGCCTGCTCGCGATCGTCCGGGGTGCGCACCGGATAGGCGGCCAGAACGGGGCTTCTGCCCGCCCCGCCCCATGGCGCCGCCGCGGCGCTCAGCGCCAGCCGCGAACCGTCCGCGCCGGCGGCCTTCAGCGTCAGCGTCCGCCCGTCCGCGACAACGCTGAGCGCGCGGACGTCGGCGATCCGATCCGGCAGCGCCAGGGTGCGCGGCGGGCTCCAGCGCGCGCGCCATTCGCCGGCGATCCCGCTCAGGTGGGCGTGCCAGGCGATTTCCAGGGCGCAGGCCAACAGAAAGCCGGCGCGAGGCTGGCGCTCGGCCTGGGCCAGCGCGCCCAGCGCCGGGTGCCATAGCCGTTCGAAATCCGGCTCCGCTTCTGCCAGCTCGCGCAGCGCCCGCGCCGCGCCGCCGGGCAAGGCGATGGCCGGCGCGACGCGCTCGAGGAAAACGCTCAGGCTTTGCCGCCAGGCCCGGGCCGCGCAGCTTTCCAGCAGCGCCAGCCCGTCCGGATCGCCCGGGCAGGCGGCGCTGGCGGCGAGATCGTCAAACGGGGTGGACATCGTCGCTGCCCGCGGTGAAGTCGAAAGCTTCCAGGCCGCTCACGGCAAAATCGCCGGCAGCCAGCCCGCCGGGCCGGCGGCTCACCCGCTCGGCGCCGCCCAGCGCGGCGCGGAAGGCGGCGGAGCCGCCCAGCAGCCGCAAGCCGCCGTCCGCCAGCGGCTGGCCGTAAACCAGCCCCAGCCGCGGATGGCGCAGCACCAGGCTGCGCAGATGGCGCGCCGTCGCCAGGCCGAAGCCGGGGTCGAGCCGGCACAGCGCCTCCCAATGCCGCATCGCCTGGGCGCGGCTGGCCGCGCAGTCGGCGCGGCAGGGAAAGTGGCTGAGCAGATGCCAGCCGAACACGTCCAGCATGGTGTTGGTCCAGTAGGGCTGCGCGCCGCCGTCGCCGGCGAAAGCCGGCTCCAGGCGGGCGTGATGATGATCGCGATGCGCCAGATAGGCTTGCACGCAGCAATCCGGATAGCCCAGCAGGCGGCCGGCGATGACGTCGTTGTCGGTGAAGCGCGCGGCCAGCTCCGCCAGTTCGCCGTCGCGGGCGGCGAAGACGAAGGCGCGCGCGTCCGGCGCGGCCGTCTCGTCGCTGGCCACGGCGGACACCACGTAGTCGTCGGCGTCCGCCACCGCCGGCCGCAAGGCCCGCTCCCAGCGCCGGGCGTGCAAGCCCAGCCCCCGCAGCGCGCCGATCACCGACTCCGCCTCGCGGTAGGCGCAGGACACCCGCGCCAGCGGCTTGGCGCCGGCCAGGGTCAGCGCCAGGTCCACCCGCGCCGCCTGGGTCAGCTGCGGCAAGGCGGCGCGCAAGCGTTCGGGCGAGGCGGACGCCCTTATTGAAACGCCACCAGATGCCAGCGTTCCGTGGGCAGTCTCGCCACTTCGCGCCCGTTCCGCGCGCTGAGCACGCATAAGTCCTCCTCCTGCCATGCAATGCAATCGCCCTGATCCAGCCGGGCCTCCGGCAGACGGTCGCTGGAACGCAGCGGCCGCCAGCCCTGATAAAACACCGCGTCGCCCACGGCGCCGCCGTAGAGCTGGGCGCCGAAATTGCCGTAACGCCGCGCCTCCGGCGGCTCTTCCTCGTCGCGCAGCAGCAGCGGCAGCGGCAGCAGGCGCTCCAGTTGCGCGGCGAAGGCCGGGGCGGCGTCGCGCAGGACCTCCAGCAGCGCCGCGGCGTAGTCGACGCTGGCGCGGCAGCCCAAGTGGCAGGGAAAGTGGGAAATCAGGTAGTACGGCGAACCGCGGCCCACTTCCATCTCGGTCAGGAAGACATTGAGCCGCCAGTCGCGCCCGCCCGGAGTGCGCGCCACCCGCAGCAGATCCGTCATCGGCGCGGCGCCGAAGTATTCGTTGGCGGCGATGCAGCAGGCCGGGTAGCCCAGCGCCCGCCCCAGCGCCACATTGTCTTGCCGCCGCTGGGCGTCCAGCCCCCGCTCCAGGGCCTCCGCGTCCAGCGCGTAATAGACGCGCGCGTCGTTGCGGCTGAAGGCGGCGCGTTCCTCCGCGGTGGCGTGGCGGTAGCCCCAGTCGTCCGGCGGCGGCACGTATCGGCCGTGGCGCAGGCCGCAGGCGTCCAGCAGCGCGCACAGCCGCGCGGCGCTGTCGCGGCCGGCGGTGAAGCGCGCCAGCGGCTTGAGGCCGGCCAGCACCGCCAGCGCCTCCACCGCGATGCGGGCGCCTTCTCCGCCGGCTTGCAGTTCGCCGGCGATCCGGTCTCGGGCGCTCATTGGGTGCTCATCCGGATGATGGTCAGCGCCTGGTCGATGCGCTGCGGCCGTTCGCGCATCAGCTTCACCACGAAGTCGAACAGATGCCGGGTGCGCTGACAGCAGGAGCTGGTCAAGGGCTGCGGGTCCAGCGAGTGGGTCTCGCCCTTGCTGACGATGGGGGACACGCCGCAATAAGGCCGGTAGGCGCACACCTGGCAGGCGTCGTGCTCGCGCAGCGAGTAGGACACCAGCTGGCGCGCCTTGTCGGAGGTGACCGCGTCGGCGTAGCTGTCGGTGTGCACATTGCCGATGCGGAAATCGGCGTGGCCGCGGCCTTCGTCGCAGCCGTAGACATTGCCCAGATGATCGTAGGCCAGATTGCCCAGCACCATGCCGCTGGGGTTGCGGAAGTCCACGTATTTGACGTCGCGGTTGTTGAACAGCTTTTCCAGCGCCAGCGAAAAATAGCGTTCTTCCAGCAGGATGCCCTGGTCCCACAGCGAAAAGATGTAGTCCAGCGCGTCGCGCCAGGCGTCGAAGAACTCGTCCATCCCCATGCCCACGCTGTCCCACTTCCCCTTGGCGAAACCCATTTTCTGCACTGGGGAGAAAAAGATGGAGGACTGTCCTTCCGCCACCGCGAAATCGACGTATTCACGCAGCTTGTGCAGATTGTTGCGCCCCACCACGATCAGCGAGGGCACGTCCAGGCCGCGTTCGCGCATGCGGGCGCGGTTGCGGCGGATATCGTCCCAATGGCCGCGGCCTTCCCAATCCACGCGCAGCGACGGGTGTTCGGCGGCGTCGAACTCGATGGAGGTGGTGATGTTGATGCGGCTGGTCGCCAGATAGTCCAGCACCTCGTCCGGCAGTTCCACGCCGTTGCTGACGATGGAGAAGGACAAGGCGCGCTTGTGCGCCAGATTCTTGATCATCGCGTAGGCGTGCAGATAGCGCACCGCGCCGAAGTTGAGCGTGGCTTCGCCGCCCTGGAATTCGAAATGGATGCGCGAGGACGGCGATTGGTAGGCGAAGTCGACGATGGCGCGGGCGGTGGCTTCGTCCAGGTCGTAGCGGGCCGGGTCCGAGCTGTCGCGCACCACGGCGGCGTGACAGTAGGCGCAGCGCAGATTGCAGCGCCGCGTCATGCCGATGATGTGCAAGGCGGTGCCGGGAAAATAATTGGCGGACCAGTCTTCATAGGCCCGCATCACGCTGCCGGCGTTGCGCGCGGTGAGGATCAGGCCGCGCTCTTCCAGCAGATCGTGCAGCGCCGCGGGCAGGGCGATGCTGCGCAGCGCGCGGTACTCCTCCCGGCTCAAC
This sequence comes from Chromobacterium sp. Panama, assembly GCF_003052555.1. Classification (NCBI taxonomy): domain Bacteria; kingdom Pseudomonadati; phylum Pseudomonadota; class Betaproteobacteria; order Neisseriales; family Chromobacteriaceae; genus Chromobacterium; species Chromobacterium sp. Panama. The sequence continues at coordinate 1,172,512 of NZ_QARX01000001.1, forward strand.
AGCGCCCAGCTGCCCTGGTCGCTGGACAGGAAGACGCCGTCGCCCACGTCCCGGGCGCGGTAATTGGGCTTCCAGCGGTCGCGCAGCCGGAAATCGGCGAAGATGTCCTCCATGCCGGCCCGGTCCGGCTGGGCGGGCGCGGCGCGCGGCGCGCGCGCTTCAATCGGGCGGATCGGGGTGACGACGTGGTTCATGGCGGGCCTCGCAAACGGGTGGCGGGTTCAGGCGATCAGATAAAGTTGCGGATGCTGGCGCGAGAAACTGGCGATGACGCCCAGCGAGGACAGGTCCTGGTGATCGAACAGCACGCGCAAGAAGGGCTTGTCGCGCCGCGGCTGATAACGCTCCAGCGCGGCGACGCGCACCTCGTCTATCAATTCCGCCGGGATCTCGGCCAGGGGCCGCACCCAGTCCCGGCCGTGGCGGATCAGCGCGCCGCGCTCGGCGCCCGGACAGGCGTCGGCCAGCCGGCAGGCGCGGCAGGCGCGGGTTTTCTCGTACCAGGGATGGGTGTCCACCGCCGGATCGGAATCCCGGATCAAGAGATCGAGGAAATCCGGTATCAGACAGGGCGCCAGTTTCTCCAGCGTCACCGGCACGCCCAGCGCGCGGAACAGCGGCACGATGGTGCGCAGCCGTTCGCGCACCAGCGCCGGATCGGCGATGGAGTCGATGAATTTGCCGGTGCGCACGGTGCCGCTGAACTTGAGGCGCGACGAGCCGGCCTCCACCGCGGTCACGCCGGTGGCGAGCAGGTGTTCCACGTTTTCCGCCAGGATCACGATATTGGTCTGGATGTCGAAGCCCAGTTCGCTGAGGCGGCGGATGCCTTGCAGGGTTTGCCGGAACGCGCCCTCCCGCACGCCGTTGAGCTTGTCGTGCAATTCCGCGCTGTGGCCCATCAGGCTGGTGCGCACCTCCAGCCGGCCGTCGGCCATGGCCGCCAGCCGCTCCGCCGACGGGCGGTGGGAGAACAGCCGTACATTGGAGGCCAGGCTGACGCGGCGGCCGGTTTTCAAGGCCTCGCGCAGCACCTCCCAGAACACCGGGTCTATAGTGGGCTCGCCGCCGAAGATGTCCACCTCCTCGTCCGGCGCCGCCTGGTCCAGCTCGGCCACGATCTCCTCCAGCGGCCGGAAGGCGCGCTGGGCGATCTCGTCGTCCACGATGCAGAAGAAGCACTTATTGTTGCAGGAAGCCGTCAGCCGGATGATCATCGCCGTCGCCCCACGAAGAGGCCCGCAAGCGGGCCGCCAGGAAATCCGTCCCGACGCGGCTGGCCGCGCCGGGGTCCGCTCCGCCGCGCGGGCTATTTGACGCCGCGTTTCAAGGCCGCCTTGATCTGGGGGTTGTTTTCAATTTCCTTGAGCACCAGCGGGTCCTTGAGCGCGTCGCGCACCGCCGCCGGGTTCAGCGTAGTGGACACCGCCGGATTGGTGACCAGATCGCCCGGGGAAAACACGCTGGCCGCCTTGTCGTGGATATGGCCGTCGTTGTCGTGGATATTGCTGCGGTCGCTCCAGTCGCGGCTATGCCCGGCCGCCACCACCGAGCCGGCCAGCAAATCGCCGGACACCCGGGTCAGGTGGTCGAACTGGGCGCGCAAGCGCGCGACGTCGATCTTTTTCAATTCGGCGACCGTTGCGCTGTTGGCGCCGGCGTCCTTCGCCGCGGCGATGGGGTCCGACAAGAACTTGACGCGGAAATCGTTATCGCTCACCGCGCGCATCAGCAGTTTGTTCACTTCCGGTTGGGCCATGGTGTCCTCCTGGCTTGAGCTCTGTGACCGAGGCCTGCTTGGCGGCGCCCTCGTCTGGATGGAGCGGAAAGCGGCGGCGCGTGCTGCGACTGGAGGCACTATGCGGTCCGCGCTCCCAATCGGCTTCTTGCCGGCAAAGGGCTATTGCCGCTGAGCCGCAAAGCGGCCGCCGCGCCCCAGGGGAATCTCCGCACCCACCCAAATGCCTCGCCCATCCGCCTCGTCATCCAGCCGGCCTGCGTGTCACTGGAATGAAAAAGCGCCGACGGTTTTCGTCAGCGCTTTAACTATATTCATGCGTTTTTAGTATATCTGTACGTTAAATTACCTAAAACGAACTTTTATCGATGGCGCGCTCCGGCCGCTCCCTTCCGTCCAGCAGCCGCCAGCCGTCCTCGTCCGCCGTCAGCCAGCCGTCCAGATCCAGCGCGTCCAGAAAAGCGTCGTCGTGCGACACCACCAGCAGACCGCCGCGGTAAGCGCGCAACATCGCCTCCAACGCTTGCAGCGACGGCAGATCCAGATGATTGCTGGGCTCGTCCAGCAGCAGCAGCGTCGGCGGCGGATCGGCGTAGAGCGCGCAGGCCAGCGCCGCCTTCAGCCGTTCCCCGCCGCTGAGCCGGCCGCAGGGCCGGGTCGCCCGCTCGGCGTCCAGGCCCAATTGGGCCAGCAACATGCGCAGCCGGCTTTCCCCCGCCGCGGGATTGGCCGCCAGCAATTGCTCGATCGCGCCGCGCCCGGGGTCCAGTCCGTCCAGATCCTGAGCCAGATAGGCGCAGGCGGCCGGCGCCCGCGCCTGTCCGGCGAGCGGACGCAATCGTCCGGCCAACACCTTGAGCAAGGTGGACTTGCCGCAGCCGTTGGCGCCGACGACGCCGATGCGGCGCCCGCCGCCCAGGCTGAGGTGAATCCGGCGCGTGGCCTCGGGCGCGAACGGCAGCGCCACCTCGTCCAGCGCGACGGCGACGCGCGGCAGCGCCGGCCCCTGCGGCAAGGCGTGCACGACGACCGCCGCGTCGTCCTCCGCCCGCCGGGCGGCCTCGCGCACCGCCTGGTCCAGCGCTTCCCGCGCCGCGGCCTGTTGCCGCCGCAGCTTGCCGGCGCTGTCCTCGCTGCGCTGCTGCTGTCGGTCCAACAGGATGCGGGCCTGGTTGGCCTCGCGGCCGCGCCGTTCGCCGCGGGCCTGGCGCCGCTCTTGCCGCTCCTGCTGTTCGCGCAGCGCCCGCTGGCCGCGCAAGCGCTCCTGTTTGCGCTGCTCCAGCGTTTGCAGCGCCCTCGCCTGTTCCCGCTCCTTGTGTTCGGCGTAAAAATCGTAAGCGCCGCCGTAGCCGGCCAGGCCCTGCGGCGACAGTTCAACGATGCGCTCCATGCCGGCCAGCAAGCGGCGGTCGTGGCTGATCACCAGCAGGCCGCGCGGCCAGAGGGACAGTTGTTCGATCAGCGCTTGCCGCTGACTCCGGTCCAGATGATTGCTGGGTTCGTCCAGGATCAGGAAGTCGGCGTCGGACAGCATGGCCCCGCACAGCGCCGCTCGCGCGGCTTCGCCGCCGCTGAGCGCGTCGGCCGGCGTTTCCGGGCGCAGATGACCCAGGCCGAAACGCCGCCATTCCCGCTCCAAGCGTTGGCGCAGATCCCAGCGCTCGGCCAGCCGTTCGAAATCCCGCGCGTCGACGCTGCCGGCCTCGATGCGCGCCAGCGCGTCCAGCGCGCCTTGCAAGCCGGCAAGGCCGGCGGCGGTGTCGCCCCGGGGCGCACCGGCCCGCTGCGCCAGATAATGCGTCGTGCCGCCGCGCAGACAGCGGCCGGCGCTGGGCCGCAGTTCTCCGGCCAACAAACGCGCCAGCACGGTCTTGCCCACGCCGTTGCGGCCCACCAGGCCGATGCGCTGGGCGTGAAACGCCATATTGAGATGACTGAACAGAATCCTGCCGTCGGGCAGTTGATAGGACACGTCGTCCAAAGTGAGATGGATAGGCGTCATGAAGCTTTCCAAAGGATGCCGAACATTCCCCTGCGCGCAGGGGGCGGAGAACGTGGCCGTCCAAGAGGACGGCGGCATCAATGGCGCATCGGACGAAGACCTCGGGAAAGAATGGGGCCGCGCAAGGGGCTGGCGCGGCGGCAAACCGTCATGGTAGCGCGCGCCGGGCCGCGCGCCAAGCGGGACAGGCCTGCCTGTCCCGCTCCCGGAAACGCTTCCTCCTCCCGTCTGATGGTCCCGCCGGCGCGCGGCAGGCCAAAAACAGGTTCTCAGACCAACTTGGCCAACATCATGTCCGCGGTCTGCAAAGCCCCCTCCACCCAGCCCTGGGCGTCGGAATAGGCTTCGCCGCACACGTATAGCGGCTGGCCGTCCAGCGGCTGGATGATCTGCCGTTTCACTTCCCAGCTTTTCACCCCGATGTTCCAGCTGTTCCAGCCGCCGCCGTACGGGTCGTCGCCCCAGTCGCGGAAGGCGGCGTTGCGCACTTTGGGCGTGTAGGACAGGCTGTGCATCACCGTCAGTTGGCGGGTGACTTCCTCGGTCATCATCCGCGGAGCCTTGTAGCGGTGCCAGCTCAGTTCCTTGGCGCGCACCTGGTCGTCCGCGCCGATGAAGGGGTCCGCCAGCTCGGCCACCTCCAGCCCCTTCTTCCAGGCGCTGTGACGGCGGCCGCGCAGGCCGTCCCAAAAGCCGGTGTTGTCGCCGTCGTCGTAGCTGGCCAGCAACATGGCGTGGCCGTGCAAGGCGGGCAGGCCGTTGCTGCGCGGCCAGTAATAGGTCTGGCGCACCGGCAAATCGGTGACGGAACGGCCGGATTTGACCGGCACGTAGTCGCCGTCGGCCGTGCTGTAACCCGTATTCAGCCACCAGGGGCTGTTGTAGGTGGTGAACAGTTTGAACAGCGGCCGCGGCGTGACGCTGGCGGCCAGTTGCTGGAAGCGCGCGGCCTCCTGCAGCCAGGGGCTGGTGGCGGACAAGAGCTCCAGCGCGCGGCGCGGCATCGCCAGAATCAGCGTTTTGGCGGATATCGTCCGGCCCTGGGCCTGGAACTGGAAGCCCGACTCGCTGCGCGTCACGCCGCTGACCGGGGCCTCCAGCCGCACCTCGCCGCCGGCCTGTTCGAACAATTGCGCCAGCACCAGCGGCACTTGCTGAAAGCCGTTGCAAAAGCCCATGTACTGGGCCGATACGCCGAAGTCCGACAGAAACCAGGGAATGGCGTCGGCGGCGTTCCAGTTGCACAAGGTGGTGTCGTAGCCGCCGGTGTCTTCGGCGTATTGATAGGCTTCGCCGGTGATCACGCGGAACAGCACGTTCCAGAAGCCTTGCTGGTATAGCGGCACGCCGCCGAAGCTGGCGCTCTGCGCCATCTGCCGGCGTTCTTCCTCGGTCAGCGATTTATTGGTGATGCCGGGCACGATTTGCTCGATGGCGTCGATGATGACGGCGCCGCCGGTCTGGCCGCGGTCCAGGAAGTTGAGCCGGTACGGCACTTTGTCCGGCTGGGTGGTGAAGTCTTGCAGCCGCAGATAGACGCCGCGCAGATAGGCGATGTTTTGCGGCTCGTCCACCGGAAAGCGGTAAAGTTCGATCTGTTCCGGCGCCGGCAACAGCGTATTCAACTCCTGAATCAGGTCGTAGATCAGCGGCTGCACCTCCGGCAGGATGCGCATGCCGCCCAGTTCCGCCACCATGTCCGGAATGTCCGGCGGCCGCACCGACAGCAGACGTCCGCCGATGTGATCGCTGGCCTCGAACACCGCGATCTTGCTCTGGGGATAGTGTTGTTGCAGCCGCCAGGCGCTGTACACGCCGGACACGCCGCCGCCGACAATGGCGATGTCTATGTTTTCGCTAGCCATGTTTGCTCGTCCTCGCTATGTGGAGCCGGGATCAGAAAATCACCGGCACATTGGCCGGCTGGCCGTTGTCCGTATTGCGCTGGCCGTCCCCGTCCGGGACGTGGAAGCAATCCAGCCTCGGCTGATGGCGGTAGCGGGCGTTGGCCTGCTGCGGCGTGGGCGGCGGCTGATCCAGGCCCACGGTCTGCATGTCCAGCACATAGGCGCGGCCGGCCAGCGCGTGGTCCAGCCCGCGCCGCACCGCGGCGCGCACCGCCTCGGGATGGACCACCACCTCGCCCTCCATGCCGCCGAAAGCCTGGGCCAAGGCGACGAAATCCGGCTTGGGCCGGTGGATGCGCAGGTATTCCGGGTCCTGGGTGCGCGCCTGCCAGCCGTAGCCCGGCGCGTCGCCGTACATCGCCTCCACTTGTTGCAGCCCCATTTGCAGGGTGTGGTATTCGTGGTTGTTGGTGATGATGTAGAGCACCCCCAGCTGGCGATGCTGAGCGGTCCACCAGGTTTGCGGATAGAACAAGGAGGAGCCGTCGCCGGTGGCCGCCACCACGAAACGGGTGTCTATGCCCTGGCAGCCTTGCGCTTCCAGCTTGATGCCCAGGGTGGCGGGCATGGACCAGCCCAAGGAGCCGCCGCCGACGCAGTAGTAGCTGATGGGCGCCGCGGCCTCTTCGGTGAAGGGCAGCAGGTACTGGAACGGCGCCGGGTCCGACACCGCTTCGTGCACGTAGACGAACTGCTTTTCCAACCGGCGTTCGCTGATTTCCAGACGCAGCGCGTCGGCGATCACCACCGCCCAGATTTCTTGCTGTTGCATCGCCTCGCGCAGATAGACGTCCCATTGCAAGCGCCGCGCTTCGGCTTTTTGCCGCAACAGCTCATTGCGCTGCCGCGCGGCCGCCGACGGCTGCTCGCCGATCTCCCGGTTCAGCAGCGGCAAGGTGGCCTTGATGTCGCCGAACAGCGCGCATTCGCCGTAGTAGTTCTTGCCGATGTCCCAGCTGTTGTTGCTCAGATACACCTGGCGCACCGAGGGCGGGATCAAGGGCCCGTCGCTGTACTTGAACACCGTGACCTGAGCCTGGTTGCTGAAGCCGCATAAAAAGGCGACGTCGTGGCCGGCGAACACTTGCTGCAGATCTTTTTGCCCGCCGGGCAGTTCGCCCTGCCAGTGGTAATCGCCATTGGGGAAGTTGGCCAGGCTGCTGAAGGTTTGCAGCGACACCGGCGCGCCGATCAACTCCGCCAGCGCCTGCAATTCCGGCCAGGCCTCGGCGTAGCCGGCGGCATCACCCACCACAATCAGCGGGTTGACCGCCTCGCGCAGCATGGCGGCCGCCTGACGGATGGCGTCGGCGTCGGCGATGAAATGCGGGGAGATCCGGGTAATACCCGGCAGGCGGTCGCCGTCGCCGATGCGCCGCATGGTGAACTCCCAGGGAATGGCGACGAACACCGGCCCGTTGGGCGGCGCCATCGCCTCCTTGAAGGCGCGCTGCAACACCATCGGCAATTCTTGCTCGGTGCGCACCTCATGCGCCCACTTGGTGTATTGCCGCGCCAGGTCCACCAGATTGGAGGCCAGCAGCGGCTCCTGCGTGACCAGCTCGTTCTGCTGCTGGCAACACAGAATCACCAGCGGCGCCTGCGAGCGCCAGGCGTTGAACAGATTGCCGATGCCGTGGGCGATGCCCGGGGTGACGTGCACCACCACCACGCCGGGCTTGCCCGTCATCCGCGCCGAGCCCATGGCCGCGCCCATGGCGATGTTCTCGTGCAGGCACTCGATGTACTCCACCTGGTTTTCCGGGTAGGACGTGCCGTCGATGATGGGAATCTCATTGGTGCCGGGCACGCCGAAAATGCGATGGATGCCCAATTGGCTCAATGCGTCGAACACATAGTCCCGGGCCCAGCGCTGCCGGCTGTTTTGCTGTTGGCTATTCATTCCGTCCCGCCTCTCTCCATAAGTTTTCGTTCTTATGTGAGTGGTAATCCAGGCGGAGGAAAATTCAATCCGGATAATTTCTGTGTCGAAAACGCCAATGCGGACGGACGCTGCGCCGCGCCGCGCGCCCGCTTCCGGCCAACAAGGCTTGCGCCGGCGCGGCGAGATGCGCCGCCACGCGCCCAACCCCGTCCAAAAGGACAGCAACAACCTGTATGGCCAGCCGCCGGCATTGACTTTGCATGCCCGCCAAATTAAGGGCTTCCCGCGTCAAGCCCTGACGGGCTAAGGGTTTCTACTAGGCGCATCGGCTGCGGATGCGCTTCGTTTGCTTGTGCTAACATGGAGCGTTCCTGTCGCATCGGCCAGGCTCCAAGCACGCCGCCTTTCAGGGAGGCGCCCACCGCCTGCCCTGCCCCAAGTCATGCGCAATGGATAGAGCCGCCGGCCATGGCGGCGCCAAAATGATAAATAAGCATCCGAGACTGCCAACACAATGAACAAGACCAATACCGTTGACCATCTGCCGGTCTCACAACGCATCCGCAGCCGCCTGCAGCAAGCCGGCGTCCGTTTCCACGCCAACGACAATATCGCCGCCTACATCGAAGACGGCGAATTGGACCTGCTGCAATCCGAGGTTCAGGAGAAACTGAAAGCCGTGCTGGAAAGCCTGGTCATCGACACCGAGCACGACCACAACACCCAGGACACCGCCAAGCGCGTGGCCAAGATGTTCATCAAGGAAGTCTTCCGCGGCCGCTATGTGCAGATGCCGGCCAGCACCGAGTTCCCCAATGTGGAGAAGCTCAACGAGTTGATGATCGTGGGTCCGATCACGGTGCGCAGCGCCTGCTCCCACCATCTGTGCCCCATCATCGGCCGCGTCTGGGTGGGGGTGATGCCCAACGAACATTCCAATCTGATCGGCCTGTCCAAGTACGCGCGGCTGATAGACTGGGTGATGACCCGCCCGCAAATCCAGGAAGAGGCGGTGTCCCAGATCGCGGACCTGCTGATGAAGAAGCTGCAGCCGGACGGCCTGGCCATCGTGATGGAGGCCGACCACTTCTGCATGCACTGGCGCGGGGTCAAGGACAGCAATAGCAAGATGACCAATAGCGTGATGCGCGGCTCCTTCCTCAGCGACGCCAATCTGCGCCGCGAATTCCTGTCCCTGATGCATAAATAAAGAGCCCGTTCGCCGTCTCTCGGGCAAGCTCGGGACAAGGTCTTGAACAGGTTTTAAGGTCAGCGGCAAGACGGCGCGCAGCGACTAAGATGAAACGAGGCCGCGCCGGTCTGGCGCGGCTTCTTCGCATCCAAGGGGCACATCATGCTGGTACGCCTGACCTACTGCAGCCGCGCGCACAAATCCATAGACAGCGATCTGGTGGACGACATCATGATCGCCGCGCGCAAATACAATCCGGCCCAGGGCATCACCGGGGTGCTGTGCTACAGCAAGGACGTATTCGTGCAATCGCTGGAAGGCGGCCGCGCCGAGGTCAATCTGCTGTACCAGAAACTGGCCCATGATCCGCGCCATCAATGCCTGACGCTGCTGGACTACCAGGAAATGGAGCAACGCCGCTTCGCCAACTGGAGCATGGCGGAGGTGATGATGGAAAAACTCAACGCCTCGCTGCTGCTGCGCTATTCCGCCCAGGCGCGCCTGGACCCGTTCAGCCTGCCCGGCGCCAGCACCGCCCTATTGCTGGAGGCGCTGGCCGAGGCCGGCAGCACCCAGATCCGCCACTGAGAACCTATTCACGATCTTTTGTCTGTGCTTTGAAACACGGTTCGAGCTGGGCTTTATGCATTGTGCTGCTCGCCAGACGGCGCGGTCGAACTCTCCTCCCTGTCTTTCCCCATTCTTTAGCTTTCTCCTTGATTATTAAGCCATTGTTCTTTTTGTGGCTATATTTTCACTTATTTTTACTGAAATTTCGGCTAATTACTCAGCAGAACCTATTGGTTATGAATAGAATTCCAGCATCAAGATCGGGAATCGAGGCGGGAATTTTGAGAAACTTCAGGCGGGATGGTGTGCATTTATTTGTATTGGCCTGGGCTCTCTGCGCCTTGTTGGTGACGGTGCTGTGGGGGATGGGGGAACTGCAGCGTCTGAGGGACGAGTTCGAATCAGTGGCGCAGCGGGCGCATGCAATGGTGGCGCGCAAGCTGGACCAAAATGAGTCGGTGCTGTCTTCCGTGGATGCGCTGATGGCGGCAAGCCGGCCATTTGAGGCATCTGAGCTGTCCACCTTTGCGCGCGAGCTATTGCCCCATTATCCGCAGCTTCATTCCTTTATCTTTTTTCAAAGCGTGCCCTTGGAGGAGAGGCCTCTCTTCTTGCGCCAGATGAGCGGCAAGTTTGGCGCGACCTTTTACATTCGCGATTTCGACGTGGCGGGCAATCGGGCATGGCGGCCGGCCGCCGTGCGTCCGCAGTCATTGGTGATTTCCATGCTGGAGCCGGATCGGCCGGAAGCCGGTCCGATGTTTGGCTACGATATTTTGGGCGATGCTTATTTCCGGCCGGCCTTGAGCAGGGCCTTGGAGACTGGGCAGCGAGTGGCCAGCGGCGCGTTCGAGTTGCACGAGGGCGGTGGACGCGCTTATTTCTTGTTCCAGCCCTTGTTCGAAGATAGGGAGAAGGCACCGGGCAAATTGGTCGGCGTGGTGGGCCTGGTGGTGTTTTGCGATCGCCTATTGCAGGCGCCGGCTCTGGAGCGCTTGTTGCCTGGATTGGACTTGACCCTGTACCAGGACGGCGTCCTTGCGCCGGGCGCGCCCTTGTTTCAGCGCCTGCATACTTCGTCCGAGCGTGATTGGTGGCCGGTGTTGCGTAGGCTGGAGGCTCGGCTTCCGCTGTCCAGCGTGGCCCAGCCTTTCGTGCTGGGCGTGGCTCGGGATGTCAGAGTGACGGACTTGGCGTTGTTGCCTTGGCTGTGGCAGCAGTCTTTGTTGCTCGCTTTCTTCGTGTTCGCCGGCCTGGTTCACTTGCAAAGAATGGCTTTGCGGCATGAACGTCAGCAATCGGACGAGGCGATCTTTCTGCAGAGCGAACGGGCATCCGTCACGCTGAGCGCGATTCATGACGGGGTGATCATTCTGCGCCAGGACCATGCGATCGAGCTGGCAAACCCGATGGCCTTGGAGTTGATGGGCATGGCGGCGGAGGAGGTGGTTGGCCGCGTCTGCCACGAGGTGTTCCACTTGCAGGCCGAGTTGGCCGCGGAGCTGGCGGAGGATCCGATCCGAGAGTGTTTCCGGACCGCGCAACCGGTGGTATTGGCGGAGAGGATGCAGCTGACGTCGGCGCGAGGTCAGATTCGTTCGGTGGAGGGTGGGGTATCGCCGTTGTTCTCGCGGGAAGGGGGGCTGATCGGCGTGGTGTGCGCCTTGCGCGACCTGGGGCCTTTGCGGCAACGCACGGTGGCGGCGTTGGAGGCCAGCGAGAGCAAAGTCAAAGAGCATTTGGAGAAATTGTCCCATGTGGCCCGGTTGCATACGATGGGCGAAATGGCGTCCGGCATCGCGCATGAGCTGAATCAGCCTCTGACGGCGATCGCTAATTATTGCCAGGCCAGCATTCAGTTGCTGGAGGGGGTTGAGGAGGCACCGGCCCAGGTGAACGCGGCGCTGCGTTTGGCGGTGGCGCAGGCTGAGCGGGCGGGGGAGATCATCAAGCGCTTGCGCGCCTTGGTCAGCAAGCGCGCGATCGAGACGCGGCTGATCGATTTGAACCAGGTGGTGGGCAATTGCATGTTCCTGGCCGAGTACGATCTGAAGGAGCGCGGCATCGAGGTGGTTCAGCTGTTGTCGGGTTACCCGGTGGCGGTGTTGGCCGACAGCATTCAGCTGGAGCAGGTGGTGCTGAATCTGCTGTCAAACGCGATGGACGCTTTGCGCGACGAGCCGATGATGAAGCGCCATGTGATCGTGCATACCCGGCGAGAAGGCAAGAAAGCGATTCTGGAGGTGCGAGACACCGGTCGCGGCATTACGCCGAGTTCATTGGAGGTGCTGTTCCATCCATTCTTTTCAACCAAGCCAAACGGAATGGGGCTGGGCTTGTCCATCTGCCAGACGATTGTGGAGCAGTACGGTGGCCTGATCTCGGCGGAAAACATCCCGGCCAGCGGGGCTTGCTTCCGGATCGAGTTGCCTTTGTCGCGCCAAGGCGAGCCGGAGCGTGCTCCGGTGCCTTCGCCTGACGGTTGCGGCGCCGGTGTTTGACGGTGCTAGCTCTTGGGGGCCGGAGCCGGCGACGCGGTTTGCGTGCGATGCGAGCGTTCTTCGCGCGGGGTGATGCCGAAATGGTTGCGGTAGGTGCTGGAGAAATGGGGGCCGCTGGAGAAGCCGCAGGCCAGGCCGATCTGGACGATGGATTTGCTGGTTTGCTGCAATAGCTGGCGCGCTCGGCTCAGGCGCAACTCCAGATAGTATTTGGACGGCACCGTGCTCAGGTATTGCTTGAACAGCCGTTCCAGCTGGCGTCGGGAGACGCCGACATAGTAGGCGATGTCGTCGGTGCTCAGCGGCTCTTCGATATTGGCCTCCATCAGGCTGACCGCTTCCGTCAACTTGGGCTGGCTGCCGCCGATGCGGGTGGCCAGGGGGATGCGTTGGCGTTCATTGCCGGGACGGATGCGTTCCATGCTGAACAGTTCCGACAGCTGAGCGACAAATTCGTGGCCGTGCTGATTGCCAACCTGGGTCAGCATGAAATCGAAAGTGGCCGCTCCGCCTGCGCAGCTGAGGCGTTTGCCGTCGATTTCAAATAGATTGGACGAGGTGATGATGTCCGGAAACTCTTCGGTGAAACGGCTGATCTCGCGCCAGTGTATCGTTGCGCGCAGGCCGTTGAAGTGTCCGGTGCGGGCCAGCCAATAGCTGCCGCAGCCGATGCCGCCCAGTTGGATTTTATCCGGGCCGCAGGCGGTGAGCCCCTTGCTCAGGACGTCCAGGCTGAAGTCGGGATTGATGTCGTCGGCCAGGATCAGCAGGCAATCCAGCTTGGGGGCGCCGTCCAGCGGCAGATCCACCGCCAGCCGCGTGCCGTTGGAAAGCGGCACCGCTTGTCCGTCCAGGGAAAGCAGCAGGGTTTCGTAGAGTTTTTTCTCCGCCAGCCAATTGGCGTGCAGCAGAACCTCGGAGGCGATGGCGTAATCCGCCATCGAGGCATGGGGCAAGAGCAGGAAGCCGTAGCGCAGAGGCTTGGCGGGGTGGGACGGATGCTGACCCATTGGTTTTCGCGGCGAAGGGTGGAGATTACAAAAACACACCATGCCGGGCATGAGGCTGGCATGGTGTGCGACATTTTCCTATTGTACGATTTATTTCAGGCTGCCGGAGAGGAATTGTACCAATCGCTCGCTTTGCGGGCGGATCAGCACTTCCTTGGGGTGACCTTGCTCCTCTATCCGGCCCTGGTGCAGGAAGATGACGTGATTGGACACTTCGCGGGCGAAGCCCATTTCATGAGTGACCACCACCATGGTGCGGCCTTCGCCGGCCAAGTCTTTCATCACGCGCAGCACTTCGCCGACCAGTTCCGGGTCCAGCGCCGAGGTGGGCTCGTCGAACAGCATCACTTCCGGTTCCATCGCCAGCGCGCGGGCGATGGCGACCCGCTGCTGCTGGCCGCCGGACATATGGGCCGGATACTTGTCTTCGACGCCGCGCAGGCCGACCTTGTCCAGGTATTTGCGGGCGCGGGCGCAGGCTTCGTCCCGGCTGAGCCCCAGCACGTGAATGGGCGCTTCGACGATGTTTTCCAGCACCGTCATGTGCGCCCATAGATTGAAGTGCTGGAACACCATGGCCAGCTTGGTTCGGATGCGCGCCAGCTGATTGGCGTCGGCGGCCTTGAGCGCGCCGGTCTTGCGATCGGATACCAGCTTGAGTTCTTCGCCGGCGGCGAGAATGCGGCCGCTATTGGGCTGCTCCAGCATGTTGATGCAGCGCAGAAAGGTGCTTTTGCCTGAGCCGGAGGAGCCGATAATGCTGATGACGTCGCCGGCGTGAGCGGTCAGCGACACGCCCTTCAGCACTTCGTGCGAGCCGTAGCTCTTATGCAGATCGCTGACTTGCAGCTTCAGATTCTTATCGGTGGGGGTGTGCATGATGGTGTTCCTGTATCGCTATCCGCATTAGTGCTTGCGTGGCGCCAAATAGGCCAGCCAGCGTTTTTCCGCCTGCTTCATCAACCAGACCAGAAGGAAGGTGAGCGCAAGGTAAATGGCGCCTGCGGTGAGGAAGGGCTCGAAAGCCATGTAACTGTCCGCGTAGATGCGGCGAGCCACGCCGGTAATGTCCGCCAGAGTGACCAGGCCGGCGATGGCGGTGCTTTGCAGCATCATGATGACTTCATTGCTGTAGGCGGGCAAAGCGCGGCGCAGCGCCGAGGGCAGCACAATGCGGCGCATCATCAGCCATTTGCTCATGCCCATGGCCTGGGCGGCTTCGATCTCGCCCCAGTGGGTGTTGCGGATCTGGCCGGCGATGATTTCGGTGGTGTAGGCCGCCGTGTTCAGGGTGAAGGCGAGGATGGCGCAGAAATAGGCTTCCTGCAGGTAGTGCCAGGCCCAGCTGTCGCGGATCCAGCCAAACTGGGCCAGACCGTAATAAATGATGAACAGCTGGACCAAGAGCGGCGTGCCGCGGAAGACATAGCCGTAAACGCGGACCGCGCCGGAGGCCAGCCGGTTTTTGGAGACTTGCATCAGCGCCATCGGGACGGCCATCGCCATGCCCAGAATAAGGGAGATGAACAGCAGTTCCAGCGTCATCACCAAGCCGTCGCGGCTGCTCATGACGGCGTTGCCGTCTCCGCCGCCGAAGAAGGCGGGCAGTTTGTCCAGAATCAGTTGGAAGTCGATCACAGTCCGCTCTCCTTGACGCCCAGCGAATAGCGTTTTTCCAGTTTGCCCAACAGCAGATTGGACACCCCGGTGATCGCCAGGAACAGCAGGCCCACGATCAGATAGACGGTGAAGGGTTCCTGGGTGGTGGATTTGGCCGCGTCGGCGCGATACATCACGTCGTTCAGGCCGATGACCGAAACCAGGGCGGTGGATTTGACCAGCACCAGCCAGTTATTGGAGAAACTGGGCAGGGCGAAGCGAATCATCTGCGGAACGGTGATGCGGAAGAACACGCGCAGCGGCGTCATGCCGTAGGCCATGCCGGCCTCCATCTGTCCTTTGGGCACCGCCATCATCGCGCCGCGGAAGGTTTCCGTCATATAAGCGCCGAAGATGAAGCCCAGGGTCAGCACGCCGGCGACGAAGGGATCGATATTGGGACTTTCCCAGCCCATGCGGCCGCAGAGGTCGTTGATCATCATCTGGACGCCGAAGAACAGCAGAAACATCCAGACCAAATCGGGCACGCCCCGGACCACGGTGGAATAGAGTTCCGCCAGCCAGACCAGCGGTTTGGAGTGAGCGGATTTGAATAGCGCGCCAATCAGGCCCAGCACGATGGACACGAGCAGTGCTGAGCCGGCCAGCTGCAATGTGAGCACTGCTCCTTGCAATATGCTGGGAAGGTAACCTTGCAAAAACATGGTGTTACTGCCTCATTCATCAGCCTTGCGCGCAAGGCCGGTCCTTGCTCGGCCGCTGGGGGAACGGCCGAACAAAAAAGTCCCGGCGAGGCGCGCGGTGCGGGCGGCAGCAAGCCGCCCAGCGCCTGGGGCGCTTGGCCGGGACGGATGCGGTTACGAGGGGTTTAGCCGCCGTAGACGTCGAAGCTGAAGTACTTGTCTTGGACTTTCTTGTAGCTGCCGTCCTTGCGCACCTGATCAATCGCCTTGTTCAGGCGTTCGGCCAGCGCCTTATTGCCTTTCTTGACGGCGATGCCCGCGCCCAGGCCGAAGTATTTGACGTCGGCGTAGTTCGGGCCGACAAAGGCGTAGCCCTTGCCGTTGGCGGTTTTCAGGAACTCTTGATCGCCGACTGCGCCATCGACGAAGACGGCGTCAACACGGCCGGACTTCAGGTCCAGGAAGGACTCGGGCGACTTGGCGTACGGCACGATGGTGGCGCCGGATTTGCCCCAGTAGTCCTTGGCGAACTTTTCCTGAGTGGAGGCGCGCAGCACGCCGATCTTCTTGCCCTTGAAGCTGTTCTGGTCAACGGCGGTGCCGGATTTGGCGACGATGCGGCTGGCGATGTTGTAGTACTTGCGGCTGAAGTCGACGGCTTTCTTGCGCTCCTCGGTGATTTGCATCGAGGACAGGATGGCGTCGAACTTGTTGGCGTTGAGGGCGGGAATCAGGCCGTCCCAGTCTTGCGGAACGATTTGACAGCTGACTTTCATGGCGGCGCAAAGGGCATTGGCCATGTCGATGTCGAAGCCTTGCGGCTTGCCATCGGCGCCTTGTTTGGAGAACGGCGGGTAATTGAGGTCAACCCCAAAACGCAGAGTCTCTGCTTGGACGGAAAAACCGGACAGCAGAGCTGCCGCTGCGGAGGCGATCAGGACTTTTTTCATGGCGTGGATTTCTACTTCTCTATCGGGTGTTCGCGTCGTTGCGACGAACGCAAACCCAAGCTTGTAAACCCGGCGCTTGGAACGAGGCTGCTCACGGTGTCTCGCCCAAGCCGGAACCATTGTAGTTTTTTCTACTTTTGCCAGTAGTTGGCCGCAGCTTGCAACGGTTATCCGCCGTGCGCAAGATGGGGCCATTGTCTGGCAATCGGTGTGAGCAAGTGTTCGTATTTTAACCGATATTCTTGCTTCATGTGAAATGTGCGAAAAATCAATGACTTATATTTCTTTTTTGGACTTGTGTACAATGTGGGGCTGGGAGAGAAACTTGTAAGCCGCCGTCGCATTGCTATAAGGCTAAAAGTGGCGTTCGCCACGATTTATCCCTGCGGCATTCGATGGGGGCGAACAGGCTTTTCCATGAAAATGTACGTCCACGTCGCATTAAGGAAATCCCGGCATGAAGGGGGTATCTACAATGCCTCGACACACTCCGTGCACACAACAAGAGAAGCAACATGTCGCTTACCAATAAGACCGAACTCGCGAGCCTGATCGCCGATATTCAGGCTGTAGCAGAGACCAAGCTTTCCGAAAAGGAGAAACACCAGCTCGAACCCTTCTTCCCGATCTACTTCGAGGAAGCCGAGCATGCCGACCTTAGACAGTTTTCGTCGCTGGATTTGTTCGGCGCCGCGTCGGCGCATTACGCGTTCGGCGCCAAGCGCGCGGCCGGTCAGCACAAGGCGCGCATTTACAACCCGGATTTCGAGCGCGACGGTTGGCAAAGCACCCATACCGTGATTGAAGTGGTCAACGACGATATGCCGTTCCTGATCGACTCCATCACCATGCTGCTGTCGCGCCATAGCCTGAACCTGCACCTGCTGGTGCACCCGGTGCTGTCGGTGGGCCGCGACAAGAACGGTGCGATCCAGG
This sequence comes from Chromobacterium sp. Panama, assembly GCF_003052555.1. NCBI lineage: Bacteria > Pseudomonadati > Pseudomonadota > Betaproteobacteria > Neisseriales > Chromobacteriaceae > Chromobacterium > Chromobacterium sp. Panama. Next base: position 1,189,506 of record NZ_QARX01000001.1, read on the forward strand.
CGGTCAAGCGCACCGAGGACCGCAGCCTGCCGCTGGAGTCCTTCATCCACGTGCAGATTGACCGAGTCACCGATCCGGCGGTGCTGAAGCAGCTGGAAGCGGATTTGAACCGCGTGATTGTAGACATCCGCCTGGTGGTGAGCGACGAGCCCAAGATGCGCGAAGTGTTGGCCGACATCAGCAAGGACCTGTCCCTGGTCAAGGGCAAACGCGCGGCGGAAGCCAAGGAGGCGGTGGACTTCCTGGCCTGGATGTCCAAGCGCAACTTCCTGTTCATGGGGTATTGCGATTACGACCTGGTGCGCCGCAACGGCAAGGACAGCCTGAAGATCGTCAAAACCTCCGGTCTGGGCATCTTGAAGGACCAGGGCGACAAGGAATACTCCGCCAGCTTCGAACAGCTGCCGCAGGAGCTGCGTGAACTGGCTCACCTGCCGCAACTGATCATTCTGAACAAATCGCAGACCCGCTCCATCATTCACCGCCCGGCCTACATCGATTTTGTCGGCATCAAGCGTTTCAACGACAAGGGCGAAGTGATAGGCGAGCGCCGCTTCCTGGGCCTGTACACCGCCAGCGCCTACCAGGACTCCCCCAAGGACGTGCCCATCCTGCGCCAGAAAGTGGCGACCGTGGTCAGCAACTGCGACTACGTGGACGACAGCTATAAATCCAAGACCTTGAGCTTTGTGCTGGAGGCCTATCCGCGCGACGAACTGTTCGAAATCCCGGCCGAGGTGTTGGGACCGATCTCCGAGGGCATCGTCAGCCTGCAGGAACGCCCGCGCGTGCGCCTGTTCGTGCGCAAAGACCGCTACCACCGCTACGTCAGCTGCCTGGTCTACGTGCCGCGCGACAGCTTCAACACCGAAGTGCGCCTGAAGATAGAGAAGGTGTTGATGAACGCCTTCAACGGTACCAGCGCCGAGTTCAGCGTGCAGATCAGCGACGGCTCGCTGGCACGCGTGCATTACATCATCCGCACCAACGCCGCCAAATTGCCGGAATTCCACGAGGCCGACATCGAGGCCGAAATCGCCCGCCTGGTGCGCGGCTGGGTGGAAGAGCTGCATCAACTGCTGGTGGAAACCCACGGCGAAGAACTGGGCAACGCGCTGTTCAACCGTTACAAGGGCGCTTTCCCGGTGGCTTACCGCGAAGAGTTCGCGGTGCGCAACGCGGTGCTGGACATCCAGCATATCGAATCGGTCAACGCCGACTCCCCGCTGGCGATGAAGTTGTACCGGCCCTTCCATCGCGGCGCCTCGGCTTTCAATCTGAAGCTGTTCCGCGAAGGCGAGGCGTTGGGCCTGTCCGCCAGCCTGCCGATTTTGGAAAACATGGGCGTCAAGGTTCGCGACGAGCATCCGTACTGCGTGCAGCGCGCGGACGGCCGTCAGGTGTGGATCAGCGACTTCGGCCTGGACGTGGGCTCCGCGGAAGAGCAGATCGCCAGCGAAGAAGTGCAGCAGGACTTCCAGGAGCTGCTGACCCAGGTGTTCGCCAAACGTTGCGAGAACGACGGCTTCAACCGCCTGGCGCTGGTGGCCGGGTTGGACTGGCGTGAAATTTCGCTGGTGCGCGCCTTGGCCAAGTACCTGCGCCAGGGCGGCCTGACCTTCAGCCAGGCTTACATCGAGCAGTGCGTGGCCAATTACCCGGCCATCACCCGCTTGCTGGTTGAACTGTTCGCCGTACGTCTGGACCCGGCGCATGCCGACGACGCGCGCGCCGACGCCTTGCTGGCCAAGCTGCGCGAGCAGCTGGACGGCGTGGCCAATCTGGACGAAGACCGCATTCTGAACGGTTTCCTGTCGGTGATTCTGGCCACCCGCCGCACCAACTTCTGGCAGAAGGGCGCCGACGGCGAGTTCAAGTCCTATATCTCGTTCAAGCTGGAATCCAATCTGCTTCCCTTCCTGCCGCAGCCGCGCCCGATGTTCGAAATCTGGGTGTACAGCCCGCGCGTGGAGGGCGTGCATCTGCGCGGCTCCAAAGTGGCGCGCGGCGGCTTGCGCTGGTCCGATCGCATGGAAGATTTCCGCACCGAAGTGCTGGGCCTGGTGAAGGCGCAGATGGTGAAGAACTCGGTGATCGTGCCCATGGGCTCCAAAGGCGGCTTCGTCGGCAAGCAACTGCCGGCGCCTAGCGACCGCGAGGCGTTCCTGGCGGAAGGCGTCGCCTGCTACAAGATCTTCATCTCCGCACTGCTGGACGTTACCGACAATCTGGTGAACGGCCAGATCGTGCCGCCGGCGGATGTGCGCCGCCTGGATCCGGACGATCCGTACCTGGTGGTGGCGGCCGACAAGGGCACGGCCACGTTCTCTGACATCGCCAACGGCATTTCCGCCGATTACGGCTTCTGGCTGGGCGACGCCTTCGCCTCCGGCGGTTCCGCGGGTTACGACCACAAGGGCATGGGCATTACCGCCCGCGGCGCTTGGGAATCGGTCAAGCGCCATTTCCGCCACCTGGGCGTCAACACCCAGGAGCAGGATTTCAGCGTGATCGGCATCGGCGATATGGCCGGCGACGTGTTCGGCAACGGCATGCTGCTGTCCGAGCACATCTGCCTGAAAGCGGCGTTCAATCACCTGCACATCTTCCTGGATCCGACGCCGGACGCGGCCAAGAGCTACGCCGAGCGCGCGCGTCTGTTCAAACTGCCGCGTTCCAGCTGGACCGATTACAAGCGCGAGCTGATCTCCAAGGGCGGCGGCATCTTCGAACGCTCGGCCAAGTCCATCCCGCTGTCGCCGGAAGTGAAGGCCTGGTTGGAGACCGACAAGGACAGCATGGCGCCGAACGAGCTGATCCACGAGATCCTCAAGGCCAAGATCGACCTGCTGTACAACGGCGGCATCGGCACCTACGTCAAGGCGTCCAGCCAAAGCCACGCCGACGCGCGCGACCGCGCCAACGATCCGGTGCGCGTCGACGGCCGCGATTTGCAAGCCCGGGTGGTGGCCGAAGGCGGCAACCTGACGTGCACTCAACTGGGTCGCGTCGAGTTCGCGCTGAACGGCGGCCGCATCGCCACCGACGCCATCGACAACTCCGCCGGCGTGGACTGCTCCGACCACGAAGTCAACATCAAGATTCTGCTGGGCGGCGTAATGCAGGCCGGCGACATGACCTTGAAGCAGCGCAATCAACTGCTGGCGGAAATGACCGACGAGGTGGCGCAGCTGGTGTTGCGCAACAATATCCAGCAGACCCAGATCCTGGCGATCAAACGCCAGGAGGCCGCCGCGATGCTGACCACCCATGCGCGCATGATCGCGCACATGGAGAAAACCGGCGAACTGAACCGCGAAATCGAGTACCTGCCGTCCGAAACCCAGATCAATGAGCGCCGCCTGGCGCGTCAGGGTCTGACCGTGCCGGAAATCGCGGTGCTGCTGTCCTACAGCAAGATTTCGCTGGATCAGGCGATTCTGGCGACTGATGTGCCGGACGACGCGGACTTCCTGTCCATCCTGACCCATTACTTCCCGAAACCGCTGCAGCAGCGCTTTGGCGCGCAGATGCAGCAGCATCAGCTGAAGCGGGAGATCATCGCCAACCAGTTGGCCAACCAGATCATCAACCGCATGGGCACCACCTTCGTGTTCCGCATGCAGGAAGAGTCTCCGTTCTCCGCCGGCGACATCGCCCGCGCCTGGTGGATTGCCAGCCGCGTGTTCGACGCCGAGCGCCTGTGGAGCGAGATCGAAGCGCTGGACAACAAGGTGTCGGCGGATCATCAGGTGGAAATGATGGTGCTGGTGCGCACGCTGGTGGAGCGTGTGACGCGTTGGGTGCTGCGCAACAAGCGTCCGTTCTCCTCGGTGAACGCCGTGATCGAGCAGTATGCCGCCAAGGTGAAGGCGCTGTTGGCGCAACTGCCTCAGCTGATCGCTTCCGGCAGCTACCCGGCAGTGGAGGCGCTGGAAGCGCGCCTGAGTCAGCCGGGCATGCCGCAGCCGCTGGCGCAGGTGCTGGCGCGTCTGGAGTTCGCCGTGCCGTTGATGGACATCATCGAAATCAGCGAAGGCAGCACATTGCCGCTGGAGCAGCTGGCCAAGAACTACTACCAGTTGGGCCACGCGATGCAGCTGGATTGGCTGCGCGACGCGATCACCAGCCTGCCGCGCGACAACCGCTGGCAGTCGCTGGCGCGCTCCGCGCTGCGCGACGACCTGTACCGCGTGCATCGCAATCTGGCGGGGCAGGCCTTGCAGGACGCCGCCGGCGCGGAAGCGTTTGCGCAGCAGTGGATGGAGAAGCGCCATCACGAAGTGGAGGTGTGCGCGCAGATGTTCGCCGAGCTGCAGTCGTTCAGCGTGTTGGATCTGGCCATGCTGTCGGCCGGCATGCGCGAACTGAGCAACCACCTGTTGGCCTGATCGCCCGCTAGGGATCGCGTCAATTGAAAACCGGCTCCTAGGAGCCGGTTTTTTTGCGTCCGGAGGACCAGCTTGGGACGCGGGGCAGGGAAAACTTGGAATCTGTTTACGATGGGCCGCGCGTCGGCAGGATGGAGGACGAAGGGCGCTGCAACCGTCTTCGAAAGGCTTGGATGGTTTGAGCGGGTTCCGCTTGCCTGCTTTGAACGGGCGCTTAGAACAGATCGATCTCGCCAAAGCGTTGCGCATTGTCGAGTTGGCCGCCGGCGACCAGCTCTTCGTAACCGCATACCTGGTTGCGGCCATGCGTTTTGGCGTAATACAGTGCTCGGTCCGCCTGTTCCACCAGCTGGCCCGGCAAGAGCTGCGGCAGGATGCGGGTGAAGCCCAGGCTGACGGTCAGGCGGCCCACCTGGGGAAACGAGTATTGCTCGACGCGCTGGCGGAAGCGCTCCAGCGCCACCGCGGCTTCGTTTGGAGGCAAGCCCTGGAAGATGATGGCGAACTCCTCGCCGCCGTAGCGGAACAAGCTGTCGTCTTCGCGAAACGACTGTTGCATCAGCTGCGCCAGCAAGAGCAGCACCTCGTCGCCCACCATGTGGCCGAACTGGTCGTTGACCTGCTTGAAATGGTCGACGTCCAGCAGCGCCAAGGTGCAGGCGTGGTTTTCGCCGGGGGATTGCAATTGCGCCGCCATCAGGTTGAACAGGCGCAAATCGAATTTACGGCGATTGTTCAGCGCGGTGAGCATGTCCCGGTCCGCCTCGAACAGCAGGCGCAGGAAGTTTTCGTGAATCCTGGCCATGGCTTTCAGCATGGCCTTGTTGACCTTTTGCTCCGCCGTCACGTGGATGACCAGCAGGGACACGATGCTGCCCATGCAGCGCAAGGGCAGGCATAGGCCGTGGGGAATACGGAAAATGCCCTCGTCTCTGTCCAGCGAGTTGAGCAGGTCGTAAAGGAAGATGGGCGGCGGCAGCCAACTGTCGTTGGCGGTTTCCATAATCTGGGTCTTGCCGTCCACGGAGGAGGCGCTCAGGCGCCGGCGGGTGTAGGGCACGCCGTTGACCCAGCGACAGGCGAACAACTCCACCTTGTCCACCCGCATCACCTCGACCAAGGTGGAGGCCAGGCTGCTTTCCAGCATGTCCTGTTCGCGCTGGGAGGTGAGTTCGACCAGATTGTCGAGAATCCGCTTGCTGTCGTCCTCTTGAGGGGCTTGCGTCATGCCTGGACATCCTTTGCCGGCGATTGAGGGCGGTGGTCGCGTGCGCGGCGCAAGCCGGCCGTGCGAGGCCGGCTGCGCTACGGTGTGAGTATAGGCAATCGCGCGGCGGCCGGCCTCAGTTGCGTCCGGTGCTGCCGAAGCCGCCGTCGCCGCGTTCCGAGCTGTCGAAGTCGTCGACGATATTGAAGCCCACCTGGACGATGGGCACGATGATCATCTGCGCGATGCGTTCTAGCGGCGTCAGCCGGAACGGCTCGTGTCCGCGGTTCCAGACCGATACGAACAACTGCCCCTGGTAGTCGGAGTCGATCAGGCCCACCAGATTGCCCAGCACGATGCCGTGCTTGTGGCCCAGGCCGGAGCGCGGCAGCAGCATGGCGGCCAGGTTGGGGTTGGCGATATGGATGGCCATGCCGGTGGGGATCAACTGGGTTTCGCCCGGAGCGATGGTGATGTCTTGCTCGATGGCGGCGCGCAGGTCGAGCCCGGCGGAGCCCGGCGTCGCGTAGTTGGGCAGATTCTGCTTCAGACGCGGATCCAAGATCTTGACGTCGATGACGGGTTTTTTCATGAGAGTCCTTTCTTGTCGGCTGCGCGGGGCAGCCGCGGTGTTGATGGCTTATTGCTTGTGCGGCAACAGCTGGGCCAGATGTTCGACAATGGCCTTGGCCACGTCCGGCTTGGGCATGCCGGGCAAGGGGTGGGGGCCGTTCTGGTCCAGCAGCACCACCTGATTGTCGTCGGCGCCCATGGCTTGCTGCGCCAGGTTGGCCACCAGCAGCGGCAGCTTTTTGCGCAGGCGTTTGGCTTCGGCGAACTCCAGCAGGTTCTGACTTTCCGCCGCGAAGCCGACGCAGAACGGAGCGGCGGGCAAGGAGGCGACGGCGGCGAGAATGTCCGGGTTTTCCTCCAGTTCCAGGCTGGGCGGCGCCGCGCCTTTCTTGATCTTGTGGACGGACGGGTTCTTGACCCGGTAATCGGCCACCGCCGCGACGGAAATGAAAATATCGCTGCGTCCCACCTCGGTCATCACCGCGTCGTGCATTTGCCGGGCGCTGGCCGCGTCGATGCGGCGCATGCCCAACGGGGCCTCCATGCCGGTGGGGCCGGAGATCAGCGTGACTTCGGCGCCGGCGTCGCGGCAGGCGCGCGCCAGCGCGTAGCCCATCTTGCCCGAGCTGATATTGGTGATGCCGCGCACGGCGTCTATGGCCTCGTAACTGGGGCCGGCGGTGAGCAGCACCTTCTTGCCGGCCAGCACTTTGGCCCGGAAAAACCCTTCCAGCAGCTCTGCGATCTCCTCCGGCTCCAGCATGCGGCCCTCGCCGGTTTCGCCGCAGGCCTGGGCGCCGTTGGCCGGTCCGAAGACGGCGACGCCGTCGGCGCGCAGCTGCGCCACATTGCGCTGGTTGGGCGGATTGTCCCACATTTGCCGGTTCATCGCCGGCGCCACGATCAGCGGACAGGCGCGGGCGGCGGCCAGCGTGGACAGCAGATCGTCGCAGGCGCCGTGGGCCAGCTTGAACAGCGTGTTGGCGGTGGCCGGCACGATCAGGAAAACATCGGCGCGGCGCGACAGGTCGATATGGGCCATTGCGTTGCTGGGGCGCTCGTCCCACAGATCGGTGTACACCGCATGGCCGGACAAGGCCTGGAAGGTGGCGGGAGTCACGAAGCGCGTGGCCGCTTCCGTCATCACCACTTCCACGCTGTGGCCGGCTTTGACGAGAAGGCGGGTCAACTCCGCCGCCTTGTAGGCGGCGACGCCGCCGGTAATGCCTAGCAGAATTTTCTTGCTTGTCATGGACTTGTCGCAACAGGCGGTAAATGTCCAATTTTAGCGGATTTCCACGGACTGGGCGCGCTGGCGGGCATATTGCTTCGATGATATGGTGAGCCATGCCTCATCGCGTTTGGTCTGACCTTGAAAACAGTGCTATAGCCAGAGGAGGAGCGTGCAGATGTCTATCGCCCATTGGCCGGAGGCCGAGCGTCCCCGTGAAAAGCTGTTGGCCCAGGGAGCGGCGGCGTTGTCGGACTCCGAATTGCTCGCCATCTTTCTGCGCACCGGCATGCAAGGCTTGAGCGCGGTGGAGATGGCCAGGCAGTTGATGCTGGACTTCGGTTCGCTGTCCGGCTTGCTCAACGCCAGTTTTGAAGAGTTCCGGGCGCGCAGGGGCCTGGGCGCCGCCAAATACGCGCAGCTGATGGCCTGCAAGGAGTTGGCGCAGCGGGCCTTGGCGGAGAATATGAGTCTGACGGACGCCTTGCGCGATCCGGGGCAGGTGCGCGATTTTCTGAGGCTGGCGATTGCGGGCAAGGACGTGGAAGTGTTCGTCGCCGTGTTTTTGACCGTGCAGAATCGAGTGATAGCGGTAGAAGAGTTGTTTCGAGGCACCCTGACCGAAACCCGGGTCTATCCGCGCGAACTGGTGCGGCGGGCCCTGGCCAACAACGCGGCGGGGGTGATCATTGCCCATAACCATCCATCCGGCGTGTGCGAACCATCCGCCGCCGATCATTCTCTAACCAATACATTAAAAGCTGCGCTGCAGTTGGTCGATATAAGGTTGCTGGATCACTTCGTCGTGACCGGCGCGCGGGCGGAATCCTTTGCCGAGCGAGGCTGGTTGTAGGCGTTGAGCCGTTGCGGGGAGCGCTCGCGACGCTTGGAGCCGGCGCCGCCTTTGCTGTCTTGTTGGACCTTGTCTCTCACCGCATCATTAGGAGGTCGCCATGAACATCCTACGTCTGCTGAATGAGTCCGACTATATTCAGGTTAACAATCAGTTCGTGAAGCCGGATTTCCATACGGCTTCCGAAGAGTTTTCCGATGACGACGATGTGGTGCTGGAGGCCAATCTGGATGGTCAGGAGTTGGTGTTGACCGTGGCGGATCTGGAGGAGGCGACGCCGTTGGCCGATGGCGGTTTTTGGTTGGAGGGCGTTGGCTATCTACGCTTTTTGTCGCAGCAAAATCTGCATTGAACCCCTTCTAGGCTTTACGCTCGCAGGCCCGGCGATGTCCGGGCCTGCTGCATTGTGGGGCCTTCCCGCAGCTCCGCTTGATTTGGCTCAAATAGCGACCCGGGCTAAAGCTGTTACAGTGCGGTGTTTATTTGATAGTCATATTCAGGTGGCCGCATGGAACAGATCAAAGTAGGCATGATAGGCGCGGGTGAAACCGGAACGCCGCTGTTGCGGCAGCTGTTGGACGCGCCCTTCGTCGGGATGGTGGGGGTGGCGGACTTGAATCTGGATTCGCCGGGCATTTTGCTGGCCCAGCAGCGCGGCATTTCCGTCACCGATAATTTCATCGAGCTGGCCGAGCAGGGCAGCAGCATTGACATCATCATCGATGTGACCGGCTCGCGCAAAGTGCGCGAGGACTTGCGGCGTTACATGCAGTTTTCCGGCAATACCCATACCGTGATCGTCCATGAACGCGTCGCCCTGCTGATGCTGTCCTTGGGCGCGGGCAAGCTGGTGACGACCCGGCATGACGATTCGCTGGCGTATTGATGGAGAAATCCAGGATTTGACTGGCGGGCAGCTGGTCGAATTTTGAGGACGCTGGGGGGCTTTCGCCCCCCTTTTTTTATGGTCTACGTTTCTTCCCTTCCGTTCGATCGGGCAGCCGTTTCATGCTGAGGTGCTATATTTTGATGGCGGCGTCGACGCCGCGCATATTCAGAAGTCCCGGGCAAAGCATCCGGGGCGGCGGTCGTTTCCATTCGACGGGGGTATTCATGCAGACGTCTTTTCTGACGAGGCGCGCCTTGCTGCTCTGCCTCAGCTTCAGCCTGTTCTCCAGTCCTGCCTTGGCCACCTTGGGGCAGCCCTTGCCGGCGGGCCGCGCGGCCGCTGCTCCGCAAGCGCTGGCTTTGAAGACCGCGCCGCCCGCGGTCTATTCCGTGGCGCAGAGCCGGGATGAGGCCGGCCGCCTCATCCGCGAGTTCGTCCGGCAGACGGACGGCGTTGTGTTCGCGGTGGCGTGGCAGGGCGCGTCGCTGCCGGATATGAGGCAGCTGCTTGGTGATTACTTTCCCACTTATGTTTCCTCGCAGCAGTCCAATCGGGCCGGTCTGAATCGCTTGGAAGGCCGAGGGCCTGGGCTGACGGTGATCTCCGCCGGGCGCGCGCGCGCTTTCTTCGGCCTGGCCTATGTGCCCGCGCTGGTGCCGGCGGGCCTCGACATCGATCAACTCAAATAATCAGGGCGGGGACGAGATGAAACAGGCTATCTTTGGGCTGGTGTTGAGCTGTGCCTTGTTGTTGACGGCGTGCGGAGGAGGGGGCGGCGGGGTCGGCAGCGTCGCGCCGCCGGACAATGGAGGATCGACGGCCAATTCGGTGACGCTGACGGTAGACAGCGGGCCGGTGGCCAATGTTTATCAGATCAATATGCCCTATGTGTCGGTGACGGTGTGCGCGCCGGGCGGTAGCCAATGCCAGACGATCAGCCGGGTGCTGGTGGATACCGGCTCCAGCGGTTTGCGCCTGTTGGCCAGCGCCGTGAGCGGATCGACGCTGGGCAGCCTGCCCGGCGTGACGTCGAATAGCCGGCAACTGGCGGAGTGCATGCAGTTCGCAAGCGGCTTCACCTGGGGCAGCGTCCGCTACGCCGATGTCAAAATGGCCGGCAAGACGGCGTCCTCCCTGCCCATCCAGATCATCAGCGACCCGGCCTACGGCTTCATCCCGGGCGCGTGCAGCGGGACGGGGAGTAATTTGGGCAGCGTGTCGGTCCTGGGGGCCAACGGCATTCTGGGCGTCGGCCTGCGGCAGCAGGATTGCGGCAGCAACTGCGTCAACTTTAGCAATAACGGCTTTTACTACACCTGCCCCACCGCCTTGACCTGCCAGCAGGCGCCGGCGGCCGCGGCCTTGCAGGTGTCCAATCCCGTGGCGGCCTTCGCCGGCGACAATAACGGGGTGATGCTGCAATTGCCGGCGGTGGCGATCAGCGGCGCGCCCAGCGCCGCCGGAACGCTGTACTTCGGTGTGGGCACGCAGAGCAACAACGCTTTGGGTTCGGCCAAGGCTTTTCCCACTACGCTGGACGGCAATGGCGTGGACGCGATCACGACCAGCTATAAATCGCTCAACTACAGCAGCTTTCTGGATAGCGGTTCCAATGGGCTGTTTTTCGCCGATGCCACGATCGCCACCTGCGTGGTGGGCAGCAGCACCTGGTTCTGCCCCGGCGGCACCGTGAATCTCAACGCCACCTTGAGCGGCGGCGGCAACAGCAGCGCGGTGGGCTTCAATCTGGGCAATGCTGGAACACTGTTGTCGCAAGGTTACTCCGCTCTGCCTGCGGTGGGCGGGCCGGCCAGCGGCTTTCTTAGCAGCTACTTTGACTGGGGCTTGCCCTTCTTTTACGGCCGCAAGGTGTATATCGGCCTGGAAGGGAAGGGCAATCCGTTAGGCAGCGGGCCGATGTTCCTGTTTTGATAAGGCTTTGCGGGTTTCTTGCAACGCAATATAAAGCGTCCTATATCTGGATAGTCATCTCGATGACTTCTCCTTTGTTGAAATTAGCAATCTGTACGCCCGGCGAGCGCCGGGCTTTTTTTTATTCGCGCCGGCGGGGCCTCCGAGTCTCCGGCTAGAATAGCCGCTTCATGCTTTCTCGAGTTTGCTTATGTCCCGTTTGCTCGCAGTCGATCTGGCGAAATCCTATCGTTTATTGAATCATGGCCCCACGGTGTTGGTGTCCAGCGCGGCCGGGGAGCGCAGCAATGTGATGGCGGCGGCCTGGGCGATGCCGCTGGATTTCGATCCGCCCAAGGTGGCGGTGGTCATCGACAAGGCGACCCATACCCGGGAGTTGATCGAGGCTTCGGGCGAGTTTGTGCTTAATCTGCCTTGCCGCGCCCAGGCCGCCGCGGTGTTGCGGGCCGGCGGCGCCGACGGCAGGCAGGTGGACAAGTTCGCGCATAGCGGCCTGAGCCGGATCCCGGCGCAAGAGGTGGCCGCGCCGCGCGTGGACGGCTGCATCGCCTATCTGGAGTGCAAGGTGATCAGCGAGCCGCTGAACCAGCAGCGCTATGATCTTTTCATCGGGGAAGTGGTGGCGGCGGAGGCTGACGCGGAGGTGTTTGCCGACGGCCATTGGCGTTTCGACGACGAGGCCAAGCGCAGCTTGCACTATATCGCCGGCGGCGCTTTTTTCGCGACCGGGGAGGCTTTTGAAGTGGGAAAGTGAGGCGAGGGCGATAAAAAAGCGGCCGTGACGGCCGCTTGGTCTTATGCGCGCGTTGCGCTCAGCGCCATTCCACCAGCGCGTAATTCTTCTTGCCGCGCTTGAGCAGGGTGTAGCGGCCAAACAGGCGCTCGGCGTCGCCGAAGCGCTGCTCCAGGCTGTCGGCCTTGTCGCCGTTGACGCTGACCGCGCCGCTCTGGATGAAGGTGCGCGCCTCGCTCTTGGATTTGGCCAGGCCGCCGGCAGCCAGCGCGTCGATCAGGCTGTCGGCGTCGCGTTCCAGCTGGATGCTGGGCAGGCCGTCTTGCGCCAGTTGGGCGAAGTCGTCGGCGGTGAGGCTGCTCAGATCGTTGTTGAACAGGCTTTGGGTGATGCGCTGCGCCGCCTCCAGGGCGGCCGCGCCGTGCACCATGGTTGTCATCTGCTCGCCCAGGATGCGCTGGGCTTCCGGCTTGCCGTCACGGGCCTGGTCGGCGGCCTCGAGCGCGGCGATTTCTTCCAGCGACAGGAAGGTGAAGTAGCGCAGGAATTTGTACACGTCGGCGTCGGCGGTGCCCAGCCAGAACTGGTAGAAGGCGTAAGGCGAGGTCTTCTTGGCGTCCAGCCAGATGGCGCCGGATTCGGTCTTGCCGAACTTGGTGCCGTCGGACTTGGTCACCAGGGGCACGGTCAAGCCGAAGACCTGTTGCTGTTGCAGGCGGCGGGTGAGGTCGATGCCGGCGGTGATGTTGCCCCACTGGTCGGAGCCGCCGATCTGCAGCTTGCAGCCGAAGCGACGGTTCAGCTCGGAGAAGTCATAGCCTTGCAACAGGCTGTAGGAGAACTCGGTGAAGGAAATGCCCTGGTCTTCGCGGTTGAGGCGCTGCTGCACCGATTCCTTCTTGATCATCGCGTTGACCGAGAAATGCTTGCCGATGTCGCGCAGGAAATCCAGCGTGTTCATTTGGCCGAACCAGTCGTAGTTATTGGCCATCAGCGCGGCGTTGTCGCCTTCGAAGCTGAGGAAGGGTTCGACTTGGCCGCGGATCTTCTCCACCCAGCTCTGGATCACGTCCGGGGTGTTCAGCTTGCGCTCGGCGGCCTTGAAGCTGGGATCGCCTATCATGCCGGTGGCGCCGCCCACCAGCGCCACCGGGCGATGGCCGGCCTGCTGGAAGCGACGCAACATCAGCACCGGCACCAGGTGGCCCAGGTGCAGGCTGTCGGCGGTGGGATCGAAGCCGCAATAAAGGGTTACCTGCTCCTTGCTCAGAAGTTCTTCCAGCGCAACGGCGTCCGTGGTTTGCGCAATCAGGCCGCGGGCCTGCAGATCCTGAATCAGGGGGGCATGGTTCATTTATCGGGTCTCCAACAACAGGGTGATGCGCGGCAATGGCGGAATGAACGCGCCGCCGCAAAAAGTTAGGCCGCCCGTTGGCGGGCGGCGTAGCCGGACTCGCCAGGCGAGCCCAATCAAGGATATTAACCGAAAACCGGTGGTTTTTGCCCCCTTTTTGTCGGTAGAATCCGGACAAAACCCCATTTGGCTTAGGGTTTGTCCCGCCGGCACGGTATCATCATGTTGCAATGCATTAATTCGGGTACGCCTGAGCGGGCGAGTTTTGGATTCAAGGAGTGAAAGCGCAATGACGCAAATGGTAAAAGTGTGGGATGTTCCCACTCGCTTGTTTCACTGGACGCTGGTGATTCTGTTCGGCTGCATGTGGTATAGCGGCGAGCAGGGCGGCGATTGGCTGCAATACCATATCTGGTTCGGCTCCTGTCTTGCCAGCCTGTTGCTGTTTCGTTTGATCTGGGGCGTGATCGGCAGCCAGACCGCGCGTTTCAGCAACTTCATCAAGGGGCCGCGCAACATTGTCCGCTATCTGCGCGGCGAGCTGAGCGAGAACGAGCAGCCGGGTCACAATCCGCTGGGCGGCCTGATGGTGCTGGCGATGTTGCTGGCCTTGCTGGCCCAGGTGAGCACCGGCCTGTTCGCCGCCGACGTCGACAGCTATCTGTACGACGGCCCGTTGGCCAAGCTGCTGAGCGGCGACATGGCCGAAGCCGCGACCTCGTTTCACAAGAGCTTTTTCAATGTGATTCTGGGCCTGGTCGGTCTGCACTTGCTGGCCATCATCGCTTACCGGGTGTTCAAGAAGAACAATCTGGTCAAGGCGATGATCACCGGCAACAAGGCCATCGCCGGCGATGTGCCGCGTTTGGCGTTCGCGCCCGCCATCATCGCGCTGGTGGCCCTGCTGGTGTCCAGCGGCGGCATCTACGTGCTGTTGACGCGTTTGTAAGCGGCGGACCGCGGCGTCAGCGGGGCGAAAAGGGCGGGCATCCGCCCTTTTTTCATGGGTGTCGCTTATTTCTCCGGACCGCGGAAAGCGTCGTGACAGGCTTTGCAGCTTTGCGCCACCGCGCCGTAGCTTTTCTTGATGGCGGCGAGCTCGCCGCCGCGGGCGCTCTGTCCCAGATCGGTGACCGATTTCAGGAAAACGTCCTTGTCGGCCTGAAACTTGGCGGGCTGGCTCCAGATTTCCGGTTTGGCGCGGCTCTTGCCGCTGATGCTGTTGGCGGGGAAGTGATTGAAGGGCTCGGCGGCGATCTGTTGCAAGGCGTCGGCCTGACGGATGAAGGCGTCCTTCCGGTACGGATCCCGGCCGCGCACCACCGCGCCCATGGGCTCGAAGGCTAGCAATATTTTCTTGAAGGACTTGGTGCGGGTTTCGGCCGGCGTGTCGGCCAGCGCCAGCGGCGCCGCGACGGCGCCCAACAGCAATACGGTCAGCAGTTTTTTCATTCCGGGGTCTTCGGGGGTGGGGTCTGGCTGGGGGTGGGCAAGCAAACAGCCCGCTGGCGGGCGGGCTGCTGGGGTCGCGACGCGACGGGGCTCAGTCCTTGCGGAAGGCGTCGTGACAGGCCTTACAGGTTTTCTGGGTGGCGCCAAACTGCACCTTGATCGCGCCCAGATCGCCGGCGGCGGCCACTTGCTTCAGTTTGGCGGTGGCGGCCTTGTGGTTGTCGATGGCTTTTTGCCATTCGGCGGGCTTGCTCCAGATTTCCGGCTTGGCGTCGGTCTTGCCGGCGGTGCTGCCGGCCGGGAAGTGCTGCCACGGTTTTTGGGACAGGGCTTCCAGTTCGCCGGCGAGTTTGGCGAACTCGTCTTTGTTGTAAGGGGTTTCACCCTTCACCATCTTGCCCATGCCGCCTACAACCGGCTTGTATTGCTTGAAAACATCCTGGCGCTGCGCGATGGGATCGGCGGCGAAAGCCTGCCCGGCGAATACGGCGGCCACCACGGCCATCATCAGTGTTTTCATGTTATTTCCTTATATGAGCGATGAGGGATAAGCCATAAGCCTATCATGGACATTCTGGAGCACAAAGCTACCACGACCGACGGCCATGATAAACCGATGAATGATTAATCCTTGTGAATTCGATATGTTATACAGTAACATTGCGTCCTGATTAAACAAGCGGGTGTCCTGCATGGACCATCAAGCCTATCTGGCCGCGGCGGAGCGGCATTGCGAACGGCGCGGCAGCAAACTGACCGCATTGCGCCGTCAGGTGCTGGAGCTGGTGCTGCGTTACAGCGGGGTGGTCAAGGCTTACCAGGTTCTGGCGGATTTGCAGCAAGAGCGCGGCGCCGCCGCGCCGCCCACCGTCTACCGCGCGCTGGATTTCCTGGTGGAGCACGGTCTGCTGCACAAGGTGGACGCCTTGAACGGCTTCATCGTCTGCGATCATTTCGAATGCCAGCACGAAGGGCTGATCCTGGTCTGCGGCGATTGCGGCCAGGTGCAGGAGATCGACGCCGCGCCGGCCTTGAGCGCGCTGCGCCAGGCCGCGCAAGCGGTGGCTTTTTCCCTGTGTCCGCAAAACCTGGTGCTGACCGGCCGTTGCCAGTCTTGCAGCGCCTGAATCCAAGAATTCCCTGATCCATGAAAAAAACCATAGTCAATTTGTTCACCGGCTTTCTCGGGGTGGGCAAGACCACGGCGTTGCGCCATTTGATCGATCGTCGTCCCGCGCATGAAAAGTGGGCGATCATCGTCAACGAGTTCGGCGAGGTCGGCATCGACGGCGCGGCGCTGAGCCAGGACGAGCTGGCGGTGGCGGAAATCGCCGGCGGCTGCCTGTGCTGCGTGGCTGGACCGCAGATGACCGCCACGGTGGCGACCTTGCTGCGCCGCGAACGCCCGGACCGTCTGCTGATCGAGGCCAGCGGCCTGGCGCACGCGGCCGGCGTCATCGACGAGCTGCGCGCCAAGCCCTTGGGCGAGGCGCTGGAGGTGGGCGCGGTGCTCACCCTGGTGGACCCGCGCCAGTTCATTCAGCCGGACTATCATCGCCAGCCGCTGTACCGCGACCAGATTTCCATCGCCGACGTGCTGGTGGCCAACAAGATCGACACCGCCGATGTGCCGACGATGGAGGCTTTCCGCCGGCAGGCGGCGGCCTTGTTCCCGCCTAAGTCCTTGGTGGGCGAGGTGCGCAACGGCGAGCTGGATCCGGCCTGGCTGGACGCCGCCGCCGCGCCCAAGCCGCGTTACCGGCCGGCGGTGCCGGACGATGCCGCCACGCAATGGCGTTCCATGGGCTGGACTTTCGAGCCGGAGCAGGCTTTCGACGGCGAGCGGCTGACCCGTTTCTTCGATGAGCTGCCCGCCTTGGTGCCGGGCCTGGTGCGCGCCAAGGGCGTGTTCAAAGTGCTGGACAGCTGGGTGTGGCTGAACTGGGCGGCCGGACAGTGGGGCGCGGCCCAGGTGTCCTGGAGACGCGATAGCCGCTTCGAACTGATCGCCGAGGATTTTGACGCCGCCGCGATCGAGAACACCTTGCGGAGGTGCTTCGAATGACGCCCAAACATCAACACACACACACGCACCGGCACCTGACGCCGGACAATTTCAAGGCGCCGTTCAGCCTGCTGGCGCTGTCGGCCTGGCAGCGGCTGGGCCTGGCCGGCGCCGCGCTGGCGGTGCTCTGGTTCTTGGTGATCTGGGCTTTGCGGGAGGCGGCATGAGCGTCAGCCTGCAGAACCTGACGGTTTCCTATCAGCGCCATCCGGCGGTGCATCATGTCAGCGGTTGTTTCGCCGCCGGCGATGCCACCGCCATCTTCGGCCCCAACGGCGCCGGCAAGAGCACCTTGCTCAAGGCCATGATAGGCGCGTTGAAGCCGGACTCCGGCTCGGTGCAGCTGGGCGGCTTCCAGCGGCGGGATATCGCCTATCTGCCGCAGCAATCGGAGATCGACCGCTCCTTGCCGGTCAGCGTGCTGGACCTGGTGTGCACCGGGCTGTGGCACGACACCGGCGTGTTCGGCGGCGTCAGCCGCCGCGGCCGCGACCAGGCCTTGCTGGCCTTGGAGCAGGTGGGGCTGGCCGACTTCGCGCTGAGGCCGATCTCGGCGCTGTCCAGCGGCCAGTTCCAGCGCGTGCTGTTCGCCCGCATCCTGGTGCAGGACGCGCGGCTGATCCTGTTGGACGAACCGTTCAACGCGGTGGACGCCAAGACCACTTACGATTTGTTGGAGCTGGTGCGCCATTGGCGCGAGGAAGGCCGCACCGTGGTGGCGGTATTGCATGATTATGAGCAGGTGCGCGCGTATTTCCCGCACACCTTGCTATTGGCGCGCGAAGTGGTGGCCTGGGGCGATACCGCCGAGGTGTTGTGCGACGCCAATCTGAAACGCGCGGTGGACACCGCCGCGCATTGGCAATCCCAGGCCGCGGTCTGCGAAGTGGATGGAGCGCAAGCCTGATGCTGCACTTATACGATTTACTGGTGGCGCCGTTCGCCGAATTCGCCTTCATGCGCCGGGCGCTGGTGGGCTGCCTGGCCCTGGCCTTGGGCAGCGGCCCCATCGGCCTGTTCCTGGTGATGCGGCGCATGAGCCTGATGGGCGACGCAATGAGCCACGCGGTGCTGCCCGGCGCCGCGGTGGGTTTCATGATGGCAGGTCTCAGTCTGCCGGCGATGAGCTTGGGCGGTTTCTTCGCCGGCGTGCTGGTGGCCTTGCTGGCCGGCCTGGCCACGCGTTTCACCAGCATCAAGGAAGACGCCAGCTTCGCCGCCTTCTACCTGCTGTCTTTGTCCATCGGCGTCTTGCTGGTGTCGCGCGGCGGCAGCAATGTGGACTTGATGCACATCCTGTTCGGCTCGGTGCTGGCGGTGGACGATGCGGCGCTGTACCTGGTGGCCGGCGTCGCTTCCTTCACCCTGTTGGCGCTGGCCTTGATCTACCGCCCCTTGCTGCTGGAAAGCCTGGACCCGGTCTATCTGCGCGCCGTGGGCGCGCGCGGCGGCCTGTGGCACATGCTGTTCCTGATGCTGGTGGTGCTGAACCTGGTGGCCGGTTTCCAGGCGCTGGGCACCCTGATGGCGGTGGGTCTGATGATGTTGCCGGCGATCACCGCCCGCTTGTGGACCGAGCGCATCGAGGCCCTGCTCGGGCTGTCGGTGGCCATCGCCTTCCTGGCCGGCCTGGGCGGCCTCTTGCTGTCCTATCACTTCGAACTGCCTTCCGGGCCGGCCATCATTCTGCTGGCGGGCCTGGTCTATCTGCTGTCGCTGCTGTTGGCGCCGGTGGGCGGGGCTTTGCCGCGCTACATCCGCGCCCGGCATCTGGAATCCTGAACCCTTGATAAGGAAGTCGCCGATGAAGAAATCAATCATGGCCCTGTTGTTGCTGGGCCTGCCCTTGTCCGCCTGGGCCAAGCTGCCGGTGGTCGCCAGCTTCAGCATCGTCGCCGATATGACGCGCGAGATCGGCGGCGATCGCGTCGAAGTCTCCTCGCTGGTGGGGCCGGATCAGGACGCCCACGTGTTCCAGCCATCGCCGGCCGACGTCAAGAAAGTGGCCGCCGCCAAGCTGCTGGTCACCAATGGCCTGGGCATGGAAGGCTGGATGGTTCGGCTGAGCAAGGCCGCTCATTTCAAGGGCGTGCAAGTGGAGGCGGGCAAGGGCATCAAGACCCGCGAAGCGGAAGACGAGGATCACCACGGGCACGACCACGGCCATGCCGGGCATGACCACGGGGCCGTCGATCCGCACGCCTGGCACGATCCCAAGCGCGTGCTGACCTATATCCGCAATATCGAGGCCGGCCTGAGCCAGGCGGACCCGGCCGGCAAGCCGGAGTACGCCCGCCGCGCCGCCGACTACGCGGCCAAGGTGAAGGAGATGGACGCCTGGGCGGCCAAGGCCTTCGCCGCCGTGCCCGCGGCCAAGCGCAAGATGCTGACCTCGCACGACGCCTTCGCTTATCTGGGCGAGCGTTACCAGCTGCAAGTGCTGGCCATCCAGGGCGTCAGCACCGAGTCCGAGGCGTCGGCCAAGGCGGTGGCGCGGCTGGTGCGCCAAGTGCGGCAGGAAAAAGTGGCGGCGGTATTCATGGAGAACATGACCGACAAGCGTCTGTTGGAGCAGCTGGCGCGCGAGGCCAAGGTGGCGATAGGCGGCAAGTTGTACGCCGACGCGCTGTCCGGCCCGTCCGGTCCGGCGCCCAGCTATTTGGCGATGTTCCGTTACAATGTGGACACCATTTTGAAATCGTTCAAATAAGCGTCCGCAGCAACTGCCAGGCGCCGATGCCCGCAACGACCAGTCCCGCCGTCAGGCGGACTGGTCGTTGTTGCATCCAGCGGCGCAGGCTGTCGGCGAAAGCGCCCATCAGCAGGAGATTGGGCAAGGTACCGAGCCCGAAGGCGAGCATGGCCAGCGCGCCGCCGGACGCGCTGCCGGTGGCCAGCGCCGACAGCGAGGCGCTGTAAACCAGGCCACAGGGCAGCCAGCCCCAGACCATGCCGGCCAGCAGCGCGGCTTGCGGCGAGCGGACCGGCAGCAGGGGGCCCAGCAGCGGCTGCAAGCGCCGCCAGATCGGCGCGCCCAGCCGTTCGATCAGATTGACCGCGCCGGACAGGCCGGCCAGGTACAGGCCCATGGCCACCAGCATCAGGTTGGCCAACAGCGCCAGCGCCAGTTGCAGGCCGCGGATGTCCAGCAGAGCGAGGCCGGTGGCGGCCAGGCCGCCCAGCAGCGCGCCTATCAGCGCGTAGCTGCCGACGCGTCCCAGATTGTAGGCCAGCATGATGCGCCAGCGGCTGGTCTCGGGGGGCAGATTCAGCGTCAGCGCGGCGACGATGCCGCCGCACATGCCCATGCAGTGGCCGCCGCCCAGCAAGCCCGCCAGAAACAATATCCACCCGCTCGTTTCAATCATGCCGCAACCTGTCTCAGAAAGCTCTATGGTAACAGAGTGGCGGCTCGCGCTTGCGCGCGCGGCGGTCATATTTGCTTTTGGCATTTATTGCCTTTATCAAAATTTTACTTGGCATCTCCTTAAAGAAAGTTATAAAAAAAATGATGGTCTAGCTGGCCGACTACTGGTCAAAAGGTCAGTTTGCAATGAGAATGCTGCTTTGGCTTCGGACCTATGCGCAATGGGTCCCCCGCTGAGGATCCAGGCGCTCGACCTGGTCAAAACATATGCATTAGCGATGTAATCCATGGGGATAGAGTGAGGAAAATATGGCCAAGTATCTGACACTTGAGCGGCTGGGCCAGTCAGCGATCGTGACTCTCAAAAACGCGCCGGCGAATTTGCTGACCACGGAGAGCCTGAATGAGCTGGCTACGACGATGCGGTCGCTGGATGCGGATCCGGCTGTGCGTTCGGTGGTGTTGACCGGGGCGGGCGACGCGTTTTTTTCCGCCGGCGCCGATTTGAAGCAATTCGCGTCCGGCGACGCGGCCGAGGCGGACAAGGTGTTCGACGCCTTCGCCGGCGCTTTGCGCAGTTTGCAGCAGTACCGCGGCGTCACGGTGGCCGCGATCAACGGCTACGCCCTGGGCGGTGGTCTGGAATTGGCGTTGGGCTGTGATTACATGGTGGCCGAGCGCGGCGCCAAGCTCGGGCTGCCGGAAGCCAAGGTGGGCATCATCCCGGCGGCGGGCGGCACCAAGACGCTGGCGGACAAGGTGGGCGTTTCCTGGGCCAAGCGCATTATTCTGGGCGGCGAAGTGGTGACGGCGGAGAAGGCCCTGACCATCGGGCTGATCGAGGAAGTGGTGGACCAGGGCTTCGCCAAGATCGTGGCGATCAGCCTGGCCAACAAAGTGGCGAACCAGGCGCCGGGCGCGGTGGCCGCCGCGCGTAGGCTGATCGAGGAGAGCGGCAATCTGACGCTGGCTCAGCATCTGGAGCGCGAGCGCGCCGCGGTGCGCCAGCTGATGGGCAGCGCGGAGCAGATCGAGGGCGTCAGCGCCTTCATCGCCAAGCGCAGCCCCAGCTGGGTCGAGTCCGGCGATGATTGAACGGTCCGCGTCCCATGCAAAACCGCCTGCCGCCGTTTCGGCCGCAGGCGGTTTGTTTTGATGCCCGCATCTGTTCCGCCGGGCCGGGCGGGTCAGCGCAGTTGGCGCAACAGGAAGGCGTATTCCATGGCCGCGATATCGGCTTCCTGTTGATGGTTGGCGGCGGCGCCGTGCCCGCCCTCGGTGCGCTCGAAATACTGCACCGGGGCGCCCATCGCCTGCATGGCCGCGAACATTTTGCGGGCGTGGCCGGGATGAACCCTGTCGTCCAGCGTCGAGGTCATGAACAGGGTGGCCGGGTAACGCGCGTCCGCTTTCAGGTTCTGATAGGGCGAGTAACGGCGGATATAAGCCCAGTCTTCCGGTAAATCGGGGTTGCCGTACTCGTCCATCCAGCTGGCGCCGGCCAATAAGCGGTTGAAGCGGCGCATATCCAGCAGCGGCACCTGGCAGACCACGGCGTTGAACAGCTCCGGACGCTGGGTCAGCATCACCCCCATCAACAGGCCGCCGTTGCTGCCGCCCTTGATGCCCAGATGACGGGCGTCGGCCACGCCGCGTTTGGCCAGATCTTCCGCGATGGCGGCGAAGTCGTCGTAGGCGTTCTGGCGCAGCTGTTTGCGCGCCGCCTCGTGCCAGGCCGGACCGTATTCGCCGCCGCCGCGGATATTGGCCAGCGCGTAGACGCCGCCGCGTTCCAGCCAGGCCTTGCCCAGCGCGCCGTTGTAGCGCGGGGTCAGCGACACTTCGAAGCCGCCGTAACCATACAAGAGCGTGGGGTTGGAGCCGTCCAGCTTGATGTCTTTGCGGCTGACCAGGAAATAGGGCACGCGGGTGCCGTCGCGAGAGGCGGCGAACCACTGTTGGATGCGGTAGGGGCCGGCGTCGAAAAAGCCGGGCTGCTGTTTCAGCGTCCGGCGCTCATCGCTGCCGGTTTCGGCCAGGGCCAGCGTCGGCGGCGTCAGAAAATCGGTGAAGCTGTAGAAGTAGCGGTTGTCGCGGTCGGGATCGACCGCGCGCACGCTGATGCTGCCGAAGCTGGGCGTGGCCACCGGGCGCGACCGCCATTGGCCGTCCACGACCTTCCATTCCATTAAGCGACTGCCGACATTGTCCAGCATGGTCAGCAGCAAGCTGTCGCGAGTGGACGTCTGCTCCGCCAGCGAGACGGCGGCGCTGGGCTCGAACAGGGGGCTGAAGCCGCGTTCGCCGGCCAGGTAGGCGTCGGCCTTGATGGCTAGCAAGGAGCCGCCGCGCCAGGTCTTGCCGCCAGCGGTCCAGTCTTGCTTGGGCGTCAACAGCAGCCAGTCGCCGAAGAAATCGACGCCGACATGGTCGGGCTTGTCCAGCTTGCGCCATTTTCCATCCACCAGCAGCCGCGCCTCGGTGCTGAAGAAAGTGGGCGCGCGCGTGATCAGGTCGTAGCGGCGGCCTTGGGCGTCTATCCTGGCCGCGTGCACGGCGACGTCGGCCTGCTGGCCTTCGAACACGGTTTGCGCTTCGGCCAGCGGCTGGCCGCGGCGCCAGGTCTTGACGATGCGGGGATAGCCGGAGTCGGTCAGCGACCCGGGGCCGAAGTCGCTCATCACATAAAGGGTGTCGCGGTCCTGCCAGCTGACTTCGCTCTTGGCTTCGGGCAGTTGGAAGCCGTCCTTGACGAAGGCCTTGGCGGCCGGGTCGAATTCACGCACCACCGCGGCGTCGCCGCCGCCGCGGCTTAAGCGCAGCAGACAGCGTTCCTGATCGGGGCGCAGGCAGTCGGCCCCTTGCCACACCCAGTTTTCCCCCTCGTCCTTGGCCAAGCGGTCCAGGTCCAGCACGGTTTCCCATTGCGGCGCGGCCTTACGGTATTCGTCCAGCGTCGCGCGTCGCCACAGTCCGCGCGGGTGGTCTTTGTCGCGCCAGAAGTTGTAGTAGAGCCCGCCTATCTTCTCCACGGAGGGGATGCGGTCGTTGGAGTCCAGGATAGTCAGCAGTTCGCGGCGCAGCGCCGGGTAGTCGGTTTGCCGGCCGAGGTTCTGGCGCGTGTTTTCGTTTTGGCTGCCGACCCAGGCCAGCGCTTCCTTGCCTTGAATCTCCTCCAGCCATAGATACGGGTCTTGCGCGGCGTTCGCCGCGGCGCAGAGCGCGAGCAGGGCGAAGGACAGTGGGGTGCCTAAGGTTTTCATCCGGACGGGTTTCCCTTAATTCAGCCAATGGCTGTAGACAGTGGATTTGTTTTGATGTGTCCGAATACTGTAACGTCCGAGAATTTGTTTGTCATCAAGCGCCGCGCGAGCGGAGAAGACGAACGGCGGCCATGTCCAGACGTGGCCGCCGTTGGCGGGGAGGGCGAGGGGCGGGGCCTTGGCAGCCGTTCACGGTAGGCTGCGCGGCCTAGGGCGCGACTCGGTGCGTGCCGCATTCGGAATGCTCATGCGTCCCATGAGCAAGGCCGCTTTTTCAGCGCTGGCTTTCACCAGGTCGCGCCCCTGCGCGCGGCTTTGAACAGGCGCTTAGCAGCCGTCCAGCCCGCACATCGGCGGCAGCTCGGCCGAGCCTGAGAGGGTGGCGGCGCCGAGTTGCGCCAGGTGCTGGCTGAACATGTCCGGCTTGCCCAGATAGGAGCCCAGATCCAGGGCTTGGAAGCGGCCGTCCACTTCCAGCGCCGCGGACGGGAAGCCGCGCAAGCCCAGGCGGGTCATCAGCCGGCGGCTGTGGTCTATATGCTCGACGCTGCGCGCCAGACCGCCGGCGTAGGCGTCGGCGAAGCGGTCGGCGGACACGCCCAATTCGGCCGCTAGCCGGGCGAGCACCGCGACGTCGGCGATCTCAAGCCCGTGCAGGTAATGAGCGGCTTGCACGCGGGCCAGCATGGTCTGCGGCGCAATGCCCAGTTCCGGCGCGGCCAGGACGGCGGCGATGGGCGGCGTCGAGTCCAAACGCGCCTCGCTGCGCAGCAAGCCGTCGAAGTAGGCGTCGCCGAAGGGCTGGCCGCTGAGGGCGGCGATGCGGTGATCGTGCGGCATCACGTAGCCGCGCCACTCCAGGTTCACGCGGCGGTTGTGCGGCGCGCTGAGCATGCCGCCGCCGTGCAGCGCCAGTTCGACTTCCGGCCGCGCCGCGGCCGCCAGCAGCAGCGGCGAAGCGCCGTAGCACCAGCCGCACAGCGGATCGTAAAAGTAGTGCAGCCGGATCGTGGAGGCGCTTACCATTTCATCTCGCCCTTATTGACCTTGGCGCCGATCTCCAGCGACATGTCTTCGCCCGCTTGCGGGAAGGCTTGCTTCATCGCCTGGATCAACTGGGCGCTATTGGCCGATTTGGCCAGATTCAGTTCGAACTGCTGCAAGTACCGGCGGGTGAAGCGCACGGCGCTCAGATCGGTTTTGTCGCCCGCCTGCATGTGGCCGGGGACTACGATTTCCGGTTGCAGCGCTTCCATTTCGTCCAGCTGCTTGATCCAGGCCTGGCGTTCGGCCGGGCTCTGGGTGTCCGCGGTCCAGACGTGCATGCTGGGCGCGGTGACGCCGACATTGCCGACAATCGCGCGCAGGGACGGAATCCACACATAGCCGCGGTGCGCCAGCACGCCGCGCGCGCCCTTGATTTCCAGCGCCTTGCCTTCCAGTTCCAGACGTTCGCCTTTCAGCGCTTCGGGCAGCAGCGGCGCGCTGGGCGCGTTGACGCCCATTTGCGGGCCCCAGTAAGCGAGCTTGCCCTGGATATTGGCCTTGATCTTGGCCAGGGTCAGGCCGTTGCTGAGCACTTGGGCCTGCGGGAAGATCTTCTTCAGTTCGGCGGCGCCGAAGTAGTAGTCGGGATCAGCCTGGCTGATATAGATGGTTTTCAGTTGCTTGCCGCTGTCCAGCACCTTGGCGGCGATGCGGTGGGCGTCGGCGCGGGTGAAGCCGGTGTCGATCAGGATGGCGTCTTTCTCGCCGCTGACCAGGACCGAGCTGACATTGAAGCTATTGCCGTCGGCGTTGTAGATGGACAGTTTCAGCGGCGCGGCGACGGCGGCCGTTGCCGCCAGGGTCAGGGCGCCGGCGATCAGGGTTTGGCGGAACATCGATTCATTCTCCATATGGCCCGGCTTCTATCGCCGGCGGTGAGTAGGCTGGATTTCGACGCTCACTATAAAACGCGCGCTTAATGGGAATAAACCATCTAAATCGCAATAAATTGTTGCTTGTTCCGATCTAATTGGTCGGAGCCTCAGGGGCTTTCCATCGTCTACTCAGGCGCTGGGCCACGACGGGGGAGGGGATGGACGCTTGTTCAGACCGGCTCCAGGGATCGCGAGCAAGGGCGAGAGCTTGGGCGGCGTCTTAGACAGTTGCAGCCAAGACGGACTGAATGGGCTATGTTTCAGCCATAAAAGCGCGGAGGCCGGAATGTCGGATGGGCGCTGTAGGCGATGGCCCTGTTCTTGCTTGATGTTTGATGCGCCGCGGCATGCAATTTTTGTCGACTTGGGGCGCTATTTTGGGAGATTGTATCCATTCGAATCGCGAAAGCGAGCGAATGTTGTAATACGAATTCTTTGATGGGCGTCTTTTCGAAAGCGAACATATTTTGCGCCGAAGCATGATCAAAATCTGAAAAACGACCTGCTGGCCCAGGGTTTTCCTTTATCCGGAGAAATTCAAAATTTCTTTGGCCGGTTTCGTCTTGTTTTTTGAAAAAATGCATGAAAAACAATGTGTTATATTGTTTTTAAATGGGCTTGATTTGGTGCCGTTTTAACCAATCTTTAAGATTGACAGTCGCTGGAATCCGCCTACATAATCCGTTCGCCTGTCTGACAGAATCCAAATAATCAAGGCTCGTCCGGGCACTCAAGAACAGGCAGCAGCCAATAAGAGGGGAAACCCCGCAAGCTGCCGGTCGTCAATACAAAGGAGATCTCCCAACGTGGACATTTTTCTGCAACAAATCCTGAACGGTCTCGTTCTGGGTAGCATTTATGCGTTGATCGCATTGGGCTACACCATGGTGTACGGGATCATGGGGCTCATCAACTTCGCCCACGGCGAAGTGGTGATGTTCGGCGCCATGGTCACCATCTCCGTCGTCAACGCCTTGTCCGGTTCCGGCCTGCCCGGTCCCGCCCTGGTGCTGATCGGATTGCTGGTGGCGATTGCGGCCTGCATGCTGCTGGGCTTCACCGTAGAGCGCATCGCTTACCGTCCGCTGCGCGGCAAGCAAAGACTGGCGCCGCTGATCACCGCGATCGGCCTGTCCATCGTGCTGCAGCAGGTGGCCATCCTGATCTGGGGCCGCAACTACATTCCCTTCCCGCAAATCCTGGACCACGACGTGGTGTCCTTCTTCGGCGCCAGCATCACCAAGCTGCAGATCACCATCATCGTACTGTGTCTGGTGATCATGGCAGGCCTGCTGCTGATGGTGGAGCGCACCAAGCTAGGCCGCGCGATGCGCGCCACCAGTCAGAACCCGGCGGTGGCCGGCCTGATGGGCGTCAACGTCAACACCATCATTTCCGCCACCTTCGTCATCGGCTCCAGCCTGGGCGCGGTGGCCGGCGTGATGGTGGCCACCAACTACGAGCAAGCTCATTACTATATGGGCTTCATGATAGGTCTGAAGGCCTTCACCGCCGCAGTGCTGGGCGGCATCGGCAATCTGGGCGGCGCGGTGGCCGGCGGCTTGCTGCTGGGCATCATCGAAAGCCTGGGCGCCGGCTATATCGGCACGCTGACCGGCGGCTTCCTCGGCTCCAACTATCAGGACATCATCGCCTTCATGGTGTTGATCATGGTGCTGATTTTCCGTCCGTCCGGCCTGCTGGGCGAAAAGATGGCCGACCGTGCCTGATCCTGGAGACGACATATCATGACCATGGCACTCAATATCAACAAGATGGACACCGGCAAGAAAGTCGGCCTGTTCGTGCTGTCCGCGGTGGCGATGGCGGTACTGCCTTTCCTGGTGGGCGGCCTGCTGGGCAACTCCTGGGTCCGCATCGTCGACTTCGCCTTGCTCTACGTGATGCTGGCGTTGGGCCTCAACATCGTGGTGGGCTTCGCCGGCTTGCTGGACCTGGGCTTCATCGCCTTCTACGCGGTGGGCGCCTACACCTTCGCCTTGCTGGGCTCGCCGCATTTCGGCCTGCATCTGCCGTTCTACATCACCATCCCCTTGGGCGCGGTGCTGGCGGCTTTCTGCGGCATCTTGCTGGGCACGCCGGTATTGCGGCTCAAGGGCGACTATCTGGCCATCGTGACGCTGGGCTTCGGGGAGATCGTGCGCATCTTCATGAACAACCTGAACACCCCGGTCAACATCACCAACGGCCCGCAGGGCATCAACCTGATCGATCCGATCAAGGTGGGCGGCGTATCGCTGGGCGAGACGATGGAGCTGTTCGGCCTGAGCTTCCACAGCGTTTATCTCTACTACTATCTGTTCCTGGCCCTGACCGTGGGCGTGGTGATCATGGCCTGGCGCCTGCAGCATTCGCGCATCGGCCGCGCCTGGGTGGCCCTGCGCGAAGACGACATTGCCGCCGCGGCGATGGGCATCAACATCCGCAACATCAAGTTGCTGGCCTTCGCCTTGGGCGCCTTGTCCGGCGGCGTGGCCGGCGGCCTGTTCGCGTCCTTCCAGGGCTTCGTGTCGCCGGAATCGTTCAGCTTGCTGGAATCCATCATGATTCTGGCGATGATCGTGCTGGGCGGCATGGGTCACATCCCGGGCGTGATTCTCGGCGCCGTGGTGCTGACCATCGCGCCGGAGATCCTGCGCGAAGTGATAGGCCCGCTGCAGATGAAAACCTTCGGCAAAATGCTGATCGATCCGGAAAACGCCCGCATGCTGTTGTTCGGCTTGGCGATGGTGGTGATGATGCTGGTGCGGCCGGAGGGCATGTGGCCGTCCAAGCGCCGTAAAGCCGAGTTCCGTGACGATAGAGAAGCCGCAGGGCAGAAAGGTTGAGCCATGGCTGAAGTTTTGCTGAAGATAGAAGGCATCCATAAACGCTTTGGCGGCCTGCACGCGCTCAACAACGTGGCGCTGACCATCAACAAGGGCGAGATTTACGGCCTGATCGGCCCCAACGGCGCGGGCAAGACCACGCTGTTCAACGTGTTGACCGGCTTGTACGTGCCGGACGAAGGCGCGTTCGAGTTCGATGGCCACAATCTGTTCCAACAGAAGCCGCACGTGGTGGTGGCCGCCGGCATCGCCCGCACCTTTCAGAACATCCGTCTGTTCGCCGAAATGACGGCCTTGGAAAACGTGATGGTGGGGCGTCACATTCGCTCCAAGGCCGGCGCCTTGGGCGCGGTGCTGCGCGACAGACGCACCATGGCTGAAGAAAAGGCGATCACCGACAAGGCCTGGGAACTGCTGGAATACGTGGGCATCGCCGATGTGGCGCATGAGCGCGCCCGCAACTTGTCCTACGGCCATCAGCGCCGGCTGGAAATCGCGCGCGCGCTGGCCACCGAGCCCAAGCTGCTGGCGCTGGACGAGCCGGCCGCCGGCATGAACCCGCGCGAGACCGAGGAACTGAAGACCCTGATGTCCAAAATCCGCGCCGGAGGCGTGACGGTGCTGCTGATCGAGCACGACGTCAAACTGATGATGGGTTTGTGCGACCGCATTGCGGTGCTGGACTACGGCAAGAAGATTGCCGAAGGCGTTCCCGAAGAGGTGCGCAAGAACCCGAAAGTGATTGAGGCCTACCTGGGAGCGGCACACGCATGAGCATTTTGGAAGTCAAAGACCTGCAAGTGGCCTATGGCGGCATTCAGGCGGTCAAGGGCGTCGATTTTCACATCGAGCAGGGCGAGTTGGTGACCCTGATCGGCGCCAACGGCGCCGGCAAGACCACCACGCTGAAAACCCTGGTGGGCATGGTGAAAAAATCCGGCGGCAGCATTCGTTACGACGGCAAGGACATCTCCACCATCGCGCCGCACAACTTCGTGCGCCACGGCCTGGCCATGGTGCCGGAGGGCCGCGGGGTGTTCGCCAAGCTGACGGTGGAAGAGAACCTGCTGATGGGCGCTTATTATCGCGACGACAAGGCCGCGATCCTGAGCGAAGCCGAGCGGGTGTACGAGTTGTTCCCGCGCCTGAAGGAGC
Source organism: Chromobacterium sp. Panama (assembly GCF_003052555.1). Lineage (NCBI taxonomy): Bacteria > Pseudomonadati > Pseudomonadota > Betaproteobacteria > Neisseriales > Chromobacteriaceae > Chromobacterium > Chromobacterium sp. Panama. The sequence goes on from NZ_QARX01000001.1 coordinate 1,218,742, forward strand.
GGCAGAAGCAATTGGCCGGCACCTTGTCCGGCGGCGAACAGCAGATGGTGGCCATGGGCCGCGCCATGCTGTCCAAGCCCAAGCTGCTGCTGCTGGACGAACCGTCCATGGGCCTGGCGCCCATCATCGTGGAGAAGATCTTCGAGATCATCCAGATGGTGGCCAAGGAAGGCGTGACCATGCTGCTGGTGGAGCAGAACGCCAAGCTGGCGCTGGAGGTGTCGCAGCGCGGTTATGTGATGGAAAGCGGCCGCATCACCATGAGCGGCCAGGCCAAGGATCTGCTCAACGACGAGCGCGTGCGCAACGCCTATCTGGGCGAGTGAGTTCGCCGCGCGTCGCCAAACCCCGGACTTGTCCGGGGTTTTTTGTTTTCAGAGCGCGGCGTCGATGGCGGCTTGCAACATGGCCTGCACGCCCGGATGCTGCAGCCGGCGGCGGTTGGCGATGGCGTAATAATGCTCCCAGACCCCGTCGACCTCGCCCAGCGCCTGCGGCGCGTTCGCGTCGCCGGCGCTGGGTGCCGTGCTGGGAAACAGGCCGAAGCCTTGGCGGCCGAAGGCGTCCAGCAAGGCGCCGTCGTCGAACTCCGCGACGATGTCCGGCTTGATCCGACGCTCCTCGAACCACTGGTCCAACTGGCTGCGCAGCACATGGTGGCGGCTGGGCAAGAGCATGGGCGCCTGGTTCAGGCTGGCGGGGAAGCCTTCGGCGTAGCGCCGCCACAGTTCGGCCGCGCCGGCTATCATCACCGGGCAGCGCATCAGCAGCCAGGATTGAAAAGGCTGCGATCCGCCGGCCGCCATCGGGCGGTCCGCCAGCACCACGTCCAGCCGGTGGCGGGTCAGGTCGGCCAGCAACTCGTCGAAATCGCCCTCGCCGCATTGCAGCCTGACCTTGGCGTCCAGCCGCAGCGCCGGTTCCAGCAGCTTGAGCGCGATGGCCTTGGGCAGCACGTCCGAGATGCCCGCCGCCAGACGGATGGTCTTGTCCAGCTGCGCGTCTTCCAGCGTTTCCTGCAATTCCTCGCCCAGCATGAAGATCTGATCGGCGTAGCGCAGCGTCACATGGCCGGCCTCGGTCAGAACCAGCTGGCGTCCCTGTTGTCGGAACAAGGTTCGCTCCAGGCTCTGTTCCAGCCGCGAAATCTGGCCGCTGACGGTTTGAGCGCTGACGCCCAATTGTTCCGCCGCGCGGGTGACGCCGCCGGCGTGGGCGACTGCCCAGAAGTAATGCAGATGCTTGAAGTTGATCCGTTCGGACATAATGGTTCGAAAAAACTTGATGTATTTTCTGATTATATTTGATTTTTTCCGAGGGACGCAGCGTCTAGAATGCACTGTGTCGGGCGTTCCTCGGAATGCCGTCGAATTCAACGCAAGGGCCAACACCATGAAACGAGTCATCCTATTAATCGCCACCAACATCGCCGTGATGGTGGTGCTGAGCATTGTGGTCAGCTTGTTGGGGCTGAACCGCTTCATGACGGGCAACAGCCTGAACCTGGGCACGCTGCTGGGCTTCGCCGCGGTGATGGGTTTTGGCGGCGCCTTCATCTCGCTGATGCTGTCCAAGACCATGGCCAAGTGGAGCACCGGCGCGCGCGTGATCGAAACCCCGAGCAACGACACCGAACGCTGGCTGGTGCACACCGTGCGGAAGCTGGCCAGCCGCGCCAACCTGCCGATGCCGGAAGTGGCGGTGTACGAGGGCGAGCCCAACGCCTTCGCCACCGGCCCGAGCAAATCCAACTCGCTGGTGGCGGTGTCCACCGGTCTGCTGGCCTCGATGACGGAAGAAGAAGTGGAAGCGGTGCTGGCGCACGAAATCGCCCATATCCAGAACGGCGACATGGTGACGCTGACGCTGATCCAGGGTGTGGTCAACACCTTCGTGTTCTTCCTGGCGCGCGTGGTCGGCTATCTGGTGGACAATTTTTTGCGCCGCAACGACGAAGAATCCAGCGGCCCGGGCATTGGCTATATGGTCACTGTGATCGTCTGTGAGATCGTGTTCGGCATCCTGGCCTCCGCCATCGTGATGTATTTCTCGCGTCAGCGCGAATTCCGCGCCGACGCCGGCGCGGCCACCCTGCTGGGCGGCGCGCGTCCCATGGTCAACGCCTTGCGCCGTCTCGGCGGCGTCGCCGCCGGCGACCTGCCGCAGAATATGGCGGCCTCCGGCATCTCCGGCGGGCGCGGCGGCCTGATGGCGCTGTTCTCCAGCCATCCCAGCATCGAGGAGCGCATCGGCGCGCTGGAACACGGTCGTTAAGCTTTGATCCGCCTCCGCGGCAGCGGAGGCGGCTGATGTGAATTCAGGCCCCGGGGCGGCTCGCTCGGCCCGGGGCCTTTCTATTGCCTAAAGGAATGCTTATGGAATGGTTGAGCGCCGGCTTCGCCGGCTACCCCTTGTGGGTGTGGTTGATGTTCATGGCGATTGTGCTGGCTCTGCTGGCTTTCGATCTGGGCGTGCTGCACAAAGAGGAAAAGGAGATCGGGGTCAAGGAAAGCCTGATGCTGTCGGCTTTCTACATCGGCGTCGGCCTGGCCTTCGGCGGCTGGATCTGGTGGTATCAGGGCGCGGACGCCGGCATGCAGTACCTGACCGGCTATGTGGTGGAGAAGTCGCTGTCCATGGACAACGTCTTCGTGATGTCGCTGATCTTCTCCAGCCTGGCGGTGCCGCGCTTGTACCAGCACCGGGTGCTGTTCTGGGGCATTCTCGGCGTGATCGTGATGCGGGCCTTGATGATAGGCCTGGGCGCGGCGCTGGTGGCGCAGTTCCAGTGGGTGCTGGTTTTGTTCGGCCTGTTCCTGATCGCCACCGGGATCAAGATGCTGTTTTCCGACGACGAGCACGCGCCCATCCAGGAAAACCGCATGTACCAATGGCTGCGCGGCCACCTGCGGCTGACGCCGGACTTGCACGGCAAACAGTTTCTGGTGCGCGGCGAGGCGCATGGCTTGGCTCGCGGCTGGTGGGCGACGCCGCTGCTGTTGGCGCTGATCATGGTGGAGAGCGCCGACCTGGTGTTCGCGGTGGACAGCATCCCGGCCATCTTCGCCATCACCCAGGACCCGTTCCTGGTCTACACCTCCAATATCTTCGCGATCCTGGGCCTGCGCGCGCTGTACTTCGCGCTGGCGGCGATGGTGCATCGCTTCCATTATCTGAAGTACGCCTTGTCGCTGGTATTGGTGATGATAGGCGTCAAAGTGGGGCTGGTGTTCTTCAACGACGTGGGCTGGGTGACGTTCAAGATCCCCACCGCCTGGTCCTTGGCGGCGACGCTGGGCCTGCTGCTGGCGGGCGTGCTGTATTCGCTGCACAAGACGCGCGATCAGAACCCCAACGATTGAGGCGGACGCATAAGTTCGCGCCGGAGCAGGGCTCCTGCGGGCAAGGGAAACCGGCCATGCGCGATGCGCGTGGCCGGTTTTTTGTAAACCTTCTGTAAACCTCTCTCATTTGGCCACGATTTCTCCCTCAGCCCAGCGGGCGGGCGCGGTATCCTTAGAGCCGCTAACCAAACCTCGCAGAGAAGCTGAGCCTAGGCGCGCCGACGCAGGCAGTACAAGTCGTACGGCCAGGAGGCGCAAGGCAGGATCAGGGCTTGGGTTAGCGGGTCTTATAATAAAGCCGCAATGGAGGTGAGCTGTTATGACTGTCGAAGTGCCAAGATTGCTGGTGGTGGATGACGACCCCGACCTGCGCGACCTGCTGCGCGACTACCTGGGCAAGCAGGGTTTCGCCGTCGACGCCGTCGGCGACGGCCAGGCCATGCATCAGGCGATTGCCGCGCAGAACTACAATATGTTGATTCTGGACCTGATGTTGCCGGGCGAGGATGGCCTGACCCTGTGCCGCAATCTGCGCGAGCGCTCCTGCATGCCCATCCTGATGCTGACCGCGCGCGGCGACGAGCTGGACCGCATCATCGGCCTGGAGATGGGGGCCGACGATTATCTGACCAAGCCGTTCAGCCCGCGCGAGCTGCTGGCGCGGATCAAGAGCATTCTGCGCCGGGTGTCGGATCAGCCGGCGAACGCGGCCAGCGTGCGCCGGCTGCGTTTCGCCGGCTGGACGCTGGACCTGAACGCCCAGCATCTGCTGGACGAGGCCGGGGTGGTCACTCCGCTGTCCGGCGGCGAATTCAAACTGCTGCAGGCCTTGGCGGAAAACGCCAACGCGGTGATGTCGCGCGATCAACTGATGGAGGCGATGAACGGCAAGGAGGCCGGACCGTTCGACCGCACCGTCGACGTGATGATAGGGCGGGTGCGCCGCCGGCTGGGCGAGGACGCGCGCGAGCCCGTGCTGCTCAAGACCATACGCAGCGGCGGCTATATGCTGGCCTGCGAGGTGGAAGCCTTGCGATGAGGTGGTTGCCGCGCACATTGTATGGCCAGATTTCGCTGACGCTGGTGGGAGGCTTGCTGCTGGCCAACGCCTTGGGCATTTATTTCATTCTCAGCGACCGCGACCGCTTGAGCAATTCCTTGCGCGTGCAATACACCGCGCAGCACATCGCCGACATCGTCAATCTGTTGGACGAGTGTCCAAGCAAATATCGGGAACAGGTGATTTCCGCCCTGAACCAGCCCACGCTGCTGGTGCGCATGGACCGGTTCTGGGAGCAGCCAGAAAATACGCTGAGCCGGCATGGCCGCTCGTTTCAGCAATTGATCAAGCGCGACCTGATCAAGCCTTATCAGCTGCAGGTGTTGTCCAAGCAGCAGGACTCGTCGGCAGGCGGCCGCGCGGCCTTGATCGATAGGGTGGGCGGGCTGGGGATGAAAAATTTCACGCCCACGCGGGACGCCGGCCTTGCCGGCTCCATCGTCGGCGAAGAACTGACCGCTCTGGGGCCGCTGGCCGAATTCAAGACCCATCTGGCCACGGTGCAGGCCAGGCTGAGCGACGGCACGGTATTGACCTTCAACGCCTCGCGGCCCATTTCGCTGGCCGATCAGCCCATCCGCATCCTGGCCTGGCTGCTGCTGGTGGCCTTGACCGCCGCTATTCTGGGCGCCTGGGCGGTGCGGCAGCTGATTCGGCCGCTGGGCCTGTTCGCGCAGGCGGCCCGAGGCCTGGCCAGCAATCTTAATCAGGCGCCCTTGCCGGAAACCGGCTCCGAAGAAGTGGCGGAAGCCGCCCGAACCTTCAACCGGATGCAGACCGAGCTGCAGCGCCTGCTGAAAACCCGCAATCAGATGCTGGCCGGCGTGTCGCACGATCTGCGTTTACCCATCACCCGCATCCGTCTGCGCCTGGAAGGGCTGGCCGAGTCGTCGGAAAAGCAGGCGATAGAGCGCGACCTGCTGGAAATGGACCAATTGATCAACGACTCGCTGACCTATCTGCGCGGCGGCTGCGGCAGCGAGCAGGTGGTGAAGCTGAATCTCAACGCTTTGCTGGAAAGCGTGGTGGAGGATATGGAGGCTTTCGGCGCCGACATCCAACTGCACAGCGAAGCGGTGGCGCCGGTCGCCGGCAAGGTCGGCGCCTTGCGCCGTTGCCTGGGCAATCTGCTGGAGAACGCGCGCCGTTACGGCGGCGCGGGGATCGAGGTCAGCCTGCGGCAGCGGGGAGACTGGGTGGAAGTGCGGATTCAGGACCAGGGGCCGGGCATCGCCGAGGCGGAGCTGGAACGGGTGATGGAGCCTTATGTCCGCTTGGAGGACTCCAGGGCGCGCCATACCGGGGGCAGCGGCCTGGGCCTGGCCATCGCGCGGGCGATTGCGCGCGACCATGGCGGCGATCTCAAACTGAACAACCGGCCTCAGGGCGGTTTGTGCGTGAAACTGAGTTTGCCGGCCGGACATTGAACGCATTGACCTTGTGGCGAGCCGCGCTAGCGCGGCTTTTTTTTGTCCGTTCGCCGGGCTGCGATGAGAGAGGGGGCGGGTGAGCGGCTTTGTATCTGCCGAATTCTCAAAATTTACGATGTGTTCACACTCTATTTACATTAAAGCCGTATTGTAAATGGACATTTACAAAGTGATTGATTACAATCAGTGTCAGAATTCACTGATACAGATTCTTTTTCGCTTCTTTGAATTCGAGTCAAGTCTATCCAATCTTCAGCCCGCCGCGTGCGGGCATTTTTTTGCTCAAATGCTTGTGGTTAATGAATTTTAACAAGTTGAGAGTGAAACTTCGCCTGAGTGTTCCAGTCTGATTGCCTGAAGTCTGATGTTGTTTTTTTGACACTACTGTTGTTTAATGACCACAAGTTTGCATGGCTAGTTGCAAATGTGAAACACAGCAACTAGTATTCGCTCACTTCCTAAGTAAACAAGAAGGATAGCCACATCATGAAAAAAAGTCTGATCGCTCTGATGGTTGCCACTCTGCCGGCAGCCGCTTTCGCCGACGTAACCGTGTTCGGTACCATCAAAGGCGGCGTTGAATACGTCGACAGCAGCAAGGGCACCAAGCAAACCAATATCGACGACCTGGGTTCCCGTATCGGTTTCAAGGGCAATGAAGATCTGGGCAATGGCCTGAAAGCCATCTGGCAAGTTGAAACCGGCTTCGGCATCGACGGCCAGAGCCGCACCGGCGAAAGCAGCGGCACCTTCGCCAGCCGCGAATCCTTCGTGGGTCTGTCCTCCAACTTCGGTACTTTCCGTCTGGGTCACCTGGCCAACTACGGCGAGTCCGACATGGCTCAAGTTAACCCGTGGGAAAGCAGCAGCAACGCGCTGCAACTGAACGCCTTCACCCGCGGCGACGGCTATGTTAAAAACGCCGTGCGTTTCGACACCCCGGAATTCGCCGGCTTCCAAGCCGCCTTCCTGTACGGCACCAAGGAAGACAAGCGTGGTTTCGATAGCACCGCTAACGCTGTTCAGAACAACGATCGCGAAACCTACAACCTGGGCCTGTCCTACGAGAACAGCGGCTTCTTCGGCAAGTACCAGTTCATCCACGAAAGCCCGATCGTTGCTGGCCTGAATGTAAATACCAAGGCTAACAATAAGCACCGCATCGAAGCTGGCTATAACGCCAACAACATCTTCGTGGCCCTGGGTTACCGCAATGACAAGGGTGACGTTAGTGTGACCCCGCAGTACTTCTTGGCTGACAAGAAACTGCCGGCTGGCACCACCGCTGCAGACCTGGGTAGCAAGTTTGAATCGCAAGAATACGCGCTGACCGCTGGCTACCAGATCGGCGCCTTCATGCCCAAGTTCACCTACGCTCAGTCCAAAGACGCGAAGATCGACGGCGTGAAAGTCGATAACAGCGGCTACAAGCAGTACCTGCTGGGCGTTGATTACAGCCTGTCCAAGCGCACCGTGGTTGGCGCTCAGTACGGCGAAATCAAGATGGACGGCAACGCCAAGTCTATGGTCAGCAACGGTGTTAACACCGACAAGATCAAGGCCTTCGGTCTGAACGTCGTACACAAGTTCTAAGCGTTACGGGCTAGACGTAAAGCTGCGAACAGTTTGGAATGCCGCCCCAACAGGGGCGGCATTTTTCATGTCCGGCGCTCGGCAAGCGGCTCGCCGTGGGCGGCGACGAGGTCGTCGACGAAGGCCTGCAGCGTCGGATGGGGATGGCCGCGTTTGCGGGTGACCAGTTGGAATTCGGCCAGATAGCGCCAGCGCGCCGGGTCCAGCGCTCGCAGCAAGTCCCGCTCCGCCAGCGGCGCGGCATAGTGTTCCGGCAAAAAGCCCAGATGACGGCCGGACAGAATCAGGGCGGCGATCGCCTCCATATTGTCGGCGCGGGCGCTGATGCGCCAATCCGCCACCGGCAGCCCGGTGTCCGGCAGCGGATAGCTGCGCCAGGCCCAGTCGTGGGCGGCCAGCTCGGCGGGGCCAAGCGCGCCGGCCTGCGGGAACAGCGGATGGTCGCGGCCGCAGTAGGCCAGCTGCCGTTCGACGAATAGCGGCCGGTACTCCAGTTGGGGCGCGCGATGCCAGCAATAGCCGATGCCCAGATGAATCCCGCCCGACAGCAGCGCTTCCTCCAGGCCGCCCGGTGGCAACATGGACAGAATCAATTCCACCGCTTGCGGCCGCGCGCGAAAGCGCCGGATCGCCGCCGACAGCCGCGCATTGGCGCCCAGAGCGGTATGGCCGATCACGCCGATGCGCAATTGCCCGACCAACTGCCGGTCCAGCTGGCGGGCTTCCCGACAGAACAATTCCATCGATTCGGACAGCTGCCGGCTGGCGGCCAGCAGGCGCTCGCCCTTGGCGGTCAGCGCGAAGCCGCCGCGGCCGCGCTCGCACAGCCTATAGCCCAGCCGGGTTTCCAGCGCCGCCAGCTGATTGCTGATGGTGGACTGGCTGATGTTCAGCGTGCCCTGCGCGGCGGAGACGCCGCCAGCCTCGACCACGGCCTGAAACACGCGGATCAGCCGCAAATCCATATTGCTTAAGGTATTGAGCATGGGCCTCCGCGCCGGCGGCGCAATGAGTGGGCACCCGCTGATTAATACATTCATTTTCATTCATGTAAACCGTGGCGTTTGGTGATGTTAGCCGGAGAGGCGGCCGCATAGACTGCGTGATCCTATCCATCAAGACGCAGGAGGTCTTATGTCCGCCCCTTTGCTCAACCAACCGCTGAGCGGCAATGCGATGCCGCGTTTCGGCGGCGTCGCCAGCATGATGCGCCTGCCTCTGCGCGACAGCGCCGCCGGCCTGGACGCCGCCTTCATCGGCCTGCCGCTGGATATCGGCACCTCCAATCGCAGCGGCACCCGCTTTGGCCCGCGTGAAATCCGCAGCCAGTCGGCGCTGCTGCGCCCCTACAACCTGGGCAGCGGCGCCGCGCCGTTCGAACGGCTGCAAGTGGCGGACCTCGGCGATGTCGCCACCAATCCCTATAACCTGGCGGACAGCGTGGCGCGGATCGAGGCCGCCTACGATCTGGCGCTGCGGCACCCGGTGCGTTTGCTGGGCATGGGCGGAGACCACACCGTCACCTTGCCGGCGCTGCGCGCGCTGGCGCGCAAGCATGGCCCGCTGGGCTTGGTGCACGTGGACGCTCACGCCGACGTCAACGACGAGATGTTCGGCGAGAAGATCGCGCACGGCACCACCTTCCGCCGCGCCTGGGAGGAGGGGCTGCTGGCCGAGGGGCGGGTGGTCCAGATTGGTCTGCGCGGCAGCGGCTACGGCGCGGCGGATTTCGACTGGTCGCGCCAGCGCGGTTTTCGGGTGGAGACGGCGGAGCAATGCTGGCATCGCTCGCTGGCACCGTTGATGGCCGAGGTGCGCGCGCAGCTGGGAGCGGCGCCGGCGTATCTGAGTTTCGATATCGACGGCATCGACCCGGCGTTCGCGCCCGGCACCGGCACGCCGGAAGTGGGCGGCCTGAGTTCGGCGCAGGCCTTGGAAATCGTGCGCGGCTGCCGGGGCCTGGATCTGGTGGGCGGCGATCTGGTCGAGGTGTCGCCGCCGTATGACGCCAGCGGCAACACCGCTTTGCTGGGCGCCAATCTGCTGTTCGAAATGCTGTGCGTCCTGCCCGCGCCGGCGCGCTAAGCCGCGCTGATTCCATGCCCGTGAGCGCCGGAGAATGCGCCGTGGTCCCGAGAACAAGAGGAGAACGAGATGAGTCTGGATCTATTGACGGTGGCCGCCTATATCGGCGCCATGTTGTGGCTGGGTTGGCTGGGCATGCGGCGGGCCAGCGACCGGGAGCAGTACCTGGTGGCGGGGCGCAATCTGGGGCCGATGATGTATATGGGCACCATGGCGGCGACGGTGCTGGGCGGCGCCTCCACCGTGGGCACGGTCCGGCTGGGCTATGTTTACGGCATTTCCGGTTTTTGGTTGTGCGCGGCGCTGGGCAGCGGCATCGTGGTGCTCAATCTGTTTCTGGCCAAGCCGTTGCTGCGCTTGCGGGTTTTCACGGTCACCCAGGTGCTGGAGCGCCGCTATCATCCGCTGGCGCGCAAGGCCAGCGCGCTGGTGATGTTGTCGTACGCGCTGATGATCTGCGTGACTTCGGTGTTGGCGATAGGCACGGTGATGCAGGTGCTGTTCGAGCTGCCGTTCTGGCTGGCCGTCGTCATCGGCGGCGGCGTGGTGGTGATTTACTCGGCGATAGGCGGCATGTGGTCGCTGACCTTGACCGACATCGTGCAATTCGTCATCAAGACGGTTGGCCTGATGCTGGTGTTGCTGCCCATCTGTCTGTGGCGGGCGGGCGGTTGGGAGCAACTGGCTGTCCGGCTGCCGGCGTCCGCGTTCAGCTTCGAGGGCCTGGGCTGGGGCACGGTGCTGACGTATTTCCTGATCTATTTTTTCGGCATCCTCATCGGTCAGGATGTATGGCAGCGGGTGTTCACCGCGCGCGACGACAAGGTGGCGCGCTATGCCGGCAGCGCCGCTGGCCTGTATTGCCTGTTGTACGGTTTGGTCTGCGCGCTGATCGGCATGGCGGCGCGGGTATTGCTGCCGGAGCTGGAGAACCCTAACAACGCTTTCGCCGCCGTCGTCAAAGGGGTGTTGCCGGACGGCGTGCGCGGCTTGGTGATCGCGGCGGCGCTGGCGGCGATGATGTCCACCGCCAGCGCCGCCTTGCTGGCCGCGTCGACCACCTTGACGGAGGACTTGTTGCCGGGAGGGCGCGCCGGTTTACGCCGCAACCGGGCGGCCACCTTGCTGGCCGGGGTCTTGGTCCTGCTGCTGGCGATGCGGGTGAATGACGTGATCCAGGCGCTGACCCTGGCCTACAACCTGCTGGTGGGCAGCATGCTGGTGCCGTTGTTGGCGGCGATCTGCTGGCCGCGGGCGACGACCGCCGGCGCGGTGAGCGCCATGCTGGGCGGTTTGGGCGCGGCGGTGTTCTTCATGCTGCGGGACGGTCTGGACGCCAATACGCCGATTTATTTCAGCTTGCTGACCAGCGCCGGCCTGATGCTGGCGTTCAGCCTGGCGGACGGACGCGCGCGGCCGCGCCCGGTGCGGGAGTAGCCGCCCGTCGTCGGCCGTTCAGGCCAGCAGCTTGGCCACCGCGCCGATGGCTTTGGCGGTCAGCTTGATGGTGTCGCCCACGCGTTGCAGCTGCCGCCCGGCGTGATCGGCCGCCTCGGTCGCCGCTTGCAGCGCGGCGATCGCGTTGCGGAAGTCGTCGGTGTCGGCGTTCAGATCCCGCGCGATCAGCGCCAGGGTCTGGTTGGCCAATTCATCCTGTTGCGCCAGCAAGGCGCGGCTGTCCGCGCCCAGGCTGGCGACGGCCAGATTGTTGATGCGGGATGCCAGGCCGCTGACAAGCTCGGTGACTCGGTGGCTGTCCATATGCTGCCTCCTTTATTTGGCGGGCAGGTCGCGATAAAAATTGCGCAGCCGCCTGGCTTCGGCGGCGAAGTCGCGCAGCGCTTGCAGCTTGGACTGGGGCGCGTCCAGGCTTTGCAGCAACTGGCGGTTGGTGTCGGGAAAACCCTGGATCGCCTTGTCGCTGGCTTGCAGCGCGGCCTCGATCTGCTCGAATTCACGTAGCCGGTCGGAGATGGCGAGGTCGAACTGGTAGCGCTCCCAGCTGCCGTAGGGCGGTCGGCTGAAATTGGCGTGACGCAGCAGGCTGTCCCTGAGCACGCTCAGATAGCCGGGCAGCGCGCTCAAGACGCGGTGGCTGCTGACGGCCAGCCGGTCCAGTCCGGGCTGGGCGGTGGCCATGGTGTCGCGCAGCGCGTTCTTGCGTTGCACGGTGGTGAGCTGGCGGCCCAGCGCATCGGCTGCGGTGGCCAGAATCTTGGCGGCGGCCTCGTCGCCGCCGCGCAGTTTGAGATCCTGAACGCTGTCGGCCAAGTCCTGGGCAGCGGCGTCGACCCGGGCCTCGGCCTCCCGGTCTCCAGCCAGGCTGCGCAGAGTTCGGGCGTATTTTTCCAGCGCGTCCAGCGTCGCCTGCAACTGCGCCAGCGCGGGGGCAAGATCGTAGCTGGCGCCGGTGCCGGCTTGCGGGCGGAAAGTGTCCGCGCGCAGCGGCGCGTTGGGCGCGGTGAGCACCGCGTTGAGCCGCGCATTCTGCTGGATGCGCGCAAAGGTGCCGGCGGAGCTTTGCGTGACGCTGCGGGCGGCGTTGTCGAAATCGGCGAATGGCGTGTCAGGGGCGTTGGCGCAGGCGGCCAGCAGCAGCGGCAGCAAAGGCAGCAGGCGGAAGAAGGGATTGTCGGACATGGCGCGGCTCCATCGGCAGGCGGGCGCTGGCGCGACCGCGCGGTTTGCGGGATGAAACGTGCGCGGACGCTATGGCGGGCGCATGTCCTTGTATAGACGATCCGCCGCCGCCGCATGCCTGTACCAAAGGCATGGGCAATGAAAAAGGGAGCCCTTAGGCTCCCTTCGGTCTGGCATGTGAATGGCTTATACGCCGGCCTCGTGCGCCTGCACGTCGGCGTGGTAGCTGGAGCGCACCATCGCGCCCACGGCGGCGTGAACAAAGCCCATTTCATAGGCTTTGGTCTCGAACATCTTGAACACATCCGGATGCACGTAGCGCAGCACCGGCAGATGGCCGTCGGACGGTTGCAGATACTGGCCTATGGTCAGCATGTCCACATTGTGGGCGCGCAGATCGCGCATCACTTCCAGAATCTCTTCGTCGGTCTCGCCCAGGCCCACCATCAGGCCGGACTTGGTGCGGACGTCGGGGTTCTTGGCCTTGTAGTCCTTCAGCAATTGCAGCGAGTGCGCGTAATCCGAACCCGGACGCGCCTGCTTGTACAGCCGCGGCACGGTTTCCAGATTGTGGTTCATCACGTCCGGCGGGGTCTGGCTCAGGATGTCGACGGCCGCGTCCAGGCGGCCGCGGAAGTCCGGCACCAGGGTTTCGATCTGGGTGTTGGGCGACATTTCACGCACCGAGTTGATGCAGTCGGCGAAGTGCTGGGCGCCGCCGTCGCGCAGATCGTCGCGGTCCACCGAGGTCACCACCACGTACTTCAGCTTCATCGCGGCCACGCTCTCCGCCAGGTGGCGCGGTTCGTCCGGATCCAGCGGATTGGGGCGGCCGTGGCCCACGTCGCAGAACGGGCAGCGGCGGGTGCAGATGTCGCCCATGATCATGAAGGTGGCGGTGCCTTTGCTGAAACATTCGCCGATGTTCGGGCAGGTGGCTTCCTCGCACACCGTGTGCAGCTTTTGTTCGCGCAGAATCTGCTTGATCTCGTGGAAGCGCTGGCCGTTGGGCAGCTTGGCGCGGATCCATTCCGGTTTTTTCAGTTTTTCGTCCAGCGGGACGATCTTGATGGGGATGCGGGCGGTTTTGGCCGCGCCCTTGTGTTTGACCCCAGCCTGGTTTTCCGGCTTCATGTCAGTTCCTTGGTGCTGTTCAGGAGGCGCTCCAGATGCGGCAGCAGCGTATCGGCGGCGGCGGCAAGGCTCAGCTCCACTCCCAGTTGTTTCAGGTCGGTCACCTTGAGGTTGGCGTAACCGCAAGGATTGATGGAATCGAAAGGCGCCAGGTCCATGTCCACATTGAAGCTGAGGCCATGGTAGACCGCGTGGTTCTTGATGCGTAGGCCCAGCGAGGCGATCTTGGCGCCGGCCACGTAAACGCCGGGCGCGTCCACATCGCCGTTGCCGTGTATGCCCAGCTCCGCCAGCGTGTCTATCACCGCCTGTTCGATGCGGCGCACCAGCTCGCGCACGCCTATGCCCATGCGCTTGAAATCCACTAGCAAATAAACCACCAACTGGCCCGGCCCGTGATAGGTGATCTGGCCGCCGCGGTCGGTTTTCACCACCGGAATGGCGGTGGCGTGCAGCAGGTGCTCCGGCTTGCCGGCCAGGCCCTGGGTGTAGACGGGCGGATGTTCGACCACCCACAGTTCATCGGGGGTATCGGCGTTGCGGGCGTCGGTGAACGCCTGCATGGCGCGCCAGGTTGGTTCGTAATCCACCCGGCCCAGATGTTTGACGATGCGCGACACGGCAATCTCCAGGCGCTTAAAGCACCATTTTCACCATCGGATGGCCGGTCAGCGACAGATAGATGTTGTCCAGCTGTTGACGCGAGGTGGCGGTGACGGTGACGGTCAGCGCGTAAAAGCGGCCGTTGGCGCTTTCGCGCAGCGTCACGTCGTGATCGGCCAGGTCGGGCGCGTTGACGCGGACGACCTCGGTGATGGTGAGGACGAAATCCTCGTGACGCTCGCCCATCACCTTGATGGGGAAGCGACAGGGGAATTCCATGAGTTCCTGTTTTTCAGACATATGCAATCAAATCCGCTAAGAACGTGTTTACGATTGCGCGAGCAAGAGCGAGACAAGGCGAAAACAGTTGAGAAAGCGGAGTGTACACACGGTACATGAGCATTTCGAAGCGGTTTTCAACGCGGTATCGCCGAAGCGCAGCAGATCGTAAACAGGTTCTAAAGACGCCGAACCCGAAACGGGCAAAGGCGCAGCAGCCAGTTGTACTGCAAACCGGGCCGCCCGCGCCAATACATTTTACGGTCGTCTTTATTACTAAAACGTCACATCATAATACAGCCGCGGCGTCCGGGCGATGCCCGGCGCAGCGATTAACGGCGGATGCCGTTTATTTCCAGCCCAGCATCAGCTTGATGCTGTCCCACAGCCGGCTGAAGAAGCCGCCTTCTTCCACCGCCTTCAAGGCCACCACCGGGCGCTCGAACAGCGGCTTGCCGTCCAGCGACACCACCAGCTTGCCCACCACCTGGCCGGCTTTCACCGGGGCGATCAAGGGCTGCATGGTGGTCAGATCGGCCTTGAGCTTGGCGGCCTGGCCCTTGGCCACGGTGGCGTAGACGTCGCTGGCGAAGCCGACGGACACGGTTTTGGCCGCGCCCTTGTAGATGGGCAGCTCGGACACCGGCTTGGCGCCGCTATACAGTTTGGGCGTATCGTAAAACTGCAAGCCGTAGTTGAGCAGCTTGGAGCTTTCCACCGCGCGCGCCTCCGGGCTGGCGGTGCCCACCACCACCGAAATCACGCGACGGCCGTCGCGGTGGCTGGTGGTGATCATATTGTAGCCGGCGCTGTCGGTGTAGCCGGTCTTCATGCCGTCGACGTTGGGGTCGCGGTAGAGCAGCAGGTTGCGGTTGGGCTGCTTGATGTTGTTGTAGGTGAAGGACTTGATCGAGTAGATCGGGTAGAACTCCGGGAAGTCGCGGATCA
Source organism: Chromobacterium sp. Panama (assembly GCF_003052555.1). NCBI lineage: Bacteria > Pseudomonadati > Pseudomonadota > Betaproteobacteria > Neisseriales > Chromobacteriaceae > Chromobacterium > Chromobacterium sp. Panama. The sequence goes on from NZ_QARX01000001.1 coordinate 1,233,858, forward strand.
GCGCGCCGGCCAGGATGCCCAGATCGTGCACGGTGGTGTAGTGCTCGGGATTGGGCAGGCCGGTGGCGTTGCGGAACTGGGTGTTCTTCATGCCCAGTTTCTGCGCCTGCTGGGTCATCACCTGGGCGAAGACTTCCTCGCTGCCGGCGATGGCTTCAGCCAGCGTCACGCAGGCGTCGTTGCCGGATTGCACGATCATGCCCTTGATCAGGTCGTCGACCTTGGCCGGCACCTTGGGATCCAGGAACATGCGCGAGCCTTCGGTTTTCCAGCCCTTTTGCGACACCGTCAGCGTCTGTTCCAGAGTCAGCCGTTTTTCCTTCAGCGCCTTGAAGGTGAGGTAGGCGGTCATCAGCTTGGTCAGCGAGGCCGGCTCCACGCGGGAGTCCGGGTCGCGCTCGGCCAGCACTTGCCCGCTGTTGAAGTCGGTCAGGTAATAGGCCTTGCCGGCGATTTCGGGCGCGGGCGGCAGAAAGGCGGCGGAGGCGAAAGAGACGGACGGCAGCGCGATCGCCGCTGCCGTGAGAATGCTGGTGAATGTTTTCATTGTTCCTATGGGCAACGCTGGGGGTTGAGGTCCAAATAGTAGCCGTTGATTATACACGCGGATTGCCGTCCGGTTGCCGCGAAGTGGGGATTTTCTGCGGGCGGGGCGGGCGGAGCCGTTGCGATACCGCAATGCAACAATCCAATATTATCAAGGCTTCCCGTCTGCTTGGAGTTCCTGCTACTCTGGCAGTTCAAGCAAAATAATGATCGGGACAAAGGCTTTGCCATGCAAGAGAAGCAAGACTATCTGGAACGCATCCTGACGTCGCGGGTTTACGACGTCGCCATCGAAACGCCGCTGGAGCTGGCGCCCAATCTGTCGCGCCGCTATCGCAACACGATTCTGCTCAAGCGCGAGGATCTGCAGCCGGTGTTCTCCTTCAAGCTGCGCGGCGCTTACAACAAGATGGCCAAGCTCAGCGCGGAACAGCGCGCGCGCGGCGTGATCACCGCCAGCGCCGGCAACCACGCGCAGGGCGTGGCCTTGTCCGCCAGCCGGCTGGGCTGCGCGGCCACCATCGTGATGCCGGTGACCACGCCGCAGATCAAGATAGACGCGGTCAAGCAATACGGCGGCCAGGTGCTGCTGCATGGCGATTCCTTCAACGAAGCCTTCCACCACGCGACTGAATTGGCCGCGCAAAACGGCATGACTTATATTCCGCCGTTCGACGACCCGGACGTGATCGCCGGCCAGGGCACCATAGGCATGGAGATTCTGCGCCAGCACCCGGACGGCTTGAACGCCGTCTTCGTCGCCATCGGCGGCGGCGGCCTGGCCGCCGGCATCTCCAGCTTCATCAAGCGGCTGAAGCCGGAGATCAAGGTGATAGGCGTGCAGCCGGTGGATTCCGACGCCATGCGCCAATCCATCGCCAAGGGCGAGCGCGTGGAGTTGAAGGACGTGGGCCTGTTCGCCGACGGGGTGGCGGTCAAGCTGGTGGGGGAGGAGACTTTCCGCATTTGCCGCGAGCTGCTGGACGAGATCATCCTGGTGGACACCGACGCCATCTGCGCGGCGATCAAGGACATCTTCGAAGACACCCGCTCCATCGTGGAGCCGGCGGGCGCCTTGGCGGTGGCCGGCGCCAAGGCTTACGTGGAGCGCGAAGGCTGCGTGGACCAGACCCTGGTGGCGATCTCCTGCGGCGCCAATATGAATTTCGACCGCCTGCGCCATGTGTCCGAGCGTTCCGAACTGGGCGAGCGGCGCGAGGCCGTCATCGCGGTGACCATTCCGGAAAAGCCGGGCAGCTTCAAGCGCTTCTGTACCGTGATAGGCGGCCGCAACATCACCGAATTCAATTACCGCTTCGCCGATCCCGGCACCGCCCATGTCTTCGTCGGCGTGCAGATCAGCGGCAAACAGGACCTGGAGAACATACTCTCCAGCCTGAACGCGCATGAGCTGGACAGCATCGATCTGACCGACAACGAATTGGCCAAGCTGCATATCCGTCATCTGGTGGGCGGTCACGCGCCGCAGCTCAAGGACGAGCGAGTGCTGCGCTTCGAGTTTCCAGACCGCCCGGGCGCGCTGATGCGTTTCCTGGAGGCGATGAGCGTGGACTGGAACATCAGCCTGTTCCATTATCGCAATCACGGCGCCGATTACGGCCGCGTGCTGGTGGGCATACAGGTGCCGGCCAGCGACGACGCGGAGTTCCAGCGCTTCCTCGACAATCTGGGCTATCCCTATGTCGAGGAAACCCAGAATCCGGCCTACAAGCTGTTCCTGGGCAAGACCATACGTTGAACCGGGCCGGCGGGCTGCTCGTGGTCGGCAGCCTGACGCCGCGCTCCTTCTTTGAAGCGAATCATGATCAAGGCAGTTCTATTCGATCTGGACGGCACCTTGGCCGACACCGCGCGCGATCTGGGCGCCGCGCTCAACCGCCTGCTGGCCGAGGAGGGGCTGCCGCCGCAGCCGTACGCGGCGGTGCGTCCCATCGCCAGCCACGGCGCGCGCGGGCTGGTCAGCCTGGGCTTCGGCATCGACCGCGAGCATCCGCGTTTCGAGGAATATCGCTTGCGCTTTCTGGATCACTACGAGCACAGCTTCGCCGACGAGACCGTCCTGTTCGACGGCGTCAACGGCCTGATCCAGGGCTTGATGGACAAGGGCTTGCTGTGGGGCATCATCACCAATAAGCCGATGCGCTTCACCGACCGTCTGGTGCCTTCGCTGCCTTTCATCGCGGCGCCGGCGGTGACGGTCAGCGGCGACACCGTGGGCGTGCCCAAACCGGATCCGCGGCCGATGCGCTTCGCCGCCGAGCGGATCGGCATCGCGCCTGAGCATTGCCTGTACGTGGGCGACGCCGAGCGCGACATCGCCGCCGGCCGCAGCGTGGGCATGAAGACGGTGTTGGCCAATTGGGGTTACATCGCCGACAGCGACCGGCCGGCGGAGTGGGGCGCCGATATCGCCATCGATCATCCGCTGCAATTGCTCGACCACGTTTGAGCGACGGCGGGCATGAAAAAAGCCACGGTTCTCCGTGGCTTTTTTGGTTTCGGCCTGGTGGTTCTCAGGCGCGCAGGTTCTGCGCAATCGCATAGATGGGCGACAAGGCCGCCTCGCCCAGGCGCAGGCTGCGCTGGCCGCTCCAGCCGAAGTCGTCGTCCGGCAGATTGGCGTTGTCCTTGAACGGCATCTCCAGCGTGAAGGCGAGACAGCCGAAGTGTTCGCACACCCAGTTGGTGGCGATGGTCATATTGGCCTTGCCCGGCGCGTTGCGCGGGTAGCCGTGTTCGGTCTGGTAGTCCGGGCTGGCCAGCAGCAGGTGGTGGCGGAACTGATCGGCCAGGGTTTCCAGGCGCTCGTTCCACGACGGCACGCCTTCGGTGCCGGCCAGGAACACATAAGGAATGTTCTCGTCGCCGTGGATGTCCAGGAACAGGTCCACGCCGGTTTCCTGCATCTTGTTGCGCACCGCCAGCACTTCCGGGCTGCTCTCCGCGCTGGGGGCCGCCCATTCGCGGTTCAGGTTGGCGCCGGCGGCGTTGGTGCGCAGATTGCCCAGCACCGAGCCGTCCGGGTTCATATTGGGCACCACGTAGAAAGTGGCGCGGTCCAGCAGCGCGCGGCTGGTGGGGTCCTGCGGGTCCAGCAGGCGGTTGAGCAGGCCTTCGATGAACCATTCGGCCATGGTTTCGCCCGGATGCTGACGGGCGATGATCCAGATCTTGAGATCCGATTCCACCTCGTGGCCTATGGTCAGCAGATTGATGTCGCGCTGCTGCACGGTAAAGCCCAGGTCGCTGACCTGGCACAGGCCGGAGCCCTGCGCCTGACCGATCAGGTTCAGATGCTGGTCGTAGGAATAGGGTTCGAAATAGGCGTAGTAGATGCTGCCGGACAGCGGCACGTGATCTATCGTCATCACGCCGTTTTCGTAGTGGGTGGGCACGCGGAACCAGTTGATGCGGTCGTAGGAGGCCACCGCCTGGTAGTCGACCCAGCCGTCCGGATAGGCGCTTTCGCCGGCGTTCAGGAAATTGAAGGTGCAGTGCTGATAAGCGGCGCCTTGCACGCGGAAGTAGAACCACTGGGCGAAATCGGCCGCATTGTCGCGGCGGATGCGCAGTTGGATGTCTTCGTAGTTGTCGGCGGAGACGATCTCGATGCTGCCGGCGTCAAAATTGCTGCTGATTTTCATGCGCTGAACCTATTGGTTTCCTGAAACGTGCTTAAGGCGGAGATTGTAAACCTGTCGCCGCTCACATGCCATCCTCAGGCGCAAGGCAAAGAAAAACCCCGTCGGCTGGACGGGGTTGCGCTTTAGCCTGAAACTGGACTTAAGCGGTGGGTGCGCGCTTGCTGGCGGTCTTCACCGCGTCGGCGGTGGCGCTGGTGGCGGCCTTGACGCTGCTGTCGGTGAACTCCACCACTTGCTGGGCGGCTTTGCTGAAGGTGTTGACCGCGGCGGCGGCGGCGGCTACCGAGCTTTTCACCGCGTTCAGCGCGGCGTCGGAGCCGGCCGGAGCGTTTTTGGCTGCGGACTCGATCGCGCCGATCAGCGACTTGTTGAAGCTGCCCAGGTTTTCTTCGGCCAGCTTGGTCAGTTCGCTTTGAGCGGAGGAGACGATGTCGTACAGATTGCGGGAATTGGCCAGAGCGGTGTCGATGTTCTGGGTGGCCAGCTTGTTCAGGTGGCTAACCGCTTCTTGCGGGTCGGTCACGCCGCTCAGCTGCTTGGCGATTTTGACGTTTTCTTCCAGCGACTGCTTGGAGATCTCCAGGTTCAGCTTGACCAGGCGCTCGGCGCTATCCAGAGTGATTTGCGAAAAGCGGAAAATGGTTTCCAGACCGTTCAGGGACAGCTTGTTCAGTTGCTCATTGCTGATGGACATAATGTATTCCTCCGCTGTGGGGTGAGACCTTAAAAGGAGATAGTCTGAATCAAAAATTTTGCACTGCACAATGACGAGTAAATGTATCATGCATTGCAGCAAAATTGGGAGCACTGACTGAAGATTTACTCTAGCGTGTTGTATTTATGATAAATTGCCGGCACACGGCACACCGTACCAAAATAAACCGGGAGCGTTACATGAGTGTTGAAAAGCGGGTCATCAAAAAGTACCCGAACCGCCGGCTGTACGATACCGCCACCAGTTCCTACATCACCTTGGGGGATGTGAAGCAATTGGTGCTTGATAATGTGGATATTCAAGTCGTCGACGCCAAGAGCCAAGAGGACATCACCCGCAGTGTGCTGTTGCAGATCATCCTGGAGGAGGAGAACGGCGGCATGCCGATGTTCAGCTACGAGGTGCTGACCCAGTTCATCCGCTCCTACGGCCAGGCCATGCAGGGCATGATGGGGCCCTTCCTGGAGAACAATCTGCAACTGTTCGCCCAGCTGCAGCAGAAAATGCAGGAACAAACCCGCGCGATTTACGGCGACAACACCATGTTGAACGCCAATCTGTGGGGCGAGTTCATGAAATTTCAGGGGCCGGCGGTGCAGAACATGATGGCCAACTACATGGAACAGAGCACCAGCATGTTCCTGGACATGCAGAATCGGATGCAGGAACAGACCAAGCAACTGTTCGGCGGTTTCGCCTTCCCGGCTTACAAGCAGGGCGAGGACGACAAGGACCCGTCCTAAAGAGCGCGTGTACGATCTCGCGAGCCAGCGAGACAAGGCGTTTTCAACGTCGTATCGCGCGCAGCGCAGCAGATCGCAAACAGACTCTAAGGCGCAGGCGGCCGGCTGGAACGGCCGCCTGTCCGTTTCCATCCGCCGCTTGCCCCCGGAGGGCTTGCCATGCCGATTCCCGCATGTTGGATGCCGGGCGCCGTTAGCGGCGCCCGCTACTCTTGCACGGCGTCCGCCGTGTTTCGATTTTCCCCATTTCCCATTGACGACTCTAGCCGGCCAGGCCGGCAAGGCGCCGCGCCATGTCCGCCGAAGCGCTGAGCGCCCGCCTGCGCGCGGCGCAGCGCAGCCATCTGGACGGCGATTGGGCCGAGGCGGAGCGGGCTTATCGCGCCTGCCTGCGCGATTGGCCCGCGTGCGCCGCGGCCAAATCCTTTCTGGCTTTCCTCTTGCTGCAGACGCAGCGCCCGGCCGAGGCCGAAGTCTGGCTGAGCGAGGCGATCGCCGCGGAGGCGGGCCATGCGGACTGGCATTTCAGCCTGGGCATGGCGCAGGCGCGCCAGGGCCGTTCGGGCGACGCGCGGCGAGCTTTCGCCGCGGCCGCGGCGCTGGACGGCGGCCAGCCCATGTATTGGACCAATCTGGCCGCCGCCTGCGAGCAGGACGGCGATTTCGCCGCCGCGGAACAGGCGTGCCGGCAAGCGCTGAGCGCGGACGCCGGCTGCGCCGACGCGCACTTCCTGCTGGCCGGCCTGTGTTTGCGACAGGAGCGCCATGCCGAGGCGCGGCGCCACAATGCGTTGGGCATCGTGGCCCAGCCGGCCGCGCATGGGCCGATCGCGCGCATCGAGGCGCATTGCGAGCTGGATCAGCGCGACGCGGCCCTGGCCTTGTTGCATGACTGGCTGGCGCAAGCGCCGGACGATCCGGTGGCCTTGCATCTGTTGGCCGCTTGCGGCGGCGCGGAGCCGCCGCCGCAGTGCAGCCCGGAATTCATCCGGCGGACTTTCGACGCCAACGCCGAGGCGTTTGACGCCACCCTGACCAACCTGCATTACCAGGGGCCGCAGTGGCTGGCGCAATGTCTGGAACGATTGGCGCCGCCGCAGGCCGCTCTGGACGCGCTGGATCTGGGCTGCGGCACCGGCCTGGCCGGCGGGGTCTTGCGGCCGTATGCGCGCCGCTTGCAGGGGGTGGATCTCAGCGGCGAAATGCTGGCGCGCGCCGCGGACAAGGGCGTGTACGACGTCTTGACCCAGGGCGACATCATCGAATTCCTGGCGACGGCTCCATTGCCGGTCGATCTGATCTGCTGCCTGGACACGCTCAGCTATTTTGGAGATCTGGAGCCGGCCCTGAACTGGATGGCGCGCGCGCTCAAACCGGGCGGCTTGCTGCTGTTCAGCATAGAGCGCGCGCCGCGGGCTTTGCCGGGCGGGCACCGGCTGCAGCCCTGCGGGCGCTATCTGCACGATCCGGACTGGGTGGAGGGGCTGCTGGCGGCGTGCGGGTTGGCGTTGCGGGAGCGCCGGGACATGATGTTGCGGGAGGAGGCGGGGTGTCCGGTGCCCGGCGCTTTCTATTGCGCCGAGCGCATGCCTTAGTCAAGGCCTTTGCGGGCGCCGGCGCTCAGTGCTTGCTTTGCATCAGCTTGTCGGTCCAGGCCATCACCAGCGCGGACAGCAGGAAGGTGCAATGGATCACCACCTGCCACATCACGCCCTGCTCGGTGAGCGGATTGCCGGGGCTGCCCAGATTGGACGCGCTGATGAAGGTTTTCAGCAGATGGATGGAGGAGATGCTGATCAGCGCCAGCGACAGCTTGGTCTTCAGCACGCCGGCGTTGACATGGGACAGCCATTCCGGCCGGTCCTCGTGGCTGTTCAGACTGTCGATCTTGGAGACGAAGGTTTCGTAGCCGCCCACCACCACCATGATCAGCAGATTGGCGATCATCACCACGTCGATCAGGCCCAGCACGATCAGCATGATCTGGGTTTCCGTCATGCTGGAGGCGTCGGCGACCAAGTGGATCAGTTCTAGCAGAAACTTATAGACGTACACCCCCTGGGCGACGATGAGGCCAAGGTAGAGCGGAGCCTGCAGCCAGCGGCTGGCGAAAATCAGGGACTCCATGCGTGAAACGAGAGTTTTCATATCGGTATCGTGTGAGGGGTTGACGGCTCAGAAGCTGTTCAAAGTCTGCGGCGCGGCGGCGGGATTTTAGACCAGGGCGTTGAAACCGGCTTCGAAATGCTCATGCATCACTGCCACATTCCGCTTTACAGCCGTTGTCGCCTTGTCTCGCCCCAGCTCGCGAGACTTTGAACCGGCTCTCAGGCCTATATGGAGGCGTCGGATTTTACTATCAAGTGAGGTCTGAAAGGAGAGCGTCGCTCGGCGGCGTCCGCATCCGGCCCTGCGCCGGCGGGGTGAAAACGAATCGGCGAGCCCGCGGCGCAAACCCCTCCGAACGCTGCGCATCGCCTGTCAAATCGTTGTATACTCTCGCGTTTTTCTTCAGCAAGGCCATCATCATGGCAGACAAGATTCCAAGCATCGGCTTCGTGTCGCTGGGCTGTCCCAAAGCCTCCAGCGACTCCGAGCAGATCCTGACCCGCCTTCGCGCCGAAGGCTACGATATTTCCGGCAGTTACGCCGGCGCCGACCTGGTGGTGGTCAACACCTGCGGCTTCATCGATTCCGCCGTGGCCGAGTCCCTGGACGCGATCGGCGAAGCTCTGAACGAGAACGGCAAGGTCATCGTCACCGGCTGTCTGGGGGCCAAGGGCGATGTGGTGCGCGACGCGCATCCGTCGGTCTTGGCCGTGACCGGCCCGCACGCCACCGACGAGGTGATGAGCGCGGTGCACGCGCATCTGCCCAAGCCTCACGATCCCTTCGTCGATCTGGTGCCGGACATCGGCGTGCGGCTGACGCCCAAGCATTACGCCTATCTGAAGATTTCCGAAGGCTGCAACCATCGCTGCACCTTCTGCATCATCCCGTCCATGCGCGGGGATCTGGAAAGCCGGCCGATTCACGATGTGCTGCGTGAGGCGGAGAACCTGGCCAAGGCCGGGGTCAAGGAAATCCTGGTGATCTCGCAGGACACCTCGGCTTACGGCGTGGACACCAAGTACAAGCTGGGCTTCCACAACGGCCGTCCGGTGAAGACCCGGATGACCGAGCTGTGCGAGGAACTGGGCCGCCACGGCATTTGGGTGCGTCTGCATTACGTCTACCCGTATCCGCATGTGGACGAGGTGATTCCGCTGATGCGCGACGGCAAGATCCTGCCCTATCTGGATATCCCGTTCCAGCACGCCAGCCAGAAGGTGCTGAAGCTGATGAAGCGTCCGGCCAATAGCGACAATGTGTTGGCGCGCATCAAGAAATGGCGCGAGATCTGTCCGGAACTGGTGATCCGCTCCACCTTCATCGTCGGTTTCCCCGGCGAGACCGAAGAAGACTTCGAAGAATTGCTGAGCTTTATCCGCGAGGCGGAACTGGACCGCGTAGGCTGTTTCACCTATTCGCCGGTGGAAGGCGCCACGGCCAACGATTTGCCGAACCCGGTGCCGGAAGCGGTGAAGGAGGCGCGCAAAGAGCGTTTCATGGCGGTGCAGGAAGAGATCAGCGCGCGTCGCCTGGAGCGCCGCGTCGGCCAGACCATGCAGGTGCTGGTGGACGAGATCGACGACGAAGGCACGGCGATTTGCCGCAGCTACGCGGACGCGCCGGAGATCGACGGCCTGGTGTTCGTCGAGGACGCCGCCGGCATGCGCGCGGGCGAGTTCTATTCGGTGAAGATCGTCGATTGCAGCGAGCACGATCTGTGGGGCGAGCGCCTGTCGTCCTGATCCGCCGACAAGAGCCGATCCACGCGGCGCGTCGCTTTCTGGCGACGCGCCGTTTTCATTTCAGCTCCGGCGCAGCAGGCGCTGGCGCGCCACCCAGGCCTGGCCCAGGCTCAGGCCGCCGTCGTTGGGCGGCAGCTGCTCCGCGGTCAGCGGACGCAGGCCGGCCTGCTCCAGCAGCGGCAGCAGTTGCGCCATCAACTGGCGATTGCCGCAGCAGCCGCCGGCCAGCGCCACGATGCGGGTGCCGGTGGTGCGCGCCGCCTTGATCGCCCAGTCCGCCAGCGCGGCGGCCAGCGTGGCGTGCCACAGGCTGGCGATGGCCTGGTCGTCGTCCAGCCCGCAAAGATGGCGCGCCAGCGGCGTCAGGTCCAGCAGATTGGCGCGGGTGCGCCAGCCGCCGGCCAGCGGCTCGGCCGGTCCGGCCTGAGCCTCCAGTCTTTGCGCGGCTTCGCTTTCGAAGGTTTCCACCCCGCATTGGCGGGTCAGGCCGGCGATGGCGCCGAACCAGCGGCCCAGGCTGGTGCTGTCCTGGCAGTCGCGGCGGATGGCGAGCTGCTTCTCCAATTGCTGGGCGCCGGGCTGGGCCGCCAGCCGCGGCGGCAGCGGTCCCAGTTCCAGGGTTTGCCACAAGGCCACGGCCAGCTTCCACGGCGGCAGCCGGCTGCGGCCCACGCCGGGCAGCGGCAGCGGCGAGATGTGGCCGATGCGCTCGCAGCTGTCGCCGTCCACCAGCATCATTTCACCGCCCCAGGCGCCGTTGTTGTGGCCCAGGCCGTAGCCGTCCAGCGCCAGGCCCAGCGCCGGCTCGGTCACGCCGTGTTCGGCCAGCACCGCGCCCAGGTGGGCGTGATGGTGCTGAACCCGGATCAGCGGCACCTCCCATTGCTTGGACAGGTGTTCGGCCAACAGGCTGGAGTAGGTGCCGGTTTCCAGATCGCAGGCCACCGCCTGCGGGGCGACGCCGGTGAGGTCGAGCAGATGGTCGGCCGCCTGCTGCAGCGCCTCGCAGGTCAGCGGATGGTTGAGCGCGCCGATGTATTGCGACACGAAGGCGTCCTTGCCGCGCAGCACGGTGGCGGTGGCCTTCATATAGGCGCCCAGCGCCAGCACCGGCGGGCCGTCCAGCGCCAGCGGCACCGGGTCCGGCACGAAGCCGCGCGCGCGGCGGAACAGCAGCGGCCGGCGCCGTTCCAGCGACACCACGCTGTCGTCGCAACGGGTGACGATGGCGCGGTTGTGCAGCAGGAAGACGTCGGCGACCTGGTTCAGCCGCTCGCGCGCTTCCTGGTTGCCGGTGACGATGGGCTCGCCGGACAGATTGGCGCTGCTCATCACCCACAGCCGCGAGCAGGGCTGGCGCAGCCAGCTGGCGCCGCCCGGGCGGCCCAGCGCTTCGTGGAACAGCAGCCATTGCAGCGGGGTGTAGGGCAGCATCACGCCCAGCGCGGACAGGCCGGGGGCGATGTCCGGCAGCAACTGGTCGGCTTCGGGCTTCTTGTTCAACAGCACGATGGGGCGTTCCGGGCGCTGCAGCCAGGCGGCTTCTTCCTCGCTGACGTGGCAGAGCGCGCGGATGGATTCCACGTTCAAGGCCATGATGGCCAGCGGCTTGCCGGGGCGATGCTTGAGTTGGCGCAGCCGCGATACCGCCGCCGGGCTGGCCGCGTCGCAGACCAGATGGAAGCCGCCCAGGCCTTTCATCGCGATGCTGCGGCCCATATTGAGGATTTGCACCGCGCCGACGATGGGGTCGCCGTTCAGGCTTTGGCCGAAGCGGTCGGTCAGTTGCAGCTTGGGGCCGCACACCGGGCAGGCGGTGGGCTCGGCGTGAAAGCGGCGGCTGTTCGGGTCCAGGTATTCCTGGCGGCAGACCGGGCACAGCGGAAAGGCCAGCATGCTGGTGTTGGCGCGGTCGTAAGGCAGCCGGTGGGTGACGGTGTAGCGTGGTCCGCAATCGGTGCAGTTGATGAAGGGAAAGCGGTAGCGGCGGTCGCCGGGGGTGAACAACTCCTCCACGCAGCGCGGACAGGTGGCCACGTCGGCCGGCAGCCGGGCGTGAGTGACCGCGCCGCTGCTTTCTTCTATTTGAAAGCGTTGTTCGGCGTCGCGCAGCGGGATGTCGCGTTCTTGCAGCGCGTCGATGTGCGCCAGCGGCGGCAGCCGGGTTCGCAGCGCCTGCCGGAAGGCGCTCAGCGCCTGCGGTTCGCCCTGCAGTTCCAGCGTTACGCCTTCGCCGCTGTTGCGGACAAAGCCGGTGAGGCCGCATTCGCTGGCCGTGCGCCAGATGAAGGGACGGAAGCCGACGCCTTGAACCCGGCCCTGAACCGATAGGTGGATGCGTTGTTGGCTCATGGTGCTTGTGTCGCTGTGTGGGTGGTAGGGCAGGTCATGCGCAATGCCGCCAGTCCGAGAGGCCGTTCACGATCCGCTGCGCGGTGAGTGCTGCGTTGGGAATGCCGATGTGCTAAGCATGCATTCCGCTGTCTCCGCCGCAACGCCTGGTCCCGCTCCGGCTTGAGGGATCGTCAACAGGCTCTTAGAGGTTTTGCTGCGATGCGCAATACCTTTGTCATTTCCTTGGTGAATTTAAATTCGCCGATTCTGTTGCCAGCCTAGCAGCGCTCCCCGGTCTCGCGCTTTGTCCTAGATCATGTATATGAGTATTTGACGATTTACTGAATGCAAAGGGAATGCGCTGCGGGAGGGAGGGACGGGAGCGGAGCGGAGATCTCGGGTCTCGACGCCGCTGCGGGGCGGGGCTGTTGCAATCCGACTACATGACGGCGGTTTGCATCGTTATAATGCCATTTGGAATTTTTACGTGAACAGCCCGGCTTGGATTGTTAATGTATTACTTAAAACAGTGTATAAAAGAAATCTCTAGCCCTGACATCCTGGCGTGCGCGGCGGATACGCCGCTGGCGGAAGCGGCGCGGCGCATGTTGCTGGCGGGCTGCGGCTCCATCGTGGTGCAGGATGAGGCGGGACGGCCGCTGGGGATTTGGACCGAGGCCGACGCGCTGGCGCTGGACCGGCTGGACGGCGCGGCAGGCATGCGGCCGGTGGGCGGCGCGATGAGCGCGCCCTTGGTGGTGTTGCCGCACGATCTGCCGGTGAGCGAGGTGGTGGCGCTATTCCGCGAGCGCGGCATCCGGCATGCGCTGGTGGAACAGGCCGGCAAGCCGTGCGGCGTGGTGTCGCTGACCGATATCGTATTGAGTCAGGGCAGCGAATCCTTTCTGGGCGTGCGGCGAGTGGTGGCGGACCGCGCGGCGCCCTTGTGCCAGCTGGGGGCGGCGGACTCGCCGGAGCAAGCGCTGGCCCTGATGCGGCTGCAGGGCGCCACCGCCTTGGCGGTGCGCTTCGACAACGGCGACTACGGCATCCTGACCCTGCGCGACCTATTGCGGCTGCTGGCCGAGGGGCGCGCGCCGGCGACCTTGGCCGAAGCCTGCTCCTGGCCGCTGTATGGGCGTGCGCGACGGCAGCAGCCTATTGCAGGCCAGGCAGTTGATCCTGCAGCACAAGATCCGTCATCTGGCGGTGTACGACGCCGACGGCGTTCTGCTGCAGCTGCTGGGTTTTCGCGACATCATCCAGATGGTGGAGCAGGAGTTTCTGCAGGAATTGCACTCCGCCTTGCGCGAGCGAGACGACGCGCTGCTGCATTCGCGGCGCAGCTTGTTGCTGGCGGACAAGGTGTTCGAATCGACGCTGGAAGGCATTCTGATCACCGACGGCAACGGGGTGATCCAGATGGTGAACCCGGCGTTCAGCCGCATCACCGGCTACAGCAGCCAGGAGGCGCTGGGCCGCACGCCCGCCTTGCTCAAGTCCGGCCGACAGCCGGCGGATTTCTACCAGAAGCTGTGGCAAAGCCTGAAAGAGAGCGGAGTCTGGCAAGGCGAGGTGGTCAACCGCCGCAAGGGCGGCTTGCTGTACACCGAGCATCTGAGCATTACCGCCATCCGCGACGCGGACGGCGAATGCCTGCATTACGTGGCGGTGTTCTCCGACATCACCCAGCGCAAGCAGTCCGAGGAGCGGCTGCATTTTCTGGCCAATCACGACGCGCTGACCGGCTTGCCGAACCGGACGCTGTTTCTGGAGCGCTTGCAGGAGGCGATAGAGCGGGCGCCGCCGATCCAGGTCCAGTTCGCCTTGTTGTTCGTCGATCTGGACCGCTTCAAGCTGGTCAACGACACCCTGGGCCATCACGCCGGCGATGAATTGCTGGTGCGCATCGCCTCGGTGCTGTTGCAGCACGCGCCGCCGCACTCCACCGTGGCCAGGCTGTCCGGCGACGAGTTCATCCTCTTGCTGCCGACGGTGGAACGGGTCACCCAGGTGGCGGCGCTGGCGCAGCAACTGCTGGACGGCGTCACCGAGCAGTCCGGCCTGACCGGCCACGAACTGTTCATCTCGGCCAGCATAGGCATCAGCATGTATCCGGAGGACGGGGTCAGCGCGGACGCCCTGTTGGTGAACGCGGACTCGGCGATGTACCAGGCCAAGGAGCGCGGCAAGAACAATTTCCAGTTCTACACCTCGGACATGAACGCGCGGGCGATGGAGAGGCTGAAGCTGGAGTACAGCCTGCACCGCGCCTTGGCCCAAGAGGAGCTGGAGGTGTGGTATCAGCCCAAGGTGGAATTGGCCACGCGGCGGGTGGTGGGGGCCGAGGCCTTGCTGCGTTGGCGTCATCCTGAGCTGGGCCTGATGGCGCCGGCCAAGTTCATCCCCATTGCCGAGGACGGCTCGCTGATGGTGCCGATGGGCGAATGGGTGCTGGACACCGCTTGCCGCGACTGGGCGCTGTGGCGGAGACAGGGCCTGACCCCGGGGCGGATCGCGGTCAATGTGTCCGGCCGCCAGCTCAAGTACGGCAGCTTCGCCGACACGGTGGCGCACACGCTGCGCCGGCATGGCCTGGATAGCGGCGAACTGGAGCTGGAAATCACCGAGAGCGTGGCGATGGACGAGGACTGCGGCATGGTGGAAGCCTTGCAGCGGCTGCGCGAGCTGGGCGTCTATCTGTCCATCGACGATTTCGGCACCGGCTATTCCTCGCTGTCCTATTTGAAGCGGCTGCCGGTCAAGGGCTTGAAGATAGACCGCTCCTTCATCATGGACTTGCACCATGACGGCGACGACGCCGCCATCACCCGCGCCATCATTTCCATCGGCCGCAGCCTGGGCCTGGAGTTGGTGGCCGAGGGGGTGGAGCTGGAATCGCAGCGGGACTTCCTGTTGCAGCAGGGCTGCCGTTTGGGACAGGGTTATCTGTTCAGCAAGCCGCTGCCGCGAGCCGAGTTCGAGGCGCTGCTGGCGGCGCGGGCATGAAAAACGGCGCCCATGGCGGGCGCCGTTGTCTTCCTGCGGCGGAGGGTAAACCGGGGCTTAGCCGCCGATCTTGTCGCGGCCGCCGAAGTAAGGCCGCAGCACGGCCGGAATGGTCACGCTGCCGTCGGCGTTCTGGTAGTTTTCCAGCACCGCCACCAGGGTGCGCCCCACCGCCAGGCCGGAGCCGTTCAGCGTGTGCACCAGCTGGTTCTTGCCGTTTTCGTCCTTGTAGCGCGCCATCATGCGGCGGGACTGGAAGGCCTCGCAGTTGGAGCAGCTGGAGATTTCGCGATAGGTGTTCTGCGCCGGCAGCCAGACTTCCAGATCGTAAGTCTTGGCGGCGCCGAAGCCCATGTCGCCGGTGCACAGCGTGATCACGCGGTAGGGCAGTTCCAGCGCCTTGAGGATGTTCTCGGCGTGGCCGACCATGTCTTCCAGCGCGGCGTAGGAGTCTTCCGGCTTCTCGATGCGCACCATCTCCACCTTGTCGAACTGGTGCTGGCGGATCATGCCGCGGGTGTCGCGGCCGTAGCTGCCGGCTTCCGAGCGGAAGCAGGGCGAGTGCGCGGTCAGTTTCAGCGGCAGCTCCTCGGCCTTGAGGATGCTGTTGCTGACGGTGTTGGTCAGGGTGATTTCCGAGGTGGAGATCAGGTACTGGTCCACATTGCCTTCTTCGCCGCCTTTGGTCACCTTGAACATGTCTTCGGCGAACTTGGGCAGTTGGCCGGTGCCCAGCAGCGCGCTGTCGTTGACGATGTAGGGGGTGTAGTGCTCGACGTAGCCGTGATCGCCGGTATGGGTGTTCAGCATGAACTGGGCGATGGCGCGGTGCAGCCGGGCGATGTCGCCCTTGAGCACGGTGAAGCGCGCGCCGGACAGCTTGGCGCCGGTGTCGAAATCCAGGCCCAGCGGCGCGCCCACGTCGACGTGGTCTTTCACTTCGAAGTCGAACTGGCGCGGCGCGCCCACGCGGCGCACTTCCACATTGTCGTTTTCGTCCTTGCCCGCCGGCACCGATTCGTGCGGCAGGTTGGGGATGGACATCAGCCAGGCGTCCAGCTGTTTTTGCACCGCGTCGAAACCTTGTTCGGCGGCTTTCAATTCGTCGCCCAGCGTCGCCACTTCGGCCAGGATGGCTGACACGTCTTCGCCCTTGCCCTTGGCTACGCCGATCTGCTTGGAGGAGGCGTTGCGCTTGGCTTGCAGTTCCTGCATGCGGGTTTGCAGGGATTTGCGTTCGGACTCCAGCTGGTTGAAGGCTGCGGTGTCCAGGGTATAGCCGCGGCCGGCCAGACGGGCGGCGACGGCTTCGATGTCGTTGCGAAGCAGATTGATGTCGAGCATGGTTAGGTTGGTCCTGTTTCTTTCACTTATTCGGAGTCTTGCCGGGCGTCGTCGTCGAGCTGACGCAGGAAATCCAGCTTGTCCCTTATTTTGCTTTCCAGTCCGCGCGGAGTCGGCTGATACCAGCGCATGTCTTCCAATCCTTCCGGCAGATAGGTCTCGCCGGCGGCGTAGGCATGGGGTTCGTCATGGGCGTAACGGTATTCGTGGCCGTAGCCCAACTCCTTCATCAGCCGAGTGGGCGCATTGCGCAAGTGTACCGGCACCGGCCGGGATTTGTCCTGCTTGATGAAGGCGCGGGCCTCATTATACGCCTTGTAGCCGGCGTTGCTCTTGGCGGCCACGGCCAAATACAGCGCGGCTTGAGCCAGCGCAAGTTCGCCTTCCGGGCTGCCCAGGCGCTCGTAGGTGGTGGCGGCGTCGTTGGCGATCTGCATCGCGCGCGGATCGGCCAGGCCGATGTCCTCCCAGGCCATGCGCACCAGCCGGCGCGCCAGATAGCGCGCGTCGGCGCCGCCGTCCAGCATCCGCGTCAGCCAGTACAGCGCCGCGTCCGGATTGGAGCCGCGCACCGATTTGTGCAGCGCGGAGATCTGGTCGTAGAAATCGTCGCCGCCCTTGTCGAAGCGGCGCGCGTTGACGGTCAGCACCTCGGACAGGAAGTCGCGGTCTATCTGGCCGGTCTTGCGCGCGTAGGCGGCGGTGCGGGTCTGTTCCAGCAGGTTGAGGAAGCGGCGGGCGTCGCCGTCGGCGTAGCCGGTCAGGGTGTCGATGGCGGCGTCGTCGAAGCTCAGCCCCTCCAGCGCGCCGTTGGCGGCGGCGCGTTCGAACAACTGGCGCAGCTCCTCCTCGTCCAGGCTGTTGAGCACATAGACCTGGGCGCGGGACAAGAGCGCGGAATTGACCTCGAAAGAGGGGTTTTCCGTCGTGGCGCCGATGAAGGTCAGCAGGCCGGATTCGACGAAGGGCAGGAAGGCGTCCTGCTGGCTCTTGTTGAAGCGGTGCACCTCGTCGACGAACAGAATGGTGTGGCGGCCGGAGCGCTGCAGCGCGGCGTGCGCGCGCTCCACCGCCTCGCGGATGTCCTTGACGCCGGAGAACACCGCCGACAGCGGGATGAATTCAGCGTCGAAGCTGGCGGCGAGTATGCGCGCCAGCGTGGTTTTGCCTACGCCGGGCGGGCCCCACAGAATCATCGAGTGAGGGGTGCTCGCTTCCACCGCCAGCCGCAGCGGCTTGCCGGGGCCGATCAGGTGCCGCTGGCCGATCACCTCGTCGAGGCGGCCGGGACGCAGCGCTTCAGCCAGCGGTTTTTTCGGTTCATTGGCAAACAGATCGTTCATGGCGGGGTTCTGCGGCGGGGAAAATCAAAGCGACAGTATATCAGTTGATCCGCCGGGCGCGGCTGTCGCGCGGATTTGTTGCGGCGCAAAAAATCTGGCGGGGACGGGGGATTGCTGGCAAATTGTTTCCATCGTCATGAGACGGGGAACAAAGGGGATAAACAATGCAAGCCATGGATACCGGCCGCCTGATTCTGCGGCCCTTCGACGAAAACGACCTGGACGCTTTTTACCGGCTCGGCACCGTGGCCGAGGCCATCCGCTATGTCGGCAATACGCCCTTCGGCTCGCGCGAACAGGCTTTGCAAGCGATGCGCGACGGCCCGCTGGCGGACTACGAAAAACACGGTTTCGGCCGAGTGGCCTGCGTGTGGAAGGACAGCGGCGAGGTGATCGGCTTCAGCGGCCTGAAATACATGGCGGCGGTGGACGCGGTGGAGCTGGGCTATCGCTTTCTGCCCGAGTACTGGGGCCTGGGCCTCGCCACCGAGTCCGGCCGCGCCTGTCTGCGTCTGGCGCGGGACGTCTACGCGCTGGATAGGCTGGTGGGCCTGGTGCACCCCGACAACGCCGGGTCCGCGCGCGTGCTGGGCAAACTGGGTTTCGCGGTGGAGGGGAGGGTGAGTTTGGACTTTATTCCGGACACGCCGGTGGAGGTGTTCGCCAGGCGCTTGCTGGCCGACGAGGCCTTGTGAAGCGAGCGCTCGAAGATCTGACCCGAATTCTGCAACCCGCCGCGCCGGCGGGTTTTTTCATTGGGCTCCACCAGGGTGGAATCTGGCGGTTTTGCCGAATTTGACGCGCGTCAAATGCGCTCGTGGTTGCGCATGACATGGGTGAAATCTGATGCATAGAATCTCGCCGTGATAATTTTTTTGTCATCGCCATGAAACTGCATCTAGACGCCGAAGTGCTCGCCGACTTCGTATCCGCCCTGTTGGGGCCGGACAGCGAGGTGGCGGTGCACGATCTGTCCAATCCCAGCGCTTCGCTCAAAATCATCCGCAACGGGCATGTGTCCGGCCGCAGCGTCGGCGCGCCGGCCACCGATCTCGCCTTGAGCATGGCGCGGGAGTGTTCCGGCAAGGGCGGCGAGGATTACCGGCTGAACTACCGCAGCAAGACCAGGAGCGGCGTATCGCTGCGCTCGTCCACCCTGGTGATCAAGGACGACGCCGGCCGCGCGCAGGCCATGTTTTGCGTCAACTCCGACGACAGCCGCTACAAGCGCGCGCTGGAAGCGGTGCAGGCGCTGCTGCCGGCGGAACTGTCTCACGATCCGCACCAGGAAACGCTGTCGCAGGGTATCGACGATGTGGGCGTGGGCATCATGCAAAGCGTGTTGGAGCAATACGCGATCGATCCGGTGCGCTTGTCCGGCGATGAAAAATTGGAGGCGATCCGGGAATTGAATCAGCGCGGCTTGTTTTCCGTCCGCGGATTCGTCGGCAAGGCCGCGCAGGCGCTGGAGATTTCCGAACCCACGCTTTACCGCTATCTGAAGCAGTGTCGTGACTGAGGGCTTCTGATTCGCGTCCGTCGTCCCTTCCCGCGCTGTTGGCGCAGCGCGGCGGGGACATCCAAGCATCCGGTTGGCGCCGGAGCGCTTGGGACAGCAATGAAACCACTACAAGGATCAACGAGTATGGACATCACCCAGGTGGGCGTCAAGCCCAGGGCAAGCGCTGCCGAGCGCGCGGGAATGAGCGAGGCGGAGTGGCGGGAGGCGGTGCGTTTCGACGGCATCGACCGCGGTTGGGTCGTGATGAGCATAGGCATGGCGATAGGCGCCGGCATTGTGTTCCTGCCGGTGCAGGTGGGGCTGATGGGCTTGTGGGTTTTCCTGCTGTCGTCCGTCATCGGCTATCCGGCGATGTATCTGTTTCAGCGCCTGTTCATCAATACCCTGGCGGAGTCCCCCGAGTGCAAGGACTACCCCAGCGTGATCAGCGGCTACCTGGGCAAGAACTGGGGCATTTTGCTGGGCGCGCTGTACTTCATCATGTTGGTGATCTGGGTCTTTGTGTATTCGACCGCCATCACCAACGACAGCGCCTCCTTTCTGCACAGCTTCGGCGTCACCGAGACCTTGTTGTCCGCCAACCCCTTCTACGGCCTGGGCCTGATCTGTCTCTTGGTGGCGCTGGCCTCCCGCGGCGAGCAACTGCTGTTCAAGATTTCCACCGGCATGGTGTTGACCAAGCTGGGCGTGGTGGCGGTGCTGGGCCTGGCCATGGTGTCGGAATGGAAGCTGGTCAATGTGGGCGCTTTTCCGTCCGTGGGCAGCCTGATCAAGGACGCCATCATCATGCTGCCGTTCACGCTGACCTCCATTCTGTTCATCCAGAGCCTGAGCCCGATGGTGATTTCCTACCGCGCGCGGGAAAAGTCGCGCAAGGTGGCGCAATACAAGGCGATGCGGGCGATGAACATCGCCTTTGGCATCCTCTTCGTCACCGTCTTTTTCTATGCGGTGTCCTTCACTCTGGCGATGGGGCATGAGCAGGCGGTCAAGGCCTCGCATGAAAACATCTCGGCCCTGGCCATGGTGGCCAGCAGCATGCCGGGCGATATGGTCAAGCTGTTCAGCCTGATTCTGAATATTTTCGCGGTGATGACCGCGTACTTCGGCGCTTATCTGGGCTTCCGCGAGGCCTGCCAGGGCCTGGCGATGAATCTGCTGCGCCGGGTGATGCCGGAGGAGCACATCCGTCCGGATTGGGTGGCCAAGGGCATCATGGTGTTCACCGTTTTGCTGTCCTGGGGCGCCATCGTGCTGAACGCGCCGGTGCTGAGTTTCACCTCAATCTGCAGCCCGGTCTTCGGCCTGGTGGGTTGCTTGATCCCGGCCTATCTGGTCTACCAAGTGCCCTTCCTGCACAAATACAAGGGCGGCGCGCTCAAGATCATCATCGCCACCGGCCTGCTGTTGTGCGTGTCGCCCTTCCTGGCCTTCTCCTGAATTTCCGCCGCCGTTCCATTTTGCGGGCGGCGGCAAGATTTTGATTTAATTTGATTGGAAAGCGTAATCACCATGTGTACATCGACTCTCAACACTGATCTGTGGCCGAAGTTCGTCAAGGCGGCGCGCGCGGAAGTGGCGCCGGCGCTGGGTTGCACCGAGCCGATTTCATTGGCCCTGGCCTGTGCCATCGCCGCCAAGACGCTGGGCCGCGCGCCTGAGCGCATCGAGGCGCGGGTATCGCCCAATCTGATGAAGAACGGCATGGGCGTGACCGTGCCGGGCACCGGCGCCGTGGGCCTGCAGATCGCCGCCGCGGTGGGCGCGCTGGGCGGCGATCCGGACGGCAAGCTGGAAGTGCTCAAGGGTTTGAGCGGTGAAACGGTGGACGCGGCCAAGCGCATGCTCGCCGAGCATCGCGTGACGCTGAGCATCGCGGACGTGCCCAACATCCTCTATTCGGAAGCCCGGGTTTTCGCCGGCGAGGAGACAGCCCGCGTCTGCATCGCCGATTCGCACACCCATGTGGTGCTGATCGAACGCAATGGCGCGGCGTTGTTCCGCGCTGAACTCGAGACCTCCGGCCAGGCCGGCGCCGCGTACGATTTTTCCGACGCGACGGCGCGGGATGTCTACGACTTCGCCACCCAGGCGCCGCTGGAGACCATGGACTTCATTCACGAGGCGGCCACCTTGAACGAGGCGCTGTCGCGGGCGGGCATGGGAGGGCAGTTCGGCCTGCATATCGGCGCGACCTTGCACAAGCAGGTGAGCGCCGGCTTGCTGTCGGATAATCTGCTGACCCGCATTCTCACCCGCACCACGGCGGCGTCCGACGCCCGCATGGGCGGCGCCACCCTGCCGGCGATGAGCAATTCCGGTTCCGGCAACCAGGGCATCGCCGCCACCATGCCGGTGGTGGTGGTGGCCGAGCACGTCGGCGCCGACCGGGAAACCCTGACGCGGGCGCTGATGCTGTCTCACTTGATGGCGATTTACATCCACGCCCGCTTGCCCAAGCTGTCCGCGCTGTGCGCGGTCACCACCGCGTCCATGGGCGCGGCGGCGGGCATGGCCCATCTGTTGGGCGGCGGCTACGCGGTGGCCGGCATGGCCATTTCGAGCATGATAGGCGACCTGGCCGGCATGATCTGCGACGGCGCGTCCAATAGCTGCGCGATGAAGGTGTCCACCTCGGCCGGCTCCGCCTACAAGGCGGTGTTGATGGCGCTGGACGGGGTGTGCGTGGCCGGCAGCGACGGCATCGTCGAGTGTGAACTGGACGCCTCCATCGCCAACCTGGGCAAGCTGGCCAGCCAGGGCATGGTGCAGACCGATGTGCAGATTCTGAAAATCATGATGGACAAGCAGGCGGCCGCCGCGAGCTGATGCGGTGGCGGGTTTGCGCGCAGCCGGCGTCCGGCTTGACGCCCTCGAAGCGTAACGGTTTCGGGGGCGTTTCTCATGGCGAGGCGTGTTTGCGTTTGCAGCAGCGTCCAGCACGCGAAGCGGGCAGGCGATGGCGCAAAACGATAGTGTTTTGCGGCGCGCGCGTGATGATTCCGGACGCGGGAAATCGCCGCTGTGCGGGTTTTTAAGGGGAGGGTCGCGGCGCTGCGCCGCTAGGAGCTAAAACCAGGAGATGGTGCGAAAGGAGAGACTCGAACTCGTCCTGGTCGACATTAATTTTAAGTTAAATCAATGGCTTAGTGATTGTGGTTCTGCTGCGGTTGTAGCTCACTGGCGAGCAGTTGAACACCTGTGAAGTCTACCATGTATTCGTGATGGTTTTACAGATCGTCAGCCTGATTCGGGGAGCTTATGCCGCGCAAGCTCGTTTCACGCTGGCAGAGGATATATCGAAGTGTTCGGCGGTTGCTTTGATACTGGCTTGATGCTTGGTCCGCCATGCTTTTACTGCTGCATCATCAATTGTCTTTACCCGGCCTAGTGCTTTGCCTTCAGCCTTGGCGCGCTCTATGCCTGCCATCTGCCTAGCCTTGATGTTTCCCCGTTCAAGTTCCGCGACTGCTGCCAGCATGGTCAACATGGCCTTGCCAATTGGCGTGGACAGGTCGAAGCCTTCCCGCATGGATACCACAGACACGCCTTTACCTTGTAAAGCCTCGACAGTGGACAGGATATCAATCGTATCGCGCCCTAAGCGGTCTATGGCAGCCACCACCAGCGTATCACCCTCCCGCACATAGTCGAAGCATGCCTTGAACTCGAGCCGCTGCATGGCTTTTACAGCGCCAGAGACGCCATCATCGGAATAGAAGCGCTCAACCTGGTAGCGGGCTTCAATGGCTTTACGCTGGGCTGCCGTGTCCTGCTCGTCCGTACTGACGCGAAGGTAGGCGATGGTCTGGGTCATGATGATGTTTCCGTGTGGCTCATAAACTATGGCTCACATAGTAACGATGGCTCATAATTAAATCAACAGTTTTGATCCATACTCTGGCTTAGCCATGACCTGTGGCTCATAGGGTGTACTCAAAGAGCCACCCTCAAAGACGCCTTGCCGCCCCATGGAAGGCCGGGAAGTGTATCTAGCATGCTGGGGTGTAAGGACTACCCGCGTGTTTTTTATGGGCATTTACAGGGGTATGGTCAGTGTATAGACCCTTCGAGGCACCCCACGGGGGACACTCCGCGCCCTTCTTATCTCAGATACCCATTTAAATTTTTGCGGTGCTTTTAGCCTCCTTGCACGCCTCAGCGCCGTATCCCATACTCAATACGCATGCCTTGAGCATACTCATATGGCTGTAAAAGGGAGGTGGTCTGTATGTCTGCATTCCGTCTGAAAAAAGACACGTATTATGCCGTAGGGGATACGCTTACAGTCCTCAATGGCACTTTCCTTTTTGATGAGAAAGGAAATATCGTCGGCACTATGGGTATATGGAATGCCGCTATCAACGGCTATCCAATCATCTCATACAAGAGGCCGTGGACCTCCGTTGAAGTGGGAGAGGCGAGTACAAAGTACGCCGAGCAGTTCGGGGTAAAGGACATCATGGGAGCCATTAAAGACGGCCCCATTATTGAAATCTTCAATGTTGATGGCTCTGTAAGATGTACTTACAGCCTAACTGCTATATAACTTTCCGTCCTTAACCGCCTGCAAGCGCCTGCATTGCAGCAACGACAGTGGAGACACCTGCCAGTGGTGTCGAGCTAACCCAGCTTTGATGATGTGTCTTATCTCCAGCGTATCAAAGCGGGGCTAACGTCAATGAGCTTGGCTAATCTCGTTCATCAATATTCAAGGTCCAAAGCCAACGAGTGCCGGGGACGGGGCGTATCAGAATAGGGATAGGCAGATTGACACCAGTCCTCAATGGCCCATTCAATTTGTTGTTCATCAAGATATTCCGCCATGCAGATAGTCATGCCGAAGCTGGCCTCCAAGACGTGTTCAATCTCCTTAATCGGCATACCCGCCTTACAGAGCGCTAAAGCGACATCGTAGGCCTTCGCGTAGACGTCAAGGTGTTCAACGCGCAGAACATCCCGAACACCTTTTCCTGCGTAGGTTCTCCATCGACTGGCTCGAATACCCGTCAATGCCTTGGCCACCAACGATTTGATGGCGCGTTCATCTGTGAGGGCTAGCTGCTTCACTTGGTAAGAAGACAGTTTCTGTCCGATGGCCTTTGCGCTTTCATGCACCTTCACGATGGTTGCCTTGCTTAGCTCGTTATCGGTCTTGACTATGGTGGCCGCGCGCAGATAGCCATGACGAGCCAGCTTGATTACCAAGTCCTCCATGTCTAGGAAGTATTCTCGGATGGCTTCCCCTTCATCGGTATTGGCTTGCATGGCTAGGTGGGCGGCTACGTCACGAGAGAGCAGGTAGTCTTGCTGAGGCTTTGTTTTGCCGAGTGTGAGAATCGCGGAAATTTCCGCTTTTCTCCGAGAGCCTTCCGCTGCGAGTGGTTTGATGTAGTGAGCGGCCCAGTCGCGGAAACGTTTGTGAGGTTTACCAAGGCGCTCCCACAGCTTCCGGGCATCAATACACGGTTCTTTGCGGTTCTCCACGAATGGCAGGATGCGTCGTACGTTCATCATGCGGTTTGCTTGCTCTTCGGAGAACTCCAAAGTCAGCATCAGGGCCTTGGGGCAGTCGGTAACGGTGTGAATGAGACTGGAGCCGGTACGCTTATTGGATTGGATCATTTGGTTTATTTCCTTTTAAGTTTGTCGCCTCAAGTGTCCCATCGCTTTCATGCCCTCACGCGCCTTAAACCAGTAGGCAGCATGAAGCGCACTCGAAGCGACAAGCTTGAATGGGCGTGAGTGGTGGTGTGGATTTTTTAAAGGGCTGGGAAGCCCGTTAATGGAATACAGCGGCGCATAGTTGCGCTGAGGTGGCACCTCGGGATACAGGGCACCAAGGGGTTAATGCTCTTAAAGAATCTGAAGGTATCGACTTGATACCCCTTCATCCTTCTGTTCCAGTGTCTTGAAAGGTTCTTTAAGGGATGGTTTGAAGATGGGTTCAAGATGAATCATCAAACCAAACTGGTATCCCTATTTAAGTCTGTGTCCCACAGCCTTAAAGATTCTGAAAAATAATATTGAATCAGGCGCTAATATTTTCATATTCCCCTTGACAAGAAGGGTAACTGGTGAAACTAGCTTCAAGGCCCTTTATATATAGGTTGCCATAACTCGTAAGTGCTTAACTTAAATGGTGCTTTCGCATTCTAGAGGGAGCACGGTTCACCATGCTTCACCAGCGTATTCAGAATGGCCGTTGAAGCCACTCTCAGCGCCTGTGAGAGGTTGCGTGAGTGCCTGCTAGATTGCCCCGTGGCTGCTTGTACGGTGGCGGTAGAGACGATGGGAAGGGCCGATAACAGCGTGTAGAGCTTGGACTTGCTCAGCGGTCTGGTGTTGCCGCCATAGTCCAATCTGGATACGCCTTCCAATATGTCGTCAACGGCAGCGGTGATAACACGTGGTACGCCGGATTCATTCATAAAGTGATTCAGGGTTAAATACGCTGTCAGATAGGTTTGCACGTCCTCATTGTTGAATTGAATGGTTGGTCTTGCCATATGATTTCTGGTGGTCTCCTTTTTAAAGTATTATTCAAGGTTTGGCTCTTTATAGTTCCAGTCATTATTTGCTGAGCCCATTTTCGATGTTCTCGGCTTGATCTCAACATCTGTCACGGTAAAGCGAATCGAAGTGACTTTCTTCCCTGTCTTGATTGGCTCCATTGAAAGGGTTGCTCTGTAATGCTCCCGCTTGTCATTTAATAGTTGGATGGCCGGTGTTAGTACATTCCGTCTGAAATCTTTAAAGTTGGTTTGGTAAGAATGGCAGCTTTGCATTTTCTTGTGTAACTCCACTATCGAAATATCTTTTGTTCTAATCTTGTTTCTACTCCAAAAATCTGATCCTTGGACATCGCAAATTTTACGTAATGTCTCTGCGTACATGCCTACACTCTTTACGCCCTCTTTAAAAGAGAGCGGGGCCGGTTCTTTTATCTTAAAGTCATTTTTTATCTTTTTTAGAAGGGCGGATTTGTTTGCGTGCACGTCTTTGGATATCCATACGGAAACCGTTGCATCTCCTTTTGGCTTGCTCAGATTTTCCTTTGCTTCTTTCTTGAAGATGGTGCCTTGATTGAGTAGGGCAGAATCCAGTTGGATCGAATCCACCCAGCTAAACCAAAGTTCACAATAGCGTGCTGGCGTACCATCCCCGTCTTGTTTTTGGGTCTTTCTGAGTTTGCCGGGCCGGTGTAGCGCGGCGATACCTTCACGTATCTCGGCCATGGCGGTATCAAGGCTGATGTCATAGGTGGCGGCGTAGTCGCTCACCGTGATGTGAACAGGCGTTCCATGCTTCATATAGTCAAGCTGGTGCAGTCTGGCGCATATGCGTTCAAGTAGCCTGCGTCCAGGGATGCCCAACTTCTTGGCCACACGGTATAGCTCTGCCATCGTTGGCGTGATCTGTGCAATGTGGTCGTGGGGGTTGGGGCGGTTGCTGTCGTTTGTCATCATGGAGCTGTCCTTACCTCTGGCGTGGTGGTGGGTCGGAGTGCGGGGAGTTGGAAAGAAAAAGTTGAGCCTCCTTCTATGTGGGAGTGTAATAGCACGTTTTCCCAGTTTTATCACCGAAAATAAAGGATAAAATATAGGAATTAGATTTTCAAAAAGTGGCTGTTTTACCCTGTTTAGAAGATGTCGGATGGGGCTCATGGCATACAGGGCCGGGGAGGCTGGAGAACGGTGCGGCTTGCCTGCTAGTGCCGCAAAGGTTGTGTTGACGGATGGTCATCCGCAGCCCTGCAGCGGCCTGCCGCTAGGGAAAGAACAGTCTGCGGGTGAAGAACACGGCTGGCTTCGGGCTTTCAGGTACACGGCCTTGCCCGTAATCACCTGATATAGGGATGCTGAGTTTCTATCTTTCATAAATTTGCATGATGCCAAATAGACGATTGAAACGTGGTGGCAGGGCTATAATCATGTCTGTATCCCATGGTTCATTGAGTTCTCTAATCTCCTGTCGAATTTCATGGGAAATATTTGGCAAAATTAAGTTGGGTTGCTATCAAATTGGTAGTGCGCCAATAGTGGAAAGTCCGGTGGGCGAGCTGTAGGGGAAGGGGCGAGCGGGGAAGTGCCGAGGTGGATAGAGGTCAAGAAGATGGGGCCATCTATTTTCTTGATGGCCCCACGCTTGCTTATATGTTGAAGGCTTATTCTTAATCAACTTCCGCTTTAAGCAATGTCGATTGACTTCCAATCGGTGCAATTTCTTCAATTGCGGATTCAGATTGATCAAGGGTGTTTAAAACGCGCTGAGCAAGTTTCCCGAGAGCAAAGCCAAGTAGCGGGGGAACTGCATTACCAATCTGTTTGAGTTGCTGCCACTCGCTGCCTACGAAAACGAAACCATCGTGGAACGATTGAAGGCGAGCGGCTTCACGTACTGTGATCCAGCGATTCAAATGGGGATGAATCCATTCACTTAAATCACGATGCATTTGAGCCAAGATTGTATGAGATGGAAGGTCGGGGTGAAGGCGCCGCCATTTCTCAGGACGCTTGTTATCCCAGATTTCCTTCGGAAGGCTATTAGCTTTCATGCCAGGCTCAAGTAGAGAGATCAAATGAGCACGCTTCTCTTGAATTTCTTTGGTATGGTGATTATGAAGCAATGCTTTAGATCGCCCTATTCCTCGCTGTTTCTTCATTGTCTTGGTGTAGCGGTTCCCATCAGAATCGAGTCGCATGTCTTTAAGAAAGTCATTTGGCCTTGATACTTTGGGGTACGACATAACTTCGCCACTGTGCACAACCTCGCTGGGGAGGTCGAAAAGAGCTTCGTGTACTGTAACGGGGCGGTTTACTTTCAATTGTTCAAGTACGCCTTCAGCGAAGGTGGTGAGGTCGTACGGAAAGTTATCTTCATCTCGAGTGCCAATGAAAATTACACGTTGACGAGTTTGTGGCACACCAAAGTCAGAAGCAAGTAAGCGAAGCATTATGGTATTGCTGTAACCAATGGATGCAAATTCTTTGAGAATTAGATTCTTGAAATGCCCCTTGTTCATCATCGCCAAATTGGGGACGTTTTCCATTAGGAAAACTCGAGGTTTTAACGTCTTCACAATTCGAGTGTACTGTTTGTAAAGTTCGTTACGCTCATCATCAAGGCGGCGTGTACCAATCTGACTGAATCCTTGGCAAGGAGGGCCGCCAAAAACTAAGTCAATATTATTCAATCGGTATTTTTCGCGATGCCCACTTTTTTCGGTAAGGAAGTCGTGCACATCTTGGTCAAAAAGTGGAGTCTTTGGAAAGTTGTGCTTGTATGTCTGGCAGGCAAACTTGTCGAGTTCAACTGCTGTGCGTACTTCGAAGCCGGATGACTCTATTCCCTCGCAGAACCCTCCGCATCCGGAGAAAAGAGAGAGTGCAGTAGGTTGATGATTCATAAGCATTTTGACCGGCGGAATGACGTGACTTTTAGACATCTTCAAATTCTACGAAAGCCAAGGAGGCTAGTCAAATATAACTGTGGGAAGTACGAAATGTGACTGATAGTCCGTGGACTCATAGTCGACTCGAATTTAGCTTATTGGCATGAATTTAGCAGACTACTTTGGCCCTGCCGTACGACGGCATAGGGAGCTCCTCCGGTTAAGCCAAGAAGAGCTTGCTGAGCGTGCTGGTATCGATCGGACATACATCAGCGGCGTTGAGCGAGGTGTTCGAAACCCTTCCTTGGATGTCATGCAGAGGATCGCCCGCGGACTAGGTGTTGATCTCGACGTGCTTTTTGCTACGGCTCGAGAAATCGCAACCAGACAGGATTCTTGATGCCATTCGACTTTGACCATAGTGCAGTTTGCTTAACTTGCCCACATGGCAAGTGCTTTGAAGATCGTAGGATGAATCGGGTGAAAGGGCGTAATACACTTTTCCGCTTTCGTCAGCAAGCTGCCATGAACTGTACGTTTGATGCCTTCATGCCTGGCACCGATTCTGATCCTGACCCCACCCGTACGTATGAGACATATCTGAATACTTTCCGAAGCAATGCTGAAGAGGCAGGGAAACTCTTATTTGGTGCTGCTTTCAATGTGCAAAGTTCTGCAATCGCAAAGGTCGAGGGCGATGTTTTTGAGTTGCTTGAAGCAGGAGCTTTTTGGAATGCAGCAGCTGCATGGAATCGTTTTATGGACTCTGGCCAATGGTCATCTTCGGCATATGTATGTCCAGAGGGTGCTGTTGCCACGCCAACACGGAAGGTCGCAATCGTTAAGCTTCCTCGTGGATACGATGCAACTCGGCTTTTTAAGCCGGAAGTTCGCGGCAGCATTCAGGCATTCGATCATGCGCTGCACTTGCGCGGCATGGAGTTGGGATTATCTTCGCCGGACATTGTGGGTGTTAGGTTGCCGTATCCGTTACCAAATGCGATGAAGTGTTTTCTTGATGGGGTTGATAGCCTGAATGAGCAGAACCTAGTTTTTCTAGAAGGGGCACACCGGCTCCTCGAAGACATGATTGATGGTGCGGGTTTTCTCTTTGCCATTGCCGTGAAGAGAACAACTCGAAGTGATCGGCTCTATCAGCCCTTGTTTGAAGCCAATATCCTTAAGTATCTGATTGAGTTTGTCTTGAAAGGTGCCGCTTTTCGCTTTTATGCGCATTTGAACTCATTCGATGGGGCTGATGTTGAAGGGCATTACCGCGCGGCATCTCTGATCTCTTTGATTCGAGGAGGGACTCCGACTAAGGCTGTTGATTCCCTGTATTTGGCACTACGCCCGCGAGATTCCGCACAATCGATACTGAATGATCTTCCACTTTTTCCTGTGTGATTTTGGGTTAAATTACTCCTCTTTCCTAGTGAATTGCCTCTCACTTTTTTAGAGACCTAGTCAGCCGTATTCTAAGCTCGATAAAGATGTGCCATAAGCAGATAGAGGTTCCCTAAATAGTTCAAAGTCGAAGCCGATAAACAAGACATTGAATGGGTTATCCCATTATCGAAGTTACAGTCTCCTGATATCTCTACTCACAGGCTGTATCAATGGCTGAAGTGCTACGATCCCAAATATACCCTGTCGATGGAGTTTTCCGCCCAGCAAACCGAAATCCACGATTTTAAAGCAGAGTTGACCGGATAAGCGAGGAGCGTGATATTCAAAAAAAAAGGCCGTCGCATGATTCGCCAAAGGGCTTGGGTGGGGGTATGCCTATGTCTTGGCCCGCATGTGGCATGTTTGTGCCCAGAATGGGGAGCGGCCACGACAAGTCCGTAGCGGAGAGTTCTTTCTGGTGCTGAGGCATGGGTGCATCAAGCGAAAAACCTATCACGACTAGAAGACCGTCAAGAAATCTTCGAATACACCGAGATGTTCTAAAACCCGAAGCGTCGGCATGGTTCAGCAAATGGGCTATCGCCGGAATGGTTTGAGGCGCAGTATTTCCATCAAATTAAGATTGCCTGGAGAGGCTGGAGCGATTCAAATCAGCTAGGAGTGGTTTATCCGCTTCGTGTCTGGAAGATGGCGTCAACTCACTTTCCCTCAAGCTCCACTCTCAATAGTTGTTCTCATTGTTTTAGTTGACAAGTTTCTAAGCACCATCTGAGTAAGCCCCAAAATTGTTCTTGCAAAAACATGTAAGTCTATAATTTTTAAAGATATTTGGCTGTTGGAAACGACTTATTTCAGCTAGGCATGCGTAGAGGGATGAGACTATATGCGGCTGCTCGCTCTAATAGCTGACTTGTCGTGTTTACGTCGAACTTTACATAAAGCCTATCGCTAATAGCTGTTTGCACCGCACGAATTGAAATGTCTTTGCCATGAATCGTTGATAATATTTTTGCGATCTCTTTTGGGGATTTGTAGATGGATAGATAGTAAATTATCTCCTGCTCTCTATTGCTTAGACTTATTTGTGTTCTGCTTGTTTTGTTTCCGCCATGATTTATGCCTAGACGCTGGTTTAAGATGGATAGTTTAGTGTGCTGTGCATCATTCATGAACTTATCAACTAAGTTGGCAAGTTGTAAATGTAGTTTGTCAATGCTGCGCTCACGTTCTATCTCTTGCAGCCTTCTTTCAATTGTGACGTCTTTGCAAAAGCCGACCAATCCCACTATCTTGCCATCTCGCATAATTGGATGCTTAATAGTTTCAGACCAAATGGAGTCACCATTGCCAGAGGGTATTTGCTCGAGTCTAGTAACAGTTTGTCCCGTTTCTAAAACAAGCCTATCATCTTTTTCAAAGAGTTCCCAATTGTGTGCCCAAGGCAGGTCTATATCCCGTTTTTTGATAAGGATTCCAATGTCTTCGACTTCAACCATGTCAAGAAATTTCTGGTTGCAGCCCATGAAGAATCGTTCTGCATTCTTCCAGAAAGTTGGGACGGGACTATAGTTGATTATCTGATAATAATTGTCGCTCTTGTTCATACCATTTTCCAATATCCGCTTCTTTGAGCCAAGTGGTAAAGTTTTTTACCTCGTGATCACCTTCGTTAGGTGCCCAGTTGGCAAATGTACGATCTACCTCTGGCCGTCCGTAAGTAAAGCTACAGTTCCGTATTTCAAGGTATGCACAGTCGGATAAAGGGACATAGCTGTGATACAAATTTTGCGGTATCTCAATCACGCGGTGGCAGTACTGACTTATCTCAACCTTGTTCAGTATTTTGCCTGAATCATCAAAAATGATAACAAGCATTTCTCCAGATATCCAAGTTAACAGTTCCCATTGATTATCACTTTCATGCTTATGAGGCTTGATGTAAGAGTCTGATGCCATGCAGTTCACGAAGCGTTGAGGGATCTCATCGTAGCTGCTATGGATCAGGATTGGCGTACGTTTTCTAGGTGCGCTTTTGCTCTCTTCAATTACAGCTTCTATGCAGTCGTTGCTAATAAGCTTAGATGTAATTGGCTGCATTTGAATTGTTCTTTCTTGAACTATTTGTAAAATGTGTTAACCCTAGCATATTTTTTTGCCGCCGTGAACAGTTGTTTTTGCGTCATGAAATCTTCTCAAATCTTATAAAATCACATCAGCTTTGCTTGATTGGAGTGCTTTTCTATGAATCCAGAAGAATATGCGTATAAACATCCTTCCTGTATGGGGTTGCTGTCATTTAAGAATTCATTTGCCGAAGTGGTAGCGCAACATGTTTTATCTTTGCCAGATAACGAGCTATCACAGTTTGAACATTGCGTGAGGCAGCATGGCAAGATATCTGATATGGTTTGTATAGATGAGGTTTCTGTTAGTGATATGTTAGCCTCTCCATTTTATCGTCATCGAGCCGATATTATTGCTTACATTGACAGGAAGCCTGTCTTTTACTACGCAGGGGCAGGTATCTATCAATGGAGCGATACCCTTGATAAGGAATGTCTGAGCTACTGGATCAGCTACCCAGAGTTGCCTTTGGGCTGGGAAATAAACTAATGAATTTCGGTGGAGATTATTAGAGGTGGGAATGCTTGCTGTTTGAGCTTGCCATGATGACTGTAGTCTTTCACCTAACAAATTATCCAGCCAAGCCGTGTCTATAAAAGTGCGCGTTTGAAGAAAAAATCTTCACTCGTAGCATCGTAGCAATTTACCGGATGAAAGCCATCTTTATTAAATAGGGCAACTGGATTGCGGATATATTATTTGGATACAGCCGAGAGCTATATTAATGCGCTTTGCCGTTGCTTTTTAATGGCTGTAGCTTAGAGGTATTCAGCCCTATTCTTTCGGGCTTTTACTATGAAACGATGCTCTTGGGAGAGAGTGTCCCTGTCCTTTAGGATGGGGTCTTGCCAAACCTTGACCTAGGTCGCTTGTTCTGTCACCGCCCATCCAAATAAAATGTTACCGCTCTCCATTACGGACCAACACCAAAAGGCCACTTTATGTAAGTGGTTTTTCTTTGCGGACATTCTATTTCTATGGATATCAGCCAGCTGCTTGCCAGTTTTTCCAGTGCCTTCACGCAAGACAATCGCCTGCTCACACTGTCCCTCGGGGATGGCAGCATCGCGGCTGAAACCCTGTTGCCCCAGACTCTGGAAGGCGAGGAAGGCGTTTCAGAGAGCTACCGCTATCAATTGACCTGCCTGTCTCCCAACGGCTCCATCGAACTGAAATCTCTGCTGGGCGTGGCCGCGAAGATAGGCATTGCCGCCGCCTCCGGGGAAGAACTGGTGCGTTGCGGGGTGGTGGGCCGCCCTGCCTCCGGCCATGACCGGGCCCGGGGCGTCGCAAGCCTTGGCGGAGGCGTCGGCGCCGCGGCAGGAGACGCTGCCGGCGGCCGCGTCCGTCCCCGCGCCGGAAGCCTCCGCGCCGGCGGCAAACGGCGAGCAAGCCGCCGCCGCCGATGAGGGGCTGCCGCAGCGGCTGGGCCTGGACCTTTATTATCCGGCCGGACAGCTGGA
>NZ_QARX01000001.1:1267335-1267476 GCF_003052555.1 Chromobacterium sp. Panama
CGCCTGGCGGAGCCGCTGGAGCCCATCGTGCCGCCGATACTGGCCGATATGCCTGGGGATCCGCCGGTGTTCGAGCTGCGCGTCTATATCAATGAGCAGGGCGGGGTGGACGCGGCGCAATGGGCGGGGGCGGCGCCGGCG
>NZ_QARX01000001.1:1267481-1267656 GCF_003052555.1 Chromobacterium sp. Panama
TGGGCGGGGGCGGCGCCGGCGGACGGCGACGCGCAGCTGGAGCCGTTCCGGCGCGCGCGCTTCTTGCCTGCGCGCAAAGACGGCATTGCGGTGAAGAGCTATAAACGAATTCTGCTGGAGACGGCGCCGTTGACGGAAACGGCGGCGCCGGGCCGGCCTTAGAACGTGTTTACGA
>NZ_QARX01000001.1:1267667-1287321 GCF_003052555.1 Chromobacterium sp. Panama
TGTTTACGATCCGCCGCGCGTCGTGGGGCGTTGCACGGTGAGCGCCCCTTCGAAAGGCTGATGCGCCGCGCGCGCACTCCGCTTTCTCAGACGTTTTCGCCTTGTCTCGCCTTAGCTCGCGAGATCGCGAACACATTCTCAAGCCTGTGCAAGGCTCTCCCGGGCCAGGGCGGCCTTGGAGCGGGCCGGTGGAACAAAATTGAGGCCGGACGCCGGGCCGGCGGCTGACCAAGGGCGCGGGTTCGTGGTAAATTCCGCTCTCCGGCGCTGCTTGCCGGAGGCTAACATCTCCAATCAGGGGCGTACGAACGTCCCGGCCTTCAACAAAGGAATTCCCATGTCTGATCTGCAGACTCTGTTCACCCAGGCTCAGGCCGATGTCAAGACCCTGTCCGAGCGTCCGGACAACCAGACCCTGTTGCAGCTGTACGCGCTGTTCAAGCAGGCGACCGAAGGCGACGCCGCCGGCGAGCGCCCGGGCATGATGGACTTCATCAACCGCGCCAAATTCGACGCCTGGGAAAAGCTGAAAGGCAAGGGCAGCGACGAGGCCAAGCAGGAATACGTGGACGTGGTGAAGCGTCTGCTGGAAGAGTAAGCCGGCCGCCAGAACGGGCCGCCCGCGGGCGGCGCCGTTTGCGGCGGCGAAGCGGCACCGGTCCCGCGTGCCGATTTTTTTTAGAAGTTGTTCGCCATCCCGCGGGGCAAGCCCGCGAAACGGGCGCCGCGGCCGAAGCGGCCCGCGGATCGCGAACGGGTTCTCAACTGCCGCCGGCTGTTGCCCAGCAGCGCGCGGCGGTACGGTTTTTCAATCAAGTGAAGCGTTGGCCAAGATGAAGAGAGTCTTTTGCTTGCTGGTTTTCGCCCTGCTGGCGCAAGCGTGCCGGGCCGGCGACGATCCAGTTTTGCTGGTGGTGTCGGGCAAGATCAGCCATTTCACCGATTCGGCGCGCGGCGTGTACGAGTTCCGCGAGAGCGCGCTGATGGCCTTGCCGCAAACTTCGCTGGTCACCGCCACCAGCTGGACGCCCAAGGCCACCTTCAGCGGGCCGCTGGTGCGGGACATTCTGAATAAAGTGGGCGCCTACGGCCACCAGGCCCAGTTCGTGGCGCTCAACGACTATACCTATTCCATTCCGGTCAGCGAGCTGGTCAAGTATCGCGCCATCCTGGCGCGCCGCTTCAATCAGCAGCCGATGAACGTGGCCCGCTACGGGCCCTTGTGGTTGATGTATCCGCTGGAGCAGATGCCGGATTCGGCCAAGGGGCCGGCGCTGGACGCCAAGCTGATCTGGCAGATAGACGGTTTGGTGGTGAACTGATGGACCAGGACAATCAAGCGTCGTCCGACGCCGCGCCGGGCTGGCTCAGCCGCCTGCGGCGGCTGATTTCCGGCTGGGGCGGCTGGCCGGAGGGCCGGCGCATGCTGTGGGTGGGCTTGCTGGTGCTGATCACCGCCGCCGGCGGCATGTATTACAGCATCAGCCAGCTGGGCAAGGTCAATTCCGTGGCCAACAGCAGCGAGGATTTGTATTGGTCGGTGGCGCAGTTCCAGCTGGAAATGGAGCGCGCCAAGTCCGCGCTGGTGGGTTTCCAGGCCGGCCGCATCAAGCAAGACGAGTTGTTGCGGCGGCTGGAAGTGGCCAATAGCCGTTTCCACGTGTTTGCCGAACCGGCGCCGGTGCGGGTGCAGATGTTGCTGCGCCAGGTGAAGGGCTTCGACACCCTGGTGGCGGATTACCAGCAATTGTTCAACGACCCCGCCTTCAGCCACCCGGCGCTGGACTCGGCGCCGGCGCTGTTGGAGCGCATCGATCTGCTGCGGCCGCAACTGATGGCCTTCGCCGTGGAGGCGAGGGTGGCCGAGGTCAAGAGCCGTACCGAGCGGCTGGAGGACCTGGACCGCCAGCGCAGCAATGTGCTGTATCTGCAATCGGTGCTGTGGGGCGTGATCTGCGCGGTCATCCTGTTGTTGTCGCGCTACAGCTCGGTCAAGCGTTTGGCCAGCGCCAAACAGGCCTTGCTGGAGAAGGAGCAGTCCGCGCATCAGGCCACGGTGGCGATGGAGCTGGACCGCACCACCTTCCTGGCCACGCTGAGCCACGAGATCCGCTCACCCTTGCAGTCCATGCAGGTGTGCATCGAATTGCTGGAGCCGGTGGCGGACGGCCAGAAGACCGCGCGCACCGCCTTGCAGCGTTTGAAAACCAGCGTGTCGCATTTGTCGGCCCAGGTGCACGACATCATGGACATCAGCGCCATCCGCAATATGAAGCTGCGGATGAATCCGCAGCCCATGCCCTTGGCCGAGGTGCTGCAAGCCACCATGGACGTGATGCGGCCGCTGGCCGACGCCAAGGGCCTGGCGCTGAACTACCAGGCCGGGCCCTTGCCGGCCAAGGTGGTGCTGGACGAGGTCAGGCTGCGCCAGGTGGTGGGCAATCTGGTGTCCAACGCCATCCGCTATACCGACAGCGGCACGGTGACGGTCAGCGTGTCCTGCCTGCGCGCCACCGGCCACCATGAACTGGTGCTGCAGGTGAGCGACACCGGCGTGGGCATTCCGCTGGAGTATCAGCAGCGCATTTTCCAGCCCTTCATCCAGGGCAAGCACCGCCGCGCCGGCAGTTGCGGCCTGGGCCTGTCCATCGTCAAGGAGTTGGTCAATCTGTTCGGCGGCTGCATCGAGCTGGACAGCGCCGAGGGCAAGGGCGCCTGCTTCACCGTGCGCCTGCCGGTGCAGGCGCTGGAGTCGGCCGGTCCGCAGTCGGTGCTGATCGTGGACGACGACGCCGATATCCGCGACACCCTGGCCGAGCTGCTGCAGCGCGACGGCTACCAAGTGGCCACCGCGGAGACGGCGGCGCTGGCCGAGCAGGCGCTGGAGCGGGCCGATTTCGACACCGTGCTGCTGGACATGCATCTGGGCGCGGACAGCGGCTATCAGGTGGCGGAGCGGGCCTGGAGCGGCCGGCGCGCCGAACAGACCGCCGTCGTCGGCATGAGCGCTTACCCGGAGGCGTTTCAGGATCCGCGCGCCCAGCGTTTCGCCGGCATCCTGGCCAAACCCTTCGACGCCGGCCAGCTGCGGCAGATGCTGGACGTGGTGGCCCGACGCGGCTGAACGCGGCGGCGCATGGCCGGACAGAAAAAAGCCCTGGAGATCCAGGGCTTTTTCATGTCGCTCGGCGGCTGGAGCGGATCTGCTCAGACTTCCAGATCATGGGCCGCGGTCACCACATTGGTGATCTGCAGCGCCAGGATGGAGCCCGGCGTGGGCTTGCCGATGTAGTAAACGCCCTGGATGCGCAGCGCCTGCTGCAAGGCGGATTCGTATTCCTCGGCGTGGCCGGTCAGCACGATGATGGGCACGGTGGCCGAGCGCTGGCGTATGGTTTCTATCACTTTCATGCAATCGTCGTCGCCCAGCACCCAGTCCAGCACGAAGGCGTCGAACTCCTCGTGCGGCAGCGCGGCCAGCAGCTCGGACGGGGATTCGTAGGGCAGGGCGAACAGGCCCTGGCGCACCAGCACCGCCGCCAGGATGTCGGCGTCCATATCGTCCAGCACCGCCACCAGCAGCCGTTTGTTGTTGGCGCGTTTGGGCGGCTGCACCGCCAGATAGGTGACTTCGTGGCCGTTGATGCAGCGGTCGTGGCTGCCCGGATACACGTGCCAGCTGTCGCCCTGGCGGCGCGCCAGCAAGAGCGGCGAGATGGAGTCGTCCTGGACCACGTCGCCCAGCTGTATCCAGCAATGGGCTTCCTCGGTGTGGTCGGTCAGGTGGAGGATGGCCGGGATCAGGTCGGCGTCCGGCACCCGCACCGGCCGGCGGTTGTCTTGCGACACCAGCAGCTCGGAGGTGGGCAGGCCCAGGTATTGCGCCAGCTTCTCCAATTGACCCAACTGCCACTGGCTGCTGCCGTTGAGCTTGCGGTAGGTTTGCGACGCGCTCAGGCCCAGCACTTCCTCGATCAGGCTGACCTGTTGCGACTCCGCCAGGCCGCGCTGTTCCAGATGCGTGCGGATATTGGCGTTGATGATTTCAGTGGTTGGCTTGTTCTGTGTCATTTGCATGTCTTTGGAGTAGGGCGACTATCGGGTCGTTCTGGTCCGCAGCTTGCCGCCGGCGCGGGCGGAGGGCTGCTGTCTTTCTTCATTATCGGCGGCGGCGAGCGGAGGGCGGATGGCCTTCCGGGCAGGGGCGGGCACGTCGACGCTGGGGTTTCTACTTAGCCGATATTAGTCAGCTTTTGCAAAATTTGCGAAAAATTTTCGCTGAAAATGCAAAAAAGGTTTTCATTTTAAAATTGGGCATACAGATTGAAACCTGTTCCTTGGTACAGATTCGAGCTGTGTTATGCCTGTGGCCTAGTAAGGCTTGGCCGGTGAAGGGCGGCTATATGTTTGATTTTATTGGGCGGATGGCGGCTTGGGCGGAGGCGGACGGCTTGAGGCGGAGGGTGTTGTAATTTCGCATATCATGCGAAGAGCGTGCGGGCGCGGCGACGCGCGCCCGCGGCGGGGTTGATCGTGGGCGGGTGCTCAGCCCAGGGTGCCGGTCAGGCTGACTTCGCGGGTTTCCGGCACTTCGTTGTAGGACAGCACGTGCAGGCCCGGCGCGAACAAGCGCGCGTAGCGCGCCAGCAGCGGGCGGATCTGCGGCATCACCAGCAGGATGGGCGCGTGGCCCAGCTGTTTCATCTGGTCGCGCACCACCGGCATATTGGCCTGCAGCTGCTGCAGCACGTTGGGGTCGATGGGGAAGCTGTCCAGCTGCGGCTTGCCGGTTTGCTGCGCCTGGCTCAGCGCGCCCAGCAGCAGGTTTTCCAGATCGGCGGACAGATTGAAGGCCTTCATCTCGCCGCGCGGCCCCAGGATGGATTGCACGATCTGGCGTTTCAGCGCGCAGCGCACCTCGGCCGCCAGCATGATGGGGTCCTTGCTGCTTTCGCTGGCGTCCAGCAGGGCGTTGGCGATGGGGCCGATGTCTTTCAGCGACACATTGTCGGTCAGCAGCTGGCGGTAGGCCTTGAGCTGCAAGGGCGCCGGCAGCGCCTGGTTCAGCGCGGAGGCGAGCTTGGGCGCCAGCGCCGACAGCCGCTCGTTGATGGCGGCCACGTCGTCGTGGCGGAACAGCTCGGCCAGATGCTCGCGCATCACCTTGTTCAGATGGGTGGCCACCACGCTGGCGCAGTCCACCACCTGATAGCCCAGGCCCAAGGCCTTGCTCTTGTCGTCGGGCAGGATCCAGGCCACCGGCATCGCGTAGGCCGGGTCCACGCCGGGCATGCCGTCCACCTCGCCGTACAGCTCCGGCGAGGGGATGGCCATCAGGCGGTCGGCGTAGACCTCGCCCTCGGCCACGGTGTTGCCGCTGAGCAGGATGGCGTATTGCGAGGGCTTGAGGCGCAGGTCGTCGCGCAGGTTCACAGGCGGCATCAGCACGCCCATGCCCTCGCTCAGGCTCTGGCGCACGCCGCGCACGCGCTTGGCCAGCGGCGCGCCCTGGCTCTTGTCCAGCAGCGACACCAGCTTGTAGCCCAGATTGACGCCCAGCGTGTCCACATAGGGCAGGGCGCCCCATTCCAGTTCGATGTCGGCGTCGCCGGCCAGCGCGCTTTTCGCCAGCGCCGGGTCCGGCTGGTTCGGCAGCACTTGCTGGCGGCGGTGCATCCGCCAGGCGACAAAGCCCAGCAGCAGCGCGAAGCCCAGGAAGGTGGGCCAGGGCATGCCGGGGATGGCGGCCAGCACCAGCATCATGCCGGCGGCGCTCATCAGCACGGTGGGGGAGGCCAGCATCTGCTTGCCCACCTGCTCCTGCATGTCGCCGTCGTCGCTGATGCGGGTGACGATGATGGCGGCGGCCGAGGACAGCAGCAGGGCCGGGATCTGGGCCACCAGGCCGTCGCCTATGGTCATCAGCGCGTACTGGCGGAAGGCGTCGCCGGCGGACAGGCCGTGCATCAGCGCGCCGATGGCCACGCCGCCGAAGAGATTGATGATCAGGATCAGGATGCCGGCGATGGCGTCGCCGCGCACGAACTTGGACGCGCCGTCCATCGCGCCGTAGAAATCGGCCTCGGTGGCGATGTCGCGGCGGCGCTGCTGCGCCTGCTCCTGATTGATCAGGCCGGCGTTGAGGTCGGCGTCGATGGCCATCTGCTTGCCGGGCAGCGCGTCCAGGGTGAAGCGGGCGGACACTTCCGAGATCCGTTCCGCGCCCTTGGTCACCACCATGAAGTTGATGATCATCAGGATGACGAAGACCACCATGCCGACGACGAAGTTGCCGCCTATCACCACCTGGCCGAAGGCCTCGATCACCCGGCCGGCGGCGTGGGTGCCCTCATGGCCGTGTAGCAGCACCACCCGGGTGGACGCCACGTTCAGCGACAGCCTGAGCAGGGTGGTGGCCAGGATGATGGTGGGGAAGGCGGAGAAGTCCAGCGGCCGCTTGGCGGAGACGCTGACCAGGATGACGATGATGGCCAGCACGATGTTGAAGGTGAACAGCATGTCCAGCGCCATCGGCGGCAAGGGCAGCATCACCATGGCCAGTATGGCCAGCAAAAACAGCGGGGCGGCGATCTTGTGGTGGCCGATGTCGGCCAGCAGTCGAGTGAAAGCGTTCATGATGCGGTTCTGGGATCGGCCATGTCGCGCGGGATCGGCAAATCGTCCGGCAGCCGCGGCTGGCTGCGGCGCGATCCGTTGCGGAAGGCCTTGAGTTGCATGACATAGGTCAGGACTTGCGCCACCGCTCGGTACAGCGGCGCGGGAATCTGTTGGTTGACCTGGGTGGTGTGGTAGACGGCGCGCGCTAGCGGCGGCAGCGGCACGATGTCCACCTGATGCTCTTGAGCCACCTGGCGGATGTAGAGCGCCATCTCGTCCAGGCCCTTGGCGATGATGAAGGGCGCCTCGGCGCGCTCCTCATCGTATTTCAGCGCCACCGCGTAGTGCTCGGGGTTGACGATGACCACGTCGGCGGTGGGCACCGCCTTGCGCACGCCGCGCTGGGCCATCTGCATCTGGATCTGGCGGATGCGCTGCTTGATCTCCGGCCGGCCCTCGGTGCTCTTGTACTCTTCCTTGATTTCCTGCTTGCTCATCTTCTGCTGCTTCATGAACAGCAGGATTTGCAGCGGCAGGTCGATCAGCGCGAACAGCATGAACACCGCGGTCAGGGTCAGCAGCGCGTTGATCAGCAGCTCGGCGCTGCCGGCGAGAGCGGTGGCGAAGGGCGCGCCTTGCAAGGCGAAGAAGTCTTCCAGCGCGCTCTGGCTCAGCCGGTACAGCACCCAGCCCAGCAACAGCGCCTTGGCGATGGACTTGCCGATCTCGCTGGCGTGCCGCGCCGAGGCGATGCGGCCGAAGTGGGCCAGCGGATTGAAGCGCTCCAGCTTGGGCTGCAGATGGTTGAGGCTGAACACCCAGCCGCCGGGATAGAGCGAAACCACGATCATGCACAGCGGAATCACCGCCAGCGGCAGCACCATCTTGACCAGCAGCAGCAAGGTGCCGGCGAACAGCTTGGACCAGCTGTTGTCCAGCGCGCCGCTGCCGGAGAGCGGGGCGAAGGCCAGCGCGAACAATTCCCGGAATTCGTCCAGCCACTGCGGCATCAGCCAGAAAGCCAGTTTCAGCGCCAACAACAGGCCCAGCGCGGCGGCCAGATCGCGCGAGCGCGGCACCTGGCCTTGCTTGCGCGCCTGCCGCAGCTTGTGCGGCGTGGCCTTTTCGGTTTTGTCGCCGCCGCGCCCCTCAGCCATGGCCGGCCCTCAGCATGCCGTCCAGCAGGCGCAGCATCTGTTCGTTCAGGTTCAGGTATTGCTGGGGGATGAAGCGCGCCACCAGGCCCAGCGTGCCCAGGCCGAACAGAGTAATCAGCGGGAAGCCCAGCGAGAACAGGTTCAGCGACGGCGCCACCCGGTTGATCATGCCCACGCCGGCCTGTACCGCGAAGGTGGCGAACACCGCCGGCAGCGCCAGCAGCATGGCGGCGGACAAGACCCAGGCCACGCCGCCGGCCAGCATGGACAGCGAGGCGGCCGGCACGCCGCCGCCCACCGGCCAGGCCTGGAAGCTGGCGTAAACCACCTGGATCAGCAGCAAATGGCCGTCCAGCGAGAAGAAGATCATGGCGCCCAGCAGGTAGAGCAGGCTGGACACCACATCGGAAGAATTGCCGTTGCCGGGGTCGTTCATCACCGCCATGGACAGCGCCATCTGCGAGGACACCAGGAAGCCGAGCACGGCCAGCACCGCCAGCACCAGTTGAAAGGCGAGGCCGAAGACGAGGCCGATCACCGCCTGCTCGATGCTGGCGGCGACGCCGGCCAGCGAGAACAGGTCCAGCTTGGGCAGCGGCAGGGTGGCCGGCAGCGTGGCGGCGGACAAGGCCAGCGCCAGGCCGATGCGCACCCGCACCGGCACCATGCCCTCGCCGATGAAGGGCGCCACGCTGAAGGCGGCCATCAGCCGGCAGAACGGCCACCAGAAGGCCGGGATCAGGTCCAGCAGCTGGGCGTAGAGGCCGGTCACGGCTATCCGACCAGACCGGCGGCGCGCTGGAACATCGCCACGCAGAAATCCATCAGGAAGCCGGTGATCCAGTGGCCGGCGATGGCGATGGTGAGCAAGGTCACCAGCAACCGCGGCAGGAAGGACAGCGTCTGCTCGTTGATCTGGGTGGCGGCCTGGATCAGGCTGACGATGACGCCGACGATCAGGCTGGGCAGGATCAGCAACACCACCAGGGTGACGACGACGCGCAGGCTGTCGTTGACGATGTCGACGGCAATGTCGGGAGTGAGCATAAACGCCTGTTAGTTAGTCAAGATAATCAATGAGCCGCGGAAGCGTAAAAACTTTTTTAGCCACGGAAGCACACGGAAAAACACGGGAAATTCAAAATCAATGACTCCATGCCTGTGTTGTGTACGCCTTATGTTCGGCGCTTCGAAAAGCGCTATTTCCGTAT
Source organism: Chromobacterium sp. Panama (assembly GCF_003052555.1). Taxonomy (NCBI): domain Bacteria; kingdom Pseudomonadati; phylum Pseudomonadota; class Betaproteobacteria; order Neisseriales; family Chromobacteriaceae; genus Chromobacterium; species Chromobacterium sp. Panama. The sequence goes on from NZ_QARX01000001.1 coordinate 1,276,654, forward strand.
GCCTCGGCGGATATCCATGACAAAGGATTTTGTGTTTTTCTGAATTTGTCCGTGTCTTCCGTGTGCTTCCGTGGCAAAAAATTTGTGCTCAATTCAATACGCCTGTATCGAGGTGACCAGGGTGTTCACCGTCAGCGACCAGCCGTCCACCAGCACGAACAGCAGCAGCTTGAGCGGCAGCGAAATCACCAGCGGCGACAGCATCATCATGCCCATCGCCATCAGCACGCTGGACACCACCAGGTCTATCACCAGGAAGGGGATGAACAGCATGCAGCCGATCTGGAACGCGGTCTTCAACTCCGACAGCACGAAGGCGGCCAGCTTGACCGCGAAGGCGTGGTCCTGCGGATTGCTGATCTTTTCCTCGCCGGACAGCCTGGCGATCTGCGCCAGCGCGGTCTTGCTGGTTTGCGCCAGCATGAAGCGGCTGATCGGCTTCTGCGCGATCTCCAGCGCCTGCTGCATGGTGATCTTGTCCTGATCGAAGGGCTGCAGCGCGTGGTTCCACACCTCCAGGCCCACCGGCCGCATCACCAGCAGGGTCAGGATCAAGGACACGCCGGTGACGATGCGGTTGGGCAGGCCCTGCTGCAGGCCCAGCGCCTGGCGCAGCAGGGACAGCACGATGATGAAGCGGGTGAAGCTGGTCATCATCAGCACCAGCACGGGCAAGAGCCCGAGCAAGGTCATCAGGATCAGGATCTGAGTCTTGATGGTGAAATCCACCGGCGTGCCGCCGGCGTTGGCCGACAGCAGCTTCAGCGGCTCGGCCTGACAGGCGGCGGCCAGCGCCCAAAGCCCCGCAGCGATGAGGCCGGGTCGCAGCAGGGGGCGCAGCTTCTTCAAGAGTCCCATCAGGCCAGGCTGTCCAGTTCCAGATCGTTCAACTCCACCACCCGCAGGCCGTAGTTCTCGCCGGCCACCACCACTTCGCCGCGGCCGATCACCGTGCCGTTGACCTTGATGTCCAGCGGTTCGCCGGCCAGCTTGTCCAGCTCCACCACCGAGCCGTTTTCGATATTGACCAGATCGGCCAGCGAGATGTCGGCGCCGCCCACTTCCAGCGTCAGCCGGACCGGGATCTTGCGCAGGAACTGGGTCATGTCGCGTTGCGGCCGGCGCGCCGCGGCGTCGTCCGCCGGCTTGGCGTCCGCGTCGTTCTGACCGTCCAGGCCGTCCAGCACGCCGCCCAGGTCGAAATCGTCGTTCAAGTCCATGCTAATCCTTGCTTGTTCTGTGTTTGTGGAGTCATTCGCTGGCGACAAAGCCGGTCAGGCACAGCTTGCCGTGCTGCTCGGCCACTTCGGCGTCGAACAGCCGCGAAGCGCCGACCAGCACTTCGCTCCTGGCCTGCAGCGTCACCGGCAGCACGCTGCCGGGGCGCAGGTCCATGATGTCGCCCAGCGCCATTTCGCGGTCCAGCAGCCGCGCTTGCAGCCGCACCCGCAGCCGGTCGCGGAAGGTGTCCGCCGGCGCGGCCTGGGCGTCGGCGCTGTCGCGGCGGCCGGACAGGTTTTTCAGCAGCCGTTCGAAGCAGGCGGCGTCCAGTTGCAGGCGCAGCGCGCCGACGGCGTGCTCGCCGTCGCCGATGTCCAGGCGAATCTCCCAGACCCCGGTGCCGGGCGGCACGAAGGGCAGCAGCGCGCAGTCGGCCGGGCCGGGCGGCAGGCCGCCGGCCTGGCGGTCCAGGCGCAAAACGCATTGCAGCAGCCGCGGCAGCAGCCGTTCCGCCAGGCTGCGCGCCAGCCGGCGTTCGGTTTCGGTCTCCGCCGGCGCGGCGGCGTCGGCGTCCGGCTGCGCCGTCGGCGCGCCGAAGCGGTAATCCAGCAAGCGCAGCAGCAGCGGTCGTTCGATATGGCTGCCCAGCTGGCAGCCGTCCAGCGCGTGCCACAGCCAGCGGCGCTCGTCGGCGGCCGGTTGCGCCTGTTCCAGCGCGCGGATGTGGAAACGCGCGTGGTAGCGGCGGTTCAATTCTTGCTGCAGGAAATCCGCCAGCTCTTCTTGCAGGGCTTTGCCGAAGACGGGCAGCAGATGGAACGGTCGTCCCAGCGTGCGCAGGTCGAGAGCCGGCAATTGGGCGCCGTCATGCTGCGAAATGATTCTGGCTCTTGGCATCTCGATTCTCGGTGAAGGCGTGGGCTTGGCGCCGCCGGCGCGCCCGGCCGGCGCGCGCGGGCGACGGCAGGGGCGCGGCGCTTAAACCGCGGCGTCCTGGTGTTCATCAAGGCCGGCCCGCCCTCTGCGGCGCTGGATACGAACTGTACTAGAAGGTACTAAATTCGCGGCTCGCGGACGGAGGCAAACGGCAGGCTAAACCTTATGGAGTGTGCATCTTACTGGCTGCCGCCGTTGGGTAAAGGGGGAAAATTCACGTCAGAGTTTGTGAAAATTCACGGCTGTTGGTTTAAGCATAAAGTTTAAAATCGCCGCTCGTATCCTGGCGTCAGGATGATGGCATGGTTACAAGTCCTCATCTCGGGGCTGCCGCTTCGATACGCTCGCCGCCGCGCGGCGGGCCGCAGACGTGAAACCGGCCTTGATTGGCCACTCAATAATAACGGGCACCGCCCGACAAGGATTTCCGATGGCGACCAACCTGGGTTTGATGATTCATGCCGACCGCAAGCAAATGCTCGGCGAAATGGCCGGGATGGCGCGCGGCGCGCCGATTGCGCCGCCGCAACACAGCGAAGAGCCGGCCTCCGCCGCCAGCTTCTCCGACGCCATGGGCGCCGCCGTCCGCGATGTGGACGCACAGAACCGCGCCGCCTCCGAAAAAATGGCCGATGTGGACAGCGGCAAGAGCGACGACCTGGTCGGCGCCATGCTGATGAGCCAGGAAGCCAGCCTGTCGTTCTCCATGCTGATGCAAGTGCGCAATAAGGTGGTGGGCGCCGTGGACGACTTGATCAAGATGCAGCTGTAAGCCGCGAGGACCATGCCCGTGTTGAATCGTTTTCGCAGCGGCGTCGCGGCCGTGCAAACCCGTCTGGGCGGCCGTTGGCCCGTTTCCGGACCCTCCCTGCGCCTGGCGCTGCCCATCGTCGCGCTGGCCATCGGCCTCACCGTGATGATCAGCCTGTGGCTGTGGCGCGACGACGCCAGCTACAAGCCGGTGTTCGGCGCCCAGGAAAAAGTGGTGGCCGCCGACATGATGGCGGTGCTGGACGCCGAGAAAATCCCCTATCGCATCCATCCGCAAACCGGCCAGGTGCTGGTGCCGGACAGCCAGCTGGGCCGCGTGCGCATGCAGCTGGCGGCCAAGGGCGTGGTGGCGCAGCTGCCGTCCGGCCTGGAGCTGCTGGACAAGAACGACCCGCTAGGCGTCAGCCAGTTCGTCCAGGACGTGCGCTTCCGTCGCGGCCTGGAGGGCGAGCTGGTGCAAAGCATTCTGGCGCTGGAGCCGGTGTCCGCCGCGCGCGTGCATCTGTCGCTGCCGCGCGCCACGTCTTTTGTCGGCGCCGTCAACGACAAGGGCTCCGCCTCGGTGGTGGTCACCCTCAAGCCCGGCCAGCAACTGAGCAACGAGCAAGTGGCCGCGGTGATCAAGCTGGTGGCCGGCAGCGTGTCCACGCTGTCGCCGTCCCAGGTCACCCTGGTGGACCAGGCCGGCAATCTGCTGTCCTCGCGCGTGGATCTGAGCGACGACGGGGTGTTGGGCGGCAATGAGAGCGACGCCGCGCGCCGCTTCCGCGAGGAAGCGCTGCAAAACGTCCGCGATCTGCTGACCCCGGTGCTGGGCAAGGACAATTTCAAGGTCAGCGTCACCGCCGACGTGGACAACGACCGCGTCGAGGAAACCCGCGAGAAATACGGCGAGGCGCCCAAGGTCACCAACGAGGCCTCGCGCGAGGAAACCTCCACCGAGAAAATGGCGCTGGGCGTGCCCGGCTCGCTGAGCAACCGCCCGGTCAACACCGACGCTTCCGGCCCGGCCTCGGAAAAAGCCGGCAACAGCAAGAACGCCGTCACCCGCCAATACGCCTACGACCGCAGCGTCACCCAGATCAAGAAGGCGCGCGGCACGCTGCGCCGCCTCAGCGTGGCCGTGGTGCTGAACCAGGCCGCCGCGCCGGCCAAGGGCGGCTGGAAGCCGGCCGAACTGGCCAATGTCGACAAGGTGCTGCGCAACGGTCTGGGCATACACGCCGAGCGCGGCGACACCCTGGCGGTGTCCACGCTCAACTTCTCCGCGCTGTCCGAGCCGGAGCCGATCTGGATGCAGCAGGACACCTGGTTCGAAGCCGCGCGCTGGGCCGTTTACGCCTTTGGCCTGCTGCTGGCCTACCTGCTGCTGGCGCGTCCGCTGCTGAAGATGCTGCGTCAGCTGACCGACCGCCAGCTGCGCGAATACCAGCAGCCGGAAGCGCTGGAACTGAAACCCGATCCGCTGATGGACGGCGCCGACCTGCGCGCCGCGCGCCAGGCGCAGCTGTCCTCCGCGCCGCAGCCGGCGGCCTTGGCCGCGGCCGGCGCCGGCGCCAGCCCGGTGGTGCCGCTGCTGGAAAATTACGATCTGCCGCCGGCCGGCTCCAGCGTCGACGTCTTGGTCGACCACCTGAAGGGCCTGGCCGCCAAAGAGCCGGAACGCGTCGCCGAAGTCGTCAAACAATGGGTGCAGAAAAATGGACGAAACCAATAACGCCGTAGCGCCGGCCCTGCCGCCGGCCGCCGCCGCGCCCGCCGCCGAAGCGATGAACACCATCGAGCAGGCCGCCGTGCTCTTGCTGTGCATGGGCGAGGAGCCCGCCGCCGCCGTGCTGCGCTGCCTGAGCCGCGAAGAACTGCTGCAAGTGACCCAGGCGATGTCCGGCATGAGCGGCATCAAGGTGGACGCGGTCAAGACCACGATTCAGAAATTCTTCGACGAATACCGCGAGCAGAGCGGGGTGCACGGCGCCAGCCGCGCCTTCCTCAAGCGCTCGCTGGACCTGGCGCTGGGCAGCGACATCGCCAACAGCGTGCTGGACACCATTTACGGCGACGCCATCCGTCCCAAGATGGCGCGGCTGCAATGGGTGTCGCCGCAATGGCTGGCGGACCGCATCGCCGGCGAACACGTGCGCATGCAGGCGGTGTTCCTCGCCTTTCTGCCGCCGGCTTTGGCCGGCCAGGTGGTGGACGCGCTGCCGGCGGACAGCCGCGACAGCGTGCTGGTCAACGTGGCCCGGCTCAAGGACGTGGACCGCGAGCTCCTGGAAGAGCTGGAAGAACTGGTCAACCGCTGTCTGGAAAGCCTGCACACCCAGAGCACCGCGGTGGAAGGCATGCAGCAGACCGCCGACATCCTCAACCGCCTGCCGGGCGACCGCCAGCGCATGATGGAACTGCTGCGCGCCCACGATCCGGACATCGTCGAGGAAATCGAAACCCGCATGTACGACTTCTTCATCCTGTCGCGTCAGACCGAGGCCGTGCTGATGCGCATCAGCGAAGACATTCCGCTGGAGCAATGGGCGATCGCGCTCAAGGGCGCGGAGCCGGCGGTGCGCGAGGCCATCGTCCAGACCATGCCGCGCCGTCAGGCGCAAAACTTCGACGCGATGATGCGCCGCTCCGGCCCGGTGCCGCTGAGCCGCGTGGAAGAAGTGCGCGCCGACATCATGGCTCAGGTCAAACAGCTGGCCCAGGCCGGCGAAATCGACCTGCAGCTGTTCCCAGAGGAAGTGGTCGAGTGAAGGCCTGGCGCCCCTTCCGTTTCCCGCCGCTGATCCACAGCGCGCTGGACCTGCCGCTGAACGCGCAGGACTCCGCCCAGATCCAGGCCTCCGCCGCCGACGGCTTCCGTCAGGGCATGGACGCCGGTTACAACGAAGGCCTGGCCAGCGGGGAAGCCGCCGGCCGCGAGGCCGGCTACGCCGCGGGCCTGGAGCAGGGCCGCCAGGAAGGGCAGGCGGCGGCGCGCCGCGAAGCCCTGGCCGAGCTGGCCGACCTGGGTCGGCCGCTGGAGGCCGCGCTGGCCGAACTGCGCCGCGTCAGCGAGGAATACCAGGCGGCGATGCGCGACGAGGTGGTGGAACTGGTGGCCAAGGTGGCGCGCCAGGTCATCCGCTGCGAATTGGCGCTCAAGCCGGTGCAGATCCTGGACCTGGTGGACGAAACCCTGGCCGCCTTGCCGCCGGGCCAATACCAGCAGGACGAGGTGGAAATCCTGCTCAACGCCGAGGAATGCCAGCGTATCCGCGAACTGGCGCCGGAGCGCGCCGCGCGCTGGCGGCTGGTGGCCGACGCGCAGCTGCCGCACGGCGAATGCCGGATCCGCACGCCGGAGTCCGAGGCCGACGCCGGCTGCCAGCAGCGGCTGGAGGCCTGCATCGCCACCGTGCGCGAACAACTGCAACACGACGCCGACGAGCCGGCGGCGGCCGAGGCGGAGGCTTAAGCCATGCTGCGCCAGGCGTTGGGACGGCTGGAACTGCCCGAGGTGCCGGTGGCCACCGTCAGCGGCCGCCTGGTGGGCGCGTCCGGCCTGCTGCTGGAAAGCGTGGGCTGTCCGCTGGAAACCGGCCAGCGCTGCGTGATCGAAACCACCGGCGGCGGCTGGCTGCAAGCCCAGGTGGTGGGCTTCAAGCGCGAAGTCTCCTACCTGATGCCGTTCAAGAAGCCGGTGGGGCTGAGCACCGGCGCGCGGGTGCTGCCCGCCGCCGACGGCGGCGGCCTGATGATAGGCCCGTCCTGGCTGGGCCGCATCGTCAACGGCCTGGGCGAGCCGCTGGACGGCCTGGGCCGTCTTGGCGGCGAACAGCCGCTGGCCGCCCACCCGCCGCAAGTCAATCCCTTGAAAAAACAGCCGGTGTCCGCGCCGCTGGACGTGGGCGTGCGCGCGATCAACAGCCTGCTCACCATAGGCCGCGGCCAGCGCGTCGGCCTGTTCGCCGGTTCCGGCGTCGGCAAAAGCGTGTTGCTGGGCATGATCACCCGCCATACCGAAGCCGACGTGGTGGTGGTGGGCCTGATCGGCGAGCGCGGCCGCGAAGTGCGGGAGTTCGTCGAGCACTCGCTGGGCGAAGCCGGCCTGGCCAAGGCGGTGCTGGTGGTGGCGCCGGCCGACGAATCGCCGCTGATGCGGCTGAAGGCCACCGAACTGACCCACACCATCGCCGCCCATTTCCGCGACCAGGGCCGCAATGTGCTGCTGCTGGTGGATTCGCTGACCCGTTACGCGATGGCTCAGCGCGAAGTGGCGCTGGCGCTGGGCGAGCCGCCGGCCACCCGCGGTTATCCGCCGTCGGTGTTCGGCCTCTTGCCCTCGCTGGCGGAGAGCGCGGGCAACGGCGAGGGCGGCGCCGGCAGCATGAGCGCCATCTACACCGTGCTGGCCGAAGGCGACGATCAGCAAGACCCGGTGGTGGACACCGCGCGCGCCATCCTGGACGGCCACATCGTGCTGTCGCGGGAACTGGCCGAGCGCGGCCATTATCCGGCCATCGACATCGGCCGCTCGGTCAGCCGCTGCATGAGCCAGCTGACCGCGGCGGAACACGCGGAGGCGGCGCGCGGCGCGCGCGGCGCCTGGTCCCGTTACCAGGAAGTGCGCAGCCTGATCCCGCTGGGCGGCTATGTCGCCGGCGCCGACGCGGACACCGACCGCGCGGTGCGGCTGATGCCCAGGCTGGAAGCCTTTTTGCGCCAGGGCGCGGCCGAGGCCGCGAGCTATGAAGACAGCCGCAACGGTTTGATGGAGATGATCGCGACATGAGCCAGCCCGAAGACGTGCGCCGCCTGGGCCTGATGGTCCAATTGCGGCAGCAGGACGTGGACCGCTTGCAAAGCGAGGTGGAAGGCAAGCGCCAGCTGCAGGAACGCTACCGCCGCAACATCCTGCGCATGGGCGAGCTCTGCGGCCAGAGCGGCGCCAGCGCCGACGCCGGCCATCCGGCTTTGGCGCGCAACTGCGCGGACTACAAGGGCGCGCTGCTGGGCCTGATGGCCTCGCAGCAGCAGGATCTGCAACTGGCCGAGGCGGACGCCGCGGTCAGCCAGCGCGCGCTGCTGCAAGCCAGCCTGCGCCGCGAAGTGATGGTCCAGGTGCGCGACCAGGCGGCGGAAAGCCTGCTGCGCCTGCGGCTGAAGAAAGAACAGAAGCAAACCGACGAACTGGCCGGGCAAGCCTGGCTGCGCGGAGCGTGATTATTCACGGCGGCTCAAGAAAAGCCGGCCGGCGGTCGCAAGGGATAGTCATTAGCGTCGATCTCAATACCGGCGATCTCATCTCGGCGCGCCGACCGCGCTCCGGCCCGCGTACAGCGAAAGGATTCTAAATGGCTATCGATTTCAGCAAGACCCCGCCCTCGGCGCTGGCCCAGAACGCCGCCAGCCTGTATTTGCAAGACGCCCAGAACCAGCTGGACAATCAGAGCAAGGCGGCGCAGGCGCGCGGCGACGCGCTGAACAAGCTGCAAAAGGCCTTGCAAGACTACCGCAGCGCGCTGAGCGGCATCACCACCAAGAAGAGCCTGGTGGCGATGAGCGCCAGCATCAGCCAGGAAGGCTTCGGCAGCGTCAGCGCCAAGGGCAACGCTCAGCCGGGCAACTACTCGCTGTTCATCGAACAAGTGGCCACCGCCCATCAGCTGTCCTTCGGCAGCTTGTCCGGCGCCAAGGCCCAGGCCGGCGACAAGATCACCATCCGCCAGGGCAGCGACAGCTTTGAAGTGGACCTCAGCAGCGCGGACCGCGACGGCGACGGCAATTTGTCTCCGTCGGAGCTGGCTTTGGCCATCAACCGCGCCAGCGGCAACAGCGGCAAGGTCAACGCCATGGTGTTGAACAACGGCGGCGCCAGCCAGCTGGTGATGTCCTCCGGCAAGACCGGCGAGAGCGGCGTCGTCACGCTGGACCTGAGCCAGGTCAGCGACGCCGGCCTGAAGAGCGGACTCGCCAGCCCCAAGGAGCTGACCAAGGGACAGGACGCCATCGTCTGGCTGGGCAATAAAGACACCGGCGTGCAGATGAAGCAGGCGTCCAACACCTTCGACAGCATTGACGGGGTCAACCTGACCATCAGCAAGGCGATGAAGCCGGGCGATACCCCGCTGCAATTGTCGGTGTCGCGCAACGAGGCCGACACCGTCGGCAATGTGCAAGGCTTTGTCGACAGCTACAACAAGCTGGCCAGCGCCATCTCCGATCTGTCCGCTCCGGGCAAGGAAGGCAAGACCGGCGGCCCCTTCGCCAGCGACTCCGGCATCCGCAGCCTGAAAGACGGCATCAACGGCCTGCTGCGTCAGGAATACGACGGCATCACCTTGAACCAGCTGGGCATCAAGGCCAACCGCGACGGCACCCTGAGCCTGGACAGCAAGAAGCTGAACGACACCCTGAAGGACAAGCCGGACGCGCTGGACCGTTTCGTCAACGGCGACAACAAGAACGGCGTGGTCAAGCAAAGCAGCGACTACCTGGACAAATGGCTGAACGGCAGCAGCGGCCTGCTCAAGCTGCGCAAGGATTCCGAATCCCGCATCCAGAAAGATCTGGATAGCCGCCAGCTGCGGCTGAAGACTCAGTACGACCAGAGCTACAAGCGTTACCTGACGCAGTTCACCCAGCTGCAGAAGATGCAGGAAGACATGCAGAAGACTCTGGGCATGCTGTCCTTCTGAATCCAGCCCGGGTTTGCTTGGCCGCACAGAATTCGGCGGGAGGGACCCCCTCCCGCCTATTGAATTAGAACAGGAGCACGACAACGTGGAATACGACGCCTACCGCAGCTATCACGCGGTCAATCTGGAAGCGCAGACCCACGCCGCCTCGCCGGTGCAATTGGTGCTGGTGCTGTTCGACGGCCTGCTGGAAGAAATGGCGCGCGCGCGCGGCCATCTGGAAAACCAGCGCTACGAGCAAAAGGGCGAGAGCATCAGCAAGTGCATCAACATCCTCAACGGCCTGTCCAGCGCGCTGGACTTCGATTCCGGCGGCGAGGTGGTCACCAATCTGGCGCGGCTTTACGACTACTGCGCCTACCGGCTCTACCACGCCAGCGTCAATCTGGACGTGGCGGCGCTGGACGAGGCGGAACAGCTGCTGATCAAGCTCAAGGGCGGCTGGATAGGCGTGCGGGACCAGCATGAAGCCGCCTGAGCCGGCCGCGCTGGAAGCCGCCATCCGCCGCGCCTGCGCCGAGCGCGACTGGGAGCGCCTGGCCGCGCTGGACCAACTCTTGGCCGAGCTGCTGCGCACCCAGCCTCAGGCGCTGGACGCCGCCGCGCGCGCCGCTCTGCGCGCCGCCTACCGCGACGCGCTGGAAGTCTGCCGCGCCGACTCCGCGGAACTACAAGACAAAATCGCCGCGCTGAGCCATCAGCGCGACGCGCAAATCGCCTACGCCGAAGTCAGCGACTGGAATCAAGCATGAACGTATCCTTGCCCCCCAATCTTCTCGCCGGCGGCGCGTCAACGCCCGCCGACGCCGCGCCGGCCGATCCCCTGCTGGACCCGAACGCGGCGGCGCCGGCGTCCGGCGGCGACTTCGCCAGCGCCTTGCTGGCCAGCCTGATGGACGGGCAGAACGCCGCGCCGGCGGCGGACGCAGACGCAGACGCCGAGGCCCCTGCGGGCGACGAGGCCAAGGCCGGGACGCCGGCGGCGCAGCCGCTCGCCCTGGCCGCGCCGCCGTTGCCGGCGACGCCGGCCATGCCGCAGCCGCTGGCTCCGACGCCGCAG
>NZ_QARX01000001.1:1287421-1358589 GCF_003052555.1 Chromobacterium sp. Panama
CCCGAATCCGGGTACTGCTTTAATACTGTTGGCGGAGTGGACGGGACTCGAACCCGCGACCCCCGGCGTGACAGGCCGGTATTCTAACCAACTGAACTACCACTCCAACCGCAAAACTTTGGTGGGCGTTGACGGAGTCGAACCGCCGACATTCTGCTTGTAAGGCAGACGCTCTACCAACTGAGCTAAACGCCCTGAATCCTTTTCGCTGCTGCGTTTGCGTTTCAGCGAGGAGGCGAATTAAAACACAGGGTTTAAGCTTGCGCAAGTGGTCTACCCGCAAATTTTTGCAACCGGCGGCAATTTCGAATAAATGCTCCAAAATTTAATGTTTTTGTCAGACAGAAAGGTGACGCCGACTTTGCCGCTAAGGTATCATGCCGCCATTAGCTATTTATCGGATGACGTTACGAATGAAGCCGACCTTTCTCGATTTTGAGCAGCCTATTGCCGAGCTCGAGAACAAAATAGAAGAACTTCGCTATGTTCAGGACGATTCCGTGCTGGACATCTCCGAGGAGATCGCGCGCCTGCAGAAGAAGAGCCAGGACTTGACCAAGTCCCTCTACGCCAAGCTGACGCCGTCTCAAATCGCCTTGGTGGCGCGCCATCCGCAGCGCCCCTACGCGCTCGACTATATAGAGAGTATTTTCACCGACTTCGAAGAGCTGCACGGCGACCGCGCGTTTGCCGACGACGCCGCCATCGTGGGCGGTCTGGCCCGTTTCAACGGCCAGTCGGTGATGGTCATCGGCCAGCAGAAGGGCCGGGACACCAAGGAAAAGATCCGCCGCAATTTCGGCATGCCGCATCCGGAAGGCTATCGCAAGGCCCTGCGCCTGATGAAGCTGGCCGAGAAGTTCGGCATCCCGGTGGTCACCTTGGTGGACACTACCGGCGCTTGGCCCGGCATCGGCGCGGAAGAGCGCGGCCAATCCGAGGCCATCGGCCGCAATCTCTATGAAATGACCCGTTTGCGCGTGCCCGTCATCGTGACGGTGATAGGCGAGGGCGGTTCCGGCGGCGCGCTGGCCATCGCGGTGGGCGATTGCGTCAATATGCTGCAATACGCCACCTACTCGGTGATTTCGCCGGAAGGCTGCGCCTCCATCTTGTGGAAGACCGCCGAGCGCGCGTCCGACGCCGCGGAAGCCCTGGGCATCACCGCGCCGCGCCTGAAGACGCTGGGCTTGATCGACCGCGTGGTCAACGAGCCGGTGGGCGGCGCGCATCGCGATCACGCTCAGATGATGGCGACGCTGAAGCGCGTGCTGCAGGAAGAGTTGAAAGACTTGACCGGCAAGCCGATCGACGAGTTGCTGAAAACCCGTTTCGACAGATTGATGAGTTATGGCCGCTTCAAGGAAGCCGCAGCCTGACCCGCTCGAATCTCTGTTAAGCCATTGGCCGGACGAATTGTCCGGCCAATGTGCTTTTGAGGTGGGCTTGAGCGGCGGCCTGGATTCGGTGGCGCTGCTGGCGCTGCTGTGCCGCGCGCGCGAGCGCCGTCCGGAGCTGGAGATCCGCGCGGTGCATGTGCACCACGGGCTGAGCCCGAACGCCGACGCCTGGGCCGAGCACTGTCGCGCCTTGTGCGCGTCGCTGGGCGCGTCTTTGCGGGTGGAGCGGGTAAAGCTGGTCCTGAGCGGCGGCGACAGTCTGGAAGCGGTGGCCCGCGAGGCGCGCTACCAGGCGTATCGGCGTTCCGCCGCCGGCGTGGTGGTCTTGGCGCATCATCTGGACGACCAGGCGGAAACCGTGCTGCTGCAATTGCTGCGCGGCGGCGGCGCGCGCGCTTTGGCGGCGATGCCGGCCTTGCGCAAGCTGGACGCGGACGGGCCCTGGCTGTGGCGGCCCTTGCTGGGCTTGCGCCGGCGGCAGCTGGAGGCGTTTGTTCAGGCGCAGGGCCTGAGCTGGGTTGAGGACGAGAGCAATCAGGACGAGCGCTGGCGGCGCAATCTGCTGCGTCAGCGGCTGCTGCCGCAGCTGGAGGCGGCGCTGCCGGATTATCGCCGGCATCTGACGCGCTCGGCCGGCTTGCTGGCGGACGCCGCCGCGGTGCTGGACGAGGTGGCGGCGCAGGATCTGGCCGCTTGCCGGCGCGAAGGCGGCCTGGACCTGATCCGCTGGCGCGGCTTGTCCGCGGCCAGGCAACGCCAATGCCTGCTGGCCTGGCTGCGCGGTTTGGCCTGGCCGGCGCCGGAGCCGGACGCGCTGGCGGAGTTCCAGCGCCAGGCGCTGGAGGCCGGCGCCGCCAGCTGTCCGCGGCTGAGTCTGGCGCGGGGCCTGTTATACCGTTATCGCGACGGCCTGTTTGCCTTGCCGGCGCTGCCGGCGCCGGCGGCCGTGTCGCTGGGGGCGGTGGAGCCTGAGGCGGAACGCCTGGTGCAAGAGTGGGGCGGGACGCTGAGCTGGGAGTGGCGGCAAAGCGGCCTGCCGGCGGAGGCCTTGGCGCGGGGTTTGAGCCTGCGGCCGCGCGAGGGCGGCGAGCGGCTGGCGGCCGGGATGGGGCGCAAGCCGGTGAAGAACTTCCTGCAGGAGGCCGGCATCGCGCCACCCTTGCGCGAGCGCTGGCCGCTGTTGTGCGACGCCGACGGGCGCGTGCTGGCGCTGCCCGGCGTGGCGGTGGACGCCGAACTGGCCTGCGGGCCGGGCTGGTGGCCGCTGTGGCGGCCGCTGTCGGCGGAGCCGCGTTGACGTGAAAAACGCCTGCCGATCCGGCAGGCGTTTTGCATTTGCAATCTGATGTCTCGCGATGCGCAGCGGACTTTGCGCAAATTCTCAGGCGGCGTTCAGCGGCAGGCTGACGATGCCGGCATCGTCCAGGCGCAGATAGCCGCCCTGGTTTCCGTGCCAGTCCTGGATCACCCAACGCTCGGATTCGCCGTGTCGGTGGACCGCGGGGCGGTGGGTATGGCCGTGGATCAGAGTCGGCCAGTCGTGGGCGGCCAGCAGCGCCTCGACCGCGTCGGCGGCGACGTCCGAAATCTCGCTCAGGCCGTTCTGTTGTTTGCTCATCTCGCTTTGCTGGCGCGCCTGACGCGCGATCGCGTGGCGCTCCGCCAGCGGCCGCGCCAGCATCGCCTGCTGCCACTGCGGGTTGCGGCTGACGGCTCGAAACTGCTGATAGGCGGCGTCGCCGGTACACAGCGCGTCGCCGTGGCTGAGCAGGCAGCGGCGGCCATGGGCCTCGATCAAGCTTGGATCGTCCAGCAGCCGCGCGCCGCTGCGCAGACAGAAGCCCTCACCCAGCAGGAAATCGCGGTTGCCGTGCATCACGTACAGCGGCGTGGCGGCGGCGAAGGCGCGCATCGCGGCCAGCGGCGTTTCCAGGAACGGCGAATCGTCGTCGTCGCCCACCCAGTATTCGAACAGATCGCCCAGGATGTAGAGCGCGTCGATCCGGCCTTGCCAGGCTTGCAGCGTGTCCAGAAACAAGCGGTTCAGCGCCGGAGTGTCGTCCGCCAGGTGCAGATCGGAAATGAAGTGAATGGCCATGTCGCGTGCGGATGAGTTGAAGCCCGGCCGGACGGCCGGGCTGGAAGCGCGCCGCGCGTCGCGCGGCGTCGGCGAATCAAATGATTTCGGCTTTCTCGATCACCACGGCTTCCGCCGGCACGTCCTGATGCGGGCCGCTGCGACCGGTGCGCACCGCCTTGATGCTGTCCACTACGTCCTGGCCTTCCACAACCTGGCCAAACACGGCGTAGCCCCAGCCTTGGGCGCTTTCCGATTTGAAATCCAGGAAGTCGTTGTCGGACACATTGATGAAGAACTGGGCGGAGGCCGAGTGCGGGTCCATGGTGCGGGCCATGGCCACGGTGTAGGCCTTGTTGGCCAGGCCGTTATTGGCCTCGTTCTCGATCGGCGCGTTGGTCGGCTTTTGCGACATGTCGGCGGTGAAGCCGCCGCCCTGGATCATGAAGCCGTTGATCACGCGGTGGAAGATGGTGCCGTCGTAATGGCCGCTTTTTACGTACTCTTCAAAGTTGGCGGCGGTTTTCGGGGCCTTGTCGGCGAACAGTTCCAGCACGATGGCGCCGAAGTTGGTGGTCAGTTTGATCATGGTGTTTCCTTGATGACGGGCAGGCCGCGTGGGGCCTGCCGGTATGAAAGAGGTTGTAGAAAAGCTTAAGGCTTGATGGTGACTTTCTGGATCACGATGGGCTCGAACGGCACGTCGCCCATGCCGTTCATGCTGCCGGTGCGGGTCTTGGCGATGCGGTTGACCACGTCCATGCCGCGGGTCACTTTGCCGAACACCGCATAGCCGGCGCCCTGGGGCGTCGGGGATTTATAGTCGAGGAAGTCGTTGTTGGCCACATTGATGAAGAACTGGGCGGTGGCGGAATTCGGGTCCGCGGTGCGGGCCATGGCGATGGTGCCTATGCCGTTCTTCAGGCCGTTGCTCGCCTCGTTGGCGATGGCGGCGCGGGTGGGCTTCTGGTTCAGCTTGGTGTCGAAGCCGCCGCCCTGGATCATGAAGCCGTCGATCACGCGGTGGAACACGGTGCCGTTGTAGTGGCCGGCCTTGGCGTAGGCGACGAAGTTTTCCACGGTCTTGGGGGCTTTGGCCGAGTCCAGCGTAATCTCGATATTGCCCTTGTTCGTGGTCATTTCCACTGTCGGCGAGGCCAGGGCCACGGCGGGCAGCGCGCTCAACGCCAGCATGCTCAGCATTCGTTTCATGGTTGCTTTATTCAACAGGGTTATGAGGAGCCGCCAATATTAGCACAGCCTTTTGATTCAGCGCATGGCGCGGCTGTCTTATGCTTTTAGCCTAAGGCGGACTTCTTGTTTTTTTAAAAAATAGTATTTAGACTCCACCCCCTAAAAATTGTGTGATCGCTATCTATTTGGATGGCATATTTTCGCACGCAAGCTCGGTTTCCAATAACAAAGGCGGCAGCCGCCGCCGGGGTAGATATAAAAAAATGAAAGCATTCGCACCTTCCGCTGTTCGCCTCATTCCCGCGCTGGTGGCCGGCCTGTTGGCCGCCGCGCCGCTGGCTCAGGCCGCCGGCTTCCAATTGTCCGAGCAAAGCGTGGCCGGCCTGGGCCGCGCCCACGCCGGCGCCGGCTTGGTGGGCGACGACCTGTCCGCCGTCTTCTACAACCCGGCCGGCATGACCTTGATTGAAGGCACCCAGGTGCAGGGCGGCTTCACCTACGCCGAAATCGACGCGCCGTTCGAAGGCAAGGGCGGCTTCCCGGCCGCGCGCCAGGGCAGCGACAACGGCCGCGCCAAGGCCGAATTCATCCCCAACGCCTATCTGGTGCATCAGTTGAGCGAACGCGCCCGCCTGGGCCTGGGCATCACCGTGCCCTTCGGCCTCGGTGCCAGCTATGACGACAACTGGGTGGGCCGCAACCACGGCATTTCCAGTTCCATCATGACCGTGGACTTCAACCCGTCCTTCGCCTACAAGCTGGACGACAAGTGGAGCTTCGGCGCCGGCGTGTCGGCGCAGTACGCCAAGGCCGATCTGAAGCAGGGCGCCTTCTTCCCGGGCGCCACCGGCGAGATCGACGCCGACAGCTGGGCCTACGGCTACAATCTGGGCCTGATGTACGCGTTCAACCAGGACAACCGGGTTGGCCTGTCCTATCGCTCCAAGCTGCACCATAAGGCGCGCGGCGACTATACCGCCAGCGGTTTCAACCGTCTCGGCATTCCGGGCATGACCAATCTGGATGGCGTGTATGCCGGCGCCGCCGACGTCACCACGCCGGAATCGCTGCTGTTGTCCGGTTTCAGCCGTCTGAACAGCAAGTGGGCGCTGAGCGCCACCGCGCGCTGGACCAACTGGAGCCGCTTCGATCAGCTGGTGATCAAGGGCAATCCGATGGCTGAAACCGTGATCGACAATCACTGGAAGGCCAGCTGGCTGTTCTCGGTGGGCGCCGACTACAACTTCAACGAGCAACTGACGCTGCGCAGCGGCGTGGGCTACGAAACCAGCCCGGTGCGCAACGCCAGCTACCGCAATCCGCTGATTCCGGACACCGACCGCGTCTGGCTGAGCCTGGGCGCCAGCTACAAGGCCAGCAAGCAGCTGACCGTGGACGCCGGCTACACCTATCTGATGGGCGTGGGCGACCGCGACGTCAACCATACCGCTAAGAGTCCTCGGAACAACATCGACACGCTGCAAGGTTCTTACAGCTCCATCCGCGGCCACTTGCTGGGCGTGCAGATGCAGTACAAGTTCTGATTCAGGCAAGCCTGACCGTCCCGCCGCCGCCGGCTTCGCCCGCGGCGGTTTTTTCATGTCCGGGGGTGCGGTTTGTCCGGCGGCAGGCTAGAGTAGGGCGCTGTGTTTCACTGAGCGTCCATTCCCATGTCCGTTGCCCCCTCCCCATGGCTGCGGCTGAGCCCGCTGGCTGGCCTGTTGCCCTATCTGCGCCCGTACCGGCTGCGCGCCTGGCTGGCCTTGCTGGCCCTGATCGTGGCCGCCGCCGCCACCCTGTTGCTGCCGGTGGCGTTTCGCTTTCTGATCGACCATGGTTTCAGCCAGCGCGCGGCGGCGGACATCAACCGCTATTTCCTCGGCCTGTTCGGCGTGGCGGCGGTGCTGGCCCTGGCCACCGCGCTGCGTTTTTATTGCGTGTCCTGGCTGGGCGAACGCGTCACCGCCGACATCCGCCGCGCGGTGTATCAGCATGTGATCCGGGTCAGCCCGGAATACTTTGAAGTCACCCAGACCGGCGAGGTGCTGTCCCGGCTGACCACCGACACCACTCTGGTGCAGACCGTGATCGGCACCAGCCTGTCCATGGGGCTGCGCAACGCGCTACTGATGCTGGGCGGCCTGGCCATGCTGATGGCCACCAGCCCCAGTCTGACCGCCTACATCCTGGTGACGCTGTTGCTGGTGGTCTTGCCCATCGTGGTTTTTGGCCGCCGGGTGCGGACCTTGTCCCGTTCCAGCCAGGACCGCATCGCGGACTCCAGCGCCATCGCCGGCGAAACCCTGAACGCCATTCCCACGGTGCAGGCCTTCAATCAGCAGGCGCGGGAGAGCCGGCGCTTCGGCGCTTCGGTGGAGACGGGTTTCGACGCCGCGCTGGCGCGCATCCGCGCGCGCTCCTGGTTGACGGTGGCGGTGATCCTGCTGATCTTCGGCGCCATTGTCTTCGTCTTGTGGCTGGGCGCGCACGCGGTGCTGGAAGGCGCGATGAGCGCCGGCCAGCTGGGCCAGTTCATCCTGTACGCGGTGGTGACCGCCGGCGCCATCGGCGCGCTGGCGGAGGTGTGGGGCGATGTGCAGCGCGCGGCCGGCGCCACCGAGCGTCTGATGGAGCTGCTGTCCCTGCGTTCGCCGGTGACGGAGCCGGCCGCGCCGCGCGCCTTGCCGGCCGGGCCCGCCGGCCTGGCGTTGCGCGACGTCGATTTCGCCTATCCGTCCCGCCCCGGCCAGCCCTCGCTCAGCGGCATCCGGCTCAGCGTGCGCCCCGGCGAGCACGTGGCGCTGGTGGGGCCGTCCGGCGCCGGCAAGTCCACCTTGTTCCAGCTCTTGCTGCGTTTTTACGATCCGCAGCAAGGGCAATTGCTATTGGGCGGCGTGGACGTGCGCGAGCTGTCCTTCGCCGATTTGCGCGGCCATGTGGGCGTGGTCTTGCAGGATTCGGTGATCTTCGGCGCCAGCGCGCTGGAGAACATCCGCTACGGCAAACCCGAGGCCAGCGACGAGGAGGTGCGGGCCGCGGCCCGCGCCGCCGCCGCCGACGGCTTCATCGAGAAGTTGCCGCAGGGCTACGACACCTATCTGGGCGAACGCGGCGTGCGCCTGTCCGGCGGCCAGCGCCAACGCATCGCCATCGCCCGCGCCATCTTGAAGAACCCGCCTTTGCTGCTGCTGGACGAAGCCACCAGCGCGCTGGACGCGGAGTCGGAACAACTGGTGCAGCAGGCGCTGGAGCGCGCCGCGCAAAACCGCACCACCCTGGTGATCGCCCACCGGCTGGCCACGGTCAAGCAGGCGGACCGCATCGTGGTGCTGGACCAGGGCCGCATCGTGGCCGAAGGCAGTCACCAGAGCCTGTTGGCCGACTCGCCCTTGTACGCGCGGCTGGCGGCCTTGCAGTTCGCCGCCGGCGGGGAGGGGTGAGGCAGCGTCCGCTTAAGCATAATGAATAGTCTATGCTCCATGGATGAACGGCCGCCGCGCGGCGCCGAGACCCGTGATGGAGCGAAGACATGAAACTGGCTGTCCGTTTGGGGGGCGTGGTGTTGTGCGCCGGGCTGGGCCTGTGCGTGGTGGCCGGATTCGCCTTGCACACCTTGCGTTCCACCCTGCTGGAGGACCGCAAGGCGCAGATCGGCAGCCTGGTGCACCTGGCGGGCCAGCAGGTGGCGATGTACCAGAAGCAGGAGCAAAGCGGCAAGCTCAAGCGCGAGGAGGCGCAGCGGCGCGCGGTCGAAGCGATGTCCGGACTGCGCGACAAGGGCAACTACGTGTTCGCGCGCGACGCGTCGGACCTGGTGCTGGTGCACCCGGACCGGCGCAAGCTGGGCAAGCGGGACACCGGCGGCAAGCTGCCGGACGGCCGCACCCTGGTGCAGGCCTACCGCGACGCGCTGTCGAACGGCGATTTCGGCTTTGCGCTGGTGCGCACCAAGCGGCCCAACGGCAACGAGGTGCTGCCCAAACTCAATGCGGTGATGCGGATACCGGACTGGAACTGGACCATAGGCACAGGCGTGTTCATGGACGATGTGGAAAGCCAGTTCAACGGCCTGGCGCTCAAGCTCTCCGGCATCGGCCTGGCGGTGTTGGCGGTGGTGACGCTGCTGGCCTGGCGCGTGGCCGCGTCCATTTTCCGCTTGATCGGGGGCGAGGCGGAGGCGGCCGCGGCGACGGCGCGGGCGATGGCGGCCGGCGATCTGAGCCAGACATTGGAGCGCGCGCCGAGCGAGGGCAGCCTGATGGACGCCTTCGCCGGCATGCAGCGCAGCTTGCGCCAGCTGATCGAACGTCTGCAGGACGGTTCCGCGCAGCTGGAGCGTTCGGTGGGCGGTTTGTCCGGACGCATGCAGCAGATTCACGGCCAGGTGGAGCAATCGGCGGCGGCCAGCGCCGGCGCCGCGGAAACCACCGCCGGCATGCTGGACGGCGTGGCGGAGGTGTCGCGCCGCAGCGCGGAGAGCGAGTCGGACTCCGCCAACGCCTGCGCGCTGGCGGACGAGGGCGAAGGCCTGGTGCGCCGCGCGGCCGAGGAGATCCAGGCGGTGTCCGGCCAGGTGGCGGCGGCCTCCGGCTGCATAGGCGAACTGGCCGAGCGCTGCCGCGCGATCGACGTCACCGCCGCGGTGATCAAGGACATCGCCGACCAGACCAATCTCTTGGCGCTGAACGCGGCGATTGAAGCCGCGCGCGCCGGCGAGCTGGGCCGCGGCTTCGCGGTGGTGGCGGACGAGGTGCGCAAGCTGGCCGACCGCAGCGGCGAGGCCACGCGCCAGATCGCCGCCACCATCCAGGCGATTCAGGCGGACACCGATTCCGTGGTGGCCAGCATGGGCGAGGTGGGGCCGCGGGTGGACAGTGGCGTGGCCATGGCCCGGCAGGCCGCGGACGCCTTGCAGCGCATCCGCGGCGGCGCGCAGTCCGCGCGCGACAATATCCGCGCGGTGGCCGGCGCCGCCGCGGCGCAGGCCGAGGCCAACCGCGAGGTGGCCGGCAATATGGAGCAGGTGGCCGGCCTGGCCGGACAGACCCGCGCCACCGCCCTGGCGGCCGAGGCCGAGGTGGAAGCGCTGGAGACGCTGGCCGCCGGGCTGCGGCAGGCGGCGGCCAGCTTCAGGCTGTGAGGCGGGCGGTGGTACACTGCCGGCCTCGCGATCAAATCAAAAGGATGGCCATCTTGTCTGCCCACGCTCCGGAAGCCCAAGCCGCGCTCGACCCCACGCCGCTGCTGGCGCAATTATTGGCCGCCCACGGCCTGCCCTGCCAGGAGGCCAAGGGCTGGCTGCTGCCGCAGGGCCAACTGCCGGCCATAGGCGCTCACTGGACGCCGGGCGAGAACAACGGCCGGCTGGACATCCACGTGCTGTTGGAAAACGACATCCGCTTGATGGAAAGCTTCGCCGGCCTGGGCGCGGGCCGGGAAGGGCTGAACGACGCGCTGGAAAATTTCAGCGCCAATGTGCTGCACGTGTTGCTGGCCGGCCTGTGGGGCGTCCGCGACGAAGCGCAAGTCACCGAACGGCGCTGGGAAATCGCCGGCCGCGACTATATGGCCTATATCGGCAATTTCGGCCTGCGCGGTGCCGCCGAGCGGCTGGAGCAAGCCTTGTTCGAGGCGCTGTTCCGCCAAGCCACCGCCGCGCTGCGCGCGGAAACGCTGTCCGGCGACGCGCATTGGACCCGGCTGTTCTTTTGCAATCTGAACGGCGAGTTCGTCTCCGAGGCGCTGCTGGACAATCAACGCTGGGAAGCGGGTCTGAGCCTGTTGGGCGCCTTGCCGTGGCCGGCGGCGCAGGGTTATTACAGTCTGCGCCATTTCATGCTGCTGCGCGCGGTGTGAGGCGGCTGCGGAGCGTAAATCGTGAACAGCTATCAGACTGCTCAAAGTCTTGCGAGCAAGGGCGAGACAAGGCGAAAACGAGCGAAAAAGCGGAATGTACTCGTGGTACATGAGCATTTTGAGCGGGTACTCACCGTGCAACGCTTCACGACGCGCAGCAGACCTTGAGCAGGTTCTCAGGCGCGGTAGCCGTCCGGGTCTATGCCGTGCTTGGCGAACTTGTTGTACAGGGTCTTGCGCGGAATGCCCAGCAGCTCCGCCGCCTGCATCACCTGGCCCTGGGTGCGCAGCAGCGCCTGCTCGATCAATTGCTTCTCGTAGGCGTCCACCCTCGCGTCCAGCGCGCTGGGCGCGTAGGCCGCGGCTTCGCCGTCGTCCGGCGCCACGCCCAGCACATAGCGCTCCGCCGCGTTGCGCAGCTCGCGCACATTGCCCGGCCAGGTCTGCGCCTGCAGGCGGCCCAATAGCGCCGGCGGCGTGTCCGGCGCCGGGCGGTCGAAGCGCGCCGCCGCTTGCTCCACGAACCATTGGAACAAGTCCGGGATGTCCTCGCGCCGTTCGCGCAGCGGCGGCAGCCGCAGCGACACCACATTGAGCCGGTAGTACAAGTCTTCGCGGAAGCGCCGCTCCTGGCTGGCCAGGGCCAGATCGTCCTTGGTGGCGGCCACCACCCGGCAGTCCACCGGGATCAGGCTGTTGGAGCCCAGCCTTTCCACCACCCGCTGTTGCAACACCCGCAAGAGCTTGGCCTGCAAGGCCAGCGGCATGCCTTCGATTTCGTCGAGGAAGAGGGTGCCGCCGCTGGCGTACTCTATCTTGCCGATGCGGCGCTTGAGCGCGCCGGTGAAGGCGCCGGCCTCGTGGCCGAAAATTTCGCTCTCGAAAATGGATTCCGGCAGGCCGGCGCAGTTCAGCGGCACGAAATGACGCTCGCGGCGACGGCTCCAGGCGTGCAGCGCCTGCGCCACCATTTCCTTGCCGGTGCCGGTTTCGCCGTGGATCAGCACGTCGGCGTCGGTGTCGGCGACATTGGCCAGCGTCTCGCGCAGCGCCTGCATGGCCGGGCTATGGCCGATCAGCACCGGTCCGTTGCTGCGCGCCAGGCTGGCGCGCAGTTCGCGGTTTTCCAGCGTCAGCCGGCGCTTGTCCAGCGCGCGTTGCACCGTTTCGATCAGCCGGCCCGGCGCATAGGGCCTTTCGATGAAGTCGTAGGCGCCGGCGCGGGTGGCCGCCACCGCCATCGCGATGTCGCCGTGGCCGGTGACCAGGATCACCGGCAGTTCCCGGTCCTGGTTCAGCGCCTGTTCCATCAGCTCCAGGCCGCTGAGGCCGGGCAGGCGCACATCGCTGAGCAGGACGGCGCGCTCGTCGCGCCTCAGCGCGGTCAGCGCGCTTTCGGCGTCGGCGTAGGCCTGCACCGGCAGGCCGGCCAATTCCAGCGATTGCAGCGTGGCCATGCGCACGGCCGGGTCGTCTTCAACGTAGATCACGCCCGCGCGGACGTTGGGGGAGGGTTTCATGAGGCGGACTCGCAAGGCCAGTTGATGATGAAGCGGGCGCCGCCGTCCGGGTGGTTGCAGGCTTCGATGCGGCCGCCGGACTGTTCGACGATTTCCTGCACGATGGCCAGCCCCAGGCCCAGGCCCTGGCCGCGCGGCTTGGTGCTGTAAAAGGGCTCGAACAGATGCGGCAGATCGGCGTCGGCGATGCCGGGGCCGTGGTCGCGCAGGCGGAATTCCAGCATGCCCGCCTTGTGCAGCAGGCTGATTTCCAGCCGGCCTCGCCCTTGCTGGCGCATCGCGTCTATGGCGTTGCCCAGCAGATTGGTGAACACCTGCTCCAGGCCGATGGCGTCGCAGGCGATGTCGGGACAGCGTGGCGGCAGGTCCAGCTCCAACTCCACCCGGGCCTCGCGCAGCGCCGGCTGCAGCAGGGTCAGCGTGTCGCGCAGCGCGGCGAGCGGATTGGTCTGGCCCAGCGGGCCGCGGTGGCGGCGGGCGAAGGTTTTCAGATCCCGGGTGATGTGGGCGATGCGCTCCACCAACTGGGAAATCTGGCCCAGATTGTCGCTGGCGTCGTCCGGGCGGCCGCGTTGCAACAGGGTCACCGCGTTGTCGGCGAAGGCGCGCAGCGCCGCCAGCGGCTGGTTGATTTCATGGGCGACCCCGGCCGCCATTTGGCCCAGCGCCGCCAGCTTGCTGGCCTCGGCCAATTGGCCGCGGGTGATGCGCAGGCTGTTTTCCGTCTGGATGCGCTCGCGGATTTCCGCCGACAGCTGGGTGTTGCTCAGCGCCAGATCGCGGGTGCGTTCCGCCACTTTGCGTTCCAGCTGGTCGTGGGCCTGCTGCAAAGCCTGTTGCGCCGCCAGTTGCTCCCGCAGCCGGCTCAGCCGCAGCCGCCGGTAATGCCACAGCGTCAGCAGGCCCAGGCCGCTGGCCAGCAGCGTGCTCATGATGGCGAGCAGGGTGAGGTTGCGGCCGTGCATGTCCACCAGCAAGGTCAGCGTCCAGCCGGTTTGCGGCAAGGTTTGGCGGATTTGCAGATAGCGGCCGGCCAGCAGCTTGCGCTCGCTGTCCGGCGCCAGCCAGGCCTGTTCGCGCCAACCCGCGTGCGGTTGCAGCAGCGCGAAGGGATGCAGTTTGGCGCCCAGGTATTGGCGGGTGGCATCGATCTGGCGGCGCACCGCCGGCGGCAGCGGCTGCCAGGTGGCGAACTTCCAGTCCGGGTTGGCGCTGAGGAAGGCCACGCCGTGGCGGTCGCTGACCAAGACCGGCTCCGCGCCCTTGCGCCAGGCTTCCTCCAGCGGCGCCAGGCTGACCTTGACCACTGCCACGCCCACGACGCGGCGGCCGGACAAGACCGGCCAGGACAGGAAATAGCCCGGCTCGCGGCTGGTGCTGCCTATGCCGTAAAAGCTGCCGGACCGGCCGGCCAGCGCCTGCTGAAAATAGGGACGGAAGGCGTAGCTGTTGCCGACGAAGCTGTACGGCGACATCCAGTTGCTGGACGCCAGCGCGATGCCGTCCACGTTGACGATGAAGAGCGCCGAGGTGCGCGACTGCCGGTTCACCTGTTCCAGATAGCGGTTCAACGCCTCCACCCGCCGCGGATTGCGCGGGTCCGCCAGCAGGTTGAGGATGTCCTGGTTCAGCGCCAGCACATAGGGCAGGTAGCGGTATTGCTCCAGCGTGGCGCCGAGGTTGGCGGCGTGCATCTCCGCCCGATGCCGGCCCTCGCGCTCCGCTTCGGTCAGCAGCATGCGGCTGGCCAACACCCAGCCGCCGCCCAGCGCCAAGGCCAGCAAGAAGAGGGAGGGCAGGCTTTTCAGCAGGAAACGCAACGCGCGTGCGAGCATGGCGGCGGATCGGAAATCGGCGATGCCTCAGTCTACCGCAGCTTGCAGTTCCGCGGCTTCGTGGCGTGAATGTTCCTCCATCACCAGCCGGGTCAGCTCCCGTTTCAGATCGTTGAAGCCCGGCGCGCTGGGGTCGCGCGGGCGCGGCAGCTCCACCCGCACGTCGCGCTTGATGGTGCCGGGGCGGTAGGTCATCACCACCACCCGGTCCGCCAGGTAGATGGATTCCTCGATGCTGTGGGTGACGAAGATGATGGTCTTGCCGCTCTCCTGCCAGATGCGCAGCAGCTCGTCCTGCAAGGAGCGCCGGGTCAGCGCGTCCAGCGCGCCGAAGGGCTCGTCCATCAGCATCACCGGCGAATCCAGCGCCAGCACCCGCGCAATCGCCACCCGCTGGCGCATGCCGCCGGACAGGTCCTTGGGGAAGCGGTGGCGGAAGTCGCGCAGGTGCAGCTTGTCCAGCAGCGGCTCCACCGCGGCGCGGATCTCGGCCGGGGAGCGTTTCTGGATTTCCAGGCCGAAGCCTATGTTCTGTTCCACCGTCATCCACGGAAACAGCGCGTACTCCTGAAACACCATGCCGCGGTCCGGTCCGGGCGCGGCGACGCGTTGTCCGGCCACCAGGATCTCGCCGCCGCTGGGCGGCGCGAAGCCGGCGATGGCGTTGAGCAGCGTGGATTTGCCGCAGCCGGACGGGCCCAGCAGGCAGACGAACTCGCCGGGCTGGATGTCCAGCTGGATGTCGCGCAGGGCGATTACGTCGCCGCCCGGCGTCTTGAATACTTTTTGCACCTGTTGCACTTCGATCTGGGCGCTCATGCCTCATCCTTCCATGTCGCGCAGCAGTGGGGGCCGCTGTTGCGCGAATTCGTTCTTTGCGCCGCACCCGCGTCGAAGCGGGTCCGGCGGTGCATTGTGATCAGAGCCTGTTCAATGTTCCGCGCGCTAGGGCGAGACAAGGCGACAACTGCCGAGAAAGCGGAATGTACGCGTGGTACATGGGCATTTCTAAGCGGCGCTCACCTTGAGACGACCCACAACGCGCAGCGGACATTGAGCGGGTTTTTACTGGTCGATGCCGCGATGCCATTTCAGCAGGCGGTTGTTCAGCCCCTGCATCAGCATGTCGATCAACAGGCCGAGAATGCCGATGGTGACCATGCCGGCGATGACCTTGTCGGTCCAGAAATACTCGCGCGCCTCCATGATGCGGTAGCCGACGCCGCTGTTCACCGCGATCATCTCCGCCACGATCACCACGATGAAGGCGGTGCCCATGCCCACCCGCGCGCCGGTGAAGATGAAGGGCGTGGCCGCCGGCAGGATTACCCGGCGGAACAGGGTGGCGTGGCTGGCGCCCAGATTGCGCGCGGCGCGGATATAGATGCCGTCCACATTGCGCACGCCGGAAATGGTGTTCATCAGGATGGGGAAGAAAGCGCCTATGGTGATGAGGAACACCGCCGGCGGATTGCCCAGGCCGAACCACAGGATGGACAGCGGGGTCCAGGCGATGGGCGGGATCGGCCGCAGGAACTGGATCAAGGGGTTGAAGGCCCGGTACACCGGGTCGCTGACGCCCATGAACAGCCCCAGCAGCAAGCCCAGGCCGCCGCCCAGCGCAAAGCCCAGCACCACCCGCCACAGGCTGGCCGCCACGTCGTGGACCAGCTCGCCGGACAGCAGCCAGGCGAGATAGCCGCCGGAGGCCGGATCGTAGGCTTCCAGCGGCTGCCAGTAAGCCAGCCACTTTTGCAATACCGCCAGCGGCGAGGGCAGGATTTGCGGATTGATCCAGCCCAGGCTGGAACTGGCCTGCCAGATCAGCACGATGGCGATGGGCACCGCCAGGCTGGACCAGGCCTGGCCCAGCCGGGAAAACACAGTCTGCTGCATGATTTGCTCCCGCCGCCGTCAATTAACCTTGAGGTCCTGCTTGGCCTTGCTCAGCAAGTCCAGCTTCACCCAGTCCGCCGCCTTGGGCGGCTTGGCCATCTTGCCGATGCCGTACTGCTGCATCATGTCGGTGGTGGTCTGGATATGGGCCACGCTCAGATCGTAGCTGTACGGGGAGTTGGAGATCGCGTCCTGGAAATCGTCGGCGCTGATCTGGTTCTTGAACATATTCTCGCGCACGTATTTTTCCGCCAGCTTGGGGTTCTTGATGAAGGTGTTGGTGGCCTCCACAAAGCATTTGATCAAGCGTTCCGCCACGCCGCGGCGTTCCTTGTACATTTTCTCCGTCATCACCAGGGTGCGGATGGGCTCGCCCAGCGGGGTGTCGTAAGGCTTCAGCACTTCCACGCCGAAGCCCTTGTTGATGGCCTGGGACGACTGCGGCTCGGACTGGCTCATCGCGTCTATCTGCTTGCCCATCAAGGCCTGGTTCAGATCGGCGAAGGGCATGTAGATCACCTGCACGTCCTTGCCCGGTTTGTCGGACCAACTGAGCTTGTATTTGGCCAGCTCCGCCGCCAGCAGCAGCTCCTGCGCGCCGCCGCGCGCCACGCCCACTTTCTTGCCCTTCAAATCCTTGACGCTCTTGATGCCGCTGTCCTTGGCGGCCACGATGCGCGCGCCGCCCTTGGCGAAGCCGGCCACCGCGAAGATGGGCGCGCCGCCGGCGCGGCCGGCCACCGCCGCGTCCGCCGCGCTGGCGGCGATATCCACTTCGCCGGCGACGATGGCCGGCATGATGTCTATGCCTTTGGCGAACATGCGCTCCTCGATCTTCAGATCGTATTTGGGCGCAATCTCCTTCATATAGCTGATGGCGCCGTAGTGGGCGAACTTGAGATTGCCCAGGCGGACCACGTCGGCGGCGAGGGCGGGCAGCGAGAGGCCGCCGCCCAGGGCGGCGAGACAGAGCCAGGTGCGGATGCGTTGCATGGTGTTTCTCCTTTGCGGGTATGGGGCCGGGCGGAGCGCGGCAACCTTCTATTTATACGACGTTTGCATTTAAACGACGCGGCGACGCGGAGCGAGGCCGCGAGGTGGTTCTTATTAGGCAAAGCGCGTGCCAGCTCACTTCATCGTTAAACTGTTGATTTTCATGGCTTGCGCCGGGAGCGCGTGGCCGGATTCAGCCAGCGCCGCCGGCGGCTGTGCCAAAAGCGGCTCAGTCGTCGGCGGCGCAATAGCTGCACTTATTCAGTATCGGCCAAGCGTTTTGCCGTCTGCTGGCGCAAGGCGTCCTCCCGGAGCTTGATGCGGTCGATGTAGCCGAAGATGTCGATGGGGAAGATCAGCACCTGTTCGACCAAGGCGAAGAAGCCGGCCCAATAGCCTTGCTCGGGGCCTTGCACCGAGAAATCGACGTCGGCGGCGATGCGCGCCAGCAAGGCGCGTTTCGGGACGTCGGGATTGTCCTGCAGGTACTGGATGAAATGGCCGGCATATTCGCGTCCCAGCAAATAGGCCTGGCGATAATCGTCGGCCGGCGGCACTTGCCAGCAATGGACTTGAGGATGGTCCGGCAAGCGCGCGGCGAAGGGCAGTTCCTGATAGGAAACGGGTTTGAGATTGGGGCGGTAATGGCGGCGAATCGGGTATTTGACGGACATGCGCGCACTCCTGTTGATTCAGGCTGCCGATGGGGCGACGGGCAGCCGCAGGCTCATGGCAGGCGCATGGCAGGATTGGAGTTCCGGCGCCACGGTCCGGCGGGTGCGAGCACCCTCCCACCACGGCCTGCCCGTTTTAGGTATGGCTGAAGGGTGCAAGGGCACGGACCAAGCGGTTGCGGCGCTTGGGCCGAGGCGGCGGGACCAGACTCCAATCTGGGCGCTGCCGGTTGGGGCGGCGCGTTTGCGATTGTGCCTAGCGGAGATGAGGGGGTCAAGGCGGCATCGGCGCCTGGACCGCTGATTGAGCCGCCCGGCCCGGGACCGGGCGGCGGCCGGGTCTTCTAGGCGTAAAACCGGGATTGCCCCTGCCAGGCGCTGGCGACGAAGTCTTGCACATGATCCAGGAATTTGTCATGGCGGCCCAGGCGGCTGTCGTCGGCCTGGCGGTTGGCCGGCAGCAGATAGAGCTGGCCGACGTGGCGCACCGGCAACAGCCCGTCCAGCGCCGGCACCAGATCGCCCTGGACGCAGTAATGACGGATATGGGCCGCGGCCGCGCGCGCCTGATCCAGATCGTTGCCGTGCCGCGCCAGCAGTTCGTTTTGCAGGCCGCGGCCGAACTGGGCGCTGCTGAAGCACTCGGCGTGAACGGGGCGCTGCGGGGTGGACAGCTGCATCGCCGC
Source organism: Chromobacterium sp. Panama (assembly GCF_003052555.1). Classification (NCBI taxonomy): domain Bacteria; kingdom Pseudomonadati; phylum Pseudomonadota; class Betaproteobacteria; order Neisseriales; family Chromobacteriaceae; genus Chromobacterium; species Chromobacterium sp. Panama. Next base: position 1,305,553 of record NZ_QARX01000001.1, read on the forward strand.
GTAGGCGGCCATGCCGCCGCCCAGCGAGTGGCCGCCGGTGCTGACGGTGTAGCCGGGCTCGCCGCTGCGCATCAGCGGCAGGCCGGCGGCCAGGCTTTGCAGCTTGCGGGTGAGCTGGGCGGCCTGGGCGTAGCAGGCGGGACGGCCGCCAAAGGCGGCGTTGCCGATGTTGGCGCGCCACTGCCGCGCCACGCTGGCCAGGTTTTTCAGATTGCGCTGAGCGAGGCCGCCCACGCCGCGGCCGCTGGTGGTGCCGCCGAAGACCAGGCGGATGTCCCCCTCGGCCTTGTTGCGGAACACATAGGCCACCAGGCCGCTTTCCGGGTCCATCAGGCGCGCCTGCTGGGGCTGAAACTCCAGTGTGCTGCCCTTGGCCAGCAGCCGCGCCAGTTCCGCGTCCGGGCTCCATTGGGTGGCGCGCAGGCTGTCCAGATCCCGGCTATAGGGGAAGTTGGCGAGCAGGGCGCTGTCCTTGAGTCTTTGCCGGGCCGGCTCGGGATTGAGCCGCTCCAGCGGCTGCGGCGCGCAGAGACCGTCCAGCGGATTGGCGCGCGGCGCGGTCCGTGTCGGGGCGGGGGCGTCCGCGCGGTTGGCCGTCTGGCTGAGCCGCGTCTTTATCGGGCTGGCGGCGGCGTGGGAGCGGGCGGGTTCGTCCGCTGCCGTGGTTTGGGGCGCGGCGGCGCGGGAAGCTTGAATGAGCATGATGGGCAGACGCGTGAGAAGGTTGATCGCCGCATGCTAAAGGGACGCGGACGGCTTGCCTTGCAGATTTTACTCAGCCGGCGGTTACGGTTCCGTGATAATGACGGATTCGGGATGAATCCGCGGTGAACGGGAAGGGGGAACAATGGAGGTGGAGACGGAGCGTTTATGGCTGCGCCAATGGCGGGACGAAGATCTGGCGCCCTTCGTCGCCATGGGGCGGGATCCGGAGGTGATGCGTTATTTTCCGGCGCTGCTGAGCGCCGAGGACAGCGCGGAAGGCATGGAACGCCAGCGCGGCTTGATCGCGACGCGCGGTTGGGGGCTATGGGCGCTGGAGGAGAAAGCGTCCGGGGACTTCCTCGGCTTCGTCGGCCTGGCGGTGCCGCGCGCGGAATTGCCGTGCATGCCCTGCGTGGAGGCGGGCTGGCGGCTGCGGCGCGCATCCTGGGGCCGGGGCTACGCCTCCGAGGCCGCGCGTCGGGCGCTGGCCTTCGGTTTCGAGACCTTGGGCCTGGACGAAATCGTGTCTTTCACCGCCTTGCCCAATCTGCCGTCGCAGCGGCTGATGCAGCGGCTGGGCATGCGCAACGCCGGACGGGATTTCGATCATCCGGCCCTGGAGCCCGGGCATCCGCTGCGGCGGCATTGCCTGTATCTGTTGTCGGCGGCGGAGTGGGCCGCGGCACCGCCCGAGGCTTGAAGCCGGGAGGGAGAACCGCCGCCGTCAGGCGGCTTTTTTATTGCCCGCGGCATGGCGGATAGGCTGCTTTTATGCGCGATGAGCGATTTTTGCAATTTCAGGCGGAACCCTGAGTTTAGGCTCTAGTCTATTAGAATTTTATATTACGCTTATTTATTGGCGTGAACGGGTGGCAGCCCGATCCGCGCCTCATCGTCCATGAGCCTGTTCCAAAGCGGCGCTCGCCGCGGCGGATTTTGAACAGACCTGAAAGCGACCCATGCCTCCCTCCTGTTTCTAATCTCCATTGGAGTCCGTGATGACCCAAAGCTTTACTCGGCGTTCGCGCTGGCTAAGCGGCCTGGCAGCCGCCGGCCTGCTGCTGACGCCGCCGGCGATGGCCGAAACCTTTGTGCCCGACACCCTGTTGAAGTCGGTGCTGTATTACAAGACCAAGAACCGCAGCCAGGGCGATCTCGGCGGCGACAAGATCGCCAAGGACTTCCTGAAAACGCCGGGCTCGGCCTACTCCGATCTCAATCTCCAGCCGCCCATCATCAATTCCATTGAGTGGAATAACGCGCTCAGCGATTTCAACCGCTACCACCGCGTCAATCTGAGCATGGACGATTCGGTCAAATTGTTCGCCAGCGAGGCGGGTCTGAACAAGGCCTTGCCGGGCGCGGACGTGGATCTGAACCGCCGCCGCGCCGGCTATCGCCAGGATGAGGACAAGCTGGTGTTGGCCAATGCCTTCAAGGCCGGGGTGGACGGCGACATCTTCTACAAGAGCCTGGACGTGTTCGGCTACGGTTACAGCACCATCGCCGCCAAGTTTGCGGTGGCGGCGCAATTGCTGCGCGACGCGACGCAGAAAGTGCCGGCGGCCAAGCAGTTGCAGAACGGCATCCGCAAGGAGGTGCTGGACCGCTATCTGAGCAGCGCCACCACCGGCGTGAACAGCCTGTCCGAATACGACAAGCACTATCTGATGAACCTGCTGCACAACGAGGTGCGGCGCACCCGTTTCAATTCGTCCGGCTTCAAGAGTGGCCAGTTCCAGCCGGCCGCGCAGTTCCGCGTGGCGCGCCTGGCCGCGGCCTATCAGGACCGCAAGGGCTATCTGTTCGACTTCCCCTGCGCCAAGGACGGCAAGAACCTCTACCCGGAGAGCAGCGGCAAGCTGTGCTACGCCAATATGACCGACCAGAAGCTGAGCGACTGGTATCGCAAGCTCTATCAGCAGCAAATGAAGCCGCATCCGCCGTCCGAACAGGAAAGCAGCGGCTTCCAACGGCTGGCCAAGCTCTTGCTGCCGATCGCGCTGCTGATGGAGGGCATGGCGGCGATGGAGTTCTTCTCCACTTTGGAGGCGTCCGAATTGGGGGCCGAAGCGGCCTTGACCGAAGAGGAAGTGGCGGCCACAGAGTCCGGCTATCTCAGCCGCTTCTGCCGGATTTGAGCTTGGCGATCAAGCAATGCGAACAGGATTGAAGATGACTATGCGTACATTCAAGCAAGCGCGCAGGGCGGCGGCGGCCGTTCTGATGCTGGCCTTGTCCGCCGCGGCGCTGGCGGGCGCGACGGTGGACATCAGCAAGGTGACCGACAAGAACAGCCTGGTGCCCGGCGAACTGGTCAACGCGATGGAGTTTCACGTCAACGGCGTCAGCGGCGCGGCCAAGGCCAATCCGCCGTCCTCGTCCAAGCTGAAGAAGCTGGAGACCAAGTGGCGCGGAGCCACGGTGGCCCGTTTCGAGTACAACTATCCGGGCGGCACCCGCGTGTACAACGCGATGTCCGGTCAGGACACCGCGGATTTGCTGTACGAGGCCAATTCCCCGGGCCATAAGGCCTACTCCGGCTATCTGCGCCAGAGCAGCGTGGAAAAGGCCGCCACCAATGTGAACGTGCCCAATGGCAAGCTGTCCGCTATCATAGACAAGCAGGCGACGGACGCGGAGCTGAAGGCCTTGAAAACCTTTGAGAAGGACATCCTGGACGGCGCGGTGCCGCGTGGCGGACGCATGGTCGGCTATATCTCGCAAGCGCCGTGCGCGTCTTGCGACAATGTGATCCGCCAACAGTTGGCCAATCAGACCGACTACGTGTCCGACATCAAGATCTCTTATCTGCCCAAGGCGGCGGAGGAGGCGGAAAACAGCGGGGCGCGCGAGTTGGCGCATGAATTCAACGGACGTCGGCTGCAGTCCTTGAAGGAGAACGTGATGTCGCTGCGCGGCAACGCGGCGGCCAGGCTGAACGTGGGCGGCGGCACCGCCGGCTGCTTGTAGCCGCGGGCGGGGACCGGCCCGGCGCGCCTTCCTCAGAAGGCGGCCGGGCTTTTTTGCGTCCAAGGGTGGGCGCTCATTGCTGCCAGTGGTTGTAAATCGTTTGCAGTTTTCCGTTTTGCTGCAGCCGGGCCAGCGCGGCGTTGAATTGGACGGCGCGGCTGTCGCCCTTGGCGAAGGCGACGAAGCGCGGCATTTCCACCAGCGGTTTGGGCTGGATGCGCACATTGGGCAAGGCGCGCAGCTGGCGGGCGTAGTAGAGCAGCTGGCCGCGGTCGCCGACGATCAGGTCGATGCGGCCGGCCAGCAGCATCAGCAGCAGCTGTTCGGGATTGGTGGCGCTGGCGTCGCGTTTGAGCTGGGCCCTGTCGAAGGCGGACTCATAGGCGTAGCCGTGAACCTGGCCTATGGTCAGCGGGGCCAGGTCGGCCAGGGTGCTCCAGTTTTGCAGGCCGTGCTGCTTCAAGACCATGAACACGGTGCGGCCGGTGCGTATCGGGCCGGCCAGTTCGTACTGGCCGCGCCGCTCGGCGGTGCCGGCGAACTGAAAAGCCATGTCCACATCGCCGTTGCCCAGCATCTGCTTGACGCGTTCCCAGGGATAGAGGTGCAACTGATAGGGGATTCTGGCTTCCGCCATCACCGCCTGGACAATGTCCACGTCCAGGCCCTGGGGTTTGGCGCCGGCGTCGTTCTGGTAGCTATAGGGCGCGAACTGGATGTCGCCGGCGATGCGCCAGGTCTCCGGCTGGGCCACCCAGGCCGCCCCGCAAAACAACAGCATGCTCAACACACGCCTCATGGTTGCCCCCGTCGTCGCCGCCTTCCGTTGGTATGGCCGGAGCGGGGCGGCAAGCTGGGCGGTTTTTGCAAGCGTCCCGCGGCGGCCTTGCCGAGAATGGCCGTCAGGGGCGCCCCCTGGGCGGGGCGCGGTTGGTTCGCACTATCATTGACGGGGTAAGCCGCGATGTCTTCTTCCATTAGTTTCAGCGCCGGCGGTCCGGCGTTTTCCCTGAGCAACGAGCGGGTGGCCCGCATGATGAGCGGCGATCGGCAGACGGCCACGCATATGAGCTTGTGGGACAAGTTCAAGGATGTGTTCCGCGCCGAGAAAAAACAGGATGCGCTGAACACCCTGTTCAAGCTGGTGGACAGCCCGTCGCCGGCGCGCTCCTTCGATATTTTCAATCGCTTGGCGCAACTGGCCACGCCCAGCAACCGGAGCTTGTTCACGGTCGCGGTGGCGCCGGAACAGGGCGGCGGCAAGATCAGTTACTGCATCAACGGCCAGCCGCTGAAAACGGAGCGACTGTCGCAGGAGGGGCGTGAAGTGGTGCTGGCGCGGCTGGGTGCGCCGCTGGGCGCCGAGCAGGCTCAGGCGCAGGCGGCGTCGCTGGCGGATTACCGGATGGACGTCTCGCCGGGGCTGATGTATCTGCTGGACGGCGATTTTGCTTCCGGCGGGGTGCACAAGCGCTTTCACGCCGATACCGGGGTCTTGCAGGCGCGGGACGGGGTGGGCCGGGCGGATTTCGTCCGCGAAGGCCAGCTGGAGGCGTACGCCGAGTCGCGTCCGGCGCTGCGGGCTTATCTCTCCACCCAGCAGCAGATCGCCGCGCCGCCGGGCGTCAGCGACAAGTTTGCCTACGCCCGGGTCGAGCAGTACGACCCGGCGGTCATCGTCAGCCGCGAACTGGATGTCGGCCTGCCTCTGCTGTCGCTGGATCAGGCCCGCAGCGTGGCGGCGCAATTGGTGGACATGACCAGGACCTTCTACTGCCATCAGCTGTCCCACCGCGATCTGCACATGCAGAACCTGCTGGTGCACGAACGCAAGGAGGACGGCGCGGTGTTTCTGAAGGCGATCGACTTTGGCCGCGCCAAGTTCGGCGAGTCGTTCGAGGCGGAGCGCTTCAACGACATCGATTACCTGTTCAACCGCGAAGGCTGCTCGCTGGCGGAGACGGTGGGCCGCAACTATCTGGCCGGCAAGGATTCGGCGGTGGCCAAGAAACATTACCCCTTGCATAAGCTGCTGGAGCGTTTCAACGCCCGCGGCGCGGAGGTGACGGAGACTTTGTCCGGCATCGGCAAGATGTTGAAGGCGGATTTGCAGATGGCGGGGCCGGAGGACGAGCGGCGCATCGATCAGGCGTTTGAGCGCGCCTCGGCCTCGGTGCAGATGGTCTTGGCCGGGCTGGCGCGTCCGCAGTTGGGGGTGGGTTTGCGCCTCTGAGAACCTGTTCAAACTCTGCTGCGCTTCGTGAAAAGTCGCCCGGAGAGTACGACTTCAGAATGCTCATGTGCCGTATGGCCATGCCGCTTCTTCAGCCGCAAGGCCTTGTCTCGCGCATGCTCGCGAGACGTGGAACAGGCGCTGAGGATTTTCACGGTTCGCCGCGCGTCGGCGCCACGGCGCTGAAACCCGCATAAAAAAGCCCCTCCCGGCCATGGCCGGGAGGGGCTTTCGCTTGCTTGGGCGCCGGCGGGCTCAGGCCGCGGCGGGCTGGGCGGGCTTTTTCAGCGCGCGCAGCGCGACCGCGGTGACGGCGGTGCCGGCCAGCAAGGCCAGCAGATAGAGGCCCAGGTGGCTGACGGCGTTGGGGATGGGCAGCACGAAGACGCCGCCGTGCGGCACTTTCAGCTCCACGCCGGCCAGCATGGAGATGGCGCCGGCCACGGCGGAACCCAGCATCAGCGCGGGGATCACCCGCAGCGGATCGCGCGCGGCGAAGGGGATGGCGCCTTCGCTGATGAAGGCCAGGCCCAACACGCCGGCGGCCTTGCCGGCCTCGCGCTCGTCGGCGCTGAAGCGGTCGGCGAACAGCTTGGTGGCCAGCGCGATGCCCAGCGGCGGCGTCATGCCGGCGGCCATGGCCGCGGCCATCGGCGTATAGACCTGGCTGGCGATCAGGCCGGTGGAGAAGGCGTAGGCGGCCTTGTTGACCGGGCCGCCCATGTCGAAGGCCATCATCGCGCCGATGATGGCGCCCAGGACCAGCGCGCTGCTGCCTTGCAAGCTCTTCAGCGCCTCGGTCAGCATGCCCAGCAGGGCGGCCACCGGGCCGCCGATCACGTAGATCATCAAGAGGCCCACCAGCAGCGAGCCCAGCACCGGCAGGATGAGCACGGGCTTGAGACCGTCCAGATTGCGGCCCAGCTGGATCTTGCGGTTCAGCCAATCGGTGCCGTAGCCGGCGATGAAGCCGGCGATGATGCCGCCGAGAAAGCCGGAGCCCAGGCTGGCGGCCAGCATGCCGCCCACCATGCCGGGCGCGATGCCGGGACGGTTGGCGATGGAGTAGGCGATATAGCCGGCGAGGATGGGCACCATCAGCGCGAAGGCGGATTTGGCGCCGATCTGGAACAGCGCCCAGGCCAGGGTGCCCTTGTTGGCGTCGTCGAAGGCGTAGATGCCGCCCAGCGCGAAAGCCAGCGCGATCATGATGCCGCCGGCGGTGACGAAGGGCAGCATGAAGGAAACGCCGGTCATCAGGTGCTTGTACGGGCCGCTGCGCTCGCTGGCCGGTTTTTCCGGCGCGGCGCCGGCGGCGTCCGGCCGGTGGGGCGCGGCCTCGGCGATGGCGCGGCGTAGCAGCGCCCGGCCGTCGTTGATGGCGGCCTTGGTGCCGCTTTGGAACAGACGCTTGCCGTGGAAGCGGCTCAGCTCCACCTGGGTGTCGGCGGCGATCAGCACCAGATCGGCCTCGGCGATCTCGCCGGCGCTGAGCGCGCTCTGCGCGCCCACCGAGCCCTGGGTTTCCACGCGGATGGCGTGGCCCAGCGCCTGGGCGGCCTGGCTCAGGCCTTCCGCCGCCATGAAGGTGTGGGCGATGCCGGTGGGGCAGGAGGTGACGGCGACGATGCGCAGCGCTTCGGTTTGCGGGGCGCTCAGGGCCGCGGCCCGGCGGACGGCGTCGGCCGGATCGGCCAGGGCCTGGTCCAGGCTCAGGCGGAGCGAGGGCAGGCCGTCCAGGCGCAGATCGGCGGCGGGGCCGATCAGGAGCGCGGCCTGGGCGGCGGCGATTTCGGTCGCGTCCAGCGGCGGCGCGCCGTCCAGTTCCAGGCTGAGAGAATGCCCGAGCCCTTGGGCGGCCTGGCGCAGCGCTTCCGCGGCCAGCCGGCCCTGGGTGCTGCGTTCGCCGGAGGCGATGATGGCAAGTAGGTTCATGGCGTTGTTTCCCTTGTGTTTTTAGTTTGGAGCCGCAGGCGAAGCCCCCTGATGCCGCGTCGCTAACGGGCGCTTAGCCCAGGTTTCGCAGCCGGACTTGCGCCGCCAGCGCGCGCACTTGTTCCGGCGGCGGCAGGTGCGGGCCGACGCGAGCCAGCTTGGCGGCGGCAAAGGCCACCGCCAGCCGGGCTTCGGCCTCGCGGTCCAGTCCGTCCAGCCGCGCGGCGGCGAGGCCGGCCACCAGCGCGTCGCCGGCGCCCACGGTGCTGAGCGGTTGTTGCGCGGGCAAGGCGGCCAGCAGCGCGTGGTCGCGGCCGGCGAACAGCGCGCCGTCCGCGCCCAGCGACACCACCACTTGTTCCACGCCGCGTTGCAGCAGCCCGCGCGCGCCGTCCAGCACCGCGGCGGTGTCGGGCAGGGCGCGGCCGGCCCAGTGCTCCAGTTCGTGGCGGTTGGGCTTGACGCAATGCGGCGGCGCGTCGCCGTCCAGCGCCTGGCTCAGCGCCTCGCCGCTGCTGTCCAGCAGCAGCCGCGCGCCCAGCGGCCGCAGCAGCCGGCACAGCCGCAGATAGCTGTTGGCGGGCAGGCCGGGCGGCAGGCTGCCGCACAAGGCCACGATGTCGCCGGGGCGTAGCCGGGCGGCCAGTTCGGCGCCCACTTGTTCCAGCTGCGCTTCGCCGGCGGCGATGCCGGGCAGATTGATGTCGGTGGTGTCGCCGCTGGAGAGGTCGGCCAGCTTGATGTTGACCCGGGTGTCGCCGGGCAGGCGCAGCATGTGGTCGGCGATGCGCTTGTCCAGGAACAACTGTTCGAAGGCTTCGCTGTTGTTGCGGCCCAGCAGGCCGCAGACGCTTACCGGCGCGCCCCAGTCCGCCAGGCAGCTGGCCACGTTGACGCCCTTGCCGCCGGCGTTGCTGCTGGCGCTTTGCGCCAGGTTGACCTCGCCGGGCGTCAGCCGGGCCAGGGCGATGGTCTGGTCCAGCGCCGGATTGAGGGTGAGGGTGTGGACGCGCGCGCTCATGTCAGCTCCCGCGCCAGCATGCGCACTTCGTCGGCGCTGTCGCAGGCCAGCGCTTGCTGCGCCAGCTCGCGCAGCCGGTCGTGGCCGTTGGCGCACAGCTTGGCCTTGACCGCGGCCACGTCGCGCGGGCTCATCGACAGCTCGGCTACGCCCAGGCCGGTCAGCAGCGCGGCGCCGAAGGGATCGCCGGCGATGCCGCCGCACACGCCCACCCAGCGCTGATGGCGGGAGGCGCCGGCCACAGTGTGCTGGATCAGCCGCAGCACCGCGGGGTGCAGGCTGTCGGCTTCGGCTGCCAGTTCCGGGTGCTGCCGGTCCATCGCCAGCGTGTATTGGGTGAGGTCGTTGGTGCCGATGGAGAAGAAGTCCACGTATTCGGCCAGTTGATCGGCCAGCATGGCCGCGGCCGGCACTTCCACCATGATGCCCAGCGGCACCGCCGGGGCGTCCAGCTCGCGGCGTATGCCTTCGCACCATCCCTTGAGCCGGGTGATTTCCTTCAGCGAGGTGATCATCGGGAACATGATGGACAGCGGCTGGCCGCCGCGGGCGGCGCGGTAGAGCGCGCGCAGCTGGGGCTCCAGCAGATCGCGGCGGCGCAGCAGCAGGCGTGAGCCGCGCATGCCGAGGAAGGGGTTTTCTTCGGCCGGCAGCTTCAGATAGTCCACCTGTTTGTCGCCGCCTATGTCCAGCGCGCGCACGATCAGCGGCCGGCCGTCCAGCGCGTCCAGCATGGCGCTGTAGGTGTGGAACTGTTCGTCCTCGCTCGGCGCCTGCTCGCGTTCCAGGAACAGGAATTCGGTGCGCATCAGGCCCACGCCCTCGGCGCCGGCGTCCAGCGCGGCGGCCACCTGGTCCGGACGGTTGATGTTGGCGGCGATTTCCACGCGGTGGCCGTCCGGCGTCACCGCCGGGCGCTGCCGCTGCTCCGCCTGCTGCTGCTGGGTGCGTTGCTGGGCCTGCAGCCAGTCGCGGGCGGAGGCCAGGTCTTGCTCGCCGGGGTTCAGATAGAGCCGGCCGCCCAGGCCGTCCAGAATGGCCGGGGTGCCGTCGGCGATGTCCAGCAGCGCCGGGCCGCCGGCCACCAGCGCCGGCAGGCCCAGGGTGCGCGCCAGGATGGCGGTGTGCGAGGTGGGGCCGCCCTGGGCGGTGGCCAGCGCGCGGATGCGGCCGGTGTCCAGGGTGGCGGTGTCGGACGGGGTGAGGTCGGCGGCCAGCAGGATGCAGTCGTCGCCGTCGATGTCGGCCAGCGTGGCGCTGTTCAGCGCCGGGTCCAGCTGGCGCAGCACGCGGCGGCCCACGTCGCGCAGGTCGGCGGCGCGCGCCGCCAGCAGCGGGTTGCCCAGCGCGGCCAGCCGTTCCGCCATGCGCTCCACCGCCTGGTGCCAGGCCCATTCCACGCCGTGGCCGCCCACCATCAGCTGGCAGGCCAGGGTGATCAGATCGGTGTCGGACAGCAGTTCCGCCTGGGCGTGGAAAATGCCGGCCTCGGCCTTGCCCAGCCGGCTGGCGGTGGCCGCGGCCAGTTCGTTCAGTTCGGCGCGGGTGGCGCTCAGCGCCGCGTGCAGGCGGTCGCCGCCTTCGCCCAGCGCCACCGGGCGGTCCGGCACTTTGAGCTGGCCGGCGTGCAGCACGCGCACCACGCCGATGGCGAGGCCGGGGCTGGCGGCGATGCCGGCGATGGACAGCGGGTGGCCGGGCGGGGTCCAGCCCTGTTGCGCGGCCAGCAGCTGCGCTTTTTGCGCGGCGAGCGCGGCGTCGGTTTGTTCCTGGGCCGAGGCGTCGCGCATCGCGGCCAGCAGGCCGGACAAAGCGGCGGCGGCGTCCGGCCCCTGGGCGGACACGGTGACGGTGTCGCCGTGGCGCAGGCCCAGTTGCAGCAGGCTGATCAGGTTCTTGGCGTCGGCGGCGTCCTGGCCGTGGCGCACTTGCAGCTGGGCGGCGTGGCGGCGCGCGGCTTCCACCCATTGCGCGGCCGGGCGCGCGTGCAGGCCGTTGGGGTAGTCGACTATCCATTGCGCGCGCTCGGCTAGGTCGGCCGCGGCGTCGACGGCGGCGGGCGGCGCGTCTTCTTCCAGCAGGGCCAGCACCCGGGCCGGCTCTGCGGCGGTGAACAATTGCTCGAGCCTGGCCTCGTCCTGCAGCAGCCGGGTCAGCCGGCGCAGCAGGGTGATGTGTTCGTCGGATTGGGCGGCGATGGCGAACAGCAGCCGGGTGCGCTGGCCGGGGTTCCATTCCAGGCCGTCCGGGATCTGCACGATGGCGATGCCGGTGCGGCGGATCAGCTGACGGTCTTCCACCATGCCGTGCGGAATGGCCAGGCCGTTGCCCAGGAAGGTGTTGGCCACCGCTTCGCGCCGCAGCAGGCTGTCGATGTAGGCCGGGTCTATGCAGCCGGCGTCGGCCAGCAATTGTCCGGCCAGGCGGATGGCCGCCTCTTTGTCGGCGGGCTGACAGCCCAGCCGGATCAGTTCGGGCTGGATCAGGGAGGAGGGCGATCCGGTGTCGTGCATGGCGGTCTCTTCTGTCGGTTCAATTGGCTGCGCGGTTCCGGGAACCCGTTCACGGCCCGACGCGCAAGCGGCGCGGCTTGGGACAGGCTCGGTATAGCGGATCGGCCCGCGCCCGCCAGCTGTCATTGCGGAGGGGTGGCGCCGTTCACGCGCTGAGTGGATTGAAAACGATTACATTTTTTCTGTCAATACAGTCGTAGTTTCGCCGCTACATCTTTGCGCCGTCTCAAGCGGCAGTGTTGTAAAATTACGCTTTAAGGGTATGCTTGCGTAAACCCAGTTTCTATCTTGGTAAGAGAAAACGATTTCATATGACGGTCAGCATCAAGGATGTGGCGCTGGCGGCCGGCGTGTCGGTGGCCACCGTATCGCGGGCCCTGGCCAAGGGCCCGGTGAGCGCGGCGCTGAAGGCCAAGGTGGAGGCGGCCATCGCCGCCACCGGTTATCGGCCCAATTTGTCCGCGCGGCGTTTGCGCTCGCGGCACAGCGACACCATAGGCCTGATCGTGTCCGACATCCGTAACCCCTTCTTCACCGCGGTCAGCCGCGCGGTGGAGGATGTGGCCTACCAGGCCGGCATGCGGGTGATTCTGTGCAATACCGACGAGAACCCGGACAAGGAGGCGATGTACCTCAGGCTGATGCAGGAGGAGCGCGTCACCGGGGTGATCTTCGCCGCCACCCGCGCCACGGCGGAGATGCTGGACGCGGAGGCGCTGGGGTTTCCGGTGGTCTTGATCGACCGGGCCGCGCCCGGCGGCGCGGCCGACGCGGTGGTCTTGGACAACGCTGCCGCCGCCGGCCTGTTGGTCGGCCATCTGCGCGAGCAGGGTCATGACCGCATCGGCGGGCTGTTCGGCAATACCAGCAGCACCGGCGCGGAGCGGCACGCCGGCTTCGCCGCGGCGCTGGCGGCGGCCGGGCTGGCCGCGCCGGCGCGTTTCGTCGCGCCCACGGCCGAGGCGGCGCAGCAGGCGGTGTCCGCCTGGCTGACGGAGGCGGAGGCGCCGCGGGCGCTGGTGATCAGCAACGGCCTGCTGCTGCTGGGGGCGATGCGCGCGGTGCGCGCGCTGGGCCTGGCCTTGCCGCGCCAGCTGGCGCTGGCCGGTTTCGACAACGACAGCTGGACCGAGCTGGCCGGTCCGGGGCTGACGGTGATCGAGCAGCCGGTGGACGAGATCGGCCGCGCGGCGATGGCGATGCTGCTGGAACGGCTGGAACAGCCGCTGCGGCCCACTCGCAAGGTGGTGCTGACCGGCCGTTTGGTGGTGCGGGGCTCCAGCCTGGCCGAGGGCTAGCCGCCGCGCTTGTGGCGGCGGCGAGACAGCCCCTGGTCCGGCGCGGAAGGCGGCCGCGGTTTTGATTTTTAATGTATTAAATATTGTGCCATGATTTGCCGATGCCGTTTCAGCCATCGCCGCCCAGCCGGGCGGCCGTCAGGAGGAGGCCCGCCATGGACACGCGTTACGCCGGGGACATTCATCTTTCCACACGCCAGGCGGCGGACGGCGACAAGCTGGATTTCTGGCTGAGCGAGGTCGACCGCCTCTTGGTCCGGGTGGAGTGCGACCGCCGTCCGGAAGAGCGGCTGGAGGCTTCGCTGGACTGGCAGGATTTCGGCCTGCTGCGCATGGCCACGATACGGGCCAACCAGCACGCGGTGACGCGCAGCGGACATAGCCTGAGCCGGGACGGCCGGGACTCCATCTTCGCCTGTTTGATGCTGCAGGGGCAGGGCTTCAGCCATCAGGGCGTGGAGTGCGCCCGCCACGGCCCGGGCGATGTGGTGCTGTACGATACCGCCCGCCCTTACGGCCACGGCTTTCCGGCCGATATGGCGATGGCGGTGCTGGACATTCCGCGGTCCTTGTTCCAGGAGCAGGTGGGGGTGTGGAACGAGCGCGGCCTGGTGCGCATCGAGCGCGCCGCCGGCATGGACGCCTTGGCCGCCCATCGCCTGCTCAGCGGCGGCGAGGCCGCGCGGCGGCATCTGGCCAGCCAGTTGCTGGAATGGCTGCATTCCTTGTGGAGCGCGCGCCTGGGCCTGCCGGCCTCCCGTTCCACCTTGTGCAGCCTGTGGCGGGCCAAGGCTTATATCGAGCGGCATCTGGCCGAGGACGATCTGGATTGCGAGCGCATCAGCCGCGCGGTGGGCGTGTCCGCGCGTCAGCTGGCCCGCATCTTCGAGCAGGAGGGCGAGTCGGTGACGCGTCACCTGTGGGGCCGCCGGCTGGAACGCTGCCGCGTGGATCTGGCCGATCCGGCCTTGCGCCATTTATCGGTGAGCGAGCTGGCTTTCCGCTGGGGCTTCAACCATATCGCCCATTTCTGTCGCAGCTATAAACGCCGTTACGGCGAAACGCCGAGTCATACCCGAGCCGAGGCCCTGGCCGCGCGCGTCCTTCCCAGACAACAAGACTGTCCTCATTAGGCAAATTTCGCGTTCTCCCCATCGTTAGAGTGGACGGGTCCGCAGCGCTTTCTGGCGCGGCGGACGCCCAACTAATAAAGAGGAGACACCATCATGCACACACGAATGGGCGGTTCGCCGCCGGGCGGCCGCGCGCGCGCCGCTGGCGAAAGAGAGGCCCGCCATGCGCCTCTCCTATGAAAACAAATTGTTGGCCATCCTGGCGCTGAGCTTCGGTTTCGTGTTTTTCGACCGGCTGGCGCTGTCCTTCCTGTTTCCCTTCATGGCGGCGGAACTGCGTTTGAGCCCCGCGCATCTGGGCATGCTGGCGTCGGCGCTGGCGCTGACCTGGTCGCTGTCCGGCCTGGGCCTGGGCGCATGGTCGGACCGGCGCGGCGCGAAGAAGCCGATGCTGGTGGCGGCGGTGCTGGCGTTTTCGCTGTTTTCCGCCGCTTCCGGCCTGGTGGCCGGCTTTCTGTCCTTGCTGCTGTTCCGCGCGCTGATGGGCGTGGCGGAAGGACCGGTGCTGCCCATTTCCCAATCCTTGCTGGCGGCGGGGTCCACGCCGGCGCGGCGCGGTTTCAATATGGGCATCGTCAACGGCTCCGCGCCGGGCTTGCTGGGCGCGGTGCTGGGGCCGCCGTTGCTGGTGGCGCTGGCCGAGGCCTACGGTTGGCGCGCGGCCTTCTATCTGTCCTGCCTGCCCGGCCTGCTGATCGCCTGGCTGGTGTGGCGGCATGTGCGCGAGCCGGCGCCCGCGCCGGCGCCGGCCGGCCGCGGCGGCGGTTTCGCTTCGTTGCTGGCCGAGCGCAACATCCTGCTGTGCGTGTTGATCGCCTGCAGCTACATCACCTGGTTCATCATCCTGATTTCCTTCACGCCCACCTTTCTGATCCAGGTCAAGGGCATGAGCCCGCAGGCGATGGGGGCGGTGATGAGCAGCCTGGGCTTCGCCTGGGTGGCGTGGGGCGGGCTGGTGCCGGCGATTTCGGACCGCATCGGCCGCAAGCCGGCCATGGTGGCGTTTTCCCTGATCGCCGCTTGCTGCCCGCTGGTGTTGCTGAACGTGGACCGCATGGTCTGGCTGTTGCCGCTGGTCTTCCTCACTTACACCGGCCTGGGCTGCTTCACCCTGTTCATGGCCACGATTCCGGCGGAGACGGTGTCGCCGCGGCGCATCGCCACCGCGCTGGGCATGATCATGGGGGTGGGCGAGCTGGCGGGCGGTTTTGTCGCGCCCACGGTGGCCGGCTTCGCCGCGGACCGCTACGGCCTGTCCATCGTGATGTGGATCGCCATGGCCGGCGCGCTGCTGCCGGCCTTGCTGTCCTTGGGCCTGCGCGAAACCGCGCCGCTGCGGCTGAAGCCGGGCGGGGCCGCGCTGGAAGCCGACCGGGCGCCGACCTGAGCCGCCATTCTCATTGCGCGTCCCGCTGCGCCGGGACGCCGCACTCCCTGACGGAGATCATCATGCACAAGACCTTGATCAAGGCGCTGGCCGGGCTGTCGGCGGCGCTGGCCTGCGCGACGGCTCAGGCCACCCAGTCCGGCGCGGACACCATAGGCGCCGGCGCCGAGGGTTTTCTCGCCGGCACGCTGCCGCCGGCCGGCTGGTACGGCGTGTTCTATTACACCCATTACCAGGCGGACCGCTTCAACGACGACGCCGGCCGTTCCGCTGCGCCGGGCTTCAAGCTGAGCGCCGACGTGCTGGTGCCGCGGTTGCTGTATATGTCGGACCGGACGCTGTGGGGCGGGCGCTTGGGCGGCTTCGCGCTGGCGCCGCTGCCCAGGATGAGCCTGGACGCCGGCGGCGCGCATGAGAGCCGCGGCGGCCTGGGCGACGCGGCGGCCTGGGCGACGCGGTGCTGGGGCCGGTGCTGGCCTGGGGCGACGCCGGGCCGCTGCACACGGCGCTGGCGGCCGACATCGTGCTGCCCACCGGCGACTACGACCGCAATCGGATGTTGAACCTGGGGGCCCATCATTATTCGTTGCGTCCGGTATTCGCCTTTTCTTATCTGCCGGCGTCCGGCTGGGAGCTGTCGTCCAAGATCAGCTACACCTTCAACGGCAAGAACCGCGATACCGATTACCAGTCCGGCCAGCTGTTCCACTTCGATTACTCGCTGAGCTACGCGGCCGGCCCGGCCAGGAGGCTGGGCTTGAACGGCTACTTCATCAAGCAGACCACGGACGATGTCCAGTACGGCCGGGCGGTGGCGGGCAACGGTTTTCGCGGCCAGGCTTTCGCCATCGGTCCGGCGCTGCGCTACCAGTTCGACAAGGCCGGTCTGGAATTGAGGTGGTTGAAGGAGTTCGATGTGCGCAACCGGCCCGAGGGCAGCGCAGTCTGGGCCAAGCTGGTGCTGCCGCTGTAGCGGGTGGACATGGGGCTTGCAAACACGGCCGGGCGCTTGCGTCCGGCTTTTTCTTGGCGGAGCCGCGCTCCCGCGCGCGCTAGTTTTCATTTTCTTCTCTTGCTTCTTCTTTCTTCACCGCGCCGTCATCGAGATGCCGCATGATTGGAATTCTTGTGCAATCCAGTGCGCTTCCCATTCCGCGACGCAGTCCGATGACCGCTGCCCGCCGCAGGCCTGGCGGTCCCAAATTCGTCATGGCGGGCAAGTTGATCGCTTATTGCGCATCTCCCCCGCAGCTTGTCGCTGAGTTGGAAAGAAAATCCATGAGTAAGCTTGAGCCACAGCATCACAGACAGGGATGGGAAATCGCGCTGATTTTAGTCACCGCCTTATGGGGGTGGTCCTTTGTCGCTATTCACGATGCGCTGAATGATCTAAGCGACTCGGCGTTTAACGCCTACCGGTTTCTCATCGCCGCGCTGGCGATGTGGATCGTGGCGCGGGTCAAAGGGAGTCGATTCTCGCGGCAGGATGTTTTCGGAGGGGTCGCCGCTGGCGTCGCGCTATATCTGGCCTTCTTTTTTCAAACCAAGGGCTTGGCTTACACCACGGCTTCCAATGCCAGTTTCATTACGGGCTTGGCCGTTGTCTTTACTCCGCTGTTTGCTTATTGGCTGTTAAAGGTGCGCCCGGAAAAACGTCAGCTATTCGGCGCAGCCACGGCGACGATTGGGCTTGCTTTGCTGACCTTGAAAAATCTGGCCATTCATTGGGGAGATATGCTGGTTGTGCTCTGTGCGGCTTCCTTCGCTTTGCACATTGTTGTTTTGTCCAAGGTCAGCAAGACAGCGCGGGTATTGAACATCGCCTTTGTCCAGGTCGCGGTCGTGGGGGGCTTGTCCTTGCTGCAGTCATTGGCCTTGAATGAGTTCTCGCTTCCCTTTCGAAGCGAGACGATGACGGCGATTCTTATCATCGCCCTATTGGGAACGGCAGTCGGTTTTTATGTTCAGACTCGGGCCCAAGTGGCCTCTTCGCCCAATCGAATCGCATTGATCATTGTGCTGGAACCGCTGTTTGGCGGTGTTTTTGCTTATTTCCTGGCCGGCGACCGCTTGTCGCCTCTGAATTTACTGGGGGCCGGGCTGATTATTCTGGGCATGCTGATCACGGAATTTCATTTGAAGGCAAGCCGCGCCGGAGCGGATTAATCCTTCGCCACGGATCTTGACGCCGCAGCCATGGCGGGCCGCATCTTGCGCGGCTTGGATGTTTCCATCCCCGCCGTCGCAGGATCTTGAAACGCAGGGGGGAGGCGCTTACTGGCCGCTGAGCATGAATTCCGCGCAGCGCTCGGCGATCATCACCACCGGCGCGTTGGTGTTGCCGGAGACGATGGCGGGCATCACCGAGGCGTCGCAGACGCGCAGGCCGGCCACGCCCTTGACGCGCAGCCTCGGGTCCACCACCGCGTCGGCGTCGGCGCCCATGCGGCAGGTGCCGGCCGGGTGGTAGACGGTCTTGGCGAACTGGTGGATGTGTTGTTCCAGCAGCGCGTCGTCGGCGTCTTCGGCCGGCGAGGGCAGCAGTTCTTCGGCGATCAGCCGGCGCATGGACGGCGCCCGCAGGACGCGGCGCGCCAGCTTGACGCCGCGCAGCAGGCCGGCGAGGTCCTCGGCCTCGCGCAGGGCGCCGCTGTCGAAGCGCAGCGGCGCGGCCGGGTCGGCGGAGGCCAGTGCGACGCTGCCGCGCGACTTGGGACGCAGCAGGCAGGGATTGATGGAAATGCCGTGGCCGGGCAAGGGCTCGCGGTCGACGTCGCCCACCAGGGTGGGCAGCACGTGGAACTGGATGTCCGGCCGGCCGCCGCCGGCGGTGTCGACGAAAGCGCCGGACTCCACCACGTTGGAGCTCAGCAAGCCGGTGCGGAACAGCTGCCATTGCAGGCCGTGGCGCAGCGCAGCCAGGCCGCGGTCCTGGCCCAGCAGGCTGATGGGCGCGCGGGCGCGGCCGTAGACCGACACTTCCAGATGGTCCTGGTAGTTGGCGCCCACTTGCGGCGCGTCGCGCAGCACGGCGACGCCGTGTTCGCGCAGCTGCGCCGCCGGGCCGATGCCGGACAGCATCAGCAGCTTGGGGCTGGACAGCGCGCCGGCGCAGAGCACGATTTCCGCCGCGGCGCGCGCGCGCTGGACGCCGCCGGCGTCGCGCCATTCCACCTGACAGGCGCGGCCGCCGTCGAACCCGATTTTTTGCACATAGCAGCCGGTGCGCAGGTCCAGCTTGGGGTCTTGGCGGACCGCGGCCAGATAGGTGGCGGCGGTGCTGCCGCGCTGTCCGTCGAAGGTGGTGGTGTGGTAGAAGCCGACGCCGGCCTGTTCGCGGCCGTTGAAGTCGTCGTTGTAGGCCAGGCCGGCTTCCTGCGCGCCCTGGACGAAGGCCAGGCTCAGCGGATGGCGGTAGCGGGCGTCGCTGACTTTCAGCGGCCCGTCCACGCCGTGGTAGGGCTCGGACAAGCGCATATGGCTTTCCGCCTTCTTGAAGGCGGGCAGCACTTGCGACCATTCCCAGCCCGCGCAGCCCAGGGCGGCCCAGTCGTCGTAGTCGGCGGCCTGGCCGCGGATATAGACCATGGCGTTGACCGAGCTGCCGCCGCCCAGGGTGCGGCCCTGCGGGACGAAGATGCGTCTGCCGGCGGCTTCCGGCTGCGGTTCGCTGCGGTAGGTGACGGTGCGTTCGCTGCCCAGCACCTTGATGAAGGCGGCCGGCATGCGGATGTAGGGGCTGTCGTCCGGCGGGCCGTCTTCCAGCAGCAGCACGCGCTTGCCGGCCTGGATCAGCCTGTGGGTCAGCACGCAGCCGGCGGAGCCGGCTCCGATCAGGATGTAGTCGTAGTCGCGCATGGCGTCTCCCTTGTGGTCGCGCCGCCCTTGGACTGTTTGAGGATGGGCGGTCGCTCCAGCATAGGGCGGCCGCGCGCGGCGGCCTTGACCCGGCGCGCCCCGGACCTTGACCGCCGCGGACGCGGCGACGGGAGGCGGGCTCAGCCCTGGCGGATCAGCGCGCGCAGCACGCGTTTGCAGGCGGCCAGATCCTGTTCGTCCAGGCCGGACTGAATCTCCCGCTGCTGCTGGCCGGCGATGCGCCACAGCGTGGCGGCCTGCTCGCGGCCGGCCTCGCTGAGGCGGCAGCCGGCGGCGTCGCGGCTCAGCAGCCCCTTGCGGCGCAGCTCGGCCTCGGCCAGTTCTATCGCCTCCGGCGGCATCGCCGTCTCGCGTTGCAGCGCGCAGGCATCCTGTTCCGCTTGCTGTTCCAGCACCAGCAGCAGCCGCGCTTCGCCGCCGCTCAGCCCGGTGGCGAGCTGGCGCGGCCGGTAGCTGGCCTGGTAGGCCTGCAGCGCCTGGGTCAGCAGATAGAGCAGATTGTCGCCCAGCCAGCCGGGCAGCGGTTCCGCGGCGGCGGCCGGGCGGGCGCGCGGCAGCGCGGCGGCGTACACACCCTGGTGGTAGAGCAGCGGCGCGGCGCCGCAGTCGTCGAAGGTTTCGACCAGGCCGAGCAGAATCCAGTGGTCGCCGCCGTCCAGCTTTTGATGCAGGCGGCAATGGAAGCGGGCGGCGCAGCCGTCCAGCAAGGGCGCGCCGCCAAGGCCGGTTTCCGGCGTCAGGCCGGCGAATTTGTCGGCGCCGGGGCGGGCGAAGCGGTTGGACAGCTCGATCTGGTCGGCGGCCAGCACATGGACGATGAAGTGGCCGGCCTGTTCGAACACCGCGTTGCTGGCGGAGCGCTTGTCCAGGCTCCACAGCACCAGCGGCGGGTCCAGCGAGACGGAGTTGAAGCTGTTGGCGGTGACGCCGGCGCGTTCGCCGTCCGGCGCGGTCGCGGTGACGACGGTGACGCCGGTGGCGAAGTTGCCGAGCGCGCGGCGCAGCGCGCGCGCGTCATGGGCAGGGGCGGGTGCGTTCATGGCGTGTCCTCGGGGCCGTCCGGCGCGGGGCCGGCGCGGCGCGGGTGGGAGGGGCTAATGTCGGTAGAGCCTGTTCGCAGTTTCGCGGGCGGGAACGGGGCAGGGCGAAAACCACTGGGACAGCGGCTTTGCTCATACGGCGCATGAACGTTTCGAAGCGGCGTTCACCCTGTCGGGCCTCAGGGAAGATCGTAAACGGCTCGTCTAGACCATGGCGGGGTCCGGCTCCAGCCCCAGCAGCGAACGGCCCAGGATCTGGGCGCAGACGTCGTAGTCGGTGTAGGCGTGGGCGCCGGTCATGTGCGAGTCGCGGAACAGCCGCTGCGCCTCGTTTTCCAGCCGCCAGCAATTGCCGCCCATGGATTCGAACAAGCGGTCCACCGCCTGGATGCACATTTTCACCGCGTAAGCCTGATTGGTGCGCCAGAAAGCCAGCGTTTCCGCCGTGGGATAGCGTTTGGCCGCGCCGTGCTCGGCGTGCTCGCGCCAGCTGGCTTCCAGCAAGGCGCGCGCGGCCAGCACTTGGTGGGTGGATTCGGCCAGCCGCATATAGGCGGGCAGCGCCGCGCCCACCTGGGCGCCGGTATAGGCGCGGATGCGGTTGCGGCTGCGCTCCTTGAACACTTGCAGCATGCGCTCGGCCACGCCCAGGCTGATGGCGGCGAAGCCGCTGGCGAAGTAGGGCCGGTAGGGCGCGTAGAAGATCTTGCTGTCCGGGTACAGGCCGAAGCCGGCGGAGCGGCCTTCCATCATGTCCTTGGCCGCTTCGATCCGGTGTTCCGGCACAAAGACCTTGTCCACCAGCAGGGTCTTGGTGCCGCTGCCCTGCATGCCGGCGGCGCGCCAGTCGTCGCGGATTTGGTAATCGGCGCGCGGCACCACGCCGAAGCAGTATTGCGGCTCGCCGTCCGGGCCGGGGCGGCGGAAGCCCAGGATCGCCCATTCGGCGTGGTCGCAGCCGCTGCTCCAGCCCATTTCTCCGCTGAGCAGCACGCCGCCGTCCGCGGCCTCGGCCCGGCCCAGCGGCGCGATGCTGCTGCTGGCGGTGGCGTCCGGCGCGCCGCCCCAGACTTCCTCTTGCAGCCGGGCGGAGAACAGCGCGATCTGATGGCTGTGGGTGGCCAGCAGGCTGGCGGCCCAGGCGGTGCTGGCGCAGGCGCCGGCCAGCGCCGCCACGCAATCGGCGAATTCGGGCAGGCTGATTTCCAGGCCGCCGTAGGGCCTGGGCTGAAAGGCGCGATGAAAGCCCACGCTTTTCAAGAGGGCGATGTTTTCCGCCGGCACGGTGCGTTCGCGTTCCGCCCGCTCCGCGTTGGCGGCGATGGCGGGCAGGATGGGGAGCAGGGTTTCCAGCAAGGGGTTGGGGTGGCGCATGGTGGTCTCCTTTGTGCTTGATGGCGCTGAAGCGGCCCGCCTTTGGCGGCGGGCGTTTCAATAATGAATACATTCAGCGAATTTGCATTATGGATAGTGACACCACGCACTGGAATGCATCTTCCAAGCTGTCTTAGGTACTTTTCATGGCGCTTCAGCATGAACGGCGGCGACGACGGGCCGGCGCCAGCGTATCGGCGACGCGGCTTGCTCGGCCTCGTGCTCCGGCCCCAGCGGGATGTCGCGGCGGTCGCGCAGCAAGAGCGCGGAGGCGAGGCCGATCAGCGTCATGCCGCTCAGATAGGCGGTCACCGCGGCGGTGGAGCCGGTCTGGGCGATCAAGGCCTTGGCGATCATCGGCGCGAAGGCGCCGCCGAGGATGGCGCCCAGCGCGTAGGAAATGGAGACGCCGGAGAAGCGCACCGAGGCGGGGAAGAGCTCGGCGTAGAAGGCCGATTGCGCGCCGTACGTCAGACCGGTGCCCACCGACAGCAGGCACAGCGCCAGCAGCACCGCCGGCAGGCTGGCGCTATTGATCAGCGGGAACAGCGTCAGCACGCCGGCCAGCTGCACGCCGAAGCCGATCAGGTAGACGCGGCGGCGGCCGATATGGTCCGACCAGACGCCGGCCAGCCAGGTGAAGGCCATCCAGCAGGCGGAGGCGAAGGCGACGGCGAGCAGCACCGGGGTGCGCTCCATGCGCAGCGCGCCGGCGGGGTCGGTGGTGTAGTTCTGGATGAAGCCGCCGGTGGTCATGTAACCGACGGCGCTGTTGCCGGCGAAGAGCAGCGCGGCCAGCAGCACCAGCGGCGCGTGACGGCGGAACAGGTCCAGCACCGGGGTGCGCGATCCGGCCTTGCGCGCCTTGATCTCCTCGAAGACCGGGCTTTCCTCCACCGAGCGGCGCACCCATTGGCCGATGAACAGCAGCACGACGCTGAGCAGGAAGGGCACGCGCCAGCCCCATTCCAGAAAGGCGTCGCCGGGGGAGACCACGCCGCTCATCAGCGCGAACACGCCGGAGGCCAGCAGCAGGCCCAGCGGCACGCCTATCTGCGGGAAGGCGCCGTAGCGGCCGCGCTGGCCGCGCGGCGCGTGCTCCACCGCCATCAGCACCGCGCCGCCCCATTCGCCGCCGGCGGAAATGCCTTGCAGCACGCGCAGCAGGATCAGGGCCAGCGGCGCCAGCAGGCCGGCGGATTCATAAGTGGGCAACAGGCCGATCAGCGCGGTGGAGGCGCCCATCAGCACCAGGGTCAGCACCAGCATCGCGCGCCGGCCCAGGCGGTCGCCGTAGTGGCCGGCGAGAAAGGCGCCCAGCGGCCGAAACAGAAAGCTGACGCCGACCGAGGCGAAGGCGATCAGGGTGGCGAAGCGGTCGCCGGCCGGAGCGAAGAACAGTTTGTTGAACACCAGGCCGGCGGCGCTGGCGTAGATGAAGAAGTCGTACCACTCGATGGCGGTGCCGATCACGGTGGCGTAGGCGACTTTGCGCGCGTGGGCGCTTGCGGCGGCGGGGGTGTGGCTCATCTTGCGTTCTCCTCGGGGGTGGGGCCGGGATCGGCTCCGGGCGGCGCCTTGTTCTTGTGTGGTCGCCGCGGGTCAGTCAGTAGGCGGATGGCGTCGGCGGCCGGCCGGGCGCTTCGTCGCGAAAGGCCGCCGCCAGCGCTTCGGCGCGGCGCGCCAGCAAGGTGGTGTCGACGCCGACGGCGACGAAGCCCGCGCCCAGCGCCAACAGCCGGCGCGCTTCGGCCTCGTCGGCCATCAGGATGCCGGCGGCTTTGCCCTGGGCGCGGATGCGGCGGATGGCGTCGTCCATCGCCGCGCGCACTTCAGGGTGGTCGGGCCGGCCCGGATGGCCCATGTCGGCGGCCAGGTCGGCCGGGCCGATGAAGACGCCGTCCACGCCGTCGGTGGCGGCGATGCCTTCCAGCGCGGCCAGGGCCTGGCGGGTTTCCACCTGGGCCAGCACGCAGATTTCATCGTCGGCCCGCGTCAGGTAATCCGGCACGCGGTTCCAGCGCGAGGCGCGCGCCAGCGCGCTGCCCACGCCGCGGACGCCGCGCGGGGGATAGCGGGTGGCGGCCACCGCCCGCGCCGCCTCGTCGGCGTTCTGCACCATGGGCAGCATCAGCGTTTGCGCGCCGATGTCCAGCAACTGCTTGATGCGCACCGGGTCGTTGCTGGCGGCGCGCACCACCGGGTGGCAGGGATAGGGCGCGACGGCCTGCAGTTGCAGCAGCACGTCCCTGAGCTCGTTGGGCGCGTGTTCGCCGTCTATCAGCAGCCAGTCGAAGCCGGCGCCGGCCAGCAGTTCGGCGCTGTAGGGGCTGGCCAGGCCCAGCCACAGGCCGATCTGGCGGCGGCCGTCGCGCAGCGCGGCCTTGAAGGGGTTGGCGGGAAGTTGCATGGAGGTTCCTCGAGCGGGTTCAGACGAAGCGGCAGCTGATCGCGCCCAGCGGGCCGTAGTCGACGTGGAAGGTGTCGCCGGCGCGCGCCGGCACCGGCCGGGTGAAGGAACCGGCCAGGATCACCTGGCCGGCCTTGAGCTCCACGTCGAAAGGCGAGAGCTTGTTGGCCAGCCAGGCCACGCCGTTGGCCGGGTGGTTGAGCACGGCGGCGGCGACGCCGGACTCCTCGATCACGCCGTTGCGGTACATCAGCGCCGCCACCCAGCGCAGGTCCAGCTCGCGCGGGCGCACCGGCCGGCCGCCCAGCACCACGCCGGCGTTGGCGGCGTTGTCCGCTATGGTGTCGAACACCTTGCGCGGACGCTGGCTGTCCGGGTCTATGGACTGACTGCGCGCGTCAATGATTTCCAGCGCCGGGATCACGTAATCGGCGGCGTCGTAGACGTCGAACAAGGTGGCGCCGGGGCCGGACAGCGGCCGGCCCAGCACGAAGGCCAGCTCCACTTCCACCCGCGGCACGATGAAGCGGGACACCGGGATGTCGGCGCCGTCGTTGAAGAACATATCGTCCAGCAGCGCGCCGTAGTCCGGCTCGTTGATCTGCGAGGACATCTGCATCGCGCGCGAGGTCAGGCCTATCTTGTGGCCCTTGAGGCGGCGTCCCTCCGCCAGCTTCATCTCCACCCAGCAGCGCTGGATGGCGTAAGCGTCCTCTATGGTGATCTCGGGGTGGTCCAGCGAGAGCTGGCGGATCTGCCGGCGTTCGCGCTCGGCGTCGTGCAGGCGGCGCGCGGCGCCGCGAATCAGGTCGGGGCTGAGCATGGAGTCTTTCATGGTGGTCGCTGAGCTTCGTGATCGGTTTCGGCCGTTTCAGCCCGGCGGGCTGAAGCGTTGATGCACGTTGTTGCGCTTGAAGTTGAGGGTGGCGGACAGTTCGGTCAGTTCGAAACTGAGCGCCAGATAGCGTTGGGCGAGCAGCGGTTCGAAGTGGCGCTGGATCAGCGCGAACAGCTGTTCGGCGGTGGCGCGGCGATCGGCCTCGCTGCGGCCGCTGCCGATCTGCAAAGTGCAGTGGACGAAGGCGTAGTCGGCCTCGCCGTCCGCCATGCGCCAGGTGTCCAGCCAGTGGGCGCGGCTGCGGATGCCGGCCAGCGGAAACAGGCCGCTGGCGGCCAGACAGTTGTGCACCTGGCGGAACAGCTCCGGCAGATCGGCCTGCGCGCGCAGATTGTCGGTGCATTCAGCGATGAAGTGCGGCATGGCGCTCTCCCAGCGGTTCCACCGGTAGCACCGCGTTGATCTGGCCGGTGCCGGAACTGCCGAAATAGGGGGTGATGATTTCCGCGCGGCCGCGGTAATCGCCCCAGCCCAGCGCGCCCAGCAACATGGCGGTGTCGTGCATGAAGCCTTCGCCGTGACACTTCTCGGCGTACTCCGGCAGCATGTCGCAGAAGGTTTTCCAATCGCCGTCCAGCCACATGGCGATGACCTCCTGGTCCATGCTTTCCAGGAAGGGGCTCCAGGCCTTGTGCAGGAATTGATCCGCGGTGCCGTTCTGGGCGAAACGATGGGACAGCGAGCCGCTGGCGAAGAAGGCGACGCGGCCGTCGTAATCGCGCTCCACCGCCTCGCGCATCGCCGCGCCCAGCCGCGCGCTGTCGGCCAGATCGTGCACCGTGCACAGCGCGGCCACCGACACCACTTTGAAACGCCGGTCGGCGTTCATATAGCGCATCGGCACCAGGGTGCCGTACTCCAGCGGCAGCGTGGTGGCGTCGTGGGCGCGGGTATGCACGCCGGCGGCGGTGGCCGCCTCGGCCAGCAGCTTGCCCAGCGCGGGGTTGCCCGGATAGGCGTAGGGCATGTTCTTGATGAAGTGCGGCAGCTCGTTGCTGGTGTACACGCCTTCGAAAGCCGGCGCGCAGTTGACGTGGTAGCCGGAATTGACCAGCCAGTGGGTGTCGAACACCACGATGGTGTCCACGTCCAGTTCGCGGCAGCGGCGGCTGATTTCCTTGTGGCCGTCTATGGCGGCCTGGCGGCAGCCTTGATGCGGGCCGGGCAGTTCCGACAGATACATGGACGGCACGTGCGTGATCTTGGCCGCCAGGGCTAGGGTTCCCATTGCGTTCTCCTCGGTGCGACTGGGCCGCGGGGCCGGCGCAGTCTTGCTGCTTGGATCGGTGTCGCGCCGGGGCCGGCCGTCTGCGCGGCCTGGGCCCCGGCGGCGCCTCAGGCTTGTTCCACGCCCCAGCGCGGGATGAAATGGCCGCCCATGGAGACGCAGACGTTTTTCACCTCGGCAAAGGCTTCAAAGCTGTATTCGCCGCCCTCGCGGCCAACGCCGGAGGCCTTGACGCCGCCGAAGGGCTGGCGCAGATCGCGGACGTTCTGGCTGTTGACGAAGACCATGCCGGCCTCGATGCCGCGCGCCAGCCGGTGGGCCTTGCCGATGTCCTGGGTCCAGATGTAGGAGGCCAGGCCGTAGTCGATGTCATTGGCCAGACGCAGCGCGTCGGCCTCGTCGCTGAAGCGCAGCAGGCAGGCCACCGGGCCGAAGATTTCCTCCTGGGCGATGCGCATGCGGTTGTCGACGTCGGCGAAGACGGTGGGGCGGATGAAGTGGCCGGAGGCCAGCGATTCGGGCAGGCCGGCCGGACGTTCCAGGCCGCCGGCCACCAGCCGCGCGCCTTCTTCCAGACCGATGCGGATATAGCCGGTGACCTTGTCGTAATGCTGGCGGGTGATCATCGAACCCACCTGGGTGTTGGGGTCCTGCGGGTCGCCGACGATCAAGCGCTGAGCGCGGGCGGCGAATTCCGCGACGAAGCGGTCGTAGATGCCGTTCTGCACGAAGATGCGGCTGCCGGCGGTGCAGCGTTCGCCGTTGAGGGAGAAGATGGTGAACAGCGCGGCGTCCAGCGCGCGATCGAAGTCGGCGTCGTCGAACACCAGCACCGGCGATTTGCCGCCCAGCTCCATCGAGTACTTCTTCAGCCCGGCGTTCTGCATGATGCGCCGGCCGGTGGCGGTGCCGCCGGTGAAGGACACCGCGCGCACGTCCGGATGGCTGACCAGGGCTTCGCCGGCGCTGGCGCCGTAGCCCTGCACCACGTTGAACACGCCGGGCGGAATGCCGGCCTCCAGCGCCAGCCGGCCCAGTTCGTTGGCGGTCAGCGGCGACAGCTCGGACATCTTCAGCACCGCGGTATTGCCCAGCGCCAGGCAGGGCGCGGTCTTCCAGGTGGCGGTCATGAAGGGCACGTTCCACGGCGACACCAGCGCGCACACGCCCACCGGCTGGTACAGCGTGTAGTTGAGCATCTGCTCGTCCACCGGGTAGCTGTGGCCGTTCATCCGGGTGCAGACTTCGGCGAAAAAGTCGAAGTTGTGCGAGGCGCGCGGGATCAGCACATTGCGGGTCTGGTGGATGGGCAGGCCGGTGTCCAGCGTTTCCAGTTCCGCCAGCCGCGGCACATCGCGCTGGATCAATTCGCCCAGCCGGCGCATCAGCCGCGCGCGCTCCTTGGCCGGGGTGGCCGCCCACTTGGGAAAAGCCGCCTTGGCGGCGGCCACCGCCAGATTGATTTCCTCGGCGCCGCCGGCCGCCACTTCGCCCAGCGCTTCGCCGGTGGCCGGGTTGTAGTTGACGAAGCTGTCTTGGCTGGCCACTTCGCGGCCGTCTATCCAGTGTTTGATCATGGGGTTTCCTTTTCCGCGTTCCGGCGCGCGAGCCAGTCCGCTTCGCTGATGATCTGGTTGAGCAGCCGTCCGACGCCCTCGACCTCTACGACGACTTCGTCGCCGGGGCGCACGTCGGACAGCCCTTGCGGGGTGCCGGTGGCGATCATGTCGCCCGCTTGCAGCGTCATGAAGGCGGACAGGTATTCGATCAGATGGGGGATGTCGAACACCATGTCGCGGGTATTGCCGCTTTGGACGCGGCGGCCGTTGACATAGGTGGCCAGCTCCAGGCTGTGCGGGTCCGCCACCTCGTCGCGGTCCACCAGCCACGGGCCTATCGGGGTCAGGCCGTCGCGGTTTTTCACCCGCAGATTGGGCCGGTAGTAGTTTTCCAGGTAGTCGCGCACCGCGTAGTCGTTGCACACGGTGTAGCCGGCGACGTAGTCCATCGCCTGGGCGCGCTTCACCTTGCGCGCGGTCTTGCCGATCACCGCCACCAGTTCGCACTCGTAATGCATATATTCAACATTGTCCGGCCGCATCGATTGCCGGCGATGGCCGGTCAGCGCGGCGGCCGTCTTCAGGAACACCAGCGGTTCGCTGGGCGGCTTGAAATCCAGCTCGGCGGCGTGGTCGGCGTAGTTGAGGCCCAGCGCGAACAGGGTGCCCTGGCAGGGCGGCAGCCATTCCGCCTCGGTTTCGTCCAGGCGGCGGCCGTCCGGCAGCAAGAGCGCGCCGTCGGCGTCGGCCTGCGCGCGCCAGGTTCGGCCCTGATAACGGATGCGGGCGTGTCTCATTGCATGTCCTCCTCGGCCGCGACGATGTTTTCCAGGCGGCCGATGCCGTCTATTTCCACCGCCACGGCGTCGCCCGGCCGCAGCCGCGCGCCGCGCGGCGGCGTGGCCACGATCAGCAGGTCGCCGGCGTAGAGGGTGAGGAACTGGCTGACGTCGGCGATCAACTGGGCGACGCCGCGCAGCCAGTCGGCGCTGTCGTTGGTTTCGGCCAGCGCGCCGTTGACATAGGTGCGCACCTGCACCCGTTGCGGGTCGATCGCGTCGGGGCCGGCTTCCGGGCCGACGGGGCAGAAGCCGTCGCGGCATTTGGCCTGGATCGCCGGGCGGTAGAAGCTGGTTTCCGCCAGGCTGACCTCGTTGACCACCGCATAACCGCCGACATGGGACAGCGCGTCGGCCGCGCTGACGCGGCAGGCGTCGCGGCCGATGCGCACGCCCAGCGCGCCGCCGGCGTAGACGGCGTCCGCGTCGGCGGGAAAGGGGATGGGCGCGCCGGCGACGCTGACGGTGTTGCGCGGTTTGACGAACAAGACCGGCGCTTGCGGCGGGCGCTGATAGGGCGCTTGTTCGAATTCCGCCGCCAGCGCCGCCTGCAGACGACGGTGGTTGAGCGCCGCGCCGTAGATGGCCGCCGGCCGCTCCGTCGCGGCGTCTAGGACCAGACTCATGCTTAACTCCTTGTTATTGAATGAATCGCCGTTGTTCAAATATTCATTAACATGTTAAAGTTTATAACGATGACGGCGGCCCGCTGTCAATGTTTATCCATGCTGCGTTGCGGGTAATATCGTCAAAAGCCGTGTTTGCGCGGCGGCGGCCCGGGCCGCCGATCCGGCGCGAAAGCCTGAGCGGCGGCCTTTTGGCGAGAGCGGAGGGCGAGGGCGGCCGACTATGGCGAAAATGTCACAAGGGAGGGGCGGCGATGAGCAGAATCCCGCGCGGTTTGGGCGCGCGCATACCCAATATCGACATCGGCAAGGCTTACGACAGCCCCTACGAGTCCGTCGACATCCATTGCGAATCCTTTGGCCGGCTGGCGGCCTTCTTCGGCCGCAATATGCCGGTGCATCGGCACGACCGCTTTTTGCAATTGCACTATCTCGCCAGCGGCGACATCCGTCTGCAACTGGAGGAAGACCATTACCAGGCGCGCGCCCCGCTCTTGTTCCTGACCCCGCCGACGGTGCCGCACGCCTTCATCACCGGGCCGGAGGCCGACGGCCATGTGCTGACCTTGCGCCAGGAACTGGCGCGCGGCTGGCTGGAGGAGGCGGGGCCGGACGCCTTGAGCGCGCCGTTCTGCGTGGAGCTGGCCGAAGTGCCGGCGGAATGGGCCGATATGGCGCGGCGCCTGCCCGAGCGGCTGGCGCAGTTGCAGCGGGAGAGCGAGGCGCCGGCGCCGGGCGCGGAGCTGGCGCGGCAAGCCCTGGCCCAGCTGGTGCTGGTGGACGTGCTGCGGCTGTCCGGCCTGCCGGGACCGCGCCGCGGGCCGCGGCGTGACGAGTGGCGGCTCTACCATCGCTTCAACGGCTTGATAGAAGCGCATTACCGCGAACACTGGAGCCTGGACCGCTACGCGGCCGAGCTGGGGGTCAGCGAGGCGCGGCTCAACGATGTGTGCCGCCGGCTGGCGGACCTGCCGTCCAAGCGGCTGGCGCACGATAGGCTGTTGCAGGAGGCCAAGCGCCTGCTGATCTACTCCGCCGCTTCGGTGCACGCCATCGCCTACGATTTGGGCTTCAAGGACCCGGCCTATTTTTCCCGTTTCTTCCAGCGCATGGCCGGGCGCTCGCCCAGCGACTACCGCGCGCGCCGTCAGGCCTGAGCTCGCGTCTAGTCCGCTGGATCGTTGACCGGCTCCAGTCCGCGCGCGCCGGGAGGCGCGTCCAGATGGGCCAGGGCTCGGCCGCGGGTGTGCGACGGGGCCTCGCCGAACAGCTTGCGGTAATCGGCGGCGAAATGGCCCAGGTGGTAAAAGCCCCAGGCGCCGGCGGCGTCGCGCACGCCGTGGCCGGGCCGCGCCGGGTTCAGCAGCATCCGGCGCACCGCGTTCAGGCGGATGGAACGCAGATAATCGACCGGCGTGGTGTCCGCCACCAGTTGAAAGCTGTTTTGCAGCGTGCGGCGGCTGACGCGCAGCCGGCTGCACAGCTCCAGCACCGTCACCGGCTCGTCCGGCTTGGCCAGCGCCAGCGCCTGGCTGCGCCTGACGATGTCGCAATGGGTGGCGAAGGTCAGGTTGCCGCGGCGCTCGCCCAGCGCGCCGTCCGCCAAGGCGTCTTGCAGCAGGCTGAGCAACTGGTGCTGGATCACTTTCTGGTTGCCGGCGTAGGACAGCAGCGCCGGGTCCAATAAAGCCTGTTCGAACACGCCGTTCAGCAGCGCGCGCAGCGCCGCCAGCGCGGCCGGCCGGGCCGGGAACACCGGCGTTTTGCCGCGGGCCTCGCGCAGCGGGCGGCACAGCGCGGGCGTCAGTTCGGCCAGATCCTCGTAAGGCACCGACACCTGGACGGAGTCCGCGCCCGGCGGCAGATGGAGGACGAAGTCCTCGCCGCCGCGCAGCGCCATCAGGGCGTCGTCGGGCACGGCGACGCCCTGCAGGCTCAGCGGCGACGGCGCGCGGATGGGCAGCGCGAAATGGATCATGCCGCCGGGCGCGCGGCCTTGCTGCACCACGCGCTGATTGAAGCTTTCGCGGAAAATATCCAGGCGCGCGGTGCGCACCCGGCTCAAGGTGCTGCGGAAGCGGCCGCCGCTGATCTGGCTGTATAGCTGCTCCCAGCCGGGCAGGGCCTCGGCGTGCAGGTGGGCGTCGTCAAAGCAACGGGCTGCGGCAATCATCTGCTTTCTCCGGTGGGTGGGGGTGGAGTCCGCCTGTTCTCGGTCCATTCTCTGGATCTCATAATGATTAATATGTTATTTAAATCGAAATGTCCAGCGCTCTTTGCGTCGCTTAAGCATTGTTTTTACTGCATGTTTCCATCTGGAGACATGCTGCGCCGCAACGAGAAGGGCCGGGTCGCGCTTTGCCGATTTGGGATCAGCCGCGGCGGCGGCGCTGGGTATATTGGGCCATCGCCGGCCGCGCCTACGCGGCGGCAAGCTTGATCGAAAAGGAGACGAGGATGGATCAAAACCTGGTGCCGGTGCTGGATTCGGTGCGGGCCTTTCTGGAACGGGAGCACGGGCTGTGGATAGACGGCAAGCCGCGGGCGGCTTTGTCCGGCCGGCGCAAGGACGTGCGCAATCCGGCCAGCGGCGCGGTGATCGCCAGCGTGGCGGACGGCGAGGCCGCCGATGTGGACGCGGCGGTGGGCAGCGCGCGGCGCGCCTTCGAATCCGGCGTCTGGTCCGGCCTGCGGCCGGCCGAGCGCGAACGCGTATTGCTGAGGCTGGCGGATGTGCTGGAAGCGCACGCCGAGGAGCTGGCGCAGCTGGAAACGCTGAACCAGGGCAAGTCCATCCATCTGGCGCGGGCCATCGAGGTGGGCGGCTCCATCGAATACGTGCGCTATATGGCGGGCTGGGCCACCAAGATCACCGGCGAAACCCTGGACGTGTCGATTCCGGCGCCGCCGGGCGCGCGCTTCACCGCCTTCACCCGGCGCGAGCCGGTGGGCGTGGCCGCCGGCATCGCGCCGTGGAACTTCCCTTTGATGATCGCCTTGTGGAAAACGGTGCCGGCCTTGGCGGCCGGCTGCACGGCGGTGTTGAAGCCGGCCAGCGAGACGCCGCTGAGCGCCTTGCGCCTGGCGGAGCTGGCGCTGGAGGCCGGGGTGCCGCCGGGCGTGTTCAATGTGGTGACCGGGCGCGGCGAGGCGGCGGGCCGCGCGCTGGCCGGGCATCCGCTGATCGGCAAGGTCAGCTTCACCGGCTCCACCGAGGTGGGCAAGGCCGTCGGCCACGCCGCGCTGGACAATATGACCCGGCTGGCGCTGGAGCTGGGCGGCAAGAACCCGATGCTGGTGCTGGGCGATGCCGACATCGACCAGGCGGTGCGGGGCGCTTTGCTGGGCGGCTTTCTCAATCAGGGCCAGGTCTGCGCCGCCGCCTCGCGGCTGTACGTGCACCGCAGCAAGTTCAATCTGTTCGCCGAGGCGCTGTCCGCCGCCGTGGCCGGCATGCGGCTGGGGCCGGGCATGGATCTGGACGCCCAGGTCAACCCGCTGGTGTCGCAGCGGCGTCAGCAGGCGGTGTGCCGGCTGATCGAGCGCGGCCGCGCCGCCGGCGCCCGCGTGCTGACGGGCGGCGGCGCCGCCGACTTGCCCGGCTATTTCGTGCAACCCACGGTGATGGCGGACCTGGCGCCGGACAATCCGGTGGCGCGCGAGGAAGTCTTCGGCCCGGTGCTGGCGCTGATGCCCTTCGACGAGGTGGACGAGGCGGTGGCGCTGGCCAACGACACGCGCTACGGCCTGGCCGCCAGCGTGTGGACCAATGATTTGTCGGCGGCGCTGGACATCGTGCCGCGCTTGCAGGCCGGCACGGTCTGGGTCAACAGCCATATACCGCTGGACCCGGGCATGCCCTTCGGCGGCTACAAGGAATCCGGCCTCGGCCGCGAGTTCGGCAAGGGCGCGGTGGAGAGTTTCACCGAGATCAAATCGGTCTGCATCGCCCATTGAGCGCGGACGCGCTTCCACTTTGATTCAGGAGAAAGACATGTCCTACGACAAGGCCCGTTTCTGGCACCCGATGCTGCATCCCAACGCAATGAAAGAGCGGCCGCCCATCCGCATCGTGCGCGGCGACGGCTGCCATGTGTTCGACGACCAGGGCGTCAAGCTGGTGGACGGCGTGGCCGGGCTGTGGAACGTCAACGTCGGCCACAATCGCGCCGAAATCAAGCAGGCCATCGCCCGGCAGCTGGACGAGCTGGAGTATTTCCAGCTTTTCGACGGCATCTCCCATCCGCGGGCGGAGGAGTTGTCCGCGCTGCTGATCGACATGCTGCGGCCGGAAGACATGGCGCGGGTGGTGTTCAGCTCCGGCGGCTCGGACGCGGTGGAAACCGCGCTCAAGCTGGCGCGCCAATACTGGCGGCTCAAGGGCCAGCCGGACCGGGTCAAGTTCATCTCCTTGAAGCAGGGTTATCACGGCACCCACTTCGGCGGCGGATCGGTCAACGGCAACACGGTGTTCCGCCGCAATTACGAACCGCTGCTGCCCGGCTGCTTCCATGTGGAGACCCCGTGGCCCTACCGCAACCCCTTCACCGACGACCCTGAGGAGCTGGCCGAAATCTGCGCGCGGATGCTGGAGCGCGAGATCCTGTTCCAGAGCCCGGACACGGTGGCGGCTTTCATCGCCGAGCCGATACAGGGCGCCGGCGGCGTCATCGTGCCACCGGCCAGTTATTGGCCGCGGGTGCGCGAGGTGTGCGACCGCCACGGCGTGCTGCTGATCGCCGACGAGGTGGTCACCGGCTTCGGCCGCTCCGGCTCCATGTTCGGCAGCCGGCTGTGGGGAGTGAAGCCGGACATGATGTGCCTGGCCAAGGGCATCTCCTCCGGCTATCTGCCGCTGGGCGCCACCGTGGTCAATCAGCGCGTGGCGGACGCCTTCGCCGCCAACGGCGATTTCGGCGGCGTCATCATGCACGGCTACACCTACGCCGGCCATCCGGTGGCCTGCGCCGCCGCTCTCGCCAATCTGCGCATCGTGCAGGAGGAAGACTTGCCGGCTAAGGCGGCGGAAACGGGCGCCTACCTGCTGGAGCGGCTGCTGCCGCTGGCCGAGCGTTATCCGGCGGTGGGCGAGGTGCGCGGCAAGGGCCTGATGCTGGCCCTGGACCTGGTCAAGGACAAGGCCAGCCGGGAGCCGATAGACCCGCAAAGCGGCTACGCCGACAAGGTGGCGGAGATCGCGCGCCGGGCCGGCGCGCTGGTGCGGCCGGTGGGCAGCAAGATCATTCTGTCGCCGCCGCTGGTTTTGCAGCGCGAGCACGCCGATGTGATCGCGTCGGCCTTGGAAGCCGGGCTGGCCGAGGCCTGAACGGCCCGGCCCGAACGGGGAACAGCCGGCCGCGCCGGCACGCCGCCAGGAAGACAGAGAGCGGCGGCCGGCGCGGCGGCGGATGGAAGAGGGAGGAGAACCATGTCTGTTAGCGAACGTTTGAGCCGCAGCCTGAGCCGCGGCGTGGTGGGCTTTCCGGTGGCGCTGGCCAGCTCGGTGGGCGTGGTGATGGCCAGCCCGGTGATACTGACCGCCACCAGCGGCTTCGGCATGGCCGGCGGCACTTTCGCGCTGGCCATGCTGATCGCCTATTTGATGATGCAGGCGCAGGCCACCACTTTCGCCGAAGCGGCGGCGATGCTGCCGACTTCCGGCGCGGTGTACGACTACATCAGCGCCGGCCTGGGCCGCGGCCTGGCCATCGCCGGCACCTTGTCGGCCTATCTATTGGTGCATGTGTTCGCCGGCACCGCCGAGACCATACTGTCCGGCATCATGGCGCTGGTGAATTTCGACCATCTCAACACCATGCTGGAAAAGAGCGGCAGCGCCTGGATGGTGGGCGTGGGCCTGGTCATCGTTTTCGGCGCGCTCAACGCGCTGGGCGTGACCCTGTTCGGCAAGGCCGAGGTGGCGCTGACCTTCGGCATGTGGGCGACGCTGACCGTCTTCGGCGTGGCCGGCCTGCTGCGCGCGCCGGCGGTGGATCTGGGCGGCTGGTTCGGCGCGCCGCTGCGTCTGGACGACCCGGGCCTGCTGCTCAGCCTGGTGGGCATGGCGATGTTCATGTTCGTCGGCGCGGAATTGGTGACGCCGCTGGCGCCGGAGCTGCGCGACTCCGGGCGCGCCATTCCGCGGGCTTTGAAGATGGGGCTCAGCGGCGTGGCCGTCACCATGCTGCTGTACGGCGCGGCCATGGTGCGGCAGGTGGCCAATACGCCGCTGGACCCGGCCCATGCGGACGGCCCGCGGCTGCTGGACACGCCGATGGCGTTGCCGGCCTTCGCCGAGCGGGTGATGGGGCCCTTCGGCAAGATCTGGCTGGGCGTCGGCCTGCTGCTGGCCGGCGCGGCGACGATCAACACCCTGATGGCGGCGCTGCCGCGCATCCTGTACGGCATGGCCCAGGATGGCGCCTTGCCGCGCTGCTTCGCCTATCTGCATCCGCGTTTCAACACGCCGTGGTGCGGCATCGCGGCGGCGGTGCTCATCCCCTGTGTCCACGCCTGGTTGATCCAGGGCGATCTGGACCGCATCATGCCCCTGGTGCTGGCGGCGGTCTGTTCCTGGGGCGTGGCCTATCTGCTGGTGACGCTGTCCGTGGTGCGGCTGAGGCTGACGCGGCCGGATTTCCCGCGCGCCTACCGCTCGCCGTGGTTTCCGCTGCCGCAGATAGGCTCCGCGCTGGGCATCGTGCTGGCGATCTGTTTCATCACCCCGCCCGGCATGCAGGCGCGCGACATCTACCTGCCCTTTGGCTGGATGCTGGGCCTGACCCTGGTGTACGCGCTGCTGTGGACCTTGCTGGTGCAGAAGGTCAACCCGTTCCGGCCGGTGCCGCTGGAGCGGATTCTGGACACGCAGTGCCAGGGCGAGGACGAAGTCTTGCGGCGGGAGCTGGAACGTGTGGCCGCGGCTGGTTGAGGCCTGGCGCAGGCCGGGCGGCTATCGTCCGGGCGCGACGCTGGCGCGGCTGAGCCTGGACTGGCCGGAGCTGGATTGCCAGGCCGAAGAGGAGGCGGAGCGGCGTTTTCGCTTTCCGCACGGGGAGTGGAGCTTTTCGGCGCGGGAGCGGGTGGAGGCGGGCTGGCTGGCCTATATGGTGGCTTGCGAGTTCCGGCTGACGGTGCCGGGCGCGCCGGGCCGCGCGCGCATCCGCCTGCGTCACGGCGGCTTCTGGCGTCGCCGCGGCATCGTCGTCGATTTGCTGGACGGCGACGCCGCGGCGCTGGCGCCGCTGCTGGAGCGCTTGCGCGCCGACGCGGATGTGCGCGCCGCGCTGTCGCCGCTGGACTTCAAGCGTTGCGAGCTGCACGGCGGCCAGGACGGCTGGTTGCTGTGTCTGGAGCCTTACGGCGCCAGCGAGGTGGCGTGCCGGCTGCCGCCCTTGCGGCGCTACATCGGCCTGCGCGGCGTGCAGGGCCTGGCGGTGCTGGCCAGTCTGGCCGCCTGCCGCCGCGTCTTGCTGGCGGCGGAGGCGGGGCGGGGCTAGGTCTGGCGGGCGGTCCGCTCTTGAACAGGTTCTAAGACGGCGCGGGCAGGCTTTCCAGCTCATCCAGCAAGGCGAGCAAGGCTTGCAGTTTGGCCTGGGAAAAATGGGCTTCGATCTGGCGGTAACAGTCGTTGGACAGCGGAATGATGCGCTGGGTCAGCGTCTTGGCGTGCTGCGTCGGCGTGACGATCAAGCGACGGTTGTCCGCTTGGGCGCGGTGGCGGTAAACCAGATCGTCCCTTTCCATGCGCGCCAGGATGCCGCTGAGGCTGGGCGGGTGGATGCCGGCGCGCTGGGCGATCTCGCCGGCTTCCATGTTTCCGCGTTCCGCCAGCAGGCGCAGGACGCGCCATTGCTGTTCCGACAGGCCGTGACGGCTCAGCACCGGACGGAAGTAGGACATCACCGCTTCGCGCGCGCGCAGCAGGCGTTGCGGCAGTTGGTATTGGTAGGGACGCTGCGTAGGGTCCATGGCGGCTCCTTGGTTTAAAGTCGCGGGAGGGTAAGGGGGGGCGGCCTGTTTACTTTAAATGAATATATTAACATAATGCCGTCGGGTTTAGACGGCGAACGACAAGGAGGCTGAGATGTCTTTGCGCGATAAAACCATAGTGATCACCGGCGCGGGCTCCGGCATCATGCCGTCGGGTTTAGACGGCGAACGACAAGGAGGCTGAGATGTCTTTGCGCGATAAAACCATAGTGATCACCGGCGCGGGCTCCGGCATCGGCGCCGCTTGCGCGCGCCGCTTCGCCGCCGAAGGCGCGCGGCTGGCCCTGGTGGGACGGCGGGCCGGCCCCTTGCTGGCGCTGGCGGAGGAAACCGGCGGTCTGGCCTTGGCCGGCGACGCCGCCGACGCCGCGGCCTGGGAGGATTTCCTGGCGCGCATCCGCGCGCGCTGGGGCAGGGTGGACGGCTTGGCCGCCTGCGCCGGCGGCCTGGGCATGGGCGCGGCGCTGGACACCGACGACGCGGCCTGGCGCGCCGCGATGCGCGCCAATCTGGACACCGCCTTCGTCAGCGCCCGCGCCTGCCTGCCGGACCTGATCCGGCAGGGCGGCAGCATGGTGTTGCTGGCCTCCATCGCCGGTCTGGCGGCCGGGCCTGCGGCCTGCGGCTATGTGACGGCCAAGCACGCCTTGCTGGGCCTGGCCCGGTCGCTGGCGCGCGACTACGGGCCGGCGGTGCGGGTCAACGCCCTGTGTCCGGGCTGGGTGCGCACGCCGATGGCGGACGAGGAGATGCGGCCGCTGATGGCGGCCCATGGCGAAGATCTGGAGGCCGCCTACCGGCGGGTGACCGCCGACGTGCCTTTGCGGCGGCCGGCGACGCCGGAGGAGATTGCCGCGATCTGCCGCTTTCTATTGTCCGACGAGGCCGCGATGGTCAGCGGCGCTTGCCTGACGGCCGACGGCGGCGCGACGGCGGTGGATGTGCCGACGCTGGCTTACGCGCGGCTGGAAAGGGAATGAGGCCGGCGCGGACCTTTAACCGCGAGTGTGGTTGACGACGCTGGCCTGCGCGCCCACCCGGAAGTTGCGGGTGGCGCCGAAATCCTCGTCCTGATAGCCGAAGATCTTGCCGTCGGTGCGCATTTGCTCCAGGTCGATCAAGATCACGCCCAGGGTGGGGATGATTTTTTCGCGCCAGACGAATAAATACAGCCGCTCCGCCACTTGGTAGTAGTGGCAGCGGTCGACGTCGGCCAGGCCGCGCTCCACGCCTTCCAGACAATGCCAGGCGTAGAGGCCGTCGTTCAGGTAAATGTGCTCGTAGCACTCGGTGGGGCTGTAGCGGTAGCGGTTGCGCATGCCGATCAGTTCGCGGCTGGGCGGGTGCCGCGGGACCGCGGCGGCGGGCTGGTTGACGGCGCCGTGGAGGAATTCGACTTCCACGCCGGTCAGCTCCATCTGGCGTTCCACCCGGTCGAAGGCGCAGATCCGCGCGGCGTCGGCGTCGGGCAGCCGGCCCAGAACCAGGGTGAAGCGGCGCTGCGCCAGGTCCAGGATCAGGCTGAGGGACTGCGCGGCGGGGCCCTGGTGACGGAAATCGATGAAATAGACGCCGGCGCGCAAGGAACTGGCGTGGAAGCCGTCTATCTCCGCCAGCGCCGAGGCTCGCCCCGGACGCTCAAGGACGACGCGGGCGTCGCCGCCGGACTCCAGCCGGCAGTCCGCGGCGCTGTCGTCGTCGAAGCACAGCCGCAGGCTGCGGCCGTCCAGCTCGGCGCAGCGGGGCAGGGTCAGGCTGTCGGGCGCGAAGCCGTCGGCCAGCGCGCCGACCTGGATGAATTCGGGAGTGGGATTGGACATGGGGCGGCTCCTTATCGATGGCTAAATGGCGGACTCGGCTCGTTTTGGGGCGGGCGTTCAAAACCCGAGCCGCTCGGCCTGCGCTTCCAGCAGGCGCGTTTGCAGCTCGCGCAGCGGCGCGCCGGGCTGCTGCGCGATGATCAGTTCCAGCAGCGGGTCCCGCACCTCGGTGCGGACGCCGGACAGCGCCTCCAGCGCGGCCAGGCCGCAAAAGGGCACGTAGGCCTCGGAATAGCCGCCCTCGTGCAGCAGGACCAGCCGTCCGCCCGCCTCGGCGTCGGCGTAGTCGGCCAGCTGCCGCGTCATCTCGCGGAAGGTGTCGCTGTGCGCCTGCATTCTGGCCAGGGGATCGACGGCGTTGGCGTCGTAGCCGCAGGCGACGATGATCAACTCGGGCCGGAAACGCCGCAGCGCCGGCAGCACCAGCAGCCGCATCGCGTCCAGATAGGCCTGGTGGCCGCCGCCGGGCAGCAAGGGGATGTTCAGATTGGCGTCCAGGCCCTCGCCCTCGCCGCGGTCCTCGGCCCCGCCGTAGCCGGGCGGATAACAGCCGTCCTGATGCAGGGAGAGGGTCAGCACGTCGCCGCGCCGGTAAAAAATGGACTGGGTGCCGTTGCCGTGGTGCACGTCCCAATCGACGATGGCGACGCGGCTCAGGCCGTGGCGGGCGATGGCCAGCTCCGCGGCGAGGGCGGCGTTGGCCAGAAAACAGAAGCCCATCGCGCCGTCCGCCGAGCAATGATGGCCGGGCGGGCG
The DNA here is from genome assembly GCF_003052555.1 of Chromobacterium sp. Panama. NCBI lineage: Bacteria > Pseudomonadati > Pseudomonadota > Betaproteobacteria > Neisseriales > Chromobacteriaceae > Chromobacterium > Chromobacterium sp. Panama. The sequence continues at coordinate 1,345,172 of NZ_QARX01000001.1, forward strand.
CGACAGCGCGTAGGCCTTGTCCGCCTCGCCGGCGAGCACGGCGTTCACCGCGGCCCAGGCCAGGCCGGCGGACAGTTTGGCGATTTCATAGCTGCCGGGGCCTATCGGCGCCTGCGGTCCCAGCTCGCCGCCGCCGGCGTCGCTGAGCGCCTTGAAGCGCTGCAGATAGGCGGGCGTGTGCACGCGCAGCAGCGCGTCCTCGTCCAGGGGCGGCGCGCCGCGTACTTGCAGCCGGGCGCCGAGGCCGGACACGTCCATCAGGCTTTTCAGCCTGCGCTTGCTGTCCGGGGATTCGGCGTGGCCGCCGCCGGAAGGTGGTTGCACCCAGCCGCCCACCGGCAGGATCTGAGCGTGGGGGCCGGCGCTGTGCCACAGGCAGAGTTCGTCGAAGAAAAACGCGGTGCGGGCGGTCATTGCGGACTCCTGACGCTTGCGGGCCGCAGCGTCAGCAACAGGGCCAGCGACAAGGCGGCGAGTCCCATGGCGACGAGCAGCAGGGTTTGAGGGTTTTGGCCGCGGGCGGCCATCAATTCGCCGGCCAGCGCCGGTCCCAGCGCCAGGCCGCCGCCTATCGCCAGATTGACGGTGTTCATCAGCCGGCCGCTGTGATCCAGAGCGGCCAGCGTGGCCAGAATGAAGGGCAGGATGAAGGTCCACGCGTATTTGAAGACGAGCGCCGCCGCGGCGAAGCGGCCGGCGCGCGGTGCGCCCAGCAGCAGGGCCAGCGCCAGCAGCATCAGCCCGTAGCCGGCGATCAGCAGACGGCGGCGCGCGCCGCGGCCGCCGATCGCCGCGGCGCAGACCGAACCGGCGATGCCCATCAGCGTGGCGAGGGCCAGCCAGTCTCCGCTTTGCTCCGGGCTCAGCCCCGCCTGGGCGGCGATGCTGCCGATGAAAGTCCAGGTGCCGCTCAGGCTGACGTAGAAGCACAAGGTGGCGGCCGCCCCGATCAGCGCCGGGCGCCAGGGCGTCGCTCCCGCGCCGGACGGCGCGGCGGGCCGGGCCGCCATGGACGGAAAACAGCGGGCCAGCGGCAGGCAGAGGGCCATCAGCGCCGCCAGGCTCAGATAACAGGCGGCGACGCCGTGACGGGCGAACCAGGCCGGAAACAGTAGCAGGCCCAGGGCGCCCAGCGCCAGCTGGCCGCACACCCACAGGCCGTAGGCGCGTTCGGGATTGGCGCTGGCCGCGGCGGTGGACAGGCATAAAATCATCAGCGAGCCGCCGGCCAGCGCGCTGAGCAGCCGCAGCGGCAGCAGCTCGGCGTAAGTGGCGGCGAAACAGGAGGCGAGATTGGCGGCGATGAACAGCCAGGCGGCGCAGGCGGCGGCGCGCCGCCAGTCCACGCGCGGCAGCCAGAAATAGGCCGGCAGCGTCGCCAGGCTCATCGCGCCCAGCTCCACCGCGAACAGGCGGCCGATGCGTTCCGGCCCCAGGCCGAACTGGCTGGCCAATTGGCCGGCCAGCGCCGGCGCGGTCATCAGCACCAGCGGCGCGACGGCGGCGAAGGCGATCAGGGCGATCAAGGCGCCGCCGCGGACGGGCGCGACGGTGTGGGCGGGCAGACGAACGCTCATGTTTCCCCCGGCGGGCGAGTGGTGAACCAGAGCTTACGCTCGCAAGATTCGCGTTTGGGGGCAAGCGGACGGACGGCGTTTTGCCGATTTGGGATAGCGGGGGCGCAACACGGCGGCGTCAGCGGTTGAGCTGGCGCAGCGCGTCTTGCAGCGCCTTGCGGTACTCGGGGGTGTCCCGCGTCTGGGCGATGGCTTCCCAGAATTGGCGGGTCAGCTTGGGGTGGCCGTCCGCGAAGCGGTGGGAAAAAATCAGGTAGTAAGGTTTGGCGACCAGGTCCGGCCCCACTTTTTCTATCCTGTCCCTATAGGCCGGATTGCCCGCCAGCAGGCTGTCGCCGGTCAGCGTGGGCAAGGCCAGGGCGCCGATGCGGCGCGCCAGGAGCTTGTTCAGGTTCTGCTCCGGATTGCGCGAACTGTCGTCCACCTGCGCGCCCAGCGCCTGAAGCTGGGCGATGACGGAGAAGCCGGTCTGCGCGCCGACGGCGCCTTCCAGGTGGCTGAGGCTTTGCCCGTCCCATTCCAGCGGCGAGCCTTTCAGCCGGTACAGGCTGTAGCTGTCCAGATGCATGCGCATCGCCGGGTCGGCGGCGTCGCCTTTCATCGGATAGACGCCGATGCGCAGCCGCTCCGGCTTGAAGCTGATCTCGAAGACGCCGTCCAACTGATTGTTCTGCACCTCGTTCAGGCAGCGCACCCAGGCCATCTCCCGGATTTCCAGCTTGATATTGCTTCTTTGGGCGGCGGACTTCAGCATCTGCAAGCTCAGGCTGGGGCCGTTCTGGCTGCGCCACGGCGGCGCGTCCATGTCTTCGGTGCACAGCCGCAGGCTGGCCGGGCGCGGCTCGGCCGCGGCGCCGAAGGCGCACAGGGACAGCAGCAGGAAGATCAGGCGGGCACGCGGCATACGGAAGCTCCGCGACGGGAGGGGATGGACTTGCTTTAGTTATTTGCGCCGCAACAAAAAAAGGCAAGCGGGAAAAGGGCGGGGACAATGCAAAAAGCCGATTCCTCGGAATCGGCTTTTGCTGCGGGCCGCGCTGGGCGGCGTCTCGCTGTGAAGCAGTTTTTGGTGGAGGTAAGCGGGATCGAACCGCTGACCTCTTGCATGCCATGCAAGCGCTCTCCCAACTGAGCTATACCCCCGCACCGGCTGCGTTTCACAGTGCTGCGCAGTATATGGCAGCGGCAGGAGCGTGTAAATAGCCTCCGCCGCTTTTTTTGGATAATTTTCCGGCGGCGGCGCGGCCGCCGGCATAGGAGGGTCCGGAGCGCTCGGTTATAATCGCCCATTCGCCAGCCATACAACAGGAAGCAAGCCGATGTCGGTTGGGCATTACGAGAATTTCCCGGTGGGCTCCATCCTGCTGCCGCGCAGGATGCGCCGCGCCGTGCACGCCATCTACCATTTCGCGCGTTACGCCGACGACGTGGCGGACGAGGGCGACGACGCCCCCGAGCTGAGGCTGGCCGAACTGGACCGCCTGGGCGCGGAGCTGGAGCGCATCGGCGCCGGCCAGACGCCGGACACGGCCATGATGCGCAATCTGGCGGCGGCGATCGCCGAGCACGGCCTGGACTTGCAGCCGTTTCACGATCTGCTGGCGGCCTTCCGTCAGGACGTGGGGAAAACCCGCTACCGCGATTACGCGGAACTGGCGGATTACTGCCGCCGCTCCGCCAATCCGGTGGGCCGGCTGATGCTGGGGCTGTACGGCGAGAACGATAGGCGCTCGCTGGCGATGTCGGACGGCATCTGCACCGCCTTGCAACTGATCAATTTCCTGCAGGATGTCGAGCTGGACTGGCGCAAGGGCCGGGTTTATCTGCCGCAGGAGGATTTGCAGCGCTTCCGGGTGAGCGAGGCGCAGATCGCCGCGCGCGACGCCGGCGGCCTGTGGCAGCCTATGATGCGCGCCCAGATTGAGCGCGCGCGCAAGATGTTGCAGGCCGGCGCGCCGCTGGGCAAAGTGTTGAAGGGCCGGATGGGGCTGGAACTGAGGCTGATCATCCTGGGCGGCGAACGGATACTGAAAAAGCTGCACGACTCCGGCGGCGATGTGTTCCGCCGCCGTCCGGTGCTGGGATGGCGCGACTGGATTTACATGCTGTGGCGCGCGGCGCGCGCCAAGTGAGCGCCGCGGCGCGACGACGATGAATATGATTGAAGGACGGCGGCCCGCCGCGGCCGCCGCTTGGACAGGAGTGGCGCGTGACGCCTGATCAGTATTGCGAAGACAAGGCCGCCGCCAGCGGCTCCAGCTTCTATTACAGCTTCCGCTTCTTGCCGGAGTCGCGCCGCCGCGCGATCACCGCGCTGTACGCCTTCTGCCGCGAGGTGGACGACGTGGTGGACGAATGCCACGACCCCGGCGTGGCCAGCGCCAAGCTGGCCTGGTGGCGCGGCGAAATCGCCAAGCTCTACCAGGGCGCGCCGGAACACCCGGTGATGCAGGCGCTGCAGCCGCACGCGCGGGCTTTCGGCCTGCCGCAGAGCGAGCTGGAAGAAATCATAGATGGCATGGCCATGGACCTGAGCATGGTGCGCTACCAGCGTTTCCAGGACCTGCTGCTGTACTGCCACCGCGTGGCCGGCGTGGTGGGGCAACTGGCGGCGCGCATCTTCGGCTACGGCGACGAGAAGACGCTGGAGTACGCGCACGAGTTGGGCATCGCCTTCCAGCTGACCAACATCATCCGGGACGTGGGCGAGGACGCGCGCCGCGACCGCATCTATCTGCCGATGGAGGAGTTGCAGCGCTTCAATTGCCCGGCGATGGACATTCTGCACTACGAGGAAAGCCCGGCCTTCAAGGACTTGATGGAATTCCAGATCGAGCGCGCGCAGCAATACTACCGCCAGGCCTGGGAAATGCTGCCGGCGGCGGACCGCAAGTCTCAGCGCCCCGGCCTGCTGATGGCCGCGATCTACCGCGCCACGCTGGAGGAGATCAAGCTGGACGGCCCGGCCAAGGTGCTCAATCAGCGGCTGTCGCTGACGCCCATCCGCAAGCTGTGGCTGGCATGGAAAACCTGGACTTTCGGCTACCGGCCGTGAGCCGCGCATGAGCAGGCCGCGCGTCGCCGTGATCGGCGCCGGCTGGGCCGGCCTCGCCGCCGCGGTGGAGCTGGCCGGGCGGGCGGAGCTGACCGTGTTCGAGGCCGGCCGCGAGCCGGGCGGCCGCGCGCGCCGCATCGGCGTGCCCGGCAGCCGGCTGGACAACGGCCAGCACATCCTGATCGGCGCGTATCGCGAATGCCTGCGGCTGATGGCCGCGGTGGGCGTGGACGAGAGCCGGGCCTTGCTGCGCCTGCCGATGAACTGGCAGCGCCAGGGCGGCATCAGCCTGAGCTGCCCGCGGCTGCCGGCGCCCTTGCATCTGGCGGCCGGCCTGCTGACGGCGCGCGGCATAAGCTGGCGCGACAAGGCGCGGCTGGCGCTGGCCTTGCAGCGTTTGAAAGGGCAGGGCTGGCGGGTGGAGCCGGACTGCGCGGTGACGCAATGGCTGCTGGAGCAAGGTCAGTCCGAAACGCTGATCCGCGAATTCTGGCGGCCGCTGGTGTTGTCCGGCCTCAACACGCCGCCGGAGCAGGCGTCGATGCGGGTGCTGGCCGCGGTGCTGCGCGACAGCCTGGGCGCGGAGCGCGCCGCCAGCGATCTCTTGCTGCCCAAAGTGGACTTGTCCGCCCTGTTCCCGGAGCCGGCTTGGCGCTGGCTGGCGGCGCGCGGCGCGGATCTGCGCGCCGGCCGGCGCGTGCGCGGCGTGGCGGCGGATTCAACGGGGGTGAGCGTGGACGGCGAGCGCTTCGACGCCGCCGTGCTGGCGGTGGCGCCGTATCACGCGGCGGAACTGACGGCGGATCCAGCGCTGCGCCAGCTGACCGATGCTTATCGTTATTGGCCCATCTACACCGTCTACCTGCAGTTTGAAGGCGCGGTCCGTTTGCCGGCGCCGATGTGCGCCTGTAGCGGCGGCGTCGGCGACTGGCTGTTCGACCGCGGCGCGCTGATGGGCGAGACCGGCTGGGTGGCCGCGGTGATGAGCGCGCCGCAGCATCTGGACGCGCTTGCGCAAGAGAAACTGGCTGCTTTGGTGGAGGCCGACGTGCGCCGGCTTGATCCGCGCGCCGGCCGGCGGCTTGATTTCCGGGTGCTGGCGGAGCGGCGGGCCACTTTTGCCAGTTTGGTCGATATGAGGCGACCGGCGCAGCCAAGCCCGGTACAATCGCTTTATTTGGCGGGAGATTGGACGCATGCTGATTATCCTGCCACTTTGGAGGGGGCCGTCCGAAGCGGCGTCGCAGCCGCCCGCGCGGTGATTGGAAGACTGTGAGCCATCCGGCGGCCGCAGGGGCGCGCCGCCGATGGCCCTGATTACAAGATAGCGAAAAAAAATGACGACAGATATCGCCTCTAACGCATTCAAGGACCGCGTGGTGCTGATTACCGGCGCCTCCCAGGGCATAGGCCGCGAGGCCGCGCTGACGTTGGCGCGTCACGGCGCCACCGTGGTGTTGCTGGCGCGCAGCGTCAAAGGCCTGGAGAAGGTCTACGATGAAATAGCGGCCGCCGGAGGGCCGGAGCCGGCGGCGGTGCCGCTGGACCTGCTGAAGGCGGCGGAGGGCGATTTCAACAATCTGGCGATGATGATCAAGCGCGAGCTGGGCCGCCTGGACGGCATTCTGCACTGCGCCTCGCATTTTTACGCGCTGTCGCCGCTGTCCAATCAGACGGTGGAAGAATGGATGGACCAGTACCGGATCAATACCGTGGCGCCGTTCGCACTGACCCGAGCCTGTCTGCCGCTGTTGAAGGATTCGCCGGACGCGGCGGTGCTGTTCGTCGGCGAAACCCACGGCTTGCACCCGGCGCCGTACTGGGGCGGTTTCGGCGCATCCAAGGCCGGCCTCAACTACCTGACCCAGGTGGCGGCCAATGAATGGGACGTTTACCCGCAGTTGCGCGTCAACCAGCTGATCCCGGGGCCGGTGAATTCGCCGCAGCGCAACCGCACCCACCCGGGCGAGGACAAGTCCGAACGCGGCAATCTGTCCGAACTGATGCCGCATTTGCTGTACTGGCTGGGGCCCGCCAGCCAGGGCCGCACCGGCGAGATCGTGGAACTGGATTTGCGCGCCCGGCGCGCTTGAGGGGAAGGGGGAGGCATGAGCATAGGGCGATGGCTATGGTTGCCGCTGTTGCTGGCGTTGACCGGCTGCAACTGGGTGGGCAACGTCACCGGCTTGACCAAGGACGCCAATAAGGCGATAGGCGCTGCCTGCCGTCAGACCGGCCGTTCGCTGGAAGAGTGCTATCTGCGCAATCCCGAAGCCGACAAGGCGGCGATTTACGCCGGCTGGCGCGAGATGAACGAGTACATGGCCAAGAACAAGCTGGACACCATGGAGCCGCCCCGGGAAGCGTCCGCCTCCGCCGGCATGCCGGCGCCCACCGCCAGCGGCCACGGCGCCGCGTCCGCGCCGGCGGAAAAATCCAGCGCCAACACCTCTCCCTCCGGCCCCAGGCCGCTGAGCAACGAAGAAGCCGAACGCGCCGCGCGCACCGATCCTCAAGTGGAGGCGGTGCTGGCGGCCATCCGCAACAAGCCCGCCGGCGAAGGCGGGGAAAAATCCAAGGCCGCCTCCGGCGCGGAGCCGGAGCAGAAACGCCTGCTCAACATCATCAATGAACTCAATAAGAACAGCCCTGCGCCTGGTTCGCACGGCTGAGCCCGCCCACTTCTTTCCGTTGTCCTGATGGCAAAAATCAAAACCGTATTCAGTTGCGCCGAGTGCGGCGGTCAAACGCCCAAATGGCAGGGCCAATGCCCGCATTGCAACGCCTGGAACACGCTGACCGAGGCGGTGCAGGCCGCGCCGGCGGCCAACGCCCGTTTCCAGTCCTGGAGCGACAGCGCCACCCAGGTGCAAAAGCTGTCCGATGTGCAAACCGAGGAAGTGCCGCGCGACCCGTCCGGCATCGACGAGCTGGACCGGGTGCTGGGCGGCGGCGTGGTGCGCGGCGCGGTGATCCTGATCGGCGGCGATCCCGGCATCGGCAAATCCACGTTATTGCTGCAAGCGCTGTCCGAAATCGGCGCGCGCCGCAAAGTGCTCTATGTGTCCGGCGAGGAATCGCCGCAGCAGATCGCGCTGCGCGCCACCCGTTTGGCGGTGGCCACCGAGCGCGTCAACCTGCTGGCGGAAATCCGGCTGGAAACCATCCTGGAAACGCTGAAGCGCGAGCAGCCGGAAGTGGCGGTGATCGACTCCATCCAGACCCTGTACACCGACCAAGTGACCTCGGCGCCCGGCTCGGTGTCCCAGGTGCGAGAATGCGCGGCGCAGCTGACGCGCATGGCCAAGCAGACCGGCATCACCATCCTGCTGGTGGGACACGTCACCAAGGAAGGTTCGCTGGCCGGCCCGCGCGTGCTGGAGCACATGGTGGACACCGTGCTGTATTTCGAGGGCGATTCCCACTCCAATTACCGGATGATACGCGCGATCAAGAACCGTTTCGGCGCGGTCAACGAGCTGGGCGTGTTCGTGATGACGGACCGCGGCCTCAAGGGCGTGTCCAATCCCTCGGCCATCTTCCTGTCCTCTTACCGCGACGATGTGTCCGGCTCCTGCGTGCTGGTCACCCAGGAGGGCAGCCGGCCCTTGCTGGTGGAAATCCAGGCCTTGGTGGACGACTGTCACGGCTTCCAGCCCAAGCGCCTGACCGTGGGCCTGGAGCAGAACCGGCTGGCCATGTTGCTGGCGGTGCTGCACCGCCACGGCGGCGTCGCCTGCTTCGATCAGGACGTGTTCCTCAACGCGGTGGGCGGGGTCAAGATCAACGAACCGGCGGCCGATTTGGCCATCATCCTGGCCATGGTGTCCTCCTTGCGCAACAAGCCCTTGCCGGAAAAGCTGGTGGTGTTCGGCGAAGTGGGCCTGGCCGGCGAGGTGCGCCCGGTGGCGCGCGGCCAGGAGCGCTTGAAGGAAGCGGCCAAGCTGGGCTTCACCCGCGCCATCGTGCCGCAGGCCAACAGCCCGCGCCAGCCGATAGAAGGGCTGCGGGTGATCGCGGTGGAGCGCCTGGATCAGGCGGTGGAATTCTGCCGCGAGTGAGCGGCAAGAGCCTGTTTACGATCTGCTGCGTCTCGCTTTAGCTCGCGAGATCGTAAACAGACTCTAAGAAAGCGGATAGCGAATGATAGAAGACCGAGACATAGAAGCGGAACGCCCTTATCTGTTCCGCTACGCGCTGGCGCAATTGCGCGAGAAGGACGCCGCCGACGAGGCGGTGCAGGAAACGCTGCTGGCGGCGCTGGAGTCCCGCGCCTCCTTTAGCGGCAAATCCACGCTGCGCACCTGGCTGACCTCCATCCTGCGCTTCAAGCTGATCGACGCCTTGCGCCGCAAGGGCAAGGAGAAGCTGTTCGAATCGCTGGAGAACGAGGCCGACGACGGCGATTTCGACGGTCTGTTCAGCCGGGACGGCCACTGGCGCGAGCCGGTCAAGGCCTGGAGCGGGCCGGAGCAGTCCTTGATCTCGCGCCAGTTCTGGGAGGTGTTCGAGCAGTGTTCGGAAGTGATGCCGCGCCGCACCGCGATGGTGTTCGTGATGCGCGAGGTGATGGGCATGGAGATCGCGGAGATCTGTAAGAATCTGGAGATCAGCGCGACCAACTGTTCCGTATTGCTGTATCGCGCCCGCATGAGCTTGCGGGAATGTTTTTCGATTCGCTGGAGCCGGGAGGCTAGCGTATGAAGTTGAGTTGTCGTCAGGCCAGCCGTTTGATCTCGGCCTCGCAGGATCGTCCCTTGAGCCAGTGGGAACACGTGCGTCTGCGCGTGCACCTGTTCATGTGCGGCAATTGCCGCAATTTCTCGCAACAGCTGAAGCAGTTGGGGGAGGCCGCGCGCAAGGCGGGGCGCGGGGAGTAGCCACTTGAAAGCGCAAGGGGAAACCGGCCTTCTGGCCGGTTTTTTCTTGCCCGCGGCGCGGGATAAAAAGAAGCCGGCGCAAGCCGGCTTTTAACTTCAAGGGTGGTAAGAAAAAATCAGCGCTTGCGCTTGCCGCCGCCGCTCTTGGCCGCCGCGCACTGGTGCGGGCAGGCGGCGCATTGGCTGTCGTTGAGGCCGGCTCCGGTGAGCGATTGCTTGAGCGCACAGACCGAGCGGCGGCAGGCGATGAAGCGGATCTGGTTTTCCGAGGCCAGTTCGCGGAAATGGCGCATCACGTTGTGGCCCAGAAAATCGGTGAACAGAATCAAGAGGTCGGTGCCGGCCGGCAGGCGGTCCACCTTGCGCTGGTGCGAGCTGTTGCGGCCGCTGACGTGACGATGGATGTTGATGCCGAAATCGCGCAGCACATCCGGAATATTGCCGAGGGTATCGGCTCCCACAAGCATGGCATTCATTGGACATCCCTCCTGGGTGAATTTTTGGAAATGATAATCGTTATCATTTAGCCGGTCAATCACAAACTTTGAAAATGGCAATCAGGACAGGGGTGAACTGTGGCGGATCGGTCGCGCCGCGTGGGCCGTTTACCCGAGAGAGCGGCGCCGGCGGCGGGTCTTGCATGAGCGCGCTTCATGCCGGGCCGGCGCGCGGGGCGAGGGCGGCCGGCTGGCCGGCGTGGCGTAATCCGCGGCCGCGCCGCCTGCCGGAGGAGATTTAGAAAGTGGCATCTGAATAATGCATGGCAGCCACCAGCTTTTTACATGTAACAAGTATTAAAAACACAGAATAAGAAGTATTTACGCTGCGCTGTTTTTAACGCAATTGCAAAAAAGCAACATGCTTACGGGATAGATGCATGCCTTTTTTTTGTAGTTTCTGCTCTAAGTATGCGATGAGGGTTTTTGTATATTGGATTTCTAATACCGGTTAGACGCTTGTTTAATAAAGGTTTTGAGCCCTTAAGAATCATTGCTTAAAACATAGTGCCTGCTCGCTCTGAAGATGGCGGGGGGCCGCCGCGGAAAAGTTTATTGACGCTGATCATGATTAATTCGCACACTCGGATCGCCTTCGGTTCAGATCAAAAAATGAGCACAACGATGCTCTGAATAGAGCCATAAACCCGACGAGGTCAGTGGCCGGATGAACTTACAAGGGATTGGAGAATCATGAACTATCGCAAGAAGAGAATCGCGCTGGCGCTCGCCATGCTCGGCGCCGGAGCCATGCCTCTGGCCCATGCGGACGACGCAAGCGGCACCCTGGACCGAGTGGAGATCACCGGCTCCAACATCAAGCGCTCCATCAAGCAGGAGCAGGCGATCCCGATGACCATCATCAAGACCGACGACCTGATCAAACAGGGCATGACGTCGGTTGAGCAAGTGGTCAACAGCCTGGCCGCCAACCAGTCCTCCCAGGGGGCCAACGCCGCGGTGGGCGCTTCCACCGGGGGGGCTTCCTACGCCAGCCTGCGAGGCCTGGGTCACCAGTACACCTTGATCCTGCTGGACGGCCGCCGCATCGTGAACCAGCCAATGGACGGCACCTCGGTCGACCTCAACGCCATTCCGCTGACGGTGATAGACCGCATCGAAGTGGTGCGCGACGGCGCTTCCGCCATCTACGGCACCGACGCCATCGGCGGCGTGATCAACTTCATCACCAAGAAAACCATGCAGGGCCTGTCCATCGGCGGCGAGTTTCTGTCCCCGCAACGTTCCGGCGGCCAGGAGCGCAGCGTCAACCTGTCCTACGGCTACGGCGATCTGGGCAAGGACGGCTTCAATATCTACGGCGCTTACGAGTATCACAAGACCAACAAGATCATGGCCACCCAGCGTGATTTCGCGTCTCAGATCACCAGCAGCACCAAGCGCAGCGTCAACAGCTTTCCCCCCAACTACCTGTTGCCCAGCGGCGACCTGATTACCGGCTCGCCCAATTGCGCGCCGCCGTATTCGACGCCGGACGGCAGCGGCGCTTGTTCGCAGCTGTATTCGCTGTATCCGTCCATCCAGCCCGAGGTCGAGCAGCAGACCGGCGTGCTCAAGGGCACCACCCGCATCGGCGACCACGAGCTGTCCTTGCAATATCTGGTGACCGAAACCAAGAACACCACCTGGGTGGCGCCGACGCCGTTCTCCGGCGACGTGACTTCGCCGACCGCGCCGGGTCAGAACCCGGCGGACGGCCCGTTCCCGGTGTATGGCCGCTCGGTGCCGGCCGGCGCGCGCGTGGACAGCACCACCGCCACCACCCAGCGTTTGCAGATGAATCTGGAGGGTTTGATCGCCGGTTGGGACTACCGCGCCGGCCTCGGCCACTCGGAAAGCAAGGTCACCCACGATCTGGACGGCGGCTACCTGAGCCAGAGCAAGCTGCAGAACGCGTTGAACAGCGGCTTCGATCCAGGGACTTCCGATCCGGCCGCCTGGAAACCGTTCTCGTCCAGCGGCCGCATCGAGCAGGCCAAGTCCAAACTCGATCTGGCGGATTTCAAGGTCAGCAAGGAAGTGCTGCAACTGCCGGCCGGCATGCTGGCGGTGGCCATCGGCGCCGAGGCGCGCCGCGAAACCATCGAGCATACCTACAACCATGCGCTGTCCACCGACACCCTGAGCACCGGCCTGACCAAAACCAACGACGGCAGCGGCCAGCGCAGCGCCCAGGCCTTGTACGGCGAACTGGACATCCCGGTGATCAAGCATCTGGACGCCAACCTGGCGGTGCGTTACGACCACTACAGCGATTCCGGCAGCTCGGTGAATCCCAAGGTTTCGCTGAAGTACCAGCCGGTGCCGCAATTGTTGTTGCGCACCTCGGCCAGCACCGGTTTCCGCGCGCCGTCTCTGTACGACATCAACCAGCCGGCCCAGCAGCAGTTGACCGCCAAGAACTACACCGACCCGGTATTGTGCCCGGGCGGCGTGGCGCAGCCGGGCGCCGGTTCGTCCTCTTGCGTCAAGACGCAGCAAAATCTGCTGACCGGCGGCAACAAGAGCCTGCAGCCGGAAAAATCCTCGTCCATCTCCTTCGGCATGGTGCTGGAGCCGGTCAAGGACCTGACCACCAGCGTGGACTTCTGGTGGACCAATATCCAGAACTCCATCGGTTCGCTGAACGAGCAGACCATCTTCGCCAACCCGGGCAAATACGCCAATTTGTTCGTCCGGGATTCGAAGAACAATCTGCTGTACGTGACCGACCTCACCGACAACCTGGGCAACACCAGCGCCGCCGGCGTCGACCTGGGTTTCTCCTACCGTCTGCCGCGCACCTCGGTTGGCGATTTCACGGTGAATCTGGACGGCACTTACATCAGTAAGCACAGCTTCCAGTACGAGAAGGGCGGAGACTACCACAGCGATCTGGGCGCCTATGTCAACGGCAGCCCCACCTTCCGCTGGCAGCACAATCTGGCGCTGAACTGGATGCGCGGCTCGTGGAGCGGCATCTTGGCCCAGGCTTACAAGTCCGGTTACACCGATTCCGACCCCAGCCACATGGTCAAGCCTTACTCCACCTGGAACCTGTCCGGATCCTACGCCTGGAACAAGCAACTGACCGTGACCGCCGGCATCAAGAACCTGTTCGACCAACTGCCGCCGTGGAGCAATCAGGGCGAAACCACGCCCCAGGGCTATGACCCGCGCTTCACCGACGCGGTGGGCCGAGCCTACTTCGTGAAGGCCAGCTACAAGATGTAACTCCGCCATGCCGGGACGGCCTTGCGCCGCCCCGGCTGGAGGGAGGACGCAGGAACCGGCTTTCGCGCGAAGGCCGGAGTGGCAAATGGCGGCCGCGCCGGCTCCGCCCGCTCACAAGGCGGGGAGGGGCCGGTCTAGTCGCCGCAATTGTGGGTATAAACATGACGAGCATCAC
>NZ_QARX01000001.1:1358689-1667937 GCF_003052555.1 Chromobacterium sp. Panama
GGTGGCGATGGTGCTGGCGGAATCTCAGCGTTTGGGGGTGACTAAATTGGGCATCGTGGGCTCCGAGCAGTTTGTGCAGTGAGCCCGCGAGTCCGGCCAAGGCACGCTTTATATAACTTGTCTTGATCCATATATTGTCTTTGTCATGAAATTGATGTTTGACCCTTTGTGAGGAAAAGGCAGCCTTCGGGCTGCCTTTATTTCGCAATTGCGAGCCGGCCCGGCATTTTCACCGGAACCAAAACAAGGAAAACAGGGCCGCAGAGAAATGGAGTGAAAGGAACCCCGATGAAAATGAAGTTAGCCCTGATGGCCGCCAGCCTGTTGCTGGCTTGGCAAGCGCAAGCCAGCGCCGTGTCCGGCATCGACAAACAGCATTTCGACAGCGCGGTGCGTCCGCAAGACGATATCTATCACGCGGTCAACGGCGCCTGGGTCAAGCACGCGGTGTTGCCGGCGTCCGAAGACAATGACGGCGCTTTCAAGCAATTGCGCGATCTGAGCCTGGAGCGCAGCCGCAAGCTGATAGAGGAGGCCGCCGCCAAGCCGAAGGCGTCGGCTGAGGCGCAAAAGATCGGCGATCTGTATCACAGCTTCATGGACGAGGCCGCGCTGGACAAGCTGGGCCTGACGCCGATGCGCGGCGAACTGACGGCCATCGCCGCCTTGAAGGACAAGAGCGCCTTGGCGGCCTGGATGGGCGCGGCGCAGGGCCTGGGCGTGCAACAGCCCTTGGCTTTTTACGTTGAAGCGGACGCCAAGGACGCGCGCCAATACCTGGCCGGCCTGTATCAGAACGGCCTGAGCATGCCGGACCGCGACTACTATCTGGGCAAGGACGCGCGCTTCGAGAAGGCGCGCCAGGCCTATCGCGCCTATCTGGTTAAGCTATTTAAGCTGGGCGGCTACGCCGACGCGGAGCAGCGCGCCCAGCGCGTGTTCGCGCTGGAAACCAAGCTGGCGGAAGCCCAGTGGAGCAAGGTGCAGAACCGGGACCCGCAAAAGACTTACAACAAGATGAGCGTGGCCGAGCTGAAAAAGCGGGCGCCGGGCTTTGACTGGCAGGCTTTCCTGGACGCGGCCGAAGCCGGCGGCGTCAGCGCCGTCAACGTCAATCAGCCCAGCTATGCAGAAGCCTGGGCCAAGCTGGCGGCCGCGTTGCCGCTGCAAGACTGGCAGGATTATCTGACGGCGCAGACGCTGGACGCCTACGCGCCTTATCTGGACGGCGTCCTGGCGCAAACCCGTTTCGATTTCCACGGCAAGGCGCTGGCCGGCACGCTGGAGCAACAGCCGCGCTGGAAGCGCGGGGTGAAGGCGGTGGAGGGCAATCTGGGCGAAGCCCTGGGCAAGCTCTATGTGCAGGCTTACTTCCCGCCGGAGTCCAAGGCCAAGATGGAAGCGCTGGTGGGCAATCTGATGAAGGCCTACGCCCAGAGCATAGACACGCTCAGCTGGATGAGCCCGGCCACCAAGAAGGCCGCGCAGGAAAAACTGTCCAAATACATGCTGAAGATAGGCTATCCCAACAAGTGGAGAGACTACGGCGGCCTGGAGATCAAGCGGGACGATCTGGTGGGCAATATCAAGCGCGGCTCGATGTTCGAATACCGCCGCATGCTGGCCCGCTTGGGCAAGCCGGTGGACCGCGAGGAGTGGGGGATGACGCCGCAAACCGTCAACGCCTACTACAATCCGTCGCTGAACGAAATCGTGTTTCCGGCCGCCATTCTGCAGCCGCCGTTCTTTGACGCCAAGGCGGACGACGCCGCCAATTACGGCGGCATCGGCGCGGTGATCGGCCATGAAATCAGTCACGGTTTCGACGATCAGGGTAGCCAGTTCGACGGCGACGGCAATATGCGCAATTGGTGGACGGCGGAAGACCGGGCCCGTTTCGACCTGCTGACCGGCAAGCTGGTGGCGCAGTACAGCGGCTACGAACCCTTGCCGGGCAAGCATATCAACGGCGAACTGACGCTGGGGGAGAACATCGCCGACAACGCCGGCCTGCAAATCGCCTACAAAGCCTACCTGCTGTCCCTGGACGGCAAGCGCGCGCCGACGATAGACGGCATGAGCGGGGACCAGCGTTTCTTCTACGGTTTCGCCCAAGTGTGGCGCACCAAGATTCGCGACGAGGCCTTGTTGTCGCGTTTGGTGACCGATCCGCATTCGCCGGGGGAGTTCCGCGCCATCGGCGCGGCGAGCAATAGCGACGCCTTCGCCGAAACCTTCGAGGTCAAGCCCGGCGACAAGATGTTCAAGCCCCAGGACGAGCGCATTCGCATTTGGTAAGCGCCGGCGCAATGCCCGCCGCGCGTCGGCGGGCTGGAAAAAGCCGGGGTCTCCCGGCTTTTTCAATGGCAGGCGCGTAGCACGGCTGCAATCTGGCGGGCGCATAGTGGCTTGGGCGGGCTAAAGGCCAGATTGCGGCCTGGCGGTCTCGGCCCCGGCCGAGAGCTCGGAGCAAAAACTCTAAAAAAATGGATTTTCCCACAATGCGGGGGGATAATGCCCGCCAGCATTCAGGAGAGATAGGCTGATTTAATGAAGTGCGTTGACGATTTCAGACTGCGGCTGGGCAAGCAGGAGCTGGTGCCCATCATGATAGGCGGCATGGGCGTGGACATCTCCACCTCGGCGCTGGCGCTGGAAGCGGCCAGGCTGGGCGGCGTGGGCCATATTTCCGACGCCATGGTGCCCACGGTGACCGACCGCCGCTTCAACACCAAATACGTCAAAGACAAGCTCAAGCAGTACAAATTCAATGTCGAGAACAGCGACAAATCCGTCGTGCAGTTCGACTTGGGCCTGCTGGCCGAGGCCACCCGCATGCATGTGGGCAAGACCATGGAAGCCAAACGCGGCGACGGCCTGGTCTTCATCAACTGCATGGAAAAGCTGACCATGAACGCGCCCAAGGAAACCTTGCGCACGCGCATGCACGCCGCGCTGGACGCCGGCATCGACGGCATCACCCTGGCCGCCGGTCTGCACCTGGGTTCCTTCGCGCTGATGGAAGACCATCCGCGCTTTCGCGACGCCAAACTCGGCATCATCGTCTCCTCGCTGCGCGCCCTGCAGCTCTTCCTGAAAAAGAGCGCGCGCAGCAGCCGCTTGCCGGACTACGTGGTGGTGGAAGGCCCGCTGGCTGGCGGCCACCTCGGCTTCGGCATGGACTGGGCGCAATACGATCTGGCCGCCATCGTCGTGGAAATCCGCGACTGGCTGCGGGCGGAACAACTGGACATCCCGCTGATTCCGGCCGGCGGCGTGTTCACCGGCAGCGATGCGACCAACTTCCTGGAGATGGGCGCCGGCGCGGTGCAGGTGGCCACCCGCTTCACCGTGGCGCGCGAATGCGGCTTGCCGGAGAAGGTGCAGCAGGAATACTTCAAGGCCAACGAGGACGACATCGAAGTCAACCAGCTGTCGCCCACCGGCTATCCGATGCGGATGATCAAGCACTGTCCGGCCATCGGCGACGGCATCCGGCCCAATTGCGAGGCCTACGGCTATCTGCTGGACGCCAAGGGCGGCTGTTCCTATATCGAGGCCTATAACCGCGAAGTGGCCGCCCACCCCGGCGAGCGCCGCATCAAGGTGTGGGACAAGACCTGTTTGTGCACGCAGATGCGCAATTTCGATTGCTGGACCTGCGGCCACAACGCCTATCGTCTCAAAGACACCACAGTCCGGCGCGAAGACGGCGGCTATCAACTGCTCAGCGCCGAGCACGTGTTCCACGACTACCAATACAGCAAGGATCACAAAATCGCCTTGCCGGAGCTGGAAAGCCCGGTGGTGGCATGAGTTGAAGGCCTTAACTAGAGGCCGAAATCTGCGATTTCGTCTGAATATGAAAGCGGCGCGCCAATTCGGCGCACCGCTTTTTTTACGTCTTAGCTATTGCGGCCGGGCGTTTTGCCTTCCAGCTCGGTTTTGGCGATTAGCGCGCGCTGCATCGCGTGCACGCTGTCCACGTGCTGGAAGACGTCGCAGCGCAGCGCGCCCAGCACCATCAACTGCTCCGCGTAGTTGAAAAACCCCACCCAATAGCCGCGGGCATGGTGAGGATCGCGGAAGTCGATGTCGTAGGCGATCTTGCCGAGCAGGCCCCTGTTGTGGCGTTCCAGATTGTCTTTCAGGTACTGGGCCAGGTGGGCAGCGCATTCACGGCCGTAGGCGCAGGCGTCGACATAGTCGTCGGCGGGGGGCATCTGCCAATGGTGGGGCTGACCGCGTTGCGGCAGGTAGCGGACGAAGGGCAGTTGCGTGGCCTGGGTTTCGTGAGGCTTAGGCCGGTAATGACGGCGCGGGGGAAGTGCTTGGGACATTAGGAATACTCCTATGAGAGTGTGCATGATGTCCCCGCTTCTCGGTTCCAGTCGGGAGGCGGGCGCAAGACCACGGGACTGGAACACCGATTCACTCTCCTCTCGGCACGGCCGAAGCCGTTCCCGCAGCCTGCGCCCGCCATATGGGCGTGCTCAAGCAGCGAACAATAAGGGCCGCAAAGCGGCCCGTTCGCTGAGAGTGAAGTTTTTGGGGTTCCAGTCCCAGTGCCGGATGTAGGCCGGCACGCGGATGATTGTGGCGGCGCGGGCCGGCCGGGTCAAGGGCGCGGGGATGCCAAGCGGCGGGCTTGCGCTTATAGTGGCGGCTTTTAGAGCCTGTTCAAAGTCTCGCGAGCAAGGGCGAGACAAGGCGAAAACGAGCGAAAAAGCGGAATGTACTCGTGGTACATGAGCATTTTGAGCTCGTTTTTAACGCCGTATCGCTGAAGCGCAGCAGACTTTGAACAGGTTCTTAGCCAATTGGGAGGGGAACCATGCGATTGAGAGGCTTGGCCGGCGTGGCGCTGGTCGTGGTCTGCGCGCAGGCGTCGGCGGCGTGCTCGGAGCAGGACTGGAAGACGGTGCTGCGTGGTTCGGAGCAGGCGATTGTCGAGTATGCGCGGCAGCATCATTGTGATTTGAACCAGGGCCTGGACAACGGCGCCAGCTCGGCCATGGTGTACGCGATCCAGAGTGGCCGTCCGGCGGCGGTGGCGGCCTTGTTGGCGGCCGGCGCGGATGTGAACGCGGATGTCTACGACGGCAAGACGCCGCTGTTCTACGCGGCGGAGGCGCGCAATGCGCCGGCGGCGAAGCTGCTGCTGGAGCATGGCGCGGATGTGAATGTATCGACGCGCTTTTCGCAGATGTCGCTGCTGATGGCGGCGGTGTTGAGCGGCGCGCCGCAGCTGGTGGCCGATCTGCTCAAGCACGGAGCCTCGCTGGAGGACAGGGACAAATACGATCAGTCGGCGCGGGACTATGTGGCCAAGCTGCCCAAGGCCCAACGGCCGGCGATGTTGCGGGCCTTGGGCGGATCGTGAACGCGGTTTGGGTCACCTGTTCAAAGCCCGCTGCGCGTCGTGAGAACCTGTCCATAGTCTGCCGCGCTTCGGCGATACGGCGTTGAAAACACCTTCGAAATGCTCATGTACCGTATGTACATTCCGCTTTCTCTGTTGTTTTCGCCTTGTCTCGCTCTTGCTCGCGAGACTTTGAACTGGCTCTGAGACGGTGAGTGCCGCACTTTGAACAGGTTCTGGGCTGCGCTTAAGCCGCGGAGCCGGTCATCCGTCTGAAGTTGATCTGGCGCGAATCGCGGTGAGACTGGAACCGCTTGCCCTTGCCGCGTCGGAGGAGTGCTTCGGCCTGCGCTAGCGGGGCGAGGCGGTCCTGTTCCGGCTTGGGCGCGGCGTGTTCGGACATGGCGTGCTCGGGCGCGTGGCTGCGCAGGTAGTCGCAGCGGGCTTGTTCCAGGGTGTCGCGCAGCGTCAGCGGGCTGAGCTGTTGCAGGCTGTTGGAGAGCTGGACGGTGCAGTGTTCGACCAGTTGTTTCAGCGCCGCCTGGTGTTGCGGGTTTTTGTCGTTCAGCCCGGTCTTGGTGCTGATGGCCCTGAGGTGGTTGTTGAGCAGGCTGGGGCCGGCTTGCTTGCGGAAGTATTCCGCCTGGCTGGGGAAGCGCGCGGCGGCGCTGTCTATGATGAAGGCACGGTAGTGCTTGGCCTGTTCCGCCAAGCGGCTGCTGGGCGCCTGGGGCAGGCATTGCTTGACGGTGGCTTCGGCGCTGCTGTCGATATGGTCGTGCAGCATGGAGGTGTAGTAGTTGCGCAGCAGGTTGTGGGCGTCTTCCTGCGTCCGGCCGGCCAGCCACAGGCTGAACTGGCGTTGCGATTGCGCCAGAGCGGCTTGCAGGGTGTCCGGGGCCAGGCGGCGCAGCGCTTCGGCCGGCTGCGCGCCGCGCGGGCTGGCGCGGCCGACGCTGGACGGGCGTTCGCTATTATTGACCGCGCTGCGGATGTCCGCGGCCAGCGCGGTTTGCGGCGGGGTGTCCGGATCGGCGCAGCCACGGGGGTGGATGCGGCTGGGCATGTCGTTGCTTATTTTCATTGGGCGTTCCTGAGCAAGGGCGGTGGCGTGCGCCGCCGCCGTGGTTGGGATGCGGCGCAGTGTGCCCAAGCCCGGGAAAGCTCAATATAAAGAATTGGTCATGTCCCCGGCATGCGCTCAGAGCAGCATCACCAGCTTGTACTCCGGCGCCTGGGCCAGTTTGAGGGTGATTTGCTGGTGCTCGATGCGGCCGGCGCTGGGGTGGTGGAACACGCGGCTGCCGCCTTCGCGGCCTTGCACGTCCTGCTGTTGCCAGTATTGGCGGAATTCCGGGCTTTTCGCCTCCAGCGCCGCAATCATCGCGGCCATGGCGGGCTGATTCAGCCGCGGGCTGAGATCGGCGCGCAGTTCTGCGACGATGCGGCCGGCACGCTCCGCCCATTGGTCGATGAAGCTGCGCGCTTCCGGGGCCAGGAAGATGAAGTCCAGCAGGCTGCGGCTGGCGTCCGGCCGGCCCAGCCAGTCCCGGAACAGCCTTTGGGCCGGCGGGTTCCAGGCCACGGCGCGCCATTCGGCGTCCAGCACGTAGGCGGGGGAATCGATATGGGCGGTGGCCTGCTTTAACAGCGCCTTGGCCTGTTCGGACGGGCCGCGCCATTCCGGTTCCGGGTCTTTGAGGCCTGCCAGATTGAACAGGTAGTCGCGCTCGGCGGCGGTCAGGCGCAGCGCCTCGGCCAGCCGGGCCAGGGTGGGCGCGGACACGGATTGGGTGCGGCCTTGTTCTATCCAGGTCAGCCAGGTGGTGCTGATGTCGCACAGCGCAGCCACTTCTTCGCGGCGCAGGCCTTTGGCGCGGCGGCGCTGGCCGGGCGGCAGGCCGGCTTGTTCCGGGCTCAGGCGCTCGCGGTGGGCGCGGATGAATTGGCCCAGCGGCGCGCTGTCTTTGCTGGCGGTCATGGGCGTAGGGCTCTGGGTATTAGTATCGCTACTAGTATAAGCAACTGGCTTGTTGCCGGGAAAGTTTGGCTCCAAGATAAGTCCACGGAGCAGAGCCTTGTGCCCGGCGCGCGGAAACCCGCGGCGCCGGCGGCAGTCTCAAGTTGAATAACCGGATTCGAGCAAACACCATGACCGCACAGACCTTGTACGACAAATTATGGAACAGCCACGTGGTGCGCCAGGAGGCGGACGGCACGGCCTTGCTGTACATCGACCGCCACCTGGTGCACGAGGTGACCAGCCCGCAGGCGTTCGAGGGGCTGAAGCTGGCGGGCCGCCCGCTGTGGCGCGTGGATTCGGTGGTGTCCACCGCGGACCACAACACGCCCACCGATCATTGGGACGAGGGCATCAAGGACCCGATCTCGCGCCAGCAGGTGGAAACGCTGGACGCCAATATCAAGGCCTTCGGCGCGCTGGCGTACTTCCCGTTCAAGGACAAGGGCCAGGGCATCGTCCACGTGATGGGGCCGGAGCAGGGCGCCACGCTGCCGGGCATGACGGTGGTGTGCGGCGACAGCCACACGTCCACCCACGGCGCTTTCGCCGCGCTGGCGCATGGCATCGGCACCTCCGAGGTGGAGCATGTGATGGCCACGCAGTGTCTGGTGGCCAAGAAATCCAAGAATATGCTGGTGCGGGTGGACGGCAAGCTGGGCCACGGCATCACCGGCAAGGATGTGGCGTTGGCCATCATCGGCAAGATCGGCACCGCCGGCGGCACCGGCTATGCGATCGAGTTCGCCGGCGAGGCCATCGAGAGCTTGTCGATGGAAGGCCGCATGAGCTTGTGCAATATGGCGATCGAGGCCGGCGCGCGTTCGGGCATGGTGGCGGCGGACCAGAAGACCATCGATTATGTAAAAGGCCGGCCGTTTGCGCCTAAAGGCGAGCAGTGGGAGCAGGCGGTGGCGTATTGGCGCACTTTGCGTTCCGATCCGGGAGCCGTATTCGACGCGGAAGTGGTGCTGCGCGCCGAGGACATTCTGCCGCAAGTGACCTGGGGCACTTCGCCGGAGATGGTGGTGGATATCGACGGCGCGGTGCCGGACCCGGCGCGGGAAAGCGATCCGGTGAAGAAAAGCGGCATTGAGCGCGCGCTCAGCTATATGGGTTTGCAGGCCAACACCCCCATCCACGACATCGCGGTGGACATCGTCTTCATCGGTTCCTGTACCAATAGCCGCATCGAGGATTTGCGCGAGGCCGCCAGCGTGGCCAAGGGCCGCCACAAGGCCGCCAATGTGAAGCAGGTGCTGGTGGTGCCGGGCTCCGGCCTGGTAAAGGCGCAGGCGGAGGCCGAGGGTCTGGACCAGGTGTTCCTGGCCGCCGGCTTCGAGTGGCGCGAGCCGGGCTGCTCCATGTGCCTGGCGATGAACGCGGACCGCCTGTTGCCGGGCGAACGTTGCGCGTCCACGTCCAACCGCAATTTCGAGGGCCGTCAGGGGCAGGGCGGCCGCACGCATCTGGTCAGCCCGGCGATGGCGGCGGCCGCCGCCGTCACCGGTCATTTCGTCGATGTGCGTTCGTTGTAACCGTTCCAAGGAGAGAATCATGCAAAAACTGCTGTTGTTGGTACTGGCCGCGCTGACCCTGAGCGCTTGCAATACGGTGAAGGGCGTGGGCCAGGACGTGTCCAAGGGCGGGCAGGCGATTGAAAACGCCGCCAAGGACGTGTCCAACAAAATGTGATGCGGCGGCCCGCCCCCGGCGTCCGCCGGGGCGGTTGTCTCCTCGCACTCTCTAAATGAAGGCGGGCGCTAGCGCCCGGAAACGGCATTGACGATGAAAGCATTTACCACCCTGACCGGTTTGGCCTGTCCCTTGGACCGCGCCAATGTGGATACCGACGCCATCATTCCCAAGCAGTTCTTGAAATCCATCAAGCGCTCGGGCTTCGGTCCCAATCTGTTCGACGAATGGCGTTACCTGGATCACGGCGAGCCGGGGATGGACAACAGCAAGCGGCCGCTGAACCCGGACTTCGTGCTCAACCTGCCGCGCTATCAGGGCGCGCAGGTGTTGCTGGCGCGCGAGAATTTCGGCTGCGGCTCCAGCCGCGAGCACGCGCCGTGGGCGCTGGACGACCAGGGCTTCCGCGTGGTGATCGCGCCCAGTTTCGCCGACATCTTCTTCAACAATTGCTACAAGAACGGTCTGCTGCCCATCGTGCTGGCGGCGGACGCGGTGGATCGGCTGTTCCGCGAATGCGCGGCCGCCGAAGGCTATCAACTGACCGTGGACCTGGCGGCGCAGACGGTGAGCACGCCGGCCGGGCAGGTGTTCTCCTTCGACATCACCGAGCACCGCAAGCACTGCCTGCTGGGCGGCCTGGACGAGATTGGCCTGACCTTGCGGCACGCGGACGAAATCAAGGCTTTTGAAGCCAAGCGCCGCGGCGAGCAGCCGTGGCTGTTCGCCTGAACGGCGGCCGGCGATGAGCGCGCTACAGCAGGGCGGCCACGCGCATAAGCAGCACGTGGAGCAGCAGTTCGGCGGCCAGGCCGCCGCCTATCTGAGCAGCCAGGTGCATGCGGAAGGCGCGGAGTTCGCCGAGCTGCGCCAAGCGGCGGCGGAGCATGGCGCGGCGCGGGTGCTGGACCTGGGCTGCGGCGCCGGCCATGTGGGCTTTCAGGTGGCGGAGGCGGCGCGGGAGGTGGTGGCTTACGATTTGTCGGCCGCCATGTTGGAGGTGGTGGCGGCGGAAGCGGCCCGGCGCGGCCTGGACAATCTGAGCACGCGCCAGGGCGCGGCGGAGCGGCTGCCTTTTGCCGACGGCGATTTCGATCTGGTGTTCAGCCGCTATTCCGCCCATCACTGGGGCGATGTGGGCCTGGCGCTGCGCGAGGCGCGGCGAGTGCTGAAGCCGGGCGGCCGGTTGGCGCTGATCGACGTGATGTCTCCAGGGCAGCCCTTGCTGGACACGCATCTGCAGGCGGTGGAGGTGCTGCGGGATTCCAGCCACGTGCGCGATTACAGCGCCGGAGAATGGCTGGCGATGCTGGCCGAGGCCGGTTTCGCGGTGGACAGCCTGCGCCGCCAGCGGCTGAGGCTGGCCTTCGACGCCTGGACCGCGCGCATGCGCACGCCGCCGGAGATGGCCGCGGCCATCCGCCTGCTGCAGCAGCGCATGGGCCGGGAGGTGCGCGATTATTTCGCCATCGAGGCGGACGGCAGTTTCAGCGCCGACGTGATGGTGTTGTGGGCCAGAACATGAACGCCGCCCGCGGCGACGGCCGTCGCGGCGCGATGGCCTGGCTGCACCGCCATCCCTGCTGGGCCTTCGCGCTGCTGGGCTTGAGCTTTCTGGTGTTCGGCGCGGGCACGGTCAATCTGGCCCTGTTGTTGCAATTGAATTTCAAGCTGTGGCTGGACGCCGGCTGGCAGGCGGCGATGGACGGCGCGTTGCGCCAATTGCTGGAACTGCTGGCGTCCGGCTATGCCGCGATGGCGGCTTATATCGTATTCAAATGTTGCGAGCGGGCGCTGGTGGAGCGGCTGACCCGGCGCGGTCCTCAAGACTGAAAAGGAAAACACCATGAAAATCGCCATTCTGCCGGGTGACGGCATCGGTCCGGAAATCATCGCTCAGGCTCAGCGCGTGCTGGAAGTATTGCGCAAGGACGGCCTGCCGATCGAAACCGAGCAGGCCCCGCTGGGCGGCGCCGGCTACGACGCCTTCGGCCAGCCGTATCCGGAGTTCACCCAGAAGCTGTGCCGCGAATCCGACGCGGTGCTGCTGGGCGCGGTGGGCGGCCCGGCCTACGACAAGCTGGAGCGTCCGCTGCGGCCGGAGCGCGGCCTGCTGGCCATCCGCAAGGATTTGAACCTGTTCGCCAACCTGCGCCCGGCCATCCTGTATCCGGAACTGGCCAACGCCTCCACGCTGAAGCCGGAAGTGGTGTCCGGCCTGGACATCATGATTGTGCGGGAGCTGACCGGCGACATTTACTTTGGCCAGCCGCGCGGCATCGCCGTCAACGAGCTGGGCGAGCGCGAGGCCTACAACACCATGCGCTACAGCGAGGGCGAGGTGCGCCGCATCGCCCATGTCGCCTTCGGCATCGCGATGAAGCGCGACAAGCGCTTGTGCTCGGTGGACAAGGCCAATGTGCTGGAAACCACTGAGTTCTGGAAAGAGGTGATGATAGACGTGGCCAAGGAGTATCCGCAGGTGGAGTTGTCCCATATGTACGTGGACAACGCGGCGATGCAGCTGGTGCGCAATCCCAAGCAGTTCGACGTGATGGTGACCGGCAATATCTTCGGCGACATCCTGTCGGACGAGGCTTCGATGCTGACCGGCTCCATCGGCATGTTGCCGTCGGCCTCGCTGGACGAAAACAACAAGGGCCTGTACGAGCCCTCGCACGGCTCGGCGCCGGACATCGCCGGGCAGAATCTGGCCAATCCGCTGGCCACCATCCTGTCCGCGGCGATGATGCTGCGCTACACCTTCGGCCTGGAAGACGCGGCGCAGCGGGTGGAAAATGCGGTGAAAACCGTGCTGGCGCGCGGCCTGCGCACCGCCGACATCTACGAGGCCGGCTGCGAGAAGGTCAGCTGCTCGGCGATGGGGGATGCGGTGGTGTCGGCGCTGTAAATGGCAGTGGTCCGCCCGGCTTGCGCCGGGCGAACCGTCTGTTCTGATTTGAATACAATAAAAACGAAATACCCCATTGCCTGACGCTTTATCGCGCTGCACAATGGGGTGACAACATTACAGCCGCCCGCCGCACAGGCGGGCGCGACGATTTGACAGACAGATACCAGGAGAGACCCAGTGAGAGTAGGTTTTGTTGGCTGGCGCGGCATGGTGGGTTCCGTGCTGATGCAGCGCATGCGCGAAGAGAACGATTTTGCGGTGATCGCCGAGCCGGTGTTCTTCACCACCTCCAATGTGGGCGGCAAAGCCCCCGACATCGGCCGCGACGCCCCGACGCTGAAAGACGCGAAGGACATCGCCGAACTCAAGACCATGGACGTGATCGTCACCTGCCAGGGCGGTGATTACACCAATGAAGTCTATCCGCAGCTGCGCGCCGCCGGCTGGAACGGTTACTGGGTGGACGCGGCTTCCGCGCTGCGCATGGAAGACAATGCCATCATTATCCTGGACCCGGTCAATAAAGCGGTGATCGAGCAGGGCCTGGCGCGCGGCGTCAAGGATTACGTCGGCGGCAACTGTACCGTGTCGCTGATGCTGATGGCGCTGGGCGGCCTGTTCCAGAACGATCTGGTGGAGTGGGCCACCTCCATGACCTATCAGGCCGCCTCCGGCGCCGGCGCGCAGAATATGCGCGAACTGCTGTCCGGCATGGGCGCGATCAATGCCCAGGTGTCCGGCCTGCTGGCGGACCCGGCGTCCGCCATTCTGGACATCGACCGCAAAGTGTCGGACTTCCTGCGCGCGGACGATTTCCCCTGCCGGAACTTCGGCGTGCCGCTGGCCGGCAGCCTGATCCCTTGGATAGACAAGGACCTGGGCAACGGCCAATCCAAAGAAGAATGGAAGGGCGGCGTGGAAACCAACAAGATCCTGGGCCGCTCCGCCAACCCGGTGCCGGTGGACGGCTTGTGCGTGCGCGTGGGCGCGATGCGTTGCCACAGCCAGGCCTTGACCATCAAGCTCAAGCGCGATGTGCCGCTGGACGAGATCGAAGCCATGCTGGCCGCCGCCAATCCCTGGGCCAAAGTGGTGCTCAATACCCGCGAGGCCTCGATGGCCGAGCTGACCCCGGCGGCGGTGACCGGCACGCTGGCCACGCCGGTGGGCCGCCTGCGCAAGATGGCGATGGGCGGCGAATACCTGTCCGCCTTCACCGTGGGCGACCAACTGCTGTGGGGCGCGGCCGAACCGCTGCGTCGCATGTTGCGTATCCTGATCGAGCGCTGACAGGGTAGAATGGCGGCAGCCTGGGGCTCGCCTTGGCGAGCACCTACTGCCGAGCCGCGCGTCAAACGCGCGGCCTAGTTGAAAAGGGCACTGAGGTGCCCTTTTTTGCGTGCGGTATTCTGTTTGCAATGATTGATTGAGAAAGTAAAGCGATGTCGAACTCTATTCAGCTCGCCGTAGTCGGCGCCACCGGCCTGGTGGGCCAGGCGGTACTGGAACTGCTGGCCCAGCGCCAATTGCCCGTTGGCCGGGTCTTTGCCGTGGACGCGGCGGACAAGGAAGGCGAGACCGCCGCCTACGGCAATCTGGAGCTGGACGTGCATCCCATCGACGGTTTCGCCTTTGAAAACGTGGCGCTGGCCATCTTCGCGGCCGGCAGCGAGCTGGCGCGCGAGTACGCGCCGCTGGCGCGCGCGGCTGGCGCGGCGGTGGTGGATTTCAGCTCCGCCTTCCGCGAGGACGACAGCGTGCCGCTGGTGATCCCCGCCATCAACGGCGCCTTGCTGGCGGACGCCGGCGAAGCCGCGCTGGCCGCCGCGCCCAATTGCACGGTAACGCCGCTGGCGCTGGCGCTGGCGGCGCTGCGCCCGTTGGGCTTGCAGCGCGTGTCGGTGGCTACCTATCAATCGGTGTCCGGCAGCGGCCAGGCGGCGATGGAAGAGCTGGCGGACCAGACCACGGCGCTGTTCTCCCAGCGCGAGACCGAAAGCCGGGTCTACGACAAGCGCATCGCCTTCAACGTATTGCCGCAGATCGGCGCGCTGGACGCGGACGGCGCGTCCGAGGAAGAGCGTTCGGTGGAGCGCGAGCTCACGCGGCTGCTGGATCTGCCGCAGCTGCAAGTGGAGGCCACCTGCGTGCGCGTGCCGGTGTTCTTTGGCCACGCCTGGGCGGTGAACGCGGCATTCGAACATGAATTTGACATGGAGCAAGCGCGCAAACGTCTGCTTGCGGCAGGCTTGCAAGTGGTGGCCGCGGATAAGCTGGGCGGCTATGTGACGCCGATGGAAGCCACCGGCAACGAGGCGGTGTGGGTCAGCCGCCTGCGCGGCAAGGGCCGGACGCTGAGCTTCTGGCTGGCCGCCGACAATGTGAAGGCCGGCGCCGCGCTCAATTGCGTGAATATCGCCGAAACTCTGTTAAAGCAGAATGGCTTGATCTGATCCGGCGGTTTGGGTGAAGCCGCGCATCGCGCGGACAGAGGGCGGCATTCGCGAGAGTGCCGCCCTGTTTCATGGCTGCGGCGGAAATCGCGGGTAAACGGCGTCATTATGAAATCTAGCTAAAAACAGCCGCAGGGCCTAAGATTGCAACAGTTACCGTCTGCGCCCGCTGGGCCAGCGCAAATAAAATCAAGATAAACCGTGCCGGAAGGTTGACAGTGACACATCAGGCAAAAATCAGAATCGGCGTTCTGGCGGTGGCTTTGGCCTGCTCCGCCAGCGCCTGGGCAGGGCTGGGGAAAATCAACGTCAGGTCCAATCTGGGCGAGCCGTTCCGCGCCGATATCGAATTGACCGGGGTAAGGGCGGCGGAACTGGAGAGCGCGAGGATAGGGCTGGCCGGGGCGGATACGTTTCAGGATTTGAACGTCGATTACGCCACGGTGCTCAATATGCTCCGCTTCAGCGTGGCGCCCAGCTCGCGCGGCGCCATGATACGCATCAGTTCTTCCGGCCCCATCAACGACCCCTATCTGCGCTTCGTGGTGGAGGCCAAGACCTCGTCGGGACGCGCGGTGCGCGAGTACACCGTGCTGCTGGACCCCAGCAATTACTCTATGGCCTCGCCGTCCGCCAATATTGTGCAGGATGTGCCCAGCTACGCCGACAACAATCTGTCCAGCCGCTACCGCGGCAACGTCGCGCCCATCGCGCGGCCGCAGCCCGGCATTCTCAAAGTGAAGTCCGGCTCCACCCTGCGCGGCCTGGCCGGCAAGGTGAGGCCGCGCGGCGCCACGCTGGACCAGACCATGGCCGCGCTGGCTCAGGCCAACCCCGACGCCTTTGTCGACGGCGACGTCAGCCGCCTCAAGCTGGGCGCGGTGCTGAAAGTGCCGACCAGCCGCAAGATCAAAGCCCTGAGCGCCGCTCAGGTGGCCAGCATTCTGGGCGGCCAGCCCGCTGCGCCGGCGGGCGAAGCCAAGGCCGGCTCCGATGTGCTGAAGCTGGTGCCCAGCGAGCCGGGCGGCGGCAAGCTGACCGATCTCGAGCAGCAAGTGGCGGCGCGCGAGCAGGCGCTGAAAAACGCGGAGGCGCGCATCAGCGCGCTGGAAGAACAATTGAAGGCCTTGCAGGCCGGCAAGCCCTTGCCGGCCATGCCCAGCTCCAGTCCCAGTGCCGTTCCGGCCGCGGCCGAGTCGGCGGCGGCCAGCGCTCCCGCGCACGCCGCCAGCGCGCCGGCCCCGGCGCCCGCGGCCAAGCCCGCCCCGGCGGAGCATAAGCCCGCGGCCAAGCCGGCGGCGCCGCCTCCGCCGCCGGAACCTTCGCTGCTGGATAAAGTGATAGACCACCTGCCGCTGGTGGGCGGCGGCGTGGCCGGCCTGGGCCTGTTGGGCGCTCTGGGCCTGCTGCTGGCGCGCCGGCGCAAGGGCGGCAAGCCCTTGTCGCTGTCCGCCAACAATACCAGCGCCGCCCTGAGCCGCGGCGCGTCTTCCGGCATGGAGCCGCCGTCGGTGGGCGGCGGCCATTCCTTCATGAGCAACTTCACCCAGGCGGCCGGCGCCATCGACGCGGCCGAGGTCGACCCGGTGGCGGAAGCCGAGGTGTACATCGCCTACGGCCGCGATGTGCAGGCCGAGGACATCCTCAAGGACGCGCTGGCCAAAGACCCGTCGCGCCAGGAAGTCAGGCTGAAGCTGATGGAGATCTACGCGGCGCGGCCGGACGTCGCCAGCTTTGAGAAACTGGCGCGGGAAATGCACGCCACCTTCGACGGCCATGGACCGATCTGGGCCAAGGCAGCGGCGATGGGGCGCTCGATAGACCCGACCAACTCTTTGTACTTGTCGGACGGCGAGGGCGAGGACATCGAAGCCGCGCCCGCGCCGACGTCGCCCCCGGGCGGCATCGATCTGGACCGGGAATTGTTCGGCGAGCCCGAGGCCGCGCCGACGGAGCCGGCCGCCGCGCCTGAACCGGTCGCCGCGCCGGAAGCGGCCGCGCCCGAGAACGATCCCTTGGCCGCGCTGTTCGCCGAACCCCAGGCCGAGGAGGAGAAGGCGGAGGAAGCCAATCTGCTCAATTTCGATCTGGACACGGAACTGACGCCGCCCGCGGCCGAATCCAAGCCGGAGCCCGCGCCAGCGGCGCCAGCGCCGGCGGAAAACAATTTGCTGGACTTCGATTTCAATCTGGAAGGCATGGCGGCGGAAGCGCCGGCCGCAGCGGAAGCGCCGGCGCCGCAAGCGGCCCCGCCCGCGGGCTTCGAGTCCCTGTACGAGGACATGTTGGCGGAAACGCCGGCCGCCGAGGCGGAAGCCCCTGCGGCGGCGCAGGCCGAAGGCATGTCGGTGCTGGACGACCCGCTGGCCACCAAGCTGGACCTGGCCAAGGTATATCTGGACATGGGAGACCGCGACGGCGCCAAAGAAGTATTGCAGGATTTGATCGCCGAGGCGCAGGGGCCGCTCAAGGCGGAGGCCGAGGCCTTGCTGGCCACGATCAGCGCCTGAGATAGAGGCTGAGAGCCGGTTCAATGTCTCGCGAGCCAAGGCGAAAACGGCTGAAAAAGCGGGTGTCCGCTTGGCGCATGAGGATTGCGAAGCGGCGCTCGTCGTGAACGTCCGACGCGGCGCTGCGGACATGGGGCGGCTTCAAAGGCAATGAGCGGCGGGATGGAGTCACTCCTCCCGCCGCTTGACGATCTCGCGCCAGTGCGTGGTTTTTAGGCGAAAAACCGGAAAATGTGTGGCTTTTTTGGCCATTGCCTGGATGCAATGAGGCGGGGATGCCCGATTTATCCTCGCTAAGTGGTTGTTGTATAGTTTCGTTGCAATAATTAAAACGTTATAAGGGCCTGTCGAGACCCGGCTGCCGGCCAAGGCAAGCGGCGCGGCGGCTTCGAAGAATGAGGGTGGGGAAATTCGTTCATGTCTTTCAAGACACGCATGAGTCAAATCGCGTCGCTGCTGGCCGGTCTTGGTCTGGCGGCGGCCGCTACGGCCGGCTTGGGGCCGATCCGGGTGTTGTCCGCCGATGGCGAGCCTTTCCTGGCGGAAATTCCGGTGGTGGACGAGGAGCCCTCCGACAATGTGCTGGTGGGCCTGGCGGATCGCAACCGCTATCCGCTGTTGTCCACTTATAGCGGTTCCGCCGGCAGCCTGCAGTTTTCCATCGTCCGTAAACCGGACGGCAATGTTCAGAAAATCCAGGTCAAGGGCGCCGCCAGTTATCCGGAGCCGCTGCTGCGCTTCGCCGTGGATCTGAGTTGGCCGGCCGGCCGGCTGGTGCGCGAGTTCGAAGTGGATTATCGGCGAGACGGCCCGCGCAACAAGCCCGCGCCGGCGCGGGAGGAGGGCAAGAAGCCGCTGGCCGGCGTCGACGCCTCGCCGCGGCTGGATTCCTTGGGCCTGAGCGACGCCCGCCTGCGTTCCCGTCTGGGCGAACCCTTGCTGTTGGAGCTGACTTTGCAGGGCAGCGCCTTGGATCAGGCGGACCCGCCGCGGCTGGCCTTGTTCGCTGTGGCGGCTCAGG
This sequence comes from Chromobacterium sp. Panama, assembly GCF_003052555.1. Classification (NCBI taxonomy): domain Bacteria; kingdom Pseudomonadati; phylum Pseudomonadota; class Betaproteobacteria; order Neisseriales; family Chromobacteriaceae; genus Chromobacterium; species Chromobacterium sp. Panama. Next base: position 1,376,665 of record NZ_QARX01000001.1, read on the forward strand.
GCGAGCCCAACGCCCAGCAAGTGCGCCTGGTGGCTTCCATCGTGCCCCACGTCGAAAAAGTGGCCAAGGGCCGCTTTAATGTGCAATTGCGCACCGAGCAGCCGGTGACCGAGCCGATGCTGGCCTTCCGGCTGGAGGTGGCGGCGGGCAAGCTCAAGGCGCAGAAAAACTACTCGGTGTTGCTGGACCCCCATTCGGCGGTCAAGCCGGCCCCCGTCGCCAAGACGCAGGGTTTGAAAGTGTACCGGGTGCTCAAGGGCGATACGCTGTCCGGCATCGCCAGCCGCGTGCGCGGCGGCGGGGAGTCGGGCGCGGTGGCGCAGCAACTATTGCAAGGCAATCCCGAGGCCTTCATCGCCGGAGACGCCAACCGCCTGCGCGCCGGCGTGGCGCTGGAATATCCATCGGAGTGGCAACTGCGCGGCCAGAGCGCCGCCCGCGCCGCGGAGCCTAAGCGGCCGGCGGCTTCGCCCGAGGCCCGCGCGGCTGAGAAAAGCGCGCCGCAAGACAGCAAGCCCCAGGCGCGCGCGCCGCAGGAACATCAGCCTCCGGCGCAGAAGCCCCCGGAACGCAAGCAGCCGGAAGCCGCGCGGCAGGAACACAAGCCGCCGGAATCCAAACCTCAGGAGCACAAACCCGTAGAAGCCAAATCGGCGGCCAAGCCGGCCGCTCCGCTCGCGCCGGCGCATCCGCCTGTCGCCAAGGAAGCGTCCAAACCGGCTCCGGCGGCGGAAGCCCCGAGGCAAGCGGCCGCGCCGTCGCAGCAGGAGAGGCATTTGCAGCAGATGCTGCAGCGGCAAGACCAGGCCCTGCAGCAAGCCGAGCAGCGGGCCAAGGCGCTGGAACAGAAAATCCAGGATTACCAGCGCCAGGCGGCGGCCAAGGCCGCGCCGGCCCCAGCGCCGGCGGAAAGAGAGCCCGGCCCCGAGTCCGCGCCGGAGCCCAAGGTCGAGACCAAGCCGGAACCCAAGCCGGAACCCAAGGTGGCGGCCGTCAGTTCCATGCCGGTCGCGGCGGCGTCCGCGCCGCAGGCGGCGACGGCGGAACACGCGGAGAAGCCTCCGGTTGTCGAAGCGGCCGCTCAGCACGAGCCGCCGCCGGCCAAACCCGTCGACAGCAAGGCTACGCCGGTCACGGCGGCGGCCAATGGCTGGACGGACGAATTGGCCGCGGCCTTGTCCGACGAGTCCATGCGCTGGAAGCTGGGCGGGGCCGCGGCGGCGCTGGGCCTGGTGGCCTTGCTGCTGGCGCGGCGCAAACGCAAGGGCGGCGGCAAGGACGAGCCCGCCGCGCCAGCCTTGAGCGGCACGGCGGCGGGCGCGTCGATGTTGGGGCCGTTGACGACCTTGATGAGCTCCTTGAAGAAGGGCGACGGCATCGACCTGTCCTCGGTGGACCGGGTGGCCGAAGCCGATGTCTACCTGGCCTACGGCCGCGACGACCAGGCTTTGGAGATTCTGCGCGAAGGCTTGGCTCACGAGCCGATGCGGCAGGATTTGCGCTACAAATTGCTGGAAGTCTTGTCCACCCAGCAGGACAAGCAGATGTTCATCGCCGAGGCCACCACCGCCAAGGGCGTGTTCGGCAAGGACAGCACCTTATGGATGAGGGTGTGCGAAATCGGCCAGACCGTCGCGCCAGGCCATCCGCTGTTCGCCCAGGCCAAGCCCGAGCCGGCGGCGGATGCGCCGCCGCCCGCGGCCGCCGAGCCTGCGCCTGTGGCCGCTCCCGCGGCCCCCGTCGCGGCAGCGCCCACACCGGCACCCGCGCCCGTCGCGGCAGCGCCGACGCCCGCGCCGGCAGCCGCGGCGAGCCCGGACGAGGAGAAAATGGAGTTGGCCAAGCTGTATCTGGAGATGGGCGACAAGGAAACCGCGGACGCCTTGATGAAGGAGGCCGGCCGCTAAAGCGCCGGTCGCGCCCGCGCGCATGGAAGAGGTCGGCCGCGCTTGACGCGAGCCGGCCTCTTTTCGTTTTGCTTCGACGGCGTCTTATGCCGCGGTTGGGCGCTTTTCTCGTGCGTTCGCAGCAAACGTCATCGTTTGGTCGTGGCGCAAACCGGGCAGGATAAGGTAGAGTGAGTGCTTTATTGCTGAAACGACGCGGCGCGCCGCGTCGGAGTTTGAAGAAGGTGTGGGTATGAGGATAGCGCTCGGCATCGAGTATGACGGTCGGGCGTTCGCCGGCTGGCAGACTCAGCCGCATGGCAATACGGTGCAGGACAGATTGAATCAGGCGATCGCGCAGATCGCCGGCGTGGAGGCCGTCGGCACGCTGGCCGCGGGCAGGACCGACGCCGGCGTGCATGCGGCCATGCAAGTGGTGCATTTCGACAGCCCGGCCGAGCGGCCGCTGAACGCCTGGGTGCGCGGCGTCAACGCCTTGCTGCCGGCTGAGGTGGCGGTGGTGTGGGCGCGGGAGGTGTCGGCGGATTTTCACGCGCGTTTTTCGGCGTTTTCCCGCAGTTACAGCTATTTTCTGCTGACCAGCCCGGTGCGGCCTTGTCTGCTGGCCGGCAAGATGGGCTGGTTTCATCAGGCGCTGGACGTGGCGGCGATGCGAGAGGCGGCGGCCCATCTGTTGGGGCGGCATGATTTTTCCAGTTTCCGCGCTTCGGAGTGCCAGGCCAAATCGCCGCTCAAGGATTTGCAGCGGCTGGACATCAGCGAGCAAGACGGCCTGATCCGCTTCGATCTGCTGGCGGACGCCTTCCTGCATCATATGGTGCGCAATATCGTCGGCGCGCTGGTCTACGTGGGCAAGGGAGCTTTGCGCGCGGATGAGATGGCGGGCTTGCTGGCCGCGCGCGACCGTACCTTCGCGCCGCCCACCTTCATGCCGGACGGTTTGTACCTGACCGGCGTGGGTTATCCGGAAACATATGATTTGCCGTCGCAGGCGGACGCCGCGCGGCTGGCTTTGTGGAGATGAGAGTGGGCGGCACGACCCGAATCAAGATTTGCGGCATTACCCGGCCGGAAGACGGCGTCGAGGCCGCGCGGCTGGGCGCCGACGCCATCGGCCTGGTGTTCTACGCCAAGAGCCCGCGCCATGTCGACCTCGAGCAGGCGCGCGCGGTGATCGCGGCGCTGCCGCCCTTCGTCAGCGTGGTGGCCTTGTTCGTCAATCCGGAGCCGGAGTACGTGCGCGAAGTGCTGGCCGCCTGCGCGATCGACATCTTGCAGTTCCACGGCGAGGAAGACGCCGCCTTCTGCCGCTCTTTCCAGCGGCCTTATCTGAAAGCGGTGCGGGTGAAGCCGGGCGTGGACCTGGCCGAGATCGCCGCCGCCTACCCGGACGCGCGCGCGGTGCTGAGCGACGCCTTCGTCGAAGGCGCGCACGGCGGCACCGGCGCCACCTTCGACTGGAGCTTGCTGCCGGAGGCCTTGCCTCTGCCGCTGATCCTGTCCGGAGGCCTGGACGAACACAATGTGGCGGCGGCGGTGGCGCAGGTGCGCCCGGCCGCGGTCGACGTCTCCAGCGGTGTGGAGGCGTCCAAGGGAATCAAAGATGCCGCCAGAATGGCGGCGTTCATATCAGGAGTTAGACATGGATCGTTATGACCTGCCGGACGCCCAGGGCCATTTTGGCCCGCATGGCGGCGTCTATGTCGCCGAAACCTTGATGGCGGCGCTGGACGAGCTGAAGAACGAGTACGCTCGCGTCAAGGCCGACCCGTCGTTCTGGGAAGAATTCCGCCACGAGCTCAAGCACTACGTCGGCCGGCCCAGCCCGGTCTACCACGCCAAGCGCTGGTCTGAGCAACTGGGCGGCGCGCAGATTTATCTTAAGCGCGAAGACCTGAACCACACCGGCGCGCACAAGATCAACAACGCCATCGGCCAGGCGCTGCTGGCACGGCGCATGGGCAAGAAGCGGGTGATCGCCGAAACCGGCGCCGGCCAGCACGGCGTGGCCTCCGCCACCGTGGCGGCGCGCTACGGCATGGAGTGCGTGGTGTATATGGGCGCCGAGGACATCAAGCGTCAATCGCCCAATGTGTTCCGCATGAAGCTGCTGGGCGCCACCGTGGTGCCGGTGGAGTCCGGCTCCAAGACGCTGAAGGACGCCTTGAACGAGGCGATGCGAGACTGGGTGACCAATATCGACAGCACCTTCTACATCCTGGGCACCGCGGCCGGTCCGCATCCCTATCCGATGCTGGTGCGCGATTTCGTGTCGGTGATCGGCGAGGAGGCCAAGGTGCAGATGCCGGAAGTGATCGGCCGCCAGCCGGATGTGGTGGTGGCTTGCGTAGGCGGCGGCTCCAACGCCATCGGCATGTTCTACCCGTATATCGGCGTGGACGGCGTGCGCATGGTGGGCGTAGAGGCCGGCGGTCTGGGCCTGGACTCCGGCAAGCACGCGGCGCCGATTTCCGGCGGCGCGCCCCTGGGCGTGCTGCACGGCGCCAAGAGCTATCTGATGCAGGACGAGAACGGCCAGGTGGTGGAAACCCATTCGGTGTCCGCCGGCCTGGATTATCCGGGCGTGGGGCCGGAGCACAGCTATCTGAAGGACATCGGCCGCGCCGACTACGTGGCGATCAACGACGACGAGGCTTTGCGCGCCTTCCACGACTGTTGTCACTTCGAGGGCATCATCCCGGCGCTGGAATCCAGTCACGCGCTGGCCTGGGCCGTCAAGGAAGCGCCGAAGATGGGCAAGGACCAGGTGATTCTGGTCAATCTGTCCGGCCGCGGCGACAAGGACATCAACACTGTGGCCGGTCTTGCCGGCATCACTCTGTAAGGAGGCGCTATGTCACGTATCGCCAAATGTTTTGAAGCGCTGGCCGGCGGCAAGGCGCTGATTCCCTTCATCACCGCCGGCGACCCGTCGCCGCAGCTGACCGTGCAACTGATGCACGGCCTGGTGGAGGGCGGCGCCGACATCATCGAACTGGGGGTGCCGTTTTCCGATCCGATGGCCGACGGCCCGGTGATCCAGCGCGCCTCCGAGCGCGCTCTGGTCCACAAAGTGGGTCTGCGCCAGGTGCTGGAGCTGGTGGCGGCGTTCCGCCGCGACAACGATCACACCCCGGTGGTACTGATGGGTTATCTGAATCCGGTGTTCGCCATGGGCTATCAGGACTTCGCCGCGGCGGCCAAGGCCGCCGGCGTCGACGGGGTGCTGACTGTGGACAGCCCGCCGGAGGAATCCGCCGATCTGTCGGCGGCCTTGACCGCCAACGGCCTGGATCCGGTATTCCTGATCGCGCCCACCACGCCGCCGCAACGTGTGGCGGAAATCGCCAAACTGGCGCGCGGATACGTCTATTATGTGTCTCTGAAGGGGGTGACCGGCGCCGGGCATCTGGACATTGACGACGTAGCGCGTAAAATTGCTGCCCTTAGAGAATATTTGACCGTACCGATAGGCGTCGGCTTTGGCATTCGCGACGGTGCGACAGCCAAGGCGATCTCCGCCGCCGCAGACGCGGTGGTGGTGGGCAGCCGCTTGGTGCAGGAAATTGAGGCGGCGACACCCGAAACCGCCAAAGAGCGGTTAACCCGTCTGGTGGCCGAACTGAAGGCCGCCATCCGATAGAACACTGCGGGGGCTCAGCCCCCGTTTTACTGTGCCCGCCGTTTGGCGGCGGGCCCAAGAATCAAGGAGTCAGCATGAGCTGGTTGAATAAGCTCCTGCCGCCGAAGATCAAGCGCGACAACCGCGCCGACAAACCTTCCGCGGTACCGGAGGGGCTTTGGAGCAAGTGCCCGGAATGCGAAGCCGTGTTGTATTACACCGATCTGGAGAGCAATCTGCAGGTGTGTCCCAAGTGTAATCACCACCATCCGCTGACCGCGCGCGAACGTCTGAACCTGCTGCTGGATGAAGAAGGCCGTCGCGAGTTGGGCGAAGAGGTCAAGCCGGTGGATATCCTGAAGTTCAAGGACAGCAAGAAGTATCCGGACCGCCTGACCGCCGCCAAGAGCGACACCGGCGAGGACGACGCGCTGGTGGTGATGCAGGGCAGCATCGAATCGATGCCGGTGGTGGTGGCCGCGTTTGAATTCAAATTCATCGGCGGTTCCATGGGCTCGGTGGTGGGCGAGCGCTTCGTGCGCGGCGTGCGCGCCGCGGTGGAGGCCAAGGCGCCCTTCATCTGCGTGGCCGCTTCCGGCGGCGCGCGGATGCAGGAAGGCTTGAACTCGCTGATGCAGATGGCCAAGACCAGCGCGGCCTTGCAGCTGCTGACCGACGCCAAGCTGCCCTTCATCTCGATCCTGACCGACCCGACCATGGGCGGCGTGTCCGCCTCCTTCGCCTTCCTGGGCGACGTGGTGCTGGCCGAGCCCAAGGCGCGCATCGGCTTCGCCGGCGCGCGGGTGATCGAGCAAACCGTGCGCGAAACCTTGCCGGAAGGCTTTCAGCGCGCCGAGTTCCTGCTGAGCAAGGGCGCGGTGGACATGGTGGTGGACCGCCGCGAGCTGAAGCGCAAGCTGGCGGAGCTGTCCACGCTGCTGATGAAGGAGCCGGCTCCGGTCTGATCCGCAGCCAAGCCGCATTGAAAAGCCGCCAGAGATGGCGGCTTTTTTATTTGGCGCGGCAGGTTTGCACCGCGCGATTGAATTGCGTCAGGAACTGCGGCGATTCGCGGGCGAGAAAGGCTTTGCCGAAGTAGACGCCGAAGGGCAGGCTTTGCGCCAGTTCGCTGCGCAGCTGCTCCTGCACGCCCATCTTGGCGATCAGCGCGTCCACCACGTAGGCGTTGCCGAGAATGGCGTCGACGCGGCGGCTCAGCAGCATCTTGACCAGCTGTTCGCTATTGGGCGGGGTGGAGGTGAGCTGGTAGCCGTGTTCGCGCAGCCAGTCGTCCATATTGGAGCCGTTGAAGGCGGCGGTGCGGCCCTGGCGCTTGAAATCGCTGCCGGACGGGGATTGCGGATTGTCCTTCAGCAGATACCAGCGCCGCTCGTAAGGCAGGATGGGAGCGGACAACACCGCGTAGCCGTCGCGCTCCGCGGACGGCGTGGCGGTGAAGAAGGCGTCGGCCTGCTGGTGCTGCACCTGCCATTGCGCGCGCGGCCACGGCAGGAAGGCGATGGAGTAGGGGCGTTGCAGTTGTTTGAGCGCGCATTGCACCACTTGCACCGCCAGGCCGTCGGCGCTGCCGTCCTCCTTGCGGAAGGAAAGCGGAGCTTGCTGATGGGTGTTGAGCCGGATGGGGGGCTCGGCGGCGGCGGCGCCGGCGAGCAGCAGGCCGGCAAGCAGGACGCGTCGGATGGGCGACGGGCATGCGTGGCGGCGGGGAAGGCGTTGCGCGGCCTTGCGTAAAAAATGGGCGGCAGTCATTTGTTTTTTGCAATCATGGAGTTGCCGGTCTTATCCACATGCTGTCACCAGATTTGCCCATTGGCAAGGTGGGAAAGTTCCCCGGATTTGCCTTTTTTATAAGCGTAAGAGGCAAGTGGCTAATTGCAAAAGTTTTTTTGGCGTCCGGCCGGGGTTATCCACACAGTTATCCGGCGATTGCTGTGGAAAACCCGGGCCGCCGCCGCCTTCATTCCGCTTGTTCCAAGGCCTCCAGTTCGGCCTGGGCGTCCAGCCAGGCTTCCTCCACTTCGGCCAGACGGGTCGCCACCTCGCCCTGGCGGCGCACCGCGTCGGCCAGCCGTTGCCGGTTGGCGTCCTCGTAGGCGTCGGCGGAGGCCATGAAGCCGTCCAGTTCGGCTTTCGCCGCGCTGAGCTGGTCCAGTTCCTTTTCCAGCTTGTTCAGCTTGTTCTGCAGCGGTTTGCGCAGCAGGGACAGCCGCTGCCGCGCTTCCGCCTCCTGGCGTTTCTGTTCCTTGCGATTCAGGCCCTGGGCATCTCCGGACGAGGGCTTGTCGGCGTCGGCGAGCAGGGTCAGCCGCCACTGGCGATAATCCTCCAGATCGCCGTCGAAGGGTTGAACCTTGCCGTGGCTGACCAGCCAGAAAATATCGGTGGTGGCCTCCAGCAGGCTGCGGTCGTGGGACACCACGATCAGCGCGCCGCTGAAGTCCTGTAGCGCCATGGTCAGCGCATGGCGCATTTCCAGGTCCAGGTGGTTGGTGGGTTCGTCCAGCAGCAGCAGATTGGGTTTTTGCCAGACTATCATCGCCAGCGCCAGCCGCGCTTTCTCGCCGCCGGACATCGGGCCCACCGGATCGGTGGCGGCGTCGCCGCGGAAGTTGAAGCCGCCCAGGAAGCTGCGCAACTCCAGTTCGCGCGTGGTGGGCGCCAGTCTTTGCATATGCTGCAGCGGCGTTTCGTCTTCGCGCAGGGTTTCCAGCGTGTGCTGGGCGAAATAGCCTATCTTCAGCGTCTGCGCGTTGACGACTTCGCCGCGCAGCGGCGCGAGGTCGCCGGACAGCAGCTTGACCAGGGTGGATTTGCCAGCGCCGTTGACGCCGAGCAGGCCGATGCGCGCGCCGGCCTCCACCGATAGATTCAGTCCGCTAAGAATGGCGGTGGAGCCGTAGCCGACGTCGGCCTGTTCCAGCTTCAGCAGCGGATTGGGCAGGTTGTCCGGGCTGTCGAAGTGGAAGTCGAACGGCGAAGCCACGTGGGCCGGCGCGATGCGCTCCAGCTTTTCCAGCGCCTTGACCCGGCTCTGCGCCTGGCGCGCCTTGGACGCCTTGGCCTTGAAGCGGTTGACGAAGGATTCCAGGTGGGCGATCTGGCGCTGCTGTTTTTCGTATTCGCCTTGCTGGCGCGCCAGTTTTTCCGCGCGCATCACTTCGAACTGGCTGTAGTTGCCGGTGTACAGCGTCAGTTCCTGGTTGGCGACTTCAACGATGTGGTCGCAGACGCTGTCCAGGAAGTCGCGGTCGTGGGAAATCATCAGCAGGGTGCCCGGATAGCCTTGCAGCCAGTCTTCCAGCCACAGCACGGTTTCCAGGTCCAGGTGGTTGGTGGGTTCGTCCAGCAGCAGCAGGTCGGAGCGGCACATCAGCGCCTGGGCCAGGTTGAGGCGCATGCGCCAGCCGCCGGAGAAGCTGGCCACCGGCCGTTGCTGGGCGTCCACGTCGAAGCCCAGGCCGGTCAGCAGCTTGCCGGCGCGCGCCGGCGCGGCGTAGGCGTCGATGCGCGCCAGTTCGCCGTGCAGATGGCCGATGGCGTTGCCGTCGTGCCGCTCTTCGGCGTCCCGCAGCCCCTGTTCCAGCTGGCGCAGCTCATGGTCGCCGTCCAGCACGTAGTCCAGCGCCGAGCGTTCCAGCGCCGGCGTTTCCTGCGCTACATGGGCGATGGTCCAGTGCGGCGGCAGCAGCGCGTCGCCGCTGTCGGCGTGCAATTCGCCCATCAAGAGCGCGAACAGGCTGGATTTGCCGGCGCCGTTGGCGCCGGTGAGGCCGGTCTTGTAGCCGGGGTTGAGCGTCAGGTTGGCGCCTAGCAGCAATTCTTTCAGGCCGCGGCGCAGATTGAGGTTTTTGAGTTGAATCATAGGAGTCCGAACGGCCGCGCCGGCGTTCGCGGCCGGCGCGGCGCATGGGTGTGGGTCAGGCCAGGGGCAGCGCGCTGAGATCCCAGCGCGGCTTGATCGAGTAACTGCCGGGGGCTTGGGCGTGTTTCAGCCGCATCGCGCCGGCGAAGGCGATCATCGCGCCGTTGTCGGTGCACAGCGCCAGCGGAGGATAGAAGACTTCGAAGCGGCGACGGCGCGCGGCCTCGTCCAACGCGGCGCGCAGCTGCTTGTTGGCGCCGACGCCGCCGGCCACCACCAGCCGCTTCATGCCGCACTGCTTGAGCGCGGCCAGCGATTTCTTGGTCAGCACTTCGACGATGGCTTCCTGGAAGGCGCGGCAGATGTCCTTGCGCGTCTGTTCGTCGATGTGGCCGTCGGCGTCCGCCACCTGCTTGCTCAGCGTCAGCACCGCGGTTTTCAGGCCGGAAAAGCTCATGTCCAGATCGCCGGAGTTCAGCATGGGCCGCGGCAGGGTGAAGCGGGCCGGGTCGCCTTCCTCGGCCAGCCGCGACAGCAGCGGGCCGCCGGGATAGGGCAGGCCCAGCAGTTTGGCGGTCTTGTCGAAGGCCTCGCCGGCGGCGTCGTCCAGGGTTTCGCCCAGGATTTGGTAGTCGCCGACGCCGCGCACCGCCATCAGCTGCGTGTGGCCGCCGGAAACCAGCAGGGCCAGGAAGGGGAACTCGGGCTTGGGCTCGGCCAGCAGAGGAGACAGCAGATGGCCTTCCAGATGATGGACGCCCAGCACCGGGATGTTCAGGCCGAAGGCCAGCGCGTTGGCCACGCTGGCGCCCACCAGCAACGCGCCGCCTAGGCCGGGGCCCTGGGTGTAGGCGATGGCGTCGAGGTCGGCCAGGGTCTTGCCGGCCTCGGCCAGGCAGGCCTCGGTCAGCGGGATGGCGCGGCGGATGTGGTCGCGGCTGGCCAGCTCGGGGACCACGCCGCCGTATTCGGCGTGCATGGCCATCTGAGTGTGCAGTTGGTGGGCCAGCAGGCCGCCGTCTGTGTCGTACAAAGCGACTCCGGTTTCGTCGCAGGAAGATTCAATACCTAGTACCAGCATGTTTGGGCGCAGCTCGGATATAGCGGGACAATCTTTCTATTTTACCGGTGAATCTTTGTTCGCCCAAATCCGGATGTTAGGCTAGGCCGTTTCGGAATTCCTACTATGAGGAGAGGCGGGGATGAAAGCCAGGTTGAAGTGGGTGGACGGCGTGTGTTTTCTGGGCGAAAGCGGCAGCGGTCACGCGGTGGTGATGGACGGCGCGCCGGAGGGCGGCGGCAGGAATCTGGGGCCGCGGCCCATGGAGCTGTTGCTCTTGGGCACCGCCGGCTGCACCAGCTACGATGTGATCACCATTCTGAAAAAATCGCGGCAGCAGGTCAGCGATTGCTGGGTGGAGATCGAGGCCGAGCGCGCCGAGGAGGAGCCCAAGGTGTTCACCCGCATTCATTTCCACTTTGTGGTGAGCGGGCGCGAACTGAAGGCGGACGCGGTGGAGCGGGCGATCAGGCTGTCGGCGGAGAAATACTGTTCCGCCTCCATCATGCTGGGCAAGACCGCCGACATCAGCCACGATTTCGAACTGCGCGACGCCTGAGAGCGTGGCCGACGGCGGGCGGGCCGGCCAGCAGTTCCGCCGCCAGGTTCAGCGCCGCGTCGCAGTCCGGGCGGTGGCGCAGCGGATAGCCCCAGAATTTTTCGAAGCGCGGCGCGAACTCGTCCAGATAGCGCTGTTGGTCGGTCAGAGGAGCGATCACGATGGTGCCCCGGATCAGCTGGCGGATTTGCAGCCGGTTGTCCTTGACCCACAGCGCCGCCATCTTGCGGATGATGCGCGCGTGCAGGTCCAGCTCGGTGGGGGCCGGTTCCTTGGCGATGAAGACGAAGGGGCGTTGCTGGAGCAGCAGCTGGTCCAGCGTGGCGAAGATGTCGGTGGGCTGCTGTCCATCCGGGCGGCGGCGATCCAGCCAGACGATGGGAAAGTCTTGAGCGTGGAATTGCATGGCTTTTTTGTAAATGAGAATCAATATCATTGTATCGATAAAAACCCGCTTTGTCATCTCGTCGCGGCCGCGGCGCGGCCTTGAGATTCGCGCCGACGGTCCCCATCTTCCCCAAAGCCGGCCGCGGGCGCAAAGCTTGGGTTACCGGGCGTAAGCCGATACAATAGGCGGTTTTGCGCGGCCGCCGAACCCGGGGCCGCCATCGACGAAAAAGGCGCAGGGATGACTACCATCGTGGCGGTAAGAAAGGGCGATCAGATTGCGATCGCCGCAGACAGCCAGACCACTTTTGGCGACGACCAGAAGCTGCTGGCCGGCTATGATTGTTTCCACAACAAGATTTTCCAGCACGGGGACAGCTATCTGGCCATCTCCGGCTCGGCCGCGCACGACCTGGTGCTGCAAGGCGCGCTGAAGGAGTTGAAGAAAAAAGACTTGAGCAGCCGCCAGGGCATTTTCGAAACCTTCCGCAAACTGCATCCCAAGCTGAAGGACGGTTTCTACCTGCGTCCCGAGGAGGACGAGGAAGATCCGTACGAATCCAGCCAGATGATGGTGGTGATCGCCAACCGTCACGGTATTTTCGGGGTTTACCCCATGCGCGAGATCTATGAGTTTTCCCGCATCTGGGCGATAGGCTCCGGCCGCAAGTTCGCGATGGGCGCGATGTACGCGGTGTACGACCAGGCGCTGAGCGCGCGCGAAATCGCCGAAATCGGCGTGCGCGCTGGCTGCGAATTCGACGTCAGCTCTTCGATGCCGATGACGGTCTATACCGTAGAGCTGGCGGCGGACAAGGAAAAGAAAGACACAGCATGAGCACACAAGACAGATTGCAACGATTTTTGTTTGACGGCGCGCCGGTGCGCGGCGCCTTGGTGCGCCTGGACGGCGCCTGGCAGCAGGTGCTGGCCCGCCGCAGCTACCCGCCGGCCATGAAGAAGATCGTCGGCGAAATGATGGCGGCGGCCGAGCTGATGGCCGCCAACCTCAAGTTCGACGGCGCGCTGATCCTGCAGCTTCACGGCGCCGGCGCCCTGAAGCTGGCGGTGGTGGAGTGCAATAACGACCGCACCATCCGCGCCACCGCCAAGTGGGACGACGGCATTGCCGACGACGCTTCCATCCAGTCCTTGCTGGGCGGGCACGGGCGTTTTGTGGTGACGCTGGAACCGCGCGTGGACAAGGCGCAAACCTGGCAGGGCATCGTGGCGCTGGAGGGCGACAGCATAGGCGAGATGCTGGAGAACTACATGCTGCGTTCCGAGCAGCTGGAAACCCGGCTGATCCTGGCCTCCAGCGACGAAACCGCCGCCGGCATGCTGTTGCAGAAACTGCCGGAAGGCCATGGCGATCCGGAAGGCTGGGAGCGCATCCAGATGCTGGGCGCCACGCTGAGGGCGGACGAACTGCTGGGCCTGCCGGCCGAGGACGTCCTGCACCGTCTGTTCCACGAGGAAACGGTGCGGGTGTTCGATCAGGAGACGGTGAGCTTCGCCTGCAACTGCAGCCGTGAACGCGTCGGCGACATGCTGAAGATGTTGGGCGGCCAGGAGGTGGGCGAGGTGTTGCTGGAACAGGGCAGCGTGGAAATCGTCTGCGACTACTGCAACCAGCATTACGTTTACGACGAGGACGACGCCAACCGTCTGTTTGATTACGACGTGATCGCCGCCGCGCGCGAGGCCAGGCATTGACGCCTGTCCCTTGGTTGGGCAACAAACTTTATCGAAGCCGCTTGCGCGGCTTTTTTTACGCCCTTTTTTCGGTGAAAAACAGGGTAAAAATACCAATGTTGTAATTATGGTTTAAATTGGGCGTTTTATTTTAAACTGAATTCTCATGACGATGGCTATTCTATATGATTTGAAATGCGCATCTGAATATTGATGCGACATTATTAATGTCTTGGATAGCGTCATGATAAAAACAGCTTCGCTCAGCGGCGTGCGCGCACTGAGTCTTTCCGTGATGGCGGCCGCCTTATTGGCCGGTTGCGTCAGCGATTCCGAAAAAACAGCGGTCAGCCAGCCGGCGCCGCAGGCCAATCTTCCTCAGGCCGGCCACTCCTCGCATTCTCCGGCTTTGTCGGAGAAACCGTCTTATCCGCACGGCCTGCCGCCCGGCGCGCCGGCCGACGGCGCCGGTCCCGGCGCCAAGCCGCAAGGCCCGATGCAGCAGACCGGCGCGCGCCGCGCCAAGGAGGCCGCGGCCGGGCCGCAGTACGCCGCCTGCGAGGAGGCCAAGCTGGGCCAGTTGTCCGGCGCGGCGCTGGCGCGCTATGTCGCCAGCGTGCAGGGCACGTGCATGAACCGCCTGTTCCAGGCGGACGCCTTCAGCTACCGGGTGGTGTCGCCGGCGAATATGCGGGAAGTGGCGGCCGAGGCCCGCGCCCGCGCGCAAAGCTGGGACGGCAAGAGCGCCAACGGCTTGTGGCCGCTGGCGGTGTTCCTGAAAGCCGGCTACTTCACCCAGTACAGCCACGCCGCGGAAGTGGGCGATTACGGCCGTCCGGTGGACGAGCCGGTGATGCAGGCGGTGAGCGCGCTGGCGGAAAACCCGGCGCTGTGGAGCGAGCCGGTGCGCGACGGCAGCGGCGACCACGACGCCTGGTATCTGGCGACCGATCTGCGTCAGTCGGTGGCGGAAACCATGATTCTGGCGGATTCGGTGCGCAAGCAGGAATATGCGCTGCCGCTGCTGCAGCGCTTCTTCGGCCGCTACAACGCCGCGGCTAAGAACAACTGGGCGCGCATCGCGCTGCATCCGATGCAGACCACCCTGTTCAATATGCATTACACCGAGGGCTTCGCCGACAAGGCGGGCGCCGGTCAACTGGACGCGCTGGCGACCAGCCTGGCAGGGCTGACCCGCGCCGGACAGCCGGCCTTCGCCGACGAACAGATGTATCTGAACACCGTGCGCGAAACCGGCCGTTTCATGCAATACCCGCGCACCGCCAAACTGGCGGAAGACGCGGTGGCCGGCCTGCTGGGCGGGGAGAAGTTCGGCGCTTCGTGGGCGGAAGCGGTGTACGCCTTGAAGAAACTGGGCAAGGTGCCGTGCGAGCGCTACGGCATCTGCCAGGCGGAACAGGAGCTGAAAACGCATCTGTTCCCGCATAGCTGGAGCTTCGACAACGGCAATCTGGTGTTCGAAACCCCGCTGGCGCTGGCCGAAGTGGAGCCGCTGTACTACGCGATGAAGCAGGTGCAGGCGCAATTGGGCCGGGTCAGCGGCATCAGCCAGCCGGTGAACGGCGACACCAACGCCAAATTGCGCATGGTGATCTACGGCAGCAAGACCGCCTACCAGCGCTTCCAGGGCCTGCTCAATGAATTGTCCACCGACAACGGCGGCATTTACATCGAAAAGGACGGCACCTTCTACACCTTCCAGCGCGAAGTGCCGCGCGAGAGCTATCTGAGCCTGGAAGAACTGGTGCGCCACGAGTACGTGCACTATCTGTCCGGCCGCTTCATCCAGCCGGGCATGTGGGGCAGCTCGGACTTCTACCGCGACGACCGCCGCATGGCCTGGTACGACGAGGGCTTCGCCGAATTCATGGCCTGGAGCACGTCGCGCGACGGCATCAAGGTACGCGGCCACGTGGTGGACGTGGTGGCCAACGGCTGGCCGCAAAGCTATCTGGAACCGTCCCGCATCATGCGTTCCAGCTATAGCGACGGTTGGGACTTCTACAGCCATTCCGCCTTGTGGTTCTACTACCTGAACCAGCAACAGCCGGGCCGCATCGCCGAGATCCTGGCCTCGCTGCGCGCCGACGACGTCAAGCGCTTCGACGCCCTGGTGGCGGAAATGGGCCGCGACGCCAGTCTGGTGCAGGGCTTCCACGATTATGTGGGCCGCCAGGTGGAAGCGCAGCGCGCCGGTCAACTGGGCAATACCTCGACCGAGCGGGGCGTGGACTGGCTGAAACAGACGGAGTGGCAGGCCGGCGAGATTCGCGCGATCGAGGGCGCGATGCGCCGTCATCTGCCGGTGGCGTGCCGCGTCTGGGCCGACGGCGAACGCAGCGCTCTGCGCCGCTTCGAATGCGACGGCGTCTTGCCCTTGCGTTCCGGCACCGCCACCATGGCGCGCCAGGAGCTGGACAAGACCCTGGACTCCGCCTTGCAGAACCTGCTGCGCGGCAGCGGCATCAACAATATGATGGCGCTCAACTGCGCGGCCACCGACTACGACTTCAAGGCCAAGCGCGCCGCGCTGCGCTGCGAAGGCCCGCTGGGTCCGGCCGCGTCGCAGCCGTCGCAGCCGGGCGGCGGCGACGCCAAGCTGGGTTTGGCCAAGCTTAGCTATTCCAGCCCTGTGCGCTGCCTGCGCGGCCAGCTGCAAGGCGTGGGCGAGCCGGACGGCTATAGCCTGGTGAGCGGTCCCAAGCTGGGCCGCGCCGTCATGGCCGACCACGGCGCCTTCAACTACCGCCGCGATCAGGACCAGCCGGGCGTGGCCGACCAGATCACCGTGCGCGTGCGCAAGGGCGCGCAAACGCGGGACGTGGTGGTGCAGTTGCTGGCGACGCCGGTGAATATGTCGGACGAGGCGTGCTGGGCCCGCGCCGGTTGAGGCGTGTCTGAGGCATGAATGAAAAGAGCCGGGAGATTCCCGGCTCTTTTTGTTTTAGAGCGCTTGAACCTGGCCCGGATCCGGCCGCTCCAGCCACGCCATGAAGGCGTCGCCCAGCCTTTGGCTCTCGGCGGTGGCCTGGCGCCAGACCTGCTGGCGCTGAGCGTCCCGGCCCAGGTAGCGGTGGAAGTCGTTGCGGTCCGGCAGTTTGCCGCCGGGCAGGCGCGCCAGGTAGTCGCGCGACGGCGAGATCAGCACGGTGTTGGCGTGGTGGGCCGGATTGGGCCGGCGCCAGGGCAGGAATTTGTCGAACCAGCCGGGGACGATGCGCTCGGTGAAGTGAGGATACAGCACGATGTCGTCGCCCTGGGCGAAGGGAAAGTCCAGATGGTAGTCGGTCAGGCCTCCGTCGCGATAAGTGGCCGCCGGCGCGCCCGGCAACTGTACACCGTTGAGCACGCCGGGAATGGCGATGGTGCCCATCAGCGCGGCGTCCAGATTGTCCATTCCCAGCGGTTGGCACAGCGTAGGGATGTCGTCCGCGGGCTTGAAGCGCAAGTCGCTGCGCGGGTCGTGGCAGATCACCCGGCTGAAGGCGTGGCGCAGCAGGCCGCGGGACACGGCGTTGAGCGCGGCGCTCAGCGCCAGGCCGCCCAGCAGCGCCGCGCGCGCCTCGCTGGCGAGCAGGCCGTGGGAACGCACCAGCAACAGGCTAAGCTGATAGTGAGGGTGATCGATCAGCGCGCCGCGCGCCTCGGGCGGCAGCACCTCGTCCAGCATCAGGCGGGTCTGGCGGGTGATGTCGGCCACGCCGATCTTGGCCGCGTAGGTTTCAGCGGTGTAGCGCTCCGCCAGCCGGGCCAGCGCCTGACGCGGTTCGGCCTGCATCGCGCAGGCGAAGCGCCAGCCGCCGATGGAGGCGCCGACCAGCTCGCGCTGGCGCGGGCTGCGGTTCAGCCATTCGAACACCGCCTGGTCCAGGCCGGTGATGCCTATCGCCTTGGGGCCGCCGGCGGCGCCGGGCAGGGTGGCCACGCTGGCGGCGGGCAGGCCCTGGCGCGCCAGCAGCTTGCGGGCGTGCGCGCCGGCCTTGATCACGAGAGGCGGGTAGGGAATATGAATGGCGGGCATGGTGTTTTATTCTGGGCTGGGGTTGGCCAGCGCGGGGCGGTTTTTGGTATCCTGCTGGGTTTCGATATTCATTCGCATCGGGCGGCGCGGCCGCCTTCAGGAGCACTGTCATGATACCCGTAAGCCAACTGGCCGACTATCTGCGCGAGCAGAGCCTGGATCTGGATCGCACCGAGCTGCAGATCGCGGTGCTGACCCTGTCCGCGGTGTTGAACGCGGACAAGCCGGCGGCGCGGCAGGATTTGTACCGCTACCGGGTGCCCAAATTGAGCGAGGACGGCAGTTGCTCCTTGTTCGAGGAACTGGCCGACGAGCCTTACGACCTGGCGCCGCTGTTCGGCGGCGAAAGTCCGGAGGCGACGACGGCGTTGCGCAATCTGCTGGCGCTGGTGGAGTCGGTGAACCTCAAGGTGGGCGCGGACTGGCTGGGCGTGTATCGCAAGATAGGCAAGGGCCAGCAAGCCAAGCTGGTCAAGCTGGCTTATCAGGGCGTGCCCAGCCGCGCGGAGTTTCCTTTGACCGAGGCCTTCGCCGAGTACAGCAACAACAGCCGGGTGGGCCTGACCGGCTGGGCGGTGCTGATCGAGGACGTCAAAGCCTGGCGCGCCGAGGGCGGCGGCTATTACGAGTGCGACCCCAAGGTGATGAGCGAGGTCTGCCTGCCGGTGCTGGGTCAGGACGACAATGTGCTGGGCATTCTGGACGCCGAGGCGTCCAGCGCCGGTTTCTTCACGCCGGAGCGGCTGGTGTGGCTGGCCGCGTTGGCCATCGTGCTGGCCGAGCCTTTCGCCACCTTGCCGCTGGCGCTTGAAAATCCGGAAGCCGACCACAGTTAATAAAGATTATCGCGCGCGGATTCAGGCGCGTTCATCAGGTTTAGCGGAGAAACAATGTCATTGCCTGCTGTCGAGCTCAGCGCTGATGAGCCGAGGATGGAGTACATCGCCAGTTGCAAGCTGCCCACCCCCTGGGGTGAGTTCACCATGCATGGTTTTGAGGAAGTGGGGGGGCGCGAGCACGTCGCGCTGACTCTGGGCACGATAGACGACGGCGAGCCGGTGCTGTCGCGCCTGCATTCGGAGTGCCTGACCGGCGACGCGCTGTTTTCACTGCGCTGCGACTGCGGCTTCCAACTGGAGGCGGCCTTGTCCGCCATCGCCGCCGAAGGCCGCGGCGCCCTGCTGTATCTGCGTCAGGAAGGCCGCGGCATCGGCCTGATCAACAAGATCCGCGCCTACCAGCTGCAGGACGGCGGCGCCGACACCGTGGAAGCCAACGAGCGGCTGGGCTTTCCCGCCGACATGCGCGATTTCCGCATCGCCCGTCATATGCTGGACCAGCTGGGCGTGTCGCGGGTGCGGGTGATGACCAATAATCCGCGCAAGATCGAAACCCTGCGCAATGCCGGCATCGATGTGGTGGAACGGGTGCCGCTGGAAGTGGGACGCAATCCGCACAACGACCGTTATCTGGACACCAAGGCCAGCAAGTTGGGCCATATGTTGTTCAAGTGAGCGGCCGCGCCGGAACGGCGCAGTCGGGGGGATGTGCGAGCGGGAGCCGACAGGCTCCCGTTTTTCATGCCAGCGCCGCGCAGAGCGCTGTCCAGCGGGCGGCCAGCTCGTCCGCCGCCAACGCGGCGGGAAAGGCCAGCCGGCGGCGCGCGGCGGCGATCTCGTAATCGATGCCGTGGCAGTCTGCCCCCAGCAAGCGGACGCCGGCGGGCAAGGGGGCGCTTTGCGCCAGCAGCTCAGCCTCTTGTTCCGGCTCCAGCGTCGGGCCGTCCAGCCACTGCTCGGCCTCCAGCCAGCCCATGCGGCCGAAGCCTTCGATATAGCGCAGCCGTTGCGGCTGCAGTCGGTAGAAGGCGAAGTCCAGCTGCAGCCAGTCTTCGGCCTCCGGCTGGTAGCGCAGATGGCGCGCCAGTTCCAGCGGCGTGGGTTGGAAGGCTTCCATATCGCCCAGCAGGGTCAGGCGCGCGCCGCTCTGGCTGGACGCCGCCGCCGGGTCCAGCAAGGCCACGCTGCAGCGCGGATCGGCTTGCAGATTCTTGCTGTGCTCGGCCAGCGCGCTGAGGCAGAGCGTGGGCCGGTGGCGCAGGTCGGGCACGCAGGGTATCGGCGTGGCGTAGGGATAGCCGGCCAGTTGAGTGCTGTGGGTGGCCAGGCTGGCGTGGACGCAGCGGTGCAGCAGATGGACGGGGGCTGAGGGCGGGATTTTCATGTTTGGTTTCCGGCGCGAAGTGGGCCCATCTTAGCCGGCGCCACCGCCGGGCGCAAAAAAGCCCCGGAGGACCGGGGCTCAAGGCGAGAGAGCGCTGCTTTAAAAACCGGGGGTCCGCGCGATGAAGGCGTTCAGATTGGCGATGTTCAGGCTGCCCCAGCCGGTGGTGTAGTCCCAGCCCTTGGCGGCGCTGTAAGCGCCGTTGCTGCCGCTGGTGACGTCGTGGTACAGCGCGGGGTTGGCCTTGAAGTATTTGTAGATCGACGGCGCCGGCGAGTGGATGTTGTTGCCGTTGGCCGACTCTATCCGCGCCCAGAAGCCTGTGAACAAGGGCGCCGCCAGACTGGTGCCGCCGATCTGCGAAGTGCCGCCGTTGACCAGGACCAGCGCGCCGCTATTGGGGTCGGCGTCGAAGGAGACGTCGGGCACGCCGCGCTTGGTCTTGGAAATGGTCAGCACGCCGGCGCTGCTTTGCCAGGCCGGAGCGTTCTCGGTGTAGCTGGGGCCGCCGCCGCCGCCGTTCCAGGTGCTTTCCGACAGATACGCGGTCTTGCCGCTGGTGGACAGGGTGGTGCCGCCCACCGCGATCACGTAGGGCGACACCGCCGGGTAGCTCTGGCGCGCGGTGCGGCCGCCGCACTCGTAGGAGCCGGAGTCGCCGGTGGACACCGAGAAGGTCTGACCCTGGGCCACCGCCGCCTGGAAGATCTGGTCGGCGCTGGCGGTCATGCCGTCGCTCTGGGCGCTGGTCTCGCATTCGCCCAGCGAAACGTTGACCACCTTGGCCGTGCCGTCGCTGACCGCGGCGTTGAAGGCGGCGGTGATGTCGGCGTTGGTCATCGACGGCGCCACGTAGAAGTTCATCTGCTGCACCGCGCCGCCGGCGGCGGCGAGAATGTCCTGGCTGTCCAGGTTCCATTCCTCGGTGCCGGAGGTGTCGCTGCTGGGCGTGCCGCTATTGATCACCGAGGTGGCCACCGCGCCGTAGCCTGCGCCGCTGGCGAAGTCCTGCAGATCGCTCAGCGTCTGGCTCAGGTCGCCTTCGGCGATGATGCCGACGGTGGTGTTGCTGGCCGGCGGCAGGCTGTTCGCGTTGTAGATGGACGGGAAGTCGGTGGGGGCGTGGCCGCTGACGCTGGTCGTCTTGAAGGCCTGCGGCGTCGGATGGCGCAGCGCGGTGTGGAATTGATGCACGTTCTGCAGGCCGTGCACCGCCAGCACGATGTCGGCCAGCGCGCCGGGCACCTGGGCGTTGGCGACATTGGCGAAGGCCTGGCGGCCATTGATGTCGTAGCGGTGCAGCGAGGTCTGGAAGCCGGCCTTGACCGTGGCGGCGCTGCCGTCGGCGGTGATCAGCAGCCGGTTGGGCGCCACCTTGATGTTACGGAAGCCGCTGGCCTGCAAGTGTTTGACCACGGTTTGCGCCTGGGCCTCGGTGGGGGAGAACTGGCTCAGAAACTCGGCCTTGCTCAGGTAGCGCTTGCTACGGCCTTGAAGGATGTCCTGGGTCAGCGCGTCCAGCTGCGCCTTGTTGCGCACTTTCAGCGCCACCGCGACGTGGACGCTCTGGCCGGCGGCGACTTCGCCGCTGTCTTGCGCCTGCGGGGTCAGCGTCTGTACCGGGTGAGCCAGGGTGTTGGTGGATTGCCAGTTGAGGTTTGCTGCTTGCGCCGCGATGCTGAAGAAAGCGGCGGACACCAGTGCGGCCGTGTATTGCTTGGCAAACATTCACTTCTCCTCTGAAGAAGTACCGCGCGGGCCTGCGCTTGGGCAGGGCCCTTGGACCGGGCTTGTAGTCGCTCGACGGCGCGCCTTTGGTCCAGGTTGGTTGCCCTTGGTGCGGAAGGGCTGCTCCCGATGGGGAACGCTGAATGTGTAATCCCAAATCTCAATCGATGACAAGTAAATTATTGATCAGCGTCAAATCTGTATGCAAAACGCAAAAAAATGACAATGGCAATGCATTTTTCTGATTGATCTAATGAGTATGCCTGATGGTTTGCGGCTTGCGTTTTGGGTCTATTCAAGACCTGGCGCGCAAGATAGGGGTAAGCGGGGAAGCACTTTGCTCATGAGCGGCATGAGTATTTACGAAGAGTCGCCGCCATGGCCGCAAACGCTTTGTCTCGCGCCTGCCCGCCTGGCGTTAAACGGGCGCTTACAGCCGCAGCGCGGCCAGCAAGGCGTTTTCCAGCGCCAGCACGGTTTTATCGTCGCTAAGACCGGGGCCGGAGATCAGGAAGGAGTCCTCGGCGCGGCTGCCCAAGGTCATGATCTTGGCGGATTGCACATTCATCCGGTAGTCGGACAGCACCTTGGCGATGCGGGCCAGCAGGCCGGGGCGGTCGCCGGCGACGATGGACAGCACATAGAAGCTGGCCTTGTCGTCCGGGCGGATCAGGATTTGCGGCGTGATCGGGAAGTGCTTGAGGTGGCGGCTGATGCGGCCGGAGGCGGGCAAGCTCAGTTCGCCCTCCTGGCGCAGGCATTCGGCCAGTTCGAACTCGATGAAATTGATCATGTCGCGGTAATCGCCGTCATGATGCTCGGGCACGAAGACGTGGAAGGTGTCCAGCGCGTAGCCGTGGCGGGTGGTGTAGACCTTGGCGTCGGCGATGCTGTAGTGGGTGCGGCCGAAGAAGGCGCAGGCGCGGGCGAACAGTTCCGGCCGGTCCCGGGTGTAGATCAGCACCTGTATGCCCTCGTGGTCGTCGGACAGCCGGGCGCGGACCAGGGGCTGCTCGGCGTGGACGAAGCGGTTGAGCAGGCGCGCGTGCCAGGCGATCTCCTTGGCCTCGTGGCGCAGGAAGTAAACAGTGTCCAGCTCCTGCCACAGCGCGGCCTCCACGCCGCCGGGTACCGCGTGCAAACGCAGCAGCGCCTGGGCCTGGTGTTTGCGTTCCTCCAGCTCCGAGGCGACGTCCAGCTGGCCGCCGCGCACCAGTTGGCGCATCGCCGCGTGGTAAAGGTCTTCCAGCAGCTTGGCTTTCCACGCGTTCCAGACTTTGGGGCTGGTGCCGCGGATATCGGCCACGGTGAGCAGGTAGAGCGCGGTCAGCCGGCGCGGCGTGCCGACCAGCTCGGCGAAGCGGCGCACGGTTTCCGGGTCGTAGATATCCTGCTTCTGCGCCACGCTGGACATGGTCAGATGTTGGCCCACCAGCCAGGCCACCAGCTCGCCGTCCTCGGCCGGCAAGCCGTGCTGGCGGCAAAAGTCCGCCGCGTCCACCGTGCCCTGCGCCGAATGATCGCCGCCGCGGCCCTTGGCGATGTCGTGGAACAAGCCGGCCAGATACAGGGTTTCCGGGCGTTCGAAGTCGTTGATCAGCCGGGACATCAGCGGGTATTCGTGGGTGAAGGCGCTGCTGGCGAAGCGGCGCAGATTGCGCACCACCATCAGAATGTGCTCGTCCACGGTGTAGACGTGGAACAGATCGTGCTGCATCTGGCCGACGATGTGGCCGAAATTGGGCAGGTAGCGGCCCAGCACCCCGTATAGATTCATCCGCCGCAGGCAGCGCGTCAGCCCGTTGGGCTCGCGGAACAGTTGCAGGAACAGCTCGCGGTTGCGCGGGTTGTTGCGGAAGCGCTCGTTGATGTGGCTGCGGGCGTGCCACAGCGCGCGCAACATGCGCGGCGCGAAGCCGCTCAGTTCCGGGTTGCGCTGCAGCATCAGAAAAGCTTCCAGGATGGCGGACGGGTATTTTTCGAACACGTCCGGCTGGCGGATGCCCAGCATGCCGTTGACCGAGTAGAAGCGTTCGTTCAGGTTCTGAGTGACGCGCGGCACTTGCGAATAAATCCGGCCGCGCAGATTGGGCAGCAGGATGCCGTTGAGCTGGTTGACGGTCTTGGCGGCGCGGTAATACAGCTGCATCGCCTGTTCGCTGGCGCGTTTGGCCGGCGTGTCCTGCAGGCCCAGCGCCTGGCCCAGCTGTTGTTGCAGATCGAAGATCAGCCTGTCCTCGCGCCGGCGCGCCAGCAAGTGCAGTTCGATGCGCAGGCTCAGCAATTGGCGTTCGCTGTGCTTGATCAGGCGCGCTTCGGCCAGGGTCAGGATGCCGCGGCGCACCAGCGCGTCCCAGTTGTCGCCCAGGCCTATGGCCTTGCTGATCCACAGAATGGTGTGCAGATCGCGCAGTCCGCCCGGGCTTTCCTTGATATTGGGTTCCAGATTGTTGCCGACGCCGAAGTGGCGGGTGTGGCGTTGCTGCTGTTCCTGGGTCTTGCCCTCGAAAAAGGCCAGCGGGTCGCGTTGGCGGTCCAGCAGCGCGCTCATGCGCCGCCAGGGCGCGGCGTCGCCGGCGATCAGCCGGTTTTCCAGCAGATTGGTCTCAATGGTGATGTCGCCGCGGGCCTCGGTCAGGCATTCCTCGACGGTGCGCACGCTGTGGCCGATTTCCAGGCCCACGTCCCACAGCAGGCTGATGAAGGCGCCGACGCGTTCGCCCAGCTCCGGCGACGGCGGCTGGTCCAGCAGCACCAGCAGGTCGATGTCGGAATAGGGGAAGAGCTGGCCGCGGCCGTAGCCGCCCACCGCGATCAGGCTGGCGGCGCCGTCCAGGCCGGACTGCGCCCACAGCGCCTGCAGCGCGGCGTCCACGGTCTGGCTGTGCCGTTTCAGATATTCCTGGGGATTGCGCTGCTGCCGGTATTGCTCGGCCAGCGCCTGACGTTTGCCGGCCAGTTCCTGGCGCATGCGGGCGAGGGATTCCGCGGCCGGCGAACTCATGTCAGCGCCTTTCCTGTCTGGCGATGATGGCGACGCCGGCCACCAGGAACAGCAAGGTGGGCAGGGTGGCGGACAGGATGGGGTTCCAGTCGTACAACAGGCCCAGATGGCCGAACAGGCGATTCACGAAGTGAAAGGCGATGCCCAGGCAGATGCCGCCGAACAGACGGATGCCCAACTGGCCGTGGCGGCGCTGCTGCGGGGTGAAGGCCAGGGCCACCAGCGCCATCGAGATGCAGGCCAGCGGATAGAACAGCTTGCTCCACAAGGCGATTTCGTAGCGCTGGGTTTGCTGTTTATTGCTGCGCAAATGCTCCAGATAGGTCAGCAGCGCGCTGGCCGACATCTGTTCCGGCACCACCAGCAGCACGGACAGGATTTCCGGCTCGACGATGGACTTCCAGGACAGCTCGGGGTAATGACGGCTGACGGCCTGGTCCGCGGTCAGCGTGGTTTCGCGCACATTGATCAGCCGCCATTGCTGATCACTCTTGGAGAAGGAGCCGCGTTCGGCGTAACGGGTGCGCACCAGGCGGAAATTATCGTCGTAGGTGTAGATGCGCACGCCCAGCAGCGAGGTGTCCGGCAGCATTTCATGGACGTTGATGAAGTTCTGATTGTCCTTGACCCAGATGCCGGAGCGGAATTCCTGCGCCACCATGGAGTGGGTGGCGGACAGCTTCAGGCTCTGCGCCTGCTGGCCGGTGCGCGGCGCCACCACCTCGCCCAGCAGCACGGTGAGCAGGGCGAAGCCGAGGCCGAATTTCAACAGCGTGGCGGCGATCTGCGGCAGGGTCACGCCGCTGGTGCGTATCACCGTGTATTCGCTGTTGGTGGCCAGCTGGGTCATCGCCACCATGCCGCCGATCAAGACCGCCAGCGGCATCAGTTCATAGGCGTGGCCGGGCATCAGCAGCGCGACATAGCCCAGCATCTTGCCCAGGGTGTAACTGCCCTTGCCCAGATTGGGCACCTCGGCCAGCAGGTCGAAGAAGCCGTACAGGCCCAGCAGGGCCAGCAGGGTGAACAAGGTCGCCTGGCTCAGGGTGGCGACGATGTAGCGATGAATCAGTTTCATGACGGGATCAGGATTTCCGGAACAGCAGGGACAAGGCCTGGCCGATGGGACGGGCCGGGCGGTTGCGGTAGCTCAATAGCGCCAGCGCCAGCGCCAGCATGGCCAGATGCACCAGAAGCACCAGCCAGACGCCGGCCTTGCCCTGGGCCACCCAGTTGCGGGCCACGGTCAGTCCGTTCTGATAAACGAAGAAAACCAGCAGCGACAGCAAGAGATTGTAGGTCTGGCCGCTGCGCGGGTTGAAATAGGACATCGGAATCGCCAGCAGCGCCAGGATCACGCAGCTGATCGGCATGGACAGCCGCCAGGCCAGCTCGGCGCGGTAGTCGGCGGAGTCCTGGCTCAGCAGCTGGGCGGTGGGAATGGCCTGGCGATTGCCGGACGGGCCCGGCATCTGCTGGCTTTCGCCGATGCCGGCGGTGTAGCGCTGGAATTCCGCCACCTCGTAGTTGGCGCTGCCGGGTTCGCCGACGTAGCGTTGGCCGTGTTCCAGCACCACTACGCGCTCGCCGTCCGGCTTAGTGGTAATAAAACCGGATTTGGCGAAAATCGTCGCCACTTTGCCGTCGGTGATTTCCTGCATGAAAATATTGGTGGCCGCGCCGTGCTCGCCGGAGTAGTTCTCGATGAAATACACCTTGTTGGACGAGGCCGATTCCTTGAACACGCCGGGAGAGATCGCGGAAACCTCCTCGCGGCGTTTGATCTGTTCTGCATAGTCCTGGCTGCGCTGATCGGCCCAGGGGCCGATGAACAGGGTGACGCCGGCGATCAGCACCGCCAGCGGCAGGGTGAAGCGCATCACCGGCCACACCCAATTGCTCAGAGACAGGCCGGAACTGAGCCAGACCACCATCTCGTGATCGCGCCAAATACGGGTCAACACCACTAAAATGGTGGCGAAAACCGTCAAAATCATCAATACCGGGAAAAAGCCCAGCGTAGTGAAGCCAAGCACCGCGGCAACGGCCTCGTTGGCCATCTGTCCTTCGGCCGCGCGGCCCAGCAGATTGACTGCCTGAGTGGAAACGATAATCGCCAGGAGCACGATGAAAACGCCTAAAGCGCTCAAAGTCAGCTCGCGAGTCAGGCTTTTTTGAAAAACCATTTATTCAGTGCCTTTTTGACTTTTCATGAAAAGCATTGTGATAATTCCGGGGACCATCCAGAAACGTCAAAAACGGACGATTTCGGAATCAACAACAAAATCCGTCTTCACCGGAAGGCCGGGCCGTCAGGATTCTACCCGCGCATCGACGGCCGGTTAAGAGGTGGAGCTACAGACACTCGCTCTACACGGGAGTTCTCAATGGAATTTAACATAAAAAGCGGCAGTCCGGAAAAGCAACGGGTAGCTTGCGTTATCGTCGGCGTGTACGAATCCCGCAAGCTGACCTTCGCCGCGGACCTGCTGGATCGCATCTCCAACGGCTTCATCAGCGACGTGCTGCGCCACGGCGATATGGAGGGCAAACTGGGCAGCACGCTGGTGCTGCATTCGGTGCCGCACACCCTGTGCGACCGGGTGATGCTGGTGGGCCTGGGCAAGGAGCGGGAGTTCCGCGCCAAGGAATACCGCGAGGCGGTGCGCGCCTCGGTCAAGGCCTTGACCCAGACTTCGGCGGTGGAGGCGGTCAGCTACCTGAGCGAACTGACAGTCAAGAAACACGACGTCGAGTGGATGATAGAACAGGCGGCGGTGGTGACGCTGGACGCCTTGTACCGTTTCGACCGCTTCAAGAGCAAGGTGGACGAATCGGTGCGCGAGCCGCGCAAACTGACGCTGGCGGTGCCGCGCCGCAGCGATCTCGCCGACGGCGAAAAGGGCCTGCAGCGCGGCCTGGCCATCGGCAGCGGCATGAAGCTGGCCAAGGACCTGGGCAATCTGCCGGGCAATGTCTGCACCCCCAGCTATCTGGGCGAAGAAGCGCGCCAGATGGCCGCGGCCTTCGGCGCCGACGCTGAAATCCTGGGCCCCAAAGACATTGCGGAACTGGGCATGGGCTCCTTCCTGTCCGTGGCCAAGGGCAGTGTGGAAGAGGCGCGCCTGATCGTGCTGCGCCATCACGGCGCCAAGGACAAGGGCGACAAGCCCATCGTGATGGTGGGCAAGGGCATTACCTTCGATTCCGGCGGCATCTCGCTGAAACCGGGCGAGGGCATGGACGAGATGAAGTACGATATGTGCGGCGCGGCCACCGTGCTGGGCGCTTTCCGCGCCGCGGTGGAAATGAACCTGCCGCTGAACCTGGTCGCCATCGTGCCCACTTGCGAGAACATGCCCAACGGCAACGCGCTGAAGCCGGGCGACATCGTCACCTCGATGTCCGGCCAGACCATCGAGATTCTGAACACCGACGCCGAGGGCCGGCTGATCCTGTGCGACGCGCTGACCTACGCCGAGCGCTTCGACCCGGCAACCGTGATCGACGTGGCCACGCTGACCGGCGCCTGCGTGATCGCGCTGGGCCATATCGCCACCGCGCTGTACAGCAATCAGGACAGCCTGGCGCGCGAACTGCTGGCCGCCGGCGAGGAAGTGGCCGACCGTGCCTGGCATATGCCGTTGTGGGACGAGTATCAGGACATGCTGAAGAGCCCGTTCGCCGACATGGCGAACATCGGCGGCCGTCCGGGCGGCAGCATCACCGCGGCCTGCTTCCTGTCGCGCTACGCCAAAGCATACGACTGGGCGCATCTGGACATCGCCGGCACCGCCTGGAAGGGCGGCAAGGACAAGGGCGCCACCGCGCGTCCGGTGCCTTTGCTGGTGCAGTTCCTGCAAGACCGCGCCGACATCGCGCTGGGCAATGTGGTGCGCCGCGGCCGTCCGCGCCGCGAAACCCCTGAAACGGTGGACGATGAGCAGGATTGATTTTTACACCAAAGTGGCCGACCCGCAGGGCTTCGCCTGCCTGCTGGCGGCCACGGTGATGCGCAAGGGGGAGCGGCTGCTGATCTGGTTCGACAGCGAGCAGCAGCTCGACACCTTCAGCCGGCAGCTGTGGAGCTTCGGCGATACCCGCTTCGTGCCGCACTGCAGGCTGGGCGCCGACGAGGCGGCGGACACGCCGATCTGGCTGACCGCCCGCCTGCCGGACGCGCTGGAGCACCCGGTATTGTTGAACCTGGGTTCGAATTTGCCGGAGCGGATGGAGCGCTTTGATCGTATTCTGGAAATAGTCGGACGCGACGAAGCGTCGCTGGAGACGGCGCGCCTGCGGTTCAAGGCGTATCGCGAGCGCGGTTATGCAATCGAACATCACGACATGAGCAATAAGTGACCATGAGCGAGCCGTCAAAGCCCAAAGAGCCTGACTGGTCCGGCCTCAACCTGCCGGTGTTGACCGAGGTGGTGGATGAGTCGCAAGTGCCTACCTTGGGCGACGAAGTCATCGACATCCCCGATTTTGATTTCTCCAGCGAACTGGACGCGCTGGCCGACCAGTTGGGCGAGCCGCCGCAGGACCTGCCCGCCGAACTGGAAATTCCCGAACTGAGCCTGGAGGAGTTGATCGCCGCTCCCGTTCCCGGCGAAGAGCCTTTGCTGGACCTGGCTTCGCTGCCGTCGCTGGATCTGGACGACATGCCGGCCTCCGAACTGGGCATCGAGCAAGTGCTGCCCGGCTGGAACCCCGCCGCGGCCTTGCCGGAGGCGGCGCTGCCGGCGGCGGAAGCCGGCGATTTCGAATTTTCGCTGCAGCCGGCCGGCGAGGAGCCGCCGGCGGAGGTTTTGGCCGACGAGTCCGCGTCCATCGCGGAAGAGCCGCCGGCCGCGGCGCCTGCTCCGGCGCTCGATGCCGTGCCGCTAGTCGCCGAGGCTGAGCCGGCAATGGCCGCCGCGCCTGCGGCCGCCGAACCGGAGCCTGTTGGCATCGAGATTCCGGACGCGGAGGCGCCGACCGCCGTACCGCCCGCGCCGGATGTCGGCGTGGCCGAGACGCTGATCGAGCCGCCCGCGCCGACGCCTTTCACTTCCATTTCCTTGGATAGCCTGCCCACCGGCGTGCTGGGCGGCGGAGTCGGGCCGGAAACCCAGGTGGACAGCTTGCTGCCGAATTGGCCGGAGAGCCCGGCGGAGGAAGCCGCCCCCGTCTGGTCGGAACCCGCCGAGGCCCCGTCCGCCGGCGCGCCGGCGGACGATCTGGAACAATTTGCGCCGCTCCAGGGCGAGAGCGCCGTCGAAGCGCCGCCTGAGATGGATGAGCTGCCTGTGCCGGCGTTTGACGTCGCGCCGGCCGTAGCGCCCGAAGCGGTGTTTGAACCGGCGGTGGCGCTTCCCGATGCGATGATTTCGCCGGAGTCCGCCGTCTCCCCGGCGCTTGCCGCGCCGGGAGAGGAGCCCTTGCTGGCCGAGATCGACCAGGCGCTGGCGGGCTTGCAGACGGAGCCTGTCTTGGCGATGCCGGAGGCCGTTGAGGCGGAGGCGCATGAGCCTCCGGCTGCGGTGGAAGCGCCAATGATGGACCCCGCGTTTGCCGAAGCGGCGGCAGAGCCGGTGTTGGACGAGGTGTTGGAGCCGCAAGTCGCCGAGTCGGAAGTCCCGCAGCTGGACGCTGGGTTTGCCGAGCCGGCGGAAGCCGAAGCGGTAGCCGAGCCTGTGCTGGACGAGGTGCTGGAGTCGCAAGTCGCTGAGTTGGAAGTCCCGCATCTGGACGCTGTGTTCGCCGAGTCGGCGGAAGTTGAAGCGGTGGCCGAGCCGGTGCTGGACGAGGCGTTGGAGCCGCAAGCCGCCGAGTTGGAAGTCCCGCAGCTGGACGCTGGGTTTGCCGAGCCGGCGGAAGCCGAAGCGGTAGCCGAGCCTGTGCTGGACGAGGCGCTGGAGTCGCAAGCTGCCGAACTGGAAGTCCCGCAGCTGGACGCTGGGTTTGCCGAGCTGGCGGAAGCCGAAGCGGTAGCTGAGCCTGTGCTGGATGAGGCACTGGAGTCGCAAGTCGCCGAACCGGAAGTCCCGCAACTGGACGTTGCGTTTGCCGAGCAGGCGGAAGTCGAAGCGATGGCCGAGCCTGTATTGGATCAAATGCTGGAGCCGCAAGCGGCCGAGCCGACCATGCTCTTGGCGGACGCCGAGCCCGAGTCCTTGGCCCTGGCCGAGGGCGAGATTCCCGAACTGACAGTGCTGGAGTCCGAACCCGAGACCGAGACGGATGGGACGGGGGCCGCGGAGTTGGCGGCGGGAGCCGGGGCGCTGGCCGCCGCGGGCCTGGCGTTGGCAGCCGGCGCGGCGTCGTCGGGAGAACCCGAGCGGGAAGCCGTTTCCGACGCGCCGCCGGCGCGCGGCGTGGAGGTCTTGAAAGTGTCCGAGGTGGCTTCGGCCGCCGCGGCCGCCGCGATGATGGCGCCTCAGGCGGTGAATGCGCCGCCGGGCACGGTGGCGGTGATAGACGAGCAGGCCTTGTTGCAGTCCATGTACGAGAAAATGCTGCCGCGGATGAAGGTGGAGCTGTCCTTGTGGTTGCAGGACGCTTTGGAGTTGCAGGCCAAGCAGATGTTGTCCGGCGTGATGCATCAGCTCAAGGAGGATTACGAGATGTTGTTCGGCGAGGCCTTGAAGGAGAGCTTGCGCCAGACCATCAATTCTTTGGGCAAGATTGAAAAGGATGGAAAACGCGATGAGTGATAGGTTATCGCATATCGTCACCCGCACCGGCGACGACGGCAGCACCGGCCTGGGCGACGGCAGCAGGGTGGGCAAGGACAGCTTGCGCATTTGCGCGCTGGGCGAGGTGGACGAGCTGAACTCGGTGCTGGGCGTGTTGCTGGCGGAGACCTTGCCGGACGAGGTCAGGACCTGGTTGTCCGAGGCGCAGCATGATTTGTTCGACCTGGGCTCGGAGCTGGCGGTGCCCGGCTACAGCGCCTTGGGCGCCGAGCACGTGCAGGCGCTGGAGGCCGTGGTGGCCTTCCTCAACGAGGATTTGCCGCCGCTGAAGGAGTTCATCCTGCCCGGCGGCTGCCGGGCGGCGGCGCTGTCGCACCAGGCGCGTTCGGCATGCCGCCGCGCCGAGCGCGCGGTGGTGGCGCTGGCGCAGCGGGAGACGGTGTCCGACGCCGCGCGCCGCTATCTGAACCGTCTGTCCGATCTGCTGTTCGTGCTGTCGCGTTATCTGAACCGTCAGGCCGGCGAGCCGGACGTGCTGTGGCGGCCGGGGCGCAAAACCGGAGAGGCCTGAGAGGCTGTTCGATGTCTGCTGCGCGTCGGCGGGATGGTCCGAGCGGCGATCCGGCAAGAAAAACGGCAATCCGCATGGATTGCCGTTTTTTTTCAGTGAGGAGGCCTCAGGCCACTTCCGAAACCCGCGGACGGTAGGTGCTGTTCTGCAGCAGGGACTGGGTGGTCTGGTACTGGGTGACCGCCAGCTGGCCGCTGGCGTTCTGCTGTTGGGAACGGGCCACCGCGTTGTTCGCGTTGTTGTTGGTCTGATTGGTCTGCTGTTCCGCCTGATTGTTGGCGGCTTGCTGCTCATTGGCCGCCGGCACCGTGTTCGGGCGCGGCGGCGTCGCCGGCGGGGCGCTGGCGGCGCGATTGGCGCTGGCCGCTTCCGCCGCGCGCTGCTGAGCCCGCGGGGTGTCGTTGGCCGCGGCGGCCGGCGCGGCGGAGCTGGCCAGGGCGGCGGTTTGCGCCTGTTCCTGGCTGACCCTTTGCTGCTCGCCGTTGCGGGTTTGCGCGGCATTGGTCTGCGCGGTGTTCAGCTGGCGTTGCAGCTGCTGTTCGACCCGCGCGGTGTCGGGGTTCTGCCGGACCGCGGCCTGGCTGACGTTTTGCTGGGAAACCGCAGGAGTGGCGGACCGCGGTTCTTCCAGCGTCTTTTGCTCAGGCCGCGTGTTCTGCAGCGATTGCAATTGCTGCAGAGAGTTGAGGCTGCCTATGCTGCCGGTGCTTGCCATATCGCTCTCTCCAAACCGTGGGTGCCGTTGCCGTCGCGCAGGACGGTATAGAGCCCAGTTGCCCTATATCGCTGATTCTAGAATCTTTTTTACCGGATTGCCGAATTTTTTCAGGCCTAAAGGTCAGATTTGTGGCAGTAATACCAATTCCAGCATGCGTTCGGCCAATTGATCCACGCTCAGCGGCCCTTGGGAGCGGTACCACTGTACCGACCAGTGCAGGCTGCCCAGCAGAGTGCGGCGCAGCAGCGCGGTGTCGGGCTTGACCAGGCCGGCGGCGGCGGCTTCGTCCAGCGCTTGCTGCCACAGCGCTTCGTAGCGGTCGCGCAACACGATCAGGCCGGGCCGGGCGGCGGCGGACACGCTGCGCCATTCGTAGAGCATCACTTCCAGCGCCGCCTGATTGTCTCCCAGCAGCGAATTGAGGTGGACGCGGAACAGCGCGGCCAGCTTGGCCCGCGGCGATCCGGCCGCGTCCAGCGCGCGCTTCAGCTGCTCGGTGGTGCTGGTGATGCCCAGCGCCATCACCGCGACCAGGATCTCCTCCTTGGTGCGGAAGTGGTAGAACAGGCTGCCGGACTGCATGCCGACCGCGTTGCCCAGGTCGCGCACCGTGGTGCGCTCGTAGCCCTGGTCGCGGAATAGTATCGCCGCGGCGCGGATCAGCTCCATGCGGCGGCTGTTTTCTTCGACGGGTGCGGTGTTGTCTGTGCTCATTATTGTGTTTTTTCTTGGGAGTGGGCGGGCAGCAGCGGAAGCGCGGCTTGCCAGACCCGTTCCGGCTCCATTTTTTCCAGGCAATCGGTATGGCCGTACGGACAGGTCCGTTCGAAACAGGGGCTGCAATCCAGGTTGAGGGAGACGATGGCGGCCCGCGTCGACAAGGGCGGTGTGAAGTCGGGGCTGGAGGAGCCGTACAGCGCCACCAGCGGCTTGTCCAGCGCCGCGGCCACATGCATCAGGCCGGAGTCGTTGCAGACGGCCAGCCGGGTCAGGCCGATCAGGTCTATCGCTTCTTCCAGGCCGGTGGCGCCGCAGAGGTTGACGGCCAGGCCGCCGGACAGGCGGCTGATGTCGTCGCCCACTTCTCGGTCCTTGCCGGAGCCGAACAGCCACACCGCGTAGCCGGCGGCGTCGAAGCGGCGCGCCAGTTCGGCGAAGTGCCGGGCCGGCCAGCGCTTGGCCGGGCCGTACTCGGCGCCGGGGCAGAAGGCGACCGCGGGCCGGCCGGCGTCCAGTTGCAGCTTGTCCAGCGCCGCCCGCTGGCTGGCGTCGGTGAGCGCCAGCCGCGGATGGCTGAGCGGCCGCGGCAGCGGCTCGCCCTTGTCTTCCGCCAGCGCGCAAAAGCGTTCCACCATCATGGGCAGCGCCTGCTCGTCCAGTTCGCGCGCGTCGTTGAGAATCCAGTAGCGCGATTCGCCGAGGAAGCCGGTGCGCAGCGGGATGCCGGCGAACAGCGGAATCAAGGCGGATTTCAGCGAGTTGGGCAGCACGATGGCTTGATCGAAGCGTTCGGCGGCCAGCTGGCGCGCCACTTTCCAGCGCTCGCCCAGGCGCAGCGCGCCGTGGCCGAAGGGGTTGAGATGGGCCTTGGCCACTTCCGGCATCCGCGCCAGCAAGGGCAGGGTCCAGGCCGGCGCGAACACGTGCAGCTCCAGATCGGGGTGGCGTTGGTGCAGTCTTTGGTACAGCGGTTGCGCCATGACGCTGTCGCCGACCCAGGAAGGGCC
This sequence comes from Chromobacterium sp. Panama, assembly GCF_003052555.1. Lineage (NCBI taxonomy): Bacteria > Pseudomonadati > Pseudomonadota > Betaproteobacteria > Neisseriales > Chromobacteriaceae > Chromobacterium > Chromobacterium sp. Panama. The sequence goes on from NZ_QARX01000001.1 coordinate 1,410,471, forward strand.
GATGACGAGGATTTTCTTCTTCATTGCAGATGTTCCGATTGCAAACCGAAACCGGGGCGCGGCCCGGCTTGGGTTTGCAGACGAGGCGGGCCGGCAAGCAAAAAAGGTGCGGCTCGCGCCACACCTTAGCTGCGTTGCCGGCGCGGAGCCGGTCTCAGTGGTGGCCGCCTGCCGGGCCGTTCAGCTTGTAGCGGGTACCGCAATAGGGGCACAGCGCTTCGCCGGTCTTGTGCACGGGCAGGAACACGCGCGGGTGGGAGTTCCAGGACACCATGTCCGGCATCGGGCAATGCAGCGGCAGGTCGTGCTGGGTGACTTCGATCACGCGTTGAGTGTTTTCTTTCTGTTCAGCCATTCTGTATTCCTTGCGGAGCCGCCGCGCGGGCGGCTCGTCTTGCTTAGTTGACGTAGGTCAGCCAGTGCTGGTGTTCGGCATCCAGTCCTTTGACGATGTCGAAGTAGCGCTTCTGGATTTCGGCGGTGATGGTACCACGATTGCCGTCGCCGATCGCGCGTCTGTCGAGTTCGCGGATCGGGGTCACTTCGGCGGCGGTGCCGGTGAAGAAGGCTTCGTCCGCGCTGTAGACCTCGTCGCGGGTGATGCGCTTTTCTATCAGTTCCAGGCCCATTTCCTTGGAGATCTGCACCACGGTGTCGCGGGTGATGCCTTCCAGCGCGCTGGTCAGGTCCGGAGTGTACAGCTTGCCCTTGCGGATGATGAAGATGTTTTCGCCGGAACCTTCCGCCACGAAACCGTCCACGTCCAGCAGCAGCGCCTCGTCGTAGCCGTCGGCGGTGGCTTCGTTGTTGGCCAGGATGGAGTTCATGTAGTTGCCGTTGGCCTTGGCCTTGCACATGGTGATGTTGACGTGGTGGCGGGTGAAGGAGGAGGTCTTCACGCGTATGCCTTTTTCCAGGCCTTCGTCGCCCAGATAGGCGCCCCAGGGCCAGGCGGCCACGATCACGCGCACGTCGTTCTTCAGCGGCGCCACGCCCAGCTTGCCGGAGCCGTAGAAGGCCATCGGGCGGAAATAGCAGGATTTCAGGCCGTTGGCCTTGACCACGTCCAGATGGGCCTGGCTGATCTGTTCCGGCGTGAACGGCAGCGCCATGCCCAGGATCTTGGCGGAGCGGAACAGCCGCGCGGTATGGTCTTCCAGACGGAAGATGGCCGGACCCTTGGGGGTTTCGTAAGCGCGCACGCCTTCGAACACGCCCATGCCGTAGTGCAGGGTGTGGGTCAGCACGTGGGTGGTGGCGTCGCGCCAGTCCACCATTTCGCCGTCATACCAGATTTTTCCGTCACGATCAGCCATCGACATCTTGGTGTTCTCCAATATTGTGTTTTCGCTTTGGGATGGGGCCGGATCTTGTCCGACCTCAGAACCTTTTCAAAGTCTCGCGAGCAAGGGCGAGGCAAGGCGAAAACGAGCGAAAAAGCGGAATGTACACGTGGTACATGAGCATTTTGAGCTGGTTTTCAACGCCGTATCGCTGAAGCGCAGCAGACTTTGAACTAGGTTCTTATCCAATGAGTTTATCTCGCCCTCATAACGCTGTGAACCGTTATTTGAGCGCTTGCTCGAATACTTGCCGCCACAAGGATCGGCAGAGGCCGTAGTCCTCCAGCAAGGCGGCGTCCGGCGTCACGGTCTGCTTTTCGTTGAGCCGGGCGGCGTGTTGCAGCCGGCGGTAGTGGCGGTAGGCGTTGCGCGCGGCCTCGGCGTCGGCGGCGGGGATCAGCCCGGCCTCGGCGGCGGTGGCCAGCAGCGCGATATTGCCGGCGTTGGCGGTCAGCGCCGGCAGCGCGTGGGCGTGGGCCAGGATCAGGTATTGGACCAGGAATTCGATGTCTATGATGCCGCCGCGCGCGTTCTTGGGGTCTTCGTCGCGGGCGGGGTGGCTGTCCAACATGCGCTGGCGCATCGCCAGCACCTCGTCTCGCAAAACGGCCGGCTCGCGCCGACGGGTCAGGATGGCGTGGCGTTCCTGTTCGAACTGGACGCCGACTTCGGCGTCGCCGGCCACGTAGCGGGCGCGGGTCAGCGCCTGGTGTTCCCAGACCCAGGCCTGTTGCTCCTGGTATTGGCGGAAGGCGTTGACCGAGCTGACCAGCAGGCCGCTGGCGCCGTTGGGGCGCAGCCGCAGGTCGATGTCGTAGAGCACGCCGGCGGCGGTGGCGCTGGTCAGCCAGGTGGACATTTTGCGCGCCAGCCGCGAATAGAGTTCGGCGGCGTCCGGGTGCTCGTCGTCGTAGAGGAAGATCAGGTCCAGGTCCGAGGCGTAGCCCAGCTCTTTGCCGCCCAGCTTGCCGTAGCCGATGATGGCGAAACGCGGCGTGTCGCAGTGGCGGCTGGGGATGTCCTGCCAGGCGTGGCGCAGCGTGGCCGCCAGCACGATGTCGGCCAGCAGCGACAGCTGATCGGACAGCGCCTCCACTGTCCACATGCCGGCCAGGTCCTGCGCCACCAGGCGGAAGGATTGCGCGTGCTGGAAGTGGCGCAGCGCGTCCATCTTGGCTTCCACGTCGCCGTCGGCCTGGCTCAGCTGCTGTTCCAGTTGTTCCGCCAGCTGCGGCCAGTCCGGCGTGGCGTAGAGCACGCGCGCGTCCAATAGCTCGTCCAGCAGTATCGGGTGGCGGGTCAGATAGCCGGAAACCCAGGCGCTGGACGAGTAGAGCGAGGCCAGCCGTTGCAGGGTCTGCGGGTATTCGGTCAGCAGCGCCAGGTAGGAGGCGCGGCGGCTGATCGCTTCCATCAAGGCGATGATGCGGGTCAGCGTGGCGTCGGCGTTGTCGAAACGGGAGGCGACTTCGATCAGCGCCGGCATCAATTGATCGAACTGCTTGCGGCCGTTCAGCGGCATCTGCTGGTAGCGCTGCCCCTGGGCCAGGCTTTGCAGCTGGCGCGCCACTTGTTCCGGCTCGGCGAAGCCCAGCTGGCGCAGCCTCTCCACCGGCAATTCCTCGGCGATGTCGCTCCAGAGTTCGGTGAGCGGATGGTCGGCGGCGCCCTCGGTGGGCAGGATGAACACTTGTTCGAAGTGGCGGGTGACTTTGCGGCGCTGCTGGTTGAGCCGGTTCATGAACTGCTCCCAGTCGGCGCAGCCCATGGCGGCGGCGATGCGGGCGCGGTTGTCCGCGGCGGCGGGCAGGGTCTGGGTCTGTTGATCGTCCAGATATTGCAGCCGGTGTTCCAGATTGCGCAGGAAGGCGTAGGCTTCCTGCAGTTCGGCGACGGCGGCGGGTTCCAGCAGCCGCAGTTCGCCCAGCCGGCGCAAGGTTTCGCGGGTGCCGCGCAGTTGCAGGCTGCGGTCGCGGCCGCCGCGTATCAGTTGGAAGACCTGGGCGATGAATTCCACTTCGCGGATGCCGCCGGGGCCCAGCTTGATGTTGTCGGCCATGTCGCGGCGGGCCACTTCGCGGCGGATCTGCGCGTGAAGTTCGCGCATCGCGCCGTAGGCGCTGTAGTCCAGGTATTTGCGGTAGACGAAGGGGCGCGCCGTGTCGGCCAGCGCCGCCGCGTCGCCGCTGAGCGGCCTGGCCTTGATCCAGGCGTAGCGCTCCCATTCCCGGCCCTGGCTCAGCAGATAGTTTTCCAAGGCGGCGAAGCTCATCGCCAGCGGGCCGGAGTCGCCGTAGGGCCGCAGCCGCATGTCGACGCGGAACACCTGGCCGTCGGCGGTGACGTCGTTGAGCAGGGCGATCAGCTTCTTGCCCACCTGGGTGAAGTATTCGTGGTTGCTGATGGCGCGGCCGCCATGGGCGGCGCCGTCGGTGTCGCCGCTCTCCGGGTAGACGAAGATCAGGTCGATGTCGGAACTGACGTTGAGTTCGCCGCCGCCCAGCTTGCCCATGCCGATGACGATCAATTGCTGGACCTCGCCGCTGTCCTCGCCTATCGGCTGGCCGTAGTGGGCGAGGCCGGCGCGGGCGCAGGCCAGCGCCCGTTCGACGGCGAAATCGGCCAGCGCGCTGACGGTGGACACCACCTCGTCCAGATCCGCCAGGCCGTTGAGATCGCGGCAGATCAGCCGCGCCACCACCGCCTGGCGCAGCCGCCGCAGCGCCGGCGCCAGCCCTTCGGCGTCGCTCAGCGCCCGCCAGTCGGCGAAGGCTTCCATCTCCGCCGCGTCGAAAGGCCGGCCTAGCCTGGCTTGCAGCCGCTCCAATTCTTCGGGGCGGGCGGTCAGCAGACGCTGCAGATAGTGAGAGAACTCGCGGCTGCGGGCAATGGCAGCGGCCGTGTTTGCTGGCATAATAGGCCTCTACGGCATGTCAATTCTTGATGGCCACATTGTAACGGTTTGCCGCATTTGGAAAAGCTCTTCTCCGTTCTGTCCCATATCCATGTGATCAAGGTCCTGAAACGGACCTGTGCGCTGTTGGGAATGGCCGCCGCCGCCGCCTTGACGCTGCTGCTGGCGGCCTTTTGCGCGTTCACTTTCTGGGTGCTGCCCAATCTGAACCAGTTTCGCCAGCCGCTGGAGCGTTATCTGAGCCAGTCGCTGGGGCGGCCGGTGCAGGTGGCGGCCTTGTCCGGCGAATGGCTGACCGTGGGGCCGCGTTTCGAGCTGGGCGGCGTCACCATCGCCAATCCGCAGGACGGCAAGGCGCTGACCTTGCGCCAGGTGTCGCTGGAGCCGTCGTGGCGTTCCTTGCTGGCGCTGGAGCCGCGGCTGGCCAGCGTGGTGGTCAAGGGCCCGACGGTGGAGCTGCTGCGCTCGCGCCAGGGCGTGATCTATCTGAACGGCTTCGATCTGAGTTCCGGTTCCGCCGACAGCGGCCTGGGCAATTGGCTGCTGCGCCAGCCCAGCCTGGAGATCAGCGACGCGCGGCTGAGCTGGCAGGATGAATTGCTGGGCCTGCCGCGGCTGGATCTGAGCCAGGGCCAGCTCAAGCTGAGCGCCGGCCTGTTCGGCCACGGCCTGAAGCTGTCCGGCCAGCCGGCGGCGTCCTTGGGCAAGGGCTTCGATCTGACGGCGTCCTGGCGCGGCGACGACATCGCCGCCTGGCAGCAGTGGTCGGGCTCGCTCAAGGTGGCGCTGGACGGCGCCAAGGTGGGGTCGTGGACGCGTTATCTGCAACAACTGGGCATGCTGCGCAGCGGCGAGGGCAGCGGCACGGTGGAGATGTCCTTCTCCGACGGCGCCATCGACGCCTTGAAAGCCAGCGTCAACGTCCACGACGCCGCCTACACGCCGCCGGATTCCCACGAACTGGTGCTGCCGCGGCTGCAGGGCGAGTTGCAGCTGACGCGCCAGCTCAGCGGCAGCTATAAGGTCAAGGCCAGCCGGCTGAGCCTGGCCAGCGCCAGCGGGCTGGCTTTCGACAATTCCAATATCGACGGCGAGTGGCGTTACGGCGAGCAAGGCTTCGGCCAACTGACGCTGGACAATGTGGACCTCAGCCACCTGACCCCCTTCATCCACGCGCTGGGCGCCGACCGCAACCCGCTGTTCGCGCGTTTCTCGCCCAGCGGCGCGCTGCGCGACCTGACCGTCAGCTGGAAGGGCGCGTTGGAAGCGCCCAAGGCCTTCAAACTCAAATCCCGTTTTGAAAAGCTGGCCTGGCAGCCGTTCGGGGAGCTGCCCGGCGTGTCCGGCGTCAGCGGCGCGATCAGCTTCGACGAAAAAGGCGGCAGCCTGCAGCTGGACACCGGCAAGTCCCAGGTCAGCTATCCCTCGGTGTTCGTCGCGCCGTTGAATTTCGACAAGCTGACCGCCGACGTGGGCTGGCGGCGGGAAGGGCAGGCGGTGGTCTTGGACTTCCGCCAGGCCGCCTTCTCCAACGCCGATTTGTCCGGCAGCCTGCAAGGCAGTTATCGGCATCAGGGCGCCGGGGCCGGCGTAGCCGATCTGCGCGCCAGCATCGCCGGAGTGCCGGCGGCCAGGGTGGCGGAGTATCTGCCGCACGAGGTGGGCGAGCACACTTTGCGCTGGCTGCGCCAGGCCTTGCAGGGCGGGCAGCTGCGCCAGGCGACGATGAAGCTGCGCGGCGATCTGGAGCAGTTCCCCTTTGCCGGCGGCAAGGGCGGCGAGTTTCTGGTGGAGGCCGAGGTGGAGCGCGCGCGTCTCAGCTATCAGTCCGGCTGGCCGCGCATCGACGACATCGACGCCCAATTGCTGTTCCGCAACGAACGGATGGAAGTGAACGCGCGCCGCGCCGTCACCGTGGGCGTGCCGCTGAGCGGCGTCAAGGCGGTGATAGACAATCTGGGCGCCGACGTGCCCATGCTGACGGTGGAGGGCCGCGCGGCCGACCGTCTGCAGCGCATGCTGGCCTTCACCACGCAAAGCCCGGTGGACGGCTGGCTGGACGGTTTCACCGGCCAGATCGAAGCCGGCGGCGACGCCAGCCTGGATTTGAAACTGGGGATACCGCTGGCCGGCGAACAGGGCGTGACGGTGCGCGGCGACATCCGCTTCGCCGACAACGCGCTGCGCTTCAAATCCCTGCCGATTCCGCCGCTGAGCAAGGCGCGCGGCCGGCTGACCTTTACCGAACGCGGCGTGGACAGCCCGGGCCTGCAGTTCGTCGGCTTCGGCGGTCCGTTCCAGTTGAAGGCCAACACCGGCGCAGACAAGCGCATGCGTTTCGAACTGGCCGGCCAGGCCGATTCGCGTCAAGTGCTGAAGCAGTATCTGCCGGCGCTGGCGGAGCAGGTGTCGGGCAAGTCCGGCTACCGCGCGCAGTTCGTCGTCAAGCAGGGCTTGGAAAGCCTGGCGGTGAGTTCGGACTTGCAAGGCACCGCCTTCGATTTGCCGCCGCCGCTGGCCAAGAGCGCCGGGGCGGCCTTGCCGCTGCAACTGCAGCTGCGGCCGCAGCAGATGCGCGGCGTCCAGACCCAGCGGCTGGACTTCAGTCTGGACGGCATGATAGCCGGCCGCCTGCGTTTGAACGAACACGGCGATTTGCAGGCCGGCGCGCTGGGCGTGGGCCGCGCGCCGGGCGAGCCGGCGGCGTCCGGCCTGGCGGTGCGGGTGGCGCAGCCCAAAGTGGTGTTGGACGATTGGCTGAAACTGGCCGACGGCGCCGCGCAGTCCAGCGGCGGCGGAGAGCCTGCGGCCCTGCCGGCCTTGCAGCTGGAACTGGAAACGCCGGAACTGGTGTTGCCGGGCCTGAGCCTGCACAAGGTCAACGCCCGCTTGGGCAACCGCGAGTTGTCCAAGGCCTGGACCGTACAGCTGCGCTCCAATGAGATGAGCGGCGACGCCAGCTATCGGCCGGAAGGCAACGGTCTGTTGCAGGCCAACCTCAGCCGTCTGGCCTTGAGCCTGCCGGCGGAGAAGAAGGAGGGCGCGGCGGAGGCCAAGGCCGCGGCCGGCGGCGAGACCTCGGTGTTGAACCGTAAGTTGCCGGAAATGAAGGTGCGCGTCGGCGAGCTGGTGTTGCAGGGGCGCTCGGTGGGCCGGCTGGAGCTGGAGGCGCGCCGCGAGGGCAGCGTCTGGCAGATGGCGCCCTTGCGGCTGACCACCAACGACGGCACGCTGAAGGCCACGGTGCGTTCGGACGCGCGCGGCGCCGGCAATGTCGACGCCCGCTTCGAATTGCTCGTCGGCGACGCCGGCAAGCTGCTGACGCGGCTGGGTCAGGGCGAGATTTTCCGCAACGGTCAGGGCACGCTCAACGGCCGCTTGAATTGGCCCGGCGGCCTGGGCGATCTGGATTTGGCCAAGGTATCCGGCGAATTGGCGCTAGACTTCAAGGACGGACGCTTCGCCAAGGTGGACCCGGGCGTGGTCAAGCTCCTGGGCGCGCTCAGCCTGCAATCGCTGCCGCGCCGCATCCGGCTGGACTTCACCGACGTGTTCAGCGACGGCTTCGCCTTCGACAGCCTGAAGGGCGAGGCGCAGGCCCGCAACGGTCTGTTCACTTCGTCCAAGGTGGAGATGAAGGGGCCGGGCGCGGACGTGACGATTTCCGGAGAACTGGACCTGGGCAAGGAAAGCCAGGCCTTGAAAGTGCACGTGGTGCCGCGGCTGGCGGAAAGCGTGGCGCTGGCGGCGGGGGCGGCCCTGCTCAATCCGGTGGTGGGCATCGCCACGCTGGCGGCGCAGAAAGTGCTGCGCGATCCGGTGGGCCGCATCCTGTCGGTGGATTACGAAGTGAGCGGCTCCTTGCGCGACCCCAAGGTGGTGCGCACGGCGATCGGTCCGATACAGCAGAACAAAGGGGGAAAACCATGAAGCAAAAATTCCTGGCGGCGGCGGTGCAGATGGTGTCCGGCTCCGACGTGACGGCCAATTTGCAGCGCGCCGCGCATTGGGTGGCGGAAGCCGCCGGCAAGGGCGCGCGGCTGGTGGTCTTGCCCGAGTATTTTTGCCTGATGGGGCGGCAGGAAACCGATAAGGTGGCCGTGTGCGAAGCCTACGGCGACGGCCCCATCCAGAGCGCGCTGGCGCGGATGGCGCAGGAGAACGGCGTGTGGCTGGCGGCCGGCACCGTGCCCTTGCGCAGCCCGGAGCCGCAGCGGGTGTTGAACACCACCTTGCTGTTCGACCCTGACGGCGAGGTGCGCGCCCGCTACGACAAAATCCATCTGTTCGGCTTCTCCGGCCTGGGCGAGACTTATTGCGAATCCAACACCATCCGTCCGGGCGAACAGCCGGTCAAGGCGGATCTGGGCTTCGCCGAGATGGCCTTCGGCATCTGCTACGATCTGCGTTTCCCTGAACTGTTCCGCCAGTTGTCGCCCTATGATCTGATGATTTTGCCGGCGGCCTTCACCGCCACCACCGGCGAGGCGCATTGGGAGCCCTTGCTGCGCGCGCGCGCGATAGAGAATCAGAGCTATGTGCTGGCCTCGGCGCAGGGCGGAGAACACGACAACGGCCGCAAGACCCACGGGCATTCGATGATCATCGATCCCTGGGGCCGCGTGCTGGCCGAAATAGACAAGGGCGAGGGCGTGATCCTCGCCGAAATCGACCCGACATTGATCCAGTCGGTGCGCACCCGCCTGCCGGCGCTGGCGCACCGCGTACTCGCGTGAAAGAACCCGACACTATGCAAGATGCTTTCTCCGCGGCAGACAGCCTGCTGCTCAAGCCTTACGGTCTGGACGAGGCGGCTTTGGAAGCCACGCTGGCGCGCATGCGCCACCACGCCATCGACTACGCCGATCTCTATTTTCAATACACCCGCAGCGAGGCCTGGAGCCTGGAAGAGGGCATCGTCAAGTCCGGCAGCTTCAGCATTGACCAAGGCGTGGGCGTGCGCGCGGTGGCCGGCGACAAGACCGCCTTCGCCTATTCCGACGCCATCAGCCTGGAGGCGCTGAGCCGCTCCGCCGACGCGGTGCGCGCCATCGGCCAGGCGGGCGGGGACGGTTCCGCCGGCGCGCAGACCCGGCGCGCGCCCAAGCCGCTGTACCCGGCGTTGGACCCCTGCCACAGCCTGGAGGCGGCGGCCAAGGTGGCCTTGCTGGAAAAAGTGGAGCGGATGGCGCGGGCGCAGGACCCGCGGGTGATCCAGGTGATGGCCGGCATGGCCAGCGAATACGACGTGGTCTACGTGGCGCGCCACGACGGCGTGCGCGCCGCCGACGTGCGGCCGCTGGTGCGGCTGTCGGTGATGGTGATCGCCGAGCAGAACGGCCGCCGCGAGCAGGGCTCCAGCGGCGGCGGCGGCCGCTTCGACCTGGCCTACTTCGACGACGAGGTGCTGGAGCGCTACGCGCGCCAGGCGGTGCATCAGGCGCTGACCAATCTGGATTCGCGGCCGGCGCCGGCGGGCCAGATGACCGTGGTGCTGGGGCCGGGCTGGCCCGGCGTGCTCTTGCACGAGGCGATAGGCCATGGCCTGGAAGGCGATTTCAACCGCAAGGGCACTTCGGCCTTTTCCGGCAAGATCGGCCAGCGGGTGGCGGCGCCGGGCGTCACGGTGGTGGACGACGGGGTGATGGAAGAGCGCCGCGGCTCGCTGGCGATAGACGACGAGGGCAATCCCACTCAGCGCACCGTGCTGATCGAGGACGGCGTGCTCAAGGGCTATATGCAGGACGCGATGAATTCGCGCCTGATGCAGGTGGGCGCCACCGGCAACGGCCGCCGCGAGTCCTACGCCCACATCCCGATGCCGCGGATGACCAATACCTATATGCTGGCCGGCCAGCACGATCCGCAGGAAATCATCGCCTCGGTCAAGGACGGCCTGTACGCGGTCAATTTCGGCGGCGGCCAGGTGGACATTACCAGCGGCAAGTTCGTGTTTTCCGCGTCGGAAGCCTGGCGCATCGAAAACGGTAAGCTCAGCTATCCGGTCAAGGGCGCCACCCTGATAGGCAACGGGCCGGACGTGCTCAACTACGTCAGCATGATAGGCAATGATTTGCAGCTGGATCAGGGCGTCGGCGTCTGCGGCAAGGAGGGCCAGAGCGTGCCGGTGGGCGTGGGCCAGCCTACGCTGCGCATAGACGGCGGCCTGACCGTGGGCGGCACCGGCGGCTAAGAACCTGTTCAAAGTCTGCTGCGCTTCGGCGATATGGCGTTGAAAACGAGCTCAAAATGCTCATGTACCACGTGTACATTCCGCTTTTTCACTCGTTTTCGCCTTGTCTCGCTCTTGCTCGCGAGACTTTGAACAGGCTCAAAGAACCTGTGTAAACAGGTTCTTTGAGAAAGGCGAAGCGCTGGAGCTTCGCCTTTTTTTACGCCTATTTTCAAATTGAACAAGCAGATCATCCAAATTTAAAGCCAATTATCAAATCCCTTCAGCGGCGACACAATGCGCTGGTCCGGTGTCGCCGTGTTGGCGACGCCGCAATCGGGAGACGATGATGAAAGCTTTGACCTTGGCGCTGGGCTTCGGCCTGGCCTTGACCGCGGCCTTCGCCGGCGCGGCGGAAAACCTGCCGCAGCCGGCGCGGGTGTGGGCGGACCGTCCGGCCGGCAGCACGGCGGCGGTGAAGTTGGCCGCGTTGCGTTACGCGGCGTTCTGGAACAGCGGCGATCCGCGCTACGCCGAACTGGCCTTGGACCCCGACTTCATCGACCGCACCCTGCCCGCCGGCCGTCAGCAGGGCGTGGCCGGGCCCTTGCAGGCCTCGCGCCAGTTCCGCGCCGCGGTGCCGGATTTGAAGGTGGACGTCACCGACATGGTGCTGGCCGGCGACCGCGTCGCGCTGCGCCTGCATTTCCAGGGCCATTTCAGCGGCCGCTTCGGCGACGTGCAAGGCCAGGGCCAGCCGGTGGAGTTCCAGGCCTTCGACCTGTACCGCGTCAAGAACGGCCGCATCGCCGAGAACTGGCACCTGGAAGACAATCTGACCCTGATGCAGCAACTGGGCGTGGTGAAGCCATGAACGCGGCGACCTTTTCTTTCCACGGCCAGACCGTGGCGGTGTTGGGCGGCGGCTCCGGCATCGGCCGGGCAGTGGCGGACGCGGCCGCGGCGGCCGGCGCGCGGGTCTATGTGCTGGGACGCAGCGCCCAATCCGAGTCGGATCGCGAAGGCATCCAGGCGGACATGACCGACAGCCGGGCATTGGCCCGGGCCTTCGCCGACATCGGCCGCATCGATCATCTGGTGCTGACCGCCGGCGCCCGGGTCGGCGCGCCGGCCTTGGCCGAGTTGAGCGAGGAGGCTTTGCGGCAGACTTTCGACGTCAAGCTGTTCGGCAGCCTGCTGGCGGTGCGCGAGGCCTTGCCCTATCTGACGGAGCGGGCGTCGGTGACCTTCACCTCCGGCCTGCTGGCGCGCAAATTCTCCAGCGGCGGCCTGCTGAAAAGCACGGTCAACGCCGCGCTGGAGGCGGCGGCCAAGAATCTGGCCAAGGAACTGGCGCCGCGCCGCGTCAACGTGGTCAGCCCCGGCGTGGTGGATACCGAGCTATGGGGCGAGGCCGGCTCGGCCGCGCGCCAGGCGACGCTGGCGCGCATCGGCCAGGGCCTGCCCGTCGGCCGCGTCGGCCAGCCGCGGGAATTGGCGCAAGCCTATCTGCTGGCGATGGCCAACGGCTTCATCTCCGGCGCGGTGCTGGACGTGGAGGGCGGGGCCTTGTTGTAGGCCGCGCCGAAGCGAACAAGAGGACTCGAGATGTCCGATACCCTACCCATTAATCGTCGCCAGTTCCTGGCCGGCGCGGCCGCGGGCGGCACCGCGCTGATGCTGGCGCACGGCGCGGCGCTGGCGGCGACAGGAGCAAGCAAAATGACGGCAACTTCAACAAGCGGCGGCGCCTTCTGGCCGAACGGCGCCCGCCTGGCGATTTCGATTTCCATGCAGTTCGAGGCCGGCGCGCAGCCGGAGCGCGGCGCCAGCGGGCCGTTTCCGCCACTGGACCCCAAGTACGCGGATCTGCCGATGCAAAGCTGGTACGACTACGGCGTGAAGGAGGGCATTCCGCGGCTGCTGGACTTGTGGGACCGCACCGGGGTCAAGGTGACTTCGCACATGGTGGGGCAGGCGGTGGACCGCAGCCCGCGGCTGGCGCGCGAGATCGTGGCGCGCGGCCACGAGGCGGCGGCGCACGGCCAAACCTGGGAGCCGCAATACCCGATGACGCCGGAGCAGGAACTGGCGGCCTACAGCGCCAATATCGCCAGCATCGAGCGCGCCACCGGCACGCGGCCGGTCGGTTTCAACGCCTTCTGGCTGCGCGGCACGCCCAATACCCTGAGCATTCTGCAGCAACTGGGCTTTCTCTATCACATCGACAACGTCAGCCGCGACGAGCCGTTCACGGTGGCGGTCAAGGGCAAGCCGTTCGTGGTGGTGCCCTATACCTTGCGCAACAACGACATCGTGCGTTTCGATTCGCCGGCGCTGAGCAATGAGGCTTATCTGTCGGATCTGAAGGCCGAGTTCGACGTGTTGTACGCCGAGGCGGGTTCGCGGCGACGGATGATGTCGATCAGCACCCACGACCGCATTTCCGGCTCGCCGGCGCGGGTCAAGGCGCTGGAGCAGTTCATCCGCTATGCGCAAAGCCATGCCGGCGTCGCCTTCATGCGCAAGGACGAGATCGCGCGCTACGCGCTGCAGGCGGACAAAGTGCCGGCGGACTGAGTTCTTGGGTTTTGAGAAGCGTTCCACAACCGCGGGACGGCCATTGGCCGCGCCGCGGTTTTCTTAGAGCCTGTTTACGATCTCGCGAGCTAAGGCGAGACAAGGCGAAAACGGTTGAAGAAGCGGAATGTACAGGTGTTACATGAGCATTCTGAAAGCGTTTTCAACGCCGTATCGCCGACGCGCAGCAGATCGTAAACAGGTTCTTACAATTGGGCGCCGGCCTCCGGTAGTAGGGCGGTGGCCGGCAGCGTCGACAGCCGCTCGCGCAGGAAATCTATCAAGCGGCGAATGCGCAGCGGCTGGCCGCGCTGGCCGGGGTAGAGCAGGTGCAGCGGCGCGCTGTCGGTGAAGTACTCGTCCAGCACCGTGAGCAGGCGGCCCTGGCGCAGATCGTCGGCGATGTCCAGCAGCGATTTGTAGGCGAAGCCCTGGCCTTGCAGCGCCCAGCGGCGGATCACCTCGCCGTCGTTGCTCTGCTGCGCGCGCTCCAGCCGCAGCGCGCGGCGCTGGCCGTGCTCGCGGTAAGGCCATTCATGCATCGGCCCGTCGCCGGTGACCAGGGTCAGCGTCGGCAGCTCGGCCAGCTGCCGCGGATGGCTGGGCATGCCGGTGCGCGCCAGCAGCGCCGGCGCGGCGCAAACCACGCGGCGGCTGGCGGCCAGTTCGCGCGCGATCAGGCCGCTGTCCGCCGGCTGGCCGTAGCGGATGGCGATGTCGATGTCTTCGCCGATCAAATCGGCCGGGGTGTCGTCCAGCTGCAAGGCGAAATGCACCGCCGGGTGCAGGCGGCGGAATTCGTCCAGGCAGTCCAGCAAGGCGTGGCGGCCCAGGTCCGACGGCGCCGACAGCCGGATCAGGCCGCTGAGTTCGCGCTGCTCGCGCTGCAGCCGGTCCTGGCCTTGCTGCAGGGTGTCCAGCGCGCGCTGGCAGTGGTCGCGGAACACTTCGCCGGCCTCGGTCAGCCGCAGCTGGCGGGTGGTGCGCTGGAACAGCCGGCTGTCCAGCGCGGCCTCCAGCCGCTGGATGCAGGCGCTGGCGGCGGCGGGGGACAGGCCTTGCTTGCGGCCGGCGGCGGAGAAGCTGCCCAGCTGGGCGGCGTCGAGGAAGAGGCGTAGGTCGTTGAGTCGATCGAGCATGAGCGTGGCCCGGGCGCGGCAGCGCCCGGGCGGGGAGGGGTTTAAATGGTTTCGGTATTGGCCAGCAGCCATTCGCGCGCCGCGCCGTCCACCAGCGGCAGCAAGCGCGCGCGCACCTCGGCGTGGTACTGGTTCAGCCAGTCCACCTCGGCGCGGGACAGCAGGTTGAAGTCCAGGCAGCGGGTGTCGATGGGGCACAGGGTCAGGGTTTCGAAGCGCAGGAAGTCGCCGAATTCGTTCTGCGACGAGGCCACGTTCAGCACCAGGTTCTCGATGCGCACGCCCCAGCGGCCCGGGCGGTAGACGCCGGGCTCGATCGAGGTGACCATGCCTTCCTGCATCGCCATATTGGCGTCCGGCACCGCGCGGGAAATGCTCTGCGGGCCTTCGTGCACATTGAGGAAGTAGCCGACGCCGTGGCCGGTGCCGTGGCCGAAGTCGATGTCCTGCTGCCACAGCGGCGCGCGCGCCAGCGCGTCCAGCATCGGCGACAGGGTGCCGCGCGGGAAATGAGCCATGGACAGGCCTATGGTGCCTTTCAGCACCAGGGTGAAGTCGCGCTTCTGCTCGGCGGACGGCGCGCCGACCGCCACCACGCGGGTGATGTCGGTGGTGCCGCCCAGGTATTGGCCGCCGGAGTCTATCAGCAGCAGGCCGTCGCCCTTGATCTCGCTGTGGGCGGCTTCGGTGGCGTGGTAGTGCGGCAGCGCGCCGTTGGCGTTGAAGCCGGCGATGGTGCCGAAGCTGGGCGACACGAAGCCGGGCCGGCGCGCGCGCGCGGCGGTGATTTCCTCGTCTATGGTCAGTTCGGTGACGCGGCTGCGGTTGACCTCGCCTTCGAACCAGGCGAAGAACTCGCACAGGGCCGCGCCGTCCTGTTCCATCGCGCCGCGGATGTGGGCGGCCTCTTCCTCTGTCTTGCAGGACTTGAACAGGGTGCTGGGATTGATCGCCTCGATCACGCGGGCGGCCGGGTTGACCGCCTGGCGCAGGCCCAGGGTCACGCGGCGCGGGTCCAGCAGCAGGCTGGCGCCGGCCGGCAAGGCGGCGAGCGCCGGCTTGGCCTGGGCGTAAGGCCGCACTTCGACGCCGTCGGCCGCCAGTTGGGCGCGCAGCTCGGCGGAAACCTTGCCTTCGCCGACGAAGAGGGTGGCCTGCCGACGGCTCAGCAGCGCGTGGCTGATGAAGACCGGATTGTAGTTGACGTCGCTGCCGCGCAGATTGAAGCTCCAGGCGATGTCGTCCAGCGTGGACAGGAAGTGCCAGTCGGCGCCGGCCTCGTCCATGGCGGCGCGCAAGCGTGCCAGCTTGTCGGCGCGGCTTTGCGGCGCGAAGGCCGATTCATGTTGATAGACCGGCGCGTCCGGCAGCGGCGGGCGCTGCGGGTCGATGGCGTCTATCAGGTCCAGATCGGTGCGCAGCCGGGCGCCGGCCTGTTCCAGCGCGGCTTGCAGCGCCTTGGCCGCGGCCAGGCCCAGCGAGTCGCCGTCCACCGCCAGCGTTTGGCCGGCGCTCAGGGTCTTGGCGATCCAGCCCAGGTGGTCGGCGCTGGCGGCGCTGATGATTTTGACCAGCTGGATGCCGCTGCCGGCCAATTCGGCCTCGGCCTGCACCCAATAGCGGCTGTCGGCCCAGACGCCGGCGAAGTCGCGGGTGACGATCAGCGTGCCCATGGAGCCGGTGAAGCCGGACAGCCATTGGCGAGCCTGCCAGCGCGCCGGCAGGTATTCCGACAGATGCGGGTCCGAGGAGGGCACCAGACAGGCGTCGACGCCGGCGTTCTTCATGGCGGCGCGCAAGGAGGCGATGCGTTGCGGAATGGTGTCCAATTGCGGGGTTGCGAGGGTGTTCATGCCGGCTCCGGGGGATGTATGCCATGCATTCTGTGGCTAATGAAACCGGGGCGCAAGAGTATGAGCATAGCTGATGATTGCCATGTCATTTTGGGTGGAGGCGCGGGCGTCGGACGCCCGCCTTCGCTCAAGACCCGCTGTCGTCGAATTGAACCGTGGGCACGGCTTTGCGCAGGCCGCGCGTCAGGCACAGCAAATACGCCACGCCCGCGGCCAGCCAGGCCAGGCCGATTTGCAGGGTGAGCGCCGATAGGCTGGTCCATAGCCATAGCGTCAGGGCAAATCCAATCGCCGCCGGCAAGCCATAACGCAGCCAGGCGCTGAACGGATGCGGCTTGCCGTCCAGCAGATAAGTTTTGATCACCGCCAGATTGACCACCGAGAACGCGACCAGCGCGCCGAAACTGATCAGGGAGGCCAGGGTGGCCAAATCCATCACCAGCGCCAGCAGGGAACAGAGGGATACCATCAGTATCGACCAGATCGGGGTGTTGAAGCGTTGCGACAGACCGGCGAAGACCCGGTGCGGCAAGACGCGATCCCTGCCCATGCTGTACAGAATGCGCGAGACCGAGGCTTGGGAGGCCAGCGCCGATCCAAAAGCCCCGGCCACATAGCTGGCGGTGAAAAAACTGACGAAATAGGGGCCGGCGATGCGCTGCATCACCTCATTGGCGGCGGAGTCCGCATGCTGGAACCGGCTGCCGGGGAAAGCCAGCTGGCTGATGGCCGCCAGCAGGATGAACAGCAGTCCCGCTCCTATTGTCGTGATGATGATGGCCCGCGGGATGTCGCGGTGCGGTTCCCGCGCCTCTTCCGCCAAAGTGGACACCGCGTCAAAGCCCAGAAAGGACAAACACAGAATGGCCGCGCCGGCCAGCACCGGAGCCAGGCCGATGGCGCTGCCGTCCCCCTGCCAGGGGGCCAGCAGATCCATGCTGGTCTGAGTCATGATCTGCCGGGCGGCCAGCGCGACAAACACCAGAACAAAGACGAGTTGAGCGGCCACCAGCACATTGCCGAAACGCGACACCGATTGAATGCCCAGCACATTAAACACCGTGACCAGCGCGATCATGGTCACGATAAAGCCCCAGGCCGGCACTTGAGGAAAGCTTTGATGCAGGTAGATGCCGATCACCAGATAATTGATCATCGGTAAAAACAGGTAATCGAGCAATAAAGACCAGCCGGCCAGAAAGCCCGCCATCGGACCAAAGCTTTTACGGGCATAAGAATAGGCCGAGCCTGCAACCGGGTAACGGCCGACCATGCGGCTGTAAGACAGCGCGGTGAAAAAAATGGACAGCAAGGTGAGCAGATAAGCCAAAGCGGTGCGGCCGCCGGTGACTTGAGTGACCACGCCATAGGTGGTGAATACGGTCAAGGGCACCATATAGACCAGGCCAAACAAGGTCAGCGCCGGCAGCGATAAGACTCGGCGCAGCGATCCGGCGTAGGGCAGGGGCTGCGCGGGCGCCGTCATGGGGAACGGGGGGGATCCTGGCATCATGTTTTCCTCTATTGTCGGCCAGCGCTTTGGCGCCTGTCCAAAGTCCGCTGCGCGTCGTTACCGGTTCTTAGAACGTGTTTACGATCTTTCCGAGTGATGGCTCCAAGACATGGAATCCGCTGCGCGGATGATGATTTTGATTGCCGGGGCTGCCCGGCCAGCTCGAGTTCGGGTCCGGGAACGGCGCACAGGTTGAGCGGATAGTGCGAGGTGTCCACGCCCTGGCCGCCCAGATAGCCGATGGACAGCGCGTCGTCCACGCGGCGATCGTCATCGGCGATCGGATAGTTTTCAAAGACCAGCAGGGTGTCGAACAAATCGCCAAGGCCGGCCGCCTGCTGGATCTCGGCGAGGCTGAGGTGTTGATGCTCGATCAGCGCGGCCTGCTGGGCCTGCAAGCGTTGCAGCAGGGCGGTCAGGGTTTCCTCGGGCTGCAGCTTCAGGCGCAGCGGGACGGTGTTGATCAGCAGGCCGACCATGCGCTCGACGCCGGGCAGCTCCGGCGGGCGTCCGGAGACGGTGACGCCGAAAACGACGTCGTCTGAGGCGGAGAGGCGGGCGAGCAGAATGGCCCAGGCGGCTTGCAACAAGGTGTTGAGGGTGAGGCCTTGCCGGCGGGCCAGCCGTTCCAGCGCGGCGTAGACCGCCGGGTCCGCCGTCACATTGTGGTTGCGCGGCAGCTGCCGGCTTTGGGACGCGCTGGGCGCCAGGCGCGCCGGCTGCTCCAGCCCGGCCAGATGCTTGATCCATTGGCGCTTGGCGGCGTCGCGGTCGCGGGTGTGCAGCCAGGCCAGGTAATCACGGTAGGGAATGGCGGGCGGCAGCGCGTCGCCGCGGTAGAGGGCGAACAGTTCGCGCAGCAGCACCGGCACCGACCAGCCGTCGAACAGCAGGTGGTGGAAGCTCCACAGCAGCTGGTGGCGCTCCGCGTCCAGCTTGACCAAGGTAAAGCGCAGCAGCGGCGCGCGCGCCGGGTCCACGCCGGCGGCGTAGTCGTCCGCGCGCAGCCGTTCCAGGGCGCGCTGCTGTTCATCGGCCTGATGCGCGGACAGGTCCAGCTCGCGCCAGGGCGTCTCCACGCGCTCCAGCACGATTTGCGCCGGCTGCTCCAGCCCGTCCGCGGAGAAGGCCGCGCGCAGATGGTGATGGCGTTGCAGCAAGCCTTCGGCGGCCGCCCGCAGCTTGTCCGCGTCCAGCGGGCCGTCCAGCTGGAAGCCCATCTGTATCAGGTAGACGTCGCTTTGACCTTCGTCGTACAGCAGGTGGAACAGCAGGCCCCGCTGCAGCGGCGACAGCGGCAGCACCGCGCTGACCGCCGGATAGCGGGCGCGGATGCTTTCCAGGTCCGCGGCGCTGGGCGGCGGCAATTCACCCGCCGCCGCGTCGGCGTCCACCGGGCGGACCCGGAGCGCCAGACGCTCGATGCAGGGGTGGTCGAACACGTCCTGCGGGCTGAATTGCAGGCCGTGGGCGCGGGCGCGGCTGACCAGCAGAATGGCGCTGATGCTGTCGCCGCCCAGATCGAAGAAACCCGGGCCCAGGCCCACCCTGGACAGCCCCAGCACTTCCGCGTACAGCTTGGCCAGCGTTTTCTCCAGCCAGTCCCGCGCCTCGCCGGCGTCGGCGTTTTCGAAATCCGGCGCGGGCAGCGCCTGTTTGTCCACCTTGCCGTTGGGCGTCAGCGGCAGGTGCTCCAGCGGCACCACCGCCGCCGGCACCATGTAATCCGGCAGTTGCTCGGCCAGCGCCGCGCGCAAGGCCGCGCCGTCGGCTTGCAGGCCGGCGCGGGAAACGACGTAGGCGATCAGCTGCTTGATGCCGGGCAGGTCTTCGCGCAGGCGGACCACGGCCTGGCTCACGCCGGCTTGCTGGGTCAGCAGGTGTTCGATCTCGCCGGGCTCGATGCGGTAGCCGCGCAGCTTGAGCTGTTCGTCCGCCCGTCCCAGGTAGTCCAGAGCGCCGTCGGCGCGCAGCCGCGCCAGGTCGCCGCTGCGGTACAAGCGGCTGCCGGCGGGGCCGAAGGGATTGGCGACGAAGCGCTCGGCGCTCAGCGACGGCCGGCCCAGATAGCCGCGGGCCAGTCCGTCGCCGGCAAGATACAGCTCGCCCTCGACGCCCGGCGGCAGCGACCGCAGGGCGTCGTCCAGCACGTAAGCCTGGACGCCGGGCAGCGGCGCGCCGATGTCGGCGGGCGCCTCGTCCCGCATCTGGCCGCTCATCGTCGCGCACACGGTGGCCTCGGTGGGGCCGTAGGCGTTAAGCATGGTCCGGCCGGCGGACCAGCGCCGCACCTGGGCCGCCGGGCAGGCCTCGCCGGCGACGATCAGGCCGCAATCCTGCGGGATGCCGCCGTCCGGCATGAGGGCCAGCGCGCTGGGAGGCAGGGTCAGATGGCTGATTTTCTGGCGGGCGAGCAAGTCCGCCAGCGCCGCGCCCGGCGTCAATTCCGCCGCCGGCGCGGTGACCAGACAGGCGCCGGAGAGCAAGGTCATGGCGACTTCGGAGAAGGCCGCGTCGAAACTGGAAGACGCGAATTGCAGCACGCGGGCGCCGGCGGCGATACCGAAGCGGCGGCTCTGCGCGCGCGCCAGCGCGCCTATGCCGCGGTGAGTCACCGCCACGCCCTTGGGCTGGCCGGTGGAGCCCGAGGTGTAGATCAGGTACGCCAGCTGGTCCGGGAAATCGTGAAGCGGAAGCGCCTGATCCGGCTGCGCCTGCCATGTGGGCTGCTCGGTGTCCAGTTCCACCACCCGCGCCCAGTGGACCGGCAGTTGTTCGGTCAGCGCGGCCCGCGTCAGCAGCGTGGCCGGCATGGCGTCGTTGAGAATATAGGCCAGCCTTTCCCGCGGGTAATCGGGGTCCAGCGGCAGATAAGCGCCGCCGGCCTTGAAAATGGCCAGCATGGCGATGATTTGTTCGGGCGAGCGGTCCAGGCACAGCCCCACCGGCGTTTCGCGGTCTATGCCCAGCTCCCGCAGATAATGGGCCAGACGGTTGGCCTGGTCGTCCAGCTCGCGGTAGCTGAGCGCGCGCGCGCCGTGTCGCAGCGCGATGGCGTCGGGATGGTCCGCCGCGCTTCGGGCGAACAGGGCGGCGAAGGTTTCAGTCGGGGCGGCCGCGGCGTGCGGATTGCGGGAGGGGAAAACGGCGTTGTCGTTCATATCGCACCTTGAATGGCTTGCGGAACAGGGCGTGAGGCCGCAACCTTCCGCGCATGCGCGGCCGGCCGGCGTTTTTTTTCGGTGTGGAGCGGGATGGCGGGTAGGAGGCGCGGCGAACGCGCCGCCGCGAGATGGCGAGAGCGGCGCCGCGCTTTGTCCTGAAAGCGGGCGCGTCCCGGCATGGCCCCCTTGAGCCGGGGCGGGAATCAGCCGGTGGAGAGCAAGGCGTCCTGAGCGCGGGCCAGGCTGGCGGGCCGCATGTCTATCCAGTTTTGTTCGATGTGGTCCAGACAGGACTGACGGTCAGAGGGGCCGAAACAGGCTTGCCAACCCTCCGGAACCGGAGCGAACTCGGGCCAGAGCGAGTACTGGCCCTCATCGTTGACCAGGGCGAAAAAAACGCCTTCCTTATTGTCGAACGGGTTCGCCATGATACTTCTCCCTGTGGCTGTCTCATGAGGTTTGTCTGCGTCAATGCGCAGAAATATCTGAACAGCATATCAATACAAAATGAACATGTCATTAAATAAATATGGTTTTATCGCAATAAATGGACTATGGCGAGGCGGAGCGGGGCAGGGAGAAAAACGCGGAGGGGGCGGAATGCGCGTACGGCGCGAGGGGTTCGATGCGGCGCTCATCGCGCAAGCTGCCACGGCGCGCGGCGGCCCCGCCGCCGCCCTCGGTCGGGAGCGCCGGCGGCTAGCCGGCCATGCGCTTCATCACGCGTTCGATTTCATCTTGCAGCCGGATGACGTCTATGGGCTTGGTCATGAAGCCGTCCATGCCGGCGGCCATGGCCGCCTCGCGGTCCTCCTGAAACGCTCCGGCGGTCAAGGCGATAATGGGCGTGGCGCGCTTGTCGCTGTCGGGGTCCACCTGACGGATGAACTTGCAGGCGGTGATGCCGTCCATCACCGGCATCTGAATGTCCATCAAGATGAGGTCGATGTCGTGGTGCTGCCACGCGTTGATGACCTCTTTGCCATTGGACGCGGTATAGATGCGGTGCCCGTATTTTTTGAGCAGGATGGTGACGATGTCCAGATTGATCGCATCGTCATCGGCCACCAGGATGTTCAGGGGGGACGGCGGCTTGGGCATGAGCTCCGTCGCCGCCGGCTCCAGGCAGGACAGGGCGTCCGGCGGCGCCGGGCGCAAGGGGAGGTAAACCTGAAAGATGGAGCCTTTGTCCGGGGTGCTTTGCACCTCGATCCGCCCGCCCATTTTCTGGGCCAGCTGCAAGGCGATGGTGGTGCCCAGGCCGGTGCCGCCAAAGCGGCGAGTGGTGGAGGCGTCCGCCTGGGAAAAGGGTTCGAACAATTTGGCCAGGGTGTCCTTGCTCATGCCGATGCCGCTGTCGCGGATCAGGATGACCACGTTTTCTCCCGCGGACAGCACCGTCAGCCAAACCCCGCCCTGAGCGGTGAATTTGATGGCGTTGCCAACCAGGTTCATCAAGATTTGCCGCACCCGGAAAGCGTCGCCGATAAAGGCCTGCTGGATAATAGCCGGGTATTTCAACTGCAAGCTGATGCCTTTTTTGCTGGCGCTCAGCCGCAGGATGTCGATCACGTGTTCCGCCACCTCGCGCAATGAAAAGGGCGCTTCCTCCAGCTCCAGGGCGTTTTGTTCGAGCTTCGCGGTGTCGAGGACATCGTTGAGCAGGCCCAGCAAGCTTTTGGCGGAGTGGTTGACGGTTTTCAGCATGCTTTTTTGCTGAGCGTCCAGCTCGGTGTCTTGCAGCAAATCGGTGTAGCCGATGATTGCGTTCATCGGCGTCCTGATCTCATGGCTCATATTGGCCAGGAAAGCGCTTTTGGATTTGACCGCCGACAGCGCGCGATTCTTGGCCTCGATCAAGGCGAACTCCGCCGCCTTTTTCTCCGAAATATCCAGAATCACCCCGTCAATCAACAGCGGCGCGCCGGCGTCGTCGTAGACGCCGCGAGCGCTCTCCAGCACCCAGCGCTCCTCCTCGTTCAGGCATAGCAGACGATATTCGAGAACATAGAGCTGCCGCTGCTCCAGGGCGGCGCGGATGGTCTCGCGCACCCTGTCCCGGTCCTCCGGATGGATGATGTCCAGCAGCTGAATGCGGCCGTCCAGAAAGGATTTGGCCGGCCAGCCGCAGAGCTTCTCGATGTCCTCGCTGATGAAGATGGTCTTCCAGGGCTCCAGGCAGTGGCTGCGAAAGGCGACGCCGGGAATGTTGTCTATCAGCGTGCGGAACTGCTTTTCACGGTCCTCCAACTCTTGCTGGATGCGGTAGCGTTCGCTGATGTCGCCGATGAAACCGACGTAGATCACCTGATCGGGCAGCAACACCTTGCCTATCGATAGCCGGATGGGAAACTGGACGCCGTCTTTTCTGAGCGCCATCTCCTCGCGCTCCCTGCCGATCAGCTTCGCAATCTGAGTCTGCTTGTAGTCGGAGAGGAAACGGTCATGCTCGGAGTGATGCGGCTCCGGCATCAATAGCTTGATGTTCTTGCCCAGCAACTCGTCGACCTTCCAGCCAAACAAGCGCTCCACCGCCGGGTTGGCCGTCAAGATGCGGCCTTTTTCATCAATGGTGATGATGCCGTCCAGCGAGGTGTTGAAGGTGGCTTGCAGCTTCAATTCATTGCTTTGCGTTCTGAGGTACAAGGGACGGTAACGCAGCAACACATTGCCGACGAAGACCATATTGCCGAGCAGGAGCACCGTGATCGCGATGGCGACGGCCAGGCCGGCGTTGTTGTCCAAGGCGTTGCGGAACGCCGGGTCCGGCGTGCCGATGAAGCGGGCGGCTTCCATGCCGAAATAATGCATGCCGGCAATGGCCACCCCCATTACCGCGCCGCTGAGCAGCGTCATCCACCCCTTGCCGATTTTTTTATTGTCCAGGCCAAAGCGTATCCACAGCGACAAGGTGCTCAGCAAAACGGCGAGCAGGATAGAAACGGAGAACCACAGCGGGTCGTAACGCAGCAGCGGCGTCATCCGCATGGCCGCCATGCCGGAATAATGCATGGTGCCGATGCCGCTCCCCACCAGCACTCCGCTGATCAGCAACTGCCTGCCGTCGATCTTGGGCTGAGACAGCAAGTGCAAGGCAATCAGCGAGGCGGCGACGGCGGGAAGCATGGACAAGAGAGTGGGCAGCAGCGCGTATTGGACCGTGCTGCAAACGCTGAAAGCCAGCATGCCGACAAAGTGCATGGCCCAGATGCCGCCGCCCATGGCGCAAGAACCGGTGGCGAGGGCGACCCGGCGCAGCCAGCGATCGCTGGCCTCGCGGGCCAGGCCGGCGATCTGCAGCGCCAGACAAGAGGTGAAAACGGCGACCAGCAAGGACAGCGCCACCAGCCACAGATTGTATTGGGTCGGTAGAAATAAATAGGACTGGTAAGCGTCAATGAAAAACGAACTGAGCATGGACTCCCCATTTTCAATGGTTTCTTTACGCTATGCCAACTCAAGCGCCGGGACTCCTCTCAGGTATAGACAATGGCGGACGCGTCGGCGGGCTTGGGCAAACGGCGTCTGTCGTAGCGCTCATGCGCCGTATCTGCCGGCCTGTGGTGGAAGGAGGGCGGGAGCAACCGCGTGCCCCCAGCCGCATCGGCAGGTACGCCGCGCATGTGGCCAGGCGCTCATGCCGCGGTGAAGGGGCGGGTCGGTCGATGGCCCGCAGGCGGGCGGAAGCCGTCAATTACCGCCGGGTTTGTTGACGCATTCAATCAGCCAAAAGGCTTTCCATAAACCATATCCTATTGAATTTACAAACTTAATGGAATATCCGCTGACAGTGGCCTATGCTTTCCTGATCAGTCTCTAGCGCCCCGCCGACGCGTTGACTCCTTTTCAAGAAAGGGAGCTCTGATGGTTACCGAACTTGCGCTCGTGGATTTGTTCCGCCCCTATCTGCTCAAGGGCGAGAACACGGATTGGCATGCCGTGCTGTCCGTCCTGTATGTCGAGAGTTTCGAGACGGCGTTTGGCGTGGAAGGCACGGTCATCCGCGGCGTGGCGCGCTTCTCCGGCGATGTCGAGATCAGCTTCGATCCGTCCAGCGGCACGCTGCGCGCAGAGGCGTCCAATACCGAAGGGCACCCGCGCAGCCAGCCCGGCCGGCGCGACCCCTGGTTCGACATCACCGACACCCACGTCGAGTTCGCCCTGTCGGTGCCGCGCGCGGCGGGCGCCATCATCGCCAACGGCGTGGGCGGCATTCCCGGCGGCGACGCGGGTTTCGCGCCGGTGCGCGCCGTGCTCAACGCCTGGGACCCGATTCCCGGCGACGCGCCGCCCTCGGACTATCCCGGCACCGGCTTCACGCTGGACCTGGTGCTGGCCGGCATCGTGCTGCGGCCTCCCTTCCTCAAGCCGGCCAAGATGGAGAGCGACGGCCTGCTGGTGCCGGACGCCTCGCGCAGCGACGTCTTCTTCACCCTGCCCAAGATCAAGCTGCGCCTGTCGCAAGGCAGCGACGCCGCCGCGGCGCTGAACGTGTCCATCGCCTCGCTGGGCGTCACCGGCATAGACGATCCCGGCGACATCGGCGCCGCGCAGCTGATCACGATGACGCCGCCCTATGCCTTCGTCGGCGACGGGCAGGTGGTGGGCTTCGGATTCCGCTCCGCCACGCTGGACCTGGCCGACGGCTACACGCCGCCGGAGGTGCTGGACCAGTTTGGCTTCGACGAGAGCTGGACCGGGCTTTATCTGCCGGAGATCCGCCTGTTCGTGGCCCCCAACGGCATGCAGGACTTCGCCGTGGACGCCGGGGTGCGCAACTTCCTGATCGGCTTCGGCCAATCCAGCGGCGTGACCGGCGATTTCGAGCTGATGGTGATCAATCAGGGCGCTGGCCAGCTCAATGTGTCGGCGCGCTTTTTCACGCCGGACGGCGCCGCCATCGGCATCCGCCGCACCGGCGAGCACACCGCCGAGGCGTCCTTGCCCGCGCACACGCGCATGGTGATCGACATCACGGGGGGCCGCGCGCCCTATGTCGGGCAGGCGAGCTTCGGCGGCGGCGCGCATAACGGCCTGGTGCACGACATCGATCTGTCCGGCGCCGCCGACATGAGCATAGGCGTCACCGCCACCGACGCGTCCAATCCGCAGAAAAGCGCCACCCTCACCATCACCGTGCGGCGGGAGCAGGCCGCGCAGAGCCTGCCCGCGCCCGGCGCCGCGCCCGGCCAGCCGGCCACGGTGCGCACCACCTCCATTACGCTGGAGGGGCAGCCGCAGACCACGCCCGAGCTGCTGCTCGTCCGTCAGGACGCGAGCTCCGTCACCGTCAGCCTCAACCCGGCCAATCCGGCCACGGCCTGGACCGTGGACGGCGCGGCGCAGAGCCCCGGCGCCACGGTGACGATCCCGGTGTCCGCCGGGCAAACCCGGGCGATACGCGCGGAGCTGAGCAGCGGCTCCGTGACCGGCATCACCTGCTACTACCGCTTCGATCACCCCAATGACAGCGATCCGGCCGACTACGCGCTGATCCCCGACAACACCAACAGTTCGCCGGCGGTGGACCCGAGCGGCAGCGCCGTCTGGACGCCGCCGGCGACGCCGTTCATGCAGCAGTACCGCGCGGCGCTCAAACGCATTTCCGCCGCCGCGCTGACGCTGACCGGCGTGGCCAGCTTCGAAGGCAATGTGGCCAAGGCCAAGTACAACTACCTGCTCTCGCGCCGCCGCGCGCGGGCGCTGCAGCAGATCCTGAGCGCGGAAGCAGCCAATCCGGACGCCAATCTGCGCATCCCCAGCTTTACGCTGACGCTGGACCCGCCCGACATCGGCGCGGCGGAACCGCCGCCGGCCTGGACCGCGGACTGGCAGACGCATTCCGGCGCGCGCAATCTGTGGTGGAAGGCGAGCATCGGCGGCTTCGGGCCCATCGCCTTGCCGGGCACCGTCACCCAGGGCGACGCCACGCGGCCGGCGGCCCCGCCGCCGCCGCCGCCCACCATCCCCACGCGGGATCCCGCGCCCGCCACGCCGCCGCCGCCGGACTGGTTCCGCTCCGCCGCGCTCAAGGTGCGCATCGTGCGCGATCAGTTCGTCGCCATTGAATTGAGCGGGTCGATCGACTTTGAAACCGCGGCCGAACAGCGGCTGCGCAACGGCGGCGTCGCCCAGGGCGACATCCCCACCTTCCAGGGCCTGGGCAGCCAGAACCCGTCGGACGGCATCGTCAATTACCAGATCCTCTACCAGCGCGATCCGGCCAGCCAGACCGACGAGGTCAAGCTCTACCTGGGCGCCGATCCCAACGACCGCGACGGCCTGGTGATGACGGGGCAGCTGGCCGGCCAGCCGCTGCAAGCCCCCAGCACCGGCCGCAACGTGCTGGGCATGACCACGGTGTTCACGCCGCTGCTGGCCGCCACCGCGC
The DNA here is from genome assembly GCF_003052555.1 of Chromobacterium sp. Panama. Classification (NCBI taxonomy): domain Bacteria; kingdom Pseudomonadati; phylum Pseudomonadota; class Betaproteobacteria; order Neisseriales; family Chromobacteriaceae; genus Chromobacterium; species Chromobacterium sp. Panama. Next base: position 1,437,540 of record NZ_QARX01000001.1, read on the forward strand.
CCGCCAATCCGGCCGACGGCGACGTCGGCGCCCTGGTGTTGACCGGGGCCGCGCTCGCGCTGCCCATCACGCTGGCGGAGCTGGGCCTGTTCAATGTGGAGCGCGTGGTGCTGTACGGCGGCGAGTTGCATGTGACGACGCGAGCGGGGCAGTGGGTTTCCACGCTGCTGTTCGACGTGGAAACGGCGGTGTCGGCCAATGTCTCCATCGGCGGCTTCCAGCTGCTGGAGATTCCGCGCAACAAGCCGCTGGCGGTGCGCTACAAGGCGATAGGCCTGCAGATGGGCTATCCGCCGGGCTCGGCCAACCGCTTCCAGCTGCGGCCGATGTTCGATTCGTCCAAGGGTTATTCCATCGACCTGTCGGGGCCGGGTGCGGTGCGCGTGCCGGACCCGCTGGGCCAGATCATCCAGGTGTTGGGCGCGCGCATCGCGCGGACCAACCCGCTGACCTTCGAAGTGGATCTCGGTTTCGCGGTCAACCTGGGCGTGATCACCATAGAACGCGCGCGGGTGCGCATTCCCGTGGACCCGGCGGGTCCGCCGGAGTTGACCGCCTTCGCCGCCAGCCTGAAGGTGCCGGGCACCATAGAAGGGCGCGGCTATATGGAGATCAACGCCAACCCGTTCGAGATCAAGGGGCAGATCGACGTATCGCTGGTGCCCATCAAGCTGCGGCTGGCGGCGGGCATCGCGGTGTCCGACATCCCGGCGGCCCTGGGCGGGCCGGCCACGGCGGTGGCGATCTCGCTGGAACTGGAGCTGCCGGTGGCGATACCGCTGGCGCAGTCCGGCTTCGGCATTTACGGCTTCCTCGGCCTGTTCGCCATGCACTACGCCCGCAACGAGGACGGCATCGTCTCGCTGACGCCCGCGCTGACCTGGCTCAAGGACCGGGCTCAGGGCAATCCGACCAACCTTCAGGCGTGGAAGCCGCAGATAGACCATTGGGCCTTCGGCGTGGGCGCCATCCTGGGCACGATGGAAGGCGGCATCATCTTCAACGTCAAGGGGATGGTCCTGCTGGAATTGCCGGGGCCGCGCCTGCTGCTGGTGGTCAAGGCCAATCTGCTGGCCAAGCTGCCGGACCTCAAGGACAAAACCGCCGAAGGCACCTTCCTGTGCGTGATCGATCTCGACTTCGGCCGCGGCACGCTGACCATCGGGCTGTCCATCGATTTCAAGATCACCCCCATCGTGCAGATCACCATCCCGATCGAGGCGTATTTCAACCTCAATCACGGCGGCGACTGGCACGTCTACCTGGGCACCTTCCCGGGCAGCGACAGCATGAACCGTCCGCTGCCGGGCCCCATCCACGCCAACATCCTCAAGGTGTTCGACGGCCAGGGCTATGTGATGGTGTCCGGGCACGGCATCCCGGCGTACAAGGGCTTGTCGGCGGTCTCGGGCGTGGGTTTGGCCGTGGGCCTGGAGGTGTCCATCACCTGGGGCAACACCTCGATCAACCTTTATCTGCGCGCCACCGCCGGTTTCAACGCGGTGCTCGGCTTCGACCCGTTCTACGTGGGCGGCCTGCTCTACGTCCGCGGGGACTTGCACCTGTTCATCATCAGCATCAGCGCGTCGGCGGATCTGACGGTGCAGATCGGTACCAAGTCCGACGGCTCGCAGATCTCGCGGATAGACGGCGAGATCTGCGGCGAGATCGATCTGTTCTTCTTCAGCATCAAGGGCTGCGTCGATTTCCACATCGGCGAGCAAAACCCCATCATCCCGGCCGCGCCAGAGCTGGTCCGGGCGGTGAGCCTGGTCAGCCGTTCGCCCGCGCTGGTGGTGGGCACCGGGGTGGACCGCGGCATTGATTCGAAAATCGGCGACGCGCTGCGCGGCGCGGCGCAGCCGGCCGCCAACAATCCGGCCTTGCCGGTGGTGCCCATAGACGCCATTCCGGTGATCACGATGTCGGCCACCCCGGTGGACGACGCGCTGACGATTCTGGGCCAGACGCCGGGCGGATCGCCCGGCGCGCCGGCCGACGGCTTCGTCAAGCGCGGCGACTACGCCTACCGCTACGACGTGACCGCCGTGGAGCTGACGCGCGCCGACGGCGGCGTCGCGGTCGGCCCGGGGCCGACGCCGTCGACCTGGTGGACGCTGAACGACCCCACCGAAGGCAATCTCGTCGCCAATCTGTCCCTGCTGAACTGGGTGCCCAATCCCACGCCCAAGGCGCTGGAGCGCAGCCAGTTCCTGGAAGAAAACATCACCGAACGCTGGGGCACCGTCTGCCACGACGCCGCGCCCGCCGCCGCCGTGCTCTGGACCTTCGAGCACGAGCCCAGCGGCCCGTCGGAAACCGGCTGGCAGGTGGACGGCATCGCCTGGCCGGACCCGGACAAGACCAAGCGCTCGGAAGCGCCGGACCTGGAGCTGGAGGTGAGCGAACGCTGGCGCACCGGCCAGCGCCAGCTGGACCGCCAGCGCGGCATCGTGCCGGCCGTCATCGCGGGCACGCAAGTGCCGTGCCGCCAGAAGCCCGGACTGCCGTCCTCCACCGTGCCCGCGGGCGTCGCCGCGCCGCTTAATCTGTCGGGTTTCGCCAGCCGTCTCGCCGTCGGGCGCGCGGTGCTGGAAGCCGCCACCGCGCCGTCCATCGCGCTGCGCCGGACCGACCGCATCGACGTCGCCCCGGTCGCGTTTGCCGACACCGTGCGCCAGCTGGCGAGCAGCACCGTCATCAACCGCGCGGCGCTGACGCAGATCAGCGCCGGCCTGGCCACGCTGGCGCCGCCGGCCGCCACGCCGGGCGCCACGCCGGGCGCCGCCACCGTGCCGCCGCGCCGCTGCGACAGCCGTCTGCTGGCGTCTCCGCTGTACGACATCGGCCTGCCGGTGGTGTTCGGCGACAAGCGCCGCGCGGGCGAGGTGGCCGCGCAACTGGAGCAGGCCGGCTTCAAGCAAGGCCCGCTGGACGATGTGATCGTGGTGAGCTGCGGCGCCATCGTCGACGGCCGCATCCTGCTGCTGGCCCGGCGCGAACTGCCGCCCAACCCCACGCCGGCGCGCGGCCTGGTGCTGCGCCTGCTGGACGTGAACGGCGCCGAGATCGGCCGCCGCGTGGTGAGCAACGCCGACGCGCTTGGCCTGCTCGGCCTGCCGCCGCGCTGGACGGACGCCAACGGGCCGTGGGTGGACCCGGTGTCCCACGTGGTGCTGCAATCCCAGCTGATGCAGGCGCAGGGCTATGTGCCGTATCTGATCCACCTGGACAAGGCGGAGAAGCTGGACCGCATCGAGATCGGCGTGCCGCACGCGAAGGACCCGGCCGCGGCCAAGAAACGCGAGGTGAGCGGGCGGCCGTACTATGTGGCCGCGCTGGAGTTCACCCGCTGGGCCGAGGCCGCGCGCGAAGACTGGGATCAACGCCAGACCCAGCGCAACCGCGGCGTGCTGGAGCAATTGCTGGGCGCCGCCAGCGGCGACGTGGCCTTGCTGGCGCCGGACGAACTGTACCACCTGCGCACCACGGTCCATATCCGCGCCCGCGACAAAGCCGGCAACGAAACCGACGGCGGCGCGCAGACGCAGGACTTCTGGTTCCGCACCGACGCCAACAGCCCCAAATCGCTGGAACCATGGATGCTGTGCACGCTGCCGGCCGCCGGGGAAGCGCATTATTTTGGCGAGGAGCACGTGCGCCTGGTGTTCGGGACCAACGATGTGGACAAATTGTGGGGGGCCTACGGCAAGGAATTGCGCGTGCGCCTGAAGGCCGCCTCGTTCGCCCAGGTGAACGTGCCGGGCATCGAGCATCCTGTGCCCATCGTCCATCCCGCCGGGGGCGGCGCCGGCATCCAGCCCAAGCTGGGCGATGTGAAGGCGAGCGTGATGTCGCCGTTCGAAGGCGCGCTGGTGGACAAGCTGGCCGAGTTCGGGCCGTGCATCCCGGTCGATGTCGACCGCTCGCGCCACAGCGAGCTGACCCTCCCGATCCCGCTCGAACCCTACACCGACTACGTGCTGGACATCGAAGCCGTGCCCATGGGCGCGCCCAAGAACGCCGTGGGCGAGCGCGTGCTGCGGCGGCATTTCTCAACCGGCGCCTTCGGCACCTTCGACGCGTTCGCCACCGCCTTCCAGGGCGTGCTGACCGAGCACCGTTACGCGCCGACGGGGGCCATGCAGGGCATTTTCGCCACCGCCGCCTTCGCCAGCCGGGACCCGCAGGGGCCGGAGCTGGATCAGGCGATGATGGCCGCCGGGCTGGAGCCGATGCCGGTGCCCAAGGAGCCGCGCGTCGTCGTGTTCTGGGAACAGGCCAACCCCGCGGCCACGCCGCAGCCGGTGGCGGTGATGATAGACGCCCCCGAGCCCATGCGCCGCACCCGCCCGCTGCCCAGCGAGGAGCCCAGCGGCGACACGCCGCCCAGCAAACGCTGGCAGATGACCGAGCAAGTCTGGCTGGATCTGACCCCGGCGGCCGGCAATGCGGCCGGCGTGAGCCAGACGCTGTGGGCGCCGGGCAATCAGCGCGCGCTGATCCGCCTGGGCGCGGGCGTGCGCGGTCAGCGGCTGCGCCTGGCGCTGGAGCGCAAGGTCTTCAAGGCGGCTTATCTCGATGGCGCGGGCGCCGCGCCCACCGATTTTGTGATCGTCGACGAACCGCTGGCGCATGCGCCGTGGGAAGAGTTCTGAGGAGCCCCGAGATGGCGACCCGTATCTACGACCCCGCGATCCTGAACGCGCAAGGCGCCCTGGTGGATTTCACCGCCCTCCTGCGCCAGCGCGGCGGAGTCAACCCCAATATCGGCGCGGCGACCATGGTGCCGCCCAAACGGCGCGCGCTGCTGCTGCGCTGGCAGACCAGCCCCGCGGCCGGGCTGCCCAGCGAGCCCTTCAAGGTTTGGCGCCGTCCGGCCACGCCGCTGGGCCAGCCGCATCCGGTGGGCTATGAAGAACTGGCCTTGCCGCCGCTGTTCCGCATCATTCAGTTCGACGCGCCGCTGGCTTCGGCGCGGCTGACCGTGCATTCCAGCGCCGGCGGCATGCTCAGCGTGGCCGTGCTGGCCGGGCCGCCGGTGCTGGAGGCCATCGTGGCCGTGCAGTCCCGCACCCTGGCCGCGGGCGGCAGCGACACCCTGGAGTTTCAGGCGCCGCTGATCACTGGGCTGATGCTGGTCAACGTCTCCAGCTACGACGCGCCCACCGGGCTCAACGCCGACGAACTGGAAAAAGTGGAAGGCTGGCAGCTGGTGGAAACGGTGGGGCTGCCGGTGGCGGAGGCGGACTGGGCGGGGCTGGGCCAGCGCCACGGCGTCAAACAGGGCAGGGTGGGCGCGGAAATGCCGGCGCCGGACGCGGCGGTGGACCGCTACCAGCGCGGCGTCAACCCGCTGGGCTGGTGGCCGGCGTTTCCGGACGCCGCGCCGGCGCCGATGTGGCAATTGCCGGACCCGGCCAAGCTGGTGGACGAGAGCGCCATCGAACTGCTGCCCATGCTGCATGACGTGGCCTCGCTGCCGCCCAATCAGCAGGCGGCCAAACGCTTCACCTTCACCATCGATCCGCCGCAGAACCCGGCCGGCGAAACCATGCCCGCCACGGCCCCGGGCAAGGCCGATCTGTCGCCGGTGGGGCTGTTGGCGATGGCGGCGTCGACCGATCCGCTGCTGGCCGTGACGCTGGGCTACGGCACCGGCTACGCGGACGAGGACATTCCGCCCATCAACTTCGCCAGCAGCCAGCTGTTCGGCGACGCCAGCCGCAGCGATTGGGACTGGCTGATCACCGGCCTGTGGGACAAGGGGCTGGACGGGGCGTCGGGGCCGGTGGAGTTCGCCGCGCTGGTGCCGCGTCCGGGCCTGGCCTTGCCCGCGCCCACGCCGGCGGATTTCGCGGTGGACTTCCAGGCCAATCTGCGGCCGTCTCAGGCGGACCGGGACTGGCTGGCGTCGATCCGGGCGAGCTGGGAGCGCTTTCCCTTGAACCAGCTGAGCGCGGTGGCCAGCTACGCCGCGGCGCGGCGCCGCAACGGCGCACCCGGCGCGGCCGAGGCGCTGCTGCAAAAGCACGCTCAGGCCGGCGGCCATCGCCCCATCGGCAGCGCGCGCAACGACCGCGACCCGGAGCCGACGCGCCAGAGCGCCACCGACGGCGCGCTCGCCGTCCCCAATGATCCGGGCAGCGTGGCCATGACGTATGCGGCGGCCACCCAGAATATTTTCGGCATCTGGAGCCCCTGGGCGGCGGCGGCCATCACCGTGGGCCAGCCGGACCTCTCGCCGGTGCAGTTCCTGTCCGCCGACCTGCGCGCGACGGACCCGGGCAGTGGCAGCGTCTGCGCGGCGTCTCTGGTGTGCGAGATATCGGTGGACTGGCGCGTGCGCACCCCGTCGCGCATCGATCTGCGCGGCCGCCTGTTCGCCGCGGCCACGCGCAGCAGCGCTCCGCCGGCCGCGCCCGCGCCGGCGGGGCTGCAAAAATCGCTGGGCGGCGCGGCGGCGGCCATGCAGCTGACTTTCGCCGGCGACGCGCCCGCGCTGGCCGGCGGCACGGTGGATGCGTTGGACGCGGAAGGCGCGGCGGTGGTGACGCCCGGCCACGCCGCGCAGGGCAGCAGCCGGCGTTACCGGCTGACGATTCCCGGCTTCTCGCTGGACTTCGGCGCCACGCCGCATATCGGCCTGGTGCTGGAGGCGCGCGCGGTGGAGGCCATCGCGCCGCACCGCAGCGGCCCCTGGCCGCCTACGCCGCGCCTGGCTTACGCCTCCGATCCGCGCGCGCGGCCCACCGTCGTGGACATCGTCCAGCTCGCCAGCCTGCCGGACGCCGCCGGCGAATGCCACGCGCACCTGAGCTGGGCGGCCGTGGCCGGCGCCGTGGGCTACGCGGTGTACGAAAGCACCGAAACCCGCATCCTCAGCAGCCACCCCGGGCAGCCGGAACCCACGCCGGAACGCACGCTCAGCCAGCGGCTGAGCACGATCAAGCAGGCGTTCAAGGCCAACCCCATCCGCCGGGACTTCATCCGCCGCAACGCCGAACTGATCACCGTCACCGCCGCCGACGTGACGATGCCGCGCGGCTCGCGCGACATCCACGTCTACACCGTGCTGCCCATGATGGCGGGCGGCCACGAAGCGGCCTGGCCCAGCGGGCCGAACGCGGATCAGGCGCTTATCGCCTACGCCGCGCCGCGCGTGGCCGAGCCCGCGCCGCCAACGATAGAAGTGCAGATGGTGTTCGACAAACCGCCCGCCGCGCCGGACTACCGGGCGCGCATCCGGGTGGGCACGCGCGGCGGCGCCGGCGCGCGGCCCAAGCGCATAGACCTGTACCGCGTGCGCGTGGACGACGCGGCGCGCGCGCTGGACAGCATGGGCCCGCCAATCGCCAGCGTCATGGCCAGCGGCGGCGGCTGGACGGTGAGCGCGCCGGATGGCGGCGGCGACTGGATCGCCCGCCTGGCCGGCGAAGACCGCCCCAGCGGCTCATGGCGCAATGTCTGGTATCGCGCCGTGGCCTGGAGCGACGACGACGCGCTGCGCGGCGTGCTCAAGGGGCGTTCGCGGCCGTCGCCCGCGGTGTCGGTGCTGATCCCGCCGGCCGGGCCGCCGGACCTGTCCCCGCTGACGATGAGCTGGCCCGGCGGCGATCCGGCCGCGGTGCTGCTGCAGTTCAGCTCCAACGCGCCGGTGGCGGCCACGCCGGCCGGGCCGCATATGCTGTCGGTGGAAGCCGTCCTGGCCGGCGGTGCGCCCCTGTTGCGGCGGCAGACGGCGCTGGACAAGCTGGGCCTGGCGCCGCCCGTCACCGGCACGGACGTCTGGCGCATAGACGGTGGCCCCACCCAATACCGGCTGCTGGTGCGCCGCGCCGCCATGGGCGACGCGGTGTCGGTGACGGTGCGGATGACGGACCCGCTGGGACGCGCGAGCGAGCGTACGCTGGCCATCCCGTCCGGCTCCATCGTCCCGCTGCCGCTGTTGTCGCCCATCGTCGGCGCGGCCCTGTCGCCATCCGGCAAGGCCTACACCTTTAGCAGCAACGCGCCGGACAGCGATGCGGGCGGGGTCTATCGTCTGCGCATAGAACTGACGCCCGAACCGTCGGTTCCGCCCATTACGCCGATACCGCCCATCCGGCCCTTGCCGACCATTCCGCCCCTCTCGCCGCGGCTGCCGCCCGGGCTGGGCGGCATAGGCGGCATAGGAATCCCGCCCATCATCATCGGCCCGCGTCCCGCGCCGTCCCAGTTCAAGCTGATCAACGGGGTCTATGTGTTCGAGGCGGAGCTGGGCTCGGTGCCCACCGTGTCCGGCAGGCCCGTCCTAGGCGTGTCGGGGCCGGCCGTGGCGCGGCAGGCCGCGCCGGCGCACGACCATTTCGCCATCGTCTCGGCGCTGGCCTTGCGCGGCGTCTTGGTTCGCATCATCACGCCCGACGGCCGCACGGTCGAACAACGGGCCCACGGATAAGGAGCGCGCCATGGTGACGGTTTTCACGTTGACGCCGGCGGGCGCCGCGCAGGCGCTCAAGGACCACGGACTGGACGCGCTGGGGCTGACCGCGCTGCGGCTGGGGCCTCGCTGGGGCGGGGCCAACCCCGCGTTTGACGCCGCGGCGCTCACGCTCGCCTTTGCCGGCGCGCCCAAAGCGCCGTGGCGCGGCATTCTTGAATACCTGGACAGCCTGGCCGCGTTCCGCGCGGCGGACGGCGCGCCCCTGAGCGGGGCCGGCGCGGCGCTGCGCCTGCATCCGCAGGCGGCGGCGCGGCTGGAGACGCTGGCCGCCGGCCGTTACGCCGCGCCCGGGCAGCCCCAGGTGCGCGCCGTGCCGCATACCCTGATTGTCCGCGGCCTGACGGACAACGTCTCGCCGCACAGCTACGATCCGGGCGATGACCTGCCGGCCGGGGCCGCGGGCGCGGCGCTGAGTTTTCACGATGCGCGCGGACTCATCGTCGACCCCGTCGCGGTGGCCGCCATGTTGGACGATCTGCAAACGGCGTTTCCCGCGCTGGATATCAGCGCCGGCGCGGTATCGCCCGCGGCGGCGGGCGGGGTGCGCAGCATTGCCGGCCTGGCCGGCGGCGTGCTCGCCCAGGTGGTCACGCTGCACGGGCGCGCGTTTTCAGCGGTGGGCGGCGGCCCCGGCGTGGAAAGGCAGGCGTCCGGCGGCGGCTCGTCCACGGCGCTGGGCGCGGCAGGGCTGGTGGCCATGAGCGCCGGCCAGCAACTGGCGGGCATGGGAGCCGGCGCGGCGGCCAGGCTGCGCCTGGGCTGGGCCGGCGGCGGCACCATGTCGGCCGGACCGCTCACCGTGCCCAATCTGCCGGCGGGCGTGACGCTGGCGCGCCAGTTCGTCCGCGCCTTCGCCGTGGACCTGGATTGGCATTTGCGCGGCAACCGCACCGCCTCCGCGGTCAACGGCATCCCCGCGGACGACCAGAAAATACCGGCGGACCTGCAGCCCCAGGTCAGGGACGGCGTAACCGTGGATTACCTGGCGGACGGCCCGGACATGTTGGCCGCGGCGTCTCAGACGGCGGGGCGCATGATGGGAGCCGGCGCCGGCGCGCTGATGTTCGCCGTGTCGCCCACCTTTGAACCCGGCGTGGGCACCGCCGCCGCGCCGGGCGCGGGCGCGCACTGGCCGGCTTTTCCCGGCCCCAACACCAATGCCGGCTTTGGCGCGGGCATGGCGCCGCCGGCCGGCGTCACCGCCGCCTGGTCCGGAACCAACGACGTGGTGGTGGCCATCCCGGCCGATTTCGCGCCCAGCGGCGCCACCGTGCGCGTTTTCGCGCAGCGCTTCCAACTGATCCAGGCCATAGGCGAGGAGCTCTCCTTCCTGCGCGCGGACGGCGGCGCGGCGATCGCCGCGGCGGGCAGCCCGGTGCAGGTGTTGGTGCGCAACCCGTTTGGCCTGAAGCCCGGGGACCCGCTGCCCAGCCCCGGCACCCTGGTCTATGACCTGGTGATCGCGCCGCGCACCGGGCGGCGGCGCATGTGGGCGGCGCAGCGCGCCGTCATCGCCGCCGGGCCGGCGGCCGCGCCGGCCGACCCCTTCGCCGCCGGAGACCCGCTGGCGGCCTGGCCGGACAACATCAAATCCATCTGCCCGGTGCCGCTCTTCGGCCTGCCGCGCACCGTGACGCCGCCGGGCGGCTCCCCGGCCACCGCGGCGGATCTGGCGCGCGCGCTGATGTCCGAGACCCAGCCGCGCCAAGGGCCGCGCATGCCCACCATGGCGCGCTTCGACGCGATCGTCGTCACCGGCGTTCCCAGCGCCAACGTATCGGCGGGGCTGGACTGGGACGCGGTGCTCAGCGGTGGCCGCTGGGCGCGCGAAAGCCGATCGGCGGACCACGCCAACGCCAACCCCGGCAACCCCGCCGGCCCGGACACCCATGCGCCGGGCGTGCGCGTCACCGGCGCGCTGGCTTACGACCTGGCCCAGCACGCGCTGCGCCGCGTCCAGCCCATCTTTCCCTTGCCTGGAGACAGCACGCCGGGCTGGATCGCCATGTCTGGCGGCAACAACTTCAACCCGCCCGCCGCCGCGCCGGCGGCCACACCCGGCAGCTCCTCGGGCGTGGCGCTGGAAACGGTGTGCGCGGTATGCGAAACGCCGGAGCTGTCCTTGCTGCCCGACGACAACCCGCTGGGCTCGTCCTCGCCCATCACCTTCCAGAACCTGCTCAACCAGCTGGCCGCCGCCTTGGGGCTGGGCAGCGCGCCGTCCATCACCATCTCCAACGAAGACCGGCTGATCAACGCGGTGCGGCGCGAATTCTTCGTCTCCAAGCACGGCAACCGCGATTCGCTCTGGGCGCTGACCCGCGCCATCGGCGAGGCCGATGAACTGATCTACATCGAGACCGCCGGTTTCGCCCGCACCGCGCGGCCCAGCGGCCCGCCCGCCGCTTATGAGATAGACCTTGCGCAAAAGATAGCGGACCGGATGGCGGTCAACCCCAATCTGAAAGTGATTGTCTGCCTGCCGCGCGAGACGGACTTCGCGCCCGCGTACGCGCCCTTTGTGCGCAGGGCGATCGCCCAGCGCAAGGACGCCGTGGACATCCTGCAAAGCGCCGGCGCGGCGCGCGTGGCGGTGTTCCACCCGCGCGGCTTCCCCGGCCGCTGGGCGCAGCTGCGCACCACCACCGTCATTGTCGACGACGTCTGGTGCCTGAGCGGCGCCACCCATTTTCGGCGCCGCGGCATGACCTTCGACGGCAGCATGGCGGTGGCCTCGTTCGATCGGGACATCGCCGGCGGTTACAGCCGCAAGGTGAGCGCCTTCCGCCGGCAACTGATGGCGGCCAAGCTGCAGGTGAGTCCAACGGACGCGGCGGGGCTGCCGGCCTCGGAATGGCTGCGCCTGCAATCGCCCGCCGCGGCCTTTGATCTGATCTCGGATCTGCTGATGCAAGGCGGCCTCAGCCGGCTGGCCCCGCTGTGGCTGGGCCCGACGGATGCGTCGGTCATCCCGCAGAGCGAGGATGTCGCCGATCCCAACGGCGCCACCGGCGCGTCCGGGCTGCTGACCCTGGCGGGGCTGCTGAGCGAGAGCAGCACCTGAGGCCCGCCGGCCGCCGGCAGGGAGGCCCGGCGGGCTAGACCAGGCTTAAGCTCAGGCTCAGGCTCAGGCGCTGTTGCGCAGGGCCTATCCCAACTATTGCAATCGTCAGATCGACGTTTGTCGGGAACAGGACGTGCCTTTCATGGCTGGCGTCGTTGAGTTCTGACAGTTCCCTTTTCTTGGCCGGGCGTAGCTTCCATTCCAGCGACCTATCCGCTGCGGCAATCTTGGGAGCAAGCAGGATACGCGTCTCATGGCAACATTCCATTGTCTGTTAAATAAATTTATCGATAAAAAATATATTAGACAAAATTAATTTAGTACCAGTCCTATTAATAGAATGAAAAATTGGGAGTAGGGTTGCGTCTGGCATTTTTTAATGTCAATGAGATTGTGCTTGGCTTAAATTGCTGCACTTTTTTATGGCTTACCGGCGCGGCTGGTATGGATTAAGTTTTAGGAATAAATGATGAAAATAAAGAGAGCAATTTTCAGTTCTGTGGTGTTGGCAAGTCTATCTTGTGCGGCTTATGCGGAAATCTTGGCGGATCAGAACATGCCCAATGGAGATCTCAGCGTAGCCTATCCGCAAGTCTGCATTAGAACCAATCGGACTCCGGAAAAAACGGATATGGCTCCCATTGTCAAGAAGGCTGATGAGGTAGCTAATCGGTTTCCGCAAGAGGATTACAACAATCGATCCAAGGCGGTGATGATGCATCTGACCAAGGAGTTTGGATCAGGAAAATTTGGGCATACCTGGATCAATGTGTTTCATGATCGTGGAGGTGCGACAGCTCCCACGTCTTATAGCTATCGAGAAGGCAAAGGCTATGTCAAAAATCATGCTCTAGATAAGCCTACTAGATCATTTCACCTCCAAAGGTGCGTGACGCTGAATAGCCCGAAAAAACAAATCAAAATCCTTGAAGATGTGATTGTGCCAGAGCTGAATATGGCGAGTTATTTTGCTGGCCTAGCCATGGGGATGCCCAATGCCGATCCGCAGAATGGCGCGTATACGCCCATTCATAACTGCGCATGGTTTGGCGGGATAGTGTGGAATGTATTGATGCAAGAAGAGCATGTATTTGCGCAGCCGTTCAATGGCGCTGCGCATGCCAATGTGTGGGGTATGCCCTTCATGAAAGCGGTGAAATCCATTTATGAACCAGGAATGATTGCCGAGGGGCTTAAAAAGGCCGGCAGCCGTTAAGTCACGTTTACCTGACGTTGGAATCCGCCGATAAATACCGCTGAGCGCCAAGTAGCGTAGATGCCGCCTGGCGGCGGGTAGCCTAGACCAGGCGGTTGATGCGGCTTAAGCCCTGGCTCAGGCGCTGTTGCAGCGGCTCCAGCAGCGCCGCGGCTTCCTCGCTGCTCCACAGCAAGGGCTCGTCGCGGCGCTGCAGCAGGGTCAGGATGGCCTGCAGGCCGAGATGGCCGGCTCGGATGTCGATCAGGCCCTGCGTCAGACGGGCGTCCATCTCTTCGCATTGCCGGGCCAGTTGCCGGCCAAGCTGCGGCAAGGCGCTCTGGTCCTGTGCATTGCTCAGGTTCTGGTTCAAGCGCCTTAATTGCTCCATGGCGGGCAAGGTCGTTGTCATGGCATTCCTTGGTTTGACCCCTCTGAAAAACTCAAGAAGATTGGCGATATCAGAAGTTGAGGGTGGTTTTTAGGCCCACGACCCAGGCATTGGGCGTCTGAACCAGCCCTCCCGGCCGCACCCAGTATTGGAGTCCGGGTTGCAACTCCAGCCAGGGCCAGACCTGGTAGCGGTAGATCAATTCGGCGTTGACCGAGGATTCCGGCAGCGGCGCGTAAAGCGGGTCCTGATAGTCGCTGACGCCGGCTCGCTGATTCAGCAGGTTCTGGCTGCGGCGCCAGTTGGGGCTGGCCTGAAATTTGGATACGCCCAAGGCCAGCCAGTCATTTGGCCGGGCATCAAATGGTCCGCGATAGCGTAAGGACAAGGAGCTGGCATAGGACCGGGCGTTGCTGCGTTGATCGGCCACGCCCAAGCTCCAGGAGAGGCTGAGCCCGCGGTTGGCTGTTTCAAGGCGGCGAGTCAGCTGTTGATTGAAGCCGGTGTACAGATACCAAGTATTGCGGTAGTGCCGATACCCCGTGGGGTCGTCCGTTCCCGCGCCTCCGGATGCTCCGGCGTAGAAGTCGCGTTGCTTGGCATTGGTATAGAGCAATCCCAGCATGTAAATGCCTGGCAGGCCAAAATGGCGGGTTTTCCATTCCGCTTCCAGCGGCAGCAGGATGCCGCGGCTGCCGTCGGTGGATACGCTCCAGGCGTGGCTGCGTGATGGCGCTTGCGGGTTCTGTTCCAGCAGGCCGGTTTTCAGGGTGACTTCCGGAGTGAGCCGGTACTGTAAGCTTGTGCCCCAGTAGTGCACGTTCCAGTTGTACCAAGTGCGCGAGCCGGCGGATTTTCCTCCGCACAGATTCAAGGTCTGGAAATCGCAGGGAATGATCTGGTCGAAGTCCTGCACCTTGTTCATCAGTCCTATCCGCCACTGCAATCTGCCGTCGAGAAAGCTGCGACGGAAGGTCAGCCAGCCCAGCCGGGTAATGGACTGGCCGCCCCAGCTTTCCTGCGCCAGGTCGTTGAAACCGACGCGTGGGTCTTGCAGCCGCGTGCTGGTCAGATTGTTGTCATGATTACGGTTGACGATATTGCCTTCGATCGCGGCATCGGGCATGCCGGTCAGCGCCTCCAGGCTTTGGCTGAAGGTCAGCGAAAACTGGTCGATGTATTCGGCTTTCTTGTCCGTGTTGTAACCGCCTTTGGCGTTGTAGGCGGTTTGGCTGACGTGGGCCAGGCGATAACGAAAACCATATTGTTCCAGCCGGTTGCGAATACCGGTATCGGCGCTGAGCAAGTCGCCGGCCTGTGGTTCGAAGCCCAGAACCGTGCCGTTCCAGGCTGGGTTTTGGCTTTCGGCTTGAATGACATCGGGGCTTAGCAATACCCCTAAGCTCAGCGCCAAAGCCAAGGGACCGCGACGCGGGGCGGTAGAGAACAAGGTAGGCATGTTTGTCTCCTGATCTTTCCGGCGGCTGCCTAGGCGCGGGCAAAGCCCGCTCCTGGCCTATGGCAGCGCCTGCTATGGCTTGGCCCGCTGTTGGCGGGCCGCAAATGTTCCCGTTTCTGCGATTAGCCGGCCGGCTTAAGCGTTTGTCCCCGGCTGCGTATCACGTCTCGATACCAGTAAAAGCTGTCCTTGCGCCGTCTCTCCAGGCTGCCTTGGCCTTGGTCGTCCAGATCGACGTGGATGAAGCCGTAGCGTTTGGACATCTCCGCCTTGGAGGCGCTGACCAGATCAATAGGCCCCCAACTGGTGTAGCCAAGGAGTTCCACGCCGTCGTCCAGCGCCTCGGCCGCTTGCAGCAGGTGATCGTTGAGGTATTGGATGCGGTAGGGGTCGTGGATGCGGCCGTCCGGCGTCACCTCGTCGCGCGCGCCCAGGCCGTTCTCCACGATGAACAGCGGCTTCTGGTAGCGGTCGTAGAGCAGATTGAGCAAGTAGCGCAGGCCCTGCGGGTCGATCTGCCAGCCCCATTCCGAACTGGGCAGATGAGGGTTGGACACCATGCCCAGCACGCCGTTTGCCTGTTGGCCCAATATGGGATCGGCTGAGGCGCAGCCGGACATGTAGTAGCTGAAGGAGATGAAATCCACGGTGGCGCGCAGGTCGTCAAGGTCGGCAGCGCGGATGTCCAACGCGATGCCTGCCTCGCGGAAGAAGCGCTGCATATAGGCCGGATAAGCGCCTCTTGCCTGCACATCGCCAAAGAACAGCCACTTTCGGTTTTGCCGCAAAGCTTCCTGCACGTCTTCCGGCCGGCACGTGAGCGGGTAACGAACGCCTCCCAACAACATATTGCCGATCCGGGCGCCCGGTATCAGTTCATGGCAGGCTTTGACGGTACGGGCGCTGGCCACCAGTTGGTGATGGATGGCTTGGTAAACCGCTTGCTTGCCGCTGTCCGGCGGCAGACCGACGCCGGTAAACGGCGCGTGCAGCGCCATATTGATTTCATTGAAGGTCAGCCAGTATTTGACCTTGTCGCGATAGCGGGCGAACACGGTGCGGGCGTAATGCTCAAAAAAGGCGATGGTCTGGCGGCTGGCCCAACCGCCGTGTCGCTGGGTCAACGCATAGGGCATTTCGAAGTGCGACAGCGTGACCAAGGGTTGAATCCCGTGCTTGGCCATTTCGTCGAACAGGCGATCATAAAACGCCAGCCCGGCCTCGTTGGGTGCGTCCTCGTCGCCTTGGGGAAAGATGCGGCTCCAGGCGATGGACACGCGCAGGCAGCTAAAACCCATCTCGGCGAACAGGGCGATGTCCTCCGGATAGCGGTGATAAAAGTCTATGGCCTGGTCCTTGAGGCCGCTGTCGCCGGCCACGCGCTGGGCGATGGGGCCAAACACCCCTTGCGGCAGCACATCCGAGGTGGACAGGCCTTTGCCGTCGGCCAGGTAAGCGCCTTCAGCCTGATTGGCGGCCAAAGCGCCGCCCCATAGAAAATCAGCGGGAAACAATGTCATCTCTATATCTCCTGATGCGGTGGTTAACGACTGACGGCCAGCAGAGGGGCCAACTCCGCCACCTCGGCCATGGTGAGAGGCTGCACTTGCGGGCAGCCGGGGTTGCAGATCAGCACCAAGCTGGTCATGTCGAAGCCGGCCTCGGCAATGGCGGCGCGGTCAAACTCCAACAGCAGATCGCCCGCCGTGATGGCGTCGCCTGTCCGGACATGGGCGTTGAAGTGGCGGCCATCGAGCTTGACGGTGTTGATGCCGATATGGATCAGTATTTCGATGCCGTCGTCGGCGACGAGCGCCAGGGCGTGGCAAGAGTGGAATAGGGATTTGACCCGGCCGCCAAACGGCGCCACCACCCGGCCGCTGTGCGGCAGGATGGCCACGCCCTTGCCCAGCACGCCGCTGGCGAAGGCGGGGTCCGGAACCGTGTCGAGCGCCTGGGGCTGGCCATGAATCGGGGAGAGGACTTGATAAGACGATGCGGCATCGACCGCGGTTGGAGGCTCTGTCGTCGCGGCGGCAGCCGCCTCGGCCTTGGGCTGGCCGAAGAAGAAGGTGAGCAGCGCGGCGAGACTCGCCGCCAGCAGGCTGCCGGCAATCGCTCCCCAAACCGTATAGTCGATGCCGCTGTCGGGAATGAGTTGAGCAAAGGAAAAAATGCTGGCCAGACCCATCGAGTATTTTTTTGCCTGCACATAGCCGACAAACAGGCCGCCTAGCGAGCCTCCCACGCAGCCGAAGATGAAAGGGCGTTTGGCCGGCAAATTGATGGCATAGATGGCTGGTTCGGTAATGCCGAACAGGCCGGACGTGACCGCCGAGCCGGCCAGGGCGCGTTTTTTGGCGTCGCGGCTGCGCAGCATCACCCCAAAGGCTGCGCCAGCCTGCCCTAAAACAGCGGGGATCAACATGGGCGTCAAGGTGTCGTAGCCCAGCGCGCTCAGATTGTTGTAGAACAGCGGGATGAAGCCCCAGTGCAGGCCGAAGATCACCAAGACCTGCCAGCCCGCGCCCAAGGCGGCACCCGCAAGCATGGGCATGAAGCCGTACAAGACCTGAATGCCGCCCGCCAGTGTTTGGCTGGCCCAAGTGGCCAGCGGTCCTATCAGAATGAAGGTGAGCGGCACAACCAGGATCAGGCAGGCCAGGGGCGTCAGGATGTTGCGCACCGAGTCGTGCAGGCGTGGACGGAGCCTACGCTCGACTTGGCAACTGACCCAGGCCGCAAACAGGATGGGCATCACCGAGGAGCTGTAATTCATCAAGGTCACGGGCAGGCCGAGAAAATCCAAAGCCGCCGTCCCCGGGTCTTTGGCGGCCTCAAAAGCACGGAGCGCTTGTGGATGCACCAAGGCGCCGCCAATCGCCATGGTGAACAGAGGATTACCGCCAAATTTTTTGCCGGCGGTATAGCCCAGCGCCATCGGCAGGAAATAAAACAAGGCGTCGCTGGCGGTGAACAAGAGTAAATAAGTGCCGCTGCTCTTGCTCAGCCAAGCGCAAGCCACGAACAGAGCCAGCAGCCCTTTTAAAACACCGGAGGCGGTAAGAATGCCCAGGACGGGCATGAAGATGGCCGATACCAGGCTGATAAAACGATTGAACAGCCCATCCTTTTCTTCCTTATCGGCGTCCTCCTGGGCACCCATCAGCGGCTGTATCTCGGCATAGACCTCCGCCACCCGGTTGCCGATCACCACCTGGAATTGCCCGCCGCTCTCCAGCGCAATGAGAACGTCGGGCAGGTTGTTCAAGCTTTCGGCATGGGCCAGCCCCGGGTTGCGCAATTTGAAGCGCAGACGGGTGGCGCAGTGCACCAGGCTCAGAATATTGTCCTTGCCGCCCACTCCCGCGACGATCAGCTTGGCGAGTATGTCCATTGTTCTCCTCCCTATGGCGAGCGAACGCTCAAAAAAAAACCTGACCGCGCCCGCCCGCAATGGGGGAGGCGTGGTCAGGTTTTGCCTATTCTAGACAGTAACAACCCTGTTGATGTCTCGGCGGCTCAAAGCCGCCGGCGAGTAAAGATCAGGCTTACAGACGGCTGATGTGAATGGCGAGGAACATCATCTCGTCCAACTCAAGTTCCTTCTGGTACTGCTCCCAAATAAAGCCTCTAACGCTTTCCGCGCTGCGCCACGCCTGCGGGTAGCTTGCCTTCACCGCCGCATGCAAGGAGGCGTCTCCAACAGGCAATGTCTGCTGCGACAACACGCGTTGCGCAAAAAACTTCAGGTGGGCAATGAAGCGGTGGTAGTTCAGCATTTGCTCGTCAAGCTCACGCCCTTGCTGGTAGGTGACAATCCGGAGTATCTGCTGCATCAATTGGGAAATAGCTTGCATCCCGAGAGCCTCGGTTGATATTTGGGCATTGGTCAAATGCCAGGCGATGAACCCCGCTTCATCTTCCGGCAGGCTCAGACCCAGGCGCTGCTCAATCAGCATCAGCGCTTGCTGGCCAAGGGCGAACTCTCTTGGGTAGAGCCTGCGCATTTCCCATTGCAGCGCGTTGTGGAGGGCAATGCCCTGGCGCTGGCGTTCAATCGCGAAATGGCAGTGATCCAGCAGCGCCAGATACACCTCCTCGGGCAGTTTGCCCAATTGCTTTTTCGCCAGGCTGAGGATATCGGCGCACACCGCCATCACCTCCGCGGGGATGCCGCTCAAGACCTCGCTCAAGCGGGATGTCAGCTCATGGTTTTGCAAGGCGAAGAGTTTTTCGATCCGGGCCGGGTCCAGCGCGTCTCCCGGGCGCTTTTGGAACCCCAGGCCGCAGCCCATGGCCACCAACTCATGCTGGTGTTCGTCCAACACGAGGGCCGCGTTGTTGTTCAAGATTTTGCTGATTTTCATAGCGCGCACCCTGAAAACAAAAAAACCTGACGGCTTGGCCTCAGCCAAGTCATCAGGTTTTGCCTGCTTGCGCAGTAACAATCCTTGAGCACATACATCCGGTTTGACGACGCGGGAACCCTGTCACGGCTTTGGTCCCAGCTGTCATCAACGCATAAGACCATAGGATGGTAGGAATGACAACTTAATTTGTTAAAAATATGACAATTCAACGCCGACTGATGCGGACGTCTGACAGAGCGGGCAGCCGGGGGCGGTTTAGCGGCCGTGGAGAAAGAGAGGGAAGGCGTCATTGCGGTCTCCAAGTCAGTGTTGGAAGCCTGTCGTTCCGCGGGCAGGGAACGGCGTCGGGGCAAAGGCTGTGCAACTGGCTGGCGCAATCGTCCAGCACTGCGGTGGCGGCGCAGGCCAGATGCTGCAAACGGGGTTGATGTGACTGTGCGGCGTGGGATTGGAAGGCGTCAAGCGCATGACGCAGGGTGGCGAGGCAGTTCAAGGCCAGGGCGCAGGCGGCCAGGGTTTGGCTCTGTGGATCAGGCGGCGGTTTGGCGAAAGCGGAGTGCGGATGGGAAGGGGTCATTGCGGTCTCCTAGTCAGCTTTAGAGCCTGCCCGGAGAGGCATGGACAGGCACGTGACAAGGTGGCAAGACCGGTATGTATGATCAAGGACCGGCAGCCCACAAGGAGCTCCCTGCCACGGCCTACCCGAATGGGTACAGCGTGGCAGCAGACGTAGTTGTGCCAAAGCGGACACAAAAGAGTCTGCGATCATACATTTCTGGGCTTGCCAGCCCTACGCAGCGTATTGGGCGCAGCGCGAGGCACAGGGTACTGAGACGGGGATGGGGCGTCAAGCCAATGGCGGAGGAGAGGAGGGTTTCATGATTGTCATCTTTTAAAGGATGCGCAGTGGTTCATCAAGTCGGAATTTTCAAGGGGGGGCGGGCTGGAGTTTGTGGGGCCTCAAGACCAAACCCTTGGTTAATGCCTTGTTCTACCGCGGCGGAATTTACTATCTATATAGGATATTGATTGGGGTCAGCACGCCGGGGTGGACATTTTGCCAGACCGATTTGAAGCCAAGTTGCGAGTCGCCATTGCCGTTGCCATGTTGTTTGTAGCGGCGCTGTCGCTTTCCATCTGGAAGGTTGTCGACAACGCCAGTCAAGCCGCGCACTGGCTGGCGAACAGCGTTCTGGTCATGGACCAGTTGGCGCATATCCGCGGCTATACCACGCAAGTGGAAATGAGCACTCAGAACTATCGTCTGACAGGCGATGAATCCAATTTAAAGGAGCGCGACAGGGCAATTGACGCACGCGAGCGCTTGCTGGCGCAGCTTCGTGTGCGAGTCGGCGATAGCCCGGAACAGCTTAAGCGTTGGATGGCTCTGCGCAGAGTCGTCAATCAGCGATTGGCAATCTCCCGTGAGGTTGAGCGCTTGTATCGCCAGCAGGGCGGAACCGCAGCCAGCGCCTATGCGACGCAAGCGCCGCTACGCGCCTCCCGCACACAGGTATATCGCTTGCTGGACGAAATGGACCAGGAAGAGCACCTGGTGTTGGAACAGAGGCAGATCGATTATGAGCGCTCACAGCAGTGGCAGCTATGGTGGAACGGCCTGAGCGGCATCACGCTTTACCTGCTGCTGGCCGGGACTTTTTTCATGGTGCGGCGGCAATGGCGGGCGCTCAAGGCCAGCCGGGAGGCATTGGCGTCCAGCGAGGAAAGCCTGGCCGCCACGCTGCATTCGATTGGGGACGCGGTTGTTTCCGTCAATGCGGCCGGCTTGATTACCCGTTGCAACCGGGTGGCCGAGTTACTCACGGGTTGGCCCGCCGCCGAGGCCGTCGGCTTGCCCCTGTCACAGATATTGACGGTGCGGCGGGATAAAGACGACCGGGCTATCGATTTATTGGCGTGCGGCACAAGAATGGTGACTCAGGCCCTGCACATGCCGGAGTCCTGGCATGGGGAACTGGTGGCGCGCGACGGCCGGCAGTGCCCGATCAGCTACACCGTGGCCCCGATTATCGCCAGCGGCGGTCAGCTAAACGGCGTGGTGGTCGTATTCCATGACTCCACCGCGGAACGGGATGCCCGGCTGACCATACTGGCGCAGAATGCCCTGCTTACCGAGAGAGTGCAGGACCGGTCTTTGCGCTTGGTGGAAAGCGAGGCGCATCTGGACGCCATCCTCAGCGCAGTGCCGGTGCTGATTGCCTATGTCAATGCCGATCGCCTCTATGTGTATGTCAACGAACAGTACCGGCAGCGCTTTGCGCCAGAGCGCGTGAACATCACCGGCTGCGCAGTGAAGGAAATTCTGGGGGAAGAGCGTTACGACATAGCCTGTCCGCGCATTGACAAGGCGCTGGCAGGCGAGCCGCTGGACTATGACTGGCAACCTTTTCCGGGGGTTTGGCAAAACATACGCTATGTGCCCAAACGCAATGAGCAGGAGGAGGTGATCGGTTATTACGTGCTGGGCATCGACGTCACCGAGCGCAAGGCGGCAGAGGAGCATATCCAGCTGCTCAACAACGAACTGTCTCAGCAAGTGCGCGAGCTGGAGCATGTTTCCCGCGCCTTGCGTACCCTCAGCGCCGGAAACCGCGCCATGTTGCGCGCCAAGGACGAGCAGGAGTTGCTGGACAGCAGCTGCCGGGCCATTGTTGAGGCCGGCGGTTACGACACGGCGGTGATCTGGTATGGCGACGGAGAGGCGCAAGAGCTACAGCCGATGGCTCAATGCGGCTTTGCCGGCGGGCTGGACGAACTGAAAGGCATTGTCCTGGGCAGGGCCGATGCCGCCGGCGGCATCAGCATCACGCCGACTGCCGTGCGTACCGGCAAGGTGCAACTGGCGCGCGACATGCAGAACGACAGCCGGTACCAGGCGCTGCGGGCCTTGATGTATGGGGCGGCATCCGGCCTGGCCTGCCCGTTGCGGGTGGACGGCCGCGTGATCGGCGCCCTGACCATTTACGACAAGCAGGCGGATACCTTTGACGACGACGAGATTGATTTGCTGATTGAGGCCAGCGCCGATCTCGCGTTCGGCATCGGCTCCTTGCGTGCGCAGCGGGAACGAGAGCAGGCCCGCGCAGCCATGCAGCAAATGCTGCGCCATGATCAACTGACCGGCCTGCCCAATATGTTGCAGTTTGAAGAGGCATTGACGCTGGCCGTTGTGCACGCCAGCCAGGAGGGCCGCATGCTGGCCGTGCTGCAGTTCAATATCGAACGGCTGGGGGAAATCAACGAGGTGCTCGGCTTTGCGCAGGGCGACCAGGTATTGCGTGAGTTTGGCGCTCGCCTGAGGGCTTGCCTGCCCGCCGCCGCGTTGGCCGCGCGCGTGCGAGGCGACGAATTTGCGGTCTTGCTCCCCGGCGCCGACGCGCAAGAGGCCTTGGTGCTGGTCACGGCGGTCACCTGGACGATGATCACCGCTTTTGAAGTGGCGGGGCTGACCCTGGACGTTGCTGCAAGAGTGGGAATCGCGCTGTTCCCTCAACATGGGGGGAACGTACACGATTTGTTGCGTCATATGGGCAAGGCCGCACAGCAGGCCAAGCAGCGAGGGGTGGCTTATTGCCTGTACGAACCGGGCAAGGGCGAGACGCAGGCCGAGCGGCTGACGCTGGCCAGAGAACTCCGCCATGCCATAGCGCAGGGCGAGCTGCGGCTATACCTGCAGCCCAAGGTCAGTCTGGCCGATGGCCGGGTCTGCGGCGCCGAGGCCTTGGTGCGCTGGCAGCATCCGCAGCAGGGCTTGTTGGGGCCCAGCGCCTTCATTGATATCGCTGAGAGGTCCGGGCTTATCCACCCGCTGACCGAGTGGGTCATTACGGCAACGCTGGAGCTTCTGCAAGCCTGGCAGAGGCAGCGGCTGATGCTGCCCATCGCGGTCAATTTATCGGCGCGCAATCTGCAAGACGACGCCTTGCCGGACAAGCTGCGGCTTTGGCAGGAACAGCGTTCGATTCGCACCGGCTTGCTGGAGCTGGAAATCACGGAAAGCTCCGTGATGTTGGACCCGGAGCTGGCGCTGGCCTTGTTGCATGAACTGCGATGCGCTGGTGTCGCACTATATGTGGATGATTTTGGCACCGGCTACTCGTCGTTGAGCTATCTGCAAAAACTGCCGGTGGATTACATCAAGATTGATCAGTCTTTTGTGATGAATATGTCGCAGGACAAAGACTCCGCCATGATCGTGAAATCCACCATCGAACTTGTCCACCATCTGGGACGGCTGGTGGTGGCGGAGGGAGTGGAGTCCGCCGCTGACTGGCAGAGCCTGCGCGAACTGGGCTGCGACTATGCTCAGGGGTATTTTATTGCCGCGCCGATGCCGGCTGAGCAGTTCGCCGCCTGGACCACCACTTTCCGGGCGCCATAGCGTGGGAAAGCCTCCTGTGCCGCAAGCCGCTTTGCTTGGACGGCTAGCTGCGGCAAGGGGTTTTGCTCCTGTTGCGCGAGCAAGCGCTGGCTTAAGCCCCGCAATGCTTTGATGACCGGCGGCCCGGCATATCCCATGGACGAGGCATACGCAGCGGAGTGCGGAGGGGAAGGCGTTATTGCGGCCTCCTGGTCAACTTTGGCGCCGGCCGGGAGAGGCTTGACCCGGCGCGCGACAAGGTTGCAAGGCCGCGATCTACTACGGCAGCCGTCAGGCTTGGCCTTCTTGCGGGTACGACGAGGGCGCAGCCAGACGAACCTATACAGCGGCGGAGCCGCTAGGTTCGGTTGCCTCCGTATGGACAAATCGGAGCAGGGGACTTCGTTTAGTTGATATCTTAAGAATAATTGCCGAGAATGCCCGTGGCGTGCCGGAAGCTACTTTCTTGAATGGAAAGGAAAACTATGGCTGCGCGCGCAATCGTCCGGGAGGGCGATACCACTTCACATGGCGGCACCGTGCTGGAGTCATTCCCCAACTTCAATATCTATGGCAAGAACGCATCCGGCATCGGCCACCGTGGCTACTGTCCGCAGTGCAAGACAGAGTTCGTCATCGTGGCCGGGGCGCAAAACGTCATCTTCATGGGCAAGAATGTGGCGGTGGAAGGGATGCTCACTTCCTGCGGCGCAGTCCTGATTGCCTCCCAGTCTCAAGCCACGGTAGATACCGACCCTGGCGCAGCCAAGAGGGTGCCGGGGCCGCTGAGCGCGATGATTGCGGCAGGGTCGGCCTTGCCGGCTCAAGGCCCGAACTGGATCGAGTTTGCTCTGCCTGAGCAGGAGAACTACCAAGGCTTGGCTTGCACCATCAACTTTAACGACGGCAGTTCGAAGGAGATGACATTTGACCAGGCCAGCTGTTTGCGGATCGACTCCATTGCGGAGATCGCGGGCATCCATGTTGAAATTCCGGCAAATGAAGACGTTAGCGACGAAAACCTCTCCAGCAAAATCCTTAATCTGATCGAGGGCTGAGACATGAGCGATACCGTAACTTATGGCAGAAGCCGCAGCGCCGGTACTTCCACTACCAGCGGGGCCAGCGCTCCCGAGTATAAGATTGAGTACCGGGGCTATTATCAGGTGAACCAGCGGCATGAGCTGGAGTCCCCGCTCAAGAAAAGCATTGAAGCACTTGAAGCTGCGGCTGCACGTTTTGCAACCGATGCTATCAGTGATGGGAATGTACGGGTTTCTTATCAGAAGAATATTCAGCGGATGTCACAGGCGGTACTTGATGAAGTGGATGCTGGCACTATAACGGCAAAGGAAGGAATGCAATTTGCTAGTAAGATGCGCAATAAAATTATGATGGAGCACCGGGTTATAACTTCAAGGCAAGGTCTTGCTATTGCCGAGGCCCATAAGAAAGTAGGGCTTACGGAAAAGGAGTTGTTAGATATTTATTCAAAGAGATTGTATGGTAAAGACTTCGAAAGATTAACGCGCTCAAAGAAAACTAGTGTTTACTACGCAATAGTCAAGTCAGCAGCGAGTTCAAGTACTAAGTTTGATGTGAAAGCAAAAAAACTTAAAGTGATGGGGAGGGTGGGCTGGGTTGTAACTGCCACACTAGCAACGTATTCGGTGGCCGCAGCGGAGAATAAGAAAAAGGAAGCCATTAGACAAGGAGTTATTATTAGCGGTGGTATGCTGGGAGGAACTGCTGCTGGACTTGCAGTTTCAACTCTTTGTGGTCCAGGTGCTCCATTTTGTGCGATTGCTGTGATCCTAGCGGGGAGTGTTGCTGGCGGGGTATTGTCTGAGGTGGTAGTTGATAGTCTAGATGATGAGCTGGAGGAGTTTGCAAATTGGCAGTTGCAATAAAATATTTCAGTATAGAAGAACGTAATGGCCACCTCTCCAAGTCTGGAGAGGTGGAGTATGTGCTTTTGTGTGAAGGAGAAGATACCGGTATCAAGTCTATTTACTATAATGCTGTTTTTGCCCAATATCAGTTGGAGGAGGGGCGCTATTTTGTTGTGCTGGAAAATGACTCTTGGGAAGATACTAATTATCAGTTTTATCTCTTGAGTTTTGATTTCTCGATTCTAGACTGTGTGCGACAATTTGCTTCTGATGATTGTGAAGAGAGATTTATCGTTGACCATAGGCTTGATGGAGATGAGTTTACTTTCAAAAGAGCCGGTAATGCGAAAAAATATGTCTTGAAAATTGATCATGTAGGAAGGTTTTTTTATTCGACAAGAGACCTGAAGAGTAGGTCGTTTTTTGATTTTCTTCGCCTGAAAAAATATTTTTCACTAACTGAAGTGTAGTGCTGCTATTTAAGGTTTCGATTGTTGTGGTAGGGTAAGGTGTAAAGGAGGGCAAGGTGGTGTCTGAAATAATAAACTTCAGCTTGCTAAAAGATGAGAGGTCATCAAATGATGGGGGTGCTTATTACTTTCTACTGTTTGATGGCAATAGGACAGGAGTAAGAACATATTGTGAAACTATCTTTATTCAGCATCGGTTAGGTGAAGGTGGGCAATTTTTTGTTGTTTTGGAAAATGAGTGTTTGGATGCTGTAAATTATATTGTTTATTTGCTTGATGCCAATCTTCATGTCTTGGATTGCTTGTGTCTGGATTGGTCTGAATTGGATAGGGGGTTTATACAGAGCTATCAGCTGAATGAAGGTGTGTTTTGCTTTGAGAGATCTCTGAGTAATAAAAAATATGCGCTGAAGATTAGCGATGATGGTGAATTTCGTTATTCAGGAAGGGATTTCAAATATAGGGCTTTGCTTGATTTCATCAGGCCACGGAAATTCTTAACCCTGTCAGTGCAGGCATGATGCCTTCTGTTCTTGTAATCTTGATAAAAATGGCGATTGATTGTCTAGATGAAAGGCTAGGGGAGTTTGCAAATTGGCAGTTGCAATAAGCGCTTTCAGCATAGCTAAACGTGATGTCTACCTTTCTGAATCAAGAGATGTTGAGTATACACTTTTGTATGAAGGAGCGGACACTGGTATCAAATCTATCTACTATCACGATATTGTCGTTCAATATAAATTAATGGGTGGGTGTTTTTTTGTTGTGCTGAAGAATGAACATTTTGAGATTGTCAACTATGCTTTTTATCTTTTGGATAAAGGTCTTTCGACTTTGGATTGTGTGAAGCAATTTCAGTCTTATGGGTGTGATGGATTTATGACTGATAAGCATTTTTCGGAGGGAGAGTTTGTTTTCAAAAGATCAGATAACTCCAAGAAGTACTCTTTAAAGATAGATGGTAAAGGAAAGGTTTTTTATTCGTTGAGTGATTTTAAGGGGAGGCCATTTTTTGATTTTTTTCGATTGAGAAAATATTTGCTTTTAACAGAGGTGTAGGGGCTTGTTTTTGAAAAGTGGTTGTCAAATGCTAAGTGGGGCAAGTGTGGGGAGATTTTATTAGATGGTACATTCAATAAATTTGTTTCACTTGCAGAAAGTGAAGCCCTTAAGGGAGGTGGACGAATGCTTTGACTTGATGTTTGATGGTCATGCTACAAGAGTTAGGGTGGATTATGAAACTGTTTTTGCTCAATATAAGATAGATCATTTATTTCTTGTTGTTCTTGAGAATGATTTTTGGGAGGGGACAAATTATCTGTTCTATCTGCTTGATGAGGGTTTTCACGTTGTCGATCGGATTAATTTGAGCGCAACGCCTGAGGATAATGGGTTTATTCAAGAGCATCATCTTCAAGGGAATGGCTTGATTTTTTATAAGTATAAAAGCGGGAAAAGATATGAGTTGTCAGTTCAGAAGGAGGGGCGGGTAAGTTATTCGTTGAATGAGCTAAAACACAGGTCGTGCTTTGGTTTTATGAGACCTAAAAAGTATCTTACACTACGAGATTGGGGAGCTGCTAGTAGAAAATGCTAGGTTTGATTGTTGGTGAAGCCGGGAGCTTCTGTTGAAGTGTAAAATGCCGAGTTCTGCAGGCTAGAGCGGCGATAAAATGGCTTGTTTCTGCTGACCTTACAATGATATGCGCATGAATCATTTTGCGGTTTTACTGTTTCTGCCAACATGGGCCCAGGCTGCTGGGCTGTTTGATGGGTATGAGACCTATTACCGCAGCCTGCCAAATCGCTTATTCCAGTCTTCGGGTATCGAGCTAGAACCTTTCAGCCTGGAGGGGGAACAAGACATCCGATATGTTTGGCAGGGCATGGCAGCGGGAGGCCGTCATAAGGTAGAGCTGAAAGAGGGCAAGATCATCCTGGATGGCAGGACATGGTTGGCCAAGTCGATCAAGGCTTTCCCTGGCGAGGTGGTTAATGCAGGGGATCTGGGGAGGGGGTCTGTGGCGTATTTTGCCACCGGCTGGGCATGCGTGGAAAATACGCCTGCATCGGCCTCGGGTACGGCGGTGAGACATAAGTCGGTCTACCTGTTGCGCTTGGGCAGATCCAAGCCCCAAGGGTGGAAGTTGCCCAGCTTGTTTGCATCTTGCCAGGGCCTTAGGTTTTTGAACGGCCAAGTACGGTTCGACAAGCTTGAGTATCGCTATCAGGGTGGCAAGGATGAGCCGGCTGGGGTGGTACTCAATGAGTACGCGATTAAGTCCGGCCGATTTGTGCCCTTGGCGGGCAAGCATTTCGCTTCCTTTGTGGAGGAGGGGAATGTGTATAGGTTTTTGCTTGACTGATGGAGGCCACGTTTGGGGTGGGGATGCCTGACAGCCGTATCGTCCTGGCGATCATCAGGCACCTGTGCAGTTTTCGATTTCCCCGCTCTGCCGTCCGTCTTATGCGCCATCCTGTATTTTTTGAGTTAGGTTGGTTCAAGTGTTTTTAATTTTTGCAGAGTATTCCTTAATTCCGGGTTTGTTGCGTAAATGAATACGCCTTTCTTGGCGCGGGTAAGCAATACGTAGTAGATATTGCGTACAGCCTTGGCAAATTCTTGCTTCCTCTGCGGTATTGAGATTTCTGGTCTATCCAGCGAATCTTGTAGTGGTTTGTATTTCTGATAACTAGGGCGCACTCTAAGGCCATTGGATGTATGGATTAAATCTGGTCCAATGATCACTCCGACATAGTCATATTCAAAACCTTGAACGGTATAGATTGCGCCAACTTCAGTGTGAAAGCCAGGCCTCTGATTCCAGTCGGCATAGGCCGAGTACTGATTCCAGCGCGCAGTCCAATCTTCGATCTCAATATCGTGGCCCTCGCCAGGCGGGCTATGTATTGTGCTCCAATCCCAACAGTACCCGGCAACCATGCGGCAGCTTGTGTTGCCCTGTGCGCGTTGGCGCAGCAGGTTTTCCATTTGTTGCGGATTGTCTACCAATTGAACTTCAAAGTCTGTGTCCGGCTTGAGGGTGTCGAGCTTGCCATGGTTGAGAAAGCGATCAACCCAAGCGATATAGTTATCGGCCCCTCGGCAACGCAATTGTACGGAGAGGGTATGCTGGATGAGCTGCATGCCTTCTTTTTGGGCGGCAGCAGAGAGGTCGGCGCTGCGGCAGTTCTCGTTGGGCTGTAGCCATTGATTGTCATCGATGAAAAAAACGATGAGTTGCTTATTTTTAAAGAGCTGGGCTAGAAACTTGCCGTTAAGACGATGCGCCTCGTCGACGATTAAATACTTGGTGCTTGCAGGCCCGCCTGCGCTAAAATCCAGGGCGCGCAGGCAGTCTTTGATGGCTGCGGAGATAACATAGTATTTTGGGTTTTTCCGCTGCTGCATGAGATGCCGAATAAGCATCATGGCCAGAACCGTTTTGCCGGTGCCAACTATCCCTTTAATGACGACGCAGCTTCGATGCTTTGTATCATCCAACACGCTGAGAATTTTTCGGAATGTCTGTTCTTGTTCGGCGCTGGGCTCAAATAGGGCGCTGCAATTGAGTTTGTCGCTGAAGTTGGCGATAAAGGCATCGGAGTAATGCAGTACCGGGTTGCACAAAAAGGGAAGAAGAGAACTGGGCTGCTGTAGTTGCCCAAGCACGCTCGCGGCGGCTTCTTGTCCCTGGTTAAGAGTGAGTAGCAACGCATTTTGCAGATGGGAGGCAAAGGGGTGTGACCTTAGCAGATCATCTTCAACTTCCCTGTAATTGTGCAGATAAGCCATGGCATGCATGACTGGCTGATGGGAGCCGAAATCAAGCATGTGCTCAAGCGCGGTCATGTAAACTTGCGCTTGGTCACAAGGGTGCTCCGTTGAGTAAGGCGGTTGAGCATGAACCGTCAGGCTGCGTGGCTCATCGCTTTTACTCAGGCTGATGCTGCCTTGAGACCATTGCTTTAGCTCAATGATGAGGATATGCGTGTTGTCATCCGCGTCAGCGCCAATCAGCACGCAATCTGCTCGTCTAGTGCCTAGCGGCATGGGGTATTCGAGCAAAATGTGCCCGTTGATCCGCTGTGATTCCAGCAAGGCTGCCAGGGCCGGCAAGGAGTGAGTCCATGATGACTTTTCTTGAGGGCTGAGCGGGCTCTGCTCAAAGACTTCTGCATAACGCTGTTCAAGTTCATCTGGAAAGCTTGGGTTTTTGGCTTTTTCACAGAATTCTTGAATGGTCAGTGTGGCGAGTGCGGTCATGTGCTGTTGGCGGCGGTTTCTGTTGCTTGCGTTTTCGCGTGCTGTTTTGTAAGCAAGGGTTGGCTTACTGTAACTTGCTTCTGAAGTAGTCGGCAGTTTCTGGATCCGAACAGTAGAGATAACAACCCTTCATGCCGCGCGTCATCAAGGTGCGATAAGTATTCTTGATGATGCGGTCTGCCAGTGCTTTGGTACCCGCAGGATCTTTCTTGATACGCGTTTTGTAGCCTTTGATGGTTTGATCCATGGAGGAGCGCTGACTGGCGTCGGTGATGACCTGGCCATCGCGGACGATGAGGTCGGGGCCAATGATCACGCCGATGTAGTCGACCTCAAGACCCTGGCAGGTATGGATACAGCCCACTTGGTCAATGGAGTCTGGGGCAATAATCCACACCATGCTGTTGCTGGCCAGATTCCATTGGCGCTGGTAGTGAGAACCAATGACGATGTCCATCTGGCGGGTATCCGTCTTGCTGTTCCATGGCCAACAGTAACCTGCGACAACGCGTGCCTTGTTTTTTCCATTCTTTTTCTCGACAGCCTCATGCATGGCTTCCGGCGTATCAAAAACCTTAAAGTGGTAACTTTGGGTGTTCAGCAGATTATTGGCGGTTTCGCGGATGTCGAGAACATTGTCCAGCCATGCCATGTAGCCATCTGACCCGCTGCAACGGAACTGCGAGCTGAGGGTGAACTCGTGTATCTCCGCTTCCTTGATGGCCGCCCAGTGACGAATCTGCTCCCTGGAGCCAATGTCGCGGAAGGTAACGCGTTGGTCTTCATCAATAAAGAAGACCGTGCACTTGGCGGCGTTGATCAACTCCTTCATCTGGTTCTCGCCCAGATTATTGAACATGCCGCTTTTTTCTGTCAGCCGATGGGACTCGTCAACGAGCAACACATCAAAACTATCCGGCTCCATGGCGTGAAAGCTATCTGAGCCAGTGAACAAGCCGTTAAAGTGGGTCTGTTTAACCGTACCAGTTAGCTTGGCCTTGTAGACATGCCGAGGAGCGGCATTCTTGGAAACATACTTGATGGCTATGCCGGTTTGCAGCAGCTTGACCAGCAGATTGATGGCGATGAGGGTTTTGCCGGTGCCAGGGCCGCCTTCAATGATGATGACTTTGTGTTTGCCCGGGGCTGCCGCCTGCGCAATTTCCTTGATGCTTTCATAAACCAGTTTTTGGTCATTGATCAGGGCAAACTCGGTGTTTCCTTTCATCAGCTGAGCCAGGGAGTCAGCAAACGCCTTGGATGCGCCAATTCGGCTGCTGATGAGTTGCTGCAACACCGCCTGTTGGTCTCCCTTTTGGATGTGTTGGCGCAGAAAGGCAAGCAGCTTGTCTCGTTCGGCTAGCCCTTTACGGAATAATGGCGCCTGTTCGGTGTACTCCTTGAATCGGGCATCCAGGATGGCGTTGTCGTTTTCGGGGTAATTGTGAAGGAAGGCGCACGGTATCACCTTGATGTCGCCGGATGAAACCGACTCATTGAAGCTTTCAAACAGCATGGCGTAGGACCAGGCCTGGTACGAGGGGTGAATGGCCTCATTCAATCCGCCTCCCAGCATGGTGCGTACGATGGCATCCTTGCTGGTCTGCTCAATGCCGCTCCATTGCTTGAGCTCAATGATGACTGCCTTCTTGTTCCCGTATTCGTCATAACCGGTGAGAGTAAAGTCTATGCGGCTCATCGACTGAGGTGCGAATAGTTCGATACCCACTCCCGCACTGGCCGGGATGCTGTCATCACGCAAGATCTTAGCCATTTCCTGCAGCGAGTTCTGCCAGGATTGCTTCTCTTTAGGGCTTACTTTCTTGCCAGTCTTCTCTTGATACTGAATTTCGATCAGGTCTTCGATATAGCGGTCTGCATCCTGAAGGAATTTCTGCTTATCGGCCTGGTAGATGAGGGTATGGGTTGAACTGGACGCTTGCATTCAGATCTCGTTGTATTTCTTGCTGGAGCCGCGGACTTTGTCGGCCGGGTATTTCTGAGTGTTCAACTGCAGCTTTTTGCTGGCCGCATCATTGAGGTCAACGCCCAAGACATCAGCCAGGCGGACAAGGTAGAGCAACACGTCTGCCAGTTCCTCACGTACCTTGTCGGCCGTGGCCGGGTGACTGCCTGCGCTCTTTGAGGCGTCTTCGCTCATCCACTGAAAGATTTCAGTCAGTTCCCCAACCTCCCCGGAGAGAGCCATAACCAGATTCTTGGGGGAGTGGAACTGATGCCAGTCGCGTTCGGCAGCAAAGGTTTCGAGAGCAGAGGCCAGCCTGGAGGTTTCAACCAGAGGCGTGTTGTCGTTGTGGAGGGTTTGGTTCGTCATTGTGTTACTTCCTGCGAGGATAGCTGCGCTTGCAGAATATGTATCTGGGGTTGTGCGCAATACTCTCTATTGTGGACTGACGCGGCACTTGTGGGCAATCCTGGGCGGCCCCGTGTGCTGTAGAAAAATCCGGGTTTCTGGTGGAGGGGGAGCCAATAGCTTGAGAGTCAGGCTGTTATGCGCTGCGTTTCCTAATACGCCGATGCGCGTTGGCCCGTGCAAAGGGGCATCTGCTTCCACCAGTTGCATGATCTTCATTTCTAGCTCCAGCAAGCGTTCCTCAAAGGCAAGTGTCGGCTTGTGGGCTACTGTAGTTTGGCGAAAGCGAAGTGCGGATGGAAGGCGGCTGTACCGCAATCGCCCGGGAGGGCGATATCACCTCCACTGTGCTTGGGTTTCGGTTCTACCGTCCCCATGACCGCATTCTCTCCAAAGATGGTTTCTCAGAAAATTTCGCCTAACTTAGACGTTCTCTATTCACAATAAAATAATCAATAGAATTTGTCTTGACATTGTCATGTCTAGTGCTAGGATTTTTGTATGGCGGAATTTACTTAATTTCATGGCTGAAGATTTGCAGAATATTTCAGCCACGCAAATACAAATTTTGCTAGAAACCCAGCTTTTCATTGGTTTGTTTTTATTTGTACAGTAAGTCCCGTAAAGCTGACACGGCTTTTCTCGTCTTTTCGCTGCACCGCCCTTTATCAAAATGAATGATCATGCGAGGTGTGTATGCCTGAAAACAATGTGGTTCAAACGCCAGCTCCGCCCTATCCGGAATATTCGGATAAAGTACTGGATCAGCCGGCTGATTATGGTGTGCTGAAGCAGCTGGAAGGCACATGGGTTAACTACAATCCGGATAAGACGAATCTGGGATGGGGCTTGCATACCACCTGTATGCCGTCTCCAGGGACAAATTCTGAAACCATTTTCGGCATATTCCACTTCCTCTGTGAAAACTATACCGAAGAACTCACGTTTTCCCTGGTGGATGGCGGGGTGCGGAATCGGGGCGGTACCAACGAGCAGTTTGCGGGCGCGGTGAAATACAATCAAAGCATACAGCGCGTCAGTGACGGCGTGGGCATTCACGAAGAAGATGGCATGTATTTGTGGATGAACCCGATGTACAACCATGCGGCTACTGAAGAATCCGTCATTTCTGATAACGGCTTCCCTGGGATTGCCATTGGCGCCGGCGCCAACGGGCCAAATTACGTGCCGCCTTATTCCATTGCGCGTAGCGGGACTATACCCCATGGCAGTGCGATGATGATCACCGGCGGATTTCAGGCGGACATTCCCGGCAAACCGGAATATCCCACCGGCACCGACTGTTGGACTCAGCCCTTTAGCAACTCGTGGCCAACGACTCCGCCGCCGCAAGACAATAATACGGTGCCGGCTGCCGTTGCTGCCAACCCCGTGCCCCTGGCTGGGTCTCCGCTCGCCATTTCACCCAGCATGGGCGCAGCCGCACTGCTGTCGGTTCAGGAGGGCACGCCGGCCGCGCCGCTTAATCTGGATGAACCCGCGCCGGCTTGGGCGTTTGACAAGTCATTGCCGGCCACCCAGCCGGACAGCAATCTGACTTATTTCCAACGGATTGTCGCTGACCCAAACTACCCCTATTCCGTACGCCCGGATTTGCGGCTGCGTGATGTGATCAAAGACCAGCGCATCAAAAAATACACGCTGATTCAGCTCAGCAGCAAGCACAATGGTGGGCCGCAAGGTGGGATTTTAAACACCCCCTTTGTGAGCGCCTTTGCCAATGTTACTGAGATGAATCTGAATTTGTGGATACAAACGGTGATCGACAGTGACGGCTGTGAGGTGTTGCAGCTTCAATATGAACAAGTGCTGTTTTTTGAGTTCATGTTCGGCTCCAACGGCCAGGTGACGCGCTGGCCGCATATCCAGGTCAATACTTTGAGAAAGAAGCCGACGGGTAGGTCGCATTTAAACTACTAGGACTCTTTTGACGAAAACACCGCTTCGCAATAGTGAAGCGGTGTTTCTTATTACGCTGCGCGATTAGCCGACTAAGAGTGGCTAACAAAACTCAGTTTTACGGCTGAGGCAAGGCGGGCCGAGGCAGACAGTACCTTGAGTACGGCAAGTCGGCGCAACGCAGCATCAGGGCTTTTGTGAGCCGCTCTAACTGCCTATGCGCTCCGCCAAACGCAACTGGCAGGCGGTGGCTAGCTTCACCAGTTCCGCCTTGCTGACCGGCATCTTGCCGGGCGGGGCGATCAGCTCCGCCAGGCCGCTAAGCGTGGAGACGCTGCTATCCAGGCCGATCAACCTGCCGTGTGGCCAGCGCTGCTGGTTGTTGGGCGCGTAATCCAGCATCACCACCCAGCGTGAATGCAGCCACGGGCCGGGTTCGCGCAGCACGGTGTCCAGCACCGCGCGGCTGACCTGTTGCGCCGCCTCCGCGGCGAGGGCGAGCGCCAGGTCCAGGGTTTCCGCGGTGCCAGCCGCGCCGGCCTGATGCAGCAAGGCCGGGCGGGTTTCCTCCAGCCACCAGCGCCGCAGCCGCCGCGCGCCGGGCTTCTTGATGCGGCGGAACACCTCGTTCAGTTCTCCCTCGGACAGGCACAACACCGGCTCCGCCGCGTCCGTCAGGCTGAAGGATTGTCCCAGCGGCTCGCCCAAGGCCTGCTGCAAATCCTTCACCTCCAGCTTCATGGACGCAGCCACCTCCGCCGCGACAAACCAGAACCCCTCGGGCCGCCGCAGCACCCGCATGGACAAATCCTTGGCGAAATCCAGCCGCAGCGGCGTATTTACTTCCAGGCCGATAGCCGCATTCATGGCCGAGCCTCCCCAGTGAGGCGCGCAAACCGCGCTGCCAAAAACGCATGGCGATACGCGGCACGCAGTCGCAAGCAGGCATGTGATAGGCGGTGGGGAGAGTAAATAAGGGAAGGGGAGATAGAGACGACAAATATAAGACGAGCATCCATAGCGATGTCTCCAAACGGCTTGCCCGACCAAGCATTGCGAGCGCAAGGGCGCGTTGAGATGCAATGCGTGGGCGTGTTGAACAACCACGGCTTTCGGGCGTGGGCCACCGCTAACGGAGGTGTGTTGAGCACCGTGTGAAAATATAACAGCTAATTCGGTATCTGAAAATCCAACATGGAAAAATGGGCGGTAATTACAGGTAATCGTTGGCTATTTTTTCAGGGGCCCCTTTTGACTTGGTGGGTTTGTGGTTTCTGATCTTGATTTTGTAGATATTATTGCTGTTAATGCCATCAGTGACTCAAGCGTGAATCGCCTGTAGAATTTCACGAAGGCCAGATAGAATAAATAGGATGCCATGAAGGAGGATGATATACATATGAGGTTGATCATTGAAAAATGTAATTTTTCTATATCATATATAAGTAGTGCTTCAATGTTTTTTGCAATAAGAACAAGTGTTAGTAGACTTGCTAGTAGAGAGAATGAGCGTAGTAGGCCATATATTGCAACGTAATTTTGTGTTTTTCCAAAGTGATTCGTTGAATGCTCAGTTATGTAGTGATAGATGAGGCGGTGGATGTCATTGTTTTTTGTGGGGTTGTAGTTTCTCACTCCTTCTAGTTTTAGCATTTCATTTATCTTTGTTTTTATGGTTGTTATTAAGAATGCATCGAGCTTTTTTGCATACAAGCTCCTGATGCTCAATGTTTTGTCTAGCAAAAAATCAGCAATGCATATAGGTAGGATCGATAGTGAAATTAGTAGCCTTAGTATTCTTCTCTGGGTTTCTAATTCCTCGTCCTTAGTGTCCAAATAGCTCTTGAATACTCCATCCCCAAGTAAATATCTTGTTGGGTATCCAATTGTTCGTGTTGAGTAATGTTCAACTGTTATGGAAGATATGTAATTGAAAAGATGGCCTGCAACATATGAAATTATAGCAATGTTGGCAAGTTCGGTGGCGTTCGCATTTTTTATGCTTAGTGTTGGTATTTGATCAACTGGAAGAAAAATTGAAAGGCAGAGTTGGCAGAGCAATAAAGATGCATAGCCGGGGATGAGATATCCTAAAAAATCATACAGAGAAAATGGATTTTGCTTTGGCATTCTGATCGGCTTCGTGATGAATATTCATAGTGATTGCTTTAGATGAATATTAGACACGGAAAGTAGGAGTGCCATAAATAATTGAAAACTAAGTATTATTACTCATTTTGGCTGTGTTGAGTGAGTGTGACGGCTGATGTTTTATGGAGCCGAACTGGTAGATTTAGTCTTTTAGATTGATTTGAATTTTTGGTAGAGTGCAACCATCCGGTGATGGATAGAAAACAGAATTGAATAGATATGCCATGTTTTTTTCAGTGCAAGTTGGTTTTCTAGCCAACCTCAGAGTTTTAAGTTGCCATCTGTTCAAGTGAAGCGATGCCAATGCCGAACAATTTTGGCTGCATCTGTGGTGTATCATTTTGGGTAAAGTCGATGGTCCTCTGGTATTGACTACCAAGCGATGATGGACACGCTGATTTTTAGCGACTATATCCCGACCGAGAAGAAGGTCACTATGCAGGCCAGTCTAGTGGACAACTTCAGTAAGACGGTGGTCGCCCCAGCCGAAGGCGGCGGAGGTAGTGCAGAAGCTCGCGGGAGAAATACCCCAAACGTGCCCAAGCATTTATCGAAGTGTTGGAGCCGTTTGGGGGCGATTTGGCAACGCTGTATTGCTAGCCGACAAAGCGCTCTTTTAAAACTTCATGGCAACGCTGGGCGACTGTTGCAAATGGCCAGATAAGTAAGGCTAGCACTCCACAAAACAGCCAAAGCAAGACCCCCTTAGGCCACCAATCTTCAAGTGGGACCTTGTTAGAAGTCTTGATCAAGTCAGGTATAACATCTCCCAATACAAAGAGATAGAAACCAGAAACGATAAAACTCAGGGCCCCTACAAACACTACTTGATAAGTTTTCCAAGTATGAATCGGCTTTTTCATGAGATGAGCTTGATTAGGCTAGCAAAAACAGCTTGTGGGTTATCGCAGGCCATTTCAATCAGTTTGTTTGTGAAAGTTTTAAGTGCCTCACCTGGCAGCGCTTTCAGGGTATTGACAAAGTGTTTTTTATCTTCTGATGGGATGTCGGATTCCATAATTTTTGCCTCCAAAACATCCCGGATTGTATCTGCATGAAGCTTAACTGTCACAGTACCTAAGATTGCAGAAAGTCCTCCATCATCCGCCAAAAAATCTAACCCTTTGGCCGTTGCTTTGTAGAAGCACCCTTGTTGTTGAGAGCTAGGTGTGCACTTTGTGTTTTGATGCTCAACAAGACCGTGCTCAACAAAATATTGAACAGTACCATCAACCAAGTGTTGACAGTCTGAAAAACTCGATGGCAGTCGCTGTTTAAGTGTTCCCATATCTATGGTATTAGGATAGTGGTTGGACAAGACATTGAGAATTGCATTTTGAAGTAATCGATTTAGTTTCATTGGCTTGCTCCTGGATTATGGTATGGTCAAGTTTTCCACAAACTTCCTCGTGGATGTCGCGTTGCAGGCGGCTGAGTAGTACCATCAGGTCGAGCTGCTATCGATATTATGCAACAGTTCCTATTTTTGGGTGAGGCCTTGGCATGCTTCTTCAAATAGCTTAACTGTCCATGTCTGTGCATTTATTTCTTGGCATATTTTAATGTTTTCTTTTGTCGGAGGGATTGATGCTTTTGAGCAAGCGATGTATTGCTGGGGGTGTCTTGTTTCACTTAGTGACATAGTTTGCTCTAGTTCTGCGATGCAAACCTCTGACATCATCTTGTCTTGTGGTAGGTTGTAATTGAAAATTGGTGCGTAAAATTTACCTTTCACTGCTTTGAACGTTATGTCGTAATACCCTTGGAAATTTTTTATCGTCATATTGATGAGATTAGGTGCAATGATTGCAGGGATTACATTTTCATAATTTTGAAATGTAATCCTTACGGTTTTCTCGCCTGGTAACATTCCGACATAAGGGCCAAATGGATGGCCTTGTGGAAAGTATGTTTTTATAATCTTGTTGTCAATGTGAGTGGTGGTGATCGATGGACTATTAAGATTTGCTCTGTTCAGCGGTGAGTAGATTGCAATTTCACTATTGGGGAGAACGGGGCCTTCATACATGTTTGATATGTTGGTTGCACAGCCCGATATGGATATAACTGCTGAAATTATTGATACGGCTTTTAGGTTCATTGTGTTTTAGCTTGATTGTGGTTTAAGTAAGTTAGTCTGATTTTACAACCTCACACCATGAGTGCATTTCAGTAAAGGTCATTGTATATGGCTGGGTGTTTTTGGCTGCCTTCTTGTAGAATATTGCTATTTTTTTCGAAGCATTTTTTAGTTCCAATAAAATCAACAAACAATATCACGTTTTTATTATTGCTAATCCTGCCGATGAAGGCGGGTATAATTGGTAGTGATCTGCTGTGTCATGACTCAATTGTAGTGACCTTGTTCTTTAAAATATTTAAGCCGGAAGTTGATTCATCCGTTTCGTTTGCACTTGCTTTTTCTATGAGCCAATTATTTGAATGGCTTAAGTCAAGTTGTTCTATTTTTCATCAATGCTTTTGCGTGCGATTAATATATTTCTGCCATCAGTTGGCTAAAATTTTCTGACAATTATTCAAAGAAGTTCCTTGATTTTTGCTAGAGAAAATTTGCCGAATCTCATTTAATTTATCTTCGGCTTCTATAGGCAAAGTGCTGCTTATACTTTAAATAAAATGTATGATTAAAGGCATCAATTTTGTTTTCCGCATTAATTGCAATATTTTCAGTCATGTGAATAAAGCATAAAAAAGGCACACTTAAAAGTGTGCCTTTTGCATAAAATCCTGTCAACAATCTATGTCAAATCAATCCCAGCTCAACGCCCCGCCAGTCTGGTACTCAGTAACCCGCGTCTCAAAGAAGTTCTTCTCCTTCTTCAAGTCAATCATCTCGCTCATCCACGGGAAGGGGTTGTTCACACCGGGGTAGAGCTGGTCCAGGCCAATCTGCTGCATGCGGCGGTTGGCGATGAAGCGCAGGTATTCCTTGAACATGCTGGCGTTCAGGCCCAGCACGCCGCGCGGCATGGTGTCTTCGGCGTAAGCGTATTCCAGTTCCACCGCGTGCTTGAACAGTTCGGTGATCTCGGCCTTGAAGCTTTCGGTCCAGATTTCCGGCTGTTCCAGCTTGATGGTGTTGATCAGGTCGATGCCAAAGTTGCAGTGCATGGACTCGTCGCGCAGGATGTACTGGTACTGTTCCGCGGCGCCGGTCATTTTGTTCTGGCGGCCCAGCGCCAGGATTTGCACAAAGCCCACATAGAAGAACAGGCCTTCCATGATGCAGGCAAACACGATTAGGGATTTGAGCAGCTTCTGGTCGTTTTCCAGTGTGCCGGTCTTGAAGGCCGGGTCGCACAGTACGTCGATGAAGGGGATCAGGAATTCATCTTTGTCGCGGATGGATTTGATTTCGTTGTAGGCGTTGAAGACTTCGCCTTCGTCCAGGCCCAGGCTTTCCACGATGTATTGGTAGGCGTGGGTGTGGATGGCTTCGTCAAAGGCCTGGCGCAGCAGGAACTGGCGGCATTCCGGGCTGGTGATCTGGCGGTAGGTGCCCAGCACGATGTTGTTGGCGGCCAGGGAGTCCGCGGTCACGAAGAAGCCGAGGTTGCGCTTGACGATGCGCATTTCGTCTTCGGTCAGCTGGCCGGTTTTCCACTGTTCGATGTCGCGCTGCATGTTCACTTCTTGCGGCATCCAGTGGTTGGCGCATTGGGCCAGGTATTTTTCCCATGCCCATTTGTGTTTAAAGGGCACGAGCTGGTTGACGTCGGTGGTGCCGTTGATCACTTTTTTGTCCACCACGTTGACGCGGCCGGCGGCGTTGGCGCCCGCGGAGGGGGCGGCCGGTTTGGTTTCGATGGTGTCGTCAAAGTTCAGCATTAAGGGCTCCTGTCTGGATTTACTCCGCGTCCGGCGCGGTGATTTGGGGCGGCAGCGGCTGCTTGTCGCCAGCCAGGCTGGGGCTGAGCGGCAGGCTGCTTTTGCGCAGTATTTGTATCTGGCGCGGCGCGGCGACAAGTGCCGGCACCGGGTCCAGGTCCACGTGCAGGCTGCCCAGTTTGCGGTAGCCTGCGTCTTTGCCATTTTCGCCATGGCGGGCGATACAGAATGCGGTGGCGCTCATGAGCGGCGTCCTTTCAGAAGCGCAGCTGTTGGCTGAGGCGGTGGATCAGCTGGCGTTCGCTGCTTTCCTCCTGCTCCACCTGGCTGCCGCGCGGCTGCCGCAGCTTCAGCAGCTGGCGGTATTGCCGGTTGGCTTGTTCTATGTCTTGCTTGAGCAGCTCTATTTGCTGCTGCAGTTCTTCCGGCTGGCAGTACACCACCAGCGCGTCCGCTTCCACCCAGGCTTTGCGCCACACTTTCTGGCGCGGCAGGCGGCGGGCTTCGTTGAACAGGTCCTTCCATTCGCAGGGCGGGGCCTGGTTCAGCGTCAGGTACATATTGAACAGCACAAACTGCTTGTCAGGGTTGTGGGTTCTTTGTTCGCAAAACCCGTTGATCCGGATGTTTTCAAACGTTTGCATCTGACCTCCTGCTGAAGCCTGGCTTGTGGCGGCGGGGCCGTGGGCCTCGTCTTCCTGGAACCCGCTCAACACCCGCCGCGCTTGCTTGCTTGGCCTTGAGCTGTTTCCGTCGCCCGCATCGCGGGCCGGCGGCGTTTCCATCCCGAAGCCGCCTGAGGGCAAGCGGCTTGAGGCTGGGCGCTACTTACTGCTGCGGCGCGTCCTGGTACTGCACCAGGCCGTAAATCTTCCACTGGCCGTCCACCCGTTTCAGGTGGTAGCCGGTGCAGTATTCCCAGGCCGGCTGGTCCTGGCGTTGCACAATCCAGCGCACGCGGGCGCTGGCGGCGTCTTCGCCAAAATTCAGCACGCTGTCTAGCTGGTGGCTGGCGCTGAGAAAGCCCTGGCTGCGGTACCACGCCAGCAAGGCGGTGGTGGTGTCGCGCAGCGATGCCATGTCTTCCCAGCTGCTCAGGTCTCCCTGGTGGATGGCGGTGAAGGGCACGGTGAAGTGCGCGGTCACTTGGGGCACATCCAGCTGGCTGTAGCCAACGGCGTAGCTGTTGAAAAATTCCTCTATGTTCATCCGGTTTCCCCTGGTTTTGTGTGTGTGCGGCTTCCCTTGCCCTTACGGTCTGGCGCGGGTTGTTGCTGCGTTCCCCATTGGCCAGCCGTCTGGACGGGCAGGCGGCTGGCCAATGGGTGGGGCGGCCGGATTGTGGGGCCATTTCACAGCCGGCTGCGGGCAGGGGGCTGTGAGATGGAGCCTGGCCGGGGCCAGGCTGGACCAGCCCCGAGGGGCCGGCCGTTCAAGCCAGGATGGCTGCTTCCGCCTTATTGGCAGCTCTCGCAATCCGGGTTGTCGATGCTGCAGAACTTGGCGTCGGTGGCCGGGGTGTTGTCCACCATGGCTTCCGGAGCCGCGGCCGCTTGGCTGTGGCTGTTGGACACCGCGTTCAGTTCGCCGCCGCGGCCGGTGGATTTCTCGGCGCTGGTGGCGGCCAGGGT
Source organism: Chromobacterium sp. Panama (assembly GCF_003052555.1). Taxonomy (NCBI): domain Bacteria; kingdom Pseudomonadati; phylum Pseudomonadota; class Betaproteobacteria; order Neisseriales; family Chromobacteriaceae; genus Chromobacterium; species Chromobacterium sp. Panama. The sequence goes on from NZ_QARX01000001.1 coordinate 1,479,442, forward strand.
GCGCAGGTAGTAGGTGGTTTTCAGGCCGCGCAACCAGGCGTGCTTGTACAGCTCGTCCAGTTTCTTGCCGGAAGCGCCCGCCATGTACAGGTTCAGGGACTGAGCCTGGTCGATCCACTTCTGGCGGCGGGAGGCCGCTTCCACCAGCCAGCGCGGGTCCAGTTCAAAGGCGGTGGCGTAGATGGCTTTCAGCTCGGCCGGCACGCGGTCGATCTGGCCCAGGCTGCCGTCAAAGTATTTGAGGTCGGCCACCATCACTTCGTCCCACAGGCCGGCGGCTTTCAGATCGCGCACCAGGTATTCGTTGGTGACGGTGAATTCGCCGGACAGGTTGGATTTGACGAACAGGTTCTGGTAGGTCGGTTCGATGCTCGCCGATACGCCGATGATGTTGGCGATGGTGGCGGTGGGCGCGATGGCCAGGCAGTTGCTGTTGCGCATGCCGTGGGTTTTCACGCGTTCACGCAGCGCGTTCCAGTCCATGCGTTCGCTGCGGTCCACTTCCAGGAAGCCGCCGCGTTCGGCCGCCAGCAGGTTGATGCTGTCGTGCGGCAGGATGCCGCGGTCCCACAGGCTGCCCTTGTAGGACGGGTAGCGGCCGCGTTCTTCCGCCAGTTCGGTGGACGCCCAGTAAGCGTAGTAGGCCACCATTTCCATGGATTCGTCGGCAAACTCCACCGCGGCGTCGGAGCCGTAGGCCACGCGCTTCTGGTGCAGGCAGTCCTGGAAGCCCATGATGCCCATGCCCACCGGACGGTGTTTCAGGTTGGAGTTGCGCGCCTTCTTCACCGGGTAGAAGTTGATGTCGATCACGTTGTCCAGCATGCGCAGGGCGATGCGGATGGTGCGCTGCAGTTTTTCGGAGTCCAGGCTGCCGTCGGCCTTCAGGTGGGCGGACAGGTTGACGGAACCCAGGTTGCAGACCGCGATTTCGTCCTCATTGGTGTTGAGGGTGATCTCGGTGCAAAGGTTGGAGCTGTGCACCACGCCCATGTGCTGCTGCGGGCTGCGGATGTTGCACGGGTCCTTGAAGGTCATCCAAGGGTGGCCGGTTTCAAACAGCATGGTCAGCATTTTGCGCCACAGGGACAGCGCCGGGATGCGCTTGTACACCTTGAGTTCGCCGCGCTCGCCCATGGCTTCGTATTCTTTGTAGCGCTTCTCGAAGGCCGCGCCGTACAGGTCGTGCAGGTCCGGGGCTTCGGACGGGGACAGCAGGGCCCAGTCCGCGCCTTCCATCACGCGCTTCATGAACAGGTCCGGAATCCAGTTGGCGGTGTTCATGTCGTGGGTGCGGCGGCGGTCGTCGCCGGTGTTCTTGCGCAGCTCCAGGAATTCTTCAATGTCCGCGTGCCAGGTTTCCAGGTAGGCGCAGACGGCGCCTTTGCGCTTGCCGCCCTGGTTCACCGCCACGGCGGTGTCGTTGACCACTTTCAGGAACGGCACCACGCCTTGGGATTTGCCGTTGGTGCCCTTGATGTGGGAGCCCATGGCGCGCACGGAGGTCCAGTCATTGCCCAGGCCGCCGGCAAACTTGGACAGCAGGGCGTTTTCCTTGATGCCTTCGTAGATGCCGTCCAGGTCGTCGGCAATGGTGGTCAGGTAGCAGCTGGACAGCTGGCTGCGACGGGTGCCGGAGTTGAACAGGGTGGGGGTGGACGACATGAAGTCGAAGCTGGAGAGCACGTTGTAGAACTCGATGGCGCGCTCTTCGCGGTTCACTTCGTTCAGCGCCAGGCCCATGGCCACGCGCATGTAGAAGGCCTGCGGCATTTCGATGCGGTTGCCGTCCACGTGCAGGAAGTAGCGGTCAAACAGGGTTTGCAGGCCCAGGTAGCCAAACTTCAGGTCGCGGTTGGCGTCCAGCGCGGCGCCCATTTTTTTCAGGTCGTATTCGCCCAGTTTTTCATCCAGCAGTTCGGCGTCGATGCCGTTCTTGATGAAGGTGGGGAAGTACAGCGCGTACTGCTTGGCCATTTCTTCCTGGCTGACGGCTTCGCCCAGGATTTCCAGGCGGATATTGTTCAGCAGCAGGCGGGCGGTCACGTAATCGTAAGCCGGGTCCTGCTCAATCATGGAGCGGGCGGCCAGAATGGCGGATTTGTTGACTTCGTCTTCGCTGACGCCGTCGTAGATGTTCTTCAGGGTTTCGCTCAGGATGGCGTCGATATCGATGCCGGCCAGGTTCTGGCTGGCGGATTCGATGGTGGCGCGCAGGCGGGCGATGTCCAGCGGCAGCTTGCGGCCGTCTTTGCGCACCACGTTGATCTGCACCTGGGTCAGCGCTTCGCCGCGGGCGGCGCGCTCTTGGGCGCGCTGTTCGCGGTACAGCACGTAGGCGCGGGCTACATCATGCTCGCCAAAGCGCATCAGAGACAGTTCCACTTGGTCCTGGATGTCTTCAATGTGGATGGCGCCGCCTTCCGGCTTGCGGCGCATCAGGGCGCTGGCCACTTGTTCGCTCAGCTGGGCGACTTTTTCGCGCAGGCTGGCGGAGGTGGCGCCTTGATGGCCCATGACGGCCAGGAAGGCTTTGGTCATGGCGATGGAGATCTTGACGGGCTCGAACGGCACCACCGCACCGTTGCGACGGATGGTTTTGTACTGGCTGAAATCGGCCTTGGGCGCGGCTGCGCGGCCGAGTTCTGCGGCGGTCTGCCCTTCAAAGGTGGTCAATTGCATGTAGCCCTCGATAAGGTGGGTGGTTGCGTCCTTCCGTTGCTGCGTTTCCCGAGGGGCAGGCCGGCTGTGGACAAATCTGTTGAAAAGCTGTGCGCGAGCTGTGGGTAAACACAATATGTATTGTTTGTAGCTCGCGGAACACCCAAATTCTAGTGTTGAGTATGGGGCAGTACAAGTCTTGACAGCGGAAGATTTAATGGCTGTTTTGGCGCGGACGAGGGGCGAAAGCCCGTGGTTGTTGGCTTTGCGGGGCCTGAGATTTTTTTTTGGCCGGCCGACACATTTCACTCTGTAGGCAGGAAACCTTGCTGAAACAAGCCGCAGCGGGGAGGGCGGCGCGGGCCACTAGATGTTGTGGATTTGCATCAGGGCGCGGACGGCGTCGCGCGGGCGGAAATTGGTGCGTAATTGGTGTGTTGGGTTTTTGGCCTGTCCGACCGCGCGGTCAATAAAAAGCCCCGCGGGCGGCGGGGCTGTGGGGAGGGTGTCTTAGAACCTGTTTACGATCTGCTGCGCGTCGGCGATACGGCGTTGAAACCGGATTCGAAATGCTCATGTACCGTATGTACACTCCGCTTTCTCAGCCGTTTTCGCCTTGTCTCGCTCTTGCTCGCGAGATCGTAAACACGCTCTTAGATCGTAAACAGGTTCTTACTCCAGCCAGATCAGGCTGGCCATGCGGCCGGTCTGGCCGTCGCGGCGGTAGGAGTAGAAGCGCGCGCGGTCTATCACCGTGCATTCTTCGCCGCCGTAGATCTGTTCCACGCCGGCGGCGTTCAGGCGCTGGCGCGCCAGCGCGTAGATGTCGGCCAGGAATTTGCCGTCGCCGATATCGCTGAAGGCGGCCGCGGCGGCGGGGTCGCGTTCCATGAAGGCGGCGCGCACTTCCGCGCCCACTTCAAAGGCGTCCGGGCCGATGGCGGGGCCCAGCCAGGCCATCAGCCGCGCCGGGCGTTCCTGGCAGGCGGCCACGGCGGCTTCTATCACGCCTTCGCACAAGCCTCGCCAGCCGGCGTGGGCGGCGGCCACCACCGTGCCTTCGCTATTGCACAGCAGGAGCGGCAGGCAGTCCGCGGTCATCACCGCGCACACCGCGCCGCTTTGGCGGCTGAAGCTGGCGTCGGCGTCCGGCGGCTGGGCGCCCACCTCGGCCGCGTTCAGCACCGTCACGCCGTGCACCTGGTTCAGCCAGGCCGGCTCCGCCGGCAGTTGCTGGCGCAGCAGCGCGCGGTTGGCGGCCACGGCGGCCGGGTCGTCGCCCACGTGCTGGCCCAGGTTCAGGCTGTGGAAGGGCGCGGCGCTGACGCCGCCGTTGCGGGTGGTGATCAGGGTGCGCACATTGGGCGGCGCCGGCCAGTCGGCCTCCAGCCAGTCCGGCGCTTGTTCGGCGGGCCGTTCAGCGGACATAGATCACCTCCACGTCGCCGTCGTCTTCATCGTCCTCTTCGTCCCAATCCTCGTCTTCCGGCTCGTCCTGCAATTGCGGCAGCGGCGCGGCGTCGGCGGTGTCGCCGTCTCCGCGCAACACGTCCAGCAGGTGGCGCAGGTCGTCCGGCAGCGGGGCTTTCCAGTTGCGTTCTTCGCCGCTGGCCGGGTGCACCAGGGTCAGGGAGTAAGCGTGCAGCGCCTGACGGCCCAGCGTCTTCACCACGGCGGCCACGCCTTCGTCCATCTTGTGGCGCAGGTTGCCGTAGACCGGATCGCCGGCCAGCGGGTGGTTGGCCTCGCGCATGTGCACGCGGATCTGGTGGGTGCGGCCGGTTTCCAGCTTGCATTCAATGTAGGAGTGGCTGGCGAAGCGTTCCAGCACCCGCACATGGGTGATGGCCTGTTTGCCGCCAAACTTCAACACGGCCATTTTCAGGCGGTTGTGCGGATCGCGGCCCATCTGGGTTTCTATGGTGCCGTCAAACGGCACGTTGCCGTCGGCGATGGCGCGGTAGATGCGCTTGACGGTGCGCGCCTGCAACTGGCGCACCAGCTCGGTCTGGGCCGGCAGCGTCTTGGCCACCACCATCAGGCCGCTCGTGTCCTTGTCCAGGCGGTGCACAATGCCGGCGCGCGGCACCTGGGCCAGCGCCGGGCAGTGGTGGAGCAGGCCGTTGAGCAAGGTGCCGCTCCAGTTGCCGGAGGCGGGGTGGACCACCAAACCGGCCGGTTTGTTGATCACCAGGATATGATCGTCTTCAAAGATGATGGGCAGGTCCATGGCTTCCGCCTGGAAGGCCATCTCCTCGTTGCTGCGCATCAGGGTGACGTCCAGCTTTTCGCCGCCCAGCACTTTGGTCTTGGGCGCGGCGGGTTTGCCGTCCAGCAGCACATGGCCGTCCTTGATCCATTGCGTCAGCCGGCTGCGGGAGTATTCCGGCATCAATTTCGCCAGCGCGGCGTCCAGCCGTTCGCCGCACAGCGACAGCGGAACATCAAGTTGTTGTGTAGCGGATACCTCGTTTTCCGAGATGTCGCTATAATCGTCCGGGTCAAAGTAAGGATCAGTCATGAAAAGATACGTTGTCGCTGCAATGTTGGTGATGGGGCTTGCCGGTTGTGCAACCACGGAAACCTACGATGAGACTCGCGGCTGGACCGTGGAAAAGCTGTATTCGGAAGCGCATGATGAGTTGAACAGCGGCAATTATACCCGCGCTGTCAAGCTCTACGAAACGCTGGAAGCGCGTTTCCCTTACGGGCGCTACGCCCAGCAGGCGCAGATGGACCTGGCTTACACCCATTACAAGGATAATGAGCCGGAGCAGGCCATCGCCTCCGCCGACCGTTTTATCAAGCTTCATCCCACCCATCCAAACCTGGACTACATCTATTATCTGAAAGGCTTGGTGTTTTACAACGATGATTCCGGGCTGCTGGCCAAATGGGCCGGTCAGGACATGAGCGAGCGCGATCCGCGCGCCGCGCGAGAGGCTTTCGCCGCCTTCCGCGAGCTGGTGACGCGCTTCCCCAACAGCATTTACAAGGAAGACGCCTCCAAGAAGATGGAGCGGCTGCTGGACGCGCTGGGCGGCAACGAGATGCATGTGGCCCGTTATTACATGAAGCGCGGCGCTTACCTGGCGGCGGCCAACCGCGCCCAGGGCGTGGTGAAGAGTTACGCCAACACCAAGTATCCGGAAGAGGCGTTGGGCATCATGGTGGCGGCTTACGACAAGCTGTCCATGCCGCAACTGCGCGACGACGCCAAGCGCGTGCTGGCGCTGAACTACCCCAATAGCGAATACCTGAAAGAAGGCTGGTCCATCGAGGACATGCCGTGGTGGAAGCTGTGGAAGTAAGCCGACCTTAAATGGTTTGAAAGCCCCCGGAATCCGGGGGCTTTTTGTTTGATGTCGCGCAGGCGCAGCGGGGCAAGGGTTTGAGGGCAATGCCTGCGGGATGATATGGTTTCGCCCTTTAAGCTGATAATCATAATTAGCCATGTCCAAAACCTTCGCCTCCCTATTGGCGCTGGCCGTCTTGTGCGCGCCGCTTGCCGCCGCCGCAAAACCAGACTTCGTCCTATTGAAAGCGCGTTACCCGGAAAAGCTGTCCTACGACGGCTCGGCGCAATTGCTGAGCGCCGGCAGCGGCGAACTGAACGATTCCGCCATGGGTTTGATCGACGCGCTCAAGCTGCGTTTTCCCTGGCATGAGCTGTGGGCGCTGCGTTCGGCCAATGGCCTGAGCTTGCGTCAGGGGGGAATGGAGGCGGCCTTGCCTTTGCCCAAGGGCGGCTATTTCACCGCCAGCTATGTGGCGATGTCGCGAGACGGCCTGACCTTGGCTTTTGGAAGCGGCGGGGACGGCAAGCTGGAGGCGGTGCGCTGGCGGCGCGGCGGGACGTTGGAAACGCTGGTGCCTGCCGGCCAGGCCTGGCTGTCCGGCGTCACCGACATCAGCGCCGACGGCCGCACGGTGATTGGCTGGCTGCTGAGCGATAAAGGAGCCATGCCGCGCGGCTTCCAATGGGTGGAGGGCAAGGGCTTCAGCTTGTTGCCGGAGCCCATGAGTCTGCCGCTGGCGCTGAGCGCGGATGGGGCCGTAACGGCCGGCATCGCCCTGCGCGGCGATCTGGACACGCTGCGACGGATGCGGCGCATGCAAGATTTCATGAATGAAAGCCCGCTGATGAGCGATGGCGTGGCGACTCAGCTGCATGTTTCCGGCGTCCATCTGGGGCGCGGCGATGTGGCCGGCTACTTCAAGCATGCCGACACCGGCATGTGGCACGGCTTTGTCTGGAACTCGGACGAGGGTAAGCCAAGCCGGCGCGAGCCCTTGCCGTGGCCGGTCGAGGCGGAAGGCAAGATGGATGGCGCGCAGCGCGACGCTCAGGTGTTGGCCTGGGCCGGCATGAGCGGCGCAGACGGGAAGATCTTCACGGAAAGCGACGCCGTGCGTTGGCGTGGGGGCGAGGGTGTTAGTGTGATCCGCGCCAAGTCGGTGTTGGAGGGCTTGTCCGCGGACGGGCGCACGGTTTTTGTGTCCTTTGACCGGGAAAACGACCATAGGCGCGCCTTGGTGCAAATCTCGCCGGAGGGCGAGGCGGATCTGGAGGCGGCGGTGCGCGCGGAAACCCGCAAGGAGAGCCTGGGGATGTTCTTGCGTTCGGTTTCCGAGGATGGCCGCCGCGTATGGCTGAGCGCGTCCGCTATGGACGGAGAACACCCGCTGCGCTTGGAAAACGGCAAGCTGGCGCCGTTCTCGCCGGTGATCGGCGATCTGACGCTGACCGCTTATAGTCAGGACGGCCGCGTGGTGGCGGGCATCTCCACCCAGCCGGAGCAGGGCGGCTACGCCACTTTACGCTGGCGCTTTGGCGCGCCCAAGACGCAGCGCCTGTTCTGCCCGGGCGAGGAGAGGAGCAGCAGCCACATCGTCATGTCCGGGGACGGCAAGGTGGTGGCCGCGGGGCAGGATACGCATACCTGCCTGTTCGGGCCTTTGGATTAAATGACAAGGCCCCGCGGAAGCGGGGCCTTGGAGAACGGGTTCCGGCGCTTGCCGGTGGGCTTAAATCGCCTGTTCGTTGGTTTCGCCGGTGCGGATGCGCACCACTTGCTCCACCGGGGTGACGAAGATCTTGCCGTCGCCTATCTTGCCGGTGCGGGCGGTGGCGACGATGGTTTCGATGGCGCGCTCCACCAGGTCGTCCGGCAGGATCACTTCCACTTTCACCTTGGGTAAAAAGTCCACCACGTATTCGGCGCCGCGATAGAGCTCGGTATGGCCCTTCTGGCGGCCAAAGCCCTTGACCTCGGTGACGGTCAGGCCGTTGATGCCCAGCTCGGACAGGGCCTCGCGCACCTCGTCCAGTTTGAACGGCTTGATCACGGCTTCAACCTTTTTCATGCTGGAAGCTCCTTGCTGATGAGAAGAAATGCTGTCTAAATGCGGATTATTTTATTAAGCGGCGGACATCCGGGCAATTAGCCGCTTAAAACAAACAGTGAATTGCTGTATTATGACGCGCTTTCCTGATACTTGTCGCGGGTGTCTAATGTCTTACCTTACCAAGCTCCGTGGCGGCGTTGCGCTGTCGCCGTTCCGTCTTGAAAAACTGCTTGCCGCAGCCGCCGAAGCCGGGCTGCCGGACCTCAGCATCAGTGCCGAATTTTGGCATTTCGCCGAAAGCGAAACCGAACTGACGCTGGAAGAGCAGGCCACCTTGGGCAAGTTGCTGAGTTACGGCGAAGCGCCGTTGGCCGGCCAGCCGGATGGCGAACTGTTTCTGGTGACGCCGCGATTGGGCACTTTGTCGCCCTGGGCCTCCAAGGCCACCGATATCGCCCAGCACTGCGGGTTGGGAGGGATTTACCGCATCGAACGCGGCACCGCCTTCTGGGTTAAGTCCGCGCAACAATCTTTAAATGAAGAGGCTCGTCATATTTTGACGGGCCTCTTGCACGATAGGATGACGGAAACGGTGTTGGCCTCGCTGGACGACGCCGCTCGCCTGTTTGTCCATCAAGATCCGCAGCCGATGAGCAGCGTGGACATCCTCGCCGGCGGCCGCGCGGCGCTGGAGGCGGCCAACGCCGATCTGGGCCTGGCCCTGTCCGAGGACGAAGTGGAATATCTGGTGGAAAACTTCACCAAGATGCGCCGCAATCCCACCGACGTGGAATTGATGATGTTCGCGCAGGCCAACTCCGAGCACTGCCGCCACAAGATCTTCAACGCCAAATTCATCATCGACGGCGAGGAGCAGGAAAAGTCGCTGTTCCGCATGATCCGGGACACCCACGACGCCAATCCGCAAGGCACGCTGGTGGCGTACAAGGACAACGCCTCGGTGATCGAAGGCGCTTTCATCGAGCGCTTCTATCCGCAGCCGGAAGGCCACGGCTACGCTTACCACAGCGAGCCCACCGATATTCTGATGAAGGTGGAAACCCATAACCACCCGACGGCGATTTCGCCGTTCGCCGGCGCGTCCACCGGCAACGGCGGCGAAATCCGCGACGAGGGCGCCACTGGCCGCGGCTCGCGTCCCAAGGCCGGCATGACCGGTTTCACCGTGTCCAATCTGAACATCCCCGGCTTTGTGCAGCCGTGGGAGCGTTACAGCGATGTAGCGGCGCAATACGGCAAGCCGGAGCGCATCGCCTCCGCCTTGCAGATCATGCTGGAAGGCCCTATCGGCGGCGCGGCGTTCAATAATGAGTTCGGCCGTCCCAATCTGACCGGCTATTTCCGCACCTTCGAAGAAGTGGTGGAAGGCGAGATGCGCGGCTATCACAAGCCGATCATGATCGCCGGCGGCCTGGGCAATATCCAGCAGCAGCAAATCCACAAGAACGAGATTCCGGAAGGCGCGCTGCTGATTCAGCTGGGCGGCCCCAGCCTGTTGATCGGCCTGGGCGGCGGCGCGGCCTCGTCGATGGACACCGGCGCCAACAGCGCGGATCTGGACTTCGACTCGGTACAGCGCGGCAACCCGGAAATCGAACGCCGTTGCCAGGAAGTGATCGACCGCTGCTGGCAGATGGGCGACGCCAACCCCATCGTGTCGATTCACGACGTGGGCGCCGGCGGTCTGTCCAACGCCTTCCCGGAGCTGGTGAACGACGCCGGCCGCGGCGCCGTCTTCCATTTGCGCAAAGTGCACCTGGAAGAAAAGGGCATGACGCCGATGCAGATCTGGTCCAACGAGTCGCAGGAGCGCTATGTGATGGCGGTGCTGCCGCAGGATCTGGAACGCTTCACCGCGCTGTGCGAACGCGAGCGCTGCCCGTTCGCGGTGCTGGGCGTGGCCACCGACGACGGCCATCTGCAAGTGCGCGACGATCACTTCGACAACAAGCCGGTGGACATGCCGCTGGAGGTGTTGCTGGGCAAGCCGCCGCGGATGACCCGCGACGTAGCCACTCGCGAACGCGATCTGGCCATCTTCGACGCCTCGCGTTTTGAATTGAAGGAAACCGCGCTGCGCGTGCTGCGCAACCCGACGGTGGCGGACAAATCCTTCCTGATCACCATCGGCGACCGCACCGTGGGCGGCATGACCGCGCGCGATCAGATGGTGGGCCGCTGGCAGGTGCCGGTGGCGGACGTGGCCGTCACCACCATGGGTTTCAACACCTACCGCGGCGAAGCGATGGCGATGGGCGAACGCACGCCCACCGCGTTGTTCGACGCGCCGGCCTCCGGCCGCATGGCGATAGGCGAGGCGCTGACCAATATCGCCGCCTCTTTTGTCGGCCACCTGGGCAACGTCAAGCTGTCCGCCAACTGGATGGCCGCCGCCGGCCACCCGGGCGAGGAAGCGCGCCTGTACCGCACGGTGGACGCGGTGTCCAAGCTGAGCCAGGACCTGGGCATCAGCATCCCGGTGGGCAAGGACTCCTTGTCGATGAAGACGGTGTGGGAAGAGGCCGGCGAGAAGAAGGCGGTGACCGCGCCGCTGTCGCTGATCATTTCCGCTTTCTCCCCGGTGGAAGACGTGCGCAAAACCGCGACGCCGGAGCTGAAAGAGGACAAGGACACCGATCTGATCCTGATCGACCTGGGCTACGGCCGCTGCCGTCTGGGCGGTTCCATCTACGGCCAGGTATGGAAGGCGATGGAAGGCAAGGCGCCGGACGTGGAAAGCCCGCACCAGTTGGCGGCCTTCTTCAACACCGTGCAGACGCTGTTGCGCGACGATATGTTGCTGGCCTATCACGACCGCTCCGACGGCGGCCTGTTCGTGACCTTGTCGGAAATGATGTTCGCCGGCCATATCGGCGTCACCATCGATCTGCAGGAACTGGTGATCGAGCGCAAGAACACCCAGCGCATCATCGACGACTTCGTGCAGCCCACTCAGGAAGCCGCCACCCATGGCCGCCTGATGCGGGTGCTGTTCAATGAAGAGCTGGGCGCGGTGTTGCAGGTGAAGAAATCCGACACGCCGGAAGTGATTTCGCGCTTCATGAAGGCCGGCATCGGCCGCGAGCTGTTCGTGATCGGCCGCGTGAACAACAAGGACCGTCTGGTGATCAAGCACCGCGGCGTGGAGTTGTTCAACGAGAGCCGTTCCGATCTGCACCGCGAATGGTCCGAGACCAGCGCCCGCATGCAGCGCCTGCGCGACAATCCGGCCTGCGCCGACAGCGAACACCTGCTGCGTTCCAGCCCGAAAGCGCCGGGCCTGAGCGCCAAGCTGAGCTTCGACGTGCACGCTGATCCGGCGGCGCCCTTCGTCGCCGGCGGCGCGCGTCCGCGCCTGGCGGTGCTGCGCGAGCAGGGCGTCAACGGTCAGCTGGAGATGGCGGCCGCTTTCGACCGCGCTGGTTTCGACACTGTGGACGTGCATATGAGCGACGTCATCAGCGGCCGCGTGTCGCTGGCGGACTTCAAGGGCCTGGCCGCCTGCGGCGGCTTCAGCTACGGCGACGTGCTGGGCGCCGGCGAAGGCTGGGCCAAGAGCATTCTGTTCAATCCGCGCGCCCGCGATCAGTTCGAGGCCTTCTTCGGCCGCGGCGACACTTTCGCGCTGGGCGTGTGCAACGGCTGTCAGATGATGTCCAATCTGTCGTCCATCATCCCGGGCGCCGAACACTGGCCCAAGTTCCACCGCAACGCTTCCGAGCAGTTCGAGGCGCGCTTCGCCATGGTGGAAGTGACGGCCTCGCCGTCCATCTTCCTGGGCGATATGGTGGGCAGCCAGCTGCCGGTGGTGGTCAGCCACGGCGAGGGCCGCGCGGTGTTCGCGCCGGGCGCGCAGGAGCAGGCGCTGACGGCGTTGCGCTATGTCGATTTCGACGGCCGCGCCACCCAGACCTATCCGCTGAACCCCAACGGCTCGCCGGCGGGCATCACCGGGGTGACCACGGCCGACGGCCGCTTCACCATCATGATGCCGCACCCGGAACGGGTGTTCCGCACGGTGCAGAACAGCTGGCACCCGGCGGATTGGGGCGAGAACGGCGCTTGGTACCGGATGTTCGCCGCCGCCCGCCGCTGGGTGGGTTGAGCGGGGCCATGGCGGGCCGGTGTTCCGGGCCATGGTGAGCACGATCGAAACGGAAGCTTTGGCTTCCGTTTTTTTATGGTTCAGCGCGCTTTAAGCCCGTAGCCGGCGTCGCGGGCGGCCGCGCGCACCTCCTCCAGCAATAGCCGGGCTTTGCGCGGAATGCGGCGGTTGGCGAAGACGGCGTGCATCTGCGGATTGTCGCCGTGGCTGGAGACGATGCGGTAATCCGGACACAGCCGCAGCAGCTGGCCGGCGCGCACCAGCGGCTCGGCCAGCCAGTCTCCCAGGCGGGCGACGCCCAGGCCGGCCAGCACGGCGTGGAGCACGGCGCTGCCGGAGCTGACGCGGTGCCAGGGCGTCAGATTGAGGCTGAGCTGGTGGCCGGCGGACACGAAGTTCCAGGCTTTCAGCACGCGCGGCGCGGAGTGGATCAGCACCCGGTGCTCCGGCAGTTGTTCCGGCGTTTGCGGCGCGCCGTGGCGCTCGACATAGGCCGGGCTGGCGTAGAGGTGGCGCTGGTAATCCCACAGCGGGTAGCCGATCAGCTCGCTGGAGGCGGGGAAGGCGCCGCGGATGCTGAAGTCCAGCTTCTCGCGTATCGGGTCCAGTATGGTGTCGCTGTACAGCACGTCGAAGCGCAGCTCCGGGTTGGCGTCGGCCATGCGGGTCAGCACCGGCGGCAACAGAGCGTGGCTCATCGCCTCCGGCGCGGAAAAGCGCAGCAGGCCGCGCGGCGCCTCGCTCAAGGCCGCCAGCTCGTCCTCGGCTTCTTCCTGCAGGTCCAGCATCTTGCGCGCCGCGGCGTAATAGCTTTCGCCGGCCAGGGTCAGATTGACCTGTTTTTGCGAGCGCGCCAGCAGGCTGCCGCCCAGCGCTTCTTCCAGCGTCTGCACCGCGCGGGTGGCGCTGCTGGGCGATGTGCCCAGCTGGCGCGCGGCGGCGACAAAGCTTTTTCTTTCCACCACCGCGCAGAACACGCGCAATTCCCATAATGATTTCATCCCGGCCCCGGCATTCTGATTGCGATTTTCGCAATACGGTATTGCAAGCACGCTTGGCTGGCAAGGCATAGAATCTTGTCCTAACTGTAAGCGGCGCGGAGCCGGGAGAAGTGGATGCTGTTGACCTTGAGTTTTTTGTGCGTGATTGCCTTCGCCGCCGGCCTGGTGGACGCGGCGGTGGGCGGCGGCGGCCTGATTCAGATTCCGGCCCTGTTCAGCGCCTTGCCCAATCTGGCGCCGGCCACGGTGTTCGGCACCAATAAGCTGGCGGCGGCCATGGGCACGCTGTCCGCCGCGCGGTCCTATCTGAAGCGGGTCAAGGTGCCGTGGCGCTTGGTGCTGCCGGCGGCGGTGGCGGCCTTCTTCATGTCCATTGCCGGCGCGGCCACGGTCAGCCTGATCGACAAGGCCGTGCTGCGCCCCCTGGTGTTGGCGCTCCTGGTGGTGATGGCGGTGTACACCTTGTGGAAGAAGGACTTCGGCTCCCTGCACAAGCCGGTGGCGATAGGCCGGCGCGAAATGGCGATAGGCATGGCCATCGGCGGCGCCATCGGTTTTTACGACGGCCTGTTCGGCCCCGGCACCGGCAGCTTTCTGATGTTTTTGTTCATCCGCTTCTTCGCTTTCGATTTTCTGCACGCCTCGGCCTCGGCCAAGGTGGTGAACCTGACCACCAACTGCGCGGCGCTGCTGTTCTTCATCCCCGCCGGCCATGTGCTGTTCCAGTACGCGCTGCCGATGGCGGTGTGCAATATGGCCGGCGCGACGGTGGGCACCTGGGTGGCGATGAAGAAGGGCACCGGCTTTGTGCGGGTGCTGTTCCTGCTGTTGACCAGCACCTTGATCCTCAAGCTGGGCTGGGACATCTTCCACGGCTGAGCGTCTGTTCAAGTCCGCCGTGCTGGACCGGGCGCGGCGGGCGCCGTTGCGCAAGGCGCATGCGCCGCCTCCCTTCCGTTTCTTCCTTTCCTCCCTCCTTGTCTCGCCTAATTCTCGGGATGTTGAACGGCCTCCGGGCCGGGCCGGCTTTTGAACTCTGGCGCGGCCTCCTTTATGATGCGGGTTGTCGCCATCTGCGCAGAGAGTTTATGCATCCATCACGTTGTCCGCCCGCGGCGCGGGCGCGGCATTTGCGCGAGCTGCCCAATATCGGCCCCAGCCTGGCCGAAGATTTGCGCTTGCTCGGCATCGAAGAGCCGCGCCAATTGCGCGGCGCCGAGCCTTTGCGGCTGTACCACCGTTTGTGCGAACTGACCGGAACCCGGCAGGACCCGTGCGTGCTGGATACGCTGATGTCGGTGGTCCATTACATGGACAGCGACGAGGCGCGGCCGTGGTGGAGCTTCACCGCCGAGCGCAAGGCGAAAGGCGGCTACTGATGACGCGGCCGGACGCCGATTCCAAGCTGACCGCCTGCCACGATTGCGATCTACTGATGCGGGTGGCGTTGAAGGGGGAGGGCCGGACGTGCTGCCCGCGCTGCGGCGCTTTGGTGCGCCGTTACGGCGCGCAGCGGCAGGACGCCGAACTGGCGCTGCTGCTGACCGGGGTGATCGCCTTTCTGCTGGCCAACGTCTATCCGGTGGTGACCCTGGAGGCCGCCGGAGCCCGCAGCGCGGCCACCTTGTGGCAGACGGTGGTGGCGCTGGAGCGCCAGGGCATGTTGTCGGTGGCGATGCTGGTGATGTTCACCGGCATCGTGATGCCGTCGCTGGAGCTGGGCAGCATGCTCTATGTGCGGCTGCCGCTGGCCTTCGGCCATGTGCCGCGCGGCTTTCCCTGGCTGATGCGGCTGAAGATACTGACCCGCCCGTGGTGCATGGTGGAAGTGTTTTTGCTGGGCATCCTGGTGTCCCTGGTCAAACTGGTCAGCCTGGCCACCGTGCACGTGGGCGTGGGCCTGATGGCCTTGTTCGCCTTGATCGTGTTGATGGCGGCCAGCGCCAGTCGTTTCAATCCGGAAGACTTGTGGGAGCGTTGTCAGCAATGTCGGACTACCGCGTGAAAACCGCCGCGCAGTCCGGCCTGTGGCTGTGCCACGGCTGCGGGCTGCTGTGCCGGGCCGGAGAAGGCGCCCAATCCTGCCCGCGCTGCCACGCCGCGCTGCACTCGCGCAAGCCGCACAGCCTGCAGCGCAGCTGGGCCTTGCTGCTGGCGGCGATGGTGGCCTATCTGCCCGCCAATCTGCTGCCTATCATGGAAACCTCCACCATCATGGGCATGCAGAACGACACCATCATGAGCGGGGTGGTGTATTTGTGGAAATCCGGCTCCTGGCCGCTGGCGCTGGTGGTGTTCACCGCCAGCGTGCTGGTGCCGCTGTTGAAGATTCTGGCCTTGCTGCTCTTGCTGGTGACGGTGCAGCTGGGTTCCGGCTGGGCGCCGCGGCAACGCACGCGGCTGTATCGGGTGGTGGAGGTGATCGGCCCGTGGTCGATGTTGGACATTTACGTGGTGGCCCTGATGGTGGCGCTGGTGCAATGGCAGTCGCTGGCGTCGATCAAGGCCGGGCCGGGGGCGATCGCCTTCGGCACGGTGGTGGTGCTGACCATGGTGGCGGCGATGAGTTTCGATCCCAGGCTGATCTGGGATCAGGTAAAGGAAGACGATGAGCAGTGATCAACCCGAAAAACCGGCCGCAGCCGGCGAGGACTTGCCGGCCGCGGTGCCGGTGAAGCGGCGGCGCTGGTCGCCGTCGCTGGTGTGGCTGATTCCGGTGGTGGCGGCGGTGATAGGCGGCTGGCTGGCGGTGAGCGCGGTCTTGTCGCGCGGGCCCACCATCACCATCGCCTTCCAGAACGCGGAAGGGCTGGAGGCGGGCAAAACCCGGATCAAGTACAAGGACGTGGAGATAGGCGAGGTGAAGGCGGTGTCGGTGAGCCCGGATCGTCAATCCATCCTGGTCACCGCGGAGCTGAGCAAGAACGTGGACGATTACCTGGTGGCGGACAGCCGTTTCTGGGTGGTGCGGCCGCGCATCTCCGGCGGCAGCGTGTCCGGTCTGGGCACGGTGCTGGGCGGTTCCTACATCGGCATGGACGTGGGCAAGAGCAAGGAGCGCCGCACCGAGTTCAAGGGCCTGGAAGTGCCGCCCATCATCAACGCGGACCTGCCGGGCAAGATGTTTGTGTTGCGTTCGGATAATCTGGGTTCGCTCAATGCCGGCTCGCCGGTGTATTTCCGCCGCGTGCCGGTGGGGCAGGTGGTGGGCTATGAGCTGGACCCGGCCGGCAGCGCGGTGAAGCTGTCGGTATTCGTCAACGCGCCTTATGATCACTTCGTCACCGTCAACAGCCGCTTCTGGCACGCCAGCGGCATCGACGTGGCCATCGGCGCCAACGGCCTGAGCGTCAACACCCAATCCTTGGCGGCGATCGCCTTGGGCGGCATCGCTTTCGAAACCCCGCTTAGCGACGGGCCGGACAAGGCGCCGGACGCCAAATACTTATTTCTGCTCAACGAAACCCGAGAGAAGGCGCTGCAGAACCGCGACCGGGAAACCCAGTCCTTCCGGCTGAAGTTCCGGCAGTCGGTGCGCGGCCTGACCGTGGGCGCGCCGGTGGATTTCCGCGGCATCACCTTTGGCGAAGTCACCGCCATCGGCATCGAATACGCGGCGGCGCGCAAGGACTTCGACATGACGGTGGACATCCGCACCTATCCCAGCCGGCTCAACACCCTGTCCGGCGATCACAGTCTGTCGGCCAAGATTTCCGTGGAATCTCTGGTGCGCAACGGCCTGCGCGCCCAGCTGCGCTCCGGCAGCCTGATCACCGGTCAGCTTTACGTGGCGCTGGACTTTTTCCCCGAGGCCAAGCCGGCCAAGGTGGCGGTGCGCAACGGCATGACCGAGTTGCCGACGCTGCCGGGCGATCTGGAAGAACTGCAGCGGGTATTGCAGCGCATTGCGCGCCGGCTGGACAAGGTGCCGTTCGACAGCATAGGCGAGGAGCTGAATCAATCGTTGAAATCGCTGCACCAGACGCTGGACGGCATGCGCAAGCTGTCCGAGAACATGGACGGCAAGGTGCTGCCGCAGGCGGTGAAAACGCTGGAAGACTTGCAGAAAACGCTGGAAAGCACGCGCCAGACGATGCAGGCGGATTCGCCGCTGCAGCAGGACGTGCGCGCGGCGGCGCAGGAAGTGTCGGAAACGGCGCGCAGCTTCCGCGCGCTGGCCGATTATCTGGACCGCCATCCGGAAGCGTTGATACGCGGCAAGGGAGAGAAAAAATGAAATCCATCGCGCAGAGCTTGATCATGCTGGCGCTGCTAAGCGCCTGCGCCTCGCCGCCCACCACCTTCCATCAATTGCGGCCGGCGCTGTCGACGGCGGCCGCGACCCCCGTGCTGGGCGTCAGCGTGATGGTGGGGCCGGCTAGCCTGCCCGCGGGGCTGGAGCGGCCCCAGCTGGTGGTGGAAGACGCCGCCGGCAATGTCGAATTGCTGGACTTGCAGCGCTGGGCCGGTCCGCTGGACCGCATGCTGACGCAAGCCGTGGCGGCGGACCTGTCCCGCTCGCTGGGTCTGGCCAGCATCTACGCCTATCCGCAACCGGGCATGGGCGGCGGGGACGTCCGCTTATTGCTGGACGTGCGCCAGCTGCGCCTGCGTCCGGGGCGCGACGCCTCGCTGGAAGTGGCTTGGCAGGCGTTGCCGACGCAGGGCGACAAACGGCCGCTGGCCAGCGGTTATTTCCTGCAGAGCCAGCCTTTGGCGACGCCGGACGCCGCAGCGGCCGCGGCCGGCCTGCAGACGCTGGTGACCGAACTGGGCCGCCGGCTGGCCGGCGAGTTGGGGCCGGCTCTGGCCGGCTTCAAGCGCTAGGCGGGGCCGGCGGGCGCCGTTGCGCCCACGGTCTGGCCTGTTCCAACTGGCGGGCCAGCCGCAGCAGGGTCAGGTCGTCGCCGCAGCGCGCGACGAATTGCACGCCTATCGGCAGCCCGGCCTGGCTCCAGTGCAGCGGCACGCTCATTGCCGGCTGTCCGCTCATATTGAAGGGTATGGTCCAGCCCAGATACTCCATCAGACGGCGCGAAGTGGCCGGAATCAACCGGCCGAAGCGCAAAGTCCAGTCCCAGCCCAGCTTGCCCAGCATCCAGCGCGAGATCGCGGTTTCGGCGGCGCTGGGCCCCAGGCCGCCGACGAGGGCGGGCGGCTGGTTCAGGGTCGGGGTGGCCAGCGCGTCGTAGCGCTGGTGGAAGGTTTCCATGATCCGGGCCTGCTCCCAGGCGAAACCGCGCGCCCAGGCCAGCTCACCGGCGCTGAGCCGCTCGCCGTAGCGCGCCAGCGCCCAGCTGGCCGCTTCCAGTTGCTGGTGGCGCGCCGGTTTGCCGGTGCGGCGCTCGATGTCGCGCAGCAGGCCGGCCATCTCGCCGCAGATGATGGCCAGCATCGCGCGGTTGTATTCCTCCGGCGACGCCAGCGGCGGCGACGCTTCTTCCACCTCGTGTCCCAGCTCGGTCAGCAAGGCCAGCGCGTCGTCCAGCGCGGCGGCGCAGTCCGGGTGCAGCGCGCCGCCCAGGATGGGGCGCTTGCTCCAGGCGACGCGCAGCTTGCCGGGCTCGCGCTGATGCGCGGCGAAAAAGCTTTGCTCCGGCGCCGGCCAGTAATAGGCCTCGCCGCCGCGCGGGCCGCCGGCCAGCAGGTCCAGCATCGCCGCGCTGTCGCGCACGCTGCGCGTCAGCGCGTGTTGGCAGACCAGGCCCTGCCAGCCCTCGCTGTAGTCCGGTCCGGCCGGGCCGCGTCCGCGGCTGGGCTTGAGGCCGAACACGCCGCAGTTGGAGGCGGGAATGCGGATGGAGCCGCCGCCGTCGCCGCCGTGGGCGATGGGCACGATGCCGGCGGCCACCGCCGCGGCCGAGCCGCCGCTGG
The DNA here is from genome assembly GCF_003052555.1 of Chromobacterium sp. Panama. Lineage (NCBI taxonomy): Bacteria > Pseudomonadati > Pseudomonadota > Betaproteobacteria > Neisseriales > Chromobacteriaceae > Chromobacterium > Chromobacterium sp. Panama. The sequence goes on from NZ_QARX01000001.1 coordinate 1,498,453, forward strand.
AGCCGCCCGGGGTGCGGGTCAGGTCCCAGGGATTGCGGCTGAGGCCGTAGACCTCGGATTCGGTGTAGGGACTGAGGCCCAGTTCAGGCGTGGCGGTTTTGCCGATGAAGATCAGGCCGCCCTGGCGATAACGTTGGATGATGTCGGCGTCGCGCGGCGCGACATAGCCGTCGAACAGGCGGCTGCCGTTGCGAGTGGGCACGCCGGCGATGTCGGCCAGCAAATCCTTGATCAGCATCGGGCAACCGGCAAGCGGGCCGGCGCCTTGCGCTTGCCGCAACTGGGCCTGAGCCTGTTCCGGCAGCGGCAGGCAGACCGCGTTCAGCGCCGGATTCCAGCGCTCCAGCCGTGCCTGGGCCGCGGCCGCGGCCTCGCCGGCGCTGATCTGGCCGCCGGCGATCAGCTGGGCCAGGCCAATGCCGTCGTATTGTTCATAGTCGTTGAAAACGGTCATGCGATCCTCGTGGCGATGCGGTGGCGTAGGCTTATGCTAACGGTATCGTTGGCGCAAGGCCAGGCGCAAGGCCTTTTTGGGCGCAGGCGGGCCAAAGGGCGTATCCATCCATGGTCAGCGGGGGCGCTATCCCCTACAATACGGCGAAATGCAACAGCGGACTTGCCGGTGGTTGCGGGTGGCCCGAGCGTCTGTCTTGGAAGATGGAGACGGAGCGGGCGCCGCAGCGGGCGCAAGCCGCTTTTTTTATTACGGAACGAAATGATGGAACCAGTGCGCCTGTCGAAACGCATGGCCGAGTTGGGTTTGTGCTCGCGCCGCGAGGCCGATAGCTATATCGAACAAGGGTGGGTGAAAGTGGACGGCGAGGTGGCCGTCCTCGGGCAGAAAGTGCTGCCGCACAATCTGATCGAAGTGGACAAGAAGGCGCAGGACGCTCAAGCCTCGCGCGTCACCATCCTGCTGAACAAGCCCATGGGTTACGTGTCCGGCCAGGCCGAGGACGGCTACGAGCCGGCGGTGGTGCTGGTCAAACCGGAAAACCAGTGGGCGGAGGACAAGAGCCGCCGCCGGTTTTCTGCGCAGCATCTGAGAGGGCTGGCGCCGGCCGGCCGCCTGGACATTGATTCGGTGGGCCTGTTGATCCTGACCCAGGACGGCCGGGTGGCCAAGCAGATCATCGGCGAGCATTCCAGCGTGGACAAGGAGTACCTGGTGCGGGTGGAGGGCGAACTTTCCGACGAAGGTTTGAGTCTGCTCAATCACGGTCTGGAGCTGGATGGTAAAAAATTGCTGCCTGCCACCGTGGCTTGGCAAAACGAGGATCAGTTGCGTTTTGTGCTGCGCGAGGGCAAGAAACGCCAGATCCGCCGCATGTGCGAACTGGTGGGCTTGCGCGTGGTAGGCCTGAAGCGGATTCGCATCGGCAAGGTCAAGCTGGGCAATCTGCCCACCGGCCAATGGCGCTATCTGCGCGACGACGAATCGTTTTGATCCGGCCGGACGGCCGGTTGTCAGTGGGGGACGCATGTTAGGGCGCTTGTTGCAAAGATGGGGGCTGGATGCCGAAAGCCGGCAGCAGCAGCGGGAGTTGACGCAGGCGATAGAGAGCCTGGTCGACGGCACGGACAAGCGTTTGCGCCTGTCTCCCGGCTATCTGGACGCGCTGGCCCCGGGCATGCGCGTCACCCAAGCCTATCTGGCCGAGTTGCCCAGCCGAATGCCGGAGCCGCTGACGCTGTCCTTGCGCGGCTTTGCGCAGGACCCGCGGCTGGGCTTGCTGTTTTCCGGGCCGGCCAGCCTTTTGTCCTGCCTGCGGCAGAGCGAAGCCTTGCGCAATTTCTTCCTGTCCGCCAGCCAGGGCGACGAGGCCTGGGCCTTGTTGTCGATGGCGCGCAGCGAAACCGGCCGCCTGGGCGTGGCGATGGAGGGCGGGGAGCTGCGCCGCGAAGTGCCGCAGCAGGTGGTGAGCTTCGACGGTCATAGGCTGGCCATGCCCTGCGCGTCGCGCGAGCTGCTGCTTGAGAGCAGCGCGCGGCGCAGCGAGGAAATGCTGGTCACGGTGATCGCGCGGCGGCTGAGCCTGCTGGAGCAGTTGCGCCAGACCTTGGACAACGAGATGTCGCGGCTGCAATTGCGCTTGAGCGTGCTGCGTTGCGAGGCCGGCACCGTGGTGGACGGCTCCTCGGACGGTTCGCCCTTGCCCGATACCTGCGAAGGGGTGCAGCGGCGCATGGCCGAGATCGAGCCCCAATTGCGCGAGGCGCGCGGCGCGCTGAGCCTTGAGGGCTTGCTGGAGACGGTGCGCCATGTGCTGGAGCATCCGGCCGAATATTTTCGGCTGGAATGGCGGACCTTGTACCTGAACCGCATGGGGATCAAGCAGGACGCGCCGGGCGAAGACGCCACCGAACTGGAGTTCGAAGAGCTGGTGCTGGGGCAGGCCCAACCTTTGCGCCGCGCCTTGATGCCGGTGCGGGTGACGCGCCAGGCGCTGGCGGAACTGGAGCGGGAATTCGGCAGCGACTGAGACGGGGCCCGACTACGCCAAAGCGGGCTGTGCAAAGCCGAAACAAGGGCTATGCTGGAACTGTATAGTCGCTTTCGATCAGCCTTCAGGGCGGCTGATTGAGTCTGCCCCGGCACCAGGCCGGGGTTTTTTTGCGCCCGCCGCATCGCAATGGGATATTTTGCGCCGGGAATGCGTGAAACGCCCGCCAGGGCTTGCTTTGTGCTATCCTTGCGCCCCTCTTCAGCAACGACCGTGACCCGTCACTCAAGCCATGAAAGATCCTTGCGATCACTACACCTTCGATCTGATTGGCGGCGTCCGCAAAAAGCCGGGACGCAAGCCCCTGGGCGAGCGCGCGATGACGGTGGCCGAGCGCAAGCGGCGCAGCCGCGAACTGCGCCGCAGCCGTCTGCAGGAGCTGTCGGTGACGGTGGAGCTGAGCCGGGACGCGCAGAAGTCGCTGGATAAAATGATAGAGTGGTGGGGCGTCAGCAAGAAGGAGGCGATCAACCGCGCGCTGATGATAGCCTGTCAATCGCAGACCGGGCGCACCGCGCAGTTGTTCGAGTTCGATCTGCCGCCGGAGGCGCGGCGCAAGGGCAAGAAGACTAACGGCGGTTCCGGCGCGTAAGCGCCGCCGGCGTGCGAATAAGCGAAAAGGCCGAGCAAGCATGCTCGGCCTTTGGCGTTTCCGGGCCCGGCGGGCCGGGCGCGAATCGTGTCTTAACCGTAGCGTTTGGCGGCCTCGATCGCCAGGCCGCTGCCGATGCTGCCGAAGAGGTCGCCTTCCACATGGCGGGCCTGGGGCAGTAGGCGCTTGATGCTGTCGCGCAGCGCCGGCACGCCGCTGGAGCCGCCGGTGAAGAAGACGGTGTCGATGTCGTCGGCCTGCGCGCAGGCGTCGGTCAGCAATTGGCGCACGGTGGCGCCGATCTGGCCCAGCATCGCGTCTATGCTGTGATTGAATTGATCGCGGCTCAACTCGCAGTGCAGGCCGGCCTCGATATGCCCCAGGTCCAGCCGGTGCTGCGCCTCGTCCGACAGCGCGATCTTGGCGGCTTCCACCTGCATCGCCAGTCGGTGGCCGGCGCGGTCCTGGATCAGGCGGAACAGGCGGTCCAGCACCTGCGGCTGCGCCGCGTCGCGGTGCACGTCCTGCAGGTCCATCCAGGCCTTGCGGGTGTAGGCGAAGTTGATGGTGTGCCAGGTGGCCAGGTTGAAGTACTGGCTGGACGGCATCTCCGCGTTGTTGCGCAGCCGGCTCTTGAAGCCGAACAGGGGCATCACGCCGTGCAGGCTCAATTGCTTGTCGAAGTCCGTGCCGCCGATGTGGACGCCGCCGGTGGCGAGAATGTCGTCGAGGCGCTCGTCCAGGCGGTGGCGCTCGGGCGCCAGGCGGATCAGGGTGAAGTCCGAGGTGCCGCCGCCGATGTCGACGATCAGCACCAGCTCTTCGCGCTCCAGCCGGGCTTCGTAGTCGAAGGCGGCGGCGATGGGTTCGAACTGGAAGGACACGTCCTTGAAGCCCACCTGGCGCGCGATCTCGCCCAGTGTGGTCTCGGCTTCGGCGTCGGCCTTGGGGTTGTCGTCGACAAAGTGCACCGGGCGGCCCAGCACCACTTGTTCGAACGGACGCTCGGCGGCGCGGTCGGCGCGCAGCTTCAATTCCTGGATGAACAGGCTGAGCAGGTGGCGGAAAGGCAGGGCCTTGCCTTGCACTTCGGTTTGGCTGTCGATCAGGTTGGAGCCCAGCAGGCTTTTCAGCGAGCGCATCAGCCGGCCTTCATAGCCTTCCATGTATTCCTGCAGCGCCAGCCGGCCGAACACGGAATGATCTTCCTCGTAATTGAAGAAAACCACCGAAGGCAAGGTGATCTTGCCGTCCTCCAGCGTCAATAGAGTGGCTTGGTTCGGGCGCAGCCACCCCACGGTGGAGTTGGATGTGCCAAAGTCAATGCCGCAGGCGCGGGCCGTAGTCTGCGTGTTCATATTCCCTCCCGTAAAGCGAGGCGCGATGGTACGCGGATTGGCGCGGCAAGGGAAGGCTTTGGCAACCGAATCAAGCGTTTTGTCGCTTTGGCGGCTTTGGCCGCGCCTGTCTTTTGGCCGGGACGCGCGGTGGCCGCAACGCAATGGGTATATGCTGAAAGCGCGTCCCGCAGGAGCCGGGGCGGGTAATGGACTGAATGGAAAGGATCCAGGCATGAATAAACTGATCGTGATGTTTGTTGCATTGGCGCTGGGGAGCGGCGGTCTGTCCGGCTGCGCGAACATGTCCGAAACCCAGAAAGACACTGGTACCGGCGCGGCGATTGGCGCGGTGGCCGGCGCGGTGCTGGGCGGCCTGACCGCCGGCGGCAACCCTGGCCGCAGCGCCGCCACCGGCGCGGCCCTGGGCGCGGCGCTGGGCGCCGGCGGCGGCTATTTGTGGTCCAAGCACATGCAGGAGCAGAAGGCGGCGATGGAGCAGGCGACCAAGGGTTCGGGCGTCAGCGTCAGCCAAACCGCGGACAATCAGCTGAAGCTGGACATCCCCAGCGATGTGTCTTTTGACGTGGGCCGCTACGACATCAAGCCCAATCTGCGGCCGATTCTGGACCGTTTCGCCGCCACCTTGAACCAGAACCCGGTGACCACGGTGAAGATCGTCGGCCATACCGACAACACCGGCTCCAATGCGGTCAATGACCCGCTGTCGCTGAACCGCGCCCGCGCCACGCGCGACTATCTGACCGCGCGCGGCGTGGCGGAGGGGCGGATCAGCATCGCCGGCCGCGGCTCGCATGAGCCGGTGGCGAGCAACGCCAGCGCCTCTGGGCGGGCGAAGAACCGGCGGGTGGAAATCTTTGTGGGCGAAGCCGCGCGCGGTTGACGCGGGCGGACGGAGCGATGCGGGGCGGGCGCCGTAAACGGCGCGCCGCCCTTTGTGTTTTCCGGCCAAGGCATGCGCAGGCTGTCTGTTAAATTTTAAATGTAATACGTAATATATTTTAAAGCGACGCTTTGCTAGAATGTCGGCCACGACAAACGGGCATTTTCAGGCATGGCGACAGATATTTATTCGCGCATCCGGCAGGCGGCGTTCGAGCTGGTGGGCGAAGGCGTATGGCCGACGGTGATGGAGGTGAGGGCCAGGATAGGCGCGGGCTCCAACACCACGATCAACAACACCTTGAAAGAGTGGCGGCAGGAGTTTCTGTCGCGGGTGGCGGTGTCGTCGCGGCGGCCGGATTGGCCGGCCGGCCTGGCCGAAGCCTTTGAACAAGTGTGGCAGCGGGCCTGCGACGAGGCGGACGGGCGGCTGGAGTCTTTGCGTCAGGACGCGGAAACCGCGGTGGCGCAGGCCGCGGCGGAGACCCGCGAGCTGGAAGCCGGCTTGGCGGCGCGCCAGGCCGAGTTGCAGTCCGCCTTGCGCGAGCTGGAGTTGCGCGCCGCGAGGCTGGCGGATTTGGAAGGACGCTTGCAGGGCGAGGAAACCCGGCGCCAGATGCTGGAGCGGGCGCAGCTGGAGCAGGAGTCGAGGCTGGAGCAGTCCAGGAAGGAGTTGTCCGAGCTTAGGCGTCAGGCGGAGCAACGTCAGCAGGAACTGGAAGAGCGCGCTGAGCTGAAAGTGCAGGAGGCGCGAGAGGAAGCCGCGCGGCGCGAGGCGCTGGCCTATGAGCGGCTGGAAGGTTTGCGGCTGCGGCTCTACGAACAGATGGAAGAGGAGCGTCGGGCGATGCAGCAGGCGCAGGCGCGCCAGGAAGAGGCTTTGCAACAAAGCCGGCGCGAGCGGACGCGGCTGGAGGGCGAGTGGCGCGACCGTCTAGCGGAGCGCGAGCGAGACAACGGCCGTTTGGAGGCGAGGCTGGAGTGGCTGGAAGGGCGCAGCGCCGCCTTGGAGCAGGATGCGTTGCGGCAGGCGGTGCAGTTGGAGCAGACTTCGGCGCGCTTGCTGGATATGGCCAGCGAGAACAGCCGGCTGGCCGGCGAGGTGAATCTGGGCGCCGAGCGGCAGCTGGCGCGTTTGGTCGAGATTCTGGCCGGTTCGCGCCAGGAGCTGTTGGCGCTGGACGAGGCCGGCTTGCGCGAATGGCTGGGGCGGCAACTGCAATTGCCCTTGCTGGGCTAGCGCGCTCCGGACGCGTGTTTCTACTAAGTGCTTGCCACGATGCCGGCGGAAGCCGGCTTTGCTAGTTTGACGTGAGGATTGTCTTGATTGGAGGCAATATGACTTTCGTCGAATATTATCGCGCGCCGGCGCTGATCTCCCTGCTGGCCTTGTTCGTGTGGTGCGGCTTGTGCTGGGCGGACGGCGGCTCTTTCTGGCAGGGTTTGCTGGCGATGGCCGCGGGCAAGAATCTGTCCATTCTGTCCGGTCTGGCCGTGTTCTGGGTTCTGGAGCTGGCGGGGCGCGCGTGGTCGAGATCCCGCGAGGGGCGAGACCCTATGCATTTGCAGTCGTAGCCGGCGGCAAGGGCCGGCAATGAAAAGCGCGCCAAAGGGCGCGCTTTTTCATGGCCGCGGCGGCCTCGAAAGCTCTTGAGGCCGGTTTGCGGGCTTTCTCAGAACAAGCGGGCCAGCCCCGCGGCGATGCGCTCCAGGTATTCGGCGTCCACCGCGTCGAAGCTGGCCGGTTCGCTGGAGTCCACATCCAGCACCGCGACCACTTCGCCGGCGGCGTTGCGGACGGGCACCACGATTTCCGAACGGGCGCTGGAGGAGCAGGCGATATGGCCGGGGAAAGCGTCGACATCATCCACCACCAGGGTTTTTTCGGCCTGCCAGGCGCTGCCGCACACCCCTTTGCCAAACGGGATGCGAGTGCAGGCGATCGGGCCCTGGAAGGGGCCAAGCACCAGTTGCTTGTCCTTGACCAGGTAGAAGCCGGTCCACAGCCAGTCGAAGCTGCTGTGCAAGGCGGCGCAGAGATTGGCCAGCGCGGCGATCTGATCGGTCTCGGACTCAATCAGCGCCAGCGCCTGCGGCAATAGGGTTTGATAGCGCTCTTGTTTGTCGGCGCCGTGGATGATCAGCTGTTCTGCCATGGGGTGTCGTCGGGGTGTGGCTTGGGAAAGCGACAGCATACACAGCGGGCGGGCAAAAGAAAACGCCGCCCGGCGGGGCGGCGTCGCGCGGCGGGCCGGGGCCCGTTTACATCATGTGTTGACCGCCGTTCATCGCCACGTTGGCGCCGGTGATGAAGCCGGCTTGTTCGGAGGCGAGGAAGGCGACCAGGGCGGCGATTTCCTCGGGCTTGCCCAGGCGGCCCACCGGAATCTGCGCCACGATCTTGTTGCGCGTCTCCTCCGCCACCGCCATCACCATATCGGTGGCGATATAGCCGGGCGAAATGGTGTTGACGGTCACGCCCTTGCGCGCCACTTCCTGTGCCAGGGCCATGGTGAAGCCGTGCATGCCGGCCTTGGCGGCGGAGTAGTTGGTCTGGCCGAACTGCCCCTTCTGACCGTTGATCGAGGAGATGTTGATGATGCGGCCGAAGCCGCGGTCGCCCATGCCGTCCACCACCGGCTTGGTCATATTGAACAGGGAGTCCAGATTGGTGCGCAGCACCGCGTCCCAATCGTCCTTGGTCTGCTTCTTGAAACTGCAGTCGCGGGTGATGCCGGCGTTGTTGACCAGCACGTCCACCGGCCCCAGGTCTTTGGCCACCTTTTCGGCCAGTGCCTTGCAGGCTGCGGTGTCGGTGACGTCGCATTGGTAGGCGTGGATATCCTTGAGTCCCAGCCCCTTCATGTCGGCGAGCCAGGCTTGTTCGCGGCCGGGCTTGCTGTAGGTGGTGACTACGATGTGACCGCTTTCCGCCAGGGCTTTGCAGATGGCGGTGCCAATACCGCCCATGCCGCCGGTTACGAGTGCGATTCGCTTAGTCATAGTGCTGGCTCCTTTTTTGGCTGTCTGTCTGGATATGCTTATGCGATACGACTTTCAGTTTTTTAGGATAAGTGAATTACCCGCGTATGTGAATGGAAAGTACGCACACCCTTCGTCACGGCTTGGACGGTGAAAGTTCATCCGTTAGACGTTGCAGCAAAGAGAGCCGGGACTTGGCGATGGCGCCCGATTCACATGCGGTCATGATGGCACAGTTCGGTTCCACGCGGTGCGAACAATTGTGGAAGCGGCATTGACCAATCAACGGGCGTATTTCCGGGAAGTAGCGGGTTAGTTCGGCGGCCTTCAAATGCTTGAGGCCAAACTCCTGCAGACCGGGGGAATCGATCAGATGACTGTCCGCGTTCAGATGGTAAAGCGTGGCGTGAGTCGTGGTGTGGCGGCCGGAGTCCAGCGCGGTGGAAATGTCGCCGATGCGGGCGTTGGCGTCCGGCAGCAGCGCATTGGTCAGCGTGGACTTGCCCATGCCGGACTGGCCGACGAAGACGCTGGTCTGGCCTTGCAGCAAGGGCAGCAGCGGCGCAACGTCCTGCTTGGCGGACAGGGTGACCACTTGGTAGCCCAGTTGGCGGTACAGCTCCAACTTGCGCAGCAAGCCCTCGGTTTCCGGCAGGTCGGCCTTGTTGACCACGATGACGGGATTGATGTCGCCGGCTTCCGCGGCGATCAGGCAGCGGCCCAGCAGTTCTTCGTTGGGGCTGGGCACGGCGGCGATCACGAACAGGATGCGGGTCACATTGGCGGCGATGACCTTGGTTTTCCAGTCGTCCTGGCGGTAGAGCAGGCTGCGTCGCTCTTGTGAGCGCTCGATGACGGCCTGTTCCTTGTTCTGCACCAGGATGTCCACCCAGTCGCCACAGGCGAAATCGACGCGTTTGCCGCGGGTGGTGCAATCGTAAACCTGGCCGTCGGATTCAACGATGAAGCGGCGGCCGTGGCTGCGGATGATTTGTCCGGTCTGACCTGTCATGGGCGGGCCAGCAGCGCTTCGGTCTTGGCGGCGCAGATGAAGTCGTTCAGGGTCAGGCCGCCGGCGTCGTGGGTGCTGAAGTTGACGACGACGCGGTTGTAATGCACCGACAGGTCCGGGTGGTGGTCTTCGCGGTGGGCGATCCAGGCCAGCGCGTTGACGAAGGCCATGGTGTCGTGGAAGTTGGCGAAGGGAAAGGTCTTGGTCAGTTCGATGCCGCGGATGTTCCAGCCGGGCAGGGAACCCATCAATTGGTTGACGGTGCTGGCGGCCAGCGGGCTGGCGCCGTGTTGGGCTTCGCAGGACAGTTCGAGCAGGTTCATGTCAGCGGTTTCCTTGTAGATGGTTGATGCGCAGCGCGGCGGGCGGGTGCGAGTCGTAAAAAGCGGAATGCAGCGGGTCCGGCGTCAGCGTGGACGCGTTGTCGCGATAAAGTTTGACCAGGGCGGACACCAGTTTGCCGGCGTCGGTTTCGCTGGCGGCGAAGTCGTCGGCCTCGTATTCATGGCGGCGCGACAGGCTGCTGGACAGCGGGGTGAGCGGAAAGGTGAAGGCCGGCACCGCGGTGAAGAACAGGATCAGCGCCATCGCGGTGCTGGGCGTGGAAACACCCAGGCCGGCGTAGAACCAGGGCGCGTCCAGCAACTGCCCCAGCAGGAAGAGGAAGCCCAGCGACAGCGCGAAGGCCAGCGCGATGCGCTTGACGATGTGGCGGCGCTTGAAATGGCCCAGCTCGTGAGCCAGCACCGCTTCGATTTCCTGATGGTCCAATTGCCCCAGCAAGGTGTCGAAGAACACGATGCGCTTGCCGGCGCCAAAGCCGGTGAAGTAGGCGTTGCCGTGGCTGGAGCGGCGGGAACCGTCCATCACGAAGACGCCCTGGCTCTGGAAGCCGGCGCGTTGCAGCAGCGCTTCGATGCGCGCCTTGAGCTCCAGGTCTTCCAGCGGGGTGAATTTATTGAACAGCGGCGCGATCAGCGTCGGGTAGATCGCCACCATCAGCAGCTGGAAGCCGGTCCAGACCAGCCAGACCCATAGCCACCACAGCGGGCCGGAAATGTCCATCAGCCACAGCACTAGCGCCACCAACGGCAAGCCGATGACGGCGCCCAGCAGCAGGCCCTTGATCTGGTCGATGATGAACAGCTTGGGGGTGGTCTTGTTGAAGCCGAAGCGGGCCTCGATGCCGAAGGTGGAGTACAGGCTGAGCGGAAAGCTGACGCAGCCGGTCAGCGCCGCCACGCCCACGATCAGCAGTAGGCCGGACGGCAGCGGCGAGACGCCTGCGGCGGCCACGGCGCCGGCCAGCCATTGCAGCACGCCGCCAAAGGTCAGCGCCAGGATTACCAGGCTGTCCAGCACGGCGGAAAACAGGCCGAAACGGGTCTTGGCGATGCAATAATCGGCGGCCAATTGATGTTGTTGCAAGGCGATGGCGTCGCGAAAAGCGGCGGGCACTTCCGCGCGGTGGCGGGCGATGTGGCGGGCGTGGCGCCAGCCCAGCCAGAGTTTTAGCGCGAGTGTGGCCGCCAGCGCGGCCAGGAAGAGAGAGCTGAATGCCTCGGTCATCGGAGTCCGTTATCTGCTGTCAGGTTTGCCGCCAGCGCGGCAATGAAGGAAAATAGAAGGGTTTTGCAAAGATTGGCAAGTATGACACAAGATCAAATGAACCTCATCTGGCTCGACATGGAAATGACGGGCCTGAATCCAGAGACCGACCGCATCATCGAAGTGGCGATGATCGTGACCGACAGCCAGCTGAACGTGGTGGCGGAATCGCCGGTGTTGGTGATCCACCAGCCCGACGAGGTGTTGGACGGCATGGACGACTGGAACAAGAACACCCACGGCAAGAGCGGCCTGATCGAAAAGGTCAAGGCCTCCACGCTGGGCGAAGCCGAGGCCGAGCAAATCCTGCTGGATTTCATGGCTCTGCACGTGCCGCCGCGGATCACGCCGATGTGCGGCAACACCATCCACCAGGATCGTCGTTTCATGGTGCGCTGGATGCCCAAGCTGGAAGAGTATTTCCACTATCGCAACCTGGATGTGTCTACGCTGAAAGAGTTGTGCAAGCGTTGGAAGCCGGAGGTGGCGCGCGGCGTGGTCAAACGCGGCAAGCACGAGGCGCTGGCGGACATCCTGGAGTCCATCGAGGAGTTGCGTTACTACCGTGAGCATTTCCTCAAGCTCTAAGAACCTGTTTACGATCCGCCGCGCGTCGTGAGACGTGGCACGGCGAGTGCCGCTTCGAAATGCGCATGTGCCACGAGTACATTCCGCTTTCTCAGCTGCAACGCCTTGTCCCGCTCTAGCTCGCGAGATCGTAGACACGTTTTAAGCGGGGTACTGTCCCACAGGAGCGGCTCCGCAGCGGAGCTTGCTCCTTTTTATTGGCGAACACTTATTCCAGCGGCAATCCATATGGCTTCGCAACGCAGTTCCGACATTAATTCCACCCGGGTCTGGGCCCGGCTGCATCAGCATCAGCGCGCGACCCGGCACATGCATATGCGCGAGTTGTTCGATGCCGATCCGCAGCGTTTCCAGCGCTTTTCGCTGGAGCTGGACGGCCTGTTGCTGGACTACTCCAAGAACCGCATCACCGAACGTACGCTGGAGTTGTTGTTCGAATTGGCGCGCGAGGCCGATCTGGCCGGCTGGATGGAGAAAATGCGCGGCGGCGAGCGCATCAACGTCAGCGAGGACCGCGCGGTGCTGCACACCGCCTTGCGGCTGCCGGCCGGCGAGAGCCTGCTGCTGGACGGCTGCGAGCTGGTGGCCGAGGTGCAGGCGGTGCTCGCGCGGATGCGCGCTTTCAGCGAACAGGTGCGCGGCGGCGAGTGGAAAGGCTTCAGCGGCCGGCGCATCCGTCACGTGGTCAATCTGGGCATAGGCGGTTCCGATCTGGGGCCGCTGATGGTGAAAGAGGCGCTGGCCGCGTACGCGTCGCCGGAGCTGGACGTGCATTTCGTCTCCAATGTGGACGGCGCGCACGTCGCGCGCACGCTGCAGCGGCTGGACCCCGCCGAAACCCTGTTCATCATCGCGTCCAAATCCTTCACCACGCCGGAGACGCTGTTGAACGCCCAGGCGGCGCGGCAGTGGTTTTTGCAGGCGGGGAGCGAGGCCGATATCGCGCGTCATTTCGTCGCGGTGTCCACCAATCAGCCGGCGGTGCAGGCTTTCGGCATCGATCCGGCGCATATGTTCGGCTTTTGGGACTGGGTGGGCGGCCGCTACTCCACGTGGTCGGCCATTGGCCTGCCGGTGATGCTGTCGATAGGCTTCGACCGCTTCCAGGAATTCCTGGCCGGCGGTCACGCGATGGACCGGCATTTCTTCAGCGCGCCCTTCGCCGCCAATATGCCGGTGCTGCTGGCGCTGATCGGCGTCTGGTACAACACCTTCTATCGCGCCCATACCCACGCCATCATGCCTTACGACCACGGCTTGCGGCGTTTGCCGGCCCATGTGCAGCAATTGGACATGGAGTCCAACGGCAAGCGCGTCGGCCGTTACGGCGAGGCGTTGGATTTCGACACCGGCCCGGTGATCTGGGGCGAAGAGGGGGCCAATAGCCAGCACGCCTTTTTCCAGCTGCTGCATCAGGGCACGCGACTGGTGCCTTGCGACTTCATCATCCCGATGCGCAGTCATTATCCGGTGGCGGACCAGCACCAGGTGCTGGTGGCCAACTGCCTGGCCCAGACCGAAGCCTTGATGCGCGGTAAGAGCGAGGCTGAGGCGATGCGGGAGCTGGCGCATTTGCCGGGCGAGCAGCTGGACATGCTGTTGCCGCAGAAGCTCTTCCCGGGCAATCAGCCGTCCAACACCCTGGCGCTGGACGAGGTGAGTCCGCGCAGTGTGGGCATGCTGCTGGCGCTGTACGAGCACAAGGTGTTCGTGCAGGGCGTGATCTGGGGCATCAACTCCTTCGATCAATGGGGGGTGGAGTACGGCAAGCAACTGGCGCGCCGCATTCTGCCGGAGCTGGCCGCCGGCGACGACGCGCTGGCTCACGACAGCTCCACCAACGGCTTGATCCGCCATTTCAAAGCGCGGCGAGGCTGAGAGGATGGCTATGCAAGAAAGTCTGGAATTGGCTCGCCGTCTGGGCGAGCGTTTGCTGGCGGCGGGCGAGAGCGTCGCCGCCGCCGAATCCTGCACCGGCGGCATGATCGCCGCGGCGCTGACCGACATCGCCGGCAGTTCCGCCTGGTTCGGCTACGGCGTGGTCACTTACAGCAATGAGGCCAAGCAGCGTCTGCTGCGGGTGGAGGACGGCGCCTTGCGCGAGCACGGCGCGGTCAGCGAGGCGGTGGTGAGGCAGATGGCCGCCGGCGCGCAGACGTTGTCCGGCGCGGATTGGAGCGTGGCGGTGTCCGGCGTCGCCGGCCCCGGCGGCGGCACGGCGGCCAAGCCGGTGGGGCTGGTCTGGTTCGGCATCGCCGGCCCTGACGGCTGGAGCGAGGCTTTCAGCTGCCGCTTCGACGGCGATCGCGCGCAGGTGCGCGCGCAAACCGTGATCCGCGCCTTGCAGCGTCTGGACGAGCTGTTGGCCGCGCGCAGCCGCGCGGCTTAGCGTCCACCCGCTGAAGCGCGGCGGGCTTTGAACAGGCTTTTAGTCTTTGTTGTCCGGTTTTTTGCGCGCGCGCGGGTGCGCGCCGTCGTAGACCTTGGCCAGGTGCTGGAAGTCCAGCGCGGTATAGATCTGGGTGCTGGACAGATTGGCGTGCCCCAGCAGTTCCTGCACCGCGCGCAAGTCCCCGGATGATTGCAGCAGGTGAGAGGCGAAGGAGTGGCGCAGCATATGCGGATGTACGTGTTGTTGCGCGCCGGTCTTGATCGCCCAGTCACGCAGGCGTTTTTCCACTTGCCGTCCGCCCAGCCGTCCGCCGTGGCGGGCGATGAAGACCGCGCGCTCCTCCTGCGCCGCCTGGCGTTGCGCCAGCCAGCGCTGCAGGCAGGCGCGCGCCTCGGCGCCCAGCGGCGCAATGCGTTCCTTGCCGCCCTTGCCGCGGATGCGCAGCAGATCGTCGGAAAAGTCCAGGTCTTCCAGATTCAATCCCACCGCTTCGGACAGGCGCAGCCCGCAGGAATACATCAGCTCGAACAGCGCGCGGTCGCGTATGGAGAGCGCGTCGTTGTCGTCGATGCGGTCCAGCAAGGCCGCGGTGCTGTCCACCGGCAAGGCCTTGGGCAGCGGCTTGTCCTGTTTGGGCGCGCGCAGACCCTGGCTGGGGTCGTCCCCGCGCTGTCCGTTGTCCAACAGCCATTGGTAGAAGCGGCGCCAGGCGGAGAGCTTGCGCGCCAGGCTGCGGCTGTGCAGGCCTTGCGCGTGCAGCTTGGCCAGGATTCTGCGCAACTGGGCGTGTTCGGCCCGCTCCAGCGGAGCGGGGCTCAGCAGGGCGGCCAGTTGTTCCAGATCGCGCAGGTAGGCGGCGGCGGTGTGGCCGCTGCGGCCAGCCAGCGCCAGCGAGGCGGCGAAGCGCTCCAGGATGTCCATTTCAGCGGCGCAGCCTGGCCATCTGCATCAGGCGCTCGAACAATTGCAGATCCTGTTCGCTCTTGAGCAGCGCGCCCGCCAGCGGCGGCGGGGCGTTGTCCTGATGGCGCTGCTTCAGCGCGGCGGCGTCCATGTTTTCCGCCGACAGCAGTTTCAGCCAGTCCAGCAATTCCGAGGTGCTGGGTTTCTTCTTTAGGCCCGGCAGCTCGCGTATGGAGAAGAACACCTCCAGCGCTTCGCTGACCAGTTGCTGGCGCAGGGCGGGGAAGTGGGCGTCGATGATGGCCTGCATGGTGTCCCGGTCCGGGAAGCGGATGTAATGGAAGAAGCAGCGGCGCAAGAAGGCGTCCGGCAGCTCTTTTTCATTATTGGAGGTGATGATGATGATGGGGCGCTGGCGGGCGCGCACGAACTCCTGGGTTTCGTGGACGAAGAACTCCATCTGGTCCAGTTCGCGCAGCAGATCGTTGGGGAATTCGATGTCGGCCTTGTCGATTTCGTCGATCAGCAGCACCGGGGCGGCGTCGGCGTCGAAAGCCTGCCACAGTTTGCCTTTGACGATGTAGTTGCGGATGTCGTGCACGCGGGCGTCGCCCAGCTGCGAGTCGCGCAGCCGCGACACCGCGTCGTATTCGTACAGGCCGTGCTGCGCCTTGGTGGTGGACTTGATCGGCCAGACAATCAACTCTCGGCCCAGGCTGCGGGCCACTTCCTCGGCCAGCATGGTCTTGCCGGTGCCGGGTTCGCCCTTGATCAGGAGCGGGCGCTCCAGCGTGATGGCGGCGTTCACCGCCATCATCAGGTCTTCGGTGGCGATGTAGTTGTCGGTGCCGGAAAATCGGGTATTGCTCGTCATGGGCGGGGGAGGCTTCAAAATGGCCAAAGCAGCCGCGCGGACGGCTGCTTTGGCGCGGAAAGGGGTTAACGGGCGAATTCGCGTTCCAGATCGTCCAGCGAAATGCCCCAGCTTTTCATCATATGGCTCAGCAAGGCCATTTCCGGCTCGCTGATGGTGCCGTCTGACTTGCTGATGTCCATGGCCAGCACGCAGGCCAGGATGCGTTTGCGGTGGTCGCTCACCTCGGCCAGCAGGCCGTTGATGCGCTCCGCGTCCAGCAAATGAATGGTGCCGTCGTCGTTGGCTTCGTCGGAGACGTCGTCGCAGTAATCCACCAGCACCTTGGTGAACTGCTTGCGCGGCAGGCCGATCAGGTCGTAGACGTGGAGTTTCTCCAGCAGCTCCAGCTCGCGCGGGTCCATATTGCCATCCGTGATCATAAACATGGCCAGCAGGCGCGCCAGTGCTTCCGGGCTATTGAGTGCGTATTTTCTCATGACGCCTTTCCTTTATTCTGATGTGACGCCTAGCCGCTCCAGAAACGCTGGGGGCATGGCGGCAGGCTTGCGGCTGACGTAGTCGAAGAAGACTAGGCCTGTCTTCAATCTTGCCACTTCTTTCCCGGTTTTGTCATTGCTTGCCTGATAGAGCAGATCGAAACCGCGCGCGCCGACGTCGTCCACGGCCAGCGCGAAGCGCAGCACCTCGCCGTGAAAGGCCTCCGCGCGATAGAGGATGGCGGTGTCCGCCACCACGACGCCCAGGCCCTCGATGCTGAGTTCGTGCGGATAGCCTAGACTTTGTAAAAAGCGCAGCCGCGCTTCCTGAGCCAGTCTCAGCACGGCGTCGTTGCCTAGGTGGCCGGCGTAGTTGATGTCTCCGATGCGGATGTCGACGCGGGTTTCGAATGCGAAGCGCTCAGGCAGGACAATCTGGATTCTGGGCATGATGTGGGCTTTGGGCGAGTGGTTTGGCTGAGTTGTTTGTCTTAACCTGAGTCAACAGGGCAGTGGCATGGTTTGATAGACTGCAAGTGTAAGGCAAATACAACAAGGAGCAGAGTCATGTATCAGCGCATATTCGTACCCGTGGATGATAGTGAAACCTCCAACCTGGCATTGCACGAGGCTTGCCATCTGGCCAAGGAGGTGGGCGCCAGCCTGAAGTTGGTGCATGTGGTGGATTTGGCCCAGTTCGGCTGGGGCGGCACCGAGTTTCTGGACGCGACCGAGCTGCAGAAATCGATCAAGCAGGCGGGCGAGCAGGTGTTGGGCCAGGCCGGGGCCAAGGCCAAGGAACTGGGCGTGACGGCGGATTGCAAGATCCTGGAAAGCTGGGGCGACAAAATCGCCGCGGTGCTGGTGGACGACGCCGGCGTCTGGGGCGCCGATTTGATAGTGATGGGTACCCATGGCTGGAGCGGCTTAATGCATTTGCTGATGGGCAGCGTGGCGGAGGGCGTGCTTAAACTGGCGGACGTACCGGTGTTGCTGGTGCGCAACCCGGGGGACTAGGCTGATGGCATGGCGGGCGCCTTGCATGGACGGAGTGAGGCGCGCCGTTGCTTGTCGGACAATCACGCGGGCAAAAATAAAGCCAGCCGGCATCGCTGCGGGCTGGCTTTCCTCGCGGAAGGGGATCAGCCGGCGGTGGCTTCCACGCTGCCGTCCTGGGCTTCCAGCTTGGTGCGAACCGCTTTGCGCAGACTCTTGTACAGGTCCGGGTGGGTTTCCTTCAGGTACTCGACGATTTCGAAGTCTTCGCGGCGAACCTTGGACAGGTCGATCTGCTCGACGTGAACCAGGCGCAACAGTTCGCGCACCGGCTTGGGCATGTTGCGGCCGCTTTCGTAGCGGGAGCCGCCGGACTGGGTCACACCGATGCGGCTCCAGAATTCTTGCTGGTTCAGGCCGAGCTTGCGGCGGATCTCACGCGGGTTGGGGATCTTTTCAAACAGTTTCATGAGTGTTCCTCTCAGTATCAAAGAATATTGGTTCTAATATTTTTTAGGTTTCGTGCCCTGCACCCTAAAAATAGCAAAAAAAATCCATCAGGAATAATTCTGATGCAAAAAAGTTCATGAAGTTCCGTTAAGAGTCGACTTCGTTTTTTGCAATGTTAGTGGATTCTTATTGTCAAGGACAATGGGATTTGCAGGTCGAGACGCAAAAAGATACTGTGTGGTCGCTTTTTTGTAAAGCGTTTTGGCATTTGAGACTGAAAAAAAGGGGAGGGGCGGCGAGCCTGACCCCCGGCACTTGCGCTAAATAACTGTGGCTGCTTCCTTCCGGACCTGACCAGGTTCGCTATCGCGCAATGCGGGGAGACCCGCCTCAAGAGAAGACGCATTCTAACGACAAGCGGCCGTTTTGCCAAGCTCGGCGTGCGTTTTTGTCGCGACGCCGGCCGCGGCGTCGGTTGCCGAAGCGCGGCCGCGCAGGCAGACTGGGCGGCATCTATATTAATACCGCGGCAAGCGTGGGAGTGTGTGATGGTTCAATCGGCGCAAGAACTGTTGGCGGAACTGATTCGCTTCGACACCACCAGCCGGCATTCCAATCTGCAATTGATCGAGTGGACGCGCGCTTATCTGTCGCAATTGGGCGTGGAGTCCACGCTGACCTTCAACGACGAGGGCAGCAAGGCCAATCTGTTCGCCCGCATCGGCGCGCCGGAGCTGCCGCTGGTGGTGCTGTCCGGCCATAGCGACGTGGTGCCGGTGGACGGCCAGGTCTGGAGCAGCGATCCCTTCGTTCTGACCGACAAGGGCGATGGTCGCTTGTATGGCCGCGGCTCCGCCGATATGAAGGGCTTCATCGCCTGCGTGCTGTCGCTGGCGCCCTGGTTCGCGGAGTTGGCCGCGCGCGGAGAATTAAGGCAGGGCATAGGCATCGCCCTGTCTTACGACGAGGAAGTCGGCTGCCTGGGCGTGGGCCGGCTGATAGACCGCCTGGCGGCGGACGGGGTCAAGGTGTCGGGCTGCATCGTCGGCGAGCCCACCAGCATGCAGCCGGTGATCGCGCACAAGGGCATCGCTCATTTCCTGTGCAAGGTGGGCGGCCGCGCCGCGCATTCCTCGCTCACCCCGCAAGGCGTCAACGCCATCGAGTTCGCCGCGCGGCTGATCACCCATATCCGCAAGCTGGCCGACGCCGAAGCGTCCTTCGGCCATCGTCAGTCCTTATATGATGTGCCGTTCACCACCTTGCAGACCGGCACCATTCATGGCGGCACCGCCTGCAATATCGTGCCCAAGGATTGCGAATTCATGTTCGAGTGCCGCTGGTTGCCGGGCGATGGGCCTGAGCGTTTTGTCAGTTCCGTCCGGGACTACGCCGCCACCTTGTTGCTGGAGATGCGCGAGGTGGCGCCGGAGGCGCAGATCGAGATCGAACGGGTGGTGTACAGCCCGGCCTTCGAATCGTCTGAAGACAGCGCAGTGCGCCGCACCGTGGCGCGCTTGTGCGGCTGCGACGGCGGCAAGGGCGTCGCCTACACCACCGAGGCCGGCCTGTTCAGCGAGGCCGGCATCGCTTGCGTGGTGTTGGGGCCCGGCAACATCGAACAAGCGCACCGGCCCGACGAATACATCGACATCGATCAACTGGAGCAGTGCGCGGCCTGGTTGCGGCGACTGGGAGATGAGCTGACGCAAAAACCGTGAAGATTTTTTTGCGCTGATGACCGAATAGCCGCAAAATCGCTGCCGGCGACAAGCCGAACACTCAAGTTGCCCGCCGGGGGGATCCCTTAGGCGGGCTTGTTTTATGGCGGCGTGAGCAGCTGTTCAACGCCCGGTCCCAAGGGGCCGGCGAGCGTTGGCGCCGCGGTAGTCAGAAAGAAAAAATAAATGAGTCAGAACGTGGGATCTGTGCGGCAGGGAGGCGCGGCCAAGTCGCGAGACGGCTTCACCTCCAGCTTTGGCGTGTTGGCGGCGACTCTCGGTTCCGCCGTGGGCCTCGGCAATATCTGGAAGTTTCCTTATCTGACCGGCACCAATGGCGGCGCCGGTTTTTTGGTGGTGTACGTGCTGGCCACGCTGCTGGTGGGCTTGCCGGTGATGATCGCCGAGATCATGCTGGGCCGCAAAGCCAAGCGCGACGCGGTGACGGCGCTGAAGACGCTGGCGCCGGCCGGTCAGCCCTGGTGGCTGATCAGCGCTTTCGGCGTGCTGGCCGCCTTCCTGATCATGGCTTTCTATTCCGAAGTGGCGGCCTGGGTCTTCGCCTATGTGTTCAAGTCCTTGGGCGGCGGCCTCTTGTCCAGCGATCCCAAGGTGACCTCGCAGGCGTTTGGCGCCTTGATCTCCGATCCGGTGCAATCCTTGCTGTGGCAATGGCTGGTCTTGCTGCTGATAGGCGGCATTCTGCTGATGGGGGTGTCCAAAGGCATCGAGGCGGTGACCAAGAAGCTGATGCCCTTGCTGTTCCTGCTGTTGCTGGTGATAGGCGCGCGCAGCCTGATGCTGCCCGGCGCGGCCAAAGGGCTGGACTTCCTGTTTACCCCTGATTTTTCCAAGATCAGCGGCGCGGTGGTGCTGACCGCGGTGGGGCTGGCCTTCTTCAAGCTGTCCATCGGCATGGGCACCATGATTACCTATGGCAGCTATTTCCGCGATGATCAGAACATCCCGGTCACCACCTTCCGGGTGATGTGCG
Source organism: Chromobacterium sp. Panama (assembly GCF_003052555.1). Classification (NCBI taxonomy): domain Bacteria; kingdom Pseudomonadati; phylum Pseudomonadota; class Betaproteobacteria; order Neisseriales; family Chromobacteriaceae; genus Chromobacterium; species Chromobacterium sp. Panama. The sequence continues at coordinate 1,518,788 of NZ_QARX01000001.1, forward strand.
CGGACCTGTTCGTTTCCCTGCTGGCCGGCATCGCCATTTTTCCCGCGGTGTTCGCTTTCGGCTTTGAGCCGGCGGCGGGCCCGTCGCTGCTCTTCATCACCATCCCGGCGGTGTTCGCCAGCATGCCGCTGGGCAATGTGTTCATGGTGGCCTTCTTCGTGCTGGCCGCGATCGCCGCCACCGGCGCGATGCTGTCCATTCTGGAAGTGCCGGTGTCGGTGTTCAGCGAGCGCTTCGGCATCAGCCGCGTCAAGGCCACGGTGATCAACCTGCTGCTGCTGGCCTTGGTGGGCGCGGGCTGCGCCTTGTCCAACAGCACGCTGTCCGGCTTCAAGCTCTTCGGCATGACCTTGTTCGACCTGTTCGACTTCGTGACCTCCAACCTGCTGATGCCATTGGGCGGCATCTTCCTCTGCCTGTTCGTCGGCTGGATGTGGGGCTTCGAACAGCTGAAGCAGGCGCTGAGCAATCAGGGCGCCCTGAAGAACGAGGGCTTGTTGAAAGCGCTGTTCTTCGTGCTGCGCTATGTGTCGCCGCTGTTGATCCTGGTGGTGATGCTGAAGGGCCTGGGCGTGATTTGAGCCCGTGCCGTCAAACAGAAAAAGGAGCCGCGAGGCTCCTTTTTTCATGCCTGCCGGCAGGGGTTTAGGGCTGGGCGGCGTCGTCTTCCGGTATCACCACCGGCGGCGGGGTGAAGCCGTTCAGTTCGCGGGCGTTTTTTTCCAACAGCAGCACAATGCTGGTGTTGAGCGCGCCGAAAGCCCAGCTGACCAGGAAAAACACCGAGTAGGCCGATAGCTTGTCGTTGAACAGGGTTTTGCCGTGCAGACTGAGCTCGGCCGGATCGAAAATGGAGAAGAACACCCCTGTCGCCAGAATGGCGATGATGAAGGAGGGCCAGAACAGCAAGATGCCTTTTTTCATTGAGTCATGCTCCTGTGGCTGCCGCAAGGAAATGCTTGGGTGGCTGATGTCAGGGTAATGGCCGGGCGACGCACTGTCAAAACGCGGCGACGGTGGATGAGAGCCCGGAGAACGGCTCTCCATGTTAGACTGTGGCCATCCGGTTTTTCTTGTCCAGCCGGCCAGGGCGAGCGCTTTTGGCCGGTTGTTGCGTAAAGTAATGGAGCCTTGCATGACCTCGATCTTCTCCGCCGTAGAACTGGCGCCGCGCGACCCTATCCTGGGCCTGAACGAAGCATTCAACGCCGACACCCGCACCACCAAGGTGAATCTGGGCGTTGGCGTTTATTCCGACGACAACGGCAAGATTCCGCTGTTGGCGGCGGTGAAGGCGGCGGAGAAGGCGCGTCTTGAAACCATGCCGCCGCGCGGCTACCAGCCGATCGAAGGCGCTCAGGCTTACGACAGCGCGGTGCAGAACCTGCTGTTCGGCGCGGACAGCGAGCTGATCAAGGCGGGCCAGGTGGTGACGGCTCAAGCGCTGGGCGGCACCGGCGCCCTGAAAATCGGCGCGGACTTCCTGAAGCGCCTGAACCCGGCGGCCAAGGTCTATATCAGCAACCCGAGCTGGGAAAACCACCGCGCGCTGTTCGAGTCCGCCGGCTTCGAGGTGGAAAACTACCCGTATTACGACGCGGCCACCCGCGGCGTCGATTTCGACGGCATGCGCGCCTTCCTGGCGCAACTGCCGGCCGGCTCCGTGATCGTGCTGCACGCTTGCTGCCACAATCCCACCGGCGCCGACCTGTCCGACGCGCAATGGGCCGAGGTGGTGCAGGTCTGCCGCGAGCGCGGCCTGGTGCCTTTCCTGGACATGGCTTATCAGGGCTTTGCCGACGGCATCGACGCCGACGCCGTCGCCGTGCGCCTGTTCTCGGCCTCCGGCCTGCAGTTCTTCGTGTCCAGCTCCTTCTCCAAGAGCTTCTCGCTGTACGGCGAGCGCGTGGGCGCCTTGTCCATCGTCACCGCCGGCAAGGAAGAATCCGCGCGCGTGCTGTCCCAACTGAAGCGCGTGATCCGCACCAACTATTCCAACCCGCCGATTCACGGCGGCGCGGTGGTGGCCGCGGTGCTGTCCAACCCTGAACTGCGCCAGCTGTGGGAAGACGAACTGGCCGGCATGCGCGATCGCATTCGCGCGATGCGCGTCGGCTTGGTCGAGGCGATCAAGGCCGAAGGCGTGGCTCAGGACTTCTCCTTTGTCGCCCAGCAGCGCGGCATGTTCTCCTATACCGGCCTGAGCGCGGCCCAGGTGGAGCGCTTGCGCGCCGACTTCGGCATCTACGCCGTGTCCACCGGCCGCATCTGCCTGGCGGCGTTGAACAGCAAGAACCTGACCTATGTGGCTTCCGCCATCGCCCAGGTGGTGAAGGCGGGCTAAGCCTGGCCGGTTTTGATATCCAGCATCGCCAAAGCCCCGCAAGTCGGGGCTTTTTTTCAATCGGCCTATCGCCGGCCGTAGTCAAGGAGCAGATTCATGCAATTGCACAGCCGCAGCTTTCAAGACGGGGAACGCATTCCGGGCCGCCTGGCCTTCTGCGTGCCGGACGCCGACAGCCATGTCGCGCTGTCCGACAACCTCAACCCGCATCTGGTCTGGAGCGGAGCGCCGGAGGGGACGCGCTCGTTCGCGCTGATATGCCATGATCCGGACGTGCCGTCGCGCGGCGACGACGTCAATCAGGAGGGCAGGGAGGTGCCGGCGGATCTGCCGCGGGTGGACTTCTATCACTGGCTGCTGCTGGACATTCCCGCCGGACAGAGCGAGATCGCCGAGGGCGGCCACAGCGCGGGGGTGAGCGCACGCGGCAAGAGCGGTCCGGACGCGCCGCAGGGCTTGCGTCACGGCATCAACGACTACACCGGCTGGTTCGCCGGCGACGCGGCTATGGCCGGCGACTACTACGGCTACGACGGCCCCTGCCCGCCGTGGAACGATAGCCTGGAGCACCGCTACGTTTTCACCGTCTACGCCTTGGACGTGGCAGCTTTGCCGGTGGACGGCGTCTTGACGCCTGCGAATATCGTCGCGGCTTTGGACGGCCATGTGTTGGCCTCGGCCAGCTTGAGCGGCCGCTATACGCTAAATCCGCGTTTGCTGTAATCGTCCCGCAATGTGAAGAAGTGGCAAAAAGGACAGTTTGTCCGTCTCGCAACGCAGAGGCCTCTGGCAAGGGATTGCAGTAGGCCAATGAAATGCAGCATGATGTTGCGGCGTTTCCCGTCTCCGCGGCTGATTTAGTTCGGGAGCCCGCGCCCGCGCGGCGCTTTGAACCGCGGCCAGCCCAAAGCGGCAAACGATAACAACATCAAAGGGGATTAACTGTCATGGTTGCAAACACTGTTAAAGACAAGCTGCCGGCCGCCGCGTTGGCGACGGGCGCTTTTGACGCGGACGATGCCGATGTGCGCAACAATCTGGGGCTGATGGGCTTGTTGGATGTGAATTCCGGCGATGGCCGCTATCGCCTGACCGCGACGCTGGAGCCGGAAGTCGAAGGCGTGGACGACGTTCAGGCCTGGGTGTTGGAAATGGAGCTCGTGACCCTGGCCACCGGCCAGGTGCTGCGTTGCAAACAGGCCGGCGTCGCCTACGCCGGCCCCACGCCGGGCAGCCATCTGCGCCGCTTGTTGGCCAACGGTCAGCTGCAGGGATATTTGCAACTGGCCGCCTAGCCGGACCGCGCCGCCAGCAGGGATTAAGCCGCCGCATCATGCCGCGGCTTAATTTTTTTCTCCGCCTGGACGCTCATCGTCCGCGCGCGCCTGCCGCGAACACTATAAAAAACGGTACAATCGCCGCAGTCGGGCCCGCAGCGGGTGCGGGTCCGGCCGTTAATTTTCGACATCGTCAGAGGTTGTGAACTGTGTGGTTTGTGCTGTGTGTGCTGCTGTTGGTGCTGGGTGCGCTGGCTTGGCTGGTGTATACCGGCCGCGTCGTCTTGTCCGAATGGACCCAAAAGCTGGATCGCTTGTTGGGCATGTCGCCGACGGAGCGTCATGAGCCGGACTACTTCGCGGAGGAGGCCGACGCCGGGCCGCACGCCGCGGAGACGTGGAGCCGTCCTCGGACCGAGCCGATCGCGCCCCGCGACGTGTCTCCCGCTCCAGCCGAGCAGGAGCCGGCCAGACGGTCCGCGCCGCAGCCGTCCCCTGAGCGCGAAGCGCCGCCGGCCGCCGTCGAGCGCGAAACCGTGGTCTTGCCGAAACGGCCGGCCGCGCCGCCGCAGGCCAAGCCGGAACTGCCGACGCTGGAACTGTCCCGCGAATACCGCAAGCGCGTGCGCCAGCCGTCGGCCGAGCAAGAACAGGCCAAGGATCTGCCGGTGATCGGCCTGCATGAGCTGCAACATAATCTGCAGTCGGATTACCGTCGCCGCCAGGCCTCCCGGGTTCTGACGCAGAGCGCCAAGGATCAGGGCGCGTCCGCCTTGCCGGTGATCGAGCCCAGCGAGGTGCGCGAGCAGTTGCGCCACATCCATTCCAAGCGCGGCAAAACCATGGCCGCGCCTCAAGCTTTCGTGATTCGCCCCCAGGCGCTCAAGCCGCAAGAGGCGGAGGAGCCGCAAATCGTGCCGCCGCCCGTGGTGCGGCATGAATTGCCGGCCAGCGCGCGGCCCGCGCATCACGGCTGGCTGTCTCCGCCGCCCGCGCAGGCGCGACCGGCGCCGCCGTTGATCGAGCCCGAAGTGGTGGTGTTCGAGGAGATGTCCGCGCCGATGGCGGAGATCGCGCCGCCTAGGCCGGAGGACGAGGCCCAGGCCCCGTCGTCGGAGCCGGCGTCGCCGGTATTCGCGCCGGTCGAGCCCGCCGCGCCGGCGTTTCTGTTTGACGTGGAGCCCAGGTCCGAGCAGGAATGGGCGCCGCCGCCGGCCGAGGCCGCGCCTCCGGCTCCCGCGGCCGACGAGGCGGCGTTGCCGCTTATCGACACGGTTCCGGTTTCCGTTCCGCAGACCGTAGACGAGGCGGAGCCGACGCGGCCGCCGGAGCCGGCGCCGTGGCGCTGGCCGCAAACGCGCTCGGTTCTGGTGCAGGAGGATGAAAAGCCCGCGGTGGTGCAGCAGGCGGTGTTGCCGGCGGAAGAGCCGCCTTCGGCGGCGGCCGCGGCGCGGCAGCTGGCGGCCAAACCCATGCCCTGGGTCTTGATCGAGCCGCCGGCGGCGGAAGCGAAGCCGGAGGAAGTCTTGGCCGAGCTTCGTCCGCCCTGGGACGCCGAGCCGGCGCCGGAGGCGTCCGAGGCATGGGCGCGGCAGGCGCAGGCCGAGGTGGAGCAGGCGGCGACGCCGGACGCCAAAGCGGAAGCCAAGCCGCGGCCGGTATACGACGATTACGGTTTGCCGGGGCTGGATTTGCTGCGCCCGGCGGACGAGGCGACGGTGACGTGCTCGGAGGAGGAGTTGCTGGAGCGCGGCATCGTCATCGAGGAAAAGCTGGCCGAGTTCAAGGTCAAGGTCAGCGTGGTGGACGCTTACGCCGGCCCGGTGATCACCCGTTACGAGGTGGAGCCGGCGGTGGGCGTGCGCGGCAATCAGGTGGTCAATCTGATGAAGGATTTGTCGCGCGCGCTGGGCCTGGCCGCGATCCGGGTGGTGGAAACCATACCCGGCAAAACCTGCATGGGTCTGGAGCTGCCCAATCCCAAGCGCCAGATGATACGTTTGTCCGAGATCTTCTCCTCCGAAGTGTTCCAGCAGCCGCGTTCTCGCCTGACCCTGGCCTTGGGCAAGGACATCACCGGCCAGCCGGTGGCGATGGATCTGGCCAAGGCGCCGCATCTATTGGTGGCCGGCACCACCGGTTCCGGCAAATCGGTGGGCGTCAACGCGATGATTTTGTCCATGCTGTACAAGGCGCGGCCGGACGAAGTGCGCTTCATCATGATAGATCCCAAGATGCTGGAACTGTCGGTGTACAACGACATCCCGCATCTGCTGGCTCCGGTGGTCACCGATATGAAGCTGGCGGCCAACGCCTTGAACTGGTGCGTGGGCGAGATGGAGCGCCGCTACCGGCTGATGAGCGCGCTGGGCGTGCGCAATCTGGCCGGTTACAACGACAAGGTGAGCGAGGCCGAAGCCATGGGGCAGCGCATCGGCAATCCGTTCAGCCTGACGCCGGAAACGCCGGAGCCCTTGGAGGCGCTGCCCTTCATCGTGGTGGTGGTGGACGAGTTCGCCGACCTGATGATGGTGGCCGGCAAGAAGATCGAGGAATTGATCGCGCGGCTGGCGCAGAAGGCGCGCGCCGCCGGCATCCATCTGATCCTGGCCACCCAGCGGCCGTCGGTGGACGTGATCACCGGTCTGATCAAGGCCAATATTCCGACGCGGATCGCCTTCCAGGTGTCCAGCAAGGTGGACAGTCGCACCATTCTGGACCAGATGGGCGCGGAAAGCCTGCTGGGCCAGGGCGATATGCTGTTCTTGCCGCCGGGCACCGGTTACCCGCAGCGCGTGCACGGCGCCTTCGTCACCGACGACGAAGTGCATGCCATCGTCGAACATCTGAAGCAGTTCGGCGAGCCCGATTATGTGGAAGGCCTGCTGACCGGCGAGAGCGAGGCGGAGGAGGAGTCCGCCGCGGCCACGGCCAAGGCGCAGGCGGCGACGGAAAGCGACCCGCTGTACGACGAGGCGGTGGAAATCGTGATGCGCACCCGCAAGCCGTCTATTTCATCGGTGCAGCGCCATCTGCGCATAGGCTATAACCGCGCCGCGCGGCTGATCGAGGAAATGGAAGCGGCGGGCATCGTCAGCCCGATGGAAAGCAACGGCAACCGGACGGTGCTGGTGCCGCAGCGCGAGTTCTGATCCGCGTGTCGCCGAATGAAAAAAGCGCGCCCTAGCGGCGCGCTTTTTCGTTTCTTATGCGTGGACGGGGGTCAGCGACGGCGCTGGTCCTGATCGTTGCGAATGCGGATCGGAGCCAGTTGGTCCTGGTCTTCCACCGGGCCGCTCAACATCTTGGCGACGACGACCACAGCGGCGATGAGGGCGAATAAAAGCAAAATTTCCATGGCATGGCTCCCCGAGGCTTGAGTACGAACTTGTTGGTGAAGACGATTGCCGGCCAACCGGCCTGGAAGCAAAGTCGTCTATGGCGGCCCCCTGTGATTTCATTCTGGAACACAAGCCGCCGCAAGCTCAAGTAATAATTTGTGTCGGAAAGTTAAAATTCAAGGCGCGCTGCGCTTCAGCGCCCGCATCGCCTGATCAATGCCTTGCAACGTGAGCCCGTACATCCGCCCGGACATCAGTTGCCGCAGCATGTGCAGCGATTGGGTGTAGTCCCAGTGCGCTTCCGGCACCGGGTTGAGCCAGGCGGCGTGCTTGAAGTGAGCGAGCAGGCGGCGCAGCCAGACTTCGCCGGCCTCCTGGTTCATGTGTTCCACGCTGCCGCCCGGATAGCTGATCTCATAGGGGCTCATGGTGGCGTCGCCGACGATGATCAGTTTGTAATCGCCGCCGAAAGTATGGATCAGGTCCCAGGTGGGCAGGGTCTGGGTGTGGCGGCGGGCGTTGTCCTTCCATACCGCTTCGTAGACGCAGTTGTGGAAGTAGAAATACTCCAGGTGCTTGAACTCGGACTTCACCGCCGAGAACAGTTCCTCGCAGGCCTTGACGTGGTCGTCCATCGAGCCGCCGATGTCGAACAGCACCAGCACCTTGACCGCGTTGCGCAGCTCGCGCTGCATGCGCAGGTCCAGCATGCCGGCCTTGCCGGCGGTGGCGGCGATGGTGGCGTCCAGATCCAGCACTTCCTCGGCGCCGTCGCGGGCGAACTCGCGCAGCCGGCGCAGCGCGATCTTGAGATTGCGGGTGCCCAGCTCGACCGAGTCGTCGAAATTGCGGAATTCGCGCTGGTCCCACACTTTCACCGCGCGGCGATGGCGCGACTCATGCTGGCCGATGCGGATGCCGGCCGGATTGTAGCCGAAGGCGCCGAAGGGGCTGGTGCCGCCGGTGCCAATCCATTTATTGCCGCCCTGGTGCCGTTCCTGCTGCTCTTGCAGCCGCTGGCGCAGGGTGTCCATCAACTGCTCCCAGCCCAGCGCTTCCAGGCGGCGCTTGTCTTCCTCGGACAGGTGCTTTTCCACCTGCTTGCGCAGCCAGTCTTCCGGGATGCCGGTTTTCAGTTCGTCCAGCGCCAGCGACAGGCCTTTGAAATGGCTGCCGAACACTTGGTCGAAGCGGTCGAAGTGTTTCTCATCCTTGATCAGCGCGGTGCGCGCCAGATAGTAAAACGCGTCCAGATCACCGAAGGCGACGCGTTTTTGCAGCGCCTCCAGCAAGGTGAGGAATTCTTTCAGCGTGACCGGCAGGCCGGCCTCGCGCAGGGCGTAAAAAAAATCGATCAACATGGCGCGGCTAGAGGGTGACAGCGTGGGTGGGCGATGATATTCTTGTTTTAGAGTCACGGCTCTAAACAATCGTTCGGATACTGCTATCCTAAGGATAATACAATGAATGCCGCCGCCATGCCCATTTGCCGGGATGATCATCTGCAAGCGGAGTTTTCCCGCCTGTACCGCCTTAGCCGGGCTTCAGCGTTTCCGCCGCTGGAGCAGCGCCAGGATTGGCTCAAGCGCCTGGAGAGCATGTTGCAGGACAACCGCCAGGCTTTCGTCGACGCCATCAGCCAGGACTTCGGCCACCGCAGCGCGGTGGAAACCCGGCTGGCCGAGCTGTTTCCCTCGCTGGAGGCCATACGTTACGCGCGTCGGCGGCTGCGGCGCTGGATGCGGCCGGAACGGCGCGGGGTGTCTATGTGGTTCCAGCCGGCTGGCAACAGCGTGATGCCGCAGCCCTTGGGCGTCATCGGCGTGCTGGTGCCGTGGAACTATCCCTTGTTTCTGGCGCTGGGGCCGGTGGTGTCCGCCTTGGCGGCCGGCAACCGGGTGATGGTGAAGATGTCGGAATACACGCCGGCAACCGGCGCGCTGTTGCAGCGCCTGGCCGAGCGCTATCTGGGGCCGGAGGTGATGGTCGTGGTCAACGGCGACGCCGAACTGGCCCAGGACTTCAGCCGGCTGCCTTTCGACCACCTGTTCTTCACCGGCTCCACCGCGGTGGGCCGTCACGTCATGCGCGCGGCGGCGGAGAATCTGACGCCGGTGACCTTGGAGCTGGGCGGCAAATCGCCGGTCATCGTCGCCCGGGGCGCCGATCTGCGTCACGCGGCCGAGGCCATCGTCGCCGGCAAAATGCTGAACGCCGGCCAGACCTGCGTGGCGCCGGACTATGTGCTGGTCAACGACAAGGACCGCGAGGCCTTGCTGGACGAGTTGCGCGGCGCGGCGCGGCGCGCCTATCCGACGCTGGCGGACAATCCCGATTACAGCGCCATCATCAACGAGCGTCATTGCCAGCGCCTGCTGCAGTGGCTGGAGGAGGCGCGCGTGGCCGGCGCCGAGGTGGAGCAGATCAACCCGGCGGCGGAGGACTGGCGGCCCAGCCGCAAATTCCCGCTGACCCTGGTGCAGGGCTGCCCGGAAGACGCGACTTTGTTGCGGGAGGAGATTTTCGGGCCGATTCTGCCGGTGCTGAGTTACGACAAATTCGACGAGGCGCTGGCCTACGTCAACGCGCGGCCGCGGCCGCTGGCCTTGTATCTGTTCGACCGGGATGCGCTGCGCATAGAGAAAACCTTGCGCGAAACCGTGTCGGGCGGGGTGGCGATCAACGACATCGCCCTGCAGGTGGTGCAGGAGGATTTGCCTTTCGGCGGCGTCGGCCCGTCCGGGATGGGGCATTGTCACGCCAAGGAGGGCTTTATGGCCTTCTCCAAGCTCAAGCCGGTGTTCCGGCAAAGCCGCTGGGCCGGCACCGCCTTGACGCGCGCGCCTTACGGCGCCGGCGTGGAGCGGCTGTTGAAGTGGATGCTGCGCTGAGATGTTGAGCCGCCGCCAGTTGCTCAAAACCGGTCTGGGCGGCGCCGCGGCCTTGGCGCTGGCCACCTTGTTGGCCTCGCCGCAGCCGGACGGCCCGGCCGAGGGCTGGGCCAAGCCCTTGAAGCTGCGCGCCTTGACGCCGCGGGACGCCCAGTTGCTGGCGGCGATCGCCCCGGGCATCCTGGGGGCGGGCGTTGCGCCGCCCGAGGACGTGGTGCGCGGCGTGGACCGCGCGGTGGCCGGCTTGCCGCCGGCGATGCGGGCCGAACTGCGTCAATTGCTGGATTTGCTCGGCAACCCCTGGGGGCGGCGCTGGATCGCCGGAGTGTCCGCGCCGTGGCGCCAGGCGTCGGTCGAGGACATCGAAGCCTTTCTGCGGCGCTGGCGCGGCAGCGTTTTTCCCTTGCTACGCAGCGGCTATCAGGCCCTGCACCAATTGCTGAACGCGGCCTGGTACGGCAATCCGGCCAGTTGGCCGGCGCTGGGCTATCGGCAGCCGGCGGCGGTGATGGAGATGTTGCCGTGAGCCGCGCGACGATACCCGATCCGGTGGCCGCCGGCGTCGCCGCAGGCTGGAAGGCGCTGGACGGCGCGAGCCTGCCCGATCTGGAGCTGCGGGCCGATGTGGTCATCGTCGGCAGCGGCGCCGGCGGAGGCATGGCGGCCGAGCAATTGGCCGCGGCCGGGTTGGACGTGCTGCTGTTGGAGGAGGGCGGCCTGTACAGCTCGCGCGATTTTCGTCTGTTGGAAGCCAAGGCCTACCCGGAGCTGTATCAGGAGTCCGCCTGTCGCAAAACGGCGGATAAGGGGATTTCCATCCTGCAGGGCCGGGCCGTGGGCGGGAGCACCGTGGTCAACTGGACCAGTTCCTTCCGCACGCCGCCGGACACGCTGAACTGGTGGCGGGAGCGCCACCGTTTGAGCGGCGTGGGCGAGGAGGCGATGCGGCCCTGGTTCGAGCAAGCCGAGGCGCGGCTGGGCATCGCCGACTGGCTGCCGGACCCGAACCCCAACAACGCGGCGCTGGCCCGCGGCTGCGCGGCCTTGGGCATCGCCCATGCGCGCATCCGCCGCAATGTGCGCGGCTGTTGGAACCTGGGTTATTGCGGCATGGGCTGCCCCACCAACGCCAAGCAGTCCATGCTGGTGACGGCGATTCCCGCCGCGCTGGAGCATGGCGCCAGGCTGATCAGCCGGGCGCGGGTGGATCGTTTGCGCGCCAATGCCGCCAGAACCCGGTTGGAAGGGCTGGAAGGGCGTTTTCTGGCAGCGGACGGGGTGGGAGAAACCGGGCGCCGCTTCACGGTGAAGGCGGCTCAGGTGGTGCTGGCCGCCGGCGCCATCGGTTCGCCGGCCATCCTGCTGCGCAGCGGCCTGATCGATCCGGGCGGTCATACCGGGACGCGGACCTTTCTGCATCCGGTGCTGCTGTCAGCGGCCTTGATGCCGGAACCGGTGGAGCCGTTCAACGGCGCGCCGCAGACGGTGTACAGCGATCACTTCATGCATGTTCACGCGCTGGACGGTCCCTTGGGTTACAAGCTGGAGGTGCCGCCCATCCATCCCTTGCTGGCTGGCATCACCTTTCCCGGCTTCGGCGCGGCGCAGCCGGCCTTGCTGCGGCGCTTGCCGCATCTGCACGCGACGCTGGCCTTGTTGCGCGACGGTTTTCACCCGGAAAGCCGCGGCGGCCAGGTGCGCTTGCGCGGCGATGGTTCGCCGGAGCTGGACTATCCCTTGAACGAGGTCTTGTGGGAGGGCGCGCGCCGCGCCTGGTTGAGCATGGCCGAGATCCAGTTCGCGGCCGGCGCCAGGCAGGTGCTGACGGTGCACGAGCAGGCCGGCCTGACCCGCAGCTGGGGCGAGGCCCGGAGCATGATTGCGGGGCTGACGCTCAAGCCCTTGCTGGCCAAGGTGGTCAGCGCTCATGTGATGGGGGGCTTGGCGATGTCGGGCGACGTTGAGTCCGGGGTGGTGGACGAATGGGGGCGGCATTGGCAGCTGGACAATCTGACCGTGGTGGACGGTTCGGTGTTTCCCAGCAGCGTGGGGGCCAATCCGCAGCTGTCCATTTACGCCTTCGCCCTGCGCGCGGTGGCGGCCTTGCGGCAGCGGATGCAGGGCGTAAAAACCTGAGAGGCCATGGCGCGAGAGCGACAAAAAAGGGACCGCGGAGGTCCCTTTTGCATCAGGCTGTCAGGCAGCGTCGAATCAGGCGAAGTTCTTGGCGACGAAGTCCCAGTTCACCAGCTTCCAGAAGCTGTCCAGATAGTTCGGGCGGCTGTTGCGGTAATCGATATAATACGCGTGCTCCCACACATCACAGGTCAGCAGCGGCTTTTTGTCGGTGGTCAGCGGAGTGGCGGCGTTGCTGGTGGATACCAGGTCCAGCGAGCCGTCGGTGTTCTTCACCAGCCAGGCCCAGCCGGAACCGAAGGTGCCGATGGCGGTTTGGGTGAAGGCTTTCTTGAATTCGTCGTGGGAACCCCATTTGGCGTTGATGGCGTCGGCCAGCGCGCCGGTGGGCTTGCGCTCTTCGCCGGCGTTGGGGGCGAAGCCCAGCCAGTAGAAGGTGTGGTTCCAAACTTGGGCCGCGTTGTTGAAGATGCCGCCGGAGGATTTCTTCACGATCTCTTCCAGGGAGGCGTTTTCAAACTCGGTGCCCTTGACCAGGTTGTTCAGGTTGGTGATGTAGGTCTGATGATGCTTGCCGTAGTGGAATTCCAGGGTTTCCTTGGAAATGTGCGGGGCAAGCGCGTCCAGCGCGTACGGCAGTTCCGGCAGTTTGTGTTCCATTATGCTCTCCTTGTTGAGAAAGTAAGCCGCATAAGCGGATGCTTTAGCCGCAAGTTTACTGGATTAAGCCGCTGGTCGCCAATAGTTGACTAAAAAAGTAAAGTAAGGATGAACGCCATTGCAGTATGATGTTATTGTCATTGGAGCCGGCGCTGCCGGCCTGATGTGCGCGGCCACCGCGGGTCAGCGCGGCCGGCGCGTGCTCTTGCTGGACCATGCGCGCAAGCTGGCCGAGAAGATCCGCATTTCCGGCGGCGGCCGCTGCAATTTCACCAATCTCCATGCCCGTTTCGACTGTTATCTGTCGGCCAATCCGCATTTTTGCCGTTCGGCGCTGGCGCAGTACACGCCGCAGGATTTCATCGCCATGGTCGAGCGCCACGGCATCGGCTATCACGAGAAAAAGCTGGGCCAGCTGTTCTGCGACGACGGCAGCGAACGCATCATCGCCATGCTGGACGAGGAGTGCCGGCTGGGCGGGGTGGACCGGCGCATGGAGGCGCAGGTTCTGCGGGTGAGCCGGGACGCGGACGGTTTCGCGCTGGAGACCGGCGCCGGCGTTTTTCGCGCGGCGTCGCTGGTGGTGGCGACCGGCGGTTTGTCCATCCCGCAGATCGGCGCGACGCCGTTCGGCTACCAGTTGGCCGAACAGTTCGGCCTGGAGCTGACGCCGCTGACGCCGGCCCTGGTGCCGCTGACCTTTCACGTGGAGGACGCGGAAGCGTTCGCGCCGCTGGCCGGCGTGTCTTTGGAAGTGGAAGCGCGCGCCGGCAAGGGGCGCTTCCGCGAGAACGTGTTGTTCACCCACAAGGGCGTGTCCGGCCCGGCCATTCTGCAAGTGTCGTCCTATTGGCAGCCGGGCATGACGCTGGAACTGGACCTGCTGCCGGACGCGGACGCCGCGGCCTGGCTGGAGCAAAAGGCCGGCAGCGAGCAGCTTATCGCCAACGCGCTGGCCGAGTTCGGCTGGCCCAAGCGCTTCGCCGAGGCCTGGCTTGAGCGCGAGGGCTGCAATAAGCGGCTGAAGGACTTGTCGCCCAAGCAGCGTCAGCAGCTGGCCGAGCGCTTGCACGGCTGGCGGGTCAAACCCAACGGCACCCAAGGCTATAAAAAGGCCGAGGTGACGCTGGGCGGGGTGTCGACCAAGGCGCTGTCGTCCAAGACCATGATGGCCAACGCGGTGCCCGGCCTGTTCTTCATCGGCGAGGTGGTGGACGTCACCGGCTGGCTGGGCGGCTACAATTTCCAGTGGGCCTGGTCGTCAGGCTATGTGGCCGGGATGCATTGCTGATCTTGGAGCCTGTTTATGCTCTCGCGAGCAAGGGCGAGACAAGGCGAAAACGGCTGAAAAAGCGGAGTGTACATACGGTACATGAGCATTTTGAAGATGTTTTCAACGCCGTATCGCCGACGCGTAGCAGATCGTAAACAGGTTCTTAGTCCGCCGCCAGGAACCACACGTTCTGGATCTTGCCGTCGATGATTTCATAGACGGCCGCCACTTCGAAGGGCTGCTCGGCCACGCCGCTAACGCGTTCGTGGTCGATTACCTTGTTGCCGAACTCGATGCGTTTGACCAGTTCGGCGTGCAGGTCCGGCAAGTTGAAGCGCTGGCCGGCGTAGAAATCTCTCAGGGCGGCTTTGCCGCGCAGGCTGGGCTCCGCGCCGGGCAGCCGGTACACCGTCACGTCGTCGGCGTAGACGGCGAGGAAGGGCTCCAGCTGGCGTTGGTTGTAAGCGTCGAGTTGTCTTTGGACGAGGGCGGTGGGCGTCATGGCGGCTCCAGATGAACGAAGCTTCGATGCTGGGGCCGCGCGGGGCGCTTGTCAACGCATGCTCAGCGAGTGGCGGTTTCGGGTTAAAATCGGGTTTTGCCTGATCCAGGCTTGCTTCATTCGCGCGGCCAGGCCGCGCCATCACTCCGAGTCTACATGACTGAATCGTACGAGAATTTTGACAGCGAGATGGCGGCGATCCGCACGCCGCCTCATTCGATCGAAGCCGAGCAATCGGTGCTGGGCGGCTTGTTGCTGGACAACAGCGCCTGGGACAAGATCGCCGACGTGGTGTCCGAGGCGGACTTTTACCGCCATGACCACCGGCTGATCTACAAACACGTGGCCAGGCTGGTGGAACTGGCGCGTCCGGCCGACGTGGTCACCGTTTCCGAAAGCCTGGACAAGAACGGCGAACTGGGCAATATCGGCGGCCTGTCCTATCTGGCCACGCTGGCGCAGAACACGCCGTCCGCCGCCAATATCCGTCGCTACGCCGAGATCGTGCGCGAGCGCTCCATCATGCGCCAGCTGGCGCTGGTGGGCACCGAGATCGCCGAGGCCGCCTACGCGCCGATGGGGCGCGACGCCTCGCAGCTGCTGGACGAGGCCGAGGGCAAGGTGTTCCAGATCGCCGAATCCACCGCCAAGTCCAAGCAGGGCTTCCTGGAAATGCCGGGCCTGTTGAAAGAGGTGGTGGAGCGCATCGACATGCTCTATAGCCGGGAGAACCCGGACGAGGTCACCGGCGTGCCCACCGGCTTCATCGATCTGGACGCCAAGACCTCGGGCCTGCAAGCGGGCGATCTGATCATCGTCGCCGGACGTCCGTCCATGGGCAAGACCGCGTTCTCGATGAATATCGCCGAGCACGTGGCGGTGGAGCAGCATCTGCCGGTGGCGGTGTTCTCGATGGAGATGGGCGGCACGCAGCTGGTGATGCGTATGCTGGGTTCGGTGGGGCGGCTGGATCAGCACACGCTGCGCACCGGCAAGTTGGGCGACGACGACTGGCAGAAGCTGACTTACGCGATAGGCAAGCTGTCCGAGGCGCCGATGTACATCGACGAAACCGCGGCGCTGACCGCGCTGGAAGTGCGCGCGCGCGCGCGCCGTCTGGCGCGCCAGCACGGCGGCAAGCTGGGTCTGATCGTGATCGACTACTTGCAGCTGATGTCGGGCTCGGGCCGCGGCGACAACCGCACCGCCGAGCTGGGCGAGATTTCGCGCGGCCTGAAAGGCCTGGCCAAGGAGCTGCAGGTGCCGGTGATCGCGCTGTCCCAGCTGTCGCGGGCGGTGGAGCAGCGTCCCAACAAGCGGCCGATGATGTCGGACTTGCGGGAATCCGGCGCCATCGAGCAGGATGCCGACTTGATCGTCTTCATGTACCGGGAAGAGTATTACAACCCGGAGAACCAGGAAGTGAAGGGCCTGGCCGAGGCCATCATCGGCAAGCACCGTAACGGTCCCACCGGCGCGGTGCGGCTGGCCTTCGTCGGCAAGTACGCCAAGTTCGACAACGCCGCCACGCTGGGCGTCAGCGGTTGGGCGGACAGCGACTCCTAAGAACCTGTTTACGATCTGCTGCGCGTCGGCGATACGGCGTTGAAAATGGTTTCGGAATGCTCATGTACCGTCTGTACACTCCGCTTTCTCAACCGTTTTCGCCTTGTCTCGTTTTAGCTCGCGAGATCGTAAACACGTTCTAAGATGGTTCTGTGAGCATACGAGGCATTCCATGAGCTTTTTCGACAAGCATGTATTCATCTGCTGTAATCAGCGCGCCGGCTGCGAGGATTGCTGCAATAATCACGGCGCCAGCGAACTGCTGGGCTATATGAAGGACAAGGTCAAGGCCCTGGGCCTGGCCGGCGAGGGCAAGATCCGCGTCAACAAGGCGGGCTGTCTTGGGCGCTGCGACGACGGCCCGGTAATGGTGGTGTATCCGGAGGAGACCTGGTACACCTTCGTCGACAAGGAAGACATCGACGAAATCGTCGCCGAGCACATGGTGGGCGGGCGCGTGGTGGAAAGGTTGAAGATCTGATGTTGAAGGCGATGAACAAGCAAGTGGTGGCCGGGCCCGCCGGCGGTCTGGAAACCATCGTGGTGGCGGCCCAGGCGGAGGCGCGCGGCATTGCGGTGATCTGCCATCCCAACCCGCTGCAGGGCGGCACCAACACCAACAAGGTGGTGCAGACCGCGGCCAAGGCCTTGTCGCAGCTGGGCTATGTCTGCTACTGCCCGAATCTGCGCGGCGTGGGCGACAGCGAGGGACAGCACGATTACGGCATCGGCGAGGTGGAGGACGTGATCGCCGTGGTGGAGCACGCGCGCCGCGAGCAGGGCGATCTGCCGCTGGCGCTGGCCGGTTTTTCCTTCGGCGGCTTCGTCGCGGCGCGCACCCGCGCGCGCATAGCGTCGGACAAATTGCTGCTGATGGGCGTGGCGGTGGGCAAGTACGAAACGCCGACGCCGGAGGTGCCGGCCGATGCGCTGGTGATTCACGGCGAGGAGGACGAGGTGATTCCGCTGTCCGCGGTGATGGCATGGGCGCGGCCGCAAGGCTTGCCGGTGGTGGTGTTTCCCGGCGCCGGCCATTTCTTCCATGGCCGCCTGGTGCAGCTGGCGCAGACGATTCAGCGCTGTTGGTAGGGCGTCGTCAGGCCCTGGCGCAAAAAAACCGGTCATCCATGCGATGGCCGGTTTTTTTATCAGCGGTGCAGTTCGCCCGCGGCTTCTGGCTGGTAGGTGACTTCCAGCACCTTCAGGCGGATGCTGCCGGCCGGCGTCGGCCAATCTATGCTCTGTCCGGCGGAGAGGCCGAGCAGCGCGGCGCCGATGGGCGCCAGCACCGAGATCTTGCCCTGTTCGCTGTCCGCTTCGCGCGGGTAGACCAGGGTCAGGGTTTTTTCCTGGGCGTCGTCCAGCTTGACCCGCGCGCAGCTGTTCATGGTGATGATGCCGGCGGGCATGGCGGCGGGCTCCACCACATCGGCGCGCTCCAGCTCGGCTTCCAGCGCGGCCGCGGTGGGGTGGCCGCTCTCGCAATCCTCCAGCAGCGCGGCGAGGCGCTCATAGTCCAGAGAGGACACCGTGATGGCCGGGCTTGTCGACATATGCAACTCCTTCAGATAGACAAAGGGCACCGCAGGGTGCCCGATGATTTAGTGCGCGAAAAGCGTGTGTGCCAATGATATCGCTTGTAACCGCGTGTAACAAGGCTTGGCGGCGCAATCGCCGCTAATACTGGGCTTTGGGCCGGGGGGAGCCCCGGCCTCGCGCTTCAGCCCAGCAGGGACAGCGCCGCGCGCGGGCCGACATTGGCCTGAGCCTGGGCGGCGAGGCCGGTTTGCCCCAGGATCTGTTTGGCCGCCAGCTGCGCCGTCGCGGCGGCGAAGTCGGTGTCGCTGATCCGGCTATTGGCGGCGGCGGTGTTGACCGAGGCGGTTTGCAGATTGTTGATGCTGGCCTCGAAACGGTTGCTGATCGAGCCCAGCGTGCTGCGGGTGTTGGCCAGCGTGTTCAGATCGGCGTTGGTGCTTTGCTGCGCGGCCAGCGCGCCGGCCTGGGTGCTGATGTCTATGGTGCCGGTGGCGTTCAGATTGGCGTTGTAGCTGTTGAGCCCGCCGCTGGCCGGCGCGGCGGACAGGTTGACGCCGGAGATGTTCACCTGGTTGTCCGCGCTGCCGTTGGGGCCCACCTGGAAGGTGGTGGAGGCGTTGCTGTTCAGCAGCGGGGTGCCGTTGAATTCGGTGCTTTGCACGATGGCGGAGTTGGCCTGGGTCAGCAGGTCCACCTGCTGTTGCAGCGCCTGGCGGTTGCTGGCGCTGAGCGCGCCGTTGCCGGCCTGGATCGCCAGCTCCTGGATTTGCTGGGTATTGCTTTGCAGCTGATTGAGCGCGCCGTCGGCGGTTTGCGCCAGCGAGATGCCGTCGTTGGCGTTGTTGATCGCCTGATTGTTGCCGTTGATCTGGGCCAGCAGCGCTTCGGAAATGGCGGCGTTGGCCGGGTTGTTGGCGGCGTTGTTGGTAGTCTTGCCGGCCGAGAGTTGAGCCAGCAGCTTGTCTTTGGCTTTCTGGGTCTGGTTCAGCTGGTTCTGCCCCTGCAGCGCGCTCAGATTGCTATTGATGGTCAGTGCCATGGCCGGCTCCCGCTGGATGTGGTTTCACTTCTTCAGTGTAAGAAAGCGCGCGGGGCAGGGCAAGCCGGGTTTTGGGTAAAGTCGCGCCGCGGCGGATGGCGCGGGCATGGGCGTGAAAAAGCCCGGCGGCGCCGGGCTGGGGATGGCGTTTCCGGCTTATTTGCCGGGCTTGGGCGGCGTGCCCGCGGACTGGGTCAGGATCTCGTAGCCGCTGTCGGTGACCAGCACGGTGTGCTCCCATTGCGCGGACAGGCTGCGGTCCTTGGTGACCACGGTCCAGCCGTCGCCCAGCATGCGCAGGTGGCGCTTGCCCTGGTTGATCATGGGCTCGATGGTGAAGATCATGCCGGCCTGCAGTTCCAGCCCGGTGCCGGGGCGGCCGTAGTGCAGCACTTGCGGCTCTTCGTGGAATTTGGTGCCGATGCCGTGGCCGCAGAATTCCTGCACCACGCTGTAGCCGGAGTTTTCCGCGTGCTGCTGGATGGCGTAGCCGATATCGCCCAGCGTGGCGCCCGGCTTGACCTTGTCGATGCCGCGCCACATGCATTCGTAAGTGATGCGGGACAGGCGGCGGGCGTGTTCGCTGACGTTGCCGACGTGGTACATGCGGCTGGTGTCGCCGTGGTAGCCGTCCTTGATCACGGTGACATCCAGATTCATGATGTCGCCGCTTTTCAGGGGCTTGTCGTTCGGGATGCCGTGGCAAATCACATGGTTGACCGAGGTGCACACGGATTTGGGGTAGGGATTGTGGCCGTCCGGCGCGTAGTTCAGCGGCGCCGGGATCGCGCCCTGCTCATTGACGATGTAGTCGTGGCACAGCTTGTCGATGGCTTCGGTGGTGACGCCGGGCTTGATGAAGGGGGTGATGTAGTCGAGGACTTCCGACGCCAGGCGGCCGGCGATCCGCATCTTTTCGATGTCTTGGGCGTTTTTCAGTTGGATGCTCATGGGATTCTGGTGATGTGCGTGTCTGCGGCTAATGAGACGTATTCTAGCAAAAACGCCCCCGGCCCGGCAGTGCTTGTCGGGCCGGGGGCGCGTCGTCGTTCAAATCAGGCGCATCTTGAACTGCTTGCCCTT
The DNA here is from genome assembly GCF_003052555.1 of Chromobacterium sp. Panama. Classification (NCBI taxonomy): domain Bacteria; kingdom Pseudomonadati; phylum Pseudomonadota; class Betaproteobacteria; order Neisseriales; family Chromobacteriaceae; genus Chromobacterium; species Chromobacterium sp. Panama. Next base: position 1,538,439 of record NZ_QARX01000001.1, read on the forward strand.
GATCTTGCCGGCGGACAAGCGCTCCAGCGCCTGCTCGGCGATGGCGCGGTCCAGCGCGACGAAGCTGGCGAATTCGAAGATGCTGATCTTGCCGATCTGGGCGCCGCTAAAGCCGGCGTCGCCGGTCAGCGCGCCGAGGATGTCGCCGGGGCGCAGTTTTTCGCGCTTGCCGCCGGCGATTTCCAGCGTGACCATCGGCGGCAGCAGCGGGCCGCCGGGGGCCGGGGTCAGTTGTTCCAGCTTGGCCCAAGTCAGCGGCGCCTGCTGATAGCTTTCGATCAGCGCCAGCCGCTTGTCGTCGTTGTCGGCGGTCAGGGTCAGCGCCAGACCCATCGCCTCGCCGCGGCCGGTGCGGCCGATGCGGTGGATGTGGATTTCCGGATCATGGGTGACGTCGACGTTGATCACCAGGTCCAGTTCCTTGATGTCCAGGCCGCGCGCGGCGACATCGGTGGCCACCAGCACGGTGGCGCTCTTGTTGGCGAAGCGCAGCAGGATCTGGTCGCGTTCGCGCTGCTCCAGGTCGCCGTACAGCGCCAGCGCGCTGAAGCCGCGCGCCTGCAGGTCTCGCACCAGCTCCTTGCAGCGTTCCTTGGTGTTGCAGAAGGCCAGCGCGGACGTCGGGCGCAGGTGCCGCAGTATGGTGGTGACGGTTTCCAGCCGCTGTTCCGGCTTGATCTTGTAGAACCATTGTTCGATGCGTTCGCCGCTGTGCAGCGACTCCACCTGGATTTCCTGCGGCCGGCGCATGAATTGGGCGCTGATCTTGCGGATGTTTTCCGGATAGGTGGCGGAGAACATCAGGGTCTGGCGCTGGCGCGGGCAGGCGCGCACGATGCCGACGATTTCCTCGATGAAGCCCATGTCCACCATGCGGTCCGCCTCGTCCAGCACCAGGGTGCCGACGCCGGACAGATTCAGCGAGCCGCGGAACAGGTGATCCTGCAGCCGGCCGGGGGTGCCCACCACGATGTGGGCGCCGTGTTCCAGCGAGCCGATTTGCGGGCCCATCGGGCTGCCGCCGGTCAGGGTAACCACTTTGACATTGTCTATGCTGCGCGCCAGCCGGCGGATTTCCTGCGCTACCTGGTCGGCCAGCTCACGGGTGGGGCAGAGCACCAGCGCTTGCACGCCGAACCAGCGCGGGTTCAAGCGCGCCAGGATGCCGAGTCCGAAAGCCGCTGTCTTGCCGCTGCCGGTCTTGGCCTGGGCGATCAGGTCCTGGCCGTCCAGAATGGCCGGCAGGCTGGCCGCCTGGATGGCGGTCATGCTGTGGTAGCCCAGGCTGTCCAGATTGGACAAGAGGGCGGCGGACAGGGGCAGGGTGGAGAAAGCGGCTTTTTTCACAATGACTTGGCGTATTACGGTATCGGGCTGCGAGTGTAACAGGCCGGCGGCCAACGGCCAAATCGGATATCCGCCGCCGGCGGATTTATTTCGGCTCCGGCTCGCAAGAAGGCGAAGGCCCCGCGCGAACGGGGCCGAAATTGACTGGCGGCTCCATGAAGTTGGATTCACACGGTGAAGCGCGACACCGATTCCGTCAGCCGCTGGGCCAATTGTTCCAGTTGTTCGGCGGCGTTCACGGTTTGGCCGATCTCCTGATCGTTGGTCTGCGCCATTTCGGCGATGGCGTCTATGCTGCCGGTCACGGATTGGCTGGCGGCGCGCTGCTGCTCGGTGACGGCGACGATCTGGCGCAGGCCCTGGCGCACCTCGGCCACCGATTGATTGGCGGCGTCCAGCACGCTGGACACGCTGTCGGCGGACTGGCGGCTGGCGGCCAGCGAGCTGAGGCCGGCGTTGACCGCGGCGCGCACCGCGTCGGTTTTCTGGTTGAGCGCGCCGGTCACGGCGTCGATCTCGCTGGCGGAGCGGGCCGATTTCTCCGCCAGCTTGCGCACCTCGTCGGCCACCACCGCGAAGCCGCGGCCCTGTTCGCCGGCGCGCGCGGCCTCGATCGCCGCGTTCAGCGCCAGCAGATTGGTCTGTTCGGCGATCTCGCGCACTTCCTTGGTCATATTGGTGATGCTGGAGGTGGAACTGGCCAGCTCGGTTTCCGCCTGCGCCATCAGCCGCACCGCCTGCTCCACCTGGCTGACTTCGCGTTGCAGCTGGCTCAGGCTGGCGCGGCCGTCTTCGGAGCGTTGCAGGCTCTGGTCGGCTTCGGCGCTGACGTCCTCGGCCTTGCCGGCGATTTCGCCGATATGGCTGGCCAGCTGCTCCACCGCGCCGGCGGCGGACTGGGACTGGCGGTTTTGCCTGTGCGAGCTTTCCGCCAGGTGGGCTGCGCCGTCGGCCAGTTGGCGCGAGGACTGGGACACCGCGCCGGCGGAGGCGCCGACGTGGCGCACCAGCTCGGCGATGGCGGCCAGCATCTGGTTGAAGCGCAAGGCGGTGTCGCCGATTTCGTCGCGGCTGCGCACCGGCAGCCGTCGCGTCAGGTCGCCTTCGCCCTGGGCCAGTTCGGCGAGCCCGGCCGACATCGCCTGCAGCGGGCGGGTGACGAGGCGGCGCGCCAGCAGGAAGACCACCGCCATCAGGGGCAGGGAAGCCAGGATGGCGAACAGAATGCTCTGATCGCGGAAACGGCTGACCGAGGCGTAAGGCTTCTCCAGGGAGACGCGCATGCTGACCACGCCCAGCGGCGTCTTGTCCGCCACCTGGTGGCACATCATGCAGTTTTTGCCCAGATAGTTGCGCGAGGCCAGCGCCGGATAGACCACGCGCAGATGTTCGCCCAGCGCCGGCGTGGATTCAATCCGGATATGAGGCTTGCCGTCCCGCAGCGCCTGTTGCTCCACCGCGTCGCCGTTCAGATTCTTGTCGCCGGCGTTGCCGGGGCCGAACTGTTTGCTGACGGCCGGGGCGCGGATCACTCTCAGATCGCGCACCGCGGACAGTTCCTTGATCTGGTCCAGAAAAACGTCGCGTTGGCCCACGGTGCCGGTAATCATCATGCCGGTGAGCCCGGCCATGGTCATTTCATTCATGCTGTGGGCCAGGTCTTGCGCCTGTTCCACGGCGATGTCCCGGCTGACGCTGGTTTCCCAGGCAATCAGCCCGCTCCAGGCCAGGACCAGGCAGCACCATACCGCCATGGTCAGTTTCAGCCAGATCGGCCAATCGGAAAATTTGCGCATGCGTGTGCGGACGGAGGGTCCGTTCTCCCGGTGTGTTTGTAGAATCGCGCGATTGCCGCTATAGGTTTATTGAAATGGGTCGCAGCGCGATGGTAGTGATTTGATGACGTAGGAATGTTGGTTTAAATCAAACTTATAGTTAAAACGATTAGGCTTGGGTTTGCGGCGGTTTTCTGTGAAAATCCCGCCCTCGCCGCAGTTTGGGCGCATTCTTCACCATGGATTTCAAGGAGCGCAGTATATGGGTGACACAAGCGGACGCCGCGTAGCCATCATCGGCGGCGGGCCGGCCGGCCTGGCCGCCGCCGAGCAACTGGCGGCGGCGGGCGTGCGGGTCGATGTCTACGACGCGATGCCGTCGGTCGGCCGCAAATTCCTGCTGGCCGGCGTGGGCGGCATGAACATCACCCATTCCGAGCCCCACGCCAGCTTTGTGCAGCGCTACGGCGCTCACAGCGCCGAGTTGCGGCCCATGCTGGACGTGTTCAACGGCGAACATGTGCGCGCCTGGGTGCACGGCCTGGGCATAGAAACCTTCATCGGCAGTTCCGGCAAGGTGTTTCCCAAGGAAATGAAGGCGGCGCCGCTGCTGCGCTCCTGGCTGACGCGCTTGCGCGAGGCGGGGGTGAGCTTCCACGTGCGCCATCGTTTCCTGGGCTGGGACGAGCGCGGCCGCCTGCGGCTGTCGTCGCCGGACGGCGAGCGCCTGGCCGAGGCCGACGCCGTGGTGCTGGCCATGGGCGGCGGCAGCTGGCGCAAGCTGGGTTCGGACGGCAGCTGGGCGGCGATGCTGCGCGAGCGCGGCGTGGAGGTGTCCAAGCTGCAGCCGTCCAACTGCGGCTTCGACGCCGGCTGGAGCGAGTATTTCGCCGACAAGTTCGCCGGCGCGCCGTTGAAATCGGTGACCTTGCAGTTCCATCCGGCCGTCGGTCATCCGTTCAGCCGCCGCGGCGAGTTCGTCATCACCGCCGGCGGCGTGGAGGGCAATCTGATTTACGCCTGCTCCGGCGCCATCCGCGACGAAATCGCGCGCAGCGGCGCGGCCTTGTGTTATCTGGACCTGATGCCGGACTGGAGCTTGCAGCGCATTCTGGGCGAAGTGGCGCGGCCGCGGGGTTCGCGTTCGATGTCCAGCCATTTGCAAAGCCGCTTGGGTCTGAAGGGCGTGCGCATGGGCTTGCTGCGCGAATGCCTGGACAAGGACGTGTTCAACGACCCCGCCAAGCTGGCCGAGGGCATCAAGGCCTTGCCGTTGCGCTTGCTGGCGCCGCGGCCGCTGGACGAGGCGATCAGCACCGCCGGCGGCGTGACCTTCGGCGCGTTGGACGACAATCTGATGTTGCAGGCGATGCCCGGCGTGTTCTGCGCCGGCGAGATGCTGGATTGGGAAGCGCCCACCGGCGGTTATCTGCTGACCGCCTGCTTCTCCACCGGGCGCGCCGCCGCCGGCGGCGTGCTGCGCTGGATGCGGCAGGCTTGAGGCCTGTTGCGTCCACGCCAGCGCAATAGGCGGCGACTGCGTATTTACACGGAGCGCTGCCTGCATTTTTTTTGCAAGCCTCTATACTGGTAATGTCGCGCGAAACGCGCGGCCACGTCATTGTCGAGAAAGCCGCCCACTGCATGGACTGTCATGATGCGAAGGCGAACGCCTGAGGAGAACAGCGCGATGAAGCTTGACGATTTCAACCAGGTGGCCGATCTGATCGGCCTGAAAAAACGCTCGCGCGAAGCGGTGTGGCTGATGGAGGTGGAGGGCATGACCGGCTACTTCGCCGCCCAGCAAATGGACATCAGCGAGTCCACCGTGTCCCGCGCTCACAGCCGCTTCCGCCGCGCGCTGCAAAAAATCAACGCTCTGGCAGGCCATCTGCCCTTGTGAAAGCCGCCATCGCGGCGCTGACGAAGCCCGGCCTCGGCCGGGCTTCGTCGCATTCAGGCTGTTCCTTGTGCCGGGGAGGGCCGGCGCCGCTGCCGCCGTCGACGGCATCTGGATATACTGACGCGCAGTCTTCCCCTTCAAGGAGAGCTTCATGGCTTTGCGTCACGGCATCGATTTCGACAAGGCCCAGGCCTTGCACCGGCAGGAACTGGCGATGTTTTCCGAGCGGCGCCCGCGTTCGCGGCAGCTGTCCGCCGCCGGCGGCGAGCATTTGCTGTTCGGCGCGCCCTTGCACTGGATGGCGGACTGGTCCACTCCCTTCAATCTCTATGTGGAAGAGGGCCGGGGCGCGCGGCTGCGCGACGTGGACGGCCATGAATACCTGGATTTCTGCCTGGGCGACACCGGCGCGATGTTCGGCCATTCGCCGGAGCCGGTGGCGCGCGCCATCGCCGAACAGGCGGCGCGCGGCCTGACCGCCATGCTGCCGTCGCCGGACGCGGTCTGGGTGGCGGAGGAACTGGCGCGGCGCTTCGGTCTGTCGCACTGGCAGTTCGCCCTCAGCGCCAGCGACGCCAACCGCTTCGCGCTGCGCTGGCTGCGCGCCGCTAGCGGCCGGGACCAGGTCGTCGTGTTCAACGGCTGTTACCACGGCACGGTGGACGATGCCTTCGTCGATCTGGTCGACGGCCGGCCCAGGCGGCGCGCCAGCCTGCTGGGCCAGGTCCACGATCCGGCCGCGCATACCCGGGTGGTGGAGTTCAACGATCTGGAAGCGCTGGAGCGGGCCCTCAGCGACGAGCGGGCGGCCTGCGTGCTGGCCGAGCCGGTGATGACCAATATCGGCATGGTGTTGCCGGATCCCGGTTACTGGAGCGAGGCCCAGGATTTGATCCGCCGCTACGGCAGCTATCTGCTCTTGGACGAAACCCACACCATCAGCAGCGGGCCGGGCGGCTACGGCGCGGCCTACGGCCTGAAGCCGGACGCGCTGGTGTTGGGCAAGCCGCTGGGCGGCGGCCTGCCGTGCGCGGTGTACGGCTTCAGCGCCGAGCTGGCGGAGCGGGCGCAGCGCGCCAAGCGCGCGGCCGCGCCCGGCCATTCCGGCATCGGCACCACCTTGAGCGGCAATATGCTGGCCGCGGCGGCGATGCGCGCCAACCTGGCCGAGGTGATGAGCGACGCCGCCTATCAGCGGATGTTCGCGCTGGCCCAGCATCTGGCGGACGGTTTGCAGGACTGGATAGAACGCTGGCGGCTGCCGTGGTGCGTGAGCCGCGTCGGCGCGCGCTGCGAGTTCCAGTTTTCCCCGCGTCCGCCGCGCAACGGCAGCGAGGCGGGGGCGATGCTGGACGAGGAACTGGAGCGGGTGATCCATCTTTACCTGCTCAACCGCGGTTTCCTGATCACGCCCTTCCACAATATGTTGCTGCTGTGTCCGGACGCGGAGTTCGCCGACATCGATCGCCTGCTGGAGGCCTTGGACGGTTTCGCCGGCGAGGTGGTTTAGCGCCGGTTCAACCTCTCGCGAGCCAGAGCGGAACAAGGCGTTGCGGCTGAGAAAGCGGAGTGTACAAGGGGGGCGTGAGCATTTCGAAGCGGCGCTCACCTTGCCACGTCTCACGACGCGCAGCAGATCGTAAACAGCTTCTTAGCGCGCGGGCTGTTGGCGGATGGCGAGCAAGGCCTGATTGCGCAGCGTCTTCAGCAGGCTGAGCTGCTCCGGCGCGATGGCCAGCGAGCCCGCCTGGCGGCGGTCGCCGTAGAGTATGCCCAGCTTGCGTTTGTCCAAGGACAGCGGCAGCAGCACAAAGGTATGGGCGACGCCCATCTGGCGGAACCAGGCTGGGATGTGCTGGGCGATGGCCGGCGCGTCGATGTCGTCTATCAGCATGTCGGCGTTGCGTTCCAGCGCCTTGCGGAACAGGCTGTCGCCGCTGTCGATGTCGGCGCGCAGCGCCGGCAGCAGCAACTCCACTTTTTCGCCGAAACCGAAGCGCGCCTGCAGCGGCAGATCGGCCCCGCTGCGCGCGCAGATCAGCGCGTGGTCGAAGCCCAGTCCGCGGTACATGGTTTCCAGAATGATGCGCAGCAGGTCGTTGAGCTTGTAATCGCCCAGCAGGGTGTTGGTGATGTCCTGCACGCCGGCGGACAGCACGGCGATCCGGCCGGCGGAGCCAGCGGTGGCCTGCAGCCGGGTGGGGTCCGGCGCGGGCGGCGGCGGCGCGGCGGGGCTGGGCGGCGGCGCGCTCTTGTCCAGCCTGGCCTGGCGCAAGGCCTGCGAGCGCGGGCCTTGGCCGGCTTCCGGGCCCAGTTCCGCCAGATAGGTGGTGAGCTGGGTTTGGGCCTGCGCCAGTTCCCGCTCCAGTGGTGCCCACTCCAGCGCCAGCGCCCGGCTGTAGCGTTGCAGCAGCTTGCGGCTGGCGTCGGCCTGGTCGATGCCGCTCTGGGTCAGTTGGCAGACCAGTTCGCGGCACAGCGAGCTTAGCGCCTTCATCCGCATCTCGCCGGTTTGCGGCTGGCGCACCGCGCCGGCCGGCATCGGTTCCATGCCGGTCAGAATCCGTTCCGGAAAACGCCACAAGGCGGCGGTGGCGGCGCCCAGGTCGGCGTAATGAGCGCCCAGCGTCTGGTGCGCGGCCTGGTCGACGCCGGCGCCGGCGGCGATCAGCGTCTGGATTTGCCGGTACTCGTCGCGGAAGTAGTTGACGCACAGCAGTTCGCCCAGGTTTTGCAGCATGCCGCAAATCAAGGCTTCTTCCGCCTCGCGCACGCCGCAGGCCGGTGCCAGCGAGCGGGCCAGCAGGCCGGTGAACAGGGTCTTGATCGCCACGTCGCGGATCTCGTCGGCGTGGGCGCGGTTGTGCAGGTGTTCGAACAGCAGCAGGCTGAGCGCCAGATTGCGTATGGTGTCGAAGCCCAGGATCACGATGGCGCGCGAGATGGTGCTGACCGCGCCGCCGTACTGGCTGAAATTGGCGGAATTCACCACTTTCAGCAGCTTATTGGTCAGCGACACGTCTTTGAGGATGGCGCTGGACAGCGCTTGCAGGCGCTCGCTGTCGGCGTTGTTGCTCTTGTTGATGGCGGCGATGGCCTGGGACAGCGCCGGAAAGTCCGGCGCGTGGCGCATGCGTTGCAGCAAGTGGTCCAGCGCGGCGCGGCCGCCTTCCTGGCGGTTGAAGCGTTGATGGCGGGCCAACCAGTCCTGCAGCCCGGCCAGCGCGCGGCGACAGGCGCCGGCGTCGGCCGCCAGGTCGCGCAGCGCGTCCAGCCATTGCTCCAGCTCCGGATCGCAGTCCCGTTCCGGCGCGCCGGCGCTGATCAGCCAGCGCAGCAGTTGTTCGGCCTGAGACAGCTCTTGGCGCAGCCGTTCCGGGTTCAAGGCCTGGCAGGCGTGTTCGCCCAGCAGCGCGACGCGCTGGTGGATGTCGGCGAGCACAGTTTCGGGATAGAGCCGCCCCAGGCATTTGCCGCTGGCGTGCAGGTGGATCAGCGGCTCCAGGATGTCGCAGGCCAGGCCGATGCGCTCGGCCAGCGGCAGCGCGGCCAGCGCCTTCAGACGCAAGGGCTGCAGCGTGTCCTGCCGGTAGACGGCGTAGGGTTTGCCGTCCAGGCGGGCCTGGCCCTGCCAGGCTTGCAGCAAGGGATGGCGGAAGGCCGGGCGCGGCGGCGCGTCCGGCAGCTCGGACGCGGACTCCACCAACGCCAGCGCCGCGCCGTCGCGGCTGGCCAGCAGTACCGACAGGCCGTCCGGGCAGTGCAGCGTGGCGACGATTTGGTATTCCGGCTCTGCGGCGGGGCTCATCGCTGTCTCCGTGCGGCTTGCGTATTTGTACTAATGTAGACAGTTATTGCCGCGTGGGCCGAAGATTCCGCAGCGTCCGTCCTGGCGTTCTTATTGCCCTTTGGACTAATTGTTGATTTGCTAAGAGCATATTGATATAACCCATCGGTTTTGATGCGCCGATGGGCTTTCGGTAGATTTGAGCGCATCTACAGGATGGGCAGGAAGCATGAACATCGGTCAACAGAGGCTGACTCACCTCAAGCAGTTGGAAGCGGAGTCTATCCACATCATTCGCGAAGTGGCCGCGGAATTCGAAAACCCGGTGATGCTGTATTCGATAGGCAAGGATTCGGCGGTGATGCTGCATCTGGCCAAGAAAGCGTTTGCGCCGGGCAAGCCGCCGTTTCCCTTGATGCACGTGGACACCACCTGGAAGTTCAAGGAAATGATCGCGCTGCGCGACAAGCAGGCGCGAGAGTATGGCTGGGATCTGATCGTCCACGTCAACCAGGAGGGCGTGGACGCCGGCATCAATCCGTTCACCGCCGGCAGCGCCAAGCACACCGACGTGATGAAGACCGAGGGCCTGAAGCAGGCTTTGAACAAATACGGTTTCGACGCCGCCTTCGGCGGCGCTCGCCGCGACGAGGAAAAAAGCCGGGCCAAGGAGCGGGTGTATTCCTTCCGCGACCGCAACCACCGCTGGGACCCGAAGAACCAGCGGCCCGAGCTCTGGAACATCTACAACAGCAAGATAGACAAGGGTGAGAGCATACGGGTGTTCCCGCTGTCCAACTGGACCGAGCTGGATATCTGGCAATACATCTTCCTGGAAAACATCGAGATCGTGCCGCTGTACTTCGCCGCCGAACGGCCGGTGATAGCGCGCGACGGCACGCTGATCATGATAGACGACGAGCGGATACTGGATTATCTGAGCCCGGCGGAGAAGGCGAGCATTGAAACCCGCCGCGTCCGCTTCCGCACCCTGGGCTGTTATCCGCTGACCGGCGCGGTGGAATCGCAGGCGGCCACGCTGCCGGACATCATTCAGGAGATGCTGCTGACCCGCACTTCCGAGCGTCAGGGCCGGGTGATAGACCACGACAGCGCCGGTTCGATGGAAAAGAAAAAGATGGAAGGATATTTCTGATGACCCACCAATCCGATCTGATCGCCGGCGACATCCTGGAATACCTGCGCCAGCACGAAAACAAGGATCTGCTGCGCTTCATCACCTGTGGCAACGTGGACGACGGCAAGTCCACCTTGATCGGCCGGCTGCTGCACGATTCCAAGCTGATCTTCGAGGATCAGCTGGCGGCGATAGAGCGCGACTCCAAGAAATACAACACCACCGATCAGGAGATAGACCTGGCCTTGCTGGTGGACGGTTTGCAGGCGGAGCGCGAGCAGGGCATCACCATCGACGTCGCCTACCGCTATTTCAGCACCGACAAGCGCAAGTTCATCATCGCCGATTGCCCGGGCCATGAGCAGTACACCCGCAATATGGCCACCGGCGCGTCCACCAGCAATCTGGCCATCATTCTGATCGACGCGCGGCGCGGGGTGCAGACCCAGACCCGCCGCCACAGCTTCATCGTCAGCCTGCTGGGCATCCGTCATGTGATCGTGGCGGTGAACAAGATGGACCTGGTGGATTACGACCCGGCGGTGTTCGAGCGCATTCGCGACGAGTATCTGGCCTTCGCCGAGGGCCTGGCGATTCCGGACATCCGCTTTGTGCCGATCTCCGCGCTGCGCGGCGACAATGTGGTCAGCCGCGGCGAGGGCGCGCCCTGGTATCAGGGGCCGACGCTGATGCAGTTGCTGGAAACGGTGGAAGTGCGCAGCGACGCGGCGCTGGAAGGCTTCCGCTTGCCGGTGCAGTACGTGAACCGGCCCAATCTGGACTTCCGCGGCTTTTGCGGCACCATCGCCGCCGGCGAGATCCGCCCCGGCGACGAGGTGCTGGCGCTGCCGTCCGGCCGCCGCAGCAGGGTCAAGGCCGTGGTGGCTTACGAGGGCGAACTGGCCGCGGCCGGGGCCGGCGAGGCGATCACGCTGACGCTGGAAGACGAGATCGACGTGTCGCGCGGCGATATGCTGGTGCGCGCCGATCAGCCGCCGCCGGCGGTGGCGTCCAGCCTGGACGCGCATCTGGTGTGGATGCAGGACGCGCCCTTGCGCGCCGGCAAGGAGTACGGCTTCAAGCTGGCCGGCAAATTCGTCACCGGCCGGGTGGAGGCCATCCTGCACCAGGTGGACGTCAACACGCTGGAGCAGAAGCCGGCCGAGGCGCTGCACCTGAACGAGATCGCGCTGTGCCGGATCAGCCTGAACGCGCCGGCGGTGATAGACGCCTACGCCGCCTGCCGCGGCACCGGCAGCTTCATCGTGATCGACCGGCTGAGCAACGCCACCGCCGGCGCCGGCATGATCACGGCGGCCAGGACGGAGCAGGCGGCCGCGCCTCAGGACGAATTGCAGCGCTTGCGCGCCTTCGAGCTGGAGTTGAACGCGCTGGTGCGCAAATACTTCCCGCACTGGGAGGCCAAGGACATCGGCCAGCTGTTTCCGCGCTGAGCGTGTGTTGAGCGTTGCCGACGGCCCGTCGCCCTAGTTTTCAGAGCCTGTTCAAAGTCTAGCGAGCGGGAGCGGGACAAGGTGTCGCGGCTGAGAAAGCGGAATGTACGTTTGGTATATGAGCATTTCGAAGCCGCACTCACCGTGCCGCCTCTCATACGGCGCGCTGTCCGTTTTTCGACCTGTTGTTGCAGGATTCGGCCACGCCGGTTTACAGCCGGCGGCGGGCTGCCTACAATCCGGCAGCTTCAATTGGCGCGTTGTATCCGCTGCGGTTCGCAGCGGCGTGGTTCTGTTTCGTCCCGTCTGCTCCGGCAGCCGCGGTCCACTCGGTTTCCCCCTCCGTCTTTCGCTTGAAGCGCCGGCAACGCCGCCCGCGGCGCTGTCGCATCGCCTGTAATCCACATAGAAAAGATAAAACATGACGTTTGCGCTGAAACACATCGCAGGCGCAACCGCTGCCATCTTGCTGGCAGGCCCGGTTGCAGCCAAGGATTTCACTGTCGCCGTGATCTACGATCAGGCGGGCAAGTTCGACAAGAGCTTCAATGAAGCGGCATTCAACGGCGCCGAACGTTTCAAGAAAGAATTCCACATCAACTACCGCGAAGGCCAGGTCAGCAACGACGCTCAGAAAGAGCAGATGCTGCGCAATATGGCGCGCAAGGGCGCCGACCTGGTGGTGGCGGTGGGCTTCGCCTACACCCAGTCCATCGAGACCGTGGCCAAGGAATTCCCCAAGGTGAAGTTCACCCTGGTGGATTCGGTGGCCAAGGGCCCGAATGTGCAGAGCATCGCCTTCAAGGAGCAGGAAGGCTCCTTCCTGGTGGGCATGGCCGCCGCGCTCAAGTCCAAGAGCGGCAAGGTGGGCTATCTGGGCGGCATGGACGTGCCGCTGATCCGCGCGTTCGGCTGCGGTTACGCCCAGGGCGCCAAGTACGCCAATCCCAAGGCGGTGGTGATGCAGAACATGATAGGCACCACCCACGCCGCCTTCAACGACCCGGCGCGCGGCGGGGAATTGGCCAAGAGCCAGTTCGATCGCGGCGTGGACGTGGTGTTCGCCGCGGCGGCGCTGTCCAATATGGGCGTGATCCAGGCGGCCAAGGGCGCCAAGAAGTTCTACATCGGCGTGGACAGCAATCAGAACTATCTGCAGCCGGGCGTGGTGCTGACCTCCATGGTCAAGCGCGTGGACAACGCGGTGTACGAAACCATGCGCGACGCCAAGAACGGCGCGTGGAAGCCGGACGTCAAGCTGATGGGCCTGAAGGAAAACGGCGTGGACTGGGCCTTGGACCCGCACAACCGTTCGCTGATCACGCCTGAGATGGAGAAGAAGATTCTGCAGGCGCGCAAGGACATCGTCAGCGGCAAGATCAAGGTGGTGGATTACCGCGCCGCCAACCGCTGCCCGGTGAACTGATCCGCTGGGCCGGAGCCGCGCCGCGCTTGGCGCGGCGACGTGACAACGGGCAAGACCAATGGTCTTGCCCGTTTTTCTTTGCGGATCGTGAATCGGTGTTCAGAACCTGTTTACGATCTCGCGAGCTAAGGTGAGACAAGGCGAAAACGGCTGAGAAAGCGGAGTGTACATACGGTACATGAGCATTTCGAATCCGGTTTCAACGCCGTATCGCCGACGCGCAGCAGATCGTAAACAGGTTCTCAGATCCCCAGCGTCGCGCCGCCGTCCACGTACAGATTATGCAGCGTAATGTGGCGCGCCTGATCCGACAGCAGGAACAGCGCGGCATTGGCCACATCCTGCGGCGCGGCGATGCGTTGCAGCGGGATGCCGGTGCGGTACTGCTCCAGCGAGCCTTGCAAGATGGCCGGCGGGATGGCGTCGTCGCTCCACAACTGGCGCTGCATCGCGGTGTCGGTGGAGCCGGGCGACACGATGTTGCAACGCACGCCGAACTCGGCCAGCTCCAGGCCCAGGCATTTGCTGAACTGGGTGGTGGCGGCCTTGGACGCGGCGTAGGCCGCCATCTGGGTGCGCGGCACTTCGGCGGCGTTGGAGCCCACGGTGACGATGCCGCCCCGGCGGCGCGCCTGCATGCGCCGCGCCACCGCGCGGCTGAGGAAGAACACGCCGTGAGTGTTGACGGCGAAGCTTTGCAGCCAGTCCTCGTCGCTGAGCTGTTCCACCGTGCCCAGGCGCAGCACGCCGGCGACATTGGCCAGCATGTCGATGGCGCCGATCTCGTCTTCGATGCGGGCCACCGCCTGTTCCACCGCCGCGCCGTCGCGGATGTCCAGCGGCAGCGGGATGATGCGGCCGTCGGCGTGGGCCGGCGCGTGGAGCGCCAGCTGTTGCAGGCCGTCGGCGCGCAGGTCCAGCGCCGCCACGCGGCAGCCCTGGTCCGCCAGCGAGCGCGCCAGCGCCGCGCCTATGCCCTGGGCCGCGCCGCTGACCACGGCCAGCCGGCCGTGGAATTCCGGGTAGCTGGCGCTCATGCGGCGGCCCCGTCCAGCTGGCGCGCCAGCAGCGCCTGCCAGGCGTTGACGGTAGGTTGTTGCGCCAGTTCGATGAAGTCGATTTCCGCGCCCAGCGCGCGCCATTGTTCCAGCAAGCTCATCAGGCGGATGGAGTCCAGGCCCCAGTCCAGCAGATTGTCGTCCAGGCCGATGTCGCTGGCCGGCTGCTGCAGCAGTTCGGCGATGGCGGCGCGCAGCGCTTCCGCGCTGGGCGCGGCGCTGGCCGGTGCGGCCTGCTGGTCCAGCTGGCCCAGCAGGCGCTGGCTGTCCAGGGTCACGCCGCAGCGCTGGGCCACGTATTCCAGCGCCATCGCGTGGCGGTCGGCGGAGAAGTCGGCCAGGCCGTCGGCGACGAAGAAGGGCTGGATATCGTACATGAAGGCGTCCAGCGCGGTGCTCATGCAGCCGATGTGGGCGTAGATGCCGCAGATGATCAGCTGGTCGCGGCCTTGCTGGCGCAGCAGATTGAGGAAGGGCGAGCGCTGGAAGGCGCTGTAGCGCCACTTGGTCAGCACGGTGTCGTCGGCGGCCGGGCTCAGGCTGGCCACGATGGGATGGCGTTCCGGGCGCGCCGGCAGGCCGGGGCCCCACATATCGTTGAGCAGGCCGCGGTCGCTGTCGGCCTGTTCCGCCGGCTGGGCGGTGTAGAACACCGGGATGTTCAGCTCGCGGCAGCGCGCGCGGATGGCGGCGATATTGCGCAGCGCGGTGGCCACCGGCTCGGCCTCGCGGTCATAGAAATCCAGGAAGTATTCCTGCATGTCGTGGATCAGCAGCGCGGCGCGCTGCGGCGCCACCGTCCAGTTGACGCGGTTGTCCGGCAGTTGCGACGGGATGGCGTAGGGGGCGATGCGGGGAATGCTCATGCTTGTGACCTTTGGGTGGACTGCGCGGCCAGTTTCTGTTCCAGCATCTGACGCAGGGTTTTCTTGCTGACCTTGCCGACGCTGGTTTGCGGCAGGGTGTCGACCAGCTCCAGCCGGTCCGGAATCTTGTAGGCGGCGAGGCCGCGCTCGCGCAGGAAGGCGGCCACCTGGGGCAGGCGGATCGCCTGTTGCTCGCGCGGGATGATGAAGGCGCAGGAGCGCTCGCCCAGATAGGGGTCGCTCATCGCCACGATGGCGACGTCGCGCACCAGCGGGTGGGCCAGCAGGTGGTTTTCCACTTCCTCGGCGGAGATTTTCTCGCCGCCGCGGTTGATCTGGTCCTTGGCGCGGCCTTCCACCGTCAGATAGCCGTCGGCGTTCATGCTCACCAGGTCGCCAGTGCGGTAGAAGCCGTCGGCGGTGAAGGCGCGCTGATTGTGGTCGGCGGCGCGCCAGTAGCCGCGGATGGTGTAGGGGCCGCGCGTCAGCAGGTGGCCGACTTCGCCCGGCGCCACCGGCTGGTCCTCGTCGTCGACGATGCGCACTTCGTCGTCGGCGCTGATCGGCCGGCCTTGTGTGTTCAGCACCTGCTCCGGGCCGTCGTCCAGCCGGGTGTAGTTGACCAGGCCTTCGGCCATGCCGAAGACCTGCTGCAGCTTGCAGCCGAGCGCGGGCTCGACGCGGGCGGCGAGCTCGGGGCCGAACTTGGCGCCGCCCACTTGCAGCAGGCGCAGGCTGGCGAGCTTGCCCGGCTGCTTGGCGGCGGCGTCCAGCCACAGCGGCACCAGCGGCGGCACCAGGGCGGCGATGGTGACGGCCTCGGTCTCGATCAGCTCGAAGGATTCGTCGACGCTGGGGCCGGAGGCCAGCACCACGGTGCCGCCGGCGTGGAAGACGCCGAAGCTGCCGGGCGAGCTCATCGGGAAGTTGTGGCCGGCCGGCAGCACGCACAGATAGACGCTGTCGCGGCTCAGGCCGCAGATCTCGGCGCTGGCGGCGAAGCTGTACAGATAGTCGTCATGGGTGCGCGGAATCAGCTTGGGCACGCCGGTGCTGCCGCCGGAGAGCTGGAAGAAGGCCAGGCCGCTGGGGTCCGGCTCCGCAGGCAAGGGCTGGTCCATCAGGTAGAGGCTGTTGAGCGGGGTGTAGTCGCCGGCGTCGCCGGCCACGATCACCTGCTGCAGCGAGGGCGCCAGCGGCAGCAGCTCGGCCGCCAGCGCGCGGTAGTCGAAGCCGGCGTGCTGGTCGGCGCAGATATAGACCGCGGCGTCGGTGTGCTGGCAGAAGTAGGACACTTCGGCGCGGCGATGCGCCGGCAAAGCGAACACCGGCAGCATGCCGAGGCGGAACAGCGCGAAGGCGACGATGAAGAATTCGGCGCAATTGGGCAGCTGCACCACGGCGCGCTGGCCGGGACGCAGGCCGCGGGCGTACAGGCCGGCGGCCAGGCGCTCGGCGTAGAGCTTGAGCTCGCGGTAGTTCAGCCGCTGCTTGCCGGCCACCAGCGCCAGCTTTTCCGGCTGCTGCTCGACCTGGGCCGCCAGCATGGAAAACAGGGTCTGGCCTTGCCAATAGCCGGCCTCGCGGTAGCGGCGGGCGAAATCTTCAGGCCACGGCGTCCAGTCCAGTTGTTGCTCGCTCATGCCGCCTCCGCCAGGTCGGCCAGGCCCATTGCGCGCAGCATGGTGCGGAATTTGGCCGCGGTTTCGGCCAATTCGCTTTCCGGCAGCGAGCCGGTGACGATGCCGGCGCCGGCGAACAGGCGCAGCGTGCGTTCGGCGATTTCGGCGCAGCGGATGGTGACCGCCCATTCGCCGTCGCCCTTGCCGTCGCACCAGCCCACCATGCCGGTGAAGAAGCCGCGGTCGAAGGGTTCGATCTCGCGGATCAGGCTGCGCGCCGGGTCGGCTGGGAAGCCGCACACCGCCGGGGTGGGGTGCAGCGCGCGCGCCAGTTCGAAGGAGCCCACCGCCGGATCGATCAGCTCGCCGCTGATGCGGGTGGACAGATGCCACATGGTGGCGGTGGAGACCAGGGACGGGCCGGCCGGCACTTGCAGATCGCGGCAGTACGGCGCCAGCGCCTCGACCACGGCGTCGATCACCAGCTTGTGCTCGAACAAGTCCTTGCCGGACTCCAGCAGCGCGTCGGCGCGGCGGCGGTCTTCCGCCGGGTCCGGGCTGCGCGCGGCGGAGCCGGCCAGCGGATTGGTGATCACTTGCCGGCCGTAGCGCGCCAGCAGCAGTTCCGGGCTGGCGCCCATCAGCGCGCGGCGCGGCGCGCCGTCTTCGCTCAGCTGCACGGCGAAGGTGTAGCCGTGCTGATTCTGGCTGGCCAGATTGAGCAGCAATTGACGCTGGTCTATGGCCTGCTTGGCGGAAAGCTCTAAGGTGCGCGACAGCACCACCTTGTCCAGCGCGCCGCTGCCGATGCGGGCCAGCGCGTCGCTGACGCCCTGGCAGTAAGCGGCCGGCGCCGGCTGCGGCGTCAATTGGCAATCGGCTTGCAAGGGCTGGCGCAGGGCGCTGCGCTGATCCTGACTCAGCGCGTCGGCGCGGCGCACTTGTTGCGGCACGAACAACCACGGTTGTTGTTCCGGCATGAAGGGGATGGCGCCGACGACCACGGCCTGAGCCGGGTCCGGCTGGGCGGCCAGCGCGGCGGCGATGGCGGCGCTGGGATCGGTGTCGGTGATCACTTGCTGGATGCCTTCGGCCAGCAGGGTGTGGCATGGCGAGGCGAAGAAGAAGGCGGAATCGGCCTGGTAGGCGGCCAACAGATTGTGTTCGCCGCTATAGGCTGGGTCGAGTGAGGTTTGGTTCATCGCTATTCCTGAGTCCACTGGGTAGGTGGGGGATGGCTCGTCTGAGCGTCGAGGGCGAATATAAATGATAATCGTTATCCATTGCAATACGGTGATATTGCGTACAGATGATATTGATTCCACATTTTTTGACTAGGGATATAGGGGGAATACTGTTTTTTTGAAGCGCTTGGGTCGTGAGAAGGGTCTGGGATTAAGGAGTTGTCCTTGCCGGTCGATAAAGTTTGGAAAGAGCGACTAAGCGGGCAAGACGGTGGGCTACTCAGGGATGAAGAGGGAGTGGTTGGCTATGCGATTTGCTTGTCTGGAACAAGAATGCAATTGACAATCATTATCAATAAAAATATCGTAGCCGCCAATTGAACCGCTTGCATGGCAGGCGCAGGATGGAGAGCGACAATGTATTTTGAAGGCAGCGATAGCATGGACGGTGTTCCCGATAGTGCGCAGACGGCGGAGCCGATGGGCTTACTGCGTTTGCCCTCGCCGCGGGAACTGATGGCCGACGCGATGGCGGACGACAGGGCGCGGGAGACGGTGGCGCGCGGCCGCCGTCTGACTCAGGCCGCGATAGCCGGAACGGGGACGCGCCGCCTGCTGTTGCTGCGTTTGCCGCTGCCGGCCTTGCTGGAGCAGGCTGAACAGCTGAGCGCCTGGCTGTCGCGGGAGGCGGGCTGGAGCGTGTTGGCCCAGCCGCTTGCCGTCGCGACGACGGGGCGCGGACGACAAGCGCTGTTGGAGCAAAGAAAGGTTTATCTGCGATGCCTGGCCGCGGGCGTTCCCTTGGCGCATGTCTTGATTCAGCCCAATGAGATGGCGTATCTGAGCGATCTGGTCAGCGCGGTGTTGCTGCCGCCCACCGTGATCGAGAGTCAGATTCATCGGGAGCTGGCTTCGGCGTTGCCATGCCCGGTATTGCTGGAGCCCGGCGACGCGGACAAGCTGCAGATCGCTCGCGACGCGCGCCAGGCGGTGGCGGCCAGCCATCGTTTCCCGATGCTGCTGAACGAGGGGCGGGTGGGCCTGGTGGAAAGCGCCGGCAATCCGGACGGCGCGGTGTTGCTGGGCGCGGGCATGGCGGCCGGCGGCGCGCCGCATTTGCTGGCCTTCGACGACGCGCCGGAGCGCGCGGAAGACTGGGCGCCGGCTTGCGGCGGCCTGACGCTGACCGCGTCCAGCGTGGCGGCGGCGCAGCGGCGATTCCAGCGCTGGCAAGCGTCCGAGCTGTTGGCCACGGCCGACTGAGCCGGTTTTAACGCACGCTGCTCACGCAATCCCGCCCGCTGCCCTTGGCGTGGTACAGCGCTTCGTCGGCGCGCGCGTAGCAGCTGGCGATGTCGTCGTCGGGCCGCAGCTCGGTCAGCCCGATCGAGCAGGTGTAGCCCAGCTCCGGCTTGGCCGCCAGGGGGCGGTCCAGCCGCGCGGCGGCGAGAATCCGTTCACAGCATTGCTCGGCCTCCAGCAGCGAGGTTTGCGGCAGCAGCAGCATGAATTCCTCGCCGCCCAAGCGGCCGAAGCCGTCTCTTTGCCGCAGCTGAGCGCGCGCGGTTTGGACGAAGCCGCAGATGACGTGGTCGCCGGCCGGATGGCCCTCCAGGTCGTTGATGCGCTTGAAGTGGTCGAGATCGAGAATGGCGAGACAGGACGGCGCCGCGTGCTGAAGCCGCTGCTGCAACAGCAGTTGCAATAACTGCATCAGATGGGTGCGGTTGCTGATGCCGGTCATCGGGTCGGTCTGGGCGGCGCGCACGGCCACGTCGCGGGCCTGGCGCAGTTCGCGCTTGTCGGCGCGCAGTTCGGTGATGTCGCTGGCCTGGCACAGCATCCAGCCGTCCGCGCTCATGGTTTCCGTCATCCACATCCAGCGGCCGTCGCATAGATCGGCCTCGAAAGCGCGGTAAGGCAGTTTGCCGCGGCGCGAACAGGCGGAGCGCAGCCAGGCTTCGATATCGTCGGTTTCTATCCGCGAGCCTTGCTTCTGCCGGTAGTTTCGTCGCATGAGTTCCGCCCAACTCAGGTGTTCTTCTTGGGACAGGAAGAAGCTTTGGCGAAAGGCGGTGTTGGCGTAGCGCAGCATGTCTTGCGGGTCGAACAGCGCGATCAGGACCGCGCTGTCGTCCAGCAAGGCAAGCAGAGTGGTGCAGAGGGGGTCCGTCATGGCGGTGGGCTACTCAAGCGTGTTTCAGTGAGTATCGTACCCGGCGGCCATGCTTGCCAAGGCGCATGCCGCGCGTCACAGCATGGCGAAGGCCGCCATGCCGACCAGCGCGCCGGTCGTGCCCAGTATGGTCTCCATCAGCGACCAGGTTTTCAGCGTCTGAGTCTCGTCGGCGCCGGTGAATTTGCCGAACAGCCAGAAGCCGGAGTCGTTGACGTGGCTGAGCACGATGGAGCCGCCGGCGATGCAGACGGACAGCGCCGCCAGCTGCGCGCCGGACAAGCCCATGGTCTCGATGGCCGGCAGCACCAGGCCCACCGTGGTCAGGCAGGCGACGGTGGCCGAGCCCTGTATGACCCTGACCGCGGCCGCCAGCGCGAAGCAGGCGACGGCGATGGGCAGGCCGGCGCCGATCAGCGCGTTGCCCAGCGCCGGCCCCACGCCCGAATCCACCAGCACCTGCTTGAACACGCCGCCGGCGCCGGTCACCAATAGGATGATGCCGGCCGGTTGCAGTGCGGCGTTGCAGATGCGCATGACCTGTTCCGCGTCCATGCCGCGGCGGATCGCCAGGCCGTAGATGGCGATCAGGCAGGCGGCCAGGATGGCGCTGAACGGGTGGCCGATGAACTGCAGCCAGTGGTAGACGGCCGAGCCCGGCGCGGCCAGATGGCTGCCCAGGGTCTTGCAGGCCACCATGACCAGCGGGAACAGCACCAGGGTCAGGCTGAAGGCGAAGGAGGGCATGCGGCCGCGGTCCAGAGCCGGCTCGCTGATGTCGTCCGGCAGCGCCAGGCTGACGTGCCGGCTGATGAAGCTGCCGAACAGCGGTCCGGCCAGCAGCATGCCGGGAATCGCCGCCGCCAGCCCGATCAGAATCATCCAGCCGAAGTCGGCTTGCATCTGCGAAGCCAGCAGCATGGGCGTGGGGCCGGGCAAGAGGAAGGCCGCCGCCGCGGCCACGCCGGCGAACAGCGGCACCGCCAGCTTGACCACATTGCCGCCGGTGCGGCGCGCCACCGCGAACACCACGCCGATCAACAGCACGATGGCGACGTCGAAGAACAGCGGCAACGCGCAGACCAGGCCGGCCACGCCCAGCGCGTAATGCGCGCGCCGTTCGCCGAAGCGGCTCAGCAGCCGGTCGGCGATCTGATCGAGCGCGCCGGTTTCGTGCAGGATCTTGCCGAACATGGCGCCCAGCGCCACCACCACGGCGAGGAAGCCCAGCGTGCCGGCCATGCCTTTTTGCATGGTGTCGGCGATTTTCTCCACCGGCATGCCGGAGGCCACGCCGGCGCCGATCGAGACCAGCATCAGCGCGATGAAGGCGTGCAGGCGCGCCTTCATCACCAGCAACAACAACAGAGCGACCGAGCCCAGCGCGGTCAATACCAGGGTTGCGATGGACATGTCAGCGCTCCTGGCGGGACTGGATCAGGCGCAGCGCGCCGGCGACGACGCCGTCCAGCTCGGGGCGGATGTCCAGGGCGTGGACGTCGGTCTCGTCCGGCCCCGGCTCTTCCAGCGCGGCGAATTGAGAGGCCAGCATGTCGGCCTTCTGGAAATGGCCTTGCCGGGCTTGAAGCCGTTGCAGGATCAAGTCGAAGTCGCCTTTCAGATAGAGGAAGGACAGCTGGGGGTTGCCGGCGCGCAGCTGGTCGCGGTATCGCCGTTTCAGCGCGGAGCAGACGATGATGGACAGCGCGTTGCTGCGTTGCATGGCGTAGGCGGCGTCGCTGAGCGCGGCAAGCCAGGGCAGCCTATCGGCGTCGTCCAGCGGCGTTCCGGCGGCCATTTTGTCGATATTGGCGCGCGGATGCAGGAAATCGCCGTCCAGCACGGCGCATGTCAGGTGTTGGGCCAGCCGCGCGGCGAGCGCCGATTTGCCGCAGCCGGAGACGCCCATCAGCACGTAAACCTGATGTGGTGTGGAATTCATGAAGCCACTCCAATGAGTTGTCGCTTTCGTTTGAAGGCGGATCGTGATTGTTACCGGTAACATCATGCCGATGACAATATGTCGGCTTTGCGGCGAGCAGGCAAGCGTTTTGAGCGCCGGGCTTGATCCGGAACCGGCGTCATCGCTTGAGGGCTTGATTGCTAAGGGATTTTACGGGGAGGCCGGTGTCGTATTCCGGCACCGGCTTAGACGCTGCCGCCCAGGCTCAGGGTATAGCCCAGGTCCACGACCGGATCGGCGTAACGCTGGCCGTGGATGCGGCCGAGCAGGCGTTGCGCCGCCAGCCGGCCTATCGCTTCGCGCGGCGTGACCACGCTGGCCAGCCGCGGGTGCAGCGCGGCGCCGATGTCCAGCGCGTTGAAGCCGGCGACGGCGATGCGCTCCGGCACCGCCAGGCCCATGGCCTGGGCCTCCAGCAGCGCGCCGGCGGCGATGTCGTCGTTGGTGCAGAACACGCCGTCCAGATCCGGCGCGGAGGCCATGGCCTGGCGCAGCATTTCGCCGCCAAGCTGAAAGCTGGAATGTTGTTCGGTCTGGATCTCCAGCGGGATCAGCCCGGCTTGCTCCATCGCCGCCCGGTAGCCGGCGGCGCGCAAGCGGGTGCGGCGGTCGAGACGGGCGGCCAGATAGGCGATGCGCCGCTTGCCGCGCGCGATCATGGCCCGGGTCATGTCCTCGGCGGCGGCCTGATGGTCCAGGCCCACGGCCAGGTCTATGGGCTGGGTCGGCAGCTCCATCACTTCCACCACCGGGATGGCCGCCACCTGCAGCATGCGCAAAGTGCGTTCGGAGTGAACGGTTTCGCACAGGATCAGCCCGTCCACCTGGAAGGACAGCAGCTGCTCCACCTGCCGGGTTTCCTGTTCGATGTCGTAGCAGTAATGGCCGTAAAGCGTGTGGTAGCCGGCCTCGCGGGTCATGGCTTCGACGCCGTGCACCAGGCTGGAGAACACCTGATTGGACATGGACGGCAAGAGCACGCCGATGGCGCGGCTCTTGGCGCGGGCCAGCAGGTCCGGCACCCGGTTGGGGATATAGCCCAGTTGCTCCATCGCGCCGGCGATGCGCTGGCCGGTGGCGTCCGACACCAGGCTGGCGTTGCGCAGATAACGGCTGACCGTCATCTTGGAAGTGCCTACCCGGTCGGCGATGTCCTGCAGCGACGGGCGGCGCGGCTTATCGCTCATGACGCGGGCCCGGCAAGGCGGAAGCGACGGCTTCCGGGGATAGGGCGAACGGCGCGAAACGGTTCATGCGGGCATCGGGCTCCCATGGCGGCGTGGTGAGGCTAGGCAAGCCGCGATTGTAGACCGATTTTCGTCAAATGAGCTATGGCCAGTGGATGGCCGTGGCGGCGGCGCCGAGTTTTTTGGCATAAAACCGCGTTTCGGCGCCGGCGCGGCGTCTTAATCGTCCGGCAAACCCAGCAGGCGGCGCAGATTGTTGATCACCTGCTGGCGTCTGGCCTGTTCTTGCAGGTAATCGCGTTCGGCGGCGGCGACGTCGGCCGCGCAGTGCGGACAACAGGTCTCGTCGGGGTGGATGTATTGCTGGCACTGCCGGCACAGCGCCAGCTTGGCCGGCGGCCGGCCTTCGCGCGGCGTGGCCTTGCCCTTGTTTTTCCAAGTCAGCGCGATCACCTGGCCGCTGCGGCTGATGCGGCCGACTTCCTGGCCGCTGGTGATGTCCTCGGTGATCAGGTCGAAACGCCCGACGGCGAAGGAGGCCGGCGCGGCGTCCTGCAGTTTGACGATGCGCTCGCGCAGGCCCTGTTTTTCCAGTTCCAGCGCGCGGTAATGGCAGTAGGGATTGTTGCCGGGCTTGCCCAGCAGCGAGTGGGAGGTCCAGGTGCAGCCGCCGCGGCAGACGTCGTTGTAGTAGCAGCCGCGGCAATAACCCCATAAATCGTCCACTGAGCGCAGCCGGCCGAAATGGATGCCCTCGCTGTGGTGCCAGATGTCGTCCAGGCTCATGTCGCGCACATTGCCGCCGGAAAAGCCGACGGTGGCCAGCGAGGGACAGCCCTTGACGGTGCCGTCCGCCTCCAGCGCCAGCACGGTCTGACCGGCGGCGCAGCCGCTCCAGTGCACCCGCTCGTCGCCGAAGCCGCGCCACAGCCGCTCGTAAGGGCCGTAGTAGCCGATATTGTTGCCCACGTTCATCAACAGGCCGCGTTCCACCCCCTCGCGGTAAAGCCGCGCCAGCAAGGGCATCAGCTCCAGCAATTGGTAGGGCTGCAGCAAGAGTTCGTCGTTGTCCACCGCATTGCCCATCGCCACCGTCAGCTGGATCTGCCAGTGGGTGGCGCCCAGCTCGATGATCTGATCCATCAGCGCCGGCAAGTCCGGCATGGTGGCCGCGCCGATCTGGGTGTTGACGCTGACGGCGAGGCCGGAGGCCTTGGCGCGGCGCAAGGCGTCCACCGCCTTGTCGAAAGCGCCCGGCACATTGCGCACCTTGTCGTGCAGGGGCGCGAGGCCGTCCAGCGACACGCCGACGCCGTTGAGGCCGGCGTCTATCGCCTGTTGCAGCCGGGCGGGGTTCAGATTGCGGCCGCCGGTCTGAATCGCGCAATACATGCCGTGGCCGCGGATGGCGCGGATCAGCTGGGTCCAGTCCTTGCGCAGATAGGCCTCGCCGCCGATCAAGGTGATTTCGCGGGTGCCCAGCGCCGCCAGCGCGTCTATCACTTCCAGGCATTCGGCGGTGGACAGCTCGTTGGGGCGGCGGTGGCCGGCGCGGGAGCCGCAGTGCAGGCATTTCAGATCGCAGGCCAGGGTGATTTCCCAAACCACGTGCACCGGGACGTAGCGCTTGAAGTCTTCGTCGTCCAGATAGCGTGCAGGGCGGACGGCGGGGCTGTCGTCTAGCATGGGCGGGTCCTTGAGAGAGGGCGAGGAGCGCCCGGCGGGCGCTCCTGGGCTTTGAACAAGCGCGGATGAGGCGGGGCGGTTTAGTGCCTGCCTTCGAGGCGGGCGATTTCAGCATGAAGCTGCTTCAGCGCGGCCTCGATATTGTCGTGCTGCTTCAGCTGCTCTTCCGCCTGGCCGGCCAAGGACTTCATCTGCGCCAGATTGCTGCTGACGCGCGATTGTTGCAGCGCGGCGGCGTACAGCGGGATGGGGTGCGGATAGGGCTTGCTGCCGGCGCGCGGCTCCGGGTGCACGGCCGGTGCTTCGGTGACGATGGCGTGCGCGACGGTGTGCCAGGCTTCCTGGTAGAAGAAGCGATAGCTGGCGTGGCCGTCCTGCCAGTCCTGATCGAGGATGCCTTGCAGATGGAAGGTTTCGGCGATCTGGCTATTGGGCGAACTGGGGCTGCCCTCCAGCGACAGCACGATGTGATGCTCGGCCGACGGGTCCAGCTTGGCCTGGCTGTAATGGCCCCAGACATTGGCCTGGAACTGCAGCGGCGGACTGACGCTCTGGGTGATGCTGGCGTGGCCGCTGATCTTTTTCTGCGGCGTGTCGACCAGCAAGTCCAGGGTCAGGACCGGCGCGCCCAGCACCGGTTGGGAAATGAGGTAACGGACATGGAACAATCCTGTTGCTGACATGGAGCACTCCTTGACGAATGGGAAGGTATCGGCGCGCGCGCCTGCTTATTTGCGGTCCAGCTTGGTGATTTCCGCCTTCAGCGCATCCAGTTCCTTGCGCAGTTGCGGCTGGGCGTCCAGCTGCTGTTTGGCGTAAGCGGCCAGGGTTTTCATATGGGCCAGGTCGCCGCTGGCGATGGCGCTTTGGATCGGCACGCCGTACAGGGCCATGATGGGCGGATTGGGCAGGATCACCGGGCCGGGTTCCAGCGGCAGCGGGAAATAGCGGGATTTCAGTTCCGGGTTCAGCTTGGCCGGCACATTGTCCACCTCCACCCATGTGGAGCCGTCGAGATAGCTGTAATTGGCGATGCCCTTTTTCCAGTCGTGGCTGAGCACCAGGTGCAATTTGAAGTTGGTGGTGTTGCCGTTGTGGCCTTGGGCGGAGATCAGGATGCGGCCCTCGCTGGTCGGCACCACGCCCAGATAGGCGTATTGGCCGTGAACATGGGAGTGCAGGTTCAGCGGCGGGTGGAGGCTTTGGTTGACGACGTGGGCGCTGCCGGTCACCGAGTGGGTGGGGGGCGCCACCAGCAGGTTCAAGAGCAGTGTCGGCGCGCCCGCCAGATCGTTGCCGATGAGGTAGCTGACGGGGAACAATCCGATTTCAGTCTGAGTATTGCCTGACATAAGACCTCCAAAACTAAAGGTGAGGGATGCCTCGGGCTGCGCGGCGCTCAGCGCCGTTCCAGACGAGTGATTTCCAGCTTCAATTGCTCAATGGCGGCGTGCAGATCGCCGTATTGGTGCAGATGCTGCTCGCCTTGCTCCAGCAAGGTTTTCATCTGCGCCAGGTTGCCTTCGGCGATCGCCTGATGAATGGCGACGCCATAAGGCAGCGTTTGATGCGTGGGAAGATGGCTCATGGTGTTCACTTCCTTGCGCTGAATGATTTGAGGTGGACGCACGGCCAGGGACGACCGGGCGCGGTAGCGGCTGCCGGCCGCGCGGCAGTGCTTATCGGTGTAGCAGTTGGGGTGGGGGGCGTGCTGGCCTAAATGGCGGTTTTTATGAAAAACAAATACTTAAGTGGAAATGCTGAGTCGTGCAGAATGGCGCTGGGAGCCGGTCTTGGAAAGTGAAATGCTCATGCGGCGCATGAGCATTTCGAAGCGGTGGCCGCGCCTCGCTGCGCGTGGCGGATCGTCAACAGCTTCTCAAAAGCGGGAGGACGCCCGGGCCAGATAGAACCACTCCTGGCCGCTAGGGCTGCGGGGGTTGGGGAAGACGATGCGGCCGTCGTCCAGCGCCGTTACCGGGCTGCCGTCGGCGCGCCAGCCTATCAGCTCGCCTCTGCTCACCGGGTCGAAGCTGGTCCAGTCGCGGGCGAAGCGGTCGCCGTCGTCAAGCTTGTCCACCACCTCGTACAGGCTGAGCGCCTCCAGAGGCGCGGGCGCGGGGGGCTGCGCGTCCATCATGCCCAGATGAGCCAGCGTATTGACGATGGCCTGGTAAGCGACGCGCGGCGCGGCCGGGTCGTCGTGTTGGCCGCATTCCAGCGTTAGCGCCCAGCCGCCTTGTTGGCGCATGTACTCGGTGGTGCCGACGCCGTAGCGGACGTCGCCGTCCGGGGTCTTGCCGCGCCGGTTCACGCCCAGCGCGTAAGTGGCGAGCCAGCCGTCCACCGCGCGGGCCACGCCCAGCCTTTGCGCCAGCGCTTCTTCTTGCGCGGCCAGGGCGAAGGGCTCCAGCTCGCCGGCGTTGTCGCGCGGTCCCAGGAACACGAAAGCCTGGCCTTGGGACTGGAAGGAATGCAAGTCCAGCAAAACCTCGTGCTCCGCCAGCAGCGGACATAACCAGTTGGCGACATGGTCTTCGTAATCGCGCGGCGCGTCGCTGGGGGCGAGATGGCGGTTCAGATTGCGTTCGCCGCCGCGCTGGCCCAACTGAAAGGCCAGCGGATTGCTCACCGGAACCAGGGTCAGCCGGCCGGTGCGCAAGGCCAGCGCGCCTTGTTCCAGCTCCGCCATCAGCCGGCGGACGGCGAGCGTGCCGCAGCCCTCGTTGCCGTGCACGGCGGCGGTGACGATCAAGCGGGAGCCGGCCCGCAAGCCCTGATAACGGTGGCTGACGAAATAGGGCGGCCAGCTTGGGTTTATTTGAGCCATACGTCCTCGAAGTCGAAAGAGCCGTTGGGATTCATCACGAAACCCTGCACATTGTTGCGCAGCGGAATGTAAATGCGGGAATGGGCCATGGTGATCCAGGGGCGCTCGTATTTGAAAATCTCCTGGGCTTTCAAATAGTACTGGGCGCGTTGCTTCTGCTCGGTGGCCTGCCGGCCCAGCAGCAGCAGCTTGTCGAACTCGGGGTTGCAAAAGCGCTGGCCGCCCTTGCTGACGCTGCAGGACAGCGAGTTCCACAGGAAATCGTCCGGATCGCCGGAGTTGCTGGTCAGGCCGGACATATAGACATCGTGTTCGCCGGCGGCGGCGCGTTTCAGGTATTCGCCCCATTCGTAGGATCGAATATTGGCCTTGACGCCTATCCTGGCCCAGTCCTGCTGGATCATCTGCGCCATCAGCTTACCGTTGGGGTTGGTCGGCCTTTGCACCGGCAGCGCCCACAGATCGAGGGCGAAGCCGTTGGGGTAGCCGGCCTGGGCCAGCAGCGCCTTGGCCTTGGCCGGGTTGTATTCATTGCGGGTTTTGGGGTTCCAGCTCCAGGTGGACGGCGGGTAGGGGTTGACCGCCTGGGTGGCGCCGCCCTTGGGGAACATCGCCTTGAACAGGGCGTCGCGGTTGATGGCGATGTCCAGCGCCACGCGCACTTCGCGCTTGGCGAATTGCGGCCGTTTCAGATTGTAGGCCAGATAGGAGATGTTGCTGGCGCCGGTGGCGGCGATCTTGATGTTCTTGTCGGCGTTCAAGGTGTCCAGATCGGCCTCGCGCACCGCCGCGGCCACCTGGCATTCATTGGCTTTCAGTTTCTGGATGCGCACTTGAGGATCGGTGACGATGGCGAAAATCAGGCTGCGGGTTTTCTGCGGCGCGCCCCAGTACTGGGGGTTGGCCTCGTAGCGCACGGTCGAATCCTTGGCGTAGCTCTTGAAGCGGTAGGGGCCGGTGCCTATGGGCTGCAGATTGATCTGCGCGGGCTTGCCGGCCTGCAGCAACTGCTGGGCGTACTCCGCCGACTGCATGCCGGCGAAGCCCATCGCGAAGAAGGTCAGGAAGGTGGCGTTGCGTTCTTTCAGCCGGATCTTGGCGGTGTTCGGGTCCAGCTTTTGCACCGAGTCTATCAGCTTGACCAGGCCGTAGCCGTCCGGGCCGGTCAGCGGGGTCTTGAACGCCTGGTTGAACGGCAGCTCCGGCCGGATCCAGCGGTTGACGGTGAAAACCACATCGTCGGCGGAGAAGTCGCGGCTGGGCTTGAAGTAATCGGTTTGATGGAATTTGACGCCGCGGCGCAGCTTGAAAGTGTATTCCAGCCCGTCCGCCGACACGCTCCAGCTTTCCGCCAGCCCAGGGCGCAGCGCCACGCCGCCGCGTTTGAATTCGGTCAGCCCCTGAAAGACGGGCTTGACGATGTTGTAGGTGGAGGCGGTGTCCCACATCGCCGGGTCGAAGCCTTCCGGCGCGGCTTCCGCGCAAAAGACCAGGGGCTTGGCCGCCAGCGCGGCGGCGGGCAGCGCGCCGGCCAGCAGCAGGGAAAGGGAGAGGATCGATTTTGTCATTTACGCTATCCTGAGTTCTTGTTCGCGGCAGGCGAATTGTCCGTCATCTACCGCTGTCGGTCCAAGGTCTTGGCGATTGGTTCCCGGCGTCGAAAGCCGACTTTGCGGTTTGACGGACTTTGCGAGGGGGCGGAATGGACGAAGCGAGGGTGCTGATCGTGGGCGCCGGCGTGATTGGACTGTGCAGCGCGTGGCGGCTGGCGCGGGCGGGCTGGCCGGTCACGGTGCTGGAACGGCGCGGCGAAGCGGCGGCCGGCGCCAGCCA
Organism: Chromobacterium sp. Panama; assembly: GCF_003052555.1. Classification (NCBI taxonomy): domain Bacteria; kingdom Pseudomonadati; phylum Pseudomonadota; class Betaproteobacteria; order Neisseriales; family Chromobacteriaceae; genus Chromobacterium; species Chromobacterium sp. Panama. The sequence goes on from NZ_QARX01000001.1 coordinate 1,567,674, forward strand.
CGCCAACGGCGGCCAGCTAAGCTACAGCTATGTGGCGCCGCTGGCCGACGCCGGGGTGCCGGCCAAGGCGCTGGCCTGGCTGCTGAGCGCGGACGCGCCGATGCGTTTGCGCCCGCGTTGGGACGCGGCCCAGTGGCAATGGCTGTGGCGCTTCTACCGCGCCTGCAACCGCGAGGCCAACCGCGCCGGCAGCGCCCAATTGTGGCGTTTGGCGCAAAGCAGCCGCCAGCAGTTGGACGCGCTGCGCGCGGAAGGCCTGGAGGGGTTCGCCTGGCGGCGCAACGGCAAGCTGGTGCTGTACCGCGGCGCGGCGGCGCTGGAGCATGCGCGACAAGGCGTGGCGGCCTTGAGCGAGCTGGGCGCGCGCCAGCGCTTGCTGGACGCGGACGCCTGCCGCGCGCTGGAGCCGGCCTTGGCCGGCTTGAGCGGGCCGCTGGCCGGCGGGGTGCATACCCCGGATGAGGAGGTGGCGGATTGCCGGCTGTTCTGCCTGGCCATGCAGCGAAGAATGCGCGACGAGGGTCTGGACGTAGAGTTCCGCTTCGGCGAGGAGGTCGTAGGCTTCGAACTGGCCCAGGGGCGGGTGCGGCAAGTTTGGCTGCCCGGAGGCGCTCTGCCTTGCCGGCATCTGGTGCTGGCCGCCGGCGTCGGCGGCGCGGGGCTGGCGCGCAAACTGGGCCTGCGGCTGCCGCTCTACCCGCTGAAGGGCTATAGCCTGGACATGCCGGCGGGCGAGGGTTTGCCCGCACTCAGCGTCACCGATTTCGAGCGCAAGATCTTGTACGCGCCGATAGGCGGCCGTCTGCGGGTGGCGGCGGCGGCGGACCTGGTCGGCTATGACGAAAGCCCGGACCCGCGGCGCGTGGCCGGCTTGCGCCGGCAAGTGATGCGAGATTGGCCGCGGGCGGGCCGCCTGGAACAGGCGGCGGAATGGGCCGGCTTGAGGCCGGCGACGCCGGACGGGGTGCCCATGATAGGCCGCGCGCCCGGCGGACCAGCCAATCTGTGGCTGAATCTGGGACACGGCGCCTTGGGCTTCACCTTGGCCCTGGGCAGCGCCGAGCGGCTGGCGCGGGAGATGGCGGGGGAATGAGGGCCGGGGGATGGACGAGGGAAGCGAGGCGAGCATGAAAGCGGTGATCGGGATGGAGGACTTGGCGGCGCATCCGGAATACCTGTCGATAGCGGACATCGACGGGGTGAGACTGGACCTGCGCTATGCCTGCGCCAACAATTTCGTGGGGCGAAACCTTTACGGCGAGGCGGCGCCGGCCTTATTGCACCGCCGCGCGGCCGAAGGCCTGACCATGGCCGCGCGCGAGCTGCGCCGGCTGCGTCCCGGCTTCCATTTGCTGGTTTTCGACGCGCTGAGGCCGGGGCGGGTGCAGCGGGTGCTGTGGGACATCGTCAAGGACACGCCGCAGCGCATCTACGTCGCCGACCCGGCGCGCGGTTCGATCCACAGCTTCGGCATGGCGGTGGACCTGAGCGTGGAGGATGCCGACGGGGGCGAACTGGACATGGGCACCGGTTTCGACGACTTCACCGAACGGGCGCAGCCGCAGCGCGAGGCGGAGCTGCTGCGGACCGGCAGGCTGAGCGAGGCGCAAGTGGCCAACCGTCAGCTGTTGCGCCATTGCATGAGCCAGGCCGGCTTCAACGGCATCGCCACCGAGTGGTGGCACTTCGAGGCGGCGGATCGCGACTGGGTGCGCGCGCATATGCTGCTGATCGAGTGAGCCGGCCGCCGTCGCCGGCTGGCGCTAATGCCGCCGGGCCGGCGGCTTTATGCCCGGCAGGCATTTAGCAAACCGCGGATTTTCAGGCAATATGGCCGTTGGCCTTATCCTTGGCGCCTGTTCATGCTCCCGCGAGGCAAGGCGAGACAAGGCCTTGCGGCTGGGAAAGCGGAGTGTGCGCACGGCGCATGAGCCTTTCGAAGCAGTATTCGCCGCGCCAGGTCTCATGACGCGCAGCCGATCGTGAACAAATTCTTAGAAGCACCCGCAGAGAAACATCAATGGCATCCGACAATATCGAACAAGCCTGTTGGCACCCGGAAACCCAGGCAATCCGCGGCGGCCGCGAAATCAGCGATTATCGCGAGCACAGCCAAAGCCTGCATCTGACTTCCAGCTTCACCTACGATTCGGCGGAACAGGCTGCGGCCATGTTCCTGGGCGAACTGGACGGCTACACCTATTCCCGCTTCACCAACCCCACCGTCGCGGCCTTTCAGCAGCGGCTGGCGCTGATGGAGGGCGGCGAGCGCGCCATCGCCACCGCCACCGGCATGGCGGCGATCCAGGCCATCATGATGAGTCTGCTCAAGGCCGGCGATCACATCCTGTCCTCGCAAAGCCTGTTCGGTTCCACCACCAATCTGTTTGCCGGCCTATTGGCCAAGTTCGGCGTGGAAACCACCTTCGTCGACGCCACCGACCTGCAAGCCTGGCGCGACGCGGCGCGGCCCAATACCCGTTTGTTGTTTCTGGAGACGCCGTCCAATCCGCTGACGGAAATCGCCGACATCGCCGCCATCGCGGCTATTGCCCATCAGCATGAGGCCCTGCTGGTGGTGGACAACAGCTTCTGTTCCCCGGCCTTGCAGCAGCCGCTGAAACTGGGTGCGGACCTGGTGATGCACTCCGCCACCAAATACCTGGACGGCCATGGCCGGGTGATGGGCGGCGCGGTGGTGGGCAGCGACGCGCTGATCGAGCAGATCTACCTGCACGTGCGCACCGCCGGCCCCACCTTGGCGCCGTTCAACGCCTGGGCTTTGCTCTCCGGCATGGAAACCCTGCATCTGCGGATGGAAAAGCACAGCGCCAACGCGCTGGAGTTGGCGTGCTGGCTGGAAGCGCAGCCGGCGGTGGAGCGGGTGTTTTATCCAGGGCTGGCCAGCCATCCGCAATATGAACTGGCCTTGCGTCAGCAAACCGGCGGCGGCGCGGTGGTGTCCTTCGTGGTCAAGGGGGGCAGGGCCGAGGCCTGGCGCGTGGTGGACCGGGTCCAGCTGATTTCCCGCACTGCCAATCTGGGCGACGTCAAGTCCACCATTACGCATCCCGCGTCCACCACCCACGCCCGCATCACGCCGGAAGCCAGGTCCAAGGCCGGCATCGTCGAAGGCCTGTTGCGGGTGGCGGTGGGCCTGGAGCATGTCGAGGATCTGAAGCGGGATTTGGCGCGCGGCCTTGACTAAACGCTTTCAACATGTGTTTCATTCAAACGGCAGTCTAAAATACGGACTGCCGCTTTTGTTGCCGCCCTGAGAGTTTGGCCCGAGCGCCGTCGAGACATGTCTTGACATTCGTCAAATTAAAACGTAAGTTTGAAACGCTTGTTCGAAAACTGAAATGAGCAAGACCATAAAACCAGCAAATACAAAAAAGGCACTGGAGAACATGGAAGCAAGCCGCCCCGATACCGCCACCCGCATTCTGGACGTTGCAGAACGCTTGTTTGTGGAGCACGGTTTCGAAGCGACCTCGCTGCGTATGATCACCCAGCAAGCCGAGGTAAACCTGGCCGCGGTGAATTACCACTTCGGCTCCAAGGACGCGTTGTTCGAGTCCGTGTTCATGCGCAGACTGGCCCCGCTGATAGCGGACTGCCTGGCGGAACTGGACAAGCTGGAGGCGGAGGCCTCGGAGGAGAAACTGTCGGTGGAAGGCTTGGTGCTGTCGTTCATACGGCCCTGCCTATCGCTGTCCAAGGACCCGTCGCGCGGCGGGGCGATGTTCGTGCGCCTGTTGTCGCGCACCTTGGTGGAGAACCACCGCCTGTTGCGCGAAACCATCTCCCAGCAGTACAGCGTGTTCGTCCAGCGTTACAGTCGCGCGTTTCAGCGCGCCTTGCCCTTGCTGGACACGGAGCAGTTGGCCTGGAGAATGCATCTTGCGTTCAGCGTCATGTTCAATGCCTTCGCCGGCAACGATGTGCTGAAGATCTTCACTCGTAGTCAGATCGTCAGCGCGCGGGATCCGGACATGATCGTCAAATACCTCGTGCCCTTTGTCATGGCTGGCCTGGTCGCGCCCATGGAAGGCTGATTCCGGAGCGCAGGGCAGGACGCGTCGACCAAGGCCGCGTCCCTTGCTGTTGCCGCCGGAATGGAAGGGTCAACACGAGGGTAAAACAAAATGATATCTGCCGTTGTTCTGGTCGTGCTGCTGGGTGCGCTGGCGTATTTCCGCGCGCCTGTTCTGGCCTGGACCGTGGGGCTGGCCGCCTGGCTAGCCGCGCTCCAGTTCGTCTTCCATTGCCCGCTGCCGCCGGCGGCCTGGGCTGTTTTCGCGGTGATCGCCGCCGTTCTCAATCTTCCGCCCTTGCGCCGCGCCGTGTTCACCGGCCCGGTGTTCGGCGTGTTCAAGAAAATCACGCCGGCGATGTCCCAGACCGAGCAGGAAGCCATCAACGCCGGCACGGTCTGGTGGGATCGCGACCTGTTCTCCGGCAAGCCGGACTGGAACCGCCTGCTGTCCTTTCCCGATCCCAAGCTGACGCCGGAAGAACAGGCCTTCATCGACGGCCCCACCGAACAGCTGTGCGCGATGATTGACGATTGGAAGATCACCCACGAGCTGAAGGATCTGCCGCCGGAAGTGTGGCAATTCATCAAGGACAACGGCTTCCTGGGCATGATCGTCAAAAAGCAGTACGGCGGTCTGGAGTTCTCCAACTACGCCCACGCCAAAGTGGTCACCAAGATCGCCACCCGCGGCGGCACCGCCGCGGTATCGGTGATGGTGCCCAACTCTCTGGGCCCGGGCGAATTGCTGCAGCACTACGGCACCGAGGAGCAGAAGGATTATTATCTGCCGCGCCTGGCCAAGGGTCTGGAGATTCCCTGCTTCGCGCTGACCAGCCCCTATGCGGGCTCGGATGCCGGCAGCATTCCCGACTACGGCATCGTCTGCCGCGGTTCCTACACCCATCCGCGCACCGGCGAGCGTTTCGACGACGTGCTGGGCCTGCGCGTCAGCTGGGAAAAGCGCTGGATCACCTTGGCCCCGGTGGCCACCATCCTGGGCCTGGCGTTCAAGATGTACGATCCCGAGCATCTGCTGGGCGATAAAGAAGACCTGGGCATCACCTGCGCGCTGGTGCCCACCGAACACGAGGGCGTGGCCATCGGCCGTCGCCACTTCCCGGGCGGCGCCGCCTTCATGAACGGCCCGACCTGGGGCAAGGACGTGTTCATTCCGCTGGACTGGATCATCGGCGGCCGCGAATTCGCCGGCCAGGGCTGGCGCATGCTGGTTGAGTGCTTGTCGGTGGGCCGCTGCATTTCCCTGCCGGCGATGTCGGTGGCTTCCGGCAAGATGAGCACCTTCGTCACCGGCGCTTACGCGCGCATCCGCGATCAGTTCGGCCTGCCCATCGGCAAGTTCGAGGGCGTGGACGAGGCGATGGCGCGCATCGGCGGCTACACCTATCAGATGGAGGCCTCGCAGGACCTGGCCTTGACCGGTCTCGATACCGGCGAGAAGCCGTCGGTGCTGTCCGCCATCCTCAAGTACCACAACACCGAGCGCATGCGCAAAGCCATCAACGACGCGATGGACATCCATGGCGGCAAGGCCGTGGTGCTGGGGCCGCGCAACTATCTGGCGCGCGCCTATCAGGCGATTCCGATCGGCATCACCGTGGAAGGCGCCAACATCCTGACCCGTTCGATGATCATCTACGGCCAGGGCGCGATCCGCTGCCATCCCTTCGTGCTGCGCGAAATGAAGGCGGCGATGACCGACGACGGCAAGGAATTCGACGCCGCCATTACCGGTCACATCAACTTCGTGATCAGCAATGTGGTGCGTTCGCTGTGGCTGGGTCTGAGCGGCGCCCGTTTCGTCGGCGCGCCGCGCGGCGGCGAAGTCGGCGCCTACTATCGTCGGCTGACCCGTTTCTCCAGCGCCTTCGCCTTGCTGTCCGATATGGCGATGTTCAGCCTGGGCGGCAGCCTGAAGTTCCGCGAGAAGCTGTCCGCGCGTCTGGGCGACATGCTGTCCGGTCTTTACATCGCCTCCGCCTGCCTGAAGCGCTTTGAGCGCGACGGCGCGCCCAAGGAAGACCTGGCGGTGTTGCAATGGTCGGTGGAAAACGCCTTGTACGATGTGCAGCAGGCGATGGACGGCTTCCTGGCCAACTTGCCCAGCCGCATGCTGGCGGCGGTACTGCGCAAGCTGATCTTCCCGTGGGGCCTGACGCTCAAGCCGGCGTCCGACCGCGTCGGCACCCAGGTGGCGCGCGCGATGATGGAGCCGGGCGCGACCCGCGAGCGGCTGACGCGCGGCATGTATCTGCCCAAGGAGGAAACCGATGCGGTGGGCGTGCTGGCGCACGCGCTGGAAGCCGTGCTGGCCACCGAGCCGCTGGAGCAGAAGCTGCGCAAGCTGGCGCGCGACGGCAAGTTTGTTTCTGTCACCGCGAGAGAGCGTCTGGCGGAAGCCTTGGCGGCCGGTTTGCTCAATCAGACCGAGTTCGACGCCGTCAGCCGCGCGCGCAAGCTCAAGCGCGACGTGATCATGGTGGACGATTTCGACAAGATGCTGGAGCAACATGACGATAAGCTGCTGCAACGCTTGATCTTCTGAGCGTAAGGGGTAAGATTTGCCGGGATCCGTCCCGGCATTTCACGCCAGCGGCTGGCAGACGGCCGCTGGCGTGAAATGATGAAAAGTCGCCAAGATCGAGCGATGAACAAGAACAAAGGAGTGAGCATGGACCGCCCTGAAGTCCGGATTCCCACGCTGCGCGTGCGCGCGCTGCCAACCAGCACCAATGCTTACGGCCGAGTCCAGGCCGGTTGGCTGATGAATCAGATCGACATGGCCGGCAGCCTTGACGCCGAGCGCCTGTCGCGCGGCCCGGTGACCACGGTGGCGGTCAACACCTTTCAATTCGCCGCGCCCATCCTGCTGGGCGACGTGGTGGACCTTTATGTGGAACGGCTGAGAATAGGCCAGAAATCCATCACCCTGAAAATCACCGTCGAAGCGGAGCGCATCGATGGCTCGCACGAGGCGATCACCGAAGTGGTGGCTACCTATGTGGCGGTGGATTGCGATGGAAAATCGCGTCTTTTAGGTGTTATTTAGCGCATTTCCATGCTTTTTTGCGTGCTTGTTGCAGAAATGTCTCATTAAACGTTTGTTTGGAACAAACACTCCAAAACCTTGTGGAATTGCTCTAATTCTCTGGTAGCATCAAATATGACCAGTGCTTGTTATTGGTCATCTAACACCTAAGAACACTATAGCAACGCCAAAGAGAGAGGGAGAACATGAAACTCAAGCACCTCAGCCTGTCCGTGATGGTCATGGGCGCAACATTCGGTCTAATGTCCACCCAGGCCGTGGCCTCGGGTTATCAGTTTGGTTCGCAGAGCGTGTCCGGCCAGGGCACGGCGCATGCCAACGGCGCCGAGGCCAACGATCCTTCCACTATTTTCGCCAACCCGGCCGGTCTGTCCCGGCTGGAGGGCACGCAGTTTTCCGGCGGCGCGACCTTGGTCGTGCCGCATTCCGAGTACACCGATAACGGTTCGACCAATATTCTTGGCAAATCGATTGGCGGCGGCAATGGCGGTTCCTTTGCGCCCAAGGCAGTGGCGGCGCCCAACTTTTACCTGTCGCACAAGCTGAACGACAAGATCAGTCTGGGCTTTGGCGTGTTCGTGCCCTATGGCGCCAAGTTGGACTATGGTTTCGACTGGGCCGGCCGTTATGCCTTGAAGAGTGTGAATCTGCAATCGTTCAACTTCAACCCTTCGATGTCGTTCAAGCTGGATGACCGCCATTCCTTCGGCTTTGGTCTCTCCGCGCAGTATATGGACGCTAAGCTGCAGCAGATGGCGGATGCAACCTCCGGCCTGACCTTGAAGGTTGCTAGTGGGCTACCCGGTGGGTTGACTCCTGGTAACCTGAATACGGCTGCGGGCCTGCTGGCTGCGGCAGGAGTTCGTGGAGATGGGCTTGCCGATGTTCAGGGGGATGATTGGGGGTTTGGCTGGAATGTCGGCTATATGTTCAGCCTCGATGAGAATACCCGGTTTGGTTTGGCCTATCGCTCGAGCATTAAGCATACTCTGAGTGGCTCTTCCACTTGGACATTTAATAATGTCACCGGCTCTCTCTCTGGGGTGCCTGCAGCAACTCTCGCTAAAGGGGCTCATCCGAATGCCTCGGCTAGGGTAGATGTCACTACGCCGGAAACCGCATCGGCCAACTTCTTCCATCAGTTGAATCCGAAATGGGCGGTGATGGGCGATGTGACCTGGGTGGCCAACTCGCAAATGAAGGACATCGTGATCCAGCAGTCCACCGTGGGTGGAGTGGCTCAAGGCGATATGGTGATTCACCAGAACTGGCGCGATACCTGGCGTGTCTCCTTGGGCGCCAACTACCAGTACAGCGATGCCTGGCTGTTCCGCGGCGGCGTGGCTTGGGAGCAATCGCCGTTGCAGTCCGACAAAGATCGTCACCCGGCGCTGCCGGATAGCGACCGCCTGTGGCTGTCGCTGGGCGCAAACTACAAGATCAACAAGCAAAGCTCGGTCGACGTCGCCTATAGCTTCATCAACTTTACCAATGCCAATGTGAACTATACCGACGGCTGCAGCCCGGCGGGCAAGAGCCCGACAACAGGCGCGGCGTGCACCGGCAACGGCGGTACGGTCAAAGGCAGCTACAAGACCTATCTGCAGTTGATCGGTCTGCAGTACAACTATCGGTTTTAATTGAATCGGCGCCACTGGGCGCGCGGATTTCGGGTCGGGCGGGCGCGGTGGCGCTCGCCCGGTTTTTGCGTCTGTGCCGTGCCGGTTTTCCCGCTTGTTTTCTCTCTCTATTTTTCCATGAACCCCCTGTTTTTTTGCCCAAATTGGGTTAGACTTATTTGAGAGAAAAGCGAGTGTTTGATATTTTTCAATGCGGATCTTTTCCAGCTGCGCTTGATCCGCCGCGATAGTGGCTGCCGGCGCGGTTTTTCAGTAGATTGACGGATGTCCGCGGCGGAGGGGAAGCCATCTCTCGCCAGGCTTCCGGGCGGGCCGGGCTTCATCATAATCATTCTCCCGGCCGGCCGAGTTGTGCCGGCTGCAGCGGCGGCGCGCCGCCGACTCAGCGCAAGGACGAACAACGCCCGTCCTTGAGGCAGGCTGAGCAGGCGAGAGGGGCCTGTCTCATGTTGTGTTTCAACAAAACGAGGAAACCATGTCTCAAACCAAGTTCAACGTACGCAAGGTAGCCGTGTTAGGCGCTGGCGTGATGGGGGCTCAAATCGCCGCCCATCTGGTGAATGCCAAAGTTCCGACCATCCTGTTCGACTTGCCCGCCAAGGAAGGCGACAAGAACGGCATCGTGCTCAAGGCGCTGGAAGGCTTGAAAAAGCAGAAGCCGGCTCCCTTGGCCAATAAGGATGCCGTCAACCACATTCAGCCGGCCAACTACGACGACCACCTGCACCTCTTGAAGGATTGCGACCTGGTGATCGAAGCCATCGCCGAGCGCATGGACTGGAAAGCGGATCTGTACCACAAAGTGGCGCCGCACCTGGGCGAACACACCATTTTCGCCACCAATACGTCCGGCCTGTCGATCAACACGCTGGCGCAAAGCTGCCCGGACAATGTGCGCCCGCGTTTCTGCGGCGTGCATTTCTTCAATCCGCCGCGCTATATGCATCTGGTGGAAATCATTCCCTGCCTGACCTCGGACGCGCACATCCTGGATAATCTGGAGCGCTTCCTGGTGTCCAGCCTGGGCAAGGGCGTAGTTCGCGCCAAGGACACCCCCAACTTCGTCGCCAACCGCATCGGCGTATTCTCGATGCTGGCCACCATCGCCAACGCCGACAAGTTCGGCATCCGCTTCGACGTGGTGGACGACCTGACCGGTCCGCGTCTGGGCCGCCCCAAATCGGCCACCTTCCGCACCGCCGACGTGGTGGGCCTGGACACTTTCGCCCACGTGGTCAAAACCATGCAGGACACCCTGCCGCAAGACCCTTGGCACGGCCTGTTCCAGACTCCGGAATGGATGCAGAAGCTGATCGCCGCCGGCGCGCTGGGCGCCAAGACCAAGGCCGGCATTTATAAGAAAGACGGCAAGCGCATGTTGGTGCTGGACCCGGCCAAGGGCGAGTACGTCGGCTCCGGCGAGAAGGGCGACGACGCGGTCAAGGAAATCCTGAAGATCGCCAATCCGGCGGAAAAATTCCAGAAACTGCGCGAGAGCAGCCATCCGCAGGCGCAATTCCTGTGGGCATGTTTCCGCGATGTGTTCCATTACATTTCCCACCATCTGGCCGATATCGCCAATAGCGCGCGCGACGTCGACTTCGCCATCCGCTGGGGCTTCGGCTGGAGCGTGGGTCCGTTTGAAACCTGGCAGGCCGCCGGCTGGCAGCAAGTGGCCAAGTGGCTGGACGAGGACGTGAAAGCCGGCAAGGCGCTGAGCGCCGCCGCGCTGCCGGCCTGGGTGCTGCAGGGCGACCGCGCCGGCGTGCACTTCGCCGAAGGTTCTTACGATCCGGCCGGCAACAAGCTGGTGGGCCGCTCCACGCTGGACGTGTACCAGCGCCAGCTGGCGCCGGCCAAGGTGCTGGGCGAGGCGGCGGCGCCGCTGGGCGAAACCGTGTTCGAAAACGAGGGCGTGCGCGCTTTCACCACCGGCGACGAAGTGTTGGTGGTGTCGTTCAAGTCCAAGGCGCATGCGATCGGCCCGGCCGTGATCGAGGGGCTGAACAAGGCCGTCGACATCGCCGAAGACCGCTTCAAGGGCCTGGTGATCTGGCAGACCGAGGAGCCGTTCTCCGTCGGCGCCGATCTGCAGTCTATGATGCCGGCCTTCATGATGGGCGATTGGGACGCGATCGACGCGACGGTGCGCCGCTTCCAGGAAACCTCGATGCGCCTGCGTTATTGCCAGGTGCCGACGGTGGCGGCGACCCAGGGCTATGTGTTCGGCGGCGGCTGCGAATTCGCCATGCACTGCGACAAGACCGTGGCGGCGCTGGAGTCCTATGTCGGCCTGGTGGAAGTGGGCGTCGGCCTGCTGCCGGGCGGCGGCGGCTGCAAAGAATTCGCCCTGCGCGCCGCTCAGGAGGCGCGCGGCGACGTGCTGGCCGCGCTGAAGGACTACTTCATGGCCATCGCCACCGCCAAAGTGGCCACCAGCGGCTTCGAAGCGCAGGAAATCGGTTTCTTCCGCAATGGCGACCCGGTGGTGTTCAACGCTTACGAGCTGTTGCACGTGGCCAAACAGCAGGCGATCGCGCTGGCCGAAGCCGGTTACCGTCCGCCGCTCAAGGTCAAGGGCTTCCCGGTGGCCGGCCGCAGCGGCGCCGCGTCCATCAAGGGCCAGTTGGTGAACATGCTGGAAGGCAACTTCATTTCCAAGCATGACTTCTTCATCGCCGGCCTGATCGCCGACGTGATGACCGGCGGCGACGTCGAGGCCGGCACCCTGGTCAACGAGCAGTGGATTCTGGATCTGGAACGCAAGGCCTTCATGACCTTGCTGAAGAACTCCAAGACCCAGGATCGCATCGCCAATATGTTGACCACCGGCAAGCCGCTGCGCAACTAAGTGCTTGGGGGTGATTCTGCTGCGCACGCCGATATCGAATGCTGCGATGCTCGCCGTACCGCATGTACGGCTGCGCTTCTCGCTTCGATCTCGGCCCGCTCGCGACGAATCCTCCCGCAAGCACGGCCAATAGCCAGATGAAAGGCAGCCTGATCGCCGGAGCGCGGGTCAGGCCGCCGACAGGAGAATCAAAATGAGCAAACAAGTACAAGAAGCTTACATCGTCGCCGTCACCCGCACGCCGGTGGGCAAGGCGCCGCGCGGTATGATGCGTCATGTGCGTCCGGACGATATGCTGGCGCACGTGATCACCGGCGCGCTGGCCCAGGTGCCTAATCTGGATCCGAAGCTGATTTCCGACTGCGTGGTGGGCTGCGCCTTCCCGGAAGCGGAACAGGGTCTGAACATGGCGCGCATCGGCGTGTTGCTGGCCGGCCTGCCCAATACCGTGGGCGGCATCACCATCAACCGTTACTGCTCGTCGGGCATCAACGCGGTGCAGATGGCCGCCGACCGTATCCGCCTGGGCGAGGCCGACGTGGTGATCGCCGCGGGCGCCGAGTCGATGTCGCTGGTGCCTATGATGGGCAACAAGGTGTCGCTGAACCCGGAAATCTTCGCCAAGGATGAAAACTACGGCATCGCTTACGGCATGGGCCTGACCGCCGAAAAAGTGGCGCAGCAGTGGGGCGTGTCGCGCGAAGACCAGGACGCGTTCGCGGTGGAATCGCACCGCCGCGCGCTAGCCGCGATCGACGGCGGCAAGTTCAAGAGCGAGATCACGCCGCTGGAGGCGACCTACCGCACGCCCAATCTGGAAACCGGCGAAGTGGCGGTCAAGACCCGCGTGCTGGACACCGACGAAGGCCCGCGCCGCGAGACCACGCTGGAAGGCCTGGCCAAGCTGAAAACGGTGTTCGACGCCAAGGGTTCGGTCACCGCCGGCAATTCCTCGCAGATGTCCGACGGCGCCGGCGCGGTGATTCTGGTGTCCGAGCGCGTGCTCAAGGAGTTCAATCTGACTCCGCTGGGCCGCTACGTCACTTTCGCGGTCAAGGGCGTGCCGCCGGAAATCATGGGCATTGGTCCGAAAGAGGCGATCCCGGCCGCTTTGAGCCAGGCGGGCCTGAAGCAGGACGACCTGAAGTGGATCGAACTGAACGAGGCGTTTGCGGCTCAGGCTTTGGCGGTGATCCGCGATCTGGAGCTGGATACCTCCAAGGTCAACCCGCATGGCGGCGCCATCGCTCTGGGTCACCCGCTGGGCGCCACCGGCGCCATCCGCACCGCCACCCTGGTGCACGGCATGCGCGACGCCGGCCAGAAGGGCTACGGCATGGTGACCATGTGCATCGGCACCGGCATGGGCGCCGCCGGCATCATCGAAGTCTTGTAAGCGGGACGGTTCTCGCGTAAAAAAACCGGCTTGCCATGGCGAGCCGGTTTTTTATTGCCCGCCGCGCGGCGGAGGGCGGGGCTTAGTCCACCTTGGACAGCGTGTCGAAGTCGCTGTGGCTGCAGTCCTCGTATTCGTGCTGCGGCGTTTTGAGGCGAATCTGGTAAGACTTGCCTTGCGCCGCCAGCACCAATTGCTTGTCCGGCAGCGTCAGGGCCTTGGGCATCAGGAAGTAGCGCTGGCCTTTGCGGGAGTTGGGCTGAGTGATGTAGATGGCGGTGGAGGGCGGGGATTCCGAGTGCTCGGGGTCCAGCAGCGATACGCCGACGGGGTTTTGCCCGAGGATTTCTATGCCCACCTTGGTGCCGTTGCTTTGGCGCAGGATGCGGCGGATCACGCCCAGCAGCTGCGGGTGATTGTCCGCTTTGACCAGGATGACGCGGCCGATGGCCAGCTGTTCCACCGCCTTGCCGATGAAGGTGAGGCCCATGCCAGTGGAACTGATGTCGTTGATGCGCCAATCGCTGGCGCGCTCGGGATCCTGCGTCGGCACGTCCTGAACCTTGACCTGATAGGCGACGCGTTCGAAGCCTATGCTGACGTGGGCGTTGGACGCGTGCAGCGAGCGCTCCGACTTGCGCAGGGACTTGCCGCCGTCGGTAGACCAGCGAATGGCCAGTTTTTCGCATAGAATGGCCCATTCCTCGCGCTCCAGCCCACCGTCCATGGCCGCCAGGGCGGGAGGGATCCGCCTGTCCAGATCGAACATCAGATCCGCCAGGCGGCTGGTGATTTCGTAAGCGGACCAGTAGCGGTGCCATTTGCCGGCCATGCCGCGCAGCATGGCTTGCGGCGGTTCGGGCATCGACAGGTTGTAGACGAAGATGGGCTCTTCCACCGGCGGCTGTTTGTCCAGCGGAATGCTCTGGCTCAGCATCATCAGCAACTGGTCTACCGCGATGATCTCCTTGTGCAGCATATTGTCGGTCTGCGCCAGGAAGAGCATGCCGGCCTGGATCAGCAGTTGTTCACAGCTGAATTCGTCCGGGCTGTTCAGATAAAGCTTGATCGGGTGCCGGGAAAAACCGCTTTCCTCTGCCTGGCTGAAAAAGCGGAAACCGTTTTGCCAGGCGGCGCCTTCCGGCTTCAGATAGCGCAGGGAGTTCCATGCGATCAGCCGCATCTGATGATGCAGGCCGCGGATGGTGACGATGCGGATTTCGTCTTCCGGCACCGCGTTGGGATGGCTTTTGTACAGTCTCAGGCAGATCTGGTAGGCGGAGGACAGCTCGTGCCAGTAGGCGAGGATGGTGGGCAGATAGCCTTTGCTGCCGCCTTTGGACTGCAAATAGTCCCGGCACAGCTGGCGGTGGATGTTGTTGGCCTTGTCGTCGACGTAGACCAGGGTCTTGACGCGCTCTTTCAGCGAGATATCGGTGTCGGTATTGATTTTGGCGACGGCTTTGATGATTTCCACCAAGGCGCCGAAATACTCGGTTTCAGGCAGGTCGCGCACTAATAGCGTTGCAGACTGCGCCACTTCGGAGGCAGTCGTGTTTTTGTTCAGTAGGGAACTGACTAGTGATTTGAAGTCAAACATTTAGCCCGGCTTTATAGGAAATTATGTTTTCATTGGCATATCGCTATATCTTACGCCACGCACAGGCGTGGGTGAAACGGTAATTCTCATTATTTACCCATATGCTTACAAATAACAATCGCTGGAATCGGCGACAGCGGCTGACATCGCTGCTGTTGCTCGGGGTTTTGTCGCAAACGGCCTGGGCGGGCAACGGGGAAGAGCTTGGCGCATATCCGCCGCAAGGCGTGGGTTTGGTACTGGGCGGCGGCGGCGCGCGCGGTTTCGCCCACCTGGGGGTGCTGAAGGAGCTGGAGCGTTTGCGGATTCCCATCGCCTGTATCGCGGGGACCAGCGCCGGCGCCCTGATTGGTGGTATTTATGCAAATGGCTTGCCTTTGGCGCAGATGGAGCACGAGTTCGACGCCGCCGATTGGGACGCCTTGCTCTCCGGCAAGCCGACGCGGGCGGACGTGCCCTACGATCGCAAGCGCGACGATTACAAGAACTATCTGGACGTTACCTTCGGCTTGAAGAAGGACGGCCTGAAAGTGCCGCGCAGCGCGATCAATTCGCAGGAAATCGAGCTGTACATCCACAAGCTGACGCGTGATCGCGTGGTGGGCAGTTTCGACCAGTTGCCGATCCCGTTTCGCGCAGTGGCTACCGACTTGGCCACCGGCGAACCGGTGGTGTTCGCGCAGGGCTCGCTGGCGCGCGCGCTGCGCGCCAGCATGGCGGTGCCGGGCTTGTTCGATCTGATAGAAGACGACGATGGCCGCCTGCTGGTGGACGGCGGCCTGGCGCGCAATCTGCCGATTCAGGATGTCAAAGGCCGCTGCGCCGATCGGGTGATCGTCGTCGACGTGTCTACGCCGCTGATGAAGGCGAAAGAGATCAACAGCCTGTTCGATGTGGTGGCGCAGACTTCCAATCTGATGGTCAGCCGCAATGCCAAGGAGCAGTTGCGGAAGCTGGATAAGCGCGATCTGGTGATCAAGCCGGATTTGAGCGGCTATACCGCGGCCTCTTTCAGCGAACACCAGGCAATCACCCAGCGCGGCGAGGAGGCGGCCAAGGCTCTGGCCAAGCAGCTGTCGGCCTATTCGGTGTCGGAAGAAGAGTACGCGGCGTGGAAGCGCCGCTTGGAGCGGCCGCACTTCCCCTTGATCGACAAGATTCAGGTGGAAGGCAAGCCCGGCCAGTTCACCAAGCCGGAGCAACTGGCCAAATCGCTGGCTTTCTCCTCGGTGGTGGAGCCGGTCAGCAGCGCTCAGACCCGTCTGCGCGGCGTGTTCGCCGGCGGCGACTACGACCGGCTGACCTACCGCGTGGACAGTGTGTCCGGCCGCAATGTGATGACGGTGTCGCCGCTGGAGCGCAGCATAGGCCCGAACTTTCTGCGCTTCGGCCTGAACCTGAGCAGCGCGACGCCGGGCGAGAGCAATTTCAACTTTTTGGCTTCGCATGAATGGCGCAACGCCAATAGCGCCGGCGGCGCCTGGCGCAACGATGTGT
The DNA here is from genome assembly GCF_003052555.1 of Chromobacterium sp. Panama. Classification (NCBI taxonomy): domain Bacteria; kingdom Pseudomonadati; phylum Pseudomonadota; class Betaproteobacteria; order Neisseriales; family Chromobacteriaceae; genus Chromobacterium; species Chromobacterium sp. Panama. Next base: position 1,583,764 of record NZ_QARX01000001.1, read on the forward strand.
CCATCGGCCAGAACAAGCTGTTCAAGACTGAGTGGTACCAGCCGCTGTACGAGGGCAGTCCGGTGTTCGGCGCGGCGTCCTTTGGGTATCGACAGGATTTTTTGTCGATTTATAACGCTGACCATACGCTGAATATGGCGTGGAACAATGATGTGGGCAGCGTGCGTCTGGATGGCGGCGTGGCCTTGGGGCGTTACGGCGAGTGGAGGATTGGCGCGTACCGGGACGATAATCACTTTGGCTCGCGAGTGACATGGGCTTCTGGTGTGGCGCCGTTCAATTATAGGGATACCGGGATCAGCACTAGCCTGGTGGTGGATCAGTTCGACAATCCGCGCTGGCCGCGTGCCGGTTATTTCTTTAGCGGCCGGGTGACCAAGAGCATTCCGTCCTGGGGCAGCGATGTCAATCTGACCAACTACGATACGGCCATGGAGTATGTCAAGACACTGGGCAGCGTGACGATGCGCTTGACCGCCAAGAACAAGGGCGCTTTGAATCTCGACAACAGAGAGGATACCCAGACCTTGCCCAGATCGCTGGGCGGCTTCTTGAACCTGAGCGGTTATCAGGATTCCGAATTGGTGGGCATTCGCTCGTCGCTGTTCCGCTCGATGCTGTATTGGCGAGCGTCCAGCCTGCCGTCGGCAATTGGTTCCGGCGTCTACGCCGGCGTTTCGATGGAGCTGGGCAAGATTTGGGGGCGTGTCAGCTTTGACGAGTCGGTATCGCAAAACACCGATTGGATTCCCGCCGGATCGGTCTTCCTCGCCGCGGACACCATCATCGGGCCGTTCTTCCTTGGCGTCGGCACCGCCAAGGGCGGCAAACCCACCGCCTATCTGTATCTGGGGTCCGACTACTGAGTCGATTGTGGCTTGGGCCTGAGGCTCATCAAACTAAAAACGCTATATGGCAGCCGCCATATAGCGTTTTGTTTTTATTGGCCTGGTGGGAGCGAACGGCTGCTCCGGCCCACGCTTATCGATCTTTCGGACGGTTGAATTTTAAGTTCTTGTATTTTCTGTTGTTGATATGTGACGTAAAAATACAAACGTTTGAATAATTCTGGTGTTTTGGGCCGCTTTCTCCTATTACCAATCTTGGGCATGCAAATAAGAGCAAATACTCAGCCCGCATTGATCAACTAGAGGAGAAACACCATGAAGAAGTTGTTACACGGAGCATTGCTGTGTCTGGGCCTGCTGTTGCCCCTGTCCGCCGCCCACGCCGCCGGCGGCTATACCCAGACGCGCTACCCCATCGTGCTGGTGCATGGCTTGTTCGGTTTCGGTCAGTTGTTGGGAGTGGATTATTTTTATCAAGTGCCGGCGGCCTTGCGCGCCGACGGCGCGCAGGTGTTCGTGGCCGAGGTGTCCGCGCTGAACAGCAATGAGGCGCGCGGCGAGCAGTTGCTGCAGCAGGTGCAAAAAATCATCGCCATCACCGGCGCCGCCAAGGTCAATCTGATCGGCCATAGCCAGGGCGCGCCCACGGCGCGCTACGTGGCCGGGGTACGGCCGGACCTGGTGGCTTCGGTCACTTCGGTGGGCGGGGTCAACAAGGGGTCGGCGGTGGCCGACATCGTGCGCGGCGTCGCGCCTCCGGGATCGGTGTCCGAGGCGGTGGCGTCCGCGGTGGCCAAGGCCTTGACCGCGGTGATGCAGTTCTTCGCCGGCACCACCGGGCAGCCGCAATATCCGGTGGGCGCGTTGGATTCCCTGACCACGGCGGGAGCCTCCGCCTTCAGCGCCAAATTCCCGCAAGGGGTGCCGACCAGCGCTTGCGGCGAGGGCGATTATCAGGTCAACGGCATCCGCTACTATTCATGGACCGGTTCGGCCACCGTCACCAATGTGCTGGATCCGCTGTCGGTGCCGATGGGCGTGCTGGGCTTGGCCTTCGGCTCCACGCCCACCGATGGCCTGGTCAGCGCCTGCTCCGCGCATCTGGGTCAGGTGATCCGCGATAACTACCGGATGAACCACGTCAACGAGATCAATCAGAGCTTTGGTCTGGTCAGCCTGTTCGAGGTCAGCCCGGTGAGCTTGTACCGGCAGCAGGCCAATCGCCTGAAGAACACGGGCCTGTGATGTTGCGGGCCTGGATGGGGTGGGGCTGCGCGCTGCTGCTGGCCGCGCTGGGCTGGCTGTGCGTGTCCGGAGCCGACGACGCGGCGGCGCAAACCGGAGTCGCCGCGCCGGCGGCGGCGCCGTCCTTGCGCGGCACCCAGGCGGATGGCCAAGCGCGCGTGGAGGCGAGCGGGGCGCTGAGAGTGGACGCGGAGCTGCGGCGCTTGTTCGATTACCAGTTGGCGACGCTGGGGGAGCGGGACTTGCCGGCGGTGCGCAAGGCGGTGCAGCAGGCCTTGCAATCGCAATTGGGCGCCGCGGCCTTGGGGCAGGCTTTGGCCTTGTTCGACCGTTACGTCGCCTATCGGCGAGCCTTGAGCGAGACCAAGCTGGCGGCGGGAAACGCGGCCGCGGGTTTGCAGCGGATGAGGGCGTTGCGTCTGCAATTCTTGTCCGCAAGCGAGGTGGCGGGCTTGTTTGGCGATGAGGACGTCTACGACGACTTCACCGTCCAGCGGCTGCGCATCGCCGCCGACGCCGGTTTGAGCGCGGAGCAGAAGGCGGCTAGGCTCAAGGCCTTGGAGGCGGCTTTGCCGGCCGAGCTGCGCGCGGCGCGGCAGGAGCCGGTCAAGCATCTGGCGCTGGCGGAGGCGGAGGCGGCTTTGAGGAAGAAGGGCGGCGGCGAGCAGGAGTTGTACGCCTTGCGCGCCGGCATGGTGGGGCAGGCCGCCGCCGACCGTTTGTCGCAGCTGGACCGCGAACAGGCTCAGTGGCAGGCGCGCATAGACGGCTACCGACGGGAGGCGCAGCGCTTGCGGGCGGCGCCCGGCCTGGACGCCGCGCAAAGACAGCAGGCGCTGACCGCCTTGCGCGTCCAACGCTTCAATGCGCAGGAGCAATTGCGGCTGGACGCTTTCCTCCCGCCGCAATAGCCGGCAATGTTTTAGCGGTCCGTCGGGTTTCGAAACAGCCGGGAGAGTCCTTCTCCCGGCTCTTTTTCGCGCATGAAGGCTTCGCCCACCAGGAAGGTGTGCACCTCGTGGCTGCGCATCAGCCTCACGTCGTCGACGGTGGCGATGCCGCTTTCGGTGATGGCGATGCGGCCGTTCTCGATTTGCGGCAGCAGCTTCAGCGTGGTGGCCAGGCTGACTTCGAAGCTGCGCAGATTGCGGTTGTTGACGCCGATCAGCTCGGTTTGGAGTTGCAGCGCCTGTTCCAGTTCCTCGGCGTCGTGCACCTCGGCCAGCACCGCCATGCCCAGCTCCATCGCCAAGGCCTCCAGTTCGCGCATCAGCGGTAGTTCCAGCGCGGCGGCGATCAGCAGAATGCAATCGGCCCCCATCGCGCGGGCTTCGTATACCTGGTAGGGGTCGACGATGAAGTCCTTGCGCAGCACCGGCAGCCGGCAGGCGGCGCGGGCGGCCTGCAGATAGGCGGCGTCGCCCTGGAAATACTGGCGGTCGGTCAGCACCGACAGGCAGGCCGCGCCGTGTTCGGCGTAGCTGGCGGCGATGTCGGCCGGACGGAAGTCCTCGCGGATCACGCCCTTGCTCGGGCTGGCTTTTTTGATCTCGGCGATGACCGCGGCCTGGCCCAGCGCGTGTTTGGCGCGCAGCGCGGCGACAAAATCGCGACGATCGCCGCTGCGTGCTTCCGCGGCGGCGCGGACCGCGCTCAGCGATTGCTGGCGCAAGGCGGCGGCGATTTCTTCACGCTTGGTGGCGATGATGGTGTGGAGTATGTCTGACATGCTTGGGTCTGCAATCCGGGCGAATCGAAAGAAACGACCATCATGCAGGAACTGCCGTGGCCTTGACAAGCCGCGGCGCTCAGGGCCGGCCGGCTTGCTCCTGCCGGCGCGGCACCTCGACGATGCGCGGCGCGTGGCCGGTCAGGTCCAGGAAGCGCATCAGCTCCGCCATCGGCAGCGCCAGCGTGCTGGTATTGACCAGGGGATGGCAGAGGATGGCGTCCCGGCGGCTCAAGTCCTGATCGACGACGATGGCGACCTGGCGGTCGCGGTCGTTGAAGGCGGCCAATAGCGTCACCGCGCCCGGCGTCAGGCCCAGATAACGCTGCAGGCGCTCCGGCGAGGCGAAGCGCAGGCCTTTGAGCTCCAGTTGCTCGCCCAGAGCCTTGATGTCGACGCCGGCGTCGGCCGGCACCGCCAGCAACACGTGCTGGCGGCCCTTGGCGTCGCATAGAAACAGGTTTTTGCATTCCGCGCCGGGCAGGCCCGGCGTCAGGCGCGCGGCTTCTTCGCAGGTATAGACCGGCGGGTGGTCGAAGCGCTGATGGCGGATCTGGTGCTGATCGAGAAAGTCGTACAGAGCGTGTTCCATCGCCTCAGGCTAGCATGGCGACGCGGGGGGGCTCAATGGTCGCGCCAGCGGTCTTCGAACACCAATTGCTCCAGCGGCTGGCGGCTGGCCCACTTTTCCTGCTCCAGCATCGGTTGGGCGTAGAACTCGGAGACATGGCCGAGGCAGAGCACGGCGATGGGCTTGGCGCCTTCCGGCATGCCCAGCAGCGCGGAGAGCGCGACGGGGTCGAACAGGGACACCCAGCCCATGCCCAGGCCTTCGGCGCGCGCCGCCAGCCACAGGTTCTGGATGGCGCAGGCCACCGAGGCCAGATCCATCTCCGGCAAGGTGCGGCGGCCGAACACATGGCGTTCGCGGCCGTCCATCAGGGCGGCCACCAGCACCTCGCCGCAGTCGCGGATGCCTTCCACTTTCAGGCGCAGGAATTCCGCCTGGCGCTCGCCCAGTTGATCCGCGGTGCGCAAGCGCTCCGCGTCCACCAGCGCGCCTATTTTTTCGCGCAGGCCGCGGTCCGCGATGCGGATGAAGCGCCACGGCTGCATATAGCCGACGCTGGGCGCGTGGTGGGCGGCTTCCAAGAGGCGGCGCAGCAGCGCCGGGTCCACCGGGTCCGGCAGAAAATGGCGCATATCGCGCCGCTGCTCTATCACCCGGTAAATGGCGGCGATGTCTTGATCGGGGTAACGGTGCATGGCGGGCCTTTCTTTAGATGCTGTTCAAGTCTGCGGCGCTCCAGCTCGCCAGCCTTTGAACAGGCTCTGACAAACAGATGCGGGGATTATTCAGTGTCGGAGGATAGCGGCTTTGTCACAGCTGGCAAATAGCATGGCGACGCTTGCAGGCGGACTCATGACTTCGGTCAAGCGATTCAGCGGATTAGACGCTTTTGGCATGAGTTTCCCACATGACGCGGCGCATGCGGGCGTGATAAAGTGGACAGTCTGAATTCCAACGTCGCCGCGCCTGGCGCGGCGCGTTCGGCCATAGCCCGAACCGCTATCGCATCTTGATGATTTAGAGGACTTTCCGTGACCCGAATTGCAGAACTAGAACCCAAAGTCGTCTGGGAGCACTTCCAGACCCTGTGTGAAATCCCGCGTCCGTCCAAGCATGAGCAGCAATTGCGCGACTACCTGAAAGGCTGGGCGGAACTGCGCGGCCTGGACACCGTGGTGGACGAGGTGGGCAACCTGATTATTCGCAAGCCGGCGACCCCGGGCTACGAAAACCGCGTCGGCGTGGTGCTGCAAGGCCATCTGGACATGGTGTGCCAGGCCAACACAGGCACCGAGCACGACTTCTTCAAAGACCCGATTCGCCCGACGCTGCAAGACGGCTGGCTGGTGGCGGAAAACACCACGCTGGGCGCCGACAACGGCATAGGCGTGGCGCTGGGCATGGCGGTGCTCAATAGCGAGGAGGTGCCGCACGGTCCGATCGAGGTGCTCTTGACGCTGGACGAGGAAGCCGGCATGGGCGGCGCGCTGGGTCTGGGCACCGGCCTGCTGCAAGGCCAGTACCTGATCAATATCGATACCGAGGAGTGGGGCGAGTTCTATATGGGCTGCGCCGGCGGCGTGGACGTCAACGTCAGCCGCGGCTACGCGAGCGAGACGCTGCCCGCCGGTTACCAGGCCGCCAGCCTGGTGATCAAGGGGCTGCGCGGCGGCCATTCCGGCGCCGACATCCACCTGGGACGCGGCAACGCCAACAAGATTCTGATCCGCCTGATTCGCGAACTGGAAGCGGAAACCGATCTGCGCGTGGCCTCGTTCAAGGGCGGCACTGCGCGCAACGCCTTGTCGCGCGAGGCTTTCGCCGCCGTGGCCTTCCCGGCCGCCGACGCGGCCAAGGTGGCGGCCAAGCTGGACGCCTTCCAAAGCCTGCTGCGTTTCGAACTGGCCGGCGTCGACGAAGGCGTCACCGTGGTGCAGGAGCGGATTGAGCTGGACAAGGTGCTGGCGCGCGCCGACCAAGGCGCCATCTTCGCCGCGCTGCACGCGGCGCCGCATGGCGTCAAGCGCATGAGCCAGCGCGTCGAGGGCGTGGTGGAAACCTCCAACAATCTGGGCGTGGTGGTGCTGGAGGACGGCAAGCTGTTCGCCAACCTGATGGTGCGCTCCTTGCTGGATTCCGGCACCTGGATGCTGGCGCGCGAAGTGGAAAGCCTGTTCCTGCTGGCCGGCTGCCAGGTGGACATGGAAGGCGGCTACCCGGGCTGGGCGCCTAATCCGCAATCCAAGCTGCTGGCCCTGTTCCAGCAAGTCTACGCCAGCGAGTTCGGCGGCGAGGCCCAGGTGCAGGTGATCCACGCCGGCCTGGAGTGCGGCATCCTGGGCTCCAAGTATCCGGGCATGGACATGGTGTCCTTCGGCCCCAATATCCGCGGCGCGCACGCGCCGGGCGAGCGCGTGGAAGTGGAGTCGGTGGGCAAGGCCTGGCATTTGCTGAAGGTGGTGCTGGCCGCGGTGCCTGCGCGCTAAATCGCGGTCCTTGACGGTTTGAAGCGAACACCGGCCGGCGCCAGCGCTGGCCGGTTTTGTTTTTGCCGTCCTGGTTTTGCCCTATGATCACAACTGATCACGACAGCCGCGCCGCTGTTAGTCCTTGTTCAAAGTCCGCCGCGTAGCGCGAGACGGATGGTAAAGGGGCGTTGAAAACCCGCTCATCGCTTTTTCAGCCGCAAGGCCTTGCCTCGCCCTGGTGCGCGAGATTTTGAACAGGCTCATCTTTCGCATGGAGACAAGCGATGAACGATTCCATCAAGCGATTATTGCTGACCGGCGGCCTGATCGTGTCGCTGGCCATGGGCATACGCCATGGCTTCGGCTTTTTCATGCCGCCGATGACCCAGGCCTTCGGCTGGAGCCGGGAAGCCTTCGCCTTCGCGCTGGGCCTGCAAAACCTGGTCTGGGGCCTGGCGCAGCCCTTCGCCGGCGCGCTGGCGGATAGGCACGGCTCCGGCAAGGTGTTGCTGGGCGGGGCCTTGCTTTACGTCGCCGGCCTGGCTTTGATGACGGTGTCCGGCACGCCCTTGCTGTTTTCGCTGTCGGCCGGCGTGCTGCTCGGCCTGGCCTTGTCCTGTGTCACCTACAGCGTGATTTTCGGCGTGGTGGCGCGCAGCGTGCCGCCGGCCTATCGCTCGCGGGCGATGGGCATCGTCGCGGCGGCGGGCTCTTTCGGCCAGTTCGCGATGATTCCGGTGGAGCAGGGCTTGATCGACGGCCTGGGCTGGTTGCCGGCCTTGCTGATTCTGGCCGGCTGTGCGGCCTTGATGCTGCCGCTGTCCGGCTGGCTGGCGCGCGAGGACCGGCCGGCGCAAAGCGCTGCGAGCGCGCATTTGTTGCGCAGCATGGCCGATACCTTCGCCGCCGCCTGGGCGGAGCGCGGCTTCCGCCTCTTGATGGCCGGTTATTTCGTCTGCGGCTTCCAGGTGGTGTTCATCGGCGTGCATCTGCCGGCCTATCTGCGCGACCACGGCCTGGGCGGCGGCGTCGCCAGCCTGGCGCTGGCCTTGATCGGCCTGTTCAACATCTTCGGCGCCATGGCCTTTGGCGAACTGGGCAGCCGCTGGTCCAAGCCCGGCCTGCTCAGTTTCATTTACCTGGCGCGCAGCGTGGTGATCGCGGTCTTCCTTCTGCTGCCGCTCAGCGGCGTTTCGGTGGCGGTGTTCGCCGCGGCGATGGGCTTTCTGTGGCTGTCCACGGTGCCGCTGACCAATGGGGTGATCGCCGGCATGTTTGGCGTGCGTCACTTGGGCATGCTGTCCGGCGCGGTGTTTTTCTCGCATCAGGTGGGCAGCTTCCTGGGGGTGTGGCTGGGCGGGGCGCTTTACGATCTGCTCGGCAACTACGATCTGGTGTGGATGCTGGCGATAGCGCTGGGCTTGCTGGCCGCCGCCGCCAATCTGCCGGTGCGGGAAACCCCGTCGGCCAGTTTCGCCAAGGAGGACGCGTGAGAACCTGGTTGTTTTCCATCGGCGCGGTCTTGCTGCTGGCCTGGCTGACCGGGATGTATCTGCGCGCGGATTTCGTGGTGGATCTGGCCAACCGGGTGTGGACCTGCTTTGGCTAGGAAGCGGTTCAAGGTCCGCGGCGTTGCGGCGATACGGTGTTGAGAGCGTCTTTGGAATGCCGGCGCACTCCGCTTTCTCCGTCGTTTTCGCCTTGTCTCGCTCTAGCTCGCAAGATCGTAAACACGTTCTAAGCGCGGGCCGGTCTCTTGGGTTTTCTCGCGACAAAGGCTTGCGAGCCTGGCTCATCTCGCGGAAACTGAGTGTTTAGAGACGCGCTCGCGGCCAAGCCGGGCGGCGCGTCTTCACAGGATGTGTGCAATAGAGAAAGACTGGAAGCCGTGTCGGAACATTTACTTAAACAGCACCGCGACGCCATCGACAATATCGATGTGGAAATCCTCAATCTGCTGAACCAGCGCGCCACCCATGCGCGCGAAATCGGCGAGATCAAGGGCGGCGGCATCATTTATCGGCCCGAGCGCGAGGCGCAGGTGCTGCGCCGCGTCAAAGAACTGAATCCCGGCCCCTTGCCGGGCGAGTCGGTGGCGCGCTTGTTCCGCGAGGTGATGTCCGAATGCCTGGCGCTGGAAAAGCCCTTGTCCATCGCCTATCTGGGGCCGGAAGGCACGTTCAGCCAGCTGGCCACGCTCAAGCATTTTGGCCACGCGGCGCGCACCGTGGCCTGTAGCTCGATCGACGAGGCCTTCCGCCTGGTGGAGTCGCGCGGCCTGGATTACGTGGTGGCGCCGGTGGAAAACTCCACCGAAGGCGCGGTGGGCCGCACGTTGGACCTGATGGTGACCAGCCCGCTGAGGATTTGCGGTGAAGTGGTGCTGCGCATCCATCACCATTTGCTGCGCAAGGTGGAAGGCCTGGACGGCATCCGCCGCGTGTACGCCCACGCCCAGGCGCTGGCGCAGTGTCACGAGTGGCTGAACAAGAATCTGCCGGAGGCGGTGGAGCGGGTGTCGGTGGCCAGCAACGCCGAAGCGGCGCGGCTGGCGGCCGAAGACGAGGGCGCGGCGGCGATCGCCGGTCAGGCCGCGGCCGAGCGCTACGCTTTGCTGAAGCTGGCGTCCAATATCGAGGACGAGCCCAACAACACCACTCGTTTCCTGGTGCTGGGGCTGCAGGACGTGGGCGTGACCGGTCAGGACAAGACTTCGGTCGTGGTGTCCGCGCCCAACCGCCCGGGCGCGGTGCACCATCTGCTGGCGCCCATCGCCGGCAATGGCGTGTCCATGAGCAAGTTCGAGTCGCGGCCTTCGCGCGCCGGGCTGTGGGACTATGTGTTCTTCATCGATATGGAGGGGCATAGAGACGACGCCAATGTGCGCCAGGCCTTGGCCGGCCTCGCCGAGTGCACTTCCTTCGTCAAGGTATTGGGTTCTTATCCGCTCGCGGTGCTTTGAGCGCCGGAGGGGGATGCAAGCGGGCCGCGCAGCGGCCCGTTGTGTTTTTGACGCTGATGTTTCAATAGGGGAAAAATAAAAATGAAAGCCATCTGTCTGTTTTGCGGCTCCAATAAGGGCGCCAAGCCCGAATACGAAGCGGCCGCGCGCGATTTTGGCCGCACCTTGGCCGAGCAGGGCGTGACCCTGGTTTACGGCGCCGGCAAGGTCGGCCTGATGGGCGTGGCGGCGGACTCCGCGCTGGCGGCCGGCGGCAAGGTCGTCGGCGTGATTCCGGAGTTTCTCAAGGCCAAGGAAGTGGCGCATACCGGCCTGACGGAGATTCATGTCACCGAAACCATGCATCAGCGCAAGGCGCTGATGGCGGAGTTGTCCGACGGCTTCATCGCCTTGCCGGGCGGCTTCGGCACCTTCGACGAATTGTTCGAGATCCTGACCTGGGGCCAGCTGTCCTTGCACGGCAAGCCGGTGGGCCTGCTCGACGCCGCCGGCTATTACCAGCCCTTGCACCGGATGATGGAGCACGCGGTGGCCGAAGGCTTCGCCCGTCCCGGCAATATGGACCTGTTCCGCATCAGCGAGGACCTGCCCACGCTGCTGACGGAGATGCGCGCCTACCGGCCGCAAGAGGTGGCCAAGTGGCTGGACCTGGCCAAGGCCTGAGCCGGCGCTGAAACCGAGATGCGCGCAAGGGAAACGGCGGCGCTAGGCTGGCGCCGGCTGAAACGGGTGTTGACCTGGCCGCCGGCCTTGCTGGCGGCCTTGATCATCCTGTTCGAGGAATACGCCTGGGACGAGTTGTCCGCGGCGCTGGGACGCTTGGCGACCTGGCCGCCGCTGGCGGCGCTGGAGCGGCGCATCGCCGCCTTGCCGCCGTGGGCGGCCTTGGCGATGTTCGCGTTGCCGGCCGCCTTGCTGCTGCCGGTCAAGCTGGCGGCGCTGTTCCTGATCGGACGCGGCCACGCGCTGCTGGGCTTGCTGATCATTCTGCTGGCCAAGCTGGGCGGCACCGCGCTGGCGGCGCGGCTGTTTGCGCTGACCCGGCCGGCGCTGATGCGGGTGGCCTGGTTCCTGCGGCTGTATAATGGCTTCGTTTACTGGCGCGGGCGCATTTTCGAACGCTTGCATGCTTCGGCGCCGTGGCGGCTGGCGCATGCGCTGGCCGGCTTTTTCCGGCGTGGCGCGCAGCGTCCGTCGTTCTGGTCGCGGCTGGGGCGGCGTTTGGCCCGGCGCTGGCGGCGATGAAGGGTTTTGAACGGGGTAGCGGATGATCATCATCATGAACCGGCAGGCGCCGGAAAGCGAAGTGGCGGCCGTGGTGGCCAAGATCCGCGGAGCGGGACTCAGCGAGCATGTGTCGCGCGGCGCGGAACGCACCATCATCGGCGCGGTGGGCGACGAGCGCAGCCTGTCGCCGGAAATGTTTGAATCCATGCCTGGCGTGGAGCGGGCGATGCGAGTGGTGCGGGAATACCGCATCGTGTCGCGGGAAACCCATCCGCAGAACAGCGTGGTGCAGGCGCGAGGCCTGGCTTTCGGCGGCGAGGCCTTGCAGGTGATCGCCGGTCCGTCGGCCGTGGAGTCGGCGTCGCAAATCGCTCAGGCCGCGACCGCGGCGCGGGCCGCCGGCTGCCGGCTGCTGCACGGCGGGGTGTTCAAGCAGCATCCCAGCCCTTACGGTTTCCAGGGCTTGGGCGTGGAGGGCATCGAGCAGTTGATCGCCGCCGGCCGCGCCGAAGGTTTGCCGGTGGTGTCCGAATTGGCCGATGTGCGCATGCTGGATGTGTTTCTGGAGCAGGGCGTGGACATCATCCAGATCGGCTCGCGCAGCATGCAGAACGTGGAGTTGTTGAAGGAAGTGGGACGTTTGAACAAACCGGTCATCCTCAAGCGCGGCGTCGCCGCGACCTTGGGTGACTGGCTGATGGCGGCCGAATACATCGCCGCCGGCGGCAACCACAACATTGTGTTCTGCGAGCGCGGCATTCGCAGCTTCGAGCCGGCCTACCGTGCCACGCTGGACGTCAGCGCGATCCCCCTGCTCAAGCGCGAGACCCATTTGCCGGTGATCGTCGATCCCAGCCACGCCGCCGGCAAAGCCTGGCTGGTGCCCGCTCTGGCCAAGGCGGCCCTGGCCGCCGGCGCGGACGGCTTGCTGCTGGACATGCATCCGCAGCCGGAAGCCGCCTTGTGCGAGGCCGATCAGGCCTTGACGCCGGACGGTTTGGCCGCCCTGATGGCGGAATTGCGGCCCTTGGCGGCGGCCTTGGGGCGTAGCCTGTAATCCGCTTTAGAAGCGCCGACGCATGAAAAAAGCCGCGATTACGCGGCTTTGCTCTTTTCGCGGAGGCGGGGCGTCACACTTTGTGGCGCTCGCACAGCGCCTGGAAGGCGCCCATATACTGATCCTGCACATAGGGCTTGAGCAGGGCCAGCACCTGCAGCACGCCGCGGTGGCCGGATTCCTCGGTGATCGGCGCCTTGGGGCGCGCGGTCTGTTCAAAGGCGAACCAGAACTTCACCACCAGCCAGATATTGATGCTGACCGGTTCGATGTCTTCCTCGTCCATTTCCAGCAGGCCCAGGCGGATGAATTCGCGAAAGTGCTCGGCCAGGATGTTTTTCAGCTCGGTGTTGACGAACTGGTGGTACTCCGACTGCATCTGAGGGTTGCGCGCCAGCATGCCCGGCAGGTCGTAGAACATGAAGCGGAACTGCCACATCGCCAGGAAGGCGGTGTCCAGGTAGTTGACCAGATCGTCCACCGTCATTTCGCGGTTTTCCGGCACCGCCAGACGCTGGTTGATGAACTCGCGGTACATCAGGAAGATCTGGTAGACGATTTCTTCCTTGTTGCGGAAGTGGTAGTACAGATTGCCCGGACTGATGCCCAGATGCGCGGCGATGTGATTGGTGGTGATGCTGCGCTCGCCCTGTTCGTTGAACAGCTTGAGGCTCTCCTGGATGATGCGGTCGTAGGTTTTGATTCTGTTTTTGCTCATGATGCGCTTGGGCTGTTCAATGACATTCGCGATGCGCCATTCTAACGCAAATTTGGAGTTCTTGCTCTAATTATTTGCGCGCGATACGCCTTCGCTTCAGGCCAGGGCGGCGTCGTTCTGCTCCGGAAAGCATTGCGCCAGAAAACTGTGCAGGATGGTTTGTTCGATACGATGCCGGTCTCGGGCCGGAATGGCGATGCGCAAGATCAACTGATAGCGTTTTTCATCCACCGGCTGCAAGGCGATGCGCGGCTCCACCGACGGGATGTCCACCAGATTGCGTTTGGCCATGTCTTCCATGTGCTGACGCGCCACTTCCAGGTGGGGTTGGCAGGATTCTTCCGCCGCCGCCATCAAGAGGCGTTCGGCGCGGATGGGCGGCACGGTGTAGGCCATGGGCACGTTGACGATGTGCATCACATAGTCGCCCATATAGTTTTCGCGGATCACCGGCGTGGACAGCAGCAGGCTGTTGGGGAAGGTCAGCGCGCGCCCGGTCATCTGGTGCGAGCTGTGATTGGGTCCGATCTCCATCACCGTGGTGGACAGCAGGCCGATGTCCACCACCCGGCCGCGCACCGCGCCCACTTCGATGTGGTCGCCCAGGCTGTAGCTGTTGGAGGTCTGGCGCACCAGGCCGCCGGACAGGCACATGATCAGTTCCTTGGTGGCCAGGATCAGCGCGGCGGCGAAGGCCAGCATCGACACCGCGATGGTTTGCAGCTCGCTGGCCCAGATCAGGCCGATGCCCGCCAGGCCGGAGATGAACAGGATGTTGCGGGTGTTCACCGACCAGCGCCGTTTCGACTCGATCGCTATGCTGTTGTTGGCCGCCAGCAGCCGGTCCATCACCAGGCGGATGATCAGCAGGGCGGCGATCAGGATCAGCGAGCGCGCTATCTCGTGCGAATAGTTGTCGCGCAGATAGCTTATCAAGTCGAATAGGGTGGCCTTGGGCTCCATGTCGGGCGTCGGTTTCAGCTTCAGTCGTTGAGTTTGACCGCGTGTTCGCGGGTTTCGTGGAATACGATGTCCGGCCAGCGTTCCTGGGTCAGTTGCAGGTTGACGCGGTTGGGGGCCAGGTAGGCGAGGTTGCCGCCGGCGTCGGTGGCGATGTTGATCTGTAGCGCCTTGACGAATTCGTCCAGCTTCTTGCGGTCCTCGCAGCTGAACCAGCGCGCGGACCAGATGCTGGCGGATTCGAACATCGCGTCCACGCCGTATTCGGCGGCCAGGCGCGAGGCCACCACTTCAAACTGCAGCACGCCCACCGCGCCCAGAATCAGGTCGCCGCCGCTGTGCGGCTTGAATACTTGCACCGCGCCTTCCTCGCCCAGTTGCTGCAAGCCTTTCTGCAACTGTTTCAGCTTCAAAGGGTTTTTGATGCGCACGCCGCGAAACAGTTCCGGCGCGAAGAAGGGAATGCCGGTAAAGGTCAGGTCCTCGCCTTCGGAGAAGCTGTCGCCGATCTGGATATTGCCGTGGTTGGGGATGCCGATGATGTCGCCGGCAAACGCTTCTTCCACGATCTCGCGGTCGTGAGACATGAAGGTCACCACGCTGGAGGCGGCGATGTCGCGGTTCAGGCGCAGATGCTTCATCTTCATGCCGCGCTCGAACTGGCCGGAACACACGCGCAGGAAGGCGATGCGGTCGCGGTGCTTGGGATCCATATTGGCCTGGATCTTGAACACGAAGCCGGAGAATTTGCCTTCGGTGGGCGCGACATCGCGCACGGTGGCGTCCCGCAGCTGCGGCGCCGGCGCCCAGTTGATCAGCGCGTCCAGGATTTCGCGCACGCCGAAGTTGTTGATGGCGGAGCCAAAGAACACCGGCGTCAGTTCGCCGGCCAGGAACTGGTCCAGATTCCACTCGTTGGACGCGCCCTTGACCAGCTCGATCTCCATGCGCAGTTGTTCCATTTCCAGCGGGAACAGCTGGTCCAGGCGGGGATTGTCTATGCCCTTGATCACTTCCACGTCGGTGATCAGTTTTTCCGCGCCCGGTTCGAACAGGATGACTTCATCGTTCAACAGGCTGTAGACGCCGCGGAAAGCCTTGCCCATGCCGATGGGCCAGGTGATGGGCGCGCAGCGGATCTTCAGCACGTTTTCCACCTCGTCCAGCAGCTCCAGGCTGTCGCGCACCTCGCGGTCGTATTTGTTCATGAAGGTGACGATGGGCGTGCTGCGCAGGCGGCAGACGTTCAGCAGCTTGATGGTCTGCTCCTCCACGCCCTTGGCCGCGTCTATCACCATCAGGGCGCTGTCCACCGCCGTCAGCACGCGGTAGGTGTCTTCGGAGAAGTCCTGGTGGCCCGGGGTGTCCAGCAGGTTGACGGTGTGGTCGCGGTATTCGAACTGCATCACCGAGGACGCCACCGAGATGCCGCGCTGCTTCTCGATCTCCATCCAGTCGGAGGTGGCGAACTTGCCGCCTTTCTTGCCCTTGACGGTGCCGGCCATCTGGATGGCGCCGGAGAACAGCAGCAGCTTTTCGGTCAGCGTGGTCTTACCGGCGTCAGGGTGGGAAATGATGGCGAAGGTGCGGCGGTGGGACACTTCTTCGGCGATGCGGGCGAGTTCGGCGGACATGGGGATGCTTGTATTGGAATTCGATAAAGCCGGCTATTTTACCGGACTTGCCTTAAGGTGGAAGTTTTATGTTAATATTGAGAATGATTATCATTAATATAACAAAACCGTGATGCCTGGCTGCTACCTTTTCTCGTCTTGCCCCGATTCCATTTCCCCCGCTCAAAATCCGCCGCGTTTCCGCCCCAAGGCGCTCGTGCTCAGCCTGGCCTGCCTGACCGCGCCCGGCGTCTGGGCCGCCGAGGCGCCGGCGCGCCTGGACACCGTCCACGTTACCGCCGACGGTCCGCAGGCGCGGGTGGGCAGCAATAAGCTGGACCGCGAAGAAATCGAGCGGCCGCAAGCCCGTTCGCTGGCCGAAGTGCTGGACGCTCTGCCCGGCGTCAACGCCGGCGGCTCGCAGCGCCCCGGAGGGCAGACCATCAATGTCTGGGGCTTCGAGTCGGTCGAGCATGTGCAAGTGACCCTGGACGGCGCGCCGCAAGGTTTCGAGAAATATCAGCAGGGCAGCTCTTTCATTGATCCGGAATTGTTGGGTTCGGTGGAGGTGCTGAAGGGGGGGCATTCGCCGTTCTACGGCAATGGCGCCTTTGGCGCCGTGGTCAAGGCGGAAACCAAGACCGTGGCGGAGTTGCTGCAGCCGGGCAAATCGGTGGGCGGCTTCGCCAAGCTGATGTATCAGGACAACGGCAATCAGTTCGGCCAGTCGCTGGCCGCCTACGCCGGCGGTCCGGGCAGCAAGGCCGACATCCTGGCCTATATGACCCGTTCGCGCGCCGGGAACGGCAAGCTGGGCGATGGTTCAAGCATGATGTTTTCTGGCAACGATC
Source organism: Chromobacterium sp. Panama (assembly GCF_003052555.1). NCBI lineage: Bacteria > Pseudomonadati > Pseudomonadota > Betaproteobacteria > Neisseriales > Chromobacteriaceae > Chromobacterium > Chromobacterium sp. Panama. The sequence continues at coordinate 1,600,013 of NZ_QARX01000001.1, forward strand.
TGGAGGGCGGCATGCTGAAACTGGCTTGGCGCCCGGTGTCTGGTCATCGGCTGCGTCTGGGCTGGACGCGTCAGGAGGAGGAGCGGCGCACGCCGTGGGCGGCCAAGCGCGGCGATATTCCCGCGCCGAGCGAGGGTGAAATACAAAAATACGGTTTTGAAGGTGCCTGGCTGCGTAAATCCGTCTGGCGTGAGCAGGAAAACGAGACGGTGAGCGCGGACTGGACTTTTGTCAGCGATTCGCCGTGGCTGGATCTGCAGCTGAGTTACGCCCAGTCGCGGCGTTATCAGCACGATACCCGGCCGCCGACGGCCAGTATTTATGCTTTCTCCTCGCAATATGGAAACGAAAGCTGGGTGACTCAGCGCGACCGGCGTCTGGAGTTGCGCAATACCGCCCGCTTTGGTTCCGGTTGGGCAAGCCAGGAAGTCACCGTGGGCGTCAGCTGGGCGCACAAAACGCTGGACGCCTTGTTCTATCGCCCGGACAAGGTGAAGGATCCGGCTTACAACTACGGCTATTTGAATCCGCGCTACCAACCGCCGGGCGAAGAAACCGTGCGATCCGCCTACTGGGTGCATCAATGGCAGCCCCTGGGCAGCCTGACGCTGACCCCTTCGCTGCGCTACGACCATGTGTGGATACAGGGGCGGGAGAATCTGGCTTCCGCATATAACGACCCCGCTCTGGGGCACGATTACAGCGGTCTGGCTTATTCTGGCTGGTCGCCGCGTTTGGCCGCGCGTTGGAACTTCCGCCCGGGCTGGACCCTGGACGCCTCTTACTCTCGAACCTGGCGTGCACCGGGTGTGGATGAGGTTTATGACACTCAGGCCGAGGGTAGCAAGACCACGGCCAGTAGCCGCCAGTTGCGACCGGAGACGCTGAATGCGTTCAAACTGGGTCTGGAGTATGAACGCGGCAATGTGTTGGCGTCCGGAGATAGTCTATCCGCGGCGCTGACCTGGTACCGTCAAACTGTCAAGAGCGATATTGCGCAGCGGCTGGGGAAAAATCGGGGTGACGGGCCGGGCTGGCCGCTGCCGCCTGGAGCGGGTCTTTACCGCAATATGCCCGGCTACGTGATCCAGGGCTTCGAATTGGAGGGGCGCTATCAGGCCGGCGGATGGTTCGGCAGCTTGTCCTTGTCTTCCACTAAGGGGGATCGCAATCACAGTCTGCTGGATCCTTGGGGCAAGGACGAGCCCATCACCAATATTCCGCCGCGCAAGGCGGTGGCCAATCTCGGCTATCGCTGGAACAAGATCGGCCTGTCCTTGAGCGGGCAGGGCAAGTTTGTGCGCAAGCAGGATCGGGTGTTGCACGATAGTGCCTTCATTTATCCGGCGCAGCATGGCTACTCGCTGTACGGTCTGTTCCTTGGTTGGCAGCCGCAGGGCCGGCTCAAGGGCTTTGAGGCGCGGCTGGCGGTGGACAATCTGTTCAATACTCAATACACACCCTATCTGACCGAGGGCGCCGAGGGCATGGGGCGCGCAATCCGCACCAGCGTGTCCTGGCGTTTCTAATGCCGGGAAAAAGCTTGAGTCCGATTTAAGACCAGGAGGGGCCGCGCGCCCCTCCTTGCGTTACAATGGCGCTCCGAATCCCTAGCAAAGGAGCGTCTTCGTGTTTACCGGTATCGTCCAAGGGGTGGCGGAAGTGATCGCCATCACGGAGAAGCAGGACTTCCGCACTCATACGCTGCGCTTGCCCGACGCGCTGTTGCCCGGTCTGGAACTGGGCGCCTCGGTGGCCCACAACGGCTGCTGCCTTACCGTCACCGCCATCAACGGCGATCAAGTTTCCTTCGATCTGATGCGCGAAACCCTGCGCGTCACCAATCTTGGCCTGCTGCAAGCGGGCGATCTGGTCAATATCGAGCGCGCCGCGCGTTTCGGCGATGAAATCGGCGGCCACGCAATGTCCGGCCATATCTTGTGCCTGGCCAAGGTGTCCCGAGTGATCGATCTGCCCAATAATCGCACCGTCTGGTTCGAATTGCCGGCGGAACACATCAAATACGTGTTCGCCAAGGGCTATATCGGTATTGACGGCATCAGCCTGACCATAGGCGAGGTGACGGACAACCGTTTCTGCGTGCATCTGATTCCGGAAACCCTGGAGCGCACCATCATCAAGTCGCGAAAAGTGGGCGATCTGATCAATATCGAAGTGGACCCGCAAACCCAGGCCATCGTGGAAACGGTGGAACGGGTGCTGGCCCAGCGCGGAGCCGCTGAGTGAACAGAGCCGGCCGGCGCGTGCTGGCCTCCTGGAGCGGCGGCAAGGATTCTTGCCTGGCCTTGTGGCGCGCGGTGAGCGCCGGCGCCAGCCCGCAGGCCTTGCTGACCATGATGGACGAGGATGGCCGGCGCTCGCGCTCGCATGGGGTGCGTCCGGAAGTGCTGGCGCTGCAAGCCGCGGCGCTGGGCCTGCCCTTGCGGGTGGGCCGCGCGAGCTGGGACGGTTATGAGGCCGAGTTCATCGCCCGGCTGGAGGAGGCGCGCGCCGACGGCTGCGAGGCCGCGGTGTTCGGCGACATCGATCTGGACGCCCATCGCGAGTGGGAGGAGAAGGTTTGCGCCGCCGCCGGCCTGCAAGCTTGGCTGCCGCTGTGGCAGCAGCCGCGCGCCGAGCTGGTGCGCGAATTCATCGACGCGGGCTTTCGCGCCCGCATCGTGGTGGTGAACACCCGGCTGGCGAGCGAAGAGTGGCTGGGTCGCGAGTTGAGCCGCGAGGTGGTGGACCGGATGTTGGCGGAAGGTTTGGACCCTTGCGCCGAGGCCGGCGAGTTTCACACATTGGCGACGGACGGGCCCTTGTTCGCGCGGCCCTTGCGTTTGCGCGACGGCGACATCCATCGCCATGGAAATTATGTCAGCCTGGACCTGTTGCCCGGCTGAGAAGCGGTTCAAAGTCTGTTGCGCTTCGCGAGGGCGCGGCACGGCGAGTAGCGCTGCAGAATGCCGATGCGCCGTATACGCTCTTCAGTTGTTTTCGCCTTGGCCCGCGAGACTTTGAACAGGTACTGATAATGAATTTAGGCGGGCGGCGGCCCGCGCCAAAAACAAGTGCTTACGAAGGAAGACGGTATGACTATTTCCCCGATTCAGGACGTTATCGCCGACATCAAGGCCGGCAAGATGGTGGTGCTGGTGGACGCCGAAGACCGCGAGAACGAAGGCGATCTGGTGATGGCGGCGGAGTTCGTCACCCCGGAGGCGGTCAATTTCATGGCCAAGCACGGCCGCGGGCTGATCTGTCTGACCTTGACCGAGGAGCGTTGCCAGCAATTGAACCTGCCGCTGATGGTCAGCAATAACGGCACCCCGTACAGCACCAACTTCACCGTGTCCATCGAAGCTGCCGAAGGCGTGACCACCGGCATTTCCGCCGCGGACCGCGCTCGCACCGTGCAGGCCGCGGTGGCGCGGCTGGCCAAGCCGGCGGACCTGGTGCAGCCGGGCCACATCTTCCCGCTGAAAGCGCAAAAAGGCGGCGTGCTGATCCGCGCCGGCCACACCGAGGCCGGTTGCGATCTGGCGATGCTGGCCGGCCTGGAGCCGGCCGGCGTGATCTGCGAAATCATGAACGACGACGGCACCATGGCGCGCTTGCCGGAACTGGTGGAGTTCGCCGGCGAGCACGGTTTGAAGGTGGGCACCATCGCCGACCTGATCCAGTACCGCAGCCGCACCGAATCGCTGGTGGAAAAAGTGGGCCAGCGGCCGGTGGATACGCCGTTCGGCGCATTCGAGCTGCACGTGTTTCGCGACATCACCACCCGCGCCACCCATCTGGCCCTGGTCAAGGGCGAGATCCAGTCGCAGTGCGAAACTCTGGTGCGCGTGCACGAGCCCTTGTCGGTGATCGACGTGCTGGCGCCCTTGTGCAGCCAGCACTCCTGGACTGTGCCCAATGCCTTGGAAATGATCGAGGAGGCCGGTCACGGCGTGGTGGTGCTCTTGTATCGCGACGAAACCGGCGAGGCGCTGGCGCAGCGCGCGCTGGGCCAGGAGCAGCAGAAGCAGCGTTGGGACAGCAAGACCTTCGGCATCGGCGCGCAAATGCTCAAGGCGCTGGGCGTAGGCAAGATGAAGCTGATGACCGCTCCGGTCAGCCTGCCGTCCATGACCGGCTTCGATCTGGAAGTGACCGGCTTTTGCCAGCCGAGCGCCTTCCACGTGGATGAAGAATGAGCGGCTGCGCAATGGCTAAGGCCCGGGGATTGAGGTAGAATCTCCGGTTTTCCGTAGTGATTCCGCCGCGAGGAACAAGATGCTTCAAGCTATCCAGCGTATAGAACCCGATCTGACGGGCAAGGGCCTGAAAATCGGCGTTGTGATGTCGCGTTTCAACACCCCGGTTTGCGAAGGCTTGCGCGACGCCTGCTTGGGCGAGCTGGCCCGGCTGGGCGTGGCCGCCGAGGACGTGACCCTGGCCACGGTGCCGGGCGCGCTGGAAGCGCCGCTGGTGTTGCAGACCATGGCCAAGAGCGGCCGCTTCGACGCGCTGGTGGCGCTGGGAGCGGTGATCCGCGGCGAAACCTACCATTTCGAACTGGTGTCGAACGAATCCGGCGCGGGCGTGACCCGCGTCGGCCTGGACTTCGACATCCCGATCGCCAACGCGATTCTGACCACCGAAACCGACGAGCAGGCCGAAGTGCGCATGGAAGTCAAAGGCCGCGAGGCCGCTGCCGTGGCGGTGGAGATGGCGAATCTGCGCAAGCGCATCCAGCGCGGCTGATCGGCTCCCGCCAAGATACCGGAGCCGGGCGTGCCCGGCTCACCGCTCTTTACAAGGAACCTCTATGAAAACCGCTCGCCGCCGCGCCCGCGAATTTGCCATCCAAGGCATTTACGAATGGGAGCTGAACCCGGATCGTCCGGCCTCCCTGATCGAAAAGCATCTGCGCGAGAATGAATACTTCGCCAAGGCCGATGAAGCCCTGTTCCGCGAAATCCTGTACGGCGTGCTGAAAGACGTGGGCGCGCTGTCCAAGCAGATCGGCCACTATTACGAACGCGCCGAAGACGAAGTCAGCCCGGTGGAACGCGCCGTGCTGTTGATGGCCGCGCTGGAACTGACCCAGCATCCGGAAACCCCGTATCCGGTGATCATCAACGAAGCCATTGAAATCACCAAGACCTTCGGCGGCACCGACGGTCATAAGTTCGTCAACGGCGTGCTGGACAAGCTGGCCGCCGAAGTGCGCGCCGACGAAGTGGCGTCGCAGAAGGCGCGTCGTCAGAACTAAGGCCTTGTCGCCGGCGCCGTCAGACCAGAACACACCCGCTGCCGCGGGTGTTTTCATATCGGCCGGGCAGAAAGATCGTGATGAATGAATTTGAATTGATCCGCCGTTATTTCACGCGGCCGGCCGGCGGCGCGGTCCTGGGCGTCGGCGACGACGCCGCCATCCTGCGGCCGACGCCGGGCTGCGATCTGCATGTCTCGGTGGACATGCTGGTGGAAGGGCGGCATTTTTTCGCCGACGTCGCGCCGGAGGCCTTGGGCCATAAGACGCTGGCGGTGAACTTGTCCGATATGGCGGCAATGGGCGCCGCGCCGCGCTGGGTGGTGCTGTCGCTGGCCTTGCCGGCGATGGACGAGGCCTGGGCCGCCGGGTTTTCCCAAGGATTCTTCGCATTGGCGGAGCGTTACGGCGTTGACGTGATAGGCGGCGACACCACGCGCGGCCCCTTGACGCTGTCGGTGACCGTGGGCGGGGAGACGCCGGGCGGTCAGGCGCTGCGCCGCGCCGCCGCCCGCGCGGGCGACGATGTCTGGGTCAGCGGCGAGCTGGGTCTGGGCGCGATGGCGGTGCGCAGCCGGCTGGGCAAGCTCGCTCCCTTGCCGGACGGTTTGCGCGAGGCGGCCTGGCGCAAGCTGGAATACCCGGAGCCGCGCATTGCCCTGGGGCGGGCTTTGCTGCCCTTGGCGCACGCCGCCGCCGACGTGTCCGACGGCCTGCTGTCGGACCTCGGCCATATCGCCGCCGCCTCCCGGGTGGGCGCGGAAGTCTGGGCCGAGGCCTTGCCGTCCCACCCGCTGGCGGAGGCCGCGCGCGGGCAATGGCTGGATTGCCTGGCCGCGGGCGGCGACGATTACGAACTGGTATTCACCGCGCCGGCCGAGCGCCGGGCGCAGATCGAGGCCTGCGCCGCGACGGCGGGCTGCCGTCTCAGCCGCATCGGCCGCATCGTTGCCGGCCAGGGCGTCAGCCTGCTGGACGGCGAAGGCAACATCATTCAACTGGAAAGCACCGGCTATGACCATTTCAAATGAGACCGAAACCCTGAAACTGCAGCCGGACTGGCGCTTCGTCCTGAGTCATCCCGCCCATTTCCTGGCCTTCGGCTTCGGCAGCGGCCTGGCGCGCAAGGCGCCCGGCACCTGGGGCACGGTGGCCGCCTATCCCTTGTTCTTTGTGCTGAACGCGCTGGGAGTGCAGGGACTGGCGCTGGCGGCGCTGTGCCTGCCGCTGTTCATCGCCGGGATCTGGATCTGCGGCTACAGCGGCCGGGCGCTGGGCGTGCACGATTACGGCGGCATCGTCTGGGACGAGATCGTCGCCATGCTGCTGGTGCTGGCCTTCGCGCCGGCCACGCCCTTGGCCTGGTTGCTGGCCTTTGTCTTGTTCCGCTTTTTCGACATTCTCAAGCCCTGGCCTATCCGCTGGCTGGACCGTCATGTGGGCGGCGGTTTCGGCGTGATGGTGGACGATTTGCTGGCGGCCTTGTTCGCGCTGGCGGTGCAGTGGGGCATTTGGCGCCTGCTGTAAGAACGGGTTCAAGGTCCGCTGCGTTCGCCGGGCGGGTCTGGCCGGTTTCAAGTCAAACGCGTACCATGCGGAACTTTTTGATGTCCTTGTTCTAAGGTGCCGCGGCGAAGTGGCCTGAGCGGGCGAGAATGGACTTGGGGGGATTGGGCATGCGTTGGGATGGGAACCGGGAAAGCGATAATGTGGAAGACCGCCGCGGCGAACGCGGCGGGGGCGGCGGCGGGGCGTTCGGCATCGGCGCGGTCTTGATCGGCCTGGTGGCCTGGCTGGTGTTCGACGTCAATCCGATAACGGTGATCAATCTGATCAGCGAGATGGAGCCGGCGGCCGAACAGCAGGCGCCGGCCAGGGCCAGCGCGCCGGACGACCGCGACGCCAAGTTCATCCGCGTGATGCTGGCGGACACCGAAGACGTGTGGCGGCCCTTGCTCCAGGCGCAAGGCGAGCGTTACCGGCCGCCCAAGCTGGTGATGTTCACCGGCGCGACGCCGACGGCTTGCGGCCGCGGCGACGCGGCCATCGGTCCCTTCTATTGCCCCGGCGACGAGAAAATCTACATCGATCTGTCTTTCTTTCAGACCCTGGGCCGAGAGTTGGGCGCGCCGGGCGAATTCGCCCAGGCGTATGTGATCGCGCATGAAGTCGGCCACCATGTTCAGCATCAGCTCGGCATTTCCGCCAAGGTGGACGAGGAAATGGCGCGCAGCGATGAGCGGCGTGCCAAGGCCTTGTCGGTGCGGCAGGAGTTGCAGGCGGATTGCCTGGCCGGGGTATGGGGGCATCACGCCGATCAGGCGAGGAGGATTCTGGAGCCGGGCGATCTGGAAACGGCGCTGACCGCCGCGGCCAGGATAGGCGACGACGCCTTGCAGCGTTCGGCCGGCCGCGAAGTGGTGCCGGACTCCTTCACTCACGGCAGCGGCGAGCAGCGGGTGCGCTGGTTCCGCCGCGGCTTCGACAGCGGCGACATGGCGCAGTGCGATACCTTCCGCGCGCGGCGGCTGTAACAGCGGCTCAGTGGGGAAATGAAAAATGGGGCCAACGGCCCCATTTTTCATGCTTGTCGCGGAGCTAGCGCACCACCACGGTGCAGGTGGTGCCAGCCACCAGCAGCTGCCCGGCCGGCAGCGCGTCCAGCTCGATGCGCACCGGCACCCGTTGCGCCAGCCGCACCCAGTTGAAAGTGGGATTGACGTCGGCCAGCAGTTCGCGGCCGGTGCCGGCGTCGCGGTCGGTGATGCCGCGGGCGATGCTGGCGACGCGGCCGCTCAAGGCCGGGCCGCCGCTGAGCAGGGTGATCTCCACCTTGGCGCCGGGTTTGAGCATCGGCAGCTTGGTTTCCTCGAAATAGCCTTCCACGCGATAGGAGTTGCGGTCTATCAGCGCCAGCTTGGGCGCGCCGACGGCGGCGAAGTCGCCGGCATGGACATTGAGATTGGTCACATAGCCGTCCACCGGGGCGCGCACCACGGTGCGTTCCAGATTGAGCCGGGCCAGATCGCGCGCCGCCAGCGCCGCCTGGTATTGGGAGCCGGCCGCGGCGGCGGCGAAGGCCGCGGTTTCGCGGTTTTCGGCGGACACCACGGCGCTGTCCAGGCCGTCGCGACGCGCCGCCTCCTTGCCGCGGCGGTTTTTCTCGGTGCGCTGCCCCTCCAGCGCGGCCTCGGCCTGGGTCAGCGCCGCCGCGTAGCGGCTGCGGTCGACGACGAAGAGCACGTCGCCCTTGCGCACCGGCTGGTTGTCCTTGACCGCCACCTGGGTCACCAGGCCGGCCACGTCGGCGGAGAGCGTGATCACGTCGGCGCGAACGCGGCCGTCGCGGGTCCAGGGCGAGTGCATGTAGTGGTCCCACAGCGCCTTGCCCAGCCAGACGGCGAGCGCCAGCAGCAGCAAGGTGATCAGGTAGCGGATGAGAGTGTTGATTCGCATATTGATTATCCGGAAGGGTGTTCGGGGTGGGCCGGAGGCGTATTCAGTACAGCAGCAGAGCCAGGCCGCTGAACACGCAGATCAGCAGGCTGAGGCGGAACAAGGCCGGGTGCCAGACCCGGCGGTAAAGACCGGCCCGGCCCAGCAGCCAGTCCAGCCCGGCCTGGCACAGCAGGCTGAACAGGAACAACGGCAGCAGGGTGGGGATCAGGATGCCGAATACGGCGATTTCACGAGTCATGCTCAGTTCCTTGCGCAGCGGTTGCGGCGGCTTCGGCCACGTCCAGCAATGAGGTGTGGATCAGGTGCAGATCGGTCAGCGCCCGCTGGATGCGCGCGGCGCGTTCGGGTTCCGCCAGCGCCAGATGGGCGCGCAGCGCCGGCCCGGCCGCGCGCATGGTGGCGATGGCCTGTTGCAGCCGTTCCGGCGACGGCGCGGCGAAATAGCGTTCCAGCTGCGCCACCGTGTGTTCCAGATCGGCGCGCAACTGCGGCGACGGCGATTCCGCGGTCAGCGCGCGCAGATTGATCACCGCCAGGCCCAGCTCCAGCAAGGTGATGGCTTGGGCGGTGATTGCCTGTTTCAGTTCGGCCTGGGCCGGGCTCAGCGTGTTCAGCAGATTGAGCAGGTCGCGGATGCGGTTCTCGTAGCGCTGCTTCAAGTGGGGCAGCTTGGCGTCGCAGGCGCGGCGCGCTTCCCGCCACAAGGCGGCGGCGATGTGGCGCGGCGAACCCATGGTGTGCTCGGGCAGCACCAGCTGGAAGAAGGCCGCCGCCAGCGCCAGCCCGAGGATGCGGGCGATGCCGTTGTTGAGAAAGGCCACGATGTCGTAATTCATCGGGTTTTGCGGATTGACGGCGCTGGCCAGCACGATGGTCATGCCGGCGCCGACGCCGGCGTATTTGGGCAGGCATTTCAGATAGCTGCCCAGCGCCAGGAAGGGCAGCAGGCCCAGCATCAGTATCGGGAAGCCGTTGCCCTCGCTCAGCAGCCAGAACAGGCTGACATAGGCCAGCGGCGTGCCCAGCGCGAAGCCGGTCAGGAATTGTTTGACCATCAGCACCGGCCGCGGCGAGGAGGCGGCGAGACCGCAGAGCACGGTGGCCAGCAGCACCGCCTCCAGCGCGCTGGGCCAGGCCAGCCAATACCAGGCGACGGACAGGGTGCCCAGGGTCAGCGCCGCGCGCACGCCGCCGGCGACGGCCACCGGCAGCGGCGTGCCCGGCACATAGGCGGCCAGCGCGTCGATCTGCTGCGGCGTCTTGCTGGCGAAGCCGTGGTAGACGCCGACGAAGGCGTGCATTTCCTCGATGAAGCGGCTCAGCAGCTCGGTGGCGGTGTCGAAGTCTATCCGCCAGTGCTCGGCCCGCTCGCCGCCCGGAAGCAGCGCGCGGGCGGCGTCTATGCGGCGCGGCCAGCCGGCGCGGAGCCGGCCCAGCTGCGCCTCGGTGTCCCGGGCTTCCGCGGCGTTGCGCGCCGGGCCGTCGACGCCGCTGAGCACGGCGGCCACCTCGGAGAACAGCGGCAGCAGCAGGCCGGGCAGCGGCGAGTCCGCGTCGCGGCGCAGCCGTTCCATTTGCCGGTGCAGGGTGTGGAAGGTGGTCAGCGCGGCCATGAAGGTGGCGTTGAAGGCGTGCAGCTGATTGCTGCGCGAACGCACGTGTCCGGCTTCGAAAAAGGCGGTGGCGCGGCCGGCCTCCAGCGCGGCGATGTCGGCGGCGAACTTGAGCTGGGCCTGCTCCAGATCGCTGGCGTGCAGCTTCTGCGCCAGCGCGTCCTGGCACAGCAGGATGAAGCGCAGATAGCGGCCGCGCACATTGCTGACCACCAGCTCCGCCTGGTAGCGCGGAAACACGATGTCGTAGACCACCGCGCTGCAGATCAGGCCCAGCGAGATTTCCGAGACCCGGGTCACCGCCAGGTCGAACACCGTCAGCGGGCGGCCGATGGCCGGCAGCGCGATGATGCAGGCGGTGTAGCCGGCCAGCACGAAACCGTAGGAGCGCGAGTTGCGGTACAAGGTGGCGTAGCCGGCGCACAGGCCTATCCAGAGCGACAGCGCCGCCAGCAGCAAGACCGGCTGCGAGGCCAGCATGCCGACCAGGATCAAGGCCGCCGCGCAGCCGGCCAGCGTGCCCAAGAGCCGGTAAAAGCCTTTTTCCAGCACCAGGCCGCTTTGCGGCGAACCGACGATGAGCACGGTGATCAGCGCGGTGCCCGGCGAATCGAAGCCCAGGCGGAAGGCCAGCCACAGCGCGGCGAAGCAGGCCAGCAGCGTCTTGAGGATGAAGATCCAGCGCTCGCCCTCCTGCCGCAGCCAGTCCTGTCCGGCGCCGCGCAGCGCCCGGCCCAGCCAGCGGCGCCGGGCGGCGAGGCTAGTCGTGCTCATCGTTGGGCGCCGCCTGGTTCAAATTGCTGAGCTGGCGCAGGTAGAACTGTTCCTGCTGCTGCATTTCCTCGGCGCTGAAGCCGGCGAAGGTATTGCCCAGGTTGCCCCAGACATCGGGCAGCAGCTTGCGGATGCGTTCGCGGCCGGCGTCGCTGAGGGTGACGGCGACCGCGCGGCGATCGTCGCTGAGGCCGCCGCGACGGATCAGGCCCTGTTTTTCCAGGTCGTTGCAGATGCGGGTCATATTGGCTGGTTTTTGCGAGCAGGTCTCCGCCAGAGAGCCGGGCGTCGTCGTCTCTTGCTCGGAGCCGTAGAGCACCGCCAGCACCAGATAGCTGCTCTCGGTCAGCCCGTGTTTGCGCAGGGCGGCGTTGGTCAGGTCCTGCAGGCGTTTTTGCACGTGGTAGTTCAGTCGCGTCAAGGTCAGCAGCGCCAGCGGAAATTCCGGAATTCTGGTCTTGACGCGGAGCAGGCGTTTGCGGGTTTCTTCGAAGTGGCTCATGGGCTTTCTCCGCCGACGATGGGATTGGGGGATTCGACGCCGCCGCCCAGCGCGGCCATCAGCGCGGCGTAGCTGTCCAGGCGCTGGGCTTGGGCCTGAGCGCGCTTTTGCCGGGCGGACAGCTCGTTCAGCCGCAGCTGGCGCACCGCGCTCTGATCGCTGAGGCCGGCGCGGTAAGCCTGTTCGGCCAGCGCCCGTTCGCGGCTGGCGGCGTCCAGCGCCTGTTCGGCCTGCCGGCTTTGCTGGTCCGCGGAGCGGGCGCGGACGATGGCGCTGGCGGTTTCGCTCAGGGCGTTGATCAAGGCGGCGTTGTAGCTTTCCACCGCCTGATCGTAGGCGGCGGTTTGGGCGCGCAGCTGGCCGCGCAGGCGGCCGCCTTCGAATATCGGCAGGCTGATCGCCGGGGCGAAGCCGCGCAGAGCGGCGGCCGGGGACAGCAAGTCGGCGAAGCCTATCGCCTGATAGCCGGCGAAGGCGCTGAGATTGATATTGGGATAGAAGGCGGCGCGGGCGACCTTGATGCGCGCGGCCTCGGCCTCCACCCGCCAGCGTTGCGCGCTCAGGTCCGGCCGCCGGCCCAGCAATTGGGCCGGCACCGCGGCGAGCGGGTCCAGCGCCTGGTCCAGGCGCAGCGCGGGGCGCGTCGGCCGGTTTCCGGCGTCGGGCGCTTGCCCGCTGAGCGCGGCCAGCTGATTGCCCAGGGTGGCGATGCGTTCGTCGATTTGAGCCAGCTGGACGCGGCCGGCCGGCAGCCTGCCGCGCTGCTGTTCCACCTCCGGCTGGGCGGCCAGCCCGGCGGCCTTGCGGCGCAGGCTGAGGTCCAGCAGCGCCTGCTGCTGTTCCAGCTCCGCCGCCGCCAGATCTCGCTGCTGATATTGCTCGGCCAGCTGCAGATAGCCGCGGATGATGGCGCTCTCCAGGTTCAGCGCGCTCAGCCGGGCGTCGGCCGCGGCCATCTGGGCGTCGCTCAGCGAGGCGGACAGCGCCTGGCGTTCGCGCCCCCAGGCGTCCAGATCGTAGCTGAGGTTGACGGCGGCGCGGGTCTGCCAGTCGTAGTTGCCGTGACCCGCCGGCGCCACCAGATTTTTCTCCGCGTGCAGCTGCCGGGTGCTTTGCCATTGCGCGTTGATTTGCGGCTGGGAGGCGGCGGCGCTGACCTCGCTCAGCGCCTGAGCCTGGCGCAGCCGCGCCTCGGCCCCGCGCAGGCCGGGGTTGTCCTGCAAGGCCTGGCGGATCAGCCGCTCCAGTTGGGGATCCCGCCATTGCCGCCACCAGGCCGCCGCGGGCATGCCGGCCCAGGGCGCGTTCACGGCGGGCGGCGTTTTGAGCTGGGACTGCGGTTTGACGGCGTCCATTTGGGCGCAGGCGCTGAGCAGGAGCGCGCCGGCAAGGGCGAGGGTGGCGGAAAACGGCTTCATCTGTCTATCCATGTTTTACATCTGTGTATATTTTATTTGTAGATATTACATTTGTAAAATATAAAATCGATGCGGTATCGCGAAGCGGCCAAGTCATGCGCCTGGCCGGGCCGCTTGCGACTGACGCAAATCAAGCATATGTCATTAATCATGGTCAGCTGATTAATGACGGGTGTATTATTTGGGTTTGCTTAATAAAACCAGCGAATAAACCGGACCGCCGCGGCATGCCTGCGACCCGGTTTGCCGCCTCGTCAGCGATTTTTGGAGACATCATGCAAGCGGGCCTTTCCTTGAAGCAGCGTTTGTTGTTATTGATTTTTAGCGTGATCGCGTTGACTTGTCTGCTGGGCGGCCTGGTGCTGCGCAGCATGCATCAGCAAATGATGGCGGACCGGCAGGATCTGATCCGCGGCCAGGTGGAGAACGCCTTGAGCCTGGTGGCCAATTACGAGGAGCGGGCGGCGGCCGGCGCCATGCCGGAGGCGGAGGCGCAGCGCCAGGCGCTGCTGGCGCTGACCCGGCTGCGTTTCGCCGGCAAGGAGTATTTTTTCACCCTGGACAAGGGGCTGGTCTGGCTGGCGCACGGGGTCAACCCCAAGCTGGTGGGCAAGGACATGCACGCGGTCAAGGATTCCAGCGGCAGCAGCCTGGGCGACAAGTTCGACCAGACCCTGAGGCAGGGGCAGGGCAAGGGCTTCGCGGAATTCGTCTGGGACAAGCCCGGCTCGGCGGAGCCGCAGCCCAAGCTGGCGTATTTGCAGTCCAGCCCGCGCTGGGGCTGGGTGGTGGGCACCGGCCTGTATATGGACGACGTCTGGGCGGCTTTGCGCGTGCAATTGCTGGGCGTGGCGGTCCAGGTGCTGCTGATCGCCGCGGTGTGCGGCGGCCTGGGCTGGTGGCTGTTCCGCAGCGTGATGCGGCAATTGGGCGCGGAGCCGGCGCAGACCGCGGCCGTGGTGCGGGAAATCGCCGGCGGGCGGCTGGATGTGCCGGTGCCGGTGCGGGCGGGCGACGCGGACAGCCTGATGGCCAATATCGCCCATATGCAGCAGGCTTTGCGGCAGATGGTGGCCGACATCGTGGCCAGCGCCGGCGAACTGGGGCGGCTGAGCGAGGAGGTGGTGACCGGCGCGCAGGCGGTGGCGGACAACTCCCAGCAGCAAAGCGAGAGCGCCACTTCGATGGCGGCGTCGATCGAAGAGCTGACGGTGAGCATCAACCACATCTCCCAATACGCGCAGGACGCGCGCCAGGTGTCGCAGCAGTCCGGCAGCTTGTCGGACGAGGGCGGCGAAGTGATCGCCAAGGCCGTGGCGGAGATGAAGGGCATCAGCGAGACGGTGGACCTCACCGCCGGGGCGATCTCGGCGCTGGCGGACAAGACCGCCACCATCTCCAGCATCATGCAGGTGATCAAGGACATTGCCGATCAGACCAATCTCCTGGCCCTGAACGCGGCGATCGAGGCGGCGCGCGCCGGCGAAACCGGCCGCGGTTTCGCGGTGGTGGCGGACGAGGTGCGCAAACTGTCCGAACGCACCGCGCAGGCCACCGAGGAGATCGCCGGCATGATAGACGAGATCCAGCTCAGCTCCGATCAGTCGCGCGCCAATATGAGCCAGACCGTGGAGCGGGTGCGCGCCGGGCTGGCGCTGGCCGAGCAGGGCGGGGAGATGATTCAGCAAATCCGCGGCAGCGCCGGCCAGGTGGTGCAAGTGGTGCGCGATATCTCCCATGCGCTGCAGGAGCAAGGCGTGGCCAGCCAGGACATCGCCCGCCACGTGGAGCAGATCGCCCAGGTGGCCGCCGGCAACGCCGCCGCCGCCACCCAGGCGTCCAGCGGCATTCAGAGCATGGACGAGGTGACCGGCGGCCTGCGGCAGACGGTGGCCGGATTCCAGGTGTAGCGCGGTAGACGGCGCGCGGCAGGCCGGCGAACAGATTCTTACGGGAAGTTTGCGACTTGGCGATAGGGTTAAGAGCGGTTTGCCGCTACAATACCGCCTCGTTGAATAGACACCAACCCGTACTGGAATTCAAGATGTTGCGCATTACCGAATTGAAACTGCCGCTGGAACACGCCCCGGAAGAACTGAACGCCGCGATCGCGGCTTATCTGGGCGTGCCGGAGCAGGACATCCGCCAGGTCGTCGTCTTCAAGCGCAGCTACGACGCGCGCAAGGGCATGATGAACCTGGCCTACATCGTCGACATCGACGTGGCCAACGAGGCCCGTCTGCTGGCCCGCTTCAAGGCCGACAAGCACGTGATGCCGACGCCGGACACCCAATATCACTATGTGGGGCAGGCGCCGGAAAACCTGGAGCGCCGCCCGGTGGTGGTGGGTTTCGGCCCCTGTGGCATCTTCGCCGCGCTGCTGCTGGCGCAGATGGGCTTCAAGCCCATCGTGCTGGAGCGCGGCAAGAAGGTGCGCGAGCGCACCAAGGACACCTGGGGCCTATGGCGCAACAAGGTCTTGAACCCCGAGTCCAATGTGCAGTTCGGCGAAGGCGGCGCCGGCACCTTCTCCGACGGCAAACTGTACAGCCAGATCAAGGACCCGCGTCATCTGGGCCGCAAGGTGCTGACCGAGTTCGTCAAAGCCGGCGCGCCGGAGGAAATCCTCTACGTGGCCAAGCCGCATATCGGCACCTTCCGCCTGGTGAGCATGGTGGAAAAAATGCGCGCCGAGATCGAGGAGCTGGGCGGCGAAATCCGCTTCCAGCAGCGCGTCGCCGACATTCATCTGGAAGACGGTCCGGACGGGCGCAAAGTGGCGCGCGGCCTGACCTTGGCCAGCGGCGAGCAGATCCGCGCCGATCACATCGTGCTGGCCCTGGGCCACAGCGCGCGCGACAGTTTCGAGATGCTGCACGGCCACGGCGTGTATATGGAAGCCAAGCCGTTCTCGGTGGGCTTCCGCATCGAACACCCGCAGACGCTGATCGACAAGGCGCGCTGGGGCAAATACGCCGGCCACCCGCTATTGGGCGCGGCGGATTACAAGCTGGTGCACCACGCCGGCAACGGCCGGGCGGTGTACAGCTTCTGCATGTGCCCGGGCGGCCAGGTGGTGGCCGCCACCTCGGAAGAGGGCCGCGTGGTGACCAACGGCATGAGCCAATACTCGCGCGCCGAGCGCAACGCCAATTCCGGCCTGGTGGTCAGCATCGGTCCGGACGATTATCCGGGCGATCCGCTGGCCGGCATCGCCTTCCAGCGCGAGCTGGAAAGCCGCGCCTATGTGCTGGGCGGCGGCACTTACGAAGCGCCGGCGCAGCTGGTGGGCGATTTCCTGGCCGGCAAGCCGTCCACCCAGGTGGGTTCGGTGCCGCCGTCCTATCAACCCGGCGTGCACTGGACCGATCTGGCCGCGGCCTTGCCGGATTATTGCATCGCGGCGATGCGCGAGGCGCTGCCGGAGTTCGGCAAGAAAATCCGCGGCTACGATATGCACGACGCGGTGCTGACCGGGGTGGAAACCCGCACCAGCTCGCCGCTGCGCATCACCCGCGGCGAGGATTGCCAGAGCTTGAACGTGCGCGGCCTGTACCCGGCCGGCGAGGGCGCCGGCTACGCCGGGGGGATTCTGTCCGCCGGGGTGGACGGCATCAAGGTGGCGGAGGCGGTGGCGCAGGCCATCGCGGCGGAGCGCCGTTAAGGAAGGCGTTTAGGGATCATTGCCGCAGTGTCTTGAATCCGCCGCTTGGCTGAGAACGCGCTGAAACGGCCCGCAATCGCGGGCCGTTGTCTTTGGCGCTAGGAACTTCCCGCCGCATGGCCTTTCACGCCGCCGGCCGGGCGCTCGCGCCCGCCTGGGCGCCAAGCTTTGGGGATGGACAACAAGGGCGGCGCGCCCTCCGGCCGGCGGCGTTCCAGCAGCAGCCACAGGCCGATCGCCGCCATCAAGGGCAGATGCCCTGGCCCCGCGAGCAAAGGCGGCAACATCCAGGCCCAGCAGGCGCCCGCGCACCAGACGCCGGCGGCGAGGCCGGCGCGCAGCGCCGACAGCGCGGCCGGCCAGCCGAACGGCGACAGCCTGGGCTGGCGGTGGCAGGCTTGCAGGCAGCGCAGCCGCTGCGGCGCCGCCTGCCAGAGCCCCGCGACGCCGCAGGCGACGACGAAGGCCTGCCACGGCGCGGCGCTGAAGGTCAGCAGCGCCAGGCCGAGCAGGTGCAGCAGCAGGCCGGCGACGAGCCAGGGCACTAGATAGCCGCAGCAGAACATGGCCAGCGCCAGCGGGCGCTTGCGCGCCAGGCTGCGCAGCCACAGTTGCCGCAGCGGGTCGGCCAGCAGCGGCGCCATCATCGCCAGCAGCATCAACAGCCAGGACGGCAGCCATTGCGCCGGCGGGTTCAGCCACAGCGCGCCGGTCAGCGCGTCCCAGCCGCCGCCGGGACGCTCCAGAACCCAGGCGCCGCAATAACCCGGCGCGGTCAGCCGCCGCTCCAGGGCGATCAGGCCGAGCCAGCCCAAGAGGCTGGCGCAGCACAGCGGCCAGGGCGTGTCCCGCAGCGCGGCGATCAGGGTCTTGACCGGCATGGACGCTTACTGGCCGTGGCGGTAGACGCTGATGCGGCCTATCGTCACCTCGTCGTCGTCCTCGATGTCGGACACCGGCACCAATTGCACCCCCATCGGCGCCGTGTCCAGCGTCTGGCTTTGACACATGCGGTCCACGATGTCGGTGATCTCCAGCGTCTGGCTGACGCCGTTGCCGCCGTGCTCGGCCAGCGAGGCTTTGCGCGCGCCGAACAGCGCGATGGTGCCGGCCAGGTTCTGCGGGTGTTGCGCCGGGTCGGCGCCCTGGGGCAGGCCGACGTAGACGTTGAACGTGCCGCCGTCCACTTTGCAGCGGATGTTCTCCAGGCTGAGAAAGACGCGGTCCGGCTCTTGCGGCGCGGCGTCTGGCTGGGCCTTGAACTGGCGGGCGGCGGCCTGGCTGGCCTGGAAGCTGCTCAGCACCTTGTTCTTGGCGTCGTCGTCCAGCTGCATCTGCGCGTGGACGGTGTTGTTGCCCAGTTTGATCGCCGCCGCGTTGGCGCCCAGCAGTTCGGTTTTCGGATTGTTCGCCATGGTGTTTGCCGCCGCGGTGTCGGGATGGATGGCCGCCAGCGTCTGCATGCGCTGCGCGACACGGCTGGCGCCGCCGAGAGGGTCCGATACGTCCTGGTAGACGTAGTTCAGGTTCGGCGCCTGGGTGTTGAGCATGTCCTTGGCGACAAAGGTGTAGCCGCTGCCGTTGGGGCGCGGCATCGCGAACTTGCGGTTGACCGGGCCTTCCAGCCAATTGTCGTTGCTGGGGTTCTTGTGGCCGGGATTGCGATTGAGCCATACCTGCCACAGCCGGTCGATATTGGAGTGGTGGATCCAGAACACCGGGTCCAGGCCGGCGAGGTCGGGGTCCGACATCAGGCCGTTGCGGCCGCCGATATTGGTGTGCACCGGATTGTGCGGCAGGTTTTCCAGCCCGCCGCTATTGCCGCCGCCGTGCCAGAACGGCGTTTGCGGCCCGCCGTAGCCCGGCGGAATGCCGTTGGCGGTGCCGATGAACTGCGCGTCCTTCAAGGCGGTGAGCTGCACGGTTTCCGGGCGCAGCGTGATGTGATTGGGCTGGTTGTTCCAGCCGTAGCGTTGGGCCAGCCACAAGGGATTGGCGCCGCCGTCCGGCAAGGTCTTGGACTGGAAACAGGTGGGCAGGTCGCGCGCCTTGGCGTTGGCGCCGTCGCTGTAGTTCCAATAGGGCAAGGCCCAGTCGGCGGGGCCGCCCAGCTTGACGATCTCCGCCAGCACAATGGCTTCGAAGGCCGCCAGATAGCCGCGGTGCCAGGGCATGAAATACCAGCTCTGGTGCTGGCATTGCCGCCAGTAGGTGTTCTGATCGGCGGCGCTGGGCAGCGCTTCGCCGGCTTGCAGATAACCGTGTTGTTGCCAGAGCTGGGAATCGAAGCCGTGGATGGCGGCCAGGTAACGCCAGCTGGTGGGGTCCTTGATCGGGCGTTTCTGCATTTCCCGCACCGCCCGCGCGTACCACAGCACGGTGGGGTCCCAGGGATTGCTCATTTTCAAGATGTCTTTGCGGACGCGAGCCATGTCGTTCTCCTCGATGCGAACGCCGTTCCGGCGCGGCCGAGGCGGGAGTGGCTAAGGCTGGCGGTGAGGCGGTGTATTCGGATTAGCAAACCGCAAAGCTTTCGAACTGTCCTAAAGAACAGTTTTTGCCTCGGGGCAATTACTTATTTGAAGCGCCGCTTGCAAGTGGCCGGGCTTTGGCGCGGCAAGGGCTTGAAAGCGCGCCGGCGGGAAGGCGCGCCGGCGGGAAGGCGCCAAGCTGGTATCCTTGACCGGTTTTGATTTGGATCGCAGACATGAAACGATGGCATTGCCTTTGGGGCGTCTGGCTGGCGCTGTGCTGGCTTCTGCCGGCGGCCTTGGCCGCGGCGGCGCCGGCCTACGGCCCCTTGTTCACCTTCAGCAAGCAGGGCCGCACCCATTATCTGTACGGCACCATGCATGTGGGCCGGCCCGGTTCCGACGCGCCGGATTGGGGTTTGAAACAGGCGCTGAGCGCCAGCGACGCGCTGGTGCTGGAATTGGACCCGACGGCGGAGGCGGCGGTGGCCGAGGTGACGGCGCTGGCCGGCGCCGCCGCGCCCAGGCAGTGGCGGCAGTTGGATGCCGCCAGCCGGGACTCCTTGCTGAGTCAGTTGGATCAGATGGGCGTGGCGCGCGAGCAGGCGCGCGGCCTGGCGCCCAGCCTGTGGCTGATGCAGCTGGCGCTGCGGGAATACCAGCGCATGGGGCAGCAGGCGCAGCACAGCCGCGAAGCGATGTTGCTGGAGATGGCGCGCGCGGCCAGGCGGCCGGTGCTGGCCCTGGAAACGGCCGGCCAGCAGAGCCGTTTATTGTTTGAGATGCCGGCGCCGGCGCTGCGCGAATGGGTGCGTCAGAGCGCCGAATGGCAGGGCGCGGAGGAGGCGGATCGTTATTACCGGGATTTGATTTCAGCTTGGGAGCGCGGCGATCTGGACGCCTTGCAGGCCTTGGTGGCGCTGCCCGGCTATCCGCGGCTCAGCGCCTGGACCCAGCATGAAATGCTGGACCGCCGCAATCTGGCGATGGCGCGCCGCATAGACGACTGGGCGGCCTCAAAGCGGCTGTTCGTGGCGGTGGGCGCGCTGCATCTGGCCGGCCCCCAGGGCTTGGTGCGCCAGCTGCGGCAGCGCGGCTACCAGCTGAGGCCGGCGCCGCGCGCGCCGTGAGCGGGCTTTAGCTCGCGTCCTTGAGGTTTTTGGGTCCGAAAGCGCCCGGCAGCAGCACTTTCAGCGTGGTGTCTATCTGATCCTCGCCGTCGCAGATGGCGCGCACGCGCATGGACGGGCCGAATTCGTTCAGCACCTGGCGGCAGGCGCCGCAGGGCGGCGTAGGCGTGGCGGTGGGGGTGTAAATGCAGACCGCCAGGACATCCTGGATGCCGTGGTTGGCGCGCGCGGCGTAGATCGCGGTGCGCTCGGCGCAATTGGTCAGGCCGTAGGAGGCGTTTTCCACATTGCAGCCAATGTGGATCTTGCCGGCGCCGTCCAGAATGGCGGCGCCGACGGCGAACTTGCTGTAAGGGACATAAGCCTGGCGAGCCGCCAGGCGGGCGGCCATTTCCAACTCGGCCCATTGCTCGTTGTTGGGTGTGTTGCCGGTCATATTGCCTCCGTTGCGGTTGGCGTGGCATGTTGCGCCGCGCGCGGCCGGGCTGTCAATATCCCGCCGCGGCGCGCGCGTCCGGCTTCAGTACAGCAGAGGCGTCCGCTCCGGCGCAAGCGGCGCCGACTGGTCATTGGCGCAGGTGGTCCCGGCAATGCCGCGCCATCGCGTCGGCCAGCGCCTGCGACAAGGCCGACTCCACCCGCCAGTGGTGCCAATACAGCGGAATGTCCAGATGCTGCTGCGGAAACAGATCGATCAGCCGGCCGGAGGCGATGTCGTCTTCCAGCATCAGTTCGGGCAGCAGGCTGTAGGCCAGGCCCTGGCGGGTGATTTCGACGAAGCCCTGCGGCGTGGGCACCGTCAGATAGGGGAAGCCGCCGTGATAGGACACGGTGTGCAGCAGGAATTCGCGGTGCACGTCGTCCTTGCGGCTGTACAGAATGGTGGGCGCGGCGGCCAGCGCCGTTTCGGTGACGCCGTCCGGAAAGTAGCGGCGGGCGAAATCGCGGGTGGCGACGCATAGATAGCGCATATGGCCCAGGAACAGACTGTCGCCGCCCTGGATAGGTTGCGGCCGGGTGCTGACGCAGCCGACCACGTGGCCGGCGCGCATCAACTCATGGGTGTAATCCTGATCGTCCACCATGATGTCCAGCAGCACCGGCTGGCTGTCCAGCACCGGCTGCACCGCCTGCAAGAACCAGGTGGCCAGGCTGTCGGCGTTGACGGCGATGGCGAGGGTGGTGAACTCCGGCCGCGGCCCGCTGGGCAGCAGGGTGTTCATCAGCTGGTTTTCCATCAGGCTGATCTGGCGGAAGTATTGCAGCAGCTGGCGGCCGGCCTCGGTGGGCTCGGCCGGGATGGTGCGGGTCAGCACCGGCTGGCCCAGTTGTTCTTCCAGCTGGCGGATGCGTTGAGAAATGGCGGACTGAGTCAGGAACAGCTTTTTGGCCGCCTTGTCGAAGCCTCCGGTTTCGGCGACGGCCGATAAGGTTTCCAGTTGTTTCGGATCAAGCATGTTTTTACGTCCTTGCCGTGATAATTCCACGGTGTTTCTTGCCTTATCGCCGCCACCTATGGCATGTTGTGCTGCTTCGTCCGAACACGGACGGTGCAAAGGTTTGCCTGCACGCGGTGGCGGCATAAAAATAATTAGAGCGGCTGGCGGCGACGGTTCTGATCGGCTGGCGCCGGCGGCTCATGGCCAATGACAGGCATGTTGAAGATGCAAGCAGATAATAAGGCACTATTGGATGGCATGTGCCGTTTTATCGGAGTTCGGGCGGATCATATGGCGACGCTCAGCGCCCATGCTCCGTTGTTGTTGTCGCGCAAGGAGGCCTTGGGCAAGGAGTTCTACTGGTATGCGATGAAATGCCCGGACACGCTGGCGCTGCTGAGCGAGCGCCTGCCGGGCGGCATCGATTCGCTGGTGGACGCCTTATTGCAGTATTGCGAGCGGATGCTGACCCGCCCGGTCAACGGACGCGCCGCCCGGCGCGTGGTGGAGCAAGGGCGTTTGATGCGCCAGCTGGGCGTGGGCCTGATGTGGGTGGTGGGCGCTTACGAGCGCTGCCAGGCGCATTTCCTGGCGCGCTTGACCGAGGCCGGGCTGGCCCTGGACGAGCTTGCCGCGCTGTCGCGGCTCTTGCGCAAGCGCATTCTGCTGGACCAGATGCTGCAATTGCACGGCCATCAGCAGTCCTTGCAGGAGGCGGTGGACAGCAAGCACCGCCATTTGCAGACCATGTCCGGCCTGTACGCCACTCTCAGCGGGGTCAGCATGGCCCTGGTGCGCTGCTCTGAGCGCCGCGAACTGTTCCAGGCGATTTGCGACGTCTGCGTCCGCGAGGGCGATTTCTCCCATGCCTGGGTGGGCCTCTTGGACGCCGACTCCCAGTGCGTGCGCCCGGCGGCGATGGCCGGCGTCCACGCCGAAGCCTTCATTCCCCGGCTGCAAGTCTCCGCGCTGTCCGAAAGCCTGCATGGCCGCGGCCCCAGCGGCCGGGCCATCCGCGGCCTGGCGGTCCAGGTGGTCAACGATTGCGGCGAAGACCCGTCGATGCAGCCGTGGATGCGGGTGCTCAACGCCAGGAATGTGCGCAGCGCGCTGGTGGCGCCGCTGACGCTGCGCGAGCAGGTGATCGGCACCTTGTCGCTTTACTCCGGCCAGCCGGGGTTTTTCGACGACACCAAGGTGGCGCTGGTGGACACCATGGCGCGGGAGATCAGCCGCGCGCTGGAGCGCCAGGACGCGCTGGAGCGCAGCCATCGCGCCGAATCCGAACTGGCCTTCCTGTCCTTCCACGATCCGCTGACCGGCCTGCCCAACCGGCACCTGATGAAGGAACACATCAACAAGCAGCTGCAGATCCGCCGCGCCAACGCGCGGCTGGCGGTGCTGGTGCTGTCCATCGAGGGCTTTCACGAAATCAACGCCCGCCTGGGCCACGAGGGCGGGGACGCGGTGCTGTGCGAGGTGGCCAACCGGCTGCGGCGCTGCATCTATCCCTATGGCTACGTCGGCCGGGTGGGCGCTTCGCGCTTTGTCGCCTGCAGCGACCGTCACGAGCAGCTGGACCAATTGGTGGACAGCCTGATGGGCAGTCTGCAGCAGCCGGTGGACTGCATGGGGGTGGTGATCCACACCCGTTGCAGCATGGGCATCGTGGTGGAGCCGGTGAACGGGCGCAGCGACGCCGCGGCGCTGCTGCGGCGCGGCGAGCTGGCGCTGAGCCGGGCCAAGGAAGCCGGCGGCGGCCACTGCCGTTACTACCATGTAACCATGGACGAAGAAATCCAGCACATGCACGCGGTGCGCAACGCCTTCGCCGTGGCCATCGCCCGCGATGAACTGGCGCTGTTCTACCAGCCCAAGATCAATCTGCGCGACAACCGCATCGAGGGCGTGGAAGCGCTGGTGCGCTGGCGCCGGGACGGCCGGCTGGAAATGCCGGGCGCCTTCTTCCCGGCGATAGAAAACACCGATCTGATGCGGGAGCTGGACTGGTGGGTGCTGCGCGAGGCCTTGCGCCAGTCCGGCGAATGGCTGGCGGACGGCCGCCATATTCCGGTCAGCGTCAATCTGTCCGCCATCACCTTGAAACACGAGGGCTTCGTGCCCGGCATCCAGGCCTTGTTGCAGGCCTATCCCTTGCCGGCCGGTTATCTGGAGCTGGAGGTGCTGGAGAGCGTGACCCAGCAGGAGGCGGAGCAGATCACCGCCAAGCTGGAGCATTGCCGCGACCTGGGCCTGTCCATCGCCTTGGACGACTTCGGCACCGGCGCGTCCTCGCTGGTGCATTTGCAGCAGCTGCCCTTCGACACCATCAAGATCGATCAGCGCTTCGTCCGGCTGCTGCTGGATACGCCGGGCAACGAGGCCATCATCCGCAGCATGGTGTCCTTCGCCCATTACACCGGCCGCAAGCTGGTGGTGGAGGGCGTGGAGAGCCGGGCGATCTGGGACCGTCTGCTGGAGATAGGCTGCCTGGACGGGCAGGGCTACGAAATTTCGCCTCCGGTGGACCCCAAGCACTTGCCGGCGTGGATCGCGGATTGGGAGCGGCGGGTAAGTATTAATTCAGCTTATATATAATAATTTTTATTAGTTTTACTTTGATGCGTCGCTCCCTTAGTCTGTGTCCAAACTTTCCGGGAGCGGTACGTGTTCAACTTCAGCGTTTATCTGTCTGCCCTTGGGCTATCCATCGGGCAGATCGTCGGCATTGGGCCGCAGAATGCCTTCGTGCTGCGGCAGGGCATAGGCCGCAGCCACATCCTGCCCATCATCGTCATCTGCATCGTCGCCGACGTGTTTCTGATCGCCTGCGGGGTGATGGGGGTGGGCAAGCTGCTCAACGCCATTCCCGGCTTCATCGTCACCGTGACCTGGCTGGGCGCGGGCTTCATCCTGTGGCTGGGCTACAAGGCCTTCCGTTCCGCGCTGACGCCGGGCGCGATGTCGCTGGCCGGCGGCGTGGAGCGGGACCGCAAGCGCGCCATCCGTACTGTGCTGGCGGTGACCCTGCTCAATCCCTATACCTGGCTGGACACCGTGGTGTTGATCGGCGGCGTGTCCGCCATCTACGGCGAGAGCGCCGCGCCGTCCTTCCTCTTGGGCAGCCTCAGCGCCTCGGTGCTGTGGTTCGGCGGCATCGGCTGCTTCGCCGGCAAGCTGGCCCCCTTGTTCCAGCGGCCGCAAAGCTGGCGGGTGCTGGATTGCGTGATCGGTCTGGTGATGTTGTTCACCGCCTTCATGTTGTTGCGCAATTACGGTTTTGAAGGGATGGCCTGAGCGGCTGAGAAGGCGTTTGACGCACGGTTTTTTGAAAGTGACGGCTTGCTTTTGGGCAACCCGTCACTTTTTCATATACGGTTTGTCGTGACAAGGTAATTTTTCACTGCGTAAATATTCATTTGGAATTGCAAAATAACTTTGTAAATACCAAATCATTTACCATAACTAAATCTCCGTTGTGAACAACATAAGGAGAGTTAGTCATGAAAGCTTTGATTCAAGCCAGTCTGATGGCGGTTTCCGTGTTGGGCGGTCTGTCTTCCCCGGTGGTGGCAGCCCCGGTGAACAACAGTTATCTCCAGTCCAGCGCCAATGAGATCCGCGGCTTCCTCGGCGGCTACGCGCGGCCGACGGTCTACGTCAACCAGTATGCCTGCCGCGAGCCTCAACTCAGCGCGATGGCGTGCGGTCCTTACACCATCAGCGTGGGCACCGGCTTCCTGCAGCAGCAGGAAAACAGCTATGGCAACTATGTGGCCAAGTTCATCCTGGCGCACGAATGGGGCCATTCCATCCAGTTCACCCATAACATTTACCGTCAGGCGCCGATGCAGGAGCTGCAGGCCGACTGCGTGGGCGGCACTTTCGCCAAGTACGCTGAAACCAATCTGCGTTATCCGAGCTTCATCGAGAACGCGGTGGCTTCGGCGCGCAACGCCGCCGATTACGGCGAGCACGGCACGCCGTCGCAGCGCGATTACTATTCGCGCTACGGCCACGCCAACGGCCTCAACGCTTGCCTGAACTCGATCTGATCGATAATGGGCAAGCGAGCGTGGGGGCTGGCCGGCGGGCTGGCCTTGCTGGGTTTGGCCTGGCTCAGCCTGCCTGAGCCGGTCCGCGCGCGGCTGGGTTTGAGCGAGCCGGCGCCGGAGGCTCCTGCGGCCTTTGTCGCCGCTCAATCGGAGGCTGCCGCACCGGCCAAGGGCGCCGGTCCGGCGCGGGCTTACCAGGGCCTGAGCTTCGCGGTGGGCGACGGCCCGCCGCCGGCCGCGGCCCCGGCGGAGCCCTTGCCGGAGAGCAAGGCCGAACGCCAGCGCAAGCAGGCCTTGCGCCAGCTGGGCTATGCCATCGACGAGCGCTTCTACCGGATGTCTTTGGCCGACTTGCGCAAGCTGGCCGCCGCCGGCAATGTCCAGGCCCTGACCCATCTGGCCGAACGCTATTTGTTCGAGCTGGACGGCAAGCCGCAGCGGCCGGGCTTCGAGCCGGAGATGCGTTACCGCGAGGAGGCGCGCGCCGCCTTGCAGCAAGCGTATCGGCTGGGCAACCGGCATGCGGCGGCGATGATCTCCGAGAGCTATCTGCTGGAGCGGCAGCCCTTGGAGGCCGCGGCCTGGAATCTGGTGGCGCGGCGAGCCGGGGACGCGCTGAGCGCGGACTGGTTTCTGACCACCAAGGACTACCGGCAGTTGAACGCCGGGCAGAAAGCCGCGGCGGCGGAGCGGGCCGAGCAGATCTGGCGCGAACTGCATCCGGGCGCGGTTCAGTCCAAGGGCTAGCGGTCGCAAAAAACCGGCGACATCCGCAAGGGTGTCGCCGGTTTTCTCCTTAGAGCCTGTTCAAAGTCTCGCGAGCAATGGCGAGACAAGGCGAAAACAAGCGAAAAAGCGGAATGTACAAGTGGTACATGAGCATTTTGAGGATGTTTTCAACGCCGTATCGCCGAAGCACAGCAGACTATGAACAGGTTCTTAGCCGAAGCTTGGCGTTTTCCACTCCCTTGTCCAACAATCCCGCTGAAGCGCAGCGGACTTTGACACGTTTTTACTGCGCGTCGGCGGCCAGGCCGGCCACCAGATCCTCGCGGGTGATCAGGAAGACGAAGCCGTCGCCGCTTTCGGTTTCCATCCACATGAAGGGCAGGGTGGGAAAGCATTCTTCCAGCATGTCGCGGTTGTGGCCGATTTCCACCAGCAGCACGCCCTTGTCGTTCAGGAAGTCCGGCGCGCGGCGCAGGATTTCGCGGGTGGCGTCCAGGCCGTCTTCGCCGGAGCCCAGCGCCAGTTCCGGTTCGTGCAGGTATTCCGGCGGCAAGGCGTCCACCGATTCGGCGTCGACATAGGGCGGGTTGGAGATGATCAGATCGTACTTGTCCTCGATGCCCTCGAACATATCGGTGTGGATCAGCTGCACGCGCTCGTCCAGGCCGTAGTTCTGCACATTGATGGCCGCCACTTCCAGCGCGTCCAGCGAAATGTCCACTGCGTCGATTTCCGCATCCGGATAGTGGTGAGCCAATTGAATCGCCAGGCAGCCGGAGCCGGTGCACAGGTCCAGCGCGCGTTGGACCAGCTCCGGGTGTTCGATCCACGGCTGCAGCGGCTCGCCCAGCAGTTCGTAGATGAAGGAGCGCGGCACCAGCACGCGTTCGTCCACGTAGAAGTTGAAATCGCCCTGCCAGGCTTCGTGGGTCAGATAGGCCACCGGCACGCGCTGTTCGGCGCGGCGCTCGATCATGTCGATCACGTCCTTGACCTCGGTGGGCAGCAGTTTGGCGTCCAGGAAGGGCTCGAGCTGGTCCACCGGCAGCTTGAGCGCGGACAGCGTCAGATAGGCGGCTTCGTCGTAGGCGTTCTGGGTGCCGTGGCCGTAGAACAGGCCGGCGTCGTTGAAGCGGGACACGGCGAAACGCAGCAGGTCGCGCAAGGTGTTGAAGCTGGATGCAGCCTGGGCGTACATGGTTTTCCTTTCAATACAACAGGGACATGGCGGCGGCCATGTCCCCGGCGGTGTGGGTTCGCGCTCGCGCGGAGCGCGGTCAATGTGGCTGGGCCGTCGGCGTCAGAACGGCAGCTTGGCGTCGGTGGCGGTGCCCAGCACGCGGCGGAAGTCGCCCTTGATGCGTTCCAGCGCCGCGTCGTTGTCGGCCTCGAAGCGCAGCACGATCACCGGCGTGGTGTTGGAGGCGCGCGCCAGGCCGAAGCCGTCCTTGTATTCCACGCGCAGGCCGTCCAGGGTGTTGACCTCTTCGGCGCCGTCGAAGCGGGCGGAGGCCTGCAGCTTGGCGATCAAGGCGTGGTTTTCGCCTTCCTTGGCCATTTTCAGATTCAATTCCGGCGTGGACACCGCATTGGGCAAGGCGTTGAGCAGTTCGCTCGGGTCGTCCACGCGGGACAGCACTTCCAGCAGACGGGCGCCGGCGTACATGCCGTCGTCGAAGCCGTACCAGCGCTCCTTGAAGAAGACGTGGCCGCTCATCTCGCCGGCCAGCAGCGCGCCGGTTTCCTTGATCTTGGCCTTGATGAAGCTGTGACCGGTGCGCGCCATCACCGGCACGCCGCCGTTCTGTTTGATCCAGGGCTTGAGCAGACGGGTGGATTTCACGTCGTAGATGATCTTGGCCTTGGGGTTGCGCTCCAGCACGTCGGCGGCGAACAGCATCAGCTGGCGGTCCGGCCAGATGATGGTGCCGTCCTTGGTCACCACGCCCAGGCGATCGCCGTCGCCGTCGAAGGCCAGGCCGATTTCGGCGTCGGTCTTCTGCAGCGCGTCGATCACGTCCTGCAGGTTTTCCGGCTTGGCCGGATCCGGATGATGATTGGGGAAGTTGCCGTCCACGTCGCAGAACAGCTCGCGCACGCGGCAGCCCAGGCGGCGGAACAGCACCGGGGCGAAAGCGCCGGGCACGCCGTTGCCGCAGTCCACCACGATGTTGAGCGGGCGCTCCAGCTTGATGTCGGAGGTGATGCGGTCCAGATAGGCTTCCGCGATGTCGTGGGTGCCGTAGCCGCCCTCGCCGCTGGCGAGATCGCCGTCGACGATGCGCTGGTACAGCTTCTGGATGTCGTCGCCGGCCAGGGTGTTGCCGGCCAGCATCATCTTGAAGCCGTTGTAGTCCGGCGGATTGTGGCTGCCGGTGACCATGACGCCGGACACCGAACCCAGTTCGTGAGCGGCGAAGTACAGCATGGGGGTGGCGACGCGGCCGACGTCGATCACGTCGACGCCGGCGGCCTGGATGCCTTCGGCCAGCGCCTGGCACAGATCCGGGCCGGACAGGCGGCCGTCGCGGCCGACCACAACGGTTTTCACTTTGCGGGCCTTGGCTTCGGACCCGACGGCCTGGCCGATCTGGCGGGCGACTTCATTGGTCAGGGTCTTGCCGACGATGCCGCGGATGTCATAGGCCTTGAAGATGTCTTTGGACAGTTTGCTCATGGCGTTCTTATGCAATCGAAATGAAAGAGGCGCGCGGAGCGGCGGCGCTCCGCGTCGGAAATTAGGGGCTCAGGCGGCCAGCGCGGCGCTCAGGCTGATCAATTGGTCCAGCTTGGCGCGCGCCTGTCCGGAGTCGAGCGCTTCGCGCGCCATGGTAACACCGTCGGCCAGGGTAGGGGAAACGCCGGCCGTGTAGATGGCGGCGGCGGCGTTGAGGCAGACGATGTCGCGCGCCGGGCCGGCTTGGCCGTCAAGCACCGACAGCAGAATGTCGCGCGAGGCGGCGGCGGTGTCCGCGCGCAATTGCTTGAGTTCGGCGAAGTCCAGGCCCAGTTCGCGCGGGTCCAGCTCGTACTCTTCGATTTGCCCGTTCTTTAGTTCAGCCACCATGCTGGGGCCGGACAGGGTCAGCTCGTCCAGGCCGTCCAGGCCGTGCACGATCAGTGCGTGGCGGCTGCCCAGCTGTTTCAGCACCCGCGCCTGGATGCCCACCAGGTCCGGGTGGAACACGCCCATCAACTGGTTTTCGGCGTCGGCCGGATTGGTCAGTGGCCCGAGGATGTTGAAGATGGTGCGGGCGCCCAGCTCCTTGCGGATGGGCGCCACGTGGCGCATCGCGGTGTGGTGGTTGGGGGCGAACATGAAGCCGATGCCGATTTCGTCGACGCAACGGCCCACTTGCTCGGCGTTCAAGCTCAGCTTGACGCCCAGCGACTCCAGCACGTCGGCGCTGCCGGAGCTGGACGACACCGAGCGGCCGCCGTGTTTGGCCACGCGGGCGCCGGCCGCCGCGGCGACGAAGGCGGAGGTGGTGGAGATATTGAAGGTATGCGATTTGTCGCCGCCGGTGCCGCAGGTGTCCACCAAATGGTCGCGTTGGCTGATGGGCACCGGGGTGGCGAACTCGCGCATCACCGTGGCGGCGGCAGCGATTTCCAGCACCGACTCCACCTTGACGCGCAGGCCGATCAGGATGGCCGCGGTTTGCGCCGGCGTCAGTTCGCCGCGCATGATCTGGCGCATCAAGTCCAGCATTTCGTCATAGAACAGCTCGTTGCCGTCGATCAGACGGTTCAGCGCGGCCTGCGGGGTAATCATCGGGGGAGTCCTTTTGCTTGCGTGGGCGGCGTCGCGCGAAGGCTCGCCGTCCGGTGATTCAATTGCCGGCGTGCGCCGCCAGTTGGGAGAGGCGCTGCTCGATCAGGTCGACGCGGCAGGCGGTCCGCGCCTGATCCACGCCGTTGCCGCTGGCGTAGCTGCTGGCCACCCAGCGGCACTGCTTGTCCAGATAGGTCTTGAAGGCGCGGCCGGATTGGCTGAGCGCCAGCCGGGCGCGGTAGCGGTTGCCGGTGATCTGGTCCAGTTCGCGCATCGCCGCGGCGGCCTGGTTCTCGCCGCGGGTCAGCTCGGCCTCGGCCTTGCTCAAGCGCTGTTGCAGACAGACGGACACGGCCGGGCTTTGTGCCTCGGCCCGCATGCAGTCGTCCAGCGCGCCGGCGCCGCAGACGGCCGGCAGCGCCAGGGTGGCCAGCATCAACATCCTCTTCATCAGGCGAACTCTTTCAGAAAATTGTCCAGCATCGCGTGGCCGTGATCGGTGAGGATGGATTCCGGGTGGAACTGCACGCCTTCGATCGGCAGCGTCTTGTGGCGCACGCCCATGATTTCGCCGTCGTCGGTCCAGGCGGTGACGTCCAGGCAGTCCGGCAGCGTCTCGCGCTCGATCACCAGCGAGTGATAGCGGGTGCAGGTCACGGGATTGGGCAGGCCGCGGAACATGCCGACATCGCGGTGTTTGACCGGCGACACCTTGCCGTGCATCAGTTGTTTGGCGTGGACGATGCGGCCGCCGAAAGCCTGGCCTATGCCCTGATGGCCCAGGCATACGCCCATGATGGGCAGTTTGCCGGCGAAGTGCCGGATGGCCGGCACCGATACGCCGGCCTCGTTGGGCGTGCAGGGGCCGGGGGAGATCACCAGGTATTTGGGCTGCAGCGCTTCGATTTGCTGCAAGCCGATTTCGTCGTTGCGGAACACCTTGACCTCCTGGCCCAGTTCGCCGAAGTACTGGACCAGGTTGTAGGTGAAGGAATCGTAGTTGTCGATCATCAATAGCATTTTAAGTCTAACCCATTGAATTTGTTGGTGCTAATTTTTGGTTCGGCGCTTTGTTACTCACAGTGTTACTCACAAAGCTTGTCGGTGGGGTCAGCACGCTGCTTGGAGGTGTACTCTGCCCGCCATTTCGCATAGTCCTCTTCAGGCCAGCGAGACGCGGTTCCGATCTTGATGGGCTCGGGAAATTCGTTCTTCTTGATCTTACGGTAGATCGTTGCAGGGTGAAACCCTGTCAGCCGACGAATTTCTTTCATCGTGTAAAGTATCCCAGACATGTGAGTCTCCTACAAAACGGAGGCCGCTCGATGGCGGCCTGGGTGGTCATCACAACGACGTCGTAATGGGCACCGCCTTGCTCAACTGCGGTTTTCATTTGGCTCCCTTCTTACCACATTGCTTTTTGAATGGACTTTGGCTTTGGGGTGAAAGCACCCGAAGTGTCCTTCGTCATCGGCATATTCCAGCTCCCGCATTTGTTTCGATGTGCTCTTCTGGAACAGCAATGTAGCCGGTAACGCGGCCATGGTCGCAGCAGCTTTCAAGTGCCCTGATGCCGCCCATGGTCCAGAGGAGGCGATCTCCGGGACCAGGCAAGCGTCAATATCGGCCAGCCTGCCTTGGGGTGTGGTGACTACCTCGCCGGCGCAGATGTGGTTGAGTTTGGTCAATGGTTGTTGCCGTTCTGCCGGCACTTATAGGTTTCGTATTCGCTGTCATGATGTAGGTGCTATGAATCTATCTGCTAGTATTGAAGGGGTTAAGTGTTACATGAGATTTGTCAAATAGTACAACCTGTGAAATGTTGAGCATAGGCGTTACCTGTCAAAAAGTAGTAGTTTTAAGGCGAAACTTTTTATTGCTACTATTCTTAATGTGGCATTTTGCCTTAACTTTTCTGTAGGGGGTGTCTATGTCTAAAATTAATGGCACATATAAGAACAATAACATCAATGCCCAATTAGTGATTACAGGTGCGAATGATAGCAATGGCACTTTTAGTGGCCGTTATACGCAAGACGGTCAGGAGTATGAGATTATGAGTGGCGCAGGGCACTATCACTTTACTGCTGGAGGTAAAACAGGAACTGCAATCTCGTTTGTTGTTAATAATAATACCCTGGGCTTCCAGTCATGGTCCTTGTATTCTCCTGATATGTCATTTTCCTCACTTCGTGGGAATGGGGCAAAGGCATTTCGTGATGGAACGTATTACGGTTTTGGTGGTGAGTTTGTGAGGGTGTAAACACCCAAACTTATCGCCTTCCCATTCTGAGAGAGCAAATGGGAAGGCGATTTGATTTGGACTGTCAGTTTTTTGTGGTTGATGGGGTACGTCCAACCAATGGATTTTAAAACTGGTGGGGCTTGCATGTTCATTTGGTGGGCACAATTTGGCTTGATCTCATTGAGATGGGGATGGGCGCGTTGATGCAATTTGGGTGAATGTCAAATTGGTTTTCAGTTACAAAAAGAGAAGCCACCTCAGCGGGGGTGGGTGTTCTATTTAAATTTCGGGCTGGTAAAAATAAGGAAGAAAATCAATAAAAAACCTGCCAGTAGACGGGTGTGGCTCCTTTGCTAAGAACGTTAGCGACGTTGACCGTCTAGGAGTTCTTCTTCATTTAATTGCTCACGATGAAGGTAAGCGCCCTCGATTGGAGGGGCTTCAACCAGGCGAGTGGTTTCATCCAATTTGGAGTGTGTGCTGCCAATCAGACCAATCAAATGGCCTTTGTCGTTTTATCCCCATGTGGCAATACGAAGTACGAATGATTTTCCATGTTTGTCTTTGTAAAAAATACCAATCTGTTGACCGTAGTCGCCAGTTCTTTTACTGATCCGCCCCTGCTCCTCGCCACCTGAGGCTGGGTGTTTTCTAGCTTCCGCAGCCAGCAAGGCCTTGTCGGTTAGTCACAGGTGATCGCTTCACCTGACTTGCACTCGCTTTTCCTGCACGGGGTTTGCTATTGAGGCCGGGCCTAGGGCCGCCAGTTAGTGGGTATCGGCTGCTATCTTTGTAGGTTGTGAATGAACTGTGCGAGGTGTGGCGCGGCGAGATAAATTTAGCGGAGTGCTAATCTTTTGCAAAAATGTTTAAGTAGAAAAGATAATTTTGTGTGGGGCTGAGTGAAAAACATTTTGATACGGCAAAGGTCATGAAATGAATATTTAAAAATTGTTTTGTGGCTATATTATTGAAAATGTTTTTATTGTCGTTGATCTCGTTGTTGCTGCGCGGGGTTCGCTATCTTCAAATGTGTGAGTGCGGGCGGGAAAGTGAGTTTCTCGGAAATAAACAGCAATGGATCCGTGTGGCACCACACCTTTAATGGGAGATGATAGCCGGACTTCCTGCGCCAGGATCGGCGACGGTAGAGCCTTGAGGGTGGGAAGGGGTTAACCGGCTGCGGCGGCAGGCCCGACGCGAGTTTTGCAAAGTGCAGATCAAGAAGGATCGCTAGCGCCAGCTCTAAAAATCAAGGCGAGACGACAACGCTGAAGATCGCAGTCAGAGTTATGATGGCGCCAAAGAGAAACCTCAAGTGGTAGGGGTGCTACGCCCAGAATGGAACTAAGGGCAACAGCGGAAGAGAGTTTGAATAACTAATTAAAGGATGAGATTGCTATGAGAACTTATTGTAATGAGTACGTGTGTTCGCAATTGTTGCGAGAGTTGTGCTCTAGAGATTTTTTGGAGAATGCTCATCATGCGCAAGAGATGATTGTGCATTATGCTGCTCCTTACCCTTTGAGTAACGATGCTGTGCTAGGAAATGGATGTATTGAAATGCCTGTGGCTAGTGAAGGAACTCAAGTGGCAAGTAACTCTTTGATAATAAGTTTATTTAGGGGTGTGGTAAATTATATTATGGAAGAATATCAGTTGTTGAACTCAAAGGATAAGGCCTCTTTTGTGATTATGGCCCTAAGCGTGGCTAATAGCGTAGTTATTAATGTCCTTGGAAAGACCTCATCGTGGTGGTCATTGATTGCAACGAATGTGCTAATACTTGTTTCAAGGTTTTATGATTGTTTTTCAGAGAAATGGAGGGGAATGACGCGGACGGCTAAATTTGTGTTTATATTTGGACTTATTGTCCTTGTGGTTGCAAGTATTGTTCAGGACCTAATGGGGAGTGATGAAGGAGGGGAGTTTGATAAATGGTATTTGTCTTTGACGTCAACGGCTATTGTGTTCGGGTTTTATTTGATGTTAAGAGCGCAAATTATTGCAGCTGCGGACCCCATTGAGTTTTAATGTTTATGTCGAGCCGCCTTTTTGCTTTCGGCGCGCGTGCTCGAAAAATAGCTTTGCAACTTCAGAGTCGCCTCGGTGCGTCAACTCGTCAAGGGTGTCATGGACGGACGCCGCAGAAAGTGTAACTTCATCCCGCTCTCCGACTTGGTCGCTAGGCTCCGGATGTCCTGTAATTTGGCTGATTGCTTTAATTTTGTCGAAAGTTGGCTCAAGCCGTTCCTTCTCCCATGCAGAGATGTTCCCCTTGGTTTCGTTTAAGGCTTCGCCAAGGCGTTTCTGCATTATGTTTGCGTGTCTCCTCGCCGCTAGTACCCAATCAGAGAGTCTAGAGCCGTAAGCATGCCGTAGTTTGCCATGCATGCGATCTAGGAGTCGTATCCCTGACGATCATTTGAGCAAGCGCATCTGGAAACTTGCCCTCGCCTGTGAGGGTATGGGTATGCTTTTGCAAACCCTAAAACAGCAAAAACAATGATCGTCAAACTGCACAAACAAGCCCGCACCACGCCGACTATCCGCGAGGAAATCCGAAACGCCACCGGCACCTTCGCCGAGCTGGCGGTTCGCTTCAATGTCAGTATTCCCACCATCATGAAGTGGAAGAATCGCGACTCTGGCACGCCACCCATCGCCTACAAACCACGCTAACACTCGCCCAGGAACGTATTGCGGTCGAACTACGCAAGTTACTCAAGCTCGGCCTTGATGACCTGTTGGTCGTCATTCGCGAGTTCCTGAACCCCAACGTGTCGCGCTCCAGGCTAGAGCGCTGCTTACGCGGGCATGGCATCGGTAGCTTGCGCGACCTGGAAGCGAGGCCGGCTAAACGCTCCAGTAAGCCGTTCAAGGCCTACGATCCCGGGTACTTCCATATCGACGTCAAATATTTGCCGCAGATGCTTGATGAGACATCTCGGCGCTATCTCTTTGTTGCCATCAACCGCGCGACGCGCTGAGTCTTTGTTGCAGATCAAGTCGAACAAGACCGCAGGTGCCGCACGGGCGTTTCTGACTGCCTTACAAAAGGCATGCCCATGCGATGTTCGGATGATCCTTACCGATAATGGCAGCGAGTTTACCGATCGGCTGTTCAACAAGCAGAAGCACGCGAGCGGCGAGCATGAGTTCGATCTGCGGTGCGACGCGTTCAGCATTGAACACCGATTGACCAAGCCTCGCAGTCCGCAGACAAACGGGATGGTCGAACGCTTCAATGGTCGGATCAGTGATGTGCAGGCCACGCATCGCTTCGAATCCGGCAACGATCTGGCTGAGACATTGGAGCGCTATGTGCTGCTCTACAACCAGCATTTGCCATAATTGGCACTACAGCATCGGACACTGATTCAGGCCATGATAGCTTGGCAAAAGCAACGTACCGATTTATTCAAAAAGCGTGTAAGCAATCGTCCGGGACTTGACTGCTTAGTTTGGCGGCCTGCCTATCCGGCGATCGGGTCAAGGTCCGCCGCCGCGGCCTGGCCGCGCTCCGCCCGCGCCAGATCGACGACGGCCTGGATCGCGGCCCTGGCCTGCGGGCTGTTGTGCCAGCAGCTGGAGCCCATCATGTCGGCGATCTGGCGGGTCAGCAAGGCCGGGTCCTGGTCCGCCAGTTGCGGCAAGGAAGAAAAGCCGATTTGCTCCAGCCTTGAAACCACGGTGGCGCCCACGCCTTTCAAAGCCACCATCTTGTCTTTTTCATTTGCGCTGAAACCCATGCGGCCTCCCGGTCTTGATTGCGGTCCGCCTCACAGGATACACGCGCAGCGCGGTTTGAATGAGAGGCGGCGGAGATGTTTCGCGCCGAGGCCGCTCTTAGAACGTGTTTACGATCTCGCGAGCTAGAGCGAGACAAGGCGAAAACGGCTGAGAAAGCGGAATGTACAAGGGGTAGATGAGCATTTCGAAGCGGTACTCGCCGTGTCACGTTTTACTACGCGCAGCGGATCGTAAACAGGTTCTTATTCCCAACTCATCGCCCAGGCGTACAGCGCAATCATCATCATGACTTCCATCATCAGGCTGCCCAGTATGAAGAGCAGGGGCATGAACAGCAGCGAGCCGTAATGCAGCACCAAGGCGGCGGCGAAATAATGCAGCGGCGCTTCTAGCAACAGGTAGGCGAGGGACGCGCCGCTCAGGGCAAGCTTGTGCCAGAGCGGCTTTTCCAGCACGTGAAAGGTCAGCGCGTGCACCCAGGGCATCAAGAACAGCAAGGTCAGCACAAAGGTCAGGCAGGAGCTGTGATATTCGGGAAGCGAGTGGCTGAAGGCCGCCGGCAAGAAGGCGAAGTACACGCAGGCGCAAGCCTGGATGATGACGAACAAGCGCAACAGATAGCGCAGCGGCATGTTTTCCGGGCTGATCAAGAACGACAGCAACAGCAGCAGCAAGCCGGCAAGCCCATTGCTCCACCATTGCCAGAACGAGGGCACCGAGGCCGGTAGATCCAGCCACGGCAGCCATAAACCCGGTATCCGCCCGTCCAGTATCTCCAGGCGGGAGAGCTGGGCGGGCACGCCGGTCGCCGCGATGCTCCACTCCGTAACCGCCTGCCAAAAGGCGAGCGTCTGCGGCAGGAAGGCGAGCAGCAAGAGATTGAACAGCAGCGGCAAGCCGAGGATTTCCAGCCAGCGCAGACGCCGGAACGGCTCGGTGCGCATGGCCCGGTGCAGGGAGATGCGCTCGCCGCCGTGACCGGTGTGGCGGACCGCCTTGAAGTGTTGCAGACGTTCTTGAAGGCTCATGGCAGGTTCCAGAACACGGCGGTGGTGATGCCGGAGCGGTCGTAATAAGGGCTGTGGTAGCGCTCGACCCCGACATGGATGCCCCAATGCCGGCCTATCCATTCCCTCCAGCTCAGTTGATAGAGCTGGCTGTCGAAGCTTTGCTTGGGCTGGTCGACGCCGATGGGCATATAGCCCTCGCCGCCGGCGTTGACGGCCAGGGTGATCAGGCGCCAGCGGTCGCGTCCATAGGTCACCGCGCCGTAAGCCTGCATCGAACTCACGCTGCCGGGATTGCTCAGCGTGCGGTGCACGCCGCCTTCCACCACCCAGGGCGAGTCGAAGTAATAAGCCATGCCCAGGGTCAGAATGCGGTCGCTATAGCCTTGGCGGTTGTCGTTGTAGGCCAGGCCGAAGGTGCTGACCAGATTGCGGCCGGGCAGCCATTTGCGGTTGAGGGCGGCGCCGTAATGGGTGCCGGGCCAGAAGGTGCCGCTGCTGCTGCGCCCCAATTCCAGCCGGCTGTACCAGTCCGGGTTGATGTCGTGGTTCCAGCCCGCGTTCAAGGCGATGCCGTGTTCGCCGAAACGGCTGTCCTGCTCCGCGATCCAGTCGAAGACGTTGCCGGCGTCGGTTTGCCATACCCCGGACAGATAGACGCCGTTCCAGGCGGGATTGTTTGCGGTGAGGCTGGAATGCTGTCCGCCGACTTCGATGCTGCGCGCCCAGGAGTACGGCTCCGGCGTCGAGGCTTCCGTCTCGACATCGGCGGCGGCCGGCGAGGCTTCGGCCGCCTCCGGGGCGGCGGCCTCGTCGGCGCGGGCTTGGCCGGCAAGGCAGCAGGCCAATAGGCAGAGGTGGGCGAGTGGTTTACTGAGCATGGCGGGTCTCCGTCGTGTCGCTCGTTGTTTGCAGATAGTCAAAGCGCAGGTCCTGCCCGGATTGGGCGCTGACGCGCCAGGCGTCCGGCAGCGCTTCTATCTCCGCTTTGCCGGAGCGCAGCACCGGTCTTGCCGAGCTTTTGGGCAGCAGCCAGCTTTGCCGCGCCAGGCTGCCTGGGTTGTGCGCGCTCACGCTGACCCAGGACGCGTCCCGGCCTTCCGCCGGCGCGACTTGCCATTGAGTCAGTTCGCGCTGGGACAGGAAGCGGGACAGCTGGGTCATCGTGTACCAGTGAAAGACGCCCTGGTCGCGCAGCGCCCGGGTTTGAGCCAGCCATTGCTTGACCGTCTGCTGATAGAAGTAGACGCCCGGCGGGTGGAAATAGACCAGGCGCGCCACCCGCTGTTGCACGGCGAAGCGGGTCATGTCCTGCAGCCAAAGCGTCATTTGCTCGCTGGGCAGCTTATTGCGCACCGCTTCTTCGAAGGAGGCGATGCCGCCGTTGGCCGATACCGGAAAGGCCCAGGGCCGGTCATGCATGTCGGCGGGGTCGATATAGGTCCGGGTGGGGCCCATGGAGAGATCGCCCACATAGTAATAAGCCAGCACCCCGTGTTGGCGCAGCCAGGCGGTCACCCAGTCCGGATGGTGGCCGTTGGGCGCCGAATACTCGGTGAGCGCTTGCTGGGTGAGGTTTTCCAGGTCTTGCTTGTTGTTGGCGAGATAGGACGCCCACTGCTTGCCGTTGTGCTCGTTGATGTTGAAGGCGAAGTAGTTGTGCATCCAGCCGCCGTGCGCGCCGATGTCGTAACCCAGCGCCCGCAAGCGGCGAACCCAGTCCTGGGCTTGCGCGTTATGGGCAAGGTCCATGCCCCGGCGGTCGCCGGGCTGATTGGTGTCCGGACCGGTGGTGAAATGGACGGAATAGGGGCCTTGCTCGAGAAAGCCCAGTTTTTTCAGCAGGTCCAGATAGGGGATGGCGTTGGCGTCGTCCACGTGCCAGTTCATCACCAGGCCGCCGACGCCGTCCGGCACCGAGGCGAGCTGAGGCAGATGCAGCACCCGCGTATTGAAAAAGTTCAGATAGGACTGCAGCCACAGGCCGTCGGTGCGTATTTTGAGAAAAGTGACCGGCAGATTGACGAACAAGACTTTGCCGCGGCCGTAATCCCGCAGGCTGGCAATCAAGGTGCCGTCCGGGCCTTCGGCCAGCACCCGTCCCTGGAAAGAACCGCGGGTCGCCAGATAACTGAAGGCCGCCTGGTCGTAGCCGTAGGTCGAGGCCTGCAGCAAGGAGGGCTTGCCGCCGGCATAGGGCTGGAAGCGGCCGGGGGTGATGCCGAGTTCGGCCACCGCGGACGGCGACATCAGCATCAGATCCCTGCGCACCATCTGCTTGCCCAGTTCCCGGTACAGCAGATAATCCACGCCCACCATGCGAGCGAGCGTCGGCTTGTCCAGAAAGCGGCCGCCGGCGTTTTCGCTGGCGGCGTCGTAATTGATCCATAAGGCGCCGCCCGCCTGCACGTATTCCTCCAGCACCCCGGCCAGCGCCGCGTCGACATGGCGATGAATGGTGTCCGGCAAGATGATGCCGCGGATGCGGGCGCGTTGTTCCGGCTCCATGTCCACCAATTGGCTGGCGGTGATCTGCATCATCGCCACGCCGCCTTCGTTGGCCGCGTCCTGCCAGGCCAGCGCGTATTTGTTGCTGGCCGGCTTGTCGGGCAGCAACAGGGCGATGAAGGCCCTGGGCGGCGGCGTCCGGCTTGCGCTCAGCTTGTGCCAGATCGCGCTTGCCGCCAGCAATAGTCCAAGCAATAGGATGATGAACACCCAAAGAGGACATGATCGAATCTTGTTCATTCTTCCTGCCTTTGCTCTTGCTCCGCCGCTGTCGCCAGGCGGTGCGTCAATCCTTGAAAAACCGCTTCCTCCAGCACGTTCCAGCGCGGCGTTCCGCGCGCCGGCGCCGCCTGTCGCAGCCAGGCGCGCGCCGCGTCCTCGCGGCCGCCTCTCAGCGCGGCCAGGGCCAGCACGCCCCAGGGAAAGTCCAGATGAGCCTTGTCCTGGACAAGCCAGGGTCGGCCTTCGCCGCGCAGCCAGGCGTCGAAGGAGGCTTGACCGGGCATCGCCGGCAAATCCGCCATGTCGGGGAAGAGTTGCGCGGCGGCTTCCGGGTAGAAGGCGATGGGAGGGATGTCGCGGCTGGCGACGCGCCAACGCCGGGTTTTCGCCTCCCAAAAGGTCTTGGGCAGCGCCGCGGCCAGCTGGCGCATCCTCCGGCAGCTGGCGCCGGCGTTGACGCAGTCGTCGCGCAGCGCCGCGTAGACCTCGACGTTGTCCATCAGGTAAGCCAGCTTGGCGCCGGCTGTGTAGTCGTAAACGCCGCTGCGCGCTTGCCTCAGCCGCCACAGCGCGCGCCGGGCGCGCGCCAGCGAGGCCTGCAGGGTCGGCGGCATTTCTTGTCGCCGGTAGCGTCGGTTCAGCAAGGAAATCCACATGGCCAGCGTGGAGTCGTCGGCATCGGCGTCGGCCGCCCGACGCCAAACGCCGTCGGCCTGGCGTTCGAAACGGGGAAAACTGCCGTTGCTTTCCTGTCTGGGGGCCAGCCACGCCGTCCAGGCGTCCGCGGCGGAGGCGATGGACAGGCCCAGTTCGTCGGCCGTCAGCAAGGCTTTCATCGCGAAATAAGGGTCGACATGGCGACCATGCGCTTGCAGCAGGATGGCGCCGTCCTCGTCTTGATAGCCGGGCCAGCTGAGCAGGCCGGCTGCGGCCTGTCCCGCCCCGCAGCACAAGGCCAGCAGCAGATAGAGACGCTTCATCATCCGCGCACCTTGCCGCGGATGCGGGCCCAGATGGTGCCGTGCGCGCGCAGAGGCGGCGTCAGCAAGACCCGGCGCGAAGAAACGGTGTTGGGCGCGTCCGGCGCGCCCAGCGCGGAATGGGCGCCGATGGCGACGAGCCGGTCCGCCACGACCGGGCCCAGCAGCTGGCAGTGTTCCCGGCAGAGGATGGAGTGGTCGGACACGACGGCGCCGGTCACGACCACCCCGCGGGCCAGGCGCACCGGCCCGCTGGCCTTGACGCTGCCTTCTATCCGGCAGCCGGCGCCGATGCGCAAGCCGCCGCGCACCACCAGATGGCCGCGCAACAAGCTGTTTGCCGGCAACTGGAAATCGCCGTCCACCACCGCGCGGCGCATTTCCGCGTTAAAGGGATGGGCCGCGGGCAAGCCGCCGATGTCCACCTCTCTGAGCGGCCCGGCCGCGGCCTGCTGCGGCGGCGCGTCTCCCAGGCGTATGCTTGCGGCTTGGATGCGCTGGAACAGGATGGGGCCGGCAATGTCCAGCGTCTCCTCCGCCACGGCCCGTCCGAACAGCTGGCTGTCCGGTTCGATGCGGACGTTCCGGGCGCCGGCCCAGCGCAGGATGGAGCTGCCTCGCCCCAGGCTCAGCTCGCCGTCGGCCAGGACGCTGCGCAGGATCGCGCCCGGGCCGGTGGCGATGTCGTCATCGCAATGGATTTCCTTCAGAAAGCTGAAGTGGGCGGGGATGCGCAACGCGCCCGCGGCCAAGACTTCTTCGTCCACGACGGGGCGGGATGTTTGTCCGAGGGCTTCCAGGCGGGCGTTCCAGTCTTGCCGCCATTCGCCCGAGTCCAGCGCGTCCAGCCGCTGCCGATAGTTGCGGGCGAAGACGTTGGCTGTGCCGATATGCAGCCGGTTGATGCCCAGCGCGGAGGTGTCGGTCTTGCGCAGCAATTCCAGCAGGCCGGGCAAGAGCGGCAGGGCGACCAGCGGCGCGACGCCCAAGATATAGATCAAGGCCATCATCCCGGCTGCCTCCGATAACGCTTGGTTTTGTCCCAATGCAGCGTTCTGTTCTTCTTGAAGGGTTCGATCAGCGACTGCTGCAGCGTGGCGCGGGAAATGGTGACCAGGCTGACGAGAAAACCCAGAATGGCGAAAGGCAAAATGCGCAGCCTTTTGCCGTTGCCGTCCAGATAACAGGCGACGCCGATCTCGAAGAAGGCGGCGAAATTGCCCATCGCGCTGTAGCAGACCAGGGCCAGGATCAGCAACACGCCGGGAGACGGCAACATGCTGTCGAAAAAGAACAGCAGCAGGGTAATGGCCCAGCCCAGCAGCAAGAGCGGGGACATGGCGTAAGTGCCCAGCAGCAGGAGCCCGTCCAGTTTCTCCCGCTTTTGCACCCCGCGGGTGCTCAGCAGGCGGCCGACGTGCCGCGCCAGCGCCTGATTGTGGCCGCGCGTCCAGCGCATCAATTGCCGGATGCGCACCGGCCAGCTTTCCGGCACCTCCTCGTAACACTCGGAGCGATTGGTGTAGACCGTGAGCCAGCCGCCGATCAGCAGCCGGTAGGTCAGATCGGTGTCTTCGGCCAGCACGTCGTCGTGCCAGCCGCCCACGCTGTTGAGCGCGGCAACGCGGATGCCGCCGACCGTGCCGCCGTACTGCGGCACCAGCTTCATATTCATCCTGGCCTGCTGGTCCACCTGATAGCCGCCGGCGCGCTCCATGTCCAGCATGCGGGTCAGCAGATTGGCGCCCGGATTCAAGGGCACCACGCGGCCCATCACCGCGCCGACCTCGGGATCGAAAAACGGCGCGATCAATTGCTTGAGCAAGCCGCGGCTTGGCAGGTAATCGGCGTCGAAGACGATGAACAGCTCGGTGTCGATCAAGGCCGTCGCGTCCTTCAGCGCCGCGGCCTTGCCGGGCTTGCCCTGGCTGCGGTGGAAGGGCCTGATCACGTCCGGCCTGCGCGCCGCGATGCGGTCTATGATGGCGCGGGTGCCGTCCGTCGAGCGGTCGTTGACCGGCATGATGATCATTTGCCCCGGCGGGTAGTCGGACTCGAGCAAGGCCTCCATCGCATCGGCGATCACGGCCTCCTCGTTGTGCGCCGCGATGAAGACCGTGACTTTGGGCCAATGCGCCGTCTCAATGTCCAGATAAGGATGACGCTGATGGCCGAACAGCCGGTTCAAGGTGAAGGCCATATGCCGTGCCGCGTACACCATGATCAGGAGCACCACGCCGTACAGCACCAGGTTCAGCGCGCGCAAGGGCCAGATGAAGGGTTGGGCGCTGGCGCGCAGCAGCAGGGGATCGTCCTCCTGGCTGACCGTGCGGCGGCGCGCTTCTTCGATCTGATCCAGGATCAGCTGCTGGGTATGGCGCAGGTCGACGTTGTCCGACGCCCCCTTGATGCTGACGGAGGGACGGACGGCGGCGGGGAGCGCGTCCGGGTCCATGGGCAGCGCCTCCATGGCGGCCCGGCTTTCCGACGACGCGGCCGCGCCGCGCCGGGAAGCGTGATGGCCGGCGGCGGCGGCCGGCTCCTTGGCGGACCAGGCCGGCGAACAGAAAATCAGCAGGATCAGCCAGAGCAGGGCTCGCGGTGCCATTCCTATCTCCCCGGCACGGAGGCGAGAGCGCTGGCGGCCTGCCGCGGGCGCGGCAAGGCGGAGAGAATGGCGGCGATGCGTCTGCCGGCGCTGCCGTCGCCATAGGGGTTGTGGGCTTGAGACATGCGCTGGTAAGCCGCCTGGTCGTCCAGCAAGGCGCTGGCGTGGCGGACGATAAGATCCGTTTCGGTGCCCACCAGCTTGGCGGTGCCGGCCGCGAGCGCTTCAGGCCTTTCCGTGGTGTCCCGGGTGACCAGAACCGGTTTGCCCAGCGCCGGCGCCTCTTCCTGTATGCCGCCGGAGTCGGTGATGATCAGGTGGCAACGGGCCATTAGGTAGACGAAGGGCAGGTATTGCAGCGGCTCGATCAGGTGAATGTTGCGCACCCGGGACAGCAGCGCGTACACCGGTTGGCGAACATTGGGATTCAAATGCACCGGGTAGACGATGTCCACGTCCGGGTAG
This sequence comes from Chromobacterium sp. Panama, assembly GCF_003052555.1. Taxonomy (NCBI): domain Bacteria; kingdom Pseudomonadati; phylum Pseudomonadota; class Betaproteobacteria; order Neisseriales; family Chromobacteriaceae; genus Chromobacterium; species Chromobacterium sp. Panama. Next base: position 1,644,093 of record NZ_QARX01000001.1, read on the forward strand.
CGTTCCGCCAATTGGACCAGCGCGCGGCAGAAGCTTTCGAACTTCTCGCCGAACTTCTCCCGGCGGTGGCCGGTGACCAGCACCACTCTCGCCTCCGGCCGCAGATAGGAGAAGGCGGCGGCGACGCCGGCCTTGAGTTCTGGCTGCTGCTCCAGCTTCTTCACCGTCAGCAGCAGGGTGTCGACGACGCTGTTGCCGGTGATGAAGATCCGCTCGGGGTCGACCTTTTCATTGCGCAGATTGAGACAAGACTCCTCTGTCGGGGCGAAATGCCAGGACGCCAGAATATCGGTGACGCGGCGGTTCATCTCCTCCGGCCAGGGGGAGTACAAGTCTCCGGTCCGCAAGCCCGCTTCCACGTGTCCAATCGGAATCCTGCGGTAAAACGCCGCCAGGCTGGCGCCCAGCGTGGTGGCGGTGTCGCCGTGCACCAGCACGACGTCGGGCTGGACTTCCTCCAGCACCTTGTCGACGGTTTCCACCAGTCTGGCGGTCAAAGAGGCCAAGCCCTGAGCCTGTTGCATCAGCTTCAGGTCGAAGTCCGGCTTGATCTCGAAAAAATCCAAGACCTGATCCAGCATCTCGCGGTGCTGGCCGGTCACGCACACTTTTGACGCCACGCCCGGGCAGTCTTGCAGCGCGTGGATCACGGGCACCATCTTGATGGCCTCCGGACGGGTGCCAAAGATTGTCAGTACAGTAAACATATTGTCTCCATTGCAGCGATTCCAGGGCCTTGATACGGCTGACTTTGTTTGTTTTGTTAAAACTACTGTTTTTGTTTGTTTAAATTAAGCTAGCACAGGTTTGGCTAGAAACAAAGTTAAATATTTGTTTAAATCAATTGGTTTAATATTGGCGAGTCAGTCGCCTGTTCGCCAGCGGGCCGAGGCCGTAGCGGATTGGGCGGATCCGCAGGCGTCGATCGCAGGATTCCGCCGGAATGCACCTGACCGAAGCGCTAGTGCCCGGGCCGGGATTACGGTGTGAAACTGCAATGGCATTTTTTTGTTAGCATGCGAGGACGTACGCATGGGGAGCGTTAAATCGTTTGGGAAGCGGACCTGAAGCGCCGGTGAGCGCGGTCGGCTTCAATCTGGGGAGTTGTGCCCATGGAAAAGAAACAATGTCTTCATTGCGGGTACTGGCGCGGCGACGCGCCGCGCGATAGGCGGGCGCCGGCTTACGCCTGCCCGCTGTGTCAGGCGCCTTATCAGGAAATGTATCCGCAGCCGTTGCCGCGGCGCGAGCCGGAAGCGGCGTCCCGGCTCAAATGGGCGCATGTGGGCGCGGTGATCGTCGTCCTGCTGGCCGGCGCGGCGGGCTTGACGTACATGGTCTGGCCCAGCCAGCAGCAGGCCGAGGCCAGGAACGAGGCGGAACTGAGGGAAATCGCCGGCGTGGTGTTGCCGGGCGCGGAGCAGGCGAAGGAGGAGCTGTGCGGCGGCGAGGCCTTCGCCGCCGGCGCTTTTTGCCGCTGGGCGCCGGAGCTGGCGGCGGTGGGGCGCCGGGCGACGCTGGCGCGGAACTGCATGGAGGTGGTCTCCGTCCGGATTCATCCGGGGAGCAAGAGCCCGGAACGGCCCGATTTCGCGGTGGGGTGCCGGGACGCCGCCGGGGAGATGATGGAAATGAGTTTCAACGAGGAGGACTTGAAGGCCGGCGGCGCGGCGCCGGCCGAGTAGGGCCAGTTCAAGTCTCGCGGGCCGGGCCTGGGGCGTAGCTTCGCCGTTTGAACAAGAGGGCGACGGCGATGAGCGCGGCCGGCAACAGCAGCATGCTGAAAATCCAGTCCGGGCGCACCTGCTGACGCATCAGCTCGGCGCCGGCCAGCACCCCGAAGATGGCGCCGCCGCGGCCGACGCCGTACATGCCGCCCACTCCGCTGGCGCGGCAGCGGGTTGGATAAAAGGCGGCGGACAGCGAGGCCAGCGCCGATTGCCCGCCGCCGGAAGCGAAGCCCATGCAGAACACCAGCAAGCCCAGCTGTCCGCCTTGCTCGCCCTGGGCGACGGCGGCGCCTATCGCCCAGGCCAGCAGGCCGGCGACGGCGAAGTTGGCCGCCAGCAGGCGGTGCGGCTCGGCGCGGCCCATCCACCAGCCCAGCAGAATGGAGCCGACGCCGCCGCCCAGCGGAAACAGCGCGCTGATCCAGGCGAAGCGGCTCAGCGAGAGGCCCGCCTCCTTCAACAGCAGCGGCATCCAGTTCACCACCAGGTAATAGATCAACATGCTCATGAAGCAGCTGAGCCAGAGCAGCAAGGTGCCGACCGTCAAGGGCCGGCTTAGCACCGCGCGCAGGCCGGCGCGCGGCGCGTCGCCGTCGTCGCCCAGGCGGAAAGCGACGGCTTGCTCCAGTTCCGGCGTGGCGGCGAGGCGGCGCAGCCGCGCTTTAATCTCGTTGACTGAGCGCCGGCGCGCCGCCAGATAGCGCACCGATTCCGGCAGCCAGCGGTATAGCGCCAGCGCCAGCAGCAGCGGGAACACCCCGCCCAGCCACAGCGGCGCGCGCCAGCCGTAAGAGGGAATCAGCCAGCCGGCGCACAGGCCTCCGGTGCCGGCGCCCAGCGGAAAGCCGCACAACATGGCGCTGACCAGCAGCGCGCGGCGTCGCGCCGGGCTGTATTCGGACAGCAGGGTGATGGTATTGGGCAGCGCCGCGCCCAGGCCGACGCCGGTGAACAGGCGGTAGACGGTGAGCGCGTTCAGCGAGTCCGCCGCCGCGGTCAGCAGGCTGCCGACGCCGAACAGCAGCGTCGACGCGATCACCGCGGGCTTGCGGCCCAGGCGGTCGGCCAGCGGCCCGCCCAGCAAGGCGCCGCCGGCCAGGCCGAACAGGGCGGCGCTGAGCGCCTGGCCCAGCTGCGGCTTGCTCAGCCCCCACTGCTCCATCAGCGCGGGCGCGATGTAGGACAGGGCCGCCAGGTCGTAGCCGTCGGCGAACATGACCAGAAAGCACAGCGTCAGCAAGACGGCGTGAAAGGGTCCCAGGCGGCTTTGGTCGATGAAGCGGTCAACATCCAGGGCGGCGGACATGGCGGCGTTCTCCCGGCGCGTCACAGCTTGACGCAGACATTGCTGATGTCGGAGTAGAAATCCAGCGAATGGCGGCCGCCTTCGCGACCGAGGCCGGACAGCTTGCTGCCGCCGAAGGGGGTGCGCAGATCGCGCGCGTACCAGGCGTTGACCCAGACGATGCCGACCTGGACGCGCCGCGCCAGCTTGTGGGCGCGGTCCAGCCGCTGAGTCCACAAGGCGCAGGCCAGGCCGTAGGGACTGTCGTTGACGCGGCGCAGGATCTCCTCATCGTCGTCGAAGGGCGCGATGTGGCAGACCGGGCCGAAGATTTCCTCGCGCACGCAGCGCGCGTGGTCAGGCAGGCCGGTCCAGATTGTCGGGCGCACATAAGCGCCTTGATCGCGCGCGTCGCCGAACTGCGGCGTTTCGCCGCCGGAGACCACCACCGCGCCTTCCTCGCGCGCCAGCGCGAAATAAGACAGTACCTTCTCGCGGTGCTGGCGCGACACCAGCGGGCCCAGGTCCACGCCGTCCTCGTCCGGATAGCCCAGTTTCAGGCCCTCGGCGCGGGTTTTCAGCGCGGCGACGAAGCGATCGAAGATAGGGCGCTCCACATAGACCCGCTCGGTGCACAGGCAGACCTGCCCGGTATTGAAGAAGGACGATCTGGCCACCCCGGCCACCGCCGCGTCGAAGTCGGCGTCGGCGAACACCACGGCGGCGTTCTTGCCGCCCAGCTCGAAGGAGATGTCCTTCACGCCGTCGGCCACCGCCTTCATGATGGCGCTGCCGGTGCGCGATTCGCCGGTGAAGGACACGGCGCTGATTTGCGGCGCGCGGGTCAGGTGTTCCCCGGCCGAGCCGGGGCCGAAGCCGTGCACCAGATTGAACACGCCGGCGGGAACGCCGGCCGCGTCCATCACCTCGGCCAGCAGGGCGGCCGACGACGGGGTTTCCTCGGAGGGCTTGCACACCACGGTATTGCCCATCGCCAGCGCGGGGCCCAGCTTCCAGGTCAGCAGCAATAGCGGCAGGTTCCACGGCGCGATCACCGCCACCACGCCCAGCGGCTTGCGCACGGTGTAGTTGAACAGCAGGCCGCCGTCGGCCTGCGGCGTTTCGCAGCAGTCGTCCACCTGGGCGACGGCGAGATCGGCGAAGGTCCGGAAATTGGCGATGGCGCGCGGCAGGTCCAAGGTGCACGCCAGGTGCAGCGGCCGGCCGGTGTCGGCCACCTCGGCGGCGACGAAGTCGTCGAAACGCGCCTGGATGCCGTCGGCCACCTTGTGCAGCAGCGCGGCGCGCTCCGGCGCGCTATAGCGGCCCCAGGGCCCTTGCAGCGCGTCGCTGGCGGCCTGGACGGCGCGGGCCACCTGGGCGGCGTCGGCTTCTACCGCCTGGTTCAACAGCCGGCCGTCCACCGGGCTGATATTGTCGAAGCGCTGGCCTTCCTCTTCGAATCGGCCATTGATGTACAGCGGCAGCAGGGCGGGGCGGCTCATGGTTTCTATCCTCGTCAACTGGGGTGGACGCCGCGGTCTTAGAACCTGTTTACGATCTGCTGTGCGTCGGCGATACGGCGTTGAAAATGGTTTCGAAATGCTCATGCACCGTCTGTACACTCCGCTGTCTCAACCGTTTTCGCCTTGTCTCGCCTTAGCTCGCGAGATCGTAAACACGTTCTTAAGGGGCGACGCAATATTGGCGAGTGTAGGAAAGGCGGCCTTGGGCGCGAAAATGAATAAATCGAGTCTTGCTATTCCCCGCGCTTATACCTGATCCGCCGCGTCCAGCGCGGCGGCGGCCAGTTTCAGGCTGTCTATCATCTGCCGGGCCGCCGGCGTCAGCGGCTTGTCGGCGCGCACCGAGTAGCCGACGGCGGTGGGCGGTCCCACCTCGTCCAGCGGCAGCACCGCCAGCAGCTTGGCGGCGGCGAAGCGGCGCGCCGCCAGCCGCGGCATCAGGCCCAGGCAGTCCGAATCCACCAGCAGATTGACATTGGTCAGCAAGGACAGCGATTCCAGCAGATTGTCCGGCAGCGGGAGGCCGGCGTCGTGGAAGAACTGCTCGGCCACCAGGCGGGCCGGCGAATCCGGCGGCGGCAGAATCCACGGCCAGTCGCGCAGTTCGGCGAGGCGGGACGGCGGCGCGGCCAGCAGCGGATGGTGGCCACCGGCCACGATGCACAGCCGGTTCAGATAGAGCGGCTGGTGGCGCAAGGGCAGTTTGCGGGTGAGCGGCGCTTCCGGGTCCGGCAGGCGGCCCACCACCAGGTCCAGTTCGCCGGCGGCCAGCGCCGGGAACAGATAATCCTGCGGTCCCTCGCGCACGGTGACCAGCAGCTTGGGCGCGTGGGCCTTCAGCCGCAGGATGGCCTGCGGCAGCAGGCTGGCGCTGGCGGAGATCTGGGTGCCGATGATGACATGGCCGCAAATGCCGCCCTTGAAGGCGTTGATCTCGTCGGTCAGATAGCGCAGCTCGGCGATCACCGCCTTGACGCGCTCGCCCAGCAGCAGCCCGTATTCGGTGGGCGTCACGCCGCGGTTGCCGCGCAGGAACAGCACCGTGTCCAGCTGCTGCTCCAGCTCGCGTATCGCCTTGGTCACCGCCGGCTGGGTCAGGTGCAGCTCGCGCGCGGCGCGGGCGATGGACTGGCAGCGCAGCACCCGGTCGAACACCAAGAGCGGCCGCAGCTTGAGCCGGTTCAACACCATATCGTGAACGGAAAAGGGCGTGAGAGGGTCCATCGGCGCTCCTGTGCGGTTGGGACGGCGCGGCAGAAGACTATGGCATAACTTTAGGGAATAGCAGAAGCCCGGATATTCATTTTCTCCTTATCGGCGCGCTCCATAGACTGAACGCGTCCCACTGATACGGCCGGTTTGGTCCGCGCCGGAGCGCTTGAATAAGGAGAACGCCTTGAGCCCAGTTCCACCATCCGCATTGCAAGCCGCCGCCGAGCAGCTGCGTCGCGCCGCCGACGCCGGCCAGCCCTGCGCGCCGGTGCGCGGCCTGCTCGGCGAGGGAGACGTCGACGCCGCCTATCAGGTGCAAACGCTGAATGTCCGGCATGCGCAGGCCCAGGGCCGGCGGCTGGTGGGCAGCAAGATCGGCCTGACCTCGGCCGCGGTGCAGCGGCAGCTGGGCGTGGCGCAGCCGGATTTCGGCCGCCTGTTCGCCGACATGGCGGTGTGCGACGGCGAGGAGATCGACAGCCGGCGGCTGCTGCAGCCCAAGATAGAGGCGGAAGTGGCGCTGCTGCTGGGGCGCGATCTGGACCATGACAAACATACGCTGGCCGATCTGTTCCGGGCGGTGGACGCGGTCTTGCCGGCGCTGGAGATCGTGGACAGCCGCATCGCCGGCTGGGATATCCGCATCAGCGACACCATCGCCGACAACGCGTCCAGCGGCCTCTTCGTGCTGGGCAACCGGCCGCGGCGGCTGGCCGACGTCGATCTGCTCGGCTGCGGCATGACGCTGGAGCTGCGCGGCGAGCCGGTCTCGGTGGGCGCCGGCGCGGCCTGTCTCGGCAATCCCTTATTGGCCGCGCTGTGGCTGGCGGACACGATGGCGCGGCGCGGCGAGCCGCTCAAGGCCGGCGACATCGTGCTGACCGGCGCCTTGGGGCCGATGGCGCCGGCGCGCGCCGGCGACGTGTTCACCGCCCGCATTCAGGGCCTGGGCGAAGTGTCGGCCCGCTTCGCCCCACTTCAGGGAGCATCCTCATGAGCCATCCCGCTCGCGTCAAAGCGGCCATCATCGGTTCCGGCAATATCGGTTGCGATCTGATGGTCAAACTCCTGCGTCACGGCCAGCAGCTGGAATTGGCCGCCATGATAGGCATCGATCCGGATTCCGACGGCCTGGCCCGCGCGCGCCGCCTGGGCCTGGCCACCAGCCACCAGGGCGTGGAAGGGCTGTTGGCCATGCCCGGCGCCGCCGACATCCGCCTGGTGTTCGACGCCACCTCGGCCGGCGCCCACGCGCGCCACGAACAGCTGCTGCGGCCGCGCGGCGTCCGGGTGATAGACCTGACGCCCGCCGCCATCGGCCCCCATGTGGTGCCGGCGGTGAACCTGGACGCGCACCTGGACGCGCCCAACATCAATATGGTCACCTGCGGCGGCCAGGCCACCATTCCCATCGTGGCCGCGGTGGCCGCGGCGACGCCGGTGTTCTACGGCGAAATCGTCGCCTCCATCGCCAGCAAATCCGCCGGCCCCGGCACGCGCGCCAATATCGACGAATTCACCGAAACCACCGCCCAGGCGATTGTCGGCGTCGGCGGCGCGCGCAGCGGCAAGGCCATCATCATCCTGAACCCGGCGGAGCCGCCGCTGATGATGCGGGACACGGTGTTTTGCCTGACCGCGCCGGCGGACCGGGACGCCATCGCCCGCTCGGTGGCCGCGATGGCGGACAAGGTCAGCGCCTATGTGCCCGGCTACCGGCTGAAGCAGGAGGTGCAGTTCGAGGCGCTGCCGGCGGCAGCGCTGACGGCCTATCCGGAACTGGCGCGGAGCGGCGGGCTCAAGGTGTCCGTCTTCATCGAGGTGGAAGGCGCGGCCCACTATCTGCCGGCCTACGCCGGCAATCTGGACATCATGACATCGGCGGCGATGGCCTGCGGCGAACGCGTCGCCGCCCGCCTGCTGCAAGCCTGAGGAGCCCGGCATGGACAAACTGTATATTTCCGACGTGACCCTGCGCGACGGCTCGCACGCGGTCCGTCACCGTTATTCGCTGGCCCAGGTGCGCGCCATCGCCGCGGCGCTGGACGCGGCCGGGGTGGATTCCATCGAGGTGGCGCACGGTGACGGCTTGGAGGGTTCCAGCTTCAACTATGGCTTTGGCGCCCATAGCGACGTGGAGTGGATCGCCGCGGCGGCCGAATCCGTGCGCAACAGCAAGATCGCCACCTTGCTGCTGCCCGGCATCGCCACCGTGCGCGCCTTGCGCGAGGCCTACGACGCCGGCGCGCGCATTGCGCGCATCGCCACCCACTGCACCGAGGCCGACATCGCCAGACAGCACATCGGCTACGCGCGGGAACTGGGCATGGACGCCGTCGGCTTTCTGATGATGTCGCACATGACCACGCCGCAGCGATTGGCCGAGCAGGCCAAGCTGATGGAAAGTTACGGCGCCCATTGCGTCTACGTGGTGGACTCCGGCGGCGCCCTGCTGATGCAGCAGGTGCGCGACCGCTTCCGCGCCTTGCGCGACGCGCTGCGGCCGGAGACGGAAACCGGCATCCACGCTCATCACAATCTGTCCCTGGGCGTGGCCAACAGCATTGTGGCGGTGGAAGAAGGCTGCCGCCGCGTCGACGCCTCGCTGGCCGGCCAGGGCGCCGGCGCCGGCAACGCGCCGCTGGAAGTGTTCATCGCCGCCGCCGAGCGCCTGGGCTGGAACCACGGCTGCGAGCTGATCCGGCTGATGGACGCGGCCGACGATCTGGTGCGGCCCACCCAGGACCGCCCGGTGCGGGTGGACCGCGAGACGCTGGCGCTGGGCTACGCCGGCGTCTACTCCAGTTTCCTGCGCCATGCGGAAACGGCGGCGGCGCAATACGGCTTGAAAACCCTGGACATCCTGCTGGAAGTGGGACGCCGTCGCATGGTGGGCGGGCAGGAGGACATGATAGTCGACGTGGCGCTGGACTTGCTCAAGGCCAAAGGAGGCGCGGCATGACGGACTTTGTTCAAAACTGCGCCCGCGAACTGGACATCGCGACCCAAACCGGCGAAGCCGTCGATCAACTGAGCGCGCGGCGGCCTTTCGATCTGGCGCAGGCCTATCGTATCCAGCAGGCCGGCATCGCGCTGCGCCAGCAGCGCGGCGAGCGCGCGCTGGGCTTGAAGCTGGGCTTCACCAGCCGGGCCAAGCGCGTGCAAATGGGCGTGGACGCGCTGATCTGGGGCGAGCTGACCGACGCCATGCAGCTGGCGGACGGCGGCGAGCTGGCGCTGGGCCGCCTGATCCATCCGCGGGTGGAGCCGGAAATCGCCTTCATCACCGCGCAGGAGATCTCGCGGCCGCTGTCCCTGGCCGAGGCCGGGCCGGCGCTGGCCGGCGTGGCGCCGGCGCTGGAAATCATCGATTCGCGCTACCGCGACTTCCGTTTCAGCCTGGAGGACGTGGTGGCGGACAACTGCTCATCGTCCCATTTCGTCGTCGGCCCGCTGAGCCCGCCGGACACGCCGCTGGACAATCTGGGCGTGACGCTGCGCTTCAACGGCAGGCCGGTGCAGCTGGGCAGCAGCGCCGCCATCCTGGGCCAGCCGCTGCGCGCGCTGATGGAAGTGTCCGCGCTGCTGCACGCGGAAGGGCGCACGCTGCCGGCCGGCTCCTTGCTGCTGGCCGGCGCGGCCACCGCGGCCGAGCCCTTGCGCGCCGGCCTGCACGTTGGCGTGGAGATCGCCGGCCTGGGCCGCTGCGAGTTTGAAACCGAAGGGAGCGCCGCATGAGCACCCAAGCCACCACCGTCAGCGGCAAGGCCGCGCCGCGCGGCCGCTTTCCGCACCTGAAGCGGGCCGGGGACTTCCTCTTTGTCTCCGGCACCAGTTCGCGGCGGCCGGACAACAGCATCGCCGGCGCCGAGTCCGACGCCATGGGCGCGACGCGGCTGGACATCGCCTTGCAAACCCGGGCGGTGATCGAGAATATCCGCGACATCCTGGCCACGGCCGGCGCCGGGCTGGCCGATGTGGTTGAAATCAGCGCCTACCTGGTGGATATGAACGATTTCGCCGCATACAACCGGGTTTACGCCGACTACTTCGATGAGGAAGGGCCGACGCGGACCACGGTGGCGGTGCATCAGCTGCCGCATCCGCATTTGCGCATTGAGATCAAGGCGATCGCCTACAAGCCGCTTTAAGAACGTATTTACGGCGGCGAGTAGGTTCTTTTAGGTGTAATCAAGCACAAGAGAAGGAGAGAGGAGATGGAACTGCAATACGGCATGCCGCTCAATCTGCTGGACTGGGCGCAGCGCAACCAGGGTCTGCTCAAGCCGCCGGTGTGCAATGCGGCCGTTTGGTCGGACGGCGACTACATCATCAATATGGTGGGCGGGCCGAATACCCGCACCGATTTTCACGACAACCCCACCGAGGAAATCTTCTACCAGATCCAGGGCAACGCCTATCTGGAGATATGGGACCGCGGGCGCTTCGATCGCATCGAGCTGCGCGAAGGCGACGCCTTCCTGTTGCCGGCCCACGTCATCCACTCGCCGCAACGGCCCGAGCCCGGCCTATGCCTGCTGGTGGAGAAGCCGCGGCCGGTCGGCCAGTACGACAGCCTGCAATGGTACTGCCCGGTCTGCGCCGCCGAGATCTGGCGTTTCTCCAAGCAGCTGGAAAGCCTGGTGGACGATCTGCCCAAGGCCTATCAGCTGTTTTACGCCTTGAGCGAGGACGAGCGCCGCTGCCGCCATTGCGGCACCGTCCACCCCGGCAAGGATTACGCCGCCTGGCACGAGTTGCGGCAGCGTTCCCGTCATTGAGCGCCCGTTCCATGACCGCCGCGTTCCCGCCCTGGCTCGCAAGACGGGAACCGATTCTTGAAGCAAGCCTAATTAACCGAGAAACGCAGCCATGATAGACATCCACTCCCATTTCTTCCCGCGGATCAGCCTGGCCGAGGCGGCCCGGCTGGACCCGCGGCGCGGGCCCTGGCTGGAGACCTCCGGCCGCAACGGGCAGATCATGGTGGGCGAGCAGCCGTTCCGGCCGGTGCACGACGCGCTTTGGGACGGCGCGCGCCGGCTGGCCTGGCTGGACGAGCAGGGCATAGACATCCAGATCATGTGCGCGACGCCGGTGATGTTCGCCTACGCCGCGCCGATAGAACGCGCCTTGCCTTGGGCGCAGCTGATGAACGACCGCGCGCTGGACATGGCGGCCATCGCGCCGCAACGCTTGAAAGTGCTGGCGCAAGTGCCCTTGCAGGACGTGGACGCCGCCTGCCGCGAAGCCAGCCGCGCCCGCGACGCCGGCCACATCGGCGTGCAGATCGGCAACCACGTTGGCGAGCGGGATCTGGACGACGCGGGCCTGCTGACGTTTCTCAGCCATTGCGCGGCCGAGAACATCCCGCTGCTGGTGCATCCATGGGACATGATGGGCGCCGGCGCGCGGATGAAGCGCTGGATGCTGCCCTGGCTGGTGTCGATGCCGGCGGAAACCCAGCTGGCCATCCTGTCGCTCATCCTGTCCGGCGCTTTCGAACGCCTGCCGGCCAGCCTGAAAATCTGTTTCGCCCACGGCGGCGGCAGCTTCGCCTATCTATTGGGCCGGGTGGACAACGCCTGGGAGCAGCGCGACATTGTGCGCGAAGACTGTCCGCGGCGGCCGTCCAGCTATCTGGACCGGTTTTACGTGGATTCCGCGGTGTTCGATCCCGGCGCGTTGCGGCTATTGATCGCCACCATGGGCGCGGAGCGGGTGATGCTGGGCTCGGACGCGCCCTTTCCGCTGGGCGAGCAGACGGTGGGCGGCCTGGTCCGCGAGACGGTGGCGGACGCCGAGATCCGCCGACGGCTGCTGGCGGACAATGCGCGGGCCTTCTTCAGTTTATAGGGCGGCTCAACTCAGCAGCCAGCCCAGCAACAAGCCGCCGAACAACAGCCATTTCAGCGCGTAATAGCCGAGGCGGCTCTGCGCCTTGATGCGCTTGCCGAACAGCCGCACCGCCTGCACATAGCGGAACAGGCGGTTGAGCGCGCCGGTGCGATCCCCGTCCTGATTGGGGGCGCTGGCGGCGCCCAGCAGCAGGCGGCTGAGCCGGCGGTTGAACCAGGCGGCGAGCCGGAAGCGCATCGGCCGTTCGATATCGCAGAACAGGATGATGCGCTGGTGCTTGGTGGCGTTTTCGGCGTGGTGCAAATAGGTTTCGTCGAACAGCACCGCCTCGCCGTCGCGCCAGCTATAGCGTTCGCCGTCCACTTCGATGTAGCAGGCCTCGCTTTGCGGCGTGGACAGGCCCAGGTGGAAGCGCACCGATCCGGCGAAGGGGTCGCGGTGGCGCACCAGGCGGCTGCCCGGCGGCAGGCTGGCGAACATCGCCGCCTTCACCGTGGGAATGCCCTCCAGCAAGGCGGTGGTGTACGGACACAGCTTGGCCGCGGACGGGTGCGGCTGGTCGTACCACTTGAGATAGAAGCGCTTCCAGCCGGTTTTGAAGAAGGAATTGAAGCCCAGATCGTCGTAACGGTCGGAGGCCTTGATCGCGCCGCCGTCGGACAGGGCCAGCGCCTCGGTGCGGATGCGCTGCCAGTTGTCGTTTAGGGTCCGCAATTCCGGAAACTGTTGCAAGGGCAAATAGGGGCGGGCCGGCAAGGTGGAGAACAAGTAGCAGAAGCAGTTGATCGGCGCCATGAAGGTGGAGTGATCGGTCAACTGCCGCCAGAAACCCAGACGTTGGCGGCCGCGATAGTGGATGTAGACGGTACAGAGCGCGAAAACGAGGAGGATGGAGAGTTTGATATACGGCATATGGGCTCGCCTGTGCATGGATATGCTCAATTTCAAGCAAATACCGGTTTTGGACGACTGGTAGTTGGGATAGTTTAGCAAAATCCTGCCGCCGCCGCCCCCCGCGGCGGGCCGCGCAAACGGCTGTATTGGGCCGGAAAACAGCCGAAACCGGCTGTGCCGGCCGCCGCATACGGCCGACACCCGCAAGGGGCGCTGCCTAGAATGGTTCGAGCGAGAACGGCCCCGCGCCGTCCCCGGCAATCATTCGCTTGCCGGGCCGCCCGACCAAGGAGCCTGCCCATGCATTTCACCCACGCGATCACCCGTTTGCCGGCCGACACCGTGGCCGGCGGCCTGACCACCGCCGATATCGGCGCGCCGGACCCGGCGCTGACCCGCGCCCAGTTCCGCGACTACGTGGACATTCTGCTGAGCCTGGGCCTGACCGTCAGCACGCTGCCGGCCCAGCCCGATTATCCCGACGCCCATTTCGTTGAAGACACCGCGGTGCTGATGCCGGAACTGGCGGTGCTCACCCAACCCGGCGCGCCGTCCCGCCGCGGCGAGGTGCGCAGCATCGCGCCCTTGGTGTCCCGCTTCCGTCACGCGGTGTGGATGGACGGCGACGCGCGCATGGACGGCGGCGACGTGCTGATGATAGACAAGCGCTTCTTCGTGGGCCTGACCAGCCGCACCAACGAGGCCGGGGTCAGCCAGTTCGCCGCCGCGGTGGAAAAGTTCGGCTATGTCGTCACCGCGGTGGAAGTCAGCGCCGGCCTGCATCTGAAATCCATCGTCAACTACGTGGGCCGCAACACGCTGATCCTGTCCGAAGACCGCGCCGACGATCCGGTGTTCCGCGGCTATCAGCAGATCGTGCTGGCCAGGGACGAGGAATACGCCGGCAACACCCTGTGGATCAACGACACCCTGATCACGCCCAGCGGCTACCCGGACACCCTGCGCAAGCTGAAGACGCTGGGCCTGCCCATCATCGAGACCGACACCAGCGAAATCCGCAAGATGGACGGGGGCTTGACCTGCATGTCCCTGCGCTTCTGAAAAACCGTTTCATTCGCCACCGGCCGCAGAGCCGGGAAGATTCAGAACCTGTCGCCGACGCGGAGCCGGCGAGGAACAGGCTCTCAAGGAGAAACCAGATGAAAACCATCAGCATCGCGCTCTTGCTGGCGCTGAGCGCCGGCCCGTCGCTGGCCAAGGACATCAAGCAAATCCGCTGGGGCGTGGACGGCGGCTATCCGCCCTTCGACGTGCTGGCGCCCAACGGCGAGATCACCGGCTTCGATCCGGACATCGCCAAAGCCGTCTGCGCCGAACTCAAGGCCCGCTGCGTCTTCGTCAAGCAGCCGTTCGACAGCATGATAGCCGCGCTCAACGCCAATAAGTTCGACGCCGTCATCGCCTCGCTGAACGTGACGGCGGAGCGGCGGAAGCAGGTGGATTTCAGCGACAAATACTACGCGTCCGCCTCGCAGCTGGTGGCGCGCAAGGGCAGCCCGCTGCGGCCCACGCCGCAGTCGCTGGCCGGCAAGACCGTGGGCGTGCAGTCCGGTTCGGTGCACGAACAGTACGCCAAGGCCAACTGGGGCGGCGGCAAGGTCAAGATCGTCACCTACGCCAACCAGGACAATGTCTACCTGGACCTGGCCTCCGGCCGCATCGACGCCGCCTTGCAGGACAATATCCAGGCCGAGACCAGCTTTCTGCGCACCGAGCGCGGCCGGCAGTTCGCCTTCGCCGGCCCCAAGCTGGGCGAGTCCAATCCGGTGGCCGTCGCGGTGCGCAAGAACGATCCGGAACTGAAGGCGGCGATCAACCGCGCCATCGCCGCCATCCGCGCCAACGGGGTGTACGAGGGGATACGCAAGAAGTACTTCGGCTTCGATATCTACCACTAAGCATCTGTTCATCGTCAGCTACGCGTCGCGGCGCGCGTACCGCTTCCATCCCTATCCACCCCCGGCCGGCGCCCGCCGGCCGCTTCCCCAAGGAGGGCGGCCATGGTGGCGTCCTATCTGCCCCTGTTGCTGAGCGGGGCCTGGCTCAGCCTGCGCGTGGCGCTGGCCGCGCTGGGGCTGGCCCTGTTGTTCGGCCTCGCCAACGCCTGCGTCAAGCTGTTCGGGCCGCGTTGGCTGCGGGCGGCGTCCATCGCCTACACCACGGTGATCCGCGGCATTCCGGAGCTGGTGATGATGCTGCTGCTGTTCTACGGCGGCGAGAAAGTCTTCAATCTGCTGCTGGCGGCCTTGGGGCTGCCGGCGGTGGAGTTCGACAAATTCCTGGCCGGGGTGCTGACCATAGGCTTCATCTTCGGCGCCTATTACACCGAAACCTTCCGCAGCGCCTTCCTGGCGGTGCCGCGCGGCCAGTTGGAGGCCGGCGTCGCCTACGGCATGCGGCCGTGGCGGCTGTTTCGGCGCATCCTGTTTCCGCAGATGCTGCGCCACGCCTTGCCCGGCATCAACAACAACTGGCTGGCGCTGATGAAGTCGGCGGTGCTGGTCTCGCTGATCGGCCTGGAGGACATGGCCTGGCTCGCCGAGCAGGCCGGCCGCGCCACCCAAATGCCTTTCCTGTTCTATTTCCTGGTCTGCCTGGTCTATTTGCTGTTCACCGCCGCCTCCGGCGGGGTGTTCCGCTGGCTGAGGCTGCGTTACAGCCGCGGCCTGCTTTGAGGGGGAAACGATGACGCTAGACGAAATCCTGCGCGCCTTGCCCAGCTATTTATGGGGAGAGGGCGGCCAATGGAGCGGGCTGGCGCTCACCGCCAAGCTGTTCCTGGTGTCCGGCGGCCTGGGCATGTTGTTGGCGGTGCTGCTGGCGCTGCTCAGGGTCTACGGCCCGGCGCCGCTGCGCTGGGCTGTGGCCGCCTTCAGCTATTTCTTCCGCGGCACGCCCTTGTTCATGCAGCTGATGCTGATCTATTACGGCGTGTCGCAATTCAGCTGGGTGATAGAAGGCTGGCAGGCGGAAGACCCGTTCTGGCTGCTGTTCCGCGACGCCACCTTCTGCGCCATCCTCGCCTATGTGTTGAACACCGCCGCTTACGCGCAGGAAATCCTGTCCGGCGCGCTCGCCGGCTACCCGCGCGAGGAAATCATGGCGGCGGAGGCCTTCGGCATGCCGCGGGCGCGGGTCATCCGCCGCATCGTCTTGCCCGGCGCGCTGCGGCGCTCGATACCGGTGCTGAGCAATGAAATGGTGTTTTTGCTGCACGCCACCGCCTTGTCGTCCACGGTCACGCTCTTGGACGTCACCGGCGTGGCGCGCGCCTTGTACGCGGCCACCTACGCGCCGTTTTTCCCTTTTCTGATGGCGGCGGCGATCTACCTGGGCTGCACCTTCGCGCTGCTGGCGGGCTTTCGTCAGGCGGAACGCCGCTGGCTGAAGTTCCTGCGGCCGCGCTCAGCCTAGCGCGCCGGCGCTGCGCTTGATCTCCTGCAGCTCGGTGATGGTGATGATCTTGTCGATCTTGAAGGCGGCGCTGTTCAGCCATTGCTCGGCCAGCTCGCGGTATTGCTGGATGTCGCGGCAGCCGACGCGCACCTGGAAATCGAAGCTGCCGGCCACCAGCCAGGCGTCCAGCACCGCCTCGCTGCGTTGCAGTTCCTTGATGAAGGCCTGCTGCGACAGCGCGTGATCGGCCAGCGCCACCTGGGCCACCACGATGACGGGGTAGGCCGGTTCCGGCAGCTGCACCACGGCGCGGTAGCCGCGGATCACGCCGGCTTTTTCCAGCCGGCGCACGCGCTCCAGGCAGGGCCGAGGCGTCAGGTTGACCTGCTCGGACAAACGTTGAAAGGACATGCGGCCGTCGGCTTGCAAAGCGGCGAGGATTTTCAGGTCGATACGGTCCAGGCTGGGTTTCTTGTCGTTCATGGCGGGTTTCAGGATGGATGGGCTGCCTGATGATTTGAGCCTCAGGCGCCGATAGTGTCAAGGCGGCGCGTCCAGCGTGGTTTTGATATTTCAATGACATGGAAAGGGAGGGCGTTTTATGGAGCTCGTCACCCAGGCGTTGCCGCAGGCCAGCATAGGCATGCGGCGCGAACTCTTGAGCCTGCATTACGGCCGGCGCGGCGCCGGGCCCAAGGCCTATTTGCAGGCCAGCCTGCACGCGGACGAACTGCCCGGCATGCTGGTGATCCACCATCTGCGCCGGCTGCTGGACCAGGCCGAAGCGGCCGGCCTGCTGCGCGGCGAAATCGTGCTGGTGCCGGCGGCCAATCCCATCGGGCTGGCCCAGGCGCTGTTGCAGCAGCAGCCCGGGCGTTTCGAACTGCGCAGCGGCGAGAATTTCAACCGCCGCTTCACCGATTTCCACCCGCTGCTGCGCCCCGGCCTGGAGGCCGGCCTTGGCGATGACGCCGCCGCCAATCTGCGGACGGTGCGCGCCCGGATGCGCGCCGCGCTGGACGCGCAAAGCCCGGTCACGGAACTGGAGGCGCTGCGCCTTGCCCTGAGCCGGCTGGCGCTGGACAGCGACCTGGTGCTGGACCTGCATTGCGACAGCCAGGCGCTGCTGCACGTGTACGCCGACGCGCCGTTCTGGCCGGCGCTGGAGCCGCTGGCGCGCTATCTGGGCGTGGCCGCGGCGGTCTTGAACGAGGCGCCGGGCGGCACGACTTTCGAGGAATCCTGCGGCCAGAGCTGGTGGCGGCTGGCCGGCGAACTGGGGCCGGCGCATCCGCTGCCGCTGGGCTGCGTGGCCGCCACGGTGGAACTGCGCGGGCAGGGCGATCTGGATCACGGCCAGGCGCGGCGGGACGCGGAGGCTTTGTACGCCTATCTGCAAAGCCGCGGCCACATCGCCGGCGCCGCGCCGGCCTTGCCGCCGCCGGTGCCCGCGCCATGGACCTGGCGCGGCATGACCAGCGTGAGCGCGCCCGCGCCCGGCCTGGTGCTGCGCCATTGCGCGGTCGGCGCGGAAGTGGAGCGCGGCCAGCCGCTGCTGGAGCTGATCGACCCGCTGGAAAACCGGGTCGTCCCGGTGCTCAGCCCGGCGGCGGGCCTGCTCTACGTCAGCCACCCGCTGCGCTACGCCCAGGCCGGCATGGAGCTGTGCCGCATTCTGGGCCGGGCCGACGCCGGCGCGCGCGTGTCGCTTGCTTGAACGTTTGCGTCATGTTTCCGGCATGGCCGCAACGCGTACTGTCAGTAGAATGATTTGCCGCCCGCGGGCGGCCATGCGAACCCCCACCCAAGAGCCGCCCACCATGCAAGCCCAAGCCATCGCCGCCGCCGACGCGCCGGCGCAAGAAAACCTGGAGCCCATCTGGCTCCGCGCCAGACAAGGCCAATTGGCCCGCGCCGTCGTGATGGTGCGTCCTCACGATTTCGCCTTCAATGAACAAACCGGCGCCGACAATGTGTTCCAGCACCGGCTGCAACTGCCGCCGGCCCAGGTTACCGCGCGGGCGCTGGCGGAATTCGACGCCATGGCGCAGCGGCTGCGCGACCGCGGCGTTGAAGTGCTGGTGCTGGAAAAAAGTCCGGACGGCTATCCAACCCCGGACGCGGTGTTTCCCAACAACTGGTTCAGCACCAGCGTGGACGGCAGCCTGCACGTCTACCCGATGCACACGCTGAACCGCCGCCGGGAACGGCGGGTGGAGGAGCTGTGCCAATTGCTGCTGAGCCACGGCTACGAGGTGGAGCAAGTGGTGTGGGCCGGCCATCCGCTGGAAGAGGAACTGATCCTGGAAGGCACCGGGGTGATGGTGTTCGACCATCCGCGCAAGCGCGTGTACGCGGCGCGCTCGCAGCGCTGCCATCCGGGCGCGCTCTACCGTTACGCGCGCCGGCGCGGCCTGGAAGCGGTGCACTTGTTCGACACCGTGGACAGCCGCGGCGTGCCCATCTACCACACCAATGTGATGATGAGCGTGGGCGAGGGCTTCGCGGTGATCTGCTCCGAAAGCCTGCACCGGCCGGAGCAGCGGCGGCAAGTGCTGAGCGCGCTGAGCGAACACCACGAGGTGCTCGACATCAGCCTGGCCCAGGTGGAGCGCAGCTTCTGCGGCAATATTCTGCAACTGCGCGGCGTCGGCGGCCAGCCGCTGATCGCGATGTCGGAGCAGGCCTGGAACGGTTTCACGCCGGCGCAGCAAAGAACGCTGGAGCGCCACGGGCAGCCGGTGGTCAACCCCATTCCCACCATAGAGGCGGTGGGCGGCGGCAGCTGCCGCTGCATGCTGGCCGAGTTGTTCCTGCCGCGCGTCTGCTAGCGGGCGCGGCGCGCCTCGTCCGGCAGGCCGGTGGCCGGGTCCAGCAGCTTGGCCTCGGCCAGTGCGCGCAGCCGCTCCTCGCTGGGCGCCGGCGGCGCGACGCCGGCCTCGTGGTCGCGCAGCCACTGGATCTTGCCGTCCCAGGCCGGCAGCGGCGCCGGCGGCAGCGGCACGATGTCGTCGATATCGGGCACGGTGGGCTGGCGGTAGGACCAGTCGCCCAGAGTCTTGCTGATGATCTTGTAGCGGCGGCTGCGCTCGGCGTCATAGGCCAGGCCGAGGTCATTCAGATCACCGGAGCCCGGAGCGAGAAAGGATTTGCGTAATGCATTGGCCGCAATGTCATTGCCCGCCTTGACCGCCAACTGGTAGTACTTCAGCGCTTGGCCCCTATCTTTGTCGTTTAGATAGGTTGCATATTCCCCCGCAGCCTTGGCATGGCCCTGTTCGGCGGCGCAGCGGTACATCTGCCAGCCAATTGGGAATGCCGGATGGTCCGGCCCCAGCCAAGTCAGCTTGTCGCCGACATAGTATTGCGCCTGCGGATTGCCAAGGTCGGCGGCCTTGCGGAAGTAGCGCAGCGCCAGTTCGTCATTGGCGGAATAGCCGAAGCCGCTGTTGACGTAGACGCCGAGCAGGTAGTAGCCGGCCGGGGCCTGGGCGGCGATCAACTGGTCGTTGAGGTCCAGCACCCCGATGACGCTGCCGTCGAAATCGCCGCGGCGCAGGCCGTTTTGCAGATTGTAATTGGCCTTGATGTGGCCATGGGCGGCGGCGATGCGGTAGAGCCGGGCGATTTCGACGTTGGCGCTGGCCTGCGGGTCCAGCAGATTGTTCTTTTGCATAAAGCGCGCGTATTCAAAGATCTGTTGCAGTTCAGGGTCCGGCGCCGGGCTGGCGTCGGCCTCGTAGCGGCAGCTAAAAGCCAATTTGGTGTCGATGTTTCCGGCATCGGGCAGCATGCGGGTCTGCTGGCCGCAGGCGGATAAGGCCAGGAGCAGGAGCAGCCCGCCTAGTGTTGGTGGCCGTGACAGAACCCGTGCGGTCTTTGGGGGCGCGGGAACACCGGGCCACACATGGACTACCCGCACCGCGCGGGTCCATGCCGCGGTGGCTAAATCGGTTTTGCGCCGGGCTTGGCGGTGGTTCATTTCGCGGTCTCCCCGGTCAGGCCGGCAGGTGGTAGCGCACCAGCTCCCACTCCACGGCGGCCGGCCGGTAGACCAGCCATGCATCGCCAAACCATTGCTTCCACCACGGCAGCGGGTAGGCGACATTCAACTGCGGCAGTGGCTGGCCGGCGGAGCAAAGCGTGGTCGGGTGTTCGCTGGCCCAGGGCACGCAGCCCTTGGGCGCTAGCGGCCGCCAGTGGGCGGCGACATTGGGCACGTCGCCCGTCTGGCGGCGGCTGAACAGCGGCAGCGCGTCGGCAAAGGGCGGAGTGCGTTCGGCGCGGCGGCGCGCCTCGTCGGCGGCGGCTTGTTTGTCGGCCGCGATCCGGGCGCGGCGCGCCTCGTCTGGCAGGCCGGTGGCCGGGTCCAGCAGCTTGGCCTCGGCTAGTGCGCGCAGTCGTTCCTCGCTGGGCGCCAGCGGGGCGACGCCGGCCTCGTGGTCGCGCAGCCACTGGATCTTGCCGTCCCAGGCCGGCAGCGGCGCTGGCGGCAGCGGCACGATGTCGTCGAGCTCTGGCACGGTCGGTTGGCGGTAGGACCAGTCCCCCAGAATCTTGCTGATGATCTTGTAGCGGCGGCTGCGCTCGGCGTCATAGGCCAGACCCAAAGTGCCGGCGGCATTGGGTGGAGGGGCCAGAAATTGCTCATATAGGCTATATGCTGAAATATCATCTCCAGCCTTGACCGCCAGTTGGTAGTACTTCAGCGCCTGGGCGTTGTCCTCACCTTTGGCCCAGGTGCCAGCTTCGCCGGCGGCCTTGGCATGGCCCTGCTCGGCGGCACAGCGCTTCATCTGAAGCCCAATCTTTTGAATCTCACGCTGGCCGATAAAACCCATTACCAGCTTGTCGCCGACATAGTATTGCGCCTGCGGATTGCCGAGGTCGGCGGCCTTGCGGAAGTAGCGCAGCGCTAGCTCCGGGTTGGCGTCATAGCCGAAGCCGCTGTTGATGTAGACGCCGAGCAGGTAGTAGCCGGCCGGGGCCTGGGCGGCGATCAACTGGTCGTTGAGGTCCAGCACCTCGATGACGCTGCCGTCGAAATCGCCGCGGCGCAGGCCGTTTTGCAGATTGTAATTGGCCTTGACGTGGCCATGGGCGGCGGCGATGCGGTAGAGCCGGGCGATTTCGACGTTGGCGCTGGTTTGCGGGTCTAGCAGATTGTTCTTTTGCATAAAACGCGCGTATTCAAAGATTTGCTGCAATTCCGGCTCCGGCGCCGGGATGGCGTCGGCCTCGTAGCGGCAACTAAAAGCCAATTTGGTGTCGATGTTTCCAGCATCGGGCAGCATGCGGGTCTCCTGGCAGGCGGTGAGCAAGAGGGTGAACAGGGCGAGGGGTAGCAGGCGGCGCATCGCTTAGTCCAGATTGCTGACGTCGGGGCTGTCGCGGTAGAACTCGACCAGCGGGGCGACTGGCGGTTTGCCGTCACCTTGGGCTTTTTTGTTGTCCTTGATCAGGTCTCCCCACTTTTTGAAAGCTTCTTCGACATCCTGCTGTGCCCCCCAGGGTTGTTTGGTTTTAGTGTCCCGTGTGTGCTGGCTCCACAGCTGCAGCCGGAGAGCCTTGGTTAGCGCCCCGTTCTGGTGGGCGATATTCAGCTCGCTGTCCACCTGCATGCTGCGGGTGTTGAGATTGGCCGAGCCCAGGGTGGTGAACACATCGTTGATCAGCGTCAGCTTGCTGTGGATGTAGACCGGCACCCAGCTGGCCGGCCGGGTCAGCTGGCGGCGCGGCGGCAGGCCCAGGCTGCGTTCGCGCGGGCTGCGCGTGTCGATGTAGGCGGCCGGGGTGTAGGGCGGGGAGTCTGGCGCCACCAGGGTGCAGACATGGATTTTGAGGCCGGGGCGCGGCTGCGGGGCGATGGTTTGCGGCTGGCCGGTGCGCTTTGCCTGGCGGCTGGCTTCCTGGCTGGCTTTCAGGGCGGCTTCCGCCTGGCGCAGCGCCTGCTCGGCGTCGGCCTGCCGTTTTTGTAGGTCCAGGTAATAGCCGGGGTTGATGCCGCCGGCCGGCAGCGTACCCGCCGTGCGGCTTTCCAGCGCGATGTCGGCGTGTCGCTTGCGCGCCGCCTTCCACTGATTATGGCGCCAGTCCAGTTCCTGGCTGCGGCTGACATTGGGGATCAGTTCGGCGCGGCCCAAGGTGTCCAGCATGCGGTAGGTGTTGAGGGTGCCGGGGCCGACGCCCTCGTCGGAGGCGTTGGTGACCACGAACACATGCAGTTGGCCGTGCTTGCCGTCGCGGCCATGGCGGGTCAGGTTGTAGGCGACGTCGTTGATCTTGTCGGCCAGCGCCGGCCAGCGGAAGTACTGGTTTTCGAAGTAGAGGTAGCTCAGCGCGTTGTTGACCGCCTGCAGATACATGCTCTCAATGTCCTGGATGCCTGTTTTGCCGCTGAGCGGGTGGCGCTGCTGCGGCTGGGTGCGCAGGATTTGCAGCATGCATTTGCCCTTGGGGTCGATGTCGGTGCGTAGCGGCAGCCGCGGGTGGACGTCCTTGGCCTTGCGCAGGGCGAGCAGGTCTTCGCCGGTTTCCTGTTGCCAGGCCTGGGCGAAGTTGTGGTGCAGGTGTTGGAGGATGGGGCCGGAGACGCGGCTGGAGATGTCCTGGCGAGGGCTGGCGCCGTTGCGGCCTTGATCGGGCGGGTGAACCCTGACACTGTGGGCCGGGGTGTCCCAGTACTCGTCCAGCATGTTATGGCCCATGACGAAGCCGTAGGCGAGCGTGGGGTCGTCCATGTCGATCAGCACCATCTTCTGGTGATGGGTGGGCACGGCGGCGGACATCAGCTGCTGGCTGATGTCGGTGGGGGACTGCGCGCGGTAGCGCGCGGCGTGGAAGATTTCCAGCTGCTCCATCGCGCCGAAGCCGCGGCCGATGAAACGCAGCTTGCGCTGGCGGGCGGCTTGCTGTTGCCGCTGCTGGCGCTGGAGGCGAGCCTGCAAGGTGTGATCGGAGCCTTCGGGCAGCGACAGATCAAGCGCATGGCGTTGGTACCATGCCTTGTCGTACTGGTATTGCTTGTCGTCGGCGGTATGTTTGCGCGCGCCGAAGGGGGCGTCCTTGGTGCGGGCCTTGATGCGCAAGTCTCCCTTGCCGACCAGATTGGGTTCGCCGGCGAAGCCGGTGACATTGATGCCGAAGGGTTCGAAGGCCCAGCCGAGGACGCGGACGTCGACGCCGGCGGCGGCTTTTTGCTCCAGCAGTTGGCCGATGGGGGGCTGTTTGCCGTCGCGGATGAAGTGCATGGAGGGTTGGAAGCCCCAGCAGATGATGTCGACGCTGCGGCGGGCCTGGGCGATGGCGCGGTGGACGGCGTCGAAGGCGGCCTGGCCGCAATTGAGCGGCAGGAAGGTGCCCCACTGGGCATCGTATTCGGCGTTGGACACGATCCATTCGCAGTGGAAGGTGGCGTCGCGGGTTTGCTTGAGGTTGAGCGGGCAGTAATAAGCTTTGCTCATTTCGCGTCTCCGCTGGCGTCGGGGGGCGGCGGGAAGAGCAGCCGGGCATAGCGCCGGCGCAGGTTTTGGGCATCGCCGTCTTCATTGGCGCGGGAGATGTTGTAGTCCTGCGGGTGCAATCCCAGATTGGCCAGCGGGTCCTGTTCATCGTCCTGGTATTGAGTGAGTACCGGGAGGATGACGGTTGCGCCATTGGCCAGGCGCACGCTGTAGCGGGCGGTGACGGCGTCATGGGCGATGGCGAGGCGGCCTTGGGCGTCCAGCACGCCGCGGCTGACTTCCTGGCCGTCGGCCAGCAGAGTATAGGGCATGCCGGCCAACTGGGCCGCGGCTTCCGGCCCCTGGCTCAATTTCAGCCGCAGCGGCTCCTTGAACAGGGTCTTGGGGTAGGCGGGATGGCTGACTTGCAGCTGGTCCGGCCCGGTGACGGTCCAGTTTCGCGCCTTGACGGTGTGGTTG
>NZ_QARX01000001.1:1668037-1672864 GCF_003052555.1 Chromobacterium sp. Panama
GGCAAGCGCGGCCGGACGCCGCTGGGCGAGGGCGAAGGACCGGACGCCGGCGCGCGCGGCAAGACCGCGGCCCGGCCGCAAGGCACGCATGCCGCCGCCGCGGCGCTGGCGGCCCAGCATGCGGCCAGCCTGGCGCCGACGGCCGACGTGCCGGTCAAAGTCGTGGCGCAGGCGCTGGGGGCGCAGTCCAAGGCTGAGCCGGCGCTGCGCAAAACCGAGCACGCGCCGGCCAAGGGCGAGGCCGCGCTTCCGGTGGCCGCCGCGCGCGCCGAAGCGTCTATCGCGACGCCGGCTGCCGCGCCGCCGCCCGGACGGACCGTGTCGAAAGCCGAAGCCGCCGCGCCGATCCCGACGCCGATCCTGACGCCGATCCTGACGCCGACGCCGGCCGCTGCGCGCGAAGGCGGAGAGACGCGCAAGACCGAATCCGCTCCGGCGGCCGCGGCGCTGACGCCTCCGCCGGCCCAACCGTCCGCGCCGGCGACGCCGCCGCCGCGCGAAGCCGCTCCGCAGGCGCGGCCGCGGCAGGACTCGGCCTTGAGCCAGCCGACGCCGTCCGCGCCCAGCGCGCCGGAGCCGGCCCAGCCGGGCCTGACCTACCGCTTTCAGCGCTGGGGCGGCGAACACGCGGTGAACGTGCAAAGCCAGCCCGGCGGCGTGCTCAGCCTGCAGCCGTCTGACAGCCTGGTGCAACAGCGTTTGGGCGAGCAATGGCAGTCCGGCAACCCGCAGCAATGGCAGATGGCCCGCGACGACGGCCGCGAGCAGGGGCGGCAACAGCCGCAGCGCGATGAGGAGGAGGACGCCTGATGCTGGCGCTCAGACAAATCGACGCGCGCGAGCGCGCCTTGCAGCGCGCCGCCGCGGCTTGGCGGCGCCAGGGTTGGGACGCGACGCTGGAAACGCCGCCGCGCGGCGGCTTGTGGCTGTCTGTGGCCGACGCGGACCAGCGTTGGCAGGGCTGGCTGCAAGCGCGCGCCTGGCTGGAGAACGCCGCGCCGGAACTGGCGCGGCTGGCCTTGTCCGCCGGGGTGGAGGCGCAGGCGGCGCAATGGCTGGCGGCGGCGGAACGGCCGCTGACGCCGCCGATGCCGGAGCTGGCCTACCAGCGCTTGAGCCTGGGCGAGGCGGGGCCGGGCGACGCCTTGCCGCGCCAGCCGCTGCTGCGGGTGATGTGCGCCGAGGGGCCGCTGTGGCTGGAGCGCGCGCCGGAGCTCGAGGCGGGAGACGCGCTGGACCCGGCGCCCTTGTTGAGCTGGCCGCTGCGCTTCGTCATCGGCGACAGCCGCATCAGCCTGGGCTTGCTGCGCGGCGTGACGCGCGGCGACGTGCTGCTGATCCGCGAGCCGGCGGCGACGGTGCGCTGCCACGACCGCGCGCTGGGCACTTATCAAACGTATGAGGAAGGAATCGTCATGGAATGGGATGAATCGCAACAGGCGGCGGAGCAGGAAGCGCCGGCGCGCGATATGGGACAGCTGCCGGTGGAGCTGGAGTTCGTGCTGCATCGCGGGCGGGTGACGCTGACGGAGTTGCAGGACTTGTGCCGGGGCCAGTTGCTGAACCTGCCGGCGGACGTGGAGCGGCGGGTGGAAGTGCGCGCCAACGGCGCGCTGCTGGGACGCGGCGAACTGGTGCAGCTGGCCGGCCATCTGGGGGTGGAAGTGACGGAGTGGCTGGGCGGAGCCGCCGATGTCGAATGATATTTCGCTGATCGCGCTGCTGGCCTTCGCCACGCTGCTGCCTTTCCTGATCGCTTCCGGCACTTGCTTCATCAAGTTCTCCATCGTGTTCGTGATGGTGCGCAACGCGCTGGGCCTGCAGCAGGTGCCGTCCAATATGACGCTCAACGGCATCGCGCTGATGCTGTCGATGTTCGTGATGCTGCCGATCGCGCAGCAGGCCTACAGTCACTACCAGGAAGAACAGGTCAGCTTCAACAGCGTGGAATCGGTGAGCAACTTCGTCGAAAACGGCCTGGACGGTTATCGCGGCTATTTGCAGAAGTATTCCGATCCGGAACTGGTGAGTTTCTTTGAAAAAGCCCAGGCGCAGCGCACCGAGCGCGAAACCGGCAACGCGGCCGAGGATGAACAGCCGTCCCTCTTCGCCTTGCTGCCGGCCTATGCGCTCAGCGAGATTAAGAGCGCGTTCAAGATCGGCTTTTATCTCTACCTGCCCTTCGTGGTGGTGGATTTGGTGATCTCCAGCATCTTGCTGGCGCTGGGGATGATGATGATGAGCCCGGTGACGATTTCGGTGCCGATCAAGCTGGTGCTGTTCGTGGCGCTGGACGGCTGGACTTTGTTGTCGAAGGGCTTGGTGTTGCAGTACCTGGATTTGGCGACCTAGCCGGGCGGAGCAAACCGTCCCGCCACGGCATGGCGCTGCGCTCGGTTTTGCTGCCCATGCCGCCCGCCTCAATTTTGGAGTTTTGCTATGAATGATCTGGTGTTCGCCGGCAACAAGGCGCTGTACCTGGTGCTGCTGATGTCGGCCTGGCCCATCATCGTGGCCACCGCCATCGGCCTGCTGGTGGGCCTGTTCCAGACCGTGACCCAGTTGCAGGAGCAGACGCTGCCCTTCGGCATCAAGCTGTTCGGCGTCAGCCTGTGCCTGTTCCTGCTGTCCGGCTGGTATGGCGAAACCCTGCTCGGCTTTGGCCGGGAGGTGATGCGCATGGCGCTGGCCCGAGGCTGAGACGGATGCAGTTCGGCCTGTTCTTCGAGATCCACGGCTGGGTGGCCTCGGCCGCGCTCGGCTTCGCCCGCGTGGCGCCGGTGTTCTTCATCCTGCCCTTCCTGAACAGCAATGTGCTCAGCGGCGTGGTGCGCACCTCGGCCACCATGCTGGTGGCGCTGGGGCTGTGGCCGCATCCGGTGGAGGCGCTGCCGGCCTTTCAGGCGCTGCCCTTTATCGCGCTGATCGCGCGCGAGGCCGCGGTGGGCCTGCTGCTGGGCTGCCTGCTGGCCTGGCCGTTCTGGGTGTTCCACGCGCTGGGCAGCATCATAGACAACCAGCGCGGCGCGACGCTGAGCAGCAGCATAGACCCGGCCAACGGCGTGGACACTTCGGAATTGGCCAACATGTTCAATCTGTTCGCCGCCGCAGTCTATCTGCAAGGCGGCGGCATGAGCCTGATGCTGGACCTGTTCCGTCAGAGCTATCAGCTGTGCGACCCGCTGGGCGTGTGCACGCCGGCCTTGCAGCCGACGCTGAGCCTGCTCAATCAGGTGATCAGCAAGGCGGTGGTGCTGGCCAGCCCGGTGGTGGCGGCCTTGCTGCTGTCCGAGGTGGTGCTGGGCCTGCTGTCGCGCTTCGCGCCGCAGATGAACGCCTTCGCGGTGTCGCTGACGGTGAAGAGCGCGGCGGCCTTGCTGATCATGTTGATGTATTTCGGCCCGGTGTTGCCCGACACGGTGATGCGGTTGGCCTTCCCGCCGACGGCGCTGCCCGGCTGGCTGAGCGCGCCGGTGCGCTGAGATGTCGAACAAGACCGAACAACCCACGCGCAAGCGCTTGCAGGACGCGGCCAAGAAAGGCCAGTCCTTCAAGAGCCGCGACCTGGTGGTGGCCTGCCTGACCCTGTGCGGCGTCGCCTATCTGGTGTCCTTCGGCTCGCTTGTGGAGCTGATGGGCGCTTTCCGCCAGGTGATCGCCGGCGGCTTCCAGCAGGACATGCAGGGCTACGCCCAGGCGGTGGCCTGGCTGGGCATCAAGCTCTTGCTGCCCATCTTTCTGCTGTGCATCGTCGCCTCCGCCTTGCCCTCCCTGCTGCAAAGCGGCTTCGTGCTGGCCAGCGAGGCCTTGAAGCTCAATCTGGAGGCCTTGAACCCGGTCAACGGCTTCAAGAAGCTGTTCAGCCTGCGCACGGTGAAGGAGGCGGTGAAGGCCTTGCTTTACCTGGCCAGTTTCGTGGTGGCGGTGCTGGTGCTGTGGCACAAGCACAAGGCCCTGCTGTTCGCCCAGCTCAACGGCGACCCCATAGGCATGGCGGCGATCTGGCGCGAACTGCTGCTGGCGCTGGTGCTGACCTGCCTGGGCTGCATCGTCGCGGTGCTGGTGCTGGACGCCATCGCCGAGTACTTCCTGTTCATGAAAGATATGAAGATGGACAAGCAGGAGGTCAAACGCGAGATGAAGGAGCAGGAGGGCAATCCGGAGATCAAGTCTCGCCGCCGCGAGGCGCATATGGAGATCCTGTCCGAGCAGGTGAAGTCCGACATCGAAAACTCGCGCCTGATCGTGGCCAACCCCACCCATATCGCCGTCGGCATCTATTTCAAGCCCGAGCTGCTGCCCATCCCCTTCATCTCGGTGATGGAGACCAATCAGCGCGCGCTGGCGGTGCGGGCCTATGCGGAAAAAGTGGGCGTGCCGGTGGTGCGGGACATCCCGCTGGCGCGGCGCATTTTCGCCAGCCACCGCCGTTATTCCCTGGTCAGCCTGGACGAGGTGGAGGAAGTGCTGCGCTTGCTGATGTGGCTGGAGCAGGTGGAAAACGCCGGAGCGCAGGCGTCGGAGCCGGAGCCATCGAGGCTACCGGCGGAGCAACAGGGGAAGGACGCGAACGCCGCCGGGCCTGCCTCTGTGGATAAACAAAACGACCAGGAAGGCTGAGCGCATAGACGCGCCGCTAAGAGCCTGTTCACGATCTTTTCGAGAGGGATCATGACCCAAGGCATTGAATCCGCTGCGCGGATGATGATTTTGATTGCCGGGGCTGCCCGGCGGGCAGGAAGGGGAATTTGCTCGGCCAAATTCCCTATCACTGAGCGAATCGAAGATTCGCACGTAGACACCCCCAAGGCCGCCCTGCAAGCCTGG
>NZ_QARX01000001.1:1672879-1685206 GCF_003052555.1 Chromobacterium sp. Panama
CGGCTTCCCGCCGGGTCCCGTCAGGCCCGAGGCGCGGCTGAACTCGCGATTTGCTAACGTCAAATCGCTCAAACAGGTCAGCCGCTTAAGACCTCGGGCCTGCCACCCGACGGCAGGCTTGAAGGGACCTGGGGCGCGTCGGATACGCGGCTTCCTGTGTATCAAACCGTGTTTCAAAGCGCGGACGAAAGATCGTACACAGGTTCTCAGGCCCATCCAGCCCGGCAACGCCAATCTTCCCCCGCGTGGTGGCGGCCTCAAAACCCGTAAGGCCATATTGAACACGCCCGGATAGCCGATGCGCCGTCGCCATGAGCGATTCCTGAATGTTTCCCCCCGCCGACCGCTGTTAAATGACAGCGACGACGGTCATTTCACACCCAAGACAACCGTCGTCTCTAGCCAGCTCTGCCGGGTTGGTGACAGCGACTAGGAGAAGTTTGATGAACCCTGAAGACAGTGTCAGCGACGACCGCCTGGCAGAGATGGTCTGGGATGCGGTAAGCGCGGGAGCCACCCTGAAAGACGTGCACGGCATTCCGCCGGACATGATGGAAGGCCTGTACGCCCACGCTTACGATTTTTACAACAAGGGAAGGCTCGACGAGGCGGAAACCTTCTTCCGCTTTCTGTGCATCTACGACTTCTACAACCCCGACTACATCATGGGGCTGGCCGCCGTGTGCCAGCTCAAGAAACAGTTCCAGAAGGCCGCCGATCTATACGCGGTGGCCTTCGCCCTGAGCAAGAACGACTACCGGCCAGTGTTCTTCACCGGGCAGTGCCAGCTGTTCATGCGCAAGGCGGCCAAGGCCAGGCAGTGTTTTGAGCTGGTGTGCGAACAAAGCGACGACGAGTCGCTGCGCGCCAAGGCCCAAGTGTATCTGGACAGTTTGCAGGAGACGGAGGCCGAGCAATCCCGTCAGCAGGAAAAGGAGCAAGCATGAGCGGTAACACTATCGGTCAAAGCTTCAATCTTGACAGTGCCAAGCTGGCGAAAGCGCTATCGGGTAACACCCAGGCGAGCGAGAAATTCGTCGACGCCGCGCAGAAGTCGGCGCAAGCGCTGTTCACGATGCGCGTCAGCGACGACGCCGGCGCCGCCAAGCCGCGCAGCGACTTGAACACGCCGCCGCTGACCCAGCCCACGGCCAAGGCCAAGGAAGAGCTGGACGGCGCGGGCAAGCTGACGTTGCTGCTGGGACAGTTGATGTCCTTGCTGGGCAATGTCTCGCTGTCGCAGCTGGAAAGCCGCATCGCCACCTGGCGCGCGATGATGGAAGCGCAAGTGGCGATGGGCCAGAAGCTGTCGGATGAGTTGCAGCAGGTGATCGGCGAGGCGGAACAGGCCACCGAGGCCTACCAGACCGCGCTGGGCGATTTGAAAACGGCCAAGGCCACGCTGGACGCGGCCAAGCAGAAGCTGGCCCAGGCTCAGGCCAAGCTGGACGGGCTGACGCCGGAAGACGCCGGCTACCAGCAGGCGCTGGCGGCGCGCGACCAGGCCGCCAACGAGGCGCAGGCTGCTAAGCTCAAGGCCGACAAGGCGGAACAGGCCGCCACCGACGCGCACAATTTCGCCAAGGACAAGGCCGACAAGGCCGACAAGCTGTTGACTCAGGCCCATGGGCTCAACGTCAAGGGCAGCGGGGTGCCGCAGGGCGCGGAGGAGCACCTGACCAGCGTGGCCAAGCTGACCATGTTGATGGCGATGTTCGTCGAGATGGTGGGCAAGAACAGCGAAGAAAGCCTGAAAAACGATCTGGCATTGTTCCAGGCCATGCAGGAAGGCCGCCAGAAGGAAATGGACAAAAAATCCGCCGAGTACCAGGAAGAAGTGCGCAAGGCGGAAGAACTCAATCGCATCATGGGGTGCATTGGCAAGATTCTAGGCGCGGTGCTGACGGTGATCAGCGTCGTGGCCGCAGTATTTACCGGCGGCGCCAGCCTGGCGCTGGCCGCGGTAGGCGTCGCGCTGATGGTGGCGGACGAGGTGGTCAAGGCCACCACCGGGGTGTCCTTCATGGAAGAGGCGTTTAAGCCCTTGATGGACACGGTGCTCAAACCCTTGATGGACCTGATAGGCAAAGCCATCACCAAGGCGCTGGAAAGCATGGGGGTGGACAAGAAGACCGCCGAGCTGGCCGGCTCCATCATCGGCGCGGTGCTGGCCGCGGTGGCCATGGTCGCGGTGATTGTGGTGGTGGCCGTGGTGGGCAAGGGCGCCGCCAGCAAGCTGGGCGGCGCGCTCAGCAAGCTGATGGGCGACGCCATCAAGAAGATGCTGCCCAATGTGCTGAAGGAACTGGCCAAGAACGGCAGCAAGATGTTGACCCAGGGCTTCCAGCGCCTGGCCAACAGCCTGGGCCTGCGCACCGACGCCGCCTCCAAGCAACTGATGACCAACACCCTCAACTGGGTGGCGGTGGGCGGAGAAGTGGCGCATGCCGCCACTCAGGCCGGCGGCAATGTGGCGCAGGGCGTGTTCATGAAGAACGCCAGCGACGCGCTGGCCGACTTCACCCTGGCGCGCGCCGCGATGGAGCAGATCGAACAATGGCTGAAGCAGACGGTGGAAGTCTTCGCCAGCACCCAGAAAGTTACCCAAGACCTGACCACGATGATGTCTTCCGCGTTGCAGCAGAACGCCGAAGCCGGTCGTTTCGTGCTGCGTCAGAGTCACGCTTGAGTTAGGAGAGAATATTATGGCAACTATTATCGGCAGTGTTTCCACCCACAATCCGTTTCCGGCGGCGCTTGAATCCGGAACGGCTGAAAAATCCCCTGTCGCCAAGTCCTTGGTGGACATCAAGGACATCCTGCCCATCCTGAACGGCGCCGGCCGCGACGGTAAGGGGCTGGCCGAGGCGATGAGCGGGCCGCAATTGCGCCCGCCGTCCGCCGAGGTGAGCAAGCAGGTGACCGACGCGCTGAAGAGCTACCTGAGTGAAAAAGCCCAGGACCCGGCTTTCGTCCTGGATCTGGGCCCGGTGTATCAGAAGGTCGAGTCCGGCGTCAGCAAGCTGGTGGATGACAAGGTCAAGGAGCAGGCCGAGCAGGGCAAGCCCTTCGACATCAGCGGCATGGCGCCCAACGGCGCGGCGCTGATGGTGGCCGCCATTGTCTTGATGTCGGCGTTGCGCACCGCCGACAACACGCTGAGCAGCAAGCTGTCGCTGGTAGGCTTCGACGCCACCAAAGCCACCGCCGCCTCCATGGTGCGCGAGGGCGTGGCCAACCTGTCCAGCAGCATCGCCCAGGGCGTGGGCCAGATGGGCCTCACCGGCGTCGGGGCCAAGAAGAATCTGAGCGGCTTGAGCGCTGAACGCGGCGCGCTGAAGAACAACGCGCCCAAGCTGACCAAGCTGGGCGATGAGGGCCGCAATATCCAGTCCGCGCTGGGCCGCCAGAACACCGTCAAGCTGGGCACCGACGCCGACAGCCTGAAGCAAGTAGGCCTGAAGCCGCAGCAGCCGGGTGCGGCCAAGCCGGCTGCGGGCGACTTGAACGCGCAGTCCAACGCCGCCGGCAGCGTGGCCGACGGCATGGCCGGCGGCAAGATCGACCTGCAGTCCAGCAAGCAGCGTTTGTCCAAGGAGCATGAAACCGCGCTGGGCGGCGCCGGCGAGAACTTGTCGGTGAAGGGACAGGCGGAACAACTGGCCATGGAGGACACCAAGCTCAAGGCCGAGGCCAAGAAAACCACCGGCCGGGCCATCATGGACAGCTCGTCCGCGGCCAGCAATATCGCCGGCGGCTCCGGCCGCTACGCGGCCACGCTGGAGCAGTCCGAGCAGCAGATCAGCCAGGCTTCCAGCCGCGTGGCCAATACCGCCTCCGAGGAAACCCGCGAGAGCAGCCGCAAATCCGACAGCTTCATCCAGGAGCTGCTGCGCACCTTGGACAGCATCAGCCAATCCAAGAACGCGGCGATGGGCGCGGTGGCCGGCAACATTCGCGCCTGATCCGCTAGCCCGGAACCGGACGGAGCCATCCCAGGCGCCGTCCGCCGGCCCGGCCATCCCGGTCGGGCCGGCCTTCCACACCATTCATCCCGCCAGCGCCTGGGCGTCTGTCTCGGCGCTGGCCAAGCAGGGGAGTCCCCATGAACGGCATTCAAACCACATCCTCCTTGCCGCTGACGCTGCCGCAAACGACGGAAACACCGGCGGCCGCGCCGCGAGCCGATGTCGCCGGCGTCGCCGTTGAAACCCGCGCCGCCGCGCCGCAAGGGCCGGAGCTGCCCGCGCTCAACACCGCTCAGAATAAGGCCGACGCGTTGCGCCAGGCCAACGAGGCCGCCCGCCGCACCGTCGAAGGGCAGACCACCTATGAAAGCAAGCTGGCGGACCAGCGCTGGCAGGCGGCGATTGCCGGCGGCGAGCAGCCGGTGGCCGAGCGGCTTAATTTCCAGCGCGGCGCGCTGACGCGGGCGCAGGACCAGGCCCGCGATATGCAGACGCTGAATACTCAGCAACTCAAAAGCGGTCTGGGCGCTTTGGCGCAAAGCGGCTACGTGATGTCCGCTGAGCAACAGTCTAAGCTGCAGGCGGATATCGCCGACGTGTTCGCCGACGCTCCGCCCATGGCGCGGGAATTTGCCGCGCCGATGTTGTACACGGCCCCGGCGCCGGGTGCGGCCAAGGATATGATTTCCGACCGCGAACTGTGGGACTTGATCAGCGAATCCATCGGCAATATCAAGGACGGCTACTTGGGCGTGTATGAGAACGTGGTGGGCAAATACATCGAGTTCTACCAAGAGTTCAGCGACATCCTGTCCCAGATGGCCGGTTGGATCTCATCCAACGACAAGGGAGACAAAGTCACTTTGAATGTGGGCGATCTGTACGCCGCGCTGAAGACATTGAAGGAGAAATACGAGAACACGGAGTTGTTTGCCAGCACCGCCGATACGCCAGAGAAGGCCAAGGAAGAAGCGGAAAAATGGGCCGCGGAATTGGGCTTGCCCAAGGAATGTGTGAAGGAACAACCCAAGGGTTCAGGCAGGTATGTGGTGGTCATCGACACCGGTCCAGTGGATAAAATGATGAAGGCGCTGGAAGGGCTGGCGGGCAACAAGGTGCCGTCGCAAGGGCAGAAGGTGGAAATGGACAATGCCAAATTCCAGTCCTGGCAGTCCGGCTTCAAGGCGCAGGAGGAAAACCTGAAGAACACCTTGCAGACGCTGACCCAGAAATACAGCAACGCCAACTCGCTGTTCGACAATCTGGTCAAGGTGCTCAGCAGCACCATCAGCAGCTGCACGGAAACCGCCAAGTCCTTCCTGCAAGGCTAAGCGCGGCTGACAAAACTCCCGCGGCGCCGCGCGCCGATTTGCCGTATGACGGCTACCGTCGGCGCGCCTTACCTCAGCCGTAAAACCGACTTCTATTAGCCGCTCTATAAGGCGAAGGAGAACCACACCATGCCCATTAGCGGAGCATCCCCCCTTCTGACGCGCTCTCTGTCCATGCCGGCGGACGCGTCGCGGCGGCCGGCCACCCCGCTCTCCGAGCGTTTCAACGGCGGGCGCAGCAGCGCCGCCACGCCGGCGCGCCGCCACTCGCTGATGGATCCGGCCAGCTTCAAGGCCCAGCACACCCGAGACAGCGTGGCGGCCTTGTTCGCCGCCTCGACGGACGCCAAGGCGCTGGACAAGCTCTACCTGGCTTCGCCCAATGTCTACGCCCAATTGGAAATCGCGGAGTTCGCCAAGGTTTATGCGCAGTTGAAGCAGCAGCCGGATCTGAGCCCGCAGGACGCCAAATCTCTGGACGATCTGGCGCAGCACTACACCGCTCGGGTCCTGAAAGACGGCCTGGGCGCCAAATCCGCCTTCGGCCCGTGGACCCAGAGCACCAATAAGCAATACCAGCTGCGCAATCAGCTGGAGCACAAGCTGGCCTTGTTGGCGCACCAGCATTGCGGCGGCGACACCATGAAGCTGGGCAACGACTTCATGCAGCGCGAGGTCAGCACCTTCATCCTGTCCTATGTCGAGACCCAGCTGGGGCGCTCATTGGACACCGCCACCGGCGAGAAGGTGATGGAACTGGTGGACAGCGCGGCGAAGCTGGCCTTCGACGCGCTGCGCCAGAGCCGCGGCGAGATGCTGGGGCTGAGCGGCCCGAGCCTGGGCCGGCAGGCGCGCGACCTCGACACCGTCGCCATCCTGCCGCAATTGCTGCGCAGCGTGCTGGAGGGGCTGGGGCAAGACCCGAAAGGCCCGCAACAACCGGACCCCGCCCGCGATGGTCAGCCCGATCCCGGCCCGGGCCCTCAACCAGGCCCGACCGAGCCGGGGGGCGCGCAGCAGCCGATGGTGGTGAATAACTACTACACCACCAATAACGATAATCGTCAGGACAATCGTCAGGACAACCGGCGTTGGGACAAGCGCGGCGACATGTATCTGGGCGATGTGAACAAGGGCAACCGCCATCAAGGCGGAGCGCCCTCGCGCCTGGTGACGTCCTTGCGCATGCCGGCGCCGCAAGTCGCCCGCAGCCAGGACTTGCCCAAGCCGCAGCAGGCCACCGTGTCGGAAACGCGCCATCCCTTGCTGGACGCGGCCAGCCAGGTAACGGGCGCCTTGTCCGAGCTGATGAACACGGCGCTGGGCGAAGAAACGCTGCCGGCGCCCACGCCCGGCGCGGCGCAAGCCGGCAAACTGGAAGCGACTGCGCGTCAGGCGCGGATCAGCCAGCCGGCCGCATCGCAATCCGCAATCCTGGGAGGCGCGCCGTCCGGCGTGGAGCAGGGCACGCAGACCGATGGCGGCCAGACTTTGCATCACGCGGCCAGCCAGGTGATGGAGGCGATGTCCGAGCTGATGGGCACGGCGCTGGGCGAGGAAACGCTGACGGCGCCCACGCCCGGCGCGGCGCAGGCGGGCAAGCTGGAGGCGACGGCGAGTCAGGCGCGGCTCAGCCAGCCGGCCACGCGGCAGTCCGCGACTCTCGGCGGCGTGCCGTCCGGCGTGGAACAGGGCACGCAGACCGATGCCGGCCAGGCTTTGCGCGACGCGGCCAGCCAGGTGTCGACGGCCATGTCCGAGCTGATGAACACGGCGCTGGACGAGGAAACGCTGGCGACGCCCATTCCCGGCGCGGCGCAAGCGGGCAAGTTGGACGCGACGGCGCGTCAGGCGCGGCTCGACGCGGCAGCCCAGCCGCAAACCGCCAGCCTAGGCGGGGAGTTCGCCGGGCTGTCCTTCCGTGGCGGCCCGCTGCGCAATCTGCCCAGCCAGGCTTATCTGCGCAGCCAGGTTTTTCATTCGACCTTGGACGGCCATGCCGCCGGCCGGGAACTGATCAAGGCGCTGCGCGACGCGCTGGAGCCCGACGCGGCGCAGCCCTTCGTGCAACGGCGCGAGTTCGAAGCCTTGCGCAACCGGATGTTGCCCAGCGGCCGCATGCAGCAAGACGATTTGCTGCGGCAATTCGCCGACGGCGCGCCGGAAACGCTGGCCGCCGACGCGCGCCGGCTGGGCGGGGTGCTGGCCGAACATCCCGGCCTGGAGCGGCAGCGTCAGGCGCTGGGCGGTTTTGCGCAAACCCTGATTCGGGAAACCAATCTGTTGTCGCCGGGCGGGCGGGCCAATCCCTTGCTGGGCGAGTTCCTGAACGGCTTGGGTCTTCAGCCGCGCAACGCGCCGGCGGTGGATGTCGGCGCTCGCCTGCATCAGGGCGCGCGCGAGGTAGCCGACGGCTTGTCCCAGGTGCTGGACACCGCGGCAGGCCGGCGCGTGGAAGGCGAGTTGCGGGCCGAACGCGTCGATATCCAGCAAGCGGCCAACACGCCGCTGGACCAAGCGGTTCGCTTGTCGGCCGGAGACGCGCCGGCCGCCGATGCCGGCTCGAGTCTGCATCAGGCCGCGCGACAGGTGGCGGATGGCTTGTCCCAAGTCTTGAACGCCGCAGCCGGCCAGAGCGCGGCCGGCGAACCGGAGGCCAATGGACAAGCGTCTCAGCTTGGCCGCGCGCCGACGGCGGATGCCACGGCTCCGACGGCCGAACGAGACGGCGGCGGCTTCGACGGGCTCAAGTTCCGCGACGGCAATCTGTACACGCTGCCGACCCAGGCTTATCTGCGCAGCCGCGCCTTCGCCTTGGACGCCGGCAGCGAACTGATCCGCGCGGTGCGCGGCGCCCTGGAACCCGACGCGACGCAGCCCTTCGCGCAACGGCGCGAGTTTGAAGCATTGCGCAACCGCGTGTTGCCGGGCAACAGCACCCAGCAAAGCGGGGTGTTGAAGGACTTTGCCGACGGCAAGGCGGGCGCGCTGGGCGACGACGCCGCGCAACTGCGGAAAGTGCTGGCCGAGCATCCGGGCTTGGAGCGGCAGCGCCAGGCGCTGGGCAGTTTTGCGCGCACCTTGATCCGCGAGGCCAATCTGCTGCCGCGCGGCAAGCCGGCCAACCCGCTGGTGGTGGAACTGCTGAGCGGGCTGGGCATAGACGCCGCCGCCGAATCACGGCGCGGTGAAGCCTTGAGCTCGTCTTCGGGCGTCACCCTGACCACCGACGGCCTGCATCTCGATACCAACCGCATTCGGGAGCGCAACCGTGTCCGTCAGTCTTGAAGAAAAAGTGGTGGCGGTAATGGCCTGTTGCTTATCGGTGGAGGAGTCCAAGCTGCAGCCGCAGGCGAGGTTGGTGGACGAGTTGTACGCGGACTCGATGGAGCTGCTGGACATGGTGTTGTTGCTGAACGACGAGTTCGGCATCGAGATCGGCGTCGACGACATCGTCGACATCAAGACCGTGGCCCATGTCTGCCAGGTGGTGGAGCGGCAGCTGGCGCGCCGCCTAGCTCAGTCGCCGCTGGGCTCCGCTTGCGGCAGCGCGGCCTCCAGCGCCTGAAGCAGATCCCGCAGCCGGGCGGAGTCCGGCTGCGGCAGGCGCAGCGCGGCTTGCATTTCCGCCGCTAGCGCCGGCAAGCGCGGCAGGCCGGCGCTGAGGGCCACGCCGTGCAGGCGGTGCGCGTAGTGTTCCGCTTGCGGCCAGTCCCGCGCCTGCAAGGCCTGGCGCAGCGCGGCGGCGTCGGCGTCGCAGCTGTGGCTTAGCAACTGCGTCAGCTCGTCGTCGGGCGGGGCCGGCGCGGCGGGCGCCGGGCCGGGCCGGTGGTCCAGCCACAGCGTCATGATCTGTTCCAACTGGGCCAGCCTCAATGGCTTGGTCAGGCAGCTGTCTATGCCGCTGTCCAGGCAGCGCTGCTGGTGTTCTATGCCGGTAGTGGCCGAGATGGCGATGATGGGCAGATAGGGCTGCCACTGCAGCGCCGGGTGGCGGCGCAGCCGCAGCGCCAGCTGATAGCCGCTGATGCCGGGCAGGTTGCAGTCCAGCAGCGCCATCGCAAAGCGCTGGCCCTGATCCAGCAAGGCCAGCGCGGCGGCGCCGTTGTCCGCCGTCACCGCGCGGTAGCCCAGTTGCAACAACTGTTGGGCGATGATGAAGCGGTTGGCCGGCTGGTCCTCCACCACCAGGATGGGGTCGCAGGCTTCCTTGAGCGCCGTCGGCGAGCTGACGGCGTCCAGTTCCGCGTCCGCGGCGGCTTCGGCCGGCGAATGGCGCACCGGCAGCCACAGCGTGACCGTGGTGCCGCGCTCCGGCTGGCTGTCCAGCGCGATGCGGCCGGACATCAACTCAACCAGTTGCCGGCAGATCAACAAGCCCAGCCCGGTGCCGCCGTAGCGTTGCTGGGTATTGTCCGCCTGCGCGTATTCATGAAACAAGCGGGCTTGTTGTTCCGGCGCGATGCCGATGCCGGTGTCGCTGACCTGGATGCACAGCAGCGCCCGTTCCTTTTCTATTTCCTGCAGTTCCAGCCGTAGGCTCACCTCGCCCTGACGTGTGAACTTGACCGCGTTGCTGAGCAGATTGCTCAGAATCTGGCGCAAGCGCACCGGGTCCACCACCAGCAGGCGGCTGCACAAACCCAACATTTCCAGCTGTAGTTCCAGCCCTTTCTTTTCCGCGTAGGCGCGATAGATCGCCGCCACGCCGCTGGCCAGCGCCGCCGTGTCGGTGGCGAGCGGCTCCAGGAGCAGCCGCTGGGCGTTGAGCTTGGACACGTCCAGCACATTGTCCAACAGCTCCAGCAA
This sequence comes from Chromobacterium sp. Panama, assembly GCF_003052555.1. NCBI lineage: Bacteria > Pseudomonadati > Pseudomonadota > Betaproteobacteria > Neisseriales > Chromobacteriaceae > Chromobacterium > Chromobacterium sp. Panama. Next base: position 1,682,988 of record NZ_QARX01000001.1, read on the forward strand.
ATTCACCGCCGAGGCGTTGGCCAGCGCCGCCAGCTCGCGTTCGCGCGGCGGCAGCTCGGCCTGGCGCAGCAGCTCCACCGAGGCCAGCACCGCGTTCATCGGCGTGCGGATTTCATGGCTCATCACCGCCAGAAACGTCGATTTCTCCGCCTCGCTGCGCTGGGCGGCGCGGCGTGCGGCGTGGGCGCGCTGAGCGAACACCAGCAGCAAGAGCAGGACCAGGCCGACGCCGGACAGCTCCAGCGCGTAATAACGGGCGATGGAGCGCCAGGAGGGCGCGCCGTAACCGGTGGTTTGCAGCCAGTCTTCCAGCATGTGCTGGGTGTCGTCCGCAGTGAGCTGCGCCAGCGAATCATTGATGATGGACAGCAACTGCGGCTGGTCCTTGTTGATCGCCATTGATACCAGTCTGGGCATTTCGCTGACGCTGCCGGCAATGCGCAGCGAGCCGTAATAGCGGCGGCGGATCACGGACTGCATCACCGCGTCCAGCCCCACCGCGGCGTAGGCCTTGCCGTCCGCCACCGCGTCCAGCGCCGCCAGCGGCGTGGGCGTGGCCACGATGTCCACTGCGGGAAAGTTTTCGCGCAGGAAATATTCGTAAGGGTCGCCGCTTTCCACCGCGATGGTTTTGTCGGCCAGCTTGGAGGTGCTGAACACGATGGGCTTGTCCGGCTGGGTGACCAGCACGGTGCTGCCGGAGAAGTAGGGGTCGCTGAAGCGGATGCGCCGGCCCACCTCCGGCGGAATCAGGCCGGAGGACAGCGCGGTGAGCAGATCGATGCGGCCGCTCAGCATCATGTCCACCGCCTGCTGGCGGTTGGCCACCGGCACCAGCTCGAAGCGCAGGCCGCTGATCTCGGAAATGCGGTTCAGATAAGCCTGGGTCAGGCCGCGGTGCTCGCCGTCCTCCATGTATTCGATAGGCCAGCCGTGGGGGTCTATCGCGTAGCGCACCACCGGGTGCTTGGCCAGCCAGGCGCGTTCCGCCGGCTTGAAGCCGGCGTGGCTCAGACCGGACAGGCAGAAGGCCGGCAGCAGACAGGAGAGCAGCAAGGAGCGCGCGCGCATGGCTTCAGTGGCTGGCCAGCCGGCTTTGCAGCTGGAACAGCTCGTTGTCGCTGCGCAGGCCCAGCTTTTTCAGCGCGGACTGCTTCTGATTGCTGATGGTCTTGATGCTGCGCGAGAACTTGACGGCGATGTCGCTGACCGTCATGCCGTCCAGGCAGCAGCGCAGCACCTCGCGTTCGCGCGGGGACAGTTCCGGATGGTCCAGCAAGCTGCGCAACATGGTTTTTTGCGGCACCGGCAGGTTGGCGCAGCTCTCGTTCAGCGCGGCGCTCATGTCCGGGCTCAGATAGCTGTGGCCGTCGGCCAGCAGGCGGATGGCGGCCACCAGTTCGTCCAGGCTCTGCTCCTTGCCGATGAAGCCGTGAGCGCCGCAGCGCAGCGCCAGCGCCACCGTGGCCGGGGTGTAATAGGCCGACATCACCAGGATGCGCACGCGGGCGAAGCGCCGGCGCAGGCCGCGGATCAGGCTGAAGCCGTCGATGTCGCCGGGGCTGAGCGCGTAGTCGGTGACCACGACGTCGACGCCGTCGTGCTGCTTCAGATGCTGAATCAGCGGCGCGCTGCTGGTGAACTGTCCGGTTACGTTCAAGTCGGTTTCATCGGCCAGGAGGCCGGCCAGGCTGTTCAGCACCATCAGGTGATCGTCCAGCAAGGTGATCTGTATCGGCTGGCTCCGCAATGATTTGGCATCAGGCATATGAGTATCCCAACAGATGGCGGCGCGGCTGCGCCTTGCGCCATGGTTATGTCTCTGAACCTGTGTATTCTGTTGCGCGGGCGGCGGCTCCGGTTTCGCTTCGGCCTCAGGCTTGGTATAGGCCATTACGCAAAGGTTTGGCGGCAGGGAGCGCTTGCGCCGCCGGTCTGGCCGGCTGAGGGAACGGAGGGTGGAATGGCGGGACGGGCCAGGCGCTGCGGCGCGGCCGGCGTCGCCTGCGGCGGGGCCGGAGGCGAAAGCGTGCGCATTCGTGATCTCGTTCCCCGGATTGTTAAAGACAGCCAGCAGGCCATTATTCCGCGCCGGCTGCGCCTTGTGAAGCGATTTCGGCGACGGACGGCGACGCTTAGCGCGCTGGCATGAGGCCGGCGGCGAGGCGCCGCCGCCGGCGCGATGGCGTGTATCGGTTCTTAGAGCGGCTAACAAAATT
>NZ_QARX01000001.1:1685306-1818755 GCF_003052555.1 Chromobacterium sp. Panama
GCCGGCGGCGTCGAGGATGCCAAGCCTAGCCGGCAGGCCGAGCAGGCTCTTGAGTTCGATCTTGCCGTCCGGAGACAGACAGGTCAGCTGGTAGGCGTAAGACCGGGACACGCCTTCCTCGCCGGCCAGGCTGAGGGGCAGCAATTGCTCGGCCGCCACGCTGCCGTCGCCCAGGCTGAGGGTGAGCAGGCGCTGGTCCTGGTTGAAGGCGGAGGCGAAGCTGGCGAGCAGGGTGCTTAAGTCCATGGGTTCAGGGCTCTATCTGGCGAAGGTTTGCGAGCAAGCGTTCAGGCGCCGTAGCGGCGGCATCGTGGCTTACGCGATAGCTGTTGATAGTTATTGTTAAAAAGCGAGCTTATTCTATGTGTTTTTACTGCTCCGCACAAAGGCTTTGATGCCAAAGGGATTTGGTTTTAATCAGTACCAGCCGGCAAGCCCGACGCGCGTTCGCCGTGCCGCTTCAGATCAAGTCCGGCCGGCTTTGGGTTTGCCTGCGATAGGCGGCGGGTGAGACAATCCGGCGCTGACATGGTTCACGCACTGTTCTACAATGCCAACCGTATATTTTTGACCCTGCCCGCGGGCAGGTTTTTTTATTGGGAGACGTCTGAGCCATGACTTGGCAGGATTTCAAGACGCAATACCTGGTGCGTTTCTGGGCGCCGGTGCCGGCGGTGATCGCCGCCGGGGTGTTGTCCGCTTATTATTTCGGCATTACCGGCACTTTCTGGGCGGTGACCGGGGAGTTCACGCGCTGGGGCGGCCACGCCTTGCAGCTGTTTGGTTTCCATCCGGAAACCTGGGGCTATTTCAAGGTGATCCATCTTGAGGGCACGCCGCTGGACCGGGTGGACGGCATGATGATCATAGGCATGTTCGCCGGCTGTCTGTCCGCGGCCTTGTGGGCCAACAACGTCAAGCTGCGCATGCCGCATCATCGCGTCCGCATCGCGCAGGCGGTGCTGGGCGGCTTGATCGCCGGTTTTGGCGCGCGGCTGGCCATGGGCTGCAATCTGGCGGCCTTCTTCACCGGCATTCCGCAGTTTTCCCTGCATGCCTGGTTGTTTGCGCTGGCCACCGCGGCCGGTTCCTGGTTGGGCGCGCGCGTGACCATGCTGCCGATGTTCCGCATTCCGGTGAAGCTGCAGAAGGTGAGCGCGCCGCAGCCCTTGCAGCAGCGCGAGGACCAGGCGCGGCGTCGTTTCCGCCTGGGCATGCTGATTTTCGTCGCCTTCACGCTGTGGGCGCTGGCCCGCACCTTCTCCATGCCCAAGCTGGGGCTGGCGGCCTTGTTCGGCCTGGCTTTCGGTCTGATCATCGAACGCGCGCAGGTGTGCTTCACCTCAGCCTTCCGCGATTTGTGGCTGACCGGCCGCACCCAGATGGCCAAGGCCATCATCGCCGGCATGGCGGTGAGCGTGATCGGCGTGTACAGCTATGTGCAGCTGGGCGTGCCGCCCAAGATTCTGTGGGCCGGCCCCAATGCGGTGATAGGCGGGGTCTTGTTCGGCTTCGGCATCGTGCTGGCTGGCGGCTGCGAAACCGGCTGGATGTATCGCGCGGTGGAGGGCCAGGTGCATTACTGGTGGGTGGGGCTGGGCAATATCGTCGGCGCCACCTTGCTGGCGGCGTGGTGGGACGATATCGCGCCGGCGGTGGCCACTGATTACGCCAAGGTCAACCTGCTGGCGGTGTTTGGCCCGCAAGGCGGCCTGGTGCTCACTTACGCGATGTTGGCGCTGGCGATGCTGGCGGTGATGTGGTGGGAAAAACGCTTTTTCGCCAATAAGGCGCAGGCGGCTAGATTCAGCAAGGAGGCGGCATGAGCAAGCAGAGTTATACCCCAAATTACCGTTTGGACATGATGGGCGAGCCCTGCCCGTATCCGGCGGTGGCCACGCTGGAGGCGATGCCGCAGCTGCAGCCGGGCGAAATCCTGGAGGTGGTGACCGATTGCCCGCAGTCGATCAACAACATCCCGCTGGACGCCAAAAATCATGGCTACACTGTGCTGGAAATCCAGCAGGACGGCCCGACGATACGTTATCTGATCCAGCGTTGAGCCTGTGTAAATAGTGCCATTCCGCCGCAGGGGCGGAACCCGACGGCCTGTCGTTCACTCACTTATTAAGTGTTTTGGCGGCAGGCCGTTGTCGTATGCGGCCGGCCTTGGTTTCCCTTATTGAATAAAGGTGTTGCCATGTACTCATTCAGCCGCGGTCTCGCCCGCTTGGCTCTTGTCTGTGTTCCCATTGCGCCGGCGCTGGCCGGCACCGGGTCCGCCCATCTCAACTATCCCAATGTGTCCGCCGACATCCTGATGATGACGGTGAAGGTGTTGAACACGCATCAGCACACTTATTACGAGACCCTGGGGTGGAACGGCGGCCGCGATGCCGGCGGCTATACCGGCATTCAGAGCCACAACAACGGCGCGCCGGCCTATATCTTTTCAATCTGGGACCCGGTGTCGGTGCACGGCGTGCCGATACGCGCGGTGTACGCCAAGCCCGGCGCCAAGGTGGAGCGCTTTGGCGGCGAGGGCGAGGGGCTGAAGTATTTCGATTTGCAGACCAAGTGGACGCTGGGCCAGCCGGTAACGTCCCTGGTGCGCAATTGGCAGCAAAACGGCCACACTTACTTTGGCATGTGGACGCGGGACGCGGCCACGCGGATTTGGACCCATCACGCCACTTTCGATTTCCCGGCGGCCAATATCGACTTCGCCGCCCAGTCCGCCAACAGCTTCATCGAGAACTGGAGCGGCCAGGCCAAGGAGGTGACCCGCAGCGCCGAGTATTACGATGTCTGGGCGCGCGGCGCTCAGGGCTGGCAGGCGATCAATCGCGCCACGCCCACCGTCACGGAACTGACGCCGGCTCAGGCCAAGCAACACGCGGTGTCCGCGCAGGGCCGCTTTGTGATGCAGCAGGGCGCGCCGCTGGCCGGCTTTCAATCGCCGTTGATTTCCACCGCCCGGCGTCCGGCGGCGCCGGAAGCGGATCCGGCCAAGATTGATCAGTTGAACGCCGCTTACGACGCCGCCGCGCGCGCGGTGACGGCGAGCTGGCAAACCAGCCCCTATGGCGCGCCGCAGTTCAAATACCAGCTCAGCGTCAGCGACGCGGCCAGCGGCAAGATCCTGGCGCAGGGCGGCGAAATCGCCGGCGAGCGCCGCGCGGCCAGCTTGAAGCTGCCGGCGGGAACGCCGACGCCGGCCAAGCTGCAAGTGAATCTGACCGTGACCGACGTGCTGGACCGCAGCGACGCGCGCGCCGGCAAGCTGATAGACAGCAGCGCCGTCGGGCCGCAGGCGGGCAAGTCTTACCGGCTGCAGTCCCTGAGCAGTGGGCTGTGGCTGACGGTCAAGGATAATAGCGCGTCCGCCGGCGCGGCCGTCGTTCAGCAGGCCGCCGCCGGGCAAAACCAGGTGTGGCAGCTGGCCGCCAGCGGCGGCGGCTATCAATTGATCGCCGCGCATTCCCGGCAGTGTCTGGACGTGGAGGGCGGCGCCAAGCAGGACGGCGGCAAGCTGATTCAGTGGCCGTGCAGCGGCCAGGCCAATCAGCGCTTCAGCCTGAAGGCGGACGGAGCCGGCACGTACAGCCTGGTGGGCGCGCAGGCCGGCAAATGCCTGGACGTGGCCAATGCCTCGTCCCTGGCCGGCCAGCAACTGATTCAATGGAGCTGCCACGGCGGAGCGAATCAGCGCTGGCGTTTGCTGGCCGCGGAGTGAGCGTAGCCCGCGCCGTCAGGCGCGGGCGGCTGTTACGATCTGCTGCGCTGCGGCGATACGGCGTTGAAAACAACTTCGAAATGCTCATGTACCGCTTGACCATTCCGCTTTCTCAGCCGCAACGCCTTGTCTCGCGCTTGCTCGCGAGTCTTTGAGCCGCTTCTTAGCTTTCGCAGCTGGCGAGGAAGGCGCGGGTGGCGGCGGCGCCGGCCTGGAATAGCCGCTGATACTTGTCGTCGCCGGTCTTGATATTGAAGTCCGTGGCCAAGACGCCTTCGGTGGGGATATTGATGCTGCGCGCCTGATCCCGCGGCGAATACTGATAGTTCAGGTTTTGCGCTTGCCAGGCGCTCTGGGCGATGTTCTGGATGTGCTGGATCAGGTTGGCGTCCGAAGACGGCTTGCCCGGCGGCGCGTCGAAACGGGCGCCGAAGGTTTTCTCCTCCTCCTCATCTTCTCCCTGCTTGGGCTTTGCTGGGTACTTGTCGTCGAAGAAGTTGATCGGGTAGTTCCAGATGGTGCCGCCGTCGACGAATACGCCGGCTGGCTGGCCGGGGTAGCTGAAGTTTTGCGCTTCGAAGAAGAAGGGGATGGACATGGAGATGCGCACCGCCTCGGCCACTTCCACGTCCGGCGTCAGCTCGGCGGAGAATATTCTGGCCTGATGGGCGTTGGCGTCGCAGCCTATCACGTGGAGCTGGCGGAAGGGCTGGTCGTTTTTGTGCAGCGCCGGCTTGGCGAAGTCGGCGAAGGTGTATTTCTTGTCCGGCCGGCCGTCCTTGAACTGGCTGGCGACCACGCCTTTCAGCCAGTGGTAGAAGTAGTCGCTGGAATACCAGCCTTTCTTGTTGAACAGGCGCAGCAGGCAGATGAAGTCTTCGAGCGAGACGTTTTTGGCGTGCGGCTGCAAGGCCAGCTGGGCCTGGAAGGCCTTGTGCGCGGCCTGCAGTTGCGGCGTGGCCGGCTCAGCCGCTTTTTGCGGGATCTTGCTGTAGTCGAGGGAGTCGGACAGTTCCTGGGTCTTGGCCGCGCTGAGGCGGAAACTGATCAGCATGGAGGAGATGGCGCCGGCGGAGGCGCCGACCACGCGCTGGATCTGCGCCAGCGCGCCGGCCCGCTCCAGTTCCTCCAACATGCCCAGGTAGGCGATGCCCCAGACGCCGCCGCCGGACAGCGCCAGGTTTTCGAATGAATATTTCATATGCCGCTCCTTGTCGTTGAAATGGGAATGACTCGCCATTTATGTGTACGGCATGGCGCGGCGTTTGCCGCTATTAGTTGACGCGGGGCCCGGGCTTGCCGGCCTTTCGGCCAGGTGTGGCCACCGCGCCGCGTACTTCGAAACGGATTTTCTCCACCACCAGGCCCTTGGCGTCACGCAGTTCCAAGGCGTGGCGGCCGGGCCAGGGGAACCAGGCCAGACTGGCGCCGGCGCCCAGGCGCTTGCCGTTCAGCCACCATTGCGGGCGGGCCACGCCGCGCGCGCGCAATAACAGGCGCTGGTTGGCCGGCGGAATGTCCGGGTCCAGCGCGTAGACGCTGCCGTCCACCGGCGCGGCGATGCCCGGCGTCTGGCTGGCGGCGCTGCCGCGCTCCGGTACGATCAGCGCGCGTTCGGTGCCGGCCAGGAACCATTCGCGGCGGCTGGCTTCCACATCTCCTTCATAGCGCACGTTCTGGCTCACCACGCCGGCCGGCGGGGATGGCGGCAGCGAGGCCGGCGCGCCTTGCTGCGCGCGGTCCAGCACCGCCTGCCACACCGGCGCCGCGCCGTGCATGCCGGATACGTCCCACATCGGCTCGCCGGCGGCGTTGCCCACCCATACCGCCACCGTGCGCTGGCGCGAGAAGCCCACCGCCCAGTTGTCGCGCATGTCCTTGCTGGTGCCGGTCTTGACCGCGCTCCAGTAACGGGTGGACAGCGCGCTTTCCAGGCCGAAGGTGCGCGCGCGCGCGGTGCGGTCGGACAGGATGTCGGCGATGATGAAGCTGCTGCTGGCGTCCAGCTGCCGCTGCGGCTTGGGCTTGGGGTCCGCCAGCGTCCAGCGGGTCGGGCTGGCCAGGCCCTGATTGGCCAGGGTGCGGTAGGCGTTGGCCAGCTCCAGCAGGCGGATGTCGGCGGCGCCCAGCGCCAGGCTGAAGCCGTAATAGTCGCCGTCCTGCTGCAGGCTGCTCAGGCCCAGCCGGTACAGGCGGTCGCGCAGCGCGTTGGGGCCCACCATTTCGATGGCGCGCACCGCCGGCACATTGAGGGAGGAGGCCAGCGCGGTGCGCGCCGACACCAGGCCCTTGAAGTCCTTGGCGTAGTTTTGCGGCGCGTACAAGCCGGCGCCGGTTTGCAGGCTTAGCGGGCTGTCGTCGAGCAGGGAGGCGGCGCTCAGGTAGCGTCGCTCCAGCGCCAGCTGATAGAGGAAGGGCTTGAGGGTGGAGCCGGCCTGGCGCAGCGAGGTGACGCCGTCCACTTCGGCGGCGTTGGACAGGCCGCGGCCGCTGGAGCCCACCCAGGCTAGGATGTCGCCGCTGGCGTTGTCCAAGACCACCAGCGCGCCGTCCTGCACATTGCGCTGCGCCAGCGCGGCCAGGTGGCGGCGCAGCACCGAAGCGGCGTAGCGCTGCAGGCCCAGGTCCAGCGTGGAGGCGATGCGGCTGCCGGCCGTCAAGGGCTGGCGCTGCAGCAGTTTTTGGGCGAAGTGCGGCGCGTCCTGCTCCGCCAGCGGATTGGCGGCGCGGCTCTGCGCCAGCGCCTGGCGGGTGCGCACCGCCAGCGCCGCGCAATTGGGCTGGCGGCGCATGCCCTGCAGGATGCGGCAGGCGCGGGCGGCCACTTTGTCCGGCGCGGCGTTGGGCGCGCGGATCAGCGCCACCGCGATGGCGGATTCTTCCAGATTGAGGCCGGCCGGCAGTTTGCCGAACAAGGTGGCGGACAAGGCGGACAGGCCCACCAGCTCGCCGCGGAAGCCGACCAGATTGAGGTAGGCCTCCAGGATCTGCGCCTTGCTCCAGTGGGTTTCCAGCCAGGCGGCGGACCAGCCCTGGCCCATCTTCTGCCACAGGCTGCGGCCGTTGCGGCCCACCTTGAGATCGTTATCCAGCAGGCCGGCCAGCTGCATGGTCAGCGTGGACGCGCCGCGGGTGCGGGTGTTCCACAGATTGCCCCAGGCCGCGGCGGCCACGCCGGACCAGTCCACGCCGCTGTGCTGATAGAAGCGCCGGTCTTCCGACACCACCAGCGCGTGGCGGAAGGCCGGCGAGGTATCGGCCAGGCCCGCCCAGTCCAGCCGTCGGCCTTGCTTGTCCACCCGCAGCCGCTGCAGCGGCTGGCCGTTGCGGTCCAGCACCACCACGTCCGACGGCCGCCATTCGGCCTTGACCTGCTGAAAACTGGGCTGGGCCAGCGCCGGCGCGGCGGCGCCGCACAGAATCAGGGCGGCCAGCCACTGCCCCCCCTTTATGGAGGTTTGCTCCCAAAGGCAGGCTTGGCGTGGAGGTTTAGAGCGCAGCAGTCGAAGAGGGAGGATGCGCGTCATGTGCGAGACCGAGTTTGTGGCTGAGTGGATGGCATGAAAGTGGAGCATGCATTGCATGTGGTCTTTACGGTAGTTGATTGTTGTTGTGATATTGCGTAATAAAACATTTTAATCTGCAATTAAATATTTTGCATGCTGTTAATTAGGTATTTGCACTAGGTTCTATTCTCTTGATCCTGTTGTATCAATAAAAGGCCTTGGGGTGAAGCTGCCTCTCCTAATTAATGATCTACATGTGGAGGAAGGAATGAGCAATATTGTCAACATTGAAATGGTGTTCGATACGCAAACCATTCTCAACAAGTATCCTGGCCCAAGCCAAAACTCTAGCCAGCCAACCGGCATCGCCCATCAGGACGTTTATATGGTGGCGGAGAGCCGCTTTGTAACAGGCGGACAAGCTTCCGCTGATTTGGCGGTGAAGGCCGAGGTGGATGACGTGATCCGGTGGCGCGCACTGTCTTTGTCTTCAAACGTCAGCCAAAGCGTTATCGTTTACAAAATTCAAAAATTCTCCGGCAGTCAGGTGACCTCCATCCCGGTTCCGACCGAGTCCAGACCTTGGGTGCCCATTCCCAATCAGAATGCGGACAAAGTGGTGGACCCGCTGAATTATACGGCGCAACAAATTCCAAACTACTATCTTGGCTGCAACGTAACGGATACGGGCACTGAAAATTATCAGGTTTGGTTTTATATCACCGAGCAAGTAAGCGGCAATCAAGTTAAAACGCTTGGTTATTTCTATTGGGATCCCGTTATTCAGGTTTCTTGAAATATCAGATTTCATTGAAACCGAAGTGCCGGCAAACTGTTCAGCTTGCCGGCACTTCACCTATTGTAAGGATGAATTATGAATCCGGTTATCGACTTGACCCTGGCGCTGCAACCGGACGTGCCACAAAACGTCTTGGGTCTGCAGGAGGATTCGCCCGCAGCGGTCAATGAAGGCGCGGTACGGGTTTTTTCCAGTCATACCCTAGTCGAGGAGCGTTTACAGAATGGTCTGCTCCTATTGTCTCTGCCCGATGCCAGGGTGGGGAATACGATACGCTGGTATGGCGCGAGCGCCTCTCCAAGTCAGGGGATGGGCATCATCCCCTATGCCGTTGACCGTGTCGGAGGGCAAGCAGCCACCTCGATCACCGCTCCATGCCTCTGCAAAAGAGGGCAGTTGCTGCCCGAGCAGGATGCCGCCACTTCCGAAATCAATATGGAGCGGCTCCATGCTGAAAAAGCATCGTTTTTTTACTGGACTCATGATGTGACGGACTCTGGCCGAGAAGATTTCCGCATCACGCTCCATCTCTACGGCCGCCCCAAGTCTGACGGCTCCCATGGAGAAAGGCTGGGAACGCGCGTGCTCAGCGTGTCCATCGTCATTCCGTAAGCGACGGCTGCCGGAGGCGGCGACCGCTGCCTTGAACGCAAGCGGTCGACGCGCGGGCATGAGGCATTGCCCGCTTGCGGCGCCCCCTCTTTGACATTGGCCAAAGAGGGGGCGCCGGCTTAATTTTCCCCTTTTCCTACCTTGAACACCGAGTTGGGCAACATGCCGAACACGTCCGGCGCGTACAGCGCTTCCACCCGCGTCGGCGGCAGCTTGAAGGCGCCGGGGTTGTTCAGACGCATGGTGTAGCTGGCTTTCAGGCCGCCGCGCGGCACGTAGCCGTAGTAAGCGCGGTAGCCGGAGAAGCGGCGCTCCACGTAGTCGGCGGGGTCGCCGTCGTTGTCCGCCTTGGCGTTGATCGCGGAATCCCGGCCCAGGCCGGAGCCCAGGATGGTGGCGCCGGCCGGGATCGGATCGTTGACCACCACCCAGGTCATATCGCTTTGCGCCTGGATCTCCAGCGTGACCTTGACCACGTCGCCGGGCTGGTACTGGTCGCTGGTTTTCTGGCTGACCGGGCTCAGCGTTTTCTTGATGCTGTAGCCGGCGTAGCGCGGGGCTTTGAGCGCGATGGCGGCCTCGGCCTGCACCGTGGCCCACGGCGCGCCGCCGCCGGCGTGCTTGAGCTGCAGGCTGCCGGCGCCCGCGGGCCAGGGCAGCAGGCCCAGCGCCTTGACGCCTTCCTGCGGCCAGCCCAGGTTCAGCTTGGCGCCGCCCAGCGCGGCGCTGGTCTGGCCGCTGACCGGCGTGGTTTCGAACTGACGCGAGAATTGCGCGACGGCCAGGCTGCCCCACAGATTGGAAGTGGTGGTGCCCCAATGGCCTTTTTGCTGACGCCCCAGCAGGCCGGTGAGCAGGCGCGGCATATCCGCCTGCCAGCCCGGCAGCTTGCGCACCGTCAGCAGCAGCTTGGCGGCGTTGACGTCGGCGCTGCCCATCAGCCACCAGGCGTTGTCGCTGGCCTCGGTGCTGAAGCCCATGCGCGTGCCCTGGTAGGTGAGCCGCGCGCGCAGCAGGTTTTCCGCCTCGCTCAGCCGCGCGGCGCGCTGCGGGATGTCCGCTGCGCGGTTCAGCAGGGCCAGCCAGTCCACCAGCATGGCGGTGCTCATCTTCTGCGGGTTGAGGTCCAGCACGTCCAGCATGGCCGGGCGGAAGCGGCCGTAGCGCGCCAGCGCTTCCATTGCGCTCAGGCGGCGGGCGTCTGCGTCCTGGCGGCCCAGCGGCAGATCGCGCTTGATCCGGCCCTCGACGAAGGCGGACAGGCCGTCCAGCAGCCGCGCGCGCTGGGCTTCGGGGATGGCGACGCCGGCTTCGTGGGCGGCGGCCAGCAGATAGCCGCTGAGGATGTCGCTGCCGCGATCCGGCGCGCCTTCGGCCAGCGGGAAGTAGGCGGCGAGGCCGCTGCCGTCCAGATACAGCGGCAGTTCGCTCATCAGCTGATCCCAGCGCTTGGCGTCGGCCAGACCCAGCGCCACCGAGCTGCGCTGTTCCAGGCAGACATAGGGGTAGTCCTGGAACCAGCGGCGCACGCCGGGCAGTTCATTGCCCAGCTTGGCCTGCAGGCTGACGCGGACGCCGCCGCGGCCGGGCAGGGCGCCCGGCGGCAAGGCGACGGGGATGCTCAGTTCCGGCTCCACGCGTTGCAGCGTGGCCTGCTCCACGGTGATGGGCACCGCCGGCTCGATTTCCTGGCGCACCGCCAGCTTGTCGGCGGCCTTGCCGTCCACTTGCTGAGCGCTGAAGCTCCATTTCAGCTCCTTGACGTCGTTGGGCACCGTCACCGGCCAGCTCAAGAGCCGCGCCTCGCCCACCGGCAAGCTGATCTCCTGCGGCGGCAAGTCCGGCAGGCCGGGCGCGCCGGCCTGGACCTTGACCTTGAGCGGTTTGTCGCCGCCGTTGCGCACGGTGACGCCGGCGCTGAACTGGTCGCCTTCGCGCGCCAGCGGCGGGATGCCGGAGCTCAGTTGCAGGTCCTGGGTGACGTTGAAGCCGGCTTCGCCGGTGCCGAACAGATCATTGCCCGCGTCGGCCACCGCCACCAGGCGGAAGCGGGTCAGCGCGTCGTTGATAGGCACTTTGACGCGGGCGCTGCCGTTGGCGTCCAGCACCACGCGGGGCTGCCACAGCAGCAGGGTGTCCAGCAGTTCACGGGTGGGCGCCTTGCCGCCGCCGCCGCCCGGCGGCAGCGATTTACGGCCGTAATGGCGCTTGCCCACCACTTCCAGTTGGGCGGTGGCGGTTTCCACGCCGTAGCTGTGGCGCTGGTACATGGCCTGCATCAGCTCCCAGCTGCGGTTGGGCTGCAATTCCAGCAGCGCCTCGTCCACCGCGGCGAAGGCCACTTCGGTGCCGGCCGGCGCCGGCTTACCGCCGGGCAGCTTGACCTGGATGGTCACGTCGGCGGTTTCGCGGATGCCGTAGCTCTTGCGCGCCGGACTCACCGTCACGTCCAGCCGCTTGGCGGCGTCGCCCACCTGGATTTCGGCGATGCCGTATTTAAAGGCCGGCCGCGACAGGTCCACCATGCTGGTGGGCGGGGTGTAATCGCCGCCTTCGTTCCAGTAGGCGTCCCACCACTCGCTCGGGGTTTTCCAGCCCCAGGTGAAGAAGGAGTACCACGGCACTTCGCGCACGCGGCCGCGCACCGCCAGCACCGAGACGTAGACGTTAGGGGTCCAGCCCGGCTCGACCTTGAGCTCGATCACCGGGTTCTTGCCTTCCAGCTCCACCACTCGGGTTTCGATCACGCCTTCGCGCTCTATCGCCAGCCAGGCTGTGGCTTTGCGGAAGGGCATGCGCACCTGGAAGCGGGCGGTTTCGCCGGGGGCGTAGCTGATTTTTTCCGGCAGGATGTCGATGCGGTCGTTGTTGTCCACGTCGAACCACAGCTCGTCGTGCTTGCTGACCCAGACCGATTGCGCGCTTTGCGCCAGATTGCCGTTGTCGTCGGCGGCTTCGGCGATCAGCTCCATGTCGCCGGCGTCCTTGAGGTTGATTTCGCAGAACATCAGGCCGCGGCCGTCGGTGCCGCCGCTGCACACCTTGCCCTTGTCGTCGGTTTCCTCGTTGTGGTCCCAGGCGTAGAAGCCGCCCACCAGCCGCTTGCGGCTGGACAGGTAGCGGTGTTCGCGCAGGCTGATCTTGACGTTCTTGCCGGCCAGCGGCTTGCCGGCGGTGTCCAGCACCACGGCCTTGAGCTGCAGCGCGCGGCCGGCGGTGATCCAACTGTCCACGCTGATGCCCACTTGCAGGCCGGCAGGCCACAGCGGAATGCGGCGGGTCAGGGTTTGCACTTCGCCATTGGGGTCGCGGTAGGCGGCCTCGGTGACCAGGTCGTAGCGGCGATCCAGCTTGGGCAGCTTGTCCAGCGTGGCCTTGCCGTTGCCGTTGGCGTCCAGTTGCAGCGCGGACTTGTCCAGCAGCACCTTGCCGTCCAGCGAGGATTCGGCCTGATCGCGCTGACGCTGCGGCGGCGAGAAGCTGTAAGCCTCATAGCCCTTGATGCGCTGATAGGCGTCGGCCAGCATGGCGCTGACTTCCACCGGCCAGCCCTTGGCCGGGCCGCCGTTGCCCCAGGACAGGGACACATTGAGCGGCAGCTGCTTGGGGGCGATGCCGGCGTTCTTCACCGTGGAGATGCGGCCGGTCATGGTGGGCAGGCGGAATTCCTCCACCCGGAAACCGCCGCTGCGCAGCGAATAGCCGTCCAGCTCCGGGCTAGACGGTTTGTCCTTGTCGTCCGGACCGCGCGCGCCCTTGCGTTCCAGGTAGAGCGTGTATTCGCCCAGCTTGGCTTCCTTGGGCAGCGCGTAGCTGCTCTCCGCGTAGCGGCCGCTGCGCCAGCTTAGCGGCAGGCTGATTTCGTCGCCGCTGCCGTCGTGGACGATGCGCAGTTGCTGAGGCAGCTGGCCGGGCTTGAGCTGGGCCAGGCCGCGGCTGACCTGGGTGCGCAGCAGGTGCTTCATCGACACGGTTTCGCCGGCGCGGAACAAGGCGCGGTCCAGAATGGTGTGGGCCAGGATGGTGGGGCTGTCGCTCCACTGGGTGGGGAAGGGGAAGCGCCAGGATTCGATGCCGCGGTTCCAGCTGGAGCGGACGAAGGACACGTCGTCGTTGCCCTTGGCGTCCTTGGCGGCGGCGGTGATGAAGAGGCCGGACAGCTCCTCGTTGTCGCACTCGCCGGCCGGCAGCACGGATTTGACCGCGGCCACGCCTTTGGCGTCGGTCTTGCCGGACCACAGCGCATTGCCCTTGCAATCGTAGATGTTGACGCGGGCGGCCGGCACCGGCTTGCCCTTGTCCAGCGTGGTCACCCACACCGCCGCGTTTTCCTTGGAGCTCTTGAAGTGCACCGCCATATTGGTGACCAGCGCGGCCGTGCGCACATACATGGGCTTGGTGCTGGCCAGCAGGGATTTGCCCAGCAGCCGCGACGACACTTCCACCACGTAGAGGCCGGGCTTGGGCAGGGGGATGCCCACCACTTCGAACGGCCATTTGCCCTGCTTGTCCGGCTGGCTGGGCAGCTTCAGCGGCTGGGCGGCTGGCTCCTTGGCCAGCAGCGACAAGCGACGGCTTTCTATGGTCTTGTCCTTGCCGGCGGGCAGGGCGCTCTCGTGATAGCGCAGCACCTTGGCCAGCCAGGCCATCATGTCCTGGTCCTTGTTCAGCCGCAGCGCCTGGCCGCCCAATTGCACGGATTTGATGTTGAGATCGCCCTCCACCCCGCGCAGGGTGATGGGCAGCGCCGCGTCCGCGCCGGACTCTATGATGCCGAACGGCGCGGCGGCGAATTTGGCCAGCGGGGGATAGTCGGCCAGCTTGATGGCCAGCGGGAAGCGCTCGGCGTTGACCAGCGGCCGGCCCACCTCGTCGCCAAAGTCCTTGGGCAGCTTCAGCGTCAGCGTTTCCAAGGGCGGGAACGGCGGCGCGAAGCTGATGCTGTCCACCGGCTCGCCCTTGCCGCGTGCTTCCGCCTGGGGCGCGCGTTCGGCGCCGGCGCCGCTCAGGCGCACCGCCATCGCCAGTTTTTCCGGCACCGGCGAGCTGAAGTTGAGGGTAATGGGCTTGAACGGGATGCAAGCGCCTTTAGCGTTCTCGCGCAGGCAGCTCATGCTGGCGGTGAACGGCGGCCGTACTTGGTAGTTGAGCCGGTCCGGCGCGGCCGCGCCGCGCAGATGCACCAGGGTGAGCTTGCTGTCCGGCGCCAGGCGCTGGCCGCAGCGCAGCGTCAGCACCTTGGCGGATTGTTGTTCCAGTTTCAGATGCTTGAGCAGCGCCGCGCGCTCGCCGGCCGGCAGGGGCTGGACCGGGATGCGTTCCGGCAGGCTGGAGGATTGGCAATACAAGGACGAGGCCGGCACGCCGACGCCGTTGAATTGGAGCACGAACGCCTGGTCTTCCTCGATGCGGCCGTTGCGCGGCCAGCGTTCCACCACTACCGGCGCGCCGGTGTAGAAACGGAAGCTCAGGCCGGCGCCCACCGAGTTGCCCTGCAGGTCCTTGAGGCCGGGCTTGGGCGTGAAGCGGCAGTCGGTATTGGCGGCCGGGGTTTCCGCCACGTCCAGCACCCAGCTCTTGTCGTCCACCCAATGGCCCTTGGCTTTCAGGCCGCAGCTCCAGGCGAACGGCGCCGGCGCGGCGCTATTGCCCAGCGGAATCATGCTGCTGTTGAAAGTGACGCGCACCTGCTGCACTTCTTTGACTTCGCCCTGGGGGCTGAAGGTGGTGACGCCGGCGGCAAGAGCGGCGGCGCCGACGAAACCCAAAAGCGCGGGCGCAAGGCGGAATGGCAAAGACATGGACGAGGCTCCGGAAAATACCATCGCAATTATACGCGGCTGGAGCGGCGGCAAGGAAAGAGATGTAAGCGCTAGATGTAAAAAAGACCGGCGACTGCCAGCCCTTTTGATCATGGGTGGAGCGGGTTTGAAGGAATTTCAGATTTTCGTGATTTTCACTTTCCGGCCAAGCCGGCTGGGAGGGTGGGGCGAGACGCGGCGATAATGATTTTTATTTGATATTTCTAATGAAAACAAAAAGTTTTGAATGCCTGCCGTGAAGATTCACATCCGCGAATTACGTAGTTATACGGATGGGCTTGAGTGGTGTTTGTCATAGAATCGCCCACTTTCAAGAAAAAACGCATTCTAAGTGTCGCACTTTCAATTAAAGCCGGTGGCCTGCCTGTGCAAGCGGCCAACCGGGGCCTGTCTCGCATCGCTAAGCGCGCTCTGCCTGGCCGCGCCGGCCTGGGCGAAACTGCCGGCGGAGTTGCCGTCCCCTGATCAACAGCTGATTTTGCAACAAGAACGCGAACGGACGCTGCAAGAGCAAGCGCAGCCGGCGGCGCCCGATGTGCGCCTGCCGCGCCAGGCCGATGCGCTGGCGGACTATCCCATTGGCGAAGTTCCATGCTTTGTCATCCGCGAGCTCAGGCTGGAGGGTGAACTGTCCGAGCGTTTCCGGTGGGCGCTGGCCGCCGCCGACGCCGCCGGCCGCTGTCTGGGCGCGCAAGGGGTGAACCTGGCGATGAAGCGGGTGCAGAACGCCTTGATCGCGCAGGGTTACGTCACCACCCGGGTGCTGGTCAAGCCTCAGGACTTGAAGCCGGGCGTGTTGACGTTGACGCTGATCCCCGGCCGCATTCATGCGATCCGCTTCGCCGAGCCCGCCTCGCGGCGCGCGCGCTGGTTCAACGCGCTGCCGGCGCGGCCGGGCGACGTGCTCAATCTGCGCGATATCGAGCAGGCGCTGGAAAACTTCAAACGAGTGCCGACGGCGGACGCCGACATCCAGATCGAACCGGCCGGCGCCGACGGCGAAAGCGATCTGGTGATCGCCTGGAAAGAAACCTTGCCCATCCGCCTGTCCTTGAGCCTGGACGACGGCGGCAGCGACGCCACCGGCCGCTACCAGGGCAGCGCCACCTTGTCGTTGGACAATCTGCTCACCGTCAATGATCTGTTCTATTACAGCCAGGGCAAGGATTTGTTCCAGCATGATCCGCTGGGCTCCAAAAGCCGCTCGCTGCATTACTCGCTGCCCCTGGGTTATTGGCAGCTGGGCCTGACCCTCAACGATTACCGCTACCACCAGACCATAGCCGGCGCCAACGAGAAATACCTATACCGAGGCGACAGCGAGAACAGCCAGCTAAGCCTGTCGCGAGTGGTGTATCGCAGCCAGGCGCACAAGACCACGCTCAGCCTGCGCGCCTACCAGCGCAAATCGCGCAACTTCGTCGAAGACACGGAAATCCGCCTGCAGCATCGGCAGACCGCCGGCTGGGAACTGGGGCTGAACCAGCGTTCTTATCTGGGCGACGCCACCTTGGACGCCGGCCTCAACTGGCGGCGCGGCACCGGCATGCTGGGCGCCTTGCCCGCGCCGGAGGAAGAAACGGGCAACGGCGGCTCTCGGGCCAGCATCGTGACCGCGGACCTGAGCTATACCCAGCCGCTGCAAATCGGCGCGCAAAAGCTGCGGCTCAACAGCCAATGGCGCGGGCAGTGGAGCAAGGGCGCGCTAGTGCCGCAGGACCGCTTCGCCATTGGCGGACGCTACACCGTGCGCGGCTTCGACGGTGATCTGAGCCTGTCCAGCGAGCGCGGCTGGCTGTGGCGCAACGAGCTGTCCTGGGCAATGGGCCCCAGCGGGCAGGAGCTGTATCTGGGCCTGGACCTGGGACGCGTCGGCGGCGCCGCAAGCAGCCAGCTGATAGGCCGGCGGCTGGCCGGCGGCGCAGTCGGCATGCGCGGCAGCCTGTTCAAGCGTCTGTCCTACGACATGTTCACCGGCTGGCCTATCCAGAAACCCGTCGGCTTCCAGACCGGCGCCGCCTCGGGCTTCAGCCTGAACCTGCAATTTTGATCTTTGAATTCGGGGCCGGTGGCAACGCTTTGCGTTGACGGCCTCGTCCTTGTCGAGAGTTTTGGTCATGAACCGTCTTTGTTACCGTCTGATTTTCAACCGCGCGCGGGGCCTGATCATGGCCGTCGCCGAGATCGTCAAGCCGATGGGCGCGGGCGGCGGCCGCTCCGCCGAGCCCGCGGCGGCAAGCCGGCGCTTAGGCGTGACCCTGCGCGGCATTGTCTGGGCCAGCTGGTGCGCGCTGGCTGGAACTTCCGCGCTGGCCGGCGGCATCGTGGCGGACCCGAACGCGCCGGCGGCGCAGCGCCCCAGCGTGATCAACACCGCCAACGGCCTGCCGCAAGTGAACATCCAGGCGCCCAGCGCCGCCGGAGTGTCGCGCAACCAGTACAGCCAGTTCGACGTCGACAAGGGCGGAGCCATTCTCAACAACAGCGCCACCAGCGTGCAGACCCAACTGGGCGGCTGGATCCAGGGCAACCCCAACCTCAATCCGGCCGCGCCGGCGCGGGTGATCCTCAACGAGGTCAACAGCGCCAACCCCAGCCAGTTGCGCGGCTTCCTGGAAGTGGCCGGCGGCCGCGCCCAGGTCATCGTGGCCAACCCCTCCGGCATTCTCTGCGACGGCTGCGGCACCATCAATGCAGGGCGCATGACCCTGACCACCGGCCGCCCAGAACTGAACCCGGACGGCAGCCTGGCCGGCTACCGCGTGGAAAGCGGCACCATCCGCATCGAGGGCGCCGGCATGCAGGCCGGCAGCACCGAGTACGCAGACCTGATGGCGCGGGCGGTGGAAGTGCGGGCCGGCATCTGGGCGCCTCAACTGAGCGTCAGCGCCGGCCGCAACCGCGTCAGCGCCGACCACCAAAACATCCAGGCGCTGGCGGCGGACAGCGCCGGACGGCCCGGTTTCGCCATCGATGTGGCGCAACTGGGCGGCATGTACGCCGGCAAGATCCGCCTGCTGGCCACCGAGGCCGGCGTCGGCGTGCGCAGCAGCGGCCAACTGAGCGGCGGCGAGCAGCTGAAGCTGGACAGCGCCGGCCAACTGACCCTGAGCGGCCGCCAGAACGGCGGCGACATCCAATACCACGCCGCCGGCGACATCGAACACAACGGCGCCAGCTACAGCCGCGGCAAGCTGGAGTTGAGCGGCGACGCCGCCTTGCGCCAGAGCGGCACCGTGGCGGCGGCCGGCGATGTCACTGTCAAGGCGCGCAGCATCGCCGCCAGCGGCGATTTCGCCGCCGGCAGCGACGACAAGGGGCAAGTGGGCACGACAGGCGCGCTGAGCCTGAAAGCCGGCGACAGCCTGCAGCTGAGCGGCCACGCGCTGGCCGGCTCCAGCCTGGACCTCAACGCGGCGGCGATCAAGGCCGCCGACGCCAAACTGCGCGCCAATGATAGCGTGACGCTGACGGCGGAGAACGGGCTGGGTCTCAGCCGCGCCAGCTTGAACACCGGCCGCTTGGTGGTTCAGGCCGGCGGGCAGATCGACAGCGACGCGGCCACGCTGCAAGCGGGCCAGTGGCAGGCCAGCGCCGCCGCGCTCAACAATCTGGGCGGCGTTTGGGAACAGATAGGCCAGGGCAGCGGCGACTTCCGCATTGGCCAGTTGCTGGATAACCGCGGCGGCCGCATCGAGGCCGCCAGCCTGGCGTTGAGCATTGGCCAGCTGGACAACGGCGGCGGCAAATTGCTGGCCTTGGGCGACGCGGCGCAGTCCTGGAGCGTGCGGCAAGATCTGAGCAATCAGGGCGGCCTGATCGGCGGCAACGGGGACCTGAGCCTGAGCGCCGGCAGCTTGGACAATGCCGGCGGCGCCGTGCAAAGCGCCATCGCTTTAACGCTGACCACGGAGCGGGAACTGGACAACCGAGGCGGCGCGCTGCTGTCTGGCGCCGCTTTGAAACTGGACACGGCGCAGCTGGACAATAGCCGAGGGGGGCGGATAGACGGCGGCGGGCCGCTGACGCTCAAGGCGACAGGCAAGTTGAACAACCAGGCCGGCACCATCCACGGCGGCGCGGATGTTGGCCTGCAAGCGGGCGAGATTGACAACGCTGGCGGCAAGGTGGAGAGCGAAAGCGCGTCGACCCTTCGTTCCGATGGCGGGCTGGACAACAGCGCGGGCAAGTTGCTGAGCAACCGGGACCAGAAGATAGAGGCCGCGAGCCTCAATAACGGCGGCGGCGAGATCAGCAGCCGACAAGCGCTGACGCTGCGAGCGGGCGTCTTGGGCAATCAGGGCGGCGGCATCGTCAGCTTGGGAGACGGAGATATCCAACTGGCCGCGCTCGACAATAGCGGCGGCAAGCTGCAAAGCGGCGGCGCTCTGGCCGTGCGAGTCCAAGGCGAACTAGGCAACCGGGAAGGTCGCATCAGCGCTCAGCGCGCGATGCGGCTGGACGCCGGCGCGCTGAACAATCGGCAAGGCACCCTGGCGGGCGGCGAGCGCATCACCGTGCTGGCGGGCCAGATGGACAATCAAGGCGGCGCGGCGGCCAGCCAGCAAGGCCTGACGCTGACGCTGGGCGGGCTTAACAACCAGGGCGGCCAGATCCAGACCTTGGGCGATCTGGCGCTGGACGCCAGCGGCCTGCTGGACAATCAGGACGGCAAGCTGGTGGCGGACCAGGGCCAGCGCTTGCGCGCCGGCGAGCTGGACAACCGGCGCGGCCAGATCAGCAGTGGAATGGATCTGACGGTGGACGGCGGCCAACTGAGCAACCAGCAAGGCAAGCTGATCAGCCGCGGCGACGCTTATTACCAACTGGCGGGGCTGCATAACGCGGAAGGCGAACTGCAGAGCGGCGGCGCGGCGCGGTTGACCATCAGCGACGCGCTGGACAACAAGCAAGGCAAGATCGTGGCGGACCAGGGGCTTGCGCTGCAAGCCGCCTCCGTGGACAACGCCGGCGGCCTGCTAAACAGCCGCGGCGCGCTGGAACTCAAGGCCGGTACGCTGAGCAACCGCTACGGCAGCCTGCTGAGCCTGGACGACGTCAGCCTGGGACTGAGCAGTTTCGACAACCAATACGGCCAGATCCAAACCACCGGTGCGCTGGAGGCGGAACTGAGCGGTCAGATCGACAACCGCCAGGGCAAGCTGATCTCCAATCGCAATCAGAAGCTGAGCGCCAGCCGGCTCCACAATGAGGGCGGCGCGGTGAATAGCGGCCAGGCGCTGAGCCTGACCGCCGGGCAATTGGGCAACCAGGGCGGCAAAATGGCGGGGCAAAGCGGCCTCAGCCTGGACTTGCAGCAGGACTACGTCTTCCGCGACGGCGAGACGCTGTCTAGCCAGGGGACGCTGAGTTTCCGCACCAGCGGCAGCCTGCGCAACGAAAGCCAGTGGGCCAGCGCCGGCAACGTCAGCCTGCAAGCGGCCAGTTTCAGCAACGCCGCGGGCGCCAAGCTGGCCGCCAGCGGCCGCCTGGACATCAATAGCGCCGGTCAGGCGGTCAACCAGGGCCGGCTGGACGCGGAACAACTGACGCTGAACGCAGCGGCGCTGGACAACAGCGGCATGATCAGCGGCCGCGACGTCACGGTGAACGGTGGCGTCATCGATAACCACGGCGGCCAGGCGGTGCTGGCCGCCACCCGCAGCCTGAGTCTCAACGCCGGCACCCGCCTGAGCAACCGCGACAGCGGCTACATCTACAGCGGCGGCGCTTTGAGTCTGAGCAGCGGCGACCTGATCGAAAACATCTCCACCGCGATAGAAGCCGAAGGCGACGTTGCCATCCGCGCCGGCCGGTTCAATAACCAGCGCACCCACGTCAATATCCAGCGCGCGGCGGAAAGCGAGAACTATAGCTGGTACAAGTACAACTACTACTTTGATGTGTTTGAACGGGTGGGCGGCTGGGATTGGTCGGCCGTCACCAAATCCTTGCCGGTCAACGACGCGGAAGCGGCCAAAACGCGATACGGCACCATTCTGCAAGTGAATGAAGCCAAGAAGCAGGCCCTGGTCCGCTTCCAGGGCACTCAGGAACGCTGGGTCAATTACAACGCCATCAAGAAGAACGACAGCGGCGGTTACGACATGACCTTCTACCAAGGTTACAGCTGCTTCCAAGGGGCCGCCTGTCCCTATGAGCACACGGTGTGGCGCGAAGTATGGTCCGGCAGCAACGAACAATGGAACCCGGCCATTCATATCAATCCGCTGGAGCTGGATTTTGTCGACCCCGGCAACAAGTTCAACTTGCGCAACCGTTCCGCCAGCGGCACCAAGACCCGGGACAAGCTGATCTCAGCCGGCGAAGTGGCCAGCCTGAGCGCCGGCGGCAATATGACGGTGAACGTCAGCGGGCAATTGCTGAACGACGCCAGCCGCATCGCCGCCAACGGCGCCGTCACCATCAACGGGGCGGACAATGGCGGAGGCGACGCGCGCGTGATCAACCGCGCTTACTCCGTCAACGAGCGCACCCAGGAAACCGGAACGGACCACTACGACCGCAACACGCGGCACTGGTACCCCACATACACCCAGGACAAAACGGTGGCGTTGCAGACCATAGACGCCACCATCGCCGGTCATCAGGGCGTCAGCGTGCGCGCGCCCAGCATTGAAAACGTCACCGTCAATCCGGCCCAGATCAGCGTGGCGGAAGCGGCCAAGGCCGCCGCGGAAGCGGAACCGGCGAGCTGGGACAAGCAAGACGTGGCAGCGGCCGCGGGCTCCGCCGCGGCCGGCGCGAAAGCCGGTCCGCTCAAAGGCGGCGCAGGCCAGCCTGGCCTGTTGGACCGCCTGCCCAACAACCAGCTGTTCCAGCAAAACCCCAGCCCCACGGCCTCCTATCTGATTGAAACCGATAGTCGCTTCACCCAGTACAACAACTTCATCAGCAGCGACTACATGCTGAAGCAGTTGAACTACGATCCGGTGGGCGCGCACAAGCGCCTGGGCGACGGCTATTACGAGCAAAAGCTGGTGCGCGACCAGATCCTGGCGCTGACCGGCCGTCCGTCTCTGCGCGGAGAAGACGCCACCGAGCAATTCAAGGCGCTGATGAACCAGGGCGTGAACGTGGCCAGGGACTTCCGGCTGACCACCGGCGTGGCGCTGACTCCGGCGCAAATCGCCGCTTTGCAGCAAGACATCGTCTGGATGGTCAGCGAAACCGTCAACACCGCCAACGGCCCGCAAACCGTATTGGTGCCCACCGTCTATCTGGCGCACAACACCCTGAGCCTCACCGGTGACGGCGCGGTAATCGCCGGCAAAGACCTCAGCCTGTCCGCCGCCAGCCTGAGCAATAGCGGCAAGCTGCAGGCGGACCAAAGCCTGGTGGCCAAGGCGGAGGTTCTGAGCAATACCGGAGGCCTGATCCAGGCCGACACCGTCAAGCTGTTGGCGGACAGCCTGAGGCTGGACACCGATCTGCAAAACGCCGGCCGGCAGGCCGCCGTCAGCGGGCGAGACGTCAGCCTGAGCGGCGCGGACATCGTTTTGAAGGGCGCCAAGGTGGACGCCTCGGAACAGCTGACGCTCAGCGCCAGCAACAACTTGACCTTGGGCACCGCGCGCAGCCGCAAGGAAGGCAGCGTGGATCTGATCGCCGGCAGCATGGGCAACCGCGACGCCACGCTGGGCGCCGACGTGGGCGGCAGCGGCGTCGCCACCGTCAGCGGCGTGTGGGAAACCGCGCAGGGCAGCAGCCTGCAATCCGGCGGCAAGCTCAACCTGAGCGCGGGCAAGGATCTGACGTTGACCGGCTCCAGCGCCCAGGCCAAGGGTCAGCTCAATGTCAGCGCCGGCAACAAGCTTACGGTGCAGGCGGACAAAGCCACCAACAACACCAAGCTCACCGCCGATAGCGCCAGCTCTCGGGTGGAGGCGCGCTATCAGGCCGATACGCTGATTGCCAGCCAGCTCAGCGGCGGAGCCGGCGTGGTCGCCGTGGCCGGCCAGGAACTGAGCGTGCAAGGCAGCCGAGTCGCCAGCGATCAGGGCCAGGTGCTGTTGTCCGGCACCCAAGTGGACATCGGCGCGACGGAGCGCCATGTGGAAATCGACGACTACGAAAACAATCACATCGGCCAGACCCGCAGCCAGCGTCAGCAAGCCATTCGCGACACGCAAGCGCAGGGCAGCCAAATCAGCGGCCAGCAAGGCGTCACCATCCAGGCGCGCAAGACGGACCTCACCGTGCAGGGCAGCGAACTGGCCAGCGACAACGGCGACCTCAAGCTCAGCGCCGCGCGGGATATCCGCGTGGGCGCGGCGGAAGAAAGCCGCAGCTTCCAGGAGCAAGCCGCCAGCACTCGCAAAAACCTGGCCAACAGCAAGCAAAGCCTCAGTCAGACCGACGAACGGCAAACGCTGGCCAAGGGCAGCAGCTTGTCCGGCGAAAGCATCAGCCTGCAAGCCGGGCAGGACCTGACCGTGGCCGGCAGCAGCGTGGCCGCCACTCATGACGTGGACCTGGTCGCCGGCCGCGACGTCAACGTCACCACAGTGGAAAACCGCCAGTACCAGCAGCACGACGAAAGCGTTAAACGATCCGGCCTGCTGGGCAGCGGCGGCATCGGCTTCACTATCGGCAGTCAGAAACAGCGAGACCAGGTGGGCGAAACCAGCGTCAGCCAAACCAATAGCACGGTGGGCAGTGTGCTGGGCAAGGTCATTATCGACGCCGGCCGCAACGCCTTGATCAAGAGCTCCGACCTGGTCGCCGGCGGCGACATCGACGTGCTGGCCCAGAACATCCGCGTGGAAGACGTGGCCAACCGCTATCAGCGCGACGAGAAGCACGAAGTCAGCAAGAGCGGCCTCACCGTGGCCTTGTCCGGCGTGGTGGGCGCCGCCGCCAACACCGCCGTGCAGCAAGCGCAGGACAGTAAAAAAGCCAGCGGCCGCCTGGCCGCGTTGCAAGGCGTTCAGGCCGGTTTATCAGGCTATCAGGCTTATCAGGCCTACCAGCAGGAAGCGATGAAACCGGCGGCGGAACAAAGCTTTGTCGGCATCAGCTTGTCCGTGGGCAACCAGCAAAGCCAATCCCACAGCCAGCGCCAGCAGAGCCAGAGCCAGGGCAGCCAGCTCACCGCCGGCGGCAACCTCAGTTTGACCGCCACCGGCAGCGGGCCCAAAGACGCCCAGGGCCAGGCGCAGGACGGCGACATCAGCGTCACCGGCGGCCGTTTCAAGGCCGGCAAAGACCTGAGGCTGGACGCGGCGCGGGATCTGCAACTGCAAGCCGGCCGCAATGAAGACTCTCAAAGCGGCGGCAACAAGAGCAGCGGCTGGAATGCCGGTTTCAGCATCGGCGTTGGCCAGGGGGCGGGCATCTCCATCTTCGCCAACGCCAACAAGGGCCGGGGCAAGGAAGAGGGCCAGGGCAGCCGCTGGAACGAAACCGTGCTCAGCGCCGGCGATACCCTGAACCTGCAAAGCGGCCGCGACGCGAGCCTGACCGGCGCCAGCGCCAGCGGCAAAACCGTGGTGGCGGACATAGGACGCAACCTGACGTTGCAGAGTCTGCAAGATCAGGACCGCTACCACAGCGAGCAGAGCAACGCTTCCGCCGGCGCCAGCTTCACCTTCGGCAGCATGAACGGCAGCGCCTCCATCAGCATCAGCCGTCAAAAGGCCAATAGCGACTTCGTCAGCGTGCAGGAGCAAACCGGCCTCTACGCCGGCCAGGGCGGTTTCGACGTCAAGGTGGGCCGCCACACCCAGCTGGACGGCGCGGTGATCGCCAGCACCGCCAAGGCGGACAAAAACACGCTGGATACCGGCACGCTGGGCTTCAGCAATCAGCACAACCAGGCGGATTTCAAGGTGGAGAGCCAAAGCTTCGGCATCAGCAGCGGCGGCAACATCACCGACTCGTTGAAAGGCACGCTGATGAGCCAGGGCGCCAGCAGCGTGCTGGGCGGCGGCAACAGCAGTGGTCATGCCGAATCCACCACCTACGCCGCGGTCAGCGAAGGCGCGATCAAGATCCGCGACCAGGACAAGCAGCAACAGGATCTGAAAGAGCTGAGCCGCGACGCCGAACACGCCGCCAACGGCCTGAGCCCTATCTTCGATAAGGAGAAGGAGCTCAACCGCTTGCAGGAAGCACAGCTGGTAGGCCAGATCGGCGCGCAAGCCACCCAGATCGTCGCCACTGAGATGATGATGGAGGAAAACGAGAAGGTACGGCGCAATCCAGAGTACGCGAAGAGCGACACGTATAAAGAAATGCAAGCGAAGTGGGGTACTGGCAGCGACTTCCAAAGGGCCGCGCAAGCCGCCACCGCCGCGCTGCAAGGCTTGGCTGGCGGCAATGTGCAAGCCGCCATCAGCGGCGCCGCCGCGCCTTACCTGGCCGGCGTGGTCAAGGACATGACCGACGGCAACAAAGAAGCCAATGTGATGGCGCACGCCTTGCTGGGCGCGGCGTTGGCGCAGATGAAGGGCGAAAGCGCGGCAGCGGGTGCTGCGGGTGCTGGTGCATCGCCGTTGGTGGCGGAATACCTGCAAAAAACCTTGTATCCAAATGCAGATAGTCTGAGCGAAGATCAAAAGCAGACTATTTCAGCGTTGACCACGATGGCGGGTAGCCTGGCGGGTTCGCTGGCGGGGGGCAATAGCGCTGGGGCGTTGACCGGTGCGCAGGCGGCTAAGAACGAGGTGGAGAATAACTACCTGGCAGCGGATCAGATCACTCGCTTAGCGTCTAAGGTCAAAGATTGTCGTTTGCATCGAGATGAAAGCTGCATTAAACAAGCAGTACAGGCCGCCGTTAAGCTATCGGACGCAAACTCCAATGCGATGCGCTCAGAGTCTTGCAGAAACGATCGAGCATGTCTTGATCGTCATATGAAGAAGATTGAGCAAGCGGCTGGTGTGTATCAGCAGATCGTGGGCTTGGCTCAAGGGGGGGTAGATACCGCAGGCTTGGCATTTGGGAATAGTGCGACTCCCTCGCTGACGGATACCCGCTATTATTATGATCAGATTCGCCTGAATCCCGAGCTGCAGACGCCGTTTGAAAAGCAGTTCTATGCAATGAGCGCCAATAATAGAGCCGGCTTTGAAACGCTGATCTTTGGTAAGCCATTGAATGAAAAGGAACGGTTCGCTCTGCTGACGGGGGCGGCAGGCAACCCAGTACAGGGAGTCCTGGCGGATGCCGCCGCCAACTATGCTAAAGAGGCAGGAATTTCTCCGCAGCAGTTAGCATTGCTGAGTGTTGCGGTTGGGACAATTAAGGGGGCTAGGCCTAGTGATCCTAGTCTAGTGGTTGATGGGGATGTAAAAAAATTACCAGCTTTGAGGGTAGGTAAAGTGGTAACCGAGCCATATGCCAAGCCTGATGCTAACGAGTTAATAGCTGCGAATGGTTTCTCAAAGCTAGGCTATGATGTGACTCATAAGGCTACAGCATCTGACAAGGGAGTTCAGGGTGTTAAAACTCAAGATTTGTGGGTTGATGGGATAGGTAAAGTAGATGTGTATACTCCTACTGTTGTTACACCTAAATCAATACTAAGAATGATTGAAAAGAAAAATCTACAAACAAATGCGATTATTATTCAGGTGAATTTAGCTCCAAAAGAAATTCAAGAGATTGTTGCGAGGGCATGGGGAAAATCTAGCACTGAAAACATAAGTAAACTATTTTTTCAAAATAAAGAGGGGCACATCATTAGATTTGATCGGCCCATAAAGAGGATTGAGTGATGCCAAAATTTGGATGTAAGTGTGGTTGTGTCATGAATTTATCTACGGGATGGGAGTCGTATGAACTTGCCTTGATTCCTGAGAAAAATATTGAGGAAATTTCGTGCCTATTGGAAAGTAACGAGGCTTTAGATGTTGATGGTTTTTTTGAAAGAATTGACAAAGATAGAGTAGGTGTTCTGAGGTGCCCTCAGTGCGAGAGGTTGTGGCTGGAGGCTGAGGGTGGGGTGTATCAGTCCTATGTTAAAGAAGTGGAGTCGCGCTAGCGTGTTGTTATTTGGCTATGTGCAGGCTGTAAACTAGAAGAGTGATGTCCGAATAGCTATGCTAGTGGAGAGCACAAAAAATTTCTAGGCTAGATGTGGCGATTCACCCCTAGTGGAACTGTACTTGTTCCTGACTCAGGGATAAAGCGGTGGTGCTGTTGATGTGTTTACAGATGCGTCAGGTGCCAAATTTCCGGGAGCAGTGGCAGTTGGGCCGACAACGCCAAATGCAGTTGGGTCAAATGCAATGAGGATGCCAAATATTCCTAGCAATCAAACGTAGGAGGAACCGGCTCTATGATGGATTACTTGCCTGAGGCCGCTCGTATCACTCAGCCCAGAGGCGAAATTATTATTAATGGCACTCCCGCTAACTCGATGTATGGGGGTGATGATGAAGTGATTGTAAGTCTAGATGTTTGTTTGAGTTTGATTAATTTTGCGTGTGCAAAATACATGAAAAATCATCCAGAGGATGATCAGATTGTAAAAGATATTTTTGATAAAACAAGTGAGAGATTGGGTAGCATTAACGGAGTGTAATATTGGATTTCTCATATTTGAAGTGAGGTGGGAGTTAGGGAAACGTAGGAAAGCATAGGGCCGCGTGAGCTTACCTATGAGGTCATGTCAGGCGAAGTTAGGTGGTTTGTAACTACAACTCCGAAAAGAGAGGGAGATAATGTTTGTTAGGTCGGTGCCAGATAGTATTGAGCTTTTGGGGTTTTTGAGTTGGATCCTGTGGCAGAAAATAAGCAGGACCTACATTTCTCATATAGATATACTGATGCCGATAATGTTACGGTTGTTTTTCTTATTGCGAGGTCGCAGGGTGGGTTCAGGTTGTTTTGGAATTTCAGGGGCGCGAAATGTCTCGATTCTTGTGTGAGTGTGTTTCTTGTTTTGAAATAAGGCGAGATGGTGTTGGGGAAATTTTAAGTGCTGAGGTTATGTTTGGGGGTGTGAGGCATGATTTTTCATTAAGAGTGAATCCTTTTGTGAGTTTTAATTGCTCAAATTTGGAGATGTAAGAATGGGTGTGAAGGAAAATATGGGGGGCACATTTTACAGGGGGGGCGTCCCTAAAAATAGGTAATGCAATGAAATTAATGATTAATTCCCCTGAGGATTTATTGTTTCAATCCTTGGTGCAGCAACAAAATGTGCTCTGTCTTTGTAAGATAGGTATTAATTTTGAAGTGCATTTCCCATGCTTGCAATATGAAAAATTTGGGCTCGTTGAGGATTGGGACAGAAAGGAGTTGGAGTGGCGAGCCCCTGCAGGAGCAGGTGGAGCATGGACGCATCATAGATGCTGCTTGATTTCACTTGAGCCAGTATCTGATGGTGTATACAAAATTGAAGATCTCTCAATGTTTTATGAAGATATGGGATGGTTGCCAGTTCTCAAAAACTCTATATATGTGACGCCTGTCGGTATTTGGGATGAAGAGTAAGTTGAGTCGAGAGAATGGAAGTAAAGGGAACGATGCCTCCCAGTATTGAGTAGCATGTGACTTTAGAGTCCAATCAATCATACACGGAGATTGGACATGAAGATAACTACTCCGCAAAGATCCAGTGGTAAGCCAGGAAAAATTTTGACGATATCGATAAAGGCATTAAATAATATTTGTGGGTTTGATTTTTTTAACAGAAGGCTGAGTATGAAAATTGTGTTTCAAAATTGCTTTATTGATGTTTTTTCCATTTATTGGGTTGATGGGAAGGCATTTTCTTAGGGTTGCCAGCAGGGCACGGAGGTTTGATTTTTTATGACTCTTCTCAAGTAGAAGTTGTAGACGCTACATATGGCAAATAGATTGGTATTTTGTTGGCTTAATCAGATTAAGGGGTCTATCATTGGTCGATGATTGAAGAGCAATTGCTGGATGATTTGTTAGAGTCTGATGAGGATGCCTATCGTAGATTTTTGGAGATTATTAAAGAGGAGGGGCTTATTGATGCTGGATGCTGATAAAAAGGGAGTGATGGTTTGTGCGCATTGATGCTTTAGTAAATGGAAAATTGTGTCCTTGTTAGTGGCTTTGATAAAGAGGTTGAGATAAGTTGCTGTTTTGCAATGGTCTCAGGGGGCGGGTTCTTGGTAGAGAGTAAGGAAGACGCGTTCTCTATGAAAAATGCCATAAAAATCCAGCATCTCGATCTTGAAAAAATACTTTTCTCCTTGGTTCCTGCCCTCGGTGGGAGTGAGTTCAGCTATTTGTGTGATGCAAGCATAATTGGTACCCTGCGGAAAAGTGAGGATGTAAAATTCCAAGGAGAGATTGTTGATATTAAAAAATTTAATTTAATTGTTAGCGGCCTGTGTTTTAATATTTTTTAAATTTAACGGATTGTTGTGGGCGTAAAGGCTGCCCTGCTTGCGGGGTTTGCATTGAGAGAAGATTAATGTAATCCTGAGCTAAATTCATACCGGTTTGGTTGTTTTTCAATAAAGATCTACTTTGATGAATGGAATTTCTGGAAGCGAAGATGTGTTACACCATTCGGGAAGTGGAAAAGGTGGCGGAGCAAGCCGCTTCGGATTTGCGCGGAAATAAATTTTTTTATCTAATAGGGTAATGAATGGCAACGTATTCTTTTCTTGATGAAATGAAAAGTGATTTTCTAGAAATTATTAACGAAAAGTCTTCTAGTGCTATTGATGATTTGTCGATTGACTATGGTGCATCACTAGAAAATTTGCTATTGAAGTATATGGCACTTTGCCAGTCTAGAGCTGCTCTGCTTTCTGGTGCGAAAAGTGTTAACGATGAGTTGGCAATGCAATCGGCGTTGCTAAGGCTAAGGAGCTACGCTATGGGCTTGTCAAGTTTGTTTGATGCAATTGCTGATGATGCGGAAACTATACTTAAAACAGGGGAGTGGCCGGAGCTGCCTGAAGGATATGAACTGCCAGATTGCTATGGTAATTTTGGGAATGATTAGTTGTTAGGGTTGTTGTGCTCGTTTTAATGAACTTAGACAATAGCTAATTCGCCTGCAATAGGGGGGGGTGACAGGGGTGTGTGTGGCTCTATCTCAAATTGAGCAGCAGAAACTACAAAGAGTACTTGGAGCAGGCTGTGAGGTGACTGTTTGTCGTGAAAGCATGCTGATGAGAGGTGGAATGCAAGTATGCTGCAGAATGAATAGGGTTGATTGAGTGAGCTCTTGGAGCCTTTGAGATGAGCGATGATTTGTTAGTGCAAATAGCTAGTCTGCCGGATAGAAATAATGTTGTTTTTGAAATATTTCAGAATGATAGACAGTTAGCAGAGGTTTATTATGAATCTGAGGACGAGGGAGTTAGGATTCAAATTTTCCCACTGAAGGATGGAGTGGTTGACTTGGATCTTGCGGATTTTATTTCAGCCTTGATCAAGGCAAAAAATAATTTGGTAAATGGTTAGGCTTCCTTTTGATTGGGCAATGGCACTATTGAGTGCCATTGCCTTTTAAAGATGGAGAAGCCATGACCTGGTTCTGGCAAGACTTCGCCGTACAAATTCCTAACAGGGTGGGTACTGGTCTCAATAGTGCAGATTTAAAATATTCCTATAGATATGTTGATTTAATTGCCGCTGCATTTTGCAATAAGAATTACGATAGGAAGGCAAGCTTGTTTTCGCCACTCTATCGCTGTGGAGCGATCTAGGTTTTATATGGGAATGGATTCGGACTTGGATTGTGGCTTGCATGTGGCGCATGAGGCTCCGAGCAATTTTTGCAAGCCCGCTTTCCGGAGTGCATGAGAAAGTGCCAATGTCGCGCATTCGCGCTTTTTCTATGTGCTCCCACCATGCCCATTCAACGCCCCGGCCTTAAACTGAATCTCCCTCCTTTGAATATGGGCGCGCCTGCCGCCAGTGTGCCAGCGCCGTCCAGCGCTGATCATCTTCGCGCCAATATGGAAGGCTTGCGTCAGCAACTGCGGGCGATGCCGCCCGCTGATTTTCGCGAGGCCCAGCACGCTCCGGATTATGCCGGCATGCGGCAAAGCGGTTTCGCCTGCATGAGCCATGGCTTCATGTTGAGCAGCGGCGGGCAGGATGTGTTCATGCATGCCCGGCGCGAGCAGGCGCAGAATCAGGGCGAATTCGCCGGCGATAAATTCCATCTCAGCGTGCAGCGGGACTTGGTGCCGCAGGCGCTTCAAGCGCTGTCCGGCTTGTTGTTTTCGGAGTCCAGCCCGATTGATAAATGGAAAGTGACGGATATGGCGCACGTGGAGCCGGAGGCCAGAGTAGGAGCGGGCGCGCAGTTGACTTTGTACGTGAAGCCCGATGGCGCGGATTCACATTACAGCGCGCAGGGTTTGAGCCAGGTGCGCCAGTTTGTGGAGCGCCTGGAAACGACTTTGGCTGAGCACGGCATTGAGCCGGGCCAGCATCCGGAGTCCGATGTCCGTCCTGAACACTGGCGCTACGCCAGTTACCGCAATGAATTGCGCAGCGGCAGGGAAGGCGGCGATGCGCAAAGCCAGGCCTTGCGCGAGGAGCCGTTTTATCGGCTGATGACGGAGTAAGGCTGGGGCCGCCATGTCGCGCCCCTTTAACAGCCAGGGGCGCGCGATGGTTTTAGAACCTGTTTACGATCTGCTGCGCGTCGTGAGACGTGGCACGGTGAGTACCACTTCGAAATGCTCATGTACCACCTGTACATCCCGCTTTCTCTGCTGTTTTCGCCTGGTCTCGCCTTAGCTCGCGAGATCGTAAACACGTTCTTAGAACGAGTAAATCAGCCCTACGCCCAGCGAACGGATTTCGGCGTCGTAGAAACTGATGTCGGCGTTGGATTTGCCGTAGGCCGCGCTGACGAAGGCGGACAGCGCTTTCTCGCCGAACAGCTGATGGCGCAGGTAGTTGAGGTCGACGGCGTAGGCGTTGCTGTCGGCTTTTTTATTGCCGAACAGCGGGTTGCTCTGGTCGAAGCGCTGTTTGCGGAATTGCAGGCCGGCGCTGAAGGTGTTGAGGTCGCTGCTGTAGGCGTAGTCCAGGCTCAGGCCGTAGCTCTTGTTGCTCATCGCGCCGCCGTCCAGCTTGTCCTTGCCCCAGCTCAGACCCGGGGTCAGCGTTTGATTGGGGGCGAACGCCCATTCATAGCCCGCTTTCAGCAAGGTGGCGTCGCCGTTGCGGTTCAGCGTGGCGCGGTCCGCCGCGCTGAGGCCGGCCACGCTCTGGCCGCTGCGCTCGTCGTCTATCTTGATGTTGCGCTGGGTCAGCTGGGCCTTGAAGCCGGTGCCCATGATGTTTTCCCAGCCCAGCAACAGGCCGGTGGATTTGCGTTTGGTGCCGTCGCGGTCCACGCCCACGAGGTAGGGATCGGTCCAGGTGTTTTTGCTGAGGCCGCCGTAGAGCAGGCCGGCGGAGACGATGCCGTTGTTGCCCACTTGCTGGCGCACGCCCAGTTCCAGGGTGTCGTCCATGCCCAGCGGGTCGTGAATCTGGCTGTCGAACACGATCTGGGTGCGGCTGGCGGCGAAGGTGTAGCTGAGATCCAGCACCGGCAGCGCGAAGGAGTCATTGTGGGACTCCGGCGCGCTGTTCAGGCTGTTGGTTCTTTGGTTTTTGTCCCCCTTGAAGAGGTTGGATTTGACGCGGTTGCCGCCCACGCCCAGGCCGATGCTGCCGGAGAAGCCGTTTTCTTCCGGTATCGGGTCCGCCACTGCGAGTTGAGCCGCCAACAAAGCCGACAAGCCTACGCATATAGTGCGCATATTCATCATCCTCAAAATAAAAGAGCTGCCATGGTTTCCGCCGACGCCGCGCCAAACCGCATGGCGGGCATCGCTTGTTTATGCAAAATGAATTGACTGTCCATATTAAGCCGGGGACCGGTCGAAATGTCGCTTCTCCCGCAAATTAAGCCGGAGATTGCTTTGTTTGAGCCGCGGCTTGTTGCGGAATTGCCATCGGCGGGCCTGCCGCCCGCAAGCCGGAAAGACTGTCGCTTTGCGGACTAAGCGGGTCCGCGGCAAGGCCGCCGATGCGATGGGGAAAGCGGTTTGTTTTTGTGCATATATTAAGTTTGTGGCGGAGTTTGATGCAAGAGGCGCTGCAACGCCGCCTCGTAGGTGTTGAGCCGGTCGATGTACTCGAACACGTCCAGCGGCGCGATGCTTTGCGTCAGCACTTGCTCGATCAGATGGAAGAAGCCGGTCCAGCAAGCGCTGGCCGCGTCCGGGGCGCTGAAGTCGACGTCTTCGGCAATGCGCGCCAGCAGGAAGCGGTCCGCGCTGCCGGGGTTGTCTTGCAGGAAAACGAGGTAATGGCCCGCGTACTCCCGTCCCAGCAGATAGGCTTGGCGGCGATCGGCCAACGGCGGCACTGTCCAGCAGTGGGGCCGGGCCTGGCCGGGCAGTTGCGCGGCGAAGGGCAGCGCATGGTAAGGCAGGGGTTGGGGATCGGGCTGATAACGGCGGCGAAGGGGGTGATTGCGTTTCATGAAGAGGCTCCTTTGCGAGGTTCATGCCCGCGACTCCGCTCTCATTCGGGATGGCGAGCACGTGACAGGGTTGAGAGACCGGCGCAAAGGACCCGGCAGACCATGAAGGCCTCCCCGCCACGGCTTGCCGAAAAATGGGCGCAGCAATGGCGCCGGTTGCGCTGAACAACCGGGAATCTTTGCAGAACGGGCTCTCAATCCCGGTGCCTGTAATCTCAAGCACGGGCGCATTATTGCCGGCTCGCGGCGTGCTAGGCAAGCGCGGCGTTTCGCCCGGACCGAGGTGCGCGGACCCGGGGTGGCGGGCGGAGCTGGAAATATTGGTGGTAGTATTGAACGATCAGCAACCATGCCGTGAAAGGGCTGGCATGACGAGGATTCGCCGCTTTGCCTGGGCCGTGCCGCTGTTGCTGGTCTTGTCCGCCTGTTCGCAGCAGCGTTCCGCCGATGGTTCGCTCCAACGCCGGCTGGATCTGCAGGAAGCGCTGGCTTTCGTGCATCAGGATGTGCCGCTGGCCGGCAACCATCTGGTGCTGCGCTCTTCGCTGGGCGGGCGCTTCGAGCTGAAATTCTATGATCGCCAACTGGTGGCGCCGCTGGACGCGCAATGGCGCCGGGTGCGCATCGCGGACGCCCGCGTCGTCGGCGAGGACGCGCTGGTGCTGTTGCGCGCGGACGATGCGGAATGCGCGCCGGCTTACCGCCTGCTGCAAGTGCGCGACTACCGGGTGCGCAGTTGGACGCTGGTGGCCAGCTGCAATCAGGAGGGGGCGATGACGGTGGACGAGGACGGCGGAGCATGGCGGGCGCGTCAGGCGCGCAATCGCTTGAACGCGATGCTGTGGACCTGGCGCGGCGGCGAGCTGGAGGCCAGGTTGGAGCGCCCGGCCTCGGCCTATGATTCGCCGCGGACGCTTTCCCGCGGCGGCGGGCGGGTCGCGCGCGGTCCGCGCGGCGGCCGCGGCGAGATGCCGGACAGCGAGCGAGGGCTGCCTCCGGCGGAGTAGGCGCTTAGAACCTGATCAAAGTCTGCTGCGCTTCAGCGATACGGCGTTGAAAACGACTTCAGAATGCTCATGTACCACCTGTACATTCCGCTTTCTCAGCCGCAACGCCTTGTCTCGCCCTTGCTCGCGAGACTTTGAACAGGCTCTAAGACCCGCTCACAAAACCCCTGACCCCGCGTTGCGCCTCCTTGTCGTACGACTTGTACTGCCTGCGTCGGCGCGCCTTGGCTCAGGTACGCTGCGCGGTTTTGTTAGCGGCGCTTAGAACGTGTTTACGATCTCGCGAGCTAAGGCGAGACAAGGCGTTGCGGCTGAGAAAGCGGAATGTACAGGTGGTACATGAGCATTTCGAAGCGGTGCTCACCGTGCCACGTCTCACGACGCGCAGCAGATCGTAAACAGGTTCTTATTGCGCCGGCGTCACTCGCACCTTGATGCTGCGCTCCAGCTGCACATTGCTGCGGCTGACGCCGATGAGCACGGTTTCCTGGCCGCCTTGGTCGCGGCCTATGCCGCCCACGGTCAACCATTCGCCCACCGCGCCTTCCACGGTGGTGGCCAATTTGGCGCTGTCCAGGTTCTGGCCGTTGAAGGCTTGCTGGCTGGCGGCCAGTTCCAGCGTCACCCGCTGGCCGTGCAGCCGCGGCCGGGCGTAGAAGCCGGTGACGGCGTCCTGGTAGCGCACGCCCACCACTGGCCGGCCGTCAGGGCCGAACATCAGCCAGGGCAGCGGCCGGCTGCTGCCTATCTCGATGAAGCCGGTTTTGCCGTCCAGCATGCGCAGCGCCTGACTGGCTTGCAGCCGGGTGTTGGACTGGCTGGCGCCGCCGGCGATCACCACCTGGCTGCCGGGGCGCACCGTCATCGGCTTGCCGGTGCTGATGCTGTAGCCGCCGCCCTGTACCTGGCCGCCCAATTGCACCGCGGATTTGCTCTCTCGGCTGACGCCGTCCTGGGTCACTTCCACCAGCAGGGACGAGGATTTGACGTCCAGCTGGCGGATCAGCCGGCGCAATTCGGCGCTGCGGCCGGGCGGGGCGTCCAGGATCAGCTGGTTGCCCAGCGCGCCCAGTTTTTCGCCGTCGCGCAGTTGCGGCCGCAAGGCGGCGGCCACTTCGTCGCCGTCGCGCCAGTTGAGGGTGATCACGTCGGCGGCGTTGGCCGCGGCGGCGAGGCCGAGCAAAGCGGCCGCGATCAGGGTTGTCTTGCTAGATTTCATGTCACAAATCCTTGCCGGAGCGCCAGATGGCCCAGACCAGCCACACGCTGTTGAACATGGCCAGCATGAAGCCGACGAAGCCGAAGAAGGGCAGGCCGAACAATTTGGGCCCGGCGTTGACGGTCATCACGATGGAGGAGCCGATGATCAGACAGCCGGTGACGATGCCCATGGTCAGCCGGTTGGTGCTGCGGTCCAGTTGACGGCCGAAGCTGTCCAGCCGCTGCAGGTCCAGATTGACGCGGAACTTGCCGTGGCGCATGTCCTTGCCCATGCGCATCAGGTCTCGCGGCAGGCTGGAGAGCATGGTCAGCGCTTCGCCCAGCGAATGGCGGCCGCGTTTGAGCAGGGCCGCCGGGTGGTAGCGGGCGATGGAGAGCTCGCGCACAAAGGGGGTGATGTGGGCGATGAGCTGGAAATCCGGGTCCAACTGGCGGCCCAGGCCTTCCAGGGTGATCAGCGCCTTGAACAACATGGCCATGTCCGGCGGCAGCAGGATGGAGTGGTCGCGGATCAGCGCCATGATGTCGGCGATCAGCTGGCTGATGTTAATGCCCTTGAGCGGCACGTGTTCGTACTGGAACAGAAATTCG
Organism: Chromobacterium sp. Panama; assembly: GCF_003052555.1. NCBI lineage: Bacteria > Pseudomonadati > Pseudomonadota > Betaproteobacteria > Neisseriales > Chromobacteriaceae > Chromobacterium > Chromobacterium sp. Panama. The sequence continues at coordinate 1,721,058 of NZ_QARX01000001.1, forward strand.
CCCACGTCGTGGGCGAACTGGCGTTCGTTGACCGGGGTGTTGCCGGTCCATTCGATCAGCACGTCGATGATGCCGGCTTCGTCGCGGTTGGCCACGGCGGCGAGCAGATCGACGATTTCATCGCGGCGGCCATGGCTGATGCGGCCCACCATGCCGAAGTCGATGAAGGCGATGCGGTGTTCGGGCAGGAAGAAGACGTTGCCCGGATGCGGGTCCGCGTGGAAGAAGCCGTGGATCAGAATCATCTTCAACACCGCGTCCGCGCCGCGCTGGGCCAGCAGCACCGGGTCCAGGCCGCTGTCGGCGAGTTGTTCCAACCGGGCGGCCGGCACGCCGGCGATGTAGTCCTGCACGTTGACGGCGGCGTTGGTGTAGTCCCAGTAGACCTTGGGCACCTGGACTTCCGGATCGTCGGCGAAGTCGCGGGCGAAGCGTTCCGAATTGCGGGCTTCCACCGCCAGGTCCATTTCCCGCTTCAGCGAGCGGGCGAACTGGCCGACGATTTCCACCGGCTGAAAGCGGCGCACGTCGGGAAATTCTAGTTCCAGCAGGCCGGCCAGGTGGTTGAGGATGCGCAGGTCGGCTTCCACCTTGTCCACAATGCCGGGGCGGCGCAGTTTCACCGCCACGTCGCTGCCGTCGTGCAGGGTGGCGCGGTGCACCTGGGCGATGGAGGCGGAGCCTATGGGGTTGAAGTCGAAGTGGGCGAACACGTTTTCAGGCTCGTCGCCCAGCGCGGCCTTGACCAGGCGGCGCACCGCTTCCGGACGCACCGGCGGCACCCTGTTCTGCAGTTTTTCAAACTCGGCGATCCAGTCCGGCGGGAACACGTCCACGCGGGTGGAGAGAATCTGGCCCAGCTTGATGAAGGTGGGGCCCAGTTCTTCAAAGGCCAGGCGCACGCGCACCGGGGTGGGCGGGCGGTTTTCCGCCTCCGGCAGGTTGAGGTTCAGCCATTGGCCGGCCTTTTCCACCGCGCGCGGTAATTTTAGCCTTTGGGCGAATTCGCCCAGGCCGTGACGGATCAGAATGCCGCTGATTTCCTTCAGTCGCGGCAGGTCGCGCATGGCGATCAGGGTTTCTCTCAGCATCGGTTCTGCCTTGTGGGCATTGGGTTTTCGCTCAAAAACAAAGGCTTGCCGTCCGGGCGCGCCGGCGCCGTCCCGTCGCGCGGTTTCGCCGCCGGCCATGCCAGTGCGATGGATTGTACGCCATTAGTGCCGGCTGTCTCGTCCAAGGTTCAAGCGGGCCGGCCCAAAGCGCTGGAAACGGCCTGCCTGCGGCTTTACACTACCGCCCCCGTCCGATAGAGTTCGGCCTATGAAATTGCAACTCCGCTTAATGACTCTGGTGCTGGCGGGCTTTATGGTATTCGCTGAAGCGGCGCCGGAAAAGGCCCCTCCGGAAGGGCGCCCCGCGGCGGAAGCTAGCGCGCAGTCTGGCCAGGACGACCCCATCTCGAAATTCTCCTCCCCCGCGGAAGACGCGGTGGGGGATTTGTTGTTGCAAGCCATGAGCCTATTGGGCGTGGCCTATCGTTTCGGCGGCAACTCGCCGGAAAACGGCCTGGATTGCAGCGGCTTTATCCGCTATGTGTTTCAAAAGTCCTTGAAAGTGAATCTGCCGCGCACTTCCGCTGAAATGGCCCGCGTTGGGAAATCCATCAACCGCAGCGAACTCGTGCCCGGCGATCTGGTCTTTTTCAATACCCGCGGCTTCAGTTATTCCCATGTCGGCATGTATATGGGCAACGGCAAATTCATCCACGCGCCGCGCACCGGCAAGAATATCGAAGTGGCCAACATCAACCAGAGTTACTGGAATGGCCGCTTCAACGGCGCGCGACGGGTGAACCGCAGCACGGCGGCGCAGGCGGCGGACACTTCCGACGATCTGACCGTGGCGACGCCGACGCGTAAGGCCGCGGCGGTAAGCGCTCCGGCGGCGAAGTGCCGCAAGGGCAAGAAGTGCAAGCCGGAGGTCTCCGCCAAGAAGGGCGGCAAGGCCGAAGCCAAGAAGTCCGGCAAGAGCGGCGGTAAAGCCGCGGCCAAGAAGGGCGGCAAGGCGGCCGGCGGCGCCAAGAAAAAAGCCAAGCGTTGATTGGCGGCTTAAGCTGATAAGGATGCAGGAACAACATTGCCCGCGTTGCGGGCAATGTGCTTTGGAGCGAAACGATGGCATTGAAAGTGGACATACCGGTGTGGAAAGACCCGCAAGGCAATGTGGTGGCCTGCGTGGAGAAGCTGAAAGTGATGCAGGAAAACCTGGAGGAGCTGGCCCAGTTGGCGCAGGACGCCTTGGAGGACGCGGTGCTGATGGGCTGCGACGAAGGCCAGGTCAAGGATTTCCTGGTGCAGGTGATGCAAAGCCTGCACAACCCTTATCAAGGGCGCTGAGCGCCGTTTTCATCCACCCCCTCGGGCTACGCGCGGCGAGCCCGCGACTCGCTCCGGAAAGGAGCTTTTTTGATGCAGTGGCCTTTTGAAGCCTTTATCGGCCTGCGTTATCTGCGGGCCAAGCGCCGCAACGGTTTCATTTCCTTCATTTCCCTGATTTCCATCGTCGGCATCGCCCTGGGCGTGGCCGCGCTGATCATCGTGCTGTCGGTGATGAACGGCTTCCAGAAGGAAATCCGCGGCCGCATTCTGAGCGTGGCCTCGCATCTGGAGGTGAGCACTTACGACGGCCGGCTGGATCATTGGCGGCAGGTGGCCCAGCTGGGCGGCGCGCAGCCGCATGTGCTGGCCGGCGCGCCCTTCGTCAACAGCCAGGGCCTGTTTACCGCTTACGGCAATGTGCGCGGCGGCCTGGTGCGCGGCATCGAGCCGGCGCTGGAGGACAAGGTGGTGGACGTGGGCCAGCACATGGTGACCGGCAAGCTGGAGAATTTGCGCCCCGGCGAGTTTGGCGTGGCGCTGGGCGCGGAGCTGGCGCGCCAGCTCAATGTGGGCCTGGGCGACAAGGTGATGCTCTTCGTGCCGCAGGGCATGATCACGCCGGCGGGCATGTTGCCGCGTTCCAAGCAGTTCACCGTGGTGGGCATCTTCAAGGTGGACATGTTCGAGTTCGATTCCTCCTTGGCGATGGTGAACCTGCGCGACGCCCAGGTGTTGTCGCGGATGGGGGACAGCGTCAGCGGCGTGCGCTTCAAGCTGGACGATCCGATGCTGGCGCCCACGGTGAAGCAGGCGCTGCGCGCCAAACTGCCGCAAAACCTGGTGACGGATTGGACCGACACCAATTCCAATTACTTCCGCGCGGTGCAGATCGAAAAAAGGATGATGACCATCATTCTGACGCTGATCGTGGCGGTGGCGGCGTTCAATCTGGTGTCCACGCTGGTGATGGTGGTGACGGACAAGCAGGCGGATATCGCCATTTTGCGCACCCTGGGCGCGTCGCCGGCCAGCATCATGAAAGTCTTCATGATTCAGGGTTCGGTGGCCGGGGTGCTGGGCACCTTGTCCGGCGTGGCCTCGGGCGTGTTGATCGCCTTGAACCTGGACGTGATCGTGCCGCTGATCGAACGCGTCATCGGCAGCAAAATTTTGTCCAGCGAGGTGTATATGATCGACTACCTGCCGTCCGACGTGCAGTGGGGCGATGTGTCCACCATCACCCTGATTTCCCTGCTGCTGGCCTTGTTCGCCACGCTGTATCCCAGCTGGCGCGCGGCGCGCACGCAACCGGCGGAGGCCTTGCGCTATGAGTAATGTGTTGTCGTGCCAAGGGCTGGGCAAGTCCTATAACGAAGGCAAGCTGCAGCTGACGGTGTTGTCCGATGTCAGCCTGACGGTGGAGAAGGGCGCCAGCCTGGCCATCGTCGGCGCGTCCGGCTCCGGCAAGAGCACGCTGCTGCACCTCTTGGGCGGGCTGGACACGCCCAGCCAGGGCCGCGTGGAGGTGTTGGGGCGGGATCTGGCGACGATGTCCGAGTCGGAGCGCGGCCGGATGCGCAACGCCTCCTTGGGCTTTGTCTATCAGTTCCATCATCTGCTGCCGGAATTCAGCGCGCTGGAAAACGCGATGATGCCGCTGCTGATCCGCCGCATGCCGCGCAAGCAGGCCGAGCGGGAGGCCGGCGAGATGCTGGGCCGAGTGGGCCTGGGCCAGCGCTTGCAGCACAAACCGGGCGAACTGTCCGGCGGCGAGCGTCAGCGGGCGGCGATTGCGCGCGCGCTGGTGACCCGGCCCGCCTGCCTGCTGGCGGACGAGCCCACCGGCAATCTGGACGTGCACACCGCCAAGCAGGTCTTCGATCTGATGCTGGAGCTGAACCGCACGCTGGGCACCAGCCTGATCATCGTCACCCACGATCTGGAGCTGGCGGCGCGCACTCAGCGCACGCTGCGGCTGAACGAGGGCCGGCTGATGGATATGGAGCAGGAGCGCGCGGCCGCCGGCCAGGCGCTTTGATGTTTAGAAACCGGTTCACGCTCCGTCGCAAGGCGAGCGGCGCGTCGGTCCGCTCTTGGCGGCGGCCCCGCTTCTGCTCGCTAGACTTTGAGCCGGTGCTTTGAAAACCGAGCAAACCAACTCTGGGAGAAACCACATTGCTGTTCAAGCGTGAAGAAATCGACTTCGATGCCTTGCTGGATATTTTGCAAACCCCGTCCGGCCTGATGGAGTCGGCGATAGGCGCCTTGTGCGTGTTCATCGCTTTCTATCTGGCCCGTTTCGCCTTCAAACAGTTTTTTGATCACAATCCGGAGCGCTATGAGCGCTTCTTGCCCTATGTGGGCTTCCGCCTGGTGTTGCCGGTGGCGGCGCAGGCGCTGGTGATGCTGTCCCGCTCCGCCTGGGTGCATCTGCTGCACGAGCGCGCGATGGTGCTGCACTTGCTGAGCGCGATGCTGTTCTGGCTGACCCTGATCCGGCTGTGCTGCGCGGTGGTGCGTCAGGCGCTACCCAAGGGGCGTTTCGAACGCCATACCGAGCATTTCCTGGCCACGGTGCTGTGGCTGGGCTTTGTCAGCTGGGCCATCGGCTTCGACATGGTGGTGATCGAGTGGCTGGAGTCGATGTCGTTCTCGGTGGGTAAAAGCCGCCTGAACATGTTGACCATACTCAACGGTCTGTTGTGGGTGTCCATCATCGTGGTGGTGGCCTTGTGGGCCAGCCGCCTGATCGAATCCCGCTTGATGAATTTGAAGCATCTGGACCCCAGCTTGCGCATCGTGTTCGCCAAGCTGACCCGCACCGGGCTGCTGATCGCCGCGGTGCTGATCGCGCTGCCGGTGGTGGGCATCGATCTGACTGTGCTGTCGGTGTTCGGCGGCGCGGTGGGTATCGGCCTGGGTTTCGGCTTGCAGAAGATCGCCAGCAACTTCGTGTCCGGCTTCATCATCCTGCTGGACCACTCCATCCGCATCGGCGACCGGCTGATGGTGGAGAACCGCGTCGGCTACGTGACCAAGATGACTTCCCGCTACGTGGTGCTCAAGGGCGCGGACGGCACCGAGGCGCTGATTCCCAACGATTCGCTGATGTCCAATACCGTGGTCAACCAGTCGTATTCCGACAAGAGCATGTGGACCAGCTTGCCGGTGTCCGTGGCTTACGGCACGGATCTGGACAAGGCGCTGGCGCTGTTGCAGCAGGCGGCCGACCATCCGCGAGTGCAGAAGGACCCGGCGCCGCGCGGCTTCGTCACCTTGTTTGCAGACAGCAGCATCAATCTGGAGCTGGGTTTTTGGGTGGCGGACCCGGAAAACGGTTTCATGGGCTTGAAATCCGATCTGAATATGGCAATCTGGCGGCTGTTCCAGCAACATGGCATACAAATGCCGTTCCCGCAGCGGGAAATCCGCATTCTCAACGATAAGCCGCAAGACTAAGGCAGGGGAGACGCCGCCATGGCAGGCAAACGCTTGGCAATCATAGACGACGACGCCGCGGTGCGGGAGTCGCTGGTATGGCTGCTGGACGGCCAGGGTTATCTGGCCAGCGGCTTCGACAGCGCGGAGGAGTTTCTGGCCTGCCCGGACGGCGGCGACTTCAACGGCATCATCCTGGACCTGCGCCTGTCCGGCATGAGCGGCATCATGCTGCTGGAAAAGCTGGCCGGCTGGCCTTACTGTCCGCCGGTGATCATGCTCACCGCCCACGGCGACGTGCCGCACGCGGTGGCGGCGCTGAAGCTGGGCGCGTTGGATTTCATGGAAAAGCCTTTCGACGACGAGCGCTTGCTGGAGCGCGCCGAGGCCGCGGTGCTGCGCGACGAGCAGAACCGCCTGCTGCACGGCCGCCGCAGCAAGGTGTCCGCCGCGCTGTCCTTGCTGACGGACCGCGAACGCGAAGTGATGCAGCTGATCCTCACCGGCAAGCTCAACAAGCAGATCGCCGAGGAACTGACCATCAGCATGAAAACGGTGGAAGTGCACCGCGCCCGCGTGTTCGACAAGATGGGCGTCAAGTCCGCAGTGGAGCTGGCCGGCCTGCTGGCCAGCCAGAGCCCGGCCAACGGAGGCAAGCGCTGATGGGCGACAAACAACCGGTGTCGGTGCTGGTGGTGATTCACACTGCGGACGGCCAGGCGCTGTTGATCGAACGCGCCGACAAGCCCGGCTACTGGCAATCCGTGACCGGCAGCCGCGAAGGCGAGGAAGCCTTGCGCGACACCGCGCTGCGCGAACTGGCCGAGGAAACCGGCCTGATCCTGGCGCGCGACGACGCCCGGCTCAGCGACTGGGGCCTGGTCAACCGCTACGAAATCTATCCTCACTGGCGCCACCGTTATCCGGACGGCGTCACCCACAACGACGAGCATGTGTTCGGCCTGTGCCTGGAGCGGCCGCAGACGGTGACGCTGGCGCCGCGCGAGCATCTGGCCCAGCTCTGGCTGCCGTGGGACGCGGCCGCCGACAAGGTGTTTTCGCCGTCCAACGCCGAGGCGCTGCGGCTGCTGCCGCACAGGCTGGCGCCGGCGACGGCGCGGCCATGAAGCCGCTGATCTGGCTGGCCGAGGACGAGGCCGGCATCGCCGACACCCTGATTTACACGCTGGAGACGGACGGCTTCGACGTCGAGTGGTTCGAGCGCGGCCTGCCGCTGCTGGAGCGGCTGGAGCGGGCCGTCCCGGCGCTGTGCATCCTGGACGTGGGCCTGCCGGACATCAACGGTTTCGATCTGTGCCGCCGCTTGCGCGAGCGCGCCGATGTGCCGCTGATGTTCCTGACCGCGCGCAGCGAGGAAATGGACCGCATCATCGGCCTGGAGATCGGCGCCGACGACTATGTGGCCAAGCCGTTTTCGCCGCGCGAAGTCAGCGCCCGCGCGCGCACCATCCTGCGGCGCTACGCCAAGGGCCAGGCGCCGGCCGCCGCGCCGGCGCCCGCCGGTTTCGAACTGGACGAGGCGCGCGCCTGCGTCCATTTCGCCGGCCGCAAGCTGAACCTGACCCGCTACGAATACCTGCTGCTGAAAACCCTGCTGGCGGAGCCGGGCCGGGTGTTTTCGCGCCAGCAGCTGATGGAGAGGGTGTGGCGCGACGCCGAGGACAGCTTCGACCGCACCGTGGACACCCACGTCAAGACCCTGCGCGCCAAGCTGCGCGACATCGACCCCGACGCCCAGCCCATCCAGACCCATCGCGGCCTGGGTTACAGCCTGGGCGAGTGAGATGCGCTTCGGCCTGCGGCTGTTCCTCGGCTATTTCCTGATCGTGGCGGTGGCCGGCTGGTTCGTGTTGGCCATTTTCACCCAGGAAGTGAAGCCGGGCGTGCGGCGCGCCACCGAGGGCACGCTGGTGGACAGCGCCAATGTGCTGGCCGGCATCGCCGCCGCCGACCTGGCCGACGGCGACATCGCCAAGGGACGCTTGGCCCGCGCCTTCCGCGACAAGGCGCGGCCGCCCATCGCCGCCAATATTTCCGGCATCGTCAAAAACAATATGGAGTTCCGCGTCTACGTCACCGACGCGCGCGGCGTGGTGATCTTCGACTCCAGCGGCCGCGATCTGGGGCGGGACTACTCGCGCTGGAACGACGTCTACCGCACGCTGCGCGGCGAATACGGCGCGCGCAGCACCCGCAGCAGGCCGGACGACGAAAACAGCAGCGTGATGCACGTGGCCGCGCCGGTGCGCCTGGACGGGCGCATCGTCGGCTCGCTGACCGTGTCCAAGCCCAATGTGACGATGGAGCCGGTGATCCGCCGCAGCGAGCGCAAGATCATGCTGGCCGGCGGCGCGCTGCTGGGCGCGGCCTTGCTGATAGGCGCGGTGATGGTGTGGTGGATCAACCGCTCCATCCGCCGGCTGGTGGGCTACGCTGAGGCGGTGGCGGCCGGCCAGCCGGCCAATGTGCCGCGGCTGGGCAGCCCGGAACTGGACAGCCTGGGCCTGGCGGTGGAGGCGATGCGGCGCAAGCTGGAGGGCAAGGCCTATGTGGAAGGCTATGTGCACACGCTGAGCCATGAATTGAAAAGCCCGCTGGCGGCGATACGGGGCGCCGGCGAACTGCTGCGGGAAGACCCGCCGCCGGACACGCGCCGCCGCTTCGTCGACAACATCCTGGCGCAGAGCCTGCGCATGCAGCAGTTGATCGAAAGGCTGCTGTGGCAGGCGCGGGTGGAGTCGCGGCTGCGGCCGGACGCCCAGCCGCTGGACTGGCCGGCCTTGATCGCGGAAACCGTGGACGGCAAGGCGCTGGCCGCCGCCGGGCGCGGCGTGAGCTTGGTTTGCCGGCTGGCGCCGGCCCGGCTGAACGCGGACCGCCTGCTGCTGGCGCAGGCGCTGTCCAATCTATTGGACAACGCGCTGGAGTTCAGCCCGCCCGGCGGCGTCATCGAATTGAGCGGCGCGCCGGAAGAGGGCGGCTATCTGCTCCGCGTGCGCGACCACGGGCCGGGCGTGCCGGATTACGCGCTGGAACGGGTGTTCGAGCGCTTTTATTCTCTGCCGCGGCCGGACAGCGGCAAAAGCACCGGCCTGGGCCTGAGCCTGGTGCGCGAAGTGGCCCAGCTGCACGGCGGCCGCGCCGAACTGGCCAACCACGCCGACGGCGGCGCCGAGGCGCGGCTGTGGCTGCCGGCGGGCTGAGCCCGCTTCGATAGCGAGCGGCTTCGGCCAACTTCACCGAGACTTCACTCGGGCTCATTCCCGCTTCATCGCCTGGATTTAGGCTGTCTCCCGTCATGCAACCAGGAGACAAGCGATGAAGAAAAACCCCTTATTGACCAAGATACTGATCCTGCTGGCGCTGTCCTTGGCGCTGCTGGTGCCGGTGAGCGCGATCAGCAATCTGATTTCCGAGCGCAAGCACTACCAGGAAGAAGCGGTGGAAAAAGTGGTGGCCAGCACCAGCGGCGAGCAAACCGTGATCGGCCCGGTGCTGGTGATCCCCTATGTGGAAACCGTGGAGGAGAAACAGAACGGCAAGACGCAAAGCGTCAAGCACGAACTGGAACGCTATGTGCTGCCGCGCCAGCTGGCGGTGGACGGCAAGCTCAAGGTCAGCCCGCGTTCGCTGGGCATTTATCAGGCGCTGATCTTCGGCAGCGAGGCCGGTTTCAGCGGCCATTTCGAGATCCCGCCGCAGCCTGAGCTGCTCAAACCGTCGATTCAGCTGAAAACCCCCTATCTGGCGGTGGGCATCAGCGATCCGCGCGGCATCGGCAAAGTGCCGCAGCTGAGCGCCGGCGGCAAGCCGCATCCTTTCGCGGCCGGCGCCGGCCTGCCGCGGATGAGCGAGGGCATACACGCGCCGCTGCCGCAGTTGCTGGACTTCGCCAAGCCGCAGACGCTGCCGTTCGCCTTCCAACTCAATTTGCAGGGCACGCGCAGCATCAGCTATGTGCCGGTGGGCGAGAGCAGCACGCTGAGCCTGACGTCCAACTGGCCGCACCCCAGCTTCATCGGCAACTTCCTGCCGGTGCAACGCAGCGTGGACGCCAAGGGCTTCAAGGCGCAATGGGAGAGCAGCTGGTTCGCCAATAATCTGAACGACCGTTTCCAGCAGGCCGCCTTCAGCGACGGCAAATCCGGCCTGAGCGCCTTGCCGTCCTTCAGCACCGGCCTGGTGCAGCCGGTGGACCAGTACCAGCAGAACGAACGCTCGGTCAAATACGCGGTGCTGTTCATCGGTCTGACCTTCTTGTCATTCTTCCTGCTGGAAACGCTGCGCAGCCTGCGCGTGCACCCCATCCAGTACGTGCTGGTGGGCATGGCGCTGGTGATGTTTTTCCTGATTCTGCTGGCCTTGTCCGAACACCTGGGCTTCGGGCCGGCCTATCTGCTGGCGGCGACGGCCTGCGTCGGACAGATAGGCTTCTACGTCAGCCACATCCTGGGCGGCTGGAAACGAGGCCTGGGTTTCGCCGGACTGATCAGCCTGTTGTACGCGGTGCTGTACGGCCTCTTGCAGTCCGAAGACAACGCCTTGCTGCTGGGCAGCTTGCTGCTCTTCGCCGCGCTGACCGCCATCATGACGCTGACCCGGCGGCTGGATTGGTATCGCTTCTCCGCGCGGAGCGAGGAGGCCGCCGCGCCGCTGGAGCCGCCCCAGCCTTGAGCGCGCCAACGCATTGACAAAAGCATTTTTTGGCTAATTCACAAAACCGACATCATTAGGTAACGCGTTCTCGCTATCGTTTTCCCGCCCGGCCTCATCGCCGGGCAGGGCAAGGGCCTGGGATTCCGCCCCCGGGCCCTTGGTTTTTCACCGCGGCGCGCCGCGCCGCCACAAGACGATTGCACCCCGATGACGCTCACCACTCTTTCGCCCAGCTCCGCCCTTTGGGCGCGCCGGCTGGCCGCCTGTCTGCTGGCGGCCGCGCTCGCCGGCTGCCTGGGCGACAATCAGGACCAAGCCGGCCAACCGGGCAACGGCAATTCCAATCAAACCAAGCCGCCTGCCACGCTGCGCTGCGCGCCCTGAACCCGGATAGCCCGCCATGACCGACACTCCCGTTTTCGCTTCCCGCCGCCAGTTCATCAAGCGCGGCAGCGCGCTGGCCGCCAGTTCCTTGACCTTGTCCCTGCTGCCGGCCTCCATCCAGCGCGCGCTGGCCATTCCCGCGAACAACCGCACCGGCACCCTTCAGGATGTCGAGCACATTGTGATCCTGACCCAGGAAAACCGCGCCTTCGACCATTACTTCGGCAGCCTGGCCGGGGTGCGCGGCTTTGGCGACCGCTTCCCGCTGCCGCTGGCCGACAGCGCCTTGCTCAAGCGCAAGACCGTCTGGTATCAGACCAATCAGGGGAACAGCGCCACGCCGCCGCGAGTGGTGGCGCCGTTCCACCTCAACACCGCCCAGACTTTCGCCTATATGCGGGTGGAAGGCACGCCGCATGTGTGGTCGGACGCGCAATACGCCTGGGGCAAGGGCGTGATGAACGCCTGGCCCACCTATAAGCAGAACCACGCCATGGGCTACTTCAAGGAGACGGACCTGCCGTTCCAGTACGCGCTGGCCAACGCCTTCACCCTGTGCGACGCCTATCACTGCGCGTTTCAGGGCGGCACCAACCCCAATCGCGTGTTCCTGTGGTGCGGCGGCAACGATCCCTTGCAGAAGGGCAAGGGCCCGGTGATCGCCAACGCCTACGACTCCGTCGATTACAACCCCAAGGGCGGCTACACCTTCAGCACCTACGCCGAGCGGCTGGAAGCGGCCGGCGTGAGCTGGAAGATTTATCAGGACATGGCCGACAACTTCACCGACAACCCGGTGGCCGGCTTCCGCAGCTTCCGCGCCGCCTACTTCGGCGAGGCCGGCGCCAAGCCCGCGCTCAAGAGCAAGGGCTTGTCCACCTGGACGCTGGACGATCTGCGTCAGGACGTGTTGGCCAACCGGCTGCCCCAGGTCAGCTACATCGTCGCCACCGCCGACGGCTCCGAGCATCCCGGCCCGTCCAGCCCGGCGCAGGGCGCCGATTACACCGCCCGCGTGCTGGACGCGCTGACCGCCAATCCCGAGGTGTGGAGCAAGACGGTTTTCCTGGTCAATTTCGACGAAAACGACGGCTTTTTCGACCATCTGCCGCCGCCGGCCGCGCCCAGTTATCTGAGCTGGGACGCGGACCCGGCCAAAGCGGTGCTGGCCGGCGCTTCCACCGTGGCGACCGACGGCGAATACCATCATCTGCGCAGCAGCGAAACCGGCAATGAGCGAGCCGACCTGATCCACGTGCCTTACGGGCCGGGGCCGCGGGTGCCGATGTACGTGATCTCGCCGTGGAGCCGCGGCGGCTGGGTCAACTCCCAGGTGTTCGACCACACCTCGGTGATCCGCTTCATCGAACAGCGCTTCGGGGTCAAGGAGCCCAATATCACCGCCTGGCGGCGCGCGGTGTGCGGCGATCTGCTGTCCTGTTTCGACTTCGTCAACCCCAACGCCGAGCTGCCCAAGCTGCCGGCCACCGCCGCGCTGGCGGCGCGGGCGCGCGCCTTGCCCGGCCGCACCAAGCCCAACGCGCCGGCCTTGCCGGAACTGCCGGTCCAGGCCGTCGGCCTGCGCCGCTCGCGCGCCTTGCCCTACGAGCTGCACGCCAGCGCGCGGGTGGACGGCAACGCCGGCGCCGTGGAATTGATCTTCGCCAACAGCGGCAAGGCGGCGGCGGTGTTCCACGTGTACGACCGTCGCCATCTGGACGCGCCGCCGCGCCGCTACGCGGTGGAGGCCGGCAAGCAGCTGTCTGGACTGTGGCGGGTCAATTACGACGCCAATCTTTACGATTTGTGGGTGCTGGGCCCCAACGGCTTTCATCGCCACTTCAGCGGCGACGCCGGCCAACTGGGCCGCGTGAGCAAGGCGCAGCCGGAGATTCAGGTCTGTTACGACCCGGTCGCCGGCGACGTTTATCTGAAGCTGCACAATAGCGGCCGCGAAAACTGCGAGTTCCTGGTGCGAGCCAACGCCTATGCCAAGACCGACCCGCAGCGCGTCACCGTGGGGCCGCAGGGCGAGGCGGTGTTGAACTGGCCATTGAAAGACAGTCACGGCTGGTACGACGTCAGCGTCAGCGCGCCGGTGTTCCCCGGCTTCAGCCGCCGCTTCGCCGGCCGGGTGGAAACCGGCCGCGACGGTTATAGCGATCCGGCGATGGGCGGCGCGGCGCAGGGCGAGCAGTGGGCCACGTCCTGAGCCGGCCGGTCTTGCCGGTTTAAAACGGGCGGCGCCGACGGCGCCGCTTTTTTAATGGCCCGGCGTGCCCAGGCGCTCGAACCGCATCACCCTGGCCGGCGGCAGATTGCGCCAGATCAGTTGGCTGTCGCGCAGCGCAAAGCCCGCGCCCAGCCAGTCCGCCGACGCCTGCAAGGCGTAGCTGAATTGCAGCAGCGCGCCGCCGGCCGGCAATACGCGACGCCATTGTTCGACGATGGCCAAGGCTTCCGCTCGCGGCAGGGAGCGCAGCGGCAGGCTGGAGACGACGGCGTCTATCGCCGCGTGCTCCGGCAATAAGGCCGCCAGCCGCGCGGCGTCGCCCTGTATCACCTGGACCGAGGGAAAGCGCTGCCGCAGATGCCGGGCAAAGGCCGGAGAGCGTTCGACCACCCGCAAGCGCTCGCGGCTCAGTCCTTGCGCCAGCAAGGCCTGGGTAATGACGCCGGTGCCGCCGCCCAGCTCGATCACCAAACCGGTGCCGGACATCGGCGTCTGGGCGGCCATGCACTGCGCCAGGCACTTGGAACTGGGCCAGACCGCGCCCACCCGGTCGGGCCGGTTTATCCATTCGCGAAGAAACAGGCGGGGAGAGCGGGCGGTCAAATGGGCCCGGCAGACGGCGGGCGCGTTCAGCGCTTTGGCGCAAATGGGGCAAAAGGCGGGGGAGGCTTCGAGTGGATCAGGGCTGCGCATGGGACTTTCTCCGGTTTGACATGCTGGTTTGTCCTGGAGAAACCATGCTAGAAAACAATGCTTAAGCGCAGCTGAAGCGCCGCGATGATTGTCGCATCGCGGCGCTTTGGGGTTTAGCAACCGTTCACGATCTCGCTAACCGCGAACAGCTTCCTAGAAGAAGCCCAGCGGCTTGCCGTCAAAGCTCACCAGCAGATTCTTGGTCTGCTGATAGTGATCCAGCGCGCGCTTGTGGGTTTCGCGGCCGATGCCGGACTTTTTGTAACCGCCGAAGGCCGCGTGCGCCGGGTAGAGATGGTAGCAGTTGGTCCAGACCCGGCCGGCCTTGATCGCGCGGCCGACGCGGTAAGCGCGGTTGATGTCGCGGGTCCACACCCCGGCGCCCAGGCCGAACTCGGTGTCGTTGGCGATGGCGACGGCTTCGGCCTCGTCCTTGAAGGTGGCGATGCTGACCACCGGCCCGAAGATCTCCTCCTGGAACACCCGCATCTTGTTATTGCCCTTCAACAAGGTGGGCTGGATGTAATAACCCTGCGCCAGGCCGCCCTCCAGCGGTTCCAGCTTGCCGCCGCTCAGCACCTCGGCGCCTTCCTGGCGCGCGATGTCCAGATAGGACAGGATTTTGTCGAACTGCTGCTGCGAGGCCTGGGCGCCCACCATGGTGTCGGTGTCCAGCGGATCGCCGCGCTTGATCGCCTTCACCTTCTTCAGCACCTCGGCCATGAAGGCCGGATAGATGGATTCCTGCACCAAGGCGCGGGACGGGCAGGTGCAGACTTCGCCCTGATTGAAGAAGGCCAGCACCAGGCCTTCGGCGGCTTTCTCGATGAAGGACGGTTCCGCCTGCATGATGTCTTCAAAGAAGATATTGGGCGATTTGCCGCCCAGCTCCACGGTGGACGGGATGATGTTCTCCGCCGCGCATTGCAGGATGTGACGGCCCACCGGGGTGGAGCCGGTGAAGGCGATCTTGGCGATGCGCTTGCTGGTGGCCAACGCCTGGCCGGCTTCCTTGCCGAAGCCGTGGACCACGTTGATCACGCCCGGCGGCAGCAGATCGCCTATCACTTCCATCAGCACGGAAATGCCCAGCGGTGTTTGTTCCGCCGGTTTCAGCACCACGCAGTTGCCGGCGGCCAGCGCCGGCGCCAGCTTCCACGCCGCCATCAGGATGGGGAAGTTCCACGGGATGATCTGGCCCACCACGCCCAGCGGCTCGTGGATGTGATAGGCCATGGTGTTGTGATCGATTTCCGCCGCCGTGCCTTCCTGGGCGCGGATGCAGCCGGCGAAATAGCGGAAATGATCGGCCGCCAGCGGGATGTCGGCGTTCAGCGTCTCGCGCACCGGCTTGCCGTTGTCCCAGGTTTCGGTGACGGCCAGCACCTCCAGATTGGCTTCGATGCGGTCGGCGATCTGCAGCAGCAGATAGGAACGTTGTTGCGCCGAGGTCTGGCCCCAGGCGTCGGCGGCCGCATGGGCGGCGTCCAGCGCTTTGTCGATGTCGGCGGCGTCGGAACGCGGAAATTCGGCGATGGGCTGGCCGTTCACCGGCGAGGTGGTGGTGAAATGCTGGCCGTTGACCGGGGGCGTGAACTCGCCGCCGATATAGTTGCCGTAGCGGGGCTTGAAGGCGATCAACGCGCCGGGCGTGCCGGGGTGAGCGTAACGCATGGTGTTTCTCCTGTTGTGGATAGACCGCTTGCCGCGCAAGCTTGGGCGCGCAGCAGGGCATTGTAGAATGCGATGCGTCGGTTCGGGCGTGTCACCTGTCCTATTGGCCGTGTCGTTCAAAGGCGGCGGCGATGGCGGGTTGGGAAATGGTCCAGTCCGCCGCGCGTCGTGAAGCGTGGCGCGCAGAGTTGAAGGCAAGGCATCAGCCGTAGCCGCGCTGTTTCAGCGCCAGATAGAGCATAGCCGCGTTGATGGCGTCGTTGAGCGCGTCGTGGCGCGGCGGCGCGGGCATGTCCAGATCCCGGCAGATGCTGGCCAGTCGCAAATCGATGTGGGCGTCCGGGTTTTGCCGCAGCTTGTAGTCGTAATAGCGGCCGGAAATCTCGATGCGCCGCTGCGGCAGCGGCACGCCCAGCCAGGGACGGACGTAGCGGTTGAGCACGGCCAGGTCGTATTCCAGGTAATAGCCGAGCAGCGGCCGGCCGCCGATGAAGTCCAGCAGCAGACGCACGGCGTCCCGGGCCGCCAGGCCCTGATTGACGTCGATGGGCCGCAGGCCGTGAATGCGCACATTGTCCGCCTGCGGCGCGCGCTCCGGCCGCACCAAGAGATAGAGCGCCTCGCTGGCGAGGATGCGGTTGCCGCGCAGCTTGACCGCGCCTATGGACAGCAGCTCGGCTTCCGCCGGATTCAGACTGGTGGTTTCGCAGTCCAGGCTGACCAGTTCGTCCGGGTGTTCGCTATACATGCCGGCGTAGGCCGGGTCGCGCAGCCGGCGGCGTTGCCATTGGCGCAGCAGGGCGGACAGCATCAGAAACTGCCCAGCCGGTAATGGTGGCGCAACTGCGTCTTGAATCGTTTGACCACGCCCAGCGCGTCTTTGAGCAGGTCCCGTTCCAGCGAGGACAATTTGTCCGGCTCCAGCAGATTGTCGGCCGCCTTGCCGGCGCTCATCCGTTCCAGCCCTTGTTCCAGTCTCAGTTGCATCAGATAGGACAGCGCCTCGCCCGCGTCCTCGGCCAAGCCTCGCTCCAGCCGTCCCTGGGCCGCCAGCGCCTGCAGTCTTTGCTGTGAATTGTTCTCGCTCACCCCGTATTCCAGCGCCAGCGCGCGGATGCCGTGCACCAGCGGAAAGATGCCGCCTTTTTTCAGGTCCAGCGCCGCCCGGCCGTCGCGTTCGCGGGTTTGCAGATGGGAGAACAGGCCCAAGGGGGTGTCGAATTGTTCGATGGCGCGAGCGAAGCGGGAGAAGAAGCCGGCGTCGTCGCGCAAGGTGGCGCGCAGATAGTTTTGCGCGTCTTCCAGCAGCGCGGCGTCGCCGCAGACGGCTTCCGCGTCCACGAAGATGGCCAGCCGCATCAAGGCGTCTCCGTCCGGGCTGTGCACCCAGCGGTGCAGGTGGTCGCGCAGCTCGGCGCCGCTGAAGCGCCAATCCGGGTGGCTGAGCATGATGTTGCCGGGACAGGGCGGATAGCCGAAGCGGGACAGCGCGGCGGAAAAGGCCTGGCAGCTGGCTTCCAGTTGCGGCCAGGGCGCGCCGTCGCGCAGCAGCAGCGCGTTGTCCTGATCGGTTTTGAGTATCTGTTCGCCGCGGCCTTCCGAACCCAGCACCAGCAGGCAGCTGTTGGCCGCCAGCTCCGGCGGCGCGATCAGCCGCCAGGCGCGGGCGAACAGGCGGGCGTTGAGGCTTTGCACCAGCCGGCCCAGTTGCAGCGCCTTGACGCCGTGGCCGGACAGAATGCGCACCAGCCGCGGGATCTGCTCCGCCACTTCCGTCAGTTCGTCCAGCGTGGCCGCGCGCTCCAGCCGCTGCGCGATCAAGTGGGAGTGATTGGAAAAATAGGACAGCACGTCCACCTGGGCCAGCATGGCCACCGGCTCGCCGCGCTCGGTCACCACCAGGCGCCGCAAATTGCGCCGCGTCATCAGCAATAGGGCGTTGAACAGGAAGTCGTCTATGTCTATGGTCAGCAGCTCGTACTGGCAGTATTCCGCCGCCGGCGCGTCCGAAGGCACGCCGTTCAGCACGATGTCGCGAAAGTCCGTGGTGGTGAGGATGCCCAGCCGCCCGTCGCCGCGCAGCAGCACGGACTTGGATTTGTGTTCCTTCATCGCCGCCGCCGCGTCGCGCAGGCTGGCGCCGTCGTCCACGAACACCGGCTGGCGTCCGCCGGCGTCGCGCACGGTGGCCGCCAGCAGGGTTTGCAGTTCGCGCTGGCCGGCGCCTTGCGCCAGCCGGCCCAGCTTTTCCGACACGCTGGCGTAAAAATAGGCGCCGAAGCGCGGGTTGCTCTCGGTCAGCGCCAGCACTTCGGCGCGCGGCAGGCTGTAGAGCAGCGCTTCCTCCTGGACGATGAAGCGGTGGCGAGTCTGGCCGGCGGCGGTGGCGCGGGCGTCGAAGCCGTCCTGCGCCCGGTACAGCGCGACGACCTCGTCGCCGGCCATTTCCCTGACCACGCCTTTGATCACCACGTACAGGGCGGTGACCGGCGCGTCCGGCGCCAGCACGGTTTGCTCGTCGGCGTAGAACAGGATGTCGGCGCAAGCCTCCAGCCTCAGGCGTTCGTCCGGGCTCAGGGCGTCGAATGGGGCGTGGCTGAAGTCGAATCGCTGCATGGCGGGCCTCGCGGAACAAGACATTGCCGCCAGCATAACACCGGCGGCAAGGGCTTGTCGGCGGGCGCTCAGCCCGGCAGGTGTTGCAGCAGCGGAGAGCCGTCGCGGAACAGCAGCAGCTCGCCGGGGACGAGCGGCGTCCAGCTTTCGTTGTCCGTCAGCGGCTGGGTGGCGATCACCGCCACGCGGTCATGCGGGGTGGTGACCGAGGCGAAATCCACGCTGACGTCGTCGTCCACCAGGTGAGCGGTGTTGAACGGCGCCTGGCGGATGATGTAGTGCAGATGGGTGGAGCAGTGGGCGAACAGCGCCTCGCCGTTGCTCAGCATGAAGTTGAACACGCCGTGGCTGGAGATCTCCGCCGCCAGCCGCGCCACTTCGGCGAACAAATCGTCCAGCTGAGGTTGCTGGCACCATTTGGCGCGCAGCCGTTCCATCAGGTGGCAGAAGGCCCGCTCGGAGTCGGTGCTGCCCACCGGGTTGTAATGGCAGCCGGCCTCGGGCTGGAAGTTTTCCAGGTTGCCGTTGTGGGCGAAGATCCAGTAACGGCCCCACATCTCGCGCATGAAGGGGTGGGTGTTGGCCAGATTGACTTCGCCCTGGGTGGCCTTGCGGATGTGGGCGATCACGTTTTCCGATTTGATCGGATAGTTGCGCACCAGATTGGCCACCGGCGATTCCACCGACGGTTTGTCGTCCAGGAAGATGCGGCAGCCCTTGCTCTCGAAAAAGGCGATGCCCCAGCCGTCGGCGTGGTGGTCGGTCTGGCCGCCGCGGCGGTGAAAGCCTTCAAAGGAGAACAGGATATCGGTTGGGGTATTGCAATTCATGCCCAGTAACTGGCACATGGTTTCTGATTCCACGGTAAAGAGGTTGTCATGGCCGGCCCGCGCCGGCTGCGGTTTTGTTACAGAGCTTAGGCGATAAGCGGGGCCGCGGCAATCCCGCCGCGCCGGCCGTGGAGCCCGGGCGCGGCGGGAAAAGCGAAGCTCAGGCCGTCGAACGGACGAGGCCGCGCAGCTTGGCCCAGCCGCCCTGGCTCAGGCTGACGCCGAGCAGGATCAGGCCGCCGCCCAGCCAGTGGTAATCATGAATGGTTTCGCCCAGCAGCGCGCTGGCGATCACGGCGGTGAACAAGGGCAGCAAATTCATGAAGATGGCGGTGCGCTCGCTGCCCAGGCCCTGAATGCCGCGCATCCACAGATAGGGGGCCAGCACCGAGGAGGCGATGCCGGCGAAGGCGACCAGGCCCACGCCTTGCGGCGGCACCGCCAGGCTGTCCGCGCTCAGCGCCACCGGCACCAGCATCAACACCGCCAGCAGCACCTGGATGTAAAGATTGGTCCAGCTGCCGAAGGGCGGCGCCCAGCGGCGCAGCAGAATGCCGTACAGCGCGTAGGAGAGCGAACCCACCAGCATCAGCGCGTCGCCGCGGTTGACGCCGCCGCTGAGCAGATCCAGCGGCCGCCCCTGGCCCAGCAGATAGAGCACGCCCAGCAAGGACACCGCCACGCCGAACAGCGCGTGAGCGCCCACCGGCTGGCGGAAGGCGACGGCGTTCAACGCCAGGCCCAGCAAGGGAATCAAGGCGCAGATCACGCCCATATTGGTGGCGCTGGTGCTGTGCGCGGCGTAATAAGCCAGGCATTGGTACATCACCATGCCGAGCGCGGCCAGCACGGCGAAGCGGCCCAGCCAGGGACGGATGGCCCGCCATTGGCGCAGCGCCGGCCGCAGGCTCAAGGGGGTGAGAATCAGCGCGGCCAGCAACCAGCGGTAGAAGGAGATGGCGGCGGGGTCCAGCGCCTGGGCCGCGGCCTTGGACACCACGGTGTTGGCGGACCAGATCAGCACGGCCAGCATGGGAAACAATGAATACATGGGATGGCTCCGGATGCGGCTTTCGTCCGATCGGGCGGGCGAGAGCACAGAAAAGCATTGACAGTGCGCAGTGTAGCGCTGTCTGATTCAATGTATATAACGCAAACCAGACAAGACGATAGCGGGAAACCGACAAATTGGACTATTCCGAACTGGACCAGGGCTTGCCGGCGCCGGCGCCCATCCATCTGCGCTACGACCAGCTGACGCCGCAGACCGAGTTCTCGCCGCACAGCCACCCTTGGGGGCAGTTGAACTGCATCAGCCTGGGGGTGATCGAGTTGAGCCTGATCGAAGCCGGTCAGGCCGAACGCGCGCTGGCGGCGCCGGCGGAGTTTCTGATCTGGGTGCCGGCCGGGGTGCGCCACTCCGCCTCGGTGCGCCAGGCGATGCGCTACACCTCGGTCTACGTCGGCGCGGAGGACGCCGCCGGGCTGCCCGCCCACCCCTGCCTGATTCCGCAAACGCCCTTGCTGCGCGCGCTGCTGGATGACTTCTGTCAGCGCGGCGTTACCGCGATCCGGGATCCGTGGGACCGGCGTCAGGCCGAGCTGCTGCTGGCGCGGCTGGCCCAGGCCGGCCACCAAGACAGCTATCTGCCGGACAGCCGGCACCGTCAGCTGGCGCCCATTCTGGCCGCCATCCGCGACAATCCGGCCGACGCGGCCACGCTGGCGCAGTGGGCGCGGCGCGTGCACGGCACCGAGCGCACGCTGGCGCGCCATTTTCAACGCGAGCTGGGCATGAGCTTTGTCCAGTGGCGCAACCGGATGCGACTGCTGCGGGCCCTGGCCTGGCTGCGCGAGGGGCGGCCGGTGCAGGACATCGCCGCCGATCTGGGCTACGGCACCGCTTCCGCCTTTATCGCCATGTTCAACAAGCAGTTGGGCTATTCCCCGGAGCGTTACCGGCGCTTGCTGACCGACGGCGCGCCTTGAGGGAGCTTGTTGCCCGTTTGGCATTGCGGCACACTGGAATGATTGTCAATCATAGAACCAGCCTTCTACGCCCCAAGCCATGAGCAAGAAAATCAAACAACTGGCCCGCCAATTGGGCGACGGCTGGAAGCTGCGCCGCCGCTTGCGGCAGGCCAGCGCGCTGAATTTCGCCTTCTCCGAGCGCATAGACTTTTTGAACGGACAACACTGGGATCAGCTGGCGGCCCGGCACGGGCTGCTGATGTCCCGCGATTACTGGCGCGCGCTGGAGCGGTCCGGGCTCGCCCATTTCGAAGTGCGCTACGCGCTGGCCTATCGCGACGGCGAGCCGGTGGCGGCGGTGGCGATGCAGCTGTTGGAAGTCAGCCTGGAAACCATGCACGCCCATCCCGGGCCGCGGCCGGAAGGCTCGCTGCGCGCGGCGCTGGCGCAAAACCTCAAGCCCAAGCTGCGGCAACGGCTGCTGGTCTGCGGCAATATGCTCAGCTACGGCCTGGACGGCGCGGCCTTCGCCGCCGATCTGGACCCGCAGACCCGCTGGCAGGCGGTGGCGGAGATTCTCTACCGCATCCGCCGCGCGGAGAAGCTGAACGGCCAGATCGACTTCGTGCTGGTCAAGGACATGGACGAAACGGCGCGGGAAGACAGCCGGGCGCTGGGCAAGCTCAGCTACAGCACCCTGGAGACGGAACCCAATATGGTGTTGCCGCTGGCCGAGGACTGGCGCGTTTACGACGACTACCTGGCCGGCATGACCTCCAAATACCGCAGCGCCATCCGCCAGCAGATCTTCAAGCCCGTGGAAGCCGCCGGCTGCGAGATCGGCGTGATGACGCCGGAACAGGTGGACGCGCAGGCGGAGCGGATGCAAGCGCTTTACCTGGCGGTGCAAGACAATGCCACGCTGCGGCCGGTGACGGTGAGCGCCGACTACTGGCGGCGGATGGCGGCGCTGGGGCCGGAGCGGGCGGAACTGCGCGGCTTGTGGCGGAACGGCGCGCTGCTGGGCTTCCTGCTGGTCTTGAAAGACGGCGCGGAAGTCACCGCCGCGCAGATAGGCTTCGACCGCGCCGCGGCCAAGGAGCTGCCGCTTTACCTGCGTCTGCTGCACACGGCGATCGAGTCGGCCTTGGCCGCCGGCGGACGGCGGGTGATCTTCGGCCGCACCGCGCTGGAACCCAAGGCGAGGATGGGCTGCCGGCCTGTGCCCACCTCGCTGTGGATACGCCATCGCCAGCCGGTGCTCAATTCGCTGATCCGCAGCAGCTTCGGCATCGTCCAGCACGAGGACGCGCCGACGATCAATCCCTTCAAAAAATAATGGCCTAGCCCTTCGCGCCGCGCGGCGGGGAGGGCGTGTGCACCTTGGTCGCGGAAAGGACCTGATATGACTCAAACGGCGAGCGCCGCCGCGGCACCCGCGCGCAAACTGAACCGGAACGATTGCAAGACGCTGGGCCTGGCTTCGCTGGGCGGCGCGCTGGAATTTTACGATTTCATCATTTACGTGTTCTTCGCCCTGATCTTGGGCAAGCTGTTCTTCCCCCACGACATTCCGGGCTGGCTGCGCCAATTGCAGGTGTTCGGCATTTTCGCCGCCGGCTACCTGGCGCGGCCGCTGGGCGGCATCGTCATGGCGCACTTCGGCGATCTGTTCGGCCGCAAGCGCATGTTCACGCTCAGCATTGTGCTGATGGCCTTGCCGACGCTGGCGATGGGCCTGCTGCCCACGTATCAGAGCATAGGGATATGGGCGCCGATCTTGCTGCTCCTGCTGCGCGTATTGCAGGGCGCGGCCATCGGCGGCGAGGTGCCGGGCGCCTGGGTGTTTGTCGCCGAGCACGCGCCGCCGCGCCGCACCGGCCTGGCTTGCGGCATCATCACCTCGGGGCTGACCATAGGCATTCTGTTCGGCTCCCTGATCGCGATGGCGATGAATCTGTTCTTCACGCCGCAGCAGCTGGAGGGCGGCGCCTGGCGGATTCCCTTCTTGATCGGCGGCGTTTTCGGCCTGGTGGCGATGTATCTGCGCCGCTGGCTGCATGAGACGCCGGTGTTCAACGAAATGCAGGCGCGCAAGGCGCTGTCCGCCGAGCTGCCGCTGAAGGCGGCCTTGCGCGGCCATCGTCTGGGCATGGCCGTGTCGATGGCGGCCACCGCGATGCTGTCGGTCACCATCGTGGTGGTGATTCTGATGACGCCCACTTTTTTGCAAAAGCAGTTCGGCGTGCCGCCGGTGGAGGCCTTGTCCGCCAACAGCCTGGCCATCATCGCGCTGAGCGTGGGCTGCATCGTCGCCGGCCTGGCGGTGGACCGTTTCGGCGGCGGGCCGGTGTTCACCGCGGGCAGCCTGCTGCTGGGCGTCAGCAGCTGGTGTTTTTACCAGACCATGGGGCATGACGTGAGCTGCTTGCGCCCGCTGTACACGCTGACCGGCTTTTTCGCCGGCATTGTCGGCGCGGTGCCTTTTCTGATGGTGCGCGCCTTCCCGGCGCCCATCCGCTTCAGCGGCCTGTCGTTTTCCTACAATGTGGCTTACGCGGTGGTGGGCGGCTTCACGCCGGTCTTGCTGTCGGTGTGGATGGAGGCCAGCTCGCTGGCGCTGGCCGGCTATCTGATGATTTTCTGCCTGGTGGGGCTGGCGATGGGTTTGTTCCTGCTGGCCTGGGGGGATAGGCCGGGCTTGTCCCATCCGGTGCATTGAAGCGCGCATAGAAAAACGGCGGCGTCGATAAAGACGCCGCCGTTTTGTCATGTCAGGGCGAGCCAGTTCAAGGTCTGGCGAGCATTAGCGCGGTAGTTCGCTCCACAGCTTCAACAGCCGCTTGGCGGACACCGGATACGGCGTTTTCAGCTCCTGGGCGAACAGGCTGACGCGCAGTTCCTCGATCTGCCAGCGGAAATCCAGCAGCGCCTGGGACGCGCCTTCGGCTTCATTGTCCTCGGCCACCCGGGTTTCCCATTTCTGCCATAGGTCGCGGATTTCCGCGCCGCGCTGGCCGTCGCGCTGCGGGTTGGCCGGCTGCTTGTCCATGCGCAAGCCCATCGCGCGCATATAGCGCGGCAGGTGCGGCAGCTGGCTCCACGGCGTGGCGGCCAGGAAGCCCTTGTAAACCAGCTTGGCCAATTGCTGCTGCAACTCGTAGCCCAGCTTGTGCTTCTGCATCTTGACGCTGAGCGGGCCGTATTCGGACGCCACCTGGCCCAGGTACTGGGTCACCGCCTGGTTGACCGCCGGCAGCCGGGTGCGAGCGCGGGTTTTCTGCTCGTTGAAGGCTTTCTCATTGCGCGGCAGCGCGTCGTCGCCGATGAAGGCGCGGTCGCAGATGCAGGCGATGGCGTCGGCCAGCAATTCGTCGACATTGGCCACCGCGCGCAGTTGCAGACCCAGCTGGGTCATGCCGGGCAGACCCTTGGACAGCTGCTTCATCTGCTCCTTGAGCTGCAGCTGCAGCAGCCGGATCACGCCCTGACGGTGATGGCGCTCGGCCATCAACTGGGTGTCGAACAGGCGGATCGCCACCTTGTCCTGCTCCAGCGTCAGCGCCGGATAGCCGGTCAGCTGCTGGCGGCCGCGGGCGAACTGTATGCTTTCCGGCAGTTCGCCAAAGTCCCAGCTGCTGACTTCATCGCGCTCGAACTCCGCGCTGGTGTCGCGGAAGGTCAGCTGGGCGGCCTGGCCGAACTGCTTTTGCAGCGCCAGCAGGTCGCGGCCCAGGCCGATTTCCTGCTTGCCGTCGTCGATGACGCGGAAGTTGAACAGCAGATGGGCCGGCAGCTCCTGGGCGCGGAAATCGTCGATGTCCACTTTGACGCCGCCGGTTTCGCGCAGGATGAAGCGCGCCAGCTGCGGCGCGATCGGCTGCTGTTGATCCGGATTGACGCTGAGGAAGCGGGTGACGAAGTCCGGCACCGGCACGCAGCAGCGGCGGATCTGCTTGGGCAGGCCCTTGATCAGCTGTTGCAGCTTCTCGCGCACCATGCCGGGCACCAGCCATTCGAAGGCGGCCGGCTGCAGGCGGTTGAGGATGGCCAGCGGCACGTCCAGGGTGACCCCGTCCAGCGGGTGGTTGGGTTCGAAGCGGTAGCGCAGCTTGAGGCGGCCGTCTTCCAGCTCCAGCCATTCCGGGAACTGGTTTTCGGTGACATGCTGCGCGGCGTGGCGCATCAGTTCTTCGCGCGTCAGGTGCAGCAGCTTGGCTTCGGTCTTTTCCGCCTCCTTGCGCCAGGCCTCGAAGCTGGCGGCGTCCACCACCTCGGCCGGAATCCGTTCGCTGTAGAAGGCGAACAGCGCCTCTTCGTCCACCAGCACGTCCTGACGCCGCGCCTTGTGCTCCAGCTGCTCCACTTCGCGGATCAATTGCTGATTGCGTTGGAAGAAGGGCGCGTTGCTGACATAGTCCATATTCACCAGCGCGCCGCGGATGAACAGCTCACGCGCTTCTTCCGGCGCGATGCGGCCGTAGCTGACCGGCCGGCGCGGCACCAGGGTCAGGCCGTACAGGGTGACGCGTTCGCTGGCCACCACTTCGCCGCGGCTCTTTTCCCAGTGCGGGTCGAAGTAATGGTATTTGACCAGGTGCGGCGCCAGCTTTTCCACCCATTCCGGCTCGATCTTGGCCACGCAGCGGGCGTAGAGGCGGGTGGTTTCCACCAGTTCCGCCGCCACCAGCCATTTGGGCTTGGCCTTTTTCAGGCCGGAGCCGGGGAAGACGTGGAAGTTGACGCCGCGGGTGCCTTGGTAATCGTCGCCTTCCTGGTTTTTCATGCCCAGATTGCCGATCAGGCCGGTCACCAGCGCCTTGTGCAGGTTTTCATAAGCGACGGCGTCCAGCTGCTGGCGCTTTTTCTGCGTCATCTGCGCGTCCGGCTGCTCGGCGTCGGCGTGCGCCTGTTCGCGCTTGATCAGGCCCAGCTCGCCGGCGATGTCCGCCAGCTGCGCGTGCAGTTCGCGCCATTCGCGCAAGCGCAGATGGGACAGGAAATGCTCGTGGCAGGTGTTGATCAGCAGACGGTTGGATTTCTTGTGCTTGAGCGCGTCGGAGAAGAAGTCCCACAGGTGCAGGAAGGACAGGAAGTCGGACTTCTCGTCGTTGAAGCGCGCCTGCGCGCGTTCGGCCGCCTCGCGCGCCTCGAACGGGCGTTCGCGCGGGTCTTGCACGCTCAAGGCGGCGGCGATGATCAGCACTTCGCGCACGCAGCCGAAGTCGCGGCCGGCCAGCAGCAGGCGGCCCACTTTCGGGTCCACTGGAATCCGCGCCAGCTCCTTGCCCACGCCGGTGAGTTCGCCCTTGTCGTCCACCGCGCCCAGTTCGGTCAGCACCTGGTAGCCGTCGGCGATCAGCCGGCTGCTGGGCGCTTCGATGAAGGGGAAGGCGTCCACCTTGCCCAGCCGCAGCGCGGCCATGCGCAGAATGACCGCGGCCAGGTTGGAGCGGACGATTTCCGGATCAGTGAAGGCCGGACGCTGATTGAAGTCGTCCTCGCCGTACAGGCGCACGCAGATGCCGGCCTCGACGCGGCCGCAACGGCCGGCGCGCTGCCGCGCCGCCGCCTGGGAGATCTTCTCCACTTGCAGCTGTTCCACCTTGGCGCGCGGGCTGTAGCGGTTGATGCGCGCCTGCCCGGTGTCGATCACGTATTTGATGCCCGGCACCGTCAGCGAGGTTTCGGCCACATTGGTGGCCAGTACGATGCGGCGGCCGCCGGAGGGCTTGAAGATCTTTTGCTGGTCCTCGTTGGACAGGCGCGCGAACAAGGGCAGGATTTCGTAGCCGCGGATGCCGGATTTGCGCAGTTTTTCCGCGGTTTCGCGGATTTCGCGCTCGCCGGGCAGGAAGACCAGCATATCGCCCGGACCCTGGCGCGACAGCTCGTCGACGGCGTCGACGATGGCGCCTTCCATCTCCACTTCGCGCTCGTCTTCATCGCGCTGCGCCAGCGGCCGGTAGCGCACTTCCACCGGATAGGTGCGGCCGGAGACTTCGATCACCGGCGCGCCGTCGAAATGGCGTGAGAAGCGGTCGGCGTCGATGGTGGCCGAGGTGATGATCACTTTCAGGTCCGGCCGGCGCGGCAGCAGCTGTTTCAGATAACCCAGCAGGAAGTCGATGTTGAGGCTGCGTTCATGCGCCTCGTCGATGATGATGGTGTCGTAGTTTTCCAGATAACGGTCGGTCTGGGTTTCCGCCAGCATGATGCCGTCGGTCATCAGCTTGATCACCGATTTGTCCGACAGCTTGTCGGTGAAGCGCACCTTGAAGCCGACATGCTCGCCCAGCGTGGATTTCAGCTCCTGGGCGATGCGGCTGGCCACCGAGCGCGCGGCCAGCCGGCGCGGCTGGGTGTGGCCGATCAGGCCGTGCACGCCGCGGCCCAGTTCCAGGCAGATCTTGGGCAGCTGGGTGGTTTTGCCGGAGCCGGTTTCGCCGCAGATGATCACCACCTGATGGCCGTCGATGGCGGCTTTGATGTCGGCCAGTTTCTGGTTGACCGGCAGGGCGTCGTCGAAATCGGGCTTGGGCAGATGGGCGCGGCGCGCGGCCACCTTGGCGGCGGAGCGCTCGATCTGCGTCTGGATGTCGGCCAGCTGTCTGTCCGCGGGCTGGTTTTTCTTCAGCCGCTCGGCGGCGTCGCTCAGTTTGCGGCGCAAGGCGTGGCGGTCGCGGATCAGGCAGGAGGGGAGGTCGGCCTTGAGTTGGGCCAGCAGCTGGGCAGCAGTCATCGGGAAAAGAACACTGGATTACAGGAAAGCGGCGATTATAACAGCTGCGTGGCGGTCCGGCAGGCCTGGATTGCCGGCCGGACGCCGGCGGAACGGCTTATTTGCGCTGGCGGTAGCGGCCCAGCTCCGCTTTCAGCCAGCCGGCGCTGGCCACCGGTTGCGCCGAGCCGCAACGCACCTGATAGGCCTTGCCGCTGATGCTGCTTTGGGTGGCCGCGCGCTCGATGAAGCTTTCCGCGTTGCTGACCCAGTCTTTTTTCAGCAGATACTGGTATTTGTCGTTCAGATGATCGCGGGCCTCTTTAGAGCCGTACCAACTGCCGTTGCGATTGAATTCGCAGCCGGATTGGGCCAGATAGTCCAATAGATGGTTGATCTCGTTCTTGGCGGCCGGGGTGGGCGCGGCGACGGCCGCGCCGGCGCTCAAACAAAAAAACAGCCAGATCGGCAGCTTCGGGGTCATGCTTCGCTCCATTGCAATTGGAATGCGCAGACTATGCGCGATGGGGCGGGGCTTGTCCAACTTCCGCGCCGCCTTTATGCTGTGCCGGTCTTCAGGGCGGGGTGAAATTCCCCACCGGCGGTATGTCGCGGCGAATGCCGGCGACGAGCCCGCGAGCGCCGCGCAGCCGTTTCCACGATGCGCGGGTCAGCAGATTCGGTGAAAAACCGAAGCCGACGGTGAGAGTCCGGATGAGAGAAGACGCGCGCCAGGTCGTGAGAACCTGTTCAAAGTCTGCTGCGCTTCAGCGATACGGCGTTAAAAACCAGCTCAAAATGCTCATGTACCACTTGTACATTCCGCTTTTTCACTCGTTTTCGCCTTGTCTCGCCCTTGCTCGCGAGACTTTGAACAGGCTCTGAGAGCCCGGCGCGCTTTTGCGCGTCGGCATGGCCGCGCGCCGCCCTGGGGCGCTTTCCTTAAGTATTTACGGAGCCTCCAAATGCAGCAAAACATCTACGACCATCCGGTCTTTTTCTCCCAATACCAAGCCTTGCGCGACAGCGACACTGGGCTGAACGGCGTGCTGGAGCAGCCCGCCTTGCGCGGCGCGCTGCCGCCGCTGGCCGGCATCGACATCCTGGACCTGGGATGCGGTTTCGGCGATTTCGCCCGCTGGGCGCGCGGCGAGGGCGCGGCCAGCGTCACCGCGGTGGATTTGTCCGAACGCATGCTGGAACAGGCGCGGGCGCGCACCCAGGATCCCGCCATCCAATATCGGTGCGCGGGCATCGAGGATTTTCAGCCTCCGGCCGCCGCCTATGATCTGGCCGTGTCCTCGCTGGCCCTGCACTATGTGGAGGATTACGCGGCGGCGGCGGCGCGCGTGTTCGCCGCGCTGCGGCCCGGCGGCGTGTTCGCGCTGACGGTGGAGCACCCGATTTGCACGGCCAGCCCTCAGGGTTGGGCGCTGGACGCGGCGGGCGAGCCATCGCACTGGACGCTGGACGCCTACTTTCAGCAAGATGCGCGCGCAAGCCGCTGGTTCGTCGACGGCGTGATCAAACATCACCGCACGGTGGAAAGCTATGTGAAAGGCTTGCTGGACGCCGGCTTCCAACTGCTTCATCTGGGCGAGCCCGCGCCGGATCCGCAGACCCTGGCGCATCGGGACGGTTTGCGGCCGCACGCGCGCCGTCCGGCCCTGCTGCTGCTCTCCGCGCGAAAGCCGGCGCGTTAGCGCGGCCTTGCCGGACTGGCCCGAACCTGTTCAAAGTCTCGCGCAAGTCGCGGCAAGGCGAAAACGGCTGAAAAACGGCATGGCTGTTTTCAACGCCGTATCGCCGGCGCGTAGCAGATCACAAACAGGTTCTTAGAACCAAGCCGCGCATGCCGGGTCCAGCAATGATCGGGCAAGAATCAGGAGGAGGGCGATGAGAAGCGGATGGGTAGCGGGGATTCTGATTCTGGCCTTATCGACGGCGCCCGCCGTCGGCAAGACCCCGCCGGAACGGGCCGTCATCGAACCGGCCCACATCGTCGAGGCCATCAAGCTGCAACAGGAGGCGGACGCCGCCAAGGACAGGCCGCCGCAAAACGGCGAGCCGTGGTTTACCGTATTGGAGGGCAAGCGTCCCATCATCGTCACCGCGCCGCACGCCACCAGCCCGTTCCGCGACGGGCAATACCGTTTCTCCGACGGCGGCGGCACCGCGGCCTTGGCGGCGATGCTGCACCAACTGGCCGGCGCCACCGCGATCTACACCACCCGCGCCTCGCCGTCCGACCCCAATTACGAAGACGACAACGCCTTCAAACGCAAGCTGGCGGCTTTGATCGCCGATCAACGCCCCTTGCTGGTGCTGGACCTGCACGGCAGCCATCCCTACCGGCCTTACGATGTGGATTTCGGCACCTTGAACGGGGCTTCGCTCCTGGGCAAGCCCTGGCTGCAACAGCGGCTGGAGCAGCGTTTGAGAGGGCAGGGCGTGCTCAATGTCTCCGACAACTACTTCGCCGCGTCCAAGCATCAGACCATCGCCAAATTCGCTTCGCGGCTGGGCGTGCCAGCCATTCAGCTGGAAATCAGCAGCACCTGGCTCACGCCCTCGGACGGGAATCTGGCCGCGCATCGTTTCTCCCAGCTCTTGCAGGCGCTGGTGCGCTATGTGAGAGAGGTGGAGGACTAGGCGCGGCGCTCAGGCGTCGTGCCAGCGGGAGCGGTTTGGCACGGCGCAGCCGATATCGGCCTCAGGCTGGTTTGGGACCGATGGCGAATGCACCACCAGCAAGGACGCGTCGTCCAAGATGGCTTCGTTCTGGCGGTGGCGCTGCAGCGCCTGCAATACGGTATTGCCGATCCGTCCGGGCCAGCCGGCTTCCACCGCCTTGATCACGCCGTCCAGGCCAAACATCTGGCCATTGTCCGCCTGGGCCTCGGTAATGCCGTCCGAGCAGACGACCAGCGCATGCTCCGGCTTCAACATGCTGGTTTCCAGCGAACGGTCGAACTGTCTAGCCGCCAAAATGCCCAGGGGCGGGTGCTCGGAACGGAATTGCTTGACCTTGTGCCCTTGCGGATCAAACATCAGCGCGCAGGGAATGCCGCCGTTCCAGACCTGCACGGACTGCGCGGCCGCGTCGATTCCGATGAGGATGCCGGCGACGAAGCGCCCGGAGGGCAGCAGGCGGTGCAGTTTGTCGTTGATGGCCGCCGCGATGTCGCCCAAGGCCGTTTGCGCCTGAGCCAGTTCGTAAAAGCACTCCACCGCCGGGATGGCGCTGATGGCCGCGGTCAGACCGTGTCCTGTGCAATCGGCCAGCATCAGGTATTCCCGATCTGCCGCGCGGGCATAGCAGACCAGATCGCCGTTGAACTGGGAAGCCGGCCGCAAATGGCGCCAGACATGGGCCGGCAGTTCCAGTTGTTGCCGATTCAGCCGCTCGATCAGCTCCAAGGCGTAGCTTTGTTCGCGCTCATTGTTCTGGAAGTAGCGCTCCAGGCGCACCGCGTCCTGGTTGATCTGCCGCTGCATTTGGGCGATGCGCAAAAATACCTGGATCTTGGCAGTCAGCAGGTCCGGGCTGACCGGTTTGGTCAGATAGTCGTCGCCGCCGGCCTTGAGGCCTTCGATCAGATCTTGCTGCTGGCTCAGGCCGGTCAGGAAGATGATGGGCACCCAGTGTTCTCCGAACAGGGTCCGCAGCTCCATCGTGGCCTGCAGTCCGTTCATCACCGGCATGATGATGTCCATCAGGATCAAGTCGTAGCCGACTGTCTTACACATGGCGACGGCCTCCCGGCCATTGCCGGCGAGATCGCATTGATAGCCCAGGTCTTCAACGAAGGTGCGGACCATCAGGCTATTGGTGGCGCTGTCGTCCACCAGCAAAATTTTGGGCTGGGGCATGCTGTTTCCATTACGTGTCAGGAAAGGGAAGCGAGCGGCGCAAACGAGCGCAAAGGCAATTACATTGGCATTGCACTGTGGGTATAGCATATGTGAGGCGGCGATGGCGCACTGCGGCAATAAAAATCAGTCCGCGCGGCGGATTGGACTTTGCACGCCGTCGTCAATTTCCGCCAGGGCGCGGGAAACCCCGTGCTAGTATGCGGGTTTTGGCGGCGCAAAGCGCGGCCCGTTTCATCCCAGAGAGCATTAGACCCCCGATCATGAAATTCGCGACGCACACCATTGCGCTGGCCTTGAGCCTGGCGTTGATCAGCCCGGCCAGCCTGGCCGAACCCGAAGACATGCCTTTGCCCGGCGACGTGCAGATGGCGCCGGCGAGCAAACCCGCGCGCAAGGCCGCGCCGGCCAAAGCCGTTCAGGCGGCGGAACCGGCGCGCGCCAAAGAGCAAGCCAAGCCGGCGCGCCAGGCCAAAGGCAAGGCCAAGGCGAAATCCGCGAAGCAGGGCAAGCGTCAGGCCAAGGCCATTAGCGCCAAGCAGACGCGTCACGGCAAGGCGGCGGCCAAGCCGGCGACAAAAAAATCGACCGTCAAGAAATCGACGGCCAAAAAGCCGCGTCACGCAGCCAAAACCGCAAAGCGCGCGCCGCAGGCCAAGGCGCCCGCTAAAAAAATCAGCAAAAACAAAAAGGTAGGCAAAAGCGTGAAGCAGGTGCATAAAAAGGCGCCGAACAAGACGCGCTGACGGCTTGCCAAAGCCATTGAGGCAAGACATAATACGCCTCTCTTCGCCGGTGTAGCTCAGTTGGTAGAGCACCTGACTTGTAATCAGGGGGTCGCGAGTTCGATTCCTGCCGCCGGCACCAATAAAATCAAGGGCTTATAGAGTTTTCTCTATAGGCCCTTGGTGCGTTTTAGACAGGATTAAGACGGCATCGTCTAAAATTTCCTGCCCAATCCCTCCCAAATACCCGCTTGGTATCGTGCTCAAAGCGCACCAAATCACCCATTCGGTCATTTTATTTTCCCGCCCATATCCTGAGCGCTACCGGCCATCTCTATTCATTTTTATTGCAATCGGCATACTGAAAAGCGGTTTTAATATCTCCGCAGGCTCACTTGGCCCTTCTGGTCATGGATCGTCCAGAGCTGGCGTGGCCAACAACATCTGGAAGAGGGGGAGGCTGGCCACTACGAGCCATCCTCAGAGTGCGCGTTGTTTTGAATACGGGAAAATGAGCCTGGCACACAGTCAAATAGCCAGAATATGCTTTTTAATATTTACCAATTAGTAAGATTGCCTGCCTCAAACCTTGCGAAAGAATGTGAATAATAACCAAAAAAAGCCATGAACTGAAATTGCATCATTAAGAGCGGCTAACAAAAATGAGCAGAACAAGTTGGTGCCAAGCGTTGTCAGACGGGCGGTGGTGCTCATGTCGGGTCCCCCTTGCCTGGGGCGGCGGGCCCGCCTCTCCAAGGTTGGCGAGAGTTGAGGGGGCTGTGTCGATGCGGCGGCATGGCCTGACTCCAAATAGCGGATGAAGACGTGAAATATCCTAATAAGTTAATTAATTGATTAAATAGGAATTTTCCTAAAAATGATGGCGATAGCGCCGAGCTGGCCTAAAGAACGGGATCATCGCTAAGTTTGAGTTGAATCAACGCACAAACCGCAGCGGTAGGCCCTGGCAGTCCGGCTGGATGCGGCCCTGGAACCAAGCCAATTGACCGGAAACGATGGTGGCGCTGACCGCGTGGCGGAAGGCCAGATGCGGGAAGGGGGTCCAGCCGCAATGAGCCAGCAGGGCATCGCGGCAGACCGGGCGCGGCGCGGGCAGGCGCTGCACCAGCGTCAGATCGGCCCAATAGCCTTCGCGCAGATAGCCGCGTTCGGCGATGGCGAAGCGGGCGGCCACCGCGTGGCTGGTCTTGTCCACCAGTTGCTGCAGCGTCAGTTCGCCGTCGGCCACTAATTCCAGCAGCGCCGGCAGCGCGTGCTGGACCAGCGGCAGGCCGGCCGGGGCCTGTGTGTAGGGCTGCTGTTTTTCCTCCCAGGCATGCGGCGCGTGATCGGTGCCGATCAGGTCGATGCGGCCGTCGCGCAGCGCCTGGCGCAGCGCGTCGCGGTCGGCGCGGCTCTTGATCGCCGGATTGCATTTGATCAGGTGGCCCAGGCGGGCGTAGTCGCCGTCGTCCAGCAGCAGGTGGTGGACGCAGGCTTCGGCGGTGATGCGCTTGCCGGCGACGGGGCCGGGCCGGAACAGCTCCAGTTCGCGCGCGCTGCTGAGGTGCAGCACGTGCAGTTGACTGCCGTGGCGTTGCGCCAGCTCCACTGCCAGCCGGGTGGATTGGTAGCAGGCTTCGGCGTCGCGGATCAGCGGGTGCTGGTCCGGCGGGATGTCGTCGCCGAAGCGCAGCCGCCAGGCGGCTTCGCGTTCGCGGATGCGCGGCGTGTGTTCGCAGTGGGTGAGGATGGGCAGCGGGCAAGCGGCGAACAGCCGCTCCAGCGCGGCCGGGTCGTCCAGCAGCAGGTCGCCGGTGCTGGCGCCCATGAACACTTTGACGCCGGCGGCGCGGTTGGGCGGCAGCGCGGCGATCAGCGCCAGATTGTGGCGGGTGGCGCCCAGGTGGAAGCCGTAATTGGCCACGGAGTGGGCGGCGGCGCGGCTTTCCTTGTCCGCCAGCGCGTCCAGGCAGGTGGTGGCCGGCCGGGTATTGGGCATGTCCATGAAGCTGGTGACGCCGCCGGCCACCGCGGCGCGGGATTCGCTGGCGATGCTGCCCTTGTGCGGCGCGCCGGGTTCGCGGAAGTGGACTTGGTCGTCGATCATGCCGGGCAGCAGCCATTGGCCGGCGGCGTCGATGTCGATGTCGCCGGGGCGGCCGGGCAGGCTGGCATCGATGCGGCGGATGCGGCCGTTGCCGACGCGCAGGTCGGCTTCCCACTCGCGGCCGTCGCTGACCAGGCGGGCGTTGCGGATCAGGATGTCGCTCATTCAGAACTCGTTTTGCAGCGCTTTGTAGCCGCGCACCAGTTCGCTGTTGGCGCGCAGCACGTCTTCGGAGAATTCGGCGGCGGACACGCTGGCCTTGGGCAGGCGCGCGGTGTCGCTGGCCGCGCCTATGCGTTCGGTGGAGGCCACGTAGCAGCCGGCCGGCAGTTCGCAGCCGTCCACCACCGCGTTGTGGCGCACCACGCAGCCGTCGCCGACGCGGCAGTTGAACAGCACGCTGTTGAAGCCGACGAAGACGCGTTCGCCCACGGCGCAGGGGCCGTGGATGATGGAGCGGTGGGCGATGGAGGTGTGCGCGCCTATGGTGACGGCGGCGCCGGCCTTGGAGTGGATGACCACGCCGTCCTGGATATTGGAGTGGGGGCCGATGACGATGGCTTCCATCTCGCCGTTGGCGTCCACTTCGTCGGCGCGGATCACCGCGTAGGGGCCGATGAAGACATGGTCGTGGACGATGATCTTGCCGCAGAGGATGGCGGTCTTGTCGACGTAGGCGGATTCGGCGATTACCGGCAGGTGGCCGGAGGGGTTTTTGCGTATCAAGCGCTGCTCCCTGAGAGTGTGTTCACGATCTGCTGCGCTGCGGCGATACGCCGTTGAGAACATCTTCGAAATGCTCATGTACCGAATGTACATTCCGCTTTCTCCGCTGTTCTCGCCTTGTCTCGCTCTTGCTCGCGAGATCGTGGATTGCTTATGAGAGTTGGCTGGCGGCCACCGCGTCGTGCGGGTGCAGGCTTTCCTGGTGGCGCACGTCCACCCGGCTCAGACCGTGGCCGGCCAGCGCCGCTTGCAGCCGGCGCGCGGCGTCTTCCACATACATCAGATTGGCGCCGTTGAGGGCGGCGAAGGCTTGTTCGTCGGCGCGCTTGACCGCGGTTTGCACCGGGGTGGCCAGCGCTTGTTCAGCCAGGTCTATGCGCGCCGCCAGGTCCCAGCCGGCGGCGTCGGCGGGGATGTCGAAGCGCAGCCGCGCCTGGCTGCGCTGGCTGTGCGGGGTGGCCAGGGTGGCGTGTTCCAGCAGCCAGTCGTAAACCGCGTCCGGCGTGGCCGCGCGCTCCTGTTGGCGGAAGGCGTCGGCGATCAGCCTGCGCGCCAGCGCGGCGGAGCAGGGGCAGGTGGAGGAGTAGGCGATTTCCACCTCGGCCCACAGCCGGCAGCCGTCGCCGTCGAGTTCGGCGCCCAGCGCGGCGGGGTAGGCCTTCCAGCCGGACAGGCCCGGCGTGGCCAGCGCCGGGCGCTGGCACAGCAGTTCGAAGCGGAGTTCTGCGCGGGCGGCGTCGCTGCCGCAGTCGGCGTGGCTGTCCGCCATCGCCCGCAGCAGCCGGCCGAGGGCGTCCGGGCTGAGCGGCGCGGCGTCGGCGTGGGCTTGCAGCAGCCGGTAGAGCCGGGACATGTGGATGCCCTTGATCGCCGGCCGGGGCAGGTTGACTTGCGCGCTGGCGCGGGCGGCGACGCAGCCGTGGGCGGCGTCCGCCAGCCGCAGCGGCAGCGCGATGCCGTCCATGCCCACCCAGTTCAAGGGCAGCAGCGCGGCCGCGGCGCCGCTGCGCGCGATATCGGGCAGCGGGGCGTTCATGC
The DNA here is from genome assembly GCF_003052555.1 of Chromobacterium sp. Panama. Lineage (NCBI taxonomy): Bacteria > Pseudomonadati > Pseudomonadota > Betaproteobacteria > Neisseriales > Chromobacteriaceae > Chromobacterium > Chromobacterium sp. Panama. The sequence continues at coordinate 1,757,145 of NZ_QARX01000001.1, forward strand.
GGCGTCCTCGGCAAGGGTGTCCAGCGGCGGGAAGGGGTCCGGCAGCAGCGCCCAGGCGGCCGGGCCGGCGGCCATTTCGGCCTCGTCCAGCAGGCAGTTGTCCAATTGCCGGCGCAGTTCGGCTTCGTTCATGGCGATGCCGATCAGCACCAGTTCCTGACGCGCGTCGCCGATGCCGTCCCGCCAGTGGCTTTCGATCTGGCGCAGGCTGTCTTCGTCCTGCGGCCAGTATTCGCGCGGGGTGGCGGCCCACCATTGGCCGGCCTGCTCATGGCGGCACACCGCGCCGGCCTGCGACCACAGTTGGGCGTGGGCCGGGCGGCTGGCCAGCCAGAAATAACCCTTGGAGCGCAGCACGCCCGGCCATTCCCGCTGAGCCAGTTCAAAGAAGCGCTGTGGATGGAAGGGGCGGAGCGCGCGGTAGACGAAGCTGGCGATGCCGTATTCCTCGGTTTCCGGCGTGTGCTCGCCGCGCAGCTCGCTGAGCCAGCCGGGGGCGTCGGCGGCGGCGTCGAAGTCGAACAGGCCGGTGTTGAGCACCGCGTCCAGCGGCACCTGGCCGAAGCGGGCTTCGACGATGCGGGCGCGCGGGTTGAGCTGGCGCAGGATGCCGGCCAGCCGTTCCTTGTCCGCGGCGTCGATCAGATCGGTCTTGTTGAGCACGATCACGTCGCAGAACTCCACTTGTTCGATCAACAGGTCCGCCACCGTGCGCTCGTCGGCCTCGCCCAGGGATTCGCCGCGTTGCCGCAGCTGATCGCGCGAGGCGTAGTCGCGCAGGAAGTGACAGGCGTCCACCACGGTGACCATGGTGTCCAGCCGCGCGGAGTCGGCCAGGCTGCGGCCCTGCTCGTCGGCGAAGGTGAAGGTTTCCGCCACCGGCAGCGGTTCGGCGATGCCGGTGGATTCGATCACCAGCTGGTCGAAGCGGCCTTCGTCCGCCAGCCGCGACACTTCCAGCAGCAGGTCTTCGCGCAGGGTGCAGCAGATGCAGCCATTGCTCATCTCCACCAGTTTTTCCTCGGTGCGCGACAGCGCGGCGCCGCCTTCACGCACCAGGGCGGCGTCGATATTGACCTCGCTCATGTCGTTGACGATCACCGCCACGCGGCGGCCTTCGCGGTTGTTGAGGATGTGGTTGAGCAAGGTGGTCTTGCCGGCGCCGAGGAAGCCGGACAGCACGGTGACCGGCAGTCTGGCGTCTAGCGCGGCGGAGGAGGAGGGCGTGGGCGTCATGGCATGGGGTCCGATTAGGTGAGGGCGATGCGGGTGGCGAAGGCCTTTGGCTGTTCGCGGTTTTTGTTATGTTATAACATTTTATTTTTCGACGGCAAGGGTCGAATATCGCCACTAGTTCTTTCTGGCTAGTCCGTCTCGCCAAAGTACTAACCGTGACTAGTGCCAATGCGCCGTCCGGCGTCGACCTTCGGCGAATGTCGGCGCTTGCCGGCGCGTTCTAAGCTTGCAATCAAGTGAAAAGGTCCGTTTCCCCCGGTGGCTGGAGCCGCCGGCCCGTGCGGCGCGGACCCCGATATTTGGAGGCAAGATGAGTCACTTTCTCGACCGTTTGAATTTCCTGGGCAAGACCCGCTCCACCTTTGCCAATGGTCACGGCGCCGTCGTCAACGAGGATCGCGGTTGGGAAAACGCCTACCGCCAGCGCTGGCAGCACGACAAGGTGGTGCGTTCCACCCATGGCGTGAACTGCACCGGCTCCTGTAGCTGGAAGGTGTATGTGAAGAACGGCCTGATCACCTGGGAAACCCAGCAGACCGATTACCCGCGCACCCGGCCGGACCTGCCCAATCACGAACCGCGCGGCTGTCCGCGCGGCGCGTCCTATAGCTGGTACGTCTACTCCGCCCAGCGCGTCAAATACCCGATGATCCGCGGCCGGCTGGCCAAATTGTGGCGCGAGGCGCGCCAGACCCTGAGCCCGGTGGAGGCCTGGGAAAAGATCAGCCAGACGCCGGAACTGGCCAAGCAGTACAAGTCCAAGCGCGGCCAGGGCGGTTTCGTGCGCGCCAGCTGGGACGAGGCCAATGAGATCGTGGCCGCCGCCAACGCCTTCACCATCAAGCGATACGGTCCGGACCGCGTGGTGGGCTTCTCGCCGATTCCGGCGATGTCCATGGTGTCCTACGCCGCCGGCAGCCGTTACCTCAGCCTGATCGGCGGGGTGCCGCTGTCCTTCTACGACTGGTATTGCGATTTGCCGCCGGCCAGCCCGCAGACCTGGGGCGAGCAGACCGACGTGGCCGAATCCGCGGACTGGTACAACTCCACCTATCTGATGGTGTGGGGCTCCAATGTGCCGATGACCCGCACCCCGGACGCCCACTTTTACACCGAGGTGCGCTACAAGGGCACCAAGACGGTGGCGGTGTCCAGCGACTTTGGCGAAATGGCCAAGTTCGGCGACATCTGGATGGCCCCCAAGCAGGGCACCGACGCCGCGCTGGCGATGGCGATGGGCCATGTGATCTTCAAGGAGTTCCACCTCGATAATCCGTCCGGCTACTTCACCGACTACATCCGCCGCTATACCGACATGCCGATGCTGGTGGCGCTGAAGCAAGACGGCGAGCGCTACATTCCGGACTATTTCCTGCGCGCCTCCCATCTGGAAGGCGGCTTGGGCGAAGACAACAACCCGGACTGGAAAACCCTGCTGATCGACGAGGCCAGCGGCGACATCGTCGCGCCCAACGGCTCCATCGGCTTCCGCTGGGGTCAGGCCGAGGGCAAGGCCGGCAAGTGGAACCTGGAGCAGAAGGATGGCGGCAACGGCCGCGAGGTGTCCGCCAAGCTGTCGCTGATCAAAGAAAGCGACGCGGTGGTGGGCGTGGGCTTCCCTTACTTCGGCGCCGAGCACGATGAACTGCTGACCCGCAATGTGCCGGCCAAGCGCATCCGTCTGGCCGACGGCAGCGAAACCCTGGTGGCCACGGTATTCGACCTGATGGCGGCCAACTACGGCATAGACCGCGGCCTGGGCGGCGGCAACGTCGCCGTCGACTATATGGACGACGTGCCCTACACCCCGGCCTGGCAGCAGAAGCACACCGGCGTGAAGCCGGAACTGGTGATCCAGGTGGCGCGCGAGTTCGCCCAGAACGCCGATCAGACCCAGGGCAAATCCATGGTCATCGTCGGCGCGGCGCTGAACCACTGGTACCACATGGACATGACCTACCGCGGCATCATCAATATGTTGATGCTGTGCGGCTGCATCGGCCAGTCCGGCGGCGGCTGGTGCCACTATGTGGGCCAGGAAAAACTGCGTCCGCAAACCGGTTGGGCGCCGCTGGCCTTCGCCGGCGACTGGAACCGCCCGGCGCGGCAGATGAACGGCACCAGCTTCTTCTACGCGCATACCAGCCAGTGGCGGCATGAAAAACTGGGCGTAGGCGAAATCCTGGCGCCCACCGCCGACGGCCGCATGGCCGGCATGGCGCTGATCGACTACAACGCCAAGGCCGAGCGCATGGGCTGGCTGCCGTCCGCGCCGCAGTTGTCCGCCAACCCGCTGGAGGTGACCCGCGCCGCGGCCGCCGCCGGCCAGGACGCCGCCGCCTACGTGGTGGACGGCCTCAAGTCCGGCAAGCTGGACCTGGCCTGCAACGACCCGGACAACCCGCAGAACTTCCCGCGCAATATGTTCGTGTGGCGTTCCAACATCCTGGGCAGCTCCGGCAAGGGCCACGAGTACTTCCTCAAATACCTGCTGGGCACCCAGAACGCGGTGCTGAATTCGGAAGACGACTGCATCAAGCCCACCGAAATCACCGTGCGCCCGGCGGCGGAAGGCAAGCTGGACCTGCTGGTGGTGCTGGACTTCCGCATGTCCACCACCTGCTTGTACGGCGACGTGGTGCTGCCCACCGCCACCTGGTACGAGAAGGACGACCTCAACACCTCGGACATGCATCCCTTCATCCACCCGCTGTCCGAAGCGGTGCAGCCCTTGTGGCAGTCGCGCACCGACTGGGAGATCTACAAGGGTTTCGCCAAGAAGCTGTCCGAGCTGGGCAAGGACTATCTGGGTGTGCAAAAGGATCTGGTGCTGACCCCGCTGATGCACGACACCCCGGAAGAACTGGGCCAGCCCTTCGATCCCAAGGACTGGAAAAAAGGCGAGTGCGAGCCGGTGCCGGGCAAGACCATGCCCAAGATGACGGTGGTGGAGCGCGACTACGGCGCGATCTACGACAAGTTCACCACCATCGGCCCCTTGCTGGAAAAAGCCGGCAACGGCGGCAAGGGCATCAACTGGAAAACCGGCCATGAAGTAGACATCCTGCGCGGCCTGAACCAAGTGGCGAGCCAAGGCGCCGGCAAGGGCCAGCCCAAGCTGGAAACCGCGATCGACGCCGCCGAGATGATTCTGACCCTGGCGCCGGAAACCAACGGCCACGTGGCGGTGAAGGCCTGGGACGCGCTGTCCAAGATCACCGGCCGCGACCACACCCATCTGGCCAAGCCGCGCGAGCACGACAGCATCCGCTTCCGCGACGTGCAGGCGCAGCCGCGCAAGATCATTTCCTCGCCCACCTGGTCCGGCCTGGAAAGCGAAGAAGTCAGCTACAACGCCGGCTACACCAATGTGCACGAGCTGATTCCCTGGCGCACCATCACCGGCCGCCAGCAGTTCTACCAGGATCACCAGTGGATGCGCGCCTTCGGCGAAGGCCTGTGCGTGTACAAGCCGGCGGTGGATCTGAAAACCACCCAGGCGGTGCTGGGCAAGCACGGCAACGGTAATCACGAATTGGTGCTGAACTTCCTGACCCCGCACCAGAAGTGGGGCATCCACAGCACGTACTCCGACAATCTGCGCATGCTGACGCTGAGCCGCGGCGGCCCGAACGTGTGGCTGTCCGAGGACGACGCCAAGAAGGCCGGCATCGTGGACAACGACTGGATCGAGGTGTTCAACGCCAACGGCACGCTGACCGCCCGCGCCGTGGTGTCGCAGCGGGTGCCGCAGGGCATGACGATGATGTACCACGCCCAGGAGAAGATCGTGAACGTGCCGGGCGCGGAAGTGTCCGGCAAGCGCGGCGGCATCCACAACTCGGTGACCCGCACGGTGACCAAGCCCACCCACATGATTGGCGGTTACGCGCAACTGTCCTGGGGCTTCAATTACTACGGCACCGTGGGCGCCAACCGCGACGAGTTCGTGGTGGTGCGCAAGATGAACTCAGTGGACTGGATGGATAGTCCGGCAGGAGAGCAACAATGAAAATCCGCGCTCAAATCGGCATGGTGTTGAATCTGGACAAGTGCATCGGCTGCCACACTTGTTCGGTCACCTGCAAAAACGTCTGGACCAGCCGCGACGGCGTCGAATACGCCTGGTTCAACAATGTGGAAACCAAGCCCGGCATCGGCTACCCCAAGGAATGGGAAAACCAGGAGAAGTGGAAGGGCGGCTGGGTGCGCAAGCCCAACGGCAAGCTGGAGCCGCGTCAGGGCGGCCGGCTGAAAATCCTGGGCAATATCTTCGCCAACCCCAATATGCCGGCGATAGACGATTACTACGAGCCGTTCACCTACGACTACGAACATCTGCAGAACGCGCCGGAGATGAAGACGCCGCCCACCGCGCGGCCGGTGTCGGTGCTGACCGGCAAGAAGATGAACAAGATCGAATGGGGCCCGAACTGGGAGGACGATCTGGGCGGCGAATTCTCCAAGCGCAGCAAGGACGCCCTGTTTGAGGGCATCCAGAAGGAAATGTACTCGGCCTTCGAGAACACCTTCATGATGTATCTGCCGCGCCTGTGCGAACACTGCCTGAACCCGGCTTGCGTCGCCTCCTGTCCGTCCGGCTCCATCTATAAGCGCGAAGACGACGGCATCGTGCTGATAGACCAGGACAAATGCCGCGGCTGGCGCATGTGCGTGTCCGGCTGCCCGTACAAGAAGATTTATTACAACTGGACCTCCGGCAAGGCCGAGAAGTGCACCTTCTGCTACCCGCGCATCGAGGGCGGCCAGCCGACGGTGTGCTCGGAAACCTGCGTCGGCCGCATCCGCTATCTGGGCGTGCTCTTGTACGACGCCGACAAGATAGACGAAGCCGCCGCGGTGGAAGACCCGAAGAGCCTGTACGAGGCGCAGCTGGGCGTGTTCCTGGACCCGAACGCGCCGGAAGTGATCGCCGAGGCGCAGAAGCAGGGCATTCCGCAAAGCTGGATCGACGCCGCGCAGCGCTCCCCGGTCTACAAGATGGCGATGGAGTGGAAAGTGGCTTTCCCGCTGCACCCGGAATACCGGACTCTGCCGATGGTGTGGTACATCCCGCCGCTGTCGCCGATCCAGTCCGCGATGGAAAACGGCCTGATCGGCGAGAACGGCATCATCCCGGACGTTAAGGACCTGCGCATCCCCATCCAGTACCTGGCCAATCTGCTGACCGCCGGCAAGGAAGAACCGGTGGTGAAGGCGCTGGAAACCATGGTGGCGATGCGGCGCTATATGCGCAAGAAGAGCGTGGAGAAGGTGTCGGACCCCGCCACCCTCAAGGGCACGCATCTGAACCCGGCCCAGGTGGAGGAGATGTATCAGGTGATGGCCATCGCCAATTACGAAGACCGCTTCGTGATTCCGTCCAGCCACAAGGAGCTGGTGGAAAACACCTTCGAGGACAAGGCGTCCTGCGGCTTCACCTTCGGCAACGGCTGCTCCGGCGGCGAGTCCGAGGCCAGCTTGTTCGGCAAGAAGAAGGCGACCCCCATCGTATTCCACGACATGCGGCGCGACCGCAAGTCCAATTCCGGTCAGTGAAGGAGAACGCCATGCGCATCTATCAGGCCTTATCGGCGCTGCTGTGCTACCCGGAGCCGGATCTGATCGCGGCGGCGGACGACATCCGCGCCGAGGTGGCGGCCGAGCCGCGCATCGCCCGGCTGCTGGAGCCCTTGCTGCTGTCCTTGGAGGGCGAGGATCTGATCACGCTGCAAGAACGCTATGTGCAGACCTTCGATCGCAACCCCAGCCATTCGCTGCACTTGTTCGAGCATATCCACGGCGAGGACCGCGCCCGCGGCCAGGCCATGGTGGATCTGCTGGCCGAATACCAGGCCCAGGGCCTGGAGCCGGCGGCGAACGAGCTGCCGGACTATCTGCCGCTGTTCCTGGAGTTCCTGGCGCAGTGCCCGCCGGAGGAGGCCGCCCGGCTGCTCTCCGACGCGGTGCACGTGATCGCCCACGTGGCCGGCAAGCTGGCCGACAGCCATTCCCACTACGCCGGCGTGCTGCAGGGGCTGGTGCTGCTGTCGCCGGTGGAGCCGGAAGCGCTGACCGTGCCGCCGGTACGCGACATGGACGAGATGCTGGAGACCTTCGGCCCCGGCGCGGACGGCGTGGAGCCGCTGCTGAAGCCGGCGCGGCCGGCCATCGCTCCGGTGAACTTTTACCCGCAGCGGCCGCAGGGCTGAATCCCGCTGCCAGGAGAGCAACATGAACTATCTGCACCAATTCGTATTCGGCATCTATCCCTACATCGCGCTGGCGGTGTTCCTGCTGGGCAGCCTGATCCGCTTCGACCGCGAGCAATACAGCTGGAAGAGCGAATCCTCGCAACTGCTGTACCGCGGCCAGCTGCGGCTGGGCAATATCCTGTTCCACCTCGGCATCATCGGCCTGTTCTTCGGCCATCTGGTGGGCCTGTTGACGCCGGTGGCGGTATGGGACGCGCTGGGCGTCAGCCACAGCTTCAAGCAAGTGTTCGCGATGACGGCCGGCGGCATCATGGGCGGCCTGTGCCTGATCGGCATCCTGATCCTGCTGCACCGCCGCTTCACTTGCGACCGGCTGGCGGCCAACACCACCTGGCGCGACAAGCTGGTGTTGCTGTGGATTCTGGCCACCTTGTTGCTGGGCCTCAGCACCATCGCGGTGTCGGCGCAGCATCTGGACGGCCACGAGATGGTGTTGCTGATGAGCTGGGCTCAGCACATCGTCACCCTGCGCGGCGACGCGGCCATCTTCATCGTCGGCGCCTCGCCGGTATTCAAGGCGCACTTGTTCATGGGCATGAGCTTGTTCGTGATCTTCCCGTTCACCCGTCTGGTGCACGTGTGGAGCGGCTTCGGCGCGGTGACTTATCTGGGCCGGGCCTGGCAGCTGGTGCGGCCGAGGGGTTGATCCGGCGGGTTTGCCAAGATTCAGCATGAGGTCGCGGCGGGGCATCCTTGGATGCTCCGCCGTTTTTCATGCCGTCCGGCTACATATAAATTCGATAAGTTGTGAAGCAATAACAAGAGAGAACAATTCCTAACAATTCGAAACAGCCGGCTGTCAACCAAACGGTTAAGCTGCCTCATCCGTTTAAATTCAGGAGTTAGCCGCATGAAACGCGCACTTGTCATCTTATCGCTGAGCCTGGCCGGTTTGGCCTCCACCGCCCTGGCGGACACCTCCACCATCGTCGGCGGCGCGCTGGGCGGCGCGGCCGGCGCGGCGGTGGGCGAGGCGGTGGGCGGCCGCAACGGCGCCATCATCGGCGGCGCGGTGGGCGGCGCTTCAGGCGCGGCCATCGGCCACGACTACGGCAAGCCGGCGGCGTCGGAACGCCGCGACGACGACGGCCGCCGCTATCGCAAGCACCGCCATCGCCATCACCGCGACAAAGGCTATTTCTGCCCGCCGGGCCAGGCCAAGAAAGGCCGTTGCTGAGCCGCCGCGGCTGTCCAGCCGGCCATTGGCATTAAACCCATTGCAGTATTCAGCATGAACCGGGCTTGATCTATATTGATGGGTGTTGGTTTCCATTGTCATGGAAAATCAAGAGAAACAGTCGATAGAGATCGGAGCCCGCCATGCTGTCCAGGCTATCCCTCGCCAGCAAGCTGCTATTGCTGCTGCTGCCTTTTTCCGCCGCCCTGATCGGCCTGGCCTCGGTGCTGGCCGTCGATCGCTTCCAGACCCTGTCGGAATTGCAACGCTCGGATCGCCTGATCCAGGTGGCGGCGCGTTCCAGCCAGTTGATCCACGATTTGCAGACCGAACGCGGCCTGAGCAACGGCTTCCTCAGCGGCCAGGCCGCCGGCTTGCCGCCGCCCTTGCAGCAGGCGCGCGCGGTCAGCGACAAGGACCTGGCCGCCTTCCGCGACGAGGCGGCCAATCACGCCGCCAGCAGCCTGGCCGGCGATCTGTCCGCCCTGAGCAGTCAACTGGACGGCCTGTCCCAGCTGCGCGACAGCGTGGAAAAACGCGCGACGCCGGCGGCCGAGGCCTTCGCCGCCTATTCCGGCCGCATCGACGCCCTGATCGGCCTGATCGCCAAGCTGGCGCAGGCCAATAGCGACGGCGATCTGCTGCGCAGCACCGCGGCCTTGCTCAGCCTGCAATGCGAGAAGGAGTTCGCCGGCCGCGAGCGCGGCTACGTCAACGGCGTGCTCAACGGCGGCGTGTTCGATCAAAAAAGCTTTGCCCAGGCGGTGGGCCTCAAGGCCAAGCAGGACGCCTGCGCCGGACAGCTGCGGCTGATGGCGGACGATACGCTGCGCGCCCAGATGGACGCGGTGGAAGGCGGCGACGAGGCCAAGGCCTTGCAGGCGCTGCGCGATAAACTCTTGGGCCAGGCCCTGGGCCAGCCGGCCGGCGTGGCGCCGGCGGCGTGGTTTCAGGCGGCGACCCAGCGCATCGGCGCGCTGAAAACGCTGCAGGACAAGCTGCTGTCCGATCTGGCCGGCCTGGTGGCGGCCAAGGTGTCCCAGGCCCGGGTCGACCTGTGGGTGACGCTGGGCGGCTCCGCCCTGGTGATTCTGGCCCTGGGCGGCCTGGGTTTCGCCATCTATCGCGGCATCCATGTGCCGGTGCAGCGGCTGGAACTGCTGATGACCTCGATGAGCCGGGATTTTGATCTGAGGCCGCGCGCCGACATCCGCGGTCACGATGAAATCGCGCGCATGGGCAAGGCTTTCGACCACTTGGTGGAGGCCTTCGCCCGCACCCTGAACCAAGTCAATCACAACGCCCACAGCCTGGTGGAGGCGGCGCACGCGATGCTGGCGATTTCCCATCGCGCCGCCAAGGCTTCGGAAACCCAGAGCCAGTCGGCGGCCGGCATCGCCGCGGCGGTGGAGGAGATGAGCGCGGGCATCGAGTCGGTCAGCGCCAACACCCGGCTGTCGCTGAACGTGGCGCAGCAGATGCAGAGCAGCGTCAGCGACGGCCGCGAACGCATGCGCAGCACCACCCAGGCGATGAATCAGACCTCGACGGTGCTGGACGACGCCGGCGGCCGGATAGAATCCTTGCAGCAGAAGTCCGAAGACATCCGCTCCATCATCACCGCCATCCGCGAGATCGCCGACCAGACCAATCTCTTGGCCTTGAACGCGGCGATCGAGGCGGCGCGCGCCGGCGAGATGGGCCGCGGCTTCGCCGTGGTGGCGGACGAGGTGCGCAAACTGGCCGAGCGCACCGGCAAGGAGACGCTGGACATCACATCGCTGATCGAGGACATCCGCGGCGAGACCCAGACCGCCGCCCACCACATGCAGGAGGCACGCCAGCGCATGGAGTCCGGCCTGGAGCTGGTGGGCCAGACCGTGCACGACCTGGATGAAATCCACCAGGAAGCCAGCGAGGCCGCGGCCAAGAGCCAGGGCACCGCGGTGGCGATGGCGCAGCAGACCGCGGCCAGCGGCGAGGTGGCCAACAATATCAGCGTGATCGCCTCGCTGGCGGAGGAGAATTCCGGCCTGGTGCAGGAGGTGGCGGATTTGTCCGACCGCCTCAACGCCTCGGCCAGCGAGCTGGTGGATCTGGTGGACAAGTTCAAACACGCCTGAGCGCCGATTTTTCACGGGGTCGCTCCTGATCGCCGGGCGCGCCTGTTCCCTTCACCCTGCGCTCGCATTTCGCCGGCCGGCCCCTAGTCACAAGTGACTAGGGGCCGGCGTGCTTTGGTTGGACTGCGAATTGTTGGGCTAGCTAGTAAAATGGAATCAGGAAATATCAGATTGGCGGCGACAGCCGGGCCACTTGGTTGCGACTAAGCGGTATCATTGGCTGCCATGGAGGAACTCATGCTTACCGACCGCTTCGGGCGCTCCATCGAATACCTGCGTCTGTCCGTGACCGACCGTTGCGACCTGCGTTGCAATTACTGCCTGCCCAAAGGCTTCAAAGGCTTCGAAGAGCCGGCCAACTGGCTGACCTTCGACGAGATAGAACGCGTGGTGGCGGCTTTCGCGCGCCTGGGCACGCGGCGGCTGCGGCTGACCGGCGGCGAACCGCTGCTGCGCCGCAATCTGCCGGAGCTGGCGGCGCGCCTGTCCGCGCTGCCCGGCCTCAACGACCTGTCGCTGACCAGCAACGCCACTCAGCTGGCGCGCCACGCTCAGGCGCTGCGCGCCGCCGGAGTCAGCCGCGTCAACGTCAGCCTGGACTCGCTGCGCCGCGATTGCGTGCACGACATCACCGGCAGCGACAGCCTGCCGCGGGTGATGGAAGGGCTGATGGCGGCCAAGGAGGCCGGCTTTTCCCCGATCAAGATCAATATGGTGGCGATGAAGGACGTCAACGACGCCGACATCGGCGCCATGGTCGCCTTCTGTATCCAGCATGGCTTCGTGCTGCGGCTGATCGAAGCCATGCCCATGGGCGACACCGGCCGCGCCGCCAGTTACCTGGACTTGCAGCCGGTGCTGCGTCAGCTGCAAACCGAATTCGACCTGGTCGAACAGGCCGCCACCCTGGGGGGCGGCCCGGCCCGCTACTGGAAAACCCGGGACGGCGGTTTCTCGCTGGGCCTGATCACGCCCATTTCCCAACATTTCTGCGCCACCTGTAACCGGGTACGGCTGTCCGTGGACGGCACGCTCTACATGTGTCTGGGCCAGGAAGAAAGCTTTGAGCTGCGCCCTCTGCTGCGCGCCGGCGTCGGCGACGCCGAACTGGAAGCGGCGATCCGCGCGGCGATAGAACTGAAACCGGAGCGACATGAATTCAGCGAGAAGCCGAAAAAGCTGGTGCGCTTCATGTCGATGACCGGTGGCTAGGGCGACGGCGATGCGGCTGAACGTGTCCCCGGTGCTGGGCGGCCCGCTGGGCCAGCGGCTCAGCGCCAAGATCGTCGGCGTGCTGGCGATTTTTCTCTTGGTGGCGCTGGGTTCCATCGGCGCCACGCTGTGGCTGTCCTGGCAGCAGGAGGGCGGCGCGGCGGCGATCAACGACGCCGGCAGCCTGCGCATGCGCGTCACCCGACTGGCGCTGGATTTGCAGCTTAGCGGCCAGGACGGCGCGCGCGCCGACGCGCTGCGCCGCGACATGGTCAATTACGAAGCCATCTTGCAGCGGCTGCGCCGCGGCGACCCGGCGCGCCCGCTGCTGGTGCCGCGTCAGGCGGACATCCAGCAGGCGCTGACCCAGGTGGAAACGCAGTGGCGCGAGCAACTGAAGCCGGTGTTGCAGGACGCGCTGACGCGGCCCGGCGACAACGCGGCGGAGGCCGCCCGTTTCGCCGAGCGCGTGGCGCTCTACGTGGCGGACATCAACACCTTCGTCAGCGGCATGGAGGCCTACAACGCCCGCAACACCGATTATCTGCGCCTGCTGCAGCTCTTGCTCGCCAGCATGGCGGTGGTGGGCACCGTCGCGTTGATTTATCTGATGCTGCTGATCGTGCTGCGGCCGCTGGACAAGCTGCACCAGGGCATACGCCGGCTGGCTGCCGGCGATTACAGCGTGCGGGTGCCGGTGGAGACCGACGACGAATTCGGTCAGGTCAGCACCGGTTTCAATCTGATGGCGGCCTGTCTGTCCGAATCCCACGCCACGCTGGAAGAGCGGGTGCGCGGCAAGACCGCCAGCCTGCAGCAGAAAAACCAGGAATTGGCGCTGTTGTACGAAATCACCTCCTTCTGCAATCAATCCCAGCCGCTGGAAGCGCTGTGCAAGGGCTTCCTCGCCCGGGTGATGCGCGCCTTCGACGCCGACGGCGGCGCGGTGCGCTTGACCGATCACGGCCAGGGCATGGTGTTCGTGGTGGCCGACGACGGTTTGCCGGAAGGGCTGCTGCGTGAAGAGCATTGCCTGAAAGTGGGCGACTGCCTGTGCGGAGAAGCCGCCGCCAAGGCAGAGAGCCGGGTGGAGAATATGCGCGGCCTGCCGGACAAGCAGTGCAGCCGCGAAGGTTTCCGCGTGGTCAGCGCCTTCCCGGTGGCGACGCAAAACCGCACCTTGGGCATTTTCAATCTGCATTTCCGACAGGCGCGCATCCTGCCGCCGCAGCAGGTGCGGCAACTGGAGATGCTGGGCCAGCACCTGGCGGTGGCGATAGAAAACCTGAGGCTGGCGGCCAAGGAGCGCGAACTGGCGGTGCTGGAGGAGCGCAATCTGGTGGCCCAGGGCCTGCACGACAGCATCGCCCAGGGCCTGTCCTTCCTGAACCTGCAAACCCAGATCATGCGCCAGGCGCTGGACAGCGGCGACCCGGGCCTGGTGGACGACACGCTGGCCTTGTTCGAGGCCGGGGTCAAGGAAAGCTACGACGATGTGCGCGAGCTGCTCAACAACTTCCGTTCCAAACTGTCGGAAAGCCTGAGCCAGGCGGTGAGCAGCCTGCTGGACAAATTCCGCAAGCAGACCGGGATGCGGGTGGAGCTGCGCTCCACCGGAGCCGGCGCGCCGCTGATGCCGGAACAGCAATTGCAGATCCTGTTCATCTTGCAGGAGGCGCTGTCCAATGTGCGCAAGCACGCCGAGGCCAGCCAGGTCACGGTCAGCCTCAGCGACGACGGCGAGGTCTTCGTGCTCAGCGTGCTGGACAACGGCGTCGGTTTCGATCTGGATACCGTGCGCAACAAGGGCGACGGCCATTTCGGCCTGTCCATCATGCAGGAGCGCGCGCAGCGCGCCGGCCTGCAACTGGACATCGAATCCACTCCGGAGGCGGGCACCCTGGTCAGCCTGCTGCTGCCGCGCGCGCGGCGCATGGCCGCTTGAGCCACTGGCGCGGCGGCTAGACAGCTCTCATACTGTCTATATCTGAATTTGAAAGACCCGGACTCGATGATGTCTGAACAGACCATACGCATTTTGCTGGTGGACGATCACACCTTGTTCCGCAGCGGAATCAAGGCCTTGCTGGCGCGCCAGGCGGCTTTCGACGTTGTCGGCGAGGCGGCCGACGGCGCCGAGGGCGTCAAGCTCGCCAAGCAGCTGGACCCGGACGTGGTGTTGCTGGACCTGAACATGCCGGGCATTTCCGGCGTGGAGGCGCTGACCCTGATGCTGCAGGACCAGCCCAAACGGGCGGTGGTGATGCTGACGGTGTCCGAGGAGGCCGACGATCTGACCGCGGCCTTGAAGGCCGGCGCGCGCGGCTATCTATTGAAGAACATCGACGCCGACTTCCTGACCCAGGCGGTGGCGCGCGCCGCCGCCGGCGAATCGGTGATGAGCGATTCGATGACCGCCAAGCTGATGGCCCAGTTCCGCCACGGCGCGGCCGCGCCGGTGGAGCCGGCGGAGCAGGAGCTGGACCGGCTGACCCCGCGCGAACGCGAAATCCTCGGCTTTCTGGCCCAGGGCAAGAGCAATAAGGAGATCGCGCGCAGCCTGGATCTGGCCGAGAGCACGGTCAAGATCCATGTGCAGAACATCCTGAAGAAGCTCAGCCTCAGCAGCCGGGTGCAGGCGGCGGTGTTCGCGGTGGAGAACGGGGTGGGGCGCAGCGCGTGAGCGGCTGCGCGCGGCCCTGGCTCCCATGAACAGCTTCTAAGCGGCGGTCCGCTCAGCCCTCCACCAGCCGATAGCCGACTCCGGTCTCGGTGAGGATGTGGCGCGGCATCGCCGGATTGTCTTCCAGCTTCTGCCGCAGATGGCCCATATAGACGCGCAGATACTGGTTGTGCTCCGAGAACGATGGCCCCCATACCGCCAGCAGCAGCTCGCGATGGGTGATCACCTTGCCGGCGCTGCGTATCAAGGTGGACAGCAGCCGGTACTCTATCGGCGTCAGATGCACCGCCGTTTCCGCCTTGGCCACCTGCCGGTTGACCAGGTCCACCTTGATGTCGCCGAACTGGAACACCTGTTGCGCGGCGGCGCTGCCGTGGGTGCGGCGGCGCAGCAGCACGCGGACGCGCGCCAGGCATTCGGCCACGCCGAAGGGCTTGGTCAGATAGTCGTCGGCGCCGGCGTCCAGCGCGGCCACCTTCTCGGTTTCCTGGGTGCGCGCGGACAAGACCAGGATGGGCAGATCGGTCCATTCGCGCAGCTGTTTGATGGTGTCCTGGCCGTTCATGTCCGGCAGGCCCAGGTCCAGGATCACCAGGTCCGGCTTGCGGGTGGCCACTTCGATCAGGCCTTGCTTGCCGGTTTCCGCCTCGTGGACGGTCAGGCCTTCTTCTTCCAGCGCCGCGCTCAGAAAGCGGCGTATCGGTTTTTCGTCTTCAATGACGACGATGCTGATCGGTGCGTCTTGCATGGTCATGGTTTTCTTTTGAGTTAGGGCGTCTCATCCGGCGGCAGCGCCGGCGCTTGACCGGCCGGCAGGCTGAAGCGGAATTCCGCGCCGTGCGGCGAGCGGTTGCGCGCGCTGATGCGGCCGCCGTGGATTTCCACGATGGAGCGGCAGATCGCCAGGCCCAGCCCCACGCCGGGGGTGCTGGACTCCGCCGCGCCGCGCGAGAATTTGTCGAAGGCGCGCTGTTCCATATTGGGCGGCAGGCCGGGGCCGTCGTCGCTGACCGACACCAGCACCTCCGCGCCTTCGCGCCGCGCCGCCAGCGTGATGCGGCTGCCCGGCGGCGTGTATTTGCCGGCGTTTTCCAGCAGGTTGACCAGCACCCGCTCCAGCAGCACGGCGTCGTATTCCAGCACCGGCAGGTCCGGGTCCAGTTCCAGCTTCAGTTCCCGGCCGCGCAGGCCGCGTTCGGCGGCGCGCAGCGCGCTGCCCACCACCTCGTCCAGCATCTGCCATTCCTTGTTCAGCTTGACGCCGGATTGCAGCCGCGCCATGTCCAGCAGATTGGTCACCAGCTTGTTCATGCGCAGCGCTTCGTCCTGGATGGCGGCGGCGATCTCGGCGCGCTGATCGTCGTCCACATTGGGCGAGCACAGCCGCTCGGACAGGCCGGCCATGGTGGTCAGCGGTGTGCGCAGATCGTGGGACACCACGGACAGCACGCTGTTGCGCAGCCGCTCGGACTCCATCGCCACGATGGCGTCCTGCGCCACTTCCACGTAATGCACGCGCTCCAGCGCCAGCGCGATCTGGGCGGCGCAGGTTTCCAGCAGTCTTTGCTGTTCCGGCAGAAAGGCCTGATCGGTGACTTCCGGCAGCAGCGCGATCACGCCGCGGTTGCGCATCGGCGCGCGCAGCGGCACGTAGAGCGCGGCGTTGGCGGGCAGGGTGTTGGTGCCGAGGCCGGCCGGCTGCTGATGATCGTAAACCCATTGCGCGACGCCGATGTCGGCATGGCCGCGGTCTTCGCCGGCCAGGCGCAGTTCGTCGCCGCTATTGGGCAGGAACAGGTTGACCTTGGCGGCGAACAGCGGCTCCAGCCGGCCGACGGCGGTGTCCACGATCTGGGCGGCGGTGAGCGCGCCGGCCAGTTCGCGGCCCAGATCGTACAGCGCGCGGGTGCGGCGTTCGCGATAGGTGGAGATATTGGCGGCGAAGCGCAGCCGGGCGGTGAGCTGGCTGATGATGGCGGCCACCAGCAACATCACCACGAAGGTCATCAGGTACTGGGTGTCGGTGACGGCGAAGGACATCTGCGGCGGCACGAAGAAAAAGTCGAAGGCCGCCACCGACAGCAGCGAGGCCAGCATGCCGGGGCCGCGGCCGTAGCGCACCGACACCAGCACCACCACCAACAGGTAAATCATGATGTCGTTGGCCAGCGCCACATGGGGAATCAGCAGGCCGGCCAGCAGCGTGGTCAGCAGGCAGGCGACGGCGGCGGCGATGTAGCCGGCGCGGGAGCGCGGGCTGTCCTGCTCTTCGAACAACAGGCTGGCGCCGGTCTTGGCGGCGCCGGCGTCCTCCGCTTCCAAGTCGTGGGCCACCACGTAGAGATCGATGTCGCCGGAGCGGCGGCTCAGCTCGTTGACCAGGGTAGGGCGCCACAGCCGCGACCAGCGGCCGCGGACGGATTTGCCGACCACCAGCTTGGAGACGTTGCGGCTGCGGGCGTAGGCCAGCAGCGTGGGCGCCAGTTCGTTGCCGCCCAGCACCGTGGTTTCCGCGCCCAATTCCTGCGCCAGCCTCAGGCCCTTGAGCACGCGGGCGCGCTGCTCCTCGGACAGTTTTTGCTGGCGCGGCGTTTCCACGTAGACGGCGATCCAGTCCGCGTCCAGATTGGCGGCCAGGCGCTTGGCGCTGCGGATCAGCTTGTCGATGCCGGCGCTGGCGCCGACGCAGACCAGCAAGCGCTCGCGCGCGTGCCAGACGGGGTTGATGGACTGGTCGGCGCGGTAGGCGCGCATCTGCGCGTCCACGCGGTCGGCGGTGCGGCGCAGCGCCAGTTCGCGCAAGGCCAGCAGATTGCCCTTGCGGAAGAAGTTCTTCACCGCGCGCTCGGCCTGCTGCGGCAGATAGACCTTGCCGGCGGCCAGCCGGCCCAGCAGCTCGTCCGGCGGCAGGTCCACCAGCGCCACTTCGTCGGCGCGGTCGAACACGTGGTCGGGCAGGGTTTCGCGCACCACGATGCCGGTGATCTGTCCGACCACGTCGTTCAGGCTTTCCAGATGCTGGACATTGAGGGTGGTGTAGACGTCGATGCCGGCGGCCAGCAGCTCCTCCACGTCCTGCCAGCGCTTGGGGTGGCGCGAGCCGGGCGCGTTGGAGTGGGCGAATTCGTCCATCAGGATCAGCTGCGGCCGGCGCGCCAGCGCCGCGTCCAGATCGAACTCGGACAGTTCGTGGCCCTTGTAGGCGATCCGCCGCGGCGGCAGCAATTCCAGGTCCGCCAGTTGCGCCTGGGTTTCCTTGCGGCCGTGGGTTTCCACCACGCCCACCAGCACTTGCACGCCTTCCTGGCGCCGGGCGCGGGCCGCAGCCAGCATGGCGTAGGTCTTGCCGACCCCGGCGCAGGCGCCGAAGAAAATCTTCAGCCGGCCGCGTTGGGCGTCCAGTTCTTCGCGTTTCAGTTCATCCAGCAGCGCGTCCGGATCGGGACGGATGTCGGGCATGGCTTGTCCTGTTTTTTAGCCGCGGAAGCCGGGAGATTCCGCGGCTCGTTCTTATCAGCCGCGCCGCTGGTCCAGCGCCAGGTTCAATTCCAGCACATTGACGCGCGGCTCGCCAAGCAGGCCGAAGGTTTCGCCTATCACCCGGCTCTCCACCAGCTTGCGCAGCGCGGCCGGCTCCATCTTGCGGGCGGCGGCGACGCGCTCCAACTGGTAGAAAGCCGCGGCGGCGGAAATTTCAGGGTCCAGGCCGCTGGCCGAGGCGGTGACCAGGTCCACCGGCACCGGGCCGGTCTGTCCCGGATGGGCGGCGCGGATGCGTTCCACATTGGCCTTCACCGCGTCCAGCTGCGCCGGGTTGGTGGGGCCCAGGTTGGAGCCGCCGGACCCGCCGGCATTGTACGGCATTGGGCTGGTGGCGGACGGGCGGCCCCAGAAATATTGCGGGCCGGTGAAGTTCTGGCCTATCAGCCGCGAGCCGACGATCTTGCCGTCGCGTTCGACCAGGCTGCCGTTGGCCTGGAAAGGGAACAGCGCCTGGGCGGCCCCGGTGGTGAGCAAGGGATAGGCGAGGCCGGTGATCAGGGTCAGGCCGCCGAACACCACCAGCAGCGGGCGTAACAGTTTCATTTGCTTTGTCCTTTCAGTGCTTATGCCAGGCTCAGCGCGCCCAGCAGCATGTCGATCAGCTTGATGCCGGCGAAGGGCACCAGCAGGCCGCCCAGGCCGTAGATCAGCAGGTTGCCGCGCAGCAGCTCCGCCGCGCTCTTGGCTTGATACTTGACCCCCTTCAGCGCCAGCGGGATCAGGAACACGATGATGACGGCGTTGAAGATCACCGCCGACATGATGGCCGAGGCCGGGCTGTTCAGGCCCATCACGTTCAGCGCGTTCAATTGCGGATAGGTGCTGGCGAAGGCGGCCGGAATGATGGCGAAGTATTTGGCCACGTCGTTGGCGATGGAGAAGGTGGTCAAGGAGCCGCGTGTCATCAGCATCTGCTTGCCGATTTCCACGATCTCGATCAGCTTGGTGGGGTTGGAATCCAAGTCCACCATATTGCCGGCTTCCTTGGCCGCCTGGGTGCCGGTGTTCATTGCCACCGCCACGTCGGCCTGGGCCAGCGCCGGCGCGTCGTTGGTGCCGTCGCCGGTCATCGCCACCAGCTTGCCCTCGGCCTGATGGCTGCGGATCAGCTTGAGCTTGGCTTCCGGCGTGGCTTCGGCCAGGTAATCGTCCACGCCGGCCTCGGCGGCGATGGCGGCGGCGGTCAGCGGGTTGTCGCCGGTGATCATCACCGTCTTGATGCCCATCTGGCGCAGCTCGGCGAAGCGCTCCTTGATGCCGCCCTTGACGATGTCCTTCAGTTCGATCACGCCCAAGGCGCGATTGCCTTCCGCCACCAACAGCGGGGTGGAGCCGCGGCGGGCCACTTCATCGGCGCTTTTCGCCAGCGCGTCCGGGAACTGGCCGCCCAGTTCGGCGATGTGGCGGCGGATGGCGTCGATAGCGCCCTTGCGGATCCGGCGGCCATCGTAGTCTATGCCGCTCATCCGGGTTTGCGCGGTGAAGGGGATGAACGCGGCTTCATGGCTGGCCAGCTCGCGCTGGCGCAGATTGAACTGCTTCTTGGCCAGCACCACGATGCTGCGGCCTTCCGGGGTTTCGTCGGCCAGCGAGGCCAGCTGGGCGGCGTCGGCCAAAGCCTGTTCGCTGATGCCGGGCGCCGGAATGAAGGCCGAGGCCTGGCGATTGCCCAGGGTGATGGTGCCGGTCTTGTCCAAGAGCAGCACGTCCACGTCGCCGGCGGCTTCCACCGCGCGGCCGGAGGTGGCGATCACATTGGCGCCCATCATCCGGCTCATGCCGGCCACGCCGATGGCGGACAAGAGGCCGCCGATGGTGGTGGGGATCAGGCATACCAGCAAGGCCACCAGGGTGGTGATGCCGATGGGCGAGCCGGCCTTGGCCGCTTCCACGCTGAACAGCGAGAAGGGCAGCAGGGTGACGGTGACCACCAGGAAGACGATGGTCAGCGCCACCAGCAGGATGGTCAGCGCGATCTCGTTCGGCGTTTTCTGGCGCTTGGCGCCTTCCACCATGGCGATCATGCGGTCGAGGAAGGTTTCGCCCGGGTTGACGGAAATCCGCACCACGATCCAGTCGGACAGCACGCGGGTGCCGCCGGTGACCGAGGAGAAATCGCCGCCGGCCTCGCGGATCACCGGCGCGGATTCGCCGGTGATCGCGGACTCGTCCACCGAGGCCACGCCTTCGATCACCTCGCCGTCCACCGGGATCACGTCGCCGGCTTCCACCAGCACATAGTCGCCCTTGCGCAGGCTGCTGCCGTCGATCACGGTCTTGCCGGCGTCGTGGCTGGGGCCGGACAGCTTCTTGGCCACCACGTTTTTCTTGGCCGAGCGCAAGCTGGCCGCCTGGGCCTTGCTGCGGCCCTCGGCCAGCGCTTCGGCGAAGTTGGCGAACAAGACGGTGAACCACAGCCACAGCGCCACCGCCAGGATGAAGCCGGACGGCGCCTCGCCCTGGCCGGCCAGGGACTGAACCCACAGCGCGCTGGTCAGGATGCTGCCGATGTAGACGACGAACATCACCGGGTTGCGCCACTGGGCGCGCGGCGACAGCTTCTTGAAGGAGTCGACGATGGCCGGTTTCACCAGGCTGGGGTCCAGCATGGATTTGGCCGCGCTCCTGTGGCCCGCTTGAACGGGCTGGGCGGCCGGCAGTTTGGAATGATTGATATCGTTCATTTTATGAGTCCTCCCGCAAGGTTCAGCGACCGCTGATCATCTGCAATTGCTCGACGACCGGGCCCAGCGCCAGCGCGGGAACATAGTTGAGCGCGCCCACCAGCAAGACGGTGCCTATCAGCAGCACCACGAACAGCGGGCCATGGGTGGGCAGGGTGCCGCCGGTGACGGCCAGCCGCTTCTTGGCGGCCAAGGAACCGGCGATGGCCAGGATGGGCACGATCATGAAGAAGCGGCCGAAGAACATGGCCACCGCGGTGGCGACGTTGTAGAAGGGCGTGTTGGCGGACAGGCCGGCGAAGGCGCTGCCGTTGTTGTTGGCGGCCGAGGTGAAGGCGTACAACACCTCGCTGAAGCCGTGGGCGCCGGGGTTGAGGACGCCGGCCTTGCCGGAGGCGGCCAGCACCGCGATGGCGGTCAGCGTCAGCACCAGAACCGGGGTGACCAGAATGGTGATCGCCGTCATCTTCATCTCATGGATTTCTATCTTCTTGCCCAGGTATTCCGGGGTGCGGCCCACCATCAGGCCGGCGATGAACACCGCCAGGATGGCGAAGATCAGCATGCCGTACAGGCCGGAGCCGACGCCGCCGAACACCACCTCGCCCAACTGCATCAGGAAGGTGGGCACCAGGCCGCCGATCGGGGTCAGCGAATCGTGCATGGCGTTGACCGCGCCGCAGGAGGCGGAGGTGGTCACCGCGATGAACAGCGAGGTGTCGATGACGCCGAAGCGGGTTTCCTTGCCTTCCATATTGCCGCCGGCCTGCAAATGGCTGGCCTGCTGATCCACGCCCATTGCGCTCAGCTGCGGCACGCCGGCCTGCTCTGCGCCGGTGGCCGTCACGACCGCGCAGACGAACATCACCGTCATCGCGGCGATGATGGCCCAGCCTTGACGCTGGTCGCCCACCATGCGGCCGAACACGAAGCACAGCGCTGCCGGGATCAGGAAGATGGCCAGGCTTTGCAGGAAGTTGCTCAGCGGAGTGGGGTTTTCAAACGGGTGCGCCGAGTTGGCGTTGAAGAAGCCGCCGCCGTTGGTGCCCAGCAGCTTGATCGCTTCTTGCGAGGCCACCGGCCCCATGGGCAGCGTTTGCTGCTGGGTGCTGGCGTCCGCCATCACCGGCTTGCCGTCGGCGCCCAGGACCGCGGTGCCCTGAGCATCGGTCTTGGCCTGCTGATAATGGGTGGTTTCCACCGTCTGCGCGTTTTTATAGGCGGACAGGTTCTGGATCATGCCTTGCTGGCTGAAGGCCAGCGCGAACACGAAGGACAGCGGCAGCAACACGTAGAGAGTGAAGCGGGTGACGTCCACCCAGAAGTTGCCGATCTTGGCCGAGCCGTGACGGACAAAGCCGCGCACCAGGGCCAGCACCACCGCCGCGCCGGTGGCGGCGGACAGGAAGTTCTGCACCGTCAGGCCCAGCATCTGCACCAGATAGCCCATGGTGGATTCGCCGCCATAGCCTTGCCAGTTGGTGTTGGTGACAAAGGAGATCGCGGTGTTGAACGCGGAATCCGGCGCCACAGCGCCCATGCCTTGCGGGTTGAACGGCAGCCAGCCCTGCAAGCGTTGCAGCAGATACAAGGCCAGCGCGCCCAGTACATTGAACAACAGCAAGGCGACGGCGTAGCCGCGCCAGCCCATGTCTTCGTCCGGCTTGACGCCGGCCAGCCGGTAAAAGCCGCGCTCCAGCGGCGCGAACAGGCGCAGGGGGCCGACATTGTCGCCCTGCATCACGCGGGCGATATAGGCGCCCAGCGGCCAGGCCAGCGCCAGCAGCACCAGCAGGAACAAGCCCAGCTGCAAGGGTGCGGCCGAGCCGATGAAATTGGCGAACATGATTAAAAATTCTCCGGCTTAAGCAGTGCGTAGATCAGATAGCCAAGCAGGCCCAGCGCGATCAGCGCGCTGAGCAGATACCAGACGCTCATTCCTTTTCTCCCAGTTTCCGGCAGCCGGCGACGAAGCCGCAGGCCAGCACGCCGAACAACAGGACGAGTCCCAGATAGACGACATCCATCATGAAAATCTCCATTTGAATCAGTAATGGAAAGGTACTGAAGCCGGCGTCAAAAACCCGATAAAAGCCGTTGGATAGAGATAAAAATCGCGTAAAAATCGATGGGAAATCGCCGTTTGGCGCAAATTCGGACGGATTTCGGCGGGAAAAGGAATTTTCTTTATGCGCGCGGAGGCGGAGACGCAGGGGACAACGGGCGGACGACCGGCGTCGCTGGACGCGGGCGCGGCGGCGGGAAACGAAACGGGCGGCTCGGCACAGGCGGCAAGCGCGCTGTCCGCTTCAAGGCAGGGAGGTTGCGGCGTGGCGTATGGCTGGGCCGCTAACCGTCAACAGGCGGCAAGCCGCCAGTGGGCAAGGTGTTCAGAACAGGTCGTCGCAGCGGTCGGCCAGGAATCGGGCATCGTCCCGATCGTGCGCGCGCTGGCGCACTTTCTGCTGGCGCGACCTCTCAGCATCACTCAACTGAGGCTTGGCGACCGCATAGAGAAAACTCTCGTGCTGGTCTCTAGCCTGCTTTCTGCGAACACTCAGAGGAATACGGGAAGTCATCATCCTTGCACCTCTCGGTCACGTACTTGTGTGAGGCCAGGGCAAACCCTGACCCTTTGACATTGACGCTATTTTCGCGATTTGTAAAGCCCTGTTTGCTTGTGATTAGGAGCAAATCGGACTTGGGCATTCCAGCGGACTCCGCCCACGCTACCGGCGCGATGTTACCGCAGCATGATGGAGCGGGCGTCCGGGGCAAGTCTTTGAGGTAAATCACTTTTCGAATAATGTTGTTTCGAAACGGTATAAATCGTTATATGAAACTGGCGTAGCATGCCGCTATCGAATGGCGCGGCCAAGGAGCGGTTTTATGGAGTGGGGGTATGCGATCGCGGGTTTGGCGGTGGGCTTCATCGTTGGTCTGACCGGCGTGGGCGGCGGTTCGCTGATGACGCCCATCTTGCTGTGGTTCGGCATCTCTCCGGCCACCGCGGTGGGCACGGATCTCTTATACGCGGCCTTGACCAAGATGGGCGGAGTGACGGTGCATCATCGCCAAGGCCATGTCGATTGGCGCATCGCCGGCTGGCTGACCGCCGGCAGCGTGCCGGCGGCCCTGCTGGTGCTGGCCGGTCTGTCCTATCTGCATCTGCCGGAAAAAATGTTGGACACCCTGTTCAAGCTGGTGCTGGGCGTCGCCTTGCTGCTGACCGCCGCGGCCATCCTGGGCAAACCCTTGCTCTTGCGCTGGCTGGGCCGCGCCGGCGCGGCCAGCCCGTCGTTCGAGCCGCGGATAGGCTTGACCGTGGCCACCGGCGTGGTGTTGGGCGTTTTGGTCACGCTCAGTTCCATCGGCGCCGGGGCCCTGGGCACCCTGGCCTTGTTCCTGCTGTATCCGGCCTTGCCGACTTCGCGGCTGGTGGGCACCGAAATCGCCCACGCGGTGCCCTTGACCCTGGTGGCCGGTCTGGGACACGCCGGGCTCGGCAATGTGGATTTTCCGCTCTTGCTCAATCTGCTGGCGGGCTCCCTGCCCGGCATCTGGCTGGGCAGCAAGCTGACGCGGCGGCTGGCGGAGGGCTGGTTGCGGCCGGCGCTGGCGGTGATGCTGGCGGTGATAGGCGGCAAGCTGGTGTTGTGAGCCGCGGCGCGGCATGAAGGGACAGGGCGGCTCAGGCCGCCTTTTTTCATGGCCGCGCGCAAAAAAAACGCCCTGATCGGAGAGGCGAGCAGGGCTGAAATGCAAACAACAAAAGGAGAAGCCATCATTAAGCCTCTCAATATTAGTATTTCGTAATCCTGATGCCCTTGACCTGGAGCAAGAAAGCGGCGGCAGCCAAGGCCGACGGCGTGGAAGACAAAAAAAGACCGCGCAGCGCGCGGTCTGTTGACGAGAGTTGGGAGGCTTAGAACCTGTTTACGATCTGCTGCGCGTCGGCGATACGGCGTTGAAAACGTTTTCGAAATGCTCATGTACCACGCGTACATTCCGCTTTCTCAGCCGTTTTCTCCTTGTCTTGCCTTAGCTCGCGAGATCGCAAACACGTTCTTACAGCTTAGCCGCCACCCAGGCCTGTACGCCGGCCAAGGCCGCCGCCAGGTTTTCCGGCTGGGTGCCGCCGGCCTGGGCCATGTCCGGACGGCCGCCGCCCTTGCCGCCCACTTGCTGGGCGACGAAGTTGACCAGCTCGCCCGCCTTGAGCTTGGAGGTGAGGTCGGCGGTGACGCCGGCCACCAGCGCCACTTTGCCGTCGCCCTTGGCGGCCAGCACGATGGCGGCGGAGCCCAGCTTGTCCTTCAGCTTGTCCAGGGTTTCGCGCAGCGCGTTGTTGTCCGCGCCCGGCAGTTCCACCGCCAGCACCTTGACGCCGTTGACGTCGGCCGCGCCGTCGGCCAGGCTGTCGCCGGCGGAGGCGGCCAGTTGGCCCTTGAGTTTGGCCAGCTCTTTTTCCAGGGTCTTGACGTTGTCCTGCAAGCTGCCGATCTTGGCGGCCACTTCGTCCAGCGTCTGCGCTTTCAGCGCGCCGGCCGCCTCTTTGAGCAGGGCGTCCTGAGCCTGGATGTGGGCGATGGCGCCTTCGCCGGTGACGGCTTCGACGCGGCGCACGCCGGCGGCGACGCCGCTTTCCGCCACGATCTTGAACAGGCCGATGTCGCCGGTGCGCTGCACATGGGTGCCGCCGCACAGTTCGGCGGAGAAGTCGCCCATGGTCAGCACGCGCACTTCATCGCCGTATTTTTCGCCGAACAGCATCATCGCGCCGGATTTCTGCGCGGCTTCCATGCTCATCACTTCGGCCTTGACCGGCAAGTTGTGGCTGATCACGCGGTTGACCACGCGCTCCAGCTCGGCGATCTGTTCTGCGCTGACCGGTTCGCCGTGGGCGAAGTCGAAGCGGGTGCGCTCCGGATTCACCAGCGAGCCCTTCTGCGCGACATGGTCGCCCAGCACGTGGCGCAGCGCCGCGTGCAAGAGGTGGGTGGCGGAGTGGTTGCGGGCGCTGGCGGCGCGCGCGTGCAGATCGATGGTGGCGGTCACGCTGTCGCCGACGGCCAGGCGGCCGCGGGCCAGCTTGCCTTTGTGGCCGAACACCGCGGCCTGGATCTTCTGGGTGTCGTTGACGTCGAACAGCGCGCCGATGCCGCCTTGCAGCGAAATCTCGCCCACGTCGCCGACCTGGCCGCCGCCTTCGGCGTAGAAGGGGGTGTCGTCCAGCACCACGATGCCTTCTTCGCCGGCTTCCAGCGCGGCGACGGCCTCGGTGC
Organism: Chromobacterium sp. Panama; assembly: GCF_003052555.1. Classification (NCBI taxonomy): domain Bacteria; kingdom Pseudomonadati; phylum Pseudomonadota; class Betaproteobacteria; order Neisseriales; family Chromobacteriaceae; genus Chromobacterium; species Chromobacterium sp. Panama. The sequence continues at coordinate 1,783,363 of NZ_QARX01000001.1, forward strand.
CCTTGAACAGCGCCAGGACCTTGGCGTCGGTGCTGGCGGAATCATAGCCGTGGAAGCAGGTGTCGGCACCGCTGTAGCTGACCTTGCCGGTCATCTTGAAGCTGGAGCCGGCGCGGCCGCGCTCCCGCTGCGCTTCCATCGCGCGCTCGAAGCCTTCCAGATCGGCGTGGATGTCGCGTTCGCGGCAGATGTCGGCGGTCAGGTCCACCGGGAAGCCGAAGGTGTCGTAGAGCTTGAAGATGGTGTCGCCGTCAAGCTTGGTCTTGCCGCCTTCCAGCGCGGAGTCCACCAGGCCCATGCCGATTTCCAGCGTCTCGGCGAACTTGATCTCCTCGGCGCGCAGCGCGTCTTCGATATGCGCCTGCTTTTCCCGCAGTTCCGGATAGGCGTCGCCCATCTCGGCCACCAGGTCGGCGACGATCTTGTGGAAGAACAGGCCTTTCTGGCCCAGCTTGTAGCCGTGGCGGATGGCGCGGCGGGCGATGCGGCGCAGCACGTAGCCGCGGCCTTCGTTGGACGGCAAGATGCCGTCGGCGACCATGAAACAACAGGCGCGGATGTGGTCGGCGATCACTTTGAGCGACGGCACGTCCTGGCTGTAGGCCATGCCGGTTTCGCGCGCGGCGGCGCGCACCAGGCAGGCCAGCGCGTCGGTCTCGTAGTTGGACTTGACGTGTTGCAGCACGGTGGACAGGCGTTCCAGACCCATGCCGGTGTCGACCGACGGCTTGGGCAGCGGATGCAGGGTGCCGGACTCGTCGCGGTTGAACTGCATGAACACGTTGTTCCAGATTTCCATGAAGCGGTCGCCGTCTTCGTCCGGGCTGCCCGGAGGGCCGCCGGCCACGCTCGGGCCGTGGTCGTAGAAGATCTCGGTGCAGGGGCCGCAGGGGCCGGTGTCGCCCATGGTCCAGAAGTTGTCGGAGGCGTACGGCGCGCCCTTGTTGTCGCCGATGCGGATGATCTTGTCGGCCGGCAGGCCCACGCTCTTGTGCCAGATGTCGTAGGCTTCGTCGTCGGAGGCGTAGACGGTGACCAGCAGCTTGTCCTTGGGCAGGTTCAGCCATTGCTCGCCGGTCAGGAATTCCCAGGCGAAGGTGATGGCGTCCTGCTTGAAGTAATCGCCGAAGCTGAAGTTGCCCAGCATTTCGAAGAAGGTGTGGTGGCGCGCGGTGTAGCCGACGTTTTCCAGGTCGTTGTGCTTGCCGCCGGCGCGCAGACATTTCTGGCTGGTGGTGGCGCGGGTGTAATCGCGTTTTTCAAAGCCCAGGAACACGTCCTTGAACTGCACCATGCCGGCGACGGTGAACATCAGCGTGGGGTCGTTGCCGGGGATCAGGCTGCTGGAGGGCACCACCTGATGGTTTTTGCCGGCAAAGAAATCCAGGAATTTCTGGCGAATTTCAGAGGTTTTCATGTTTGATTTCGTAAGATTGCGAATTCTGGGCCGCTTTGGGGGCTTGAACCCAGAGCGGCGCGGACAGCTGATTGTGTCAAGCCGCGCCGGCGCTGGCAAGGGTTTCGGCGCGGCGCTTGAGCGCCTGGTTCATCAATTCGAAACCCTTGCGCGTGTCGGCCAGCAGCGTCTGGCCGAACAGCGGCAGCAAGAGGCCGCTGAAAGTTTCGCCGTGATGCAGGCGGGTGCCGCCGTTTTCCAGCGCTTCCAGGCGAAAACTGTGGCGGCCGTCCAGCAGGCCGGGCAGCAGCGCGCGCCCCAGCCACACCAGCTCCTCCGCCGTTTGCAAGACTTCCAGCCGCGGGCGGAAGGTCAGCCGCGGCCGGCCGGGCGGATGGATGCTGACCACCAGGCGAGACCCTATCTGCTGGCGGCCGTGCAGGCCGACGATGAAGGGGTTCCATTCCGGGTAGGCTGCCCAGTCGCACAGCACGCGCCAGACCGCGGACGGCGCGGCGTCTATGTCGATATGGGTGGCGATGCCGCGCGTTTGCATGCTCAGTCCTCGTCGGAGGGAAAGTCGTCGTCGGCGGCGCCGCTGAGCACCTTGCCAATCACGGACATCGGGAAGCCGCGTCCGGCCAGGAAGCGGATCTGGCGCGCGCGCTCCTGCGGCGTGTCCGGCAGCTGGCCGAACTTCTTCCGCCATTGCGCCTGGGCGGCGGCAAGGTCGTCGCGGCCTTGCAAGGCGTCGCGGATCAGTTCGGCGTCCACGCCGCGTTGACGCATTTCCTGTTGCAGGCGGCGGCTGCCGTAGCGCTGGCCCTTGCTGTCGGCGAACTGCTGGGCGAAACGCTGATCGGACTGCCAGCTGTGTTCGGCCAGATCATCCAGCAAGGCCGTCAATTGTTCCGGGCTCTCCGCAAACGGAGCGAGCCGCCGCTCCAGCTCCCGCCGCGTGTATTCGCGGCGGGACAGGAGATCGACGGCTCGCGCCCTCAGGCTTTTTTCCATTCAGGGAATCAGGCGTCGAGCGCGTCGTCGGCGAACTCTTCGTCCGGCTGGCCTTCGGTGATTTCCACTTTGATGCCCACCGCGTCGCGGATCTTGCGTTCCACTTCAGCGGCGATTTCCGGGTTGGACTTCAGCCATTCGCGGGTGTTGTCCTTGCCCTGGCCGATCTTCTGGCCGTTGTAGGCGTACCAGGCGCCGGATTTGTCGATGAAGCCGTGCTTGACGCCCAGTTCGATGATCTCGCCCTGACGGGAGATGCCCTCGCCGTAAAGGATTTCGAAATCGGCCTGGCGGAACGGCGGCGACACCTTGTTCTTCACCACTTTGACGCGGGTGTCGTTGCCGATCACTTCCTCGCCCTTCTTGATGCCGCCGGTGCGGCGGATGTCCAGGCGCACGGAGGCGTAGAACTTCAGCGCGTTGCCGCCGGTGGTGGTTTCCGGGTTGCCGAACATCACGCCGATCTTCATGCGGATCTGGTTGATGAAGATCACCAGGGTGTTGGTGCGCTTGATGTTGCCGGTCAGCTTACGCAGCGCCTGGCTCATCAGGCGGGCTTGCAGGCCCACGTGGCTGTCGCCCATCTCGCCTTCGATTTCAGCCTTGGGCACCAAGGCGGCGACGGAGTCGATCACGATCAGATCGACGCCGCTGGAGCGCACCAGCATGTCGCAGATTTCCAGCGCCTGCTCGCCGGTGTCCGGCTGCGAGATCAGCAGGTCGTCGACCTTGACGCCCAGCTTTTGCGCATATTGCGGGTCCAGCGCGTTTTCCGCGTCGATGTAGGCGCAGGTGCCGCCCAATTTTTGCATCTCGGCCACCGCTTGCAGACACAGGGTGGTTTTACCGGACGACTCCGGGCCGTAGATTTCCACCACGCGGCCGCGCGGCAGGCCGCCGACGCCCAGCGCCAGGTCCAGACTCAGCGAGCCGGTGGAGACCACTTGCAGGTTTTCGTTGATCTGGTTGTCGCTCATGCGCATGATCGAACCCTTGCCAAACTGTTTTTCAATTTGGGCAAGGGCCGCGGCCAACGCTTTGCTCTTGTCTTCGGATGCCATGCTGTCTCCAGTGTGGGGGGCGCTAAACAAAATGAATGCTCGGCCAGCGGCGGGCCGCGTCCATGGCGGCGGGGAAAACCCGATGCCGGACAGGGGTTTGCGCGGCGCCGGCGGGCTTGCCCCGTCGCGCTCACGCTTGCCGCGCCGATAGCCGAAAAGATGCCGTCGATTATCTCATAAAGCCTTGGCCAACGGCAGAGCCGCTTGCCGGCGATACCGTCCTTCGGGACGGGAAACCGCGATCTCGCTTGAAAAAGTTGTGATTGCGACCACTTTTACAAGTGTCCACCCTGTGTACAATGAAGCCATCATGATGAACGAACGCGCGCAACACCTGCTCAAGGTCCTGATCGAACGCTACATCGTCGACGGCCAGCCGGTGGGGTCCAAAACCCTGTCCATGCTGCCCGGCGTCGAGCTGTCGTCCGCGTCCATCCGCAATGTGCTGGCGGAGCTGGAGGCGATGGGGCTGATCGCGGCGCCGCACACCTCGGCCGGCCGGGTGCCCACCGCGCGCGGCTACCGCATGTTCGTCGATCGTCTGCTCACCATCCGGCCTTTGGAAGAGGCGGCGCTGCACGAGCTGGAACTGAATCTGCAGCCGGACAGCCCGCAGCGCATCGCCCAGTCCGCGTCCTCCTTGCTGTCCGAGCTGACGCATTTCGCCGGCGTGATCGTCACGCCGCAGCGCTCCGACATCGCTTTTCGCCAGATCGAATTCCTGCGCCTGTCCGAGCGGCGGGTGCTGATGATCTTGGTGACGTTGGACGGGGACGTGCAGAACCATCTGCTGACCACTGAACGCGATTACACGCCGTCGGAATTGATAGAGGCCGGCAATTTCATCAACCAGCATTACGCCGGCCAGGGGCTGGATCGCATCGCCAGCCGGGTGGCGGACGAGTTGCGTCAGCTGCAGGGCGACATCGCCGAATTGATGTCGGCGGCGATCCGCCTGGGGCAGAGCTCGATGGCGGCCAGCAGCGCCGCGGTGGTGGTGGCCGGCGGTAGCCGGCTGCTGGAGGTGAGCGACCTGTCCGAGGACTTGTCGCGGCTGCGTCAGTTGTTCAGCGTGTTCGAACGCAAGACCGAGCTGCTAAAGCTGCTGAACCAGGGGCGGGAAGCGCAGGGCGTGAACATTTTCATCGGCGAGGAGTCTGGCGTGATGACGCTGGACGAATGCTCGGTGGTGACCGCGCCTTACCGGATCAACGGCCAGGTGGTCGGCGCGCTGGGCGTGGTCGGTCCCACCCGGATGGCTTACGAGCGGGTGATCCCTATCGTCGACATTACCGCGCGCCTGGTGTCCAGCGCCTTGTCGTTCCGGGCCTAACACCCGTGCGCCGGCCGTGCGCCGGTTTTGGCCGCCGCAAGGCTTGACGCGAGGTCTGCGGCTATAGTTTTCGCGCCGCGTTCTTCGAGGAGCGCGGCTAAGTCAAAAACGCTTATTCAGAAACCAGCCCATGAAATCTTTGCTTAAACTGGCCCCGTTGGTGGCTCTGTTCTCCTTCCCGCTGGCGCAGGCCGACGCGGCCTTTCTGGCGCGTCCGGACGTGCAGCGCTATATCGACGAGCAAGTGGCCGGCGGCCAGTTCAACCGCCCGGAGCTGGAGGCGGTGTTCGCCAATGTCGAACTCAAGCCCAACATCATCAAGATTCTGGACAAGCCGTCCACCTCGCGCCCCTGGTATCAGTTCCGCAATTCCACGGTGGGGGAAAAGACCATTGCCGACGGCGTGGCGTTCTGGCGCGCCAACGCGGCCGCGCTGACGCGGGCCGAGCAGCAATACGGCGTGGCGCCCGAGCTCATCGTCGCCATCCTGGGCGTGGAGTCCCATTACGGCCGCAACACCGGATCGTTCCGTCTGGTGGACGCCTTGTCCACCATAGGCTTCGATTATCCGCGCCGCGCGGAATTCTTCCGCAAGGAGCTGACCGAGTTCCTACTCCTGGCCAAGGAGGAGGGCAAGGACCCGCTGACGCTGAAGGGCTCCTACGCCGGCGCGATGGGCTGGCCGCAGTTCATGCCGTCCAGCTTTCGCAAATGGGCGGTGGATTTCGACGGCAGCGGCCACCGCGACATCTGGAGCGATCCGGACGACGCGATCGGCAGCGTGGCCAATTACTTCCAGCGCCACGGCTGGCGCCACGGCGACGACGTGATCCTGCCGGCCAGCGTGCAGCCGGGGCCGCAGATCGATCAGCTGATCGCCGACAAATTCAATCTGCACTACACCGTGGGCGAGCTGAAGAAAATGGGCGTGACGCCGCAGTCGCCGGTGGCCGACGACGTGCCGGCGGTGCTGGTGCCGCTGGAAACGGCGCCGGGCGTCACCGAATACTGGCTGGGCCTCAACAACTTCTTCGTGATCACCCGCTACAACCGCAGCACGCTGTACGCCAAGGCGGTGCAGGAAATCGCGGATCAGCTGCGCCAGCGCTATCTGGCGGGCCAGGCCGCGGCCCAGCCGTGACGCCGCGCGCCGCCCGCCGCGGCGGCGCGAAACCTGTCGCCACGCGCGGCAATTGCCATTAAAATCCGCCCCCATGAGCTATCAAGTCCTTGCCCGTAAGTGGCGTCCCAAGCGCTTTGCCGATCTGGTCGGCCAGGAGCACGTGGTGCGCGCCTTGACCAACGCCCTCAAAGAACAGCGTCTGCATCACGCTTATCTGCTGACGGGGACGCGCGGGGTGGGCAAGACCACCATCGCCCGGATTCTGGCCAAGAGCCTGAACTGCGAAACCGGCACCACCGCCGAACCCTGCGGCGAATGTTCGGCTTGTCGTCAGATCGACACCGGCCGCTTCGTCGATCTGCTGGAGATCGACGCCGCGTCCAACACCGGCATCGACAATATCCGCGAAGTGCTGGAAAACGCCCAGTACGCGCCGACGTCCGGCCGCTTCAAGGTCTACATCATCGACGAAGTGCACATGCTGTCCAAGAGCGCCTTCAACGCGATGCTGAAGACGCTGGAGGAGCCGCCGGCCCACGTCAAATTCATTCTGGCCACCACCGATCCGCAGAAAGTGCCGGTCACGGTGTTGAGCCGCTGTCTGCAGTTCTCCTTGCGCAATATGACGCCGCAGCAAGTGGCCGGCCATCTGGCCCACATGCTGGATGTGGAGGGCATCGCCTACGAGACGCCGGCGCTGGCCTTGCTGGGCCGCGCCGCCTCCGGTTCGATGCGCGACGCGCAATCGCTGCTGGACCAGGCCATCGCCTACGGTCTGGGCGAGGTGAAGGAAGACGGCGTGCGCGCGATGCTGGGCGCGGTGGACCGCCGCTATCTGTTCGCCTTGCTGCAGGCCTTGGCCGCCGGCGACGGCCCGCAGCTGATGGCCGAGGCCGACGGCCTGGCCGAGCGCGGGGTCAGCTTCGAAGGCGCTTTGAGCGAACTGGCGGTCTTGTTGCAGCAGCTGGCGCTGATGCAGACCGTGCCGCAGGCGGTTGCCCAGGACGAGCCGGAGCGCGACGCGCTGCAGGCGCTGGCGGACGCCATTGCGCCGCAGGACGTGCAGCTGTATTACCAGATCGCCATCCACGGCCGCAAAGACCTGGCGCTGGCGCCGGACGAGCACGCCGGTTTCAATATGACCCTGCTGCGCATGCTGGCCTTCCATCCGGCCAACGCCCGGGCTGAAGCCGCGCCTCCGCGCCCGGCCGCCGGCGCGCCGGCTCGCCCGCAGCCGCCGCAAGCGCAGCCGGTCCCGGCCGCGCCGGGAGGCATTTCGCCGGCCGCGCGGGCCTTGCAGGCCGCCGGCCTGAGTTCGCCGGCGCCGCGGCAATCCGCGCCGCAGCCGGTTCAGGACAGCGCGCCGGCGGCGGAACCCGAACCCGAGCCTGCCGCGCCAGAAGCCAGGCCGCCTGCGCCGGCCGTGCCGGTCCGTCAAGCCGCGCCGCCGCCCGAGCCGGAGCCCGAGGAGGAAGACGCGTCGGACGACGGCGACGTCAGTCCCGACGAGGTGCCCTGGGATCAGGGCGCGGCGGCGGACGAGGAGATGCCGTCCTATTTGCAGGCGCCGCCGGAGGAGCCGGCCGACTATCGCTTCGACGGCGACTGGCAGGCGCTGGTGACCGAACTGGGCGTCAAGCTGGGCGCGGCGCGCATGCTGGCCCATAATGCGGTATTGAAGGACTGGGACCAGGAACGCCTGGCGCTGGCGGTGCCGGAGAGCTTCCGCCACATGACCAGCCGCGATTACCAGGACAAGCTCAAGCTCGCCTTGAGCGAGCGCTTTGGCCGGCCGGTGGAATTGGCGGTGACGGTGGAAGAGCTGGGCCTGGAGACGCCGGCGATGAAAGACGCCCGCCATCGGCAGGAGCAGTTGGACATCGCGCGCGAGAATATGAAAAACGATCCGGTGGTGCAGCAAATGGTGCGCGAATTCGACGCGACGCTGCTCATCGAAACCATTCAACCCGTGAAGGAGTGAAACGATTATGTTTGGCAAAGGTGGTATCGCCGGCCTGATGAAGCAGGCCCAGCAAATGCAAGACAATATGAAAAAGGCGCAGGAAGAATTGGCCATGGTGGAAGTGGAAGGCCAATCCGGCGCCGGCATGGTCAAGGTGGTGATGACCTGCTCTCACGACGTCAAGCGCGTCAGCCTGGACGACAGCCTGCTGGACGACGCCAAGGAAGACAAGGAAATGCTGGAAGACCTGATCGCCGCCGCGTTCAACGACGCGGTGCGCAAGGTGGAAGCCACCACTCAGGAAAAGATGTCCGGTTTCTCCGCCGGCCTGAACCTGCCGGCCGGCATGAAGCTGCCGTTCTGATCGCATCGGTTTCGGCATCCGGATGGCTCGGCGCGCGCCGGGCCATTTTTACGTTGTTTCCGAGGTAGCCATGCGCGGATTCGCCCATTTCACCGTGCGCAGCCGGCTGCGCGCCGACGCCGACAGGGTGTGGGCGCACGCCGCCAGCGCCGCCGGCATCAACGACGAGCTCGGGCCCTGGCTCCGCATGCGCTTGCCGGGCGGCGAGCTGCCCGACGGCTTGAGGCCGCCGGTGCGCATCGGACCGTGCCGGATTCTGCTGTTCGGCCTGTTGCCGGTGGAATGCGACGACCTGGAGCTGACGCGGCTGGAGCCGGGCGCCTTCGACGAGCGCTCCACCATGCTGACCCAGCGGCGCTGGCTGCACCGGCGGAGAGTGCGCGCCTTGCCCGGCGGCTGCGAAGTGGTGGACCGCATCGGCTTCGCGCCGCGCGCGCCCTGCTTGTTGACACTGCATTACGGCATTTTCCGCCTGGTTTTCGCCTGGCGGCACGCGCGTCTGCGCCGCCGTTTTTCCCGATTGTGAAAGCGATGAAGAATCCTCCCGCTCTAGACCATCTGATTTCCGCCCTGAAAGTGTTGCCGGGGGTCGGACCCAAGACCGCGCAACGGATGGCCTTCCACCTGTTGCAGCGCGACAAGAAGGGCGCGGACAAGCTGGCGCGCGCGCTGGACCGCGCGCTGACCCAATTGACCCACTGCGAACGCTGCAACACCTTCAGCGAAACGCCGCTGTGTCCGATCTGCGCCGACGAGGAGCGCCGGCAGGATTTGCTGTGCGTGGTGGAGATGCCGGCGGATCTGCTGACGCTGGAGCAGGCCAAATGCTTCGACGGCCTGTATTTCGTGCTGATGGGCCGCATCTCGCCGTTGGACAATGTCGGCCCGCGCGACATCAATCTGGACAAGCTGCTGGTGAGGGCGGCGGACGGTGCGGTGGAGGAGGTGATCATCGCCACCAATTTCACCGCCGAGGGCGAGGTCACCGCGCATATGATCGCCGAGCTGCTGAAGGAACGCGGCCTCAAAGTGACGCGCATCGCGCGCGGCATGCCGGTGGGCGGAGAGCTGGAGTACGTCGACCTGGGCACTCTGGCGCAGGCGGTGTACGAGCGCCGCGGGGTCGGCCAGTAAGAAGCTGTTTACGATCTGCTGCGCGTCGTGAAATGTGACACGGTGAGTACAGCTTCGAAATGCTCATGTACCACACGCACATTCCGCTTTCTCAGCGGTTTTCGCCTTGTCTCGCTCTAGCTCGCGAGATCGTAAACAGGTTCTAAGAGGGTGGGCGCGGCGGGGTGAAAAAAGCAGGCCGGACTAGCCGGCCTGTAACAGAGGAACATCTGAATCAGTGGGACGGCCCGCCGCGGGAGCGACGGGCCGTCGCTGGTTTAGGAGAGCGCCAGTTCGACGGCTTCCTGCACCGTCGGCTTGGCGGCCGGGGCGTTGAAGCGGTCGGCCAGGAAGGGCGTCACGTCCAGCGGAGGCGTTTCGCCGCGCACCAGCGCGTCCAGCATCACGCCGGTGATGGCCGAGGTCAGAATGCCGGTGCGGAAGTGACCGCAGGCGTTCAGATAGCCGTCCACGCCCTGCATCGGCCCGAGGATGGGCAGCTCGTCCGGGGAGCCGGGGCGCAAGCCGGCCCAGCAACGCTTGATGTTGATGTTCTTCATCTCCGGCAGGCAGCGGATCGCGCCTTTGACCAGGCCGGCGATTTCCGGATAGGTGTTGCTGACGTCGAAGCCCTTGTCCTCCGTGGTGCTGCCGATCAGGATTTCGCCGTTGTCCTTCTGCGCGATATAGCAATCGCTGGTGGTGATGCAGCCGCGCAACAGCTTGGGCATCTTTTCCGACAGCACGATCTGGCCCTTGACCGGTTTGACCGGAATATCGACGCCGGTCGCCCATTGGCTCAACTCGGCGGCCCAGGAGCCGGCCGCGTTGATCAGGGTGTGGCAGTGGAATTCGCCGGCTTCCAGCGTCCGCACGCCGGTGACGCGCGAGCCTTGCTTGAGCACGCCGGTGACATTGGTGTTGAAGAACACGTCGACGCCGTTCTGGCGCGCGGCCTCGGTATAGGCGTCGGTCAGGCGGAAGGGGCTGACCTGGTGGTCACACAGGAATTCCAGCGCGCCGGTGGCCTCGTGGCTGATGTAGGGCTCGTTTTCACGCAGTTGGGCCTGGTCCACCCAGCGCACCTGATCGGACAGGTGAGGAATCTGCGCGGCGATGTGTTCGGCGTAGAGCTGGTCTTCCTCGTCGTAAATCACGAATTTCAGCCCGGTTTCCTCGAACTTGAAATCCATGCCGTGGTTTTCGATCAACTCCTGATGCAGGGCCGGATACAGCGCGTTGGAGGCCAGCGCGAAATTGAAGAAGGACTCCGGCAGGATGTGCGGGGTGCTGGCGTCCACGGCGATGGCGGCGCCGGCCGCCTCGCGCTTGTTCTTGGCCGAGGTCATGCGGAAGAAGATCACGCCGCAGCCCAGGCCCACCGATTCGCCGATCGCCCACAGGCCGCCGGCCGAGGCGCGCGAGGCGTTGCCGGGGCGCTTGGCGTCGATCAGCGCGATTTTCAGGTCTTTGCGTTTGGACAGCTGGTAGGCGCAAGAGGCGCCGATCACGCCGCCGCCGGCGATCACGATGTCGTATTGTCTGCTCATGGTCAGGCCTCTTCGGTTTCGGTTTGGAAGGCGGAGAACGGCAAGGGGTCCAGCGGGAAGCGCGGGCGGATCCAGCCCACGTCCGCCTTGCCGGTGTGCTCGCGCAGGCGGTCGCTGCAATAGCCGACGCACATCTTGCCCTGGCAATCGCCCATGCTGACGCGGGTGCGCATCTTCAGGCTGATCAAGTCCTGCACGCCTTGTTCCAGCGCGGCGTCGATATCCTTGCGCAGCGCGTTCTCGCAGCGGCAGATCACCGTGTCTTCCTGCGGCAGCGTCAGCTGTCCGCTGCCGCGCTGGGTGAAGCTGTCTATGCCCACGCGGAAGCGCAACACCGTTTTCAGTTCCGTCAGGTAGCGCTGGCGGTTTTTCTCGGCCAGTTCGGCGCTGATCGCGCCGCGTTGCTTGAGGATGGACTGGGCGGCGATGCGGCCGCTCAGCATGGCGGCTTCGCCGCCGCGCAGGCCGCCGATGTCGCCGGCCAGGTGGATGTGGGCTTCGCTGCTTTGCTGCCAGCCGTTGATTTCCGGCTTGAGGAAGCCGTCGGCGTCGTAAGCGTGGCGCAGGCCCATTTGCTGGGTCAGCTGGGTGCGCGGAATGAAGCCGTAGCCCACCGCCAGGGTTTCCGTGGCCAGGCTGACCGCGCGGTTCAGGTCCGGCGTCCAGTTGTCGTCGTAAGGCGCGACGGTGACTTCCTGCACCTCTTGCTGGCCGCTCGCCTCCACCACGCCCCAGCCGTAGTGCAGCGGCACGCCGTGGCGTTTCAGGTAGGCCAGCATGCTCAGGCCGTCCAGGAACAGCTGCGGCTTGTTCAGCATGGCCAGGGTTTCCTTGGCGATGCGGCCGAAGGAACTGGCTTCGTAGACGCCCTGAACGTCGGCGCCGGCGCGGTGCAGTTGACAGGCCACCAGCGGAAGCAGGGGGCCGGTGCCGACGATGGTGGTGCGGCCCAGCGGCTTGACCACGCCGCTCTTGATCTGCAATTGCAGGCCGCCCAGCATGATCACGCCGGGCAGGGTCCAGCCGGGGAAGGGCACGCTGCGTTCGTGGCAGCCGGCGGACAGCAGCAATTGTTCAAAGTCGATCTTTTCGACTTTTTCCTGTTCATTCAGCGCGTACAGCCATTGGCCGGCTTCGCCGCCGACGACGCGGGTGTTCAGCTTGATCTCCACCGCGTGGCTGACTTCGGCGAACTGCGCGTGCAGCGCCTGCATGGCGTCGCGGTAGCGCTCGCCCAAATAGTCCAGGGTTACGCCCTGGCGCAGCGGGCCGCGGTAAACCACGCCGCCCAGGCGCGAGGCTTCGTCTATCAGCGTGCAGGGCAGGCCGTGCTTGACCAGCTCGATGGCCGCGGCCATGCCGGCGGGGCCGCCGCCGACGATGATGGGGCGCGCGCTCATTGCAGGCCCTCCAGTTCGATGCGATTGGCCGCGGTTTCCACGGTCATGCCGGGCTGCACCACGGTCTGGCAGGCGCGGCGCTTGTAGCGGCCGTCGATGCGCACCAGGCAGCAATGGCAGACGCCCATGCCGCAATAGGACCCCATGCTTTGCTGGCTGTCGTTGCGGCTGACGCGGCGCAAGCCGACGGCGTTGAGCACGCTGAGCACGGTCTCGCCCTGCGCGGCGGCGACGGTGTTGCCATTGATGTTGATGGCGATTTGATCTTCATTCAATTTCTGAATGTCATATTTTCTGTCTAAATTTGGCATCGAAATAGCTCGTTTTGGTTCTACTGACACGATAAGGGAGCGCCGGATGGAGCGCGGAGTGGACAGTCGCTTCCGGCGGCGAGCGATTTGGTCACGCCTGACTATGGTCAGACAATCAGGCTATTTGGCGATTGCCGTAGCCTAATTATGATGAATCGCTTTTTAATTGTCGCAAGCATTGTTATCGCATTGTATGGGTACAGGCAATGTACAGATTGCTGTGATCAGATGTATACAGATTGGCGGGCGCAGCAGGGGGTCGGCGGGCGTTTGTCTTGTGTTTATTTTTGAAAAACAATGACTTGATTGGCTTTTGCGCGTAACTAGACCGTTGGAATAATGTATTTTTCTGTTATTTTAATGCGTATAGCATTTTCAAAACTGTGCATTATTTGATTATGATCAAATGGCTAGAAAGCTGATGTCATCATCATTATTTTAGCCATTGGATATAGTGTGTCTAAAGACTTTTCTGTTTGAAACCAAGTGCTTGCCGCGCTTGGTGGGCGGTATTCAGGCCGGCTTGCGCGCGCCGCGGCCGTTTTCGCCTTGATGCTCCTGGTGCCAGGCCTCCAGGGCTTCTTCCGCGTTCAGAATGTGTTGTCTCAGGAAGGCGGCGGCGCTGACCGCGTCCTTGCGGCGGCACAGTTCGAGCATTTCGCTGTGCTCGCGATGGGCGCGGTCGCTGAAATTGGTCAGCAGAATCTGCATCCGGGTGTAGCGATCGGTGCGATTGTGCAATTGTTCGATCAGCGCCAGGGTTTGCGGCCGGTCGGCCGCCTGGTACAGCGCCAGGTGGAAGCGCGAATTCAGAATGCCCCAGGCGCCGACATCCCGTCGGCGCAGCGCCTCCTCGAACTGCGCCAGCAGCGCGCCGGCCGCGTCCAGATCCGCCTGGGTCTGCCGCGGCACCGCCTCCAGCAACATATCGCATTCCAGCAGCACTCTCACCCGCAGCAATTCCAGCACTTCCGGCAGCGACAGCTGGGCGATCACCGCGCCGCGCCGTTCGGTGATGGCCACCAATCCTTCCGCCTCCAGTTGACGCAGCGCCTCTCGCAGCGGCACCCGGCTGACGCCCAGTTCCTTGGACAGCGCCTCCTGGCGCAGTTGGGTGCCGGCCGGCCACTCTCCCAGCAGGATGCGCTGGCGCAGCGTGTCGGTGGTGGTGGCGGTGAGGGTTTGGCGCGGAGCGGTGGTTTGGGGCATGGCGAAATCGGCGGTTGGAGTTTTCAAATTATCACAGGCGCGGGGAGGGCGGGCAATGGCCGCGTCCAGTCTTTGTTTTGGCATGGATTATGGGCGTGCTTGCTGTAATTTTGTATTCAATTATTCGCGGTTTCATCCCTTTTTTAAGGTGCTTTTGAGTTGGTGGCGATGCTGCAATGCAAGGTGATTAAAAAACAACACGTTATAACATATTGATTTTATTGTGAAATTAATTATTTCACATGTGAGGTAACGCAATATTATCGCAAGCGCTTGTCTGCTGCGCGCCTCAAAAATTGTATTCAAAAATGAGCGCGGTTAGAGTGGCCCCATCACAAGCGAGGAGCAAGAACATGGCGGTGCGCGAATTCGAATGTCTCGATGGCCATACCTGCGGCAATCCGGTGCGGCTGGTGGTGAACGGCGGTCCGCGGCTGGAAGGGGAGACCCAGGCGGAGCGGCGGCTGGATTTCATCCGCCGCTACGACTGGATACGCACCGGGCTGATGTTCGAGCCGCGCGGCCATGCGCAGATGTCCGGCGCCTTACTGTATCCGTCGACGCGGGAGGATTGCGACATCGCGGTGCTTTACATCGAGACCAGCGGCTGCCTGCCGATGTGCGGCCACGGCACCATAGGCGTGGTCACCATGGCGCTGGAGCACGGTCTGGTGACGCCGGCCGCGCCCGGGGTGCTGAATCTGGACACGCCGGCGGGCAAGGTGGCGGCAGAGTACCGGATGGAGGGCGACAAGGTCGCCGCGGTGACCTTGACCAATGTGCCGTCCTTCCTCTACCTGCGCGATGTGGAGGCCGAGGTGTCCGCGTTGGGGCGCTTGCGGGTGGACATCGCCTACGGCGGCAATTTCTATCCCATCGTCGAGGCGCAGCCGGGCTATCGCGATATGGCGGATTACTCGCCGGCACAGCTGGTGGCGATGGGGCGCGAACTGCGCGAATACCTGAACCGGCATTACGACATCGTCCATCCACTGGACCCCAATATCCGCGGCGTCCGCCATTGCCAGTGGACCGGCGCGGCCAAGAACGCCGGCTCCAGCGCCGCCAACGCGGTGTTGTACGGCGAGTCCGCGCTGGACCGCTCGCCTTGTGGCACCGGCACTTCGGCGCGGCTGGCTCAGCGTCACGCGCGCGGCCTGCTCGCCGTCGGCGAGGATTTCATCCACGAGAGCCTGATCGGCAGTCAGTTCGTCGGCCGCGTGCTGGCGGAAACGCGGGTGGGCGATTACCCGGCCATCGTGCCCTCGGTGCGGGGCTGGGCGCGCTTCACCGGCTACAACCGCATCCTGCTGGACGACGCCGATCCCTATGTCCACGGCTTCGAGGTGGCCTGAGATGAGCGCGCGCGTCATTGTCGTCGGCGCCGGCGTGGTGGGCATCGCCGCGGCGCTGCAACTGCGGCAAGCCGGGCTGGAGGTGTTGCTGCTGGACCGCGGCGAACCGGCGCGGGAAACCAGCTACGGCAACGCCGGCGCGCTGGCGGTCAGCGATGTGATTCCCTTGGCCGAGCCCGGCGTCTGGCGCCGCCTGCCCGGCTGGCTGCTGGACCCGCTGGGGCCGCTGGCGGTGCGCTGGCGCTATTTGCCGACGCTGGCGCCGTGGCTGGCGCGTTTCGCGCTGGCCAGCCGGCCGGCGCGGGTGGCTGCCCTGACCCGCGCGCTGGCGGCTTTGCTGAACCGGGCCGCCGCCGATTACGCGCCGCTGGTGGAGCTGGCCGGGCTGGAGGGCATGTGGCGGCGGCACGGCGCGCTGACCTTGTACCGCGACGCGGCCGAGCTGGAGCGGGCCTTGCCGGCCTGGCGGCGGAAGTCCGAGCACGGCGTGGGCTGGCAGGCGCTGGATCAGGCGGCGGCTCAGGCTTGCGAGCCGGCGCTGCTGGACGGCTGGGCGCGCGCGGTCAAGGTGGCGTCCTGGTCGCATGTCGATGATCCCTATCTGTTCTGCCGGGGCCTGTTCGACGCCTTCGTCGCCGCCGGCGGCGGCTTCGAACAAGCGGAGGCGGCGGCTCTGAGCGAAGGCGAGGGCAAGATCGACGGCGTGGTCTGCGCCGATGGCCGCACGCTGGCCGCCGCCCAGGTGGTGGTGACCGCCGGCATCTGGAGCGATCGCTTCACCCGGCAGTGCCGCTACCGGGTGCCGCTGGAAAGCGAGCGCGGCTATCACGTCAACCTGCCCAAGGCCGGGGTGGCTTTGCGCCATTTCATTCAGTGCGCCAGCGAAAGCTTCGTGATCCTGCCGCTGGCCGACGGCGGCCTGCGGCTGGCCGGCACCGTGGAACTGGCCCACCGCGACGCGGCGCCGGACTGGCGGCGCGCCGAGATCCTGCTGGACAAGGCGCGGCGCATCGTCGGCGATTTTTCCACCGAAGGCATGACGCTGTGGATGGGCAACCGGCCGTCGCTGCCGGACACCGTGCCGGTGATCGGCCCGGCCCCGGATCGCCAGGGCCTGTATTTCGCTTTCGGCCACGGCCATTTGGGCCTGACGCTGGCCGCCACCACCGGCGCGCTGCTGCGCGACATGGTGTTGCGGCGTCCGCCGGATCTGGATTTGCATCCTTACCGCCTGGCGCGCTTTTAGAACGTGTTTTCGATCTCGCGAGTTAGAGCGAGACAAGGCGAAAACGGCCGAGGAAGCGGAATGTACCCGTGGTGCATGAGCATGTCGAAGTCGTTTTCAATGCGGTATCGCAGCAGCGCAGTAGACCGTAAACAGGTTCTGAGCGCCGCGGCCCCTCCGCGCCGGCAGCCTCGACGCCGCCGGCCGCCCACCCGAGCAGAGGAGAAACGCCATGCAACAAAGATCGCCGCGCTTGCCGAGCGCAACCCAGGTTGTCGCGGTGATGGCCGGCTTCATCGCCATCATGTTTCTATTCCTTAACGTGCTGGACCTGCCCATCCAGCTGGCGCTGTTCAGCAGCTGGTTCCTGGTGATAGGGCTGGGCAACTGGCTGGGCCGCAGTTACGACGATATGCAGCAAGGCCTGATCCAGGGCATCCACAACGGCATGGTGGCAGTGCTGGTGCTGATTACCGTGGGCGCGCTGATCGGCACCTGGATCGCCGGCGGCGTGGTGCCGGCCATCATCTACTACGGCCTGGCCATCATGAGCCCGCAGATCTTTCTGTGCGCGGCCTTCATCATCTGCATGCTGACCTCGCTGGCCACCGGCACCTCCTTCGGCACCGCCGGCACGGCGGGCATCGCGATGATGGGCATAGGCTACAGCTTCGGCATGCCTTTGCCGCTGGTGGCCGGCGCGGTGATTTCCGGCGCCTATGTCGGCGACAAGATGTCGCCGCTGTCGGACACCACGGTGATGACCGCCTCGCTGTGCAAGGTGGATCTGATCGACCACATCCGCTCGATGATGTGGGTCAGCGTGCCGGCCACCTTGCTGACCGCGCTGTTGTTCCTCGGCGTCGGTTTCTTCTATGTCGACGCCGGCCTGGACACCGGCCGCGCCGATCTGGCGATGCAGGCCTTGGGCTCGCACTTCACCGTCAACGGCTGGCTGCTGCTGCCGGCGGCGGCGGTGATCACGATGTTGACGATGCGGCTGCCGTCCATCCCGGTGATCTGCTCGGGGGCGGTGATGGGCATCGTCTGCGCCTGGTGGGCGCAGGACATGCCCGTGCTGGACGCGGTGCGCACCGCGTACTTCGGCAACCGCACCGCGTCCGACGTGGAGTTTCTCAACACCTTGCTCAACCGCGGCGGCATCGAATCCATGCTCAGCGTGATCGCGCTGATCCTGTTCGCCCTGGGGCTGGGCGGCCTGATGGAACGCGCCGGCATCCTGGAGGTGATCAGCGCCAACTTCCTGCGCTGGGCCAATAATCCGGGCCGTTTGACCGTTTCGACGATTCTGGGCGGCTTCTTCGGCAACTTCTTCGGCGGCGCCGCCTATGTGTCGCTGATCACCGCCAGCACCATCACCGAGCGCAATTACGATCTGCAGGGCATAGAGCGCCGGGTGCTGTCGCGCAATGTCGAAGCCGGCGGCACGGTGACCGCGCCCATGGTGCCCTGGAGCGACGGCGGCGTGTTCATGGCGGCGACGCTGGGCGTGTCCACGCTGCAGTATCTGCCCTTTCTCTGGTACCACCTGCTGGTGATCGCCATCAGCGTGTTCTACGGCTACGCCGACATCGCGATCTGGCGCGTCCGCTCCGCGCCCGCCGCCGCCGCGCCGGCTTGAGCCGCGCGACCTTCTTCCACCCGTAAGTACAAAGGAAACTCCCATGCAAGAACAAGGCATTCTGGTTCCCATCGTCACGCCGTTCGACCGCGACGGCCGCCTGGACCTGGCGGCGCTGCGGCAGCTGATCGAGCGTTTCATCGAGCAAGGCGTCGCCGGCGTCGTCGCCTGCGGCACCACCGGCGAATACTACGCGCTGGACGAGGGCGAGCGCCGCCAAGTGCTGGAGTGTGTGGCCCAGGCGGGCAAGGGCCGGCTGCGGCTGATCGCCGGCGCCAACGACCTGTCCACCCGCGGCGCGATCGCGCGCGCGCGCCAGGCGGCGGAGCTGGGCTACGAGGCGCTGATGCTGGCGCCGCCGGCCTACAGCCTGCCGGACCAGGCCGGCATCGTCGCCCATTTCAAGGCGGTGGCCGCCGCCAGCGCGCTGCCCATCATCCTCTACAACTTCCCGGCGCGCGCCGGGGTCGGCATCGACATCGACAGCGTGGCGGAGCTGAGCCGCGAGCCCAATATCGTCGGCATCAAGGAAAGCAGCGGCGATTTCAGCCGCGCGCTGGCGCTGATCCAGGCGAACTTGCCGGATTTCGAGGTGATCTGCGGCTGCGACGACCAGGCGGCGGATTTTCTGTTCTGGGGCGTGCGCAGCTGGATCAGCGGCGCGGCCAACGTCTTTCCCGGCGAACAGGTGGCGATGCTGAACGCCGCCAAGGTCGAGGACTGGGCGCGGGTGCGCGCGCTGATGGCGGCGATGTATCCGGCGATCCAGGCGATGGAATCCGGCGGCTACAACCAGAAGGCCAAGCTGGGCGTGCGTCGCCACGGCGTCGAGGCCGGCGATGTGCGCCTGCCGCTGCTGCCTTTGCCGGGCGCGGAAGCCAAGGCCTTCCTCGACGCGCTGGCCGCGTTCGATCGTTAACAGGAGACTGAGATGCCATTAAGCAAGGAAACGGTATTCGAGCAGGCCCGCGCCGGGCAATTGTGGGCCGGCCTGCTGATCCCCGGCCATGAGGGCAAGGGCGCGCGGCTGGACAATCGGACGCCGATGGACAACAGCCTGATCGGCCATGTCGCCGCCGGCGACGCCGCCGACGTCGACGCCGCGGTGGCGGCGGCGCGCGCCGGCTTCGAGTCCGGCGAATGGTCGCGCCGGCCGCCGGCCGAGCGCAAGCAGGCGATGCAGCGCTGGGTGGCGCTATTGCAAGAACACGTCGAGGAGTTGGCGGCGCTGGATTGCATCGACGCCGGCAAACCCATCACCGAATGCCTGAACACCGATCTGCCGGCCACGCTGGACACCTTCGGCTGGTACGCGGAGGCGATAGACAAGTGCTACGGCAAGGTGGCGCCCACCGGGCCGGAGGCGCTGGGCTTCATCGTCAAGGAGCCGATAGGCGTGGTGGGCGCGGTGCTGCCGTGGAACTTCCCGGCGCAGATGTACGCGTGGAAAGTGGCGCCGGCGCTGGCCGCCGGCAACTCGGTGGTGGTGAAGCCGGCCAAGCAGACCTCGCTCAGCGCCTATCGCATCACCCAGCTGGCGCATCAGGCCGGCATTCCCGCCGCGGCGCTGACCCTGGTCACCGGCTCCGGCCAGTCGGTGGGCGAGGCGTTGGGCCGGCATCCGGACGTGGACATGGTGTCCTTTACCGGCTCCACCGAAGTGGGGCGTTTGTTCCTGCAGTATTCCGCCGAGAGCAATCTGAAGGAAGTGGTGCTGGAGCTGGGCGGCAAGAGTCCGCAGCTGGTGTTCGAGGACGCCGAGCTGGACGAGATCGTCGACGACGTGCTGGCCGCGGCCTTCTGGAATATGAGCGAGAACTGCAGCTGCGGCTCGCGCTTGATCGTCGCCGCCAGCGTCAAGGACGCCTTGCTGGAGAAGCTCAAGCGGCGGCTGGCCGGCTGGAAGCTGGGCCTGCCCACAGATCCGACGGTGCAGGTGGGGCCGCTGGTGGAACAAGCCCATTTCGAACGGGTGAAAGCCTATCTGGACGCGGCCAAGGCCGAGGGCGCGCGGCTGGTGCACGGCGGCCGCATCCACGCCGAGCTGGGCAGCGGCTGGTATATCGAACCCACCATTTTCGACCAGGTCGACGCCAAGATGCGCGTCTTCCAGGAGGAAATCTTCGGCCCGATCCTGGCGGTGAGCACCTTCGACAGCGAGGAAGAAGCGGTGCGCCTGGCCAACGACAGCGTCTACGGCCTGGCCGCCTCGCTGTACACCCGCGACGTCAGGCGCGCGCAGCGCGTGGCCGCCGCCTTGCGCGCCGGCACGGTGTCGGTCAACGGCTTCTCCGAGGGCGACATCACCACGCCCTTCGGCGGCTTCAAACAATCCGGCTTCGGCGGGCGCGACAAAGGCCTTGAGGCGCTGGAGCAATACCAGCAGACCAAGACCATCTGGTACGTGAACTAGCTTGAGGCCCGGCGCCGCCGGCGCGGCGCCGGGCGTTTTGCGCAGCACCCATCCAAAACAAAGGAGAGACGAGATGAAAACCATTTTCCCCCTGCGGGCGGCGCTCGCCGGCGCCGCGCTGCTGATCGGCGCCTGGCCGGCGGCCGCCGAAACCCTGGTCAAGATAGGCTTCGCCTCGCCCTTGTCCGGCCCGCAAGCTCATTACGGCAAGGACAATGAAAACGCCGCGCGGCTGGCGGTGGACGAATTGAACGCGCGCAAGCCTCAGATAGGCGGCCAGCCGGTGCGCTTCCAGTTGCTGGCGGAGGACGACCAGGCCGATCCGCGCATCGGCACCCAGGTGGCGCAACGCTTCGTCGACTCCGGCGTCAAGGCGGTGCTCGGCCATTTCAATTCCGGAGTGTCGATTCCGGCTGCGCGTCTTTACGCCGCCGCCGGCATTCCGCAGCTATCGGTGTCCACCAACCCGGCCTATACCCGGCAGGGCTACCGCACCGCCTTCCGGCTGGTGGGCAGCGACAGCCAGGTGGGCGCCGCGCTGGGCCGCTTCGCGGTGCAGACGCTGAAGGCGAGCAGCATCGTGGTGATAGACGACCGCACCGCCTACGGCCAGGGCATCGCCGACGAGTTCGCCAAGGCGGTGCAGGCCAGCGGCGGCAAGATCGCCCGCCGCGAGTACACCAACGACAAGGCCAGCGATTTTTCCGCCATCCTGACCGCGGTCAAGCCGCTGCGGCCGCAGGTGATCTTCTACGGCGGCGCCGACGCCCAGGCCGCGCCCATGGCCAAGCAGATGAAGCGGCTGGGGCTGGACGCGCGTCTGCTGGGCGGCGACATGCTGCAAACGCCCACCTTCCTCAGCCTGGCCGGCGACAGCGCCGGCGGCCACTTCGCCGGCATTCCCGGCGGCCAGTTGAACGACAGGCCGGCGGGCAAGGCTTTCCGCCAGCGCTATCAGGCGCGTTTCAAGCAGGATGTGGTGAGGCTGGGGCCGCAGTTCTACGACGGCATGATGATGGTGGCGGCCGCCATGCAGCAGGCGGGTTCGGTGGAGCCGGCGCGATTCATGCCGGTATTGGCCAAGCTCAGCTACGCCGGAGTCAGCACCGATTTTTCCTTTGACGCCAAGGGCGATCTCAACAAGGCGGCGGTGACGATTTCCGAAGTCAAGAACGGCCAGTGGACGACACGGGCGGTGATGCAGTGAGGCAGTGAAAGGAGGGTGGGATGAGGCGGTATGCCCAAGGACAATTGGATGAATGGCTGACATTCGCGCGGGAGCTGGTGGCGGACAGCCGCGGCTTGCTGGCTTCCCGTACCGACTGGAGTTCGCAGTTCAAGCCGGACCGCACTCTGGTGACTCAACTGGATCTGGAGATTGAGCAAAAGCTGCGCGAGCGCATCCTGCGGCGTTATCCGGACCACGGCGTGCTGGGCGAGGAGTTCGGCGCCAGGGAGCGGGACGCGGAATGGCTGTGGGTGCTGGACCCCATCGACGGCACCGCCTCCTTCATGGCCGGCATGCCGGTCTACGGCAGCCTGATCGCGCTCTTGCATCAGGGCGTGCCGGTGCTGGGCGTGATCGACCAGCCGGCCACCGACGACTGCTGGATAGGCCGTCGCGGCCTGCCCACCTTATTGTTCAAGCGCGACGGCGGCCGCGAATGCCGGACCCGAGCCTGCGCCAGCCTGGAGCGGGCCTTCGTCTCGGTCAGCAGCCCGGATTTTTTCCTGCCGGAGGAAAGGCCGGTATGGCAGGGCTTTTGCGAGCGCACGGGCTGGCGGGTCTACGGCGGCGCTTGCCGTAGCTACGGCCTGCTGGCTTCCGGGCGCACCGACCTGGCGCTGGACGCCGGCCTCAAGCTCTACGACTACGCGGCGATGCGGCCGGTGATCGAGGGCGCCGGCGGCGTGATCAGCGATTGGGAGGGTCGGGCGATCACGCTGGACAGCGGCAGCCGGGTAGTGGCGGCCGGCGATCCGGCCCGCCACCGCGAGGCGCTGGAGCTGATTCAGCGGCTGGCTTGAGGCAAGGCGCGCAAAGACGCGCCGGTCACAACGGCGCCGCCGTCGCGGCGGCGCGGACAGAGGAGAACGCACATGTCGCTGAGAACATGGCTGAGCTGGCTGCGCGCGCAGCCGGAGGCGCCGGTGGACAAGAACCAGGAGGAAATCAACGCCAGCTACCGTCATTGGCGCCTCCACATCATGTTGGGCTTGTACGCCGGCTACGCCGTCTACTATTTCACCCGCCGCAGTTTCAATTCCATCCTGCCGGCGATGCTGGACGACCTGGGCTGGGAGCGGGCCGCCGGCGGCGCCATCCTGTCGATGTTCTACATCGTCTACGGCGTGTCGCGCTTCGTGTCCGGCATGATGAGCGACTTCGCCAATCCGCGTTACTTCATGGGCCTGGGCCTGATCGCCACAGGCGTCATCAACATCCTGTTCGGCTTCAGCAGCAGCTTGCTGGCCTTCACCGCGCTGTGGACGCTGAACGCCTTCTTCCAGGGCTGGGGCTGGCCGCCGTGCGCCAAGTTGATGACGGCCTGGTACTCGCGCAACGAGCGCGGTTTCTGGTGGGCGATCTGCAATACCTCGCACAATGTCGGCGGCGCGCTGATTCCCTTGCTGGCGGGCGCCTTGGCGATGGCTTACGGCTGGCGCTACGGCATGATCGTGCCGGGGGTGATCGGCATCGCCGTCGGCCTGTTGCTGTGCGTCCGCCTGCGCGATCGGCCAGCGTCCATGGGCCTGCCGACGGTGGGGGCCTGGCGGCGGGACGAACTGGAGCTGGAGCAGGAGAGGAATAGCGCCAAGCTGCCGATGTGGCAGGTATTGCGGCGTTATGTGTTCGGCAACCGCTTCATCTGGCTGCTGGCCGCGTCTTATCTATTCGTCTACGTGGTGCGCATCGGCATCAACGATTGGGGCAACAAATTTCTGCAGGAGCAGCACGGTTACGCGTTGCTGAAGGCCAACTCGGCGATTTTCTGGCTGGAGGTGGGCGGCTTCATCGGCACCATCGTCGCCGGCTGGGGCTCGGACCGTTTTTTCCGCGGCAACCGGGTGCCGATGAACATCATCTTCACCCTGGGCATCCTGCTGTCGGTGCTGCTGCTGTGGACCTTGCGGGTGGATCACTACCTGTTGATCGCCGGCAGCTTCTTCTTCATCGGTTTCTTTATTTTCGGCCCGCAGATGCTGATAGGCATGGCGGCGGCCGAGGCCGCGCACAAGGAGTCGGCGGGCGCGGCCACCGGTTTCGTCGGTGTGTTCGGCTATCTGGGGGCGGCGCTGTCCGGCTACCCGCTGGCCAAGGTGACCGACGCTTGGGGCTGGGACGGGTTTTTCCTGGCCTTGTCCGTGACCACCATGCTGTCCGCCGTCTTGCTGCTGCCCCTGCTGGGGCAGCGCAAGCGGGTCAAGCTGGCGGATGAGCGGATCTGAGGCTCAGCGGACGTTGGCCGGGCTGAGCAGCTCGGCCAGCAGGGGGACGCCGGAGCGGTGTTGCAGCGGATCGAAGAAGCTGAAGTTCAAGCGCATCGCGTTGCCGGTGTCCTGTCCCGGGGTGTGGAACATCTGGGACGGCGCGAAGTGCAGCCCCTGTTGCATCGCCATCGGCAGCAGGCGGCGGCAGTCGACGCCGGGCGGCAGCTCCACCCACAGGAAGTAGCCGCCCTGCGGCCGGGCCATCCGGCAGTCGGCCGGGAAATGGGCGGAGATCTGCTGTTGCAGCGCGGCCAGATTGTTTTGCAGACGCTGGCGCAACAGGCTGAGCATGTCCTCGTGATGGCCGCCGGCCAGCAAGCGCGCCAGCGCCATCTGGCTGGGCAGCGGGGTGGCCAGCGAGCTGCACAGCTTGAGGCCCAGAATGCTGTCGCGGAAGCGTCCGGCGGCGATCCAGCCCACGCGATAGCCGGGGGCCAGCGATTTGCTGAAGGAGGAACAGTGCAGCACGCTGCCGCGCTGATCGAAAGCCTTGAGCGGCAAGGGCGCGCCTTCGCCGAAGTACAGCTCGCGATAGGTGTCGTCCTCGATGATGGGCACGCGGTGGCGTTCCGCCAGCGCCAGCAGCGCGGCTTTTTGCGAATCGCTCATCACCTGGCCGGTGGGGTGCTGGAAATTGGGCATGGCGATGATGCCGGCCGGCTGGTGCTGGATCAGCAGCGCCTCCAGCCGCTCCAGGTCCAGCGGCTGCCCCGGCGGACAGTTGAAGCCGACGGCGCGCAGTTCCAGGTGTTCCAGTTGTTCGAAGATGGGCGGGAAGGCCGGGGTGATCACCAGCATGCAGTCGCTGCCGCTGAGGCGGGCCACCGAGCGGATCGCCAGGTTCAGCGCCTCCATGCCGCCGCAGGTGATCAGCATTTCCTCGCCGTCCAGCTCCACGCCCTGGGCGAGATAGCGTAGCGCCAGTTCTCGGCGCAGCCCCTCGTAGCCCTCGCTGTCGGTGCTGGACAAGGCGTAGCGGTAATCGCTGAGCGCGCGGGTCAGCGCGCGGGTCAGCGGCGTGGTGTTGATCAACACCGGGTTCATGAACGGGCAGCCCCAGGGCATGGGCAGCGCCATGGTCAGGTGCTCGGCGCGGAACTCGCCCGGGTGGTCCGGCAGCGGCGGCGACTGGCGCAGCGACAGCGAGGACAGGCCCAGCACCCGGAAACCGGAGCGGGGCAGGGACTCGATCAGGCCTTGTTTCTCCAGCTCGGCGTAGGCGCGTTGGGCGGTGGTGATGCTGACCTTGTGGTCCAGGCATAGCTTGCGCAGCGAAGGCATGCGATCGCCGGGGCGCAGATGGCCTTGCTCGATGGCATGGCGAAAGCGCTGGCTCAGTTGACTGGTCTTGCTCATTGTATTCCTGGCGGTTGAGCCGCGGCGGCGTTGCGCCGCGGCATGACTCCTGATGGACTGCCTAGGGCCGCCGACGTTTGCTTGGCGCTGAAAAACATCGGCGGGTCCTAGATTCATTCGCCGATGAAGCTGGATTTTTCCCTGATCATACTACCGTCATGGCTCAGCGAGCTGACCACGAAGTAGATGTCGTGCGCGCCGCGGGTGGCGTGCTCGGGCTCGGCCTGCACTCGCACGGTGACGGTCTCGGTGCGGGTGGGCGCGACTTCGACCACCTGGCCCGGCTTGTCCAGCCTCAGGCTGGGCAGGCCTTCCACCTGGATCTTGAAGCGCTGCGCCTGTTCGCTGGTGTTGATCAGCTTCAGGTTATAGCTGTTTTCCAGCAGACCGTCGTCGGTGGCGCGCACCAGGACCGCGCGGTCGCGCAGCACGTCCACCTTGAACGGTTTTTTCAGGATCAGCGCGGTGGTGGACAGGGCGATGATGCCGGCCAGCAGGCTGGAGTAGACGATGACCCGCGGGCGATGGCTGCTGCTGGGGCGTTCCGGCTTGCCGGCGGCTTCCAGCGCGGCGGCGCTGGTGTAGCTGATCAGCCCGCGCGGCGCATGGATCTTGTCCATTACCTGATCGCAGGCGTCGATACAGGCGGCGCAGCCTATGCACTCGTATTGCAGGCCGTTGCGGATGTCGATGCCGGTGGGGCAGACCTGGACGCAGATGCCGCAATCGATGCAGCTGCCGCGCGCCTTGTCGGCCGCCTGCTTGCTCTTGCCGCGCGGTTCGCCGCGGCGGTTGTCGTAGGAGATGATCAGGGTGTCGTTGTCGAACATCGCGCCCTGGAAGCGCGCGTACGGGCACATGTGCAGACAAACCTTCTCGCGCAGCACGCCGGCCAGCAGCCAGGTGAAACCGCCGTAGAACAGGATCCAGAAGCTTTCCCACGGGCCGTAGGCCAGGCTGGGCGCGGCGGCGGCCAGCTCGCGCACCGGGGTGAAGTAGCCGACCAGGGTGAAGCCGGTGATCAGCGAGAACAAGCCCATCAGCCCGTGCGACAGCGTCTTGCGCGTGAACTTGTTCACGCTCATCGGCGCCGCGTCCAGTTTGCGGCGGGCGTTGTGATCGCCCAGGGTCAGCCGTTCTATCCACAACATGATCTGGGTGTAGACTGTCTGCGGACAGCTGTAACCGCACCAGAGCCGGCCGGCCAGCGCGGTCCACAGGAACAGGCCCAGCGCGCAGATCACCAGCAAGGCGGCGAAGAAGATGAAGTCCTGCGGCCAGAAGGTGAGGCCGAAGATCAGGAAGCGATGTTGTTCCAGATCCAGATGCACAGCCTGCCTGCCGTTCCACTGCAACCAGGGCAGGCCGAAGAACGCCAGTTGGGTAGCGAGAACCATGAACACCCGAACGTTGTTGAAGCGGCCGGTGGTCAGGCGCGGATAGATTTTGATGGGGACGGCTTGCTGGCTAGACATGGCAAAATGACCATTGGATGAAAACCCCTTATTAGTACTGCTTGGGATCGGTACAAACAATGAACAGTTGTCTTTGAAAATGTGTATACAGCGACGTCTGTCTATATACAGATGCGGGCTTGGGCTTGAGCGAGGACATGGAAAACCCCAAGTAAAAACAAGGGGTTTTCCATGCGGCGAACGGGCGGAGCCCGGGTCTTGCCCCGCTTTGTCTGGTATTGAACGCCAGGCGCTGTGCTGATCGCCTCAGCACAATAATCCTGCCGAGTTTGTGGGTTTTTTGGGATTTTATCGTGCAAGCTGCGGAAAAAGCCGGTAAATCCCATCCACAATGATTTCCACCGACACCGCCGCCAGCAGCATGCCCATCACCCGGTTGACGATGTTGATGCCGGTCTGCCCCAGCAGGCGGGACAAGGGCGAGGCCAGCACCAGCGCGCCGTAGCAGGTGATGGCCACCAGCAAACTGCTTACCAAAAGGTAAACCACCTGTACCCACGACGAGGCCGTCGTCGCATAGATGATCACGGTGGAGATGGTGCCCGGCCCGGTCATCAGCGGGATGGCCAGCGGCACCACGGCGATATTGGTCTTGGTTTCCGCTTCCTCGCGCTCCACCTTGGTGGTCTTGGTCGGTCCCGGTTTGGCGTTCATCAGCGCGATGGCGATCAACATCACCAACAGGCCGCCGCCCACCTGGAAAGAGCCGACGCTGATGCCGAGAAAGCGCAGCAGGGTCTCGCCGACGACGGCGAACAGGCAGAGCACGATGGCCACGGCGATGGCCGTGGTCTTGGCGATCTTCTTGCGCTCCAACTGGTTGGAGGTGGGCGTCAGGCTGATGAAGATGGGGATGGCGCCCAGCGGATTGACCAGCACCAGCAGCGCGATGAATATTTTTGCGATTTCGACTTCCATGGTTCGGATCATACCTTTCGCTGGAGGCCGCCGCATTCAGGCGGGAGACGAGAAGCGTCGACGCCGCGCCACGGCGGCGCGCCGCAAAGCAAAAAAACCGGCCGCGCCAGGCGCAACCGGTTTCAGCATAGCCGGAATTCGGCTTAGTCAGTGTTCAGCAGCAGTTCCAGCGTGTGGCGATAGATGGCGGACAAGGGTTCGACATCGGCCGCCTCCACGCACTCGTTCAGCTTGTGGATGGTGGCGTTGACCGGGCCGAACTCCACCAGCTCGCGCGCGATGCGCTTGATGAAGCGGCCGTCGGAGGTGCCGCCGGTGGTGGAGAGCTCGGCCCGGCGGCCGGTGGCGTCGGCGATGGCGAGGCCAAGCGCCTCGGTGAGCTTGCCCGGCTGCGTCAGGAAAGGCTGGCCGGACAATTGCCAGTGCAACTCATAGCCCAGGCCGTGGCGGTCCAGAATGGCGCAGACGCGTTCCTTCAGCGATTCCGCGCTGCTCTCCGGCGAGAAGCGGAAGTTGAAGCGGATATCGCAATGGCCGGGAATGATGTTGCTGGCGCCGGTGCCCGCATGGATGTTGGACACCTGCCAGCTGGTGGGCGGGAAAAAGGCATTGCCCTCGTCCCAGCGCGTCTCCGCCAGTTCGGCCAGCGCCGGCGCCATCAGGTGAACCGGGTTCTTGGCCAGGTGCGGATAGGCGATGTGGCCCTGGATGCCGTGCACGATCAAATGGCCGGACAGCGAGCCGCGGCGGCCGTTCTTGATGGTGTCGCCCAGCGCCTGGTCCGAGGTGGGCTCGCCGACGATGCAATAATCTATGGTTTCGCCGCGCGCCTCCAGCGCGTCCACCACCTTGACGCTGCCGTCCACCGCCACGCCTTCCTCGTCCGAGGTGATCAGGAGGGCGATGGAGCCGGGGTGTCCGGGATGGCGGGCGACGAAGTCTTCGCAGGCGGTGACGAAGGCGGCCAGCGAAGCTTTCATGTCGGCGGCGCCGCGGCCGTAGAGCAGGCCGTTGCGGATGGTAGGTTCGAAGGGCGGGCTGTCCCATTGCTCCAGCGGACCGGTGGGCACCACGTCGGTGTGGCCGGCGAAGCAGACCAGCGGAGCTGCGTCGCCGCGGCGGGCCCAGAAGTTGTCGACCTCGCCGAAACGCATGCGCTCCACGCGAAAGCCTATGGCTTCCAAGCGGGCGATCATCAATTCCTGGCAGCCCTGGTCGCGCGGGGTGACCGAATCCAGCCGGATCAGCTGCCGCGCCAATTCTAAGGTTGCGCTCATTTCAGCAGGCGCTCCGCCCAGTCGGCTTCGACGAAGCCGACGCTGATCTTGCCGCCGGCGTCCAGCACCGGGCGCTTGATCACAGAGGGATTGGCCTGCATCAAGGCCAGCGCGGCCGGCAGTTGCTCGGCGCCGGCCTTGACCTCGTCCGGCAGCGCGCGCCAGGTGGTGCCCTGGCGGTTGATCAGCTTGGCGAGGCCGACCGCGGCGGCCCAGCGCTCCAGGCTGGCGGCGTCCGCGCCTTGTTTCTTGAAATCATGGAAGTGGTAGTCGAGGCCGTTGTCGCTCAGCCATTGGCGCGCTTTTTTGACGGTGCTGCAATTGGGTATGCCGTAAAGAGTAATCATGGGTGGGTTTACAGGTCCAGTTTGATGCTGTCGAAGCTTGGCGGCTCGCCGCCGGCTTGCTTATCGTCGCCGCTTGCCGCTTTTTCCTTGCTCTGATTGATCAACCAGTACAAGTTGGTGGGCGAGTCGGCGTTTCTCAGGGCCTCGTCCAGGCTGATGCGCCCCGTGCTGTAGAGCCGGTACAACGCCTGTTCGAAGGTTTGCGAGCCATCGCTCATGCTGCTTTCGATGGCTTCCTTGATTTTGTCTATCTCTCCGTTTCGGATCAACTCCGAAATGCGCGCGGTGTTGATCAGGATTTCGATCGCCGGCACCCGGGCGCCGTCCACCGTGGGGATCAGCCGTTGCGAAACCACCGCCTTCAGCGCGGAGGACAGGTCCATCAGCAAGGCGGCGCGGCTTTCCGCCGGGAAGAAGTTGATGACCCGGCTCAGCATGTGATAGCTGTTGTTGCCGTGCAGCGTGGAAATGCACAGATGGCCGGACTGGGCGTAGGTCACCGCCTGGGTCAGGGTTTCCGGGTCGCGGATCTCGCCTATCATCAGCACGTCCGGCGCCTCGCGCATCGCGTTTTTCAGCGCGCGGGCGTAGGAGAGGGTGTCGAAGCCCACTTCGCGCTGGTTGACGATGGACTTGTCGTGGCGGAACAGGAATTCGATCGGGTCCTCCACGGTGAGGATGTGGCCGCTCATGCTCTGATTGCGGGTTTGCAGCATGGCCGCCACGGTGGAGCTTTTGCCGGAACCGGTGGAGCCGACCACCAGGATCAGGCCGCGCTTGAGCTTGATCAGTTCGCTGAGCACCGGCGGCAGCTGCAAATGCTCCAGCGACGGAATATTGGGCAGGATGTAGCGCACCACCATGCCCACCGAGCCGCGCTGCCAGAAGATATTGATGCGGAAACTGCCGAGGCCGGGCACCGGGTGGCCCAGATTCATTTCGCGTTCCTGTTCGAAGACGCCGATTTCCTCTTCGCTCATCAGGCTGTAGGCCAGCTGTTTGACCATGTCCGCGGTCAGCGGTTTTTCGTTCATCGGCAGCAGCTCGCCGTTCTGCTTGATCATCGGCGGGGAGAAGCTGGTGAAGAACAGATCGCTGGCGCGGCGTTCGGCCATCAATTTGAAAAACGGCAGCATCAACATAATCGTGCACCCGAAGCGGCAAGGTTTATCAATGGAACGGTTCTTTTAAAGTGTAGCCGGCCCGCGCCCAAAAAAAACGCCGCCCGACAGCGCGGGCGGCGGCGATTTCATGGCGTCCGCATGGATCAGGCGGGTTTGGCGCCGCTGTTCTCGTCGCGCAGCGCGCGGCGCAGAATCTTGCCGACATTGGTCTTGGGCAGCTCGTCGCGGAATTCCACCAGCTTGGGCACCTTGTAGCCGGTCAGATTGTCGCGGCAGTGCTGGATGATGTCTTTTTCCGTCAGCGCGCGGTCTTTGCGCACCACGAAGACCTTGACCACCTCGCCGGACTTGTCGTCCGGCACGCCGATGCAGGCCACTTCCAGCACGCCGGCGTGGCCGGCCACCACGTCTTCGATCTCGTTGGGGTAAACGTTGAAGCCGGACACCAGGATCATGTCCTTCTTGCGGTCCACCAGTTTGACGAAGCCGTCCGGCGTCAGCATGGCCATGTCGCCGGTGGCGAGGAAGCCGTCCGGGCTCAGCACCTTGGCGGTTTCGTCCGGGCGGTTCCAATAGCCTTTCATTACCTGAGGGCCGCGGATGCACAGCTCGCCCTGCTCGCCGGGGGCCACTTCCTCGCCCTCGGGGCCGCGCAGCTGCATCTCGGTGGAGGGCACCGGCACGCCGATGGTGCCGTTGTAGGCGGCGAGATCCAGCGGATTCATGCACACGGCCGGGCTGGCCTCGGTCAGGCCGTAGGCTTCCACCAGGGTGACGCCGGTCACTTGCTTCCACTTGTCCGCCACCGCTTTTTGCACCGCCATGCCACCGCCCAGCGCCAGGCGCCAGGTGGAGAAGTCGAGCTTGGCGAATTCCGGATTGTTCAGCAGCGCGTTGAACAGGGTGTTGACCCCGGTCATGCAGGTGATCGGGTACTTGCCCATTTCCTTGATGAAGCCGGGGATGTCGCGCGGATTGGTGATCAGGATGTTGAGCGCCCCCACTTCGGTGAACACCATCAGATTCGCGGTCAAGGAGAAGATGTGATAGAGCGGCAGCGCGGTGACGATGATTTCCTGTCCCGGGCGGATCACCGGCTTCACCCATTCGCCGGCTTGCAGCATATTGGCGACGATATTGCGGTGAACCAGCATCGCGCCCTTGGAGACGCCGGTGGTGCCGCCGGTGTATTGCAGGAAGGCGATGTCGTCGTGGCCCAGCTTCACCGGCCGGTAGGGCGCGCGCGCGCCTCGGGACAGAACGTCGCTGAAGCGGACATGGCCGGGCAGGCGCCACGGCGGCACCATCTTCTTGACCTTGCGCACCACGAAGTTGACCAGCATGCCCTTGGCGAAGCCCAGCATCTCGCCGATGGAGGCCACGATCACGTGCTTGACCTGGGTGCGCGGCAGCACCTGCTCCAGCACGTTGGCGAAGTTCTCCAGGATCACGATGGTTTCCGCGCCGGAGTCCTTCAGCTGATGCTCCAGCTCGCGCGGGGTGTACAGCGGATTGACGTTGACCACGGTGCCGCCGGCGCGCAAGGTGCCGAACACCGCGACCGGATATTGCAGCAGATTGGGCATCATCACCGCCACGCGGTCGCCCTTCTGGAGCTTCAGCTCATGCTGCAGATAGGAGGCGAACTGGCCGGAGAGCTGGTCCATCTCGCGGTAGCTGAGTTCTTTGCCCATGCAGGCCAGGGCGGGGCGGTCATGGAATTTCTTGACGCTGCGGTCGAAGACTTCGACCACGGATTGAAACTGGTTGATGTCGATTTCGTGAGCTACGCCCGGCTGGTAGTTTTTGAGCCACACCTTTTCCATAAATCCCGGTTTCTCCATCGTGCTGGTTAACGAGAGTCGCGCCAGCGTATCGCGCGCCGGCGGGCGTCGTACCTATTTGGTGACTATATATTTGTTATGTCGCGGCGGCTTGGCCGCTCATGACGTCAAACTGCTGTTTGAGTGCCCGGTAATGTACCGTAACTGGAACCGCTCGCAAAGAAGTCCGGCGCAAACAGCCGTCCGGTCCCGTTGGAGGCGGGCGGTTCGCCGGTTTTCTTTTTCAATGGAATAGGTTACAATCGCGTCGGTTAGGGATGGGCGTTTCGCCCATTTTTTATTTGTGGAAAAAGCAATGGATGTTCGTTTGCTGCTGGAAAACACCCTGCCGGGTCTGGGCTACGAGTTGGTCGATTTCGAAATGACCCCAGGGGGCGGTTTTCGCGTTTTTATCGACAAGCCGGGTGGCATCACCGTGGAAGATTGCGTCCAGGTGAGCAATCACTTCACCCGCCTTTTCATGGTCGAGAACATCGACTACGAGCGACTCGAAGTGTCTTCGCCGGGCTTGGACCGTCCGCTGAAGAAAGAGGCTGATTTCGTCCGCTTCGCCGGTAAGCTTGCCAAGATCAAGACGCGCATGCCGATCGAGCAGCAGAAGAAATTTACCGGTCGTCTTGCCGGGGTCGAGGAAGACTCTGTGAAGCTGGATGTGGATGGCCGCATCGTGGCGATTCCGTTTGCCAATATCGACAAGGCCAGGCTGGAGCCTGAGTTTTGATGTCTGGACGGCCATAAGCCACGCAAAAGGACAAAAATCGGAGAGGAATGAATGAGTCGCGAGATTTTGTTGCTGGTGGATGCCCTGGCGAGCGAAAAGAATGTCAGCAAGGATGTGGTGTTCTCCGCCCTTGAGATGGCGCTTGCCTCGGCAACCAAGAAAAAGTTTACCGATGACGAGATGGACGTGCGCGTCGAAATCGACCGCCACAGCGGTCAATATCAGACCTTCCGCCGCTGGTTGGTGGTGGAAGACGAACTGCTGGAATCGGAAAGCAAGGAAATCGGCGTAATCGACGCGCGCGAGCGCGATCCGCGCATTGAAGTGGGCGCGTTCATCGAGGAGCCGATGGAGGCGGTGGAGTTTGGCCGCATCGGCGCGCAAACCGCCAAGCAAGTGATCCTGCAACGCATTCGCGACGCTGAGCGCGAGCAGCTGCTGAACGAGTTCCTGCAGCGCCGCGAGCACCTGGTGACCGGCACCATCAAACGCATCGAGCGCGGCAACGCCATCGTGGAATGCGGCAAGCTGGAAGCGGTGCTGCCGCGCGATCAGATGATCCCCAAGGAAAACCTGCGCGTGGGCGACCGCGTCAAGGCTTTCCTGTTGCGCATCGATCGTCTGGGTCGCGGCCCGCAGCTGGTGCTGTCGCGCACCTCTCCGGATTTCCTGACCAAGCTGTTCGAGCTGGAAGTGCCGGAAATCGACGAAGGCCTGCTGGAGATCAAGGCCGCCGTGCGCGACGCCGGCATGCGCGCCAAGATCGCCGTCAAGGCCAACGACGCGCGCATCGATCCGCAGGGCACCTGCATCGGCATGCGCGGTTCCCGCGTTCAGTCGGTCAGCCAGGAGCTGGGCGGCGAGCGCATCGACATTGTGCTGTGGGCGCCGGAACCGGCTCAGTTCGTGATCAACGCGCTGTCGCCGGCTGAAGTTAGCCGCATCATGGTGGACGAAGACAACCACAGCATGGACGTGGTGGTGGAGGAGGAGCAACTGGCGCTGGCCATCGGCCGCAGCGGCCAGAACGTCAAGCTGGCCGCCGAGTTGACCGGCTGGTACCTCAACATCATGACCGTTGCCGAGGCTGAAGAAAAGCATCAGGCGGAAGACGCCGCCGTGCGTGATCTGTTCGTGAGCGCCCTGGGCGTGAGCGAAGACGTCGCCGCCGTACTGGTGCAAGAAGGCTTTGCCGCTTTGGAAGAAGTGGCGTATGTGCCGATTGCGGAGATGCTGGAGATTGAAGGGTTTGATGAGGAGCTGGTCAACGATCTGCGCATCCGCGCGCGTGACGCTCTTTTGACACAGGCTATTGCGTCCGAAGAAAAGGTGGAAAGCGTTTCCGATGGCCTGCGCGATATCGAGGGCCTGGACGCCGAGCTGGTTCGCAAGCTGGCCGAAGGCGGCGTGATCACCCGCGACGATCTGGCCGATTTGGCCGTGGACGATCTGGTGGACATGACCGGCATGGAGGCCGAGACCGCCCGCGCCGTCATCATGAAGGCGCGCGAGCACTGGTTCGACCAGTAAGGCCTGTCCGGAAAGAATTTACAGAATTTGGGAAGACGCATGGTTTTGACAAACGTAAAACAATTTGCCAGTGAGCTTAACCTCACACCGGAACGCCTGCTGGAACAGCTGGGCGCGGCCGGCGTGAGCAAACGCTCGCCGGATGACGCGCTATCCGCGCAAGACAAGTCCCAGCTTCTTGACTATCTGAAGCGCTCCCACGGCGCGCGCGACGAAGAGTCGCGCATCGCCCTGACGCGCAAGTCCACCAGCGAGATCAAGACCGCCGACGGCAGCACCGTCAAGGTGGAGACCCGCAAGAAGCGCTTCGTGGTGCGTCCGGAAGAGGCGTCCGCGGCTCAGCCCGCCGCGGCCGAGTCCAGCCCGGCCGAGCCGGTGAAGGCGCCGGAACCGGCGCCGGCTCCGGCGGTGGAAGCCAAGCCCGAACCGAAACCGGAAATCAAGCCCGAGCCCAAGCCGGAACCGGCTCCACAAGCCGCGGAAGCCAAGCCCGAGCCCAAGCCGGCTGAAGCGCCGCGCCAGGAAGCCGCCAAACCGGCCGCTCCCAAGCCGGCCGCTCCGGCGCAGCGTCCGACCGTGGCCTCCATCCTGAGCCCGGAAGAAATCGCCGCTCGCGAAGCCGAGGAAAAGCGCCAGGCCGCTTTCCGCGCCCGTCAGGAAGCGCTGATGCGCGAAAAGATCGAGCGCGAAGAGCGCCGCCAGGCCGCGCGCCAGGCCGCCTTGCAACCGCCGCCGGCTCCCGAGCCGGTGCGCGCCGCTGAGCCGCCGGCTCGCCGCGAAGAACCGCGCCGCGACGACCGTCGTCCGGCCGGCGCCGGCGACAACCGCGGCCCGCGC
>NZ_QARX01000001.1:1818855-1888551 GCF_003052555.1 Chromobacterium sp. Panama
CGTGGGTGTGAATCAGGAAAAGTCTGAAAATGCCGAGAAATGCTTGAGCTCAATCAAATGCGGCTCATTGGATGAAGTCAGACGGTTTTGCTTGCTTGGCTTATAAAATAAATTTATTAATTATCTGTTTTATGAGGAAAAATAAAGCGGGTTGTTCGGGGGGGAGGGCTTGAAGCTGGGCCTGCGAGGGAGCGGAAAAAAAGCGGGCGCCGCAAAGCGACGCCCGCTGGAGACTTGATGACTTATTTGACGCTGACGCCGCTGAACTGATAATCGCCGAAGGGGCTGATCTTGAAGCCGTTCACTTCCTTGCGCATCGGTTGATTGATGATGGAGTGGGCGATGGTGGTCCACGGCAGATCGCGCTTGAAGAGGGTTTGCGCCTGCGAGTACAGCTTGGCGCGCTCGGCCTGGTCGTTCAGGGTGCGGGCCTTGATGATCAGCGCGTCGAACTCCTTATTGCAGTAGCGCGAGTAGTTGGAGCCGTTCACCGCCTCGCAGCTGAGCAGCACGCCCAGGAAGTTGTCCGGGCTGGCGTAGTCGCCGGTCCAGCCCATCAGGCCGGCGTCGTGCTCGCCGCGCTTCATCCGCTTCAGGTATTCACCCCATTCATAGGACACGATCTTGGCCTTGACGCCGATCTTGGCCCAGTCGGACTGGATCATCTCCGCCATCAGTTTGGCGTTGGGGTTGTACGGCCGTTGCACCGGCATTGCCCACAAGCTCAGCTCGAAGCCGTTGGGGTAGCCGGCCTTGGCCAGCAGCGCCTTGGCGGCGGCCACATTATAGGGCGCGTTCTTCAGGCTCTTGTTGTAGGACCACAGCGAGGACGGGAAGGGGTTGCTGGCGGCCTGGCCCTGGCCCTGGTAGACCGCGTCTATGATGGCCTGGCGGTTGATCGCCATGTCCAGCGCCTGGCGCACCTCGCGCTTCTGGAACTGCGGCTTGTCCAGGTTGTAGCTGAGGTAGCCGATATTGAAACCGGGCGCGGTCAGCATTTTCAGCTTGGGATCGGTCTTCATCACCGCCAGATCGCTGGGGCGCGGATAGGACATGATCTGGCACTCGCCGGCCTTCATTTTCTGGTAGCGCACCGAGGGATCGGTGGCGATGGCGAACACCAGATTGTCCACCTTCACCGCGCTCTTGTCCCAGTAAGCCTTGTTGCCGGCGTAGCGGATCTGGGCGTCCTTCTGGTAGCGCTTGAAGATGAAGGGGCCGGTGCCCACCGGTTTCTGGTTGATGTCGGCGGCGCGGCCGGCCTTGAGCAGCTGCTCGGCGTATTCGGCGGACAGGATGGAGGCGAAGGGCATGGCGATCTTGATCGCCAGGTCCGCGTCCGGCGCTTTCAAGACGAAGCGCACCGTCTGCGCGTCCACTTTTTCCACGGCGCTGACGTTGCTGGCCAGGCCGGTGTCCACCGCGTAGGGGAATTCCGTGTTGTAGGCTTTGCGGAAGGGGTGGTTCTTGTCGAACATGCGCATGAAGGTGAACACCACGTCGTCGGCGTTGAAGTCGCGCGTCGGCTTGAAATAGTCGGTGGTGTGGAACTTCACGCCCTGGCGCAGCTTGAAGGTGTAGACCTTGCCGTCCGGCGAGGCGCTCCAGGAGGTGGCCAGGCTGGGAATGGCCTTGGTCGAGCCTTTCTCGAAACCCACCAGACGGTCGAACAGCGCGTGGCCGGCCGCGTCGAAGGTGGTGCCTGAGGTGAACTGGGCGGAGTCGAAGCCGTCCGGGCTGGCTTCGGAGCAGTAGACCAGGGTGCCGGCGGCCTGGACGGAGACGGCGAAAGCGGCGCAGCAGGCCGCGGCCAACAATTGCGGTTGGATCTTTCTCATTGCTATTTCCCTATTTGCAGAGCGGTGAAGGGCGCGGACGCCTTCTTCATGAGTGCTTGGCAGGCCCTTGGGGGCTTTCTATTTGTTCATCTGTCCGATTCCCGCCGTTTTGGCGGCCCGGCATGCGTTTGGGATGCCCGTTTGATGCCGGATTCAAGCGACTAAGGCGGGAACGGAAGACCCTGCCAGCATATAGATTGTTGCCCCGGCGTCAATCGTGCGCTGCGGCGTAAGCGCGCCCGCATTTGAGATTTTCGTTTCGACGAGCTGGGCGCATTTTAAGAATGATATTTAAAAACAGTTATTTGTGTCAGTTTTCAGGCGTTTCTGCATTGCGGCGGCAGGCATAAGATAGGGAGGCCTGCAAAAGGGCGTTTTTGTTTTCTCTTAAGCCAAGGAGAGCCAAATGCAAGCCAGCACGCAAGAAGCGGTGGTTGTGGTCAAACCCCGCAATCCGCGTCCGGTCCTGGTGCCGGTCCACTTGTAATCGGGTAGGAACGGGGCCGCCGTTTCAGGCGCAAAGCCCTGGGCCGATCCGGATTCCGCGCCGCCGGCTTGCCGGCGGCCGCGCTCATCTTTAAGAGGAGACTCCTTTGTGTCCCATCCGTCCGATCTTCGTTTTTGCCTGAACGGCGATGTGATTTCGCAATCGCCGCTGGTGGTCAAAACCGCCGGCGACGAGGAATTGGAGATTTCCGCGGGCCTTGCCAGCACGGAGGAGGTCAGCGCGCTGATGGCGCGCCTGGCCGGCGGCTGCAGCCAGCGGGACGCGGAGCGCCTCCTGCCGCGCCAGTCCGCCGACGAGGTGCGTCGTTTGCTGGTCAGCCTGGAAAACTACGGCGTGATCCGCCCGCTGGCGCCGGCGCGCGGCAAGACCGGGCTGGAAGTGCTGCTGGAGGTGGAGGACCTGTCCAACCGCCTGCTCTACCAGACGCTGTACCGCAATCCGTTCTGGACCCATTGCCAGAACGCCAGCCAGCCGGGGGATATTCCGGAGCGGGTGTTCCACGGCATGGTGATAGAGAACTATCACTTTTTGTTCCGCGAAAGCTATTTCGACGCGCCGGTGCTGTCCTATGTGCCCAATACCCAGGCGCGGCTGGCGATGAACGCCTTCTTCGCCGAGGAGTACGGCCACGACGAGCTGCTGCTGCAGGCCTTGAACCGCATCGGCATCAGCCGCGAGGACCTGGCGCACGCCGTGCCGCTGCCGCAGACCATGGCGCTGTGCAATGCGCTGGCCTATTGGTCGCACAACGATCCGCTGTTCTTCTTCACCACGCTGGGCATTTTGGAAGGCAAGGACATCCGTCAGGACTCCTTCCTGGACGCCGCCTACCGGCTGGGCGTGGACGCGGATTTCCTGCGCCCGGTGAAGGCGCACTCGGACATCAATCTGAAGGGCGAGCACGGCAGCCTGACCCGCAAGATCTTCGCGCAGATCCCGGTGGTGGATCAGGAAACGGCGCGGCGCCTGCTGGCGCAAACCCATTTGTTCGTCGAGCTCTACGACGCTTTCTACAGCGCGGTCTGGCGGCATTATCTGCACGCCGACACCTTGCTGCGCCGCATCGAGCATTATTGAGGAGGCACTATGCACGGCCCCGGCACCCATGATCTGTTTCGTTACCCGGCGCTGCGGCCCGGGGTGGAAATCCAGCCGCAGGACGGCGGCGTGGCCCTGCTGTACCGCGAGCAGTCCTGCGATCTGCAAGTGGCTGACGAAGGGCGGCTGCAATTGCTGGCCCTGCTGGACGATCTGCAGCGCGCGCCGGCCAGCATGTCGGCGCTGCGCGCCGCCCATCCGGAATTGGCGGGGACGATTCCCGGCCTGCTGGAGGAGTTGGACCGCCTGGGCCTGGTGACCGAGGCCAGCTTCGAATTGCCGGACGACGCGCTGTCCGGTTGCGAGTTCAACACCCGGCTGCGCAATCTGGCGCAAAGGGCGATGCGCAAGCGCGGCCATTCCCGGCTGTACGGCATGCTGTCCGACGGCAGCGCGCCGCGCAATGTGCTGATCGGCTACGCGCTGGAGTATTACTACCTGGTGCGCGCGGCGCCGGGCCTGATCGCCTCCGCGCTGTCGCACGCGGACAGCCGGCAGAACCAGCGCAGCATCCAGCGCTTCCTGGTGTCGGAGCTGGATCACGATCAGATGCTGGCCGAGAGCCTGGCCAGCGTGGACATGGAAGTGGAGGGCCTGGACCATCTGCAGCCCCTGCCGTCCACCTTCGCCTTGTGCGCGGCCTTGGGCGTGTTCGCGCGTCAGCATCTGCTGTCGTTCAAGAGCGTGTTGTTTCTGTTCGAGATGCCCGGCGACGAGTTCAACCGCGCGCTGGTGCGCTGTTGCGAACGCGCGGGACTGGACAAGGGCTTTTGGGAGCCGCTGCTGCGCCACGCCTACCTCAACGATACGCTGGGGCACGACGACATCACCTCCGAACTGCTGCAGGACATCAGCGCCATCAGCCGCGAGGAGCAGCTGGTGGTGGAGAAAAACTTGGTGCTGACCATAGAAACCATGGCGTTGCAGGACGAGGAAATCGTCGATTACTACAGCCGGCCGGACGCCTTGATGCCGCGGCTCTATTTGTAATCCCCCGCAGTAGTCCTCGAGACGGCAGCCAAGGAGAGAACGATGGAAGCCTGGCAAGTCACTCATTATCGCGCGCCCCACCTGGTGCCCTTCAGCGCCCATCTGGCCGATGACGGCCAGACCGTGGTGCTGGCAGCGGACGCCAAGGAGTATGAAATCCAGTTTTCCGGCGTGGACGGCGGCCGGGTGCTGGACAGCGTGCTGGCGATGGCCAATCCGGACGCGGAAATCTGGTTCGACATCCACGCCGGATCGGCGCCGTCCTGGCAGCTGTCGCTGGCGGAACAGCTGGACGCGCTGTCGCTGATCCGCGACGCGCCGGCGGACCCGGCGGCGCTGGAGCGGCAGCGCCGGCAGTGGGAGGCGCTGAGCCGCCGCTGCGTGGACAAGTTGTTGGCGGCCACCGCCGGCGCGGCGCGCGGCGCTTACGCGCCGGTGGTGCTGAACATGCTGCGCCTGCTGGACGAGCCGGCGCCGCAGGCTGACGCCTTTTGCATAGACGAGGCGGGCGCGCCGGAGTGGCGGGACAATTTCGCGCTGCAAACCTTCTATCTGCAAAAGCTGTACCTGGCCGACAATCTGCCGCAGGCGCTGACGCTGTGGCGGCGGGTGCTCAACGGCTTCGCCGACGGGGCCGGCTTCGTCGGGCTCAGCCGCCGCGAGGCCGGCGCGGCGGAGATGCCGTCCAGCGAAGGCTTTTACTGCCCGGCGCATCTGGAGGCCTATGCGCTGTGCCTGGTGGATCTGCTGCTGCTGGCGCCCAAGCCCGAGGCGCGGCGGCGGCTCCTCTGCCGCGAGCCGGCCTCGGCGGTGGACAGCGGCGTCAACTTCATGCGCCGCGCCGAGCAGTTTGCGCTGGACGGCCTGGCCGAGCTGGGCGAATCGCGCTATGTGCGCAGGGTGAACGCCGCCGACGCCGGCTTCGGCCCCCTGGTGCAAGGCCTGTTCATCGAGCAATACCACGTCACCCAGCGCTTCGTGGAAATCATCGCGCCGCTGATGTCCAAGCGGCTGCGCAGCCCGCTGAAGCAACGGGTCTACCGTTATTTCCAGGAGGAGCTGGGCCACGAAGTCTACGAGCGCGCCACCTGCGAAGCGCTGGGCGTGCCGCCGGCCTGGCTGGACCAGGCGCTGCCGCTGCCCTTGTTCCAGGCCTATGTCGACGCCTTCACCGTGCTGGGCCGTTACGACCCCATCGGCTATCTGAGCTCCATCATGGTCACCGAGGGCATGTTGGGCGTGGACAATCCGGTGCACGAGCGGCTGGAGTCGCTGGTGGAGTTCCGCGCCGATTACCAGCGCGTGGC
Organism: Chromobacterium sp. Panama; assembly: GCF_003052555.1. Lineage (NCBI taxonomy): Bacteria > Pseudomonadati > Pseudomonadota > Betaproteobacteria > Neisseriales > Chromobacteriaceae > Chromobacterium > Chromobacterium sp. Panama. Next base: position 1,824,597 of record NZ_QARX01000001.1, read on the forward strand.
CAAGCGCCACGACGATTTGAATCTGGAGCTCAACCACGCCGCCTTGTCCCGGCTGTTCTTCCGCGAAATCAGCGCCTTGTCGCCGCGGACGCAGCAGCGCGCAGAGGCCAATCTGGCGTATCTGCTGGAGCTCAATCTGCGGGCGATGGACCAGGTGGCGGACTTCTACGGTCCGCAGGCGCAGCTGGCCGTCTGCTCGCTGGACGGCTATGCCGTCGCCGGCTGAACGCGCGGCGACGCAAGCCGCCTACGCCGCCAGCGTCAATCCGGCCTGGCTGGAAACGCTGAGGCAGTGCGGGCTGGACGCCCGGCCGCTGGAGGCGGAGGGCGCTTGGCTGCGGCTGGAGGACGGCCGGCGCTGGCTGGACTTCGTCGCCGGCTACGGCGCGGCGGCGCTGGGACATCGCCCGCAGGCGCTGCTGTCCGGCCTGGCGGAAGACCTGTTCGATCCCGCGCCCAATCTGCATCCGCTGGGCTTTTCCGGCCTGGCCGGCGATCTGGCCGCGGCGCTGCTGACGCTGGCCGGCTTCGCCGACGGCAAGGCCCTGTTCGCCAGCACCGGCGCGGAGGCGGTGGAGGGCGCGCTGAAGCTGGCGCGGATGGCCGGCGGCCGGCGGCGCGCCTTGAGTTTCGACGGCGGCTTTCACGGGCTGACCCTGGAAGCCACCGAGCTGGCCGGCGGCGATTTCTGGCGGCAGGGCCTGCCGCGGCGCGAGGACTGCGCGGTCTTGCCCTGGGGCGATCTGGCCGCGGCGGCGGCGGAGCTGGCGCGCGGCGACGTGGCCGCGGTGCTGCTGGAGCCGGTGCAGGGCAGCGCCGGCGCGCGCGCCTGGCGCGGCGAGGATCTGGCCGAGCTGGCCGCCTTGTGCCGCCGCCACGGCGCGCGGCTGATCTACGACGAGGCGCTGTCCGGCCTGGGCCGCTGCGGCGCCTGGTTCGCCTATCAGGCACTGGGCGCGCCGGCGCCGGACCTGCTGATTGTCGCCAAGGGCCTGAGCGGCGGCGTGCTGCCGGTGTCGGCGCTGCTGTTCCGCCAAGACATTTACCAGGCGGTGTTCGCCCGGCCCGGCTGCGCCAAAATCCACGGCTCCACCTTCGGCGGCAACCGGCTGGCCTTGAGCTGCGGCCTGCGCATGCTGGAGCTGTTGCGCCAGCTGGACGCGCCGGCGAGGGCGCGGGAGAGCGGCAGGGCCTTGCGGCGGCGTTGGCGGGAGGCCGGGCTGGAGGGCTTCGAGCTGGAGGGCCAGGGCCTGATGCTGGCGCTGCGCGCCGGCCCGGCGGCGCAAGACCGGCTGGGCGAGGGCGCCGCCGGCCTGCTGTGGCTGCAATTGCTGCAAGAAGGCGTGCTGACGGTGCCGGCGGCGCATGACGCCGCCGCGCTGCGCTTGCTGCCGCCCTTGAACGTGGCGGAAGCCGAGTTGGACTTTTTCCTGGAAGCCTGCCGGCGCGCCATCGCCGCGCTGGAACAAGAGGCGACGACATCATGAAGATACGACACGTATTGCTGGCGGTGCTGGTGGCGGCCATCTGGGGCCTGAGCTTCATCGTGGTGAAGATAGGGCTGACCGAGTGTCCGCCGCTTTTGCTGGCGGCGCTGCGCTTCGTGGTGGTGTTCGCGGTCGGGGCCTGGTGGTTCACGCGGCCGTCCTTACCCTGGCGCTGGTATCTGCGCGCCGGGCTGTGCCTGGGCGTGATCCAGTTCGCCGGCCTGTTTTCCGCCATCAAGCTGGGCATGCCGGCCGGCATCGTGTCGGTGCTGGCCCAGTTGCAGGTGTTCATCACCTTGCTGCTGGCCAGTCTGCTGTTGGGCGAAGCGCGCTCCCGGCTGCAAAAGGCGGTGATGGCGCTGGCGTTGCTGGGCGTCTTGCTGCTGGGCTACGCCCGCTACCAGGACGCCTTGCCCTTGCTGCCGCTGGCGTTGGCCTTGATCGGCTCGGCCGGCTTCGCCTGGGGCAATGTGGAGCTCAAGCGCGCCGGCAAGGTGGACATGTTCGCCTTCACGGTGTGGATGAGCCTGGTGCCGCCGCTGCCCCTGCTGCTGCTGTCCTTCGCGCTGGAGGGCGGGCCGGCGGCGGCCTGGAGCGCCGTGGCCGGCTTCGGCTGGACCGCCACGCTGGCGCTGTTGTTCCTGGCCCTGGTCGGCACCCTGTTTGCGCTGGGCAGCTGGGGCAAGTTGCTCAGCCTGTATCCGGCCACGCTGGTGGCACCGTTTTCGCTGCTCAGCCCGGTTTTCGGCCTGCTGGGCGGCTATTGGATCCTGCATGAACATTACGACGCGCTCAGCATCGTCGCGTCGGCCTTGATCGTCGCCGCGCTGGCCTTGAACACTTACGCCGGCAAACTGGACGCCGCGCGCGGCTGGCTGGCCGTCCAACTGAACAAGAGGACCGCGCCGCGATGAAGGAGGCTGAACTGGAGATTTCCACCGACAAGCGCCGGCTGGACCTGGCGCTGATCCACGCCTTCTTGCACGATCACGCGCCCTGGGCCAAGGGCATTTCGCGCGCCACGGTGGAGCAGGCCATCGCCGGCTCGCTGTGCTTCGGCGCCTATCTGGACGGGCGGCAAGTGGGCTTCGCCCGCGTGGTGACCGATCTGGCCACCTTCGGCTATCTGTGCGACGTGTTCGTGACGCCGGAGCACCGCGGCCGCGGCTATGCGCGGCAGCTGATGCGCGGCGTCGCGGCCGAGCCGGCCTTGGCCCGGCTGCGTCGCATCGTGCTGGTGACCTCCAACGCCCACGCGGTCTACCGGCCCTTCGGCTTCGCCGCGCTGGAACACCCTGAGCGTTATATGGAGCTGCACCGGCCGGATGTCTACCAGGGCTAGCCGGTCAGCGCGTCCAGAGACTCAGGCAAGACCTGGCCGCCGTCCACGATCAGGGTCTGGCCGGTGATGAAGCCCGCCTCCTTGCTGGCGAAGAACAGCGCGGCGTTGGCGATGTCGTCCACGCTGCCCAGCCGCCGCAGCGGCACCGCCGCCGCCATCTTGTCCAGATAGTCCTCGCCCAGCTCGCGCAGCCCCTCGGTCAGCACATTGCCCGGCATCACCGCGTTGATGGTGATGTCGTCGCGCGCCAGCTCCAGCGCCGCGCTGCGCATGAAGCCCAGTTGCGCGGCCTTGCTGGCGCCGTAATGGCTCCAGCCGGCGTAGCCGGTGACCGGGCCGGTGATGGAGGAGGTCAGGATCACGCGGCCGTACTCGGCCTGGCGCAGATAGGGCAGCGCCGCCTGCACGCAAAGGAAGTTGCCGCGCACATTGGTGTGCTGCACCTGATCCCATTCCTCCGCGCTCATGCTCTCCAGCGGCGCGGACGGGAAGATGCCGGCGTTGCAGCACAGCACGTCCAGGCCGTTGGACGCAGCGGTGTCCGCCAGCAGGCGGGCCACGTCCTCGGGACGGGCCACGTCGGCGACGCGACCGACGGCGTTCAGGCCGTCGGCGCGCAGGCGGGCCAGCGCGGCGTCCAGCTTGTCCCGGCTGCGGCCGCTGATGGTGACGCGCGCGCCGGCGCGGGCGAAGGCCCGGGCCAGGCCCAGGCCGATGCCGGCGGTGCCGCCGGTGATGAGAACGTTTTTGTCTTGAAGCGGGGTCAACATGATGAATCTCCTTGAGGGGGATGGCGATGTCGATGGCGTTAGCGCAGCTCGGGATGGCCGCGCAGCCGCTCCGCCATCAGTTCGATGAAGGCGCGGGTCTTGGCCGAGGCCAGCCGGCCTTCCTGATGCAGGATGTGGATGGGCTGGCTGGCATCGTCGTATTCGGCCAGCAGCGGCAGCAATTGGCCGGCGGCCAATTGCGGCACCACTTGATAAGACAGCAGACGGGTGACGCCGAGTCCGGCCGCGGCGGCGGCGATGGCCGCCTCGTTGTTGCTGACGGTGAGCCGGGGTTTGAGGCGGACGCTCAGCGGCTTGCCGCCGTCGCTGAAGCGCCATTCGTGGCAGGAGCCCACGCCGCGCGAGGCGATCAGCGCGTGGCGCTGCAAATCCGCCGGCGTGAGCGGAACGCCGCGCTCGGCGAGATAGGCCGGCGACGCGCAGACCACCCGCCGCACCTGGCCGACGCGCAGGGCGCGCAGATTGGAGTCCGGCAGTTCGCCGATGCGGATGGCCACGTCCACGCCTTCTTCCAGCAGATTGACCACCCGGTCCAGCAGCAAGGCGTCCACCGTCACCTCGGGATGGCGGCGCAGGTAGTCGTTGATGCCCGGCATCACGTAGCGCAAGCCGAACAAGGCCGGCGCGGTGACGGTCAGCAAACCGCGCGGCGGCGCCTTGCCGCCGGAGGCGGCTTCGTCCGCCTCGTCCGCGGAGGCGATCACCCGGCGCGCGTCCTCCAGATAACGCTGGCCGGCCTCGGTGACGCGAACATGGCGGGTGCTGCGGTTGAGCAGACGGGCTTGCAGCCGCGTCTCCAGCGCCGCCACCGCGCGCGTCACCGCCGGCGGCGACATGCCCAGCTTGCGCGCCGCGCCGGCAAAGCTTTCCGCTTCCGCCACCGCGATGAATACGGTCATCAAGTGCAATCTATCCATGTTTTTTGCCGTGATTGTTGCAATGGACGAAACAGCGCATTGTGGGCCGGGGGCGGGAGGGCGGCAAGTGGCCGTTGGGACGGCGCCGCGCGCGTTCCTTATAGGGCGGAGCGGCGGAGCGCGGCCAGCTTATCCATTTGGTTTGACGTGAACGGAAAGAAATAAAGCGTTTTCAAGGCCTTGTCCTTGTCTGTCAAGTGCGGCGAAGTACATTAGAAAATTTGCATGTTCGATACAAACAGTGTTATAACTTATTAGGTTTTTCATCAGGCGCACACCGCGCCACTCAAAATCGATGGTTTCGCGCCGTCGAGCCTCGCCTTAAACGCACCTCATGTCCGGCCCGCGCCGGACGTCTATTTACTGGCAGCTCTCTAGTTGTCGCGATCATTACAGCGGATCGCCGTGGCCTTGCCGGCCATTGCTTTCGCCAAGGAGGACGCAGATGCACAAAAGAGCGTTTAGCAAGCGCAGCATGATCGGGCTGATCCTGGTCGCCGTAGCGGCGGCGGGATTGATTTACGGTGTAAGCCCAGCCGTATGGACCGAGTACCGGGAAGATCTGATCTACCTGGGCCGGCAGCATCTCTATCTGGTGGGCGTCTCCATGGCGCTGGCTCTCGCCGTGGGCCTGCCCAGCGGCGTGCTGCTCAGCCGTCAGCGGCTGCGGGGCAGCGCCGAGCACTGGATGCAGATTTTCAATATCGGCAACACCCTGCCGCCCATGGCGGTGCTGGCGCTGGCGATGGCCTTGGTCGGCATCGGCGACGCGCCGGCCATCGTGGCGCTGTTCCTGGCGTCCTTGCTGCCCATCGTGCGCAATACCTACGCCGGCCTGGCCGGCCTGCAGCCAGCCTTGCTGGAGGCCGCCGACGCGCTGGGCATGACCCCGCGTCAACGGCTGTGGCGGGTGGAGCTGCCCAACGCCTTGCCGGTGATTCTGACCGGCGTGCGGGTGGCGCTGGCGCTGAACGTGGGCACCGCGCCGCTGGCCTTCCTGATCGGCGCCAGCAGCTACGGCGAACTGATCTTCCCCGGCATCTACCTGAACAACCATACCGCGCTGCTGCTGGGCGCCGGCGGCACCGCGCTGATCGCGCTGACGCTGGACCTGACGCTGGCCGGCCTGGGCCGCCTGGCCGCCGCCCGCGGCCTGGCCTGATTCGAACCCCCTTGTCGCCCGTTCCGGCGGGCGCTCGCACGGAGGACTCCTATGACAAAAGCACTTTCCTTTTCGCCCTGGTGTCGGCTGGCGCGCCGCGCGCTGACGCTGGCGGCCTTGCTGACCGCCGCGCCGGCCTTCGCCGCCGGCCTGGTGCTGGGCAGCAAGAACTTCACCGAACAGCATCTGCTGTCCGACATCACCACGCAGTACCTGGGCAGCAAGGGCTACCAGGTCACGCAAAAGCCGGACCTGGCGACGGTGATCCTGCGCAACGCGCTGGAAAACCGCCAACTGGATCTGGTGTGGGATTACACCGGCACCGGCCTGATCATCCATCACGGCATCCAGAAGAAAATGAGCAACGAGGAGGCTTACGCCACGGTCAAGAAGCTGGACGAGCCCCTGGGGCTGATCTGGCTGAACCCGGCTCCGCTCAACAACACGTATGCGCTGGCGATGAAGCGCGTGCGCGCCGAAGCCGAGGGCGTGCGCACGCTGTCCGATCTGGCGCGGCGGGTCAATGAAAACAACGGTTCGTCCAAGCGCTGGCAGCTGGGCTTCGACATGGAGTTCGCCGGGCGTCCGGACGGCCTCAAGCCGATGCAGCAGCTGTACGGCATGGAATTGAGCCGGCCGCAGATCCGCCAGATGGACCCGGGCCTGGTTTACAACGCCATCCGCGACGGCTTCGTCGACGCCGGCCTGGTCTACACCACCGACGGCCGCGTCAAGGGCTTCGACCTGGTGGTGCTGCAGGACGACATGGGCTATTTCCCGGCTTACGCCGCCACGCCGGTGGTGCGCCGCGATACGCTGGAACGCAACCCCGGCCTGGCCGAGGAACTGAACAAGCTGGCCGCGCTGCTGGACAACGACACCATGTCCGAGCTCAACGCCAAAGTGGACATCGAACACCGTCCGGTGAAGGAAGTCGCCAGCGAATTCCTGCGCCAGCGCGGCCTGATCTAAAGGAGGCCGCATGGAAACCCTATTGCAAACCTGCCAGTTCATCTGGCAAGACCTGCCGCAAATCGCCGCCTTGGCGGAACAACATCTGAGGCTGGTGGGCATCGCCGTCGGTTTGGCGGTGGTGCTGGGCGTGCCCCTGGGCGTGCTGATCGTCCGCTTTCAGGCGCTGGCCGGCCTGGTGCTGGGCCTGGCCACCGTGGTGCTGACCATTCCGGCCATCGCCTTGTTCGGCCTGATGGTGCCGCTGTTTTCCATGATCGGGCAGGGCATCGGCGCGGTGCCGGCCATTACCGCCGCCTTCCTGTACTCCCTGCTGCCCATCGTGCGCAACACCCACACCGCGCTGACCCATCTGGAGCCCGGCGTGAGAGAAGCCGGCCGCGGCCTGGGCCTGACCTTCTGGCAGCGCCTGCGCTGGGTGGAACTGCCGCTGGCCACGCCGCTGATCTTCGGCGGCATCCGCACCGCGGTGGTGCTGAATATCGGCGTGATGGCGATTGCCGCCATCGTCGGCGCCGGCGGCCTGGGCACTTTGATATTGCACGGCATCAGCCAGAGCGACATTCGCAAGCTGATCGCCGGCGCGGTGGCGGTGAGCGTGCTCGCCGTCGCGATGGACTGGTTATTGCTGCGCGCTCAGCGCGCGCTGACCCCGAAAGGAATTCGTTGATGATTGAACTGCAAAATCTCTGCAAGCAATTTACCCAGAAAAACGGCCAGGTCTTCCAGGCGGTGGACAAGGTCAATCTGCACGTGCCGGAAGGCGAAATCTGCGTGCTGCTGGGCCCGTCCGGCTGCGGCAAGACCACCACCATGAAAATGATCAACCGCCTGATCGAGCCCACCTCGGGCAAGGTGCTGATCAACGGCGAGGACACCGCCGGCATAGACAGCGTGACGCTGCGCCGCCAGATCGGCTACGTGATCCAGCAGATCGGCCTGTTCCCCAATATGACCATCGAGGACAACATCACCGTGGTGCCGCGGATGCTGGGCTGGGACAAGAAGCGCTGCCGCGAGCGGGCGCGCGAACTGATGAGCATGGTGGCTCTGGACCCCAACCGCTTCTTGCAACGTTATCCGCGCGAGATGTCCGGCGGCCAGCAGCAGCGCATCGGCGTGATCCGCGCGCTGGCGGCCGACGCGCCGGTCTTGCTGATGGACGAGCCCTTCGGCGCGGTGGACCCGATCAACCGCGAACAGATCCAGAACGAGTTCCTGCAAATGCAGCGTCAACTGGGCAAGACCGTGATGCTGGTCAGCCACGATATCGACGAAGCGATCAAGCTGGGCGACCGCATCGCCGTGTTCCGTCAGGGCCGCATGGTGCAGTGCGCCGGCTCCGACGAGATCCTGGCGCGGCCGGCGGACGATTTCGTCGCCAGCTTCGTCGGCCAGGACCGCACGCTCAAGCGTCTGCTGCTGGTGCAGGCCGGCGAGGTGGCGGATCAGCAGGAAACGTTGACCGCGCGGCTGGACACGCCGCTGGCGGCCGCTTACGGCCTGATGGACGACAACGACCTGATGCACCTGACCGTGGTGGACGCGGACGGACAGCCCTTGGGCTTTGTCCGGCGCCGCGACGCGCGCGGCGCGGACGGTGTGTGCGCGGACAAGATCAAGCCGGTGAGCGTGACCGCGGCGGCGGGCGAAAACCTGCGCGTGGTGCTGTCCCGCCTGTACGAGCACAATCTGACCTGGATGCCGGTACTGGACGACGACGGCCGCTACAACGGCGAAGTGTCGCAAGACTACATCGCCGGCTATCTGAACTCGGGCCGCACCTCGACGCGCGGCGCGCGTCAGCCGGCGGGCTGAGGCGGGAAGGGCGGAGAGTCAGACCGATGGCTCTCCGTCGGCCGGGTCCGCTTCCGGCGAGTGGCTCAACAAATCTCCCGGCTGGCAGCCCAGCTGCCGGCACAGCGCGTCCAGCGTGTCCAGGCGCAGGCTCTTGACCTTGCCCAGCTTCAACAGCGACAGATTGTGCGGCGTGATGCCGATGGCCCGCGCCAGATCCTTGGATTTGATCTTGCGTTGCGCCAGCATGACGTCCAGCGTGATCACGATAGCCATGCCGGTCTCCCCAGGGTTTTTAATGTCTTTTCCAACAGCGGCTTACAGGCTTATGTGGGGAAACATACTCCGCTACGCCGTCCTGTGGCAATGCGGACGGTTGCGTCCGCGCTGAGTAGTTTTACCTATGGGCAAGCGGGGTGGACGGACCTATGTTGGTAGGGCGGTGTTGCGTATCCACTGCGCTCGCGATGCGGGCGGCGGCGGCGAAATCATCGCGACGCGGTAATTAATCATTGTTTTCGTCTGTTTGCATCGAAATCGGCGGACGCACGCGCGGCCCGGCTTCGCGCCGCGCTTGTCGAACCCGGTTCCGGCTCCTTATAGTGATGGCCATGAAGATGTTCAGCGCCGCGGCGACAGCGGACAAAGAGGGGCTCTTGGCATTTTTTGCGGCATATGGCCGCGCAGGAAGTGGAGGACGCGGACCATGGCGATCCGGACAGTAAGCGAGTTGCGCAAGCGGGCTGCGGCCGGCGAAACGCTGGATTTTCTGTTTTTCTGGGGACACAGGCCCAAACACGAGGACGGCGTCTGCAAGAGCTGCCTGAGTCAGTGGTTTCCGGTGGGCTTCGAGCTGGACGGCGTGAGCTACGCCAGCGCCGAGCATTATATGATGGCGGAGAAAGCCCGCTTGTTCGAAGACGCGGAAACTCGGGGCAGGATACTGGCCGCGGCCACGCCGGCGGACGCCAAGGCCTTGGGTCGCCAGGTGCGCGGCTTTGATTCCGTCTTGTGGCAGCAGCGCTGTTGCGAGGTGGTGATGCGGGGCAATCTGGCCAAGTTCGAGCAAAACCCGGCGCTGGGCGATTTCCTGCGCGGCACCGGCGACGCCATCCTGGTGGAGGCCAGCCCGGTGGACTGCATCTGGGGCATAGGCTGGGCCGAGGACGACCCGCAGGCCAGTCTGCCGGACATGTGGGACGGCAGCAATCTGCTGGGCTTCGCCCTGATGGAAGTGCGCGAACGCCTGCGTTAGCGCCTGCGGACGACATTAAAAAAACCCTGCCGGTTTCGGCAGGGTTTTTTGTTGGGCGGAGCCGCTTACTGCTGCTCGGCGTGGTAGGCGGTGACGCGTTCCACTTCTTCCTTGGAGCCGAGGAAAACCGCCACCCGCTCGTGCAGCTTCTGCGGCTGGATGTCCATGATGCGCTGATGGCCGTTGGTGGCGGCGCCGCCGGCCTGTTCCACTACGAAGGCCATCGGATTGCCTTCGTACATCAGCCGCAGCTTGCCGGCCTGGTCCGGGGTGCGCGCGTCGCGCGGATACATGAAGATGCCGCCGCGGGTCAGGATGCGATGCACCTCGGCCACCATGGACGCCACCCAGCGCATATTGAAATCGCGGCCGCGCGGACCGGTGCTGCCGGCCAGCAGTTCGTCGACATAGCGTTTCACCGGCTCGTCCCAGTGGCGCATATTGGACATATTGATGGCGAACTCGCCGGTGCTTTCCGGCACTTTCATGTCCGGGTGGGTCAGTACGAAAGAGCCTTGTTCGCGGTCCAGCGTGAAGCCGTGGACGCCGCTGCCGAAGGTCAGCACCAGCAGGGTTTGCGGGCCGTACACGGTGTAGCCGGCGGCCACTTGCTCGGTGCCCGGCTGCAAGAAGGCGCCCTCGGTGGCGTGGTCAATGCCCTGCGGGCAGCGCAGGATGGAGAAAATGGTGCCCACCGAGATGTTGACGTCGATATTGGATGAGCCGTCCAGCGGATCGAACATCAACAGGTACTCGCCCTTCGGGTATTCGCCGGGGATGTGGTAAGGCAGCTCCATTTCCTCGGAGGCCATCGCCGCCAGGCTGCCGCCCCATTCATTGGCGTCCAGCAGGTAATCGTTGGCGATCACGTCCAGCTTCTTCTGCGCCTCGCCCTGGATATTGCCGGTGCCGGCTTCGCCCAGCACGTCGGCCAGCGCCCCCTTGTTCACCGAATAGCTGATGGCCTTGCAGGCGCGGCCTACGGTTTCGATCAGCAGGCGCAACTCAGGCGGCAGCGTGCCGGCCTTGCGTTGCTGTTCGATCAAAAAGCGGGAGAGGGTGATGCGGCTCATGGCAATCCTTAGCTTTGGGTGGGTGCGCGAAACAAATGCTCGATATGCCGGCATGAGCCGGCTTGACCGCCACATTATAACGGATAAGCGAGTTGCGGTCGTCATGCCCCCGGAGGCGCGGGGGCGGGCGGAAATCGCAGGCAGGCGGCGCGTGGAACGGCTATGAATAAAATCGGGTTCACGCGGTACGGGGAAAGACCATGGCTAAGGGTTTATTGACGTTGCTATTGCTGCTGGCGGCCTGGCAGGCGCGGGCCATCACCATCTACACCGAAGACTGGCCGCCCATCACATTCCAGCACAACGGCGTGCCGGACGGCATGGCGGTGGAAGTGGTGCGCGAAATCCAGACGCGCATGCACGACAACAGCGCCATCGACGTGGTGCCCTGGGCGCGAGGCTATAAAGAGCTGCTGACCACGCCCGGAGTGATGCTGTTCACCGTGGGGCGCAACGACACCCGGGAAAAACAGATGACGCTGCTGGGCCCCATCGCCATCTCGCAGACCGTGCTGCTGGCGCGCAAGGGCGAGGCGGCCGGCCTGCTGGCGCTGGGCAACGGCATTTATCACCGGCCGGTGGGCGCTTACCGCGGCAGCATCTTCGCCGACGCGGCGATCGCGGCCGGCTTCATCGAGGTGGATCTGGCGCCCACCCCGCAGATCACCGCGCAGAAGCTGCTGGTCGGCCGCTACGATATGTGGTCGGAAGGCGGCTTCGTCGTGGCCTCGGTGCTGAAAGACATCCACCAGCCGCCGGAGGCGGTGGAAGTGGTGCGGGTGCTGGAAACGCTGGAACTCTACCTGGCGTTTTCGCGCGGCACCTCGGCGGCGGAAGTGAAACGCTGGCAGACCGCCTTCGCTGCCGTCAAGAAAGACGGCAGCTTCAAGCGCATCTACAACAAATGGCTGCCGCGCGACGCGGCGCCGATGGAGCTCAAGCTGATTGGCCTGCCCCTCGGTTCCGCGCATTGACTCAGGCGGCCGCGTCCGGGCGGACGGCCTCGCCCTCCAGCCAGCGGCAGAAGGCCGCGACGGCGGCGTCCTCCGCCGCCGCGCGCGGCGCCACCCAGCAGTAGTCGCGCACCGTGGCCACCGGCGCCGGCAACGGCGACAACAGCACGCCGGCGTCTATCTGCGCCTGCGCCATCGGCATCGGCCCCAGCACCACGCCCAGGCCGTCCATCGCCGCCTGCAAGGCCAGCGAGAAACTGTCGAAATGCATGGCGCTGGCCGGCTTCAGCTCCGGCACCCCGGCCAGGGTCAGCCAGCGCTGCCAGGCGGTGGGGCGGGTGTCCGCGTAGAGCAGGGTATGCCGCGCCAGATCCGCCGGGCTGGCGATGGGCGCGGCGGCCAGCAGCGCCGGACCGCACAGCGGCAGCTCCCATTCCTTCAGAAAGGGCTTGGCGATGTGGCCGGGCCAATCGCCGGGGCCGCGGCGGATGGCGATGTCGAACGGACTGTCCAGCCGGCTGATGTCGCGGTCCGAGGTGGCCAGATGCAGCTCCAGCTCCGGAAACTGCTCGCGAAAACGGCTCAGCCGCGGCAGCAGCCAGTGCATGGCGAAGGTGGGCGTGGAATTGATGCTGATCCGGCGGCGGCGGTCCGCCTGCAGCAGCTGGGAGGTGGCGTTGGCGATCAGATCCAGGCCGTCCTGCACCTGCACCAGATAGCGCCAGCCGGGATCGGTCAGCTTGACTCTGCCGCCGCTGCGCTCGAACAGCGGCACGCCCAGCCAATCCTCCAGCTGCTTGATCTGCTTGCTCACAGCCCCGTGGGTGACGAAGAGTTCGCCGGCGGCGGCGGAAAAGCTCTCCAGCCGGGCCGCTGCCTCAAAAATACGCAGGGTGTTGAGAGGGGGGTAAGTGCTCATGCTGTGATTTTAACTCACAATCTATGTTGCGATAACTCGTTTGAAAGCGGACGGCTAACAGCGTAATCTTCAGGCATGAAATCAAGGCCGCCGCCCGGCGTTGCGGCGCGGTCTTGATGGCCGCAGCCATAGCCTTACCTCATTGTCCCGCAGCGTCGGAGTCCCGGCCTTGCCGGGGACGCTGCCAACAACCCAAGCCATAAAGGTCAAAAGTCATGCTGGAAGCTTACCGTCAACACGTGGCCGAGCGCGCCGCGCTGGGCATCCCGCCGCTGCCGCTGTCCGCCAAGCAGGTGGAAGCGCTGGTGGAACTGCTGAAAAACCCGCCCAAGGGCGAGGAAAGCACCCTGGTCGAACTGATCACCCATCGCGTGCCGCCGGGCGTGGACGACGCCGCCAAGGTCAAGGCTTCCTTCCTGGCGGCCGTGGCCGAGGGCGACGCCCAATCCCCGCTGATCTCCCGCGAGCTGGCCACTCAGCTGCTGGGCACCATGCTGGGCGGCTACAACATCAAGCCGCTGATCGACCTGCTGGACGACGCCGCCGTGGCGCAGATCGCCGCCGACGGCCTGAAGAAAACCCTGCTGATGTTCGACGCCTTCCACGACGTGAAGGAGAAAATGGACAAGGGCAACGCCCACGCCAAGCAGGTGGTGGAATCCTGGGCCAACGCGGAATGGTTCACCAGCCGTCCGGCGGTGGCCGATAAAATCACCGTCACCGTGTTCAAGGTCACCGGCGAAACCAATACCGACGACCTGTCCCCGGCGCCGGACGCCTGGAGCCGCCCGGACATCCCGCTGCATTACCTCGCCATGCTGAAAAACGCCCGTCCCGGCATCACCCCGGAAGAAGACGGCAAGCGCGGCCCGATGCAGTTCATCGAAGACCTGAAGCAAAAAGGCCATCTGGTCGCCTACGTCGGCGATGTGGTCGGCACCGGCTCCAGCCGCAAATCCGCCACCAACAGCGTGATCTGGGGCACCGGCGAAGACATTCCTTACGTGCCCAACAAGCGCTTCGGCGGCGTGTGCCTGGGCGGCAAGATCGCCCCCATCTTCTTCAACACTCAGGAAGACTCCGGCGCGCTGCCGATCGAAGTGGACGTGTCCAAGATGGACATGGGCGATGTGATCGACATCTATCCGTATGAAGGCAAGATCGAGAAGGCCGGCCAGAAGATCGCCGACTTCGCGCTCAAGTCCGAGGTGATCCTGGACGAAGTGCGCGCCGGCGGCCGCATCAACCTGATCATCGGCCGCGGTTTGACCGGCAAGGCGCGCGAAGCGCTGGGCCTGCCGGCGTCCACGGAATTCCGCCTGCCCAAGTCCCCGGTCGATTCCGGCAAGGGCTTCAGCCTGGCGCAAAAAATGGTCGGCCGCGCCTGTGGCCTGCCGGAAGGCCAGGGCGTGCGCCCGGGCACCTACTGCGAACCGAAGATGACCACCGTCGGCTCCCAGGACACCACCGGCCCGATGACCCGCGACGAACTGAAAGACCTGGCTTGCCTGGGCTTCTCCGCCGATCTGGTGATGCAGTCCTTCTGCCACACCGCTGCTTATCCCAAGCCGGTGGACGTGAAGATGCACAAGGAACTGCCGGCCTTCATCTCCACCCGCGGCGGCGTGTCGCTGCGCCCGGGCGACGGCGTGATCCACAGCTGGCTGAACCGCCTGCTGCTGCCGGACACCGTGGGCACCGGCGGCGACAGCCACACCCGTTTCCCGATCGGCATCTCCTTCCCGGCCGGCTCCGGCCTGGTGGCCTTCGCCGCCGCCACCGGCGTGATGCCGCTGGACATGCCTGAATCGGTACTGGTGCGCTTCAAGGGCAAGATGCAGCCGGGCGTGACCCTGCGCGATCTGGTCAACGCCATTCCGCTGTACGCGATCAAGCAAGGCCTGCTGACCGTGGCCAAGGCCGGCAAGAAAAACGCCTTCTCCGGCCGCATCCTGGAAATCGAAGGCTTGCCGGATCTGAAGGTGGAGCAAGCGTTTGAGCTGTCCGACGCCTCCGCCGAGCGTTCCGCCGCCGGTTGCACCGTGCATCTGGACAAAGCGCCGATCATCGAATACATGACCTCCAACATCACCCTGATGAAGACCATGATCGCCAACGGCTATCAGGACGCGCGCACGCTGGAGCGCCGCATCAAGGCGATGGAGGCCTGGATCGCCAATCCGCAGCTGCTGAAGGGCGACGCCGACGCGGAATACGCGGCGGTGATCGAGATCGATCTGGCCGACATCCACGAGCCCATCGTGGCCTGCCCGAACGACCCGGACGATGTGAAAACCCTGTCCGACGTGGCCGGCGCCAAGATCGATGAAGTGTTCATCGGTTCTTGCATGACCAATATCGGCCACTTCCGCGCCGCTTCCAAGCTGCTGGAAGGCAAGCGCGACATCCCGGTGAAACTGTGGGTGGCGCCGCCGACCAAGATGGACGCCGAACAGCTGACCGCGGAAGGTCATTACGGCACCTTCGGCACCGCCGGCGCGCGGATGGAAATGCCGGGCTGCTCGCTGTGCATGGGCAACCAGGCGCAGGTGAAGGAGGGCGCCACCGTGATGTCCACCTCCACCCGCAACTTCCCCAACCGTCTGGGCAAGAACTCCAACGTCTACCTGGGTTCCGCTGAACTGGCCGCGATCTGCTCCCGTCTGGGCCGCATCCCGACCAAGGAGGAATACATGGCCGACATCGGCGTGCTCAATCAGAAGGCCGGCGAAGTGTACCGCTACATGAACTTCAACGAGATCGCCGACTACCAGGAACTGGCCGACACCGTGAAGGTGTGAGGAAGGTCAGCCTCTTGCGAGGCGTTCTGATGAGCGCCTTGAGACGCTCCCCCAAATACCCCGCGTAAGCGGGGTATTTTTTGCTTGGCTGCCAGTGGCGGCCGATGAAATGCAAGTTTGGCGGCCATGCTAAAATGCGGCGCCTTTTCCGATGGGAGTCGCCAGTGCAAGTGGTGATGCGGCATTGAGCAGATGTGATGAACAGATAAGAAAGAGAATGTCTAATGCAGTTTTTTGTAAATGTTGTTGTGATTGGCCTGATGGCGATTTATCCACTGTGGCGGATATTCAGGCGTGTGGGGTTGCCGCCATATTATGCCTTGGCTGTTTTTATCCCTGCGGTGGGTATGCTGTTAGTGATGCTGATGCTGGCAAATTCGGCATGGCCGGCATTTAAAAATAATAAATGAGGGGAGATATCGACATGCTTTTATTGGTGGCAGCGGCAGTCGTGACTTGCATTGTCATCATCTTGTTTGGGATGGTGATTTCAAGAATGGGGTATTCAAAGTGGGGCAGCTTGATCATCTTTGTTCCCGTGTTCAATATCCTTGCGCTTTGGTATCTGGCCTTTGCCAAATGGCCGATTGAAGTGAGCGAACAGCAGGAAACTCAATAGAGGTGGGTAGCTGGTTTGTGCACAGGTGATGGTGGCGTGAACGCCAAGCCTTTCACCAGGCGTTGGAGCTTGCCGTCTGTTGGCGGGACCGGTCTTGTGGCGTTCCACCAACCGTGGCTCAAATCAGCGCCTTCCTGAAAAACACCACTCTTTCCGTTTCCTCGAAACCCAGGCAGGCGTGCATGCGCTGCGAATCGACATTGCTCAGCGGCGCGTCGGATGCCAGTTCCGCGCAATCGTGCTCCAGGCCCCAGGCCTGCACCGCCGCAACTAGTTGCCGGGCAATGCCGCGTTGTCGGTGGGAAGGCAGGACGAAAATGCCTTCCAGGAAGGCGACCGGGCTGTCGGCGCAACCATTGACATAGTCGTGCCGGATGGCGGCGTCGGCGAAGCCCACCGCCAGGCCGGCGGCATCCCGCGCCAGGAAGGCGGCAAGGTGGCCCGACGCTAGGATGGCCTCACCGTCGCGGTAGTGGGCGGCGGGCGAGTGGTGCGGCCAGAGTTGTTGGCGCAGCGCCGCCCAGTCTGGCAGGGTGGCGTGGTCCAGTTTTTGAATCTGCATAAGGCTTCCTGTGCCGACGCGGCGACGTCGGAAAAAACAAAGGGCCGGCAAGGCCGGCCCGGTATGGAGGGGGAGGCGCGGCTTAGTCTACCTCGCCGCACAGCTCGCAAGGTTGATCCGTTTCGCCGTGGATGGCCAGGATGCCGACATCGCTGGCGCAGTGCTCGCAGAGGGTGAGCAAGGCTTGGGTGTTTTCCAAGGACTCTTGGCTCATGCCGCTCAAGACTTGATACTGTTGCATGTCTCAGCCTTTCATTGCTTGGATGGAGCCCGTACCCTAAACCGTTATGGCGCGGGTCGCCATACTCAGATAGGACAGGTCGGGCTGGGCGGCGCGTCATAAAAGCGTCACTGAACGCCGCCGAGGTTTATCAGGCGGTGGTCAGCACCACCACCGAGGAAATCACCACCGCCATGCCCACCCAGCCCAGCGGCTTGAGCCGCTGGCCAAAGAAGATGCGCGCGCCGATGGCGGTGCCGATGATGCCCAGCGCGCCCCACAGCGCGTAGGCCACGGCCAGATCGATGCCGCGCACCGCCTGGCCCAGCAGGGCGAAAGCCACCCAGACCATGGCGATGGCGCCGAAGCCCCAGGCCTTGTTGCGGAAGCCGTTGGATTTTTCCAGCATCAGGTTGGCGGCCACCTCGATCAGGGCCGAGGACACCACGAATACATAAAATACGGTTTTCATGCGCTTTGCTCCTGGGTGTGTTCATCGGCTTCGCCGGCCACCACGCAGGCGATGCCCACCACGGACAAGGCCAGTCCGATGATTTCCTGCGTCAGCAGCGTTTCGCCGAACAGATGGACGCCGATCAGCGCCAGGCCGGCCAGACCCAGGGCTTCCCAGGCGGCGTAGGCGACGCCCACGGAAATAGTGCGGATGGCGAGGGACAGGAAGTAATAGGACAGCGCCAGCGCCGCCGCCATCACGCCGTAGCCCCAGTAGCTCTCGGTGCGGGCGGCGTAGGCCATGAAGGACGTGCCCAGGATTTCGGTGGCGATGGCCACCAGTAGAAAGGCCCAGCCCAGCCAGGCTGGGGAAGACGATTGAGTTTGCATGCTACGCTCCTGTGATTGGAAATCCGGAAGCCACATGCGCTAGAGGCGCAACAACGCTCCGCTAAAAGCGCGGATGACGCCGTCAGCAAAGACAGTCGGTCGCTTAGGCTGCCCCGTGAAACCGTCTGGGGCAGAAGGGTTGTTTATCGCATTGAAGCGCAAGATAAGCGCCTGTCAAAGGCGAGGCGCTTATGGTGGCTGTTTGATATTTTGAACAAATATAACACAACGCTAATGGTTGTTCAATTTAATTGATAGCAAAAACTTTCAAATACTATTTGCACGCGGCCATCCGGACATTGTAGCGGCGCGCCAGGCGCGGCAGCGTGCCGTCGTGGCACAGCGCGTTCAAGGCTTGGTTGAAGTCCGCCACCATGCCGGGTTTCACTGATTTCAAAGGGAATCCGTATAGATAGGTCAGCGGCTGTATGGTGGCCAGCGGGCGCAGGCCGCTCAGCGCTTCGCGCCGGATGATGTAGCGAGTGACGTCTTCGTTGGCGAAAACCACCGCGTCCGCGCCGTAACGCATGGCGGCCAATTTCTTTAACACCGTTTCCTGATTGTTTTCCACGGAGATGTTCATATTGGGCAAGCCGGCGATCAGCTTGTCCAGGGCGTTTTGAGAGATGGACGGGCCGTAGACCGCGATGCGGTGGTTGAGCAGGTCCTGGGGGCGCTGGTAGCGGAAGGTGGAGCTGGCGGTGGCGAACAGGCCGTAACTGCTGTTGTACACCGGGGCGCTCAAGGCCAGCGACATCCTGCGCTCGGGCGTGTCCTGCACCGGGAAGATGCCGTCCACCTTGCCTTCATCGGCCAGCAGCAGGGCGCGGCGCCAGACCATGGCCTGGATTTCGCAGTTCCAGTTCAGCCGCTGGCAGACGGCCACCAGCGTATCCACCATCAGGCCTTGGGGCTGGGGTTTGTCGGTCACCTCGATGAAGGGCGGAAAATCCTGGGTGACGAAGTGCAGGGTGGCCGCGTTGACGGGGAGCGACAGCGACAAGACCAGCGCGGCGCTGCTCGACAATTTCAGCATGTGCGGGCTTCTCCCCAGTGACGGCGCGGGGCCGGCGGCGCTCAGGCGAAAGCCGGTTTTAACGCCGTATCGCCGCAGCGCGGCAGACTTTGAACAGTTCCTTATTACATTATGGTTGAGTTTTGACGCCGGTTTCTCGCTTTATCGGCCGGCCGGGCGCGTCCTTGAACGGCGCCCGGCCGGCGCGTCTTAATAGCCCATCGTGGCGCCGTCAGGGTTGCGCGGGTCGGAATAGCCGTACAAACCGCCGTCGCGCAGCTGTATGGTCTGGGTCCGGCCCATGCTGGGCTTGAGCGCGATCTTGTAGCCTTGTTCGCGCAGCAGGCGCAGCGTATCCGGGCTCAGGCCTTTTTCCACCCGCAATTCGTCCGGCAGCCATTGATGGTGCACCCGCGGCGTGGACGCGGCTTCCGCCGGGTTCATGCCGAAATCGACGGCGTTGACGATGGTCTGCAAAGTGGTGGTGATGATGCGCGCGCCGCCCGGGCTGCCGGTGACCAGCCAGGGCTTGCCGTTTTTCAGCACCAGCGTCGGCGACATCGAGGACAGCGGCCGCTTGCCGGCCGCCACCGCGTTGGCGTCGCCGCCGATCAGGCCGAAGGCGTTGGGCACGCCGGGCTTGACGGAAAAGTCGTCCATCTCGTTATTGAGCAGAATGCCGGTGCCGCCGGCGACGATGCCGCTGCCGAAATTCAGGTTCAGCGTGTAAGTCACCGCCACCGCGTTGCCTTGCTTGTCCACAATGGAGTAATGGGTGGTCTGGTCGCTCTCATAGGGCTGCGGCTTGCCGGGCTTGATCTCGGCGGCAGGGCGGGCCTTGACCGGGTCTATCGTCGTGGCCAGCTGGTCGGCGTAGCGCTTGGAGGTCAGGCCGGCCTGCGGCACTTTGACGAAGGCCGGGTCGCCCAGGTATTCCGAGCGGTCGGCGTAGGCCAGCTTCATCGCCTCGGCCAGATAGTGGATGGTCTGCGCGCTGTTGGGGCCGTAGTCGGCCAGCGGATAGCGTTCCAGCAGGTTCAGGATCTGGACGATGTGGATGCCGCCGGAGCTGGGCGGCGGCATGGATACCACTTGGTAGCCGCGATACGTGCCGCTGACCGGCGCGCGCTCCTCCACCTTGTAGCCGGCCAGATCGGCCTTGTTGATCAGGCCGCCGTGGCGCGCCATTTCCGCCACGATCTTGTCGGCGATGTCGCCCTGGTAGAAGGCTTTGGGTCCTTGTCGCGCGATCAGGCGCAGCGATTTGCCCAGATCGCGCTGCACCAGCTTCTCGCCGGCGCGCAGCGGGCGGCCGTCGCGGAAGAACACCGCCCGGCTGCTGTCCCAGCGGCCCAGATTGTCTTTTTCCACTTCCAGCATTTCCGCCAGCGTCTGAGACACCGGGAAACCTTGCTCCGCCAGCTTCACCGCCGGCGCAATCACCTTGGCCAGCGGCAGGCTGCCCCAGCGCTGCTGAGCGTGGGCCAGGCCGGCCACGGTGCCGGGCACGCCCACCGCCAGATGGGTGTACAGCGAGCGGCCGTCCACGACCTTGCCCTGCGCGTCCAGATACATGTCGCGGCTGGCCTTGGCCGGTGCGATCTCGCGGAAATCCAGCGCGATATTGCGGCCGCTCTTGGCGTCGTGCAGCACCATGAAGCCGCCGCCGCCCAGGTTGCCGGCGTTGGGCAGCGTCACCGCCAGCGCAAAGCCCACCGCCACCGCGGCGTCCACCGCGTTGCCGCCCTGGCGCAGAATGTCCAGGCCCACCTGGGTGGCCAGGCCCTGTTCGGTGGCCACCATGCCGTTGCGGGCGTAGACCGGGTGGAAGACATCGTAGTCGTAATCGTATTTGACCTGAGGCGGCGCCGGCGGGCTCAGCGCCAGGGCCGGGGCGTTGAAGCCCAGGCTCAGGCTCAGGGCCAGCGCGCTCAGCAGCAGTCTGGGGCGGGGACGGAATGGCGTCATGGTGATTCTCCTTTGTTGTTGGCGTTTTATGAATGTTGTGATTGCGAGAACATTCTACGGTGCCGCCGTCTGTCGCAAAAGCCTGATTTTCCATGCCAAATGATTTGAAAATCCCAAGCAGACACGCCTATAAAGAATCGAGTTTCATAAGTCATCACCTAGGGGGCTACCATGAGCATATCCCAACGTTTGCTGCTGACCCTGGCGGTCGCCTTGCTCGGCTTGTTCATTGTGGGCAGCTTCGGGCTGCTCCAGCTGCACCGGGCCAATGAGCGCTTCGACTATCTGCAGGCCAACACCTTTCCCAGCATCCACACCCTGGATCAGGCTTTGCAGGCGCAAACCGATATGCGGGTGCTGACCTACCGCCACGGCATCAGCGAAGATCCCAAGGTCAAGGCCGATATCGAAGCCAATATCGCGCAGCTGGACAAGCAGATGGACACGGCGCTGGACCATTACCAGAAAGACCTGGTGTCCGACGACGAGGACAGGCGGATGATAGAAAAAGACCGCGCGGACATCCGGATCTACCGCCAGCAGCGCGACACCGTGTTCAAGATCTCCCGCGAGCAGCCGCCGGAAACCACGCGGCGGGAGCTGGTGGGCGGTCCGCTGTTGGCCACGGCCAAGACCGTGGTCAAGGACATCAAGGAGCATATTGAATTCAACTACGGCCTGGCCAAGAAGCTGGCGGGCGAGAACGCCACGGCGTATCAGGAGGCTTTCGTGTCCTCCCTGGTGGTGATTGTGGGCGCCCTGATTCTGAGCGGGGCGCTGGGCTTTGCGCTGTTCCGCAGCATACGCAGCAGCCTGAACCAGATTGGCGAAACCCTGGATCAGGTCAGCGCCAGCAAGGATTTCCGCCTGCGCGCCAAGGTCTTGCGCAAGGACGAGATCGGCCGCACCGCCGCCGCCTTCAACCATTTGCTGGACGATCTGCAGCATAGCTTCCGCGGCATACGCGACAATATTTCGGAAATCGACAAAGCCACCTCCGGCCTGGCGGCCAACACCAATCAGATTGCGCGCAGCTCGGAAGTGCAGAGCGAATCCGCCGGGGCGATGGCGGCGGCGGTGGAGCAGATGACGGTGAGCATCAACCATGTGGCGGACAACGCGGTGGAGGCGCGCACCCAGGCGCAGCAGGCGGGCAGCATGGCCACCGAGGGCGGCCAGGTGATCTCCGCCACCGTGCTGGGTATTTCCGAGGTGGCGGGCGCGATCAGCGACGCCTCGCATCGCATTGGGCAATTGAAGGAAGACAGCGCCACCATCGCCTCGGTGATGGGCGTGATCAAGGACATTGCGGACCAGACCAACCTCTTGGCGCTGAACGCGGCCATCGAGGCGGCGCGGGCCGGCGAAACCGGCCGCGGCTTCGCCGTGGTGGCGGACGAGGTGCGCAAGCTGGCCGAGCGCACCGCCAGCTCCACCACGGAAATCGGCTCCATCATCAACAAGATGCAAAGCAGCACGCTGGAAGCGGTGCAAAGCATGGAAAAAGTGGTGGAACAGGTGCATCAGGAAACCGACAACGCCCGCGAAGCCAGCAGCGTGATAGAGAAGATTCAAGACAGCAGCGGCCAGGCGATGGAACTGGTCAAGGACATTTCCGGCAGCATCAACGAGCAAAGCACCGCCAGCAACACCATTGCCCAGAAAGTGGAGCAGATTGCGCAGATGGCGGAAGAAAACGCGTCCGCCTCCAGCGCCTCGGCGGACGCGGCGGAGCAATTGCAGCAGCAGGCCAAGAATATCCTGAACACCGTGACCCAATATCAAGTGTAGGGCCGAGCCGACGCTAAATATTTGTTCTTAATAGATATTCTCACTTAGTACTTTCTCCTGTTTTCTGACTGCGCCTATAACAAAGCTACATGTGGTATCGGGCGAAGACACGGAGAATAAGGATGAATATCTCACAGCGACTCATGCTGACCTTGATGGTGGCCATGCTGGCCTTGATCGGCGTCGGCAGTTACGGCCTGTGGCAGTTGCACAGCGGCAATGAACGTTTCAACTACTTGAAGAACAACACCTTTCCCAGCATACAAGCGCTGGACCAGGGCCTGCTGGCCTTGACCAAGATGCGGGTGGCGGCTTACCGCCATGGCATCGCCGCGGACGCCAAGAGCAAGGCGGACGCCGAGGCGCAGATCGCCGAAGGCGACAAGACCCTGGATCAGGTGTTGGCCGCTTACGAGAAAGACCTGCTGTCCAACGACGCGGACCGCAAGCTGCTGCAACAGGACCGGGCGGATCTGCAAGCCTACCGCAATAATCGCGAAAGCTTTTTGAAGGCTTCGCGCGAGCATCCGGGGCCGGCGACGCAGGCCATGCTGGTGGCCGGGCCGATACCGGACTCCGCCAAGGCCCTGGCCAAAGACCTCAACGACCACATCGACTTCAATTACTCCATGGCGGACAGCCTGTCCAAGGACAACGCCGCCGCTTACAGCATGGCCTTCGGCAGCTCGGTGGCGGTAATCGCCGC
This sequence comes from Chromobacterium sp. Panama, assembly GCF_003052555.1. Classification (NCBI taxonomy): domain Bacteria; kingdom Pseudomonadati; phylum Pseudomonadota; class Betaproteobacteria; order Neisseriales; family Chromobacteriaceae; genus Chromobacterium; species Chromobacterium sp. Panama. The sequence goes on from NZ_QARX01000001.1 coordinate 1,847,790, forward strand.
CTGTCTGCTGCTGAGCGGCGGCCTGGGCTGGCTCTTGTTCAGTCATATCCGGACCAGCTTGCACCAGATCCGCTCCACGCTGTTCAAGGTGAATCAGCACAAAGACTTCACCTTGCGCGCGCCGGTGGGACGCATGGACGAAGTGGGCGAAACCGCGTCCGCCTTCAATCAGCTGCTGGAGAATCTGCAGCGCAGCTTCCGGGACATCCGCGACAGCATCGGCGCCATAGACGGCGCGATGTCCGGCCTGGCCAATAACACCCATGAGATTGCCCGCAGTTCGGAAATGCAAAGCGAATCCGCGGCGGCGATGGCGGCGGCGGTGGAGCAGATGACGGTGAGCATCAACCATGTCGCCTCCAGCGCGGTGGAAGCGCGCGGGCAGGCGCAGCAGGCCGGCGAGAGGGCGACCGAGGGCGGTCAGGTGATTTCCGCCACCGTGCGCGGCATCACCGAGGTGGCCGGCGCGATTACCGACGCCGCGCAACGCATTGGGCAGTTGAAGGAAGACAGCGCCACCATCGCCTCGGTGATGGGGGTCATCAAGGACATTGCGGATCAGACCAATCTCTTGGCGCTCAACGCCGCCATCGAGGCCGCGCGGGCCGGGGAGATGGGCCGCGGCTTCGCCGTGGTGGCGGACGAGGTGCGCAAGCTGGCCGAGCGCACCGCCAGCTCCACCACCGAGATCGCCAACATCATCAACAAGATGCAAAGCAGCACGCTGGAAGCGGTGCAGAGCATGGAGAAAGTGGTGGATCAGGTGCACCAGGAAACCGCCAACACCCGCGCCGCCAACGACGCCATAGACGGTATACGGGACAGCAGCGGCAAGGCGATGGAATTGGTGCGCGACATCTCCAACAGCATTTCCGAGCAGAGCGTGGCCAGCAACACCATCGCCCAGCGCGTGGAGCAGATTGCGCAGATGGCCGAGGAAAATTCGTCGGCGTCCAGCGGATCGGCGGACGCGGCGGGTCAGTTGAGCAAGCAGGCGCGGGTGATCTTGCAGACGGTGTCGGCCTATCAGGTGTGAAGCCCGGCTCAGGAATGCCAAAAGGCGGCGCGGCATGCTTGCCGTTCGCCGCCTTTTGGCGTGCGGGAGCCGGCTTATTCAGCCTGCTTGTCGGCCTTGTCCCGCTTGGCGCGTTTAAGCTCCTTCTTCTTGGCCGGTTTGTCGGTCATCGGGTGCTTCAGCACCTTGGCGGCCAGCTTCCTGGCCGATTTGGTGGCCTTCTTCTGTCCGCGCACCTTGTCCGCCAGCGCCGCCAGTTTCTTGGCGGCGCGCTTGTTCTTGGCCATCTGACTCTCCTTTACGGATTGATGAATCGAAGCCCCATGGTAAGGCGTTGGGGGGAATAAGCACCGGGTCTTTAGGCCATTGACGGATGGGCTTGGGCGTGAAAGCCGCTGGGGGAGGGGGCGGGAATGACAAGCATTTCGGCTGGGCGAGTCACCCGCCTGTGGTTTTTATCCGGCACCAAGAGGGAGGGTGAATGGATCAAACAGGTGACTCGCGCAGCCGCCTTGCCAGCGTTTTCCAGCAAGGATTGCAGGCTTTTTACCATAGATTGCCGGCGCCAGCCATTGTCACATTCCCCATTGCCGCCCGGACGAGGGCCGTCCGGGCGCGTTTTGCGGCTCAGGGAAGCGCGGCTTGCGCCTCAGCGTCCGACTCATGCATGCAGGTGCTGACCGCGATCCATACTTCCAGATGGTCGAAGAAACCGGCCCAGGCGCCGCGCTGCGGGCTGAAGTCGAACAAATTCATATCATGGGCAATGCGGCTGAGCAGGCCGTGGCCGGCGTGCTCCGGGTGCTGACGAAGCAGTTCAACCAGCGCGCGGCCGTGACGCTCTCCCAGCGCGTAGGCCTCCGGGAAATCCCGGCACAGAGGCACACGCCAGTAATGCGGCCGGCTGCGCGCGGGCGAGGGGCCGACAAAGGGCAGCTTGGCTTCGCGGGCTTCCAACAAGCGGTAGAAGGCGCGCAGTTCTTCCTTGGTTTTACTCATGGCGGGCCTCCTGGTTGAAGCAGGCAAGCGCGGATGCGGGGGAAAACGGGGACGCGGGGCGGGGTAAGCGCCTAATGGATTTCGACATTGCTACCTCCTCAAGCGGATGCCGGCCTGGCCGCGGGGCACGGCTAGGCGGGCGCATGACAAGGTTGGACTACCGGACGATTTCCCAAAACCGGCGCACCGCGAGGTGCCCTCGCCACGGCCCGCCCGAATGGGCAAAGCAATAGCGAGACAGAGCGCGGGGAGGCCGCGGTCTGCCGGGATACCGTATATCGGGAGTCCAAGCCCGAGCGCCGCAATTGCAGCGGCGCGGGGCTATTGTTGGCGAGGCGGGGCTTTGCTGTCAATGAAGGGACGGCATCCGCGAAAAAACCGCCCCGCGGATCAGGCCGGCGGGGCGGGGATATGAAGCCGTTTGATTGTAGAAGCTGTTGCCGTATCGCCGACGCGCAGCGGATCGTAAACCGGTTCTTAAAGTTTGAAGGCCAGCGTGGTCTGCTGCAACCTCTCCGCCACCACCGCCAGTTCGCGGGTGGCTTGCGAGAACACGTCCACGGCCACGCCGTTTTCCTTGGACATCTGGGCGATGGCCTCCACGCGGCCGGCCAGATCGGTGCTGGCCTGACGCTGCTCCTGCATCGCCAGCGCGATGTCGCTGATGGCGCCCACCACGCCTTCCGCGCTTTCTTCCACTGAACTGATGGTGGTGGACACATGTTCCGACGATTCCACCACCTGGCTGACGATGTGGCGGCTGCTGCGCATGCTGTCCACCGCCTCCTTCGCCCCGGCCTGGATCTTGGCGATCATCTGGGTGATTTCGGTGGCGGAGCCGGTGGTGCGCTCGGCCAGCTTGCGCACTTCGTCGGCCACCACGGCGAAGCCGCGGCCCTGTTCGCCGGCGCGCGCGGCCTCGATGGCGGCGTTGAGCGCCAAGAGGTTGGTCTGATCCGCCACTTCCTTGATCACGGTGGCGATGCTGCTGATCATCTGCGCCTGTTCGGACAGCGATTCCAGGTTGTTGGCGGAGGCGGCCACGCTGTCGTTGACCTTGCGCACTTGCTGGGTGGAGTCCTGCACTTCCTTATTGCCTATCTTGGCCTGACTGCCGGCTTCGCTGGCCTGGGAGTCCGCCAGCGAGGCGTTGTTGGAGCATTGGTCGATGCTGACGGTCAGCTCTTCGATCGAGGCGGCGGCGCTGGAGGTGGCATTGACCTGCTGGCCGATGCTGGCGCTGACTTGCTCGGTGGAGGCGGCCAGCTCCTCGGCGGTGGCGGCCACGCTGGACGCGGAGTTGATGATGTCGCCCACGGTGACGCGCAGTTTTTTCTGGGTGTCGGACAGCGATTGCATCATCTGGGCCACTTCGTCCCGGCCCTGAACTTCTATGGTGCCGGTGAGGTCGCCGTTGCCCAGCAGGAACAGCGCTTCCATGCCTTTTTTCAGGCTGCCGACGATGCCGTTCTGTATCATCACGCCCAGCGCCAGCAGCACGATCACGGCCGCCACCAGCACGGCGACGACGGTGTTGCGCGCATGCTCGTATTTGGCCGTGGCGTCTTTCAGCGCTTGGTCGGCCAGCTTGACGTTGATATCGACGATCTGACTCATGATGTCGTCCACGGCCTGGAACTTGGGCCGGCAGTCCTTGGCCATCAGTTCCAGCGCTTTCTTATTGTTGACGCCGTCGCCGGTATCGCTGTAGCTGAGGTCGCGTACTTTCTTGCAGGCTTCCTCCATCGCCGGCCAGGCGGCGTCAAAGCGTTTGAGCGCGTCCACTTCCTGCGGGGAGAGTTCGGTTTTGCGGTAGAGCTCCAGCAGCCGGTTCATTTCCGTCACGTATTTGGCGCGATTGATGGTGACTTGGTCCATCTGCTTTTTTTCGGTTTCGGCGATGAAGCGGTAATCGGAACGGCTGGCGTAGATGGCGTATTGATTGGCCACCGCCACCCAGTTGACCGGCATCAGCTGATTGGCGTGCATGCTTGCGGTCAGCTGATTCATCTCCGAGGTGCTGCTGACGCCCACCACCCCAATGGCCACGCTGGCCAGCACGCCCAGCACGATCAGCCCAAAGATCTTGACCTTGATGCTGAACTGCGCAAGAAAGTTTCCCATCGCTCGCTCCCTAACTTCCGCCGATAACCACGCATTGTTTTCTAGCTACTGTTATAAGTGTGTAGTGCAGCTGTATTCATCTTGCAATGCTTGATGTAGGAAATTTTGCAGACGGGCAGTTCGTTCTAGGTGAATGATTTTCAGTTTCATGTCCGCCTGGGAGTGGAGATTGAAATTGCGCGGCCAGCGCTTATCTTTGAAACTGAGGCGGCGGACAATGGGCGCGGGGAACGGGGCCGGCGGCCGGCGGTCTGACTTAGCTTGTTCACGGGGCAGTTAGAAGCGGCGGAGGGTATGTCCGCCCGATAAAGAAGCGTATTGCATGAAAGCCATTACCGTAGCCACTTACAACATCCACAAGGGCATGTCGCCGCTGAACCGTCATGTGCGGCTGGGCGATATGGCCTCCGCGCTGGAATCCATAGACGCCGACGTGTTGTTCTTGCAGGAGGTGCAGGGCAAGAACATAGAGCGCGCCTTGCAACACGCCAGCTGGCCCAAGCTGCCGCAGCACCATTTCCTGGCGCGCCGGCTGGACCACAAGGCGGCTTACGGCCTGAACGCGGCCTATGAGCACGGCCATCACGGCAACGCCTTGCTGACGCGCTTTCCCATCAATACCTGGTGCAACCGCGATATCTCGGTCAACCGCTTCGAGAACCGCGGCCTGCTGCACTGTCAGCTGACGCCGGCGGGCTGGAAGCGGCCGGTGGTGACCTTGTGCGGCCATTTCAATCTGTTGGCGCGAGACCGGCGCAAGCAGTATCTGGACCTGGCGCGCTATGTGCGCGAGAACGTGCCGGCGGACGCGCCGCTGATTCTGGCCGGCGATTTCAACGACTGGCGGGAAGAGGCGACGGATCACCTGATGGACAGCCTGGGCATGGTGGAGGTGTTCGATCAGTTGTTCGGCCGCCATGCGCGCAGCTTTCCGGCGCGCATGCCCATGCTGCCGCTGGACCGGATCTATGTGCGCGGGCTGAAGCCCTTGGGGGCGGAGGTGCTGAAGGGCGCGCCGTGGTCGCGCTTGTCCGATCATTTGCCGCTGTCCGCCAGTTTGGCGCCGATTTGAGGGGTAGACTTTGAACCGGTTCTGAGAGTCCAATGAAGGAAAACAGGGCTCCGCATTGCGGAGCCCTGTCGCTTTGTCGCGGACCGGTTTAGAGGTGGAAGCGCTCCACCACGTTCTTCAGCTTGCTGGCGTGGCCGTTCAGCTCGCTCAGGGTGGCGCTGGCGCCTTGCGCCACCTCGGAGGTGCTGCGGGTCATGCCGTTGATGTGCTCGGTGTTGTGGGCGATGTTGCCGACGGCGGTGGATTGCTCGCGGGTGGCGTGGGTGATCTGGGTGAAGGTGTCCACCACTTGCCGCATCAGGCCGCCGATGTTTTCAATCTCGCTGGCCGCGCCCTGAGCCAGGCCCACGCTTTGATCCACGGTGGAGCGGGCCTGCTGCATGCTGGCCACGGTGCCGGCGGTTTGCTGGCGCATGCCCTGGGTCATCTGGGTGATTTCGGTGGTGGCCTGGGCGGTGCGCTCGGCCAGTTTGCGCACTTCGTCCGCCACCACGGCGAAGCCGCGGCCCATTTCGCCGGCGCGCGCGGCTTCGATGGCGGCGTTGAGCGCCAAGAGGTTGGTCTGGTCGGCGATGTCCTTGATCACGTTGACGATGGAGCTGATTTCCTCGGAGCGGGTGCCCAGCGAGTTCAGCGTGTCGCTGAGGGTGGACATGGCCTGGGACAGTTTGCCCACCTCGGCCGAAACCTGATGCATGGCGTGGCGGCCGCGCTCCGCGCTGCTGTTGGCCTGGGAGATGATGGCGTTGGCGTCGGCGGTGGTGTCGGCCACATGGGTGACGCTGACGGTGATCTGCTCAATGGTGGCGGCGCTGGAGCTGATGGCCTGGTTGACCTGGTCCGCGTCCTCGCTGATGCGGTTGGTGGTCTGGTGCAGCGAGCCGACGGCGCTGACCAGCTGGCCGGCGTTGTTGTTGACTTCGCCTATCAAGCGGCGCAGCCGCTGATTCATCACGCCGATCTGGCCCAGCGCGCTGGCTTCCGGCGCCTTGGGCACGTCCACGGCCAGGTTGCCGGAGGCGATTTCCTGCAACACGCCTTCGATGTCGGTGACCGATCCGCCCAGCTGGGTATGGATCTGGCGGCGGCCCAGCAGGATCAGCAGCAGGATTTCGCCCACCAGCAGCACGATGGCGGTGAGGAATTGCAGCTGGGCGCTGGACAGCCTGTCCTTGGCCTGGGCCAGCGCGGCGTTGGTGCGCTGGTCCAGCAGCACGAAGAAGTCGTCGATGGGCTTCATGATCTGGGCTTTGAACTGGTGGTATTCCTTGCTGTGCACCAGCTTGCGCGCCAGTTCCATGTCCGGCTGGCCGCTGACGCTGTACTGCCCCTGGGCGTCGGCGAACTTGCCCTTGACCGCGTTCATCGCCCGCACTTCCAGCTTGACCAGGCCGTCGGAGTTGGCTTGCGCCTCCTTGAGCTTGGCGAACTCGCCATCGGTGAAGCCGGCTTGCTGCATCAGGGTTTGCAGCGGCACGGTTTCGCTGTCCGGCCGGGGTTTTTCCTGGCCGGCGGCGACGAAGTCCCAATAGATGCGGTTGTATTCCTGCGGACGTGGCGCCTTGCCGTTGCGGATGTCCAGCACGCGGTTGTATTGCTGCTCATAACCGGGGTCGCCGGTGACGACGTAGGTGCGGCCCAGCCGGGTCAGATCGTCCGAGCTTTGCCGCAGCTCCGAGGCCAGCAGGTAGGAGTGATAACGGCTTTCGCTGGCGGCGCTCATTACGTCCACCGCCTGGCGCATGGAAATGAAGGTGTAGATCACGCCGATAAAGGTGAGCGCGATGAGAATCAGCAGGCCGGTGATGGCCTGGTTGGCGCGAAAATTTTTCATGTGGAGAGGTCCTCGCAGTGCGGCTGAACGATGTTGTGGTGGCCGGTCAATATCGGGGTCCATGGCCCGCGGTGACGCGGCCGGCGGCGCTGGTTTCTCCTGGAGGAGCGGGGGCGGCGGCGTGGAAGCGCTGCATCTGGGCTTGCACTTGGTCCGCATGGCCGCGGCTGTCCGCCGAGATGGCGGCGAGTTCTTCCACCAGGCTGGCGTTTTGCCGGGTGGCGGCGCTCAGTTGCTGAATGGTGGCGTTGATTTGTCCCACGCCTTGCGCCTGTTCGTTGGCGGCCACGGCGATTTGCTGAATCAGGCTGGCGGTCTTGCCGCTGGAGGAGACGATGGCGGCCAGTTGCGCGCCGGCCTGGCCGGCGAGTTGAACGCCGCTGGCGGCCATGCCGCTGATCTCCCTGGCGGCCAGCTGGCTGCGTTCCGCCAGTTTGCGCACTTCCTGGGCCACGATGGAGAAACCGTTGCCCTGGGCGCCGGCGCGGGCGGCTTCGATGGCGGCGTTGAGCGCCAGCAGATTGGTCTGATAGGCGATGTCGTCTATCACCGAGATGTGTTCCGCGATGCGCCGCATGCTGCGCACGGTGTGTTCGACGATTTCGCCGCCCTGGCGCGCGTCGTCCGCCGCCTGGACGGCCATGGTTTCGGTGAGCTTGGCGTTGTCGCTGCTCTGGTTGATGGCGGAGGAGATCTGCTCCAGCGAGCAGGCGGCCTCGGACAGGCTGGCCGCCTGGCCGTTGGTGTTGAGGGACAGCTGCTGGGAGCTGTGGTTGATCTGGGCCGACATCATGGACAGATGGCCGGCGCCGCGCTGGGAGTCCGCTATCGCGCGGCTGAGCGTGGTCACGGTCTGGAGCATGGCTTCCGCCAGGCTGTCCCTGGGGTAGCCGCCGGGCGGGGCCGCGGCGGCCAGATCGCCGGCCGCCACCGCCCGCATCAGCCGGGTGACGCGCAAGGGCTCGTCGCCCAGCATGGCGAACAGGCGCCGGTAAATGGTCCAGAACATCAGCAAGCCCAGCGCGCAGCAGCCCAGCATCAGACCGATGACGATGGCTAGCCATAGCTCGGCCTGGGCGCGGGACTGGACGACGGCCTGGTTGGTGCGTTCTTCCATCAACTGATAAAACGCGTCCACCGGCTGCATGATGGCGGCCTTGTCCAGGTGGTATTGGCGGTCGTGCAGAATGCGCCGGGCCAGTTCCGGGTCCGGCGGGCCTTGGCGGCTGAAGCCGCCCTGGCCGTCGGCGAAGCGTCCCTTCATTGCGTTCATCGCCACGGTTTCGGTATTGACCAGCCGGTCCGAGTTGGCCTGGGCCAGCCCGAGCTGGTCGAATTCCTGTTGAGTGAAGCCGGCCTGCCGCATCAGCTGTTGCAGCGGCACGGCGGGGCCGTCCGGCTGCGGCTTGTTGTCGCTAGCCGCCATGAAGTCCCAGTAGATGCGGTTGTAGTGCTGCGGGCGCGGCTGCTGGCCGTTGCGTATCGCCAGCACCGCCCAGTATTGCCGCTCGTAGCGCGGGTCCGCGGTTTCCGCGTAGGTGCGGACCAGGCGGGTGAGGTCGTCCGAGCTTTGCCTCAGCTCGTTGGCCAGCAGATAGCTTTGATTGCGCTGGGATTCGGCCTGGGCTTGCAGATCCAGCTCGTGCCGCAGGCGCAGGGTGCACAGCAGGAGCAGCAGCAAGAGTAGGGCGAAGACGCCGGCGCCGGCCGTCAGCAGGGATTTGATGCTCAGTTTCATAGGCCTCCCGCCATGCTGCTGTTGCCGTGTCCGCGCCGTCGCACGTTGGCTTGCTTACTGTTTTTTATAAAACAATCTGTTTCTTGACTACTTTTAGTGTGGACACTTAAGTAAAAACAGTGAGTTAACACCCGCTTGGCGTTTGGTTTGGGGGCGTAATGGCATTGCATGTCGAAACCGGCGAGGGTTGGGCCAGGGCCAGCCTGAGCGGCGAGTTGAGCGTTTACACGGTGGAGCGGCTGAAAAGCGAGCTCCTGCCCTTGTTGGGGCAGGAGTCGGTGTCGTTGAGCTTCGCCGAGGTGACGGAGGTGGACGGCTGCGCCTTGCAGTTGCTGCTGGCCTTTGGCCGGCAGCTGCGGCGGCTGGAGCTGCTGGCGGACAACCCCTTGGTCAGCGAGGCCTTCCAGTTGCTGGGCGTGACGCTGACGGCGCCGGCGTCGGGAGGCGAGGATGGACTGGAGTAAGGCCAGGGCGATTTTCCTGGAGGAGTCCCGCGAGCTGTGCGACGCGCTGGAAGGCGCGCTGCTGGACCCCGCGGCTTTTCCCGCCGACGCCGAGACGTTCAACTTGCTGCTGCGCACCGCGCACACCATCAAGGGCTCCGCCGGCACCTTCGGCTTCGACGCGCTGGTGGCCTTCGCCCATGCGATGGAGAGCGTGCTGGAACGGCTGCGCGGCGGCAAGATCGCGCTGGGCGACGATCTGGTCAGCCTGCTGCTGGCCTGCAACGATCATCTGCGGCGGATGCTGGAGACGGTGGAGGCCTCCGCGCTGGACGCGGAACCGGCCTGGCCGGACGGCGCGCCGCTGTTGCAGCGTTTGCAGTTGTTCCTGCTGGATGGGGCACCCTGCGCGGTGGCCGGCGAGGAAGCGCTGGACGTCGCCGCCACGCCGCTGTGGCAGTTGTCGCTGCGCTTTTATCCCGATTTGTTCCGCGACGGCTTCGATCCGCTGTCCTGCCTGCGCTTCCTCAGCCAATTGGGCGCGCTGCGCGAGGTGGAGCTGGTCTGGCCGCCGCTGCCGGCCTTCGCCGACTTGGAACCGACGGATTGTTTCATTGGCCTGGAGCTGAGCCTGGAATCCGCGGCCAGCCTGGAGCAGGTGCGCGACGTGTTCGAGTTCGTCGCCGAAGACAGCATGCTGGGCATTCTGCCGCCGCGCGCGCCGCTGGCGGCCTTCCGCTCGCTGGCGGAGCGGCTGGGCGAATCGATAGAGCCGCAGCTGTCGCGCTGGCTGGCGCGCGGTGCCTTGACGGCGGCGGAGGCGGAGCGGGTGCGGGAGGCGCGCTGGTTGGCGCGGCCGGAGAACGGGCGGAGCGGGGAGGCCGGAACGGCGGCGGGCCGGCCGGCCCGCGGCGACAGTCACTATATCCGGGTGGAGGCCGGCAAGCTGGACCGGCTGATCAACCGGGTGGGCGAGCTGGTGATCGCGTCCGCCGGCACCAAGCTGATTGCGCAGAGCCGCTGCGACGCGGAGCTGCTGGAGTCGGTGGCCATCATCAACACGCTGGTGGAAAGCATACGCGACGACGCGCTGACCTTGCGCATGGTGCCGGTGGACGAGGTGTTCTGCCGGTTTCCGCGCATGGTGCGCGAGGTGTCGCGGCAGCTGGGCAAATCCATACAGCTGACGATTCAGGGCGCGGACACCGAGATCGACAAATCCATGGTGGAGCGCTTGACCGACCCGCTGATGCACCTGGTGCGCAATGCGGTGGACCACGGCCTGGAAACGGCGGCGGAGCGGCGGGAGGCGGGCAAGCCGGAAACCGGCAAGGTGGTGCTCAACGCCTTTCACGACGCCGGCTCGGTGGTGGTGGAAATCAAGGACGACGGCCGCGGCATAGACCGCGACAAGGTGTTGGCCAAGGCGCTGGAGCGCGGTTTGCTGAGCGAGGGCCGGCAGTTGAGCGAGCAGGAAACCCTGCAGCTGATTTTCCTGCCCGGCTTTTCCACCGCGCACGCGCTCAGCGATCTGTCCGGCCGCGGCATGGGCCTGGACGTGGTGAAACGCAATATCGAACTCTTGCGCGGCGAGATCGAAATCTTTTCCCAGCCGGGCCAGGGGACCACCTTCCGGCTGCGGCTGCCGCTGACGCTGGCCATCATCGACGGCTTCCGGGTGGAGGTGAACGATTCCTCGCTGGTGATGCCGCTGGACATGATGATCGAGTGCGTGGACATGCCGGAGGAGACGATGCGGCAGAACGCGCGCCAGATCAATGTGCGCGGCGATTGGCTGCCTTTCGTGTCCTTGCGGGAGCTGTTCAATCTGCCGCCGGCCGCGCAGCCGGAGTACGTGGTGATTGTGCATTACGGGGAAAACCGCGCCGGCGTGGTGGTGGACCGGCTGATGGGCGAGGTGCAGGCGGTGATCAAGCCCTTGGGCGAGATATTCCGATCGCTGCGCGGCATCAGCGGCTCCACCATTCTGGGCAACGGCAAGCCTGCACTGGTGCTGGACATTCCGCAATTGATCCACCACGCCTGCCGCCGTGAGCGGCGGCGGATTCGCCAGTCCAGCGAGACGCAGGCGAGCGACGTCATTTAGCGCGCCGATACGCGCCGGGAGGTAGTCATGCAGTGGTTTCACAATGCGCAGGTCAAGACCAAGCTGGGCCTGTCGTTTGGCGTGGTGCTGGCTTTCCTGCTGGCGCTGGGCTTTGTCAGCTACTCCGCCACCGAGCGCATCACCGGCGTGATGGTGAATCTGTTCGACAACCAGCTGACGCCGATCAAGGATATCGGCAGCGCGGCGCGCAACGCGATGGCCAGCAACCGCTCCCTGTACCGCTATATCGCCGAGACCGACACCAAGGCCATGGATACGGTGGATCTGGAAATGGTCGGCTTCGAGAAGAGCATGAACGCCAGCATAGACGCCTACCGCAAGACGGATCTGACGCCGCCCGAGGTGGACGCGCTGCGCCGCTTCGACGCCGCCTGGGCCATTTACCAGCCCTACGCCACCGAGGTGAAGCGCTTGTCCTATACCGACCGCGGCGACGGGGAGAACAACAAGCTGGCGCTGAAGCTGATGGCGGACAAGGGCTGGCCGGCTTTCCAGGCGGTGGACGGGGTGCTGACCGAGCTGATCAATCTGAACGCCAAGCTGGCCGACAACTCCCTGGTGGAAACCAAGGTGATCAGCACGGACGCCTTGCGGGTGCTGGTGGCGATAGCGGTGCTGGCGGTGCTGCTGAGCATCGCGCTGGGGGTGATGGTGACGCGCAGCCTGCTCAAGCAATTGGGCGGCGACCCGTCCTACACCGTGCAAGTGGTGAGCCGGGTGGCGGCCGGGGATTTGTCGGTGCCGGTGAAGCTGCATCCGGACGACACCTCCAGCCTGCTGTATTCGATCAAATCCATGGCGCACCGGCTGTCCGAGACGCTGTCCGAGGTCAGCGCGATGTCGGAGGCGATAGGTTCGGCGTCCGAGGAGGTGTCGTCCACCGCCAACTCCCTGGCGCAGACTTCGTCCGAGCTGTCGTCCAGCATCGAGCAGACCAGCGCCTCGGTGGAGGAGATGGCGGCCACGGTGACGCAGAACGCCGACAATGCGCGGGTGACCGAGGGCATCGCGTCCAAATCCGCGTCCAGCGCCACCCAGGGCGGCAGCGCGGTCAGCGATATGGTGCACGCGATGAAGGAGATCGCGTCGCGGATCACGGTGATCAACGATATCGCCAACAAGACGGATCTGCTGGCCATCAACGCGGCGATTGAGGCGGCGCGCGCAGGCGAGCACGGCAAGGGCTTCGCCACGGTGGCGGTGGAGGTGAGGAAGCTGGCGGAGCGCTCCCAGGTGGCGGCCAAGGAGATAGGCGATCTGGCCAGCCGCTCGGTGAGCGTGGCGGAGAAGGCCGGCACCTTGCTGCAGGAGATGTTGCCCGGCATAGACCAGACCGCCAGCCTGGTGCAGGAGATTTCCGCGGCCTCGCGCGAGCAGCGCACCGGCATTGATCAGATCAACAGTGCGGTGACGCAGATCAGCAGCGGCATGCAGTCTTCGGCCACGTCGGCCGAGGAACTGAGCTCCACCTCCGAGGAACTGAGTTCCGCGGCGATGCAGCTGCAGGATTTGATGCAGCAGTTCAAGCTGCGCAACACCCGCGGCGGCCGCAAGTCCCGGCTGGTGCACATCGGCCACTTGCACGGCGGCAAGGCCGCGCCGCCGCCGCCGATGGACGACGATGACGATATGGATCTGACCGTGGACGAGGACAAGTTCTCCAAGTATTGAGAGGGAGGAAGACGGCGATGAGAAACAGCGACCAGCCGGCCGGCCAGGACGGCGGCGACCAGAAATTCCATTGCGTCACATTCATCCTGGGCGAGGATTTGTTCGGCATTCAGATCAACTTCATCCGGGAGATCATCGAGTTCGACGGCATCACCGAGGTGCCGATGATGCCCAACTTCGTGCGCGGCATCATCAATCTGCGCGGCGCGGTGGTGCCGGTGATCGATTTGTCGGTGCGCTTCGGCCGCGGCCAGACGGCCTTGAAGTCGTCCACCTGCGTGGCCATCCTGTCCTTGCCGGGCCTGGAGGGCGGCTACGCCGACATCGGCATTCTGCTGGATTCGGTGTGCGAGGTGCTGGAGATCCCGCAAAGCGAGATCGATCCCTCGCCCAGCTTCGGCTCCAATATCCGCAGCGACTTCATCCAGGGCATCGCCACCATCAATCAGCGCTTCGCCATCCTGCTGAATGTGCGCCAGGCGCTGTCGGTGTCCGAGCTCAGCGCGATGGCGGAGGCGGTGACCCAGCAGTTTCTGAGCGACGACATCGAGGCGCTGTAGATGTTCGCCCTGGAAGAGACGCTGGCCGCCGCGCCCTTGTTGACGGATGGGGAGTTTTTCCAGCTGCGCCGCTTCATCTACCAGACCGCCGGCATCGCCATGCCGATGAGCAAGCGTTCGCTGATCCAGTCGCGCCTGGCCAAGCGCATCCGCCATTTGCGGCTGAACAGCTACGCGGCTTACTGGCGTCTGATCTCGGACCCGGCCAATGTGGCGGAGCGGCAGTACGCGATCAATCTGCTGTCCACCAATGAAACCTATTTTTTCCGCGAGCCGGAACACTTCGCCTGGCTGCGGCAAGAGGCGGCGCGGCTGCAGGGCAAGGGCGAGTTTCGGGTGTGGTCGGCGGCCTGCTCCACCGGCGAGGAGCCGTACACGGTGGCGATGATTCTGGCGGAGGCGCTAGGCCTGCTGGGCCAGTGGCGGGTGTACGCCACCGACATCAATACCCGGGTCACGCATCTGGCCCGGCGCGGGGTGTACTCGGTGGAGCGCGCGCGCAGGACGCCGCCGGAGCTGTGGCGGCGTTATTTCCTGCGCGGCCGCGACGAATACGCCGGCATGGTCAAGGTGGCGCCGGAGCTGGCGAAGAAGGTGAGCTTTTCCAATTTGAACCTGCTGCACGCGACGGACTTCAACCATAGTCATTTCGATGTGATTTTCCTGCGCAATGTGCTGATTTATTTCGACGAGGCCACCAAGCTGCGGGTCTTGCTGTCGCTGTGCGACAAGCTGCGGCAGGGCGGGCATTTGATCATCGGGCATTCGGAATCCATCCGGCACCTGGCGCTGCCCTTGGCGCAGGAGGCGCCGTCGCGCTACCGGCTGGATGCCCACTTGGCGGGCGGAAGAATCGATGAGCATCAGTGTTCTGATTGTTGACGACTCCGCGGTGGCGCGGGAGATGCTGGGCCAGATGCTGGCCACCGCGCCGGACATCAAGCTGCTGGGCGCGTCGCCGGACCCCATTTACGCGATGAGCCGGATGAAGATCCGCTGGCCGGACGTGATCATCCTGGATCTGGCCATGCCGCGGATGGACGGCCTGACCTTTCTGCGTCAGGTGATGGCGGAGCGACCCACGCCGGTGATCATTTGCTCGGCCTTGACCACCGAGGGTGCGCTGGTGTCTCTGGAGGCGATGAGCGCCGGCGCGGTGTCGGTGCTGCTCAAGCCGTTGGCCAACGCGAGGACGAATTTCGCCGTGAACGCCAAGCGGCTGGTGGAGGAGGTGCGCGCGGCGGCGGGGGTGAGGGCGGAGGCCTTGAAGCAGGCGGCGCCGCCCGGCTATCCGGCGCCCAAGCTGACCGCCGACGCCATTTTGGACGCGCCGTCGGAGCGCCGGCGGCCGGCGCAGGGCGCGGAGCGCGTGATCGCGCTGGGCGCGTCCACAGGCGGCACCCAGGCGCTGGAGTTTTTGCTGCAAAGCCTGCCGCCGCACTGCCCGGGCATGGTGGTGGTGCAGCATATGCCTGAGGGCTTTACGACCATTTTCGCCGGCCGGCTCAACCAGCTGGCCCAGGTGGAGGTGAGGGAGGCGAAGAACGGCGACGTGCTCAGCGCCGGCACGGTGCTGATTGCGCCGGGAGGCCAGCATCTGCTCTTGCACCGCCGGCAGAAGCAGTTCGTCGCGGAGGTCAAGGGCGGGCCGCCGGTGTCGCGGCACCGGCCGTCGGTGGACGTGTTGTTCCGCTCGGTGGCAGTGAGCGCCGGGGCCAACGCGGTGGGCGTGATTCTCACCGGCATGGGGGACGACGGCGCGCGCGGCATGCGCGAGATGCACGACGCCGGCGCACGCACGCTGGCTCAGGACGAGGCGTCCTGCGTGGTGTTCGGCATGCCGCAGGCGGCCATCGCCCGCGGCGGGGTGGACGAGGTGATGTCTCTGGAGCGCCTGGCGCGGCTGTTGCAGGGTCTGCGCGCCTGAGAACCTGTCCATGGTCCGCCGCGTGGCGGCGGACGTGGCCCTCAAGATAGATACAGATGCGATAGGTGTTTTTACGTAAATACCGATGCTTGCCGGTGCCTATTTGTAAAAAACCTTTTAAAAACAAAGCCGGCGCGGGTCGCTTCACCTCGAGAAAAAGCGATTATGCACTTGCTATGTGCAAACTACCAAAGCCAGTCGCATTGATTCGCGTTTAATTGGCGTTATCATCACTTTCCATATTCAGCGCTCGCCGCCGCACTGGGCCGCTTGTCCCGGCGCGCCGCCGCCTGTCTATCTTTCCCCGCCCGCTCCGCACCACTTCGCGGTGCCGTCATCGTCTCTTGTCGATTACTGCCTGATCCACTGCCTGGACCTGCGGCGCCGGTCCGGCGCGCTCCGGATGCGCCGCCGGCGGCGGGGAGCCGTTTTTGGAATGAATGTCGAAGGAATGCATCCGTATGAGTGTCTTGAACAAGGACTGGGGCTTGCGGGCCAAACTATCCGCCGCTTTTACTCTGGTGAGCCTGCTGATCGTGGCGGTTTATTCGATCTACGCTTATCGCAGCACGGTCGACTCCGAAATGAAGGGCGTGGATCAGACCCTGCTGACCGCCGCCTACGCGGCGCGCCAGATGGTGGGCGAGAACTTCCACGATCAATTGCCGGACAGCAACCCCAATAGCCAGGCCACCACCAAGCAGCTGACCGATTTTGCGCGCGACAGCGGTCTGGCCTACGCCTATTCCACCATTCAGCGCGGCGGCCGCGTGTTGTACACCAGTTCTTCCGCCAGCCCCGACGAGGTGAAGTCCGGCCAGTACCAGCAGTGGTTCCTGGCGGAATACAAGGATGTGCCGGCCGGCCTGGCCGCGGCCTTGCGCAGCGGCTCCACCCAGTTTGAGGAATACCAGGGCGAGTTCGGCCTGTTCCGCTCGGTGTTCGTGCCCTTCACCTCGGCCAGCGGCATGCGCTATGTGGTGGGGGTGGACACGTCCTTGCAAAAAGTGGAGGCCTTGCGCACCCAGGTGCTGTGGCAAAGCGGCGCGGTGGGCCTGGGCCTGCTGCTGATGTCCCAGCTGGCGGCCCTGTTGCTGGCCAACCGCATGGTGCAGCCGGTGAACGAGTTGAACGTGGCCCTGCAGCAACTGGCAGGCGGCGACTGGAACCTGGTGCGCAGCATGCCGGTGCGCAGCCGCGACGAAGTGGGCCGCATCGCGTCATCCTTCAACACCTTCATGGCGGCCCTGCGTCAGCGCTTGCTGGAGATCCGCGGCGAATCCGACGCGGTGCAGAGCGAATCCCAGCACATCGATCAGTTGGTGGGCGGCGTGGCCGCGCGTTCCGGCCAGCAGGCCGAGGACGTGCGCGGCAGCGCGGCGGCGGTGGAGGAGCTGGCGGTGAGCATCGCCCATGTCTCGGAAATCGCCGAGGACGCGGCCACGCTGATGTCTTCGTTCGAAGGCCAGACCCAGACCACGGTGCAATACATCCAGAACGCGGTGGAAGGCATGCGGACGGTGCAGCAGGAAGTGACCCAGCTGGCCGGCAAGCTGGATCAGCTGGATTCGCGCACCAATGAGATCAATATGATTGTGGCGGTGATCAAGGACATCGCCGATCAGACCAATCTGCTGGCCTTGAACGCGGCGATCGAGGCGGCGCGTGCCGGCGAGCAGGGCCGCGGTTTCGCGGTGGTGGCGGACGAGGTGCGCAAGCTGTCCGAACGCACCGCCAACGCCACGGTGGAGATCGGCTCGATGATCGCTTCGGTGCAGCAGGATTCCGCCTCCGCCATCTCCGGCATGCGCGCGGCGGTGGACCGCGTGGACGCCAGCGTCAATCACGCCGGTGAGGCGCAGGACACCTTGCAGGGCTTCTCGGTGCAGATCCAGGGCGTGTCGCGCGGCATGGGCGATATCTCGGCGGCGGTGCGCGAGCAGGCCAACGCTTCGCAGCATCTGGCCGGCAGCGTGGAGTCGGTCAGCAGCTCGGCCGAGGAAAACCGGCTGGCGGCGGAAGAGGCTCAGCAGGGCGTGGTCAATCTGTTGGAGCGCGGGGTGTCTTTGCGCGGCGTGGTACAGCAGTTCACGCTCTAAGAACCTGTTCAATGTCTGCTGCGCTTCGGCGATACGGCGTTGAAAACAACTTCGAAATGCTCATGTACCGTATGTACATTCCGCTTTCTCTGCTGTTTTCGCCTTGTCTCGCTCTTGCTCGCGAGACTTTGAACAGGCTCTAAGCCATGGCGCGGCGCAGGGTCGCCATGCGCACGCAACCGCCCTCGGGCGGTTTTCTTTTTGCCAGATAAATGACATTGGCGTAAAGTGGCTTGTCGTCCTAAAGGAAGGAGGCGGGTCATGGAGCGGGAGCTGTCGTTGTCGCATGCCGGCGCGGACCCGGCGCGCGGTCCTTTGATCATCGTGGCGTCCAGCGGCACCGGCGGGGACATGCAGCCCTTTGTCGCGCTGGCGCGCGGCTTGAGCGAGCGCGGCCACCGGGTGCGGATGCTGGCGCCGGCCTTGCAGGAGGAAGCGGCGCGGGCGGCCGGCCTGCCGTACTGGCTGTTCGGCAGCGTCGAGCGGGAACAGGCGGCGTTGGACAACCCCGATCTATGGCATGAGCGCAAGAGCTGGGGCGTGCTCTGGGATAGCCTGGCGCCGGATCTGGACGCCTTGCGGGAGCGGGTGAGGGATCTGCCGGCGGATGAGGACTGCGTGGTCTTGTGTCACCCCGTCCTGGTGCCGATGGCGGCGCTGGCGCGAGCGGCGCGGCCGGATTTGCGCATTGTGACGGCCTATCTCGCGCCGTCCAATCTGTGCAGCCGCCACGACCTGCTCACCCTGGGCTCCTTGCGGATTCCCGGCTGGCTGCCGCCGGCCGGAGCCGGCCTGCTGTGGTGGGCGCTGCATCACTGGTTCAACGCCCAGACCTTGCCCAGTCTGAACGCGGCGCGCGCACAGCGCGGCCTGCCGGCGGAGCCGCATTTTTTCGAGCATATGCTGAGAGCCCCCAACGCCTCGATAGGCCTGTTTCCCCGCTGGTTCGCCGCCTTGCAGCCGGATTGGCCGCGGCCGTTCTTCGAAGGGGATTTCCTGCTGCCCGCCGCGCAGCGGGGCGCGGGGCTGTCCGCCGAGCTGGAGGCCTTTCTGGCCGCCGGCGATGCGCCCGTCGTGTTCACGCCGGGCACCGGCCATCGGCACGCGGCGGCCTTCTTCGACGCCGCGCTGCGGGCCTTGCGGCGGCTGGGCCGGCGCGGGATTTTCGTCACGCCGCATGCGGCGCAGTTGCCGCCGGCTTTGCCGGCCGATGTGCTGTGGCAGGCGCACGCGCCTTTCGCCGCGCTGTTGCCGCGGGCGGCGGCGCTGACGCATCACGGCGGCGTCAGCACCATGGCGGACGCGATGCGCGCCGGGATCCCGCAATTGATCGTGCCTTACGCCTACGATCAGTTCGACAACGGCCAGCGCGCCAAGCGCCTGGGCGTGGCCGAGGTCTTGCACGCGCAGAGCGTGTCCGCGGGGAGAATGGAGCGTTTGTTGGCGCGCTTATTGGCCGAGCCGGGCCCGGGCCCGGCCTGCCGCGAGCTGGCCTTGCGCATGGCGGCCGGCGCGGAAGCGACGCGGGCGCTGTTGGACGGCGTGGAGGAGGCCTTGTTGGGGAAACCCGGACGCGCGGCGGAAAAATCCGGCGCCAGGCCGGCCTTGGCGGAGGGGTGACGAGGCTCTACAAGGCGAAACCCGCCGAGGAAGCGGAATGCACATGCGGTGCATGAGCGTTTCGAAGCGGGTTTGAGCGCCTTTGTCTAAAATCCCGCCGAAGCGCGGCAGACTTTTGTGGTTTTCAAAGTCTAGCGAGCTAGAGCGAGACAAGGCGAAAACTAGCGAAAAAGCGGAATGTACAAGTGGTACATGAGCATTTTGAGCTGGTTTTCAACGCCGTATCGCCGAAGCGCAGCAGACTTTGAACAGCTTCTTAGCTGAACAGCGTGCGCGCGCCCTCATAACGGGCGGCGAAATAGCTATTGTCCAGCCGCGCCACGCGGATGGAGCTGTTGGTGCGCGGCGCGTGCACGAACTTGCCGTCGCCGATGAAGATGCCCATATGCGAGAACGGGCGGTTCATGGTGTTGAAGAACACCAGGTCGCCGACCCGCATCCGGCTGTCCGGGATGGGCCGCGCCACGCCGGCGATCTCGGCCGCGGTGCGCGGCAGCGTGACGCCGACGGCGTTCTGGTAGATGTAGCCGACCATGCCGCTGCAATCCAGGCCGGCCTCGGGGTTGGTGCCGCCGAACTTGTAGTCCAGGCCCAGCAGGCCCAGCGTATAGATCAGGATTTCCCGGCTGGCGCCGTCGGCCTTCAGTCCGGACAGGCTGAGGTCGCCGGAAGGGCGGGGCTTGCGGCCGCCGGCCACCTTGGAGGGCGTGGTGCCGCAGGCGGCCAGCAGGCCGGCCAGCGACAGCAGCGCGGCGCCGCGCAGCAGCGCGCGGCGGTCCAACGGCGAAGAGGGCGAAGGCGGCAGGGTTTTGCTCATTGTTGCTTTGACTCCAGTTCTTCCCAGCGCGCCAGCTTGTCCATCAGCAATTCGTCGATTTCCTCCACCCGGCGCTGCCAGGCGATGGCCTCCTTGGGCGTGTCGCGGTAGCAGTTGGGGTCCAGCAATTGCTGATTCAGGCTGGCTTGCTCGGTTTCCAGCGCGGCGATCTCGTCCGGCAGCGCGGCGAGCTCTCGCGTCTCATTGTAGGACAGTTTATTGCGCGCGGACTTGGGCTTGTCCTTGGGTTTTTCCTGCGGGGCCGAAGCGTCCCGCGGCTTCTCCGCCGGCTTCATCGCCGCCATGCGCGCCTTGGTGTCGATCCAGTCCTGGTAGCCGCCCGGATATTCTTCCAGCCGGCCGTCGCCTTCGAAGGCGATCACCTGGGTGACCACGTTGTCCAGGAAGGCGCGGTCGTGGCTGACCAGGAACACGGTTCCCGAGTATTGAGCGATCACGTCTTCCAGAAGTTCCAGCGTGTCGATGTCCAGATCGTTGGTGGGCTCGTCCAGCACCAGCACATTGGCCGGCCGGGTGAACAGCCGGGCCAGCAGCAGGCGGTTGCGTTCGCCGCCGGACAGCGAGCGCACCGGGCTGCGCGCGCGCTGCGGCGAGAACAGGAAGTCTTCCAGATAGCTCATCACGTGTTTCTTCACGCCGCCGATTTCAACGAAGTCGTTGCCCTGGCTGATGATGTCGGCGACGCTGGTTTCCTCGTCCAGCTGTTCGCGGAACTGGTCGAAGTAGGCGATCTCCAGCTTGCTGCCCTGCTTGACGCTGCCGCTGTCCGCGTCCAGCTGGCCCAGAATCAGCTTGAGCAGCGTGGTCTTGCCGGCGCCGTTGGGGCCGATCAGGCCGATCTTGTCGCCGCGCAGGATGCGGGTGGTGAAGTCGCGGATCAGGGTCTTGCCCTCGAAGCCCTTGCCGACGTGCTCCAGCTCCGCCACCAGCTTGCCGGAGCGTTCGCCGGCGTCCAGTTGGAAGTTGACCTGGCCCACGCGCTCGCGCCGCGCCGAGCGCTCGCGGCGGATGGCCTCCAGCCGGCGCACCCGGCCCTCGTTGCGGGTGCGGCGCGCCTCGATGCCCTTGCGGATCCACACCTCTTCCTGGGCGTGGAATTTGTCGAAGATGCGGTTTTGCTCTTCCTCGACGGCCAGTTCTTCCGCCTTGCGCACATGGTAGCTGGAGAAGCTGCCCGGGTAGCTGCGCAGCAGGCCGCGGTCCAGTTCCACGATGCGGGTGGCCACATTGTCCAGGAAGCGGCGGTCGTGGGTGATCAAGAGCACGCTGCCGCCGTAGTTCTTGATCAGGGTTTCCAGCCATTCGATGGCGGACACGTCCAGGTGGTTGGTGGGTTCGTCCAGCAGCAGCACGTCGGGTCTGGCGGCCAGCGCGCGCGCCAGCGCCACGCGTTTTTTCCAGCCGCCGGACAGCTCCTCGATCCGCGCGTCCGGGTTCAGGCCCAGATGGGACAGGGTGGAGGAGATCAGCGCGTCGAACTGCCAGCCGCCGCGGGCCTCCAGCTCGTGCTGGATGTGCTCCATCCGCGCCAGCGCCTGCTCGTGGTCGGCGTCGGCCTGGGTCAGCTGATGGGTGACTTGGTGGTATTCGGTCAGCAGGCTTTTCAGTTCGCCCAGGCCTTCGGCCACGGCTTCGAACACCGTGTGTTCCGGCGCCAGCTCAGGCTCTTGCGGCACATAGGCCACTTTGACGTCGCCCTTGATGTTGACGCGGCCGTCGTCCAGCGCCACCGCGCCGGCCACGCTCTTGAGCAGCGAGGACTTGCCGGCGCCGTTGCGGCCGATCAGGCCGACCACTTCGCCCGGTTCCAGCGCGAAATCGACGTTATCCAGCAATGCGTGGTGACCAAAAGCCAGGCAGGCTTTTTCGACGGTAATCAGAGCCATGGTGCGTGTTGTTTTCTGTATGGAAAGTTGGGCGGATTGTAACATGGGCTTCACCTTTCCACGCTTAGCGCCGCGCGGTTTGTGCTGTTACAATGCCGGCCAAACTTGAATGAAAGGCATGCTATGTACTTCGTTGACCGCTCGGTGGCCGTGATCAAACCGAAACAACCGTTCCTGGACTGGCTGAACCAGGCCCCGGACAACGACATGGATCTGGCGCTGGACAGCCTGCGCACCGACTGCACCGTGATCCTGCTGCCGGAGTTCGACGAGCCGGAAGAGGGCGTCGCCTACATCGACGAAATCTACGAACAATTGTTCAAGATGGAACTGGCGTCCTGGTACGAGGACGAAGACACATGGCCCAAGGATCTGTCCTTGAAAGCCTTCTGGGAATGGTTCGACGTGGAGATCCACTCCACGGTGATAGACAGCGTGGACGCCGACATCAGCAACACCCCGGCGCTGGATCTCTAAACCATGAACCGGCGGCCCCGGCTGGAGCCCTTCGGCTTCGAGCTGAGGCCTTCGCGTCTTTGGCTGGCGCTGGCGGTTTCCGCCGCCGCGCTGCTGGCCTGGGCGGTGATCCGCCATCTGCCGCCCATCTGGCTGGCCTTGTTGCCGGCCGAGGCCTTCTTGCTTATGCGGGCGCTGCGCGCCGACGGCTGGGGCGACGCCGGCCGTTTCCGGCGGCTGGAAGTGGACGGCCTGGGGCGGCTGAGCGTGTGGCGCGAAGCCGCGCTGCCGGCGCAGGCCTTGGACGATTGCTTCGTCACCCCTTGGCTGACGGTATTGAATGTGCGCATCGGCGGCCGCCGGCGCGCCTTGATGGTGTGGCCGGATTCGGCGCCGGCGGACGGCCGCCGCCGCTTGCGGACTTATTTGCTGTGGTTTCACGCCGCGGACGACACTGAGACGAAATGACTGGACACAAGACTCTGGCCGAGTGGCTGAGCTGGCAGGAAAGCCTGCACGCCACCGCCATCGATATGGGCCTGGCCCGCGTGGAGCGGGTGCGCGCCGCGATGAAACTGCAACCGTCCTGCCCGGTGGTGATGGTGGCCGGCACCAACGGCAAGGGCTCGGTCTGCGCGATGCTGTCCGCCATGCTGCATTGCGCCGGCTTCAAGGTGGGCACTTACACCTCTCCCCACATCCTGCGTTACAACGAGCGCATCGCCATCGATCTGGCGCCCGCCAGCGATGAGCGCATCGTCGCCAGCTTCGAGGCGATAGACGCCGCGCGCGGCGACACCTCGCTGACGTATTTCGAATTCGGCACCCTGGCGGCGGTGCACAGCTTTGTCGCCGAAAAAGTGGACGTGATCGTGCTGGAGGTGGGCTTGGGCGGACGCCTGGACGCGGTCAACATCTTCGAGCCGGACGTGTCGGTGGTGGTCAGCGTGGACATAGACCACCAGGCCATCCTGGGCGACAACCGCGAGGACATCGGCTTTGAGAAAGCCGGCGTCTACCGCGCCGGCAAGCCGGCCTTGTGCGCGGACCCGAATCCGCCGGCCAGGCTGATCGAGCACGCGCGCGCCATCGGCGCGGACCTGAAGCTGTACGGGCCGGACTTCGGCTATCAGCGCATGGACAATCAATGGTCCTTCCACATGGGCGACGCCCATCGCCACGCCTTGCCCTTGCCGGCGCTGCGCGGCGGCTATCAGATGGTCAACGCCTCGGCGGCGCTGGCCGTGCTGGAGTGCTTGAAGCCGCGGCTGCCGGTGAACTTGGGCGCGGTCAAGCGCGGCCTGCTGGAAGTGGAGTGGCCGGGCCGTTTCCAGGTGCTGCCGGGCCGTCCGGCGGTGGTGCTGGACGTGGGCCACAATCCGCACGCGGTCAAGGCGATGACGGCCAGCCTGAAACAGCTGCCGTTCGCCCGCAACCGGCTGGCGGTGTTCTCCATGCTGGAAGACAAGGACCTGGAACAGGTGGCGGCCTTGGCGCGTGAGGAGTTCGACGCCTGGTTCGTCGGCGGCCTCGACATGCCCCGCGGCCAGAGCGGCGAACGCATCGCCGCCAGGCTGGCGGAAATGGGCGTTGAGAGGGTGCAATCCTTCGCCACCGTGGCGCAAGCCTGGTCGGCGGCCTTATCGCAGGCGGAGGAGAGTGATAGAATTGTCGTTTTTGGTTCCTTCCACACCGTTGCCGAGGTGATGGAAGCCCGGCAACACCCGGCTTGAGGAAAGCATGGCTTTATCCACCCACGAGGAGTTGATCCTGTTGCGCAAGCGCGCCAGACGCCGTCTGGTGGGCGCTGTCGTCTTGGTTACCGTCGCCACCGTCGTTTTGTGGAACGTGGTGGGACGCCTGCCCGAGCAGCAGATGAAGCCGGAGTCCATAGAAGTGCTGGGCGCGGGCGCTTCCGCGCCGGCCGCCAATCACGCCGAAGCGCCGGCGGGCGCCTTGCCGCCGCCGGCCCAGCCGGCCTCGGCGCCGTCCGCGGCCTCCGCCGCGCTGGCCGAAGTCTCGCCCGCGGCCAAGCCCGGCGCCACCGAACTGGCGGCCAATCTATCCACGATGACGCCGGCGATGCCGGCCGCGCAGCCGGCCCCCGCGGCGAAACCCGAGCCCAAGCCGGAAGTCAAACCGGAGCCCAAGCCGGAGGCCAAGCCCAAACCCGAACACAAGCCGGAGCCGAAACCGGCCAAGCCCGAGCATAAAAAGCCCGAAATCAAGCTGGACGAAAAGCCGGCCCGCAAGCCGGACCCGGCGGCTATCCTGGAAGGACGCTTCGATTCGCTGGACAAGCCGGCGGCGAAGAAAGAGGAGCCGGCGGCCAAGGGCGAGAGCAAATCGGTGATCCAGCTGGCGGCGCTGTCGGACCCGGACAAGGCCGACGCCTTGAAGTCCAAGCTGTCGTCGATAGGCGTGTCCGCTCATTTCAGCAAGGTGCAGACCAGCAAGGGCGAGGTGACCCGGGTGCGGGTGGGCCCGTTCAACAGCCGCGCCGAGGCGCAAGCCACCTTGCAGAAGCTGGCCAAGGCCGGCGTTAACGGCATTATCGTGACCAAGTAGCCGTCATGACCATCTTCGACTATATTGCCATCGCCATCATCGCCGGTTCCATCCTGGTGGCGATGATGCGCGGCCTGGTGGCCGAAGTGCTGTCGCTGGGCTCCTGGCTGATCGCCTTCTGGTGCGCCAAGCAGTTTTCGCCGGTGGTGTCGGCGTTCCTGCCCGGCGAATTGAGTTCGGAAGGCTTGCGGCTGGTGGCCGGTTTCGTGGCGGTGTTTTTCCTGGCCTGGCTGGCCACGGCCTTGCTGCGGGTCACGCTGACCGGCATGCTGGACAGCGTGGGGCTGGGCGGAGTCAATCGATTGTTCGGGGCGGTGTTCGGCCTGGCTCGCGGGCTGGTGCTGGTGACGGCCCTGGTTTTGGTGGGCGGCTTGAGCGATCTGCCGCGACAACCCATGTGGAGGAATGCCGTGCTCTCGGCGCCATTTGAATCGGTGGCCTTATCATTAAGGCCCTGGTTACCGGCGATGCTGGCCGATAACCTCCACTACACCGGGTAGCTGGTGAACAAGGCGGAATATCTTGATATCTTCACTTCAAGATTCCGCCTTTTTCTTTGTCTTGTTTTTTTGTCCGTTTCTTTAGTAGTAGGGAAGAGAGCAAAAGATGTGTGGAATTCTAGGCGTGGTCGGTCAGGCTCCGGTCAACCAGTTGCTGTATGACGGTTTGCAGGTGCTGCAACATCGAGGTCAGGACGCCGCCGGCATCGTGACCGCCAATGGCAAGACCTTTCACATGCACAAGGGCAGCGGCATGGTGCGCGACGTGTTCCGCACGCGCAATATGCGTTCCCTATTGGGCGCGGCCGGCATCGCCCATGTGCGCTATCCCACCGCCGGCTCCGCCTCCTGCCTGGCCGAGGCGCAGCCGTTCTACGTCAACTCGCCGTTCGGCATCGTGCTGGCGCACAACGGCAACCTGACCAATACCGAAGAGCTCAAGGCGGACATGTTCCGCCACGATCTGCGCCACATCAACACCAATTCCGATTCCGAGGTGTTGTTGAACGTGTTCGCCCATGAGCTGACCCAGCGCCTCAGCGCCAACGAATTGAGCGTGGACGCGGTGTTCGGCGCCATCGAGGCGGTGCACCGCCGCGTGCGCGGCGCTTACGCGGTGGTGGCGATGATCGCCGGCTACGGCCTGGTGGCCTTCCGCGACCCCAACGGCATCCGCCCGCTGGTGATAGGCACTTGCGTCAACAGCGGCAAGACCGAATACATGTTCGCGTCGGAATCCGTGGCGCTGGACTGTTCCGGTTTCAGCCTGCTGCGCGACGTGCAGCCGGGCGAGGGCGTCTTCGTCAGCTTCGACGGCGAATTCCACGCCCGCAGCTGCGCCAGCGACACCCGCCACGCGCCTTGCCTGTTCGAATACGTGTACTTCGCGCGCCCGGATTCGGTGATAGACGGCGCTTCGGTTTACCAGGCGCGCATCGTGATGGGCGAAAAGCTGGCCGAGAAAATCCGCCGCGCCTTGCCGGAGCTGGACATCGACGTGGTGATGCCCATCCCGGACACCAGTCGCCCCAGCGCGCTGCAGCTGGCCAACCACCTGGGCCTGCCGTACCGCGAGGGCTTCATCAAGAACCGCTACATCGGCCGCACCTTCATCATGCCGGGCCAGGCGGTGCGCAAGAAATCGGTGCGCCAGAAGCTGAACCCGGTGGCCTGCGAATTCAAGGGCCGCAATGTGCTGCTGGTGGACGATTCCATCGTGCGCGGCACCACGTCCAAGGAAATCGTGCAGATGGCGCGCGACGCCGGCGCCAAGAAAGTGTATTTCGCCTCGGCCGCTCCGGCGGTGCGCTTCCCCAACGTCTACGGCATCGACATGCCGACGCGGGCGGAACTGCTGGCCACCGGCCGCGACGAGGCCGAGATCGCGCGCGAGATCGGCGCCGACGCGGTGATCTATCAGGACCTGTCCGCGCTGGAAGAGGCGGTCAGCAGCGTCAACCCCAAGCTGAGCTGCTACGAAACCTCCTGCTTCAACGGCGAATACATCACCGGCGACATCACGCCGGCCTATCTGGACGCGATCGAGGCCGAGCGTCTGGACGGCAAGGCCGGAGCGGAGCAGGGCGGCAGCGAACATATGATAGATCTGAACCTGAACGTGGCGGAACAGAATCTAATGTAATAGTGATTTAGCTTCCAAACGGCGGCGGGCAATGCCCGCCGTCTTTTTTTATCCGTTTCCCGACGCAATTTGGCGACAACCGCGCCGGCGATAGCCGGATCCTGCGGTATTTCGCTTGCCAAACCCATTTCCCATATTGAATATTTAATGCCATAAGCCGATAAAAACCCGGCGTGATAAGGCAGCCGCGTAAACTGGTCTAAATTAATATGTATTTAAAACTGTTTACTTGTTAGTCTGCCTTTGACGCGCCTGATATTGAGGAGTGGATATGGATGACATTCTGGAGATGCTGGTTGCGCGGCAAGCCGCGCTGGAGAGGATTATCGAAGGCCTGGTGCTGACCATGAACCAAAGCGGCACCATCAAGCTGCAGGATTATCTGAAGATAGGGCAGCTGATGCGTTTGAACAGCGCGGTCACGGATTCCATCGACGTGTCCGACAGCCTGCGCCGCATCAACGCGCGCTTGCAGACGCATGCGCAGGGCGGGCTGGATTCGATGAACGCCCTGTTGCGGGAAACCATGCTGTTCGCCCAGGCGGCGCCGCCGCAGCGCGACGCGCTGCAGCAGGGTCTGGGCGCGAAGGCCTCGCTGGAAATCAGCGCGCAACTGGAGGAATTGTTGCAGCGGCGCGCGCGGCGGCCGCGCAAACCCACCCGGGCCTAGCGCCGCGCGAGCGGAAGGAGCGCCCCGCCTCGCGAGCGCTCGTCCGCCGCGCGAGGCGGACTTTGCCGGTTTTCAAGGCAGGCGAGCAGGCGGCGCGTCGCCCGCCGGCGCCAGCCGCAGATAGGACGCGCGGGACGGGTCCTGGCGGTCCACCATGACTTCCACCCGTTCGCCGGCGCGCGGCATATTGCCCAGATCTATCAGTTGTTCAATCGTCAGTTCCCGGCTGAAGCCGTCCTGCCACACCCTCAACTCCAATCGCATCATCGGCACCTGGTTCACCAGCAGGCCGGTTTGCCGGATCGACAAGACGTCGGCGTTGAGACGGACGCCGTCTTTCACGCTTTCTCGCTGCCAGGGACCGGACAGTCCGCGCAATTGCGAGGTCCAGTCGAAAGAGCGAAACAGCAGAAAGCCGGTGATGGCCAGCGACAACACGGTGACTCCTATCGACAGGAGCACGGAAAAACGGATCCAGGACTCGAACATCGGCGTCTTCCTTGCAAGGCGTGGGCGGCGTCGGACCGGCGGCCCGCTTCGCGCGCGAAACTGACAATATTAAGCACTTTATGGAAGCATGGGATTCGTTTGGAATGACAGAAGTTCCCGTCTTTCCCGCGGCGAGCGCCCTTATGCGGTGATTCTAATCGCCCATCGGCTATTTTTACCCGGACTTACCATGGCAAAAATAAATACATTGGCATTTTATGGGGGTGGAAACCTTTGTCGTGTGACTAATTCACTATTCAAATTAAGAAATCGGCATATTTCCGGGAACTACCGCAAATGCGGTCTATCACAAAGTAATGCTTACCAGTGAAGCAACTTGAACTTCATAATGTTTTAGTTAGCCCTTTCGTCGGCGGACATGGCCGGCAAAGGGCGTCACCGGCTCCAGTGCCGCCGTCAGAGCGGTGGAGCCCAAGCGAGGCAGCCGGCCCGCAGAAACGCCGGCGCTTCGCGCATTGGCCAAGGCCAGGGGAAGAGAACTATGCCGAGACGTCCGTTGCTCTCGCCGCCAGAGCGCGCCAGCTTGCTGGAGCCTCCAGACGACGAATACGAGTTAGATCAGTTAACCGCCTTCAGCGAACAGGATTTCGCCTTGATCCAGCAGCACCGCGGCAGCGCCAACCGCTTGGGCGTGGCCGTGCTGCTGTGCTATCTGCGCCATCCCGGCATCGCGCTGGACGAGGGCTGCCAGCCCGCACCACGTTTGTTGCGGCGGGTGGCGGCCGCACTGGGCGCGCGAGAGGAGGACTGGGAACGCTACGCCACCCGCGATCAGACCCGGCGCGAGCATCTGGTCAAACTCTACGCCTATCTGGGATTGAGGCCGTACCGGGCCGAGGACGGCCAGGCGGTCTTGCGCCACCTGGCCCGGCTGGCCACTCAAACCGATCAGCCGCTATGCCTGGCGCAGGCCATGGTGTCCTGGCTGCGCCAGAGGCGCATCGTGCTGCCGGCCATAGGCGTGATTGACCGCAGTTGCGCGGCGGCGCTGACCCTGGGGTCGCGTCAAGTCTACTCCCGGCTCAACGAAGCCTTGAGCGCCTGCCAGCGCCAACGGCTGGACGCCCTGCTGGAGCTGCGGGAGGGCGGCAAGTTGACGACGCTGGCCTGGCTGCGGCTGAACGCGGACCGCGCGCGCGGCGCGGCGCCGCAGCTGGAGCGCTTGCAAGTGGTGGAAGCGCTGGCCTTGCCGGCCCACCTGACTCAGTTGGTGGGGCCGGGGCGGATGCAGGAATTGGCCCGCGCCGGCGACGGCATGAGCTGCCATGATCTGGCCGAACTGGAGCCGCCGCGGCGCATGGCCACCCTGGTGGCCATCGTGCTGCAGGCGCGCGCGGCTCTGCTGCGCATGTTGCAGAACCTGGAAAAACTGAAGGCGATTGACGCTTTGTCCCTGCCCGCCGGTTTGCAGAATCTGGTGTCGCAACAGAGGATGGGCAGGCTGGCGGCCGAGGGCCGGCAGATGAAGCCCAAGGATCTGGCCAAGCTGGAGCCGCGCCGGCGTATGGCCACCTTATTGGCCCTGGTGCTGGAGCTGCGCGCCGCCCTGGTCAAGGAAATCCTCGATCTGCGCGAACGCCTGGTGGGCAAAACGCTGGAGGCCGGCGAACTGATGTGAGCCGGCTTGAACGCGCGGCGGCGATGTGCCGCGGCGCAAGCGAAATGAATGAAAATCGCTGAATCCTAAACCCCGTCATTGACGGGGTTTATTTTTTTTAGCGCGTCCAGGATATTTAATAAAAATTACTAAACGGTTACAAAATTAAACAATCGTTTATTTTATTGCCGATCATTAGGGAAAACCCTGATCTTGTTTTTGATTTATGCAAATAAGGCGCGCGGACATGCGGGACTATCTAAATATGCTAACGTGCGGAAAAAGCGTTATTCCCAATGCCTGGGTTTTGTGTATCAAATGCAACAAAGTTTGAGCAAAATGTGAATTTGCACTTTCCACGTTTTAGCCGCTTAAGATCCGTCTTTCCATGATTTATTAAGTCTTGGCTTAATAAAATCGCCATTTGCGCATAAGCGTTTTAGAAAATAGACGGCTTATGCCAATTTACACCAAACAAGTCTCGGCATTAAAAACTTTTCTCCAAATTGTCCTAATAAGTATGTGTTTTGCACATTGTCCGCCGCCTGGATCGCTTCTTTAATCCGGCAGGCCGCGCCGACGAGCGCGCGGCGCGCCGCGACTGGCGCCGCCGTGCTTGCGCACTCACCGAGCATGGATCGGGCGCGGCCGATATTCGCTAAAAATGCAAATAAAATCTTGCGCTTGCGATTGCCGAGCTTATTTTATCGGCCGGCCTTGAAAATCGATGCCGATTAAGCCGGCGGCCGCGTCAAACTCAGCGTCTTCCTTCCGTATTCTGCTCTGCCGCAAGCCATTCTGCCGGCTGCGCGCTTAACTATTTCCCCAAGTCCTTGCATGCGCGGCCGTCATGAAAAACGGTTTATGCATTTGTATTGCCGTGCGGTTTCGCCCCGTTTCCCCGGTGTTTACCGGTAAACCCGCCGCCGGGCGTTTATTTGGACAGACTCAAGCGTTTGCTTATAACTTTGTTCTCGAGTTTTTGTGAAAGCGCGCCAGCCGTTTATCGGCGCCTTATTCAAAACATTGAGGCGGGCCGGGCAGGGCCGCCGTTGGAAGCAAACTTTCGCCATGAACGCTGAAACCATGAACCACGCCATCGCCGATATCGCCTTGCCGGACACCCCGGCCGCGGAAGAGCTGGATTTCGACGCGGACTTCGCCCGCGTCGACGCCGCGATCTGCGAATACGACGCGGTGGGCCAGGTGCCTTTGCGCAAGGGCGCGGAGCCCTTCCACTGGATCAGCGTGGAAAGCGCCTGCCGCGGCCTGCTTGGCAAGGCCGCGGATGTGCGGGTTGGCGTTTGGCTGCTGCGCGCAGCGCTGGCCCAGCGCGGTCTGGCCGGGGCGGCGGAAGGACTGGCGGCGCTGGCCGCGATCGCGGCGCAGCCGCTGGAAAACATCCGGCCGGCCGGGCAGCCGGACGCGCCGGCGGGTGAAACCCACGCGCTGCATCTGGCCTGGCTGTGCGGGCCGGCCTTTCTGCATCAGCTGGCGCACAGCCGGCTGAGCGCGGACAGCGAGCTGCGCGTCGGCCAATTGGCCAAGGACCCGGCCGCCGCGCCGCCGGCGGAGCGGGAGCGGGCGTTGCGGGATCTGTCCCGGCTGCGCGCCGGCCTGGCCGGTTTGACGGATTTGAGCGAGAGCGAAGGCTTTGCCGAGCAGTTTGACTGCGCCGGTCTGCACGCCTTGCTGGATGAGCTGGAAGCGGCGCTGACGCCGATGCTTGCCGCGGTCCCCGCAGAAGCGCCCGTCTTGAGCGAGGCCGCCCCGGCGGCGCGCGCGTTGCCGGCCGGCGCCTTGAACAGCCGCGAGGAGGTGGCGGCGGCGCTGGACTTGATCGTCGCGTATTTCCGCGAGCACGAGCCCGGGCACCCGGCGCCCATCTTTCTGCTGCGCGCCAAGCGGATGTTGGGCGCGGGCTTTGAGGAGTTGATGGCGGAGCTGTTCGCCGAATCGGATGCGCTGGTGGCGAAATTGGATCGCCCCCGGCCTTTACAAGGGTAGTCAAGCAATATCAGGGAAAGGACATATGCCATGGCGCGACAGAAGGATGCGCAGAAGTTCATCGGGGAAAGCCGTGCGCCCCGCGTGCAGATCGAATACGACGTGGAAGTCTACGGTTCGCAGAAAAAGGTGGAGCTGCCTTTTGTAGCCGGGGTGTTGGCGGACTTGTCCGGCGACAACATCGAAGCGCTGGGCGCGGTGGAGGACCGCCGTTTCACCGAGATCGACGTGGAGAACTTCGACTTGCGGATGGCGCAGATCGCGCCGGAACTCAGCTACCACGTGAAGAACGTGATCACCGATGACGGAACCTTGATCCCGATCGACTTGAGCTTCGACTCCATGGAGTCCTTCGAGCCGGCCGAGGTGGTGAAGAAAATCCCCGAGCTGGCGGTGCTGTTGGACGCGCGCAGCCAGTTGAAGGAATTGTTGACTTATATGGACGGCAAGGTGGCGGCCGAGGAGTTGATCGAGCAGCTGCTGAAGGACCTGCATCTGCCCGCGGACGACGCCGCGGCGGGCGAGGCGGCCCAGGCCGACGGGGAGGCGAGATGAGCACCCATGCCGAGATGCAGGCGCCGGCCGCGGCCGGCCAGACCGAAACCACGGTGGACGACGGCCTGAAGGACATCCTGCGCCGCTCGTTCCGGCCGCGCACCAATGAAGCCGCCGAGGCGGTGCAAAGCGCGGTGCAGACCTTGCTGGCCTATGCGCGCCGCAGCCGGGTGGTGGTGCGCGAGGACGTGGCGCAAACGGTGGAGCAATTGGTGGCCGAGCTGGACCGCAAGATTTCGGAACAGCTGACCCTGGTCTTGCACAACGAGCACTTCCAAAAACTGGAAGGCGCCTGGCGCGGCCTGCACTACCTGGTGTCCAACACCGACACCACCGAGAATCTGAAGATCCGCTACCTGAACGTCTCCAAGAAAGAGCTGGGCAAGACCCTGCGCCGCTACAAGGGCGTGGTCTGGGACCAGAGCCCCATCTTCAAGATGATCTACGAGCAGGAGTACGGTCAGTTCGGCGGCGAGCCCTTCGGCTGCCTGGTGGGCGATTATCACTTCGACCACAGCGCGCAGGACGTGGCCTTGCTGACCGAGATGTCCAAGATCGCCGCCGCCGCGCACACGCCTTTCATCTCCGCCGCCGCGCCCAGCTTGTTGCAGATGGACGACTGGAGCGAGCTGGGCAATCCGCGCGACGTGTCCAAGATCTTCACCGCCACCGAATACGCGTTCTGGCGCCGGCTGCGGGAAAGCAACGATTCGCGCTACCTGGCGCTGACCTTGCCGCGCTTCCTGGCGCGGGTGCCTTACGGGCCCAAGACCCAGCCGATAGAGGAGTTCGGCTTCGAGGAGAAGGTGGACCCCAACCGCGCTAGCGATTTTTGCTGGGCCAATTCCGCCTACGCGATGGCCGCCAACATCACCCGCGCCTTCAGCACCTACGGCTGGTGCACCAAGATCCGCGGCGTGGAGTCCGGCGGCGCGGTGGAGGTGCTGCCCAAATTCGTGCTGCCCTCGCAGGACAAGGAAGTGGAGCTGCATTGCCCCACCGAGATCGCCATCTCCGACCGCCGCGAGCACGAGCTGTCCGAATCCGGCCTGATGCCGCTGGTTTACCGCAAGAACTCGGACATGGCGGCCTTCATCGGCGCCAAGACCGTGCACCGGCCGGCGGTGTACGAGGACGACGACGCCACCGCCAACGCCAATCTGTCCTCGCGCCTGCCTTATATCTTCGCCACCTGCCGCTTCGCTCATTACCTGAAGTGCATCGTGCGCGACAAGATCGGCTCCTTCAAATCGCGGGAAGACACTCAGCGCTGGCTCAACGATTGGCTGATGAACTACGTGGACGGCGATCCCAGCATTTCCAGCGAGGTCACCAAATCCAAGCGCCCGCTGTCAGCGGCCGAGGTGCTGGTGGACGAGCTGCCGGACAACCCCGGCTACTACCGCGCCCAGTTCTTCCTGCGGCCGCACTTCCAGCTGGAAGGCTTGACCGTGTCGCTGCGGCTGGTTTCCAAGCTGCCGTCGGCCAAGCAGGAGGGGGCTCGCTAGCGCGCGGCTCGCTTCCGATAGCCCGTTCATTCACCGCCGCGCTTAGCTTAAGCAAGAGCTGACGGCGGCCGGTTTGGCGCGGGGCGGGAACGACCTGAGTCGCCCCGGCGCTTGCATTCCGTTTCAGGTCTGGCTTGTCCATCACTTTTTTTCGGAGTATCGCAACATGGCAAATGCATTGGTTGACTACTTTCTGCAGATTGAAGGAGTCGAGGGGGAATCAACTGACCAGCAGTACTCGGGCCTGATCCAGATTCAGAGCTGGCAATGGGCCGAGGAGAACTCGGGCAAATGGGGCTTCGGCAGCGGCGGCGGCGCCGGCAAGGTGGAAATGAAGGACTTCGAGTTCCGCATGGTCTCGAACAAGGCCTCGCCCAAGCTGTTCCTGATGTGCGCCACCGGCGAACACATCCCGCGCGCCAAGCTGATCTGCCGCAAGTCCGGCAACGGCCAGCAGGACTTCATGATCATCACCTTCGCCAGCGGTCTGGTGTCCTCCTTCCGCACGCTGGGCAATATGCCGTACGCCATCATGGGCCACGGCAGCGGCGATGTGGAAAGCGTGCTGCCCACCGACGAGATCAAGATCAACTTCGCCAAGATCGAGTTCGAATACCGC
Organism: Chromobacterium sp. Panama; assembly: GCF_003052555.1. NCBI lineage: Bacteria > Pseudomonadati > Pseudomonadota > Betaproteobacteria > Neisseriales > Chromobacteriaceae > Chromobacterium > Chromobacterium sp. Panama. The sequence continues at coordinate 1,882,376 of NZ_QARX01000001.1, forward strand.
GAACAGCGCAATGACGGAACCATGGGCGCGGTGATCAAGGCGGGTTACGACCTGAAGCTGAACGCAGCCGTTTAAGCACTATGAGCCGGGACTTTCCGGCCTTCTTTCCTCTCTATCGGGACGGCGTCGCCCAGGCGGCGCCGGGCAGCCATGACGCCACGATTATTCGACCAACTGTCCGCCCGCGCAGGGCGCGAGACGCTCGCCGCCAGTATCGCGCGCGATCTGGCGCATTTGATGAACGCCGCGCTGCGCGGCGCGCGCCTGCCGCTGGCGGCGGGCAGCCAGCTGGAGACTTCGGTGTGGAATTACGGACGGCCGCCGCTGGCGGAGAGAAAGTCGAGCCGGATCGACCCGGCGCGCGTCAGCGCCCACATCCGCGACGCCATCCGCCGCTTCGAGCCGCGGCTGGACCCGGAACGGCTGGAAGTGAGCGCGCGCGCCGGCAGCGGGCCGCAGGCGCGGCAGCTGCTGTATTTCGATGTGGCCGCGGTGACCCGCGACGGCGGCGAAGCGCTGCGGCTCAGCCTGACGCTGGATTATCTGGACGGTTATTTCGGCCTGCCGCGCGCCGCGGAGGCGGGGGCGGCCGGATGAATTTCCTCGATCACTACAATAATGAATTGCGCCATCTGCGCGAGGCCGGCGCGCGTTTCGCCCGTGAGCATCCGCAGATCGCGCCGGCGCTCGGCCTGCGGCCGAACTCGGTCGCCGATCCCTTCGTCGAGCGCCTGCTGGAGGGCGTGGCCTTTCTGTCCGCCCGGGTGCAGACCCGGCTGGATCTGGAGTGCGCGGAATTCGCGCGCCAGGCGCTGGCCCAGGTCTGCCCGCTGTATCTGAGCGCCACGCCGGCGATCAGCAGCTTCGCCTTCCATCCGGACTTCGCCTCGCCGGAAGCCTTCCGCGGCCGCAGCCTGCCGCGCGGCACCCTGATCCAGGCGACCTTGCCGGGTTCGACCCGGCCCATCACCTTCGCCACCGGGCGCGAGGTGACCCTGCTGCCGCTGCGGCTGGAGCGGGCGGAGTGCGGCCGCGGCCTGACCCGGCTGTCCGCCGAGCTGGCGCGGCGGCTGGCCTCGTCCCAGGCCGCCTTGCGCCTGAGCTTCAAACTGGAGGGCACGGTGTCGCTGGGCGATCTGGCAGCGACGGAGGGCGGCGCCAAGCCGCTGCACCTGAGCCTGGCCGGCGATCTGCCGCGCGCTTACGCGCTGCACCGCGCAATGCTGGCCGACGTAGGCGCCTGGTACGCGACGGCCGACGACGGCCGCGGCGGCGAAGTCCTGCTGGAGTTGCCGCTTGGCGGCCTGCGCCTGTCCGCCGCCGACGAGGGCGAGGCCCTGCTGCCGGCCGAGGCGGGCGGCTTGCCGGGCTTGCGCTTGCTGCGCGAATACTTCGCCCAGCCGACGCGGCTGCTCAGCGTGGAATTGGACGCGCTGGCGGCCTTGGCGGCGCGGGCGCCGTCGGCGCGCGGCTTCGAGCTGATCCTGGCCTTGCGCCAGGCGCCGCTGGACCTGATAGGCGAGGTGGACGCCGGCCAGTTCCGCCTGTTCGCCACCCCGGCGATCAATCTCTATCCCAAGCGCCTGGACCCGGTGCCCTACGATCCGAACCAGACCGAGCAATGGATTCCGGTGGACCGGATGCGGCCGGCCGAACATCACCTGTGGCGCTTGCTGGAAATCAATGTCTGCGACAGCAACGGCCGCTCGCGGGAGGCGCGGCCGGCGCTGGACGCCGGCGGCTACCAGAGCGCCCCGGCGGCGGCGCGCTATTCGCTGCGCCGCGAGCCGGCGCTGCAAAGCGAGGGGCCGCGCCAGGCGCGCCCGGACGCGCTGGGCAGCCATGATCTGATCACCATTTCCGCCTGCGCCGGCGATCTGGGCCTGGACGACATCGCCACCCTGACCGGGCGCGCGCTGGTGGCGGACCGCGGCTGGCGGCCGGAAGACCTGCCGGCGGCGGAGCTGCGCGCCGAGGGCGGCGCGGTGGCGCGGCTGGAGTGCCTGTGGCCGGCCAGCGCGCCGCGGCCGATTCCGGACCTGGAGCGCTGCTGGCAGGCGGTGGCCCATATCGGCCAGAACCCGCTGAGCCTGCGTGGCGCCGGCCGTCAGGACATCGCCGCGCGGCTGGCGGAGCAGCTGCGGCTGGCCGCGCAGCCGGAACTGGCGCTGGACCGCCAGCGCATAGACAGCCTGAAGGCCGCGCATCTGCAAGCCGGCTTCCTGCCCGCCGGCCGCGGTTCGCCGCAGGCCCTGGTGCGCGCCTCCCTGGTGGACATCGACATCGCCGCCGTGATGCACGCGGATCGCGGCGGCTGGCTGTTCGGCCGGCTGCTGGCCCAGGCGCTGGCCCAGGCGGTCACGCTCAACGACGGCATCGAGGTCAGCCTGAGGCTGGACGGCGAACCGGTCAGCCGGCACGGCAACACCCAACGCGCGGACGGAGAACTGCAATGAAACGACAGCAGATGATCCGGGAGCTTAAGCCGCAGCGCACCTTCTTCGAACTGATGCGCCGCGTGGAAACCTGGCAATGGCGGCTGCCGGACGCCGCCGCGGCGGGCCGGCTGCGGCGCCGGCCGGACTGGCTGGGCCTGGAACAGGCCGCCGACATGCACTTCGCCAGCAGCGAGATCAGCGGGGTGAAGGTGGAAGAGGCGGAGGACGACGCCGCGCCGCGCGTCAGCGTGGTCTGCCGCCATTTCGGCCTGTTCGCGCCCTACGGGCCCTTGCCGCTGCACATCACCGAGCACGCGCTGCACGAGCGCCGGCTGGAACGCAACGCCGCCTTCGAACGCTTCGTCAACCTGGCCTGCGGCGATCTGGCCTGGCTGCACTACGCCGCCCGCGCGGCGATGCATCCGGCGCTGGGCTACGAGCGCGGCCGCCACCCCTTCGCCGAGCGCGTGTCCGCGCTGGCCGGCGCCGCGCCGGAGGCGGAGCCGCTGCTGGACCCGCACGCCGCCGCCTGCCGGCGCAGCCATCCCGGCGCTTATCACGCGCCGCGCCGCTCGCTGGCGGACTTGCAGAAAATCCTGGCCGGCTATTTCGGCGCGCCGGTGCGCTTGTCGCCGCGCCAGGGCCGCTGGATTCCGCTGCGGGAAGGCGCAGGCGGGCCGCGCCGGCTGGGGAGCTGGCGCGTGGGCAGCCGGATCTGGGACGCCCAGCACGCGCTGGACATCACCATAGGGCCGATCGACGCCGCCGAGTTTTCCCGCTGGCGGCGCGGCGCGCCCGCGGTGCTGGCGATGTTCGCCGTCGCCGCAGATTTCGCCGATGGCCGGGCCGCCCCGGTCATCAAGGTCCAGGTCCGCACCCGGCCGGAACTGGCAGGCAAGGTGGGGCGCATGCGCCTGGGGGTGGACGCATGGTCCCGCCCCGGCGTCTCGCTCCGGACTCTCACCGTGTATGAATCTTTCCAGGATCCGCTGTGAACCGAGAACGCATTTTCGGCCGCTTAGGCCCAACCGCATACGACACCTTGGTGGAAGCCACCGCCCTGGGGCGCTCGCGCCGGCACGCGCTGGTGGACCTAGATCATTGGCTGCTTTGCCTGCTGCGCCGCGGCGGCGGCGACGTCGCGCTCTTGCTGGAGGCGCTGGACTGCGAGCCGGCCGCCGCTTTGCAACGCGTGGGCAAGGCGCTGGACGCCGCCGAGGCCGGCGGCGAATCGCTGCGCGACATTTCGCCGGCGCTGGAGCGCAGCGTGGCGCCGGCCATCAGCTGGAGCCAGGTGGCCGCGCCGGCCGCCAAGGTGCGCAGCGGCCATCTCTTGCTGGCCTGGCTGGACGAGGAGCCGACGCGGCGCTGGCTGCAGCATCGCATCGGCCAGGCGCTGGCCAAGCTGTCGCTGGACGATATCGTCGCGCGTTACGAGGCGCTGGCCGGCGCCTGGCCGGAAGCGGCCGACGCGCCCGCCGGAACCGCCGCCCAGGGGGCCGCAGGCGAAGCCGCCGATCCGGCCGCGGTGCTGAGGCAATGGGCGGTCAGCCTGAGCGAGCAGGCGGCGGCCGGCGAATTGGACCCGGTGATAGGCCGCGACGCCGAATTGCGCGCGGTGATCGACGTGTTGTCGCGGCGGCGGCAGAACAATCCCATCCTGGTGGGCGAGGCCGGCGTCGGCAAAACCGCGGTGGCCGAGGCGCTGGCCCAGCGCATCCATCGCGGCGAAGTGCCGCCGGGCCTGCGCGGCGCGCAGATCTGGGCCTTGGACGTGGCCAGGCTGCAGGCCGGCGCCGGCGCGCGCGGCGAGTTCGAACAGCGACTGCGCTCGGTGATAGACGCGGTGATCGCCGCGCCGGCGCCCGTCATCCTGTTCTGCGACGAAACCCACACCCTGATCGGCGCCGGCGGCAACGCCGGCACCGGCGACGCCGCCAACCTGATCAAACCGATGCTGGCGCGCGGCCAGCTGCGCATGGTGGCCGCCACCACCTGGTCGGAATACAAGCAGTTCATCGAGCCGGACGCCGCCTTGGTGCGCCGCTTCCAGACTGTGGCGGTGGACGAGCCCGACGACGACACCGCGGTGGACATGCTGCGCATGATCGCGCCGCGCTTCGCCGGCCATCACGGCGTGCGCATCGTCGACGCCGCCTTGCGCGCCGCGGTGACGCTGTCGCGCCGCTATTTGCCGTCGCGGCAGCTGCCGGACAAGGCCATCGGCCTGCTGGACACCGCTTGCGCGCGGGTGGCGATGAGCCAGAGCTGCCAGCCGGCGGCGCTGGACCGGCTGCGCCATCGCGCGATGACGCTGGAGCAGGCGCTGAACTGGCGCGCCAGCGACGCGCGGCTGGGCCTGGCCGCGCCGGCGGACGGCGCGGAACTGGAAAGGGAGCGCGAGGAAACCGCCGCGCGCGCCGACGCGCTGGACGCGGCCCTGAGCGAGCAGCGCGCCGAGGTGGGCGCCTGGCTGGAGGATCTGGAAACGGGCGGCGCCGATCCGGAGCGGGCCGAGGCCCTGAGCGGGGCCGAGCGGCTGGTGCGGCCGTGGGTGGACGCGCAGGCCATCGCCGAAGTGCTGTCGGAATGGACCCAGGTGCCGGTCACCCAGATGGCTCAGGACGAGGCGCGGCGGCTGATGGCGCTGCGCGAAGGGCTGAACCAGCGCATCCAGGGCCAGGAAAGCGGGCTGGACGCCATCGTGGAGGCGCTGCAAGTGGCGCACTCCGGCCTGGGCGATCCGCGGCGGCCGATGGCGGTGATGCTGCTGGCCGGCCCCACCGGCACCGGCAAGAGCCAGACCGCGGCCGAGCTGGCGCAGGCGCTGTTCGGCGGCGAACGCAATCTCTTGCGCTTCAATATGAACGAATTCCAGGAAGCCCACACCGTGTCCACGCTGAAGGGCGCGCCGCCGGGCTATGTCGGCTACGGCCGAGGCGGCCGCCTGACCGAGGCGGTGCGCAAAAAACCTTACAGCGTGCTCTTGCTGGACGAGTTCGACCGCGCCCATCCGGATGTGCACGAAATGTTCTACCAGGTGTTCGATCAGGGCTGGATGGAGGACGGCGAGGGGCGGCACATCAATTTCCGCAACTGCCTGATCCTGCTGACCAGCAATCTGGGCGACGCCGAGATCGAAGCCGCCTGCGCCGCCGAGCCCGAAGTCTCTCAGTCCCGGCTGGACGCGTTGGCGCGCGAACGCTTGCAGCGCCGTTTCGCGCCGGCCTTGCTGGCGCGGATGCGGGTGGTGGCCTTCCGGCCGCTGGGCGAGCCGGCGCTGGCCGGCATCGCGCGCCAGGCCCTGGACGACATCGGCCAGCGCCTGAGCGCCAACGGCCTGGACTGGCGCGCCGACGCCGAGGCCGCGGACTGGATCGCCCGAGCGGTGGCCAGGCACCCGGCCAGCGGCCGCGCGGTGGGCGATCTATTGCGCCAGCGGGTGATGCCGGCCATCGCTCGCGGCGTGCTGGAAGCGCGCGCCGCCGACCGCGCCCTGCACAGCGTGCGCCTGAGCGCCGCCGAAAAACTGGAACTGATTTTCGACGACGGGGAGGGCGTGCCGCTGCCGCCGGCCGCGCCGGCCGAATCCGCCGCCCCGGGAGAAACCGCATGCGTTTGATCGAATTGCACAGCCTCTTGCTGGACGCGGACAGCGTCGCGTTGAGCTTCAAGGCGGACGAACGCCTGTCGCAGGAACCCAGTTACCAGCTCGATATCGCCTGCGCCGACCCGGCG
>NZ_QARX01000001.1:1888651-2173463 GCF_003052555.1 Chromobacterium sp. Panama
GCTGAACACCGGGTTCAGCGAGCTCATCGGCTCCTGGAAGATCATCGCGATGTCTTTGCCGCGCAGCGCGCGCATCTCGGCGCCGCCGGCCTTGAGCAGATCCCGCCCTTGCAGCAGGATCTGGCTGTCCGGGTGGATGCTGGCGTGCTGCGGCGACAGCAGGCGCATGATGGCCATGGAGGTCACTGATTTGCCGGAGCCGGATTCGCCCACCAAGGCTACGCTGCGCTTGGCCGGGATGTCGAAGCTGACGCCCTTGAGCGCCTGGAAATCGCCGCCGTTCTCCTGACGGAACGCCACTTTGAGGTTGCGCACCGACAGCAGGGTCTGGTTCTGAGTCATAGTCTGTTCTCCCCGCTCACTTCGCCGCCGCGCGCGGGTCCAGCGCGTCGCGCAGCGCATCGGTCAACATGCTGAAGGCGGTCACCAGGGTGGACATGAACACCACCACCATGGCCAGCTGCCACCAATAGCCTTGCAACAGCTCTTCCGGCACTTCCGCCAGCATGGAGCCCCAGCTCACTTGGCGCACGTCCACGCCGAAGCCCAGGAAGGACAGGATCACTTCGTACTTGATCAGGCCCACCATCAAGAGGGAGAACTGCACCAGCAGCAGATGGGAGACATTGGGCAGGATGTGGATGAACATGCGGCGGCTATGGCTGGCGCCGATCGCGTCCGCCGCCTGCACGTACTCGCGCGAGCGGTTCTTGATGAACTCGGCGCGCACCAGGCGGAAGGTGCCGGTCCAGCTGGTCAGCGACAGCACCAGAATGACGGTGGCGATGCCGCGCCCGGCCACGGCGGCGAAGGCGAGCAGCAGCAGCATGTCCGGCACCGAGGTGAACACGCTGTAGAACCACATCAGGAAGTCGTCCACCTTGCGGCCGAAATAGCCGGCCATCGCGCCCAGCGAGGTGCCGATCAGGATGGACAGCAGCGCGCCGAAGAAGCCCACCAGCAGCGAAGTGGCGGTGCCCTTGATCACCTTGTCCAGGATGTCGCGGCCGCGCTGGTCCGCGCCAAAGGTCAGCGACGCCACTTTCTTCACTTCCGGCACCGCGTACTGGGCGGCGTGCGGGCGCGCGGCTTCCAGCCAGTCGTGAATGGGATCTTCCGACGGTTTCAAGCGTTCGGTGGGCACGATGGCGGTGGAGTGGCCGCCGGCCGCGGCCGGCGTTTCCTGCTGGCGGTATTTCTCCAGCAATAAAGTGGGCGGCGCGTAGGAGGCGGCGATTTCGTCGTTCCAGCCGCGGCCGGCCAGATTGAGCCAGCCGGCGGCGGCCAGCAGCATGAAGGCGGCCACCACCCACAGGGAGACGAAGCCGATGCGGTCGCGCTTCAAGCGTTGCCAGCCCAGCGCCCACAGGCTGCGCGAGGGGGCGGCCGGCGGCGCGCCGGCGGTGTTTTGCAATGTTGTCATGTCTTGTGCTCCGCGCTCACTTGAGTTGCACGCGTGGATCGATCCACTTGTAGATGATGTCGGCCAGCAGGTTGAACACCATGGCGGCGGCGGCGATGGTCACGGTAATGGCCTTGATCACCGGGAAATCGCTCTTGTCCACCGCCATCAGCAGTTCATTGCCCATGCCGGGAATGCCGAAAAAGCGCTCCAGCAGCATCGAGCCCAGCACCAGGAAGGGCAAGGACATCATCACCGCGGTGACCACCGGGATCAGCGCGTTGCGCAGCACGTGCTTGAACAGCACGGTTTTTTCCGACAAACCCTTGGCGCGCGCGGTGCGCACGTAGTCGTGGCCCAGTTCTTCCACCACGAAGCTGCGGTAGAAGCGCACATTGGGCGCCAGCGACACCAGCATGCCCAGGATCAGCGGCAGCGGCACATAGATCAGCAAGCTGCGCAGCAGGCTGTCGTCGTCCCAGCCCATCACCGGGAACCAGTCCAGTTTGAAGGCCAGCAGGTATTGGCCGACGATGATGTAGGCCAGCGAGCTGACGGACATGGCCACGGTGCAGATCAGCGTCACCATGCGGTCGGTCAGCGTGCCGCGGTAGTAAGCCACGACGATGGCGATGGGCAGCGCGGTCAGCAGTTCGAACACCAGCAAGGTGCCGGTCAGCGTCAGCGAGGGGCCGATGCGCGAAGCCAGCGTGGCGGTGACGGACTGCTGGGTGGACCAGGAGGTGCCGAAGTCGAAGGTGGCCACTTGCTTGACGAAGAGCCAGAACTGCTGCGGCAGGCTCAGGTCCAGGCCCAGCTGGGCGCGGATATTGGCCATGATTTCCGGCGTCAGGCGTTTGCCGGCCAGGATGTAGGTGGGGTCTCCGCCCACCCAGTTGAACAGCACGAACACCAGCAGCATGACGCCGAACATCGTCGGCACCATCTGCCAGATTCGGCGGATGATGAAATTGAACATCTGCTTCTCCAGAATATAGCGGCGCGGCTGCGCCCCGGATCAAGGCGCTTAGCGGCGCTTGCTCAGGTCGATGTCGACATAACGCCAGGACACCCCAATCGTGGCCAGCGGATGCGGCTTGTAACCCTTGAGATAGTCGTGGCTGACGACGTTTTCGAAGCGGGTCACGCCCAACACATAGGGCTGGTAAGCGGCCACCACCCGGTTCATGCGGTCGAACAGCGCGTCGCGCTCCGGCCCGTTGGGCAGCACTTGCGACGCCTCATAAGCCTTGTCGAACTCCGGCCGGCTGAAGAAGGGCAGGTTGCCGATGCCGATCTGCTTGGTCCACAGGCCGGTGACGAAATCGTCGCCGTCCGGAATGGCGGCGGAACCGCCCAAGGACCACATCTGCACCTTGCCGGCGTAGGCGGCCTTGAGGTTTTCATTCCATTTGGCCACTTTGAAGGTGACGCGCAGCTTGATGCTGTCAAAGGCCTTCTGCCAGATCTGGTTGAACTGCTTGTCGAAAGCGCTGCCCTGGGTGGCCTGGGTGATCAGCAGCGGCTGGCCGTTGGGCTGGCGGCGGTAGCCGTCGGGACCGATCTTGTAGCCGGCCTGGTCCAGCAGCGCGTTGGCCAGCGCCGGATCGAAGTCCGCCGCGCCGTGAAAACGCGGATCGTTGCCCACCATGTTCAAGGGCACCAGGTTTTGCAGCTGGATGGCCTGGCCGCTGTACAAGAGCTTGATCACTTCCTTGCTGGGGTAGGCCATGGCGATGGCGCGGCGCAAGGCGATCTTTTGCTTGCTGTAGCCGCCCACCACCGGGTCACGCATATTGAAGAAGGCGTAAGTCAGGTCCATGCCCAGATTGTGGTGCAGGCGGATGCCGCGCTGCGCCAGCGTCGGGTTGAGGCTGGCCTGGAAGGGGTTGGCCTCGCTGCTGTGCACGGTGGACGGGATGGCGGACTTGGGCACGCCGATGTAGTCGATCTGCTTGTTGAGGAAGGACAGCCAGCGCGGCTGTTCTTCTTCTATCACCTTGATGTCCACGCGGCCGATGACAGGCAGGGTCTTGCCGCGCAGTTGCTCGGCGATTTCGCGGTCCTGCGGCGGCGCGTCGGCGGCCGGTTCGTCGGCGAACACTTCCTTGCGGTAGCCGGGATTGGCTTCCAGGATGATGCGGTTGCCCGGCTTCCATTCCTTCAGCACAAACGGCCCGGTGCCCACAGGGTGGGCGTTGGTGTTGCTGTCGTAGGTTTCAATCACCTCGCGCGCCACCGCGCCGCTGAATTTGGCGGCCACGGTGTAGAGGAAGTTGTAATTGGGCTTTTTCAGCGTCAGCTGCAGGGTGTAGCGGTCCAGCGCCTTGATGCCTTCGATAGGCTTGTCGTAGTCGAAGCGCCCTTTCTTGCTGGCGGCGCTGCCCGCCTCCGCCAATCCCAGCACGTAGTCGGTATAGGAAGTGGCGTTGGGCGAGCTGACCTTGGGGTCGGCGAAGCGCTTGATGCTGTAGGCGTAGTCCGCCGCGGTCAGCTCGCGCTTCTTGCCCTTGAAGGCCGGGTCGTCGGCAAAATAAATGCCGGGCCGGACCTTGAAGGTGAACACCTGGCCGTCCGCCGATATCTCCGGCAGGGCCACGGCGGTGCCCGGCTTGAGCTTGAGCGGCCGCGCCAGGTAGTCGTACCTGAGCAGGTTGTCGAAAATGTTCTCGATCACGCCCAGCGAATAAATATCGCTCATCTTGGCCGGGTCGAATCCGGTCTCGGGCGCCAGGAAGGACACCTTTAGCGTCTTGCTCATATCGGCCGCTTGCGCGGACGCGAGCAGGCCCGCCCCCGCCAGCAGCAGGGGCAGCCATTTCCAGCGATTCATCTCGCTTACTCCTTTGTGTCACGGAGCCGGGAAACCCGGCGTCTCTATTGTTATGCCTGCTCCGGCATGAGGAAATGCCATGAGCAAGTGCCGTGACTGTAAAGCGAATCCGCAGGCTAGATCAACAAGAAACTATCAAAATGGCATCAAAGAAAATACATGTCTATGCATAGAAAAACTCATGCTAAGCCAAGGACTTGGCGCCGTCTCAGGTGGCCGCGCGCAATGCCCAGTCAAAACAACGGGTTGGCAGCAGGCGACGCAGCCACCAATACAATTTGGTGGGGAAAGTCACCCGGTAGCGCGCCGCCGGCTTGGCCGCGGTGATGGCGCGGTGCACCGCCTCCGCCACCGCGCTGGCCGGCAGGGTGAACGGCGCGGCGTGGCCCTCTTTCTTCAGCCGCGCCAGCTGCTGCTGATAGGCCTCGCGGTGAAAACTGGCGTCGATGTCCACGTTCTTCAGGAAACGCGCCAGCGCATTGGGGCGGAAACGGCTTTCTATCGGCCCCGGCTCCACCAGGGACACATGGATGTCGGTGCCGTGCAGCTCGTGGCGCAGGGTGTCGCACAGGCCTTCCATCGCGAACTTGCTGGCGTTGTAAGCGCCGCGCCAGCGCATGGCGGCGAAGCCCAGAATGGAGCTGTTGAACACGATGCGGCCATGGCCCTGGGCGCGCATCACTTTGAGCGCGGCGTTGCTCAGCTCCCAGGGGCCGAACAGATTGGTTTCGAACTGCTCGCGCATCGCCGCGCGGCTGATGTCCTCCACCGCGCCCGGCTGGCCGAAGCCCGCGTTGTTGAACAAGGCGTCCAGGCGGCCGCCGGCCAGCTCCACCGCCTGGGCCAGGCCGTCGCGGATGGAATCGGCGTCGTCCACGTCCAGCCGGATGCAAGTCATGCCCTCGCTGCGCAGGCGCTCCACGTCGGCGGCGGCGCGGCAGCTGGCGATCACGCGCCAGCCGCGCTGGGCCAGGATGACGGCGGTGTGGTAGCCGATGCCGCTGGAGCAGCCGGTGATCAGAATGGATGGTTGCGAATGCATGCTGGCCCCTGTCGTTTTCAATTGGCGACACCCTACCGCAAATGCGGGCGGCGGGGAATTGTCCGCTAGGCGCGTTCACTTTCCGCGCCGCCGGCATCTCCACGGCATTCGCGCTTGCCAAAAGCGCTCAATCGCCTCTGTCGCCGCACCGGGAAATTGGACTAGAATGACGGCCTTAAAGAGCCGCCCGCGCCCTCGCGACACCGATAGAACACGCACGGCCCGGCCACCACAAAGCACAATAAGGAAAACGCCATGGCTAAAGCCAGCAAAGCGCCGGCCAGTTTCGAAACCGCACTGGCCCAACTGGAAGACATCATCCAGGCGATGGAAAGCGGCGACATGCCGCTGGAAACGGCGCTCGGCTCCTACAAGCAGGGCATAGAATTGATCAAGTTCTGCCAGACCAAACTGGCCGACGCGGAACAGCAGCTGAAAATCCTGGAAAACAACGAACTCAAACCGCTGGAATTGTCCAATGGACAATAAACCGTTCATGGCCTGGATGACCGAGATCCAGCAGCAAGTGGAAGGCGCGCTGGAGCGCCTGCTGCCCTCCCCCCAGCACACGCCGCAAAAATTGCACGAAGCGATGCGCTACGTCTGCCTGGGCGGCGGCAAGCGGGTGCGCCCGCTGCTGGTGTTCGCCGCCGGCGAACTGGTGGGCGCCTCGGCCGACAATCTGGCCCGCATCGGCTCCGCGCTGGAGATGGTCCACGTCTATTCCCTGGTGCACGACGACATGCCCTGTATGGACGACGACGTGCTGCGCCGCGGCAAGCCCACTTGCCACGTGGCTTACGACGAGGCCACCGCGCTCCTGGTGGGCGACGCGCTGCAAACCCTGGCTTTCGACGTGCTCTCCGCGCCCATGGCCGGCGTGGAGGCCTCCGCCCAGCTGGCGATGACGCATACGCTGGCGCGCGCCGCCGGCCACGCCGGCATGGCCGGCGGCCAGGCCATCGATCTGGCCAGCGTGGGCAAGGCGCTGAATCAGCCTGAGCTGGAGTATATGCATTTGCTGAAAACCGGCGCGCTGATCCGCGCGTCGGTGCTGCTGGGCGCCATGGCCGGCCGGCCGCTGAGCGAAGACGAGACCGCCCGCCTGGACGTGTTCGCCAAGCGCATGGGCCTGGCCTTCCAGGTGGTGGACGACGTGCTGGACTGCGAAGCGGACACCGCCACCCTGGGCAAGACCGCCGGCAAGGACGCCGCCCACGACAAGCCCACCTACGTCAGCCTGATGGGGCTGTCCGAAGCCAAGCAGTTTGCCCGCGACTTGCGCGACGAGGCGTTTGCCGCGCTGGAAGGATTTGGCGATTCCGCCCAACGATTGAAGGAACTGGCCGACTACATCGTCGCGCGCTCGTTCTGAGAAGCAGAAAACTATGTATCCCTTGCTCGAGACCATTCAAAGCCCCGCCGACCTGCGCAAGCTGTCGCGCCAGCAGCTTGCGCCGCTGGCCACGGAACTGCGCGACTTCCTGGTGGAAAGCGTCAGCAAGACCGGCGGCCACTTCGCCTCCAACCTGGGCAGCATCGAGCTGACCATCGCCCTGCACTATGTGTTCAACACCCCGGACGACCGCCTGGTGTGGGACGTGGGCCATCAAACCTACCCGCACAAGATTCTGACCGGCCGCCGCGAGCGCATGGGCAGCATGCGCCAGAAAGGCGGCCTGGCCGGCTTTCCCAAGCGCGACGAATCGCCGTACGACACCTTCGGCGTCGGCCATTCCTCCACCTCCATCGGCGCGGCGCTGGGCATGGCGGTGGCCGCCAAGACCCAGGGCATTGAGCGCAAGTGCGTGGCCATCATCGGCGACGGCTCCATGACCGCCGGCCAGGCCTTCGAGGCCCTCAACAACGCCGGCGCGATGGACACCGATCTGCTGGTGGTGCTCAACGACAACGAGATGTCGATTTCGCCCAATGTCGGCGCGCTGAACAACTACCTGGCCAAGCTGATGTCCGGCCGCTTCTACGCGGCGATGCGCGAAGGCTCCAGCAAGGTGCTGGGCATCGCCCCGCCGCTGAAGGAGATCGCCAGCAAGGTGGAGGAGCACGTCAAGGGCTTCTTCACCCCCGGCACCCTGTTCGAGGAATTCGGTTTCAACTACATCGGCCCGATCGACGGTCACGACGTGGACGTGCTGGTGGACACCCTGAGCAATATCCGCAGCCTCAAGGGCCCGCAGTTCCTGCACATCGTCACCAAGAAGGGCCACGGCTACAAGCTGGCGGAGAGCGACCCGGTCAAATACCACGGCGTCACCAAGTTCGACCCCAGCAACGGCCTGGCCAGCGGCAAGGCCGGCGGCAAGCCGCAATACACCCAGGTGTTCGGCGACTGGATCTGCGACATGGCCAAGCGCGACCCGCGCCTGGTGGGCATCACCCCGGCGATGCGCGAGGGCTCCGGCCTGGTGCGCTTCGAGCAGGAGCACGCGGACCGCTATTACGACGTGGCCATCGCCGAACAGCACGCGGTCACCTTCGCCGCCGGCCTGGCCTGCGACGGCGTCAAGCCGGTGGTGGCGATCTACTCCACCTTCCTGCAGCGCGCTTACGACCAGCTGATCCACGACGTGGCGCTGCAGAATCTGCCGGTGCTGTTCGCCATCGACCGCGCCGGCCTGGTGGGCGCGGACGGCCCCACCCACGCGGGCGCCTTCGATCTGTCCTTCCTGCGCTGCATTCCCAATCTGACGGTGATGGCGCCCTCGGACGAGAACGAATGCCGGCAGATGCTGTACACCGGCTTCCAGATGAACAGCCCGGCCGCGGTGCGCTATCCGCGCGGCATCGGCCCCGGCGCCGAGATCCAGGCCGAGATGACGGCGCTGCCGCTGGGCAAGGGCCGGCTGCGCCGCCAGGGCGAAAAAGTGGCCTTCCTCGCCTTCGGCAGCATGGTGACGCCGGCCCTGGCCGCCGCCGAGGCGCTGAACGCCACCGTGGCCGATATGCGCTTCGTCAAGCCGCTGGACGCGGAACTGGTATGCCGGCTGGCGGAGAGCCACGATCTGATCATCACCGTGGAGGAAAACGTGGTGATGGGCGGCGCCGGCTCGGCCTGTTTGGAGGCGATGCAGGCGATGGGCATCCTCAAGCCGGTATTGCAACTGGGCCTGCCGGATGATTACGTGGAGCACGGCGACCCGGCCGGCATGCTGGCCGATTGCGGCCTGGACGCCGCCGGCATCGAGCGCAGCGTGCGCCAGCGGCTGGCGATGCTGTAAGTAAAACTTGTCGTCCAACTTCAACGCCCGGCTCCGTCGGGCGTTTTGCTTTGCCCCCTGAGAACCCACGCCAAGCGCCCATGCCGCCCGCCGTCGCTGAAGCGGCGTTCAGCTTTTGTCAGCCGCGCACATTTGCCACCGACATACAATCCATTCAGAGCGCGACACCGCCGCGCCATTCAACCGCAATGGAGTCATTCAATGTCGAACTATTGGGATTATATTGCCGAGTTTAAGAATGATATTGATGAGCTGCTGGAGAAGATCAGGCAGCGCACCGATGAACTGTCGCGGGCCAATCATCACATTATCGCCGCCGTGGCCGACGAGAAAGAAAATCCGGCCAAGGGCGTGGTGTTTTATGCGCCGGCCAACCAGGGCAATATCCAGAAGAACAATGCCGGCTGGCAGAAACTCTATATCGAGGCCAAGCCCAAAGGCGACGATCAGGCCGCCTACAACGCAGAACTATTCGACAAGATTCGCAACAAACTGAACAGCTTGTCGCCAGCCGAGGCTTTCGGCGCCAAGCTCTTGCTGTCGGACAGCAAGGGCGGCAAGGCCACCATCACCCTGTTCTATCCCACCACCCACATCAAACTGCCCGTCATCAAGCCGCCCATCCCGCTGCCTGCCTGGCTATACACCTGCTACTTTGAGCCCTATATCGAAAACGTGGCCGACAAGCTGAATTCCGCCCTGAATCTCAGCGGCCCTAGCTTCTCCCTGCTCGCTTACTCCGACGAGGACGGCTCGGACGCCAAAGGCGTCATTTATAACAAACTGGGACTGAGCAACCCCGAGCTGGCCCATGTCGGCCATGCTTGGGCGCTGAAAACCTATTCCAGCAAAGCCGGTGGCCGCGACCAAGCCACTTACAAGGCCGAACTGTTCGACAAGATCAAGACCGACCTGAACTCCCTGCCGGAACAGCATCTGTTGTTGGCCCAGCTGTTCTTGACCGACCGCTCCGAAGGCAGAGCCCATATCGCCCTGCTCTACCCGCAAGAGATCCGCCCCATCTAGCCCGCCTGGAAGCGGCGGCGCTTCGCCGCTCAAACGCAAGCCGCAGTCAAAACGGAAGCCCCCGGGCTTCCGTTTTTTGCGCCGCCGGATCCCGGCTCAGGCCTCCAGCAGATCCAGGATGCGCCGCGCCGTTTCCACCGGCCGTTCCAGCGGAAACAGATGGCTGCCCTGCTGCATCTGCACCTGGATATTGAAGTGCTTGCGCATGAAGCGCAGGTCCGCCGGCTTCAACACGTCGGAGCCGACGCCGGCGATAAAAGCCGCCGGCACTTTCAATTGGCCGCGATAACGCGGAAAATCATGCGGCAGCGAACAATAGATGTCATGTTCGATCCGCGGACGGAATTTAAGCTTGCGTCCGCCCTGGCCGTCGTCCACCGTGCCGTGCTCGGCGTAGTCGGCCAGGCAGTCCGGATCGAAGCGGGCGAACATGGACTTGCGGGCGAAGTAGTCGTGAACCATGGCCACCGACGCCCAGTTGTCGCGCCGCTTCAGGGTGTTGCCGCCCGGGGTGATGCGATCGATGAAGCCCAGCTTCTTGGCCAGCCAGATGCCGCGCGAGCGGAACGGCCCCATCAGCGGCGAATCCAGGATCACGATGCGCTTGAACAGCTCCGGCCGGCGCAAGGCGGCGTAGAACATCAGGAAGCCGCCCAGAGAATGGCCGACGCCGACGATAGGGCCCTGATAGTGGCTTTCGATGTGGGCGATGGTTTCCTCCACCAGATGCGGCCAGCAGTCGGTGACCGGATAGGCCGGATCGTGGCCGATGGCGTCGAGGAAGCCCACCTGGCAGCGCTCGCCCAGCGCGTCCAGGAATTTGCGGTAAACCGAGGCCGGGAAACTGTTGGCATGAGCAAAGTGAATCGTTTCTCGCATGATGTCTGGTGTTGCGCCCTAGTTTTTATATAAATATTCTATCTTACCGTTTGCCCGTTATTTGAATTTAATGCATATTGTTTTCGCATAGCAAGATGCGGCCGCGACCAAGTCCGCCGCCTTCCGCCCCCCGCCCGGCCGCCATGGAACCAATGCCTGCGCGCGCCGGTCATTCAAACGCTAACGACCATAAACCATAGAGTCATCCCGTGCCAATCAACTTATCGCTACTCTCATCCCGGATCGTGGGCTTGCTCGCGGTCACGCTGGCCTGCCTGGGCTTGAGCCTGCCCGCGCACGCCGTCAACCAGGACGACTTGCTGCCGGCCGAACAAGCCTTCGCCGCCAAGGTTGAGCGCGCCGGCGACCAGCTTCAGCTGACGCTGGACGTGGCCCCCGGCTACTACCTGTACCGCGACCGCACCCAGATCAGCAGCCAGCCGGCCAATCTGGTGGGCGCGCCGCAATTCCCCGCCGGCAAGGAAAAGAACGACCAGTACTTCGGCAAGCAGACCGTGTTCATCGGCAAGAACGTGGTGACCGTGCCCCTGCAGCCCAACGCGCCGGCCGAATTCGAACTGCAGGTCAAACTGCAAGGCTGCGCCGACGCCGGCGTGTGCTACCCGCCCTACACCCACAAGCTCAAGGTGGGCGGCACGCCGGCCGCCGGCGGCAAGCTGGGCGAATGGCTGTCGGAGGCCTCCCCGCAGGGAAAGTCCTCGGCCGGCAACAATGAGCTGGCAGCCCAGGGTTGGCTGACCACATTGGGCACCTTTCTGCTGGCGGGCATAGGCATGGCCTTCACCGCCTGCATGTATCCGCTGCTGCCCATCGTTTCCTCATTGATTGCCGGCCAGGGCGCAACGCTGACCCGCCGCCGCGGTTTCCTGTTGTCCTTCACCTATGTGCAGGGCCTGGCGCTGACCTATACCCTGGTCGGCGTGGTCGCCGGCCTCACCGGCGCGCTGCTGACCGTGTGGCTGCAACAGCCGGCGGTGGTGCTGAGCGCCAGCGCGCTGATGGTGGTGTTCGCGCTGTCCATGTTCGATCTGTTCACCATCCAGCTGCCGTCTGCGCTGCAGTCGCGGCTGGCCGACACCTCCAACCGCATGTCCGGCGGCAAGTTCGCCACCGTGTTCATCATGGGCGCGCTGTCCGCGCTGATCATCGGCCCCTGCGTCGCGCCGCCGCTGGCGCTGGCGCTGGGCTATATCGGCAGCACCGGCGACGCCGCGCTGGGCGGGGCCGCGCTGTACGCGATGGCGCTGGGCCTGGGCCTGCCGCTGATCCTGATCGGCACCTTCGGCGGCCAGGTGCTGCCGCGCGCCGGCGGCTGGATGAAAACCGTCAAGGCCTGCTTCGGCGTGGTGATGCTGGGCCTGGCCATCTGGCTGGCCACGCCCTTCCTGCCGGGCGCGCTGGTGATGCTGCTGTGGGCCTTGCTGCTGATAGGCAGCGCGGTGTCCCTGGGCGCGCTGGAAGCGCTGCCCGGCAACGCCGGCGCGCCGCGGCGGCTGGGCAAGGCCGCCGGCGTGGCGCTGCTGCTGATAGGCGCGGCCCAATTGGCCGGCCTGCTGGCCGGCGCCGACAACCCGCGCTACCCCTTGCGCTGGCTGGGCCAGGGCCAGGCGGAAGCCAAGGCCGCCGCCGTGTTCCAGCCGGTGGCGAACAGCGCTCAGCTGGACGCGCTGCTGGCCAGGGCCAAGACGGAAGGCAAGCCGCTGCTGCTGGACTTCTACGCCGACTGGTGCGTGTCCTGCAAGGAGATGGAGGCGGAAACCTTCCCGGACGCCGCGGTCGGCCGCCAGATGCAGGGCTATGTGCTGGCCAAGGCCGACGTGACCGCCAACAACGCCGAGCACCAGGCGCTGCTCAAACGCTTCGGCCTGTTCGGCCCGCCGGGCATCATCCTGTTCGACAAGCTGGGCCAGGAGGCGGACCGCGTGATCGGCTTCACCCCGGCGGAAGCCTTCGCCAAGACCTTGGCGGCGGCGAATCCGCAATAGCCGCAAGCGCCAATTGCATTCACGCCCATTGCATTGCAGAATCAGCGGGCCGATCTTCCGATCGGCCCGTTTTCATTTTCCGAGAGCCCCATGGCCATCAATAAAGCGTTCTCCAATGTCAGCATTCTGGCCGTGTTCCAGATCGCCATCATCGCCCTGCTGGTGATGTCTTGCCTGCGCGTGATCCAACCCTTTCTCGGCGCCCTGACCTGGGCCTCCATCATCGCCATTTCCGCCTGGCCGCTGCATTGCCGGCTGCGGCAAAAACTGGGGGAGCGCCACAAGCTGGCCGCCCTGCTCATCGTGTTGGCGCTGGCGCTGGCGCTGGCCATTCCCATCGGCCTGATGGCGCTGACGCTGGCGGACACCCTGCCCCATCTGTCCGGCCTCACCCATGATCTGACCCAGCTGACCCTGCCCAACGCGCCAGCCTGGCTGGCCAATATCCCGGTGGTGGGCGAAAGCCTGCAAAAGCTGTGGGGCAGCGTGCAGGCCGACCTGCCCGGCTTCTTCGAAAAGATCCGCCCGGCGGTGAACCAGGGCGCGCTGTGGCTGTTGTCCGGCGGCGCCAATCTCAGCCTGAGCCTGCTGGAGATCGTGCTGGCCATCATCGTGTCCGGCCTGCTGTTGATCAACGGCGACCGGCTGTGGGACATGGTGGAGCTGATCGTGATCAAGCTGGGCGGCGCGCCGGCCGGCGAACTGCCGGACGTGATCGCCCGCACCATACGCAGCGTCACCACCGGGGTGGTGGGCACCGCGCTGGCGCAGACCATTCTGTGCGTGATCGGCCTCTTGATCGCCGGCGTGCCCGGCGCGCTGGTGCTGGGCTTCCTCTGCTTCATCGTCGCGGTGGCGCAGATGCCGACGCTGATCGTCTGGCTGCCGGCCGCCGCCTGGGTGTTTTACATCGGCAACACCGGCCTGGGCATCTTTCTGCTGGTCTGGGGCTTCTTGCTGATCAACACCATAGACAACATCCTGAAGCCCTTGCTGATCAGCCAGGGCGCGCAGATGCCGCTGTCGCTGATCTTCCTGGGCGTGATCGGCGGCCTGATCGCCTGGGGGGTGATAGGCCTGTTCATCGGCCCCACCCTGCTGGCGGTGGCCCTGACCATGCTGCGCCACTGGCTGCGCCCGGAATGTCCGGAACCCAAGGCCGGCGAGGCCGAAGCGCGCGGCGAGCGGCAGACCGCGGATTAAGAGATCGATACCGGACGGAGACTTGTTCATGACTTTCGCCACCCTGCTCGCCTTCGCCTTCATCATGTCCGTCGGCATTCTCACCCCGGGACCCACGGTCTTGCTCGCGCTGAGCAACGGTTCCCGCTTCGGCCTGCGCTACGCGCTGTACGGCATGCTGGGCGCGGTCTTGGCAGACTTGCTGCTGGTGCTGTTGGTGGGTCTGGGTTTCGGCGCGCTGCTGGCGGCGTCCGAAACGCTATTTCAGATCGTCAAATGGCTGGGCGTGGCCTTTCTCGCCTATGTCGGCCTGCAGATGCTACGCGCCAAAGGCGGGCCGGCCTTGATCCGAGACGCCGCGCGCCAGCCTTCGCGCTGGGCCGCCGTCGCCAAGAGCTTTTCCGTGGCCATGGGCAACCCCAAGTATTATTTCTTCATGTCCGCGCTATTGCCTCAGTTCGTCTCGCCGGCCGAAGCCCAGTTGCCCCAGTACCTGGCCTTGGCCGCCGTGATCGTGGCGATAGACGTGCTGGCGATGAGCGGCTACGCGCTGCTGGGCGCGAAGTCTCTGCAACTGTGGCGGGAAAACGGCGTGAAGTGGCTGAACCGGATCAGCGGCGGCGCCTTGCTGGCCTTGGCGGGGTCGATCGCGCTGTACCGCAGGAGCGCTTGAGCGCCCAATGCCATAAACAAGGGCCCCTACGGGCCCTTTTTGTTGGCGCTCAAAACGCCGGACACTCCACTTCCCAATCGTCCTCGCTCAGATGCAGGTGGCAGGCCAGCCGCCAAGGCCGCGCCTCGGTCCAGCATTCGCTGGCGGCCTGAGCGGCGTCTATGGCGCCGGCGCGCAGCAGCACATTGCGTTCCTTGCGGCTAGGCCGCTGCTCCGCCTCCGGCGTCGCCAGCCTCACCTTGCAGGTGCCGCAAGTGCCCTGGCCGCAACGCCAATGCAGGGGCACGTCCGCCAGCCGCGCCAGGTCCAGCAGATTGTCTCCGGGCATGGCCTGCTGCTCGCCGAGCAGCGCGCCCTTGTCATCGACGAAGCGGATGGTGGGCACGGCTTACTGCACCAGCGGCAGATAGGCCAGCATGTCGCCGCGCGCCACCGCCTGGCCCGGCTCCAGCCGCACCAGGCCGTCGGCCCAGGCGCAGGACATCAGCACGCCGGAGCCTTGCTGCGGGTACAGTTCCAGCTGCCAGCGGCCGTCGACGCACACGCGCCGCACGCGGATGAACTCGCTGCGGCGCGCGTCCGGCCGGGTCCAGTCGAAGGCCGCCGGATACGGGCCTTCCGGCGCCAGCGCCGAGACCGGCAGGCCGGCGCGCCGTTCCAGAAAGGCGCGCGCCAGCACCTGGAAGGTGACGAAGCCGGACACCGGATTGCCCGGCAGGCCGATGAAGTCCGCCTGCCCCACCTTGCCGTAAGCCAGCGGCTTGCCCGGCTTGATCGCCAGTTTCCACAGGTCCAGCGAGCCCTCGGCCTCCACCGCGGCCTTGACGTGGTCTTCCTCGCCCACCGACACCCCGCCGCAGGTCATGATCACGTCGGCGGCGTCGGCGGCGTCGCGCAGCGCCTCTCGGGTGGCGCCCAGGGAATCGCGGACGATGCCCAGATCGATCACCTCGCAGCCCAGGCGCATCAGCGCCGGCGTCAGCCAGTAGCGGTTGGAGTTGTAGATCTGGCCGGCGGCCAGCGGCCGGCCCGGCTCCACCAGTTCGTCGCCGGTGAAGAACACCGCCACCCGCAGCGGGCGGCGCACCGTCAGCGTTTCCACGCCGATGGACGCGGCCAGGCCGATGTCGGCCGGGTTCAGCACTTTGCCGGCCGGCAGGATTTCCTGGCCGGCGCGGATGTCCTCGCCGCGACGGCGGATGTTCTGGCCGGCGCTGGCCGGCTGGCTGAAGCTCACCGTGCCGTCGGCGGCGGTTTCCGCCTGTTCCTGCATGATGACGGCGTCCGCGCCGGGCGGAATGGGCGCGCCGGTGAAGATGCGCGCCACGCTGCCGGCAATCAATGCCTGCGGCACGCTGCCGGCCGGCACCCGCTGCGACACCGGCATCGCCGCCGCTTGTTCGTCGGCGCGCAAGGCGTAGCCGTCCATCGCGCTATTGTCGTGCGGCGGCACGTCCAGCGTGGCCAGCACAGGCTCGGCCAGCACGCGGCCGGCGGCGGCCAGCAATTCGACTTGTTCGGTGGCGCTCAGCGGCTGGGCGCGCTCCAGCAGCCAGTCACGGGCTTGTTCAAAGCTCAGCATGGGGCAGATCCAATCGTGAAATCAGGAAGGCGGCGACGGCGTCGACGTCGTCGCGGTGAAACCAGGGAAGGTCCAGCGTTTGCGGCAGATCGCCGACCACGGCCAGCACCTGTCCATCGTGCGGATGCAGCGCCGGCGCGGCCAGCGCGCTGTTGACCACTTCTATCTTGGGAATGGCTTCATGTTTGAAGCCTTCGGCCAATACCAGATCGCAAGGGCTCAGCATGGCCAGGTGGGCGGCCAGCGGCAGATCGTTGCTGTCCGCCAACTCCTCCACCAGCATGCGGCGGCGGGCCGAGGCCAACAGCACTTGCGCGGCGCCGGCCTGGCGATGCCGCCAGCTGTCCTTGCCCGGCGTGTCCCAGTCCACGTCGTGGTGGGTATGTTTGACCACGGCGACGCGCAGGCCGCGGGCGGTCAGACGGGGAATCAGTTTTTCCAGCAAGGTGGTCTTGCCGCTGCCGGAATAGCCGGCGAAACCCAATACATGCATAGCGCCGACGCCCCCATAAAGATTCAGGCGGCCATGATAGCATGGCCGCCTGCGGGCTTGACTCCTACCAAAGAGCTAGCCGCCTAGAGCATGTTTACGATCCTGCGAGCTAGAGCGAGACAAGGCGAAAACAGCTGAGAAAGCGGAGCGTACATACAGTACGTGAGCATTTCGAAGTTGTTTTCAACGCCGTATCGCCAAAGCGCAGCAGATCGTAAACGGGCTCTTAGGCCGCGTGAGCGAGCTTACCGGCCTGTTCCGGCGTCTCAAAACGTTTCCAGTCCACGATCATCACCTGGGTCAGGCCGCAGTCCACCGCCAGCTGCGCCTCGATCTCCTCCAGCACCTGATGGCAATGGATCACGCCGTTGATCACCACTTCGGCCCGGCGCATCACGCTGTCGTCCGGCGTGACAAACCATATGCAGTAATGGCCCATATTCGCTCCCCCAGGTGGTTTCATCGCGACGGCCGACGCATTGTCCCGCCGTCAACTACAAATATCGTCCCAGTTGCCGCCAAACTTCAAGTTTTCTGTCAAAGGCCAGGGTATGCGCCGGGCTGGAAGAAGGCAAGGCCAGGATGTCCAGCCCCAGGCCGTCCAGCTGTCCGGCCGCGCGCGCGGCGGTGGCGCCGTTGAAGGCGACCGCGCGCAGCCGCGGCAGGCTTTGCGCCAATTCGCGCAGATCGTTGGCCTGCTGATCGCGGATGTCGGCGTCCAGGCTCCCGCGCCGCCGCGCGCTGGCGATCACGTCCCACAAGGCCACGCCGGCCTGTTGCAGCGCGTCCAGGCGTTCGGCGTAGGCCAGCTCGACCAGCGGCCGGCCGGTGATCGCCTGCAGCAGCGGCCAGAATTGATTGCGGGGATGGGCGTAGTACTGGCCGGCCTGCAAGGAGGCGTCGCCGGGCAAGGAGCCCAGCACCAAGACGCGGGCGTCCGACCGCGCCACCGGCGGGAAACAGGATTTGGCGGCCGCGCCGCTCAAAACAGCTGTCCCTGCTGACGCAACAGCCAGGCCTTGACCGGGCCGAAGCTCTTGCGATGCGCCGGCAAGGCGCCGTGCTGCTCCAGCGCGGCCAGGTGTTCGGCGGTGGGGTAGCCTTTGTGGCGGGCGAAGCCGTATTGCGGATGCAGGGCGTCCAGCGCCACCAGTTCGGCGTCGCGCGCGGTCTTGGCCAGGATGGAGGCGGCGGAGATGGCCGCCACCTTGGCGTCGCCCTTGACGATGGCTTCTCCCGGCACCGGCAGGCCCTTGGGCACGCGGTTGCCGTCGATCAGCGCGCGCGTCGCCTGCGGCTGCAGGCCTTGCACCGCCCGCGTCATCGCCAGCATGGTGGCGTGCAGGATGTTGAGCGTGTCGATTTCCTCGACGCTGGCGCTGGCGATGCACCAGGCCAGCGCGTCGCGCTTGATCAGCGGCGCCAGTTCATCGCGGCGGGCCTCGCTCAGCACCTTGGAATCGGCCAGGCCGGCGATGGGCTTGGCCGGGTCCAGAATCACCGCGGCGGCGAACACCGCGCCGGCCAGCGGACCGCGGCCGGCTTCGTCGACGCCGGCGATCCGCTCCAGATCCAGCCCGCTCATTGCCGCCCCGCCACTTGCAACACCGCGTCCGCGGCCAGCGCGGCGGTGTCCTGGCGCAGCGACTGATGCAGCTCGGTGAAGGTCTGCACCATCTCGCGGCGCGCGTCCTGATCTTCGTACAGCCTTTGCATCTCCGCCGCCAGCTTGGCCGGCGTGGCCTGTTTCTGCAGCAGTTCCGGCACCACGAAGCGGCCGCACAGGATATTGGGCAGCCCGACGTAGGGCAGACGGATCTTGCGTTTGACCAGGCGGTAGGTCAGCGGGGACAGCTTGTAGCTGATCACCATCGGCTTCTTGGTCAACGCCACTTCCAGCGTGGCGGTGCCGCTGGTGACCAGCACCGCGTCGCTGGCGATCATCGCCATCTGCGCGTGGCCGAACAGCTTGCGCAAGGGCAGATCCCAGCCCTTGCAGCGGCTCAGCATGCGGTCGAACAGCTCCATGGTGGGGCGGGTGGCCAGCGGCACCAGGAACTGGGCGTCCGGATAGCTTTTCAGCAGCAGCTTGGCGGTTTCGATGTACAGCGGCGCCATGTGCTCCAGTTCGCCGATGCGGCTGCCCGGCATCAGGGTGAACACCGGCGCGCGCTGCGGCAGCCCCAGCTGCTCGCGCATCGCGCCCTGGTCCGGGCGCAGCGGAATCTCGCTGGCCAGCGGATGGCCGACATAGGTGACCGGCACCCCGGCCTGACGGTATAAGGGCGGCTCCATCGGGAACAAGCACAGCATATGGCTGACGCTGCGGCCTATCTTCTGCACCCGCTCCGGCCGCCAGGCCCAGACCGAGGGGCTGACGTAGTGAACGGTGGGAATGCCGGCGCGCTTGAGCGCGGCCTCCAGGTCCAGATTGAAGTCCGGCGCGTCGATGCCGATGAAAACGTCCGGCTTTTCCGCGATCAGGCGGTCACGCAGGGTGCGACGGATGCGCAGCAGTTCCGGCAGGCGCTTGAGCACCTCGGCGTAACCCATCACCGCCAGCCGGCTTTGCGGCGCGTGGCTGACAAAGCCTCTGGCCTCCATCCGCGGGCCGCCGATGCCGGCGAACTCGATGTCGGGATAGCGCGCCAGCAGCGCGTCCATCAGGTGGGCGGCAAGAAGGTCGCCAGAGGCTTCCCCAGCCACCATGGCGACCTTCAGTGCCCGCTTGCTTTTAAACAAAGTGTCGGGCATGGATCTCAGCGAATGATGCCTCTGGCGGACTGGCCAAAGAAGCGGGTGAACGGAGCCAGTTCATCGTGGCCGGCGGCGGCTTCCTCCAGGATGGCGGCCTTGGCGTCCTCGAAGGACAGACCCTGACGGTACAGCGTCTTGTAGGCGCCCCGCACGCGGCGGATCTGCTCGGCGCTGAAGCCGCGGCGCTTCATGCCTTCGGCATTGATGCCGGAGGGCACCGCGCGGTTGCCGTGCGCCATCACGAACGGCGGCACGTCCTGGGCCACGGCGCTGGCGAAGGCGGTCATCGCGTGCTCGCCTATGATGGCGAACTGGTGCACGCTGGTGAAGCCGCCCAGAATCACCCAGTCGCCCAGCTGCACATGGCCGGCCAGCGTGGCGTTGTTGGCCAGGATCACGTTATTGCCCACCTGGCAGTCATGCGCGACGTGCACATAGGCCATCACCCAGTTGTCGTTGCCGACGCGGGTCACGCCCGCGTCCTGGGCGGTGCCGGTGTTGAAGGTGCAGAATTCGCGAATGGTGTTGTTGTCGCCGATTTCCAGATGGGTCGGCTCGCCGGCGTACTTCTTGTCCTGCGGCTGGGCGCCCAGCGAACAGAACTGGAAGATGCGGTTGTTCTTGCCGATGGCGGTGTGGCCCTCGATCACCACGTGAGGGCCCACCCAGCTGCTGCTGCCGATGCTGACGTTGGGGCCGATGATGGTGTAAGGGCCGATTTCCACGTCGTCGGCGATCTGAGCCTTGGGGTCGACGATGGCGGTTGGATGGATGGCCATGATCACACCTCGCGCTTGGCGCACATGATTTCGGCTTCGCAAGCCAGTTGGCCGTCCACCAGCGCGCGGGCGGAATACTTGCCGATGCCGCGCTTGCTGGTGATCAGCTCCACTTCGAAGGTCAGCTGGTCGCCCGGCACCACTTGGCGCTTGAAGCGGGCGTTGTCGATGCCGACGAAGAAATACAGCTCGTTCTCGGCGCGCTCGCCCTGGCTGCGGATGGCCAGGATGCCGGCGGCCTGGGCCATCGCCTCGATGATCAGCACGCCCGGCATCACCGGGTATTGCTCGAAGTGGCCGACGAAGAACGGCTCGTTGATGGTGACGTTCTTCAGCGCCTTGATGCGCTTGTTTTCCTCGAACTCGGTGACACGGTCCACCAGCAGGAAAGGATAGCGATGCGGCAGATAGCGCATGATCTCGCGGACATCGATGGTGACGGCGTGTTCAGACATTGGGGGATTCCTCCTGATTCTTCATTTCTTTGAGCTCGCGCTCGAGCTGCTTGAGCCGCTTGGCCATATCGTCCAGATGACGGACGTGCACGGCGTTGGCCAGCCACTCTTTCATAGGTTGCAAGGGGTAAGACGAGGCGTAGGTGCCCGGCGTCTTGATCGACTTCGACACCAGGGTGCCGCCGCCGATATGAGTTTTGTCCGTAATCTCGATGTGGCCGACGAACATCGCCGCGCCGCCCACGGTGCAATAAGCGCCGATCTTGGCGCTGCCGGCGATGCCGACGCAGCCGGCGATGGCGGAATGCTCGCCGATCTGCACGTTATGGGCGATCTGCACCAGATTATCCACCTTGGCGCCCTTGCGGATCACGGTGTCCGCCATCGCGCCGCGGTCCACCGTGGTGTTGGCGCCGATTTCCACGTCATCCTCAATGATGACGCGGCCGGTTTGCGGAATTTTGAACCAGTGATCCTTATCCCAGGCCAGACCGAAGCCGTCGGCGCCGATCACGCTGCCGGAGTGCACGCCCACGCGGTGGCCCAGCACGCAGCCGTGATAAAGCGTGACGTTGGGATAGAGCACCACATCGTCGCCCAGCACGCAGTCGTCGCCCACCACCACGCCCGGCATCAGCCGGCAGCGCTCGCCGATGACCGCGTTGCGGCCGATGCTGACGTGCTCGCGCACCTCCGCGCTGGCCGCCACCCGCGCGCCCTCGCCCAGCACCGCGCTGGGATGCACGCCGGCGCGGGCCAGCGGCTGCGGGTGGAATAGCGCGGCCAGCCGCGCGAAGTAGAGATAAGGGTCCGCGGCGACGATCCAGGAGCGCTGCTTCCAGACCTCGGTCTGCGCCAGCTCTTCCGCCATCTTGGGCGCGACGATCACCGCGCTGGCGGCGCTGTCGTCCAGCTGCTTGCGATACTTGGGATTGGCCAGAAAGGCGATGTCGCCGGCCGCGGCCGCTTCCAGCGGCGCCAGGCGGCCCACCGTCAGGTCCGGGCCGGCCAGTTCGCCGCCCAGCTGCCCGGTAATGAATGAGAGGGTATAAGCCATCAAAAACGAAAGCCGACCTGGGGTCGGCTTGCTCCCGTAATGTGAGTTGGCGCGCGGCCATGGCCGCGCGCATTCGGAACGGCCCTTGCGCCGCCCCGCCCTGCCTTCAGCGGTCCAGTTCTTTCAGAACCTTGGGCGTCAGGTCGTACTTGGGGTTCACATACACCACGTCTTGCAGGATCAGGTCGTACTGCTCGCGCTCGGCAAGCTGCTTGAGCGCGCGATTGGCCCGCTCCTGCACCGAAGCGAACTCCTCGTTGCGGCGCTGATTGAAGTCCTCGGACAGCTCGCGGCCCTTGGCCCGGTAATCCCGGTCCAAGGCCGCGTATTCACGCTCGTAGCGCTTGCGGTCGTCGGAATTCAAGCTGCTCTTGGCCAGTTGGGACTCCAGCTCCTTGGCTCGCGCCTCCATCTTCTTCAGCTCGTTGCGCCGCTCGGAGAACTCCTTGTCCAGACGTTTCTGGATGGCGATCGCCGGCGCCGCTTCGCGATAGATGCGCTCGGTGTTGACATAGCCCATTTTGAGATCGGCCGCCTGGGCCGACATGGCGGCCATGGATAAGAGCACGGCCGCCCATTGCAATGCTTTCATATAACAACCCCGTCAATTTTAGAACACGGTACCCAGCTGGAATTGGAAGCGCTGGACTTTGTCGTTGTCCTTCTTCTTCAGCGGATTGGCGATACTGAATTTCATCGGTCCGATCGGAGACAGCCAGGTCAACGCCACGCCTGCGGAGTAGCGCATGCCGTCGCCGGCGGAACTGCCGGCCACCGACGGATCCC
The DNA here is from genome assembly GCF_003052555.1 of Chromobacterium sp. Panama. Classification (NCBI taxonomy): domain Bacteria; kingdom Pseudomonadati; phylum Pseudomonadota; class Betaproteobacteria; order Neisseriales; family Chromobacteriaceae; genus Chromobacterium; species Chromobacterium sp. Panama. The sequence continues at coordinate 1,910,843 of NZ_QARX01000001.1, forward strand.
ACAAGGTGCCGGCGTCGAAGAACAGGCTGGTGCGCACCGACTTATTGTCCTTCATTCCCGGGAAGGGGAACAGCACTTCAGCGTTGGCCACCGCCTTGCGGGTACCGCCCAGGTAGTCGCCATTGGTGTCGCGCGGGCCGATACTGCTGGTGTCGTAACCGCGCACCGAGCCCAGACCGCCCATGTAGAAGTTCTGGAAGAACGGCAGACGCGAAGTCTTGCCGTAGCCGTCGGCATAGCCCAGCTCGCCGTTCAGCATCAGCGTGAAGGTCTTGGTCAGCGGGAAGAACCAGGTCTGCTGATGGGTCAGGCGGTAGTACTGCAGATCGCCGCCCGGCAGGCCGGCGTCCGCGCCCACCTTGATCACCGCGCCGCGCGTCGGCCACAGCGCGCTGTCGCGGGTGTCGCGGCCCCAGCTGATGGTGCCCAGCAGCGTGTTGTTGCTGGCGCCGTACTGGTTGACGAAGTCCTTGTAACGCTGCGGACTGTTGTCGTAGGTGCTGATCTTGGTGTTTTCCGCGCCGATGCTGAAGTTGATGCGGTCGTACTCGGTCACCGGCACCCCGAAGCGCACCGCGCCGCCGATGGTGCTGGTCTTGTACGCGGAAATATTGGTGGCGTCCGGGTTGTAGACGCGGTTGTACAGGTCGTAGCCCAGGCTGACGCCGTCCGGCGTGAAGTACGGATCGGTGAAGGACAGCGACAGGTTCTTGTTCACCTTGCCGGTGGACAGGCCCAGCGACATATACTTGCCGGAGCCGAAAATATTGCTCTGCGACAGGTTGGCGGACAATTGCACGCCCTCGCCCTGCACGAAGCCGATGCCGGCGGACACGCTGCCCGTGGAGCGTTCCTTCAGGCTGATGTTCATATCCACCTGGTCGGCGGCGTCCGGCACCGCCGGGGTTTCGATGTTGACGTCCTCGAAATAACCCAGCAGCTCCACGCGCTCCTTGCTGCGCTTGATCTTGTCGGCGCCGTAAGGCGCGCCTTCCAGCTGGCGCAGTTCGCGGCGGATCACTTCATCGCGGGTCTTGGTGTTGCCGGCGATGTTGACGCGGCGCACATAGGTCTTGCGGCCCGGATCCACGAAGAAGGTGAAGGCCACGGTCTGTTTGTCGTGGTCGATGTCGGGCAGCACGTTGACGTTGGCGAAGGCGTAGCCGGCCTGGCCCAGGCGGTCGCTCAGCGACTTCACCGACTCGGTGATTCTTTCATTGTTGAAAGTGTCCCCGGCCTTGGCCTGGATCAGCTTGCGCAGATCGGCTTCCGGCACTTTGAGGTCGCCGGCCAGCTTGATGTCGGAGATGGTGAACTTCTTGCCTTCGTGAATATTCACCGTCAGGAACATGTCCTGCTTGTCGGCGCTGATCGACACCTGGGTGGAGTCGATGTTGAATTCCAGATAGCCCTGATTCTGATAGAAGGCCTTGAGCTTTTCCAGATCGCCGGTCAGTTTCTGCTTGGAGTACTGGTCGTCCTTGGTCACCCAGGACAGCCAGCCGCCGGTGGTCAGGCTGAACTGGTCCACCAGGTCGGACTGCTTGAAGGCGCTGGCGCCGACGATGCGGATTTCCTTGATGCGCGCGGTCACGCCCTCGTTGATGTCCAGCGTCACCGCCACGCGGTTGCGTTCCAGCTTGGTCACCGACGGGGTCACTTCCACCGAGTACTTGCCGCGGCTGTAATACTGGCGCTTGAGTTCCTGCACCGCGCCGTCCAGCAGCGCCTGATCGAAGATCAGCGACTCGGCGAAGCCGTTGTCCTTCAAGGCCTTTTTCAGCTGGTCCTTGCTGAACTCCTTGGCGCCGTTGATGTTGAGCTGGCTGACCACCGGGCGCTCGGCCACGGCCACGATCACCACGCTGTCGCGCGATTCGATGCGCACATCGTTGAAGAAGCCGGTGGCGAACAGGGCCTTGATCGCCTCGTTGGCCTTCTGGTCATTGAAGGTGTCGCCCACCTTGACCGGCAGATAGTTGAATACGGTGCCGGGCTCGGTGCGCTGCAAGCCTTCAACGCGAATGTCTTTGATGACAAAAGGATCAGCAGCCCAGGCCATGGAGGCCGAAGTCAGGCCCAGTACGGCTGCTGCAAGCAATTTCAATTTCATAGATCGGTTTTAACCCCCAAATAGGCGGCTGAAATCATTCAGCAAAGCGAACGCCATCAAAGACGCCAGCAAGATGAAGCCAATTTTTTGTCCGAACAATTGCGCCCGCTCACTGACGGGGCGGCCTCTGATCAACTCCGCGACATAATACATTAAGTGCCCGCCATCCAGAACTGGAATCGGCAGCAGATTCAGCACGCCTATGCTGATGCTGATCAGCGCCAGGAACTCCAGATAAGGCGTCAGGCCCTCTCGCGCGGTCTGGCCGGCGACGTTGGCGATGGTCAGCGGGCCGGACAGATTATCCAGCGAGGCCTGGCCCATCAACATGCGTCCCATGAACTTGACGCTCATCCAGCTGGTGTCCCAGGTCTTGGCCAAGGCGGCCAAACCCGCCTGCGCCGCGGAATAGTGTTCGGTGTACAGCAACTGACGACCCCAGCCGGCGTCCGGCTGCGGCGCGGCGCCGATGCGCCCCACCACTTCGCCGTCCTGCTGGTGCGCCTGCGGCCGCACTTTGATGTTCAGCGTCTCCGCGCCGCGCTGGACTTTCACGTCCAGATCGCGCCCCGGGCTGTTGCGCACCTGCGCCACCCAGCCTTCCCAGCTGTTCAGCGCCTGGCCGTTGAGCGCCAGCAGCTTGTCGCCCGGCTTGAGGCCGGCGCTTTGCGCGGCGCCGCCCTCCTCCAGCGCGCCTATCACCGGCAGGAAACGCCCCGGCGTCAGGCCGGTGTTGCCCTGTTGCATCGCGGTCACCGCCTTGTCGCCGAAGCGGGCGGGGTCGATGCGGCGATCGGCCTTGGCGCCGGCCGCGGTTTCCACCTGCACCACGGTGGCGTCCGGCGACATCGCCGCCTCCACCAGGGCGAGACGGATCTGCTGCCAGTTGGCCACCGGCTGGCCGGCCACGCTCAGGATGCGGTCGCCGGGCGCGAAGCCGGCCGCCGCGGCCGGCGTCTGCGCCACCACCGTGCCAACCAGAGGCTTGACCTGGGTCACGCCCTGGCCCATCACCACCCAGTACAGCAGCACCGCCAGCAAGAGATTGGCCAGCGGGCCGGCGGCGACGATGGCGATGCGCTTCAACACATGCTGATTATTGAAGGCCTGCGGGCGCAGTTCTTCCGTCACCGGGCCTTCGCGCTCGTCCAGCATGCGCACATAGCCGCCCAGCGGAATCGGACAGATCACCCACTCGGTGCCCTTGCGCCAGTAAGTCCACAGCGGCTTGCCGAAGCCGATGGAAAACCGCAGCACCTTAACGCCGCACCAGCGGGCCACCCAGTAGTGGCCCAGTTCGTGGAAGGTCACCAGCACGCCGATGGCCACCAGGAAGGCGAGCAGGGTCAGCATGCGGCCACCCGCTGCAGTGCGAAGGCGCGCGCTTCCTCATCCTTGGCCAGCAAGGCCTCGACCGAGCCGCTGCCGGCCAGGCTGACGCCGTCCAGCGCGGCGGACACCACGGCGGGGATGTCGACGAAACGCAGCCGCCCATGCAGGAAGGCGTCCACCGCCACCTCGTTGGCCGCGTTCAGCACCGCCGGCGCGTCGCCGCCCAGGCGCAGCACGTCGAAAGCCAGCTTCAGACAGGGGAAGCGCTCCAGGTCCGGCGCTTCGAAAGTGAGGTTGGACAGCGAGAAAAAGTCCAGCGAACCCACGCCCGCCTCGATGCGCTCCGGCCAGGCCAGCGCGCAGGCGATGGGCGTGCGCATGTCCGGCGAACCCAGCTGGGCCATCACCGAGCCATCGCGATACTGCACCATGGAATGAATCACGCTTTGCGGATGCACCACCACGTCGATGCGCTCCGGCGGCGCGGAGAACAGCCAGTGCGCCTCGATCACCTCCAGGCCCTTGTTCATCAGCGAGGCGGAATCGACGGAAATCTTGCGCCCCATCACCCAATTGGGGTGGCGGCAGGCGTCGTCCGGAGTCACGCGCAGCAAGTCCTCGGCCGAAGACTGGCGGAAGGGGCCGCCGGAAGCGGTGAGAATGATTTTGCGGATGCCGGCGGCGTCCAGATTGCCGGCGTAGTCGTGGGGCAGCGATTGAAAGATGGCGCTGTGCTCGCTGTCCACCGGCAGTAGGGTCGCGCCGTGGCGGCGCGCCGCGTCCATGAACAGACGGCCGGCCACCACAAGGGATTCCTTGTTGGCCAGCAAGATGCGCTTGCCGGCGCGCGCCGCCGCCATGGCGGACGGCAGACCGGCGGCGCCAACGATGGCGGCCATCACCACCTCGGCCTCCGGCAAGGCCGCCACCTGGACCAGCGCGGCCGGGCCGTGCAGCACCTCGGCGTTCACCCCCGCCTCGGCCAGCCGGCCGCGCAGAGCGTCGGCGGACGCGGCGTCGCCGGTCACCACGTAGGCAGGCCGGAATTGCAAAGCCTGTTGGAACAGGCGATCCACCTGGCGGTTGCCGGTCAGCGCCACCACCCGGTAACGCTCGGGGTGGCGCGCCACCACGTCCAGCGTATTGACGCCCACGCTGCCGGTGGCGCCGAGAACGACAATCCCTTGCGGTTTCGTCATTTGAGTTTCCTGCGGTTACATGCCGCCCAGAACGCGCAGCGCGTTGCTGACGGCGAGGACGGCGATAAGACTGTCGATGCGGTCGTACACGCCGCCGTGGCCGGGCAGCAAGCGGCTGCTGTCCTTGATGCCCGACGCGCGCTTGAACCAGGATTCCAGCAGATCGCCCATCACGCTGACCGCGGTCAGCGGCAAGGCCAGCAACAGCAGCGCCCACACCGGCAAGCCGGTGTCTATCCAGCCCAGATGGTCCACCAGCGCCACGTACAGCGCCACGCAGATCACGCCGCCGTAGACGCCCTCCCAGCTCTTGCCCGGGCTGATGGACGGCGCCAGCTTGCGCCGGCCGAAAGCCTTGCCGGAAAAGTAGGCGGCGATGTCCGCCACCCACACCAGGCCCATCACCGCCAGCAGGGCGAAGGCGTCCGCCGCGCCAGGCTGCGGCCGCCACTCCAGGAAGGCGAACCAGGCCGGCAGCATCAGCAGCCAACCCAGCAACCAGGCCAACGGGCCCGGGGGGATGCGCCAGCGCTTGGCCAGCCAGCACGGCACCAGCAACAGCCAGAAACCCAGCGTCAGAACGTGCTCAAGCGGGCCCAGCCGGTAATGGCCGAACCAGGCGGCCGCGGCCAGGCCGCTGCTCGCCGCCAGATACAGCCATTTGCCGGCGCCGGTCATGCCGGCCATGCGGCTGAACTCCCACATGGCCAAAACGACGATCAGCCAGGAGAAGCCCGCCCAGGCCTCGGCCGGGAACAGAAACAGCGCCGCCAGCATCAGGGGCAGCAAGACCAGAGCCGTCAGAACGCGTGTCAGCAGCATGGCTTAACGCCCGTCCCGACGCAGATGCTCGGGCAGTTGCTCGCTGGTGCGTCCGAAGCGGCGCTCGCGGCATTGGTATGAATCAATGGCGGTTTCCAGCGCCGCGCGGTCGAAGTCCGGCCACAGCGTCTCGGTGAAGTAGAGCTCGGAATAAGCCAGCTGCCACAGCAGGAAGTTGCTGATGCGCTGTTCGCCGCCGGTGCGGATGAACAAATCCGGCTCCGGCGCCCACGGCATCGACAGGCGCTGGCTCAGCGCCTCCTCCTCGATATGGGTGGCGCCCTCGGCGATCAGGCCGTTGACCGCGTTGAGGATGTCCCAGCGGCCGCCGTAGTCGGCGGCGATGTTCAAGGCCAGACCGTCGTTGCCGGCGGTCTTTTCCTCGGCGCGCAGGATGCGCTCCTGCAAGTCCGCGCTGAAACGCTCGCGCGAACCCAATACCCGCAAGCGGATATTATTGCTGTGCAGCTTGCTGACCTCGTGCTCCAGCGCGCGGATGAACAGGTCCATCAGAAAGGACACTTCCTCCTGCGGACGCCGCCAGTTCTCGGTGGAGAAGGCGAACAGGGTCAGGCATTCGACGCCCAGTTCCTTGCAGGCTCCGACGATCTCGCGCACGGTGTCCAGGCCCCGCTTGTGGCCGGCCACCCGCGGCAGAAAACGCTTTTTGGCCCAGCGGCCGTTGCCATCCATGATGATGGCGATATGCCGAGGCACGGAACGCACCTCCGGCACATCCTTGGTAGAGCTTGCAAACAAGGTACGGCGCTCCTTAGACGGCCATCAGGTCGGCTTCCTTGGCGGCCAGGGCCTTGTCGATTTCGACGGTGTACTTGTCGGTCAGCTTCTGGATCTCATCCTGGCCGCGACGCTCGTCGTCCTCGGTAATGGCCTTGTCTTTAAGCAGGTTCTTGAATTCGTTGTTGGCGTCGCGGCGGATATTGCGCACGGCCACGCGCGCGCCCTCGGCCTCGCCGCGCACCACCTTGATGAGATCCTTGCGGCGCTCTTCGGTCAGCATCGGCATCGGCACGCGGATGATCTCGCCCATGGAGGCCGGGTTCAGGCCCAGGTCGGAGTCGCGGATCGCTTTTTCGATCTTGGCCAGCATCGGCTTTTCCCAGGGTTGCACGCCGATAGTGCGCGCGTCCACCAGGGTCACGTTGGCCACCTGGCTGATGGGCACGTCGCTGCCATAGTAATCCACCATGACATGATCAAGAATGCCGGTATGGGCGCGACCGGTGCGCACCTTGCTCAGGTCGGTCTTGAACGCGTCCAGCGACTTCTGCATTTTCTGCTCGGCCGATTTCTTGATGTCGTTAATCATGTCCACTCCAAATCGAAACTTAAAAAGACAAGGCGAAAACGGCCATTGCCGCTTTCGCCTTCAGCAATTTTCAAACTCAGCAGTGTACCAGCGTGCCTTCGTCTTCGCCAAGCACGACCCGGGTCAGCGCGCCGCTCTTGAAGATGCTGAACACCTTGATGTTCAGGTTCTGGTCGCGGCACAGCGCGAAGGCGGTGGCGTCCATCACTTTCAGGTTGCGCGAGATCGCCTCGTCGAAGGTCAGGGTCTGGTAACGTATCGCGTCCGGGTTCTTTTTCGGATCGTCGGTGTACACGCCGTCCACCTTGGTGGCTTTCAGCATGATGTCCACGTTCATTTCCATGCCGCGCAGCGCCGCGGCGGTGTCCGTGGTGAAGAAGGGGTTGCCGGTGCCGGCGGCGAAGATCACCACCTTGCCCTCTTCCAGGTATTGCATCGCCTTGCCGCGCACATAGGGCTCGGCGATCTGCTGCATGGTCAGCGCCGACTGCACGCGCGCGATCAACCCAGCCTTGGTCATCGCGTCCTTCAACGCCAGCGCGTTCATCACCGTGGCCATCATGCCCATATAGTCCGCGGTGGCGCGATCCATGCCCGCGGCCGCCGGCGCGACGCCGCGGAAGATGTTGCCGCCGCCGATCACCACGCCCACTTCCACGCCAAGCTCCACGACTTCCTTGATCTGACCGACGATCTGCTCGATCGTGGCACGGTTGATGCCATAGCTGTCATCGCCCATCAGGGCCTCGCCTGAAAGTTTCAGCAGGATGCGTTTATAGGCAGGAACTTGGCTCATGGTAACCTCGGTTTGGCTGGATATTCGGTTTTCAGTTTGCAAAACGGCACCCTGCAGGCAGGGTGCCGTCAATACGTCTCGCGACTGGGCGCTTACAGCTTGGCGGCTGCAGCCACTTCAGCGGCGTAGTCTACTACTTTCTTCTCAATGCCTTCGCCCACTACGAACATGGCGAACGCCTTGACCGAGGCTTTCTTCTCGGCCAACAGTTTTTCCACGGTCTGGTCCGGGTTCTTGACGAAGGGCTGGCCCATCAGGGTCACTTCGGCCAGGAACTTGTTGACGCGGCCTTCAACCATCTTGGCGACGATGTCGGCCGGCTTGCCGGATTCGGCGGCCTGAGCGGTGTAGATCTTGCGCTCTTGTTCCAGGATGTCGGCGGAAACCTGATCCTTGGACACGCAGATCGGCTTGGAAGCGGCGATGTGCATGGCCACGTCCTTGCCCACTTGCTCTTCGCCGGCGAAGTCGACGATCACGCCGATCTTGGCGCCGTGCAGGTAGGTGGCGATCGCGCCTTCGGTCTGGTAGCGAACGAAACGACGGATGGTCATGTTCTCGCCCAGCTTGGCGATGGCGGCCTTGCGGATGTCTTCAACGGACTGGCCGTCGATTTCCACGGCGGACAGCGCTTCCACGTCGGCCGGGTTGGCTACAACCACAGCCTTGGCGGCGGCGGCAGCCAGGGCCAGGAAGGTCGGGTCCTTGGCAACGAAGTCGGTTTCACAGTTGACTTCCACCAGGGCGCCAACGCCGCCTTCAACGAAGGAACCGATGATGCCTTCGGCAGCCACGCGGCCAGCCATTTTGGAAGCCTTGTTGCCGGACTTGATGCGCAGAATTTCTTCAGCCTTGGCGGCGTCGCCTTCGGCTTCCACCAGGGCTTTTTTGCATTCCATCATGCCGAGGCCGGTGGCCGCGCGCAGATCCGAAACCATTTTTGCGGTAATGTCCGCCATACTTCGTACTCCTGAATGATTTTGATTACGTGGGTCTAAAAAAAGGGGCTTACGCCCCTTTTCGTCTGCTTACTCGGCTTGAGCCGATTCAGCAGCCACGATCTCGTGCAGAGACTGGGCGCGGCCTTCCAGCACCGCGTCGGCCATGCCGCGAGCGTACAGGCGGATGGCGCGGCTGGAGTCGTCGTTGCCCGGGATCACGTAATCGATGCCGTCCGGGGTGTTGTTGGTGTCAACAACGCCGATAACCGGGATACCCAGTTTCTTGGCTTCGACGATGGTGCCCTTCTGGTAACCAGTGTCGATAACGAAGATGGCGTCCGGCAGGCCCTTCATATCCTTGATGCCGCCCAGCGAACGCTCCAGCTTGTCGACTTCGCGTTGCAGGTCCAGCAGTTCTTTCTTGTTGTAACCGGTATCGCCAGCGGATTCCAGAATGGCGCGCTTCTCTTCAAGACGCTTGATCGACTGCTTCACGGTCTTGTAGTTGGTCAGCATGCCGCCCAGCCAGCGGTGGTCAACAAACGGCATGCCGCAACGGGCAGCTTCTTCACGTACGATCTCACGAGCCTGACGCTTGGTGCCCACGAACATGATGGAACCTTTGTTGGCGGCCAGACGACGCACATAGTCCTGGGCTTCTACGAACAGCGGCAGAGTCTTTTCCAGGTTGATGATGTGAATCTTGTTGCGGCTGCCGAAGATGTACTTGGCCATCTTCGGGTTCCAGAAGCGGGTTTGGTGGCCGAAGTGAACGCCGGCCTCAAGCATTTGACGCATGGTAACGTTGGTGGACATGCAAAAACTCCTTAAAGGGTTAAGCCTCCATCCGCGCAGACAACCTCGAAACGAGGCACCCTTTGGCGCGGATGTGCGTAATAGATGATTTTCCCCCGCCAGGATGGCAAGGGACGCGGGATTCTAACACCGGACGGCGGAGCGCTCAAGCCTCCTCGCGCGCCTCGCGGGCTTTTTCCCGCTGACGGCGCAGCTTGCGCCGCGTCATCCGCGCCACAAAGAAGGTGGGCAGCACGCCCAGAAAGAACACGGTGGACAGCGAAGCCAGCACGCTGTGCTGCGCCACCGCCAGCATCAGCACCACATAGAGCCAGCCCAGCAACACGATCAGCAACATATTTAAACAATCGTTTGAATTTTCCGGCAAAGCCGACAACAATGACAGCGCCGGGTCAAACCCGCTGCGCCCGCCAACCCCAGACCGACAGACATTGTAAAGCGAGCCCCGCCCCATGCAAACCGCCATCACCCGCCTGCTCGGCATCCAGCGCCCGCTGATCTGCCCCGGCATGAGCTATATCGCCACCCCGGAACTGGTGGCCGCCGTCGGCAACGCCGGCGGCCTGGGCATACTCGCCACCGGCCCGCTGACGCCAGAGCTGACGCGACAAGCCATCCGCCGCGTGCGCGAGCTGAGCGACACCCCCTTCGGCGTCGGCTGCACGCTGATGATGCCGGGCGCCAAGGAAAACGCCATGGTCGCGCTGGAAGAACGCGTGCCGGTAATCAATTTTTCCCTGGGCAAGGGGGATTGGCTGATTGAGCGCGCCCACGCCTACGGCGGCAAGGTCATCGCCACCGTGGTGACGGAGAAGCACGCGCGCTCGGCGCAGACGTCCGGCGCCGACGCCCTGCTGGTCACCGGCCACGAGGCCGCCGCCCACGGCGGCGCCGTCACCTCGCTGACGCTGATTCCGGCCATCCGCAAGGCCAGCGAGCTGCCCCTCATCGCCGCCGGCGGCTTTGCCGACGGCCGGGGCCTGATCGCCGCGCTGGCGCTGGGCGCCGACGCCGTGGCCATGGGCACGCGACTGGCGATGAGCCGGGAAAGCCCGGTGCACCAGCGCACCAAGGAGATGATCCGTCAGCGCGGCGTGGCCGACACCTTGTATTCCAAGAATTTCGACGGCCTGTGGTGCCGGGTGATGGACACCCCGGCCGCCCGCCAGGCCACGCGCAAGCCGCTAAGCTTACTCGCCGCCGCCTGGCGCGCCAGCGCCGCCGCGCGCAAGCTGGACATGCCCATCGCCAAAGTGGTGCTGGGCGGCCTGCTGAGCCAGCCGCAAGCGCTGCGCCAGCTGGCGCAATTCGGCGCCGCCACCGAGTCCATCCGCCTGGCGATAGAGGACGGCGACCTCGACAAGGGCGTGCAGCTGATCGGCCAGGCTCAGGGCCTGATCGACGACGCGCCCAGCGTGGCCGAGCTGTTCGAACGCATACTGGCCGAGGCGGACGCCTGCCGGCGACGGCTGAACACCTTAAGCGACTAAGAGCTTACTCAAAGTCCGCTGCGCTTCGGCGATACGGCGTTGAAACCGAACTCAGTGCTCATGTACCACGTGTACATTTCGCTTTTTCGCTCGTTTTCGCCTTGTCTCGCTCTTGCTCGCGAGACTTTGAACAGGCTCTAAGAACCCGCTCAATGCCCGCCGCGCCTCATGAAGCACCGCACGGCGAGCACACACTCCAAGACATAAAAAAACCGCCGCCCCATCAAGGGTACGGCGGTTTTTGCCAGACCGGCGTCGATCAGGACGCGGCGTTGGCCTTGGCCATCTTGCGACGATCCGATTCGTTCAGGTAACGCTTGCGGATGCGGATGGACTTCGGCGTGATCTCCACCAGCTCGTCGTCGTCGATGAATTCAACGGCGGATTCCAGCGTCAGCTTGATCGGCGTGGTCAGACGCACGGCTTCGTCGGTGCCGGAGGCGCGCACGTTGGTCAGCTGCTTGCCCTTGACCGGGTTCACCACCAGGTCGTTGTCGCGGCTGTGAATGCCGATGATCATGCCTTCGTACAGCTTCTCGCCCGGAGCCACGAACATGCGGCCGCGGTCTTCCAGCTTCCACAGCGCGTAAGCCACGGCCTCGCCATTCTCTTGCGAGATCAGCACGCCGTTGTGACGGCCCGGCATGTCCGGCTTGACCGGCGCGTAGTCGTCGAACACATGGCTCATCAGGCCGGTGCCGCGGGTCATGGTCATGAAGTCGGACTGGAAGCCAATCAGGCCACGCGCCGGAATATGGTATTCCAGGCGGGTGCGGCCATTGCCGTCGGATTCCATATTGGTCAGTTCGCCGCGGCGACGACCGATCTCTTCCATCACGCCGCCCTGGTGATCGTCTTCCAGGTCGATGGTCAGGTTCTCGTACGGCTCGCTCTTCTGGCCGTCGATTTCCTTGAACACCACGCGCGGCTTGGCCACGGCCATTTCAAAGCCTTCGCGACGCATGTTTTCCAGCAGAATGGTCAGGTGCAATTCACCGCGACCGGACACGCGGAATACGTCGGAGTCGCCCGTGTCTTCCACGCGCAGCGCCACATTGGTCAGCAGTTCCTTGGTCAGACGGTCGCGGATTTGACGCGAGGTCACGAACTTGCCTTCGGTGCCGGCCAGCGGCGAGGAGTTCACCATGAAGTCCATGGTCAGCGTCGGCTCGTCCACGGACAGCATGGGCAGGCCTACCGGCTGCTCCTTGTCGCAGATGGTCACGCCGATGCCGATGTCTTCCAGGCCGGAGATGATGATGATGTCGCCCGCCTCGGCTTCTTCAACCGGCACGCGGTCCAGACCCTGGTAACCCAGCACCTGGTTGATGCGACCGGTGGCCACTTGATCGTCATGGTTCATCACCACCACTTGCTGACCCGGCTTGATGCGGCCGTTCAGCACGCGGCCCACGCCCAGGCGGCCGGTGTAGGTGGAGTAATCCAGAGCGGAAATCTGCAGCTGCAGCGGCGCGTCGGCGCTGCCCGGCGGGGTCGGCACGTGCTTGAGCACGGTGTCGAACAGCGGGCGCATATTGTCGGACTCTTCCTCCAGCTCCAGCTTGGCGAAACCGTTCAGGCCGGAAGCGTAGATGATCGGGAAGTCCAGCTGTTCGTCAGTCGCGCCCAGCTTGTCGAACAGGTCGAAAGTCTGATCCACCACCCAGTCCGGACGCGCGCCCGGACGGTCCACCTTGTTGATCACCACGATCGGGCGCAGACCCAGCGCCAGCGCTTTCTTGGTAACGAAACGGGTTTGCGGCATCGGGCCTTCTACGGCGTCCACCAGCAGCAGCACGCCGTCCACCATGCCCAACACGCGCTCAACTTCGCCGCCGAAGTCGGCGTGTCCCGGAGTGTCGACGATATTGATGTGCACGCCTTCGTATTCGATGGCGGTGTTCTTGGCCAGAATGGTAATGCCGCGTTCTTTTTCAAGATCGTTGCTGTCCATTACACGCTCGTCCACTTGCTGGTTCTCGCGGAAGGTGCCGGATTGGCGCAGCAATTGGTCTACAAGCGTGGTCTTGCCATGGTCGACGTGGGCGATGATGGCGATATTGCGAATTTGTCGGGTCATTTTAGGAAGGAGGATGGATACAGAAAAATCGCTGGATAATAGCACAAAAAACTGTCCATACCAAAAATTCCAGCGGGCGACAAGCGCTGGGCTTTTGCGTACACTGCGCGGCAAACCGACTTCGACGAGGAAACGCTCCATGTACGACTGGAACGCCTTATGGCATGAACACGAAGCCTACCGCACCGGCTACGCCGTTCAGCACAACGATGCCAACCAACTGGCCGACGCCCTGTCCGCCCAACTGATCAAGCCGGCCGCCGGCATAGACGACGTGGCCGTTTACGACGATGGCGACCGCTACCTGCTGGCTGGCCACAAGGACGGCCTGCAACTGCTGGACATCGCCAAACACAGCCTGTTCGACATCACGCTGCGCTTTGTCACCGAGGAAGAAGATCAGGACATCGCCCCGCCCTATATCGAAATCCACGTCGACAACCTGGCCACCGAAGAGCAAGCGGTCTGGCGCGCCGCGGTCAGCCGCGACGAGGAAGGCCGGATCTGGGTGGGCAAGCGCGCGCTGGACGAAGGCGTGGTGCCGGCCATGCCCTTCGACGAACTGTCCTTCACCGACGACGCCCGCTTCCGCGAAGAACTGACCCGGGTCTGGCATGAAGACCTGCCGCAACTGAAGCCGGCGCTGGAAGCCTGGTTCCAGCACGGCGCGCTAAGCGCGCCGGCCGACGAGCCAGCCCATTACGGCGACGCCCCGCGGGTACAGCAGATCTGCGACCGCTACGCCGAGATCGTGCGCCGCGAACAGGCGCTGCTGTCGCGCCAGTTCAGCGATCCGGAACTGCACCTGATCGCCCAGGTACTAAAAGGCGTGCGCTTCGACGACGCGGCCTCCTGCCGCGGCGTGTGGCTGGCGGTGGAGGCGCGCATCATCGAGGAAGAGCTGGACCAGCAATGGAAAGTGGACGGCGAAAAACTCCTGACCAAGATGAAGGCGCTCAGCTACGCGCAGGAAGTGGCCTTGATAGAAGCGCTGTCGCCGCTGGCGTCCGACTGAACACCTCAAACCGGATCGCGGGTAGAATGCCCCCGATCCGAGCAATCACTCCAAACCCATCCAAGTGACCGGCCCCGCCATCACGCGCCGCGCCGGTCCGCATCGAGAAAGATAAAGACATGGCTCAAACCAGCGCCCTGAGACAGCTTCCGCAAAGCACCCTGTTCCGCCCCGGCGACGTCTTCGTCCTGTTCGGCGAACTCTTCGGCCGCGGCTACGCCAACGGCCTGATCAATGAAGCGCGCAAGGCCGGCATGGACATCATCGGCATGACCGTGGGCCGCCGCGACGAAAACAACCAGCTGCGCCCGCTGAACCAGGAAGAACTGGCCGCGGCCGAAGCCAATCTCGGCGGCCGCGTGATCAATGTGCCGCTGATGGCCGGCTTCGACCAGGACGGCTCGCCGACGCCGACCGAACTGCTGGCCTCCCTGACGCTGAAAAGCTGGCAGGACGACAAGCTGGACTGGGAACACATCGAGCAATGCCGCCAAATCGGCGTGCAGCGCTTCAAGGACGGCGTCGCCCAGGCGATGGCGCAGCTGGACGGCATGATAGCCGACGGCCGCAATGTGTTCTTCGCCCACACCATGGCCGGCGGCATTCCCAAGGCCAAGGTCTTCCTGGCCATCGCCAACCGCGTCTACAAGGGCCGCGGCGAGCGCTTCCTGTCCACCCAGGCGCTGTTGGACAGCGATCTGGGCAAGCTGATCCTGCAGAACTTCGACGAAGTCACCGCCAACACCTTCCAGCACCTGATAGACGGCAGCGCCGCGCTGCGCGGCCGGCTGGAAGCCGCCGGCGGCCAGGTACGCTACACCGCCTACGGCTACCACGGCACCGAGATCCTGATCGACGGCGACTACCAGTGGCAGACCTATACCAACTACACCCAGGGCTACGCCAAGATGCGGCTGGAAAACGTCGCCCGCGCCGCCTGGGAGCAAGGCGTCAAGGCCACGGTGTTCAACTGCCCGGAAATCCGCACCAACTCCTCGGACATCTTCGTCGGCGTGGAACTGCCGCTGCTGGCGCTGCTGCGCGCGCTGAAGCGCGAGGACGGCGGCGCCTGGGCCGACGCGCAATGGCAGGCCTGCGCCGCCCTGCTGCAAGACGGCCATACGCTGGAAGAGGTGCTGGGGAAGATAGACGCGCTCAATAGCGGCGAGGTGATGCGCGGCTTCCGCAATTTCGAAGCCTGGCCAATGCCGAACAGCCCGGAACTGGCCGAGGTGATGATAGGCACGTCCGACGCCATCGTGGACCTGCATCAGGATAAGAAGGCCTTGATCACCGACCATCTGAGCAGCCTGGTGATCGACGCCACCGGTCCGCTGATGTTCCACGAAGCCGCCGCGCCCGCCGGCCCGGTGCTGTGGCTGAACCATGACATCATCGCGCGCCAGCTGAACCGGATGCACGATTAAGAATCTGTTCAAATTCTCGCGAGCAAGAGCGAGACAAGGTATTGCGGCTGAAGAAGCGGAGTATACATTCTGAAGCCGCACTTACCGTGCCGCGCCTCACGAAGCCCAGCCGAACCATGAACAGGTTCTAAGCGCACCCACCCCGGAAGCACATACAAAGAACACGGACCAAAACCATAGGGCTTGTCCGTGTCTTTCACCGTGTTTCCGGGGCCGAATCGGCTTGACCCCACTAGGCCTGAGCGCCCCAAACCTTGGCGAGCGCCCCCCTCGACACCCTCCCCCCTCTCCGACATCAGCCGGAACGCCTCCCCTGTTTGACCCTGCGGCAAAACATGACGAGAACACGCTCGCTTAGAGAGCAATCATTATCATGCTAGGCTCAGCATCGTTTCTCTCAACGATGACCATAAGGGAAATCCGCCCGCTTCAGTGCCGTTAAAAACTTGTTGTCTCTCTTGGATAAAGGAGAACATCATGCCCGCCCTCGTCAAACCCCATCACCTTGCGCCCTTGCTATTAGCCGCGCCCATTCTAGGCGCAGCGGCCCCGCCCTTGAGCAGCGCGCCCGCTTCCTCGGCGGACATCCGCCAAAGCAATGCCTGGCTGGAAATCGACGACCAGGCTTTTGCGCACAACCTATCCCTTATCCGGCAAGGCTTGGGCAAACAAACCCAACTGTGCGCCGTCATGAAGGCCGATGCCTATGGCCATGGCCTTGCCTTATTGATGCCCACCATTTTGGCGCAGAAAATTCCTTGCGTAGGCGTTGCCAGCAATGAAGAACTGCGCGTCGTGCGTGAAAACGGATTTAACGGGCGGCTGATGCGCATTCGTTCCGCGACACCGGGTGAAATCAAAGGCGCGCTCCCCTACAAGACGGAGGAGTTGCTAGGGAATGCGGAGCAAGCGGAACAGGCCGCCCGCATAGCGATGGAAAACGGCATCAAGCTGCCCATTCATCTGGGCTTGAACTCTTCCGGCATGAGTCGCAATGGAATGGATCTTTCAACCGATCAAAATCGACAAAACGCCATTCATATCGCCCAAAATCCCAATTTTCAGATTGTCGGCATAACAACGCATTATCCAGTGGGAGAGCGACAAGCCGTACTGGCCTCGCTGAGCAAGTTCAAACAAGACTCCACATGGCTTATCGCTGCCGCCGGGCTGGATCGCAAACAGATTACGCTGCATACGGCCAATAGTTTCGCCACCATGGAGGTGCCGGCCTCCCATTTGGACATGGTGCGTCCAGGGCGCGCGCTCTATGGCGACATGGGAGAGGATAAGCGCTTCAGACGGGTCTTATCCGCCTTCAAAACCAGAGTGAGCTCGGTGAACCCTTATCCTGCCAATACTCCGGTAGGCTACGATGGCACGCATGTATTAAATAGGGACTCTCTCTTAGCCAATATTCCCGTTGGCTACTCCGACGCCTACCCTCGTCGCTATAGCAATCGCGCCCATGTTTTGATCAACGGTCAACGAGCGCCCATTGTCGGCCGCATCTCCATGAACACCTTTATGGCGGATGTGACGGACTTGAAGCCGCGCCCCGAATCGGGAGCAGAAGTCGTGCTGTTCGGCAAACAAGGCCAGGCTGAAATCACCCAGGCTGAACTGGAACAGATGTATGGCGATTTTCTGGCCAATTTATACACGGTCTGGGCACACTCCAACTACAAAGCGCTCAAGGCGAACCCGGAGAACACCAAGCAAGCGGCCGACGACACATCGTCCAAACGGTTCTTTCCCCGCTCAGCGCCATAGGCAAAAGACTTGCCGCCAAGGCAGGCCGCTTGCTCATTGCTTGCTCAGCCCCCTCCGCGCACCAACCCCGGCGGCCCAGGCGGCCGGGGTTGATCGGGGCGCGCCCGGCCCTGTCACCCCGCCAGCACCGGAAACAGCGTCAACACCACCTTGCCCAGATTGCGATTGGCCTCGACATACGCATGCGCGTCGGCCACCTGGGCCAAGGGGTAGCTGGAATCCAGCGTCAGGCGCAGCCTGCCCTGCTCCAGCGCCGGCAAGATCCGGGTTTCCAAAGCCCGCGCCAAGCGCGCCTTCACCTCCAGCGGCTGCGGCCGCAGCGTGGAGCCGATCAAGGCGATGCGCTTCATCAGCAGCGCGCCCAGATTCAACTCCGCCTTGGCGCCGCCGAGCAGGCCGATATTGACCAGCCGCCCATCCGGCTTCAAAGCCGACAGATTGTCGTTCAGATAGCTGGCGCCCACCGGGTCCAGCACCACGTCGACGCCGCCCCAGTCCTTGACCATGGGGCCGAAGGCCGGCATTTGCCGGTAGTTGAACACCCGCGCCGCGCCCAGCTCGCGGCAGAACCCGGTCTTCTCCTCGCTGCCCGCGCTGGCGAAAGCCTGCGCGCCCAACAGGCCCGCCAGCTGGATCGCCGCCGCGCCGACGCCGCTGGCGCCGGCGTGCACCAGCACAGTCTCGCCGGCCTGCAAGCCGGCCTTTTCCACCAGATTGAACCAGGCCGTCATCCAGGCCTCGGGCAGGCTGGCCGCCTCCACCCAGGACAGCCAGTCCGGCTTGGCGATGGCCAAGGCCTCGTCCAGCAGCGCGTATTCGGCGTAAGCTCCGCCGCCGATCAGGCCGAACACCGCATCGCCGGGCTGGAAACGCGAATCCGCGTCCGCCTCCACCACCACGCCCGCCACTTCCAGCCCCAGAATCGGGCTGGCGCCCGGCGGCGGCGGATACTGCCCGGCGCGTTGCGCCAGGTCCGCGCGGTTGACGCCCGCCGCCATCACCCGCAACAGCAATTGCCCGGCGCCGCGAACCGGCGGCGCGATCTCGTTCAAACGCAAGGTGTCGACTCCGCCCGGAGCCGACTGCACAACTGCCAACATACCCCCTCCTTTCGCTCTCAAGCGACTGATTAGCAATGTCAAATACCTTTGCCAAGGCGGACGCAGGCGCGTATCATCTCCGCCCTTGCCCTGTTCCGGCCTCGCCGGACCGGGCCAACCGAATCTGCATTGGGTTCCCTCACCCCAATCCAATAAAAAGGCCGACATCATGTTTAGCTTTACCCGCCAACAGCGGCTGTCCGCGCTGCTGTGGCTGTCCTTGTTCCACATCGCCATCATCGCGTCCAGCAACTACCTGGTGCAATTGCCCATCACCGTGTTCGGCTTCCACACCACCTGGGGCGCGTTCACCTTTCCCTTTATTTTCCTGGCCACCGATCTGACCGTGCGCGTATTCGGCGCGCCGCTGGCCCGCCGCATCATTTTCGCGGCGATGCTGCCGGCCCTGGCGATCTCCTACCTGATCTCCACCCTGTTCTACCAGGGCGCCTGGCAAGGCGCGTCGGCCCTGGCCAGCTTCAATGTATTCGTCGCCCGCATCGCCGTCGCCAGCTTCGCCGCCTACGCGCTGGGCCAGGTGCTGGACGTGCAGGTGTTCAACCGCCTGCGCCAGCTGAAAACCTGGTGGATCGCCCCCGCCTCGGCCATGTTGTTCGGCAATATCAGCGACACGCTGGCCTTCTTCTTCATCGCCTTCTACAAGAGCAGCGATCCCTTCATGGCCGCCAACTGGGTGGAGATCGCGCTGGTGGACTACAGCTTCAAGCTGCTGATCTGCCTGCTGTTCTTCCTGCCCATGTACGGCGTGATCCTGAACCGCATCCTCAAGCAGCTCAGTTTGCGCGGTGTGGAAGCTCAATTGCACGCGGCTTAAACGACTCCAAGCCCGGGCCGGACGCCCCCAGGAAATGGGGGCTGCCGCGGCTGATTCCAACACGCTAGCGCAAGCCAAACGCGGCCGGATTGATTACAATCGGCCATCATGAGTGAAAACTGCTTCCACTGCGGCCTGCCGGTGCCGCCCGACGTCCGGTTCCCGGTCAAATACCGCGAAGTCGACCAGCCCACCTGTTGCGCCGGCTGCCAGGCGGTAGCCGTCACCATCATCCAGTCCGGCCTGTCCGATTACTATCAGCACCGCACAGAGGGCGCGCGCCAGGCCGAGCCGGTGCCGCTCGAGCTGCTGGAGCAGATCAAACTCTACGATTCCGACGAGTTGCAGCGCAGCTTCGTGCGCTTCGAGGCCGAAAACCTGCGCGAGGCCTCCTTGATGCTGGAAGGCATCACCTGCGCCGCTTGCGTCTGGCTCAACGAGCAGCACATCCGCCAGCTGCCCGGCATCGTCAGCGTCGACATCAATTACAGCAATCACCGCGCCCGCGTGCGCTGGGACAATAGCCGGGTTCAGCTGTCCGCCATCCTGGAGGCGGTCAGCGCCATCGGCTACCGCGCCCACCCCTACGACGCCGAACGCCAGGAAGCGCTGAACCAGAAAGAGCGCAAGCAGGCGATCAACCGCCTGTGGGCGGCCGGCCTGTCCATGATGCAGGTGATGATGTACGCGGTGCCCATCTATCTGGCGCCGGACGGCGAAATTTCGCCGGACTTCCTGTGGCTGCTGCACTGGTCCAGCTTCATCCTAACGCTGCCGGTGGTGCTCTACTCCGCCGTGCCCTTCTACCGCGCCACCTGGCGCGACCTCAAGACCCGGCGCGTGGGCATGGACACCCCGGTGACCATAGGCATTCTCACCGCCTTCCTGTCCAGCTTCTGGGCCTTGATCAACAAGGTGGAACACGGCATCTATTTCGACTCGGTGTCGATGTTCGTGTTCCTGCTGCTGGGCGGCCGTTATCTGGAAGGCATCGCCCGGCGCAAGGCCGGCGAAGCCACCGAAAGCCTAGTCAAGCTGATCCCCGCCTTCGCCCACCGCCTCAGTGGCTGGCCCGCCAGCCGTCAAAGCGAGGAAACCACGGTGACGCAGCTGCGTCCCGGCGACGTGATCCTGATCAAGCCCGGCGAGACCATTCCCGCCGACGGCGTGGTGCTGGACGGCCACAGCGCCAGCAACGAGGCGTTGCTGACCGGCGAGAGCCGGCCGGTGAGCAAGGAGGCCGGCTCCGCGGTGATCGCCGGCAGCGTCAACGCCGCCAGCCCGCTGGTGGTGAGAGTGGATCAGACCGGTCAGGACACCCGGCTGGCCGGCATCGTACGGCTGCTGGACCAGGCGCTGGCGGAGAAGCCGCGGCTGGCGGTGATCGCCGACCGCTTCGCCAGTTGGTTCGTCGCGCTGCTGCTGCTGGCCGCCGCCGGCACTTACATCGGCTGGCACTATATCGAGCCGGACCGCGCGCTGTGGATCATGGTGGCGGTGCTGGTGATTTCCTGTCCCTGCGCGCTGTCGCTGGCCACCCCGGCGGCGCTGACCGCCGCCTCCGGCCACCTGGCGGCGCTGGGCGTGCTGACCACCCGCGGCCACGCGTTGGAAACCCTGCCCAAGATCAGCGATGTGGTGTTCGACAAAACCGGCACCCTGACCCATGGCGATATGCGGCTGCTGGACAGCTGGACCGCGCCCGGCCGCGACGCGGCGGCGGCGCTGGCCACGGCGGCGGCGCTGGAACAGGGTTCGGAACACCCAGTGGCGCGCGCGCTGCTGGCCGCCGCCGGCGACGGCCCGTACCAGGCGGCGGACGCGCTGCGCAACCATCCCGGCCAGGGCGTGACCGGCCAGCTGGATGGCCGCGCCTGGCGCATAGGCTCGCCGGAATTCATCGCCGCCCAGCTGGGCGACTGCCCGCTGCCGGCCGCCGACTGGCACGGCGACAAGACCCTGATCGCGCTGGCGGACGAAACCGAACTGGTGGCGCTGTTCGCCATCGGCGACGCGGTGCGCGCCGACGCGGCGCCGCTATTGCGCCAGCTGAAACAGCGCGGCCTGCGCGTACACCTGCTCAGCGGCGACGGCGCCGGCGCGGTGGCCAGCCTGGCGCGCCAGCTGGACATGGACGCCCACATCGCCCGCGCCGCGCCGGAGGACAAGCTGGCCTATGTCGGCCGGCTGCAAGCCACCGGCAAGCGCGTGCTGATGGTAGGCGACGGCATCAACGACGCGCCGGTGCTGGCCAAGGCCGACGTGTCCATCGCCATGGGCGGCGGCACCGACGTGGCGCGCGCCAGCGGCGACATGGTGCTGATAGGCGACCGGCTGGGGCTGATCGCCAGCGCTTTCGAGCTGTCGCGCAAGACCTTGTCTGTGATTCGTCAAAACCTGTGGTGGGCCGCCGCTTACAATATCGTGGCGCTGCCCTTGGCCATCGCCGGCCATGTCACGCCGTGGATCGCCAGCCTGGGCATGGCGTCCAGCTCCCTCATCGTAGTCGGCAACGCCCTCCGACTGGTCAAACGGAGACCCTGATGGAAAGCCTGTATCTGCTCATCCCGCTCAGCCTGGTGCTGGCCTTCGTCATCGGCGGCATTTTCTGGTGGGCCACCCGCAACGGCCAGTTCGACGATATGGAAGGCCCGGCCCACCGCATCCTGATGGACGACGACAAGCCCAAGGACGCCAAGGACGAGACGCCGCGGCGCGACTGAGGCCCCGCGCTCGCCCAAACCCCTCCCGGCGCACCCCCGCGCCGGGATTTTTTTGCTCCGACTCGGCGCGCCCGCATGTCCCGCCGCCGGACCAATCTTCACCCAAATCGAATAAAATCAAGGACAAAGCGTCGCAATCGCTTTCGTTATCCGATTTTTGCTGTAAAATCGCGCCCCTTGAGCAATATTAGCTAATCATCATCTAATAATCGTTGGATCCGCCTTGTCCGGCGCCGCGCGCCGGCTTGTCAACTTCCGCACCATCATCTCAGGGTTGTTCGTGAATACCTTACAAGCTCTCGTCGGCATGTTGTTCCTGCTGGGCACCGCCTATGCGCTGTCCACCAATCGCAAAGCCATCAATTGGCGCATCGTGCTGATCGGTCTGATCATGCAAAGTTCGCTGTTCCTGGTCATCAACTACGTGCCCGCCGCGCGCGCGGTGTTCGAAGCCTTCGGCTCCGGCTTCGCCAAAGTGCTGACCTTCTCCGGCGAAGGCGCCAGCTTCGTGTTCGGCGACCTGGCCAAACCCAGCGGCAGCATGGGCTTTTTGTTCGCCTTCATGGTGTTGCCGGTCATCATCTTCTTCTCCGCCTTCAGCGCCCTGCTCTACCATCTGGGCATCCTGCAACGCGTGGTGGCCGGCATGGCCTGGGTGATGAAGCGCAGCATGAAGCTGTCCGGCCCGGAAAGCCTGACCGTAGCGGGCAACATCTTCCTCGGCCAGACCGAGGCCCCGCTGCTGATCCGCCCCTACATCCAGCACATGAGCCGCTCCGAGCTGGCTTGCGTGATGATCGCCGGCATGTCCACGCTGGCCGGCGGCGTGCTGGCCGCCTACGTCGCCTTCCTCGGCGGCAGCAATCCGGCGGAGCAAGCCAAGTTCGCCACCTATCTGCTGATGGCCTCCTTCATGAACGCGCCGGCCGCCGCGGTGTTCGCCAAGATCATCTACCCAGAAACCGACCGCGACCACGCCTCCAGCGACAAGCTGGACTACAGCCAGGACGACGATCAGGGCAGCTTCATCAACGCCATCGTCAACGGCGCGATGTCCGGCATGAAGATGGCCGCCGCGGTGGCCACCATCATCCTGGCCATCGTGTCCATGATCGCGCTGGCCAACTTCGTGGTGAAGGACGGCATCGGCGCCGCGCTGGGCGTCAACGAAATGATCAAGGCCTCCACCAACGGCGTGTTCGACGGCCTGACGCTGCAATACCTGTTTGGCCAGGCCTTCCGCGTATTCGCCTTCATGATGGGCGTGAGTTGGCACGAAACCCTGGAAGTGGGCAGCCTGCTGGGCCAGAAGATCGTGGTCAACGAGTTCATCTCCTATCTGGACCTGGCCAAGATGAAAGCCGCCGGCACCCTGTCGCCGCAAGCCATCCTGATTTCCACCTTCGCGCTGTCCAGCTTCTCCAACTTCAGCTCGGTGGGCATCTGCGTCGCCGGCATCGGCGCGCTGGCGCCGTCGCGGCAGAAGGAACTGGCCCAGATCGGCATGCGCGCGCTGGCCGCCGCGGTGATGGCGGGTTTCATGACCGCGACCACGGCCGGCCTGTGGATGTCCATTTTCTAAGCACCTGTTTACGATCTGCTGCGCGTCGTGAGACGTCACACGGTGAGTACAGCTTCGAAATGCTCATGTACCACGCGTACATTCCGCTTTCTCAGCCGTTTTCGCCTTGTCTCGCCTTAGCTCGCGAGATCGTAAACCAGTTCTAAAAGCAATCACCGCGTTTTGATCTAGTTGTAGCGTGGACAAGCCCAAAGGACTTGCCCACGCTACGAACTCAGGCCTTTGTCCGCGGCGTCTTAATCTTTATGCCACCCCGCGCTCCGCGCGGGGTTTTTCATGAACCCGCGGCGGCGTGCTAAGCTGCCGCCATTTTCACGCGCGGCACCGCCAATGGAACGCAAACACTGGGATATCTTCTGCGCCGTGGTCGACAACTACGGCGACATCGGCGTCGCCTGGCGGCTGGCGCGCCGGCTGGCCCACGACTTCGGCCTGGAAGTGCGGCTGTGGGTGGACGACCTGGCCAGCTTCGCCCGCATCGCGCCCGATCTGGACCCGGCCCTGCCGGCCCAGCGTCTGGCCGACATCGACGTCCGCCACTGGCCGGCGGACGGCCCGCCCGCGGACACCGTGCCCGCCGAGGTGGTGATCGAGGCCTTCGGCTGCCGGCTGCCGGAGCACTTTGAACAGGCGATGGCCGCCAAGGCGGTCAAGCCGGTGTGGATCAATCTGGAATACCTGTCGGCGGAAGACTGGACCCGCGGCTGCCACCGCCAGCCCTCGCCGCATCCGCGGCTGCCGCTGACCAAGCATTTCTTCTTCCCCGGCTTCGAGGCCGACACCGGCGGCCTGATCTGCGAACAGGGCCTGCTCGACGTCCGCCGCCAATGGCAGGACGACGCGCTGGCGCGCCGCGCCTACTGGCAGTTGCTGGAACTGCCCGAGCCGGCCGCGGACGAGTGGCGGGTCAGCCTGTTCGCCTATGAAAACCCGGCGGTCACCAGCCTGCTGGCCGCCTGGGCGCTGGGCGAGCGTCCGGTCACCTGCCTGCTGCCGGAAGGCAAGGCGCTGCCGGACGCCGCCCGCGTCTTCGGCTACCCCTTGCGCGCCGGCATGCTGGCGCGCCAGGGCCAGCTGACGGTCAAGGTGCTGCCGATGACCGACCAGGACAGCTACGACCTGCTGCTGTGGTCCTGCGACCTCAATCTGGTGCGCGGCGAAGACAGCTTCGTGCGCGCGCAATGGGCCGGCCGGCCGTTCCTGTGGCACATCTACCCGCAGGACGACGCCGCCCATCTGGCCAAGCTTGATGCCTTTTTGTCACAGTACGGCG
Source organism: Chromobacterium sp. Panama (assembly GCF_003052555.1). Lineage (NCBI taxonomy): Bacteria > Pseudomonadati > Pseudomonadota > Betaproteobacteria > Neisseriales > Chromobacteriaceae > Chromobacterium > Chromobacterium sp. Panama. The sequence continues at coordinate 1,935,490 of NZ_QARX01000001.1, forward strand.
CGGCGCTGCCCGCCGGCGCGGCGCAGGCGCTGAGCGCCGCCAGCCATGCCTGGAACCACGGCGCCGACATGGCCGCCGCGTGGACGGAACTGGCCGCCTGGCTGCCCGCCTGGCGCGAGCATGCCGCCGCCTGGCCGGAAAAATTGCTGGCGGACGGCGATCTGGGCGACAGACTGCTGCACTTTGTCCGGGAAATCGGCTAGAATACGCCGTTTTTCGGAAACCTTTTTTTCCGACTTCAATCAAGAGTTTGGGACTTTTAGTAATGAAAACCGCACAAGAACTCCGCGCCGGCAACGTATTCATGGTAGGCAGCGACCCGATGGTCGTGCAGAAGGCTGAATTCAGCAAATCCGGCCGCAACGCCTCCGTTGTGAAAATGAAGATGAAGAACCTGTTGACCGGCGCCGGCAGCGAAGCCGTATACCGCGCCGACGACAAGTTCGACGTCATCGTGCTGGACCGCAAGGACTGCACCTACTCCTACTTCGCCGATCCGATGTACGTGTTCATGGACACCGAATTCAATCAGTACGAAGTGGAAGCCGACAACCTGGGCGACACGCTGAACTTCATCGTCGACGGCATGGAAGAAGTGTGCCAAGTGACCTTCTACGACGGCAAGGCCATCTCGGTTGAACTGCCGACCACCGTGGTTCGCGAAGTGGAATACACCGAACCGGCCGTGCGCGGCGACACCTCCGGCAAAGTGCTGAAGCCGGCTCGCCTGGTGGGCACCACCTTCGAAGTTCAGGTTCCGGCCTTCGTCAACACCGGCGAAAAGATCGAAATCGATACCCGCACCAACGAATTCAAGAAGCGCGCCTAAGCGCCCTCTTGCTTCGCAGTGCCCAAAGCCGCCCGGCGCCATGCGCCGGGCGGCTTTTGTTTTGAGCGCAACGTGTCAGCGACAGGCCATCAGCGCTTGATCCTGGATAAGGGGTCGTCCGGCCGGTAAGTCGGCGTCATCGGCCGCGGCGACCCCACCATCACACAGAGCAAGGCGTCGTCATCGCCCACATTCTCTTCGCCGCGGTAGATCCCCGGCGGAATCGAGATCAGATCCCGCGGGCCGACAACCGCCTCCCAACGCTCCCCTTCCAAAGATTCGCAAAACAGCTTCACCGTGCCTTGCAACACAAAGAAGATCTCCTCCGCATCGGTGTGCAGATGCAGGGGGCCGATATGGCCGGGCGGAATCTTCATCGTGGAAAAAGTGAAGTGCACCGCCGGCACGGTATTGCCGTCGGCGGCCACCCCAGTGGCGCCGGTGCCGACATAGCGCATCTGCGCGCGTCCGTACTCCGGCTTGAAATCCGCCTGAAACTTCAAGGCGTCCCAGTCGTAACGGCGGGTGGAGCGCAACACGCAACGCGACGCCATCCACTCGGCAAAGCTCTTGCCGGCCGGCCTGGCCAAGGAAGGCAGAGCCTCCCGCACCAATTCATTCAAACGATCATTGTTCATGGAGGTCTTTCAACGGCGGGCAGCCTGCTCGCAGGCTGGAATGTCGAAACCGGAACGCAGGGCGCGGCGCTGGGCGCCCCATTTGTTCCGTCTATGAAACATGATTTCATTAATGAAATCTTCTATAGCCTAGGCAAGCCGAACCCAGGCCAAACATTAGGGAAAACCCTAATATTTTGCTCGGTTTTCACCTCATAAAGTCGATCATGTTCCACAAATAAATCCTTGTTTTATAGGTGGAACAAAAATAAAAACCGGCGCATTCAATGACGACCAGGTTTATGAGGAGAAACAGCAATGCCCCCTATCCGCTTGCCCTGTACTCGACCGTCCCGCATCCGACGCCCCCGGACGCTGGCCGCGCTCTGCCTGGCCCTGTCCGCGCCCGCCTACGCCGCGGACTGGTCCGACACCTTCATCGGCTACCGCTTCGGCAACGCCTATCAGGAGCCCGGCAACAACCGGGACATCCGCAAACAAATCCTCACCCTCAACCACAGTTCCGCCTATCGCTTAGGCAGCAATTTCTTCGTGCTGGATTACCTGCGCTCCAACGGCGCCGACCCGTCCAGCTCCGGCGCGGACAACGGCGCCACCGAGTTCTATCTCGCCTACCGCCATCAGCTGCAATGGAAAAAGCTCAGCGGCAGCACCGCCGACTTCGGCCCGATCCGCGACTTCTCGCTGCAAGCCGGCTTCGACGTGGAAACCAAGAACTCCGCCTTTTCCCCGGCCAAACGCATGCTGGTCATCGGCCCCACCGCGCAGTTCGACGTGCCCGGCTACCTCAATCTGGCCCTGCTCTACGCGCGGGAATGGGGCGAATGCGGCCTGAACCCCTGCCGCCAGGCGGGCAACAGCAATAGCGTCGCCTTCGATCCCTTTCCGCGCCTGGAACTGGCCTGGGGCCTGCCCTTCCAGTGGGCCGGGCTGCCGCTGAAATTCCAGGGCTACGCCTTTTACAACGCCAAAAAAGGCAAGGATTACCAGAACCGGGACACCGCCGCCGAATACCTGATCCGCCCCTCGCTGATGGCCGATATCGGCCTGCTGGCCTTCAAGGCCAAGAACGCGCTCTGGCTGGGCCTGGGTTACGAGCTGCGCCGCAACACCTACGGCAACAGCGGCGGTCCCGGCATCGACACCAATACGCCCAGCCTGAATCTGGAATGGCATTTCTAATCCGCAAACGGCCTCGCGCCCACGCTAACCCTTTCAAGGAGATTTCATGCCGGACAACCTCAAGGACAGACGCATTCTGATTACCGGCGGCGCGCGCGGCCTGGGGCTCGCCTTCGCCGAAAGCGCGGCGCGCGAAGGCGCCGCGGTGGCGATAGCGGACCTGCGCCATGAACAGGCGCAGGCCCAGGCAGAACGACTGCGCGCGGCCGGGCATCAAGCCTGGGCGCTGCCGCTGGATCTGGCCGACCCGGACGCCATCCGCCGCTGCGCCGAGGACGCCGTCCAGCGCCTGGGCGGCTTGGACGGCCTGGTCAACAACGGCGCGGTCACCGATTCCGGCGGCGTCTCCGCCGCCGAGCTGGATATTGAGTGCTGGGACCGGGTGATGGCGGTGAACGTGCGCGGCGTCTGGCTGATGACCATGGCCTGTTCCCAGGCGCTGGGCGCGTCCGGGCGCGGCGCGGTGGTCAACCTCGCTTCCGACACCGCCTTGTGGGGCGCGCCGCGGCTGCTGGCCTACGCCGCCAGCAAGGGCGCGGTCATCGCCATGAGCCGCAGCCTGGCCCGCGAACTGGGGCCGGCCGGCATCACCGTCAACGCCGTCGCGCCCGGGCTGACCCTGGGCGAGGCCACCGAGCAGGTGGCGGCCGAGCGCCACCGCCACTATGTGGCGCAACGCGCGCTGGAACGGCCGCAAACCCCGGACGACGTCTGCGGCGCCGTGCTGTTCTGTCTATCCGACCTGTCCCGCTTCGTCACCGGCCAATTGCTGGCGGTCAACGGCGGTTTCGTCATGCACTGAAGGAAAACCGCCATGAGCGCACTGGACCTGCCCGCTAACGCCGATGAAACCCTGCTCCTCAAACTGCGCCGACGCTTGCGCCAATGTTTTCCGGAACGCCGGCTCCAGGTGAACGACCGCGTCGTCGCCTACCGCGAATGCGGCGGCGGCGACGCCACCGTCGTGCTGCTGCACGGCATAGGCTCCACTTCGGCCAGCTGGATGGAGGTGGCCGCCGCGCTGGCGCCGTACGCTCGCGTGCTGGCCTGGGACGCCCCCGGCTACGGCGACACCAGCCCCTTGCCGCAGGCCCGCCCCAAGGCCGACGACTACGCGCAGGCGCTGGAAGGCTTTCTCAAAGCCGCCGGCGTCACCCGCTGCGCGCTGGTCGGCCATTCCCTGGGCGGACTGATGGCCGCCGCCCATGCGCGCCGGCATCCGCAGCGGCTGGAACGGCTGCTGCTGGTCTCGCCGGCCCAAGGCTACGGCGCGGCCGATCGGCGCGCCGACGGCGCGCGCATCCGCGGCGAACGGCTGCGCGCGCTGCACGCCCAGGGCCTGGCCCAAGTAGCGGACCAGGCGCCGGCCAGGCTGCTCTCCGCCTCCGCCGACGCCGCCGCGCGCGCCTGGGTACGCTGGAATATGGCCCAACTCAAGGAGGACGGCTATAGCCAGGCCGTCGAACTGCTGACTGGCGACGACATCGCCCGCTACGCGCCGTCGCCGCTGCCGGTGACGGTGTTCTGCGGCGAGCGCGATCTGGCCACGCCGCCGGCGGATTGCCAGGCCGTGGCCGCCGCCTTCAACGCGCCCTTCCATCTGATTCCCGGCTGCGGCCACGCCTGTCACGTGGAGGCGCCGGCGGCGCTCGCCGACTTGCTCAGCGCCGCTCTCGCCCCGTCCCACCCCCACACCAAGGAAGCCCATCATGGATGAGCAGAACCTCAACGACGCGGCCGCCCGCTATACCGTGCCGGCCCTGGAGCGCGGCCTGCGCCTGCTGGGCGAATTCAGCCGCGGCGAGCCCACGCTGAGCGCGCCGGAGCTGGCGCGCCGGCTGGCGCTGCCGCGCTCCACCGTGTTCCGCATGCTGGCCACGCTGGAACAGCTGGGCTTCATCGAACGCGCGGAAGGCGGCCGCGACTATCGGCTGGGCATCGCCGTGCTGCGCCTGGGTTTCGAATACCTGTCCTCGCTGGAACTGACCGAACTGGGCCTGCCGGTGCTGGGCCGGCTGCGCGACCGGATCGGCCACGCCTGCAGCCTGGTGGTGCGCGACGGACGCTCCATCGTCTACGTCGCCAAGGTCAACCCGCCGTCCTGGATCGCCTCCAACATCAATATCGGCGCCCGGCTGCCCGCTCACGCCACCGTGTTCGGCCGCATCCTGCTGTCGGAGCTGCCGCTGGAGAAACTGCGCGAGCTGTATCCGGAAGAGCATCTGGACATCCATTCCAGCCAGACCCCGCGCAACACGCTGGAGCTGTTCCACCTGCTGCAGCAAGACCGGGAGCGCACCTGCCTGGTGGGCGAAGGCTTCTTCGAAACCAATATCTCCACCGTGGCGGCTCCGGTGCGCAACCACGGCGGCGCCATCATCGCCGCCATCGGCGCCACCCTCCCCATGCCCAGGCTGGAGCCCGGCCAAGCCGATGCGCTGGCCGGCCACATCCGCGCCGCCGCCGCCGAACTGTCTCGCGCGCTGGGCCACGCCGGCGGCGGCATGGGCAAAGTCATCCACCTGTGAACGGAGCCTCCGATGAGCTTTTGCGATCTTGATCAGTCCGTCGCCGTCGTCACCGGCGGCTCCTCCGGCATCGGCCTCGCCTGCGTCGAACAATTTCTCGCCGCCGGCGCCGCGGTGGCTTTTTGCGGCCGCGATCCCGCCCGGCTGGCTCAGGCCGAAGCGCTGCTGCGGCAACGCTTCCCCGCCGCCCGGCTGCTGGCCCGCGCCTGCGACGTGCTCGACCGCGAAGCGGTGAACGCCTTCGCCGCGGAAACGGAGGCCGAGCTGGGCCCGGCGTCCATCCTGGTCAACAACGCCGGCCAGGGCCGCGTGTCCACCTTCGCCGACACCAGCGATGAAGACTGGCTGGACGAGCTGCGGCTGAAATTCCTGTCGGTCATCCATCCCACCCGCGGCTTCCTGCCCCAGCTGGAGCGCCGCGCGCCGGCCGCCATCGTCTGCGTCAACTCGCTGCTGGCCCTGCAGCCGGAACCGCATATGGTCGCCACCTCCGCCGCCCGCGCCGGCGTACTCAATCTGGTTCGCTCGCTGGCCACCGAGTTCGCCCCGCGCGGCGTGCGCGTCAACGGCATCCTGATCGGCCTGGTCGACTCCGGACAATGGCGGCGGCGCTTCGCCGAGCGCGAGGACCCAACACAAGACTGGGACCAATGGAGCGCCGCGCTCGCCGCGCGCAAACAAATTCCGCTCGGCCGGCTGGGCCTGCCGCAAGAGGCCGCCCAAGCCGTGTTCTTCCTCGCATCCCCGCTCTCTTCCTACACCACGGGAAGCCATCTCGACATCTCTGGAGGCCTGTCGCGTCATGCCCGATAAACACACTGTCACCGTCGGCGAAGCGCTGGCGATCTTCCTCGAAAACTGCGGCGTCAAAGCCGCCTTCGGGGTGATCTCCATCCACAATATGCCCATACTCGACGCGCTGAACCAACGCGGCCGCATCCGTTTCGTGCCGGCGCGCGGAGAGGCCGGCGCCGCCAATATGGCCGACGCCTGCGCCCGCACCACCGGGCGGCTGGGCGTCTGTCTGACCAGCACCGGCACCGCCGCCGGCAACGCCGCCGGCGGCATGGTGGAGGCGCTGACCGCCGGCACGCCGCTGCTGCACATCACTGGCCAGATCGAAACGCCCTATCTGGACCAGGAGCTGGCCTACATCCATGAAGCGCCCGAGCAGCTCGGCATGCTGCGCGCCGTGTCCAAGGCCGCCTTCCGCGTGCGCAACGCGCAAACCGCGGTCGGCGTGTTCAAACAGGCGGCGCGCGCCGCGCTGAGCGCGCCCTGCGGACCGGTCAGCATAGAAATCCCCATCGACATCCAGGCCGAGCGCATCCCGCTGCCGGCCGATCTCGCGCCGCTGCCGCCCTTGATCGCCGTCCCGTCCGAGGCCGCGCTCGACGCGCTGGCGGACCGGCTGGCCGCGGCGCGCCGGCCGCTGCTGTGGCTGGGCGGCGGCGCGCGCGGCGCGGCCGACGCGGCTCAACGCTTGCTGCGCCTGGGTTTTGGCGTGGTCAGCAGCACCCAGGGGCGCGGCATCGTGCCGGAAGACGATGAACGCAGCCTGGGCGCTTACAACCTGCACCCGCCGGTGGAAGCCCTCTATCAAAGCTGCGACGCCATGCTGGTGGTCGGCTCCCGCCTGCGCGGCAATGAAACCCTGAAATACCAGCTCAAGCTGCCGCGCCCCTTGTACCGCATCGACGCGGACCCCGCGGCGGAAGGCCGCGGCTACGTCGACGACGTCTTCGTCTGCGGCGACGCCGCGTTGGCGCTGGACGGGCTGGCGCGGCGGCTGGAAGGCCGGCTGCGCGTGGACCCGGCCCTGCCCGCCGATCTGTGGCGCGCGCGCCAGGCCGCCGTGGACGCGCTGCTGGACGGGCTGGGGCCCTATCGCCGCCTGGTGGAAACCTTGCAAGCCCGCATCGGCCGCGACTTCAACTGGGTGCGCGACGTCACCGTCTCCAACAGCACCTGGGGCAACCGCCAGCTGCGGCTGTTCTCCGCCACCGCCGGCGTCCACGCGCTGGGCGGCGGCATCGGCCAGGGGCTGGCGATGAGCATAGGCGCCGCCATCGGCGCGGCCGCCTACGGCAGCGGCCGCAAAACCCTGGGCCTGGCCGGCGACGGCGGCTTCATCCTCAATCTGGGCGAGCTGGCCACCGCGGTTCAGGAGCAGGCGGACCTGGTGATGATTCTGATGAACGACCAGGGCTACGGCGTGATCAAGAACATCCAGGACGCCCACTACGGCGGCCGCCGCTGCTATGTGGACCTGCACACCCCGGACTACGCCCAGCTGTGCGCCTCGCTGCGGCTGCCGCACCGCAAGGTCAGCCGGCTGGAGGAGCTGGATCAGGCGCTGACCGCGGCGCTGGAACACAGCGGCCCCTTCCTGCTGGAAATCGACATGCTGGCGATAGGCCGCTTCAAAAGCGTCTTCGCCGGCCCGCCCACCAAGCAACAGGACTGAGCCCATGGACCTCTCTCCTCCCAAACCCGTGCTGGACATCGCCCTGGTGGGCTGCGGCGCCGTCGGCGCCGGCGTGCTGGAAGGGATCGCGGCGGAGCCGGCCCTGCGCGTCGGCCAGGTGCTGGTGCCCGCGCCGGACGATGCCCGCGTCCGCGACACCCTGGCCCGCCTCGCCCCGCAGGCGAGGCCGCGGCGCGCGCTGGACCCGGACGCGCCCGCGCCGGATCTGCTGGTGGAATGCGCCGGCCACGCCGCCGTCGCCCAACACGTGCTGCCGGCGCTGGAGCGCGGCATCGACTGCCTGATCGTCTCCGCCGGCGCGCTGACCGAAGACGGCTTGGCGGAACGGCTGGAACAGGCGGCCCGGCGCGGCGGCGCGCAAGCGCGCCTGCTCTCCGGCGCCGTCGGCGCCATCGACGCGCTGGCAGCCGCTCGTCTGGGGGGGCTGGAACAGGTGAGCTACACCGGCCGCAAGCCGCCGCTGGCCTGGCGCGGCACACCGGCGGAACGGGATTGGGATCTGGCGGCCTTGAGCCAGGCGCAATTGATCTTCTCCGGCAGCGCGCGGGAAGCGGCGCGGCGTTTTCCCAAGAACGCCAACGTCGCCGCCACCGTGGCGCTGGCCAGCCTGGGCCTGGACCGGGTGCAGGTCCGGCTCTACGCCGACCCGGCCGCCCACGGCAACCAGCATTGCATAGACGCCCGCGGCGGCTTCGGCGAGCTCAGTCTCAGCCTGCAAGGCCAAGCGCTGCCCGGCAATCCGAAAACCTCCGCCCTCACGGTTTACAGCGTGGTCCGAGCCTTGCTCAACCATGTCCGGGCCATCGCCATCTAGGAGCCATCATGAGCACACTCTCCTCCCCCCTGCCCATTTGCATTGCCGGCGCGTGGCGGCCAGGCCGCGGCGATCTCTATCACAGCCGCTACCCCGCCACCGACGAAGCCGTGGCCTGTCTGCACGCCGCCAGCCTGGACGATGTGGAAGAAGCCGTCCAGGGCGCGCAACGCGCCTTCGACGCCAGCGGCTGGCCGCAGTGGAAGCCGCACCAACGCGCGCGGGTGCTCTACCGCGTGGCCGAAGGCATCCGCGCGCGCGCCGAAGAACTGGCCCAGTTGCAAAGGCTGGACAACGGCAAGCCGATCCGGGAAACCCGCGCCTTGGTGGCCAGCGCCGCCGACACCTTTCAATTCTTCGCCGCCGCCTGCGAAACGCTGGAAGACAGCGTCACCCCCTCGCGCGGCGATTATCTGAGCCTGAGCCTGCACGAGCCCATGGGCGTGGTGGCCGCCATCACCCCCTGGAACTCCCCCATCGCCAGCGAGGCGCAAAAACTGGCTCCGGCCCTGGCCGCCGGCAACGCCGTGGTGCTGAAACCGGCCGAGGCCACGCCGCTGCTGGCGCTGGAGCTGGCCAGGATCTGCGAACAGGCCGGCCTGCCCAAGGGCCTGCTCAGCGTGCTGCCCGGCAAGGGCTCGCTGATCGGCGACGCCATCGTGCGTCATCCGCTGGTGCGGCGCGTGGCCTTTACCGGCGGCACCGCCACCGGCCGCCACATCGCCGCGCTGGCGGCGCAAAAACTGATGCCGGTCTCGCTGGAGCTGGGCGGCAAGTCTCCGACCATCGTGTTTGCCGACGCCGACCTCGACCACGCCGTGGCCGGCGTGCTCTACGGCATCTTCAGCTCCTCCGGCGAATCCTGCGTCGCCGGCTCCCGGCTCTTCATCGCCCGCCCGCTGTACGCCGACTTCATCGCCCGGCTGTCGGCCGGCGCCCGGCGCTTGCGTCTGGGCGACCCGGCCGACCCCCTCACCCAGATGGGACCGCTGATCAGCGCCGCCCACCGCGAACAGGTGGAAGCCCATGTGGCGCGCGCGCTGGAGGACGGCGGCCGCCTGCTCTGCGGCGGCGAGCGTCCGCGCGGCGCCCTGTTTGATCGCGGCCATTACTACCCGCCCACCATCGTCGACGGCCTGGACAACCAGGCGCGGCTATGCCGGGACGAAGTCTTCGGCCCGGTGCTGGCGGCGCTGCCCTTCGACGACGAGGCCGATCTGATCGCCCAGGCCAACGACAGCGTCTACGCGCTGGCGGCCGGCGTCTGGACCCGCGACGCGCAGCGCGCCTGGCGCCTGGCGCGCGCGCTGCAGGCCGGCACCGTATGGATCAACACCTACAAGCAGTTCTCGGCGGCCACCCCTTTCGGCGGCTGGCGCGACAGCGGGCTGGGCCGCGAAAAAGGCCGGCACGGCATCTTGCAATACATGGAGCAGAAAGGCGTGTACTGGGGGCTGAATCCGGAACCGCTGCCCTGGACCAACTAAGAGTCCGCTCACAAAACCCCTAGCTGGGCTCAGGCTCTCTACGCGGTTTTGCCAGCGGCTCTAAACCGCATTCCACCGGCTTCACAACAAGAGGAGGATCCGCCATGGCGGTGCTTGGCATAGACGAAGTGAACTATCGCGCGGCCGATCTGGCCGCCTGCAAACGCTTTTTCCTGGATTGGGGACTGCGCCTGGAGCGGGAAAGCGATCAGCAACTGGAATTCCGCAGCCTCAACGACTGCGTGGTGCGCGTCTCCCACCCGGACCTGCCCGGACTGCCCGCCGGCCTGGAGGAAGGGCCCACCTTGGTGGAAGTGGTCTGGGGCGTGGAAAGCGCCGGCGATCTGGATCAATACGCCGCGCAGTTGCGCAATCTGCCCGGCTTCCGGCGCGAAGCGGAGCGGCTGCGCTGCCAGGACCCTTGCGGCCTGAGCATCGCGCTGCAAGTCAGCCGCAAGCGCCCGCTGCAACTGGACTGCGCCCGCTTCAACAGCTGGAGCGAACGGCCGCGCGTGGATCAGCGCGCCCCGGTTTACGAACGCGCCCAACCGATAGAAGTGGGTCATGTGGTGCTCTTCGTCGACCAGCGCGAAGCCATGGTGCGCTTTTACTGCGACCGGTTGGGCTTCGCCCTGTCCGACCAATACCCGCAACGCGGCAGCTTCCTGCGCTGCGCACCGCGCGGCGGCCACCATGACCTATTCCTGCTGCAATTGCCCAGCGGCAAGAAAGGCCTCAACCACGTGGCCTTCGCCGTGCGCGACATACACGAAGTGATAGGCGGCGGCCTGGCCATGGACCGGCTCGGCTGGAAAACCGAACTGGGCCCGGGCCGCCACCCCATCTCCTCGGCCTACTTCTGGTATTTCGAAAACCCGGCCGGCGGCCTGGTCGAGTACTACAGCGACGAAGACGAACTGACCGAAGCCTGGCAGCCGCGCGATTTCGAGCCCGGGCCGGAACGCTTCGCGGAATGGGCGGTGACCGGCGGCCTGGACGGCCACACCCGCCGCCCCAAACACGCAGAGACGCCGCGCCAGGGCTTTCTCACCGACAAAACCGGCGAAACCGACCGCTAAACCGCACCCCGTCCCAAGGAGAACCCCATGAGCCGAGTCATCCCGTCCCGCTACCTGGAGCCCCGCCAGGCGCAGCAAACCGCCCCCACGCCTTACGAAGATCTGCTGGGCGACGCCCTGGAGCGCGCTTACGCGCAGGAAATCCACGATCTGAACGCCCTGCTTGCCCACCTGAACCAGCACGGCCCGTCCGCGCCCAACGGCGGCAGCTGGAACGAAGCGCTGTTCCGCGCCGAAATGGCGCGCCTGGCTCAATAAACCCATCGAGGAGAACATCATGAGCGATTTCAGCATGGAACAAATCGACGCCTATCTGGCCAAGGGCCTCAAAGACCGCTGGCACATGGTCTGTCCCTCCCGCTTCGTCGGCGACCGCGCCGTCAGCCTGCGCCGCCTCGGATACAAGCTGGCGCTGTGGCGCGAGCCGGCCAACGGCAAGGTCCACTGCCTGGAAGACCACTGCCCGCACCGCGGCGCGCCGCTGTCCATGGGCTTTGTGCTGGGAGACCGCCTGGGCTGCGCCTATCACGGCGTGGAGGTGGACTGCCGCGGCACCGTCACCCGGGTGCCGGGCAGCCCCGGCTGCAAGCTGGAAGGCACCAAGGCCGCTCGCGCTTTTCACGTGGAGGAGCAGGCCGGCATGATCTTCATCTACAACGCCAGCCAAGAGGTGGCCGCGCCGCCTCCGCTGCGGCTGCCGGAGTATCTGAACTCCGACGAATGGAGCCACTTTCCCTGCTATGTGGAATGGGGCAACGACTACCGCTACGTGGCCGACAATGTGATGGACCCGATGCACGGTGCCTTCCTGCACAAGCAATCCCACACCATGTCCGAGGGCGCCAGCCAGGCCGAATTCGCCATCCGGGACCTGGAGCAAGGCTTCGTCTTTGAAAAAACCGGCCAAAAAAACGTCAACTTCGACTGGACCGAACTCATAGACGACGGCACGGCGATGTGGCACCGGCTGGAAATCCCCTATCCCAAGACCGGCGGCCCCGGCGGCAACTTCACCATCATCGGCATGTACACCCCGATCAGCCGCGAACTGTGCGCCGTGGTGTTCTGGCGCTGCCGCAAGGTCAGCGGCTGGCAGCGCGACACCTGGCGCTTTCTGTATAAAAACCGGCTGGAGGCGCGCCACTGGCAGGTGCTGGAACAAGACCGTGTAGCCTTGGAAAACATGGAGCTGGACGCCTGGGACCGGGAGTTCCTGTACCAGCACGATATGGGCATCGTGCGTCAGCGCCGCTATCTGCGCCGCCTCGCCGCCGAACAGATGGCCGCCGCTCAAGGCTGAACCCCGCGTCGGAGCGGCCATGCCGCTCCGCGCCCGCAACGAGATCCCGCCATGACTCAAACCCTGCTCACCCTGCGCCTGGAGGCGATGCGTCGCGAAGCCGACGGCGTGCTCAGCCTGGAGCTGGCCCGGCCGGACGGCGGCCCGCTGCCGCAAGCCGAGGCCGGCGCCCACATCGATCTGCACCTGCCCAACGGCATGGCGCGCAGCTACTCGCTGGTCACGCCGCGCTGCGCGCCGCGCGCCTACGTGGTGGCCGTCCAGCTGGACCGCGCCAGCCGCGGCGGCTCTCTCTACATCCATCAGCAGCTGCGCGTCGGCGCGGAACTGCCGGCTTCCGCGCCCCGCAATCATTTCCGGCTGGAAGAAAGCGCCGGCCAAACCGTGCTGATCGCCGGCGGCATCGGCATCACCCCCATCTACAGCATGTACGCGCGGATGCGCGAACTGGGCCGGCCGGTCAGCCTGCTCTACTGCGCCCGTACCCGCGAACAGGCGGCCCTGGCCGACGACATCGCCCGCGGCGGCCAGCCGATAGACTGGCATATCGACGCCGAAGCCGGCTGCCCGCCCAAGCTCGCCGGCTTTCTGGAGCGCTTCCCCGCCGACAGCCATTTCTATTGCTGCGGCCCCGGCCCCATGCTGGACAGCTTTGAGCAAATATGCGCGGACCTGGCCCTGCCCCATGTCCATATCGAACGCTTCGCCGCCAAGCCCGCCGCGCAGGCCGACGCCGCCGAACGCGCGCCCTACCAAGTGGTGCTGGCCCAAAGCGGGCGCAAGCTCAATGTGGCCGCCGGCCAATCCCTGCTCGACGCCTTGCTGGCCCACGGCGTCAAGGTGGACTGCAGCTGCCGGGAAGGCATTTGCGGCGCTTGCGAAACCCGGGTGCTGGACGGCGAGCCGGAGCACCGCGACTCGGTGCTGAGCCCGGCCGAGCGCCGGGCCGGAAAAACCATGATGATCTGCGTCTCCGGCTGCAAGAGCCGGCAGCTGGTCCTGGATCTCTAAACGCGCGCCCGCAATGGGCGCGACGGTCTCCCCCTTCATCACAACCGGCCCCAAGCGGGCCGGCGGGGAGCCTTTGCGCCCGCCGCCGGCGCGCCTCGAGCGGCGACAAGACCGCCCCACGCAATAGGAGAAAGAGCAATGAACACACGCAATCAACGCTGGCTGGGCGTGGCCACGCTATTCCTGGTGGTCGCCATTTCCTACGTCGACCGGATCAATATCGCGGTGCTGATCACCCAGAACGACTTTCTGCGCCACCTGGGCATCACCGTGCACGATCGCGGCGCGCAAGGGCTGCTGGCCACCGCCTTCATGGCCGGTTACGGCCTGTCCGCCATCCTGTTCACCCCATTTTGCGCCGCTTTGTTCGGCGTGCGCCGCAGCCTGATCTACGGGCTGTGCCTTTGGGGGCTGATCACCTTTGTTTCGCCCTGGTTCAACAGCTACGGCATGTTGCTGACGTCGCGCGCGCTGCTCGGCTTCGCCGAAGGGCCGCTGTTCGCGCTGGGCTCCTCCTATATCAAGGCCCACTTCGACAGCGGGGAAAGCGGCAAGCCCAACGCCCTGTTCAATATGGGCACCGGCCTCGGGCTGGCCGTCGGCTATCCGCTGATCGGCTACACCGTGGCGCTGCTGGACTGGGAATCGTCCTTCCACCTGCTGGGTCTGCTCAATGTGCTGCTGGGCGTGCCGCTGGTGCTGGCCTTCGTGCGCATGCCCCTCTCTTACGCCGCCTTGCCGCGGCCGGAGTCCCCGCGCGCCGCGCTCGCCACCGTGGCCGATCTGTTCCGGGGGGCCTTCCACACCCGCCACATCCTGACCATGACCCTGCTCACCGCCGCTTTTCTCGCCTATCTATGGGGCAGCAGCAACTGGCTGCCGGCCTATTTGCAGCAGGCCCGGGGCTTCTCCCTGCGTGAAATGGGCTGGCTGGCCTCGCTGCCGCAATACGCGGTGGTGCTGGGCGTGCTGCTGGGCGGCCTGCTGCTGGATCTGACCCCGCGCCGCCGCGTGCCTTTGATCTTCATCTTCGCCAGTATGGGCGTGGCGCTGGCGGTGCTGCTGGCCATCAACAGCGCGGACCGCTACACCGCCGCCTATTGCCTGACCGCCGCCGGGCTGTGCTGGGGACTGCAAAGCCCGGCGATTCCCAGCACCGTCCAGTACTACTCGCGGGCCGAGCACGTGGCCTGCGCCTTCGGCATCACCAATGGCGTAGGCGGGCTGACGGCCGGCCTCATGCCGGTGTTGATGGGCTGGCTGATCAGCCTGAGCGGGGACAGCGGCGGCGGCTTCGCCATGGGTTTCGCCAGCCTGATCGGCACCCAGGTGGTGGTGATCGCCTGCGGCCTGGCCTTGCTGCGCGGAGACGCCGTCGCGACGGCTCAGACGCAAGCCAGGCCGGCGGTCTGAGGCCTGCCGGCGTCGGAATGGGAACAGCGCGCCGCGCGCGGCGCTTGTAAACCGGATATCAGAGCGTGTTTACGATCTCGCGAGCTAAGGCGAGACAAGACGTTGCGGCTGAAAAAGCGGAGTGTACACACGGTACATGAGCATTTTGAAGCTGCTTTCAACGCCGTATCGCCGACGCGCAGCAGATCGTAAGCAGGCTCTCAGACGCCGGCCCGCCGCCGCGCGAACTCCAGCCACAGGGCGGCCACCCGGCGCGGCTGTTCCATCATCGGCAGATGGCCCACCTGCTCCAGCACCTGCTTTTCGCTGCCGGCGATGGCGGCGGCGAAGCAGTCCGCGTCCTCCACGTGCAGGATGCGGTCTTCGCGGCCCCAGACAATCAAGGTCGGCGCCTGGATGCTCGCCAGCACCGGCCGCTGATCCACGCTGTCGAACAAATCGTCGAAAATCCTGCGCTCCACCTCGGCGCGTTCCGCCTTGCGCGCCGCCGCCACCTCAATGGCGAAACCGGGCACCGGCGGCGGCCGGTACATCGCCCAGTCCAGCATCGCCCTCACCCCGTCCGCGCTCGTCATCTCCAGCATCGGGTTGTCCCCGCTGCGCTGCCACGACTCGGCCATTTCACTGGCGCTGACACCGGCGCCGGCGGCGTTGAGCAGGGTCAGGCTGGCCACCGACTGCGGATAGCGCGCGGCGAAGTTGGCGGCGATGGCGCCGCCCATGGAATTGCCGATCAGATGGACGCTCTCCACGCCCCAGGCCTCCAGGAAAACGCGCAGCCGGTCCGCCTGCGCCTCCACCCGGTAGCTGATGTCCAGGCCGGACATGCTGTCGCCGTGGCCGGGCAAATCCGGCAGGATCAAACGGAAGGTCTTGGGCAGGCAGCGCGCCAGCATCGCCCAATGGTCTTTCTCCGCGCCGAAACCGTGCAACATCAGCACCGTAGGCGCGCCGGCCGGCGCCGGACGCTCCAGCCAGCTCAACTCGCCCTGCTCCAGCCGCAGCCGCCGCGGCCTCAAGCCGGCCCAGCGCCGCTGCTGGCGCACGCCCCAGTCAAACAACCATTGCTTGCCGTTCCAGATCCAGCGTCGCCACATTGCGGCCTCCTTGGAGAAACATCGATGGTGAATAGTGCTTAGAACGTGTTTACGATCTCGCGAGCAAGAGCGAGACAAGGCGAAAACGAGCGAAAAAGCGGAATGTACAGGTGGTACATGAGCATTTTGAGCTCGGTTTCAACGCCCATTTCTATCCATCCCGCCGACGCGCGGCAGATCGTAAACAGCTTCTCAGCCGCGCTCCAGCACCTCGGCCACCCGCTGCCGCAAAGCCGGCAGCAGCTCGGCCTCGAACCAGGGATGACGGCGGAACCACAGCTGATTGCGCGGGCTGGGGTGCGGCAGCGGCAGCAAGGCCGGCCAATGTTCGCGCCAGCGCTCCACCGCCTCGGTCAGCCGCGGATAGCGGCCCGGCAGGTGATAGCGCTGCGCGTACTGCCCCAGCAAAATCGTCAATTGCAGATGCGGCAGGCCGGCCAGCAAGGGCCGGCGCCAGGCGGCCGCGCATTGCGGCGGCGGCGGCAGATCGCCGGACTTGCCGGTGCCGGGATAACAGAAAGCCATCGGCAGGATGGCGATGCGGGTTTCATCGTAAAACACCGTCTTGTCCACGCCCAGCCAATCGCGCAGCCGCTCGCCGCTGGGGTCGTCGAAAGGCAGGCCGGACGCGTGCACGCGCCGCCCCGGCGCCTGGCCGGCGATCAGGATGCGCGCGTCCGGATGCCATTGCAGCACCGGGCGCGGGCCGTGCGGCAGGCTGTCCGCGCACAGCCGGCAGGCGCGCACTGCTTGCAGCAGGCCGGCGGCGTCCATGTCCGCGGCCGTTTACAGCACCACGCCGACCGGCGGCTGGTCGTGGGTCTGGCCGACGGACTGGTGCGGCAGCTCCAGATAGCTGCGCGATTGCATCTCGGTCAGCCGGCTGGCGGTGCGGAAGAATTCGCCGGCCTGCAGCCCCTCGGTGTACAGCTGTTCCGGCTCGGCGGCGGCGGAGGCCACCAGCTTGACGCGGTTGTCGTAGAACACGTCCACCAGCCAGGTGAAGCGGCGGGCGATGGACGCCTCGCGCGCGGTGATCTTGGGGATGCCGCTGACGAAGACGGTATGGTATTCGGTGGCGATTTCCAGATAATCGGTCTGCGCGCGCGGGCCGTCGCACAAGGCCAGGAAATCGAACCAGATCGCCCCGGCGGCCAGGCGCTTGACCGGAATCTCGCGGCCCAGCACCTCGATGGTGCGTTTTTTCTGCTCCACGCCGTGGCTCAGGCGCTGGAACAGCTGCTCCATCTTCTCCTCGCTGGCCGCGTCCGCCGGCACCATGAACAGCGGTTCGCGCGTCAGCTCGCGCAGCCGGTAATCGTTGCCGCCGTCCACGTTCAGCACTTTCAGCTCGCGCTTGATCAGTTCAATGGTGGGCAGGAAGTTCTGCCTTTGCAGGCCGTTGGGATAGAGGCCGTCCGGCGCGTAGTTGGAGGTGGTGACCAGCACCACGCCGCGCTCGAAAAGCGCCGACAGCAGCCGGCCCAACATCATCGCGTCGGCGATGTCGCTGACGTGGAATTCATCGAAGCACAGCAGACGGGTGTCGCGCGCGATCTTGTCGGCATAGGCCAGCAAGGGGTCCTTGCTGCCGGCCAGCGCGCGCAACTCGCGGTGCACCTCGGCCATGAAATTGTGGAAATGAATACGGCGCTTGCGGCGGTAAGGCACGCAGGCGTAGAAGGCGTCCATCAGAAAGCTCTTGCCGCGCCCCACCCCGCCCCAGAAATACAGGCCTTTGGGCACGTCCGGGCTGCGCAGACTGCGCCCGAGGAAACGGTTGCGCTTGTTCTTGAACTCCACCAGCTGATGCCACAGCAGGTCCAGCTCCTCGATCGCCGCCGCCTGGGCCGCGTCGTGAATGAAGCCGGGTTTTTCGCTGGCGGCCTGATACCAGGCCTTGGGGCTGAGATGGGCGTTCCCATCCGGGGAGAAAGTATGCTGGGACATGGGCGGCGGAGTGTGCAAACGCTATAAACGATACGGTCTGCCATCATACCCCGTTTGGACCTGCGGGCAAAAACGATGCGGCCGCCCGATAAGGCGGCTGCGTGCTCTCAAGAAGCGGCTCAATGCCCGCCGCGCATGGCGATGCGGCATTGAACCGCTTGTCGAAACATTCAGACCTGGCCGTTTCTTTGCGCCCTCACCTTGGCCAGCAGCGCGTCCAGCACTTTCCGCGTCTGCACCGGCTGGGCCGCGGCGAGCACGTATTTGCCGTCCACCACCAGCATGGGCGTGCTGCTAATCCGGTAATCCTTGGTGAACTTGGCGGCGGCTTCCACCTGGGCTTTGACCGCGAAGGAATGGTATACCGCCATGGTCTTGGCGGCGTCCACGCCCGGCTGGCGGCGCAGCCATTTCTCAAACTCCGCCTCCTTGCCCAGATTGATCTTGTCGTGCTGCACCGCGCGGAAGGCGGCCACATGCAAACGATCTGCCAAACCCGCGGCGTTCAGGGTGGCGAACACCCGGGCGAAGCCTTCCATCGGCCGGCCCCACACCACATGCTTGCGCACCACGTTTACATCCTTGGGCTGAGCCTTCAACCAGGCCGTGATCGCGGCGTCCTGAGCGTAACAATAGTGACAGGGATAGGAGAAAAACTCCGCCACCTCGATCTTGTCGCCGCTGGACACCGGATGCGGCTTGGGCAGCACCAGGTAATCCTTGCCCACCGTCGGCTGCGCTTGCGCCGCGCCCAAGGCCAATAAAAACCAGCACAACAGCAAAAATGCTCTCATGAAAACTCCGCTCATATGGAATCCGCCGCCGGCCGGCCGCCCCAGTCAGATTCAGGCCGTGGCCAGCAAAGTCGGCACCTCGGCCGTCTTTTCCACCTTGTTCAGCTTGGGCTCGGTCTTGCCCAGCGAGCGCAGGCGCTGCAACTCTTCCCTCAACAGCTTGATTTCTTCCTGCATTTTCTGGCGCATGTCCGCCTCCGCCTTGCGTACGTCCAGGCTCAGTTTTTTGTCCATTTCCGACGTCAACTTCTCATCGAGAAACGATTCGTACTTTTTGAACAACTCATCGCGGTAAACATCCAGCTGCAAACGCAACATGAGGTTTTCCTCCTCCATTTCGGCCAATTTGTGCTGGAACTGGGCGACATTCATATTGAAGTTCATGCTTTCTCCTAGCAGATGGCTCGCAAACGGCGCGATCAGCTCGTGCCGACAGGCCGGAGCGGGATTCCGGTTAAAAAAATATCCCTCTCCACGCAGGGAGAGGGAGGCAAACATAATGGGTTTGCAATAGACACTAGGCAGCTCAACACCGGGGGATCGGCGTGAGACCCTATGCGGCAGGGCGCCGCACAAGATGAGGCAAGTATGCGCAAGCGCGCCGTCAAAAAATATCTGACCAGTACGAAAAGCCGGCCCTGACGCGCGGTTGCGCGCGCATCGCCGCGGCGGGGCTCAAACCAGGCGGTTAAGAACGTTCAAGCCCTGGCTCAGCCGCTGCTGCACCGGCTCCAGCAAGGCCGCCGCCTCCTCGCTGCTGAACAGCAAGGGTTCGTCGCGACGTTGCAGCACGGTCAGAATGGCTTGCAAACCGACATGGGCTGAGCGGATCTCCATCAAGCCCTGCAACAGGCAGGCGTCCATCTCCGCGCACTGCAAAGCCATCTGCCGGCCAAGATGAAACAGCGCGTGCTGATCCGGCTGGGCGTCGAGCAAATCCTGGTTCAACAGCTTCAGTTGCTCCATCATGGGTAATTGGCCTTTCATCATCGTTCTCCTTAGACCCGCTAACAAAACCCCTGATCCTGCGTTGCGCCTCCTTGCCGTACGACTTGTACTGCCTGCGTCGGCGCGCCTTGGCTCAGGTTCTCTGCGAGGTTTTGTTCGCGGCTCTTAATGAACCTGTTCAACGTCTGCCACATCGCATGATGAGTGCCGGCTTCAGAACGCTCATGCCCCACTTGCGCACTCCGCTTCTTCAGCCGTTTTCGCCTTGTCTCCCTCTCGCGCGCCAGACCTTGAACCGGCCCGGTTCAACACTCCAACACGCGCTCAATGCCGGCGGCGATTTTCAGGGTATGGGTATCGCGGCCATGCAGCCCGCACACGCTCAAACCGATCTGAGCCGTCAGCGGCAGGCTGAGCGCGCAGCCGTCCAGCAGATTGGCCACAGCGCTGTTGCGCTGAGCCAGCCGGTTCAAACGGCCGTAGTCCTCGTCGTCGTCCAGCTCCGCCAGCCTGGGCGGCAGAATCGCCACCGTGGGCATCAGCCAGGCGTCGGCCATGGACAGGCGATGCGCGGCGACGGCTTGCAGCGTGCGGCGACGCTCCAGCAGCTCCAGATACCTGACTGCGCTCTGACCAGCCCCCTGCCGCAGATGTCGGACCACGCGCGGGTCGTAGTAAGCGCCGTCCTCGCTCTCCAGCCGCTCGCCATGCTCGTGCCAGGCCTCGGCCGCCGCCAGTCCGCCCTGGGCGTCCATGTCCGCAATCCAGCCAAGCTCGGGGAAATCGAAACGTATGATGCGGGCGCCGGCCTGGGACAAACGCGCCAGGGCCTCGTCAAAAGCCTGGGCCACGGCGGGGTCCAGATGGTCTGCAAGATAGTCTTCGGTCACGTAAAGCCGGCGTTTTTTCACGTCGGGGGGCTGACCGCGCGCATGAGAGGGCGTCCAGCCGCTGCTGAGCACCGCGTCCAGGATGGCGCAGCAAGAAACCGAGTGCCCCAGCGTTCCGATGGAATCCAGCGACGGCGACAAGGGCAGGCAGCCCTGCATCGGCACCCGCTTCGCCGTGGGCTTGAAGCCGACCAGGCCGCAAAAGGCGGCGGGAATGCGCGCCGAGCCGCCGGTGTCCGAGCCCAGCGCGGCAACGCTCATGTCCAGGGCCACGCTGACAGCCGCGCCGGAACTGGACCCGCCCGCCACGCGTTCCGGATCGCCGGGATTGCGCGGGGTGCCGTAATGCGGATTCAAGCCCAGGCTGGAGCAAGCGAACTCGCTCATATTGGTGCGCCCCAGCAGCACCGCGCCGGCCGCGCGCAGCTTCGCCACCACGGTTGCATCCTGCTGCACCGGCGGATTTTGCTTCCGCACCACGGAGCCGGCGGTGGTGATCTGGCCCTGGACGTCGAACAGGTCTTTGACCGACAGGGGAAGACCCGCCAGCGGCGTGGGATAGAGACCGACGGCGTCGATCTGCCGGGCGGCGGCCAGCGCGGCTTGGGCGTCCACATGGGTAAACGCCGCGCCTCCTGCCGCCCTATGGCCGGCGATGACGGTCAGCGCCTGCTCCGTCAGCGCCACGCTGCTGGTTCTGCCCAATTGCAAATCCCGATGCAACTGCATCACGGTCGCTTTCATGCCGTGCCCTCCCCGGCGTTGACGCGGCGGGCATCTCTCCCCTGCGGTTTCTCCACCGACGCCCGGCTGCGGCGCGCCCCAAACTCATGATGTTGCGACATGACGATCTCCCGACTACATGCGATGGCTAAAGTGAACTCCTCGTGAAAATGTGAAATCCGCGCGCAGGCGCGGGCCGCCCTTGTTTACCGGGCGGCGTCCGGCTTCAAGCACGGCGCGGCGGCGGCCTCCGAATGGGCCGGCGCGGGCGGCGCGGTCTTGAGCGCCTCATCAGTTTCGATGTAAAGGGTTTGCAGGCGGGCGGCGCAATCGTCCAGCACCTCAAGCGAGAGGCGCGCCAACAATTGCAGATGGGACGGTTCGCTGCCGCTGCGCTTGGCTTGAATCGCCATGAGCGCGGAACGCAATACAGTGAAGCAATTCAAGGCCTGCGCGCAAGCAAACGCGGTTTGGGACAGCAAGTACTGGCGTTCTTGGCAAGCGGCCGGGGGTGGTTTGGCAAAAGCGGGGGAAAAATCAGAAGGAGTCATTGCAGTCTCCAAGTCAGCTTTGGAAGCCTGCTCGGATACGAGCAGGAGCGTGACAAGGTGGCAAGACCGGTTCTCCGTGATGTCGACCGGCAGCCCCGAGAGGCTCCCTGCCACGCCCTGCCCAGATGCAGATGCGTGGCAACAGACGTGCGGCGCCCGGGTGGACGCAACATGACTGCGATCACGGAGATTGATAGGCTTGCCTGCCCGGCGCGGCGTTATTTGGCGCAGCGCGAGGCAAAGAGTACTGAGACGGGGGCGGAGCGTCAAGCCGGAGACGGCCGCCCGGCCAGGCGGGAGATCAAACGGGGGAAATGAAGAAGCGGTTCAAAGCCCGGCAAGCCAAAGCGGGACTTTGAACAGCCTCTTGGCAGGCTTCAAATGGCGGACAGCAGCTTCAACACGGCGGCGGACAGCCGCTCCGCGCGCAACTCAATGCCATGCTCGGGCGTACCCGTATCGTGCCATCGGCTGTCAATGATATTGCTGACCGCCCGCAGCACCAGCACCGGCGTGGAGCCCAGCCGGCTGGCGGCGCGCATCACGCCGGAGGCTTCCATCTCAATCACGCCGCCTCCCAACTCCAACATCAAGGGAAATAGGGAGGAAGGGACTGGGAACTGGTTGCTGCTGAAGATCAGCCCCGGCTTCACCCCAGGCAGCGCTGTCAGCTTCTCCAGCCAATAGCGGTCCACATCCCATTCCGTCTCCAGCGGAGCATGGGTATTGCTGTTAAACAGGCAGGATTCAAACAGCGTGCCTTTCAGGATCTTGTCGATGCCGTAAAGATCCATCTGCACGACTTTGCTGCCGGCGACGACATCGCCTATCTCCCAATGATCTCCCACTGCGCCTGAAGTCCCCAGCAACAAGACCAGATCGATATCCCGTTGCAGCAGCACAGCTTGAGTGGTCAAGGCGGCGTCTTCCGTGCCCACCCCGGTTTCGGCCAGATAGAGCTGGTGGAGATTGTATTGAAGGCTGCGACAGGACAAAGCGCCGAGCATGGGCTCAGGCTCCCACGCGGCGGACAGCTGTTGCGACAGCCGGGCGGATTCGGCGGGAAAGGCCGACAATAGCAAGATATTCATGTTGTGCCCTAATAAGAGCCTGTTCAAAGTCTCGCGAGCAAGAGCGAGACAAGGCGAAAATGAGCGAAAAAGCGGAATGTACTCGTGGTACATGAGCATTTCGAAGCGGTACTCACCGTGTGACGTCTCACGACGCGCGGCAGAGCGTAAACAGGTTCTGAGAGAGCCCATTGCGGATACGCCTGCGCCCCTGGAACCAGGCCGTGAACAGCCTGCCGGCGCCGGCTTGCTCAAGGCCGATTTCATCGGCTGATCTTGAGCCCGCGGACGCAAACCTACCAATGATCTCCGGAGGCTCCGGATAGCACGGTGTGCTGAGGGGACTTACGCGCTTCTGTCGGCAAGGCGTAAGCGCGCCATGGGGCGTGCATGGATCTCAGAACATCCTGCTCGCACAAACCAGAAGCAAGCCGCAAGACAATGGTGGTCATTCCATTGTCCGCCTTGATCCCCTCCACCGAAAAAGCCGCGCTATGGGTGACAATGCCTTCAATATCGCCCTGGCTTAAGGTGATGTCGCTGACTTTATGATGGCCAATGCCGATGCTTAGCTGAATGTGCTGGTTCTCATGGGAAAACGCGTTGAGTAAAGAGTCGTCGACTGCGACCTGAAATGACTTCAGCATGATTTCTATACCTTTGCCTAAGAGCGTACTCATGACCTGGCCAGCAAGAGCGAGACAAGCCGAAATCACAACTGACATGCCTCACGGCCAGGAATAATGCTAGGCGCAACGCTACGCTTAATTTTTCCGGATTTTAATAGGACGGGTACTAAATTAAGGCAGCAAAGGATATTTCATATCGATACCGTTTTTGACAGCGTTCTCTTCTCGCCAGCAAGGCCCGGCAGACGCAAGGCGGGATTGGGAATCTGTTGGCGGCCCTACAGGCTTGAGACATCAGTGGGCGGAGAAAAAGTCAGGCTCAGCCCAAGCGCTTAATCGGTTCAGGCCCGCCCAAACAGGAACGACGCCAGGAGCGGCTAACAAACCCCTGAGGCTGCGTCGGCGGGTCTTGCCTCAGCCGTAACGCTGATTTTTATTAACCGCTCTTTAACGGTCGTCCCTCTCCAGCAACAGGCGCCCGCCGCTGCTCAAATGCTCCACATCCCGCGCGCGCAGCGTATCGGCCGTCACCTGGGCGTCCACCCAGATTTGCGCGGTAAAC
Organism: Chromobacterium sp. Panama; assembly: GCF_003052555.1. Taxonomy (NCBI): domain Bacteria; kingdom Pseudomonadati; phylum Pseudomonadota; class Betaproteobacteria; order Neisseriales; family Chromobacteriaceae; genus Chromobacterium; species Chromobacterium sp. Panama. Next base: position 1,959,473 of record NZ_QARX01000001.1, read on the forward strand.
AGCTTGCCGCGCGCCGGCTTGCCGTCCGCCACCGCCCATATTTTATGTTCGGCGTCCACCGCCACCTCCGCCGCAGCCTGCTCCAGCGCCGCCTGTCCGGTACGCACGGCGGCCAGCAGCACCGGCTGGCCGTCCAATTGCGCCGCGCCCATGCTCATCCGGTAGTGGCCCTTGCCGTTCCACAAGGCCATGCCCTTGGCGGCCGGCTCCGCCTCCAGCCGCAGCCGGATGGCGCTTGGCTGCTCGCATTGAACGCTCAGCGTCATCCGCCGCTTGCCCAAAGCCAACACCCCGGACTTGGCCCTCTTGAACTGGCCTTTGTTCAACACGCCGTAATCCAACTGCTCGCCGCTCAAGCGCATCACGCAGTTGTCGGCCAACACGGCCTGGCACAAGAGCAGGCCGACCAGACCGGCCGTTGCCCGCTTAATCATCGACTTCATTCCTTGCTCCTCGCTCACGCTTCCGCCCGGCATACCGCGTTCAACTGCTCGTAAAACACCTGCTCGTCCACCGTCTCCGGCAGCGCGAAATCCAGCTGGCAGCGGTTGCCGTTGGGCGTGGTCACGGTCAGAACTTGCCCGGGCTCGGCATTGTCCAGAAACACCTTGCCGCCCTCCACCACGGTGGTGACGAAACGGTTGTCCGCCGTCAGCACCGATCCGCCGGCGCTCAGCGGCTGGCCCAAGCTATCCTTGACCTCCAACAACACGCGGCGGGTCTGGAACACGTCGAACTCCACATGACGCACCGCGCCGCGGCTGACCTTCAGCTCCTTGTAGCCGTTTTTGAGTTCCACCGTGCGCGGCAGGCTTTTCACATCCACTTCCAGCCGGCTGACGTCATAAGCCGTCAAGCTGGGGATCACCGCACGGCCGCCGGCATCGGTCCATACCGCGCCGCCCGGCGTGTTGACCCGAACCCCGGACACCTTGCCGGTGGACAACACGCCAAAGCTGTCCTGGATCTGCGCCGGGGAGGCGGTGACGCCGTCGCGGTGGAAGGCCAGGCCGCCGCTCAGCCCGGCGGAAAAATGGCGGCCGGCGTAGTTCTGCCCCATGCCCAGCCGGGCGCTGGCGTAACGCGGCTGCACGTTGACATTGGCGCTCACCCCAGTGCCGCGGCGGCTCTGTTCCGCGCTCAACTGATAACCCCAATACTCGTTGACGGTTTCGCTGACCGAGGTATTCAAGCTGGTGTCGCCGCCGCTGCTGCGCACCGTGCTGTTGATGCGGCGTTTTTCCAGCGGCAGGCTGAAGTTCAGATACCAGGCTTGATAACGGCGGCCGTCAAAGGAGTTGCGGCCGTTCTCCACGTTCAGATTCAGCGACATCCGCTTGAAGGAGCGGCCCCAGCTGCCCAGCCAGCGGCTGCTGACATGCCCGTCAAAGCTGCGGCTGGTGGAATAGGACAGCCGGAAGCTGCCGGCGCGCTGATGGCTCCAGCCCAGGGAGGCGGAATACTGGGCGCGGGTGCGGCGCTTGCGCGCTTGGCCGGCTTGCTCTCGACCGTAAGCCGTCGTCGCCTCGCCCAGATCGCGGTAGCCCTCGGATTGAAACGAGGCCGATAAGGAGGCGCTCATCGCCTCGCTCATCCGCGTGCTCATCGCCCAGTTGGATTGATGGCCAAACACGCCCTCTTCCCGCGCCAGGGAAGCCACGCCGCGCGCGCTCAAGGTCGTGTCGGCGCCCAGGCCGATATCCGCCCCCAGGCCCAGGGCCTGGTATTGCGGCGTGCCGAGCGCGCCCAGCGTCCCTTGCGCCCGTTGTCCCAGCGCCCAACTGCCGGAACCGGTCAGCAGCAAAGGCTCCAGACCATCGTCGGCAACATCACGCAAACGGCCCATGGCCAGCGAATAACCCAGCGGCGCAGCCGCATCCAAGCCCAGGCTTGCCGCCGGCACCGTGAAGCGCCGCTCACCGCCGTCGCTCTCCGCCACCGTCACTTCCAGATCGACATGGCGGTTGTTGAGGCGGATATGGTCAAAAGAGAAGGGCCCGGCCGGCACTTGCGCAATATGGATCAACACCCCCGCCTGCCGCACCTCCACCCGCGCCACGCTATTGGCGATGCCCTCCACCCGCGCGCCGGGGCCGCCCTGCTCCAGGCCGCTCTCCGGCGTCCACTGCGCGCCCAGCAACTGGCCGGCGGCAAATAGCGGGCTGTCGACATTGATCACACCCAGTTGCAGACGCGCGCGCTGGGAGACGAAGGAGCGTTGGGCGTAAGCGCCCAGATCGCTGAACTGCCCTTGACCGTTATTGGAGTAGTAGAACTGGCGGCTGCGCACAATCCAGTCGCCAATATTGACGCCGGCCTCGGTGTCCAGCGACAAGCTGCGGCTGCCGCTGCCCAAGCCCTGATAGCTGCTCGCGCTGAGGTCGTAGTTCAGCATGCCGCCGACGCCGCCGCTTTCCAGCTGAATCTCTTCTTGCGGCTGCGGCAGGATGGCCGCGGTGGGCACCAACAGCGCCACTCGGTTCAGATTGGGGTTTAGTTGCACCTGGGTTTGCGGCCAAGCGCCGACAAAGTCGTAGCAGGCCGGCGCCACGGAGACGCCCTCCGCCTCATCCGGCGGTGGCCCTTGCAAGCGCGCCTGTTCCAACAAAGCCGGGCTGAAGCACAACTGGCCTTGCGCATCGAACTCCGCCTCCACCTCGCCCAACGCCTCGCCATTGAGCGACAAACTCACTGGCTGACGCCCCTCGGCAAAGCGCGGCTTGCCGCGAAAGTACTCGGCCAAGGCCGGGTCCAGACCGCGCGCGCGCAAAACATCGGCGTCGAACATCGCCTCTTCGGCCGCTTCGGCGCCCAATGCCAGCGACGGCGTCGCGCCCAAGGCCAGCAGCAAGGCCGCCGCCAGCGGCCGGCGTTTCCAAGGCCTCGTCGGCAGCTGAGTGCCCGTCCACGCCTCCCCACGCCCGCAATAGGCCGGGAGCTCTTGCCAAACCGCCAATTAGCCGGCCTTGGCCGTCAAAGGCGCGTCGTAGCTGTCCACGCTGAAGCCATACATGGTCGCCGGGTACAGCCTTACCACCTCGGCCTTGCTATCCGTAACCGGGAACGATAACGTCTGCCCCGGCAGCACATAGCTGCGCCCCAGCTGCACCACAGTACCCTGCGGCTGGAGGTTCACCACTTGCGCCATCCGCACCACATAAGGGCTGTCGTTAGCCAAGGTCAGCTGGCCGTCACTCAAGGACCACTTTAATAATTTCCATGGCTCGCGGTTTTCCGACAAGCCTTTGGGATGAATCACCAAGGGTAAATTTTGCCGCACAGCAATACCCACCGTTGCATCTCCCTCTTGCAACTGCTCTGGAATGCCCTCAAAGATCACTCGCTTCAATCGCTGCGTCAGTAATGGCTGCTTATGTTGCAACATGAAACGTACTTGCTGCTGTTCACCCGCTTCGACACGTGCTACCGGAGGTGTCAGCATCACGATATTGCCCTTATCTTCGGGTAAATTTTCAATTACCGAATACAATAACAATGGCTTTTGCTCTGTATTTTTCAACAACATTGCCCCCCCTCCTTCACTCTCTCTTAATAGCACCACAGATGTCTCCGGAAAAAAACCTGCGGCAATCACCATCGTAGACAATGAAAAAGAAATAGCCCACACTCCAATGAACATAAAAAAGCGGTTTAACAACAACATCTTTACACCCCAAACCAATTAACACAAACAACGAAAACTGCCCTCAGCATACACTAAGAGCAGTCCAAAATTACTCAATCATTACAAAATCATATGTAGTGCACATCCATCGTCACCAGTCCATCAAACTCAACCACATCCTTAACATCCAACTTGGATGTGGGGGAGATATTTACCTCATTACCATAACTCACCACATAGCTCACAAAAGGAATTGGCGCCTTCTTAACGTCATCATACACAGTGTAATATGCATCTGACTTCACAATCTTAGACGCGGCTTGGACCCATGACTTATTATCCGCGCTCTCCGCAGTCACGAAGCTTGCGACATCACCCTTGTCATTCTTCAAAATACCTTTCGTGTTAGAAATATTGAGCTTATGGTAACCAATAAATTGACCATTACTTGAACCAAGCCCGAAGTTTTCAGCCCCAGAAACAGATACTGATTCAGCTCTATTATCTACAAACCTCCAAGAAACTGCAGTAGGGGCTTCACATACAATTTCAATAGGCTTCACTGTATTTCGTGCCACGCGATGATGCTCATCCTTTTTCAGATCTTTTGCCAAAATATCAGGATAATCAAACGTCTTACCACTTGAGCTATTTACATTAACAACGCATGCAGATGGCACAATACGACCTTTTACTTCGAATTGCGCAGATCCAGCCAGCCCACCCTGAGCTACGGCCAAACCAGAGGCAGAAATAAAACCCGCGCACAGAAAATAATTCATCTTCATAAAAATTCCACAACATCGTCAAAAGGAAAACAATAATAAGTCCACGAAAACTATTAAGCCATCTGACCAGTACGAAAACACATCAATCAATTATTTAAATTTTGACAAAAATTCACACACCAACCCTAAAAGAAAACATCAACTTTATTATTAACAATTTTTATAGAAATTAAATTAAAAATCAAAAACCTGCTATATATTTAACCAACATTGACCACTCCGCACTATCACGCCGATAACAAGCATCATGATCTCCCCCCTTCATAAATAACTTGGCTTTAGGCTGAGGACTGAGCTGATATAGGCGTTCGCCCAACTCCATCGGCACCACCTCGTCGCCGGAGCAATGGATGAATAGTTTCGGCGCGGCAATGGCCGGCAGTTTGGAATAGGAGGAGAAGTTATGGCGGATCAGCGCGTCAAACGGCAGCCATGAGGCGGTATAGGATTTGGCGATGTCCGCGACGGACAAGAAGCCGCCGTCGATAATCACCCCGTCCACGCCCAGCGACACCGCCGCCATATCCATGGCGATGGCCCCGCCCAGCGAGTGGCCGTACACCAGGTGCTTGGACGCCTCCGGCGCCAGCTTCTTGAAGGCCTGCCAGGCCACCCTGGCATCGGTGTAGACCGAACGCTGCGAGGGCAGATACCAGGCGCCGTCGCCGTAGCCGCGGTAGTCGATCGCCATCACCGCCAAGCCCAGCCGACGCAGGCTGAGGATTAAATCGACATCGGTGTGCAGCGTGCTGTCGTTGCCGTGCAAGAACAGCACCGCCGGCGCGGCGGGCGATTCGGCCGGCAACCACCATGCATGCACCAGGCCGCCGCCTTCCGTCTTGGCAACCGGCAACCAGGTTTCCTGGTAAGTCACCCCGTAATCTTGCGGGGTTTTGCCGGTTTGATACGAGGGGCTGAGGATGAAGTATCGTTGCGCCAGCTCCCATAAGCTCAGCGCCAGCAAAACGGCGGCCAACAAGGCCAGGATTCTTTTAAACGCGCCCATGCGCACACCAGACTTTGAAACGCCACCCGCCATCAACAGAGCACCCAGTTCAATATAAACGCCATGCTCGCCTGTCTGCCGTCTTTCAGGCCCAGGCGAAATCCAATCCGGCAGCTTAGCCATGCTCGGTGCGGGGGGATATTTGACCAGTACGAAATGCGCGCCGCGCGGCGGGGATCACACCTTAAAACGACTATACTGGCCGGCCTATGCCTTAGCAGACACGCAGGATGCGCGGGAACCCGCGGCGGGGAAGCGGCACCAAGAAAGGGCCGCCGGGAGAAAAGAAAGGTATCAGGGCTTGAACAGCAGCAGCAGGTCCGCGTCGCGCTCCGCGCCCAGTTTGCGCATGGCGCTGGCTTTCTGGGTACTGATGGTTTGCTTGCTGCGCTTGAGTTTGGCCGCGATGTCGTTCACCGTCAGGCCGGCGACGAAAAGCCGCACCACTTCGGCTTCGCGCGCGGTCAAGGCGCGCTTGTCGGCGGGCTGGGCCAGGTGGTCGGCCTCCAGCAAACGCTCCACCGCCGGGGAGAAGTAGGCCGTTTTGGCCATGGCGCCGTACACCGCCGGCAATAGGTGCTCGATGGCGTCGGATTTGCTCAGGATGCAGTGAATGCCCAGGCCGCGCAGCGAGCGCACCACCAGGGCGTTGTCCATCATGGTGAGCACCACGATGCCCAGTTCCGGGTACAGCCGGCGCAAGCGCTCGAACATGGCCGCGCCGTCGCCGGATTCACAGCCGGGCATGGAGTAATCGGACACCAGCACGTCGCAAGGCTGGCTGGCCAGCATGTCCCACAGAGCGGTGGCGCTATTGGCCTTGCCCGCCACGCGGATGGAGCGCTGCCCTTGCAAGGCGTGCTCCAAGCCGCTGAGCACCGAGGGATGATCATCCACTAAGAAGACTTTTATTTCCGCTGTCGCCATGTCGTTCACATGAAATTTAAACAATTGTTTTCAAGACATTCTATTTTTATAGCTAAGCAAATATCCTGAAAATGGTCAACCGCCCAGCCAAGCCCCACGCCGAAAACCGTATGCGCAACTCAAGCCAGCCCTCCCCTCAAAGCCAGCCGCTCAGCCGCCTGCGGCGCATCCAGCGCATTACTTTGTTTGGCGGGGGCGTCGCCATTTCTCTGGCGCTGCTGGCTTTGACTTTGCTGACGCTCTGGCTGGCCGGCAAGGAAATGCTGGCGGACCGGCACCGGATGTTCGATGCGGAAAATACGACGCTGAAGGTACTGCTCAGAGGGCATGCGATCGATCTCCACCACCAGGTCAGCCAGGCCGAGACGGCATGGAAGGCGCTGCCCAAAGCCAGCCCGGCGCTGCAGCGCCAATTCACCGCGCAGAATGGGGAAGCCTGGCTGCAAGCCTCCCGGGCTCACCCTCCGATGCTGGCCTTGGGCAAGCTCTCCGCCCCCTACCCGGCCCCCCGTTTCGAACCTTATCTGGCGCTGGCGGAACATGCCGCCAGCGCGATGTGCGGCGGCGATTGCGAGTTGAGAAAATCGGTAACCGTTTCTTTGTATAGTCCGGACCAGCGGTTTCTGGCGATTATCTCCCCCAGCTTCTCCTCTGCGGCGCCCGCCCAGCTAGGCAGCAAAGAAACGCTCTGGCAAAGGACTTTCACCAATATGCCCAATCCAACGGCCGCCAACGGCCAAGCCGGCCGTCAGCCGGCTTGGCTGGCCGCCGTCGCCGCGCCGCTGACCCGCCGGCCCGCCATCCGTCTGGCGCAGGCCGCCGTGGTGGACGGCGCGCCTGTCGCCGTGTTCGTCAGGGATATCCGCATCGATAACTTGCTGAATACCTGGCGGCCGGACATCAGCGATGAAACCACCTTGCTCGCCAGTCCTATGGGGCCGCTTCACATCAGCTTTGGCTGGCAAGCGCAGCAAGGCGTGAAGCTGATCGCAAGGCTCCGCGCCATGGACCTGCCCGTAATCAACGACGCGGTATCCGATATCCAGTATCGCGACGGCCTGTTCATCCTCCGCGCCCGTCTGCCCACCCCGGGCTGGGTTCATATTCAAGTCTTCCCATGGTATAGCCTGCTGAATGATTTGAGGCTGCCGCTGATCATTGATCTCAGCACGCTGCTGGTTGCCTTGACTTGCTTATGGACCTTCATTCTGTTGCTGGATCGCAAGATCTTCAAACCGGCTTTTTCCAACGCCCAACGCATTTTTGAAAGCGAGAACCTGAACCGCATCATGGTGGACACCGCACCCTCGGGCCTGACGCTGCTGTCCATCGCGGACGGCACGGTGCTGCTGGAAAACGAGGTGATGCGGCAATGGACGCGGATGGGTTCAATTGCCCGCTCCTCCCTGCACCTGCAGTTGCTGGACACCCACCAGACCGCGTCCCCGCTCGGCACCACGCCTTGCCACCGGGACATCCAGTTTGAGCTGGCGGACGGCAGCGCCATGGAGCTGCACAGCACCACCATGGCCACGCATTACCAGGGCATCCGGGTTCTGCTGTGCAATGTGGTGGACATTACCCCGCGCAAGGCGCTGGAGCGCCAGCTGGAAAGCGCGCGCCAAACGGCGGAGGCGGCCAGCCAGGCGAAATCTTCCTTTGTGGCCATGGTCAGCCATGAAATCCGCACCCCGCTGCACGCCATCGTCAGCAGCCTGGATTTGCTCGGCCGCGCCCAACTGGCCGCGCCGCAACAACAGCGCCTGGCGGTAGCCAATCATTCATCCCAGGCCTTGCTGGCCATCATCAACGACATTCTGGACTTGTCCAAGGTGGAGTCCGGGCTGATGAGCGTGGAGCGGATTCCCTTCGATCTGGCCGCGCTCGGCCGCGAAGCGGCGGCCAGCATGGAGCCGCTGGCCCGCGCCAAGGGCCTGGAATTCTCCTGCATGATAGACGCGCAATTGGCGCCGGCTTATCTGGGCGATCCCGGCCGCGTCCGGCAGATCATGCTGAATCTGCTGGGCAACGCGATCAAGTTCACGCTCAGCGGCGAGGTATTGCTGGAGGTCTATCCGCAGGATGACGACCGCGCGGATTCGCCGGTGCGCATCGGCGTGACGGACAGCGGCGTGGGCATCCCCGCCGAGTACCACGACCAGGTGTTCACCGAGTTTTCCCAGGCGGACGCCTCCATCACCCGCCGCTTCGGCGGCACCGGCCTGGGCCTGTCGCTCTGCAAGAAACTGGCGGAATTGCTGACGGGCACGATTGAATTCACCTCCACTCCCGGGGTGGGCAGCACCTTTGTCGTGACCCTGCCCTTGCCGCCCTGCGCCGCCGCGCCGGCTGCCGAGCCGCCCGCCGTCGCGACCGGCCCGGCCGCGCCGGCGGCCCGCATCCTGGTGGTGGACGACCACCCGGCGATCCGGGCGCTCATCCAGGACCAGCTCCGCGAGCTGGGCCATCAGGCGGACACCGCCGCCAACGGCGCCACCGCGCTGGCGCTGGCCGCCCGTCAGGCCTACGCCCTGGTGCTGACCGATCTGAGCATGCCTGACATCAGCGGTTACAGCCTGGCCCGGGCGCTACGCGACAGTGGCTTCGCCGCCCCCATCGTCGCCATCACCGCGCAGGCCGGCAGCACGGAACAGCCGCTCTGCGCTCAGGCCGGCATCGACGAGCTCATGCTCAAGCCCTTTACCCTGGAAGAGCTGGACCGCGTGATCCGCAAACGCCTGGCCTTGCGCCCCGCCGAAGACCGCCCGGCCGCCAGACCGCCCGCGCCCTTGTCCGCCGCCCGGCGCGCCGAACTGCTGGACGCGCTGGATCATTCCCTGCGGCTGATGAGGCAAGCTTTGGAACAGATGGACACCGCCCCGCTGACGCAGCAGTTGCACGCCACCAAGGGGGCTTTCGCCATGGCCGGCTTGGCGCCGGTGGCGGAGCTGTGTACGGAAATCGAGCAAGCGGTGGCGGCCGGCCTGCGCGAAGAAACCGGCGCGCTGCTGGATCGGCTGGAGGCGCTGGCGCACGCAAAACTTTAAACAGGCTCTAAGACCGCTATCGCGGCCCGGGGACATCGGCGACAATGGCCAGGCGCTTAGACCCCCTACCCAAGAGGAGCCGCCATGAAAATATCCGATCTTCCATTCGGTATCAGCGATTGGTCCGCGCTGGAGCCCACCCAGCATGCCGGCGAAACCGGCTGCGCCTATTGGCGCACCCAGCGCTTCGGGGACATCCGCGTCCGCATGGTGGAATACACGCCGGGCTACCGCGCGGATCACTGGTGCGTCAAAGGCCACATTCTGCTGTGTCTGGAAGGGGTGCTGCACACCACGCTGGCGGACGGCCGCAGCTTCACCTTGACGCCCGGCCTCAGTTACCAGGTGGCCGACGACGCGGAACCGCATCTGTCCCATACCGAAACCGGCGCCAAGCTGTTCATCGTCGATTAAGGCCGGGCGCGCCGGCTTCCGCCCTTTTGCCGCACCCTCGGAACGGGCTTGCGGCAAGGGGAGGAAGCGCCGAGCGCCATTTCCTTTGAAAAGATCACGCCGCGAGCGCCTGCCGCGGCGGCTCGTCGGAACCGGGACATCCAGCGATGACAAACGAGGTGCTCATCCGGCTGCTCAGCCAAGATCAGGTCTCCCTGGCGCTGTGGAAGATCTCCAGCCCCGCCTCCCAGCCGCGTCATCTGTTCATGACGCACGGCACTTTTTCGGATAGGCGCATCTGTCTGGGCCTGGCGAGACATCTGGCGGAGCGGGGATTCACTTGCTGGATTCTTGAATGGCGCGGCCACGGAGACAGCCAGCGGGACCCGCCTCCTTTCAATTTTGAGACCGTCGCGCTGTTTGACGTGGCCGCGGCGCTGCGCTACCTGCTGGAAGAGGAAGGGATCACCCGCCTCCACTGCGTGACCCACAGCGGAGGGGGGCTGGCGCTGGCGATGTGCTTGTTGCGCCATCCTCATTTCAACCAAGCCATCGGGAAAATAGCGCTCTTCGCCTGCCAAGCGGGCTATGCCGCCCAGACGCCCTGGCGACGGCTGCGCCTTATCGGCATGAGGGAAGCCTGCCGCCTGGCGGGCAGGCTGCCCGGGAAAAGGCTGGGAATCGGCGTTCAGGACGAGTCCTGGCACATGATGCGTCAATGGTTTGACTGGAACATCCACAAACGCTTCAATGGCGCAGACGGCTTTGATTATCTGCGGCGTTTACCGCAAATCTCAGCGCCCATCCTCGCGGTCTTTGCCGAAAACGACTCTCTCATTGCCCCGCCCTCCGCCTGCCGGCAGTTTCTGGCGGCCTTTAAAGGGCAAGAGAACCAGGCGCTATTCTGCTCGGTCGCGGCCGGGTTCAGCGCGGGCTACAACCATGCCAGGGTGATGCACTCCTCCTCCGCCAGCAAGGAGGTGTGGCCCTTGCTGCTGGACTGGCTGGAAAAACCCGAGGCCCGCGCGCTCGCCGCAGTAACTTGATCCCTCCCTCGCTCCGTATCTTTTATAAACAGCTTAAGGAACGCCATGAGAACCCTCGGCCTGCTGGGCGGCATCAGTTGGGTATCGACGCTGGATTACTATCGCTATCTGAACGAAGGCGTCAACACGGCCCTGGGCGGCCTCAATTTTGCCGAGTGCGTCGTCTACTCGCTGAATTTCAACGATATCCAGCAGCGCGGCTGGGACGACTGGGAGCACACCTATGCGCTGCTGCTCAAAGGCTGCCTGCATTTAAAAGCCGCCGGGGCCGAGGCCATCGTGCTGTGCGCCAATACCGCGCATGTCGTGGCCGAGCGCCTGGAAACGGCCGCGGGCCTCCCCATCCTCCATATCGCCGCCGCCACGGCGCGGGAAGTCGCCAAGCAGCGGCTGCGGACCGTGGGACTACTCGGCACTCAATTCACCATGGAGCTGCCGTTTTTCCGGGACAAGATGCGGCAACACGGCATCGAGACCTTGATCCCGGAGGCGCAGCACACCCGCGATTTCATTCAGCGCACGCTGCGCGACGAACTGGGCCGCGGCCTGGCGTCACCGGCCACCAAGAGCGCTTATCTGGAGGCGATCCAACAGTTGATAGCACGCGGAGCCGAAGGCATCGTCTTCGGCTGCACCGAACTGCCACTGCTGTTGAGTCCGGCCGACGTGCCGGTGCCGGTGTTCGACACCACCCGGATTCATGTCGAAGCCGCGCTTGAGTTCGCGCTCGCGGACGCCGCTGGCCGGCGATAGACGCCGAGCCGCGGCTGTTCTCGGTCTCGCGGCCCCAGGCGAGACCTTGGACGAACCTTAGGCCGAAATAGCTGCCAACGCGCCGCCCGCTTCCGCATATACTGTCCGCACATCGCCAATGACGCCCCCACCCATCCGACATCAAGGACATCCGATGCTCACCAGCGCCCGTAATCAGTTCGCCGGCAAAGTCACCGCCATCCATCCTGGAGCGGTCAACGACGAGATCGACCTCACCCTGCCGGGCGGCGAGGTGATCACCGCCGTCATCACCCAGCGCAGCACCGCCAACCTGGGCCTGACCGTGGGCTGCGACGCGCTGGCCATCATCAAGGCCCCCTGGGTGATCCTGGCCAATCCCGAAGCCGGCATCAAGCTCTCCACCCGCAACCGCCTGGAAGGCCGGGTGTCCGCGCTGCGTCCGGGCGCGGTCAACGCCGAGGTCGAAATCCGTCTCAACGGCGGCGACGCCCTGGTGGCCATCGTCACCCAGGAGAGCGCGGACGACCTTGGCCTGGCCGTCGGCAAAGCCATCGTCGCCTTCTTCAAAGCCTCCCACGTGATTGTCGGCGTCCGGATCTGAGCCCGGCATGAAGCCCTCTTCCGCGGCCGAGCGCGCGCCGGCCTCCGTCCTGATAGACCGCAGAATCGCCGAACTCGGCGACTGGCGCGGCGCGGCCTTGGCGCGGATGCGGCGGCTGATCCGGGAAGCCGCCCCGGACGTGATCGAAGAATGGAAATGGATGGGCACCCCGGTCTGGTCCTTGCGGGGCATCCTCTGCACCGGCGAGTCTTACACTTCCGTCGTCAAACTGACCTTCATCAAAGGCCCGGCGCTGCCGGACCCGGCCCAACTGTTCAACGCCAGCCTGGACGGCAAGGCCAGGCGGGCGATCGATATCCGCGAGGGCGAGGACGTGGACGCGGAGGCGTTCAAGGCGCTGATTCTGGCCGCCGTCGCGCTCAATGCCGGCGGTGGCAAAAGCAAGCCGGCCTAGAACCTCGACCGCTCCGCGGCCGCGCGCCTGTCTCGCAGATAACGCCACACGCCGTTCAGAATGGCCGTCGGCGACAGCTCGGCCATGGCCAGCAAGCCGTGGCCCTCATGGTAGTCCGGGTTGTGCTCGACAAAATAGCGCGCCGCCGGGCGCGGGTGCTGCAGCCAGAATTGCCGGTCGGTCTGGCTGTCCCGGGTCAAAATGCCCAGCTTCACCACAAAGGGGCGCTCCGCCGCGGGCACCGCCATGCCGAAACTGCCGCACAACTCCGCCGCCAGCCGCGCCAGCGGCTGCTCCATGCCCCGCTCCGGGCTGGGCCACATGCCGGCGGCGTACTTGTGCATCTGGATGAAGCTGGACGGATGGATCATCGCGCCCAGGAAATACATGGGCCGCCACGGGCTGCGCAGCCAGTAGCGCAACATGCAGCCGGCCAGGAAAGGCATATTGCTGTTGCGGCCGCGGTAGTCTTTGAGCAGCCCGGCCTGCCCGCGCAAAACCTTGACTTCGCGCCCCGCCGCGCGGCGCTGGAACAGGTGGACGGCGCAATAGCCCACCGCCTGACCGTGTTCGCCGCGATGCAGCAGGATGCTGCTGTGCTCGGACTCCGGCAACACCATCTTGCGGAAGGCCGCCCGGTCCATGCCGCTGAAAACGGCGTCGTGCACTTGATAGGCTTCATCCACCAGGCGCTCGCGCCCGGCCATGGTCAACAAGTGCGGATATAGGGTGTCTGAGTGAGTGATGGTGCCCATGGCTCCTCGCGCGGGGTGGGACGTCGAAACGCAGCGCATGGTAAGCAGCGGGTCCGGACATCACCACTGACAGATATGCCAATGTTGTTTTTAATTCACTCAAGACCGCCGGCCCGCGCCCAGGCCAAGCATGAAAAAACCCCGCCAAGGCGGGGTTTGTCTTTGCACGTTGCGGATCAGGACTTGGCCGGGGCTTCCCAGCCGCCACCCAGCGCCTTGTACAGGCCCACCACGGCATTCAGTTGGTCCAGCTTGGCGCTCACCAGGCCCAGCTCCGCCTGGAAGCTGTTGCGTGGACTTCAAGACCGGCCCGGCGTCGCCGCGCAGCTACTGTCTGCAATACCGCGAATCCGATTACGACTTCATCGTGCGCCTGCTGCATGAAGAGGGCTATGCCTGGCGTTTCGACCATTTGGACGGCGACACGCCACAAGTGCGCTTGGTCGCCTTCGACGACCCCTACAGCCTGCCGCCGGCCGGCGTCGAGCGGGTGCGTTTCCACCGCAGCGACGCCACCGAGGCCGAAGACGGCCTGACCGAGTGGAACGCCCAGCGCCAGATCGTTCCCGGCGCGGTGGCGCTGGCCAGCTTCGACTACCAGCCGGTGCAGACCCAGCACAGCGGCGACGACAGCCGCATCGATCAGGGGCAGAACGGCAAGGCGCTGCAATCCTCCTTGCACGACTACGACCCGCAATCGCTGTACTACGCCGGCGACGCCGACCAGCTCAGCCACTACGCCCAGCTGCGCCAGCAAGCGCATGATCTCCAGGCCAAACAATTCAGCGGTGGCGGTTCGGTGCGCGGCCTGGCCGCCGGCCAGTGGTTTCGCCTGGACGACCACCCGGCCCACGAGGGCGACAGCAGCGAACAGCGCGAATTCGTCGTCACCCGCCAAGCTTTAAGCGCGCGCAACAACCTGCCGGCCGACCTCAAAGCGCTGGCAAAAGCGGAGGACGCGCAACCCTTCCGCGCCGACTTCGACGCCCAACGCCGCGGCGTGCCGCTGACCCCGGCCTACGCTCATACCGAACGGGCCAAACCCAAGTCTCGCGGCGTACAGACCGCCACCGTGGTCGGCCCCCAGGGCGAAGAAGTCCACACCGACCAGCACGGCCGCATCAAGGTGCAATTCCACTGGCAGCGGCCGGAAGAACACCCGAGCATAGGCGCTAACCTCGACGACAAATCCTCCTGCTGGCTGCGGGTGGTGATGCCCAGCGCCGGCGCCGGCTGGGGCCACCAATTCATCCCGCGCATCGGCCAGGAAGTGCTGGTCGACTTCATCGAAGGCGATATCGACCGCCCGGTGATCACCGGCGTGCTCTACAACGGCAGCCACCCCCCGCCGGATTTCAGCGGCGCGGGCGCCTTGCCGGCCAACAAAACCCTGTCCGGCATCAAATCCAAGGAACACCAGGGCGGCCAGTACAACGAACTGCTGTTCGACGACACCCCGGGCGAAGTGCGCGCCAAACTGTCGAGCGAACCGGGCAAAACCCAGCTCAACCAAGGCTTCCTCACCCAGCCGCGCAGCAACGGCAAGGCCGAGCCGCGCGGCGACGGCTTCGAACTGCGCACCGACAGCCACGGCGCCATCCGCGCCGGCCACGGCCTGCTGCTGAGCACCGAAGCGCAGAACGGCGCGTCCGGCAAACAACTGGCGCGCGAACAGGCGCAAAGCCAGCTGGACGCGGCCTTGGCCCTAAGCCAAAGCCTGGGCGACACCGCCAGCGGCCAGCAAGCGGACACCATGGAAACCGGGCCGGAAGGCATAGGCGACGACAATAAGCGGGAAGGCAAGCAGTTGATCGGCCACCTGCAGCACCAGCAAGCGGCGCTGAAAGCCTGGGAGGCGGAAACCAATACCGACAAAGAAGGCAAAACCGGCCAGGACATCTCCGGCCGCCAGCCCTTGCTCATCCTGTCCGCGCCGGCCGGCATCGCCAGCCTGAGCCAGCAAAGCCAGACTCTGGCCGCGGAAACCAATCTGGACCTGGTGGCGCAGCGCGACACCAACCAAACCTCGGGCCGACGCTGGATTCACAACGTCGGCGACAAGATCAGCCTGTTCGTCACCGGCCTGCAAGACAAGATCGCGCTGAAGCTGATCGCCGCCAAGGGCAAAATTCAGATGCAGGCGCAGAGCGACACTATCGAAGTGACCGCGGACAAGGACGTCACCATCACCTCCTGTAAGGAGCGCATCGTCATCACCGCCAAGGAGGAAATCCTGGTCACCGCCGGCGGCGGCTACATCCGGCTCAAGGGCGGCGACATCGAAGTGCACTGCCCCGGCACCGTGACGGTGAAAGGCGCCAGCCATAACCTCAACGGCCCCACCAGCCTGAACGCGCCTTTGCCCAAATTCAACAAAGGCTGCGAGCAAGCGCTGAACAGCGCCGCCGCAACCCAATCCGCCACCGTGCGCCTGGGCTGAGCCATGCAAGCATCCGCTAAACACGCCGCCATTCTGCAACAGCTGCAAGCCCGCCAACAGGCCGGCGCGCAACTGCTGCTGGCCCTGGACGCGCCCAGCCGCCCGCTGGCGGGCGCCGAAGCCGAACTGAACGAACAAGCCCGGCAGCAAGGCCTGCTGCTGCCGCTGAAACATCCGCAACTGGACCCGGCGCGCCAGCCGGCCTGGCTGCCGCTGAACGCCGGCGCGCCAGCGCTGGCCGACAGCATCGCTCAGGCGCTGGCGGAAGCCGAGCCGGACGCGCTAGCGCTGGGGCAAGGCCGGCGCGTGGCCGGCTGGCTGGAAATCACCGGCTCCGCCAAACTGGCCGCCGCCCATATTGGCCGCCAGATGATACGCCGCAGTCCCAATGGCGAGACCCATCTGCTGCGCCTGCACGACCCGGCGGTGAGCTGGGCGCTGTGGCCGCTGTTGAACACCGCGCAGCAGCGCGGCCTGTTGGGCTCGGTCAGCCGCTGGTGGCTATTGGACCCGGCCGGCGAACTCACCTGTCTGGAGCCGGCGCCGCCCGCGACAGGCGCGGCGCGGCCGCTCTCGCGCTGGGAGCCCGGCTTGTGGGAAGACATCGCCCGCATCGGCCCGCTCAACCGCGCGCTGCTGGCGTGGCGCGAGCACGCGCCGGAATGCGACGCGGGCACGCTGGAAACCGCGCGCCTGCACGCCTTCGCCGCCTTGCGCCATGCCGGCGCGCTGGGCTTTGACGACGAGGAAGACTTGTCCCGCTTCGCCCTGCACGCCGTCACCGTACACCCCCGTTTCTATCTGCACCCCCGCGTGCAAGCGCTGCTGGCGGGGCGCGAGGCCGACGACTTTTACAGCGGGCTGACGGATTCGCTCAGCGAAGCGGACTGGGCGGCCATCGCCGCCAGCGCCTGAGCGCAGCCGACATGACGCACCTCATACACCCGGACCACAGCAAATCATGAGCCAACTGTGTAAAGCCTGTCAGGCCAGCGGCCTGCCCATCATGCCGGTACGCTACGCGCCGGTGCCCAAAACGGTGAAAGCCGCCCTGCCCGCCTGGGCCTGTGCCGATAAAGTCAAAGACATCGCGCTGGACGCGGACTTCCATTACGCGCTGCGCACCCTGCGCGCCGGCTTCGTCTACCTGTTTTATGCCAAGCACGCACGCGGCTCCAATCTATGGGAGTGCTATAGCGTCACCGAAGACGGCGTCCTGCTGAAACAGCCCTCGCCCAAGGCCGCGCAAGCGGCTGGGAAAAGCGTGGTTTGCAACACCGCCGGCCACAGCAATAGCCGGTTGCACCACCTGATCATCGAACAGCCGGAAAAATGCGGCCCGGCCTGGATCGCCTTCAGCGAATACAAATGGGGCGACCTGACACTGCGGCGCTATGCTCAGGACGCCAAGCTGCGCGCCGCCCGCATGCAGGCCATAGACCCCAAGGCCATGGCCGCCGGCAGCTCCAACGCCCACGGCACCACCGCCAGCAAGGCCGCGATCGAAGCGGTGATGGAATACCATCCCGGCTACCAGCCCGCCCAGCTGGCCTACGACCCCAAGACCGACGCCTTCAGCAAGGAGGACGGCAGCTACGATAAGGCCCGGGTGGACAAAAACTACGCGCGCTACCCCATCCACGCGCGCCGCGGCAAGGCCGAGGAAAGCCTGCAATTCATGCAGGCGCGCGCCAAGAAAAGCGGCGGCAACAACACCCCGCACATCCTGGCGCTGTGGGACGCCATCGGCACCGCCCAGGAGCTTAACGGATACGTCAACGACAGCGCCGGCCTGGCGCTGCTGTTCGCCGAGGAGCGCAGCTTCCAATTGCACGCGATCCAGGCATTGGAAAACATCCGGAAATCGCTGAGCGCCCAGGCCCAGGAAGGACAGGAGAAGTTCCAGGACGACATGATGCGGCGCGATACCGCCACCTGGTACAACCCGGCCGTCATGGCCCAACGCCGCGCCGCCATCGCCAAGCTGCAAGACCCGGTGCTGAAACGCCAGCGCCTGGAAGTGTGCGACCTGCTGGACCAATGGGCCGGCTGGCAAATCCCGGCCTCTATCGCGCCCAATGAGCTGGACGCCATCGACCTGCGCCGCGTCCCGGAACCGCAACGCGGCCAGCAGATCGCCGCGCTCAAGGCCAAGGTGGCCGCCTTCCGCGCCAAACGCGGCGAAAACTACGACAACAACATCGAACAGGCCGGCGACCGCAGTTGGCCCAAATACCGCAAGAAAATCGACCCGGACCGCCTGTCCAACTTCCAGAAATTCCAAAACGAGCTGGACGCCGCCATCGGCGCGCGCCAGAACAAAACCGTGGGCGCCCTGCTGCGCTGGCTGCAAGCGCCTTTGTTCCTGGACACCTTGGAGGACTACCACGACGCCGATCCCAAGGACGGCATCGAGTTCGAAGCCGTCATCGGCCACGCCATCAGCGGCATCAACGTCACCGTCAGCGGCCAGGCCAAGCTAGACGCCTGGGCCAAGGACGTGGCGATAGCGCGCAACAATGTGCTTTACCGCGCGCTGGCGCTCAATCAGAAGAAAATAGAAACCGAACTCAAAGTCGCATTGAAGGACGCCAAGCAGAACCAGAACACGCCGTATAGCGACGCGGCGGTGCGCACCATAGAAACCACCAAGAACTATTTCCAGAAGCTGCTGGACATGTACAAAGAAAACGCCGCCTTGTACAAAGCCAACATCGCCGCAGCCAGCCCGCAGGGCGACACCGTCTTCGGCGTCAGCCTCAAAACCGCGCGCACCGGGCAGATAGACCATGTGATCGTTACCGCCGGCAACGCCATCATCAAGGCCTTCGCTCCGGCCGCCGGCCGCGCCGGTGCCGCCCTGAAGTTGGACAAGTTGGAAATCCGCCTAGGCGAAAAATTGCTGCAAATGGTGCTGGCTTGCCGCGCGCTGGTTAGCACCGCCGACATCAAGGCCTTGGTAGCTGCAGAGTTTGCAGATTCAATCAAGCGCAAAGCAGAGCAACACCGCCGCAGCGGTGACATGAATGCAAAAAAAGCAAAGCGCTGGCGCTTGAAACAAGCAATCATCTATGAGGCCGAATACCGTAAAGGGCAAGGGGCAAAGCTACAACAAGCCTATGACAAATTGCGCGTAGAGAAACCTGAAGGTCATCTCTCCGTAGTCAAGGACGCCCGCCTGACACTGCTGGTAATGATGATAGAAAGTGTCTACTTGGGACGTTTGCTGCTGCAAAATGAGAAGGACAGCGCGGTCTACGCCAGCCTGGCTGCCTCCGCAATGGCGCTGACCGCACAAGCCATTGATGTAATAAGCCTGCCTTTGAGTCAGGTTATGCAGGCTGGGGAGCAAGCCCGCAGCATACAGCGTCTGAAATTGGTGGGCGGTTTGTTGATGGCCGCATCAAATGCCATTGGCGTATACCAAGACAACTTGGCCATCGATGCCGCCCGAGAAAAAGGTCAAACACTCATACTAAACCTCTACCGTATCAAATTTGCTGCGGGAGCGGTGGCTCTTGGAGTTTCGGGTTTATCGACCTTCACATATGCAGCCCCACTCATTATGCGAGTTAGTAGCAATGTAGTTATAGCTGACACTGCTGCGGCATTAGGGGCTCGGGCAACAGCCGTATTAGCTACCAGAATAATATTCATGACTGCCGGCAGCTGGATTTCTTTAACAATTTTTGCAATACAAGGCCTTATTTGGGTGCTAGAAGATGATGACTTGCAAATTTGGATCAGCCAAACCCCATTTGGCAAAGACCACAAAAACTCCAAAGCTCCAACTACAGCACTGGAGCTAAGCCAGTCACTAAAGAAAATATTTGAGAAGCCCAAAAACTCCGAGCAACCCTAGGGTTAATGCTATGCACACAGATAATTTGGAAACAATAACAGCCCCCCTCAAGCTTGAAAAAATATCTGGAACTATCTCTTATTACAAAAAATCGAGAGAAATGGCCAACTTCTTTTTTACTGACCGCGACCGCAACATCATGGGCCTGTCAGCTATTGCAGGAGCCCTGGCTGGCGCTGCCGGCATGGCCGCTAGCACCGCTAGGGATGCAAGCAACTTACGCGAGCAAGCCGACTATATTGAGATGAAAATTAATGGGCTACCCGCCAAAGGCTGGGTATGGTTTAGCCCGTTTAAAGATGGAGATCGAGTAGAGTTAATTGGAATAAAAAAAGAAAGCCACTTCGAGATAATTGCAATTGCACGAGCTAAAGACCATGTTATTGCGTTATATCCACATTGCTCCAGAGGAAAAAAAGCTCATATACGTACGGTTATCAAATGGTGGCTAATCTCATCCTCTTTCTCAGTGGGATTATTAATTCCACTCGTTGCAATAATTTTTGACTTCATTAGCGGCAGCAAAGCCCCCTACTTGTTTATGGAGGCTGGATACATATATGCAGCCCTTGCAATATACGGAATTCTAGGGGCATATTCGCTATCAATGGGAAAAAGATTCATGATGTATGTTCACGCAGCAACACATGTCTTTAAAACCATGGGACTGTCGGACCCCGACAACATTGACCTGCCCAAGAGAACTAAACGCAAGCCAGGTGACCCCGGAGCATTCGGTGTGATGTACTTCAATTACTAGGCCCTACTCTACCATGGTCATATCTCGCTCAAGCAGCTTAGCTCCTATCACACCCAGCATCACACTAAGCAAAATCAGCGGAAAAATATCGCACTACAAAAAAACCAGAGAACTTGCCAATTTCTTTTTTACCGACCATGATCGCAGCATCATGGGCTTAGCCGCCATAGCCGGTGCACTGGCAGGTGCAGCCGGCATGGCCGCAAGCACGGCAAGAGATGCGGCAAACCTACGCGAAGAGGCCGACTATGTGGAGATGAAGGTCGATGGCCAACTAGCGAAAGGCTGGGTATGGTTTAGTCCCTTTCAAGCAGGCGATGAAGTTGAGCTTATTGGAACTCAGCAAGATGACCATTTTGAAATCATCGCTATCGCCCGGCCAAAAGACAGGGTCATTTCTCTCTACCCTCATTGCTCTCGCGGCAAAAAAGCTCACATCAAGAATATTATAAAATGGTGGCTTGGCTCCATGACCATTTATATGTTTCTTATCTTTCCCTTGTTAATTATGCTATTTTATTTAATTTCAGGCGAAAAGGAGTCGTATTTTTTCTTGGACATCAACTATCTTTATATTTGTGCAGGCATGTACATACTCTCTGGGGCCTTTTCATTTGTAAACGGAAAGAAGTTTATGATGTTCGTTCATGCGGCAACTCAAGTTTTCATAACATTAGATTTGCAAAATCCCGATGAAGTCAATCTACCTAAATTTACAAAACGCAAACCAGGCGACCCAGGGGTGTTCGGTGTGATGTATTTCAACTACTGACCCTGGCCCAAGCATAGCCATGTCTGTAATAAACGACTTAGTTGCTCTTACGCCAACCATGCAGCTAAGCAAAATTAACGGCAAAATTTCCCGTTACAAAAAAACACGAGAAATGGCCAACTTCTTTTTTACTGACCGCGACCGCAATATCATGGGCCTGTCAGCTATTGCAGGGGCTCTGGCGGGCGCTGCCGGCATGGCAGCTAACACCGCTAGGGATGCAAGCAACTTACGCGAGCAAGCCGACTATATTGAGATGGAAATTAATGGACTGCCCGCCAAAGGCTGGGTATGGTTTAGCCCATTTAAAAATGGAGATGAAGTAGAACTAATCGGCACATTTCAAGGGGATTACTTTGAAATCATTGCCATTGCGAGACCTCAAGATCGCACCATCGCCCTATATCCTCACTGTTCCCGAGGCAAAAATGCCCACATCACTACCATCATAAAATGGTGGCTCATAGCAACAACATTTTTGGTGGCCATATTTACTCCAGCATTGCTGACTATATTTGAAGTTATCCGGGGGAAAGAAAAAATACTTGGCTTTTTAGGCGTAGAATATTTTTACGCATCCATATTTGCGTACTTACTATTTGGAACCTACTCGCTCGTCACTGGAAGAAAATTTATGATGTATGTGCACGCGGCTACACAGGTCTTTAAAGCATTAGGGTTGCCAGACCCCGACAATATCGACCTACCCAAACGCACAAAACGCAGGCCTGGCGATCCAGGTGCATTTGGCGTGATGTATTTCAACTATTGAGCTTCCCGACATGGCGATATCACCACCTAGCAGCTTAGCGCCCACCCCATCAACGATGGAGCTAAGCAAAATCAGTGGAAAAATATCGCACTACACAAAAACCAGAGAACTGGCCAATTTCTTTTTTACCGACCATGATCGCAGCATCATGGGCTTAGCCGCCATAGCAGGAGCCCTGGCTGGCGCAGCTGGCATGGCTGCAAGCACGGCTAGAGATGCAGCAAATTTACGCGAAGAGGCTGACTACGTTGAAATGAAAGTCGATGGCCAGTTGGCAAAAGGCTGGGTCTGGTTTAGCCCGTTTCAAGATGGCGATGAGGTCGAACTGATTGGGACGCAACGAGACGGTTTTTTTGAAATCATCGCGATAGCGCGGCCGAAGGATAGAGTTATTGCGCTTTACCCTCATTGCTCCAGAGGAAGAAAGGCACATATCCATGCTGTTTCAAAGTTGGCATTCATATCCATAACCTTTTTGGTTGGAGTGCTTGTTCCGCTCATTTTTTCAATGGTAGATTTAATCAACCAAAAACATATTCTCTCCACACTTAACGACAGCAACTACTTATATGTTGTTCTAACTATGTATGCAATGTTGGGTACATACGCATTTGTGTATGGAAAAAAATTCATGATCTACGTCCGCGCCGCCACGCAAGTCTTTAAAGCCTTGGAACTGCCGGACCCCGACAACATCGACCTTCCCAAACGGACCAAGCGCAAGCCAGGCGACCCCGGCGCATTCGGCGTGATGTACTTCAACTACTAAACGCTGCACTCAAAGCGCCCCCCAAAATTTCAGCCCCCTCCCCTTCATCTCATCGTCACCATTTCGTCATCCGCCGCGCCTAAGCTGAGCTGTATTCCACCATGTCGGCCGCGCGCCATGAACCATGTCATTACCCAGCAGCAATACGGCTCGGACCAGGCCGGGCTGATCTGCGGCTTTCGCTTTCATCCGGATTGCGCCGGCGAAGAGATCGATTCCGCTCAGGCGCAAGCCTGGCTGCGCGCGCCGCCGGACGGCGACGCCTTTCTATGGCTGCATTTCAATCTGGCCAATGCCGCCAGCGAACGCTGGCTGCGCGCGGCTTTGCCCTTGCAGGAGGACTTTTTCGAAGCCTTGCGCGGCGGCTCCAACTCCACCCGCATCGAATTGCTGGATCAGGCCTTGCTGGCGGTAATCAACGACGTGGCTTTCAGCTTTGGCCTGGCCTCGTCGGACATCGCCACCCTGTGGGCGCATGCTCAGCCGCGGGTGCTGATCACCGCGCGCGTCAAGCCGCTGCACTCGGTGGACCGGCTGCGCGCGGCGGTGCGCGCCGGCGCGGCCTTCCGCTCGCCGGCGGCCTTGCTGGTGCATTTGCTGCAGAACCAGGCGGACGCGCTGGCCGGCATTGTGCGCGCCAGCGGCGCGCAGGTGGATGTGCTGGAAGACAGGCTGCTGGCGCAAAGGCTGGACGATCAGCGCGCGCAGCTGGCGGCGATGCGGCGTTCCCTGGTGCGCTTGCAGCGCCTGCTGGCGCCCGAGCCCAGCGCGCTGTTCCGCCTGCTGAACCGGCCGCCGGCCTGGCTGGACGCGGCCGACGCGCAGGCGCTGCGTCAGTCTTCCGAGGAATTTGCGCTGACGCTGAACGATCTGGCCGCCTTGGTGGAACGGATCAAGCTTTTGCAGGAAGAACTGGCGGCGCGCCTGAACGAGCAGAGCAACCGCACCCTGTTCACACTCACCCTGGTGACGGTGCTGGCGCTGCCCATCAATATCGTCGCCGGTTTCTTCGGCATGAACGTGGGCGGCGTGCCGCTGGCCAATCATCCGCACGGCTTTTGGGTGCTGGTGCTGCTGGTGGCCGGTTTCAGTCTCTTGGCCGCCTGGTGGGCTTTCCGCCGTCAGCGCGGCGCGTAGGCGGCCCTCACGCAGCCCCGCCCGCCGGCGCGAACATGCGCTGGCATAGGAAGTCCACGAAGACGCGCAGCTTGGGCGACAACTGGCGGCTGGACGGCCACAGCACATGGAACATGCCGGTCTGGCCCAGATAGGGCTCCAGCACGATTTGCAGCCGGCCGGCGGCCAGCGCGTCGCGCACGATGAAGTCCGGCAAGTACGCCAGGCCCTGATTCTGGCTGGCGGCGCAGATCAGCGCCTCGATATTGTTGCAGCTCAAGGCGCTGCTCGGCGGCCAGTCCTGGCCGGCCGGCGCGCCGTCCAGCGCCCAGGTCTGCAGCTTGCCGGTGCTGGGGAAGCGATAGCGCAGGCAGGCGTGATGGGCCAGGTCCTCCGGGCTTTGCGGCGCGCCGCGCTCGCGCAGATAGCCCGGCGAGCCCACCACCAGCAGACGGAAGGGCCCCAAGGGCCGCGCCATCAGCCGGGAATCCGCCAATGGCCCGCTGCGCACCACCGCGTCCAGGCCCTCTTCTATCACGTCCACCATGCGGTCGGAGAAATCCAGGTCCAGCTCCACTTCCGGGTAACGCTGCATGAAGTCCGGCAGGATGGGCAGCAGCATGCGATAACCCACCACCGGCAGGCTGACCCGCAGCTTGCCGCGCGGCGCGGCGCGGCTCTGCGCCAGTTCGGCCTCGGCGTCGTCGATATCGTCCAGGATGCGGCGGCAGCGTTCGTAGAACAATTCGCCCTCCGCCGTCAGCCGCACATGACGGGTGCTGCGCTGGAACAGCCGCACGCCCAGTTTTTCTTCCAGCCGCGCCACGCTCTTGCCCACGGCGGATGAGGACACGCCCAGCGCGCGGCCGGCGCCGACAAAGCTTTGCGCCTCCGCGGCGCGTACAAAAGCGGCCAAACTGCTCAAACTATCCATGCCTACGTCCTTATTGAGGATTTTTTGTCCGCTTAATTTGGACACGGCGCCTGTTTTTCGTCAATTGCCGTCAAATTATCATGTGTTCGCCCAATGACCATCCGCATCCGCCCGCCGCGCCGCGCGGGCGCTTGTCCCACTCTTTGAAAGGCGAAATCATGCATCCCTCCAAACCGGCGCCCTCCCAACGCGCTCCTTTACTGACCCTGGCCGCGGTCTGCCTGGCCGCGCTGACCACGCCGCTCAGCTTCACCGGCCCGGCGCTGGCCTTGACCGCGATAGGCCGCGAGCTGGGCGGCGACGCGCTGGCCCTGACCTGGGTCACCAACGCTTTCATGCTCACTTTCGGCGGCTGCCTGATGGCGGCCGGCGCGCTGGCCGATCAATACGGCCGCAAACGGGTGTTTCTGCTCGGCATTGGCCTGTTCTCCCTGTCCTCGCTGGGCTTGTTCCTGGTCGGCAGCCTGCTGTGGCTGGACTTGCTGCGCGCGGCCCAGGGCCTGGGCGCGGCGCTGTCCTTCGCCAGCGGCCTGGCGGCGCTGGCGCAAAGCTTCGCCGGCGCGGCGCGCACGCGGGCCTTCAGCCTAATAGGCACCACCTTCGGCATCGGCCTGGCTTTTGGCCCCTTGCTGTGCGGCTATCTGATTCAGGCGCTGGGTTGGCGTTCCATCTTCGCGCTGGCCGGCTTGGTGGGCCTGCTCGCCTTGGGCCTGGCCGTCTATTGCATGCGCGAATCGCGCGACCCTCAGGCCGCCGGCCTGGATTGGCCGGGCGCGCTCAGCTTCACGCTGGCGCTGAGCCTGCTGACTTACGGCGCGCTGGCGGCGCCGGAGCTGGGCTGGAGCAGCCCGCGGGTGATTGCCCTGCTCTTGGGGGCCGCGGCGGCGTTCTGGCTGTTTGTGGCGCTGGAGCGCCGCGCGGCGCGTCCCATGCTGGACCTGAGCCTGTTCCGCTATCCGCGCTTTGTCGGCGTGCAATGTCTGGCCGCCGCGCCGGCTTACGCCTTCGTGGTCTTGCTGGTGCTGCTGCCGCTGCGCCTGGTGGGGGCGGAAGGCGTCAGCGAGGCGGAGGCCGGCCGGGTGATGCTGGCCTTGTCCGCGCCCATGCTGGCGCTGCCGCTGTGCGCTGCCTGGCTGACGCGCTGGCTGTCCGCCGCGGTTCTGTCCGCCGGCGGCCTGCTGCTGTGCGCGCTGGGGCTGTGGTGGCTTAGCCGCTACCCGCAACTGTCCGCGCTGCAACAGACCCTGTGGCCCTTGCTGCTGATAGGCGTGGGCATCAGCCTGCCCTGGGGCCTGATGGACGGTCTGGCGGTCAGCGTGGTGCCCAAGGAGCGCGCCGGCATGGCCGCCGGCATATTCAGCACCACGCGGGTGGCGGGCGAAGGCATTGCGCTGGCCTTGGTGGGCGCGCTGCTGGCGGCCCTGCTGCAACAACGCCTCGCCCCCTTGTCCGCGGCGGCGCCCCAGGCGCTGGCCGCGGCCGCCAGCCAGGGGGCGCTGGGCAAGCTGGCCGCCGTCGGCGAGTTCTTGCCCGGCCTCGCGCCGGAGGCGCTGTCCCAGGCTTACGCCGCCGCCTTCCAACGGCTGCTGACGCTGTTGTCCGCCCTGACCGTGCTCAGCGCGCTGGTGGTGGCGCTGTTCCTGCGTGGCGTCGCTCAGACGCAGACGGAGGAAACGGACGCGAATCCGGCGCTGGACTCCGCCTGCTCTTGAGCGCGGGCGCCGGTTTGCCTTCCCGCGAGCCGGCGCTCGGAACGAGTTTATGATCTTGCGAGCTCAGGCGAGACAAGGCGAAAACCGCTGAGAAAGCGGAGTGTCACGGTACATCAGCATTTCGAAGCGGCACTCACCGTGTCACGTCTCACGACGCGCAGCAGATCGTAAACAGATTCTCAGGCCGTTTCATTGACGATGGCGATGGAAAACCCGTCCCAACCCTTGACACCCACGGTTTGCAGCGCGGTGGCGGTCAGCCGCGGCTCGGCGCCCATGTCTTCTATGAAGCGGCGCACGCCGCGCACGCCGGGGTCTTGGCTGACCACATTGGCCACCGCCCCGCCGCGCGCCACATTGTCGCCGACGATGGCGGCGCCGGGGCGCGCCAGCTTCAGCGCCCATTCCAGATAAGCCGGGTTGTTGGGTTTGTCTGCGTCGATGAAGATCAGATCGAAGGGCTCGCCCCCGGCCAGCAGCGGCAGGCTGTCCAGCGCCGGGCCTTCCCGCAGTTCCACCTTGTCCGCCACGCCGGCGGCGGCCAGATTGGCCCGCGCCGTGTCCGCGTGCGCCGGATTGGCTTCCAAGGTCACCACCCGGCCGTCTGCCGGCAGCGCCCGCGCCAGCCAGATGGTGCTGTAGCCGCCCAGGGTGCCGATCTCCAGTACCCGCCGCGCCTGCATCAAACGCGCCAGAATATGCAGAAAACGCCCTTGCAGCGGCGACACGTCCTGCGCCGGCAGGCCGGCGGCGGCGTTGGCCGCCAGCGCGCCGTTCAAGACGCCGTCCTCCACCCGCAGCGCCGCGGTGTAATAGCGGTCCAGACCGCTCCATTCTGCTTGCATCGGCTTCTCCTGGCGCGGCCGCCCCGAACAACGGCCCGGCTTGACCGCGCATGCTTGAAGCCACCATGATAAGCGCATTTCAGGCCCAGCCGCCGCCACGCCTGTCATTGCGCCCAGGGCGCCTCGTTTTTAAGGGGAAAAGGTATGGACAGATTTCAAGGCGGCGGGTCCGACGGCTACGACGAGCGCATCGCCAGGCTGATTCCGGGCTACGCCCTGCTGCACCAATTGAGCGAGGCCTTGCTCGCCGGCCTGTTGCCCGCCGATGCGCGCGTGCTGGTCGTCGGCGCCGGCACCGGCAGCGACACCCTCGCGCTGGCGCGGCGGCATCCCGGCTGGCGCTTTTGCGCGCAAGACCCGTCCGCCGACATGCTGGCCATTGCGCGGCGGCGCCTGGAGCAAGCGGATGTCGCCGGCCGCGTGGATTTCCGCCCCTGCGCGCTGGACGCCTTGCCGGAAACGGAGTTCGACGCGGCGCTCTGCCTGCTGGTGCTGCATTTCCTGCCTTCTCCGGCCAAGCTGGCGCTGCTGAGCGCCGCCCGCTCCAGACTGCGGCCGGAGGCCCCGCTGCTGCTGGCCGACCTTGCCGCGGCCCCATCCGCCGCGCTGGCCGCCGCCGGCGGCCACGCTTCTCAAAGCCTGGGCATGAGCGCGGAGGACGCCGCCCAGATGCGGCTCAAGCTGGAGCGCGATTTCCACCCCTTGACCGAGGCCGAACAGCGAGCCTTGCTGCAAAACGCCGGTTTCGCCGCGCCGGAGCGCTATTTCCAGGCCCTGCGCATCCAGGGGCATTGGACGCGACGACTGGGCTGAGCCGGCGCTAAGAGCCTGTTTACGATCTGCTGCGCGTCGTGGAGCCTTACACGGCGAGCACAGTGTCAGCATGCTCGTCCGCCGCTGAAACACTCCGCTTCTTCAGCCGCAACGCCTTGTCTCGCTCTCGCTCGCAAGAGCGTGAACACCTTCTAAGCCTGAAGCGACGGCGCGCAGGCGCGCAATTGCGCGCGCAGCCAATCATGGGCGGCGCTGCGGCCGTGGCGGGCGTGGCTGTACACCTTGAGGGTGTAGGACGGGATATCGAACGGCGCGGCGTGGACAGCGATGGGCGCGGCCTGGCTCAAGGCCTGCGCCGCCAGCCGCGGCAGCGTCATGATCCATTCGGACTCCGCAATGATGAAGGGCGCGGCCAGCACCGACGGCAGTTGCAGCGCCACGTCGCGGCGCAGGCCCCGGCGCTCCAGCGCGCGATCGATGCCGCCGCGGCTTTCTCCCCAGGGCGTCACCACCACGTGGCGCGCCGCCAGGTATTGATCCAGGCTGAGGCCGTCCCGGATGCGCGGATGGGCGCGGCTGACGATGGCCACGTAGCGGTCTTCCAGCCAGTCGAAGCTTTCAATCCCGGCCGCCGGCTCCGCAATCTCCTCGACATAACCCAGCGCGAAGTCAATGCGGCCGGCGGCCAGATCCTCGGCGGACTCGCGGCCGCGGGAATGCACCAGCTTGAAGCGCAGCCGCGGCGCCGCCCGCTGCAAGCCCGCCAGCAGGCGCGGCATCACCGCGAAGGCGGTGTAGTCGGTCACCGCGATCACAAAAGCCCGTTCGCTGCGCTCCGGCTGGAAACCGCCGGCCTCGGCCAGCCCTTGCGACAGCGTTTCCAGCGCGGCGCTCACCGCGCCGGCCAGTCTTTCCGCGTAGGCGGTGGGCTGCATCGCATTGCCGATGCGCACAAAGAGATCGTCGCCCAGGGCGGCGCGCAGCCGCGCTAGCGCGTGGCTGAACGCCGACGGGCTCATCGCCAGTTCGTCGGCGGCGGCGCTGACCGAGCGCTGGCGCAGCAAGGCGTCGAAGACCAGCAGTAGATTCAGGTCCAAGCGGCGCAGGTCGGAATGCAGGATGTTCATCATGACTTGAAAACAATGCAGCGCATGCAGTTTGTCTTGGCCGTAGTATAGCGCTTAATCCATTCACCACTATTCAGGTTCCGTCCATGTCCATCCATATCCGCCCCGCCCAAGCCCAAGACGCCGCGCTGATCCTGCGCCTCATCAAGGAGCTGGCCGTCTACGAACGCGCCGGCGATCAAGTGGCCGCCACCGAGGACAGCATCGTCTCCAGCCTGTTTGGCGCGGACAGCCCGGCGCGGGCGCTGATTTGCGAGGTGGACGGCGAACCGGCCGGCTACGCCGTCTACTTCTTCAGCTATTCCACCTGGCAAGCCAAGCAGGGCCTGTATCTGGAAGACCTGTATATTTCGCCGCGGCAACGCGGCGGCGGCGCCGGCAAGCTGATGCTGCGCCGCCTGGCCCAGCTGGCGGTGGAACACGGCTGCGGCCGCTTCGAATGGAGCGTGCTGGACTGGAACCAGCCGGCCATAGACTTTTACCTGTCCATCGGCGCCAAGCCGCAGGCGGAATGGGTGCGCTACCGGATGGACGGCGCCGCACTCGCCGACTTCGCCGCCGGCTGAGGCGGGCCTGTTCATGGTCTCCAAGCCAGAGCGAGGCGAAAACCGCTGAGAAAGCCGAATGCACACGCGGCGCATCAGCATTTCGAAGCGGCGCTCACCCGGCCGCCTCTCAACGACGCGCAGCCGATCGTGAACAGCTTCTTAGCCGCTCACCGTCAGCGCGGAGCAACCGGCGGCGCCGGCCCGGCCCACCCGGATCTGCACCGGGATGCGCTCCTTCAAGGCCTCCACATGGCTGATCACGCCTATGGTCTTGCCGCCGGCGTTGAGCGCGTCCAGGGCGTCCAGCGCCAGTTCCAGCGTGTCGCCGTCCAGAGTGCCGAAGCCCTCGTCCAGGAACAGCGAATCGATCGAGGTTTTGTGACTGGCCAGGTCGGACAAGGCCAGCGCCAGCGCCAGGCTGACCAGGAAGCTTTCGCCGCCGGACAGGGTGCGGGTGTCGCGCGCGGCGTCGGCCTGCCAGCTGTCGACGATTTCCAGCTCCAGCTCGCCGTCGGCGCGGCGGCGCAGCCAATAGCGGCCGTGCAGCCGGCTCAGGTGGCGGTTGGCCAGCGCCACCAGATGCTCTAGCGTCAGACCCTGGGCGAAGCGGCGGTATTTGTCGCCGCCGGCGGAGCCGATCAGGCCGTTTAAGCGCTGCCAAACGTCGGCCTCCTCGCGCAGCCCGTCGATGCGGGCGAACAGCTCGCGCTGGCCGTCGCGGCGCGCGGCGTCGTTGTCGAGCAAGGCGCGCAAGGCGCCGTCCTCGCCGGCCAGGCTTTGCCGCTCGGCGTCCAGCGCTTCCATGCGCTGGCGCAATTCCGGTTCCGGCTGCGGCGAGGCGTTGTCCCGCTCCAGCGCCGCCAGCCGTTCCGCGGCCTGTTGCCGCAGCGCCGCAGCGCTCAGCCTTTCCCGCTCCAGTTGCCGGCCGAGCGCGCTCAAGCGCTCGCGCTCGGCCTCCGGCAAGGCCGCCGCCAGAAAGGCGGCGGCGTCCGCAAACGGGCTGGCGGCCAGGGCTTGGGCCCAAGCCTGTTCCGCGTCCTCGGCGCGCCGCCGCTGGCGCGCGGCGTCGCTGTCCGCCCGTTCCAGCGCGCCCTGGATCTGGGCCAGGGTCCGCGCGGATTCCTCGCAATCCGCGACCGCGGCCAGCCAGGCGGCCTCGGCGTCGCCGTCCTCCTGCGGCGGCGCCCCGTCCGGCAGCCGCAACGCCCGCCAGCGCGCGTCCCAATCCGCGACGCGTTCTCCGGCGAGCCGGTGCGCGGCGGCCTGGGCCTCCGCGTCGGTTTCCGCTTGCCGGCGAGCCTGTTCCAAATCTTTCCAGTCCCGCCAATCGGCGGCGCGCTGTTCCAGCCAGCCGGCCTCCTGCCCCGCTTCCGGGGCGTCGAAGCCCGCGGCGGCGATGTCGGCGTCGCGGCCGCCGGCCAGTTCCCGCAGCTCGGCCTCGCGCTGCGCGAGCTCGTCCCGCAGCGTTTGCAGGCTCTGTTCCAGGCTACGCAGGCCGTGTTCTTGCAAGGCCCGTTTCTGGCCCAGCGCCTGAACGGCCTCGCTTTGCCGCCGCGCGTCCGCGCGCGCCCGTTCCAGCGCCGCTTCCGCCTGTTCGGCGGCGCGCAGCGCGCTTTCCTGCCGCAGCTGCAGCCCTTCCGCGTCCCGGCAGGCCTGTTCCAGCCGCGGTCCGCGCCAGTCCCCGTCCGCCAGCCCCCAGGGCGCGCCCTCGCTCAGCCATTGCGCGGCCAGGGTTTCGCGGCGCGCTTGTTCCTGTTCCGTCGCCGCGTCCAGCTGGCGCAGCTGCGCTTCGTCTCGCGCCAGCTGCGCCGCCGCCTGCTGGCCTTGTTCTCGCAGCGTCTCCAGCGCGGCCTCCTTGGCGTTCAGGGCCGCTTCTGCGGCGCCGATGTCCAGCGCCTGATAGGCGGCCACCGCCGGGTGCTCGCAAGCGCCGCATAAGGGGCAGGGTTCGCCCGGCCGCAAGGCGGCGCGGTGCTGTTCCAGGCTGAGAATGCGCCGCTCCTGCTCCAGCAGCCGCCGCTTGTCCGCCGTTTGTTCCTGCGCCAGCCGGTAATCGGCGCGCAGCCGCTGCAAGTCGGCATCGCGGCGCGCTCGCTCGGCCTCCTGCGCTGCTCTTTCCTCGCGCCGGCCGGCCAGCCGCTCTTCCAGCGGCTTCAGCTCGGCGGCCAGCGTCGCCAGGCCGCGCAAGGCCGTGTTTTGGCGCAGCGCGCGCTGCCATTGCTCGCGCCATTCGGCCAGGCTGCGGCCGTCCAGCGCCGCCCGGCCGCCCTCTTCCGCCCGCCGCAGCGCGGCGGCGGTCTCCAGGCCGCGCCCTTCCGCCGCCTCGGTCTCCGCGTTCAAGGCCGCCAGGCCCTGGCGCTGGTTCAGCGTCCGGGCGTCCAGCTCCGCGACGCGCGCGGCGCAGCCGTCGCGCTGTTGCCGCAAGCGCTGCTGTTGATCGAAACCGGCGCGCCAACGTTCCAGCAACTCGCCCAGGCGCGCGCGATGGCTCAGCCGCCGGGCGGCGGCCTCTTGTTCCTCCGCCGCGGCCTTGAGCGCGTCCAGACGCGCTCCTTGGGTCCGCTCCAGCCGGCGGGCCTGGCTCAAGGCCCGCCAATGGCCGGCCTGCCAGTCCGCGTTCCGCGCCGCTTGCGCATGGCCAAGCGCCTGGCTTTCCGCGCTCAGACGCAGCAGCTCCGCCCGCGCCTGCTCCGTTTCCCGCCATTGCGGCAGGATGCGCCGCGCCGGCTCGTCGCGGCGCAAACACGCCAGTTCCGGCTCCGCCCGCGCCTCCTGCTCGCTGGCCCGCCGCCACGCCTCGTCGGCGTCCGCGCTCTGACGCCACGCCTGTTCAAGGGCTTCGCGCCACTGCCATTGCTTGCGCGCCAGCTCCCAGTCCGCCTGCGCCTGGCGCGAGGCCGCGCCCAGCGCGGCCAGCCTGGCCTCCATGTCCGCGCGCCGCTCCGGTTCCAGCAGCTCCACGCCGTCGGCGCGCGCCTGCCATTGCTCCAGGGTCTGGCGCGCGTCGCGGGCGCGCTCGAACACCTGTTGCGAGATCAGGCCGTAGATTTCGCTGCCGGTCAGTTCTTCCAGCAGTTCCGCGCGCGCGTTGGCGTCGGCGTTGAGGAAGGCGGCGAAACCGCCTTGCGCCAGCAGCATGGACTTGGTGAAGCGTTCGTAATCCAGGCCGGTGATGGCTTCGACGCGCTTGAGCTTGTCCGCCACCTGGCTGCTGAGGATCTCGCCGTCGGCGTCGGCCAGCTCCACCTTGGGCGCTTGCAGCGCGCCGTCCGGCTTGTCGCGGGCGCGGCGCTGGCTCCAGAAGGCGCGGTAACGCCGGCCTTTGACTTCGAACTCCACTTCCGCCAGGCAGTCCGCGGTGTGCCGGCTCATGATGTCGTTGCTGCCCTGGGTCACCGCGTCCAGCCTTGGCGTCTTGTGGTAGAGCGCCAGGCAGATGGCGTCCAGCAAGGTGGATTTGCCGGCGCCGGTGGGGCCGGTGATGGCGAACAAGCCGCTGCCGGCGAAGGGCTCGGCGCTGAAATCCAGCTTCCATTCGCCTTGCAGCGAGTTGAGGTTTTTCAGGCGCAGGCTCAGTATCTTCATGCCTGTTCCTCCCGCAAGGCGGCCAGGGTTTCGCGATAGCGCAGCCGCAGTTGCTCCTGCAGCGGCGGATCAAGGGTTTCCAGCGCCAGCCGGCGCTCGAACACGTCCAGCGGCGTCAGTTCGTCCAGGGTTTCGCCGGCGGTCGAGGCCAGCCCTGAGGCGGCCTGCCCGCGGTCGCGCCGCACGCGCAAGAGCTCCAGCGGCAGATCGGCGCACAGCGCCTGCGCGCGGGCGGACAGATCGCTCAGGTAGTCGTCGGCGCTGACCACGATCTCCAGCCAGACCGGCCGTTCCGCGCTGCCGGCCTCCGCCGCCTGCGCCAACAGCGCCGGCAACTGCGCCAGGCTGCCGCGCACCGAACGCAAGGGCTGGAAGCAAGGCACCGCCAGCGGCCGGACGGAGCCTAGGCCCTGCTCGTCCAGCTCCGCCAGCAACACTTCCTTGCCCTGGCCGGCTTCGTCGAAGCTCAGCGGGATGGGCGAGCCGCTGTAACGGATGTGCTCGTGGCCGCCCACTTTCTGCGGCCGGTGGATGTGGCCCAGGGCGATGTAGTCGGCCGGCGGGAAGGCGTTGCTGGGAAAGGCTTCCAGCGCGCCGACGTAGATTTCGCGCACGGATTCGCTGGCGCTGGCGCCCACCGTGGTCAGGTGGCCGCTGGCGACGATGGGCAGGGGCAGGCCCAATTGTTCGCGGCGGCGGAGCGCTTGCTCGTACACCTGCCGGTAGCGTTCGCGTATGGCGTCCTGCAAGGATTGCTGCTTTTGCTCGGCGCTCTGGCCGGCCTGGCTGCGCAGCACGTCGCGCGGGCGGATATAGGGCAAAGCGCACAGCAGCGCGCCCGGCTCGCCGTCGCGGCGCTTGAGCATCAGGACCTGATCGGCCGGGTCCTCGCTCAGGGCCGGCACCACGCTGGCTGACAGATAGGACAACAGCGCGCGGCTTTCCGCCAGTGTGGCCACGGAGTCGTGATTGCCGCCCAGCAGCACCAGTTGCACGCCGGCGCGATGAGCGGAGGCGATCAGGCCGTTGTAGAGTTCGCGCGCGTAGCTGGGCGGCGCGCCGGTGTCGAAAATGTCGCCGGCCACCAGCACGACGTCGGCCCGGTGGACGTCGGCCTGCTCCAGCAGCCAGTGGATGAAGGCCTGGTGCTCCGCCAGGCGGGTTTTGCCGATGAAATGCTGGCCCAAGTGCCAGTCCGAGGTGTGGAGGATGCGCATGCCGGCCGCTGAGTGGGTTCAATGCCCGGCAGTTTACCGGCTTGCCGCGTCCCGTCCAGTCCCAGGCCTCGGCTCAGTCGCCCCACTTGAGGCTGAGACCCAGCCCCTGGCAGTTTCTGTCGTCCGGCGCGCAATTGCTGTTGCGGGTATGCAGCTGCAAGGCGCTGTCCGCGCATTGCGGCGAATAGGGGTCCTGATCGCAAAGCTTGGCGCTGCCCATGGGCTGGGGCGGCGCGGAGGCGTAGGCGCGCTCGGCGCCCTTGGGCTGGCAATAGGCATAGCCGGGATGGCTTTGGCAGTCCACCGGCGTCTTGGGCTCTTGCTTGCTGCGCAGCGCCTGGTCCGCCAGCAGGCGGGTGCGCTCGGACGGCGGATAGCTGAAGCGTTTGCTGTCGTAGCCCAGGCTCCAGCCCGGCGGCGGCTTGGCCGCGGGGCTCGCCGTTTCGGGCGGCGTCGGCTTGAGGTCCAGGTCCAGCGCCAGACTGGGGCCTGCCAGGCCTAGCGCGGCCAGCAGCAGGCCAAGGGAGAGAATGGGGGATGCGCTCATCGGAACCTTTCCCCGTTCCGCGCTTATGAACTGCCCGCGCCAAAGCGCGGCGGGAACGGTGTCAATAATAAAAAAGATAGAGCCGCGATGGCGTGGACAAGTTCCGCCGCGCGCTCAATCGGCAGGGACAGATGTCATGCTGTACACATAGACAGCGCCGTCTATCCCGCCCAGAATGCCGCTGAAATCAACCACGCCCCTCCCCGCGCCATGCACCAAGCCGAATCCCTCGCCCTGCTCCGCCGCGTAGACCAACGCGTCCGCCTGCAACTGTCGCCGCTGGCCGCCGCCATCGATCAGCAAGGATATTATCCGGAGGAGATATTGCGCGGCCTGGGCGAAGACGGCGCCTACGCGGCCTTGTTGCCGACGGAAGCCGGCGACGGGCCGGGCCTGGTCGCGGCGATGGCGGCCATCGCCGAAGTCGGCGCGGTTTGCGGCAGCACCGCCTTTCTGGCCTGGTGCCAGAGCGCCAGCGTATGGCTGCTGCGCCACGCGGCGCCGCGGGCGGAGCTGAGATCGCTGATGACGGAACTGGCCGCGGGCCGGCGCCTGGGCGGCCCCGGCCTGTCCAACGCCATCAAGCACCTGGCCGGCCTTGAGCCGCTGCGGCTGCATGCAGAACCTTGCCCCAGCGGGTATCGGATATCCGGCGATCTGCCCTGGGTGTCCAATATCGGCGGCGGCCATGTGTTCGCCGCGGCGGCGGCCGCCTCGGACGGCGGCAAGCTGGTCTTCGTCGCCGATTGCGACGCGCCGGGGGTACGGCTCTGCGACGGGCCGCCCACCGCCGGCATGGCCGGCACCCGCACGTTGAGCGTGAGGCTGGACAAGGTGTTGGTGCCCGCCGAGCGGGTGGCGGCGGAACCGGCCGACTTCGCCGCCTTCATACGGCGCGTCCGCCCCGGCTTCGTGCTGGCGCAGGCGGCGGCGGGCCTGGGCATTGTGCAAGGCTGCCTGGACGACATCCAGGAAGCCAATCTGCGCGACGGCGAGCAGAATCGCTGGCTGGACCACTCGTATCAGGATCTGGCGGCCGAACTGGCCGATTTGTGGCGCGAGGCGAAAACGCTGGCGCCTCAGGCCGAGGCGGGCCAGGTTCAACCCTTGAGCGTGCTGCGCTTGCGCGCCGCGGTGGGCGAATTGTGTCTGCGCGCGGCGATGTCGGCTCAGCTGCACGCCGGCGCGGCCGGCTTTCTGCTGTCGCATTCGGCGCAGCGCCGGCTGCGCGAGGCCAGCTTCATCGCCATCGTGACGCCGACGCTGAAACAGCTGCGACGCGAAATCGATCTCGCGGAACAGGCGCAGCCGGCTTAGAAGCCGTTCAAAATCCGCCCCGCCTCGCGCTGCGCAACGCAGGATAAGGCTGTGCCGGCGGGCCTTGGAACGTGTTTACGATTTCGCTAGCTAAAGCTAGACAAGGCGTTGCGGCTGAGAAAGCGGAATGTACGAGGGGCGCGCGAGCATGCCGAACGCCGGCGCTCGCCGCGCCACGCCTCACGAAGCGCGGCGGACTTTGAATGGATTCCTTGGAACGGGCGCTTAGTGGCGTAGATAGGCGAACAGCCCCACCAGCGCGATACAGGCGATCAACGCCGCATGCAGCAAGACTTCCTCCTGTCGGGCGCTGAGCCGCCATTTGACATGGCGTTTGCCCGCCAGGGGCAGGTTGGGCGAAAAATGCTGATAAAACGCGCTGGGACTTCGATCTGCGGAGTCGGGATGGCCGCTTTTCATGAGAAATAACTCTGAAGTTGTCGGGTGTAAGCAATTTTACACCCGCCACTCTATGCTTTTTACATTTTTTTCACAAGTTCGGCTTGCCGGCCGGCGGCCCGGCGATTTATTCGCCGCCGGGCTGACCCAGGTCAAACGCCTACGCCGCCCGCCTGGAAGCCCGTCAACACATTCACCGCGTTGACGCCGATATCGTCCACCATATAACCGCCCTCCATCACGAACAGCGTCGGCAAGCCCAGCTCGGCGATGCATGCGCCCAGGCGCAGGAAGTCTTCGCTCTCCAGGCGGAACTGGCTGATCGGATCATCCTTGAAGGTGTCCACGCCCAGCGACACCACCAGCGCGTCCGGCGCATAAGCGGCTATTTGCCCGCAAGCGTGGCGCAAGGCTGCGCCGTAGGCCGGCCAGCCGGTGCCGTGCGGCAGCGGGTAATTGTGATTGAAGCCCAGGCCGGCGCCCCGCCCCCGCTCGTCGCGATGGCCGGAAAAATATGGGTAGGAGGATTTGGGATCGCCGTGCAAGGACAGAAACATTACATCGTCGCGCTCGTAAAAAATGCTCTGCCCGCCGTTGCCGTGATGGTAGTCCACGTCCAGCAAGGCCACCCTGGCCGCGCCGCCGTCCAGGCAGGACTGCGCCGCGATCGCCGCGTTGTTCAGATAGCAGTAGCCGCCCATATACTCGGCGGCCGCGTGGTGGCCGGGCGGCCGGCACAGCGCGAAGGCGCTCTTCTCTCCCGCCAGCAAGGCGTCCATGCCGGTCAAGGCCACGTCGGCGCTGGCGCGCGCCGCCCTCCAGGTGCCGGCGGTGATCGCCACCCCGGCGTCCATCGCGTAAAAACCCAGCTTGCCGTCGATGAATTCGGGTTCGATGTCGCCGCGCAGATCGCGCACCGGCCAGATCAGCGGCAAGGCGTCGTGGCTGCGGCCGGCGGCGGTCCATTCGTCCCAGGCCCGTTCCAGAAAACGAACATAGCGCCGGCTGTGCACGCGGGCGTAGCGTTCGCTGTCGTATTCGCTCGGCGCGGCCACCGGGCCCAGCCCCGTCGCCCTCACTCGCGCCAAGATGGTGTCGGCACGCCCCGGCTGCTCGAAACAGGGCATCAAGACCCCGTCTTTCAACTCGCAACCATGGTGCAGATGGTGCGCGTCGCTGTAAATCGTCAACATCCCCGTCCCTCCTCGTGTCTCGCTTGAATAAGGCAAGGCCCCA
This sequence comes from Chromobacterium sp. Panama, assembly GCF_003052555.1. Classification (NCBI taxonomy): domain Bacteria; kingdom Pseudomonadati; phylum Pseudomonadota; class Betaproteobacteria; order Neisseriales; family Chromobacteriaceae; genus Chromobacterium; species Chromobacterium sp. Panama. Next base: position 1,997,543 of record NZ_QARX01000001.1, read on the forward strand.
GTATGCGCCGCGGCCGCTGGAATAGTTTTGCTTTTGCCCCGCCTTCGGCGCTAATCTGGAGCAAGAAAGTAATATTGAAAGCGATTATTGAGCATGAATAGACTCAAAACTCCGCTGGATGATACGGATCTGACTCTGTTGCGCTTGCTGCAGCAGGACGGAGCGATGTCCAATCCCAAGTTGGCCGAACGGCTGTCCCTCAGCGTCACCCCCTGCTGGCGGCGGCTGAAGCGGCTGGAGGAAGCCGGCTACATCAAGGACTACCAGGCCAATCTGGACCGCCGCAAGCTGGGCTATGATGTGCTGGCCTTTGTCCGGCTCAGCTTCGGCCAGCACGCCGACGAGGCGCCCAATCGTTTTGAAGACCAGATGCGGGAGCGCCCGGAGGTGCTGTCCTGCCACAAGATCACCGGCGACGCCGACTATCTGCTGCAAGTGGTCGCGCCCAATCTGGACGCGTACAGCGACTTCATCGAAACCGTGCTGCGCCGCACCCCGGGCCTGCACTCCATCCACTCCAGCCTGGCGCTGCGCGAAGTCAAGGCCGGCAGCCGGCTCCCCATCTAGCGCGCTCCGGCGCAATGGAAGAACCCGCCCATGATCACCGTCCACCACTTGAACAATTCCCGCTCGCAACGCGTGCTCTGGCTGCTGGAGGAGCTGAACCTGCACTACCGCATTCAGCACTACCAGCGCGATCCGCTCACCCTGCTCGCCCCGCCGGAACTCAAGGCGGTGCACCCTCTGGGCAAGTCCCCGGTGATCAGCGACGGCGAGCTGACCCTGGCCGAATCCGGCGCCATCGTCGACTACCTGGTGGACACCTACGGCTCAGGCCGGCTCAAGCCCGCCGCCGGCACGCCGGAGCACAGCGATTACCTGTTCTGGCTGCACCACGCCGAAGGCTCGCTGATGCCGCCCTTGGTGATGAGCCTGGTGTTCTCGCGGCTGGACCGGCCGCCGGTCCCTTGGCTGCTGCGGCCGCTGGCGCGCAAACTGGCCGCCGGCGTCCGTCGCGCCTATCTGCAACCACAGCTGGACGCGCTGCTCAGCCATGCCGACCGCTGCCTGGCCCGCCACGGCTGGTTCGCCGGCCCCGTCTTCAGCGCCGCCGACATCCAGATGAGTTTTCCGCTGGAAGCCGCGCGCGCGCGCGGCTATCTGAATCGGGAACATCCGCATGCGCTGGACTTCCTGCGCCGCGTCCATGCGCGGCCGGCCTATCGGGCCGCGCTGGAAAAAGGCGGGCCTTACGCTTACGGCGACGATTGATTCCTGCTGAAACCGGCTCCAAGTCTGCCGCGCTTCGTGAAGCCTTGCAGGGTGAATGCGAGCTCAACATGCTCATGCGCCACGAGCAACTCCGCTCTTACGCTCGTTTTCGCCTTGTCTTGCTCTGGCTCGCGAGACTTTGAACCGTTTCTTATATTAATAAACGGCGAATATCCGCCGCATTGAAGACCTGGCTTCAGGCATTGCGACGCCGTTTTTCATTCCACCCCATGCCCATGGCTTATTTAGTGTTGCGCCGCACACAAAAATGTAAAAAAGTTTGATTCAGGATTGCCTATCCTCGTAAAGCCCCCTATAATCCGGGCATCTCAAATACTGCAAAGGTTCATCGTGGACAACGACGGAAGTAGTCGATCTTGTATCGCAACGCCGTCTTGCAGGATTTAGCAGAACCTTTTCTCTGCCACATCCTGCAATGACAGGGTGTGGTGTCTAAAATTCGGCAACAACGCACATCAGCGACCCGCCTAGCGCGCGGCCCAGTGCGAGCCGGACCCCAGGCCGAACGGCCAAGCTTTTCAGACATCCCCAGATTCGCGCCGCGCAGGCGGCTTGCCGCCTGATTGCGCACGGATTCCCTTTGACGGCGTTTGCCTTCGGATTTCGTCGCGTCCTCCTTGCATCGCCAATGGGAGGAATCATCATGCGCTTGATCACTAAACTGGCAGCCCTGCTGCGCCCAGGCAAAACCACCGCCCCGGCCGCCGTTTACCAGTTGAACATTTTTTGCGTCCATGCGGACCTGACCATGCTGCGCGTGCAAGCGGCCAAGCAATTGCACGCCCGCGGCCTGGAGGTGGAACGCATCGCCCTGACCGCCGGCGACAACGACCTGGCCTGTCTGAGCGTGCTCTTCGCCTGTCCGGACGTGGCCAGCCGTTGCCTGAACCAGCTAGCCGCGCATTTTTGCCAGCTGCCCCAGGTCAACCGGGTTCACTGGGCGCGCCACGCGCAGCGCCCGCGCGTGCCCAACCGCGCCTTTTTGCTGGCCCAACGGGCCCATTTGGCGCACTGAACCCACCCCGACTTCCCGCGCGCGGCCATGTCCGCGCGATCCTATAAACGCAAACGCTGCCAGCCAGCAGGAGGTTCCGATGTTGATAGAAGACCCTGAACCGCGACCGCGCCGGCCCTTGGCGAATTGCTGATCTGAGCCCCTCCCTTATTGCGACAACGGGACCGGCCAATTAGCCGCCGCCGACCATCGCAATCGACCATTAAATTATTTTTATTTCTGCGTCTATAAAACACAGAAAGGGAATAATGCTGTCCGTCGCATTTTCAAAATGAAAATGAGGGAGTGAAATATGCGCCACAATAAACTGGCTTGGTTATTCAATTATCTCGCGCGCAATCCAAGCAAACGCCAAGACGAAACCAGCTGCCACCTGAATGTGATTTGCGACATCCCGGTCATTACCGCGCTGCGCAAACAACTATTCTGGGAAATGCACACCCTGGGCCTGGCGGCGACCCACGTCGCCATCACCCCGGCCGCCGCCTCCGGACAAGCCTGCCTGAGCGTGCGCCTGGATTGCCCGGTCGCCCTGCGTCGCGCCTTCAATGAAATGGCGCTGCGCCTGAGCAAGATGCCGGAGATTCACCGCGTCCGCTGGGGACGCCGCAAGCCGGAGACGCGGGCCACGCCCCGTCGCTGGGCGGCCAGCGCCTGAGCGTCCATTGAGTTCAACCCCACCGCCAAGAAAGGCCAGCCATGTCTGAAGAACCGGAACCCCGATCTTGCAGACCCGAGGCCGCCCGCACCGCCTGATCTCCTCCGCCTGACGGCGGCGGGATAGGCCCGCGCGCCTCGCCACCGTCAAAAACAACCCTGTCATCGCATGCCGCCAGGCAGGGGCCGGCACGTCCTCACGCGACGGAAGCCGGATCGCAAGGAGATCGCCATGAACGACATCATCCGCCACAACATCCGGCCGCAGCGCTATCAACTGTCGGTCATCTGCCCCACGCAAGCGGTCAAGGCCGCGCGCCGGGAAATCCGCGCCGCCGCCCAAGGCCACGGGCTGAAAGTGTCCAGCTGGAACGAAACCCTGCTGGCCGGCGAATGCCACGCCTCCGGCGCGCCGGCCAACTGGATGCTGGCCACCGAGTTCCGTTCCCGCGGCGACGCCTCCATGCATTTCCTGGAAGCCGTCATGCAGCGGCTCGGCAACCTGCCGCTGGCCCGGGTCCGGCTGGACATCCTGCCCGGCCAGGTCCGGCCCGAGTGGTCCGCCGGAGTCCGTCCGCTGGCCCAATCCTGATTCACCCTCCCGCGCCGCCCAGCCGCGGCGGCGCGGGCTTCAAGCCCACATGAAGGAAACACCATGACCGACGACAGTTACCCGCTACCGCCCGCCCTGCACACACCGACAACAACGCAGGCGGGCGCAAAACAACAACCCGGAACATCCGCAACACCCGCCGTGCTGCGTCCGCCAGACACCAGGCCGGCCTGAACAGGCCCGACCGCTCTGCGCGAAACAGGCGCGCAGGAGACGAAACAATGACGAAACACACTAGCAGCCGACACAAGCTGAAAGGCTATGTCGCCACCCCAGGCGCAAAACAGGAAAAACCGGTTATCCGCGCGGTACAGGAAGCCGAAAGCTCCGTGGAAGAAACCTTGCAACGCGTGCGCGGCCACCAGGACGGTCTGACCATGGCGGAGGCGCATCAGCGCTACGCCCAGTTCGGACCCAACGAGGTGGCCCACGACAAGGCTCCGCACCCGCTGATCCAGCTGGCGCAAGCGTTCAAGAACCCCTTTGTCGTGGTGCTGATGGTGCTGGCCGCCATCAGCTATTTCACCGATGTCTACTTCGCCAGCCCCGGCGACGAGGAATGGACCGGCATCATCATTCTGCTGACCATGGTCGGCATCAGCGGCCTGCTGCGTTTCTGGCAGGAATTCCGCTCCGCCAAGGCGGCGGAAAAGCTGAAATCGCTGGTGCGCAACACCGCCACCGCGCAGCGGCGCCCGGCCAACGGCAGCAGCCCGATCCGCCAGGAAATCGCAATGAGCGAGCTGGTGGTGGGCGACATCGTCCACCTGCAGGCCGGCGACATGATTCCGGCCGACATCAAGCTGATCGAATCCCGCGATCTGTTCATCAGCCAGGCGGTGTTGACCGGCGAAGCGCTGCCGGTGGAGAAGTACGACACCCTGGGCGCGGTGGCCGAGAAATCCGCCAACGGCCAGGCCAAGGGCGACGCCGATCTGCTGGACCTGCCCAATGTCTGCTTCATGGGCACCAATGTGGTCAGCGGCAAGGCGTCCGCCATCGTGGTGGCCACCGGCACCGACACCTATTTCGGTTCGCTGGCGCGCAGCGTGGTCAGCCACAAGCGCGTGGAAACCAGCTTTGACCGCGGCGTCAACAGCGTATCCTGGCTGCTGATCCGCTTCATGCTGGTGATGGTGCCGGTGGTGTTCATGATCAACGGCCTGACCAAGGGCGACTGGATGTCCGCCCTCACCTTCGCACTGGCGGTGGCCGTGGGCCTGACCCCGGAAATGCTGCCGATGATCGTGTCCGCCAACCTGGCCAAGGGCGCGGTGGCGATGGCGCGGCGCAAGGTGGTGGTCAAGCGGCTGAACTCGGTGCAGAACTTCGGCGCGATGGACGTGCTGTGCACCGACAAGACCGGCACCCTGACCCAGGACAAGATCATCCTGGAACACCATTACAATATCCATGGGCTCAAAGACGAAGGCGTGCTGCAACTGGCTTGGCTGAACAGCTTCCACCAGAGCGGCATGAAGAACCTGATGGATATTGCCGTGGTGGAGCACGCGGACGAACTGGGCAGCCGGGTCAAGCCGGACGGCTACAACAAGGTGGATGAAATGCCGTTCGATTTCGTGCGCCGCCGCCTGTCCGTGATCGTGGAAAACCAGCGCGGCCGCCAGTTGATGATCTCCAAAGGCGCGGTGGAGGAAATGCTGGCCGTCTCCAGCCATGTTCAGGACGGTTCGCAGATCAAGCCGCTGACCGCCGAGGAGCGCGCCGCCCTGCTCAAGCGCAGCCAGGACTACAACGCCGAAGGCTACCGCGTGCTGCTGGTCGCCACCCGCGACATCCCCGCCGAAGAAGCCAAGCGCAACTACAAGACCAATGACGAGGCCCAGCTGGTGGTACGCGGCTTCCTGACCTTCCTGGATCCGCCCAAGGACTCCGCGGCGCCGGCCATCCGCGCGCTGAAGGAATACGGCGTGGCGGTCAAGGTGCTGACCGGCGACAATCCCATCATCACCGCCAAAGTGTGCCGCGACGTCGGCCTCAGCCCCGGCGTGCCCTTGATCGGCAAGGACATCGAGGCGATGGACGACGTGGCGCTGTGCAGCGCGGTCAAGCACACCACCATCTTCGCCAAGCTGACTCCGCTGCAGAAGTCCCGCGTGGTCAAGGCCCTGCAGGCCAACGGCCACACCGTGGGTTTCCTGGGCGACGGCATCAACGACGCGCCGGCGCTGCGCGACGCCGACGTCGGCATCTCGGTGGACAGCGGCGCGGACATCGCCAAGGAAACCGCCGACATCATCCTGCTGGAAAAGAGTCTGATGGTGCTGGAAGAAGGCGTGATCAAGGGCCGGGAAACCTTCGGCAACATCCTCAAGTACCTGAACATGACCGCCAGCTCCAATTTCGGCAATGTGTTCTCGGTGCTGGTGGCCTCGGCCTGGCTGCCTTGGGAGCCGATGCTGGCGATGCACCTCTTGATCCAGAACCTGGTCTACGACGTATCGCAGATGGTATTGCCCTGGGACAAGATGGATCCGGAGTTCCTGAAGAAGCCGCGCAAGTGGGAAGCCAACAACATCAAGCGCTTCATGCTGTGGCTGGGCCCCACCTCCTCGGTGTTCGACATCACCACCTACACGCTGATGTGGACGGTGTTCGGCGCCGGCGCGGCCTACTACGCCGGCCTGGCTCATGGCGTCAGCGACGGCGGCGCCAGCATCATGCACTCCGGCTGGTTCATCGAAGGCCTGGTGTCGCAGACCCTGGTGGTGCACATGCTGCGCACGCGCAAGATCCCCTTCCTGCAAAGCACCGCCTCGCTGCCGGTCCTGCTGTCCACCTCGGTGGCCATCGCCATCGGCTGCTACCTGCCGTTCTCGCCGCTGGCGGACAGCATCGGCTTCGTCAAGCTGGACCCCAGCTACTTCTGGTGGCTGCTGGCGACCATGCTGGGCTATATGACGCTGACCCAGATCGTCAAAACCCTTTACATCAAACGCTACGGCCGCTGGTTCTAAGCCAGTGCTCCAAAACCGTCCCAACCCCGCTTGCGCGGGGTTTTTTTACGCCGGCGCCGGCCATTCCCAGCATCTTGCCGCGCTGGCACAATCGCCCCATCCCTCACGATAAGGAAATCCCATGCATCTGCCCTCTTTGCGCCGCGCCCAGCAAGGCCTGAAAAGCCTGCTCGCGCTCTCCATCGCCCTGTTCGGCCTGCTGGCGGCCAGCGGCAATATGCTGGACTACGACAGCAATTGGCAGTTCGTCCGCCATGTGCTGGCCATGGACGGCATGGAACCCTGGTTTAACGGCCACGCGCTGAAAAGCCGGGCCATCACCGATCCCGGCTTGCAGCAGGCCGCCTATCTGGCCATCATCGCCGGCGAGCTGCTGTTCGGCCTGATCTGCGCCTGGGGCGGCGGCGCCATGCTGCGCGGCGCGCTATGCGGACGCGAGGACGCCTATCTGCGCGGCAAGACGCTGTTCACGCTGGGCTGCGTTCCGGCGCTGCTGGTCTGGTACACCGGTTTCGCGGTGATAGGCGGAGAATACTTCGCGATGTGGGCCAGCCAGTGGAACGGCCAGATGAAGGCCTACGCCTTCATCGGCTTCATCCTGCTGAGCCTGGTCTACCTGTCGCAGCCGGAAGCGGCGGAGCGCTAGCCGGCCCGGCAACGGCGGCGGCCCTCGTATATCATGAACCATGCCGACTTCCGCATCCGCGCCATGATGTCCCGCCGCCTCACCCTGCCCGCCCGCATCAGCCGCTGGCTGTTGATCGGCGTCGCCGCGCTCCTGCCGCTGGCCGTGATCACCCCCATCGTTTACTGGCAGGAAAGCAACCGGCTGCGGCAGCAGGCCACCCTGCAGACGAGCCAGGCGGAAAACATGCTGGATCTGATGCTGGACTACGCGGAACAGGCCACCGTCACCGTCGCTCCGCTGACCGGCCAGCCGTGTTCGCGGATTGAACAGGCGCTGCGCAAACAAGTCACCATCGTGCCCTTCATCCGCAGCGTCACCCTGGAACGCGGCGGCATTCTTTATTGCTCCTCGCTGTTCGGCGTCTACCACCGGCAGATTTCGCCGCCGGACACGCCGCGGTCGGCCACCGAACTGCGCCTGATGTCCGGCAACGAGCTGACGCCGGATCGGCCCTTGATCATCTACCGCAAGCAAGCGGGTCCGACGGCCATCTACATCGCCATCGACGGCCTGCATCTGCAGTTCAGCCTGGACATGGCCAGCGACTACAGTCCGGTCTATATGCGCGTAGGTCCGCACTGGATAGGGCCGGACCACGCGGTACACCTCAACCCCAGCCCGTCCTTCGATCTGCTCACCATAGAACGCGCCTCCCCCCGCCACCCCTATGCCGTGATCAGCGGCTTCAACCACCGCGACCTGTACCGCCAGATGGCCAACAGCTACGAGCTGGTGTTTCTCAGCATGGCGGCCCTGGGCCTGGTGCTGGCCGCCGCGCTGCGCTGGCAGCTGAACCGGCCGGCCTCGCCCACCGTGGAATTGCAGCGCGCGCTGGACAACGGCGAGTTCGAGCCCTTTTTGCAACCGGTGGTGCGCCCGGACGGGCTGGGCTGGCAAGGCGCGGAGGCGCTGATGCGCTGGCGCCATCCGCGCGACGGCCTGATCCGGCCGGACCTGTTCATTCCGCGCGCCGAGGATTGCGGCATGATCGTGCCGATGACGCGGCAGATGATGCGCCAACTGGCGCGGACCCTGGGACGGAGCCGGCTGCCACCTCAATTTCACCTGGGCATCAACATCACCGCCGCTCATCTGCGCGACGACGTCTTGCTGGGGGACTGCCGGCAATTTCTCGCCCACTTCCCGCCCGGGGGGCTGAATCTGGTGCTGGAGCTGACGGAAAGAGAGATGGTGGAGCCCACGCCGGAGGCCTGCGCGCGGCTGGCGCGGCTGCGCGAGCTGGGGGTGAAGATCGCGATAGACGATTTCGGCACCGGCCATTCCAGCCTGGTCTATCTGCAACAGCTGCCGCTGGACGGCATCAAGATAGACAAGAGCTTTACCGCCAGCATAGGCGCGGACGCGCCGTCCAGCCACATTGTCGACAGCGTGGCGGAACTGGCGCACAAATTGAAACTGGAAATCGTGGCGGAAGGGGTGGAAACCGAGGCCCAGCGCGCCTACCTGACCCGCCTGGACGTGGGCTGGCTGCAAGGCTATCTGTTTGCGCGGCCGATGCCGCTGCGCGAGTTTCTGCTGCGCCCGGAACTGGACGCCGCGCGGGCGGCGGCGTCCGACGCCGACGCGGCGCCTTAGAACCTGTTTACGATCTGCCGCGCGTCTGAGGCCCGGCTCTTAGCGCCGGCTTTCCTTGCAGTCGTCCAGCAAGGCCTTGTCGGCGATTTCGTCGCGCAACGAGCCTTCCGGCCCCTTGGTCCACCAGCTGTATTGCTCGGCCGCGTATTTGGCGCCGGAACCGGACAGCACATTGCTCAGCAGCATGGTCTTGCCCTTGATCGGCAATACGGCGAAGCTCTGGCCGTTCTTGACGTTGTAATACTTGACCGTCAGCTTGGCGCCGTCGGCGCAGACGTAGTTGACGATCTGGCGCTGTCCGGCCGGGATCTCCGGCAAGGTCAGCGGTTTGGCCAGCGCGGCCGCGCTGCTCAGGGCCAGTACGGCGAATACGGCGGATTTCATCATTTCACTCCTGTTCTTGGCTGCCGGCCGCCGGCCATTCGGCGGCGACCGGGGATAGACCGCGGCGCGGCGGCTTCGTTCGCCTCCGCCATGAAAAAGCCCGCCTAACGGCGGGCTGGAAGGCGTGCGCGACGGCTCAGCCGTGCATGCGGGCGAAGTCTTGCATGAAGTTGGCCAGCGATTTGACGCCCTCGATCGGCATCGCGTTGTAGATGGAGGCGCGGATGCCGCCCACCGCGCGGTGTCCTTTCAGCTGGATCAGGCCGTTCTTGCGCGCTTCCAGCAAAAAGGTCTCCTCCAGCGCTTCTTCCTTCAAGCGGAACACCACGTTCATCCGCGAGCGGAACGGCGCGTCGATATGAGTGTGGTAGAAGCCGCCGCTGGACTCGATCACATGATTGAGCAAGCCGGCCTTTTCCTCGTTGCGGGTGGCGATGGATTTGACGCCGCCCTGCTCCTTCAGCCATTTGAACACCAGGCCGGAGATGTAGATCGGGAAGGTGGGCGGCGTGTTGTACATGGAATCGGCGTCGGCGTGCACCTGGTAGTTGAGCATGGTGGGCAAATCGGCCCGCGCCTTGCCCAGCAGATCTTCGCGCACGATCAGCACCACCAGGCCGGACGGGCCGATGTTTTTCTGCGCGCCGGCGTAGATCAGGCCGAACTGGCTGACGTCCACTTCCCGCGACAGGAAGTCCGAGGACATGTCGCAGACCAGCGGCACGTCCGGCAGGCTTTGCGGCACGAAGGGGAATTGCAGGCCGCCTATGGTCTCGTTGGAGGTGTAATGCAGATAGGCCGCCTTGGGATCGCGCTGCCAGCCGGCTTCGTCCGGCACGTAGGCGAAATTGCGGTCTTCGCTGCTGGCCGCCACGTTCACCTTGGCGTAGCGGCGCGTTTCCTTGATCGCCAGCTTGGACCAGTGGCCGGTGTTGACGATGTCCACGCTGTCGCGCTCGCCCAGCAGGTTCAGCGGCACCTGGGAAAACTGCAGCGAGGCGCCGCCTTGCAGGAACAGCACTTTGTAGTTGGCGGGAATGCCCATCAGCTCGCGCAGATCGTGCTCGGCATCATGGATGATCTCCATGAACTCCTTGCCGCGATGGCTCATTTCCATCACGCACATGCCGGAGCCGTGCCAGTCCAGCATTTCGCTTTGCGCTTCGGCCAGCACCTGGTGCGGCAGCACGGCGGGGCCGGCGGAGAAGTTGTACACTTTGGCCATGTTCATCCTCTATTTGCGTTGACGGCCCTTGGCGCCCGCACCGGCGAACTTTCGGGCCTTGGTATGCGACAAGGCCCGATCGCTAAGCGCCGGGCCTTTGTTATAGCTTACTGACTGAGCAGGAAGTGGGCTCTCGCCACGGCAACCGGCTTTCGCCGGTCTTCTTGCCAGGCTTCGATCAGCACATTGGCCACCCGCTTGCCCTGCTTGGTGATCTCGCACTTGGCGTACAGGGTTTGCGGCCGGCCCGGACGCAGATAGTCCAGCGAGAAATCGACGATTTTCGGCGTTTCCAGCGATTCGCGGTTCCACATCAGGTGCAGCATCGCCGAGCTTTCCAGAAAGCCGCCGATCAGCCCGCCGTGCAGCGCCGGCAAGGCGGTGTTGCCGACGTTGCGCTCGGAAAAGGGCAGCTGAAACAACAGCTCGCCGGCCTCGTCCTCGCCCAGCTCCACCCCCATCAGCTTGATGTAGGGCAGTTCTTCCACGATGAGCGCATAGGCTTTTTGATCGCGCAGCGTGTTGAAACGTTCCATGAAGCGGCTCATGCGGCGGCCTCCGGCAACATCGGCGTACGGCTGGATTCGCGCATGAAGGTGGCCACGCCGTGGGCGATCGGATCGCTGGGCGATTCGTGGTAGCACACGGCGCGGGTAAAGGCGATCTGGCTGGCCAGGCGATAACATTCCGCCCGGCAGAAGATGGGCTTGCCCGGCGTGGCCGCCTTCAGGTAATCGATGCGCAGATCCAGCGTGGCGATGGTTTCCATCTCCGGCAGATGCGCCGTCACCGCCACCGCGCTGCAGGTGTCCACCAGCGAGGTGATCACCCCGCCGTGCAGGATGCCGGTGACCGGATTGCCGACCAAGTCCTCGCGCCAGTCCACTTTCAGAGTGGGCCGGCGCCCCTCGGTGCCGATGTACTGGAAACCCAGGGCGCGACAGTGCGGAAAGGAGACAAAAAGCTGGCTCATCGCCTCCAGCACTTCGGGATTGGCCGGCGTCGGAATCATGCCTCGCCGCCCTCGTCGGCGGCTTCGACGCCGTCTTCGCCTTCCAGCGCGTCCGCCTCGTCGTCGCTATCGCCCTCGGCCACTTTCTCCAGGCCGATCAGCTGCTCGCCTTCGTCCAGATTGATCAGGCGCACGCCCTGGGCGGAACGCCCGGTTTCGCGCACTTCGGCCACCTTGGTGCGGATCAGCACGCCGCCGGTGGTGATCAGCATCACGTCGTCGGTTTCCTCCACCAGGCTGGCGGCCACCAGCTTGAAGCCGGTCTTGTCGGTCAGGTCCATGGCGATCACGCCCTGGGTGCCGCGGCTGGTCAGGCGGAAGTCGCCGGTACGGGTGCGTTTGCCGTAGCCGCCGTTGCTGGCGGTCAGCACCATCTGGTCTTCGGAGTTGGTCACCAGCAGGGAGATCAGCTTCTGGCCTTCGCCCAGCTTCATGCCGCGCACGCCTCTGGAAGTGCGTCCCATCGGCCGCACCTGGCTTTCGCTGAAGCGCACCGATTTGCCGGCGTCGGAGAACAGCATCACCTGATCGCCCTCGACCGGCAGGCCGTCCTCGATCAGCTCGCCTTCAACCGCGATGTCTTCTTCTACGATGACCTCGTCATCCTCGTCGCCCTGGCCGGCCACACTCTTGCCGCAGGTCAGCGCCACGCCGATCAGATAATTGCCCTCGTCCAGATTGATGGCGATGATGCCGGCCGCGCGCGGCTTGGAGAAGGCGCGCAGCGGCGTCTTCTTCACGGTGCCGTCGGCGGTGGCCATGAACACGTACTGGTCGTCGCGGAATTCCTTGACCGGCAGCAGCGCGTTGATCTTCTCGCCCTCTTCCAGCGGCAGCACGTTGACCATGGGTTTGCCGCGGCTCTGACGGCCGCCCTGCGGCAGATCGTAAACCTTGCGCCAGTAGCAACGGCCGCGGCTGGAGAAGCACAGCACGAAGTCGTGGGTATTGGCCACGAACAAGGTGTCGATGAAATCGTCGTCCTTGGTGGCCGCCGCCTGCTTGCCGCGGCCGCCGCGCCGTTGGGCGCTGTAGTCGTCGATCGGCTGGGCCTTGATGTAGCCGGTATGGGAAATGGTCACCACCATGTCCTGCGGGGTGATCAGGTCCTCGATATTGATGTCGCCGCCGAAAGGCTCGATCTCGGAACGGCGCGCGTCGCCGAACTGGGCGCGGATGGCGGTCAGTTCTTCGCTGATGATCTGGTTGATGCGCTCCGGCTTGGCCAGGATGTCCAGGAGGTCCAGGATCACCGCCATGATGTCGCGGTATTCGGCGACGATCTTGTCCTGTTCCAGACCGGTCAGGCGTTGCAGGCGCATCTCCAGGATGGCCTGGGCCTGGGCGTCGGACAGGCGGTAGCCGCTGGCCTTGAGGCCGAACTCTTCCGCCAGCCCGTCCGGGCGCGCCTTGTCCTGATCCACGCGGGACAGCATTTCCTCCACCAACGGCGAACGCCATTCGCGCTCCATCAGCGCGATCTTGGCTTGCGGCGGGGTTTCAGACGCCTTGATCAGCGCGATGATTTCGTCGACGTTGGACAGCGCGACGGCCAGGCCTTCCAGGATGTGGCCGCGTTCGCGCGCCTTGCGCAGTTCGAAGATGGTGCGGCGGGTCACCACTTCGCGGCGGTGACGCAGGAACTCCACCAGAATCTGCTTCAGGTTCAGCAAGCGCGGCTGGCCGTCCACCAGCGCCACCATATTGATGCCGAAGCTGTCTTGCAGCTGGGTCAGCTTGTACAGGTGGTTGAGCACCACTTCCGGCATTTCGCCGCGCTTGAGCTCGATCACCACGCGCATGCCGGACTTGTCGGATTCGTCGCGCAGGTCGGAAATGCCTTCAATCTGCTTGTCGCGCACCAGCTCGCCGATGCGTTCCAGCAGCCGCGCCTTGTTCACCTGGTACGGGATCTCGTCGACGATGATGGCCTGGCGGTCGCCCTTGCCGATGTCTTCGAAATGGACGCGCGCGCGCATGATCACGCGGCCGCGGCCGGTGCGGTAGCCTTCCTTGACGCCGGCGGTGCCGTAGATGATGCCCGCGGTGGGGAAGTCCGGCGCCGGAATGATGTCGATCAGCTCGTCAATGGTCAGCTCGCTGTTGGCCAGCAAGGCCAGGCAGGCGTCCACCACCTCGTTCAGATTGTGAGGCGGAATATTGGTGGCCATGCCCACGGCGATGCCGGAGGAACCGTTGATCAGCAGATTGGGGATCTTGGCCGGCAGAATCAGCGGCTCGTGCTCGGAACCGTCGTAGTTGGGACCGAAGTCCACGGTTTCCTTCTCGATGTCGGCCAGCAGCTCGTGGGCGATGCGCGCCATGCGGATCTCGGTGTACCGCATCGCGGCGGCGTTGTCGCCGTCCACCGAACCGAAGTTGCCCTGACCATCCACCAAGGGGTAGCGCAGCGAAAAATCCTGCGCCAGACGCACGATGGTGTCGTATACCGCGCTATCGCCGTGCGGGTGGTATTTACCGATCACGTCGCCAACGATACGCGCCGATTTCTTGTACGCGCGGTTCCAGTCGTTGGACAGCTCGTGCATGGCGTACAGCACCCGACGGTGCACCGGCTTCAGGCCATCGCGCACATCAGGCAAGGCGCGGCCCACGATCACGCTCATCGCGTAATCCAGATAAGAGCGGCGCATCTCCTCTTCGAGGCTGATGGGGATGGTTTCCTTGGCGAACTGGTTATCGGTCATAGTTTCTTGATTCGTAAGGATGAACAGGCCGCGCTGCGATTGCGGGTGCATTCACGCGCCCGCCGCAGGGCGGCCAGCATAGGTAATGACAGCTCGTATTCTATCACGAAACGGTCATCTCCAACGGACTTCCGTCAGTCCGGACCGGGCTCTTCCGCCCCTTCCGCGCCCTCGTCTTCCGCCGCGCCCAGTTTAAGATGCTGCTGTAATTGCTTGTTATTGCGCACCCCCAGCTTGCGCAGGCGCTCGGCGCTGGCGACCAGGTTGCCGCGGCCGCTGGACAGCTGCTTCATCGCGTCGCCGAAGCTGTCCCGCGCCACGTCCAGCTGCTTGCCCAGCTTTTCCAGATTGGCGGCGAAGCCGACGAATTTGTCGTACATCGCCCCGCCCTGGCGCGCGATCTCCTGGGCGTTCTGGTTCTGGTATTCGTAGCGCCAGATGCTGGCCACGGTGCGCAGCGTCGCCAGCAGGGTGCTGGGGCCGACGATCATGATGCGGCGCTCGAAGGCCTCGTTGAACAAGCTCATGTCCTGCTGCACCGCCAGCAGATAGGCCGGCTCCACCGGGATGAACATGAACACGAAGTCCAGGGTGTTCAAGCGGTACAGGTCCTGGTAGCGCTTCTCCGACAAGGTGCGGATGTGGTTGCGGATGGCCGCGACATGCGCCTTCATTTCCGCCGCGCGCTCGGCCTCGTCCTCGGCGGCGGTGTAGCGCACATAGGCGTTCAAGGACACCTTGGAATCCACCACCAGCTGCTTGCCTTCCGGCAGGTCTATCACCACGTCGGGCTGGTAGCGGCGGTTGCCGTCCTCGCCTGCCACCACGTCGGACACTTGCACCCGGTATTCGCGGTCCTTGTGCAGGCCGGAGGTTTCCAGCACCCGCTCCAGCACCATCTCGCCCCAGGAGCCCTGCGCCTTGCTGCTGGCGCCGGTCAAGGCCCTGGTCAGCGCGATGGCGTCGTCGCCCAGCCGGCTGTTGAGTTCTTGCAGGCGCTTGAGCTCCGCCTCCAGCGACAAGCGCCCCTGGCTGTCTTTTTCATAACTGTCCTGCACCAGCTTGCCGAAATCCTGCAGCCGCTGCTGCAAAGGCCCGAGCAGATGGCCGAGGTTCTGCTGGTTCTGCTCGGTGAAGCGCTTGGCCTTCTCTTCCAGGATGTCGCCGGCCAAGGCCTTGAACTGCCCCGCCATGCTTTCGCGCGCCTCGGTCAACAAGGCCAGCTTTTCGGCGTTCTGGCCACGCTCCTGCTCCAGCAAGGTCGCCAGCTCCTGCTCGCGCGCGGTGAGCCGGGTCAGCTCAGCGCTCAGTTGCTCCAAGCGCTCCGCCTGCTTGCCGCGCTGCTGACGCATATCCTCCAGTTGCTTGGAGTGCTCCTGCATCGCCGACCAATAGGCCGCGGCCTGCTGCTGGGCCTCCGCCAGTTTGCCTTCCTTATGCCGCGCCTCCTGCAACAACTCCCTGGCGCTTTCCAACTGCGCCGTCTGCGTGGCCAGGCGCTGCGTCCAATCCTGCAACTCCGACTCGCGCCGGCGCGCGCCCATGATTCCGGCTGCGGCCCAGCCTCCCAAACCCGCGACCAGCGCAGCCAGTATCGCGACCAACGGCATGCTCATTGCCGGGCTCTCCATAAATGAATTAAAGCGGCGCTCCAGAACAACAAGGCCAGCGCGAGAAACACACCGAATAGTTGCAAAGGCTCACGCCAGACGGCTTCGGCCGGGGCGAGCCACACGCAAACGCTGAAAACCACGGCAAGGACGCCGCCTCCCCATTTGAGCGCCGCGCCGAACCGCCCCCGGCTCAGCAAGCCCCAGGCCATCAGCAAGAGCAGGATGCCCAGCACCAGCGGCCAAGCAAGCAGGGCCAGCAGCCACGCCAACTTCCAGAGCGCAAGATCGTTAAACACCAGGGATCTTCCGCTCCAGATCCGTCGCCGCCCAGTGCTGCAAATACACTTGCAGTTCCTTGCGGCCCTGCCACTCGTTGGCGATCAACTGGTAGACCGCGTCGACATTGTCCGGCAGCCACTCCACCTGATTGAACAGCATGGCGTCGAACTCCTCGCCGTCGCGCGCCAGCCGCAGCTTCAGGTGCTTGTCGCCGACCACGCGCTGGCTCATCACCGCGAAGCGGTCGTGGAAATACGGCACCGGGAAGCCCTGGCCCCACACTTCGGCCGCCAATTGCTCGGCGAACGCCAGGTTCAATTCGCGCGGCGCCAGGCTGCCGTCGGTTTCTATGGTGCGGGTCAGGTGACGCTCTTCCAGCAGTTCGCGCGCCACCGCCTCGAAGGCGCGCTGGAATTCGTCAAAGCGCGATTGACGCAGGCTAAGGCCGGCCGCCATCGCATGGCCGCCGAACTTGAGGATCAGGCCGGGATGGCGCTTGAACACCAGGTCCAGCGCGTCGCGCAGATGGAAGCCGGGAATCGAGCGGCCCGAGCCCTTGATCTCGCCGTTGTCGCCGGGCGCGAACACGATGGCCGGCCGGTGGAAGCGTTCCTTGAGCCGGGAGGCGACGATGCCCACCACGCCCTGATGCCAGTCGTCGCGGAACAGGGTCAGCGTATAGCGGTTGTCGGCGTCGATGCCGGACAGCGCCGCCAGCGCCTCGTCCTGCATGCCGTGTTCTATGCTGCGCCGCTCGCGGTTGAGCTGATCCAGCTGCTGCGCCAACCGCTGCGCCTGCTCCTCGTTGCCGGACAGCAGGCAGGCGATGCCCAGGCTCATGTCGTCCAAACGGCCGGCGGCGTTCAAGCGCGGGCCCAGCGTGAACCCCAAATCGAAGGTGTTGGCCTTGTAATGGGCGCGGCCGGCGACGCGGAACAAGGCGGCGATGCCCGGCGCCATGCGGCCGGCGCGCATGCGCTTGAGGCCGTTTTCCACCAGGGTGCGGTTGTTCTGGTCCAGCCGCACCACGTCGGCCACCGTGCCCAGCGCCACGTAATCCAGCAGTTCGCCCAGATTGGGCTGACCGCGCTCGTCGAAGACGCCGCGCTGGCGCATTTCGGCGCGCAAGGCCATCAGCACGTAGAACATCACGCCGACGCCGGCCAGGTTCTTGGACGGGAATTCGCAGCCCGGCTGATTGGGATTGACGATCAGCGCCTCCGGCAAGGTGTCGCCCGGCAGGTGGTGATCGGTGACCAGCACCTCGATGCCTCGCGCCTTGGCGGCGAGCACGCCGTCCACGCTGGCGATGCCGTTGTCCACGGTGACGATGATGTCCGGGCTTTGGCGCGCGGCCAGCTCAACGATCTCCGGCGTCAGGCCGTAGCCGTATTCGAAGCGGTTGGGCACGATGAAGTCGACGCGCGCGCCCAGCATGGACAGGCCCTTGACCGCCACCGCGCAGGCGGTGGCGCCGTCGGCGTCGTAATCGGCCACCACCAGCAGCCGTTGCCGGCCGGCGATGGCGTCGGCCAGGCGGCGCGCCATCGGCAAGATGTTTTTCAGGCTCTGATAGGGCAGCAAGGCCTTGAGGCCGTAATCCAGCTCGGCGCAGTCGCAGATGCCGCGCGCGGCGTACAGCCGCGCCATCAGTGGGCTCAGGCCCTGGCGCAGCAATTGCTCATGCGTGTCGGCGGGAATGGTTCGGGAAACGATTTGGGACATATTTTCTCAATACAAGGCGGACAGCGGCAGCGGCCGCTTCCAGAATTTCCACAGGTCGTTGCGGCGCGCCCTCAGCTCCAGCCCCTCGGGGCCGTGCGCGCGCAAGACCAGGCTGTCGATCCGACCCTGGCGCAGCGCCTGCAGCAAGGGCGCGAACCAGTCGCGCTCCAGGCGCTGCAGCGCCTCGCGCCAGCCCCAGGCGTCGCGGTACTGCGCCGCCGCCTGCAGCCCGTCCAGCACCAGCAGGCTGTCGCGGCCGCCGGCCTGATCGACGAAGCCGGAAAAATCGTAAGGCGCCGGCAAGCAGGGCTCGCCGGCCTCGGCGGCGATCCAGCCCAGCCAGTCCTCGTCGGCGAACACCTGCTCGGCCGGCGCGCGCCAGCCCGGCTCCGCGCCGCCGCCCCACAGCCACAGGCTGTTGACGCCGAGTTCGCCGCGCGCCTCGCGCTCGTCGTTCAATGGATGGGCGTACAACAGCATCTGCAATTCATTCAGCAGCCGGCTCCAGTCCAGGCCGCGCTCGCCCTGCGGCAAATGCGCGTTGATGTCCTCGCCCACCACGTCCGGCAGCGGACTGAAGCTCGCGGCGGCCGGCGCGTCCAGCTGCAGCAGCCAGCGGCCCGGCTCCAGCGGGTGGATGCGCCAGCCGTCGTCGGCGAAATGACGGTTCGCCGCGTCGGCCAGGATTTCAGCCTCGGCCTGGCTCAAGCTCATCACGCCGATATCGGCCAGCAAGGCGCGGTCGCGGTCCACGCGCACATGCACCGGATCGGCCAGCAGCCAGTCCCCCCGCTCCGCCGGCAGGCCGGCGCCGCGCGCCCGCAGCCGCGCCAGACCCGCCGCGGAGCCGCGCCACGGCGCGGTCAACAGTTCGCTCAGCGCCGCCGGCCTGGCGGCGCGTTCGCCCTGGCCCAGCAGACGCTGCAAGGCGGGCAAATCCAGGCCCTTGCACACATCGGCGCCGTCGTGGCCGTCCAGCCAGAGCAGACCGGGCAACAACAATGTCAATTTCATTTATCGCTACACATGGATGACAAGATCGAAGTAATATCAAAGCCTTGCAAAAACGCCCTGGCATGGGCGCCCGGCGAAATCAGGCGGATAGCATCCAGAATCGCGGCTATAATTTACAGTTTGCACAGGAACTTATGCCGCGCAAGCTCCCCAAATGTTGAGACGCGGCCGCAAGGCCTGTGATTGGCAAATACGGAATTTACATAAGGTTGGCTCATGGCCAGCCTTTTATAGTGAACGATGGATTATCGCAAACTGCTACATATCCCGCAAAAATGCTTCCACAAGCTGATGAACCACCATCTGAGCTTGATCGGCGCGGCCGCCTCCCTGCCCTTGTTCGGCATGGCCACCGCTTTCGCCGTGGCTCAGAACGGCGCCCAACCCGCCGCCGCGGACATCCAGCAAAAAGAAGTGACCGAACAACTCAGCCTGCCCGCCTTCAGCTTCAGCGAGAGCGGCACCCGTTATTGGCGGGACGAGGCGATACAGCGAGGCGACACCATCGCCCGCGTGTTGAACCGGCTGGGCATCCGCGACAGCGAAGCCAACCGCTTCCTGCACTCCAGCCCCTTGTCCAAGGACCTGCTCAAGTTGAAGACCGGCGCCACGCTGTCGGTGCAAACCAACGATCTGGGCGAACTCTTCGGCCTGCGCTTCCTCAATGACGACGAGAACGGCGAACAGGTGCTGGTGGCCATCGAAAAGGTCAAAGGCGAATGGCAGGCCAGCGCCGACCCGATCGCCACCGAGGCGGTGCAGACGGTGCGCTCGCTGCTGATCACCCGCTCGGTCGGCGCCGCGCTGGCCAAGGCCCAGGTGCCGCGCGACATCCGCGCCCAGCTGACGGAAATCTTCGCCGATCAGTTCAACATCAATTCCCTGGGCAAGGGCGACCGCATCAATCTGGTGTACGAAACCCTGCTCTACAACGGCGCGCCCATCGCCGCCGGCAACCTGCTGGCGGTGGAAATCCAGCGCTCCGGCAAGCTGCACCAGGCGTTCTACTTCGCCCACGACAGCGAATCCGGCGCCTATTACGACGCGCAAGGCAAGCCGATCAAACAGGGCTTCAGCCACCAGCCGGTGGCCAACGCCCGCATCAGCTCCGGCTTCGGCTTCCGCAAACACCCGATCCTGCGCTCGCTGCGCCTGCATTCCGGCGTGGATTACGCCGCCGTCACCGGCACCCCCATCATCGCCCCGGCAGACGGCACCATGGTCAAGGTGGAGCGTCAAAACGGCTATGGCAATATGGTGGAAATCCGCCACAATCAGAAAATGACCACGCTGTACGCGCACATGAGCCGCTTCGCCCAAGGCGCCCGCTCCGGCAAGAGCGTCAAGGCCGGCGAGGTGATAGGCTATGTCGGCAGCACCGGCCGCTCCACCGGCCCGCATCTGCACTTTGAAGTGCGGATCAACGGCCAGGCGGTGGACCCGGCCACCAACGCGCTGCCGACCCCGGGCCTGAGCGCCACCCAGCTGGCCGAGTTCAAATCCGGCAACCAATCGCTGACCGCGCACCTGAAACTGCTGCGCGAACTGCCCACCAATATCGCATTGCTAGACTGATGAATGAACGCTTGATCGGACTGATGTCCGGCACCAGCCTGGACGGCGTCGACGCCGTGCTGGTGCGCTTCGACGAACAGGGCGCGCCCAGCGTGGAAGCCGACCACTTCGTCGCCTACCCGCCGCGGCTGCGCGAACAGGCGCTGGCGCTGCAGGCGATCGGCGACAACGAACTGGACCGCGCCGCCCGGCTGGCCAATGAACTGGCCGAACTCTACGCTCAGGCCGTCAACGGCCTGCTGGCGGCCGAGGGACTGAAGCCGGCCGACATCGCCGCCGTCGCCAGCCACGGCCAGACCATACGTCACGCGCCGGACGCCGGCTACACCTGGCAAATCGGCAATATGGCCCGCCTCGCCGAACTGAGCGGCATCGACGTGATCGCCGACTTCCGCAGCCGCGACCTGGCCGCCGGCGGCCAAGGCGCGCCCTTGGTGCCGGCCTTCCACCAGGCGGTGTTCGGCGCGCCGGAACAAAACCGCGTGATCCTGAACATCGGCGGCATCAGCAATCTGACCCGGCTGCATCCGGGCCAGGCGGTGGTCGGCTTCGACTGCGGCCCCGGCAATATGCTGATGGACGCCTGGTGCCTGCGTCATCAGGGCCGGCCCTACGACGCCGACGGCCAGTGGGCGGCCCAGGGCGCGGTGGAGAACTCGCTGCTGCAGGCCTTGCTGGACGAACCCTTCTTCCGTCTGCCGCCACCCAAGAGCACCGGACGCGATCTGTTCGACCTGCCCTGGCTGGAGCAAAAGCTGCTGGGCCGCCATGTGCCCGCCGCGGACGTGCAAGCCACGCTGCTGGAACTGAGCGCGCGCGGCATCGCCCAAGCCATCGCCCTGCACTGCCCCGGCAATCAGACGGTCTTCGTCTGCGGCGGCGGCGCGCGCAACGGCGCGCTGATGCGCCGGCTGGCCGCGCTGCTGCCGGAGCAAGCCATCGCCGGCACCGCCGCGCTGGGCCTGCCCGAGCACCAAGTGGAAGCCGCCGCCTTCGCCTGGCTGGGCTGGCGCTTCTTGCGCCGCCTGGCCGGCAACCTGCCGGAAGTGACCGGCGCCGCCGGCGGACGCGTACTCGGCGCGCTGTATCCCCGCTAAGCGTTTCAATAGGGAACGCCATCAAGTCTTGTCAGCGGAACTGAATACATTCCGACACGCTTAAACCGGGCGTGTCAGGCTATAATCAGCGACAGTCATAGCCGAACAAGAGAAAAATGCGACTTTTCAAGCGCAAAGCCGTAGTCAAAAACAGCCAGACGCCGCTGCCGCCGCAGCTGGCCTCGCTGCTGCGCGAGGCGTGGTGGCTGCTGATGGCCGTGCTGGCCGTCTATCTGGTGCTGGTGCTGGCCAGCTACTCCCCGCTCGACCCCTCCTGGTCCCACAGCTCTTCCGACCCCACGGTGCGCAACTACGGCGGCGCTTTCGGCGCCTGGCTGTCCGATATGCTGCTCTATGTGTTCGGCCTGTCCGCCTGGTGGCTGGTGGTGTTCTGCCTGGTGGCCATCGCCTGGGGCTATCAGCGGATGGAAACCCTGGGCTTCAAGCTCAATCCCATCACCGTCGCCGCCATCGGCGGCTTTCTGCTGCTGCTGTTTTCCAGCGCCAGCATTGAAGCCATCATCCTGGCCGAAAAAGCGCTGAACCTGCCGCTGTCCGCCGGCGGCATGCTGGGGCATTTCATCGGCCTAGGCATCGCCCACGGCCTGGGCCTGTCCGGCGCCTATCTCTTGCTCAGCGTGCTGGCCGCCATCGGCTTCTCCCTGTTCACCGGCCTGTCCTGGCTGGACATCATGGAACGCCTGGGCGGCGCGCTGGAAGACGGCGCCCTGAAGCTGTGGCACAGCTGGCAGGCGCGCAAGGACAGGGAAATCGGCAAGGAAACCGCGCAGAAGCGCGAAGCCAAGATCACCACCGAGAAAAAGAAGAACGAAGAGAAAATCCCTCTGCGCATCGAACCGCCGGTGCTGGACGTGCCGCTGTCCACCAAGGCGCAAAAGCCGGTGCAGCACTCCTTGTTCGCCGATCCCAAGGACAGCGCGCTGCCCGGCCTGACGCTGCTGGAAGCGCCCAAGGAGCAGCAGGAGCCGGTATCGCAGGACACGGTGGAATACACCTCGCGGCTGATCGAACGCAAGCTGGCCGACTTCGGCGTCGACGTCAAAGTGGTGGCCGCCTATCCCGGCCCGGTGATCACCCGCTACGAGGTGGAGCCCGCGGTGGGCGTCAAGGGCGCTCAGGTGGTCAACCTGATGAAGGACCTGGCGCGCGCGCTGTCCCTGGTGTCCATCCGCGTGGTGGAGACCATTCCCGGCAAAACCTATATGGGCCTGGAGCTGCCCAATCCTAAACGCCAGATCGTGCGTCTGTCGGAAATCGTCGGCTCCGACGGCTACCAGAACATGGCCTCCCGGCTGACCATGGCGCTGGGCAAGGACATCGCCGGCCAGCCCGTGTCCGCCGACCTCGCCAAGATGCCGCACGTGCTGGTGGCCGGCACCACCGGCTCCGGCAAATCCGTGGCCATCAACGCGATGATCTTGTCCCTGCTCTACAAGTCCACGCCCAAGGAAGTGCGGCTGATCATGGTCGACCCCAAGATGCTGGAATTGTCGATCTACGAAGGCATTCCGCATCTGCTGGCCCCGGTGGTCACCGATATGAAACAGGCCGCCAACGCGCTGAACTGGTGCGTGGCGGAAATGGAGCGCCGCTACAAGCTGATGTCCAAGCTGGGCGTGCGCAATCTGGCCGGCTTCAATCAGAAGATCAAGGACGCGGACAAGGCCGGCGAGAAGATCCCCAACCCCTTCAGCCTGTCGCCGGAAACGCCTGAACCGCTGGACACCCTGCCGCTGATCGTGGTGGTGATCGACGAGCTGGCCGACCTGATGATGGTGGCCGGCAAGAAGATCGAGGAATTGATCGCGCGGCTGGCGCAGAAGGCGCGCGCCGCCGGCATCCATCTGATCCTGGCCACCCAGCGGCCGTCGGTGGACGTGATCACCGGCCTGATCAAGGCCAATATCCCGACGCGGATCGCCTTCCAGGTGTCCAGCAAGATAGACAGCCGCACCATTCTGGACCAGATGGGCGCGGAAACCCTGCTGGGCCAGGGCGACATGCTCTATCTGCCGCCGGGCACCGGCTACCCGGTGCGGGTGCACGGCGCCTTCGTCGCCGACGAGGAAGTCCACCATGTGGTGGAGTTCCTGAAAAGCACCGGCGGACCGGATTACGTGGAAGGCATTCTCACCGGCCAAAGCGAGGGCGACGACGGCGCGTCCTCCGGCCTCGACGGCGAATCCGACGGCGAAGCCGACCCGCTTTACGATGAAGCCGTCGCCATCGTGCTCAAGACGCGCAAGGCGTCCATCTCCTCGGTGCAGCGTCATCTGCGCATAGGCTACAACCGCGCCGCGCGGCTGATCGAGCAAATGGAGTCCGCCGGCCTGGTTTCGGCGATGGAAAGCAACGGCAACCGCGCAGTGCTGGCGCCGTCCCGCGAAGACTAAGACAAGCCACCAAACCCGGCCGGGCGCCATGCCGCCCGGCCTCAACCAAGAGGTCCCGCATGGCGGATTTCAAGCCCGAACCCCCGTTTCGTCACGACTACGCGCCCAAGACCGGCGTGCTGCTGATGAATCTGGGCACGCCGCAAGCGCCCACCGCCAAGGCGCTGCGCCCCTACCTGAAAGAATTCCTGTCCGACCGCCGCGTGATCGAAATCCCGCGCGCGCTCTGGTGGCTGATCCTCAACGGCGTGATCCTGAACACCCGCCCGGCCCAATCCGCCAAGAAATACGCGGCGATCTGGGAAAAGGACGGTTCGCCGCTCTACACCCACACCCGCAAACAGGCGGCGCTGATCAAGGGCCAGCTGGGCGAGATGGGCTTGCGCAATCTGGTGGTGGACTTCGCCATGCGCTACGGCGAGCCTTCGGTGGAAAATGTGATCGCCCGCATGCGCGAACAAGGCGTGGAACGGTTGCTGGTGCTGCCCTTGTATCCGCAATACGCGGCCTCCTCCAGCGCCACCGCCTTGGACCAGGTCTTCCGCGCGCTGATGAAGCTGCGCAATATGCCGGAGCTGCGCACCGTTCGCCATTTCCACGACGACCCCGGCTATATCCGCGCGCTGGCGGAACAAGTGCGCGCGCATTGGCGCGAGCACGGCCGCGGCGACAAATTGGTGATGAGCTTCCACGGCGTGCCTCGCTTCACCCGCGACAAGGGCGACCCCTATCACTGCGAATGCCAGAAAACCGGACGCTTATTGGCGGAAGCGCTGGGCTTGACGCAACAGGAGTACCAAGTCTGTTTCCAAAGCCGTTTCGGCCGCGCGGAATGGCTGCAGCCTTATACCAGCGAAGTATTGGCTCAGTTGGGCAAAGACAAGACCGGCAAGCTGGATATTCTCTGTCCCGGCTTTATCGCCGATTGCCTGGAAACGCTGGAAGAAATCGCGATGGAAGGCAAGGAGACCTTTCTCAGCCATGGCGGCGGCGAATATCGATACATTTCGTGTTTGAATGAAAACCCGCAATGGATTCACGCAATCTCGACTATGATCAAACAGAATCTGGCGGGATGGTGCGAGGCCCCGGAGGAAAACGCCCCGCTGCGCCAGGAACGGGCCAAGGCCTTGGGCGCCAAAACCTGAAACCGGACTGCCGGCAAAAATCCGAACAAGTCGTTTAAATTCAAAAACTTGAAAAACAAGAAACGCCACCTGTCAGTTATTCCAGGTGGCGTTTGCGCTTTAGACACACCATTACCCAAGAAGTTTACAAATAGTTGCACCCCTCCCCGGTTTTGACATTGACACTCGCGCAAACAGCTACCCATAATCAAACGCAACCAATGGTCATTTTCACCAAATACCGTTGGCCACAAAGAGATGACTAGAGTCTACAGAATAGAGAATCAGGGGATACATCACATGAACAAATATGTCCGCCTCAGCGTCATTGCCGCTGCCGCCATGACCCTGGCCGCCTGCGGCAAGCAAGAGCAACCGGCCGCCAATCAGGCGGCTTCGGCCCCGGCTCAAGCCGCAGGCGACGGCGCCGTCGTCAAGATCGGCCAGGTATCGCCGATGTCCGGTCCGATTTCCCATCTGGGCAAGGACAATGAATACGGCGCCAAGCTGGCCATCGCCGACCTGAACGCCGCCGGCGTGGAGATCGGCGGCAAGAAGCTCAAATTCGAACTGGTGTCGGAAGACGACCAGGGCGACCCGAAGATCGGCACCCAAGTGGCGCAGCGCCTGGTTGACGCCGGCGTGGCCGGCGTGGTGGGCCACCTGAACTCCGGCACCACCATCCCCGCGTCCAAGATTTACTCCGACGCCGGCATTCCGCAGATCTCTCCGTCCGCCACCAACCCGGACTACACCAAGCAAGGCTTCAAGACCACTTTCCGCGTGATCGCCAACGACGTGCAGCAAGGCCGCGCGCTGGGCGAATTCGCCGCCACCGGTCTGAAAGCCAAGAAGATCGCCATCATCGACGACCGCACCGCCTACGGCCAGGGCCTGGCCGATCAGTTCGAGGCCGCGGTCAAGGGCAAGGGCGCCGAAGTGGTGAAACGCGAGTTCACCACCAACACCGCCACCGACTTCAACGCCATTCTGACCTCGATCAAGGCCAGCAAGCCGGACCTGATCTTCTACGGCGGCATGGACGCGCAAGCCGGCCCGCTGGCCAAGCAGATGCAGCGCCTGGGCCTCAAGGCCAAGCTGATGGGCGGCGACGGCTGGCAGACGCCGGAATTCATCAAGCTGGCCGGCGAGGCTTCCGACGGCCAGTACGCGTCCAGCTGCGGCGTGCCGCGCGACAAGATGCCGGGCTTCGCGGCGTTCAACGACAAGTTCAAGAAGCAGTTCAACACCGAGGTGCAGATCTACGCGCCGTATGAGTACGACGCGGTGATGGTGCTGGTGGACGCGATGAAACGCGCCAAATCCACCGACCCCAAAACCTATCTGGCCGAAGTGGGCAAGACCGGCTACACCGGCGTGACCGGCAAGATCGCCTTTGACGACAAGGGCGACATCAAGAACGGCGCGGTGACCGTGTACCAGGTCAAGGGCGGCAAGTGGGAAGTGGTGTCCACCGTCGGCGGCGAAGCCGCCGCCGCGCCGGCCGCCAGCGCCGCCCAGTAAGCCCAGTCCTACCGCTTGAACCGAAGAGGCGCTCCGCGCCTCTTTTTTTCGCCCCGCCGCTCACGAAGCGCGGCGGCGGGTGAACGGGGCCAAGAACGAACAATGGCACCCTAAGGCGCCATTGGAAACCCGCGAGACAAGCCTCGCTCAGTCGCGGAACTGCGCCGCGTGCCCGGTCAGGATGGCCATGCCGGCCTTCTGGATGTCTTCGGAGATCAGCATCGCCGCGTTCCAGTTCGCCACATATTCAAGGCCATCCGCCACCGAGTGGTCTCGGCTGTAATTGAGCACCTCCTTGCAGCCGCGCATCGCCAGCGGCGACTTGCCGGCGATCAGCCGCGCCGATTCCAGCGCCGCCGCCAGCACCGCGTCCGCATCCGGCAGCACGCGGTTGACCAGGCGGATGGCCAACGCTTCTTCCGCCGTCGCGTCGCGGCCGGTCAAGGCCAGCTCGCGCGCCAGGCCTTCGCCCACCACCCGCGGCAGCCGTTGCAGCGAGCCCACGTCCGCCACCATGCCGACGTCGATCTCACGCACCGAAAACACCGCGTCCGCGGCCGCAAAGCGGAAATCCGCCGCCAGGGCGATGTCGAGGCCGCCGCCGACGCAGGCGCCGTGCACCGCGGCGATCACCGGCTTGCGGCAACGCTCCAGGCTGTTGACGCAGCCCTGCAGATCCAGGATCAGACGACGCAATTTCTCGCGCTTGCGCGCCTCGCAATCGTCGGCGATCTCCGCCTGGACGCCCATCAGCATGCCCAGGTCGATGCCGGAACAGAAATGACGGCCCTCGCCGGCCAGCACGCCCACGCGCGCGGCCGGGGTGTCGTCCAGCCACTCGAAGGCGGCCCGCAAGTCCTGCCACATCCGCTGGTTCAGCGCATTGGCCTTGTCCGCGCGATTGAGGCGGATCAAGGCCACGTGTTCGTTCAGCTCGATCCGTATCGTTTCCAGATTGATCATGCCGCCGCTCCTTGTTCCGGACGTTTCTTGGGAATCCACGCCCACAGCATTTCGCATTCGATCGGCGATTCGCCGGATTCGTCGGTGACCAGCACCGGCACCAGCACCTCGCCCTTTTCCGTGTCGTGCATCAGCTGGATCTGCTCCGCGTTCAGGCTGGCCACCGCGCGCATATCGCCTTGCGAGCGGCGCACGTAGTTGACCTTCATCGATTTGAGCAGCATCAGCTTGTCGTCCGGCATATTCATGCCGACGACGAAGCCGGTCGAGGTCTCCGCCAGCAGGGCCATCGCCGCGGCGTGCACGCCGCGGATGTGGTTCTGCACCTTCTTGCGGTTGCGGATGGACACCGTCAAACGCTGATGGCCCACCTCCTCGAAACGCAGGCCCGCGGTGGACAGAAACGGCACGATCTTGCCGAACATCATGCTCAATACCGTGCTGCGCATTCCCGCCGGCAGCTTGCCCACTTTGTCGGCAATGCGGCTCATGCTGTTTTTCTTGTACTCCATGTAGCGCCCCTCTGTTGTTGTCGTGATTCCGGCACTCAATGCCCGCCCAGGCCCAGCACCGCGCGCACTTGCTGCTTGATGGTCTCCAGCGCATGCTGATCTATGCGCGCCAGCTGCAGCGCCCCTTGCAAGGCGGAGAACAGCATCATGCCGATGGCCTCCGGCGTGCCGGCGTAACGCATCTGGCCGCTGGCCGCGCCGCGCCTAGTGATGTCCACCGCCCACAGCCGCATCTCGTCGATGAAGGCCGCCGCTTCCCGCTGCATTTCCTCCGGCAGCGTCAGGAATTCGGTACTGAGAATGCCGCTGGGACAGATCTGCCGGTGCTGCCGGTAATAGCTGTCGCTCAGACCGAAATACGCCTCCAGCTGCGCCTGGGGATCCAGCGCCGCCTGCTGATCGATGAAGCGCTGGAAACGCCGGCGGTAACGCTGGATCAAGGCCACGCCCAGATCGCTTTTCTTGGGGAAGTGATAATGAATGGCGGCGTTGCGCACGCCCAGCTCCGAGCTGATGTGCTGGTAGCTGAAAGCGTTGAAGCCCCGGCTGAGCAGCAATTGCTCGGCGATGTCCAGGATGCGCTTGCGGGTGTCGGTCTTGGGATCTGGGCCTTGAGTCATGCGAAGCACTCTACTTACTGGTCAGTAAGGTGTCAATTGCGCGATTTTGCAAGCAAAGCTGGAAACTGAATCAATCGTCCCCATCTCTAAACCCCGATGCCGATTCCACGCGCCGCCGGCCATCCGCGCCGCGTCGGAAAATCAGCCCGCTTGCGCCTACCATTAAGGTCATGGGCCGGAATCGCGCCCCCATCACCCACTAGCCCCCTAACCAGCACCCTAGATGAGCGAAAACAATCAGTCCCCCAGCCTGGAGCAGGCCTTGCGCCAGATCAGCCAAGCGCCGGCCCAGCTCGACGCCCTGTCCGCGCTGCTGCAGTGCCTGCGCCCCGACGACGCCGGCAAGCCGCAACAAGCCGTCGTCAATCTGCAGGCGCTGTCCTATCTGCTGGAACACCATGCCGAATACCGCGAGGCCCTGCGCAAGGCGCTGCTGCAATTGCTGACCGAAACCCGGCAGATTCCGCTGTACACCGAATGCGGCATCCTGGCCAACGAAGGCTTCGGCTCCACCTTGCTGCGACGCGTCGGCGAACGCATTCTGCCCATGCCTTATAAGGCGGATTCGCTGCAGGACCGCTTCAGCCGGCTGTTCAGCTGGAAGCAGGACTACATCTGGCTGGCGGCCATCCCCGACGCCACCTGGCACGCGTTGTGGCGGGCGATGGCCTGGCAGGAGAACGACAACGCCGACGGCTGGCAGCAGACTCGGCTGCAGTTGCTGGAATCGGTGCAAGTGCTGTCGGCCCAGATCACCGCCATCGGCCTGGAGCCGGAGCTGGTGCGCATCAATCCGGACATCGAACGCTTCGAATCGCCGTTTCTCAATCTGAACGCCGAAGTGCAGCGCTACGTCGACGGCTACCGCCGCGATCTGATCGAGGGCCTGCCGCGCGCCGAGGACGACAAGCACGTGCTGGTGCTGCTGGACCAGTGCGAAAGCATACTCAACAAGGTGCGCAAGAACGCGCGCCGCTTCGGCATCTCGGTCAACCTCACCTACCACGGTCTGCGGCTGGCGCAGAGCATCGCCCGCATCCGCGCCTTGCTGGCCATCCTGGACCCGGAACACGACCCGGCCGCGGAACCGCACTTGTTCCAGCTCATCGTCACCTTCGCGCGCGCGGAAAACCGCAAATACAGCCTGCGCGATCTGTTCAAATCCAATGTGGAGCTGCTGGCGCTGCAAGTCACCGAGCACGCCGGCCGCCACGGCGAGCACTACATCGCGGAAAGCCGCAAGGAGTGGTCCGCCATGGCCAAGGCGGCGATGGGCGCCGGCCTCATCGTCGGCTTCATGGCGCTGATCAAGCTGATGCTCAGCCGCGGCCACCTGCCGCCGCTGTGGGAAGGCATCGCCTTCGGCCTCAACTACGCGATCGGCTTCATCATCGTGCAAATCCTGCACCTGACCATCGCCACCAAGCAGCCGGCGATGACCGCCGCGCGCATCGCCGCGGTGCTGCACGAAAACAACGGACAAAAGAAACAGCTGGAGGACCTGGCCGACCTGGTGGTCAAAGTGATGCGCACCCAGTTCGTCGCCATCCTCGGCAATGTGCTGCTGGCCATCCCCACCGCCGGCCTGATCGCCTTCGCCTGGCAGGCCGCCTTCGGCGCGCCGGTGGTGGACGTGGCCAAGGCGCAAAGTCTGCTGCACGACATCGACCCCATCCACAGCCTGGCGCTGCCTCACGCCGCCATCGCCGGGGTGTTTCTGTTCCTGTCCGGCCTGATCGCCGGTTATTACGACAACAAGGCGATCTACCGCCGCATCCCTGAGCGCATCGCCTCCCACGCCGGGCTGAAGCGGCTATTGGGCGAAAACCGCGCCTGGAGACTGGGCAACTATATCGAACACAATCTGGGGGCGCTGGCCGGCAACTTCTACTTCGGCATGTTCCTGGGCCTGACCGGCACCATAGGCTTCATCCTCGGCCTGCCCATCGATATCCGCCACATCACCTTCTCCGCCGCCAATCTGGCCTTCGCCACCGTGGCGCAGGACTTCCAGCTGCCCCTGGCCACCGTGCTGCTCGGCTGCGCCGGCGTGGCGCTGATCGGCCTGACCAATCTGGCGGTCAGCTTCTCGCTGGCTTTGTGGGTGGCCTTGCGCTCGCGCAAGCTGTCCGGCAGCCTGCTGTGGCCGCTGGTGCCGATGCTGCTCAAGCGCTTCCTCAGCGCGCCGCTGTCCTTCTTCCTGCCGCCCAAGACCGTCGCGCAGGAAGACGCCGCCGCGGACCCCGCCGCCGAGCTCAAAAACCACTCTTGAACCGCCGCAGGGCCGTCAACCGCCCAGCCCGGCCCGCGTTATTGCGAGTGTCGGGCCGGGGATTAAAGTTGACGGCCAAACGGCCGATAACATGACAGTATTCCCCCGCCGGCTGGCAGCCGGCGGCCCCGTGATGGAACACGCAACGACCACAACGCTTGATTTTCTCGCAAGACAAGCGCGCCAGCGGCAGCGGCGCGCCAGGGAGGCGTCGTCATGGCATCCATCACCACCAGCGTAGGGCCGCTGGACGTGCAAAGCATTGTCAGCCAGCTGATCGCAGTGGACTCGCAACCGCTGACCCAAAGCCAGAGCCGGGTCAGCAATTATCAGTCCCAGCTCAGCTCCATCGGCCAGATCAGCTCCGCGCTGTCCAGCCTGCAGACCGCCTCCACCGCCATGGCCTCCGGCAGCTTTCTGCAGCAATTCCAGATCGCCTCCACCGACAACACCATCGCCAGCGCCAGCGCCACCAGCGGCGGCGTGGCCGGCAACTACGCGCTCAACGTCACCCAGTTGGCTCAGCCGAGACAACTGGTGTTCGACCAAACCTCGGGCGGGCAAGCCATCACCGACCAGAACGCCGCGCTGGCCGGCGCGCCCGGCGCGCTGAGCTTCACCGTCAACGGGACCACCAGCACCGTGCAACTGGGCCAGAACGGCTCCGCCGTCTCGCTGTCCTCCATCGCCGACAGCATCAATAGCGCCGGCATCGGCGTCAACGCCTCGGTGGTGGAGTACAACAGCAAGTTCTCGCTGGTGCTGGCCTCCGCGCAATCCGGCCCCGCCAACGCCTTCAGCATCGCCGCCGGCGGCAGCGACAGCGGCGCCGCGTCCGGCAACACCCTGGCCGGCCTGAGCCAGAGCAGCGCGGCCGCCGGCGAATCCGCGGCGGCCCAGGACGCCTTGCTCACCGTCAACGGCGTCAATGTGTCCAGCAGCAGCAACACCCTGAGCAATGTGATCAACGGCGCCACCGTCAACCTCAACAAGCTGGGCCAGGTGACGCTGAACATGAGCCAGAACACCGCCAACGTCACCTCCACGCTGCAAACCTTCGTCAGCGCCTACAACCAGGTGATCAGCGCCAGCAACGCCGCCCTCAACGGCAGCATGAAGAACAATAGCGACGTCATCGGCCTGCAAGAGCAGCTGTCCGGCCTGCTCAGCACGCCGGTGCCGGGCGTCAACGCCTCCTCCTCTTACGCCTATCTGGCCCAGGTCGGCATCACCCAGCAGGCGGACGGCACGCTGAAACTGGATTCCAGCGCCTTCACCACCGCGCTGAACGCCGATCCCGGCGCGGTGGCCAATCTGTTCGGCAACGCCCAGAACAACGGCTACGCCAACGCCTTCAACACCGCCATCAACAATCTGCTGGGCCCCAACGGCATGATCACCGCCGATCAGGGCGACATCAACGTCAAGATCAACGACGAAACCAATCTGCAGGCTCAGCTCAACAACCAGTTGGCCAACGAGAAAAGCTCGCTGCTGAACGAATACACCGCGCTCAACAGCGAGCTGTCGGCCATGCAGCAATCCACCTCCAGCCTGGCCAATCTGCTGGCTTGAGCGCGGCGACGCCGGCGGCGGCGCTCTGCGCCGTCGCGGCGTTTGCCGTATACTGACGCAACTCACGCAGCCTCGCGCTGTCGAACCCCGTTTGCACCGGCCCTTCGGCCCCGGATTCAATGACTGCCCGCATTCAATACTCTCGTCGCCAACTACTCCAGATGGGCGCGCTCAGCGCCGGCCTTGGCCTCTTGCAAGGATGTCGCACCATGGTTGACCAATCCCTTCCCGCGCCGGCAGCCGTCGGCAGCAGCCTCTATTTCACCGCCTGCTCCGGCCCCTTGCCGGACGCGCGCCAAAAGCAGCAAGCCGTGGAGCGGCTGCGCCTGGCCGGCTATCAGCTGGAAAACGTCCAGGCGCTGGACCGCCGCCATCAGCGTTTCGCCGGCAGCGACGCG
This sequence comes from Chromobacterium sp. Panama, assembly GCF_003052555.1. Taxonomy (NCBI): domain Bacteria; kingdom Pseudomonadati; phylum Pseudomonadota; class Betaproteobacteria; order Neisseriales; family Chromobacteriaceae; genus Chromobacterium; species Chromobacterium sp. Panama. The sequence goes on from NZ_QARX01000001.1 coordinate 2,030,420, forward strand.
CAAAGGCTGGCCGACCTCAATCAGCTGATCTCGCGCCGCAGCGCGCCGCAGCTGCTGGTGGCCGGCCGCGGCGGCTACGGCGCCACGCGGCTGCTGCCCCACATCGACTACGGCCGGCTCTGCCCGCTGCTGCGCGAATCCGGCAGCCAGCTGATCGGCTACAGCGACTTCACCGCCATTCAGCTGGCCTTGCTGGCCAAGGGCGGGCTGGGCAGCTTCGCCGGCCCCATGGTCAGCGACTTCGGCGCCAAACAACCCAGCGCCTTCACCCTCAATGAATTCCTGACCACCACCACCACGGCCAACCGCCAGCTGCGCGTCGACGCGCCGCAGCGCCACAACGCCAGCGGCGAAGGCGTGTTCTGGGGCGGCAACCTCAGCGTGCTCAGCAGCCTGGTCGGCACGCCCTATCTGCCGGACATCAAGGGCGGCCTGCTGTTCCTGGAGGACGTCGCCGAACAGCCCTACCGCATCGAACGCATGCTGCAGCAGCTGCATCTGGCCGGCGTGCTGGCCAAACAGCGCGCCATTTTCATCGGCGATTTCAATATGAGCCGCCAGGTCGACCTCTACGACCCCGGCTACACCCTGGACGCGGTGCTGGCGGAAATCCGCCGTCTGACCGGCGTTCCGGTGCTGACAGGCATTCCTTTTGGTCATGTCCACGACAAGACCACGCTGCCGATGGGCTTCCCGGCCCGCTTCAGCGCGGACGGCGGCGGCCTGACGCTGCAGTTCTTCGACTACCCGGTGACGCCGGCCAATCCGCAACAAAAAGAACTACTTAGCGTTTCCGCGCCGCTCTAAGGCGCTCGCGCCTCCCGCCGCCCGCGCGCGGCGCGCCTTGACGCTCCTGCGAGACTAGGGCAAGTTTTTCCGCTTGCCCGCCATCCCTCACAGGAGCCCCGCATGCCCCCTCGTATTCCGCTGCTGGCCGGCGCGCCGCTGATCGCCGGCCTGCTGGCCGCTGCGCCGTCAAGCGCCGCCGAACAGGGCTATCAGACCCCGCCCGCCGAATTGCGCGCCCTGGTGGACGCGCCGCGCCCGCCCTTGCAAAGCCTGGGCCCCAAGCGCCGGACCCTGCTGCAAATCCATCGCCCCGGTCTGCCCGGCATCGCCGACGTCGCCCAGCCCGAACTCAAGCTGGCCGGCTTGCGCCTGAATCCCGCCATGCGCGCCGCCAGCCGTTTCGACTTCGGCAACGCGCTAAGCCTGCTGGACGTGAAACAGGGCCACAGCCGCGCGGTGCGCGGCCTGCCCGCCGGGGCCCGCATCGCCGACAGCGCCAGGTCCGCCGACGAAAGCCGCGTGGCTTTCAGCCTATGGGGCGCCAAGGGCGTGGAGCTGTGGCTGTTGGACGTGGCCGACGCCCGCGCGCGCCGGCTGGGCGAGGTCCACCTCAACGCCGCCACCGGCCCCGGCTTCGCCTGGTTCGGCGAACAGCTGCTGATCAAGCGCGTGCCGGCGAAGCAAGGCCCGGCGCCGCGGCCGCCCCAGGCTCCGAGCGGCCCCAATATCCAGCAAAGCGAAGGCGGCGCGCTGTCCCAGACCCGGACCTATCCCGACCTGCTCAAGACCCCCTACGACGCCGACCTGCTGGACTACCAGCTGCAAAGCCAATTGGCCTTGCTCAGCCTGGACGGCAAGCTCAGCCCCATCGGCCAGCCCGACCGCTATCTCGGCGTCAGCGCTTCGCCCAATCGCCAATACCTGCTGGCCACCCGCCTGCAACGCCCCTACTCCGGCCTGGTGCCGATCTCCCGCTTCCCCAAGCGCGTCGACGTATTGGACCGGCAAGGCCGCATCGCGCATACCGTGACCCAGCGGCCGCTGCTGGAACGCATGCCTTCCGGCAACGACGCGGTGGAGACCGGCCCGCGCGAAATCGCCTGGCGCGCCGACGCGCCGGCCAGCCTGTTTTGGGTCGAAGCGCTGGACGGCGGCGACCCCGGACAAAACGCCGCCGAACGCGACGCGCTCTATCTGCAAGCCGCGCCCTTCCAGCAAGCGCCGCGGCAGCTGCAGCGGCTGGCCAGCCGTTTCGCCGACGTCCGCTGGGGCCGCGGCGACCTGGCCCTGGTGCGCGAACACTGGTGGAAAAGCCGTGAACTGAAAGTCTGGCGCGCGCGCCCCGACCAGGACCGCCCGCCGGAACTGCTGAGCAGCCGCAAATCGGAAGACCGCTACAGCGACCCCGGCGAGGCGGCCATGATCAGCAACGCCAACGGACAATCCGTACTGCAAACCACGCCGGACGGCAAGGCCATCTATCTGCTGGGCGAAGGCGCCGGCCCCGAAGGCGACCGCCCCTTCGTCGACCGCTACGCGCTGGACGACAAACGCGCCACGCGGCTGTGGCAATCGCAAGCGCCCGGGTTCGAACGGCCGGCCGCGCTGCTGGACGACGCAGGCCGGGACCTGCTGCTCAGCCGCGAATCCGTCAGCCAGCCGCCCAATCTCTACCGTCTGGCGCTGGGGCAAGCGTCCGGACCGCTGGCGCTGACCCATGTGCCGCACCCGACGCCGCAATTGAAGGACGTCGCCAAGACACTGCTGCGCTACCGGCGCGCCGACGGCGTGGCGCTGACCGCCACCCTCTATTTGCCGCCCGGCTACGAGGCTAAGCGCGACGGCCCGCTGCCGCTGCTGATGTGGGCCTATCCCACCGAGTTCAAAACCGCCGCCGCGGCGAGCCAGGTGACGGAATCGCCCTACCGCTTCAATCGGATCAGCTATTGGGGACCGCTGGCCATGCTGGCGCGCGGCTACGCGGTGCTGGACGATCCGGGCATGCCCATCGTCGGCGAAGGCGAGAAAGAGCCGAACGACAGCTATCTGCCGCAGCTGAAAATGAACGCCCAGGCCGCGGTGGACGAAGTGGTGCGCCTGGGCGTGGCCGACCCCGCCCGCATCGCCGTCGGCGGCCATTCCTACGGCGCCTTCATGAGCGCCAATCTGCTGGCGCACACCCGGCTGTTCCATGCCGGCATCGCCCGCTCCGGCGCCTACAACCGCACGCTGACGCCCTTCGGCTTCCAATCGGAGGAACGCAATTTCTGGCAGGCCAAAGAGGTTTATCAAGCCATGTCGCCGTTCAACTACGCCAATCAGATCAAGGACCCGCTCTTGCTGATCCACGGCGAAATGGACAACAACCCAGGCACCTTCCCGCTGCAAAGCGAGCGTCTATACCAGGCGCTGCAAGGCCTGGGCGCGGTTGCGCGGCTAGTGACCCTGCCGGCGGAAAGCCACGGCTACCGCGCTCGCGAATCGATATTGCACATGCTGTGGGAACAAGACCGCTGGCTGGGACGTTACCTGGGCCGCTCCGGCGCCGCGCGGCAGCCGTCCTAGGAAACCGTTCAGAGTCGCGCGAGCAAGAGCGGGACAAGGCCTTGCGGCGGAGAAAGCGGAGCGTGCAAGCGCTGCATGGGCATTTCGAAGCCGTACTCGCCGCGCCCCACGAAGCGCGGCAGACCTTGAACAAGCGCTAAGCGGCGAGGCCGCGCGCGGCCTGCGCGGCCATCGCCAAGCCCACCAGGAACATCAGGCCGGCGGACAGATAGGGCGCGCGCCGCGCCCACTCGCCCAGGCCGCCGAAACGGGCGCCCGCCTGGCGCACGCCCCAGGCCGCCAGCACGCCGACGCTGACCAGCGCCAAGGCCAGCCCCAGACTGAACGAAGCCACCATGGTGGCGCCCAGTGAAAAGCGCTTCAGATGCAGGCATAGCAGCAAAATGGTCACCGAGGCCGGACACGGTATCAGCCCGCCGGTCAGGCCGAACAAGGCGATCTGCGCATTACCCACCTTCCTGCCGGCGAAGCGCCGCTGGATGTGCTCGGCGTGCGCGCGTTCATGCGCGTCCTGATAGGCGGGCAGCGTCGCCGTCGCTCTTCGCGCCGGCTTGGCCGGCCCCGCGCTCACCGCCCGGCGATACGTCCCCGCCCCCTCGACGCCGGCCGCCGCCGGCGCGAAACGCACGGGATAGCGATGAATGTGGCCGCCATGGCTTAGGAGCAAGGCCTTCGCCATCGCCCCGGCCGGCAAGCGCGGGCTGAGCAGATACTCCCCCTCAGTTTCAAAAGCCAGTTCCCCGGCCTCCTCCTCGCCTTGCCACGCCAGCGCCAAGCCGCGCCCATCGGGTTTCAGCCGTCGCAGGCCGGCGCCGTACTGGTACAAGGCCACGCGCAGACCGTCCTCGCGCAGAAGCAAGGCCTCGACCAGACCATGGCCGGTGTCTATCATGCTGCCGCCGTTTGGCGGCCGCCGCATGGCCCGCGCCGCCAGATTGTCCCGCCGGGTGCGCCACAACATCCAGGCCGCCACCGCCAAAACCACTACGGCGGAAAACAGCATCAGATACGGCTCCGCCTGTTCGGCGATCAACTGATTGCCGTATTGGAGCGCCAGCGCCGCCAGCAGCCAGACGATCAGCGAATGCGACAAGGCCGCGCACAAGCCCAGCAACACCGCCTGGCCTATGCTGCCGCGGATGGCGATGATGAAAGACGCCATCATGGTCTTGGAGTGCCCGGGCTCCAGCCCGTGCAGCGCGCCCAACAGGATGGCGGACGGAATGAACAGCCAGAGATTGATGTTGCCCTGTTGGATCAGCTCGGCGATTGGCGGCATCTTTGACCTTCTTTACAATGAGTTCCGTTTGGCCGCCGTGGACGATTGGAATCAACGCGTCCAGTGGCGGATTGGCGTCAATATACTATACCCCAGTATATTATCAATAGAAGGAAGCCGCGCGCATGCCGCATACCGTGAAAGACAAGAAGAAATTATTGACCCGCGTCCGCCGCATCAAGGGCCAGGCGGAAGCGCTGGAACGCGCGCTGGAACAGGAAGTCGATTGCTCGGCCGTGCTGCAACAGATCGCCGCGGTGCGCGGCGCCGTCAATGGGCTGATGATGGAAGTGATGGAGGGCCATCTGCGCGAACATCTGGGCCCTGAGGCCGACGACCCGCTGCAGCGCAGCCGGGACCTGGAACAGGTGGTGGGCGTCTTGCGCTCCTATCTGAAATAAGAGCCCTAACAAAACCGCGCAGCGCACCTGAGCCAAGGCGCGCCGACGCAGACAGCACCAGTAGTACGACAAGGAGGCGCAACGCAGGATCAGGGGTTTTGTTAACGGGCCTGAGAAACCTGTTTACGATCTGCTGCGCGTTGTGAGACCTCACACGGTGAGTGCCCCTTCGAAATGCTCATGTACCGTGTGTACACTCCGCTTTCTCAGCTGTTTTCGCCTTGTCTCACCTTCGCTTGCGAGATCGTAAACACGTTTTAAGCGCGCAAAAAAATTGGGAGGGCTAAGCCCTCCCATCAAGTCTTGTAGCCAGGAGTGTTACAAGAAATCCTGCGCCGCCGGCCGTCTGCCGGCGCGCGAATAAGCGATCTCGCTTAGTTCCAGTTCTGCGGCAGCTTGTAGCCCGCGTACTTCTGCTTGGCGAAAGCCTTGAACGCCGGCGAGTTGTAAGCCGCCACCACGTCCTTGGCCCAGGGCTTGGCCAGGTCCGCCGTGCGCACCGCGCCCCAGTTGACGTAGGCGTAGCTCTTTTCCTGATAGATCGCCTCGGTCAGCTTGATGCCGGAGCTGGTGGCGTAATTGCCGTTGATCACCGAGAAGTCCACATCGCTGCGCGAACGCGGCAGTTGCGCGGCTTCCAGCGGAATGATCTTGATCTTCTTCACATTGACGGCGATGTCGCGCTCGGAAGCGGTCAGCGGGTTGATGCCCGGCTTCAGCTTGACCCAGCCCAGATCGGCCAGCATCACCAGCGCGCGGGCGAAATTGGACGGATCGTTGGGGGCGGCTACGGTGGAACCCACCTTGACGTCTTTCAGCGCCTTGATCTTGCCGGCGTAGATGCCCAGCGGCGCGGTCGGCACCTGGAACGCTTCTTTCAGGTTCAGCTTGTGCTCTTTGACGAAGTTGTCCAGATAGGGCTTGTGCTGGAACACATTCACGTCCAGCGCGCCTTCCTGCAAGGCCAGGTTAGGACGCACGTAATCGGTGAACTCCACCAGCTTGACCTTGTAACCCTGCTTTTCCAGGATGGGCTTGATCGATTGCTTGACCATGTCGCCGAAATCGCCAACGGTGGTGCCGATCACGATGTCCTTCTTGGCCGGGTCCGCCGCCAGCGCCGCGCCCGCCGTCGCCAAACCCAATACCGACGCCGCCACTGCCTTGATCACGAATCTACGCATTTTTTTCTCCTGCTTGTCCATTGATAGGTAAAAGCTTAGCCCTGCCGGCGCCTGACGCCGGCGGATGTCAACGTTTGTCCAGCTTGGCGGCCAGCCGGTTGCCCAGCAGCTGGATGACTTGCACCAGCGCCACCAGCATCAGCACCATGGCCACCATCACATCGGTCTGATAACGGTAGTAGCCGTAACGGATGGCCAAATCGCCGATGCCGCCGCCGCCCACCACCCCCGCCACCGCGGTATAGCTCAGGAAGCTGATGGTCAGAATGGTCAGACTGGAAATCAGGCCGGAGCGCGCCTCGTTGAGCAAGACCTTGCAGATGATCTGCAGCGGGCTGGCGCCCATCGCCTCGGCCGCCTCCACCACGCCGCGCGGAATCTCGCGCAGCGTCTGCTCGACCAGACGGCCGAAATACGGAATCGCGGCAAAGGCCAGCGGCACCGAAGCCGCCACCGGACCGATGGTGCTGCCCACCAGCGCTCGCGTCAGCGGCACCAGCGACACCATCAGGATGATGAAGGGGAAGGAACGCACCAGGTTCACCACCCAGCCCAGCACGCCGTTCAGCGCGCGGTTGGCGAACTGCTGGCCCGGCTGGGTCAGGTAGAGCACGATGCCGAGCGGACCGCCCAGCAAGACGGCCGCGCTCAGGCCTATGCCCAGCATCACCAGCGTTTCCTGGAAGGCCTGCCAGATTTCCGGCCCCATGCTCACCAGGTTTTGCAATGCTTCGTTCAGGGTTGCGGCATCCATTACGCGGCCTCCAGCAGCGAGCGCGCCAGATCGGAATCCGCCGCCACCTCGTTATTCGACACATCCACCACTTCCACCACCCGGCCGGCGTCCAGGGCCGCCGCGCGATGGCAGATCGCCCTCACCACGCCCATCTCGTGGGTGACGATGACGATGGTGACGCCAAAGCGTTGATTGATGTCCTTCAGACAATCCAGCACGGCTTGAGTGGTTTTCGGGTCCAGCGCCGAGGTGGGCTCGTCGGCCAGGATCACTTTGGGATTGGGCGCCAGCGCGCGGGCGATGCCGACGCGCTGCTTCTGGCCGCCGGACAATTGCGCCGGATAGTGATTGGCGCGGTCCAAGAGGCCCACCACTTCCAGGCATTCATGGACTCGCTTGTCGATATCCGCCTTGGCCCAGCCCGCCACTTCCAGCGGGAAGGCGACGTTGCCGGCCACAGTGCGGTTGGCCATCAAATTGAATTGCTGGAACACCATGCCGATATTCTGGCGCGCGCGGCGCAAGGCCTTGGCGGACAGGCTGGTCAGGTCTTCGCCGTCGACGATGACGGCGCCGTGGTCCGGACGCTCCAGCAGATTGATCAGGCGCAGCAAGGTGGATTTGCCGGCGCCGGAAAAGCCGATCAGTCCGAAGACTTCGCCCGGACGAATCGTGAGAGAGGTGTCCGTGACCGCATCGAACCAGCCCCCCTCGGGGTGACGGAAACGCTTACGAACATTTTGCAGATGAATCATTCCAAATACTCCAAAAACACAAGGCCCGCCAATGAACTTGGCGGGCCTTGCATGGGAATCTTCGGAATCACTACGGAATCGAGATTACTGTAAGCAGATGCTGGATCACGTCCTGGGGCTGCTTACCCACGCTTTAGCTGTTTTACGCCCGCAAGCTGTGTTCAAATCGGCGACTAAATTTGTTTATGATTGAACATCTATTTTCGTTTCCAGTCAATAGTTCCGACTAAAAAAGATTGAAATTATCTCATCCAGCTCAAAAAAAATCGTCCGCTTAGCGCTCAAACTTATAAGAAAATCAGCGCGCGGCATATGAAAAACCGCCGCCAGCAAACGCTGACGGCGGCGATCGGACATCGTTCAAACCGGACTTATTGCGCGTCGGACAAACCCTGCTTGCCCATCGTCACGCTGTACTTCTGACGCAAGGTGTCCAGATAGCTGGACAGCTGGGCGTTGGCGTTCATCTCGCCCAGGATCGCGCTCAGCTGGCCGCGTTCGGCCTCGCTGGCCGCCGGCGCCGGAATCACCTTGTCGATGCGATAGAGCGCGTATTCGCCGTTGTCGCGCTTGGCGCCGGCGAAGGCAGGCAGCTTGCCCGCCTGAGCGGCGAACACCGCCCGCGCGTCGGCGATGGGCAGACCGGCCGGATCGCGGCGCAGCAGGGTCTTGGCTTCGCTCCAAGCCTTGCCCTCGCCCTTGCCCGCCTTCAGCTCGGCCAACAGCGCCTGGCCCTTCTTCTCGGCCAGCTTGGCGCCTTCTTTGGCCACCAGCTCGGCCTTGATCACCTCGCGCACCTCGTCCATCGTCTGCTGACGCTCCGGCTGATGTTCGGCCACGCGCACCACCAACAGGCGGCTGTTGCCGATGTCCACCGGCTCGCTATTGTGCTTCTTCTTCAGCACGTCTTCGCTGAACGCCGCCTCAAGCACTTTGGGGCTGTTGAGCAGCGGGTCCGCCGCCGGCTTGCCGCGGCTCAGCCAATCGGAATGCTGCGGCTGCAGCTTCAGCTGCTCTTGCAGCGCCTTCAGCGAATCGCCCTGCTGGTAGGCCAGTTCGGTCAGCTTATCGGCCTGGCTGCGGAACAGGCTGCCCGCCTGCTGACGCTGCAGCTTCTCGGCAATAGCCGCTTTCACTTCGGCGAAGTCCTGAGCCTTCACTTCGTCCAGCTTGATGATGTGATAACCGAACTCGGTTTCGATCACTTCACTGATCTGGCCCGGCTTCATGCGGAACACCGCGTCGTCGAAAGGCTTGACCATCATGCCGTGACCGAAGAAACCCAGATCGCCGCCATTGGCCGCGGAGCCCGGATCTTGCGACTTGGCCTTGGCCAGTTCGGCGAAACGGGCCGGGTTGGCGCGCACGTCCTTCAGCAAGGCCTCGGCTTCGGCCTTGATCTTGGCCTTCTGCTCCGGCTTGGCGTCCTTGGCCACCGTCAGCAAGATATGGGAGGCGCGGCGCTGTTCGTTGCTGAACTCGGCCTTGTGTTCTTCGTAGTATTTCTGCAGCTCGGCGTCGCTGGGCTTAAGGCCTTGAGCCAAGGCGTCCTGGGACAGCAGCACGTAGTCGAGCTTGACTCGCTCCGGTACGCGGAAACGCTTCAGGTTGGCGTCGTAGAAAGCCTTGAGCGCGGCGTCGTCGGTCTTGACCTCGGCGGCGAAATCCGCCGGCTTCAACAGCAAAGAGCGCACTTCGCGGCCCTCGCCCAACAGGCCGGCCAGACGGTTGACCACGGTGCCGGCGACGAACTCGGTGCCGGCGATGCCGGTCAGCTGGCTTTGCAGCACAATGTCGCGCTTGACCTGGGTTTCGAAGGCTTCCGGAGACGGGTAGCGGTTTTGCAGGAATTCGCGATAGCGCTCCGGGCTGAACTTGCCGTTGTCCTGGAAGGCGGGAATGGAGGCGATGACTTTGCGCAGCTGCTCGGGGCTGACGGTGACGCCGCGGTCATGCGCGTCGGACAGCAGCAGTTCCTGGCGGATCAGGTTTTCCAGCGCGGCCTGGCGGCTGGCCGGATCGGTGGGCTGGCCCTCCAAGGCTCGATCCAGATCGCGCTTGTAAATCTTGGCGGAACCTACCTTGGCGAGATAAGGGTCGTCGGAAGCTGCTTCATAGCTGCCCACGCCGAAGCCCACGAAGGTCAACGCAACAGCTCCCAATACAACCTGAATGAAGACTTTATTGTTCTGGACAAACTCGAACATGGCGATTGGCTTGAGCCACCCTTGTCAAAAAAAAAGGTGAACGCTGTATTTCGTTCACCTTTTTGTGAGTTCTGGCGGAGCGGACGGGACTCGAACCCGCGACCCCCGGCGTGACAGGCCGGTATTCTAACCAACTGAACTACCGCTCCGGACTGTGGTGGGCGTTGACGGAGTCGAACCGCCGACATTCTGCTTGTAAGGCAGACGCTCTACCAACTGAGCTAAACGCCCCTCGAAACACCTTGCCAGCCGCTAGGGGCTGCCAAGGCCGCTAATTATAGCGCGTCTTTCAGTGCCTTGCCAGCACGGAACTTCGGCGAACGAGCTGCCGGGATCTTGATGGTGGCGCCGGTCTTCGGGTTGCGGCCGCTGCGTTCAGCGCGTTCGCCAACGTAGAAGGTGCCGAAGCCCACCAGGGTCACGGTGTCGCCCTTTTTCAGAGCGTCGGTTACAGCGGCCACCATGCCGTCCAGCGCCTTGGCGGCGGCGGCTTTGGAGATATCGGCCTCAGCGGCAATAGCGTCAATCAGTTCAGACTTGTTCACGTAAGTCCCCTTTCGTCGTTCTCGGTCTACGTAATTCGGATAAAAACCGCTTGCTTTATAGCAAGGGCGAAATCCTTGTGTCAAGCGGCTTTGACGGGCATTTTGCCATTTCGCAAACACACTGGAAAGCCGCTTGAACACAAGTTATTCAGCGTTCGGCTAAGGCCATGATTCTTAATGCTTCATCACGGACACGCCTTGCGCTGCCTCCTGCGTCCCTCGCAACTCCTCCGCCGGCTTTTCTTCTTCCGACAAAGGCTCCGGTTGCCGCTCCAAGGCCAAAGCCAAGACTTCGTCTATCCACTTAACGGCATGGATTTCGATTTTATGCTTGATATTGGCGGGAATTTCAACCAAATCTTTTTCGTTGCCTTTGGGGATCAACACGTGCTTGATCCCGCCGCGATGTGCCGCCAGCAGCTTCTCTTTCAGGCCGCCGATGGGCAATACCTCGCCGCGCAGCGTGATCTCGCCGGTCATCGCCACGTCGGCGCGCACCGGAATGCCTGTCAGGATGGACACCAGGGCCGTGGTCATCGCGATGCCGGCGCTGGGCCCGTCTTTGGGCGTCGCGCCTTCCGGCACGTGGATGTGCATATCGCTCTTCTCGTAGAAGTCCGGCTTGATGCCCAGCGAACGCGCGCGGCTGCGCACCACGCTCATCGCCGCGGTGATGGACTCCTGCATCACCTCGCCCAGCTGGCCGGTGCGGATGATGTTGCCCTTGCCCGGCAGCGACACCGCCTCGATGGTCAGCAGTTCGCCGCCCACCTCGGTCCAGGCCAGGCCGGTGACCTGGCCGATGCGGTTCTCGTCCTCGGCGATGCCGTAATCGAAACGGCGCACGCCCAGGAATTTGTCCAGGTTGCGGCCGCTGACGGTCACCTTGCTCGCCTTGCCGGCCTTCAGCGAGGCGCTGGTCACCACCTTGCGGCAGATCTTGGCGATTTCGCGGTCCAGGCTGCGCACGCCGGCTTCACGGGTGTAGTAGCGCACGATGTCGCGCAGCGCGGTCTCCTGCACCGCCAGCTCGCCCTCCTGCACGCCGTTGGCCTTCATTTGCTTGGGCAGCAGGTATTTGGTGGCGATATTGACCTTTTCGTCCTCGGTGTAGCCGGCGAGACGAATGATTTCCATCCGGTCCAGCAGCGCCGGCGGAATGTTCAGCGAGTTGGCGGTGGCCACGAACATCACGTCGGACAAGTCGAATTCGACTTCGGCGTAATGATCGATGAAGGAGTGGTTCTGCTCCGGGTCCAAGACCTCCAGCAAGGCCGACGACGGATCGCCGCGGAAATCCGCGCCCATCTTGTCCACTTCGTCCAGCAGGAACAGCGGGTTCTTCACCGCCGCCTTGCTCATGTTCTGCAGCACCTTGCCCGGCATGGAGCCGATATAGGTGCGGCGATGGCCGCGGATCTCGGACTCGTCGCGCACCCCGCCCAGCGCCATGCGCACGAACTTGCGGTTGGTGGCGCGCGCCAGGGACTGGCCCAGCGAGGTCTTGCCCACGCCCGGCGGCCCCACCAGGCACAGAATCGGCGCCTTGAGCTTGTCGACGCGCTGTTGCACCGCCAGGTACTCCAGAATCCGCTCCTTGACCTTCTCCAGGCCGAAGTGATCCTCGTCCAGCACTTCCTCGGCCTTGGCCACGTCCTTGCTGATCTTGGTCTTCTTCTTCCACGGCAGTTCGAGCAAGGTGTCGATGTAGTTGCGCACCACGGTGGCTTCCGCCGACATCGGCGACATCATGCGCAGCTTCTTGAGCTCGGACATCGCCTTCTCGCGACCCTCCTTGCTCATGCCGGCGACCTTGATCTTGTTTTCCAGTTCGTCGAGGTCGCTGACCTCGTCCATCTCGCCCAGCTCTTTCTGAATCGCCTTGACCTGCTCGTTCAGATAGTACTCGCGCTGGCTCTTTTCCATCTGCCGCTTGACGCGGCCGCGGATGCGTTTTTCCACCTGCAGGATGTCGATTTCGCCTTCCAGCTGCGACATCAGGTGCTCGAGACGCTGCTGTACGTCGAACATCTCCAGCACTTCCTGCTTCTGTTCCAGCTTCAGCGGCAGGTGGGCGATGATGGTGTCGGCCATGCGGCCGGCGCGGTCAATGCCGGCCAGCGAGTTCAGCACTTCCGGCGGAATCTTCTTGTTCAGTTTGACGTACTGCTCGAACTGCGCGAGCAGCGCTCGGCGCATCGCCTCGGTCTCGGTCGATTCCTCGGCCTCCGGGCTCAGCGGCTTGAAGGCTCCGACGAAGCATTCGTTTTCTTCGCCCACCGATTCGATCATCGCGCGCTGACGGCCTTCGACCAGCACCTTGACGGTGCCGTCCGGCAGCTTGAGCATCTGCAATACCGAAGCGATGGTGCCGACTTGATACAGGTCGTCGGCGGACGGTTCGTCCTTGGAGGCGGAACGCTGCGCCACCAAGAGGATTTGCTTGCCCTCGTCCATCGCCAGCTCCAGCGCGCGGATGGACTTGGCGCGGCCGACGAACAACGGGATCACCATATGCGGGAAGACCACCACGTCGCGCAGCGGCAGCAATGGCAGCGTGGCTTCTTCTTTGAGTTCTGCGGGTTGCGGCATATCACCTAACCTTGCTTATGAAACAATGCTTGGGAGATGGGGGGCGGACAGTAAAATTCAACACCCCCATACTAAATCAGATTTCCGGCTCTACAAATAAAAAACCGCCCGGTTTGGGCGGTCTCCGGAGTCGCGGCGGACAATCAGGCCGATTGCGCCTTGTCGTCCTTGTCGCGATAAATGAACAGCGGTTTGTCGCCCTTGTCGATAACCTTTTCATCCACCACGACTTTTTCCACGTCGGCCATGGACGGCAGCTCGTACATGGTGTCGAGCAGCGCCCGTTCCAGGATGGAGCGCAAACCACGCGCGCCGGTCTTGCGGCTCAGCGCCTGCTTGGCGATCACCCGCAAGGCGGACGGACGCACTTCCAGCTCCACCGACTCCATCGAGAACAGCTTCTGATACTGCTTGATCAGCGCGTTCTTCGGCTGGGTCAGGATGGTGACCAGCGCCTCTTCGTCCAGCTCCTCCAGCGTGGCCGCCACCGGCAACCGGCCGATCAGCTCGGGAATCAGACCGAAACGGATCAGATCCTGCGGCTCCACTTCCTGGAACAACATGGACAAGCTCTTGCCGTCGTCCTTGGAGCTGATGTCGGCGCCGAAGCCGATGCCGCCCTTTTCCGAGCGCTGGCGAATGATCTTCTCCAGCCCGTCGAAAGCGCCGCCGCAAATGAACAGGATGTTGGTGGTGTCCACCTGGATGAATTCCTGATTCGGATGCTTGCGGCCGCCCTGCGGCGGAATCGAGGCCACGGTGCCCTCGATCAGCTTCAGCAAAGCCTGCTGCACGCCCTCGCCCGATACGTCGCGGGTGATGGACGGGTTTTCCGACTTTCGCGAGATCTTGTCGATCTCGTCGATGTAGACGATGCCGCGCTGGGCCTTGTCCACGTCGTAGTCGCATTTTTGCAGCAGCTTCTGGATGATGTGCTCGACATCCTCGCCCACGTAACCCGCTTCAGTCAGCGTGGTGGCGTCGGCGATGACGAAGGGCACGTCCAGCAGGCGGGCCAGAGACTGGGCGAGCAAGGTCTTGCCGGAACCGGTCGGACCGATCAGCAGGATATTGCTCTTGGCCAGCTCGACCTCGCTCTTGCTTGCCGGGCTGCTCAGACGCTTGTAGTGGTTGTACACCGCCACCGACAGGGTCTTCTTGGCGAAATCCTGACCAATGATGTATTGGTCGAGATCCGCGCGGATTTCCTGAGGCGTAGGCAGCGGACTGTCTTCGGAGGAGGACGCGGCGTCGCCGACGCCCTTCTCCAGCTCCTCGCGAATGATGTCGTTGCACAGCTCGACGCATTCGTTGCAGATGAAGACCTGCGGCCCGGCGATCAGGCGTTGGACTTCATGCTGGCTCTTGCCGCAGAAAGAGCAGTAGAGAAGCTTTTCATTGCTGTTCTTATCAGCCATTGGCGGATTCCATCGCTCCTTAAGCTTTCACGTCCTTGTGGGACGTCAGCACTTTGTCGATCAAGCCGTAGGCCTGTGCCTCGTCGGCGGACATGAAGTTGTCGCGCTCGGTGTCGGCGATCACCCGCTCCAGTTGCTGGCCGCTATGTTTGGCCAGCAGCTCGTTCATCTTGGCCTTGACTTTGACCAGTTCGCGAGCATGGATCTCGATATCGGTGACCTGGCCGGACAGGCCGCCGCCGTACAGCAGCGGCTGGTGAATCATCACCCGGCTATTGGCCAGCGCGAAGCGCTTGCCCTGCGCGCCGGCGGCGAGCAGGAAGGCGCCCATGCTGGCGGCCTGGCCAATGCACAAGGTGGAAACATCCGGCTTGATGAAGTTCATCGTGTCGTAAATGGACATGCCCGCGGTAATCGACCCACCCGGCGAGTTGATGTAGAAGTGGATGTCCTTGTCCGGATTTTCCGATTCAAGGAACAACATCTGCGCCACAACCAGGTTGGCCGACTCATCCGTGACAGGGCCCACCAGGAACACGATGCGTTCCTTCAGCAGACGCGAGTAGATGTCATACGCGCGCTCGCCGCGGCCGCTCTGTTCCACCACCATGGGCACCAGGCCCAGACCTTGAGGTTCCATCATCGATTTCATCGGCCACTCCAGCTGTTATCAGGCGTTGTTGCCCATCAGGGCGTCGAAGGACAGTTCTTTCTCTACAACATTGGCCTTGGACAGCACAAATTCAACCACATTGTCTTCCAGTACCATGGAAGTCGGACCTTCCAGGCGGTCCGGGCTGGCGTAATACCAGGTCAGCACTTCAGCCGGATCTTCGTAGCTGTCGGCGAACTCGGTGATCATGGCCTTGACTTGGTCTTGCTTGGCTTCCAGCTTGTTGGATTCCACCACTTCGGACAGGATCAGACCCAGAGCCACGCGGCGCTCGGCTTGCTGAGCGAACAGTTCCGGCGGGAACGGCATGTCTTTGACGTTCATGCCGCGTTGCTGCATGTCGCGACGGGCTTGCTCGACCAGACGGCCGATTTCCAGGCTGACCAGGGCTTTCGGCAGTTCGATCTCGGTGGCGTCCAACAGCGCCTGCATCACGTTTTCCTTGGTGCGGGCCTGCAAACGGCGCTTCACTTCGCGTTCCACGTTCTTGCGGATTTCAGCGCGCATTTTCTCAACGTCGCCGTCGGCGATGCCCAGCAGCTTGGCGAACTCTTCGTTCACTTCCGGCAGCACGGCTTCAGCCACGTTCTTCAGCAGGATTTCGAACACGGCGGTTTTGCCGGCCACGTCCTTGCCGTGGTAATCCTCGGGGAAGCTCACTTCCACGCTCTTGATGTCGCCTTCCTTCATGCCGGCGACGCCCGCTTCAAACTCGGCCAGCATCTGGCCTTGGCCCAGCACGAAGGGGAAGTTCTCGGAAGAACCGCCTTCGAAGAGCACGCCGTCGATGGCGCCTTTGAAGTCGATGATCACGCGGTCGCCGGTGGCGGCTTCGCGCTCAACGCGGTTGTAGCGGGTGCGCTGCTTGCGCAGGATATCGATGGTTTTCTCGATTTCGGCGTCGGTCACCGGGGTCAGCGGCTTTTCCACTTCCTTGCCGGCCAGCTCGCCAACCTTCACTTCCGGGTAAACCTCGAAAGTGGCGGCGAACTTGAAGTTTTCCTTGTCGTCGCCGGCGGCTACCGGCTCGAAGCGCGGGTAGCCGGCAACGCGCAGCTTCTGCTCGCTCACGGCGGAGTAGAAACCCTGTTGAACCTGTTCACCCATCACTTCTTCACGCACCTGGGCGCCGTAGTTCATTTCCACGATCTTCAGCGGAGCCTTGCCCGGGCGGAAACCTTGAATCTTGGCGTTGCGGGCCACGCGCTTCAGGCGCTCGGCCACTTGCGTGTCGATGGCCGCCATCGGCAGGGCGATATTCATGCGGCGCTCAAGATTGCTCAATGTTTCCAGCTGTACTTGCATGTTAAATCCTTAAGTGTGTGACAGGTTTAGTCATCTGGGACGGTACGACGCCACGGATCGGCAGACACGAAGGACATTGCCTCACCTCAGAAGTGGCGCTGCGCGGAGTTACACCACGCACCCAACGCGAAAACGGACAGTATAGCACGCGGCCGGTGCTGGCAAGTAGCCGCCGCGCGGCCGCGGCGGGCCAAGCGGGCCTGGCCCCGCCGCGGATTCCGGCATGACGGCGCCCCGAAAAACGGCAAGCTTTTGAATCGACGCGTGAATGCGCAAATGATTTCAGCCAGAACCAAGCCCGGCCGATAGGACGGCCGGGAACGGCGATAAAGGAATTCAATCAGCAATGTTGAATATTCCAATCAAGCCAACGCTTAACCTTGCCCCGCCGCTCTTGTATATTGTCAGCCGAAACGCTGGCGCCCGCGCGCGGGCCCGCTGGTTGAATAGTCCGCTCTTGCTCTTGGATTCCGACGGACAGACACCATACTTCAGAACTGAACGACTCGACCTCGGCGCCCAACCGGCCGCCCCGGTTTGACGCAATCGGTTTCATTACCCGCTTCTCACACAGGAAAACATCATGACCACGACTCGCCACAGCCCCCTGCTGATTCTTGGCTCCGGCCCCGCCGGCTACACCGCCGCCGTTTACGCGGCGCGCGCCAACCTGAAGCCGGTGCTGGTCACCGGCCTGGCGCAAGGCGGCCAGTTGATGACCACCACCGACGTGGACAACTGGCCCGCGGACGCCGCCGGCGTGATGGGCCCGGAACTGATGCAGCGCTTTCAACAGCACGCCGAGCGCTTCGGCACCGAAATCCTGTTCGACCACATCCACACCACCCATCTGCATGAAAAACCGATCCGCCTGGTGGGCGACGCCGGCGAATACACCTGCGACGCGCTGATCATCGCCACCGGCGCCTCGGCCAAATACCTGGGCCTGGCCTCCGAAGAAGCGTTCAAGGGCAAGGGCGTGTCCGCCTGCGCCACCTGCGACGGCTTCTTCTACCGCAACCAGGACGTGGCGGTGATCGGCGGCGGCAACACCGCGGTGGAAGAAGCGCTGTACCTGGCCAACATCGCCAAGCACGTGACCCTGATCCACCGCCGTGAAACCTTCCGCGCCGAGAAGATTCTGATCGACAAGCTGATGGACCGCGTCAAGGAAGGCAAGATCAGCCTGAAGCTGAACGCCACCCTGGACGAAGTGCTGGGCGACGCTTCCGGCGTCACCGGCCTGCGCCTGAAGTCCATGCAGGACGCCTCCACCGAAGAAATCAAGGTGATGGGCCTCTTCGTCGCCATCGGCCACCAGCCGAACACCGAGACCTTCAAAGGCCAGCTGGAAATGGACGGCACCGGCTACCTGATCACCAAGAGCGGCCGCGAGGGCAACGCCACCGCCACCAGCGCGGCGGGCGTGTTCGCCGCCGGCGACGTGCAGGACCACATCTACCGCCAGGCGGTGACCAGCGCGGCCTCCGGCTGCCAGGCCGCCCTGGACGCGGAACGTTACCTGGACAGCCTGAAGTAAACGCTTGAAAGCCTTCAAGAAAGCCTTGCAAGGCCTGCGCCAGCAGGTGCGCGACTCCCGCGCGCCGGCTGGCGTTTCCGTTTCCGCCGCGCCGCCGGCCGCACCGGAACCGGATTTCCGCCAGCTGTTCCGCGACGTCAAGCCGCTGAAGCCGGACAACCGCCACGCCAGCCCTCGCCCCAAGCCCAGCCCGCATCCGCGCCGCCGCCATCAGCACGGCCAGACGTCGGAAGCGGTGCAACAGGCCTTGCTGCGGCAGATGGTGGGCTGGTTCGAGCCGGCCGAGATCGACGCCCATTTCGCCCGGCCCGGCATGCCCTCCGCCACGCTGAAAAAGCTGCGCGCAGGCTTCTGGCCGGTCTGCCGCCAGCTCGACCTGCACGGTTGCGACCGCTACCAGGCCCAAGACGCCTTGGCGCTGTTCCTGCACCAGGCGCGGCGCCACGGCCCCTGCGTGCGGGTGATACACGGCAAGGGCTTCGGCTCCAACGGCCAGCCCGTGCTCAAGCGCATGGTGCGCGCCTGGCTCAAGCACCACCCCGATGTGCTGGCCTTTTGCGAGGCCGGCGAATCCATGGGCGGCGCCGGCGCGCTCTTGGTGCTGCTGCGGCGGGAACACGCGCCGTGAAAATTTCGTTACCCATTCCCATTGTCTAACCGGGCGGGAATCCGCTAATCTCAAAACAAGGCGGACGCACCAACCCAGTTCCACCACAGGAGTTACTGCATGTCCGGCATTGCTTGCCCCGACTTCACCCTGCCCGGCACCGCCGGCGTCTCGTTTCAGCTGTCCAGCAGCCCCAAGCCGCTGGTGATCTACTTCTACCCCAAAGACAACACCCCCGGCTGCACCAACGAAACCATGGATTTCCGCGATCTGCACGCCGAATTCGCCGCCGCCGGCGCCGCCGTTGTCGGCATTTCCCGCGACAGCCTGAAGTCTCACGAGAACTTCAAAGCCAAGCTGGAGCTGCCATTCGAATTGTTGTCCGATGCAGAGGAGGTTGTTTGCAATCTGTTTGGCGTCATCAAGATGAAGAATATGTATGGCAAACAGGTCAGAGGGATTGAACGCAGCACCTTCGTGATTGGCCGGAACGGCGACATCGCGCGCGAATGGCGCGGCGTCAAAGTGCCAGGCCACGCCGCGGCGGTGCTGGACTTCGTCAAGACGCTCTAAAAACCGCGACGGGGTCGGCCGATTCCCGGCCCGCCCCGCGATAAAACCAGGGGATCATCATGGCCAGCCGCAAAAAAATCAGCGCCAGCAAGCTGTTTGTTCTCGACACCAACGTGCTGCTGCACGACCCCACCTGCTTGTATCGCTTCGAAGAACACGATGTGTTCATCCCCATCATCACGCTGGAAGAACTGGACACCCACAAGAAGGGGATGTCCGAAGTGGCGCGCAACGCGCGCCAGGCCAGCCGTTTTCTAGATGAGATCGTCAGCGGGGCCGAAGCCAAGATCGAATCCGGCATTCCGCTGAAGAGCGCCAGCCGCGACGCCGCCGCCGGCAAGCTGATTCTGCAGACCCAGGCGATACACAGCGTGCTGCCGCCGTCTCTGCCGGTGGGCAAGGCCGACAACCAGATCCTCGGCATCGTGATGGCCTTGAAGGAGTTGCAGCAAGGCCGCTCGGTGATCCTGGTGTCCAAAGACATCAATATGCGCATCAAGGCCCGCGCGCTGGGCCTGGACGCGGAAGATTA
This sequence comes from Chromobacterium sp. Panama, assembly GCF_003052555.1. NCBI lineage: Bacteria > Pseudomonadati > Pseudomonadota > Betaproteobacteria > Neisseriales > Chromobacteriaceae > Chromobacterium > Chromobacterium sp. Panama. The sequence goes on from NZ_QARX01000001.1 coordinate 2,050,121, forward strand.
TTTCAACGACAAGGTGCTGGAAGACACCGACCTGCTCTACACCGGCACCCGGGAAATCGACGAAAGCTTCTGGGAGCGCAACGGCAAGGACATGAAGTCCTGGCAGGAACAGGGCCGCAGCTACTACCAGGTCAAGGGCCCGGACGGCCAGAACCTCTACGTCAACCAGATGCTGTGGCAGGAAGGCGCCCAGCCGCTGCAGGCGCGCGTGACCCAGGTGGAGGGCAAGACCGCGGTGCTGCAGACGCTGAAGGACTACAGCCACCACAAAAACAATGTCTGGGGCATCACCGCGCGCAACCGCGAGCAGAACTTCGCCCTCAATCTGCTGATGGACCCGGAGGTGGACTTCATCACCCTGCTGGGCCAAGCCGGCACCGGCAAGACGCTGCTGACGCTGGCCGCCGGCCTGGCGATGACGCTGGAACAGAAGCTGTACTCCGAAATCATCATGACCCGGGTCACTGTGCCGGTGGGCGAGGACATCGGCTTCCTGCCCGGCACCGAAGAGGAAAAGATGGCGCCGTGGATGGGCGCGCTGGAGGATAATCTGGACGTGCTCAACAAGAGCGACGACGACGGCGGCGACTGGGGCCGCGCCGCCACCCGCGACCTGATCCGCTCCCGCATCAAGGTCAAATCGCTGAACTTCATGCGCGGCCGCACCTTCCTCAACAAATACCTGATCATCGACGAGGCGCAAAACCTGACGCCCAAGCAGATGAAGACCCTGATCACCCGCGCCGGCCCCGGCACCAAGGTGGTCTGCCTGGGCAATATCTCGCAGATCGACACCCCCTACCTGACCGAGGGCAGCTCCGGCCTGACCTATGTGGTGGACCGCTTCAAGGGCTGGGGCCATTCCGGCCACATCACGCTGCAGCGCGGCGAGCGCTCGCGGCTGGCGGACCACGCCGCCGAAGTGCTGTGATGTCCCCGCGCCTGGAGCTGCTGCATCAAGCCCCGGCGCCAACGGCGGCGCGTCTCGCGCCGCCGTTGTTGTTCGTGCACGGCGCCTTTTGCGGCGCCTGGTGCTGGCGGGAATACTTCATGCCCTGGTTCGCCCGGCAGGGCTACGATTGCTGGGCGCTGAGCCTGGAGGGACACGGCGGCAGCGAGGGCCGGGACTACCTGGCCGCGATCGGCGTCGACGACTATGTGCGCAATCTCGACGCGGCGCTCAAGCAATTGCCGGCCGCGCCGGTGATGGTGGGCCACTCCATGGGCGGCTACGTGGTGCAGCAATACCTGAGCCGCCACAAGCTGCCCGGCGCGGCCTTGCTAGCCTCGGTCCCGCCCGGGGGGCTCGCCTCGTCCAGTCTGCGCTTGCTGACGCAGGCGCCGGCCCTGTTTCTCAAGCTCAATATGTACCAGCACGGCCTGTACGATCCGGAGTTCATCGAACTGAAGGACATGCTGCTGTCGCCGGACGCGCCGGAATCGGCGGTGGAACTGCTGATCAGCCGTTGCCAGCAGGAAAGCCAGCGAGCGCTAATGGACATGACCCTGGTCAACCCGCTGGCCAACCGGCCGCTGGCGCGGCTGCCGGCGCTGGTGCTGGGCGCGGCCGAAGACCAACTGGTGGGGCCGGAAGATGTGGTGGCCACCGCGCGGCGTCTGGACGTGGCGGCGGACATCCTGCCCCATCTTGGCCATATGATGATGCTGGACACGCGCTGGGAGAGCGCGGCGGAATGGCTGGCGAACTGGCTGGAACGGCAATTTCCGGAAGACTGGGATCAGGCGCTCAGCGCCTGATAACCTGTTTACGATCTGCTGCGCGTCATGAGACGTGGCGCGGTGAGCACCGCTTCGAAATGCTCATATGCGCATCGTGAACAGGTTCTGAACCCGGCAATAAAAAAAGCGGCCTAGGCCGCTTTTCCAGTCACCCCGCCGTCTCAGGCGCGGGTATCGATATTCTGCCCCAGATGGGCCGGATTGCTGGCCTGGGCCTGCGCCATATTGTCGGACGCGCCTTGCACCAAGCTCAAAGCCGACTGCGACTGCGCCGACATGGCTTTTTTCAATGCGTAGATCTGGATGCTGTTGGACACGCCCTGCCCGCTGATCTGACTCAATCCATCCATACTTCGCCTCCCTCTGAAACACGCACAATGCGCATGGCTATAGTCTAGACGCATCGTCGTCGGCTGTCATCGCTGAATTTAGTCTTTTGTATCCAATTCACGACAGCGCCGACCGCGCCGCGCCGTCGCCGCGCATAATCAGCCCATCCCTATTGACCCGAGCCCGTCCATGCGCCTGCACAGCCTGTCCCTGATCGATTTCCCCCTCATCCATCAAGCCTTCAGGCTGGCATTCAGCGACTACCTGCTGCCCATGCAAATGGACGAAGAACAGCTGGCCGCCATGCTGCATCGGCGCGGCTGGCGCCCGGAGTTGAGCATCGGCGCCTGGCGCGACGGCGCGCTCGTCGGTCTGTGGCTGGCCGGCGTGCACTGCGACGAGGCCGGCCCGATCGGCTATTGCGTCGCCACCGGCGTCACGCCCGACGCGCGCCGCCAAGGCCTGCTGCAAGCGATGGCCGCCGCGGTCAGCCGACGGCTGGCCAGCCGGGGCATACAGCGTCAACAGCTGGAGGTGATCAGCGACAACGCCGCGGCCATGGCCGCCTATCTGAAGCTGGGCTTCCGCCCTCGCCGCCGGCTGGACTGTTACCGCATTGAACACGCGCTGGCCGTGGACGCCGCGCCCGGCTGGCGCTGCGAAGCCGCTGACCGCTCGCAATGGCCGCGTTGGCCCTTACACAGCGAGCCCGCCGTGCCCAATAGCCGCGACAGCCTGGAGCGCGCGCGGCCACCGCTGCTCTTGATGACGGCGAAACAGAACGGCGATTTGCTGGGCTACGCGCTTTATTCCGCCGCCGGCGACGTCGCGGAACTGGCGGTTGCGCCGCCGCATCGGCGCCGCGGCGTCGCCCGCTCGCTGCTGGCCGCCGTTCAGCGGGACACCGCCGCGCCCGCGCTGGCCATCAGCAATCTAGACGCCGACGACGAAGCCGGCGCCGGCCTGCTGCGGTCTTGCGGCGCTCGTCTGTGGCTGTCGCAATGGGAAATGCGCCGCCCTTGACCTCCTGCATGCCAATGCCGTAATATCAAACAAATGTTTGCAAAACGGACAAATGTTTGATGACTGAGCGGGAACAACAAATCCTCTCTCTGCTGCGCCTGGATCCGCTGATCCCGCAGCAGGAGCTGGCGGATCAACTGGGCATCAGCCGCTCGGCGGTGGCCGGGCACATCATGAATCTGGTGCAAAAGGGGCATATCCGCGGCAAAGGCTACATCCTGGCCGAACAGCGCTATGTCGCCGCCGTCGGCGGCGCCAATATGGACATCGTCGGCAGCGCCGCCGCCGCGCTGCGCCACGGCGACTCCAATCCCGGCCAGGTGCGCTGCTCGCCCGGCGGCGTGGCGCGCAACGTCGCGGAAAACCTGGCGCGGCTGGGCGCCGACTGCCGGCTGGTCTCGGTGGTGGGCGACGACATCCACGGCCGCTCGCTGCTGGAAGCCACCCAGCGCGCCGGCGTCGACGTGCGCGGCTGTCTGACGCTGCCGGACGCCGCCACCTCCACCTATCTGTCCATCCAGCAGGCCGACGGCGACATGGCGCTGGCCATCAACGACATGGACATCCTCAACCGGTTGACGCCTGAGCGCCTGCAAGCGCAGAGCGAGCTGGTGCGCCACGCCGGCGCGGTGGTGGCCGACACCAATCTGAGCGCCGACGCGCTGGCCTGGCTGATCGCCGAAAGCGGCGACAAGCCGCTGTTCGTCGATCCGGTATCCGCGTTCAAGGCCGAGCGCGTCCGCCCCTGGCTGTCGCGCATCCACACGCTGAAACCCAACCGCCTGGAAGCCGCCGCCTTGTCCGGCCTGCCGTTGGAACGAGCGGAGCACGCGCCGGAAGCGGCGCGCTGGTTCCATGGCCAGGGCGTGCGCCGCGTAGTGCTGAGCATGGCCGGCGCCGGCATCTATTACAGCGGCGAAGCCGGCGACGGCTGGCTGGACGCGCCGGACTGCGCCATCGTCAACACCACCGGCTCCGGCGACGCGCTGATGGCCGGCCTGACCTGGGGTTGGCTCAATGAGCTGTCGCTGGCGGACAGCGTGCGCTTTGCTCGCGGCTGCGCCGCGCTGACGCTGTCCTCCGCCGCCACCAACAACCCTTCACTGTCCCGCGCGGCGGTGGAAGCCTATCTGAACGCCTGATCTCGTCATCAACTAAGGAGCACGCAATGCACAACGCCCATCTCGACATCCATCCCGAAGTCGCCGCCGCCCTGGCCGCCAACCGCCCGGTGGTGGCGTTGGAATCCACCATCATTTCCCACGGCATGCCGTATCCGCAGAACGTGGAAACCGCGCTGCAGGTGGAAGCGGAAATCCGCGCCCACGGCGCGGTGCCGGCCACCATCGCCATCATAGACGGACGTCTGAAGGCCGGTCTGAGCGCGGACGAGATCGAATACCTGGGCAAGGGCGGCCGCGACATCGCCAAGGTCAGCCGCCGCGACCTGCCCTTCATCGTCGCCGGCAAACGCAGCGGCGCCACCACCGTGGCCACCACCATGATCATCGCCGCGATGGCGGGCATCCGCGTGTTCGCCACCGGCGGCATCGGCGGCGTGCACCGCGGCGCCGAGCGCAGCTTCGACGTGTCCGCCGACCTGCAGGAACTGGCGCAAACCCCGGTGGCCGTGGTCTGCGCCGGCGCCAAGTCCATCCTGGACCTGGGCCTGACGCTGGAATACCTGGAAACCCACGGCGTGCCGGTCATCGGCCACCGCTGCGATCACCTGCCGGCCTTCTTCACCCGCGACAGCGCCTTCAAGCTGGACCACCGTCTGGACGAGGCCGTCGACATCGCCGCCACGATGCAGGCCAAGTGGAACCTGCAACTGCGCGGCGGCGTGGTGGTGGCCAATCCGATTCCGGAGCAATACGCGATGCCGCGCGACAAGATCGACGCCGCCATCGAGCAGGCGCTGGGCGAGGCCGAAGCGCAAGGCGTGGCCGGCAAGGAATCCACGCCCTTCCTGCTGGCTCGCGTCTGCGAGCTGACCGGCGGCAATAGCCTGGCCGCCAACATCCAGCTGGTGCTGAACAACGCCCGCCTGGCCTCGGCGATCGCGGCGCGCTACTGCGAGCTGAACGCAGGCTGAGAACTGTTAAATCGCCGGCTTGACGGCGACGCGGATTGGGGCTGTAATCCCCTGCCCCAATCCTTGCCGCCGCCATGAGCTCCATTCTTTCCGACGCGACGCTAGACGACTGGCGCGTCCGCCTGATCGGCCTGCTGCAACAACAGCCGGGCGACGACGACGGCGCCCACGATCTCAACCATTTCCATCGCGTCTGGGCCTGCGCCCGGCAGTTGCTGGACGCCCATCCCGACGCCGACGCATTGACCGTGCTGGCCGCCTGTTATCTGCACGACCTGGTCAACCTGCCGAAAAACCATCCGGAACGCCATCTGGCCTCGCGCCAGGCCGCCGCCCGCGCCCGCGCGCTGCTGGCCGCCGGCGATTTTCCGGCGGAACGGCTGGACGGCGTGGCCCACGCCATCGAGGCGCACAGTTTCAGCGCGGCCATCCCGCCGCAAAGCCTGGAAGCCCGCATCGTGCAGGACGCCGACCGCATGGACGCGCTGGGCGCCGTCGGCCTGGCGCGGCTGTTCTACACCGCCGGGCGCATGGACTCGGCGCTGGCCCATCCGCAAGATCCGCTGGGCGAGGCCCGCCAGCTGGACGACCGCCGCTGGGCGCTGGACCACATCGAGGTCAAGCTCGCCAAATTGCCGGCCATGATGCAAACCGAGGCCGGCCGAAAGATGGCGGAGCAACGGCTGCAGTGGCTGCGGGACTTCCGCCGGCAATTCTGCCAGGAATGGCGAACCGCCTAGCCCCGGATGACATCGAACTCGGTAAGCCTTTGATAGTCAAATCAAAACAATTCTAATTGTGAAACTATCAACACAATGACAAAACCATTGGCATGGCGCAAAATAGCCGCACCCCACCCCCGAGTTCGAGCATGATTCTGAAGCTGCAACGCAATACCCAAGGCCGCGATTGGGCGGTCGGCGACATTCACGGCTGCTTCCGCCAATTGTCGCGTTTGCTGAAAATGGCCGCCTTCAATCCCGAGTGCGACCGTCTGTTGTCGGTCGGCGACATGATAGACCGCGGCGCCGACAGCGCGGCGGTGCTGGAGTGGCTGGCGCAACCGTGGTTCTACGCGGTGCGCGGCAATCACGAACAATTGGCGATCGATTCGATACTGGGCGACAAGCAAGCCGAAATCCGACACGTCAACAACGGCGGCTCCTGGTTGCTGACCCTGCCCGCGCCTCAGCGACAAGCCTGCCTGGCCGCTTTTCAGCGCCTGCCCTACGCGATAGAAGTCAGCGACGCGGACGGCGGCAAGATCGGCGTGGTGCACGCGGATTGCCCCGGCAACGACTGGGACGCGCTGGCCGCCGGCCTCGCCAACGGCACGCTGCCGGAAAGCGGCCGCAACGTCGCGCTGTGGTCGCGGGAACGCGCGCGCCACGGCCGCGGCGGCGTTGTGCGCGGCGTGGACCTGCTGCTGGTGGGCCATACCCCGCAAACCAGCGCCACCCGCTTCGACAATGTGTTGAACCTGGACACCGGCGCCGTCTACGGCGGCAAACTGACCCTGTTCTGCCTGAACGACTTCGTCGAACTGTCGCTGCCCAGCGAAGACGACGCTCTGCTCGGTTTCCACCTGCACGATTAGCGCGACGGTGGCGCGCCGCGGCCGGGATGGCTAGAATGCGGCGCTCTGACTTTTTCCCAGGAGCCCAAGATGGCGAGCAAGAAAGGCGCGACCAAGCCCCAGGCGCAGCAACGCCAGCAACAGGACAAGCGCTGGAACGCCGCGGAGCAGGCCTGCCGCGAAATCATGAGCTTGCTGGAGGCTTTGCAGCCCAGCCTGGCCGCTCAGCAAACCTCGGAGCAGTACGCGCAGATGGCGGCCGTGTACTACAAAAAAATCCGCAACGGCCGGGTGCTGTCGCCCGGCGATTTCAATCTGGCCGCCGACGTGGCCGCCAGCGCCCGCCGCGCCTTACAGGCGCTGTCCCCCGCGCTGGACTTCGCCGGCCACCCTCAAAGCGCGGACTGCCAGCGCATGCTGACGCTGGCCGACGCCGTACTGGCGGCGATGAGCGAACTCAAGGCCGCCGGCCGACGCCAGCCCTGAGCCGGTTCAAGACCGCGGCGCTCCAGCTCGGCAGACTTGGAACAGGTTCTCAGACGTCGTCGGCCACCGGCTGCTCCGTCTGCTGCAAACGCCACATCTCGGCGTAGCGGCCGCCGCGCTCCAACAGCTCGCGGTGGCTGCCCTGCTCCAGCACGCGCCCGGCCTCCATCACCAGGATCTGGTCGGCGTCGACGATGGTGGACAGCCGGTGGGCGATGATCAGCGTGGTGCGGTTGGCTGAGATCTCGGCCAATTCGCGCTGGATCGCCTTCTCGGTGCGCGAATCCAGCGCGCTGGTGGCCTCGTCGAAGATCAGGATGGGCGGATTCTTCAGAATGGTGCGCGCAATCGCTACCCGCTGTTTTTCCCCGCCGGACAGCTTGAGGCCGCGCTCGCCCACCATCGTGTCGTAACCGTCCGGCAGACTGCTGACGAAATCGTGGATGTGCGCGGACTTGGCCGCTTCCATCACTTCCTCGCGGCTGGCGCCGGGCCGGCCGTAGGCGATGTTGTAATACACCGTGTCGTTGAACAGCACCGTGTCCTGCGGCACGATGCCGATATGGGCGCGCAGGCTGTCCTGGCTCAGTTCGCGGATATCGCGGCCGTTGACCAGGATGCGGCCCTCGCCGACGTCGTAATAGCGAAACAGCAGCCGCGACAGCGTGGATTTTCCCGCGCCGCTGGCGCCGACCACCGCCAGCGTCTTGCCGGCCGGGATGTCGAAGCTGACCTCGTTCAGAATCCGCCGCTTGCTCTCGTAAGCGAAGCCCACCTGTTCAAAGCGCACCGCGGCCGCCGGCGCGGCCAGCACCGCCGCTCCCGGCGCGTCCGCCACCTCCTCGTTGGCGCCCAGCAGCGCGAACATGCGCTCGATGTCGGCCAGCGAATGCTTGATCTCGCGGTAGACGAAGCCGAGGAAGTTCAAGGGCGCGTACAACTGGGTGATGAAGGTGGCCACCAGCACCACGTCGCCCACCGTCATCCGCCCGGCCACCACCTCGCGCGCGGACAAAACCATGATCAGGGTGACGCCGCTGGCGATGATCAGGCCCTGGCCGGCGTTGAGCATGGACAGCGACACCTGGTTCTTGATCGCCGACGCTTCCCAGGCCGCCAGATTCTTGTCGTAGCGCGCCGCCTCGTAGCCTTCGTTGTTGAAATATTTGACCGTCTCGTAATTGAGCAGCGCGTCTATCGCCTTGGCGTTGGCCTTGGAGTCCAGATCGTTCATGCTGCGGCGGTAGACGGTGCGCCACTCGGTCACCACCAGGGTGAAGGCGATGTAGACGGCGATGGTGCCGAAGGTCACCAGCGCGAACGGCCAGGCGTAGCGGTGCAGCAGAATGGCGGTGACCATGCCGATTTCCAGCAAGGTGGGCAGGATGTTGAACACGGTGAAGTTCAGCAAAAAGCCTATGCCCTTGGTGCCGCGCTCGATGTCGCGGCTCATGCCCCCGGTCTGACGCTCCAGGTGAAAGCGCAGCGACAGCCGCAGTAGATGCTGGAACACGCCGCCGGCCACGCTGCGCACCGCGCCCTGTATCACCCGCGCGAACACCGCGTCGCGCAGCTCGCCCAGCACGCTGGACAGCAGGCGGGCGCAGCCGTAGCCGGCCAGCGCCAGCACCGGCAAGGCCAACAGGGTGGCCGGCACCGAGAGTTGATCGACGATGTCTTTCAGGTACAAGGGCGTGCTGACCGCGGCCACCTTGGCCAAAATCATACAGGACAGCGCCAGCAGCACCCGCCACTTGAACACCCATAAATAGGGCACAAGCGTCTTGAGGGTGGCGATATCGTTGCGGCGGTCCGGAGCCGGGCCGGAATGGGTAAAACGCATATTTGGGATTGCCTGTTGCGTCAAGCTGTTCCAAAGTGAGAGTTGAGTTGTCTTGCGAACATCATCAACGCTCGCCAGGGGGCGCGGACATGTGGATATTATTGCTGGAAGCGGCGATTGCCGGCGGATTGGCCACCTTCATCGTGTGGTGGACCTGGCCCAGGGAAAAATAGCGCCGCCGGCTTTGCGAAGTCTCAGAGCCTGTTCAAAGTCCAGCGAGCGGGGGCGAGACAAGGCGTTGCGGCCGAAAATGCGCAATGGCCAAGCGGCGCATGAGCATTCCTAAGCCGGTTTCAACGCCGTATCGCCAGGGCTCGGCGGACTTTGAACGGGTTCTCAATGCAGCACGCGCGGCGCCACCAGATTCATCTCGGGGATTTCCGCCTCGAAACGCTTGCCGTCGTCGGCCAGAAACTGATAGCTGCCCTTCATTGAGCCGTAAGGCGTTTTCAGATGGGTGGCGCTGGAATAGTCGAAAGACTGGCCCGGCTCGATGCGCGGCTGCTCGCCCACCACCCCCATGCCGCGCACTTCCTGAACCTGCTCGTTGGCGTCGGCGATGATCCAGTGGCGGCTGACCAGTTGCGCCGGCTCGCTGCCGGTATTGGTGATGCGGATGCGATAGCCGAACACATAAATGTCGTTGGCCATATTGGATTGTTCTTCGATGTAATGCGGTTCGGCTTCCACTTCGACACGGTAGGTTTTTTCCGCCATGTTCAGCGCTCCTTTTGTTGTTTGTGCTTCATTTTATCCCGCCGGAACGCTTTTGGCGCGGTAGAATGTGGCCATCCCGTGTTCATCCTTGCCCAAAGCAACGCCCTATGCGCACTTTCCGTATCGCTCCCAGCATTCTTTCCGCCGATTTTTCCTGTCTTGGCCAAGAGGTTCGCGACGTGATCTCCGCCGGCGCCGACATCATCCATTTCGACGTGATGGACAATCACTACGTGCCCAACCTGACCATAGGGCCTATGGTGTGCGAAGCCATCCTCCCGCACTGCGAGGGCACGCCCATCGACGTGCATCTGATGGTGAAACCGGTGGACAGCCTGGCCGCCGCCTTCGCCAAGGCCGGCGCGGACATCATCACCTTCCATCCGGAAGCCTCCGAGCACGTCGACCGCACGCTGGGCCTGATCAAGGACGCCGGCTGCAAGGCCGGCCTGGTGTTCAACCCGGCTACCTCCTTGTCCTATCTGGACCATGTGATGGACAAGATAGACATAGTGCTGATCATGTCGGTGAACCCGGGCTTCGGCGGCCAGAAGTTCATCCCGCACGCGCTGGACAAGGTGCGCGAGGCGCGCCGCCGCATCGATGAATACACCGCCAGGCACGGCGGCGAAATCTGGCTGGAAGTGGACGGCGGCATCAAGACCGACAATATCCGCGCGGTGGCCGAAGCCGGCGCCGACACCTTCGTCGCCGGTTCCGCCATCTACGGCCAGGCCGATTACAAGACCGTGATCGACGAGATGCGCGCCGAGCTGGCCCAACTCCGCTGAAACCGGCCCTCACCCCAGGAGCACAGAATATGCACGCCTTCATCGTGACCGGCGCCTCCCGCGGCCTTGGCCTGGCGCTGACCGAAGCCCTGCTCGCCGACGGCTACCGCGTCGCCGGCCTGGCGCGCGGCGCCGTGGACGCGCTGGCCGCGCTGACGCGCCGTTACCCGGAACGCCTGAGCGCCATAGACGCCGACCTCTCCGACGCCGCCGCGGTGGCGCCGGCCATCGCCGCCGCGCTGGAACAGCTGAAGCCGGCCGACTGCGCCAGCCTCAACCTGATCAACAACGCTGGCGTGGTGACGCCCATCGCCCAGGCCGGCCATTACCCGGCCGAAGACCTGGTCCGCGCGCTGGCGATCAATCTGGCGGCGCCGATGCTGGCCACGGACGCGCTGCTGCGCGCCAGCGCCGGCCTCAAGGCCCGCCGCCGCATCCTGAACATTTCCTCAGGCGCCGCGGCCAAACCCTACCCGGGCTGGAGCGTGTATTGCACCACCAAGGCCGGGCTGGACCACTTCAGCCGCAGCGTGGCCGCGGAACAGGCCGGCCAGGACAACGCCGCGCACATCGTCGCGCTCTACCCCGGCGTGGTGGACACCGACATGCAGGCAAGCATCCGCGGCAGCGACGCCGAGCAGTTCCCGCAGAAAGCCCGTTTCGACGCGCTGAAGGCGGACGGCGAACTGAGCACCCCGGCCGCCGCCGCGCGCCGCATCGTCGACCATCTGCTGTCGCCGGCTTTTGGCCTGCAAACCGTGGTGGACATCCGCAACCTGGGCTGACGCCTGTTTACGAAATCTGTCGCGCGCGGACGCGCGCGACACGTCACAAGCGGCGGCCAAGGCCGCCGCGCTGAAACGCTTATGAACCTGAAACACATCAAAGCCGTCGCCTTCGATCTGGACGGCACCCTGGTCGATTCCATCCCGGATCTGGCCGCCGCCGCCAACGCCATGCGCGAACATCTGGACCTGCCGCCGCTGCCGGCGCTGCGCATTCAAGAACACGTCGGCGACGGCATCGCCAGCCTGGTGCACCGCGCGCTGACCAATGAGCGCGACGGCCAGGCCGATCCGGCGCTGTGGGAACGCGGCTACGTCTTCTTCATCCAGTACTACCGCGAGCACCTGAGCGACAACACCACCATCTATCCGGGCGTGACCGACGGCCTGGGCCTGCTGCGCGCGCTGCAGCTGCCGCTGGCGGTGATCACCAATAAATCCGAACGGCTGGCGCTGCCGCTGCTGGAACAACTGGGGCTGCGCGATTGCTTCAGCCTGGTCATCGGCGGCGACACCCTGGCGGAAAAGAAACCGTCGGCGCTGCCCTTGCTGCACGTTTGCCAGGTTTTGGGCATACAACCTGAACAGATGGCCATGGTCGGCGACTCCGCCAACGACGTGCTGGCCGCCCGCAATGCCGGCTGCGCCGCCGTGGCCGTCAGCTACGGCTATGCCGACGCCGCCGCGCTGGGCGCCGATCTCACGGTGTCCAATATTGCCGAACTATACGATTTGATGAAGAATAGCTGATCAGCTGATAACTTCTTTTACGGATGACGACTTCATGACGAAGCAAGGATACCGGCTTGGATGCCGATGGCGCCGCTCAATGCCTGTTTGACAAGCTGCATTCGACCTCACCACGACCACAAGAGCGCAGGACCCGCCATGACCCATGAAGAATTCAACCGCCTGGCCGCCGCCGGCTACAACCGCATTCCGGTCAGCCTGGAATTGTTCGCCGATCTCGACACTCCGATGTCGGTCTACCTGAAGCTGGCCAACCAGCCCTATTCCTATCTTTTGGAGTCCGTCGTCGGCGGCGAGCGCTTTGGCCGCTACTCCTTCATCGGCCTGCCGTCCACCACCCGCTTGCGGGTCAACGGCCAGCAGGTGCAGGTGGAATACGGCGACAAGGTGATCGAGCGTCACAGCGGCGATCCGCTGGCCTTCATCGAAGCCTTCCAACAGCGCTTCCGCACCCCGCCGCAACCCGGCCTGCCGCGCTTCGCCGGCGGTCTGGTCGGCTATTTCGGCTACGACACCATACGCCACATCGAAAAGCGGCTGTCCGAAACCAGCAAGCCCGACACCATAGGCACGCCGGACATGCTGCTGATGGTGTCCGAGGAATTGGCCGTGGTGGACAATCTGTCCGGCAAGCTTTATCTGATCGTCTACGCCGATCCGGAAGTGCCCAACGCCTTGCTGAAAGCCGAGGCGCGACTGGCGCAACTGCGCGCCCGCCTGCGCGAACCGCTGGAAGCGCCCTTGTCCTTGCCGGCCCAAGGCACGCAATCGGCGTCGGAATACGGCGAACAGGCGTTCAAGGACGCGGTGTCCGCCTGCAAGCGCTACATCCACGACGGCGACATCATGCAGGTGGTGCTGTCGCAGCGCATGCAGATGCCGTTCGCGGAGTCCCCGCTCAGCCTCTACCGCGCGCTGCGCAGCCTGAACCCGTCGCCCTATATGTTCCTCTATCACTTCGACGACTTCCACGTGGTGGGCGCCTCGCCGGAAATCCTGGTGCGCCGCGAACAGGACACTGTCACCGTGCGCCCCATCGCCGGCACCCGCCCGCGCGGCCAGACCCGCGAGCAGGACGAGGCGCTGGCGGCCGAATTGCTGGCCGACCCCAAGGAAATCGCCGAACACGTGATGCTGATGGATCTGGGCCGCAACGACGTAGGCCGCGTCGCCGCCACCGGCAGCGTGCGCGTCACCGACAATATGGCGATCGAGCGCTATTCCCATGTGATGCACATCGTGTCCAGCGTGGAAGGCAAGGTCGGCCCCGAGGTGTCGAACATCGATGTGCTCAAGGCCACTTTTCCGGCCGGCACCCTGTCCGGCGCGCCCAAGGTGCGGGCGATGGAGATCATCGACCAGTTCGAACCCAGCAAGCGCGGCATCTACGGCGGCGCGGTCGGCTATCTGGGCTTCAACGGCGATATGGACCTGTGCATCGCCATCCGCACCGCGGTATTGAAGAACCGCATGCTCTATGTGCAGGCCGGCGCCGGCATCGTCGCCGACTCCTCGCCGGACATGGAATGGCAGGAAACCCAGAACAAGGCGCGCGCCGTTCTGCGCGCCGCGGCGCTGGCCCAGCAAGGACTGGACGCCTGATCCGAACAAACGGCCCGCCTTGGCGGGCCGTTCTCTTATGGTGCAAAACACCGCGTCTCCAAGCTCGACGTCAGGAGAAAAACGCTGAGCCAACCCATCGCCTTGCGCCCGGCCGTCCGCGGCGACCTCGCCTTCCTACTGGCGCTGCGCCGCGCCAGCATGGGCCCCCATCTGCAAACGGCGGGCCGCCCCTGTGATGAAGATGCACTCCTGAGCCGAGTCCACGATGGTTTCGAACACGCCTCCATCATCCTCGAAGGCGAACGGGACATCGGTCTGCTCAAAGTCGCGCGCCGGCTCCCCGCTTGGCGGTTGATCCAGTTGCAACTGCTGCCGGACTGCCATGGCCGCGGCCTGGGCGGCAAGCTGATCCGCAGTCTGCAACGCGAGGCCGAACACGCCGGAGCCGCCTTGGAACTCAGCGTGCTGGAGCGTAATCCGGCGCGACGGCTCTACCTGCGCCTAGGCTTTGTCGATATCCAATACGCCGACGGCGAATTCCTGATGCGCTGGACCGCCTGACAGACCTCAGGCCGCCGGCCACAGCACCGGAAACCAATCCTCGCGCAGGCGCTGACCCGGCCTCATGCCGTGCTCCGGATACGGCGGCGAGGTGCGTCCCGGACGCTCGGCGTAACGCGCGTCGTCGCCCAGCCAGCGCAAGGACAGCGCCCGCCGCCGTCCGCCGCCGGGATTGCCGCGCGCGCCGTGCACGGTGCGGAAATCGAACAGCACCGCGTCGCCCGGCTCCAAAGCCCACTCCAGCACCCGCATGCCCGGCTCGCTGTCCGGATCCGGCGCATCGCGGTAGCGGCGCGCGTCGCCCTCGTAGAAGCCGGAATCGTCTTTCCAGCGCACCGGCCGCACCCATTCCTCCCAGCGATGCGAACCGGCGACCAGCCGCAAAGTGGCTTCACGCACCGGGTCCACCGGAATCCAGAAACTGGCGGTCTGTTCGCCGTCGACGAAGTAATACGGGATGTCCTGATGCCAGGGCGTGGGCTTGTGGGTGCCGGGCTCCTTGACCAGCACATGCTCGTGGAAGAATTGCGCGCGGGTCGAGCACATCAGGGTAGCCGCGGCCGCCGCGGCCGGCGACTCCGTCACCACCGCCTCGAACTCGGGAATACGCCGCCAGTTGCAATAATCCTCGAAGAAGGAGCCCGGCTCGCCGGCAGCGACCACATTGCCGGCATAGGGGCCTGGCGCATGCAGATTACGCTCGATGCCGGCGGCGATGACATCCACCCAATCGCGGAACAGGCCGCGCAGGCAGACGGCGCCGTCGCGCTGAAAGGCGGCGATGTCGGCGATAGACATTTCGGGACAGGCTGACATGGGCTTCTCCTCCTCTTGTATGGATACACACCGCCACTGCGGGCGACTGCCCTCACTATCAGCGCAAGTCCATGCCAAAATAAAATAATATGTTTTGATCATTCTCCTCGGAAAAAGCGATGAAGCTGACCTTGCGTCAATTGCGCTACGCGCTGGCCGTGGCCCGTCACGGCGGCATCAGCGCCGCGGCCGAACGGCTGAACGTCTCCCAGCCGGCGGTATCCGCCGCCGTCGGAGAGCTGGAAGGCATCCTGGGACAGGCCTTGTTCGTGCGCACCCGCGGCTCCGGCATGGCGACGACGCCGTTTGGCCGGCAAGCGCTGGCGCAGGCGCGGCGGACCGTGGAAGCCGCGATGGCGTTGGAGGGGCTGGCCGACGGCGCGGACGCCTTGGCCGGGGAATTGGCCTTGGCTTGCTTCGAGGATCTGGCGCCCTACTGTCTGCCGCCCTTGCTGCGCGCGCTGCGCGAGCGGCATCCGTCCTTGCGCGTGGAGCCGCGGGAGTGCGGCTTCGACCTGATCGGCCCGCAATTGCTGCAAGGCGGGCTGGACGTCGCCATCAGCTACGATCTGGCGCTGCCGCCCGCGCTGGCGCTGACCGAACTGCGCACGCTGGCGCCCCACGCGCTGCTGGCGGCCGATCATCCGCTGGCGCGAAGCGAGCAAGTGTACTTGAGGGAATTATGCGAATGGCCGCTCTTGCTGACCGAGCAGGCGCACAGCGGCCCGCATTTTCTGGACTTGCTGCGCATGCACGGCCTGCGGCCGGCCCGGCTGGAATCGGTCCGCAGCCTTGAGCTGCAACGCGGCATGGTGGCTCACGGCCTGGGCGTGGCCATCGCCTACACCCGGCCCAGCGGCGACCACAGCTATGACGGCCGGCCGCTGGCGCTGCGGCCCATCGCCGATCCGCTGCCGGCGCAACGCATCGTGCTGGCCTGCCTGCGGGAGCGCGCGGAGACGCCGGCCGTCTCCGCCTTGCGCGAACGGGCGCTGGCCTGGTTCGCGGCCAGACCGGAGTTTGGCGTCGGCACGCCAGACGAAGGCGGCTGAGATTTGCGCCGCCTCATCACGACGCGGACCGCGGTTCAGCCGGCCTGGGCTTGCAGATACTGGCCTATCTTGGCCGCGCTGATCTTCTGCATGCCGCACAGCTGGCCGTGCTCACACAGATGCGCGCCATAGCGGCTGCTCAGTTCGCCCTGTAAATGCGATAGCAAATGCGCGGCCATTTCCGCGTCGGCCAGCGCGCGGTGGGCGCGGCCGGTGTCCGGCAGGCTCAGCCAGCGCGCCAAAGTGCCCAGCTTGTGGTCCGGCGCCTGCGGCAGCACCCGGCGCGACAGCAGCAGGGTGCAGGCGAAGTCCTGGCTGCGCGACAGGCCCAGCTGGGCCAGCTCGTAGTCCCAGAACTTGCGGTCGAAGCTGGCGTTGTGAGCGGCCAGCGGCGTGTCGCCGACGAAGCGCGCCGCTTCGGCCATCGCCACCGCTGGCGGCGGCGCGTCGCGCAGCATCGCGTTGCTGATGCCGGTCAGCCGCTCAATCATCGGCGGAATCCACACCCCGGCGTTGATCAGGCTTTGGTAACGGCCGACGATGCGGCCGTCCTCCAGCAGCGCCACGCCGATTTCGGTGGCGCGACAGTCGCGTCCCGGGGACGCGCCGTTGGTTTCGAAATCGATGACGGCGATGCGTCGACTCATTTCAGCGCCGCCCGCGCCGCCTCTTCCGGGCTCAGGCCGTCGTAGTACTGGTCGGTGTACCACTCCGCCTGTTCCTCGATATGCTCCTGCGCCTCCGCCACCGTGGCGCCGGCCGCCACCAGATGGGTTTCCACCTCGGCGCACCATTCCAGCAATGCGCGGGTTTCCTCGTCCAACTCGTCTTGTTTTTGTTTCTTGGCCATGGCCGAATCCTCACATCGCTTTCGCGTGTCGAAAAACCGTGCATTCTACCCGCGCCGGCCGTGACGGCCAAACCGGATCAGACCCGCATATGGCGGATGGACTCGCTCAGTTCGCCAAAATGGCCGCGCAGCTGCAGCAATTCGTCCTGCACCTGCTCCACCGAACGGCTGGTGGTCCCGGCATGCTGGGTCACCGCGTCGACGTTGACCAGGATTTGCGCGCCGGCCTCTTTTTGATTGTCCAGCAGCCGGGAAATGTTGCGGATGCGCTCCTCCGCCACCCCGGCCTGACGGCCGATCTGGTCCACCATGCCGCCCAGCTGCTTCACCAGCTCCACGCCCTGCTCCACCTGGCCCACGCCGTTTTCCATGCCGCTGACCACTTGCTCCGAGGTGGCTTGCAGCTGGGAAATGACGTTGACGATGTCCGCCGTCGCCTGCGAAGTGCGCTCCGCCAGCGCGCGCACCTCGTCGGCCACCACGGCGAAACCGCGGCCGGATTCGCCGGCGCGCGCGGCTTCGATGGCGGCGTTCAAGGCCAGGAGATTGGTTTGCTCGGCAATGCCGCGGATCGAATCCACCATGCCGCCTATCTTGCGGATGTCGCCCTCCAGCAATTGCACGCTGTTGGCGCTGTGATGAATGGTCTGGGCCAGGTTGCCGATATTGCCCACGGTCTGCTGCACCGCCTTGCTGCCCTCGCTCGAGCATTGACCCACTTCGCCGGCGATCCGCAAAGTGCTGTCGGCGTGCTCGGCCACGCTGGCCAGGTGGTCCGCCAATTGCTGGATGGCGCCGGCCATGGACTGCGCCGAATCGGTTTGCAGCCGGCTGGCCTGCTCCACGCTCTGGGTGAGCTGGGAAATCTCGTCGACGGAGTCTCCCAGCGCGCCGGAAGTCTGGCCCACCTTGCCGACAATGCCTTGCAAGGTGTCCATCAAGGTGTTGAATTCGCCGATGGCGGCGCCCAGCTCGTCGCGCCGCCCCGCCTGCGCGCGGATGGACAGATCGCCGCTGCGCTCTATGCGTTGCGCCGCGTCCTTGAAACGCTCGATCGGCGGCAGCACCGAACGCGCCACCCACCAGCACAGCAAGGCCATCAGCAAGGCCGCGGCCAGCGCCGCGACGATGATGAGCACGGCGGCCACGCCCACCTGCGCCACCGTGCTGTCGTTCTGCCGCCGCGAACCGTTGTCGATGGCGTCGGCCAGTTTTTCCATCTTGTCTTCCAGCAGCGCGAAGTCCTGCTGGAAATCCTTCAGCTTGGCCGTCGCCTGTTCCGGCTGGTCGAAGCCGACCGCGACGATGGCGGCGGCGGCCGCGGTGTAGCGCTCCACCA
Source organism: Chromobacterium sp. Panama (assembly GCF_003052555.1). Lineage (NCBI taxonomy): Bacteria > Pseudomonadati > Pseudomonadota > Betaproteobacteria > Neisseriales > Chromobacteriaceae > Chromobacterium > Chromobacterium sp. Panama. The sequence goes on from NZ_QARX01000001.1 coordinate 2,068,438, forward strand.
CCGGCAGGATCTGCTGCAGCAAGGCGCGGGCGTCGGGATCGTTGATCTTGTCCTGGTTTTCCTTCATCGCGCCGAGAAAGCGCTTGCGGTGCTCGTCCACGTCCTTGCGGATTTCCGTCAGCGCGGCGCGATCGCCGTTCTTCTGCGCCAGCATCAGCGCCAGAACGTCGCCGTGCACCGCGTCGTGCATCATGTCGGCGTCCATCTGCCGGCGCACCGCGCCCTGGCTGTCCAACAATTCATTGATGCTGCGCGCCAGGTGCGCCGTGCTTTGGTAGCCGACCGCGCCGATCAGCAGGCAGGACACCACTATGCCGAAAGCCAGCAGCTGCAGCTGCGCCCTAATCGTCAAGCCTTTCATCGCGGCCCCTTTGCCTCAATATTAATGCCCACAGCATTAACACTAATACATTCCCGCGATTCCGCCGAAGCAATTGGGCCGGCTATAGATCCACTTTGCCGCGCAGGGACTTGACCTCGCCGCGCCGCGTCTTGCCGGCCAGCCGCCGCTGCTTGGAGCCGTAAGTGGGTTTGGTGGCGCGGCGCGCCTTGGGGATGTGGCTGGCGGCGTCGACCCAGGCCTGCAGGCGCTGCAGCGCGTCGGCGCGGTTCAATTCCTGAGTGCGGTGCTGCTGCGCCTTGATCACCAGCACCCCGTCCTTGTTCAAGCGTTGGTCCGGCTGGGCCAGCAGCCGCTCGCGCAGCCATTCCGGCAAGGAGGAGGCGCGCACGTCGAAGCGCAGGTGCACCGCCGACGACACTTTGTTGACGTTTTGCCCGCCCGCGCCTTGCGCGCGCATCGCGCTGAATTCCACTTCGCGCTCGCTGATCGGATACCGCGGCTTGTCCATGATGCAGACCAACAATCAAAAGAGATAATTGTAGCGCACCCGCCGCATCCCATGGCATGGGGCGGCGTTTTATTTCAGAGTGAAATTGTATGAATATCAATAGACTGCTATTGTCGTGCGCTTGCCTGGCCGATACCCTGCCAGACGCTCCTTGCCCATAGAACACGATGTCATTTTTCCTCGACCCACGGACAACGCTGGCTTGCACCGCCGGCTACAGCCTGGTCATCTCCCTGGTCACCTTCCTGTTCTGGCGACGCAGCCAGCGCCAGCCCGCCGTATTGGCGCTCGCCATCGGCGGCCTGCTGGACGCGGCGGCCGGCCTGCTCTACCTGGCCCCGCTGGATCTGGACCCCGCCTTGATCTCCATCGGCGCCAAGCTGTTGATCCAGCTGGCCGCCTTGCAGGTGCTGATCAGCATCGAGCGTTTTTACAATCATTCCAGCCAATACAGCCTGCCCTTGGGACTGGCCTTGATCTTCATTCCGCTGCTGCTGTTCGCCCACGACGGACTGGCGCATTCGGCGCTGGCCCGCCACGCCATCTTCTCGCTGGGCGGCTGCCTGCTGTGGGGGCTGATTGCCTGGCGGCTGTGGCAGGCGGAACAAGACAGCCCGCGCGCCGGCAAATCCCTGGCCTCGGCGCTGGCGGTGCTGACCCTGCTGCTGGAGCTGACGCAGTTGGCGCTGGCCCTGTCTTCCGGACAGCCGGAAATGGAAGTGGCCAGCCAAAGACAGAATCTCTTGCTGCTGATGACGCAGTGGTCCGGCTACGGCGTGGTGGTGTGCCAGCTCTACCTAGTGTACGAACGGGCGATGGATCAGTTGTTGCAGCAATCGCGCAGCGACAGCCTGACCCGCTTGCTGAACCGGCGCAGCTTCGACGAGGAGGCTGTGACGGCCTTCCGCCTGGCTCAGCGCGAGCGGCGCGCCTTGTCGCTGATCGTGCTGGATCTGGACCATTTCAAAAGCATCAACGACCGCCACGGCCACCTGGCCGGCGACCAGGCGCTGACCGCGCTGGCGGACTGTCTGCGCCGGCAGGCGCGGCAGACCGATCTGATCGGCCGCCACGGCGGCGAGGAGTTTTGCATTCTGCTGCCGGACGCCGGCGCGCGGCTGCGTTTCACCGCCAGCCTGGGCGTGGCCTGTCTGAACAGCAGCCACGCCTCGCTGGAAAGCCTGTTCTGCGAGGCCGACGCCATGCTCTACCAGGCCAAGCATCACGGCCGCGACAAGGTGATGCTGTCGGCGCTGCCCGCCGCCGGTTGACTCAAGAGCGAGCGGACTGCGCCAGGCCCTCGCACACCGGCTTTTGCGGATCGCCGGCCGGCAGCTTGCCGCACACCTCGTCCAGCTGCCCGGCCAGCCGCGCCAGCGCCGCCGCCTGCTGTTGCTGCCGGCCCCAGGCTTTAAGCCGGTTCACCGCTTTTTCCAGCGAGCGCCGGTTGCGCTCGTAGAAGGCGCTGGGCGTGCCGCCCGCCTCCTTGAAAATGGCGCTGGCGGTACTCTCGATCCGCTTCTCGTCCGCCGGCGCCAGCTCAATCGCCCCGCTCAGATAGCTGACGCCCCATTGCAGCCGCGTGGCCGGGCCGTTGGCCGCTTCGTAAGCCTGCCGATACCAGTCCAGCGCCGCGGCCTTGTCGCCGCGCTGCTTGGCGTTGGAGGCCAGGATCAGCATGTGGTAGTACGGCGCGTGGGAACGGCTCAGTTCCGCCTTCAGCAGCGCGTCGGATTCGTCCAGCCAGCCGGCTTGCGTCAGCAGGTCGGCGCCGGCGGTGATCACCGCCTGGCGTTCGTAAGGATTGGCGGTGGCCTTGTCTACGGCCGCCACCCGCTGTTTGACTTCCTCGCGCAAGGATCGCGGCAGCTCGCCCTTGGGCTGGTTCAGACGCGCCAGCGCCAGCCGCGACGACAAGGCGCCCAGGCGGTCCGCGGTGGACAAACCCGCGTCCGCGGCCAGTTTTTCCAGCGCGGCGTTCCACTGCGCCGCCAAGGCCTGGCGCTCCGCCCCGTCCGCGCTCAGCGCCTTGACGATGTCGGCGGCGCTATTGATCAGGATGTCGGCGTTGGCGCGCGGCTGCGCCAAGGCGGCGCGCGCGACGCTCAAGCCTTGCGCGCGGTCCGCCACCGGAGCGTCCTCGCCGGCAGCCGCGGCCAGCGCTTTCAGCTTCAGCCGCAGCGCGGTGGCCGCCGGCTGCACCGGCGCCTTGTCCGCCAAACCCGCCAGCGTCGCCGCCACCTGTTTCTCCGGCACGATCTGCGCCTGATCGGTGTCCCAGGAATAATCCGCCAGCAATTGCCAATCGCCGTCCGCCAGCTTGTCCCCGGCCAAGGCCGCCTGCAGCAGCGCCTTCACCGGCCGCGCCGCCGCCAGCCCCAGTTCCAGCGTGCGCAGATAGCGCTCCGGGTCCACCTCACCCGGCAGGCGAGTGATCTCGGCGCCGTCCGGCCGGAACAGAATCATGGTCGGGTAGCCGCGCACTTTGAATTCGCTGCCCAGTTTTTGCGCGTCCGGGCTGTCCCCGTCCAGGTAGACCGGCACGAACTGGCGGGTGCGGGCGATGAAGTCCTGGCGGTTGAAAATGGTGGCCTTGACCTGGTTGCACGGCGGGCACCATACCGCGCCCCAGTACAGGAACAGCGGCTTGTTTTCCGATTTGGCCTTGGCGAAGGCCGCCGGCACATCGCCCTGCAACCAGGCGATGCCGGGCGGCAAGGCGTGGCCGTCAACCGGCGCGGAGGCCGCCTGCGCCGGCAAGGCCAGGCTGGCGGCGACAAAAGCCAGCGAGATCAAGGTAAGCTTCATCGCAGAATTCTCTTAGAGTTGGTTTGTCGAACCATGCTAACGCAATTATTCGAACGTAATAAAGTGCAATCCCTTCTGTGCTTAGCGATAAAAAATCCATTGTCGCGCGCGCGCCGCGCGACGCCGCCACTCCCGCCGCAAGGACACCGCGCATGACCGCCCTACCCGCCTACTGGCTTGGCCCCTTATTGCTGGAAGACGGCTTCGAACGCGACGCCGCCGGCCAGATGCTCGCCACCGCCACCCGCCGCGCCCATTTGCTGATCGCCGACGGCCGCATCGCCGAACTGCGCTTCGACGCCGTCCCGGAAGACGGGCGGCCGCGCCGGGACGCGCGCGGCTGGCTGGCGCTGCCGGCCTTCGCCGACATGCACATCCACCTGGACAAAGGCCATTACGGCGGGCCTTGGCCCGCCGCCACGCCCTTCGTCAGCGTGGCGGAGCGCATCCGCGAGGAACAAGGTTTCCTGCTGGATTTCCTACCGGACACCCGGCGCCGCGCCGAAACGCTGCTGGACCTGATCGCCGCCGACGGCGTCGCCTTCGCCCGCGTGCATTGCAATGTGGACCCGGTGGCCGGTCTCGCCACCATGGAGCAAGTGCGCCTGGCGCTGGACAGCCGCAAGCATTGGCTGGATTACGAGCTGGTCGCCTTCCCTCAGCACGGTCTGCTGTCCGGCGGCACCCTCAAGCTGATGGACCAGGCGCTGACCTCCGGTTTCAATGTGGTGGGCGGGCTGGACCCGGCCAGCGTGGACGGCGACATCGAACGCTCGCTCCACGCCACGCTGGAGCTGGCGGTTAAGCACGGCGCGCCGGTGGACCTGCATCTGCACGAGCGCGGCGAGCTGGGCGCCTACACGCTGGAACGGCTGGCGCGGCTGAGCGAATCGGCCGGCCTGGCCGGCCGGGTCAGCGTCAGCCACGCTTACTGTCTGGGGGAACTGGAACCGGCCCGGCTGGACCAGGTGTGCGCGGCGCTGGCCGCCAGCGGCATCGCCATCGTATCGGCGGCGCCCATCGACGTGCCGATGCCGCCGCCGCGCGTCCTGGCCGCGCACGGCATTCCGCTGAGCCTGGGCAACGACAATATCAACGACCACTGGACGCCCTACAACAGCGGCAGCATCGTCGAGCGCGCCAGCCGTCTGGGCGAGCGCCACGGCTGGAACGATGAATACTCGCTGAGCCGCGCCTTGCGCCACATCAGCCGCGGCCTGACGCCGCTGGACGACGCCGGCCGCCGCGTGTGGCCGCAAGTCGGCGACGCCGCCGATCTGACCCTGGTGGACGCCTGTTGCTCCGCCGAGCTGATCGCCCGCCGCAAGCCGGTGCGCGGCGTGCTGCGCGGCGGTCGGCCAGGCTGGTGGGCCGAGGGCTAGGCCCAACCAAGCTTCGCCGCCTGAAAAGCGCTTACAGCAACTCCAGCGCCATCGCCGTCGCCTCACCGCCGCCTATGCACAGGCTGGCCACGCCGCGCTTGCCGCCGCGCTGACGCAGCGCCGACAGCAAGGTGATGATGATGCGCGCGCCGGAGGCGCCGATGGGGTGGCCCAGCGCGCAGGCGCCGCCATGCACATTGACCTTGTCGTGCGGCAGGCCCAAGTCCTGCATCGCCGCCATGGTCACCACGGCGAAGGCTTCGTTGATCTCGTAGAGATCGACGTCGCCGGCGCTCCAGCCCGCCTGGGCCAGCAGCTTGCGGATCGCCTCCACCGGCGCGGTGGTGAACCAGCCCGGTTCCTGAGCGTGGGTAGCGTGGCCGACGATGCGGGCCAGCGGGCGCAGGCCGCGGCGCGCCGCCTCCTCCGCCGTCATCAACACCAGCGCGGCGGCGCCGTCGGAAATGGAACTGGCGTTGGCCGGCGTCACCGTGCCGTCCTTCTTGAACGCCGGTTTCAACGTCGGAATCTTGTCGACGTTAGCCTTCAAGGGCTGCTCATCGGTGTCCACCACCTGCTCGCCGCCGCGGCCGCTGACCGTCACCGGCGCGATCTCGTCGCGGAACAGGCCGTCGCGGATGGCCGCCTGGGCGCGGTTCAGCGAGGCGATGGCGAAAGCGTCCTGGGCCTCGCGGCTGAAGCCGTACTTCTCCGCGCACCATTCGGCGAACACCCCCATCAGCTTGCCCTTGTCGTAAGCGTCCTCCAGGCCGTCCAGGAACATATGGTCCTTGATTTCGCCATGGCCCAGGCGCAGGCCGGCCCGCGCCTTGGTCATCAGATAGGGCGCGTTGCTCATGCTCTCCATGCCGCCGGCCACCATCACCCGCGCGCTGCCGGCGCGCAAGAGATCATGGGCCAGCATCGCCGCCTTCATGCCGGAGCCGCACATCTTGTTGACCGTGGTGCAGTTCACCGCCAGCGGCAGGCCCGCGCCCAGCGCCGCCTGACGCGCCGGCGCCTGGCCCTGACCGGCCGGCAGCACGCAGCCGACGATGGCTTCGTCGATGTCCGCCGCCGGCACGCCGGCGCGCTCCACCGCGGCCTGGATCGCCGCCGCGCCCAGCTCCGCCGCCGTCTTGGCCGCCAAAGCGCCCTGGAAGCCGCCCATGGCGGTGCGCGCCATGCCCACGATCACGATGTCTTGCTGTTGCATTGCTCACTCCTCAAGTCGATTGCCGGGCATCCGCGCCGCGCTTGTCCAGCGTTTTCTCGCACTGATGCCGCAATTGGGAAATTTCGCTCAATACCACCTTGATGTCTTCCATCTGCTCCAGCAGCTGCTGTTCCTTGCGTTGCAGGATGCGGATGAATTCGTGCAGCTGCGGCGCGTCGTCGCTGGCCGCGTCGTAGAGCGCGAACAGCTCGCGGATTTCCTGCAGGGACAGGCCGATGCGCTTGCCGCGCAGAATCAGCATCAGCCGCACCCGGTCGCGCCGGCTGTAGATGCGGCGCTGCCCCGCCCGCAGCGGCTCCAGCAATTGCTGGTCTTCGTAAAAGCGGATGGTGCGCGTGGTCACGTCGAACTCCTGCGCCAATTCGGTAATGCTGTAGGTCTGCTCCGCCATCTTCCTCTCCCGCCTCCCCGGCCCCGCCGGACCATTCGCGCAACATTCGTGCTTGCCGTCGTCATTGTTGATTGACGTTAACGTAAACGTCAAGCTATCTTGAATACAGCATAGAGCAAATAGTCGAGGAAACAACATGCAAGCCAAAATCGCAGTGGTGGGCGCCGGCACCATGGGCAACGGCATCGCCCAGGTCTTCGCCGCCCATGGTTACGACGTGCGCCTGGCCGACGTCAGCCAGACCGCGCTGGACAAAGGCTTGGCCGCCGTCGCCTCCAGCCTGGCGCGGCTGGTGAAGAAAGGCCAGTTGGCCGAAACCGATGTCCCCGCCATTCTCGCCCGCATCCAGACCACCACCCGCCTGGCCGAGCTGGCCGACCGCGACCTGGTGGTGGAAGCCGCCACCGAGAACGCCGCGGTCAAGGAAAGCATCTTCCGCGAACTGGCCGCCGTGGTGCGCCCGGACGCGGTGCTGGCGTCCAACACCTCGTCGATTTCGCTGACCCGCATCGCCAGCTGGGTCAGCCAGCCGGAGCGCGTGGTGGGCATGCACTTCATGAACCCGGTGCCGGTGATGCAGCTGGTGGAAATCATCCGCGCGCTGCAAACCGGCGACGCCGCCTACCGGCTGGTCTACGAATTGAGCCAGGCGCTGGGCAAAACCCCGGTCACGGTCAAGGACGCCGCCGGCTTCGTTTCCAACCGGGTGCTGATGCCGATGATCAACGAGGCCGCCTTCACGCTGCACGAAAACCTGGCCAGCGCCGAGGACATCGACACCGTGATGAAGCTGGGCATGAACCATCCCATCGGCCCGCTGGCCTTGGCGGACCTGATCGGCCTGGACACCTGCTTATCCATCATGGACATCCTCTACACCGAATTCCGCGACAGCAAATACCGCGCCTGCCCGCTGCTGGCCCAACTGGTGCAGGCCGGCCACTTGGGCCGCAAGAGCGGCAAGGGTTTTTACAGCTACGCCTGAGCCGGCGCCGCCGGCAACGGGCTTTACTCAAGATCAGACGGAGGCAGCACCATGACCCAGGCAGTCCCCACCATCAAATTGCTGATAGGCGGCGAATTCGTCGAATCCCGCAGCGCCGAATGGCGCGACATCGTCAATCCGGCCACCCAGGAGGTGCTGGCGCGGGTGCCGATGGCCACTCAGGACGAAGTCGACGCCGCCGTCAGCGCCGCCAAGACCGCCTTCGCCGGCTGGAAGAAAACCGCCATCGGCGCGCGCGCGCGCATTTTCCTGAAATACCAGCAGTTGATCCGCGAGCACATGAAGGAACTGGCGGCGCTGCTGACCGCCGAGCAAGGCAAGACCCTGGCCGACGCCGAGGGCGACATCTTCCGCGGCCTGGAAGTGGTGGAGCACGCGTCCGCCATCGGCAATCTGCAACTGGGCGAATACGCGGAGAACGTCGCCGGCGGCGTCGACACTTACACCGTGCTGCAGCCGCTGGGCGTCTGCGCCGGCATCACCCCGTTCAACTTCCCGGCGATGATTCCGCTGTGGATGTTTCCGATGGCCATCGCCACCGGCAACACCTTTGTGCTCAAACCGTCGGAACAAGACCCAATGGTGACCATGCGCCTGGTGGAGCTGGCGCTGGAAGCCGGCATCCCGCCCGGCGTGCTCAATGTGGTGCACGGCGGCGAACAGGTGGTCAACGCGCTGTGCGACCACCGCGACATCAAGGCGGTGTCCTTCGTCGGCTCCACCAAGGTGGGCACCCATGTGCACCAGCGCGCCAGCCTCAACGGCAAGCGCACCCAGTGCATGATGGGCGCCAAGAATCACGCCATCGTGCTGCCGGACGCCAATAAGGAACAGGCGCTGAACCAACTGGCCGGAGCCGCTTTCGGCGCCGCCGGCCAGCGCTGCATGGCGCTATCGGTGGCGGTGCTGGTGGGCGAGGCCCAGCAGTGGATACCGGAGCTGGTGGCCAAGGCGCGCGGCCTGAGCGTGGGCGCCGGCAAGGACAACCCGGACCTGGGCCCGCTGATCTCCTGCGCCGCCCGCGAACGCGTGGCCGGCCTGATCGGCCGCGGCGTGGAAGAAGGCGCGCGCCTGGAACTGGACGGCCGCGACATCCAGGTGGCCGGCTACGAGCGCGGCAACTTCGTCGGCCCCACCATCTTCTCCGGCGTCAAACCGGAAATGAGCGTCTACCACCAGGAAGTCTTCGGCCCGGTGCTGTGTCTGATGGCGGCGGATTCGCTGGACGACGCCATCGCCATCGTCAACGCCAACCCCAACGGCAACGGCACTGCGGTGTTCACCCAGAGCGGCGCGGCGGCGCGCAAATTCCAGGAAGAGATCGACGTCGGCCAGGTGGGCATCAACGTGCCCATCCCGGTGCCGGTGCCGCTGTTCAGCTTCACCGGCTCGCGCGGCTCCAAGCTGGGCGACCTCGGCCCTTACGGCAAGCAGGTGGTGCTGTTCTACACCCAGACCAAGACCGTCACCAGCCGCTGGTTCGACGACGCCGCCAGCGGCGGCAAGGTCAACACCACCATTTCGCTGCGCTGACCGGGAGCCCGCCATGGATTTCGCACTGACCGAAGAACAAATCGCCTTTCAGGACAGCGCCCGCGACTTCGCCGCCAGCGAGCTCGCGCCGCGCGCCGCGGAATGGGATGAAGAGGAAACCTTCCCGCTGGAAGTGATCCGCCGCAGCGGCGAGATGGGTTTTCTCGGCCTGTACACGCCGGAAGCCTACGGCGGCCTGGGCCTGTCGCGGCAGGACTCCGCCATCGTCTTCGAAGAGCTGGCCGCCGGCTGCACCTCCACCGCCGCCTATCTGACCATCCACAATATGGTGGCCTGGATGATAGCCAGCTTCGGCAGCCCGGAACTGGCCGAGCGCTGGGTGCCGCGCATGGTCAGCGGCGAGTTGCTGGGCAGCTACTGCCTGACCGAGCCCGGCGCCGGCTCCGACGCCGCCTCGCTGAAGACCCGCGCCGAGCGCAAGGGCGAGCACTACGTGCTCAACGGCTCCAAGATGTTCATCTCCGGCGCCGGCAGCACCCAGGTGCTGGTGGTAATGGCGCGCACCGGCGGCCCCGGCCCCAAGGGCGTGTCCGCCTTCGTGGTGCCGGCGGACGCGCCCGGCGTGCAATACGGCAAGAAAGAGAAAAAAATGGGCTGGAACAGCCAGCCCACCCGCGCCATCACCTTCGACAATGTGGAAATCCCGGCCGCCAACCGGCTGGGCGAGGAAGGCCAGGGCTTCGCCTTCGCGATGAAGGGCCTGGACGGCGGCCGCATCAATATCGCCACCTGCGCGGTGGGCACCGCCCAGGCCGCGCTGGCCGCCGCCCAGCGCTATGTGCAGGAACGCCAGCAATTCGGCCAGCCGCTGGCTGAGCTGCAAAGCGTGCAGTTCCGGCTGGCGGACATGCTGACCGAGCTGGTGGCCGCGCGGCAGATGGTGCGGCTGGCGGCGTGGAAACTGGACCAGGCCAGCCCGGACGCAGGCGCTTATTGCGCCATGGCAAAGCGGCTGGCCACCGATTTGAGTTTCAATGTGGCCAACAACGCGCTGCAACTGTTCGGCGGCTACGGCTATCTGAAAGACTTCCCGCTGGAACGCCATGTGCGCGACCTGCGCGTGCACCAGATTCTGGAAGGCACCAATGAAGTGATGCGGATGATCGTGGCGCGCAAGCTGTTGCAGGACGGCGCGCTGGAAACCCTGCGCTGAGCGAAGCCGGGAATATCCCCGATGCTGCGTTGCGCCGGCTTGCATCGGGGTTTTCCGGCCTCTCTCATCCACACCGAATCCATAAAGGCATACGCTATGAACCACTACGCCCACCTGAACGTGGAAAAACGCGGCCACACCGCCGTGATCACCATAGACAATCCGCCCGCCAACACCTGGAACCGCGACAGCCTGAGCGCGCTGAAGCGGCTGGTGGCGGACCTGAACGCCGACCGCGACATCTATGCGCTGGTGATCACCGGCCAGGGAGAAAAGTTCTTCTCCGCCGGCGCCGACCTCAAGCTGTTCGCCGACGGCGACAAAAAGGTGGCCACCGAGATGACCATGCTGTTCGGCGAGGCCTTCGAGGCGCTGTCCGCCTTCCGCGGCGTCAGCATCGCCGCCGTCAACGGCTATGCGATGGGCGGCGGCCTGGAGTGCGCGCTGGCCTGCGACATCCGCATCGCCGAAGAACAGGCGCAAATGGCGTTGCCGGAAGCCGGCGTCGGCCTGCTGCCCTGCGCCGGCGGCACCCAGAACCTGCCCTGGCTGGTGGGCGAAGGCTGGGCCAAGCGCATGATTCTGTGCGGCGAGCGCATCGACGCGCGCACCGCCGAGCGCATCGGCCTGGTGGAAGAAGTGGTGGCCAAGGGCCAGGCGCTGGACGCCGCGCTCAAGCTGGCGGAACAAGCCGCGCGCCAGTCGCCGTCCTCGGTGGCGGTGTGCAAGCAGCTGGTGCAGCGCGCGCGGCTGCAGCCGCCGGCGCACAATCTGATCCACGAGCGCGAAGGCTTCATCAAGCTGTTCGACACCCAGGACCAGGGCGAAGGCACCCGCGCCTTCCTGGAAAAACGCGCGCCGCAATGGAAGAACGCCTGACCCTCACCCAAGGACGAATCCGCCATGTCCAACCTGGTACTGTTTGAAGAACTGCCGGTCCGCGGCGGCCAGCGCATCGCCATCGCCACGCTGAACGCGGAAAAATCGCTGAACGCGCTGACGCTGGACATGATACGGCTGCTGGACGCGCGCTTGAGCGCCTGGGAGAACGACGACGCCGTGGTGGCCGTGCTGCTGCGCGGCGCCGGCGACAAGGCCTTCTGCGCCGGCGGCGACGTGCGCTCGCTGCGCGCCGCGCTGCTGGAAGACGGCGAGGTCTATCCCAACCCGCACGCCGTCGCCTTCTTCAGCGAGGAATACCGGCTCGACTACCGCATCCACCGCTACCGCAAGCCGCTGATCGTATGGGGCGGCGGCATCGTCATGGGCGGCGGCCTGGGCCTGATGGCCGGCGCCAGCCACCGCGTGGCCACCCCGGCCACCCGCATCGCGATGCCGGAAATCACCATAGGCCTGTACCCGGACGTGGCCGGCAGCTGGTTCCTGCAACGGATGCCGGCCAAGCTCGGCCTGTTCCTGGGCCTGACCGGCGCGCCGCTGAACGCCGGCGACGCCTTGCTGTGCAATCTGGCCGACCATGTGCTGCCGGCCGACGGCCAGACCCCGCTGCTGACCGCGCTGCGCGATCTGGCCTGGGAGCAGCCGGCGGAACGCCACCACGGCCTGGTCAGCGCCCTGCTCAACGAGATGGAGCGCGACGTGGCGCTGCCGGAGGCCAACGCCGGCCGCAATCTGCTGGCGGTGCATCAGTTGATGAACCGCGGCAGCCTGGAAGCGGTGGCCGCCGCGCTGCGCGACACCGCCTTTGAAGACCCGTGGCTGGCCGCCGCCGCCAAGAGCTTCGCTCACGGCTGCCCGACGTCCGCCGCCGTCTGCTGGGAAATCTTCCAGCGCGCCAAACACCTGTCCCTGGCCGAGGTCCTGCGCATGGAGCTGGCGCTGTCGGTCAACTTCTGCGCCAAGCCGGACTTCCGCGAAGGCGTGCGCGCGCTGCTGGTGGACAAGGATCGCGCGCCGCAATGGCATTGCCGCGAGCTGGGCGATATTCCGCCGGGCTGGGTGGACAGCCATTTCGATTCGCCGTGGACGGAGGCCGACCACCCGCTGGCCGCGCTCCAATAACAATCGAGGAGAGAGAAGATGCAAACCATCGCCTTCATCGGCCTGGGCAATATGGGCGGCCCCATGGCCGCCAACCTGCTGAAGCAGGGTTATCAGCTGAACGTGTTCGACCTGTCCGCCGACGCGCTGGCCAAGCTGGTCGCCGCCGGCGCGCGCGCGGCCGCCAGCGCCGCCGACGCCGTCCGCGGCGCCGACGCGGTGATTTCCATGCTGCCGGCCGGCCGCCACGTGGAAGGCCTGTACCTGGGCGAGTCCGGCCTGTTCGCGCAACTGCCGGCCGGCGCCCTGGTCATCGATTGCAGCACCATAGACGCCGCCACCGCGCGCAAGGTGGCCGCCGCGGCCGACGCCGCCGGCCTCAAGATGCTGGACGCGCCGGTGTCCGGCGGCACCGCCGGCGCCGCCGCCGGCACCTTGACCTTCATCGTCGGCGGCGCCGCCGCCGAGCTGGAACGGGCGCGGCCTCTGCTGCAAGCCATGGGCAAGAACATTTTCCACGCCGGCGCCGCCGGCGCCGGCCAGACCGCCAAGATCTGCAACAATATGCTGCTGGGCATCCTGATGGCCGGCACCGCGGAGGCGCTGGCGCTGGGCGTGAAGAACGGGCTGGACCCCAAGGTGCTGTCCGACATCATCAGCCAGAGCTCCGGCCGCAACTGGGCCACCGAGCTGTACAACCCCTGGCCCGGCGTGATGGAGAACGCGCCGGCCAGCCGCGGCTACAGCGGCGGCTTCATGACCGAACTGATGCTGAAAGACCTGGGCCTGGCCGAGGAAACCGCGCTGCACAGCCACGCGGCCAATCCGCTGGGATCGCTGGCCCGCAATCTGTACGAGGAACACGCGCAGGCCGGCTTCGGCAAACTGGACTTCTCCAGCATCCTCAAGCACTTCCACCCGCTGGATTGAGTCAGAACGTGTTTACGATCTCGCGAGCTAAGGCGAGACAAGGCGTTGCGGCTGAGAAAGCGGAGTGTACAAGTGCTACATGAGCATTTCGAAGCCGTACTCACCGTGTGACGTCCCACGACGCGCAGCAGATCGTAAACAGGTTTTGAGGAAAACCTGGCCCAAGGCCGTAATGGATCAGTGCTTGGCCAGGCCGAAGAAACGCCGGATCTTGTCCACCAACTCCGCCCGCTGCGGCGAGCCGTGGCCCTCCTGCCAATCCTGCGGCAGCTTGCGGGTGCGCTCGGCCAGGCGTTCCGCCAGAATCGACGAGATCGCCTCGGCCAACTCCTTGCGCGAACTCAGAATGGACTGGAAGGACTCCTTGTCCAGCCGCAGGCACTCCACATTGGAACGCGCGATCACGGTGCCGCTGCGCGCCTCGCCGGTCATCAAGCCCATTTCGCCGAAGAAGTTGCCGCCCTCCAGCACGTCCACCAGCTTGCGGCTGCCGTCCGGCAGGTTCACCCACACCTCCACCTCGCCGCTGAGCATGATGTAGAGCCAATGCGCGACCGCGCCCTGATGCATGATGATGTCGCCGGTGACGAAGGGCGTGAACTTGAGCTGATCGGCCAACACCACCATCTCCTCGTCGTTGAGGCTGGTCAGCAGCTCCACCTTGCGCAGCGCCTGCACCCTCTCCTCCAGGTGCTTCTTCATCCGCGCTTCCATATACTTTTCATTGTCCTTGATGGTCAGCACATTGTAGTGCGGCGAGGACATTTTCAGATTATGGCGGCGCAAGGCGGCGTCGATATGGGTGCGCACTACGGAATCGGTCAGATCGTCGGCGGCGAGATCCGTCAGCCAGTAACGCACCGCGTACTTGCTGTAGCCGTTCTCGAAGCCCATCAGGATACAGTTGGGCTCCGGCGACAAGGCCACGCCGGGCAGTTGCGCCTCGCGCAAGGAGCGCTCCACCACGGTGATGATCTGATTGGGCAGCGTGTCCCAGTTGATGTTGAACCACACCCAACGCCGCCATTGCAGCGGGCCGCCCTGGTGCTTGCCCAGGATGGCGAACTGCCCCTTCATCAGCTGGCTGTTGGGAATCACCACGGTTTCCCAGTTGCGGGTTTCCACCAGGGTGGCGCGCCAATTGATTTCCACCACCCGGCCGGACAGCTCGCCGGACTTGATCCAGTCCCCCACCTCCACCGAATTGTCCAGTTGCAGCGACAGACCGGCCAGGATATTGCCCAGCGTGTCCTGCATGGAAAACGCCAGCACGCCGGTGATCACCGCCGAGGTGGTGACGATGTGGCTCAGGTCCAGGCCGGCCAGGCGCAAGAGCACCAGGCCCCAGCCCACGCAGCCCAGCACCAGCAGGATGTCTTCCAGAATGCGCGGCGGATGCAGGCGCAGCAAGGGCAGGAACAAGCGCATCAACATCATCGCCCACAGCCGGATCAGCGCCAGGCCCAGCACGATGATGGCCACCTGCTTGATCCACTCCGCCACCGCCTGATCGCCCTGCGGGCCCAGATTGATCACCACCAGCGCAACGGCGGCGGCCAGCAGCGAACGCAGCGTCGACTTGCGGGCTTCCGGCCGCAGCAGATAGAGCAAGGCGGCGCAGGCGGCCGTCAGCGCCACGAACAGCGTCAGACTGTCGTGCCACGCCTGAGGGATCAGCTTTTCCAGCCAGCTAACCGTCGGGGCCGTATCCATGCCGCCTCCGCGATGAAATCTTTGATGGGAAACCGCCGATGGCGGCGCCGCTGCGGCAGGGAAGAGGGGGAAACAACAGGCCGGCCGCTTTTCATTGATAGTCCATCGCGGCGGATAAAAAAAATCCCTCCCGTGTAGGGAGGGCTGCAAGGTATCGGGGAAGTGTAATCGCCGGAGCTGGGGAGCCGCCGGAATCACAGCGCCCTGCTATACCAGTGCAGCGCGCAATTGAATGCTACACATTCCCATAGCATTTAGATATGAGTACATTTACTTAGCAAGCATGTCTCGCAGTACAGGTTCCACATCGTCCGGCGTGGTCAGCCTGCGGATGCGCTCGAACAAGGCGCCGGCCTCGGGCCAGGTGCGCTTGAGCTGCCCCAGCCATTGCTTGGTGCGCGCCACCGGGTAGCGTCCGTCCTCGGACTGGACGCGGCACTGCAGAAACAGGTCCAGCACCCAGGGCTGCATCTCGCTCCAGGGCATGGCTTCGGCGCCGTCCCCGCGCTTGATGCGCAGCGCCAGGTCCGGGCAGGCCACCAGGCCGCGGCCTATCATCACCGTGTCGCAGCCGCTTTGCTCACGGATGGCGCGGTAATCGTCCAGCGTCCACACCTCGCCGTTGGCCACCACCGGCACCGCCACGCTCTCGCGGATGCGGGCGATCCAGTCCCAATGCGCCGGCGGCCGGTAGCCCTCCACCTTGGTGCGGCCGTGCACCGCCAGTTCCTGCGCGCCGCCGGCTTCCAGCGCCCGCGCGCATTCCAAGGCCCGGCTTTTGTCTTCATAGCCCAGCCGCATTTTGGCGGTGACCGGTATTTCGGCCGGCACCGCCGCGCGCACCGCCTGGACGATCTGGAACAACAGCTCGGGATCGTTGAGCAGGACGGCGCCGCCGCGATGGCGGTTGACAGTGGGCGCCGGACAGCCGAAATTCAGGTCTATCCCCGGCGCGCCCAGGCTGGCGGCCTTGGCGGCGTTCTCGGCCAGACAGGCCGGGTCTGAACCCAGCAATTGCACCCGCACCGTGACGCCGGCGCGGGTCTTGCCGCCGCGCGCCAGCTCCGGGGCCAGCCGCATGAAAGTGCGGGTGGGCAGGAGCGCCGAGGTGACGCGGACGAACTCGGTCACGCACAGATCAATGCCGCCCACCCGGGTCAGCACATCGCGCATCGCCTCGTCCACCAGGCCCTCCATCGGGGCAAGAACCAATTTCATTGCAAACATCGCCGGAAAAAAGGCGAATATTGTACCGCAAAGCGGGGAAAGGCATTCAATGCAAATCGCCATCCGCCAGGCCGGCGCGGAATCCGTCCGCTGCTGGCTGCCCTTGTTTCTGGCTTATCTCGATTTCTATCTGGTCGCGCAGCCGGCGGAAGCCTGCGCCGCCTTCCTGGAACAGCGGCTGAGCACGGGCGAAGCGGTGGTCTTCCTGGCGGAAGACGCCGCCGGCGTCCAAGGCTTCGCCCTGCTCTATCCCGGCTTCTCCTCGCTCTCCCTGCGCCCGCACTGGCTGCTGCACGACTTGTTCGTATCACCGGCCTGCCGCGGCGGCGGCGTCGGCCGCGTATTGCTGGAGCGTTGCCAGGCCCATGTCGCCGCGCTGGGCGGCGGCCTCACGCTGCAAACCGCGCACGGCAATCTGAACGCGCAGCGGCTGTACGAACAATCCGGATTTAAACTGGATAGCGAATTCCGGGTCTATGAATGGAGCCCCGGATAAGCCGGGCGCGCCGGAGCTCGCCTTGACGCGCCGCCAAGCGCTGCGGCATCCTTCGCCCCCTTGATGACATTGCCCAATGGAGCCGACATGAAACAGCATCGCGTCATCTTCGACACGGACCCTGGCCTCGACGACGCGGTCGCCATCCTGTTCCTGCTGGGCGCGAGCGCCGACATCGAGCTGCTCGGCCTGACCACGGTGGCCGGCAACGTGGGCGTGGAACTGACCACCCGCAACGCCCGCATCGTCTGCGAATGGGCCGGCCGCGGCGACGTGCCGGTCTACGCCGGCGCCGACCGGCCGCTGGTCCAGCCCTATCAGGGCGCCGAACACGTGCACGGCGCCAGCGGCCTGGACGGCGCGCCGCTGCACGAGCCCGCCATGCCGGTGCGCGCCGAACACGCAGTGGACTTCATCGTGGACACCCTGCGCCGCGAACCGGCCGGCAGCGTCACCCTGTGCCCGGTGGGCCCGCTGAGCAATATCGCGCTGGCCTTGCGCCGCGCGCCGGACATCGCCGCGCGCATCGGCCGCATCGTGCTGATGGGCGGCGGCTATTTCGCCGGTGGCAATATGACTCCGGCGGCGGAGTTCAACATCCACACCGACCCGCACGCGGCCGACATCGTGCTGCGCTGCGGCGCGCCCATCGTGATCTTGCCGCTGGACGTCACCCACCAGGCCACGACCACGCCGGCGCGCGTGGAATGGCTGCGCGGCCTGCCCAATCGCTGCGGCCCGCTGGCGGCCGCGCTGCTGACTTCGCTGGAGCGCTACGATGTGCAAAAGCTGGGCCAGGACGGCGCGCCGGTGCACGACCCCTGCGTGATCGCCTATCTGCTGCGCCCCGAGCTGTTCCGCGGCCGCGAAGTCAACGTGGTGGTGGAACTGGCCGGCCACTACACCACCGGCGCCACCGTGGTGGACTGGCACGGCGAATCCGGCCGCGCGCCCAACGCGCTCTACCTGACCGAGGTGGACGCCGACGGCCTGTTCCAGCTGATGGCCGACGCCCTCTCCCATCTGCCGTAAACCCAAGGAGGCCCCATGAAAATCGCTCCCGGCATTTATCGCCATTACAAAGGCCCGCTCTATGAAGTGCTGGGCACCGCCACCCACTCCGAAACCGGCGAACTGCTGGTGATGTACCGCGCGCTCTACGGCGAGTTCGGCCTGTGGGCGCGCCCGGCCGGCATGTTCGAGGAAAGCGTCGCGCACGAGGGCCAGACCCTGCCGCGCTTCGCCCTGGTCAAGGCCTTCTGAGCGCCGCGATGCGCATTTTCCGCACCGATCAGTTCCCGCTGCCGCTGCCGCCCGGACACCGTTTCCCGGCGCAGAAGTACGCCTTGCTGGCGCAGGCCGTGGCCGGCTTCGCCGCCGAGGCGATGGACGCCGCGCCGGCGGCCAGCCGCTACGAGCTGGCGCTGGCCCACGACGACGCCTACCTGGACAAGGTGTTCAACGGCGCGCTCAGCGCCGCCGAGCAGCGCGAGATCGGCCTGCCCTGGAGCCCGCAGCTGCTGGAACGCAGCCGCCGCTCGGTGGGCGCCACCATCGCCGCCGCCCGCTGGGCGCTGACGCGCGGCTGCGGCGTCAACCTGGCCGGCGGCACCCACCACGCCGGCCGCGCGATGGGCAGCGGGTTTTGCGTGTTCAACGATATCGCCGTGGCCGCGCGGCTGATGCTGGACGAAGGCCTGGCCCGCCGCGCGCTGGTGCTGGATCTGGACGTGCATCAGGGCGACGGCACCGCGGCCATCACCCGCGGCGACGCGCGCATCTTCACCTTCTCCATGCACGGCGCCGGCAATTTCCCCTTCCGCCGCGAAGCCGGCGATCTGGACATCGAACTGCCGGACGGAACCGGCGACCAGACCTATCTCGCCGCCCTGGCCGAACACCTGCCGCGCCTGTTCGCCGCCGATCCGGATCTGGTCTTCTACCTGGCCGGCGCCGATCCCTACGCCGGCGACCGCCTGGGCAAACTGGCGCTGAGCCGGGACGGCCTGGCCGCGCGCGACCGCATGGTGCTGGAAGCCTGTCGCCAGTCCAAGGCCGCCGTCGCCGTGGTCATGGGCGGCGGCTACGCGGTGCCCATAGAAGACACCGTGGCGATCCAGACCGAAACCGTGCGCCTGGCCTGGCAAATCTTCGGCGCCGAGGGACAGATCGCCCGCCCCGGCGCGACTCATACACACCCACCCCGTCAATGGAGTCCGACATGAAAACCGCAACCTTCGCCGGCGGCTGCTTCTGGTGCATAGAAAGCGCCTACAATCGCCTGGCCGGCGTCCACAGCGCCGTATCCGGCTATACCGGCGGCCCCGGCGCCCACCCCAGTTACAAGGAAGTCTGCGCCGGCCGCAGCGGCCACGTGGAAGCCGTGCAAATCCGCTACGATCCCGCCCAGATAGACTACGACACCCTGCTGCGCGCCTTCTTCGCCCTGCACGACCCCACTACCCTCAACCGCCAGGGCAACGACGTCGGCCCGCAATACGCGTCGGTGCTGTTCTATCACGACGAGGAACAACGCCAGGCGGCGGAGCGCATGATGGCGGAGCGGGCCGGCGATTACCCGGCCCCCATCGTCACCCGGCTGGAGGCCGCCGCGCCCTTTTATCCGGCCGAAGACTATCACCAGCAATACTTTGATCAACATGGCCACGAACCCTATTGTCAAATGGTGGTTGCGCCAAAATTGGCCAAGTTTCAGCAATATTTTTCTGTTTACTTGAAGAAATAAGCCACACCCTGCCAGGGGCGAGCCCAGCTCCCGGCTTGGTTCGCGCGCCCCGGGCATCGCCGCTATAATCCGGCTCAGTAGCGGCGATGCCCAGATTGGCTGCGCGCCGGACGAACCCAATCTCCCCATGGCAGACAAGCACAGCATCATCACTGCATTCCGCACCGCCCTCACCCGTCACCTGGACCTGTTGCGCACCGCCTCCCCGCGCGGACGCCTGGCCTGCGCCGTGTTGTGGCTGCTCACCTTCGCCCTCTTGCTGGGCCAATCGGTGGCGCTGGACCTCAACCAGCAGCATCAGGAGCACCAGCAGGTGCACGGCCTGATTCTCTCCAGCCTGCAAACCCGGCTGCAGGAAAGCGAGATGCTGCAACAAAGCGTGGTCGACATCGTCGATCAGGAAAACAGCCTGCGCGAGGCGCGCATCCGCCTCTTGGTGGAATCGCTGGCGCGCGAACAGCCGCAGCTCTACTTCATCGGCTACCAGCCGCTGGTCAGCCACGCCTACCGCCGCGAGTTCGAGCGCATGCGCAGCCAGCTGCAAGGCCAGCCCTACCGCATCCGCGACTACCAGCACCAGCAGGACAACGCCTGGGACCAGCAGCAAGCCTGGAGGCTGGCGGCCAAACGGCCGCGCTACCTGCCGCTGAGCATGGCCGAACCCGGCCTCGCCTCGGACGACTGGCGCGAAATGGGCCTGGACCTGCTGGCCGACAGCGTGCTGGCGCCCACCGTCCACCGCGCGATGGGCCAGGGCGAGGCGGTGTCCCCGGTGCTGCGCCTCAACAACGGCAAACAGGGCCTGGCCTTCTTCTCCGCCGTCTACAACACCGAAGCGCCGTCCCCGGTGCCGCTGGTGCGCAGCGAACAGACCGCCGGCATGGTGGTGCAAGTGCTATCCCTGGACAGACTGGTCAGCCTGACCCCCAATATGGCGACGCGCTACAGCGTGGCGCTGCAACGCAAAGATAGCGCGCCCAGCGGCTACGACCCGCTGATCTACCGCCACCAACAGCAGGACCGGCCCGGCTGGCTGGCGCAATGGCTGCTGCCGGCGCTGGAAATCCGCAAAAGCCTGGACACCCCCTATCTGCCCTACGAGCTGACGGTGCGCCGCCAGCTCAGCTTCGACCGCACCGCGCCGCTGGAGCTCTTGCTCAGCGCCCTCTTCTCCATGGTGCCGGCCTACCTGCTGCTGATCATCCTGGCGCTGCTGGCGCAAAACCGCCAGGCGCAGGAACAGGCGCAAGACCGGCTGCACCGCGAGCGCGAATACGCGATGGTGGCGCTCAGCGGCATCAGCGACGCGGTGATCAGCATCGACATCGACCTGAGCATCCGCTACCTCAACCCGGCGGCGGAAACCCTGCTCGGCCTGAAGGCGCTCGACGCCGCGCAACGCAAGCTGCACCAAGTGGTGAGGCTCAACTACGAATTTGCGCGCCAGGTGGAGGAAGACCCGGTGCACAAGGCCATCCAGCGCCGCGAAACCGTGCTGCTGGCGCAAAACTGCTACCTGATACGCAGCGACGGCGAAAAACTGCTGATCGAAGGCTCGGTGTCCCCGCTGCCCGGCCGCGACGGCCGGCTGATGGGCGCGGTGCTGACCTTCCGCGACACCGCCCCCATCCGCCGCCGCATGCTGGCGGCGCTGGAAGCCAGCGAAACCCGGCTGCGCCAGCACGAAATGGAGCTGGCCCGCGTCGCCCGCATCAACACCATGGGCGAGATGGCCTCCGGCATCGCCCACGAGATCAATCAGCCGCTGTCCGCCATCATGAGTTACTGCCAGGCCGGGCTCAGCCTGCTGGAAGACGAAGAACCGGACATGGCCATGCTGCGCCGCGCGCTGGACTCCTCCGTCACCCAGGCCAGCCGCGCCGGCCAGATCATCCAGCGCCTGCGCGAGTTCGTGATCAAGAAAACACAGCAATTCAACCCCATAGACCTGAACCAGGTGGTGGGCAATGCGCTCAACCTGCTGGAATACGAACTGAAAACCCACGATATTCATATTGAGCAGAATATTTGCCACGACCTGCCATTGGTCTACGCTGACAACATACAACTGGAACAAGTGGTGCTGAACCTGATGCGCAACGCGCTGGACGCCATGGAAACCGTCGCCCCCTGGGGGCGGCTCAGCATCGCCACCAGCCTGAACGGCCGCTGGATCCGGCTGAGCATAGGCGACAACGGCGCCGGCATCGCGCCGGAATTGCTGGACCGCATCTTCGCGCCCTTCTTCAGCACCAAGGCCAGCGGCATGGGATTGGGCCTGGCCATCTGCCAGACCGCCATAGAAGCGTTCGGCGGCAAGCTGAGCGCGCGCAATAAATCAACCGGCGGCGCGGAATTCATCATTGAACTGCCGCAACGGGACGCGCCGCCGTCAACGGGGTAACCGGCAGGAGTCAAAAACACAATGCAAAACACCACGCCAACCGTCTACATCGTCGACGACGACCCAGCCGTGCTGGACTCGCTGGCCATGCTGATCGCCGCGCAAGGCATGCGCACCGTCACCTTTCCCAACGCGATGGAGTTTCTCGCCCACTACGGCGGCAACGACATCGCCTGCCTGGTGCTGGACATCCGCATGCCGCAAATCACCGGCCTGGCGCTGCAAGAACAGCTGATCGACAAAAACGTGACCCTGCCCATCGTCTTCATCACCGGCCACGGCGACATCGAACAATGCCGCCGCGCCTTCCAGACCGGCGCCATCGACTTTCTGACCAAGCCCATAGACCAGGCGCGGCTGATAGAAAGCCTGCGCAAAGGCATACGGCTGAGCATTCTGCAACACCGCAAGGAAGAGGAAACCCAGGAAGTGATGGGCCTGCTCGCCCGCATCAGCGGCCGCGAGCGCGAAGTGCTGGAACTGGTGGCGGACGGCATGTCCAGCAAGGAAATCGCCCGGGTGCTGGACCTGTCCCCGCGCACCATAGAAGTACATAGGGCCAACCTGTTCAACAAACTCGGTGTAGACTCTCTGGCGGACCTGGTGCGCTTCTACCTGAAAGCGCTGGAAGCCACCGGCAAGAAACCCAACGACGACAGTTTTTTGAACGATACGCCCACCCCTTACTGAAACAACGCCATGGAACGACTGTTCAAACACGTCTGCCTGGTGGCGCGGCACAGCAAGCCCGCCATCGTTGAATCCCTGCGCCAGCTGGCCGACCACCTGTCCGCCTCCGGCGCCACCGTGCTGATCGACAAGGACAGCGCCACCCAGCAGGAAGCCGGCCCGCACGCGCTGATAGACCGCAACGACATGGGCAAGCTGGCCGACATCGTCATCGTGCTGGGCGGCGACGGCACCATGCTGTCCATCGCCCGGCTGCTGGCCCCCTACCGCGTGCCGCTGATCGGCATCAACCAGGGCCGGCTGGGCTTCATGACCGACATCCCGCTGCACGAGATGCTGGACTCCGTGGACGCCATCCTGCGCGGCGACTTCGTGCCGGAAGACCGCATCCTGCTGCAGGCCGCGGTGATACGCGAAGACGCCGAAGTGGCCAACGCACTGGCCTTCAACGACGTGGTGTTCAGCCGCGGCGCCATGGGCTCGATGATAGAGTTCGAAGTCTTCATCGATAACCAGTTCGTCTACAGCCAGCGTTCGGACGGCCTGATCGTCTCCACCCCCACCGGCTCCACCGCCTACTCGCTGGCCTCCGGCGGCCCCATCCTGCACCCCACGCTGCAGGCCATCGCCCTGGTGCCCATCTGCCCGCAATCGCTGAGCAACCGCCCCATCGCGGTCAACGACTCCTGCGAAGTGGAATTCATGCTCACCCGCGGCCTGGACGCGCGCGTGCACTTCGACGGCCAATCCCATTGCGACCTGATGGAAATGGACCGCGTGCTGATCCGCCGCTACCGCAACCCGCTGCGCATCCTGCACCCGGTGGGTTACAACTACTACGACATGCTGCGCCACAAGCTCCACTGGGGCGAGCGCCTGCTCTGACACCTGACGCGAACACCTCATGCTCCTATCGCTGACCGTTAAAGACTTCGTCATCGTCGACAGCATCTCGCTGGACTTCCAAGCCGGCTTCACCGTGCTCACCGGCGAAACCGGCGCCGGCAAATCCATTCTGCTGGACGCCCTGAGCCTGCTGCTGGGCGACCGCGCCGAAGGCGCGCAAGTGCGCGAAGGCGCGGAGCGCGCCGAGATCACCGCCGAATTCGACACCCGCGGCCGCCCTGAAATCGACGCCTGGCTGGACGAAAACGGCCTCAACGGCGACGACGACGTGCTCCTGCTGCGCCGGCTGCTGGACAAATCCGGCCGCTCGCGCAGCTTCGTCAACGGCCAGGCCGCCACCCTCAGCCAGCTCAAGCAGCTGGGCGAATTCCTGGTCGACATCCACGGCCAGCACGCCCACCAATCGCTGATGAAGGCGGACGCCCAGCGCCAGCTGCTGGACGCCTACGCCGGCTCCGTCGCGCTGGCCCGCGACGTGAACAAGGCCTGGCAAGACTGGCAGACCGCCCGCCGCGCCCGCGCCGACGCCGAACGGCTGTCGCGCGAATCCGAAGTCGAGCGCGAACGGCTGAACTGGCAGATCAACGAACTGAGCGAGCTCAAGCTGCAGCCGGACGAATGGAGCGCGCTGAACCAGAGCCACTCCCGGCTGGCCAACGCCGCCGAACTGGCGCAAAGCGCCCAGCTGGCGGTGGACACCCTGTCCGAGATGGACAATAGCTGCCTGACCATGCTGTCCCAGGTGCAAACCCGGCTCAGCAAGCTGGCCAATCTGGACCCGCGGCTGGCGGACACCCTGTCGCTGCTCGATTCCGTGGACGCTGAGTTGCGCGAAGTGGTCTACAGCCTGCGCGACTACGCCAGCGACATCGACGAAAACCCCGGCCAGCTGGCCGAAGTGGAAGGCCGGCTGGAAGCGCTGATGAGCACCGCGCGCAAATACCGGGCGCAGCCGCAAGACCTGCAGGAAAAACTGGACGACTGGCAGCAACAGCTGCAAGCGCTGGAAGCCTCCGCCGACATCGAAGCGCTGGCGCTCGCCGAAGCCTCCGCGCTGGCGCGCTACCGCGCGCAGGCCGAGGCCCTGTCCGGCAAACGCCGCCAGGCCGCCAGCGAGCTGTCCGCCCGCATCGGCGCGGAAATGCAGCACCTGGCGATGAGCGGCGCGCGCTTCGCCATCGAACTGGCCGCCCTGTCCGAACCCGGCGCCCACGGCCTGGAGTCCATCGAATACCTGGTGGCCGCCAACGCCGGCACCAGCCTGCGCCCGCTGGCCAAAGTGGCCTCCGGCGGCGAACTGTCCCGCATCAGCCTGGCCATGCAAGTGGTGATCAGCCAGGTGGCCAGCGTGCCCACGCTGATCTTCGACGAAGTGGACGTCGGCATCGGCGGCCGCGTCGCCGAAGTCATCGGCCACATGCTGCGCCAGCTGGGCCAGCGCTACCAGGTGCTGTGCATCACCCACCTGCCCCAAGTGGCCTCCTGCGGCAGCCATCACTGGCAAGTCAGCAAGAGCGAGCACAAGGGCCGGGTCAAGAGCCGCATCGAGCCGCTGAACAGCGAGCAGCGGGTACTGGAAATCGCCCGCATGCTGGGCGGCGTGGAGCTGACCCAGACCACGCGCGAGCACGCGGCGGAAATGCTGGCGTCAAATGCGCCGGCCCTATAGGGTCTGTTAACGCTTATTTTGCAGCTGCGCTGACCGAGAAAAGCCCACACAGCCCTCCTGGCAGCGCAGCAAAGGGCTTTCCCCGCTCAACCCTCCGGGTTCGCCCTCAGCCGACGCTTCGCTTTGTCGGCCGCCTCTGGCAGTGAAGGCACTGCGGCGAGGCGGCCTTCGCGCCTAGCATTCGGCTGAGAACGAACGCAGCCGCAAAATAAGCGTCATCAGACCCTAGGCAAACCCGGCAAGACCCGCTAGAATTGCGCCCTCTTACCGATTCGGGAAGCGTGGCAGAGTGGTTTAATGCAACGGTCTTGAAAACCGTCGTGGGTGCGAGCCCACCGTGAGTTCGAATCTCACCGCTTCCGCCAAAACATTAGATAAGCCATTGAATTTAAAAGGATTCAATGGCTTATTTCTTTTTCAACCCACAAAATAGCCCACAAATAAAAATCCGCACCGGTAATGCTCTTACCAAGAGAGTCGGAGACGAAGCGTACCTAAAGAGCAGATTCGTAGCACCACGAACCGATTACCAGACACAAATCTACAGCACGCTGTGCGGTGTGCAATACCGAGTTCAGAGGACAGGTGTCGGCCAACGGCAAGTGCATCGACGAAAGCCATACCCATTCGAACCCGGAAGGTGGGGATGTTGGACCGGTTAAATGATCAATCAGAGGTTCAGGAAATCGTTTGAATCATAGGTAAAACTTTCGCCATACATACTTTCGTACTTGATGATGATCCGCACTCGTTGCCTAGCTGACCGCAGAACCTCATGGAACACAGAGCTATGTTCTGTACGGAACGTCACAGTAACGATGGGCATCTTCTCATCCGCTCGCATGTAGTAGCCAGGAACCAAAACAGACCAAGGCCCTAAGCGAGGGGACATGCCTTGAAACAGCAATTGGCTTACCTTTTGGACAAGAGTACTTCCCGTGCCTTCCACCTGCTTTCCATCAACGAAAATGAGGAAGCTTTTGATGAATGCCGGGCCAATTCCGTTGTTTGACAGGGAAAAGGCATAGCATAATTCTTCTTCCTCGAGTTCCTCCCAGCCAGCCAAGGCGGGTCTAACCGATAGCTTGTTATGGCGTCTTGTGAGCCAAGCTTGCCAGCCAGTTGCGATCATCGCCAGGATGGCAACAACGGTACCTCCGTTCGCTTTCACGATATCTAGGGCGGCCACGGCAGCTCCCAGCACTACTTCACATACAGAACTCATCTACTTTTCCTCTCCGCTCTACAGGTTCTGCCCCGAAGAACCAAACCACACAGCGGGGCGCTTCCCCTCGGCCTTGTGCGTTAGCATACGGTCGCGCATCTCGTTCAACTGCCGTCTCTCTAAGCTCGAGGCGCTCTGGTCGGTGATAGCCGCTGTAATGGTCTCGAGAAGACCATCGTGATAGGTAGCATTGACCCCTCCTGCTTGGTAGGGTTGGGACAGTAGGTTCTCTGCGCTGCGAATGATGCTCGAGTTGTCCATGAGAACTCCTATTGTTTAGGTGAAAGAGCCTCCAATTGGGGCATCACGACACCGCCTCGTCAAAGCACCCTAGCTTTAAATCCCTTTAATATCACGTCGGCGTATCGCTTGGCATCCTCTCGGCATGAACCGCGCAGACCGCCCCCCCCATCAAGACTGGCAGCCTGAGTCGGGCACCGACGACATCGTCGCCGGCATCGATGACCTCGACCAGTGCATTCGCCTGATCCTGGGGCCCCCCCAAGGGTTCCTGTCGGCAGCGACTGCCACCGCTACGTCGATTGGCCGCAGAATCGCGTCACTCCGCACCTGGTGTGGATAAGCTGCAGCTGCTGTTCACCACGACCCACTGGCCAGCCTCCTGGCCGATCCGCGCCAGCACCTGGTCAGCCTGGAGTCACGTCGCACTGGTCGACGGCAACCAGGTGATTGAACCGGTGATGGGCCACGGAGTGCGCCGCGTGCCGGTCTGCAGCGCGATCCGCCGCGCCAGCTGTCATGCCCTGGTGAGCCTGCCGGCCAGGCACTGATCATTGCAGCTGCAGCCGAGCAACTCGGCAAGCCCTATGACTACACTGCGATTCTCGGGCTGGGCTTGCATCGTGACTTGCAAGAGGACGATGCCTGGTTCTGTTCGGAATTGGTGGCTTGGGCATTCCTGCAGGCTGGAGAAGCATTGTTCGGTGCCAAGTGCCTACGCCGTGTGAAACCGTAGCACCTTTACATGCTTCCGGGACAGCCGGAGGTTGCTTTCCACTGATGGAAACGACGAAGGGGCACATGGCCCCTTCGTCAGTGAAGGTGAAATTCTGTTGCGAATGCTGGAAAATGAACGGACACTATTTATCGCGCAAAATGGCGCTCAATTTTCGCGCTGCGCTTCAACGACCGGCCCGTGCCTCGATGGGCTGGCTGCAGATCGGCGGCCAAAGCAGACAGTCACAAGCAAAGGCCACGATGGCCGCTTCCGCTCCTCATTACTGCTAGTTGAGCTGGCAGAGGCACCAGCAGGTAACAGCTGTAGGGACGTTCTTCTGCGCGGTCAATCTAGATCAGCGCTCGACGTAAGCAGTCATTCATGCATTTGTGCTAAAATGACCGTATCGGCTAGAACTGCCATCGACCTTGCTGTATAGCAATCATTAGAGTGACCGGTTAGCTCTGTAACCTCCCGTATACTCTATTTTTTAGTGACCTAAAAAGTAGCCTCCTGGCTTTTAATCAATACGTACTTGGTCAATTAGCAATTGAATTATCCTATGCCTTTTTTTAAGTCTGAACCCATCCCCTCTAATATTTCACCTTCCAATCCTGACTTTACATGCCTTAAATCCTCTGTGGCTTACTATGGGCATTTAAATCAGATAGTTCAACTTAACATTAACCAATCGTCACTTGTAATTTTACTGGAAAAATGGAAGTGCAAAAAAGATGTAAACAGTGTCGTTAGGGACTTTATTAGACCTGTTGTACATGAATTTCGACACTGGGTTGACATGCACTGCACTCCTGCGGAGTTGTCTGTCTTGAACTACATATTCAGACTGGCAAAAAGTCGTGATGACAAAAAAGCTATCTGGGAAGTTAAGAAAAACATTAGTCTAGAAGTATTTAAGGATAAGATATCAAATATCCCAGAACTACCATGGGGTATAAATGCCACCAGAAGCGTTCCTGTATTTTTTGAAAAAATTGAACATCTCTCCCTTTGTTTTTTCAAAAAAGAAAATAGCCGTCACTTTTGCAAATCCCCTCTTTACTTAGGCAGCATGCTAGAGGTTAATGCAGTGTGGCAAGAGCTATATGAAGGAACCGCTCTGAGTAGAAACGATGAAACTTGGGTAGTCGAAAAAAAATTCCTAGCTGAAGAATTTTCTAGGTTCGTATATGACTCGAGATTGCCAGAGTATCATTCATTGGCGCATTTTGTAGCCTTGCAGAAAGGAGAGCCTGATATACTTACTACCTATAGACTGGCCTCTGCAATATCGACCTTTATCCTGATGATGCCTGACGATTTCTTGTATAAATCTGTAGAGAAATGTGTTTTCGAGCTACAAAAAGATGCGCGATACAGCGATGTCATCAGGCTAAATCGTGAATGGCCGCGCGAGTTTCTCTACTATTTCATTGTGACAAAGTTGCACAAAATTAATAACTATGACGACGTTAATGAAATATTTTCATTGCTTCCTTTTTGGTGGTCGGTACGTGATAATTATTTTGATTTGGCATACGCAGGATATTGCAACAAACTTAAAACTATGGCAGCTGAATTTGGTGGATATTTTGAAAGCATTGCCAATGCACTACAGAGTAATGCGCAGAGCCTTATGGGACAAAAAAGCCTTAATCCATTTTTGCTAATGCTAAAAAAGCCACCAATTTATTTAAATGACGGCACCATTCCGGGGGATTCGGCTTTTTCTGGGTATGAAGATTATTTCATGTCGATTCCAGATGCTGAAATGGCTATGGCAATAAAAATAGGGAATCAATAGTTATTACTTTCCAGTATATAAAACTTGATTTTTAAATTTGTTTTAGACCTGTTTGTGTCTACCCCTTTTGGGCAGGTAGGGGGCTGTAATTTTGATATGAACAGATATTATTAATCAGCTTGATAACTGTGTTTTAATAGACCCTCATTTACCTACCACTTTTATGGCTGCTTCAAAATTAATGCAATCATTTTTCATTAAGCATGTGAATAGCTGCTTTGGCCGACCACTGACGATGTGTCAGCCTGGCCGGCGGCAGTTTGGCGAGGCTGTGTGGAAATGCAGCCATTGATTGATGCCAATAGGATTGGCACAGCCTCTTGCCGGGTTATCCAGTTCGGTTCCGGTGCAAACGAGACTATGTAGATGGGTAAAAGGCCCCTTCAGGCCGTTACTGCCGCCATTAACCCTGCAATTCCGATGATCTTCATGACGCGCTTCAAGTTGAACGCGAGCACGTGCAAGCTCATCTCGGTGCTGACATGTTCCAGGGTGCGTGTCAGAAAGTGCGTCGCTCCCATCCAGTCTTTCAATGTCCCGAAGGGATGCTCCACCGTCTGCCGCCGTCGTTTCATCGCACCAGGCTGGATATCCAGTCGCCTTTGCATCGCTTCCAATGTGGCTTCGTGCTCCCAACGGCTGACGCGTCGATAATCACTTGGCGTGCACTTTTCTTTGATCAGGCAACGTGGGCAGTCTGAGCTCCAGTAACGATTGATGAGCAGGCCAGACTCAATCCGGGCAAATCGCCATTTCAAGCGGCTACCTGCCGGGCAGACGTACTCACCAGCTACCAAATCAAACACGAAGTCCTCTTTGTCGAAGCGCCCATCGGCCTTCGCGCCAGAGGTCATCGGTTTTGAGACCAGCGCAGTAATGCCGGCCTCTTCACACTTTTGAATTTCTTCGCCTTTAAAGTACCCACGATCTGCAATGACTTGCAGGTCCGTGGCATCCAGGGCCGACTGCGCTTGTATGGCCATCTTGGCCAACTGGCTGCGATCACTGCCACTATTGGTCACTTCATGGGTAACGATGAGATGGTACCGGGTATCGACAGCGGTCTGCACGTTATATCCCACCAGCCCACGGCTCGTACTGGTCGCCATGGCGCGGGCGTCAGGATCGGTCAAGGAGATCTGCGCAGATGGCTCTTGTTCTAACTGAGCCTGGATCTGCTGCAGTTTTTCCATGCTCTTTTTCAGGGTGGCCATCTTCTGCTGAATTCGCGAGGTCCGCGCTTCCTCTATCTCTGCTGGCTGCCGATCTGCGGTTTCCAGTGCGGTGAGATAACGTTCAATGCAGTGATCGATTTCCTGCATCCGCTTCTCCAGTTTGCCACGCGTGAAGTTGCGGTCATGGGCATTCACCGCTTTGAACTTGCTGCCATCAATGGCGACGGCAGCGTGCACGAACAGATTCAGCTCCCGGTACAGGACAACGAATTGCCGGCAGACATTGCGGATACCGGTGCCATTGTCTCGTCGGAAGTCGGCAATCATTTTGAAGTCGGGGGCAAGCCGCCCCAGCAGCCACATCAGTTCGATGTTGCGCTGTGCTTCTCGTTCTAGACGGCGACTGGATGGAATCCGGTTGAGATAACCGTAGATGTACAGCTTGAGCAAGATGGCTGGGTGGTAAGACGGCCGCCCGGTGGCTTTGGGATCGACGCCGGCAAAGCCAAGCCCGCGCAGATCAAGTTGCTCGACAAAGGCATCCACAATGCGCGCCGGGTTGTCTTCACAGACATAGTCATCAAGCAGCGCTGGTAAAAGTGCGGCTTGCGACCTGTCCTCTCCTTGAACAAACCGTGTCATTGCACATCCCTCGGCATGCCATTAGGAACGTCATAGACACGGGGACGTTTTCACACAGCCACCGGCCAAAGCAGACGGTAATGCTCTTGTGCTAAAGTGGCTGCTAACAGCTAAGGAACAGACGTGCTCACCAAGCCATAGGCAACAGGCTGCGCGAGCTACGTAACCATACCTCCATACCTTCGCACTCCCGCAGCAATGCCCGACAAAAGAAGTCTGTTGCAAAAATGAGCGGATCATAATTATGATATATTCATGGTGAGAACGGTATAACACAGCACAGGAGTTTTTGATGCCCACGATGCACGAAGTCGATATGACTGCTGCGTTGGCTATATTGAAGAGCTTACACAGCAAGACTCTTCCTATACCACACATTCAACAGCCTGGAGATTCTGTTTGCTGGGCCACTTGCATGGCGATGGTGGGAGCGTGGAACAATGATGGGGTAAAATTCTGCGATTATGTTCAACGCCAATCTCCTCAATGTGGAGACTGCGACCAACGTTGTAAAGGAAAGAGCTGTGATGCACCTCGACTTCCCGACTATATAAAGACGGATTGGAAACACTTCAATTACAGCAATACAGTTGAAATTAAAGGGGTACTAAGCTTCGCTGGAATACGTGACTGGCTGAAAGAGGGTAAGCCCGTCCAAGCTTATTTTCAGCATTACAACGCACGATCAGCACATGTAGTGCTGATCATTGGAGCTGAAAAAAATGACGAGATGGACGATATGCTTGTAATTTCTGATCCATTGAAAGATAAACCGGTACTAATCTCCAGTTTGAAGATTGGGGACTGGGGTGGGTGGCAGAGAAGCTGGGTGATTGGAAGATGAATATCTCTAACTTTCCTGTTTCACGAGGGCTGCAAGACATACCTAGCGAGTGGTTTAATAAGAACTTAGCAAGCGCCTATGCTTTTTACTTGTATGCCCATCAAATGGATGAATATCCTAGCCATAACCATAAGATTGCGGGACGCGTTTTAGGTGGCTTTCCGGTTTGGTACATGAGCAGAAAACCAGTAGATACCCGTCCAGGGGCTACGTTCGTTCGTAATGTAAACGGTGAGAACTACTGGTTTTATCGATCCAATTCGGAGTTTGTTGCGATCCAATTCTGTGCTTTACAAGGCCCACATCTAACGGGAGACTCCACGGTTATTAGCCACATTGAATATGGTGACGCAAAGATGCCTAGGCTGTCGTCAACATTTGTCGTATCGATGGAATTGCTCACTCGTATCGGGCTTTTTCTGGGTAATTTAGATAACCAAGGTGCCTATCCTCGAATCATAGTTATTCCAGAAACCAGTCAATGCGGGCTTCTCATTACTACAAATCACCGTGCTTCTTGGCATCCGCGAGAGCACCTTGTTTTTCCCCTTCCGGAATTGTCGCTTGGGCGTTCGAATCGACAAGGCGACGATTTTCGTGACTCGAAAATGTCACTCGAGCAGTTTGTGCTGTCATCAGCATATCCGATGAGGATTGCCTCACTAAATGATGCTGATTAAATCTGAATCGTAGTACAACTAGTTCAATTATGCCTGAACTACCGCTTTGAGTCGGGACTGTGAGTTCGCCAGGCCAGGAGTCTGATTTCGGGGTTAATTTACACCCACCGACCGTAAGTGGCGCATTGCGGCTTGATTCGCCGCGACTTGCCAACGACCGCTTTGGCCGACCTCCCGCCAGTCATGCGAGCATTCCGGCAGGACGTCGGCCGTAGCAGCCGTTCACCCCATCTGGCAGGAGTGTCAGCTCAAGAGCTGCGAGCAGTCATTCGGACCAGGTGCTAAAGTGCTCGTTTGGTCGAATGGACAGAAAATATGGGAATCTATTGCCGAGGCAAAGCTCGCATCCGACATCGCGAGACCGGACAAATCCACGAAATTGAGAGCGGAGAACTGGATTGGGAGGTGGTCGATGGCGACGAGCGCGAGATGGGGCCGGAGACTCACTATGAAGCTTTTGTCGATCACCCCGAGTTGGGAATATTGACATGGGGTCTCTGGGAGTATCCGGAAGGCATCGAGAACTGCCAGAACACGGATGTAGGAGGTCATGAGGTTGTCGATGATTTCAGTTTTGGTCTGGAGCACGAAGAGCCTGAGCCCGACGAATGGCTCGACTACTCGGTTCCTGATGACCCATTCACGATCTTCATGGACTCGTATCGCCATACCGGTGACCTGCTCGCTGATCATGGCAAGGACCATGGCGGGTTTCTCCTAAATCGAATGGTGTTCTCTCATCAGGTTACAGCGTTGGAAGCATACCTCGGCGACACGCTGATAAATGAGGTGATGGACGATATAGCTGCCATGCAGCGTCTGATTGAGCAAGATGAGGAACTGGTGAAGGAGAAATTCACGCTTGTCGAAATATCCAAGGAGCCTACCCTGGTCGAGCGCAAGGTCCGAGAGCACCTGCGTTCGATCCTGTACCACAACCTTGCTAAAGTAGACGTGCTCTACAACATCGCTCTTGGCATCCGGATATTGAATGAGACCAAGGACAAAGCAAGCCTATTCAAGGCGGTGACGTTGCGCCATGACTGCGTTCATCGAAACGGATTCGACAAGGATGGAAACGAACTCCAGGTCTTCACGAAAAAGTTCGTTCAGGACACAGCCGATCTGATCAGAGACTTTGTGGAGAGCATCGATAGGGCCGTAAGCACTCGCCCTGGGAGAACTTTCTAGCCCCCCGCCACATCGGAGCCTCGTGTTTTAAGCGACTCTCTCTTGGATGGTGACTTGGCCAGAATTCTCCTGAAAGTAGCCCTTCCTTAACCCATCCATCATCAACACGAACGCTGCGCGATGAAGCCGCGCAGCGCCAGTTATGTCAGACGTAAGCACTCGAAAAACAACCGTAGTTCCTTGCATTGCATAGGGAGAACAGAAACATGAGCACCATCAGAGTACTGGTTCCGGGCGATGACCAAAGTGAAGAGGCCATTTCTCTAGCCTTTGGTTACGCGGACGAAATTTGCAAGTTAAGCCAAGGAACGGTTCAAGAGGCAATCCTGTTTGTCCCGGGGAAAGACAGCGTCATATTCACCACTCTTACGTCGGCTTTGGGAGAAAGGAATGCGAAGAAACTCCACGATGGAGGCATCGTCGCCCTGCCATCCGGGATGCCTATGCGTTTGGAGACCATTCGAACACTGAGATGGGTTACTAAACCCAGCGTGCTTATATCTATCTATTCCGACCAGAAGATGCTTGATCAAGTAGATTCGACGAAAAATCTATTCGGAATTGTTGCGGTTCCGTACATTCCTGAAGCTCTAGAGAGATGGCAAAAAACGTGGTCTCCCACCGTTCATGGAGCACCAAAGCAGTCCGCACAGAAATTAATTGGCGACCCTGTGGTTGAACAAGCTCTCGTGTCACTGACCCATGGCATTAATTTGTCGCACAGCCTGCTGAATCCTCGCGATAAGGAACATTCCAACAGAACTTTACGAATCCTTCGCGCAAATGGTCACGTGGAAAAACCTGAGAATCTTCGGTCGTGGGCGGTCAAGAACGGCTGGCACCCAAAGGCAGCTGAAGAACTAGAAAAGTTGGCCATCAAGGTACTCTCACTGAAATCAAAGCCCCGACTGTCGGACCCTGACGTTGCGAAAAGAACCTATGACTATTGGTGTTCGAAGATCTAAGGTGCCCCCGAGGGTGCTAACCTATCATTCAAGTGGACCTGCGCGAAAAGCTGCGCAGGCCGGTAAATTCGAACGTTGAACATCAGCTTTTTAAAGTAACGAACTACCATTTTGGGTAGAAAGTGATCGTTCCCAAAGTATGAAAGCAGCCTTTCGGCTCCGGTGTAACGGAAATGGCCGGAATGTAACACTGAACGGCCACTCAGGGCCGATAGCGTGGAAGGCCCCTTAGGCCGAACTGCTGTCAGCCAGGGTGCAGCATCGTCAGTTGGTCGGCCAAAGCGGTCAGTCATGCTTCATGAAGCGTAAAGGCTGCTTTACGCCATGTTGCGGACATGGCCCTAATGTCCGGTTAGTTTGTGGTCACAAGAACTATCAGGCCTGCTGGTGCAATATACCGGTAGGTTCTGCGGGGCTTGGCAATCTTCAAATCCCCAATCTAGTCAAGCATGCCTCTGCTAATGCTGTGCTATTGTTCTGTAGTTTTTATTTTTGCCTCAATTTTATTTATGAAACACCGGGTTTAATCAAGTTGAGCCTACATTAACGCTGAGGAATCGAGAGTGTTTTCCTACTCATTTGCGGTAAAACTAACTGATCGCAACATTGATAAGAAGCCTTCTATAGCATCGTTCCAGAGTGATGGCGGAGATATTAAGGTCGAGAGAAAGGAGGATGACATCCTCTTGATTTCATCAGATGGATACTCCTGCAAGGAAGATGCGCTGAAGCAACTGGCCGCTATGCTTATGAAGGCTAAAATTACGTTGCTTAAACTCAGGGTCCCCCACCAGGACTGGCTGTTATTCAATACCAGTCAAAGGTTTGCTACGGAAGCCATTGGCAGTCTCTTTGAGGAACGTAATATTGTTGCGGTCAGCTATAAGCCACAAGTTTATGAAACAAAACGATTTCAGCACTGGCCTGGCGCAACACCCGCTGGAGCCCCATTCAACCTTGAAATACTCAGTGATATCGCTCTTCCCGAAGATGAATTCAATTTCGGAACTGCTCGCACTCTAGAGGCTTTGAATGTATTGGGACTAGCTTTGGCTGATCCGCATGCGAAATCTAAACTGATTCTTGCGATGACCGCAGTTGAAATCCTTAGTGATAGAGGACGTGTGGAAAAGGAAGTTATGGATGCGCTTGATGATTTGAAGGAGAAAGTCTCTGAAATTAAAGCCACACCTGAGATAAAAGATCGGCTCACCAATGTGTTGGAAGGGGCGAAGATAGAGACCATATCGAAGGCAGGAAAGCGCTTGGTTAGGCAGATCCTCGGCGGGGCCAGAGCTAAAGAGTTTTATAAGCTCTATGATGTAAGATCTGAACTCGTGCATGGCAATTCTTCACGCCTGAGCATCGACCTTCATGGGCATGCTGAAATTGAGAAATATGCTGAAGAAGGCTTCAGTCTTGCGCTGGACCTCATCTTGAAGTTTCATGGGTCCGCAACATCCAATACGTCCTTATAGGTCACCGTCATACAATGTCACCCCCAACGGCAAGGGCGACGACAACGTTCCCAACGGAGGTCTATACCCGCCTCATTGAAGGCGAAGACAGCACGCATGCCTAACTTGATTGCGCAGCAAGCCAAACGGCCGCCCAGGCTCCCTGCCTATGCGGTGGTACGCTCAGTCGCAGTCTGTGACATTACTTGCTTGGTGTCAGGAAAGCTCGACACCAAATTTTAGTTGCGAGAGCCAGTATCTAAAAAGAGTTGGCGTCAGATGATAGGTCAACTGTTTGAGTGGCGCATGACATGATAAAATGCCTACAGCATGTCACCATGGGCAGGAAAAATGGCAATCCAAGGATATAGTAAGTCGGAATTTGGTGAGGAACTGGCCAGGGTACTATCTCCCGCCCGTCCAATATCTAGCATTGAAAAACTCTATGGACGCGAAATAGAGCTCGAAACAATTGAGAGATCTTTATATCAACCTGGAAGGCATGTCTTCATTTATGGAGACCGGGGAATTGGGAAAAGCTCTTTAGCTGCAACCGCAGCCTATCAATATCACAATAGCGAGACCTCCCCAATATTTGTAGGCGGCTCTTGCGATGAAACCTTTAAATCTATTATTGCCAACATTGCAAACAAAGCAATGTCAATTAGTCGGTTTGTAAACACAAAGAAAACATCCAATTTTGGCTTTGAATGGAAGGGCGTAAAATTTAACTCCGGCATAGAAACAAACTCTAAAGATATTGCCAGTCAAATTCAAGGGGTGGGAGATGCTGCGGATCTGCTCGATCAAATATCGAAAGTCCTGCCCCAAAAAACCGTAATTGTTATTGATGAATTTGATGCCATTCCTGATCTAGACGATAGAAATAAATTTGCGTTCTTACTAAAGCAACTTGGCGACCAAGATATAAATATTAGATTTATATTTACTGGAATTGCCAAATCAATTGACGAGCTTCTTGGAGCTCATCAATCCGCGTACAGGCAGCTTGAAACAATTGAATTGGCAAATTTATCTTGGGATGCAAGATATGAATTAGTGAAGAATGCAATGAGTCACTTCAATATCACCATGCCTGACGACATAAACTGGCGAATTGCTATGATATGTGCCGGCTACCCATATTACATTCACCTAATTGCTGAGAAGATACTCTGGGAAGTATTTTCGGATGCTGAGCTTGTAGATCAGGTCAGTCTCGACCACTATGGCAGAGGACTGAATTCAGCCGTCAGAAGTGTAACCGCTGAGCTTCGAAAACCATATGAAATTGCCGTGATTCATCGATCAGAAGAGTATGAGGATGTGGTTTGGTCAACGGCAGACACTGATGATTTATTACGACCACTTTCTGAAATGAGAAAGTCATACGAAGCCATAATTTTGAAGCGAAGAAAGTCTAGTTCCATAAACGCCACCACATATAGTCAGTGCATTAGGAACCTAAAAAATGAAAAATTTGGTGCCATACTCATTCCTTTAATTGGAAGAAAAGGATGGTATGGATTCAGAGAAAACATGCTCAGAGGCTTTATTCGTTTGCAAGCTGCTGCCAATGGTATTGAATTGAATGGCTCTTATAAAATACCTAAGCAAACAATGCGAGCAACAGTAAACGCACGGAGCGGAACATACGGCCCCACCATTCCATATGGCGTCAATGTTAACAGACGGATTAATGATGAGAATGACTAGTCGCCACAGGGAATTAGCTAAAGAACTTACCCCAATTTTACAGAAATCTGACTTAAAAGAAATCGACACATTTTTTAATTTTACACTGTGGTTTGCCAGGCGTTACGCTGCGACATACGAAATGGATGGCACCATTTATCTTGTTCTTGATAATAGCCTAATTCAGGCATTCAAGCATCGGGCATCCAATGCAAAGAGGGCTACACATGCCCTAGCTTATACAGTATTTTGCCGTTTTGTACAGAACTGGAGCGATAGGGAAAGCCATCTAGCTATTTCGCCAATGGCCGTTTATGAGCATCTTGGCCGCCGAATTCCAAAATCTGAAAGAGAAGTTAATGACACACTGATTGATTTACAGCACTTGTTGCACGGAACGTGTTTGCGGGTGGCCATGCTAGGATTCGAAACATCCAAAGATTTATTTAATAAATTAAAAAATATTGCTGAAGATGAACAATACTTAACTCAACTTGTAAAAGATATCGATAAATCAAACTGGGAAGTAGATTTAAGTGCGCCGCTAGGCGTAAAAATTCCGATGAGCGTTGCATGGAGAGCGCTTCCTGAGCAGTTGCCTTTACGTTATTTTGATGATTGGTACGTCCACTTCGTACTATCAGCCAGAATCGAACGACATATTATAGCTCAATGTCGCGATGCTGAGATTAAACCAATTGGGAGTGGTCGTCTCGCAACCACGCTAGCAGATCTGAATACGTTCAGCCGTAATGGCTTACTTAAAGGTCTTGGCGATATTGACATGCTACAGATCTGTGACATCAGCCGTCAATTCAGTGAAGCACCCGGCTATGTTCTATCAGGTCAAACTCTTGATCGGGACTTGGCAGATGCCTTATCGCAACGTCACGTCTTCCATATTCATTCAGGTTTTAAAGGTGGCGATCCGCAACGGGAAGAACGGATCAAGGAAATGGTTAGCCTAATGCTTGGCAAGCCTTTTGCAGAAGAAGAAAGGCGAGGCAAGCGTATTCAAGAGCAACTAATAGATTTTGCAGAAACTCTAGCAGATATATGCAAAACCGCCACAGGTAAGCTCACAGAAAACTGATGTGCATAAACCAGAGGCCTGCAAGGCCCCTGGTTCTTGGTGACGGTCTAACATCAAATGTAGGCGGCGACGCGCGGTGTGGAGTTACGCGCGTCGCCTGATCCGTCTACGTTAGTGGTCCGCTGTAGACAAAGACCGATGCAGCTGCACTGTATTTTGTGCTACCTGTCTATCTTGGCGCCGTAGTTGCGATTCATACTGCGCCAATTGCAGCACCGCTCCTGGAGCACTCGACCTTGCGACTCCGACTGC
Source organism: Chromobacterium sp. Panama (assembly GCF_003052555.1). Lineage (NCBI taxonomy): Bacteria > Pseudomonadati > Pseudomonadota > Betaproteobacteria > Neisseriales > Chromobacteriaceae > Chromobacterium > Chromobacterium sp. Panama. The sequence continues at coordinate 2,107,583 of NZ_QARX01000001.1, forward strand.
TTGGCGCGACGTTTTCCCGGCGATGAATTGCAGGCTTGCGTCAGGAGGTAAATTGTCATTACCAAGTTTCGCTCCGTACTCCTTCGCAAATGCCTGCGCTTTAGTTAAAACCCCTTTCTCTGCAGCCATCAAGGTACTTTGGGCCGATTCATATGCCTTCAGGAACTCACCCTCGCTTCGGAACCCAAGCTCCGCGACACGACGAGGGTCGACAGCCTGGCGCATGCCGGTCAACGCAGATCCCTCTGTTCGAATTGCACCACTTAGCCGAACCACCTCTTTACCAGCCATTCGTACCCCCTCCTTAGATGCTTCGACACTGGCCCATGCGGCGCTGCCTGCTCGCCCCAGTTTTAGCAGCGCACCACCGGCACGGACAGCGGGAATCACTGTCAATGCCGTCTCGATTCCCCCGGCAATTATTGGGTGCTCCTGTTCGAATTGTTGCCATTTCATTCCCAGCCCAGCTACAGCATTAGTAAACGGCTTGAGACTAATGCTGTCTCGTATCTGCTCCGGCTTGAGAATCGCATCATGGTCTTGGACTCGCTCTTGTGCAGCCCTGATCTTCTCATCGGCATTTGACAGTTGGCCTTGGACCGCGGCCATCTCCCCATCGAAGCCAGGCATCACCTTATTGGAAAGCTGACGCGAGCGTGCCTCAAGGCTCCCCTTGTTTGGTACATGAGCATCCTGACGTTGCTGATCACCAGTCGTTGATGGCACATTCTGCCCCCCAACAGCAGGGATAGCTTTCTTACTGCCATGCGAAGGTGGCATATGATGGCCAGCGCCAGGAGCAGGCGGGGCGACAGGTTTCTCAGCGATCACATGTGGATCTCGCAACGTTAAGGGCGACTGAGATGGGTCCGTAGCCACCGTGTTTGCTGCTGGAGCCACTCCCCGGTTGGCCTCGGCGTCAAACTTAGACGGCCCGTTAATACCTGACAGCATGGAGAGCACAGAAGCAGTGGTTTGCCACTCCCCCATGCCCTCAAGCGCATTGAACCTGGCAACATCCTCACCGTTTCGGATGTCACCCGCTCGGGCGAGGCGTGTGCGCTCAGTTCCCAAGCGCGCGAGGTAATTCTGGTTATTGGCCTGTTCCAACTCCTGGTGCCTCCTCTCAAGCTCAAACCTTGCTGCCGGATTAGTAAGAAGCTGCGCACCCATTTGATCATCTCGTGTGGTGAAGCTGGTATTTGCCGATTGAGACAGCCCGACAGTTTCCTGCAGACGCTGTTCCGAGGATTGCATCCGGGCGGTTGATTGGCGTAAAGCCGTTGCCAGCCCTTGCGCAGTTTTTTTGTCTGTCCCGGTATACGTCTCGAATGCATGCTGCGCGCGTGTTGTAATGGTTTTTGCCCATGCCTGATCACTGCCAACCAACGTTGAAAGGCTGTTCGCAAAACGCTCCAGCTTTGCTTTGTCAGTCGTGACACCTCTTGCAGTGCTGACGGAAGCCTCAACACCACCGAAGGGAGATTTGATGCCCGCACTACCATTAAGAGCCATTTTGAAATCGTGCATTTCCCTCTCGGAGAAATTGGCTTCCTTTGCCGCAACCTCGGCCGCCTGACGGACCTTGCTCGTGCGCTCAGAGTAATCCCGGGAAATACCAGCCGCATTGGAATCTGCAGAACGCCAGCCGCTCCCTTGGCTTTTCATCCAGTTGAGTGACTTTTCAAAACTAGATGCCACCTCAGCTCGAGCTGACGAGACTTGAGAACTTGCACTCGTAATGGCGTTGTCAATCGTGCTGGCCGTGCTGTGGGACCGCAATGAGGCTCCGGCCTGCACCATACCGAGCAATTGATTCCCTGTGATTGACGGGCCTAACTGTGCTGCGGAACCAATATCGGTAATCGGTCCGGTCCTCATGATGTCTGGACTAGTTTGCTTCTCATCCACATGGTCACGTCCAGACCAACGACCAGCCAGGGAGGTGACAGCCATCGCAGACCCCGTAAGCATGGCAAGCGATACCAAGGGGGTGGCGGCCAACATATCGGAAGCTACCGACAGCCGAGATGCCAATACGTCATAGTAAATCTGAGCAAAGTTTCCCAGCGTCAACATACTGGCGGGAATTTGCTCAAGCTTGTCCGAAACATCGTTCTGGATATACATCTGGATAACGGCTGAAAAAGGGAGCCAACTCGAAGTCCATACACCGAACAGTAGATATTTGACATACATTCCGAGCGCGCCGCCCCCTTTCATGACCCCGTAGATCACAATCAAGGGTGCAAAGCTGAAGAACATGATCTGCATGAAGACCATGGCTGGCATCAGCATCTTTGTAAAAAAACTCCCCGCTGCTGCTGCATCATTCCGGCTCTGCTCAAACGCTTGAGTAAGTTGAATATTGCACGCATTGAAAGACGCAATATCCGTATTGCTACCCATGCAATTGAATGTGTTAGTCAACGTATTGAATGCAAGCGCATTCAGCATGAAGCCTCGCGTATCTTGCGCAACTCCATTCGCATCAATAGCCGCTTTCCAAGTTCCCGGCAACATCGTGTCCAAAACGTTCTCAACGTCACTCTGTTGAAATTTTGCACCAAGTGGATTTTTCTCCCTCATGCTTGTATTAAGCATTTCTGTAAAATCAGGGTTTGTCCCTGACAGAAAACTAACATTAATGTCCTGATAAATACTAGCAGCAGCCTCATTGCAAGAGACTGGCGTACCATTTGGATAGGCTTTGCTGAAGTAGTTGGTCAACCCACTATCTCTAGCATGAGTCAAAACATAGTTAATGGCATCGGCACTCCGCTGAAGATCTTTCATGGAGAAAGAGCTTGAATTAGCTGTACAGTCAAGAATAAATGACTTAAGGCTAGCCGCAATATTTACGTCAGCCCGTTCAATGCCCCTACGTAAGGAAAAAAGTAACTTCAGAGGCATTACGAATCCGTTTTGACTAACACCCATGTAGCTACCGTTAACGCTCTGATACGTGGTATTGGCCAAATCGAATATTTTGTAGCCTGCGGTGGTAAATGCACCTGCTGGAAGTGAGACGATCAACGGCACATTATCAATCTTCGCAACATTACCTGTATAGATGTCATTTACGATTACAGAAGTTGGGATTGTAGAAGTCCATACGACAGCAAACAAGCCAAACATTCCGCTGACAGGCCCCATCACACCAGGCACCGAGCCATCGCTTTGTTTGCCGATCATGAACAAGATAGCCGACATGAGCATGACAAGACCGCCAACCATGAAGGCACTATTAAGGAACCCCTTTTGATTAAAGGTCATGGCAACTGCATTGAGCGCCGATTGGAAAGAGCTTACATCCCCAAGTACATAAATATTGAAATCAAACATCAACCATCCCCTTTAGCGCATCTCAGGCTTTACAAACACTGCAGGGTTATCCTGATTAATGGCCTTTGTGTAGGAAATTGCATCATTAATAGCGGACATCTGTTGTGAGACGGATGCTCGTAATTGAATGACCTCCTTTAATAAATCCCTCTGAGCATTGATAACTAAATTATCAGCAGTAAATTTTGTTCCCCCGAAGGTTGCTTGGGCCGCGACAAGAGCAGACTCTGCAAACTTTATTGTCAACTCATCAACCACTACCGGAGCCATCTTGCGCGCTATATAGTCAGACGCACCAGGCATCGACTGCACTTTTTTCATCATGCCCAGCACCGGGGCGCTGATAGAACCGATGAATGTTTTTTGCTGAGTGGTAAAGTTGCAGGCATTCCCAGTGCAAGAGACCAGCTTACCGACAATAGAATCCACTGAAGTACTTGCACCGCTAGCTGAGCCAAACAACATAGCATTTACATAGCCATGAACCCCACCGAATTCGAGGGTAAGGCGTTCAATTTTTCGGCACTGACCTTCGTCATAACCATCCTGGCAACGCAAAACATAAACAGGTTTCTTCCCCTCCAGATTTCCATCGCGGAGATCCGGAAGGTGGATTGTCGGTGCCCAGTAGCGGCCGTTATCTACTTGAATGCTCCCATCCGCATTCTGTTGATCACTATCATTTTCTGGGCCAACCACTACTGAACCAATTAGGCTCATTACAATTTCATTTGCACCATTGGGGTTAGATTCAGTGCTCGTTGGGTCACCCAGCATCTCACCAGCACGACTTGCTTTAAGCGCCTTCCAAGTCAGATTGCCAAGCTCTGGGGCTTTCCCTGTGTTTGCAGCATCCCTTGCCCCCTGATTTGGCTGAGACAGAAAATTATCTGTTCCTTTGAAGAAATCACTGATGATGCCTTGTGCTGTATTAACCTCTGGCGTGGTTTCCTGCATTGCAAAACTACGAATTGCATCGCTCACACCGGTTTTATCCATGATAGTCGTGGCCAGCGAGCACGTGTTTTTCATCATGGAATTCAATGCAGCAATTTTGTTCTGAAAATCTTGCATCAATTTCCCAAGTGCCGGGTTAATTGCATCGATCGCGGCCTTAAAAGCTACGCCGACTGCGTTTGCGGCAATTTGTCGGAACAATGCCACGAGTTGATCAGCGTTGATGAACGAGAAGGCGCCACCAAATAGGTCAATGCCACCACAACCAGCAGAGATTCGTGGCGGGTCAAATGCCACCAAATTGATATTGCGGATTGGCATCCTGATCGAAGCTCCGCCACCTACAAGACCACCTCGTGATTGGTTCGTAAAGCTGGAAGGGGCCGTTACATTGGATGCAAACATTCCATCCAAAGCATCCTGTAGCCCAGCACTTGCGGTAGAAGAAAGACCGATTGTGCTGGCAAGTAACGAGAAGACAATCACTCTCTGAGCCATCGCGCTTGCCAGCCTATGCTCGGGAATTTTCTTGAGTGGCCTTAAGTTGCATCGAGGAATGTTCATTAGAAAAACTCCACCGAATCTAGAAGTTCAGACTCCAATTCCGCGAGGGACTCAATTTCCTCAGCTAGCCCGCATAGCGAATCAGGGTTGCCGGGGTTAGTGACCACCTCCCTTGCAACTCTCAACAAACGAAGCAAAGTAGCCATTTCATTTTGATTTATTAACAGCTCTCGCCTTTGAACCCATTCCAGATCAAGTTGGTCATTTTCACTTTGCAGAGACTGCAATGAAGCAATAGGCGTAAAAAATGGAACAAAGTCATTGCTATGCATAATCGCCCCTCTCCAAAAATTAGCGTGATAGTTGTGATTGCTTTTCGATCCAAGCGAGCACATCTGCGGCTTTCCATACGTTGAGACGCGGAGAAAGCTTGATCGGCTTTGGAAATGTTCCCTCAGCACATCTTTTGTAAATGGCTGATTTTTTCAAGCCAACTAGCAGTTCAACACTGCTAAGCCGCAGGAAGCCTACCTGTTGAAGCATTTGAATAACTAGTGAGTTCTCATGTCTTGTGGAGCTTTCCATAGTTGCTCTCCGTGGTTTAGGTAAAGCCATGTTCCATCAAGTTCGAAATGCAGGCCATCCCCCCATTTCTGCGGTTAACGACAGCAAAAACAGTAAGTGGATACATAACACGTATCGATAATGGCGCCATGTATCGATTGCCATAAATATCAATGGCACATTGAAATTTGGCAGAATTGGGGGGATCGACGACTCATCAGAGGGGTAGGACACTAGCTTCCATCATCAATCGTACTCCACCACAAATGTGTAAGAAGCCAACTAGACGACTGCGCATTGCAGCATTAATTGATGAAGCAATTCAGGTAGAGCGGGAGGATGCGTACAAGGCTGATTCCATCGGATACATGGCTCCAGCACTTGCACAGGTGACGCTTCCACATAAAAGCCAAGGAGAGTCACTTTATTACGAAAGGACTAACGGGAAATTGACGCTAGCTATACGTGGCCATAAGAGCTATGGGTTGCCATTTGGAACAATCCCACGAGTGATATTGGCCTGGATTTCCTCTGAGGCAGTTCGAACAAAAAGCCCTGAGCTTTTCCTTGGAAGAAGTGCGGCTGAATTTTCTAAAAAGCTTTCTCTTCACTATAACGGTCATGATTTGAGTAGGCTCAAGAAGCAATGCCTAGCTCTTTCACGGGCATTAATCTCCATTGATCATGAAGTGGAAAAATCGCTTAGATTTGAAGACATAAAAATTGTGCGATCAGGCCTAATCTTCTGGGAGAAAGACATAGAAGCAACAACATCTCTCTGGGAAAACACTATTACCCTTACTGAAGATTTTTACTCAGCTATCGCTTCTTCTTCAGTTCCATTAGACCTTAGAGTCTATTTTGCTCTAAAGAAATCTCCTTTGGCCATGGACATATATTGTTGGCTGACGTACCGCATGTTTCTGCTCCAAGTGTCACGCAAGTCGCGAGTGCTAATTCCGTGGGAATACTTAAAAGCGCAGTTTGCCTCCGGTTACTCTGATGATGAGCAAGGACTACGTGACTTTAAGAAGGCCTTTTTACGTCGATTACGGGAGGTCCTGCTTTTTTATACCGAGGCACAAGGTCATGTCTCTGATAACGGGAAGCACCTCGCACTGACACCCTGTCGGCCACATGTTCTTCCCACTGAAAAAAAGTGAACGACTTCAGGAAGTGTTGTTGATAAATCTGTTGAAATCCTGTGGGTAAGATGAGTTATCCATGTGCAATCTGTCCCGCCGCATAAAAGTCAATATAGGTGCAGGTTTCAGGCATATCTTCGAAAGTTGCTCACGTGGAATCTCTCCCGTATTCATGGGTAATCTGTCCTGGAAATCGTGATGTGTAATCTCTCCCAAGCCAAGTCCAGCCTGATTATTCGGCTGGCTATTAAGGCCAACCAAGTAGTTTTGCAGCTATGTATTTAATCATGTCTTGACCGCCGCTTCATGGGGATAACGAATAACAGGTATGTGTAATCTGTCCCAATGGTTGCAAGCCCATGGCACCGATCAAGGAAGAGAATATCTGCTTGTTGCCGTCCTGGATGACGGCTGCCTCCAGATAGCCTGGAGGCAAAGCGATCCGTTGGCTCTCGCGCTTTCGTTGCCGAAATCGCAAAAACAGGAATCTCTAATTGTGTCGTCGCTCCGCGACGACTCTTTTTACATCGCTAAGATCCACGTTTTTCAAATGTTGTCTCTTTATGTTGTCACCTAGCCAAGTGAAGTTTTCTGATCGCCAAGTCAACTTTCTTACTGCGCAGTGTGCAGTGTGCAGTGTGCAGTGTGCAGTGTGCAGTGTGCAGTGTGCAGTGTGCAGTGTGCAGTGTGCAGTAGATGGTAGATGGTAGATGGTAGATGGTAGATGGTAGATGGTAGATCCATGATATGGAGGAGTAGTATGCTTTATGAAAACACCCTGACATTTATGCAGCGATTGCAATTTGCCGCAGCCAGAGGAAATTATTACTACATCAATGGGGAAATTGATCTTAGTAAATTTGAACGCTTAGCAAGAAAATTTGCGACGATATATGGAACGGAACTTCCCCGCAAAACAAAATACAAACGCCGTCACTCAGGAGAAGCCACCGCGACCCTCTATGCAGTGCGCCGGACATCCATTGTCAATCTGGATGGTGAAATTCCTGTCTACTGGGTACTGATCGTAAGTAGCGGCTATGGTCGTATCAATGAGCGAGAGCAGCTTAAGGATTTGCGAAGTCGCGATAGCCGCCTTACTTTTTCCAGCAAATATGAGTTAGTTCATGATGGGAAAACATGGAGTTGGAAGATGACCTCATCCATGTTCCAAAAATATCAAGATAGAATCCATTCAATTGCATCGCTGCCAGTAAATCGGCGAAAGATAATTGAGATTGACGGTATTAGATGCGACTACCACGCTGAAAAACTGCAGGATCAGTTATATGGAGAACCGGGATTTAGGTTGATCCGCCGACAAGTTGGCTGGCTCGTAAGCCAGCTACGTGGTGAATGGGGTCGGTTGAGGCCACTCAATGGTCCGCAGCCATCGAAACGTACTTACTTGCCGTACATCCAATTCTTTCCGAATAAGCCCCCTAGACAATTTGAAAATGAGCCTGAAATGACAAATGAGGAACGACGGGCATTATTTCGTGCCGCATTTGGCGATGGCTAAAAGGGGCTAGCCAAAAATAGCAAAACAAGTTGGCGGCAAGCATCTGTATGTGAGCATAAAACGCCAACTTGTCCCCCAGGTTGGGAAGATTTATTCGTCCTGGGGCCTAATTGCAGGCGCTTATAGCACCTGACCACTGTGCCGGCCAAAACTGGCTACATTTCCTATGACGGCTTGTCACGACGCGGTTGCTCATGGCTCGCTTGTTCATCTTGGTCACATCATCCGGCGGATATTCGGCCAAAGCAGTCCATCATGCCTATGTGCTAGCATGATGGCTATCAGCCAGTACAAGACATACCACCACACAACAGCCAGCATCTCGAGCCTGTGACCGGCTGCATCATGAAACGAAGGCTTTTCGCCGTATGCAGGGAATTGCAAATGGAGTGTTTCCGGATCGACGAAAGCGGCTTCACCGGCTTTGACCTGCTGAACCCCGAGCAGCAGTTTCAGGGGGCGACGGCCATTGCCATCGACAATGACGAGGCCAGGCGTCTGATCCGGGAGCACTTTCCCAAGCTGCAGGCAGACGAACTCAAGTACCGTGCATTGGCGCGTCGCCCAGCCAACCACCACCGCCTGATGGCGCTTCAGCGCGCCTTGCTAACCCACCACAAATGCGTGACCTATGTCTGCGACAAGCGCTTCTTACTTCTGCTGATGTTCTTGGACTATGCAGTCGAGCCCTTCTACTACGAGCGGGGGATCGACTTCTACGAGGACGGACAGAACTACTCGCTTGCATCGCTGCTGTACGTGACAGGGCCGACGCTCCTAGGGAGCGGAGCACTTGACCGGTTGCTTGCAAGTTTCCAGCGTGCAGTGAAGGAGAAAAGTCCGTCGGCGCTGGCCGATCTGGTCGCGGCCGCGCGCGCCTCGCGCTGGCGGGAACTGCCGGAAGCGTTGGGCCCGTTGGCAAGGTTTGCGGCGCCGGAATGCATGCAAGCGATCGCCACCCCGGGTGTTACCACAGATGCCGCCTTCGTGGTGCTGCAGTCCCTGGTCAGCCGAATGGAGGTCATTGCCGACGGCCCCTATCGAATCGAACACGATCAGTCCAAGAACCTACTCATCTATCACGAATTGCTGCAGCGCTACATCAGCCATGAGGACGCGATCACGTTTCGTCAGTCAGAGATCGCCAGTATCACCTTTCCGCTCAAGCTCCAGTCGGTGACACAGGTCGATTCCAAGGCCAGTCCCGCAGTGCAACTTGCCGACGTGATGATCGGCGCGGCCATTGAGGCGGTGAGCACGCTCTCGGGGCAACGAGCCGGGACGTTGGATGCCGAGAAGGTTATGGCGCTGTATGCAGATCATCAACTTATCCATATGTTGCCATCGATCGATTTCAAGGAACAAAAGCGTTTCCGCCAGGGAACCCAGGCGGCACAGGTGATCGATTATTTCGCAAAAAAATTTCATAAGCCACAATGACAAATGGAAGCAAAACCTCCCGTGCTACTGCGCGGGGGGCAGATAAACATCACCACGGACGCGGCTGAAAGCGTCTTTCTGAGTGGAGGGGATTGCATGGCAAGCATTCATTCGGAGTATCAACGCTTTCTAACGTACCTGACGCAGCAAGAAGTGCACGACGACGTGCGCCGACTCGCGCACCTAGTGCTAAACCACCTGCAGCCACTTGCCGAGGTCGGAGCCGCGCGCCGTGGGCGGTCCACTCGCCTGGCGCCGCTGGCCATCGCGCAACTGGCGCAGATGCCTGCCGTGTACGACGGGGAAGCTCACGTGCCCGAAGCTGGGCCGGCACTTGGGCGCCTGCAGCAGCTCGAGGTGGGTCCGTTTCGCGGGTTTATGCGGCAGGAGACGTTCGACCTCAGCCATGACATCACCCTTGTCTATGGCGCCAACGGCACTGGCAAGAGCAGCTTCTGTGAGGCATTGGAAGTGGCGATGCTTGGCTCCATCAGCGAAGCGCAAGTCAAGCGGGTCGATCAGCGTATTTACTGTAACAATGCCCGCCTGCGTCGCCATGTCGCGCCGGTTCTCTCCGCCAGAGGGGCAGACGAGGCGCGGACCGTGCAGCCCGACGAGACCGAGTACCGCTTCTGCTTCATTGAAAAGAACCGCCTCGACGACTTCGCCCGCATCGCCGCGCGGACACCGGGCGATCAGAGACAGCTCATCGCAACCTTGTTCGGCGTGGATCAGTTCAGCGAGTTCGTCCGCGGCTTCAATCCCTCGCTCGATCAGGACCTGATGCTCGTTGGGGTCCAGGCGTCTCAGCTGGTACAGCGCCGCCTGCAACTAACGAACTCCGAGCAGACGATCGCTGCCTACCCGCAAAAGATCTCAGCAGTCGAGGGCTTGGAGCATGCCTTGGCGCAGCGCATGTTCCCCGGCGTGGCGTACCAGGCTTGCGTGGACTGGATGCTCGGTACGCCGCAACAGCAAGGGCGGCTGCCGTTTGTCCAAGGACAGCTGGATGCCGTCCCACCTGCCGTACACGATGTCACCCAAACTCAGCTGCAGGCACTTCTGGCAGAAGCCTACCGCGTCCAGGGACTTTGGCAGGAGTCGTCCGGTCAGCTCGCGGCCCGTGCTGGCGAGCTGTCGTACGCCAAGCTCTACGAGGCGGTGCTGGCCCTCGCCGACGGGGCGACCGCCTGTCCCGCATGCGGGACTGGACTGGCTGTTGTGGCTCAGGATCCTTTCGCCAAGGCACGAGCGGGTTTGGAGCAGCTCGCGGAATTGGCCGCCCTTCAGCAGCAAGAGGCCGACCTTCGGACGCAGTTGAGTGAGGCCGTGCGGGCGCTCTGGGATGAGATGCGTCGCGTCGTGGCGGCCGCTGCGAACGCGTGTCCTGCTGAACTGCAGGCAGCGGGTCTGCCTCTGCTGCCTCCCTCCGCTGCGGGTAACTGGCTTGGTGCGTGGGTCGATGGTGAGCGACATGCCTGGAACGCTCTGCTGCGGGTCGCCGAAACCATTGAGCGGTTCGACGCGCAGGCTCGCGAAGTGCTTGCCCAGCGCGGAGCGCTGGCCCAAGAGCGGGACAGGTTGAACCAGCATCAGCTGGAGGTCGAACAACTTCGGACCGTGCGCATGACGGCGGACCAGGAATTGGCCGCTGCCCACCAAACCGTGGCCCAGTTCGATGAGGCGAACCGCGAACTGATCCAGGCTGTCGCGGCAGAGGTGCCGCTGGTCGCGCACCATCAGCGGATCAAGGCCGCCTACGACGGTTTCCTGCCCGAGATCCAGGCCTACCTGGCCGCACTGCCGGGCGTACTGCTCCAGGGCCTGGGAGAGCAGGCTCGTCATCTGTACAACGCGTTCAATCGCGCTGATCCGCCTGGCGACCTGCTGCACGCGCTGTGGCTGCCCGTGGCAGAGAACGGCAAGATCGAGGTGGAGTTCGTTGGCGAACCGGGCGTGCGCTATGACGCACTGATCATCTTCAGCGAAGGACACATCAAATGCTTGGGCCTGGCGATACTGCTGGCCAAAAACATCGCGCAGGGCTGCCCCGTAGTGATCTTCGATGACGTTGTCAACGCGATCGACGATGACCACCGCGATGGGATTTGGCGTACCTTCTTCGAGGATGGACTGCTGGACGGCAAGCAAATCATCCTAACTTCGCACGCCGAAGAGTTCTTGCATCGCATCCAGCAGGAGCTGGGTACGCGGCGTGCCGCGGTCATCAAGCGCTACAAATTTCTACCGCATCAGGGCGAACACGAGCTCCGCGTCGACAGCGACCCGCCGACTAAGAACTACGTTCTTCTGGCCCAGCAGGCATTGGCAGCCGACGAGAAGCGCGAGGCGTTGCGCCAAGCGCGGCCCGCACTGGAGAGCCTGACGGACCGCCTCTGGACCTGGCTGGGCCGGCGTACGGATGGACGCATCGAACTCAAGCTAGGCGGACCGCGCTCACCATGGGAGCTCAATAACAAATGTACTAAGTTACGGTCAGCCGTCGATCGCGTCGCGGCACAGCACGCCGGCGCACCAGATGTCGTCGCCGGATTGACACGCCTCCTCGGTGTCGGTGCTGGAAGCATCGAATGGGGCTATCTCAACAGTGGTGTGCATGACTCCCAACGAGACCATGAGTTCGACCGCACCACTGTGCGCACAATAGTCGAATCGGTTACAGCATTGGATGAGGCATTAGCGGTGTTACTCGGCCGTTAACTCATGATCTCCCTTCACCAGTGATCAGGGGTAAGTCCCAATCAATATCCGCTCTCGATTCAAAGTTGGAACGTTTTACTAGATGAAAAAGAAACAAGCAGAAATACTGGGGCGAGTATACCCGCGAGACTTGTACGGAATCCTACAAGGGCTTTGGGACGACAAGCCGTTCTATCCAAACTGGCCGAACGTTGAACTCCCTCCAAAGGCCGTGTTCGATGAGATCATTGATGTCTGTTACCACGCGAGCATGTTGACAGAGGAAGGTCGCCCGACGGTATTCCGAATTGTCTACCTCGACAGCCATAGTCCAGTTTCGCCAAGGGACGAAGATGATCTGCCACCGGCCACGCGATACCTGCTCAACGAGCCTGTGCCATTCACTCAACACGAGCTTCGGCGACTGGCCCCGGTTGCTGATCCAAGGCGGGTATTGATCGCGATCGAGCAGTCTGGCGGACAGCTGCAAATCTACGGTCTTGTCGATATCGGCATGACGTTGTGGGAAATGGCCCGCCACGAACGAATTTGGGGTCATTCGTCCCCTGATGCCCTGATTGTGATGTCCACTAAGCCTGGTGAGTTGAGCATTTCTCGCGGAGATAGATCTGCCCTGAGAATGCGAGAGGGGGAAGTCGTAACGGCGGCGGAAAGCGTCTTGCTGAAGGGGCCTGTCACCCAATTTTTTGATACAGCGTGGGAGACTCTTATTCACAAGGCTTGTCTGCAATCCGGCATCGATCAAGACCCATTCGAGGATGACGGCCTGAGCTTAGCCCATCAGTCGTTTATCGAGTCGGTGCTCTTGTATGCAGCCGAGCTGAAACATGGCGGCACGTTGCTGTTCGTGCCAGATGAGATTACGCACGAGGACCCACGCTTACTGAGCCGTGTATCGATCAAGTACATCTTGTCTAGCACGCGGCCACGAGACGCACTGACATCGGCGATGGCTGCAAGACTTGAGCGCAACGCTCTAGCGGAGAAACTGCAAAATCGGCGAACTGTGAAAGCGGAGGAGTTGGAGCAGTTGAATGCGCTTGAGGAAGAGCAGTTGAGCCGCGAAGATGCTGCGAGAGATGCAGCACGGTTCATTGCGTCTTTGACGGCCGTGGATGGCGCTGTAGTGTTGACGGACTCATTGAGGATCATTGGCTTCGGGGCCGAGGTCACGACGAGCTTTTCAGCAGGAGACAAGGTTCACGTCGCACACACAGCAGAAGCCACCAAAACGAAAGAGGTGCAATTTGCTGAATACGGTACACGACATAGGTCGGCCTTCCGATTCGTCGCAAGCATGGAACCGTCGGTAGGGTTCATTCTATCTCAGGACGGCGGGGTTAAGGCGATAAGGCAAGTAGGATCAACGTTGGTAATGTGGCCATACTTCCGGATTGGCTTTACCACAGCGTGGATGTAGGCATTTAAACGACACATGCTCAGGGGGTAAGGTGTCATTGCCGGAGATTGTTGAGGATAAGTTAGGAATTTAAAGGTGGCTACATGACAGCAGATCAGTATCTTCGAGGCCTACTCCAGACATACGCTGTTAATGCTTCAGAGGCAATGGCCGCAGGGAGAATGATCTATCCAGTATTAAAGAAATGGGGAAACCAATACCTGAATAGTGCTACTTTTTCCGGGTCATTAGCAAAAGGCACTGGCATATCTATTTCAACCGATGCAGACATTTTTTTATCTCTTTCGTCTGTCACGCCGGGAACTCTTTCTGACATCTATTCTAGTTTGCACCAGTATGTGGCAGCGGCAGGGTATACGACAAGAAAGCAAAATGTCTCAATTGGGGTGTCCGTTAATGGCTGCTCGATTGACTTAGTCCCTGGTCGCAGACAGTCGCAATATGGAAATGATCACAGCCTATACCGAAGCCGAGCGGGCACCTGGACAAAAACAAATGTTAATACGCATATATCGTATGTAAAGAACAGTAAACGAACTGAAGAAATCAGGATTTTGAAACTATGGCGCCTAAGACACGAACTTTTAATGTCATCGTTCTACCTGGAGCTTGCTGTAATAGATTCGCTTCACTATGCTCGAGTGGGTAATGTTGCCGATAACGTCTTGCGAGTTTTAGAGCACCTTCGTGACAATATAGAATCGGTACGATACATCGACCCAGCCAACAGTAACAATATCGTTTCTGATGACTATACCCGAGCAGAGAAAGCAGCAATTGCTACTCAGGCGGGTAAATCTCTGAGAGAAAAAACATGGCAAGAGATTGTTTGGTAAAATGAATAAAGCAAAATGCACATCTGTAATGGATGGGAAAAGATTTTTGCGAGAAGCGTTTGCCGCTGAGCAGGCTGTCCTCGCCGTTCAACTAGAGCTATCTGCAAAGTCCATCACCCATAATGGAGTTATGGGTGATGTTAGTGAGCAGCATTTCATAAATGTTCTCCGAAAGTACCTCCCGAGACGTTATGAAGTTGACCAAGGTATCGTGATCGACTCGAATGGTGCTACGAGTGATCAAATTGATGTGATAATTTTTGATCATCAGTACACGCCAACACTACTGGACCAACAGGCACACAGATTTATTCCTGTTGAAGCCGTCTACTGTGTTTTCGAAGTTAAGCCGACTATGAGTAAAGAGTATCTTGACTATGCGGCTGATAAAGCTCATTCAGTCAGGACCCTTGAGCGGACAAGTATTGCGATTCCACATGCTGGCGGTGAATATCCTCCTAAACCTCTCTTTCCAATAATTGCTGGCATTGTTTCTACCTCTGTAGACTGGGTGGACGGGCTGGCAGGAAATGCGTTCGCCACAAACCTAGCCACTCTGAGTGGGACTCGAGCACTTGACTGTGGTCTGGCATTATCTGATAGGGCCTTTGATACGTTTGAAGGCACTCTCAAAATAACTGAATCCTACGGATCTCTTGCAACGTTTTTATTTCGACTACTTCAGAAGCTGCAATCATTAGGAACTGTCCCCGCTATAGATTGGAATAAGTATGCATCAGCATTGAGTGCCGATGATGCTCAAGCAGGTGCATAGAAAAACTGAATTGCCAATATATATTAAATGAAAGTAATGACTGATTTTGATGTATCCTCCTAATCGACAAGATTTATAGGGTATTCACTTTGGCCCTAAGCAGCTTTTTTATGCGCAAGAAAGAAAAACCGCCGGGTGAACTACCCCGGCGGCTGTTGTGCACGCATTTTAGCGGCTGTGGCCCTATGGCCGTTGATCACATTTTGCACATCTATAGTTTCTCCGCAAAAAATGGAGGGCGGCCAAGCCCCCCACGGTGGTCAGATCACACTCGCCTTACATCTTTTGCCGCTCCGGCCTTTCACTCCACTTGGACATCCGTCAGGTCTGCCCGCGTATCATCGCTACTCAGCCAGTCTCCCTCACCGCTCCCTACCTGAGTGCCACCCCAGATCATCGAAAGACGGTGATTCCCACGTTAGCCGTGAACTACTGCATGTAACAGCGCCACCGCGCTCCACTATCAATGCCTAGCCCTGAGGGCCTACCCCGCACACGGCGGGTTTCAGGGGTCCGAGATTCCAAAGCGACTCCCTTACTCCATTGACGTATCATCACGCTCCTGACTGCCCGTGGTCTCCACGGGTAGTGGCTCTACTACACTCCACATAGCCCCCTACGCTGGCATCTGTACGATGCCGGGGGCGTTTACACGCTTGAGCTATTCTGCGACCCCCGATTTCTCGAGGTGCCGCCGTTTCCAGGTTTCCCCTCCACGGCCTTGCGCATCTCTACGCACTCAGCAGCCTACGTGTGCGGCACCGGTCATCCCCTCACGGTAGATCCCCAGGGCAGGTCTGGATACCTGCTTTCGTATCACGGCAGGTCACTCGGGCATTTCCTCCCAAGGACCGTTTCCGTGTCGCCCAATCTCTTTCAACAAGAAAACTAATTGATTGGGTCGAAGGAAGGGAATTTCACCCCTCCAGCGCCCGGCGTAGCATGGCGAGCTCAACTACGAGCACCACGCTTCAGCGGCAGTCCTCTTCCGATTGGCAGTCGGAAGAGGCGATGCGGGGCGAGTGTGATTGGGGTTGGCGGCCCCATCACAGTCAAAGTGTGAGGTCACGAACCCTTTCACGGATCGCCAGGTGATTTTACACTCCTAGTTATTTTGTGAAAAGTTTTTTTAAATCAATTATTTATAAGTGTTATGAACGGCCTGAATTTCGAGCGGGCGTATGGAGACAAGGGAGATGGACATGCAAAGCAAAGGAAGGCGGGAAGCGACTAGTTCAGGACTCTTGCAGTAGGGAGGCGGGGCTTACATTCAACGCAACGGCGATCCGCTCGATGTTGTAGATCGTTACATTTTTCTCACCACGCTCAAGCATCCCCACATAGGTTCTGTGTACCCCTGCCTGCTCTGCAAGTTCTTCCTGGGATAGGCCTAGTTCAAGGCGGCGCCGGCGCACGTTGGTCGCAAAGACGGTGACGAGTGAACATTGATGCGGTTTGACGGACATCTTTTGACTGTCCGCTATTGCATACTCCGATTCTACATACTACGATTAGCAATCGGCATGCCATATGACTTTTACTCGAGTTGAAAAATGATCAGATACCTAACTTTAGCTTTGACACTCTCATGCTCAGCTAACCAAGCAGGCGCCTACGGGAACATTGGTGACATCCCCATTGCCAGTGATATAGGTAAGAGGGTTTGTCATGGCGACGGGTATTCTGGCGCATACCAGAGCGTATCAACACCACGAGGTGTGATGAAGATATTCTACGGAGGTAAGATAGTAGAGATTATTCCGGCTCACACAGGTGAAGACGGGCAGTTTTATCTGAATATTTTCAAGATTCGCTTGGAGTGGATCAAAGGAAAGTTACCCGATGGAACTATCATGCGATTCAGTCAGGCAGACAGCCAATATCTTAATGACCTTGATGCCGAAGATGGGCGAATTCTTCGTTTAGATGAGAAAGTGTATGCTGGCAAAATATATCGAGCTGGCGATTTTCGCCTGTGTGATGAGCAATGAGAAAAATGAGTAATGCTCAACTGCTCATTCTGATGGTTATCTCATCAGCCACCCAATAACAACCCATTCAATCGCCCAGAAAATAAAAAGGCAAAATAGTGATTAAAAAAGCCCTATTCGCCAGTATTGCTTTCCTAGCGAGCGCCGATGGTTTTGCCGCTGAGTCATTCCATTCTGATCTTGGTAAAATTCAGGTTTATGCAGCTGAAATAGGAAGTCATCCAACACCGCTGATGAAGCTGTTCAACAGTAAGATTAGCGTTACTGATGACCTGAACCCTGAGCTAGCAAAACTACTGCTAAAAGAGATCGCTGCGGCAGGCTACCAAATTGCCAAGCCTGAGGAAAAGTCTCAACTCTATACTATAGAGGAGGTTTATGCAGGAAAGCCGGAAGACTACACACCATCCAAAGAGAGTGAAACCTCCGGGCTTAAATTTCCGATTTTCCATTTGATTGGAAGCGGCTTGATGTGTGCTGTCCTACATGTCTGTAACGACCCTGCAGTCGCCGCCAATATGGCTTTTGACAGTATCGACAATGCACAAGCTGAAGCAATACACAACGCTACTCCAAAGTTGACGGGCGGAGAGAATAAGGCTTCGGCAATGGTAATTAGTAAACTTTGCACCATGCTTGGAAAATCCTGCGCACTATCCGTAGCATTGGCGTACGATCCGGCTGTCAGCCTGGATCAGCTCCGACAAGCAAATGCCGAAGAAGGATTTCCACGTAGCATGTTATTAAAAAAATGAAACCTGTTGCGAAATTTGAACTAATATTATATAGATTTCAACTGCATCACTACGTGGAGAGCAAATATGAAAAATTTCATTCTTGAGTTTCTGCGTGCAGCCCGCCAGGGACCTCGTCTTTATTTTGCACCGTTGATTGGTGCGATTGATGGCGTGCGCAACGCGATGAAAGAGTCATCCTGAAGATTATAATAGGAGCTGCAAGGGTGGTTATCGATCACTCCACTCAACAAGATTGGAGCCCCCATTTGAAATATGGTTAGGATCTGAACTGCCCCAAAAGTCAGATGAATTATTACTTGAAAGGTAGAAATCTTCTTGTAAATTGAACAGACTACGCTGAGTTGCATAATTGTCCTCTTCTGAGTTGCTCCGACCATCCGAGAATTCAGCCCAAAGAGGGGATAGCAATAATCCACTTATAACAAACAGCCAAAATCTCTGCTCTGGCACTAACCAGATAGTTGCACATGCAGATGTCACGCCAATCAAGGCAAGAAAGCTTCTAAAGCGTAGGCTCATTTTCCTTCCCTCCAGCCGTATGTCCATGATTGCTTTCTAATACACAACACCTTCCCCGATTCTTTCCGATTTAATATCCAAGAAGTGCTGTCTAATTACTGAACGCACTTGGGGTCCTGACAAGGAAAAGGCAGATGCACGGATGACGTCTGATATCCTTTTATAGTCTTCTTCGGCAGGGTCCCGATCATTAATTAAGAAACTAGCAATATCCTTGATTGCATTATAAATATGGGTTTTGACAATTCGTTTAGCTATCCTGTCTAAGCACTTATTTTCACCAGCAGCTTGCCCAACTCTTAAACATGCTGATGCTTGATTTTCCAGGTGAACTGGATCTAGCTCAATTTGAAAAGACCGCGCTTTAACAGAATTTGCCCATTGTGTAACCAAATTAACTACAACATGATCCGCATAAAGTTCTGAGCGATCTTTATAAAAATGCTTCAGAAGCGCATTTTTGCGATCCGCAGCTTCGTCATCACCCTTCGCTAGCAATAGAGGCATTCGAGCAAAGCTCCAAGCCTCTGCTGCATTATTGCAACGTCTAATTGCAGAAGTTTTGTCAACTGACAGAAAGTATCGCACTTCACTTCTACCATTTTTCTTGATTACAGAAGAACTGAATATGTCAACACAGTCATACGAGTATGCGAGCAAGGCCTCATAAGAAGTACAGCCAATCCTCTCCAGAACAATAGTATCAACAGGTACTCCTACATCTTCAGCCCAATTATCAAACATACTGAGCAGAACCATTACCTCGCCATCGCTCTCAAGATAGCCTAGAGCAGACGTTAATTTAATGTTCTCCTCGTTTTTCGTAAGAACACCTGTATCAATTAAATTTGTTGCTAATTGAGCTCCACGTTTTGCTTCTTCATTGATGGCAAGCCTTACGTTCTTTGCAATTTCCTTTGCGTGATGGGAGGCCGGATACCCCAAAGTACAACGTTCCAAGCTCTTCGTGATTTTCTTCTGTAAATCTAAGCAAAACGTGCGTATCTGCCCCGTTGTTTCAAGAGAAGTGCCATGAAGAAAAGGAAGAACATCGTAATTCATTTTATATTCTCCGTTATGTCTACGGGGTACGGCATTTCCGGCTGGCAAGTGCCAGCCGGGATGCACGTCGCAAGTTTGCCGTTGCCGGCTTTCCATCCACAGGAGATCGAATTCCCGATGGGGCATAAATTATGCTCCCATTAATGATAACGATAAATCTGAAATTAAAGCATGTCAATATAAGTACATGATTTAATTTTCTTTTCTCTCAGGAAGAACTGGGTCTTGTTTTTAATCTGGCAGAAGAGGAAATCAATTTATCGAAAAATGCTGGATGTCATTTCTTCTAACAACAATAGCTGGCCCAATCTTGCATGAGCAATGAGCGCTTTGTAAACATATCGCCGCGTGCATATGCAGCTTCTACTTTATTCGTTAAAGCGTGAGCCAGCGCTGCCTCTGCCACTTCACGAGGGTGGTTTGTGCACTCTCCAGCCCAGTCTCGGAAAGTAGAGCGGAAGCCGTGCGCAGTCAGATCATTTCGATCCATGCGCTTAAGTAGCTGCAACATGGCCATATTTGACAGGTGCTCGCCATCCCGTCTTCCCTTAAATACAAAATTCTCATTACTCTTGCCCTCGCACAAAGGAACTAGCAGTGAAACAACTTGAGGGGCAAGTGGAACCCTGTGCTCTTTATTGCCTTTCATGTGCTCCGGGGGGATCGTCCATATTTTATTTTCAAGATCAAACTCACCTACGGTTGCTGCTATGACACTACCCGTTCGTGCTGCGGTAAGAATAAGCAATTCAAGAGCACGGGCCGCCAATCCCTCTTGTGCTTTTAGTGATACAAAAAAAGAAGCCATCTCAACATAAGGGAGCGCCGCATGGTGCTCCACCCGCTTAACCTTCGAGGGCTGTGGCAAAAGATGATCAAGATGGCCGCGCCAGCGAGCGGGATTGTCTCCAGTACGGTAACCACGAACCGTAGCCCAATCTAGGACTGCTTCTATACGGCCGCGCAGCCGTGACGCTGTTTCGTTTTTGGCTGTCCAGATGGGCTCCAAGACCTTCATGACGAGATCAACGGTAATATCTGTGACAGGAAGATCTTTCAACTCAGGATAAGCATAGGTAGTAAGTGTATTCGTCCACTGGGCAGCGTGTTTGACATTCCGCCAGCCTGCTTTGTGGGCCTCAATGTAAGCCTCGCAACACTGAACGAACGTCTTCGAACGAGCGTGTCGAGAGCGGGCCTCTTCTGCCTCGGTTTGGCGAGCTTGCAATGGGTCTACGCCTGCCAAAAGCAATTTTCTGCACTCCATTGCCTTGACGCGAGCGTCTGCCAAGCTGACGGTGTGAATTGGTCCGAGCCCCATCGTTCTGGCCTTTCCTTGCCGCATGTATCTCAGCACCCATGACTTCACCCCGTCACGGGTAACCTGAAGGTACAGACCACCGCCATCGCTATAGCAACCTCGCTCCGTCACCTTTGCAACCTTCATCGCACTTAGCCGATGCATCCCCTTAGCCATACCCCCCTCCCCATCAACCCACAAATCAACCTACAAAATTATAACAAAACTCCATGATTGTTGACGGATGAAAATGGAAGAATCTGAGACGAGAAAACAAGGCAATATGCTGTTTATAAACAGTTTATTTGATTTGTTTGTGGTGCTACATGGAAGATGATGGAAGGTCTAAAAACACAACAAAGGCGGACACCGCTTCCGCCAAAATAAATAGCCCAAGCCTATGCTTGGGCTATTGCCGTTTCTGGCGTCGATACACTGGACCTCTCAACCCACTCGCTAATCCTCCCTCCATGTCTAACTGGCAACTACTTAATTGCCCATGATGGGACGAATAACCATTTATCTATTGGTTACCTGACTCGCTGACTCCGGCCTAACTAATATTCTCGGGAAAGGAATGACATTATCAGAAAAAGCAGATGGGAGATTCAACACTCGCATCAATAACTTTGGGGAAAACTCCAACACCTTCGCCATCATGGTCAAATCAATCCCTAGTCGGTTGTGCATGGTGCGCAGAGCGTTGGTCAGCAACTCCGGCTGTTCCAATGGAATCTCTTTATCTTCGGACTCAGTCTTGGTTTGACCTGAACGGGTGAGGTGAACCACTCCTCGCTTATATTGACCATCATCCAAAAGGCCCAACTGATGCGCACGGTACAACAACGCGGCCTTACTAATCCCCCAAGTCCGCTTGAATTGACTTAGTCCCTGCCAATCCATACGCCCCCCCCGTGGCATAGGGAAATGCTTAAGCATCATCACCCTGGGTACAAGCAAGGCACTTGCGAAGCGATTTGCCTGCGATTCCGTCATCCGATCCCCTGTCACCCGCCCCTCATGCATCACAAAGTGGCCAATTTCGTGAGCCACATCGAAACGCTGACGACAAGCGCTTTCTTTCGCTTCATTACGTACAATCACAGGACGGCGAGCCTTGATGGAAAGCGCATCCACCTGGGGGGAAACACCATCAAATGTTGTTACCAGTGCGCCGGCACGCTCAGCCAAACGGATCATATTTAACAAAGGGCCTAGCCCAATCCCCCAATACTGACGGCACTGCTCAGCAGCCCGCTCGATATCTTCCGGTGTTATCACATCGATCGAAGGAAAGTCTACCGGCGGCAACTTCAAAATACCATCAAGATATGCTGCAGCTTTCTCAAACATCCTTCCATGGGCCTGTGTAGTCTGTCGAATCCCCTCCCTAGTGGACGACAATTTTCTAAAGTGAATTAGATACTCTGGCACCTCACTCATTTGCATTGCAGCGAAAAACGCAGGAGTCACCCCTAACACTCGGGCGAGCTGTTCCAAAAGCTCAACTGAGGGCATATCACTCCCCGTCTCCAACCTAGACAGATACTGACGCGACTTTCCAACCATTTGCCCGAGTTCTTCGAGCGAATAGCTGTGAAAAACACGGGCAAGCCTCAAGCTTGCCCCGTGGAACAACACTTCCATAGTAATTTAAGTCTCAGTTGAGCCGGTCTTGGTAGCCGGAATATCCTCGGGGAGGTCTACCTCGGCCGGCTGTTGTTCAACAGCCGCTGGTGGCTCACCACCGACCGCATGCAAGACATGTACGGATTCGGCAGCGTACTTCCAACGGAAAACCTCTTCTTCCAAACAATTGTGTCCAAGAAAATAAATGGACACATCATCCTCGTCAGTCAATGGCTTCTCGACAACAAACCTCAATATGACCGGCATGCCCAAATCATCACTGAACAACTGATCGACATCGTTTCGGCGGTAATAGTTTGGCTTTTTGGGACTCCTCGGATCATCGCTGAAAAAGCGAATCGGTACCCCCTCGAATGCAAACACCAAGTCCATCGCGGCATTCAAAATCTCAAACCATGGGTAAGCCTTGGACTGCCAAAGCAAAATGAGCGCCCGGTGTTGACGACCAAACGTCGTAGTCCCTCGAGTGTATCCCCAATCCAAAGGTGTAGACAGATCTACCTCGGTTTTGTAGTACACATCTCGCAGGAGTTCCGCGATGATGATCAGTCTTTCTTGAGTCAGGACCGGATAATAGTCCCAAGGATTTTTGGCGCTCATATTTCTCCGAAGCTCAGCTAGTTGTTGTCGATTTCAGTTTTTGCAAATATCAAAAACTGTCAACCTAATTATTTTGGCAAAACCGCAATTTTGTCAACCAAGAAAACACCAGACAAGTACCGGATGGCGTACCCAACGATAGTTCAGACATCAAACCTACGTCATAGTCCGCTTCAGTCACTGACTCTAAGTATTTGCCTTACTTGGAGCGCTCTCCCCGCGCCGCAGCCAGCAGCAGGCGTAGTCGCTCATACGCGCATTCCACGCCATACCTCGCCTCCAGCAGGCTCCACAAAACCTCCGGGGACAGTTCTACGATGAACGGCGTTTGACGCGGCGGTTGACGGGACATCTCCCGGCGCAGCGCCTCGGGCAATTGTTTGAAATGGGATTGGGCGGCACGAATATGCCTGAGGGCGCGACGCGCCTCGCGGAGGGTGTCGATCTTGGCCATGGCGGCCTCCTAGTAGCATTTTTGATTTCGCCCCTTTTGAGAGGGCGGCCGGGTGCTCAAAACCGCTACTAGTCGGCGGGCGTATTCCCCTTGCGGGTATTGTATTAGCCGCACACCCGGCCATGGACGCGCATTGTCCCACAAGTGGGAGTTTGCCAAAACCATGGACGCAAAAAAACCGCGAATCTTACGGGTGCGGTAGCCGCTAGTAGTATAGGTGTTTTGAGCACCGGGAATGACCATAGCCCGTTGGCGCGAAGCATGTCAACGGCACATGGTCCGCCGTCGTCTACACTCAAGTAGCATCGCCGTATTGGAGAATCCCATGCCCACGCCGCCGCGCCATCTCAGCGTCAGTATTGCCTGCCCTTTCGCCCGCGCCTACGCCTTGCTGGCGCCGCCGGAAAACTTCCCGCGCTGGGCGTCCGGCCTGGCCGGGGCCTTGCGCCGCGACGGCGACGGCTGGCTGGCGGACACGCCGCAGGGCGTGATGCCCTTGCGCTTTTCGCCGGCCAACGACTACGGCGTGCTGGATCACTGGGTGTCGCCGCCCGGGCAGGCGGAGGTCTACATCCCCTTGCGCCTGCTGGCGCGCGACGAGGGTTGCGAGCTGCTGTTGACCCTGTTTCGCCAAGCAGGCGTCGACGACGCGCAATTCGAGGCCGACGCCGACTGGGTGGCGCGCGACCTGGCCGCGGCCAAAGCCTGGCTGGAGCGGGATGAATCCGCGGGGCTCAGTGCGCCGCCCGCGGCGACTCCGCGGTGAAGCAGTGCAGCACATGGCGGCCGATGCTGCCGGCCAGCTCCTCGTCGGCCAGGAACACCGCGCCCAGCCCTTCTCCGCGCAATAGTTCGGCTTCCTCCCCGTTGCGCGCGCGCAGCGCGATGCGCAACTCCGGGTTCAAGGTGCGCGCCACCTCCACCATCTGTCGCAGATTGAGCGCGTCCGCCGTGGTCACCGCCAACACCGAGGCGTTGACGATATGCGCCTGGATCAACACGGCCGCCTCGGCGGCGTCGCCGGTCACCGCCGCCCGGCCCTGATTGCGCAGCGTTTCCACCAGCTCGCGATTATGGTCCACCACCACAAAGGGCACCCGGTTGCGCTCCAGCTCCGCCGCCACGCCGCGGCCGATGCGGCCGTAGCCCACCAGCACCACCTGGCCTTCCAGATATTTGCGTTCGGTGCTCATCGGCAGCTCGGCGTAGGGGTCCGCTCGGCGCTCCAGGCTGCGCGCCCATTCCGAGCGCGCCAGCAGCCAGCCGCGCAAGGGCTCCAGCAAGGCGAACAACAGCGGATTGAGGCCAATGGAGATCAGGGCGCTGGCCAGCACCAGGCTCATGCCCTGCGCCGACAGCAGGCCCAGGGACACGCCCAGCCCGGCCAGGATGAAGGAGAATTCCCCGATCTGCGCCAGGCTGGCGGCAATGGTCAGCGCCGTGCTCAGGGGATAGCGGTACAGAATGACCAGGGCCAGCGCCGCCAGGGTTTTGCCCAGCATGATGACGGCCACCGCGCTCAGCACCATCAGCGGCTGTTCCAGCAGAATCGCCGGATCGAACAGCATGCCCACGGACACGAAGAACAATACAGAGAAGGCGTCGCGCAGCGGCAGCGATTCGCGGGCGGCGCGGTGGCTGAATTCGGACTCCCGCATCATCATGCCGGCGAAGAAAGCGCCCAGCGCAAAGGAGACGTTGAACAGATGGGCGGCGCCGAAGGCGATGCCGATGGCCGCCGCCGTCACGGCCAGCGTGAACAGCTCGCGCGATCCGGTCTTGGCCACCCGCCACAGCAGCCACGGCAAGGCGCGCCGGCCGGCGATCAGCATCAGGGCGATGAAGGCGGCCACTTGCAGCAAGGTCAGCATGATGGTCTGCCACAACGGCGCGGCGTTGGCGGCGGCGGGCGCGCCGCTCAACAACGCCGCCATCGGCGGCATCAGCACCAGCACCAGCACGCAGGCCAGGTCCTCCACCACCAGCCAGCCCACGGCGATGCGGCCGTTGATGGTGTCCAGGATGCCGCGCACTTCCAGCGCCTTGAGCAGCACCACAGTGCTGGCGCAGGACAGCGACAGGCCGAAGATCAGGCCGCTGGACCAGCTCCAGCCCCAGCACCAGGCGATGAACAGCGCCAGCCCGGTGGCGGCGCTCATTTGCACGATGGCGCCCGGCACGGCGATGCGCCGGACCGACAGCAGGTCCTTCATCGAAAAGTGCAAGCCAACGCCGAACATCAGCAGCATCACGCCGATTTCGGACAGCTGCGCGGCGATCTTCATATCGGCGACGAAGCCCGGCGTGGCCGGGCCGATGACGATGCCGGCCAGCAGATAGCCGACCAGGGCCGGGATGCGCATCCGCTCGCAGAGCAGGCCCAGAATCAGGGACAGGCCGAGGCCCGCCGCAATGGTGGAAATCAAGGACACATCATGGACCATAGCGGCCGCCTCCCTAGTGTGGATTTTTTATTTAGGCGCACAGGATGCTGCGCAGTTTGTTTTCAGACTAGAGGGGCATGAAAAGTGAAAGTTCCGCTGTAAAAATCACGCGGACAAGCGGGCGCGCCGGTCCGGGAAGCCGCCCGCGGCTAGCGTTTGGCGGCCTTGATCGAATACATCAGCTCGTCGCCCTCCGCCAGCAGCGCCTCGATAGAGAAGTGGCGCTCCGCGTCCAGCTCCACGATGCCGTCGGAAAACGCCAGCCGATAAGGCTGGCCGGCGCCGGCGTTGTAAGCCTCCAGGTGACGCGCGAATTTGGCCATCGCCGCCTGCGCCCGCTCATGCTCGACATCGGACAGCAAGACCACGAACTCGTCCCCGCCCAGCCGCGCCAGCAGGTCCGCGGAGCGGAAGGAGGCGCGCATCTGTTCGGCGAAAGCCGCCAGCGCATGGTCCCCGGCGGCGTGGCCGAAGCTGTCGTTGATCGCCTTGAACTTGTCCAGGTCCATGAAGGCCAGGCTGACCGGCAGGTTTTGCCGCGCGCAGAAATTGAGGCTGTACTGCGCCAGCAGCCGGAAGCCGCGCCGGTTGGAGAGGCCGGTCAGCTCATCGGTGGTGGCGGCCTGGAAGGCGATCAGCTCCGCCTCCACCATGCGCGCCAGATCGTGCAGCGCCTGCGCGTCGTCGTGATCGAACTCGCGCGGCTGGACGTCGATCACGCACAGGGTGCCCACCTTGGCGCCGTTGGCCGCGTGCAGCGGGCAGCCGGCGTAAAAGCGAATATACGGCGCGTCCGTCACCAGCGGGTTGTCGGCGAAGCGCTCGTCCGCCAGCGCGTCCGGGATGTAGAAGATGTCGTCGCCCAGTATGGCGTGGCCGCAAAAGGAAATATCGCGTCCGGTTTCCGCCGCCGACAGGCCGACGCAGGATTTGAACCACTGACGGTTCTCGTCCACCAGGCTGACCAGGGCGATGGGCACCCGAAACAAACGCTTGGCCATGCGGGTCAGGCGGTCGAAACGTTCCTCCGCCGCCGTGTCCAGCACGCCCAGCGCGCGCAGGGTCGCCAAGCGCTGCGGTTCGTCGGCCGGGCTGTCCGGTGTTTTCATCTCCGCCTCCTGCTGTGTGTCCGCCGCCGATGCGGCCCCATGCCATGATAATAGCATTTCATGACGCAAACAAAACACCGGGACCGCGCGCCGACGCGCCGGTCAGCGTGGACGCCAGCCGCTTTCCCGCAAAGCGGCCAGCAAGCGCTCGGCCTTGAGGCCATGCGCCGCGTGGCCGTGGTGGCCGCTCAGATCGCCCGCCGCCAGCAAGGCGTTGACGATGGCCTCTTCCACCGCTTCCGCCGCCGCCTCGAACAAGGGCGAGAGATGGTCCGCGTTCACCATTTCCACCGCGCAGGTCAAAGCGCCCTTGCCGGCGTAATCGGTCATCGGCAGGCCTTGGTTGCCGGTGGCGAAGGCCACGAAGATGTCGCCGCTGGAATCCTCGGTGCCGCCGCCGGTGCGGGCGATGCCGATGCCGGCGCGCTGCGCCAGCCGCCGGCATTGATCCGGCAGCAAGGGCGCGTCGGTGGCCAGCACCGCCACGATGGAGCCCATACCCGGCTGCGGCAGCCGTCCGGCGTCAAACGGCGAGGGAATCTCCGCGCAGCTCAGATGGCGGCCCACCGGGTAGCCCTCCACCAGCAAGGAGCCGCGCTTGCCGTGATTGGCCTGCACCAGCGCCCCCACCGTCCAGCCGCCCGCCTCCGCCGGCAGCCGTCGCGAAGCGGTGCCGATGCCGCCCTTGAACTCATGGCAGATCATGCCGCTGCCGCCGCCCACGCTGCCCTCGGCCGGCAGGCCGCCGCTGGCCGCCGCTTGCGCGGCGCGCGCGTGTTCCGCCTTCACGTGGAAGCCGTTGATGTCGTTGAGCAGGCCGTCGAAGGTTTCCAGCACCACCGGCATGGTCCAATACAGCTGCGGCTCGCCGGCCACCGCCTCGCGCTCGCCGGCGATCAAGGCGTCCCGCACCACGCCCACGCTATGGGTATTGGTCAGCGCGATCGGCGTGCTCAGCACGCCGGCCTCGCGCAGCCACTCCAGGCCGCTGGCGTCGCCGTTGCCGTTCAACACATGCACGCCGGCAAAGCACGGCATGCGCCGCGCCAGACCCGGCCGCGGTTCGATCACCGTGACCCCGGTGCGCGCGCGGCGGCCGTCGTCGAAATCCGCCCAGGCGGCGGCGTGCCCCACCCTCACGCCGGGCACGTCCGTAATCGCGTTCAGGGGGCCGGGCTCGCCCTGGCCGATGCGAATGCCCAATGCTCTGGCTCGTTTCAACATACTCACCTCTCTTTCTGTTCTTCAACGATCAATACGGCGGCGGGCTGCTTACGGCCCGCCAGCAAAAGCCCGGTCAGCGCAATGCCGCCGATAATCCACCAGTCCCGCGCGGGCGCGTCTCGCAGCACCGCCCATAATAGGGAGAGGCTGCCCGCCGCCGCCAACAAGGGCGGCCACGGCCAGCCGGGCATGCGGTAAGGGTGCGGATGCCGGCCCAGGCGGCTGCGCAGGGCCGCCAGCGCCAGCAATAGATAGTTCAGCATCAGGATGATCACGGTGAAGGACGCCAGATCGCCCAGGCTGGAATGAAAGGTCAGCAAGGCGGATGGGACGGCCAGCGCCAGCGTGGCCACCCAGGGCGTGCCGAAGCGCGGATGGATGCGTTGCAGCGCCCGGCTCGCCGGCGCCGGCCACAAGCCGTCCCGGCCGCTGGAATACAAGAAGCGGCCGCTTTGCACCACGATGGCGATGATGGCGTTGAACACCGATAGAAAGATGCCGCCGCTGATCACCCGCGCCAGCCCCGGGCTGCTCAAATGACTGAGCACGTAGTTGATCGGATCGGCCTGCCGGCTCATTTCCGCCAGCGAGGGCGCGCCCAGGATCAGGGCGGTCACCGGTATCAGTTCCACCAGCACCACGATGGACAGCGCCGCCAGCACCGCCTTCGCCACCGGCCGGCCGCTTTCGCGCATGTCCTCGGCAAAGTACACCGCCCCGCCGAAGCCGTTGTAGGCGAACACCGCCGTCCCCACCATGGCGATGATCGCCGCGGCGGGCACCGCGGCGAGGCCGCCGTCCGCCGCCGCCTTCACCGGCTGCCACAGCACCGTCGCCGGCTGCTGCGCTTCGCTGAAGCCCAGCCAGGCGATCAAGGCCAGCGCGGCCAGCTCCAGCAGCAGGAAGGAGCCGGTCAGCCAGGCGTTCAGCTTGATGTCCAGCACCGCGATGCCGAAACACAGCACGATCATGGTCAGCGCCACTTCGGCGCCGTCCAGCCGGGTGCCCAGCGCGGAGTTCAGATAGGGCGCGGCCCCGGTGGCCAGCACCGCCGGGATGAACAGCAGCAGGCATAGAATCAGCAGATACATTTGCAGGCTGAGCGCGCGGCCGAACACCCGCTCGATGATCACGTACTCGCCGCCGGCGTTGGGGTGGGCCGCGCCCAGCTCGGCGTAGCACAGCGCGAACGCGACGGCCAGCGCCGCCGCCAGCGCGAAGGCCAGAAAAGCCCCGCTGCCGGCGCCTTGCAGCGCAAACGGCGCGATCACGAAAATGGAACTGGCCGGCGTCACGCCGGACACGGTTATCAACACGACGTCCGTCACGCTCAATGAACGGCGCAATCCGGGGCGGCTTGCGGCTTGGCTCATAGTGTTCTCCTCTTGTCGCTATGGTCTTGTAGTCAGACTTGCGGGAGACAGTGTATTTTGACGCGGGAGGGCGCCCAATCACCGTGATGGGTTACCCCGAGCGGGGATTGCCGGATGGAAGCTTTGTTGAAGGAACTGCCGCTGCACCATCATCTGGCGCAGCTGATGGCGCACATCGGTCTGCCCGGGTTTTGGCGTCAGCTGGTCTTGCTGTTGCGCGGCAGCGTGCCGCTGGACAATGCGCTGGCCGCCTGTTTCCACGCGAACGCGCCGCCGCAGATTCTGGAGGAATGCGATTTTCAGCACTTGGCCGCGCCGTCGCCGATGGCGCTTTACTGCCAGGGCCTGTATCTGCTGGACCCCTTCTATCAATACGCGCAGCGGCCTTTTCCCGACGGCCTCCACCACTTGCCCGACATCGCGCCGGACCACTTCCGCCAAAGCGAGTATTTTCAGCGTTATATGAGCGGCGAGGTGGGCGTGGACGAGGTCCAGCTGCTGCTGCGCCTGGCTCCGGACCAGGTGTTGACCTTGTCGCTGGGCAAGGCCAGCGCGTTCGAGCCGGCCGACATCGGCAAGCTGCGCGTGATGCAGCCCTGGCTGCTGTCCGCGATGCGGCGTCACTGGCAGCTGAGCTCCGCGCCCACGCCGCCATCGCAGCGCCTGGCCGATCAACTGACGCAGACGCTGAGTCATTTTGGCCACGGCAGGCTGTCCGAGCGCGAGGCCGAGGTGGCGCGGCTAACGCTGTGCGGCCTGTCCAGCAAGGCCATCGCCCAACAGCTGGCCATTTCGCCGGAAACGGTCAAGGTTCACCGCCGCAATCTGTATCTGAAGCTCGGCGTGGCCAGCCACGCCGAGCTGTTCAATTGCTATATCGAGCAACTGCGAGGCAGCGAAGCCTAGGTCAGACTCACTTCCCCAGCCACTTGGCCGACAGGCCGGCGAATTCGCCGTTTTGCAGGCTCTGGCTCAGCCATTGATCCACCCAGGCTTTCCAGCGCCAGTCGTTGGGCAGCAGATAGGCTTTTTGCGAAAAGTCGAACGGCTGCTCCGGGTGCACCGCGCACAGCTCCGGATGCAGCTTCTGCTGATAACGGGTTTCCACCGCGTCGGTCACCATCAGATCGGCCTTGCCGTCTATGATCTGCCGGAAAATGGTGACGTTGTCCGGATGCACGGTCAGCGCGGCCGCCGGCAAGCGGGCGCGCGCGAACTTTTCATTGGTGCCGCCCGGATTGACGATCAGCTTGACCCGGGGCTGGTTGATCTGGGCGATGGTTTGAAAACGCTGGACGTTTTCGCAGCGGGTGATCGGCGTCTTGCCGTCGTTCAGATAGGGCTGCGAATACAGCGCCCGCTTCTGCCGCTCCAGATTGATCGACACCCCGCTCATCGCGATGTCGAACTTGCCGGCCTCGTGGTCGCGCATCAAGGTCGGCCAGCTGGTGGCCACCAGCTCCAGCTTGACGCCCAGCGCCCGCGCCAGGCTCTCGGCCATCTCGATGTCCAGGCCGCGATAGGCGCCGCTGGCCGCGTCCCGCTCGCTGAACGGACGGTAATCGCCGGTGGTGCCCACCCGCACGCTGCCGCGTTGCAGGATATCGTCCAGGCGGTCCGCCAGCGCCGGCTGGCCGGCGATCAGGCCGGCCAAGAGCAGGCCGCCCAGTTTCTGTGTTTTCTTCATCATGCTTGCTTTCTTCTTCTGTTGTTTGCGCAGCGGACGCTGCCAGCGCCCTGCTCGCAAGACTCGTTCGACGCGGCCTCAATAGGCCAGCGGGAAGGCGAAGACGTCTCGCTGATACGTCTCCACCACCACGCTGAACGGCGCGTTGTCGCTGCCGCGGTAGAGCACGGCGCGGTGTTGCAACACTTCCGGCGCGATATCCAGGCCGCCGGCGGCGACGCCCTGGGCCGCGGGCTTCATTTCCCAGCCCGCCGGCAACGGCGACCACAGCAATTTGACTTCCTCGGTTTGCCGGCGGAAGTTCAGCGCCGCCACCGCGCGGCCAAACGGCACGTCGCTGCCGTCCAGTTGGCGGTTCATCTCCGCGCTCAGCTTGGACGGCAAATACCAGTTGTCGGCCTCGGACAACACATGCTCGCCGCAAGCCAGCCGCACCCGGCGGTAGGCGATGCGCTCGTCCGGCCGCGCCTGCAACTGGGCGCGCACTTCCGGACTGGCTTCCTTGTGATCCGCCGGATTGCGCAAGGCGCGAATCTGCGCCGGCGACGCCATCCGGTGATCCGCGCACCATTGCTGCAAGGTGCGGGTGGCGCTGCTATTGCTCAGCAAGGTGGCGTTCAAGGTCTGCAGCAGGGCCAGCGCCTTGACGCGGGTGTCTCGGCCGTCCTGCCAACCGGGATAGGACCAGGCCTCCGCCAAGGCCGGACCGGCGGCCAGCCATAGACAGCCGGCGGCCAAAAGCGTTTTCTTATGCATGGGGATTCCTAAGGAAATCAAGGAGCGGAAAATAATAAAGCAAAAGCTTTAACTTTGATAGCAAGCAGTCGCTGAACAATCCATCATCATTTGTGCGCCGCGCCGCCGGCGTCGCGGTGCGCGCCCAACGCCCGCAGCTGGGCGAGAAAGGCCGGCGACTCGCGTTGCCGCTCCAGCTCCGCCCAGATCCTGCCCGGCAAGCTGGGTTCGCGGTGCGCCAATTGGCGCGACAACATCAGGAAATAAGGCTTTTCTTCCAAGGGCAGCCGGCAGCGCTCTATCGTCTCCGTCAGCTCGGGATGCTCGCGCAGGATCTGCTCCGCCCGCGGCGTCTGCAAGGCCGCTCCGCTCAAGCGCCGCAGGCGCAGCTTTTGCAGAATGGCCAGCGGATCGCGGTTGCTGTCGTCTATCTCCACCTGCTGCTTGCGCAAAAAGAGGCCGATGGAGAAATCGGTCTGCATGCCTATCGGCGCCATGCCGCTGGACAGGCGCGCGCCGTCCCAATCCACCGTGGTGCCCTTGAGCCGATACAAGGAATAACTGGCGCTGTGCAGCCGTTGGCCGGCGTCCGGTCCGCCGTCCGGCAGCATGGGGTACAGCCCCCATTGCGAACGCTCCGGCACGAAGCTGGCGGCGAAAGCGCCGTCCATCTTGCCTTGGCGCAGCATATTGATGCAGCGCCGCCAGGGCATCGGATGCAAATACAGCTCCAGCTTCAAGGCGCTCTGCACATGCTTGATCAGCTGAATGTCCAGCCCGCCGCCGCGGCCGTCCAGCCAGGGATAGGAAGTCTGATCCTCATAGCAGAACGACAAGGGCTCCGCCGCCGCGCCCAGCGGCCACGCCAGCGCCAACACCGCCGCCGCGCGGCTCAATGCCCGCCTCTTCATTGCCTTATCCATGGAGGAACGATGGTTCCGTTATCGCTCATGCCGCGGCCGCATGCCAAGCCGGCTATTTCCGGACCAGCGTCTGTTCCCGCTCCAGCATGTCGAAGATGCCGGGGCGCGCCGGCTCGCCGTCGTAGTACGGCGCGCTTTCCAGCCGCCCCACCTGCTTCAG
The DNA here is from genome assembly GCF_003052555.1 of Chromobacterium sp. Panama. Classification (NCBI taxonomy): domain Bacteria; kingdom Pseudomonadati; phylum Pseudomonadota; class Betaproteobacteria; order Neisseriales; family Chromobacteriaceae; genus Chromobacterium; species Chromobacterium sp. Panama. The sequence continues at coordinate 2,140,801 of NZ_QARX01000001.1, forward strand.
ATGGCGGACCAGCACCTTGCCGCTGTCCGGATAGACGCAGACCTCGTGCGGGTCGTTGACGCCGATGCCGAGGTAGACCAGGTCCTGATCGAAGGGGTTGGCGATTTGATGCGCGACGCCGGTGCCGGCCGGACAGGAAATGCAGTCGCCGGGCCCGATTTCCTGCAGGCTGTCGCCCAGTCGCAGCACGCCGCGCCCGGACAACACATAGAAAATCTCGTCCTCGCGGGCGTGGGAATGAAAGGGGCAGCCCGCATGCCCCGGCGGCAGACGGGTCAGATTGGCGCCCAGCCGGCCGGGCAAGGCGTCCAGCGCCGGCGTCAGCGGATGATAGCTGCCGCCCCACCCTTCGCCCTCCCGGTAGTCCACGGCTTCCACTTGGTCGATATTGACCACATGCGACGGCTTGCTCATCTTGCGCTCCTTAAAACCGCTGACAAAACCCCTGATCCTGCATTGCGCTTCCTGGTCGTACGGCTTGCACTGCCTGCGTCGGCGCGCCTTGGTTCAGGTTTTGGTCCGCGGCTCTTGAATGGTCCGCAGCCGGAAATGTCAGCATCATCCTGCAAATGCGTGCCGTCCGACAAGCGTCAATCCAGGCCGCGCAGCAAATCCGTCATGGTCCGTATGGTTTCGGCGCAGCTTTCCCGTCTGTCGTACTCGTCCTGGCCCGCCGCGCCCATGCTGATCCCGGTCTGGCGGTAGCGCATCGCGCTGGCCACCTTGACCCGGGCCGAGGCATGGAATTCGCGGCAGCCGGTGGCGCGCGCGAGTTCGGCCAGATTGTCCGGCCGCACGCCGCCGCCCGGCATCAGGATCAGCCGCTCGCCCGCCTGGCGGCTCAGCCGGCGGATCAGGGCCGCGCCCGCCAGCGCGTCCGGCGCCTGGCCGGAGCTCAGCAAGCGCCGGCAGCCGCTGGCGATGATCTGTTCCAGCGCCCGCTCGGGATCCCGCGCCATGTCGAAGGCGCGATGGAAGGTGGTCGTCATCGGCCCGGCCAGCTGGACCAGTTCTCGGCTGCGCTCCACGTCCACCTCGCCGTCCGCGGTCAGCAGGCCCAACACCACGCCGTCTGCCCCCAGTTCGCGGCAGGCCAGCACGTCGCGACGCATCACGTCGAACTCCTCGTCCGAATACAGAAAATCGCCGCCGCGCGGACGCACGATCACATGCAGGCCAATGTTCAGCCTCTGCCTCGCCAGCGCAATCATGCCAGGCGACGGCGTGAGCCCGCCGGTTTCCAGGCTGGCGCACAATTCCACCCTGGCCGCGCCGCCCTGCGCGGCGGCCAGGCAAGACGCCAGCGAGCCGGCGCACACTTCCAACTGTCTATCTTGCGACAAAATATCCCCCTTGCTGGGCTGAACGCACCAGGGATTTTGACCCGTTTCGCCGGCCGCGTTAAGCTGCGCGCTCGAGATGACGCAAACGTAAGTCGATATGCTCTATTTTGAAGATTTGAAAGCCGGACAGCTGTTCCACAGCCCCACCCATGTATTGAGCGAGGACGAGCTGATCGGCTTCGCCCGGCAGTATGATCCGCAATACTTCCACACTGATCCGCAGCGCGCGGCGGACAGCCTGTTCGGCGGCCTGGCCGCCAGCGGCTGGCAGACCAGCAGCCTGAGCATGCGGCTGGTGACCCAGACCGAGCTGGGCAAGATGGCCAACGGCTTGATCGGCATGCAGATCGACAAGATGCGTTGGCCCCAGCCCACCCGCGCCGGCGACGCCTTGCGCGTCACCGTGGAGGTGCTGGACAAGCGCCGCTCCAACAGCCAGCCCGGCTTCGGCGTGGTGAAGGTGCGCTGGACCACCGTCAATCAGCGCGACGAGGTGGCGATGCAGCTGGAGTGCTCGATCTGGGCGCAATGCCGCGCCCAGCCGCAAGCAGAAGAAGCGCCGCACCCGGCGGTGCAGCACGCCTGAGCCGCGCCGCCCGGATCAGCGGCGAACCTGGATCAGTTCCGCCCCGCGCAAGGCCTGCAGGGTGTTGCCGCCGGCGTAGCTGATCGAGGACTGCAGGTCTTCCTGCAGTTCGCGCAGCAGCTTGCCGATGCTGCCCTTGTACTCCACAAGGATCTTCTTGCCTTCCACGTTGACGTAGGCGCCCTTGTTGAACTGAGAGGCGCTGCCGAAGTATTCCTTGTAGTGCTTGCCGTTGATCTCGACGATCTCGCCGGCGGATTCGTCGTAGCCGGCGAACAGCGAGCCCGCCATGACCATGCTGGCGCCGCAGGCCAGCGCCTTGGCGATATCGCCGTGCTCGACGATGCCGCCGTCGGCGATCACCGGCACGGACACCGCGGCCACGCAGTCCTGCACCGTGGAAATCATCGGGCGGTGGAAACCGGTCTTGTTCTTGGTGATGCAGACGCGGCCGCCGGCGATGCCGGCCTTGATCGCGTCGCAGCCCCAGCTTTCCAGATCGCGCGCGGCTTCGCCGGTGGCGATGTTGCCGCCGATCAGAAAGGTCTCGGGGAAGGTCTGCTTAATGTGCTGGATCATGCGCTCCGCCTTCACGCACCAGGCGTTGGCGATGTCCAGCGTCATGTATTCAGGAGTGAGGCCGGCCTGCTTGAGCGCGGCCAGCTGTTCCAGCGTGTCGTCGTTGACGCCAACGCTGATGGAGGCGAACAGGCCCTTGTCCTGCATGGCGCGGGTAAAGGCCACCGCGTCCACATTGAAGCGGTGCATGGTGTAGAACCAGTTCCGAGCGGCGAAGAGCTCGCTGGTTTCGGCGCAGACCACCGACTTCATGTTCGACGCGTAAACCGGCATGTCGAAACGGCGCGGGCCGAATTGCACCGAGGTGTCGCACTCCTTGCGGCTGTCCACCACGGTTTTTTTCGGCACCAGGTAAACGTCGCCGTAATTGAGTTCTGTCTTGATCATGCGTGTGCTCCCAAAGCGGAAAAGAGTCAAAAAACAAGGGGCCCCAAACATAAACGGGAGCCCGACGGCTCCCGTTTACAGTGTCCCCTGCGACGCTCTCGTTTGGCTCGCAAGCACTTACCGGCACACCTTACGCCGCAGGTTTCTTCACGTCAAGCGATTTTATTTCAGATCAAGACAAAACATTTCATTTGTCGCACCAGCTGCCGTCCTCCTCGCCCAGCCAGTTGAGCAGAGGCTGCCAGGCCTCGCGGTCGCGCTGCGCGCGCGACGGCGGCAGGTCGAACAGGGACAAGCCGCTGGACGCCGCCTGCACGTAAAGCTGAGTGTCGCGCAGCCAGGTCAGCACCGGCACCTGATGCTCCGCCAGGAATTTCTCCAGTTCGCGCGCGGAGCGGGTGCGCGGGTCCACCCGCATGCCCACCACCGCCATGAAAGCCTTATTCTTGCGGATGGCCTTCTCTTCCAGCAGCTGTTCGAAAAAAGCCTCGCTCGCCCACATGTCGAACGGCGACGGCTGGATGGGCACCAGGATGCGCTCCACCCGGGACACCAGGGCCGCCAGCTTTTTGCCGTGCAGGCCCGCGGCGCTGTCCAGCACCACCACCTCCGTGCCCTTGGGCGGCCGCGCCGCTTCTCCGGCCTTGACCTCCCAGCCGGCGATGGAAGGCAGCGCCGCGTCGCGTTGCGCCAGCCAGCCCAGCGAGGATTGCTGCCGGTCCACATCGCCCAGCATCACGCGCTTGCCGCGCGCGGCGTAATAGCCGGCCAGATTGGTCGCCAAGGTCGATTTGCCGCTGCCGCCCTTGGGGTTGGCCACCAATACCGATTGCACATCCGCCTCCTCTGCCGTTTGCGATGGCCCACTATACCAGAGGGGAAGCGCTTGCCGCAGCCGGGCGATCGGGTTAAGGTCGAAGCCCGGAAAAGGAGTCCGCATGCCGCAAAACTATGACGCCATCCTGTTCGACATGGATGGTTTGATGATAGACACCGAAAGAATTTCCATGGAGTCCTGGCGCCGCGCCGCCGACGAACTGGACATGACGCTCAGCGATCAGCTGCTGCTGGACATGGTGGGCCTGTCCATGCGCCGCTGCACCGAATTCCTCAGTGAAAGGCTGGGCAGCCAGGACGACGCCGTCGCGCTGCAGAATGTGGGCCGCCGGCATTACTGGCAGATGCTGGAACATGAGGAGATTCCGCTGAAGCGCGGCATCGAGGCGCTGCTGGACTGGGCGCGCGGACAAAACCTGCCGCGCGCGGTGGCCACGTCCACCCAGCGTCAGCTGGCGGACATCAAACTGGGCCGCACCGGGCTATCGCGTTATTTCGACACCGTGGTGGCCGGCGACGAAGTCGCCCACACCAAGCCGGCGCCGGACGTCTACCTGGCCGCCGCGCGCAAGCTGGGCGTCGATCCGCTGCGCTGCGTGGTGCTGGAAGACTCGATCTACGGCCTGCACGCCGGCGTCGCCGCCGGCATGCGGGTGATTCTGGTGCCGGACTTGGTCACGCCGCCGGCGGACCAGACCCATCACGCGCTGGCGGTATGCCAGGATCTGCATCAGGCGCTGGAAGTGCTGCAACAGCTGGCCTGATACGAGCGGCTGCGCGTAATGAGGCGCGGCACGGCGAGTTCAGCCGCCTCGCCACGCCTTAACGCGCACCATTGTCAACCGGCGCTCAGCCGTGGCCGCGGATGCGCGCGACCAGCTCGTCGCGCACATCTTCGGCCTGGTCGTTGCCCACCTGGCAGGTGCCGGCCGCCTCGTGGCCGCCGCCGCCGTACTGCAGCATCAGCGCGCCCACATTGGTGCGCGAGCTGCGGTTGATGATGGACTTGCCCACCGCGAACACCGTGTTCTGCCGATTGACGCCCCATAGCTGGTGGATGGAGATATTGCAGTCCGGGAACAGCGCGTAAATCATGAAGCGGTTGGTGGGATGGATCACGTCCTCATGCAGCAGGTTCAACACCACCAGATTGCCGTAGACGCGGGAACAGCGCCGGATCTGCTCCTTGGCCAGCGCCTCGTGCTTGGCGTACAGCTCCACCCGCTCCTGCACGTCCGGCAAGGCCAGGATTTGATCGATGCTGTGGTCGCGGCAATAGCGGATCAAGTCCAGCATCAGCTGGTAATTGCTGATGCGGAACTCCTTGAAGCGCCCCAGGCCGGTGCGCGCGTCCATCAGATAGTTGAGCAGCACCCAGCCGGACGGATGCAGCACTTCCTGCAAGGTGTACTGCGCGGAATCCGCCTTGTCCACCGCCTCCATCATCTCGTCGCTGATATTGGGAAACACCTGCTTGCCGCCAAAGTGCTTGTACACCACCCGCGCCGCCGACGGCGCCTTGGGGTCGATCACGTAATTGTCCGCGCTGGAATTGCGCAGGGTTTCGGAAAGATGGTGGTCGATGACCAGATGCGCCGCCGCCACGTAAGGCAGGTTGGTGGTGATGTCGTTCTCGGTGATCTCCACCTTGCCGTCCTGCATGTCCTTGGGGTGGGCGAACTTGATCTCGTTGATCATATTCAGTTCGTTGAGCAGCACCGCGCACACCAGTCCGTCGAAATCGCTGCGCGTCACCAGGCGATATTGCTGTTGCGACATGAGTTCCCTCTCTCCCTCTTGAAGGGCCGGCGCGGCCCCGCCCGCGCCGTACGGCGCTTCAGTCGGCCGGCGACACCTCCAGCGCGCCGGCCATCCCGTCCGTCAACGCCGCCAGCAAGGCCTCCGCCTCCGCGAGCGGCAGGCTCAGCGTCAAGCTCACCCGCTCGCCGTAAACGGGCGCCGATACCGGCACGCCCAGTTCTTGGCACAAATGGCGCAGCCGCGCCTCGCCGGCGAAATCCACCGTCGCCGCGTAATCGCCGCGCGGCACCACCGCCGTCAGGCTGGCCGCGTCCATCGCGGCGTTGACAGCTTGAGTGTAGGCTCTGACCAAGCCGCCCGCACCCAATTTAATTCCGCCGAAATAACGGACCACCACCGCCAGCACATCGCAAACGTCCTTATGCCGCAACACGTTGTACATCGGCCGCGCCGCGGTGCCGGAAGGCTCGCCGTCGTCGTCCAGCATGGAATCCGCGCCGCACAGCAGCACCGCGCAATAATGGCGCGCGTCCGGCCATTGCGCGCGGATATCCGCCAGCCGCGCCAACGCCTCTTCCCGGCTGCTCACCGGCTGCACGATGCCGATGAAGCGGCTCTTCTTGATTTCGATCTCGGCCTGGGCCGACGCTTGCAAATGGAACATTCCGTCCCTCTGACTGTCCGAAGGAGTGGATTGTACCCCAGCGCCGGCAAAGCGCCCGGGCAAGCACTACAATGGAAACGGGAATGCGCCTTGTTCACCTTAGAGGAGCCAAAGCCATGATCATCCTGCTTGTCGTGCTCGCTTCGCTGCTTGCCGTAGTCTGGTTCATGCTGGACAAATTCTGGCTGGATGAGGAGGAAGAGGCTCGCCTGTCTCATTATCTGCCGGACAAGGATCATGTCTGAGAACCGGTTCAGGGTCTCGCGAGCAAGAGCGAGACCGTAAACCGGTTCTAGGCGTCCGCCTGTTTTTTTGACGGTCGACGCCCGCTCGCTTGTCATTCTGCGGCGATGGCATGAAAATGAGCGCTTCAATTTGACAAGGGCATTGTTTTGCCGCTAACCGCCATCTGGATTGCCAGCGCGCTGATCGCGCTGATCGCCGAGTTCTTTTCCGGCACCTTTTACCTGCTGGTCGTCGCCGTCGCCATGCTGTGCGGCGGCGCTGCCGCTTGGCTGGGCGCGGCCGAGGCCAGCCAATACGTGATCGCCAGCCTTGCCGGCGTGATCGGCGTGGCGCTGGTTTACGCTTACAAGCGCCGTCATCCGTCCGCCGCCGCCCAGCCGCGCGCCGACGATCCCGATCTGGGTCAGCCGGTGCAAATCCTCCACGCCTCCCCCGCCGGCCACGTCCGCGTGCAATACCGCGGCGCGGCCTGGGACGCGTCTCCCGTCGACGGCGCCGCGCTGGAAGCCGGCGCTACCGCCTACATCGTCGGCCGCGACGGCAATCTGCTCAAAATCAGTTCAACCCAACCGGAACAATAAGACCCATGGAACTCCTGCCCCTGATCCTGCTCGCCGCCGTCATCGTCTTCGTGTTCAAATCGCTGGCCGTGGTGCCGCAGCAGAACGCCTACATCGTCGAACGCCTCGGCCGCTATCACGGCACCCTGGCGCCCGGCCTCAACATCATCATTCCCTTCATCGACCGCATCGCCTACAAGCACAGCTTGAAGGAAGTGCCGCTGGACGTGCCCAGCCAGGTCTGCATCACCCGCGACAACACCCAGCTGAAAGTGGACGGCATCCTCTACTTCCAGGTGACCGACGCCCAGCGCGCCTCCTACGGCACCAGCAACTTCATCATCGCCATCACCCAGCTGTCGCAAACCACGCTGCGCTCTGTGATCGGCAAGATGGAGCTGGACAAGACCTTTGAGGAACGCGACGAGATCAACCAGACCGTGGTGGCGGCGCTGGACGAGGCCGCGGTCAACTGGGGCGTGAAAGTGCTGCGCTACGAGATCAAGGACCTGGTGCCGCCGCAGGACATCCTGCACGCGATGCAGGCGCAGATCACCGCGGAACGGGAGAAGCGCGCGCGCATCGCCCAGTCCGAAGGCTTGAAGATGGAGCAGATCAACCTGGCCAACGGCTCGCGCGAAGCGGCGATCCAGAAATCCCAGGGCGAGATGCAGGCCACCATCAACAACTCTGAGGGCGACAAGCAAGCCGCCATCAACAAGGCGCTGGGCGAGGCCGAAGCGCTGCGTCTGGTGGCGGACGCCACCGCCGACGCGATCAAGCGCGTGGCCAGCTCCATCCACACCGAGGGCGGCCTGGAAGCGGTCAACCTGAAAGTGGCCGAACAATACGTGGCCGCCTTCGGCAAACTGGCCAAGGAAAACAACACCATCATCCTGCCGGCCAACGTCGCCGACGTCGGTTCGCTGGTGGCCAGCGCGATGAGCGTGGTCAAGCAGACCCAGGCCCCGCGCTAAAGGCCGCTCCGGCGGCGCCCCGTTCGCGGGCGCCGGCCGGATCAAGAACCCGCACCTCACTCTTCAACCCTTGCCCTGCTTGAATATCCGCCGGGCCGCCCCCATAATCGTGCGCATGAAATTCTTCACCGACCTGTTTCCCGTCGTCCTGTTCTTCGCCACTTACTGGCTGAGCCGCGACATGTTCATCGCCACCGGCGTCGCCATCGCCGCCACCACCTTGCTGGTGGGCTGGACCTGGCTGCGCCACCGCAAGGTGGACACCATGCAGTGGGTCAGCCTGGGCCTGATCGTGGTGCTGGGCGGCGCCACCCTGCTGCTGCACGACAAGCACTTCATCATGTGGAAGCCCACCGTGCTGTACTGGGTGATGGGCGCCGGCCTCCTGATCAGCGACTTCCTGGGCAAGAACGGCCTGAAGCTGATGATGGGCCAGCAGCTGCAATTGCCGGCCCCGGTCTGGCGCAAGCTGACCTGGGCCTGGGTGGGCTTCTTCGCCTTCATGGGCGCGCTCAACCTCTTTGTCGCCTATCGCTTCAGCGAAGACGTCTGGGTCAATTTCAAACTGTTTGGCGGCCTGGGCCTGATGCTGGCCTTCGTCATCGCCCAAAGCCTGTTCCTCGCCAAATACATTGAGGAAAAGAAATAATGCTTTACGCCATCATCGGCCAAGATCATGAAGATTCGCTGCCGCGCCGGCTGGAGGCCCGCCCGGCCCACCTGACGCGCTTGCAGGCGCTGCAGGACGCCGGCCGCCTGGTGCTGGCCGGCCCCTGTCCCGCCATCGACAGCGCCAGCCCCGGCCCGGCCGGTTTCAGCGGCAGCCTGATCGTCGCGGAATTCGAATCGCTGGACGCCGCCCAGGCCTGGGCCGACGCCGATCCCTACGTGGCGGCCGGCGTCTACGCCGACGTCAGCGTCAAACCCTTCCTCAAGGTGTTTCCGCAATGAGCGCCACGGTTGAACTGCTCAGCGCCGCCTTGCAGGCCTTGACGCCGGAACACCTGGACATCCAGGACGACAGCGCCTTGCACGCCGGACACGCCGGCGCGCGCGACGGCGGCGGACATTACACGCTAACCATCGTCAGCGCCCGCTTTCAGGGATTGAGCCGCGTGCATCGCCACCGGCTGATCTACGAAACGCTGGGCGACTTGATGCAAACCAAGGTGCACGCTCTGGCCATCAGAGCGTTCACGCCAGAAGAAATCTGACTTGATTCCATAAGAAGGATAGATACCCCATGAAGCTTTCCCGCATCGCCGCCCTCGCGCTGGCCGCCTCCGTCGCCCTGCCCGCCGCCGCGGAATCCATCGCCGTGGTCAACGGCGCCGCCATCGACAAGAAGGAACTGGACGCGGCCGTCGCCAACATCGTGCAAAGCAGCGGCGGCAAGGCCCAGGACAACCCTGAGCTGCGCGAGCAATTGAAAACCTCGCTGATCACTCGCGAAGTGATTCTGCAGGAAGCGCGCAAGCGCCAGCTGGACAAGCAGCCGCTGTTCACCCAGCGCCTGGACGACATCCGCAATGAAATGCTGCGCGAAGCGCTGTTCGCCGACATCGCCAAACAGGCGCCGGTGACCGACGCTCAGATCAAGGGCGTCTACGACAAGCTCGCCGCCCAGCAGACCGGCAGCAAGGAAGTCCACGCGCGCCAGATCACGCTGAAGAGCGAGGCCGACGCGCAGAAGGCGATCGCCGATCTGAAAAAAGGCGCCAAGTTCGACGAACTGGTGAAGACCCGCTCCATCGACCCCAACGCCAAGCAAAGCAACGGCGAAATGGGCTGGGGCAACCTCAACCGCATGGACCCGCCGCTGGCCGCCGCGCTGAAAGACATCCGCAAAGGCCAGACCAGCGGCAAGCCCTACCAGTCCCCGCTGGGCTGGCATGTGTTCAAGGTGGAAGACATTCGTGACGCCAAGCTTCCGTCGCTGGATGAGGCCAAGCCGCAAATCGGCCGCCAACTGCAAGAAGAAGCCATCGCCAAGGCAGTGGAAGACCTGCGCGCCAAGGCCAAGATCCAATAAACCAACCCATCAGGACATCTAAGAATATGCGTAAAATCTTGCTGACCAGCGCCCTCGTCGCCGCCTTCGCCGGCAGCGCCATCGTGGTTGCCGGCCCGGTCGTCAACGGCCAGGCCATCACCGACGCCCGCATCGACGCCGTGGTCAAGATGATGGAAGCCCAGGGCCAGCCGGCCAACCCGCAAGCGCGCGACATGGTCAAGGATCAACTGGTCACCGCCGAAGTGCTGCGCCAGGAAGCCGTGAAGAAGGGTCTGGACAAGTCGCCGGAATTCGCCGCCGAACTGGCCAATATGCAAGCGATGGCGCTGGCCAACCGCCTGATCAAGGATTATGAAAAGTCCAATCCGGTCAGCGACGCCGACCTGAAAGCCGAATACGACAAGCTGGTGGCCAGCGTGCCGGAAACCAAGCAATACCACGCTCGCCACATTCTGGTGAAGACCGAGGCCGAAGCCAAGGCGGTGATCGACGCGCTGAAGAAAGGCAAGTCTTTCGACAAGCTGGCCAAGGAGAAGTCCCAGGATCCGGGCAGCAAGGACAAGGGCGGCGACCTGGACTGGCAGGAAGCCGGCACCTTCGTGGCGCCGTTCTCCGAAGCCATGACCAAGCTGTCCAAGGGCGAAGTGACCGCCAAGCCGGTGAAGACCGAGTTCGGCTGGCACGTGATCAAGCTGGACGACGCCCGCGTGCAACGCAATGTGCCGGCGCTGGACGACATCCGCCCGCAACTGACCCAGCGCATCATGGGCGGCCGCGTGGAAAAGCTGATCGCCGAGCTGAAAGCCAAGGCGCAAATCCAGAAGTAAGCCGCAAAACGCGGCAAGCCAGAGCAAGCGGACCCCGGTCCGCTTTTTTCATACCCGTCGCATAAGCGCCGCCGCCGCGCCGCGCCCCGGCCCGCCTCGCCGGCGCGCCGCCTCATGCCCATGGTTTTTGCGCGAAGACGCAAAAACGTCTCCAAAAATTTATCCGCTGTCCTATAAGTAATTATTCACTTTTTGATCACTTCATAAATATATTAAATTGGAAGCACCACAATAAAGTCACCACGGGACAAACTGATGAAAAACCTGCGCATTGGACAAAGACTCGCCCTCGCCTTCGGCGCGCTGATCGCCCTGGTGCTGATCATGAGTGTGGTCATGCTCAACGGGCTCTCCTCCATCAGCGACAGCATGGAGGACATCACCGACAACCGGCTGGAATCCTTGCTGATAGTCGCTCAGCTGGATCACCACCTGCAGCAGCAGCGCATCGGCGCACGCGATCTGATCATTGAAACCGATCCGGCCAAGATGGCCGAGATCAAGGCGCAGACCGACCAGACCATCAAGGCCTTCAACAACGCCGAAAAGGCGCTGGAAGACCACTTCACCAAGTTCCCGCCGATACCGGCCACCGCCGCCCTGCTCAAAGACGTGGGCCAGGCCCAGGAGGCGCTGGACGCCCCCACTAAAAAGCTGATGGCGCTGGCGATGGCCAACCAGAACAAGGAGGCGGAAGCCTTCATGGTCGGGGAGCACCGCCCGCTGATCCACCAGCTGGAACAAAAGGTGGAAGCCCTCAGCAAGGCGCTGGCCGACCGCGCCCAGGACAGCCGCAAGGACGCTGAAACCAGCGCCACCGCCGTGCGCGCCACCTCGCTGACCATCACCGCCGTCTGCCTGGGCGCGGCCGTGCTGATAGGCTGGCTGCTGACCCGTTCCATCACCCGCCCGCTGAACAGCGCGGTGGAAGCCGCGCGCGAAGTGGCCGCCGGCAATCTGCGCATCGAGCTGCAGCCGGACGGCAAGGACGAGCCGGCCCAGGTTATCGCCGCGCTGGCCGATATGCGCGAACAACTGGTGAAAGCCATCGGCAACGTCCAGCAAGGCGCGGAAGAAGCCAATAGCGTGGCCGGCCAGCTGTCCGAATCCGCCGATCAGGTGCTGACCGCCTCCCATCAGCAAAGCCAGGCCGCCGCCAGCTCCGCCGCCGCGGTGGAAGAGCTCACCGTCAGCATCAGCCATGTGGCCGAAGCCGCCCAGGAAGTGCGCGAACACGCGCAGACCAGCCTGGTCACCGCCAAGAACGGCACCGCCCAGCTCAGCCTGCTGATCAAGGAAGTCGACAATGTCGAGAAAGCGGTCAACGGCATCGCCGAAGCGGTGAAGAACTTCGTCGCCAACACCCGCAAGATCACCAGCATGACCAGCCAGGTGCGCGACATCGCCGATCAGACCAATCTGCTGGCGCTGAACGCCGCCATCGAAGCCGCGCGCGCCGGCGAACTGGGCCGCGGCTTCGCCGTGGTGGCCGACGAAGTGCGCGTGCTGGCGGAACGCTCGGCGGAATCCGCAAAGGAAATCGATCAGGTCACCCATGTGCTGGGCACCCAGTCGGTGGAACTGGAAGACGCCATCACCAGCAGCCTCGCCTCCCTGAGCAGCAGCCAATCCTTTGTCTCCACCGTTGAAGCCGCCTTGCAAGAAGGCGAACAGGCGGTGGCCAAATCCACCGACAGCACCGGCACCATCGTCAGCGCGGTGCAGGAGCAGAAGCTGGCCAGCACCGAGATTGCCCAGAACATGGAGAAAGTGGCGCAGATGGCCGAGGAAAACACCGCCATCGTCAGCAATGTGGCGGACAGCTCGCGCTCGATGTCCGACATCGCCCAGAACCTGCATCAGGCGGTGCGTTTCTTCCGCATCTGAGCCGCCGGCGCGAGTCAAACATCAAAGCCGCCCTCCCGGGCGGCTTTTCATTTGCGCGCGCTCAGCGGGTTTCAACGCCACCCCGCCGACGCGCAGCTGATCGCAAACAGATGCTCAGATTTTTTCGTCGAAGCTGAACACAGGCGTGCCCTTCTTCAGCACCTCGCCGCGGAAGAAGGCCGGATGCTTGCGGTACATGTACAGCATGAGCAGCAGGCCGACCAAGGCCACCGTCACGCCCAGGATGAACACCAGACCCAGGCCGCCGATATGCGAGCCGCTGCCGAAAGCCGGATCCATGCTGTCCAGCGTGGTGCGGATCAGGGCGACGAACAGCAGGACGCCGCCCAGCCCCGGGCACAGGCCGCGCAACAGGAAATGGCGCGCCGAAGTCAGCGCCTGCTTGCGGAAATACCAGACGCAGGCAAAGGCCGTCAGGCCGTAATAGAAACACACCATCATGCCCAGCGCGGTAATGGTGTCGGACAGCACGTTTTCGCTCAAGACCCGCATCACCGCGTAAAACGCCGAAGCCACCAGCGCGGACACCACGGTGGCGTAAGCCGGCGCCTTGAAGCGAGACTCCACCACCGCGTATCTGGCCGGCAAGGCCTGGTAATGGCCCATCGCCAACATGGTGCGCGCCGGCGACATAAAGGTGGACTGCAGGGAGGCCGCGGAACTGGACATCACCGCCAGCGACAGCAGAATGGCCGCCGGCCCCATCACCGGCCCGGCCAGCGCGGTGAACACATTGGCGGCGATGGCCGGGTTGGCGAGGCCGGTGGCGTCCGTGCCCACGCCGGCGAAGGACACCACCGCCGCGCTGATCAACACATAAGAGCCCACCAGCAGCACCATCACCAGCGTGGCGGCCTTGCCGGACAGATTGGCGCGCTTGTCGCCGGTGGTCTCCTCGCTGATGGTCACCACCGTGTCCCAGCCCCAATAGGCGAAGATGGACACCGCCACCCCGGCGGCGAATTGGGAAAAGCTTTCCACGGCGAAGGGATTGAACCAGCTCCACTCCACCGGAATGGAATACGGATGGCCGCCGTCGGCGGCGGCGCTGAACGCCGCCCATGCGAACCAGGCCAGCACCAGCACCTGGAACGACACCAACACATACTGCACCCGTTTGGTGGATTGCAGGCCGCGACAGGAAATCCAGGTGGCCACCGCCATGAAGCCAAGGCAGGAGACGATGTTCACCGCCGTGTTGTCAGGCAGGGCCGCGATGTCCGGCCGCCCCAGCGCCTGGCCCAAGGCCAGATACATGAAATCCATCGCCACCGCGGCGGTGTTGGACAGCACCAGCACCGTGGACACCACCAGCCCCCAGCCGGCGATCCAGCCTATCCACGGCCCGAAGGCGCGCGTGGCCCAGGTGAAGGACGTCCCGGCGTCCGGCATCTCGCGGTTCAGCTCGCGGTAGCCTATCGCCACCAACAGCATGGGAATGAAGCTGACGAAAAACACCGCCGGCATCTGCTTGCCCACCTGGGAGGCCGCCGGCCCCAGCGAGGCGGTCAGCGTGTACGCCGGCGCGCATACGGAAATGCCGATCACCACCAGCCCGAGAATGCCGATGGAGCCGGCGGGCAAACCCTTGGCGCTCAAGCCTCCCCCGTCCGGGGCCGGCAGCGCGTTGTCAACATTACGCATGGTGCATCTCCTTTGTCCGGGACCGCGTCGCAACGTCGGCCCTCGCCTTGTTATGTGCCCGCGTCGGCGCTCAAGCGCCGTCGCGAATGCGCGCGTCCCGCCGTGTCCGCCGGCCGGTCCCGCTTATGGCAGGACCGCGCGCGTCAGGCGTGGTTGCATGGAGTATGCAGATAATTAACACAAAAACATCAAATGGCAAAAATAATAGACGCCACCAGCGTGGGGCGATATGCTGGCTCGGCAAGATCCGGCCCCGCGCCGGCGCCTTGCGCCAGAGCCGGGCCTACCGGCCGCCGCATAAGAACCTGCTTACGATCTGCCGCGCGTTGGCGATACGGCGCAGGAAATAACCATGCAAAGAGAGAGAGAGAAGGAAGAGAACATGAATACCTGGAAGCACTGTCTGCTCGCGCTCGGCCTCGCCGGCGCCGCCCACGCCCAAGCCAATACCGTCAACGTCTACAACTGGTCCGACTACATCGCTCCCACCACCGTGCCGGCCTTCAGCAAGCAAACCGGCGTCAAGGTCAATTACAGCGTCTACGACAGCATGGAAACCCTGAACGCCAAGCTGATGACCGGCCGCTCCGGCTTCGATCTGGTGGTGCCGTCCAATAATGTGCTGGGCCTGGGCATCAAGGCCGGGCTGTTTCAGCCGCTGGACAAGAGCAAGATCCCCAACTACAAGAACATAGACCCGGCGCTGCTGAAAATGATGGAAGTGTCCGATCCGGGCAATAAATACGCGGTGCCGTATTTCTGGGGCGTGATCACCCTGGGCATCAATGAGGAAAAGGTCAAAAAAGCGCTGGGCGGCAAGCTGCCGGCCAATGAATGGGATCTGCTGTTCAAGCCTGAGTACGTGTCCAAGCTCAAATCCTGCGGCGTCAGCATTCTGGACTCCCCGTCCGAATTCTTCCCGATGGCGCTGCACTACTTCGGCAAGGACCCGGGCAGCACCAAGGAAGCCGACTACCGCGCCATCATGCCGCAGCTCAACGCCATGCGCGCCAGCGTCACCCGCATCTCCTCCTCCGGCTACATCAACGACATGGCCAGCGGCGAAGTCTGCCTGGCCATGGGCTACGGCGGCGACCTCAACATCGCCAAACGCCGCGCCGCGGACGCCAAGAACGGCGTCAAGGTGGTTCCGCTGATGCCCAAACAGGGCGTGGCCATCTGGGTGGACAGCATGGCCATCCCCAAAGACGCCAAGAACGTGGCCAACGCGCTGTCCTTCATCAACTACAGCCTGGAGCCCAAGATCGCCGCGGACAACGCCAATACCGTGACCTTCGCCCCGGGCAGCCTGCCGGCGCGGCAGTTCGTCAACAAACAGTACCTGAACGACCGCTCCATCTTCCCCAATTCCGAAGACCTGAAAAACAGCTTCATTCAGAAGAGCGTGGGCCAGGAAACCCTGCGCATCTACGGCCGTTTCTGGCAAAACTTCAAGCTGGGCCGCAGCTGAAGCCGCGCGGCTCCGCCAAAGCACAACAGCCGCTCAAAGCGGCTGTTGTGCTTTAAAACGCGGTCAGATGTCGGCGCTCAAGCCAGCAACTGACGCAACACATAGGGCAGGATGCCGCCGTGCCGGTAGTAATCCACCTCCACCGGCGTGTCGATGCGCAGCAGCAAGGGCAGTTCGCGTTCGCCGCCGGCAGCGTCTCGGATCAGCAAATGCACCCGCTGCTGCGGCGCGATGCCGTCCTCCAGCCCGCGCAGCTCGAAGGTTTCGTCGCCCTTGAGGCCGGCGGCGCTGTCCCCGTCCAGGAACTGCAGCGGCAACACCCCCATGCCCACCAGATTGGAACGGTGAATGCGCTCGAAGCTCTTGGCCACCACCGCGCGCACGCCCAGCAGGCGCGTGCCCTTGGCCGCCCAGTCCCGGCTGGAGCCGGTGCCGTACTCCTCGCCGGCGAAGATCAGTGTGGGCGTGCCGGCGCGCACATAGCTCATCGCCGCGTCGTAGATGGCCATTTGCTCGCCGTCCGGCTGCAGCAGGGTCAGGCCGCCCTCCACTGGCTTGCCGTCGGCGTCCGGCGCCAGCATCAGGTTGCGGATGCGCACATTGGCGAAAGTGCCGCGCATCATCACCTCGTGATGGCCGCGCCGCGAGCCGTAGCTGTTGAAATCGCCGGGCGAGATGCCCTGCCCCTGCAGATACAGGCCGGCCGGCGAGCTCGGCTTGATCGAACCGGCCGGGCTGATGTGGTCGGTGGTCACCGAATCCCCGAAGATCGCCAAGGCGCGCGCGCCGCGGATCGGCGGCTGCGGCGCGGGCTGCATCGCGAAATCCTGGAAGAACGGCGGTTCGGCGATATAGCTGGACGCCTCCCAGCCGTAGACCTCGCCCGCGCTGGCGGCGATATCGTTCCACAGCGGGTTGCCGCTGGCGAAATCCTGGTACAAGCGGCGATACGTGGTCGCGTCCGTCGCTTGCAGCAAGGCGGCGCCCACTTCCTGCTGGCTGGGCCAGACATCGCGCAGATACACCGGCTTGCCGTCCACGCCGACGCCCAAGGGCTCATGCTCCAGATCGATGTCCACCCGGCCGGCGATGGCGAAGGCCACCACCAGCGGCGGACTCATCAGGAAGTTGGCCTTGATCGCCGGATGAATGCGCGCCTCGAAATTGCGGTTGCCGGACAGCACCGACGCGCAGATCAGATCCTGCCCGCTGACCTCGCTCTCCAGCTGCGGCTCCAGCGGGCCGGCGTTGCCGATGCAGGTGGTGCAGCCGTAGGCGGCCACGCGGAAACCCAGCTGCTCCAGCGGCGCCAGCAAATGCGCCTTGCCCAGGTAGTCGGTCACCACCCGCGAGCCGGGGGCCAGCGAGGTCTTGATGTGGCCGGCCACGCTCAGGCCGCTGGCCACCGCCTTCTGCGCCAGCAGGCCGGCGGCCAGCATCACCCCGGGGTTGGAGGTGTTGGTGCAAGAGGTAATCGCCGCGATCAGCACCGAACCGTGACGCAGCTTGCCGCTGAAGCCGCCGGCGCCCTCCTTGCCGTAACCGCCGGTTTTGGCCGGCTGGTGCAAGAGTTCGTTGAAACGCGTCTTCAAGTCCGGCAGGGCGATGCGGTCCTGCGGCCGGCGCGGGCCGGCCACGCTGGGCGCGACCGTGGCCAGATCCAGCTCCAGCACGCTGCTGTAATCGATTTCGCCCTCCTGCGGCATGCCGAACATTTGCTGCGCCTGGAAATAGCGGCGGAACGCGTCCACTTCCGCCTCGCTGCGGCCGGTGGCGGTCAGATAGGCGGCAGTCTGCTCGTCCGGCGGGAAGAAGCCCATGGTGGCGCCGTACTCCGGCGCCATGTTCGCCAGCGTGGCGCGATCCTGCAGAGTCAGCGAGGCCGCGCCGGCGCCGTAGAACTCCACGAACTTGCCCACCACCTGCGCCTTGCGCAGCATTTCGGTCACGGTCAGCACCAGATCGGTGGCGGTCACGCCCTCGCGCAGCCTGCCCTTCAAATGCACGCCCACCACGTCCGGCGTCAGGAAATACACCGGCTGGCCCAACATGCCGGCCTCCGCCTCGATGCCGCCCACGCCCCAGCCCACCACGCCCAGGCCGTTGATCATGGTGGTGTGCGAATCCGTGCCCACCAGGCTGTCCGGGTAATAGACCCCGCCCTTGCTCAACACTCCGCGCGCCAGATACTCCAGGTTCACCTGGTGGACGATGCCGATGCCCGGCGGCACCACCTTGAAGGTGTCGAAGGCCTGCATCCCCCATTTGATGAAACGGTAGCGTTCCGCGTTGCGGCGGAATTCCAGTTTCATGTTAAGGTCCAAGGCGTTGTTCTCGCGGAAGTGGTCGATCTGCACCGAGTGGTCCACCACCAGGTCCACCGGCACCAGCGGTTCGATGCGCTTGGGCGGCTTGCCGAAGCGCTGGGCCACCGAACGCATCGCTGCCAGATCGCACAGCAGCGGCACGCCGGTGAAATCCTGCAGCACGATGCGCGCCACCACGAAGGGGATCTCCTCGCTGCGCGGCGCCTGCGGCCGCCAGCCGGCCAACTGCCGCACATGCTCCTCGGCTACGCGCTGGCCGTCCAGGTGGCGCAGCAAAGACTCCAGCACGATGCGCAGCGACACCGGCAGCCGGCCGACATCGCCGACGCCCAGCTCCGCCAGCGCCGGCAGCGAATGGAATTGACAGGACTGGCCCGAGGCCAGGGTAAAGGAACGCAAAGTGGATTCGGAACGAAGCGACATGAAGGACTCCTGTTGAAAGCCAAGATGCAAGCTAAGAACCTGTTTACGACCCGCCGCGCCGCGGCGGGATGTTAGACAAAGGCCTTGAAACCCGCTTCGAAACGCTCATGCGCCACCTGCGCATTTGCTTTCTCAGCGGTTTTCGCCTGGTCTCGCGGGATCGTAAACACGCACTCAAGGGCGAAAACCATGGGAGCGCCTCGACAAGCGGTCTGTCCGAGGCGCTCCGCCTCATGTTCAGACCGGGAAAAGGGTCAATGGTTCAGCCCTTAACTTGCATTTAGCATACAATCGAAACCTCATTCCCGTGCGAAAGGCATGCCATGACACACAGAATAGAACACGATTCCTTCGGCGACATCGAAGTCCCCGCCAACGCGCTGTGGGGCGCGCAGACCCAGCGCTCGCTCGGCCACTTCGCCATCTCCAGCGAAACCATGCCGCCGGAACTGATCCTGGCGCTGGCCCAGGTCAAACGCGCCGCCGCGCTGGCCAACCGCGAACTGGGCAAACTGCCGGCGAACAAGGCCGACGCCGTCGTCGCCGCCGCCGACGAAGTCCTGGCCGGCAAACATCCGGACGCCTTCCCGCTGTCGGTCTGGCAAACCGGCTCCGGCACTCAGAGCAATATGAATATGAACGAGGTGCTGGCCAACCGCGCGTCCGAACTGCTGGGCGGCGAGCGCGGCCCGGGCCGGCTCGTCCACCCCAACGACGACGTCAACCGCGGCCAGTCCTCCAACGACATCTACCCCACCGCCATGCACGTGGCCGCCGCGCGCGCGGTGCACGACAGGCTGCTGCCGGCGCTGGGCCGGCTGCGCGCCGCGCTGACGGACAAGGCGGCCGCCTTCGCCGACATCGTCAAGATAGGCCGCACCCATTTGCAGGACGCCACTCCGCTGACCCTGGGCCAGGAGCTGTCCGGCTGGGTGGACCAGTTGGAGCAAGCCGAACACGCCGTCCGCGCCGCGCTGCCCGGCCTCTACCAGCTGGCCGTGGGCGGCACCGCCGTCGGCACCGGCCTCAACACCCATCCGGAGTTCGGCCCGCGCGTGGCCGCGGAGCTCAATCGCGCCTGCGGCCTGCCCTTCGCCAGCGCCGGCAACAAGTTCGCCGCGCTGGCCGGCCACGACGCGCTGGTTCACTCCCACGGCGCGCTCAAGCAACTGGCCACGGCGCTGATCAAGATCGCCAACGACATCCGCTGGCTGGCCTCCGGCCCGCGCAGCGGCCTGGGCGAATTGCTGATCCCGGAAAACGAGCCGGGCAGCTCCATCATGCCGGGCAAGGTCAACCCCACTCAGTGCGAGGCGATGACCATGTTGTGCTGCCAGGTGCTGGGCAACGACGTGGCGCTGTCCATCGGCGCCGCCTCCGGCAATTTTGAATTGAACGTGTTCAAGCCGCTGATCGTCCACAACTTCCTGCAAAGCGCGCGCCTGCTGTCAGACGGCATGGACAGCCTCAACCATCATTGCGTGCGCGGCATGCAGGCCAACCGCCCGCGCATCGAGCAATTGCTGGAGCAATCGCTGATGCTGGTCACCGCGCTCAACCCGCACATCGGCTACGACAAGGCCGCCGCCATCGCCAAGCTGGCCCACGCCAACGGCGGCACCCTCAAGCAGGCGGCGCTGGAGCTGGGTTATGTGACGGCGGAGCAGTTTGATCAGTGGGTGGATCCGAAGGCGATGATCTAAGCTCTTTTTCAGTGCGCTGAACCTGGTTTGGCGCACAGAAAACCGCGCATCCTGGCTGCCCCAGGCCTCTGCGACAGACCTCCGCGCGGGATCGCTACGCTCCACCCACCCTACCCATGGCAAACCGCCGCGCGTAGGGAGGGAGGAGCCATAAGCGATACCCGCCAGCATTCGCGGCCTTGCTCATACGGCGTTCAGTCGAACAAACCCAAGGTTCGCGGCAGCGGCTGAGGCGCCGGCTTGGGCGCGCCCTGGCGCGGCGCCAGCGGCGCGTCCTCGGCGCGCATCTCCTCCGCCGGATACAGCCGCAGCAAGCGCTGCGCGTCCTCCGGCCTCCGCGCCGTCAGCCAGGCCTGGTAATCCTCCGGCCGCACAATCACCAGCGAACGCTTCTCGTCCTCCGGCTTGTGGGTGCGGCGCATCAGCGCGTGCGCCTCGGCGTTGACCGTCAATTGGGTGAAGGCGTGGCTGATCGAACCGTCCGGCTCCGACCAGGCCCGCCACAGCCCGGCCACCGCGAACGGAGCGTCGTCGGCCAGGCCGATGCGCCAGCGCACCGCGCGGCCGCTTTCATACGAGGGTTCGAAAAAGGCCCGCATCGGCACCAGGCAACGCTGACCGGCCCGCCACGGGTAGCGGAAGTTTTTCAGTTCGGCCACGGTTTCCGAACGCGCGTTGGTGGTGGACAGCCGCATGCCGTCCGGCTGATGACGCTTGGGCACCAGGCCGTAATTGCCCAGCCGCGGCTCCAGGCCCCGGCGGCCGGCCACGATGAAGGGCGCGGCGTAATCCTGCCAGGCCTCTTCTTGCCAAAGCAGTTCGCCGGCCTCCACGCCGAACAACGGCAGTTGATCCGGATGGGGACATAGATAATTGACGCACATCGGTCCAGTCTACCGGATATCGCGCCGGCCGGCCCGCCTCAGCGGTTTGACAAGGCCGGCCCAAGCGGCCACCATAAGGCCACTATGCGCCGTTTCGCCCCCTTCTCCAGCCAAGATTGGATTGACGCCTTTTTTTGAGGCGGGTTGGCGCGCGGCCAGACGAAGCCCGGCAACCCGCCCCAACCGGCGGGTTTTTTCATATATGCCCCTCTCCCAAGGAGACTGTCATGCCAAGCAATGAACAATTCAAAGATACGGCCACTGAGGCGACACTGCACTTGGTTTGCGGCAAAATCGCGGCGGGCAAGTCCACGCTGACCCGCCGCCTGTCCGATCAGCCCCGCACCGTGCTGATCAGCGAAGACGACTGGCTGGCCAAGCTCTATCCCGGCGAGATCCGCACGCTGACCGACTATGTGCGCCGCTCGCAGTCGCTGAAAGACGCGCTGGCGCCCCATGTCTCCGCTCTGCTGCGGCAGGGCCTGTCCGTGGTGCTGGACATGCCGGCCAACACCCTGGACAGCCGTCGCTGGATGCGCGAGCTGATCGAGTCCAGCGGCGCCGCCCACCAGCTGCACCATCTGGACGTCAGCGACGAGGCCTGCAAGGCGCGCTTGCGCCAGCGCAACGCCAAGGGCTCCCACCCGTTCAGCGTCAGCGAAGCGGAGTTCGACCACATCACCCGCTACTTCGTGCCGCCCAGCCCGCAGGAAGGCTTCAACGTCGTGGCCCATCTCAGCGCCGAGGCTTGAAACGCGCCTGCCGTCCCTGCGAAAAACGCCGGCTTGCCGGCGTTTTTTCATGGCCGCGCAAGCGGCGGCGATCGCTCCTCCGCCCCAGGCATGGCCTGTCGGATATATAAATCAATAACCATATGACAGCTTACCAGCCGGATATATTTAGGCTTGAATAGCAAACATGAACACCACCGAAATCCGCCGCCACAAGCTGGGCCTGTTGATCGAACGCGATTTTGACGGAACCGTTTCCCGACTCGCGGAGCTGATCGATCGCCGCCCTCCGCAAATCTACCGCCTGTTCTCGGACGCTCCCAGCGGCCGCGGCATGGGAGAACACCTGGCCCGCCACATCGAAAACCGGCTGAACCTGCCCCGCTACTGGCTGGATCAGGAAGGCGACATCGACGCCCTGCCGCCGCTGCACGCGCGGGTGGCGGAGTTCGAGGCCGCGCTGTCGGAACGCGCCTTGCTGCAGTTGTTGATCGACGATCTGCATCGCGGCGTGCGCGGGCAGACTCTCAGCCGCAAAGCGCTGATCAGCCTGCGCGGCATGGTGGAAGCGCTGACTCAGGAGCCCCCTCAGCCGCAGCCGGCGGACGCTTGGGCGGGCGGCGCGGCGGAATGAGCCGGCGCGCGGCCATGGGCCGATACGCAACACTCCGCCGTAGATAACCTAGTGGTTATTGTTGCTTAATATCTTTATTGATAGGCTATGCTGATCGCCTTGTGAGGAATGGAGATTGGCATGACCTTCCCGCCGCTTCGCCCCCGGCTTACCGACTACGGCAGCTGCATCGCCGTGGAGAGCCTGCGCCTGCTCAAACCCCTGCCCGTGGTCAAGGCCGCGCTGCACACCCCCAAGGGCGTGCTGCCGCGCCGGGTCTGCGCGGTCAGCATCCAGCGCCGGAGATTGTGGGCGGACCGCCACACCGGCGCGCTTTACTGCGCGGAAACCGGCTACAGCCTGCGCCACACCAATCTGCGCCTCCAGGTGTGCCCGCAAGCGCTCAGCGTTTGAACGCCGCCATGCCCTTATCCACTCAAGCGGAACGCGCCGTCGCCGCCAGCGTCATGGACACGCTGCAATCGCTGGCCTCGCTGATGCGCGCGATCGAACGCCTGAACGAAACGGCTGACTCTCAAACGCGCGAGCACATCGCCCAACTCTGCCGGCTGGCGGCGGAGATGGCGCAGGACGCCCACAATGAGCTGGATCTGATCCGGGAGCGGGCGGCCCAGCCCGGCCGCGACGCCGCGACGCGCGCTTAGAACCTGTTTACGATCTGCTGCGCTTCGTGAAACTGGGCGCGGCGAGTAGCACTTCGAAATGCTCATTTCTCAGCGGTTTTCGCCTTGTCTCGCTCTTGCTCGCGAGATCGTAAACACGTTCTTAGAAGCGGCTTACGAAGCCGCTTAGACCCAGCCGCCCAGCATCAACACTCCGCACGCGGCGATGCCGCCGCCGGCGACGCGCCCCAGCCGCTCGCCCAAGGCAAGGCGCGTTTCCGTCCGTCCCAGCAGCAAGCCGGCCGCGTGCAGCAGCCCGGAGGCCAGCACGAAACCGGCGGCGTAAGCCAGGCCGGAGGCGTCGTGCGGCATTTCCTGGCCGTGGGCGACGCCGTGCAGCAAGGCGAAGCCGGCGATCGCCGCCAAGGCCAGACCGCGCCGCGGCTGCAAGGCGAAGGCCAGCAGCAGGCCCAGCGCGATCACGCTGGCGGCGATGCTGCTTTCCAGCGCCGCCACGCTCACGCCCAGCCAGCCCAACACGCCGCCCGCGGCCAACATGACCATGAAGGTCAAGGGCCCTTGCCAGCGAGCCGCGCCGCCCAGCCGCCACGACCACAAACCCACCGCCAGCATGGCCAGCAAATGGTCCAACCCGCCAAGCGGGTGCGCGAGGCCGCTGGAAAAGCCGGCGACGGCGTGGCCGGGGTGAGCCTGGGCCAGTCCGCTGACCAGCAATAGCGCCAGCGCGCCCGGCGTGAATTTACGCAGAAAGGTCATTTTCAGCTCCCGAGACGTCAAGTTGCAGCATGCCCTGGGTTTCGATGAAGGCGATGATGTCGTTCAGCCCCTGGCCAAGCTTGAGATTGGAGAACACAAAGGGCCGTTCGCCGCGCATGCGGCCGGCGTCGCGCGCCATCACCTCCAGCGAGGCCCCCACCAGCAGCGCCAGATCGATCTTGTTGATCACCAGCAGGTCCGATTTGCAGATGCCCGGCCCGCCCTTGCGCGGAATCTTGTCGCCGGCGGACACGTCGATCACGTACAGCGTCAGATCGGACAGCTCCGGGCTGAAGGTGGCGGCCAAATTGTCGCCGCCGCTTTCAATGAAGATCAGGTCCAGGCCGGGATGGCGCGCGTTCAGCCGCGCCACCGCCTCCAGATTGATGGACGCGTCTTCGCGGATGGCGGTGTGCGGGCAGCCTCCGGTCTCGACGCCGATGATGCGATCCGCCGCCAGCGCCTGGTGCTGGACCAGGAATTGGGCGTCTTCCTGGGTGTAGATGTCGTTGGTGACGGCGGCGACATTGTATTTGTCGCGCAGCGCCGCGCACAGCGCCCAGGTCAGGTGGGTCTTGCCCGAGCCCACCGGCCCGCCTATGCCCACCCGCAACGGCCCGCGGCCCTGGGCGAGTCCTGTCGTGTTCATTGCTTTCTCCTTGAGATAGCGGCCGCCGGCTCAAGACCGGAACAGCCTGCTGTACTGGGTTTCATGCTTCATCGCCGCCCAGGCGAGGCCGGGGGCGAAATTGCTCAGTTGGTCCGCCGGCAGCCGCCGCGCCTCGGCGCCGGCGGCCGCCGCCGCCGGCAACAAGGCCGACAATAATTGCTGGCCGGCCGTCTGCCCCATCGGCATCGCCTTGAGCAGAACCGTGACCTGATTCTCCAGCCAGCCCCATAGATACGCGTCCACCGCGCCGGCCTCGTCCACGCCCAAGGCGCGCGCCGCCTGCGCCCAAACCGCCGGCAGCGCCAGTTCCGGCTGCTCCAGCCCGGCCGGCCACGGCAAACCGGCGCATTCCGGCAACGCTTGCAGCAGGCGGCGCAGCGAATACCCCATCTGCACGGTTTCCTGCCGTAGTTCGCGGCTGTCGCGGCTGGCCAGCAATTGCTGATTGATCCGCGTCAGCGCCGGCTGCTCGTCGGCGGCCAGCGCGCGCCAGGCCTGGGCCAGCAGCGCGGCTTCGAAACGGGACAGCGGTCCTTGCAGCGCATCGCCCAGCCAGGCGGCGGCGCTGGCGGCGTCATGCACCAGGCCCAGCTCCAACGCGCTCTCCAGCCCTTGCGAATAGCTATACGCGCCGATAGGCAGGCCGGGGCTGGCCAGCCGCATCAGTTGCAGCCGCGCCAGCGCGCTCATGCCGCGCCGTACTGATGCAGCCGCGGCGGATACTGGAAGGCCGCCTCCTTGCCGTGGGAGTGATGGTGGCCGCCGCCGTAAGCGCCGGACTCCGGCTGGAACGGCGCGTCGATTTTTCGCACCCGCGCGCCCATCTGCTCCAGCATCCGCGCCAGCACCTCGTCGTCCAACAGCCGCAGCCAGCCCTCGCCCACTTGCAGATGCACATGGCGGTTGCCCAGGTGGTAGGCGGCGCGGGTCAGCGCGACGGCGTCGGCGCAACAGACATGCAGCAAGGCCTCCGCCGCGGCCGCCACCCGCACCCGGCGGCCATCCTCGGCCTGCAACACCTCGCCGTCGGCCAGCGGCGGCCCCGGTTCCAGAAACAGACCGCAGTCTTCGCCGGCGGCGCTGCGGGTGCGCAGCCGGCGCTTGCCGCGCAGTTCGTAACTCATCAGCAACTCATCGTCCCAGGCGCTCGCATCGTCGGCGCGGCGTGTCAGCAACAACATGGCATCCTCTCAAAACAAGAAATAACGCTGCGCCAGCGGCAGGCGCTCGGCCGGTTCGCACCACAGCAATTCGCCGTCGGCGCGCACCTGGTAGTTTTGCGGGTCCACCTCGATATGCGGCAGATAATCGTTGTGGATCAGATCGGCCTTGCTCAGCTGACGGCAGCCCCGCACCGCCACCAGCCGCTTGCGCAGGCCCAGTTCCGCGCCGACGCCGGCCTGCAGCGCCGCCTGCGACACGAAGGTGACGCTGCCGCGCGCCACCGCCGCGCCGCAGCTGCCGAACATCGGCCGGTAGTGCACCGGCTGCGGCGTCGGGATGCTGGCGTTGGGATCGCCCATCGCGGCGGCGGCGATGACGCCGCCCTTGAGGATCAGGCTGGGCTTGACCGCGAAGAAGGCCGGCCGCCACAGCACCAGATCGGCCAGCTTGCCGGCTTCGACGCTGCCCACCTCATGGGCGATGCCGTGGGTCAGGGCCGGATTGATGGTGTACTTGGCCAGGTAGCGCTTGACCCGGAAATTGCTGTGGCCGGGGCCGTCGCCCGGCAAGGGGCCGCGCTGGCGCCGCATCTTGTCCGCCGTCTGCCAGCAGCGCAGTATGGTTTCCCCCACCCGTCCCATCGCCTGACTGTCCGAGGACATCATCGCGAAGGCGCCCAGATCGTGCAGGATGTCCTCGGCGGCGATGGTTTCGCGCCGGATGCGGCTTTCGGCGAAGGCCACGTCCTCGGCGATGCCCGGGTCCAGGTGATGGCAGACCATCAACATGTCCAGGTGCTCGTCTATGGTGTTGACCGTGAACGGCCGGGTGGGATTGGTGGAGCTGGGCAGCACATTGGCGTGGCCGCAGGCCTTGATGATGTCCGGCGCGTGACCGCCGCCGGCGCCCTCGGTGTGATAGGTGTGGATGGCGCGGCCCTTGAACGCGGCCAGCGTGGCCTCGACGAAGCCGGATTCGTTCAGGGTGTCGGTGTGGATGGCCACTTGCACG
Organism: Chromobacterium sp. Panama; assembly: GCF_003052555.1. NCBI lineage: Bacteria > Pseudomonadati > Pseudomonadota > Betaproteobacteria > Neisseriales > Chromobacteriaceae > Chromobacterium > Chromobacterium sp. Panama. The sequence goes on from NZ_QARX01000001.1 coordinate 2,167,531, forward strand.
TCCATCTCGTCCGCCACCGTCAGACAGTTGTCTATCGCCGCCGGGGTGCTGCCCCAGTCTTCGTGCAGCTTGAGGCCGATGGCGCCGGCGCGCACTTGCTCGCGCAGCGGCTCCGGTAGGCTGGCGTTGCCCTTGCCGGTGAAGCCCAGATTCATCGGAAAGGCTTCCGCCGCTTCCAGCATTCGCGCCAGATGCCACGGCCCCGGCGTGCAGGTGGTGGCCTTGCTGCCGGTGGCCGGCCCGGTGCCGCCGCCTATCATGGTGGTGACGCCGGACATCAGGGCGTCTTCGATCTGCTGCGGGCAGATGAAGTGGATGTGGCTGTCGATGCCGCCGGCGGTGACGATCATGCCTTCGGCGGCGATGATTTCGGTGGCGGCGCCGATGGCGATGTCGACGCCGGGCTGGATGTCCGGATTGCCCGCCTTGCCGATGGCGGCGATGCGGCCGTCCTTGAGGCCGATATCGGCCTTGACGATGCCCCAGTGATCCAGGATCAGCGCATTGGTCAGCACCGTGTCGGCCACTTCCGCCGCCAGGCCCTGGCCCTGGCCCATACCGTCGCGTATCACCTTGCCGCCGCCGAACTTCACCTCCTCGCCGTATACGGTGTAATCGCGCTCCACTTCCACCCACAATTCGGTGTCGGCCAAGCGCACCCGGTCGCCGACGGTGGGGCCGAACATCTCGGCGTACGCCTGTCTGCTGATTTTCATAAGGCCCCCATCACCTTGCCCTGAAAGCCGTACACCCGGCGCCGGCCGGCCAGCTCCACCAGCTCCACGCTGCGGACCTGCCCGGGCTCGAAGCGCACCGCGGTGCCCGCGGCGATGTTCAGCCGGCAGCCACGGGCGGCCTCGCGGTCAAACCGCAAGGCGTCGTTGGTTTCGGCGAAGTGATAATGCGAGCCCACCTGGATCGGCCTGTCGCCGGTATTGGCCACCGTCAGCGTCAGGGTGCGGCGGCCGGCGTTGAGCTCGATCTCGCCCTCGGCGGCCTGGATCTGTCCGGGAATCATCGCGGCCTCCTCATACAATGGGCTGGTGGACGGTGACCAGCTTGGTGCCGTCCGGAAAAGTGGCTTCCACCTGGATGTCGGCGATCATCTCGGCCACGCCGTCCATCACGTCCTCGCGGCCCAGCAAGGTGGCGCCGTAATGCATCAGCTCCGCCACGCTGCGCCCATCGCGCGCGCCCTCCATGACGGCGGCGCTGATATAGGCCACCGCCTCCGGATAGTTCAGCTTCAGGCCGCGCGCGCGGCGGCGTTCCGCCAGCAGGCCGGCGGTGAAGATCAAGAGCTTGTCTTTTTCTCTGGGCGTCAATTCCATCGTGAAGTCCCATTTCTCATTGAAGGGTCAAGTCGCCCAGATGCGCGGCTCCTGCGCCGCGCGGCCGTGGGTGAACGGGTAAAGCAAGCGCCGCGCCCGCCGCAGCCAATGATGGGCGGCTTCGGCGCTGTCGCCGATGAAGCGCGCCAGCCAGACGTCCGGCAGTTGGCTGGCGGCGGCGCGGCCCGCCAGCGGCAGCGCCAATACCGCCTGATGCAAGGCCTCCGGCAGCGCCGGCCCGGCCCACAACAGCAGGCCGACCGCGGTCTGGCCGCCCATTCCGACCGCCGCGTCCAGCATGCGGTCGCCGCCGGCCAAGGCGGCGCGCTCGCACCAGATCAAACGGCCATCGCGTTCTATGTCCAGGCTTTGACGCCAAAGCCCGCGGTCGAAGCGCTCGCCGCAGGCCGGCCGCCCCAGACAGAGCACGTCGCCGTACAGCAGCGCGGCGTCGCCCTGCAGCTGGACACGGCCTTGCAAGCTCACCTCGGCGCCGGCGAACAGAATGGTTTCCAGCGGCAGCCATTCCAACCGCGCGCCGGCGGCCAAAGACAGCTCCAGCCGCTGGCTGGCCGGGCGGCCGAAACCGTCGTACCACTTGGCGGCGCCGGGGCTGGTCAGCAGCGCGTCCGCGCCCTCCTCCAAAGTCACCGTCAGGCTCAGGCTGTCGCCGCCGGCCATGCCCCCCGGCGGATGCACGATGATGTGCTGGCACTGGCCGGCGTCGTCGGTGAAGTGGCGCTGCACCCGCAAGGGGCCGCAATGCCGCCGCCGCACCGGAATGGTGCGTCCGTCGCGGCGCCGGTAGCTCAGCTCCAGTTCGGCGGCCCAGGGCGGCGGCAGGCCGACGGCGGCGGCATCGCGTCGCATCGCTCAGATCGCCAGCAGCCCGCGCACGCCGTCCGCCCGCATGTCCCCGCCCAGGCCGCTTTGCACCACTTCGCCGCGCGCCATCACCAGGTAGCGGTCCGCCAGCGCCTCGGCGAAGTCGTAATACTGTTCCACCAGCAGGATGGCCATCTCGCCCCCGGCCGCCAGTTGGCGGATCGCCGTGCCGATCTGCTTGATGACGGAGGGCTGGATGCCTTCGGTCGGCTCGTCCAGCATCAGCAGCGACGGCCGCCCGGCCAAGGCGCGGCCAATCGCCAATTGCTGCTGCTGGCCGCCGGACAGGTCGCCGCCGCGGCGGCCGCGCATCTCGTACAGCACCGGGAACATCTCGAACACGCTGTCCGGCAAACGGCGGCCGGCCGCGCCGGAGAAGCGCGCCAGCCCCAGGCGCAGGTTTTCCTCCACCGTCAGCCGCGGAAAGATTTCGCGCCCCTGCGGCACATAGGCGATGCCGCGCGCCGCGCGCTGATGCGGGGCCAGCGCGGCAATGTCCTCGCCGCGCCAGCGCATGCGCCCGCCGCGTACCGGCAATTGCCCGCTCAGGCATTTGAGCAGCGTGCTCTTGCCCGCGCCGTTGCGCCCCAGCAGGCAGGTGATCCGCCCCGTCTCGGCGCGCAGGCTGATCCCGCGCAGGATGCGGCTGCCGCCGTAATACTGTTCCAGTCCGTCGATTTCCAGCATGTCAGCGCCCCAGATACACTTCGATCACCCGCTCGTCCGCCTGCACCTGCCGCAGCGTCCCCTCCGCCAGCACCGCGCCTTCGGCCAGCACCGTCACCCGGCCGCCCAGGCTGGCGACGAAATCCATATCGTGTTCCACCACCATCAGGGAATGCTCGCCCTTCAGGCTCAACAGCAGCTCCGCGGTCTGTTCGGTTTCGGCGTCGCTCATGCCGGCCACCGGCTCGTCCAGCAAGAGCAGCTTGGGTTGCTGAGCAAGCAGCATGCCAATCTCCAGCCACTGCTTTTGGCCGTGCGACAGCAGGCCGGCCAGCCGGCCGCGCTGCTCCTGCAGCCGCACCCGTTCCAGCAGTTCGTCGACGCGGCGGCGCTGAGCCGCGCCCAGGCGCGCGCGCAGGCTGGCGCGCACCGAGCGGTCTCCGGCCAGCGCCAGCTCCAGGTTGTCCGCCACCGTCATCGCCTCGAACACCGTGGGCTTCTGGAATTTGCGCCCTATGCCCAGTTGGGCGATCTCGGCCTCGTCGTATCTGCGCAGGTCCAGGGTCTGGCCGAAGAACACGCTGCCCGCGTCCGGCCGGGTCTTGCCGGTGATCACATCCATCATCGTGGTCTTGCCGGCGCCGTTGGGGCCGATCACCACGCGCAATTCGCCGACGGCGATCGACAGCGTCAAACGGTTCAGCGCGCGGTAACCGTCGAAATCAACTATGACATCGTCAAGATATAATATCTGTCCATGCCGAATGTCCAGCCCCGGCGTCAATGGCCGGGACAAGCCCACCGCCTCGTCCTCCCACTGTCCGCGCGGAACGGGATTTTCGCTTGTTGTATTCATGTCGCATATCCGGGAAATCAATAAACGCGCGGCCGCCTCAAGCGCCGCGGCCTCGCGCCAGCCAGCCCATCAAGCCGCGCGGCAGCAACAGGGTGCCGGCGATGAACAGCCCGCCCAGGAAGAACAGCCAGTACTCCGGAAAGGCCACGGTGAACCAGCTCTTGGCGGCATTGACCAAGACGGCGCCCAGCACCGGTCCGATCAAGGTGCCGCGGCCGCCCACCGCCACCCAGACGGCGGCCTCGATCGAATTGCCCGGCGACATCTCGCCCGGATTGATGATGCCGGCCTGCGGCACGTACAAGGCCCCGGTCAGGCCGCAGAGCATGGCGGACAACACCCATACCGCCAGCTTGTAGTCTTGCGGCCGGTAGCCGCAGAACATCAGCCGCGACTCGGCGTCGCGCACCCCGGTGAGCACGCGGCCGAACTTGCCGCGCGTCAGCCGGAACGCCCCCAGCAAAGCCAGCGACAGCAAGAGCGCGCTGAGGACGAACAGCCAGGCGCGGGTGGCCGGCTCGGCGATGCCGAAGCCCAGGATGCGCTTGAAGCCGGTAAAGCCGTTATTGCCGCCAAAACCGGTTTCGTTGCGGAAGAACAGCAGCATCGCCGCATAGGTCAGCGCCTGGGTGATGATGGAAAAATACACGCCGCGGATGCGGGAACGGAAAGCCAGCCAGCCAAAGCCCAGCGCCAACAATCCAGGCGCGCCCACCGCCAGGCACAGGGCCCAGGCCAGGTGTTCGCTGCCCTGCCAGAACCACGGCAGCGTCCGCCAGTCCAGCGACACCATGAAATCCGGCAGCGCGCTCTGGTAGACGCCGTCGCCGCCGATCTGACGCATCAGATACATGCCCATGCCGTAGCCGCCCAGCGCGAAGAACAGGCCGTGGCCCAGGCTGAGCAAGCCGGCATAGCCCCAGACCAGGTCCAAAGCCAGCGCCAGCACCGCGTAGCACAGAATCTTGCCCGCCAGGGTCAGAACATAGGCCGACACCCGCCAGCCGCTGTCCGCCGGCGCGAACACATGCAGCAAGGGCAAGGCCAGCAGACCGAGCCAGACCAGCACCAGCGCCGCCGCGCCCCAGCGCCGTCGGCCCAGGCCGGACAAGAGCCGCAAAGAGTAAGGAAGATGCATGGCGGCTCCTAATCCACGGCCCGGCCCTTGAGGGCGAACAGGCCTTGCGGACGTTTTTGAATGAACAGAATGATGCCGGCCAGGATCAGAATCTTGCCCAGCACCGCGCCCAGCGCCGGCTCCAACAGCTTGTTGGCCACGCCCAGGCCCAGCGCGCCCCATGCCGCGCCGGCCAGCTGGCCCACGCCGCCCAGCACCACCACCATGAAGCTGTCGACGATATAGCCCTGGCCCAGGTCCGGGCCGACATTGCCGATCTGGCTCAGCGCCACCCCGCCCAGGCCGGCGATGCCGCTGCCCAGGCCGAAGGCCAACATGTCCACCCGCCCGGTGGCCACGCCCAGGCTGTCCGCCATGCGCCGGTTCTGAGTCACCGCGCGCACGAACAGGCCCAGCCGGCTGCGGTTCAGCGCCAGCCAGACCAGGCCCAGCGTCAGCGCGGAGAACAGAATGACGGCGATGCGGTTGTAGGGCAGCGTCAGCGCCGGGCTCAAGGCCCAGCCGCCGTTCAGCCAGCCGGGGTTGGCCACCGCCACGTTCTGCGCGCCAAACAAGGTCCGCACCAGCTGCATCAACACCAGGCTGATGCCCCAGGTGGCCAGCAGCGTTTCCAGCGGGCGGCCGTAGAGATGGCGGATCACCAGCCGTTCCAGCGCCATGCCCACGGCGGCGGTCAGCAGGAAGGCCGCCGGCAGGGCCAGCGCCAGATAGGCGTCGGCGGCGGCCGGCCAGCGGCTGTGGAACAGGCTTTGCGCCGCGTAGGCGACATAGGCCCCCAGCATCAGCATCTCGCCGTGCGCCATATTGATCACCCCCAGCAGGCCGTAAGTGACGGCCAGGCCCAAGGCCGCCAGCAGCAGCACCGAACCCAGGCTGAGGCCGGCGAAGGCCGCGCCCAGCAGATTGTCTATCCGCACGCTGGCGCGGATGGCCGCTTGCGCCCTCATCGCGGCGGCGCGCACTTCGGCATCGTTTTCCGCGGCGGCGTCGGTCAAGGGCGCCAGCAGGGCCAAGGCCGCCGGATCGCCGCTGTCCGCCAGCGCCATGGCGGCGGCCC
>NZ_QARX01000001.1:2173468-2389859 GCF_003052555.1 Chromobacterium sp. Panama
CCCGCCGCTGCGCCGGGTCCGGACTGCTCAGCGACAGGCGGGCGCCGGCCCGTTCCAGCGCGCGCCGCAGCTCGGCGTCGCCCTCCCGCGCCAAGCGTTCCCTCAGCAAGGGCAGCAGCGCCGGGTTCCCGCTGTCGCCCAGCGCGCGGACCGCGGCCAGCCGCCGCCCGGGGTCCGCCGCGGCCAGTTCGTCGACCGCGTGAAACACCGCCAGGGCGCCGCGCAGCCGGTTGTTCAACGGCAGCGGTTCCAGGCTGGCGACGTCGCCCGCCGCCGGCTGGCCGGACACCGCGTCGCCAAGCGCGCCGTCCGGCCGCTGCCACAGCACGCGCATACCGTCGGCGGACTGCAATAGCCGGCCCTGCTCCAAGGCGGCCACCGCCGCGCGGCGCTCGGCGTCCGGGCGCGGCGCCCAGCTTTCAATCAAGCCGGCGCGTTCGGCCGGATCGGCGCCGGCCAGCTCGGCCAAGGGGCCGGCGCCGGCCGCGGCGCACCACAGCGCCAGCGCCCAAGGCAGGGCTTTACTCCAGGACATGGCGGGCTCCTTTCCGGCTCACTTGCTTTTCACCGGGGTGTCCGGCCGCTTGTCGTTGCCGGGCAGATACGGGCTCCACGGCTGGGCGCGCACCACGCTCCGGCTCTTCCACACCACCGAGAACTGCCCGTTGGGCTGAATCTCGCCAATCATCACCGGCTTGCGCAAATGATGGTTGCGGGCGTCCATTTCCAGCGTGAAGCCGGACGGCGCGTCCATCCGCAGCCCGGTCAGGGCCTTGCTCACCGCGGCCGCGTCGGTGCCGCCGGCCTTGCGCACAGCCTGCGCCCACAGCCGGACCCCGACATAGGTCGCCTCCATCGGATCGTTGGTCACCAGCTTGTCCGCCCCGGCAACGCCCTTCTTCCGCGCCCAGGCGCGGTAGTCCGCCACCCACTTGGCGTTGACCGGATTTCTCACGCTCATGAAGTAATTCCAGGCCGCCAGATGGCCGGCCAGCGGTTTGGCGTCGATGCCCTTCAGTTCCTCCTCGCCCACCGAGAACGCCATCACCGGCACCTCGGCCGCCTTCAGGCCCTGATTGCCCAGCTCTTTGTAGAACGGCACATTGGAATCGCCGTTGATGGTGGACACCACCGCGGTCTTGCCGCCGGCGGCGAACTTCTTGATGTTGGCGACGATGGTCTGGTAATCGTTATGGCCAAATGGGGTGTAGGCCTCCTGGATGTCCGCGTCCTTGACCCCCTTGCTCTTGAGGAAGGCGCGCAGAATCTTGTTGGTGGTGCGCGGATAGACGTAATCCGTGCCCAGCAGGAAGAAGCGCCGCGCGCCGCCGCCCTCCTTGCTCATCAGGTATTCCACCGCCGGGATCGCCTGCTGATTGGGCGCGGCGCCGGTGTAGAACACATTGGGCGACATTTCCTCGCCCTCGTACTGCACCGGGTAGAACAGCAGGCCGTTCAGTTCCTCGAACACCGGCAACACCGATTTGCGCGACACCGAAGTCCAACAGCCGAAGGTCGCCGCCACCTTGTCGCGGCTCAGCAATTGGCGCGCTTTCTCCGCGAACAGCGGCCAGTTGGACGCCGGGTCCACCACCACCGGCTCCAGCTTCTTGCCCAAGACCCCGCCTTCGGCGTTGATCTGGTCGATGGCGAACAGCGCCATATTCTTGAGCGAGGTTTCGGAAATGGCCATGGTACCGGACAGGGAGTGCAGCACCCCCACCTTGATGGTATCGGCGGCGAGAGCCGGCGCGGCGCCGAAGCCGCTCAGCGCCAGGCTCAGCGCAAGGGAAGACAAGACATGAGAGCGAATCAACATGGGAAACTCCTGGGGCGATCCTGAAGCGCCGGGAGGCCTTCCGGCCGGCCCGGCGAGGAATTGTTGCACTGCAGGATCAGACTAAGCCCCGGCCCGCCCGGCCGGAATACGTTACATGACGTATGCCCCGTCACCCGCCGCCGGCGCTGCGCAAGGCCAGCGCCGCGGCCGAGGTGCGGGTCTCCACCCCCAGGCGGGCGAACACATGCTCCAGATGCTTGTTGACGGTGCGCGGACTCATGCCGAGGATGTCGCCGATATCGCGGTTGGTCTTGCCCAGGCTCAGCCAATGCAGCACCTCGGCCTGGCGCGGAGTCAGCCCCAGCGCCCGCATCAGGCGCCGCGGCGCCGCGCCGTCTCCCGCCTCGCTCAAGGCCAGCAGGCACTCGTCCCCGGCCAGCCGCCGCGCCAGCAAGGCCGCGCCGTCGCCTTCGGCCAAGGTCAGGCTGGCCCCCGCCGCGGCCTGGGCCAGCCAGGGCCGCCAACGCGCCGCCAGCGCCGCCTCGGACCAGCCGTGGGCTTGCAGCAGGCCGCGCGCGCGCTCGGTCAGCCACAGCGGCCGGCCGCTGGCCGGGTCCGCCGCCAGCAAGGCCTGGCCCGACGCCTCCAGCGCCTGCCGCGCCCGGCACAGCTGGCGCGCGCTGCCGATATGGGCGGCCAGCCGCGCCAGCACCTCCGCCGGCCGCAGCGGCTTGATCACGTAATCCGCGCCGCCGGCGGCAAACGCCGCCAGCACGTGCTCGCTGTCGCTGAGCCCGGTCATGAACACGATGGGAATCGCCTGCGTTTCCGCCCCCGCCTTCAAGCGCCGCGCCGTCTCGAAACCGTCCATGCCCGGCATCAACGCGTCCAGCAGAATGATGTCCGGCCGGCACTCGGCGGCGCGGCCCAAGGCCGCCGCGCCGTCCGTGGCCAGCAAGACCCGGTAGCCGGCCAGGTCCAGCGCATCGTGCAGCAAGGCCAGGTTTTCCGGCTGATCGTCCACGATCAGCGCCGTCGCCCGCTCCGGCCGCGGCGCGCTCACGCCGGCGCTCCCGGCAGCCATCGCAGCAACTCGTCCAGCCGGCAGCCGTCCAGCAGGCTCCGCGCCCGCGCCAGAAACAGCCCGTAAGCCGGGTCCGCCCCCAGCGCGCCCACCTCCAAGCGCAGCAGGGCGGCGCGTGCGCCGCGCAGATAGCCGCGCCGCAAAGCCTGCCGCAACTCGTCCAGCGCCTCCTCCGGCGGCCAGCGCAGCGCCGGCTCCGCGCCGCTCAGCCACTCCAGCTGCAAGCGTCGACCTATCCAGTCCAGCAGCTGCTCGACGCGGATGGGCTTGACGAAGAAATCCTCGGCGCGGATGCCCGCGTCGTTGTCCTGCCCCCGCTCGAAGGCGTTGGCGGAAATCACCGCCAGCGCAGGCGCGTCGCCGTGCCGGCGACGGATGCGCCGCAGGGTTTCCCAGCCGTCCAGGCCCGGCATCGCCAGATCCATGCACACCAGATCCGGCAGCGTCCCTGCCTGCTCCAGCCGGTCCAGGCAAGCCTGGCCGCTGGCGGCCTGCTCCACCTCGAAGCCCAAAGGCAGCAAGGCGCTGGCCAGCATCTCCCGGTCCTGCTCATGATTGTCCACCAGCAGCACCCGCCGCCGCCGGCCCTGGTAGCCGACGCGCACCGACAAGGGCGCCGCCGGCGCGGCGCCCAGCCGCGGCAGGAACAGACGCAACGTGAACACGCAGCCCCCGCCCGGCCGGCTGTCCAGCCTCAGCTCCCCGCCCATCAGCGAGGTCAGCATGCCCGCAATGGTCAGCCCCAGCCCGCTGCCGCTCTGGCCGGCGGCCTCGCCGCCGCGCTCAAACGGCTCGAACACGCGCTCGGCCTCCTCCGGCGAGATGCCGGGCCCAGTGTCGGCAATGTCGAAACACGCCACCTCGCCCTGATAACGCAGGCCCAGGCTGACCTCGCCATGCGTGGTGAACTTGACCGCGTTGCCCAGCAAATTGATCAGAATCTGCCGCAGCCGCCGTTCGTCGGCGCGCACCAGCGCCGGCCACTCGCCTTGCGGCAGGAAGCGGAAGCCCAAGCCCTTGTCCCGCGCCTGCAGCTGGAACATCGCCGTCAATTGGCCGATCAGCGCGGCGAAGTCCAGCGGCCGCGGCTCCAGGCTGAGCCGGCCGCTTTCTATCCGCGCCAGATCCAGCGTGCCCTCGATCACCGACAGCAGGTGATCCCCGCTGCGGCGGATCACCGCCAGCGCCGGCCGTTTCGACGGCGGAATCTCCGGGTCCCCGTCCAGGATCTGCGCATAGCCCAGCATGCTGTTCAGCGGCGTGCGCAGCTCATGGCTGAGCGTGCTCACGTAGCGGCTCTTGGCCTGATTGGCCTGCTCCGCGTCGCGGCGCGCCTTTTGCAGCAAGGCGTCGGTGCGGCGGTGGGAAGCGATCTCGCGCAATAAGCGCTGGGTCTGCCGCTTGGACTCTTGCCGCGCCACCTGCCGGCTCTGCCGCAACAAGACCAGCCACCAGGCCAGCACGCTGCAACCCAGCAGCAGGCCCGCGCCCAATTGCGGCAGCCGCGCCGCCAGCCCCTCCAAGGCCGGGCGGCTCCGCGCCCAAAAGGACAAGCCGGCCATAAGCAGGCCCAGCCCCGCCAGCATGGGCGTCATCAGCAGCAGATAATCGGCCAGGCCGCGTTGCAGATACGGCCGGCAGCCCCGCGGCAGCAGCCGGCTCAGCCAGGCGCGCCACTGCTTGTCCAGCCGCGCCTTGGGCTTGCAGCGGTCCTCGCAGCGCGCGTCCAGCGTGCAGCACAGGGAGCAGATCCAGCCGCGATACGCTGGGCAACTGACCATGTCCGGCGGCTCGTACAGGCGACGGCACAATGCGCAGCGCTGCGGCGGGGCAGGCGGCGACGCCGGCTGTCGCGCCAGGTAATAACGGCCGCCGCTGAGCCAGGCCAGCGCCGGCGTGGCCAGCAAGGCGGTCAGCAAGGACAGGAAGGGGGCCAGCGGCTGCATCTGCTCGCCCAGCGCCCCCAGATGCGCCGACACCGAAACCGCCGAGGCCAGGACCAGCGAACCCAGCCCCACCGGATTGACGTCGTAAAGATAGCCGCGGCGGAACTCAATGCCCGGCGGGCTCAGCCCCAGCGGCTTGTTGATGGCCAAATCCGCCGCCACGGTCACCATCCAGGCGATGGCCAGATTGGCGAACAGCGCCAGCACGTGCGCCAGCGCCTGGAAAATCTCCAGCTCCATCAGCAAGAGCGCGATCAAGAGATTGAAAGCCACCCACACCACCCGCCCCGGATGGCTATGGGTCAGCCGCGCGAAGAAATTGGACCAGGCCAGCGAACCGGCATAGGCATTGGTGACATTGATCTTCAGCTGCGACAGCAGCACGAACAGCACCGTCGCCGCCAGCGCCAGCCGGCCGTCGCCCCAGATCCGGGCGTAGCCGAACCAATACAGGCGCGCCGGATCCGGCGCCGGCCCGCCGGCCTGACCATGGTCCAGAACCAGCCAGGCCAGCAGCGCGCCGCCCAGCATCTTCAGCATGCCGGGCAATACCCAGCCGGGGCCGCCGGCCAGGCAGGCCAGCCACCAGCGGCGGCGCTGGCCGGCGGCGGGCGGCGGCATGAAGCGCAGATAGTCCGCCTGCTCCCCCATCTGCGCGATCAAGGCGATGCCGATGCCGAAAGCCGCACCAAAACGACGCAGATCGAAGCCGCCCGCACCGCCTTCCGCCCCGGCGTAGTGCCAAAAGCCGCTCAAGGCCTCCGGCTGGCGCGCCAGCACGAAACCATAGGGCAGCAACAACAAGCCCAGCCACAGCGGCTGGGTCCAGACTTGCAGCCGGCTGATGGCGGTGACGCCGTGGGCCACCAGCGGCAGCACCGCCACGGTGCACAGCACATAGCCCCAGGCCGGCGGCAGGCCAAAGCCCAACTCCAGCGCATAGGCCATGATGGCCGCTTCCAGCGCGAAGAAAATAAAGGTGAAGGCCGCGTACAGCAAAGAGGTGACGGCGGAACCCAGATAGCCGAAGCCGGCGCCGCGGGTCAGCAGATCCATGTCCACGCCGTAGCGGGCGGCGTAGACGCTGATAGGCAGGCCGGCCAGCAGAATCACCAGCCCCACCGCCAGAATGGCCCAGGCCGCATTGACGAAGCCGCCCGCCGTCAGCATCGCCGCGCCCACCGCCTCCAACACCAGAAAAGCGGCGGCGCCGCCCAGCGCGGTGTGCGCCACCCGCCACGGCGACCAGCGCCGGAAGCTCTGCGGGGTATAGCGCAAGGCATAGTCTTCCAGCGACTCGCGCGCCACCCAACTGTTGTAATCGCGGCGAACTTTCACCGCGTAAAGCGGCGCGGGATGGGAAGCGGACATGGCGGCGGCCTTGAGGCGATGCTAACAACTGCTTTAATGCAAAAAGCCTGCCAAGCGCCGCCGCGCGCGGCAAAAGGCCGCCGCTTCCCATCGCCGCCCTGCGCGCCGTTTTATACGATACGAATGGAGAATGTACTGATTCAGCGGCGAATTTCGCGCCGCCGCCTGCAAACAAGCTATTCACACAACATTAAGCAAGCGCTAATATTGATTGGCAACCACCACCCAGGCCGGCTCCGCCGGCCCGCCACATTAAGGAATTCCCGATGGATACCCTGCTGTTTCTGCTATTGGCCGCCTCATTGCTGGCCTTGATCCTGCGCAAGCGCCAATGGGCCTACGCCTGCTGGGGCCTGGCCTTCGCGCTCACCCTGTACTGGTTCAAGTTCCACGCCACCAGCAGTCTGCCCATTTCGCTGTGAGGAACCCAACATGACGCACAACCTCACCGACAAGTTGAACCAACTGGGCCTGCTGCTGATCAACCTGATGCTGCTGGTCGCCTTCTACTTCCAGTTCGCCCAGCATGAGCTGCCCTGCCCGCTCTGCCTGCTGCAACGCGTGGCCTTGTGCGCCATCGCGGTGGCGCTGGCCGCCAATGTGCTGCTGGGCGACAAGCCCGGCCATTACGGCATGATGCTGCTGGCCGCCGCCGCCGGCTTCGCCGTGGCCGGCCGTCAAGTGCTGCTGCACATCGCCCCCGGCGACGCCGGCTTCGGCCCGCCCATCCTGGGCCTGCATTTCTACACCTGGGCCGCCATCGCCTTTTTCGCCGTCTTCATCGGCTGCGGCCTGCTGCTGATGCAGTGCCAGCGCGAACACAGCTTCGACCGTCAGCCCCCGGCGCAGCTGGGCCGGCTGGCCAAGGCCGGCGTCGCCCTGACCATGGCCCTGCTGCTGGGCAACGCCCTGTCCGTATTCCTGGAATGCGGGCTGGCGGCTTGCGGAGAAAGCCCGATCAGCTATCTGCTGCTCAATTAAGCCCGCGCCGCGCCGCCGCTAGATCGACCAATCCTCGTCCGGCGCGGCGGCGCGCGCCGCCGGCGCTTCCGGCCGCAGCACCAGCCACAGCGCCAGCGCGATCAAGGCGCCGCCCAGCGCCTGGGACAGCGTCGCCGTCTCTCCCAGCGCCAGCCAGCTCCAGAAAATGCCGAAGGGCGGAATCAGAAACGTCACCGTCAGCGCCTTCAGCGGGCCGACGTCGGCGATCAGGCGGAAGTACAAGACATAGGCCAGCGACGTGCACAGCAGGCCCAAGGCCAGCATCGCCAGCCACACCTCCGCCCCCGCCTCCGGCCAGCCCAGCGGCTGGGAACTCGCCTGCCAGGCCATCAAGGGCAATAGCAGCAAGACCGCGCCCAACTGGCTGCCCAGGGCCACCACGCGGCTGTCCAGGCCGCCGCGGTCCGCAATCCAGCGCTTGGTCAGAAAACCGGCCAGGCCGTAACAGGCGGTGGCCGCCAGGCAAGCCGCCACGCCCCACAAAGCCGCCGTCCCCGTCGCCAGCGGGCCCGTCTGCGTCAGCACCGCCACGCCGGCCAGGCCGATCAGCACGCCGGCCAGCTTGTTGGCGCTAATGCGCTCCCCAAACGCCGCCGCGCCGATCAGCACCCCCATCAGCGGCGTGCTGGCGTTCAGGATCGCGCTATAGCCGGCCGGCAACACCCGGGCCGCCAGCGCGAACAAGAGAAAGGGCAAGCCGGAATTGATCACCCCCAGCAGCAAGGTGGCGGCCAGCTTGCCCTTGAAGGACAGCCCCACCCGCAACAAGGCGATCAGCCCCAGCAGGCCCGCCGCCCCCAGCGCCACCCGGCCAAACGCCGTCGGCAACGCGCCCAACGCCGGCGCGGCGATGCGCATGAACAAAAAGCTGCCGCCCCACAAGGCCGCCAACAACAGCAAACGACTCAAGCTCGCCATTCCCATGATGCCTCTCCCTTCGCCTTGTATTTAACTTTGCTAAACCAGATACTGAAATCATCAACCGCATAGATGCCGCAAACAAACGATTTTTCCTGCCTTACGATTTAGAAAATCTAAACTCATATGCCCAAACCGCCGCTGGAATCCCTGCGCTTCTTCGAAGCCGCCGCGCGCCGGCTCAGCGTCAAGCTGGCCGCCGAAGAACTGCACGTCACCCCCGGCGCGGTCTCCCAGCAACTGCGCAAGCTGGAAGACTGCCTGGGCCAGCCGCTGTTCGAGCGCCGCGCGCGCGGCCTGACGCTCAACGCCGCCGGCCGCGACTACCTGGCCGCCTGCCGGCAAGCGCTGGACCTGATAGACCACGCCACCGCGCGGCTGACCGGCGCCCGCCGCGTAATCCTGCTCAGCTGCACCCCCTCGTTTGGCGCGCAATGGCTGCTGCCCCGGCTGCAGGGCTTCATGCGCGAGCACCCGCGGATCGACGTCCACGTCAGCACCGGCAACCGCGTGGTCGACCTCGCCGCCGAAAACATCCACTTCGCCGTGCGCCACGGCTTGGGCGATTACCCCGGCCTCAGCGCCTGCAAGCTGCTGGACGACGAACTGACGCCGGTATGCGCGCCCGCGCTGCCGGCGCGGCTGGACGCCCTCAGCGGCGAGCGGCTGCTGCACGACGAACACCGCGGCGACTGGCGGCTGTGGAGCCGCGCCGCCGGCCTGGAACTGGACTGCGAACAAGGCGTGGTCTGCGTGGACTCCAACGCCGCCATAGAGGCCGCGCTGGCCGGCCGCGGCTACGCGCTGGCGCGGCGCTCCTTGCTGCAAGCCGAACTGGCCGCCGGCCGGCTGCGGGAACTGCCGGCGCCGCCGCTGCGCAGCGCCCTCGCTTATTACCTGATACACCGTCCGGACCTCATGCGCGACCCGGAAATGGGCGTCTTCAAACAATGGCTGCTGGAACAAGCCGCGGCGGCCCAAAACAAAAGCCCGCCGGGCGGCGGGCTTGTTGCGCAACAGCGTCTTGGCTAAGGGCCTACAGACGCACGTTCTCGATGCGGGTCACATGCGGCGGCTTGCCGCCCAGCGGCTGGTAGATGTACACCGCCACCAGATGCGGCTGCGCGCCGGGATACACCACCTCCGCGCTGGCCAGGAAAATATAGTTCTCTCCGGCCACCACTTGCGTGGACACCGCCAGCGGCACGTATTTCACGCCCAGCAAACCTTCCGTGGCCTGATGGAAAACCTTGCGGTCTTTTTCATCCACCGGCTGGAAACCGGACCAACCACCCAGCAATTGTTCAGACATGATCATGCTCCCGTAATGAGTTATCCAACACTGGAAACAACACGGAGCCCGCTTCGCTTGCCCCGCCCAATGCCGGTATAGCAAGGGCCCCCGCGCCAGGGCAAGGCTTTAGTTATTACTACGTAATTCATATTTCAAACTAAATTCCCATTTATCATTTTCATATCGCCAAACAGACTTTGGGCAGCCGCTCGGCGTCGCCGGCCAAGCCGCGCACGCATGAAAAAAGCCCCGCGTAGGGGCTGGATTCATCATGGGCATCGCGTCAGCATACGGACAGACGCGCAGCGTAAAGCGGCTCTCAGAACGTGTTTACGATCTCGCGAGCCAAGGCGAAAACCGCTGAGAAAGCGGAATGTACGCACGGCATATGAGCATTTCGAAGCGCTACTCGCCGTGCCGCGTCTCACGACGCGCAGCAGATCGTAAACAGGTTCTCAGAAATTCAAAGCCCAATCCGGTTGCAAGGCCTTGATCAAGCCCGGCGGCAGACGCTCGCCCTCCACCAGCAAGGAACACTCCAGCGAGAAATGCCGGGGGTCGGACTTGGAGGCCGTCAACAACAAACGCGGCACGTCCGCGTACTGCTGCTCGGGCTTGATGGTTTTCCACGCGCCCTTGTCCCATTGGCGGTACAACGTGCAGACGCCGCCCTTTTCCTTGTCGCAGCTGAATGTCAGATCCGGCCGCTGGGCGACGAATTGCTGGAGCGTCATATCCCGCTGCCCCAGCAAGCGGAAACCCCAGTTATAGGACTCCAATACCCCGTTGACGTCCATCGGACCATTGGTGTTGTGGAAGTGTTCTTCCACGTAATCGCGCAAGGCCCACTGCGGCGTCAACGCCACCGGCTGATCGATGGCGGAATGGCGCAGCAGCGACGTCAAGCCTTCGGACGCGCCGCTGACGTCCTCCTCCATCTCCTGCGCCTGATCGCGGACAGGCTGCATCCGCAACGCGGCGCGGCCGTTTTCCACCGTCACCGGCAGGCCGGGAACGGCCTTGCCGGGCTGGGCGATGTAGCGAAAGAAACTGCCGTCGCAATTGAACATCTGGCGCAGCGCCTCATCATCGGCATGGGCGTGCAGGCTGAGCAACATCAAGAAGGGCAAGCATTTTTTCATTGGCTTTGAACTGAGCTTTTTAGGAAGCCGACGATGCTAACATAGAAATTACATTTTCATTTTTGACTGTATTTACAAGTACATACACATTCATCATCCATTGCCGCTCAATGAACGCGCCCGCCCGGCCTGAAGCCCCCGCCCTGCCTTGCCGCCTCCAAGCAACCGTATTCATGCCAAAACCAAAATGAGCTTGCAATCTGACAACTAGTTGTCAATAATGGCAACCGGTTGTCAAATAGAGAAACCCCATGTCCACCCAACAAAACCATCGCCCTCAAGACATCACCGAGCTGATGTTGCTGATCTTCCGCCTGAACGGCACCCTGCTGGAAAGAGGCGACCAGCTGGTGGCCCACCTGGGCATCAATAGCGCGCGCTGGCAGGTGCTCGGCGCGGTGGGCCTGGCCGACGGCCCGCAAACCGCGCCGCAAATCGCCGCCCGCATGGGCATCAGCCGCCAAGGCGCGCAAAAACAGCTGCACAAGCTGGTGGAGGAAGGCTATTTCGACGTGCTGCCCAACCCCCAACACGCCCGCTCCCCGCTGTACCGGCTGAGCCCCAAGGGCGAACGCACCGTGGCCGGCACCCAAGATTGCCAGGCGCGGTGGACCGCGCAACTGACGCAACAGCTGCCCGACGCGGACTTCGACGCCGCCCGCCAAACCCTGCAACAACTGCTGCGCGTGCTGGAGACACTCAGCCCGCCCATTGGAGAAGAGAAATGAACCGCTTCCTCAAACTCATCCACTTCATCGCGCTGGCCTTGTTCCTGGGCAGCATTCTGGCCTGGATCGTGCTGTCCGAAACCGGCCCGGCCGCCCCGGCCCTGCTGGCGCAGACGCGGCAGTACATCCATATCGGCACCTGGGCGCTGACCGTGCCCGGCCTGTGGCTGATGTTGATCAGCGGCCTGCTGCTGGGCTACCGGCGTTACGGCCCGCGCAACCGCTTCTTTCAGCTCAAGCTGGGCCTGACGCTGCTGATCCTGCTCAACGCCAGCTTCGTGGTGGTGCCGGCGGTGGACATGGCCAATCAACTGGCCCAAGCCGCGCTGCTTGAGGGTGCGGGCGGCGAGCTGGGCGCGGACTTCCACGCCGCCACCCTGCGCGAGGCGATAGGCGGCGGGCTCAACATCCTGCTGATCGTGATCACCGCCGCCGTCGGCGTTTGGCGGCCCGGCGCTCGCGGCCGCTTCACGGCGGACGGCCATGGCGTCAACGCAGGCGCTGCTGTAAAAACTCGATGAAGCGCTGGGTCTTGGCCGGCAGCAAACGGGTTTCCGTCAGCGCGTACACCGGCACCGGCGTGCCGTGCCAGCCGGGCATGATCCGGCGCAGGCCGCCGCTGGCCACCTCATCCGCGACAATCTCCGCCGGCATCAGCACAATGCCCATGTCCAGCGTCGCCAGCCGCTTGGCCAGGCCTATGCTGTTCAAGGCGAAGCGCCCGCCCGCCGCAACGGCGAGCTCCCGCCCTTCGCCGTGGAAGGTCCAGGCGTCGGGCTTCAGCACGCTCAGGCACTGATGCCCCGCCAGCTCCGCCGGGCTTGCCGGCTCGCCCGCGCGGGCCAGATAGCCGGGCGAGGCGTATAGCCCGGGCGTCAGCGCGCCCAAGGTCCGCGCGATCAATTGCGAACTCTCCGGCGTCCCCATGCGCACCGCCACGTCGAAAGGCTCGCTCACCAGATCGACGCGCCGGGGAGTCAGGTCCAAATCGAAATCGATGCCGGGATGGAGCCGCGCAAACTCGGCGATCATCGGCGCCAGATAAGTCACGGCGAAATCCACCGGCAGCGAGGCGCGCAACACCCCGCTGGGCTGGGCCAGCATCTCGCCCAATTGCTCGTGCGCCAGCCGGGCCTCGTCGACGATGCGCCGGCAGCGCTCGTAGTAAAGCAGCCCAGCCTCGGTCAGCTCTATCCGGCGAGTGGTGCGATGCAGCAGCCGCAGCCCTATCGACTTCTCCAGCGCGGCAATCCGCCGCGACAGCGTGGAGTTCGGCACCCCGATCGCCTCCGCCGCGTTGCGGAAGCCCTTGGCCTTGACCACCTCGACGAACAAAGCCATATCGTTTAGCAATTCCACCTCATTGCTCCAAAAATGGATCAGTATTATCCAAAATACCCTATTTATCTCACAAAAAAAGCCGGCGATGATGAGAGCACCCCACCAATAGGAGAAAGCGCAATGAACCCCGTATTCGACCCCGCCCGCCTCGCCGGCCTCACCCTGAGCAACCGCCTGGTCATGGCCCCGATGACCCGCTCCCGCGCCCAGGCGGACGGCAGCCCGAGCCCGCTAGCCGCCCGTTATTACGCCCAGCGCGCCAGCCTCGGCCTGATCATCAGCGAAGGCACCCAGCCGTCCGACGCGGGCCAAGGCTACCTCGCCACCCCCGGCATCTACACCGACGCCCATGTCGCCGGCTGGAAACACACCACGGACGCCGTCCATGCCCAGGGCGGGCGTATCTTCATCCAGCTAATGCACGCCGGCCGTATGAGCCACCCGGACAACACCCCGCGCCATGAGCTGGGCGTCGCACCCTCCGCCATCGCCCCGGGCGCCGGCATGTTCACCGCCACGGGAATGCAGCCGATTCCCAGCCCGCGCGCGCTGAGCACCGAACAAGTGCGCCAGACGGTGCAGGACTTCCGCCACGCCGCCCGCCGCGCCATTGAAGCCGGCGCCGACGGCGTGGAAATCCACGGCGCCAACGCCTATCTGGTCCAGCAATTCCTCGCGCCCAGCGCCAACACCCGCGACGACGAATACGGCGGCTCCCTGGAAAACCGCGCCCGTTTCGCCATCGAAGTGGCCACCGCCATCGCCGAGGAAATCGGCCCGGACAGAACCGCCATCCGTCTATCGCCCGGCCTGAGCATCTGGGGCATAGACGAAGGCGAACAAGGCCCGGCGCTATACCGCTATCTGGTGAGCGAATTGAACAAGCTGGGACTGACCTACCTGCACCTGATGCACCTGGGCGATGAGGCCTTGCTGGCCGATCTGCGCCAACGCTGGCAAGGCGCGCTGATCCTCAACCGCCCGGGCCGCCCGCGCGAGCAGATCGGCGCCGATATCGCCGCCGGCCTGGCGGAGCTGGAATCTTACGGTGCCATGGTGTTGGCCAATCCGGACTTTGTGGAACGGCTCAAGCGGAATGCGCCGCTGAACGCGGCCGACAAGAACAGCTTCTACGGCGGGAACGAGCAGGGTTATACCGACTACCCCGCCCTGAGCGACGCGCAGCCGGCTTAGAGCCTGTTTCAATATGACGATGCGGCCTTGAAAGCCGCGCACCCAACGCGCCCCAAGGCCCGTCAACAGCCTTCCGCGTGGGTATCGCTGCGCTCCTCCCACCCTACCCATGGCGAGCGGCCGCTTCCAGGGAGGGAGGCGCCGTAGGCGATACCCATCGGCGCGCTCTGCGTTCCGTGACGGCGGGCCATGGAAGCGGTTCGCGCTCCACGCCGGATGGCTCTCCGGATGGCTTTAATGATCCGCGCACAAGTGCTGCTGCAACCAGCGCTTTACAACGGCGGCGTTGGGATGGGCGTCCCCGCCTTTTTTGAAGGTCAACACATAGGCGTTATCGGTTTGCAAAGCGCTCGGAAACGGGGAGCAGAGCGAACCGTCTTCCAGCAGCCCTTGCACCAGCCGCTGATCCGTCATGGCAATGCCCGCCCCTTGCAAGGCGGCTTCAATCGCCAATTCATCCAGATTGAAAAAGATTTGCGCCTGCGATGGGTCCAGCCACAGATTCTTGCTTAAAGACCAGCGCTCCCAATCCATGCCGTTCATCGAACCATGCAGCAGCGTATAGTCCGGCAATTGCTCAAGCCGGGTCGGCAAGGGCTTCGCGCACACGGATTGCGGATGACAGACCGGAATCAGGGATTCGGCGAATAAGAGCCAATCCTCCTGCGTGATTGCCGCTGCGTCCTTATAACTGACAAAGGCGTCGTATTGCGCCAAGTCGCCATAAATCAAATCGGTTTCCGTTTCCACCGCCAAACTCATCCCAGGGTTATCCGCGGCAAATTGATTCAGCAGCGGGATAAACAGCCTCATGGCCAATGAAGCGTAGATCTTCAAACGAAACGGCCTGATTTTTTTGGAATAGCGCTTCTCCACATTGCCCAGCTCGCGAAAAATCAATTCCGCCGAATGCAGCAGCCCCACGCCCTCCGCGGTCAGCTCGATCTTGCGCGCGCTCCGCTTGAACAAAGTCACGCCATAATGTTCTTCAAGCAATTGAATCTGCCGGCTGACCGCGCTTTGGGTCAGATGAAGCCGCTCCGCCGCCGCCGTGAACGAGCTGCATTCGCTCAACACCAGAAAGGTTTGCAAGGACTGAATATTGGGCGGACGAATGATCATGAGCATGAAATCCCGGAATGATAGGATGAAAACAAATTGTTGGTCATGGCCGCAAACCGCTGCTTACACTAGAAAAATCGGCAATACCCCATAAGCAGGGCAAGCAATGAATCAATGCGGCTGGATTGAAACCACGGAATCAAGCAAGACCTTCCCCAGCTTGAACAAAAACCTAAAAACCCATTTCCTGATTATCGGCGGCGGAATCTCGGGCATTTCTTGCGCCATCAATCTGGCCACGCTAAACCCCTCCGCCCACATCACCCTCGTGGAGCGTCAATTATTGGGACAAGGGGCCTCCTCGCGCAACTCCGGCTTTGTCGTCTGCCATGAAAAACCCGACAACGGCGAATATTGGCGACAAGCCGGGTTTGAAAACTACCGGCATGAAACCCGCTTCGGCATGGCCGCCAGCCAACTCCTTGCCCAATACATTGAACGATTCCAAATAGACTGCGATTACGACGCCGCCGGTTATTACATTGGCGTGAGCGATGTCAGAAAAATGTCCAGCCCCGCGCGCCTCCTGGAAACGCTGGAAGCCGTGGGCGCGCAAGCCACGCTATGCCAGGGCGCATCGCTCGCCCATGCCTTGGGCACGGACTTTTACCAGCTGGCCATACACTGCGCCGGCGGCAACGCCCTGATTCAACCCGCCAAATATGTCCAGGGCCTGCTGGCCGCCTTGCCCGCCCAAGTGGAAGTGTATGAGCAGTTCAACGTCAGCCAAATTCGGAGCGGGCCGCTTGGCGCGCTGGAGGCCCATGGCAACGGGCGGGTCATCCGCGCCGACCATATCATTGTTTGCGCCGGCGCCTTCGCCGGCAGAGCCGGCCTCCAAGGCGCGCACGTGCTGCCGCTGGAGCTCAGCGCCTCCTTGACCCGGCCCTTGAGCCCGCCGGAACTGGCCGCCATCGGCAACCCTCGCCCCTGGGGCATGCTGTCCGCGGCCCTGACCGGCGCCACCGTCAGGCTGACGCGGGACAAGCGCTTGATGATACGCAACACCCTGGAATTCCGTCGCCGGGATCTGGCCGCGGCGGACTTGCACGCCCGACGCCAGCGCCATCTATCCGGCTTGCAGCGGCGCTTCCCCTGGCTGGACGAGCAGGCCATCGCCTTTAGCTGGTCCGGCCACCTCGGCGGCACCCGCGGCGGCAGGCCCTTGTTCAAACAGATGGCCCCCAATCTGTTCGCCGTGTCCGGCTGCAATGGCTCCGGCCTGGCGCGCGGCACGCTCTGGGGCAAGCTGCTGGCCGAATACGCCTCGGGCGTTTCCAGCGAGATGCTGACCCACGTCCTCGCCCACGGTTCGCCGGGCTGGCTGCCGCCCAGGCCGTTTCTGGACATCGGCGCCAGCCTGAAAATCGCTTACGAACGCTTTAAGTCCAGCAGTGAAATCTAAGCAAGGAGACGCATCATGGAGAAATGGACAACACGATCAAGAACCGCCTTCGCCCGCGCCGGCCTGCTGCTGAGCGGCTTGCTGACCGCGCCCGTTCATGCAGGCGAAATCCTGAACGTCTACAACTGGTCGGACTACATCGCCAAGGACACCATCGCCAATTTTGAAAAACAGCAGAACGCCAAGGTCCGCTACGACAATTACGACAGCAATACCACCTTGGAAGCCAAATTATTGCTGGGCAACGCCGGATACGATGTGGTGGTGCCCACCTCCAATTTTCTCGCGCGGCAAATCAAGACCGGCATCTACCAGAAGCTGGACAAGAGCAAGATAGGCAATCTGAAGCATCTGGACCCGGTGCTGATGAAGCTGATTGAAGGCGCCGATCCCGGCAACCTCTACGGCGTGCCATGGGCATATGTGACCGTCGGCATCGGTTATAACCAGCAGAAAGTCAGCCAGGCGCTGGGCAGCGACGTCAAGATGAACTCCTGGGCGGTTCTGTTCAACCCGCAATTGGCGGCCAAGGTATCGAAATGCGGCTTGTCGGTGGTCGACGGGCCGGTCAACGTCTTCGCCGCCGCCTTGCAATACCTGGGCCGAGACCCGAGCAGCGCCAACCCCAAGGATTACGAGGACGCCTACGCGCTGCTCAAAAAGGTCAGGCCCTATATCTCCCGCTTCAACACCTCCGGCTACATCAATGACCTCGCCAACGGCGATATCTGCGTGGCCCTGGGGTTTTCCGGCGATGTCTATATCGCCAGCAAGCGGGCCAGCGAGGCCAAAAAACCCTATTCGATCCGCTTCGCCAACGTCCGGGAAGGCGGCTTGCTCGCCTTTGACGTGATGGCCATCCCCAAGGACGCCAAGAATCCCGCGCTGGCGATGAAGTGGGTCAATTATATTGAGGACCCCAAGGTGAACGCGGCGATCACCAATGAAACCTTCTACCCGACGGCCAATAAGGCGGCGCGCAAATACGTGAACCCGGCCCTGCTCAACGACCCCATCCTTTACCCGCCGGAAGCCGAACTGAAGAATATGACCCTGATCAAGCCGCTGCCCCAATCCATCATGAGCTTGCAAAGCCGGCTGTGGTCACGGCTTAAGATCAACAAGTAAGCCTGACAAAGGCCGGCATCCAGCACACCCGAAGAACCGCTAACAAAACCCCTGACCCTGCGTTGCGCCTCCTTGTCATACCACTGGTACTGCCTGCGTCGGCGCGCCTTGGCTCAGCTTCTCTGCGAGGTTTTGTTCGCGGCCCTTAGGTGTGTTTACGATCTAGCGAGCAAGAGCAAGACAAGGCGAAAACGGCTGAGAAAGCGGAGTGTACAAGTGGTACATGAGCATTTCGAAGCCGTTTTCAACGCCGTATCGCCGCAGCGCAGCAGGCATTGAGCAGGTTTTTAGGGATGGCAGCGTCTTGGGGCAGGACGGGCAGGCTCAGGCAGGCCCGTAGCAGCGTGTACGCAGCGGGTTTCATCGGCGTCACCCTTGTCAGCGGTGTCGCACAATCCGTCTCGTTGCGTGACCCCTGATCTCACCCACCCTAGCGCGATGCCAGCCGCTGTTGCAGATAGCGCAGATTGAACACCAAAGCGTGCGCGGCGACGCGGTGGATGCCACGGGTGGCGGCATCGGGGCTGTCCGGGTCAGCGACCGGCGCGCGCGTGGTGGCGAAAGGCGGAATATCAGCCTGCTCCTGGCCGGCATTCTCTGGGGTCACGCTGTCGGGCGCTGTGATGTGCGCCAAATAGGTCAGCAGGCGTGCGATGCCGGCTTGGGCGGCGCCGGTCTGCTTGGCGGCCAGCGCTGAGCGCAGGGGGTTGAATTCGCGCTTGAGCTGGCCGTACACCGCCGGCGCCAGCAGGCTCAGGCTGTAATCGTCATCGCGGTACCAGCTTTCGATTTCGGTCCACAACTGCGCGCTGAAGTCCTGGGCGTCGAAAGGCTCGCTCACCGCCAACACCGGCGCCAGCAGCGGCAGCCAGCGGCCGTCGGCCCGTTCTATGGCGGCGATTTCCGCCTTGATGGCTGGGTCATCGGTGTCGATGGCGTAGCTGCCGGGGAACTGATCGTTCCCGGAAAAACCCAGCAGGGTGGCGATTCTGACCCCGGGCAGCTCCGGGCGCAGGATGGCGAAGTCGGCGGGCCCGGTATTCGGCGGTATGCCATAGGGTTCACCGGTGGGATAAGGCTGCCAGCCGTAGCTGGCGCTGCCCTCGCCTTGTTTGAAGTTCGGAATCCAAGCCTCAGGCGTGCGCAGGTATTGATCCCCTCCACTAACGATGAGTTTGACACCAGCTCGCATACGTTTATACCACTCAGCCATCGCCGCCTCGTCCACTTCCTTGTTGCCGGTTTTTTTAGGAAACTCCTCGTCTTCCGGAATGATAAAGGCCTGGATCGGCACGCAGCAGATATGGAAATAATTGATGCTCTGTGCCGCCTGCGGGCCATTGCTCAGGCGATAGCGATAGCTGAGCGTTTGCTCGGCGCCGGTGGCTAGGGTGCTGCGCAGCCGCGGCTGGATCTTGTTCTGCAACACATAGCGGAAGGTTCTGAGCTGGTCTTCGTCCGGGTCGTATTCGCTGACCTGCCAGACATCCTGGCCGGGCAGCTGGGTAAGGCTGTTCTGCACGGGGGCAGGGGGCGCGTTGTCTTGGGCCAGCGCGGGCAGGCTCAGGCAGGCCACCAGCAGTACATCGTGTGCGCTCAGTTTCATGGGGTTCCCTCTTTCTTGGCGGGTTTGGCCTTGGCTTTGGCGGGCTTTACTTGGCGTTCAGCCTGCTCGGTAGCAGCTTTGGCCTGGCCGGTGGCTGTGGTCTTCCTGGTTTCGGCTAGTTTCACCCAGCCGCCCTTGTCCCGACACTTTTGCTCGACGCCATTGGGGGCGACGCCCTCCAGGTAAACATGCAGATGCTCCACATCATTGGGCGGCCCGGCGTGCCACAGAATTTTGGTGCTGGGCAGCCGCCGGTTCAGGGTGTTGGGGTCGTCGGACTTGACGCACTGATCGTTATAAACGGCTGCCTTGGTTTTCGGGAGGATGTCCCGGGTACTCAGATCTACCGCGGTGCCGGCGCCATGATCGAAGTGCGACGGCCACCATTCGCCGGAGATGTCGAACAGGCCGCCCCAGGGCAGCGCGGCGTCATTGACCCCCACCGCTTTCCAGCCGAATTTATTCATCGCCTCAATCATGGTTTCCAGGTTTTTGATGGATTGCCTGGTCAAGTGATGCCGCTGCTCATGTTTTTCATTGCGGCCGCCAATCAACTGGGCCATGCCAGTGGCGGGGGTATAGGGTTCCAGATTGGGCACCTTCACGGTGACGACTCCTTCGGAACTGTTGCAGCCAGGCTGCACGCATTCCGCCTTCAGGCGGTGAATGCCGGCGAATTCCGGGGCGGAGAAAAACAAGGGGATTTGGCCTTGGGCATCGCTGCGCAGCGTGGTGACGACTTCTCCCTGCTGGTTGGCTCTGAGTTCGGTTTTCCCCTGAAACAGCGCACCCAGCGGACGCGGGCCTGTGTGCTTGCTTTTGGGGTGGCTCCCGCTGTCTTCTTCCACGGTCTGAGTCAGTTTGACTGCTTGGCCGGCCAGCGGCTTGCCGTCGCCGCCCAACACTCGCACCCTAACCCGGCCTTGCCAGGGCAGCAGCTTGGCCGGGTCGAGGCGGTGTATATTCTTGTTCTCCTCCTTGCTCTTATACGCAGCCTGGCCCTTGAGCTTGCCCTGGCGCTTGAAGGCAAAAGGCGCGCCAACGCCTGCCGGCTTGAGTTCCGTCGGGACATCGATGTGAATGACTTTGGATGAGGAGCGCCGGCACCATTGTTGTTGAGCGTCCAGCACATAGCCGGCCTCGCAGGCTTTGACGCATTGGCTCGGCCCAGCCCTGGGGCGCGGCGGCTCGGGCGGCGGCGCCAGCGGCTGGCCATGGTCATCTAGCCGGGCCGGCGGCGGAAAACCATTGTCCTGCGGGCCTCTGTCGGCGGTGGCGGCCGCGCGGGCCGGGGCGATGCCGGAGCCGGATACGGGCGTATCCTGCCCGGTCGTCAGGCAGCGGGCGGGCGTGGCCGCCTTCTTATCTTCGTCCCGATCTTGCGCCTGTACTGGCAGGGCTGGGGCGATGACCACCCAGATCAGCGCGCCCAACAGTATCTTTCCATGAGGTCGCATGGCGTTTTTCCTGTATCAGCGGCTGGTCTCATCCTGCAGGCGGATGGTGTATTCCGAGATGGCCAGGCTCAGAATGGGCTGGGACAGCAGCGTTTTCCGGTCCACCACCAGCCGCCAGTTGCCACGATCCGGTTGGCGAAAAAAGGCGACGACGCCCAGATACTGCGTTTCCTGAGACAACGGCATGCTGGTGCGCACGCCGGTGCTGGGGGCGACGGTAAAACTATCCGCGGACAGCGCGTCATAGGCCAGCACAGCCTGGTCCTGATCAAGCAAGGTCTGATAGAGGGCGTTGTCAAAAGCGCCGCGCTGTCTCAGTTGGTAGAGTCGCACTCTGACTGAGAGCGGATTACCCAGATCGTCGGCATTGGCGGTGTTGTCCGCGACAATGCCGATCTTGAGAACGTCCTGTTTTTTGGGGAAAAGGGTTCGATAGGCGTTGCTGGCGGCTTCGGGCAGCGCTTGTATGATGCTGCAGCCGGTCAGAAACAAGACGAGGTGAAGCGCGACAAGGTATCGGAACATAAGCCCTCCAGGAATATGATGAAGGAAGCGATACGGCCAAGCCGGCCTCAGTCGAGCATTTAAATTTCGTAGGGTCAAGGCAGCGCGGTCGCACGGTTCTCCGCACCCAAGTCAAGGCAAACGCGCCATTGGGCGCCTCGAAAAACCGTCATGAGCAGTTCAAATGAAAAGCATGCCTTTCTTGCGCGCCACGGCCGGCATGCCCCATTGGCGCCGGCCATGTCTCTATCAAACGCGGCCTTATCCTCCGGCGCCGCCGCATGGCGGCTCGGCTCCCGCACCGGTCTCTCCCACACCCTGCCAGTACCGTATCCACGACGAGGTCCACAAGCTTGTCCTCGCCTTCCAGGCTTTTTTCAGCCGTGTTCGCCGCTCGCGAGATTTTGAACAGGTTCTAAGCAGAAACCCGCCTCGCGGCGGGTTTCATCACTCAAGCTTCCGGCGGCTCAGGGCTTGCGCTTGCCCTCCAGCCACGCCATCAGATCCCGGCTGCGCTGCAACTGGTGCATCGCCTCCACGTGGCGGTACAGGTTCAACTGCCGCCCGGCCACGCCCAGCAAGATCTCCAGATAGTTGAAAAAGCCGCGGCGCAAGCCGTTGCGGTGGCTGCGGTCGCTGTGGTCCATATCTCTGGCAATGCGCAGCAGCAAGCCGCGGCCGGCGTCCAGCTCATTGCTTTTCAGCCACAGCGCCAGGTGCGCGGCGTACTAGCGGCCCAGCATGCAGGCCTCGGCGTAATCCTCGGGTTCGGCCGGCTGCCAGTAATGCGGATGATTGCGGCCCGGAATGAAGCGGACAAAAGGCAGGCGGGTTGCCTTGGTTTCCACGGAAACACAGCGGTACTGCGAGCGCCGCAGCGCCGGCTGTTGCGGGGGAACGCTGTCCTGCTGGACGGCGGGATCCTTGGAATGGGATGGAGTGGATTCGATGTTGGGCATCGGACGGACTGGCTTCGCCATTGCAACCTCCTTAAATGAAGGGCCTGGCCGCTAGACGCGGCAAGGCGGGCACATGACAAGGCTGGTCTCACCGGTATCTTGGTCCGGCGCGCCCATGGGGCGCCCCTGCCATGGCCCGCCCAAATAGGCAAAGCAATAGCAACCGGACACGAAAATGCCGCTTTCGCGGCGTGTCCGCCAAGATACAAACTCAGGAGACCAGTCCCGGCGCTGTTTGTGTGGCAGCGCGGGGACCATTGTTGGCTAGATGGCGGGGGGAGTCAAGCAGGAAAGGTTAAACAGTCTTTTTATTCAATCAACCACACACCCTCAAACACCCACTTAAACCACCACACAAATAAAATTCAGCTTTTTATAAACCCTTTACTTCTGGCATCTTCCTCCCCCCAGTAAGCAGCATCAGCATAAAATGCTCGATGCTCTACAGAAAGAAGCAAATCGAGGTCTAAGTTTCTAAGAAGACTATATCTTTCTATAAGCCTCTTAAATTTCTCCTCCCCAATCGCAGTAATGCCATTATAAAACAACAAGACAATTTCATAAGAAGACAGCTGAGCCCGAAAAAGACTTGCATAAAACCTCTTTTCCGTATCAGAAATCCCACTTGCCTTATCAATGTAATCAACAACGTAATACATATTTCTAAAGTAGTGATGCAACTCACTACCGTACTCCTTCGTCACCCTCTCAGCAGCAGCAGCCGCAACCCCACGGGTGTCATTCAGCTCAGCATATTTTGGCAAAATGGTTCTTTGCGCCCCTTTTAAAGCCTTATAATCTTTCTTCATCAAACCAAAAATATGATAAAAACAAGCCTTCCCTTTCGCCTCAATAAAATCATTTTTTCTAGAAATTCTAGATGAAATCCTATCCCTTACATAGGGTGGCACACTGCGACCTTCACCCTCCCCCATATTATAATACACCGCAGCCGCAACAATCTCTCTATGCCCTGCCAAAAGTTGAAAGAAATTATTTTCAAACTTTTGCCTATTATCTTTTTTGAATTGAAAATAAAAACTCAATGCAAAAAGCACTGAAGACAAAGCTGAAAAGAGCGCCCCAAACGATCCAAATGCATCCCCGCTTTGACCTCTCAAGGCTGCGGCTTCAGACGTCGACAACTTGCTCAAACTCTCACCAGTTAATCGCTCCGCAATCCAATTACTTCCAAAGAAGGAAAAATATATCCAAATGGTAAAAACAAAAGCAATGGCGACCAAAAACCACACCATTTCACTTCTAATCAAACTTCTAAAAAGATCACGAAATGCATCAAATATCTTCTTCATTACGCACTCCAAAAGGAACATGCACTGATGGAGTAAATTTAGAAGTTGAGGCCAGATGAGAAAGCTGATCATCAAAAAATATATGAGGCTTCAAAACATCCATTACAACTCCCTTATCGATCCCTCCCAAAAAAAACGCGTCATTAATCATCACCCCCCACTCCCTCATCGTAACCACAACTCTTTCATGCGCAGGTGCGTCCCTAGCTGTTACTATAGATATTCTTAATCTAGGCTCATAACTAGCATCAACTTTAGCGCGATCCATTTCAACACTTTGTATTCTAGCCAAACCTTCTAGCAATGACTTCAACAGGCCAGGGGCCAATGCTTTTTCCGCATTAGCCTTCTCATGACTTCTAAAACTAGCCAAACCACCTGCCGCATACTCCTTTTCGGCTTCATCGCTTGCCAAAACACCATCGAAGTCAAACGCCACTCGAATCTCTGCCTCATCAGACAAACTGCCATAGTCAGTATCTGACTTCACAACCAAGCCAGCAGGGTGCCCCTGCGCTATTGCATCCCGAACATCACCCTCATTTCCAGAGAGAAAAAGGCTAATATTAAATGCAGGAATATAATTAAACGCAGACCGCCCTTGCAAAAAAACAGCCCTTGTTATAGGCAAGTCATAATGAGCAATACTCCTAAACACTCGAAAACCAGTATCCGGATCATTGCGCGACAGTAAGATAACTTCAACGAGAGGATCACTCTCAGTCACCTTATTTAAGGACAACAAACCCTTTATAAATTGAAACGCCACCCCCTTATCCAATATTTTATCTTGATTTCTTCTTTGATATTTTCGATATGCCTCTTCTCCTTTAGTTTTAAAGACCTTATCTGATGCTGTTAAATCAAACAATGCACTCGATGCAACTCCAATTACCAACTTATTTTTCAAATCATATGGCATACGCAATCCCGAAAAGAAAGCACGCCTTACGGCGTGCTCAAAAGAATATTTTTTAGTTATTTAAGCTTGGCCAACTGCACCTTAATCTTGTCCAGCTTGTCGTTCAACTCGGCCAACTGCGCCTTGTCGCGCTCCACCAGGTGGGCCGGAGCTTTGTCGACATAGCCCGGCTTTTCCAGCTTGGCGGTGAGCTTGGCCAGTTCGGCTTCCGCCTTGCCTTGCTCTTTGCTCAGGCGCGCGGTTTCCGCGGCCTTGTCCACTTCCACTTTCAACATCAGGCGGGCGTCGCCGGAGATGGCCACCGGGGCGTCGTCTTCCGGCAGCGCGGCCACGATGGAGCCTTCGGTCAGCCGCGCCAGCAGCTTGAGGTAAGGCACGAAGTCCGCCACCGTGGCGTCGCCGGTTTCGATGAACAGCGGCGCTTTGACGGCCGGGCCGATGCCCATTTCGCCGCGCAGATTGCGCACCGCGTTGACCATGTCCTTGAACGCGTCCATGCGGGTGTTGGCGGCGGCGTTGATCTTGCCGGCGTCCGCCACCGGCCACGGGGCCAGCATGATGGACGGGGTGGTCTTGGCGTTGGCCAGCGGGGCCACGGTCTGCCACAGCTCTTCGGTGATGAAGGGCATCAGCGGGTGGGTCAGGCGCAGCGCCACTTCCAGTACGCGGACGATGGTGCGGCGGGTGGCGCGCTGCTGGGCTTCGTTGCCGGTTTGCAGTTGCACCTTGGCCAGTTCCACGTACCAGTCGCAGTACTCGTTCCAGATGAATTCGTAGATGGTCTGGGCGGCGATGTCGAAGCGGTAGGTTTCCAGCGCGTTGGTGACGTCGATCTCGGCCTGTTGCAGGCGGCCGATGATCCACTGGTCAACAAAGCTGTACTCCAGCGGCAGGCTTTCATCCTGGCCGCAGTCCTTGCCTTCCACGTTCATCATCACGAAGCGGGTGGCGTTCCACAGCTTGTTGCAGAAGTTGCGGTAGCCTTCGGCGCGTTTGAAGTCGAAGTTGACGCTGCGGCCCAGGGTGGCGTAGCTGGCCATGGTGAAGCGCAGCGCGTCGGTGCCGTAAGCCGGGATGCCTTCCGGGAACAGCTTTTCCGTGGCCTTGGCGATGGCCGGGGCTTTTTCCGGGCGGCGCAGGCCGGTGGTGCGCTTGGCCACCAGCGGTTCCAGCGCGATGCCGTCGATCAGGTCCACCGGGTCGATGACGTTGCCCTCGGACTTGGACATCTTCTTGCCTTCGTGGTCGCGCACCATGCCGTGGATGTACACGTCGCGGAACGGGACCTTGCCGGTGAAGTGCTTGGTCATCATGATCATCCGGGCCACCCAGAAGAAGATGATTTCGTAGCCGGTTACCAGCACGTTGGAGGTGAGGAAGGCGCGCAGTTCGGGGGTGTCTTGCGGCCAGCCCAGGGTGGAGAACGGCACCAGGGCGGAGCTGAACCAGGTGTCCAGCACGTCTTGTTCGCGGCGCAGGGTCTTGCCCGGCGCTTGCGCCTGGGCGTCGGCCTCGCTGCGGGCCACGTAGATATTGCCGTCTTCGTCGTACCAGGCCGGGATTTGGTGGCCCCACCACAGTTGGCGGCTGATGCACCAGTCCTGGATGTTCTTCATCCACTGGTTGTAGGTGTTGACCCAGTTTTCCGGGATGAAGCGCACTTCGCCGCTTTCCACGGCTTCAATCGCCTTGGCGGCGATGGACTGGCCGGTGGGATCCGGATTGCCGTCTTTGTCCAGCGCCACTTTGTCCATGGCGACGAACCATTGGTCGGTCAGCAGCGGTTCGATCACGGTGCCGGTGCGGTCGCCGCGCGGAACCATCAGTTTGTGCGGCTTGGCGTCCAGCAGATAGCCCTGGGCTTGCAGGTCCGCCAGCATGGCTTTGCGCGCGTCCTGGGTGCTGAGGCCGGCGTAGGCGGCCGGCAGTTCGATCACGCCCTGGGCGCTGCCGTCGAAGCCGAAGATTTGCGCCTTGGCCAGGATTTTGGCTTCCAGGCTCATCACGTTGATGAGCTGGGTGCTGTGGCGCTTGCCCACTTGGTAGTCATTGAAGTCGTGCGCCGGGGTGATCTTGACGAAGCCGGTGCCGAATTCTTTGTCCACGTATTCGTCGGCGATCACCGGGATCTGGCGGCCGGTGAGCGGCAGTTCCAGCTGCTTGCCCAGCAGGTGCTGATAGCGCTCGTCGTCCGGGGCGATGGCCACGGCCACGTCGCCCAGCAGGGTTTCCGGGCGGGTGGTGGCGACGGTGACGAACTCGTCGCTACCCACCACCGGGTATTTGATGTGCCACATGTGGCCGTCTTCTTCCTCGGAAACCACTTCGAGGTCGGAGATGGCGGTGCCCAGCTTGGAGTCCCAGTTGGACAGGCGCTTGCCGCGGTAGATCAGGCCTTGTTCGAACAGGCGGACGAAGACTTCGGTCACCACTTCGGCGCGGGTGTCGTCCATGGTGAAGTATTCACGGTCCCAATCCACGGAGCAGCCGACGCGGCGCATCTGGCTGGTGATGGTGCCGCCGGACTGCTCTTTCCATTCCCACACTTTGGAGGTGAAGGCGTCGCGGCCCAGGTCGTGGCGGTTGACGCCCTGCTCGGCCAGTTGGCGCTCCACCACGATCTGGGTGGCGATGCCGGCGTGGTCGGTGCCGGGCACCCACAAGGTGTTGTCGCCCTTCATCCGGTAATACCGGGTCAGACCGTCCATAATAGTCTGATTGAAGGCGTGGCCCATGTGCAGGGTGCCGGTCACATTGGGCGGCGGCAGCTGGATGGCGAAGGACGGTTTGGCGGTGTCCATGCTGGGCTTGAAGTAGCCGGCCTGTTCCCACTGATCGTACCAGCGACGTTCGATGTCGCCGGGTTCAAAGCTTTTGGCAAGTTCCATGGTGATGAATCGTAGTTCTTCTAGAATGGAAAAAATGGGTCGATTATACCCGGTTTTGGAGTGTTCTCCGAGAGCCGGCGCGGGCGGATCAGGCGGTAGGCAAGGGATATGCGGACGATGAGCGAAGAAACGCGTGTTTTGGTGATTGAAGACAGCATGGTGTTGATCCGCCCCTTGTGCCGCATGGTGGAGGAAATCGGCCTTACGCCGGTGCCGGTGTGTTCGCTGCTGGAGGTGCGCGAGGCGCTGACGTCCGGCCAGCATTTCCTCGCCGCGGTGGCGGATTACAATTTGCCGGATTCGCCCGGCGGCGAGCATTTGCCTTTGCTGTTTCAAGAGGCCATCCCCACCATCGTGCTGACTTCGCGCACCGACGGCGAGGTGCGCGACCGCATCTTGCAGCTGCCGGTGGTGGATTACGTCAGCAAGGAAAGCCCGGCGGCCTTTGATTACGTGATGCGGATGCTGACCCGCATCCGCAAGAATCCGGGCATCAAGGTGCTGGTGGTGGACGATTCCGCGTCCTACCGCCAGTTTCTGCGCGAGAACCTGGAGCGCCACCGCTATCAGGTGCTGGAGGCGGAGGACGCCAAGCAGGCGCTGGAGATTTTGCACCGCGACAAGCACATCAAGCTGGTGCTGAGCGACAACGACATGCCTGGCATGGACGGGGTGCGCATGACCAGCACGATACGCCGCTTCCTGGATCACGACCGCCTGGCCATCATCGGCATTTCCGGCAACCAGGACCCCACCATGACCACGCGCTTCATCAAGGCCGGGGCGGACGACTTTCTGCAAAAGCCGTTTAACTTTGAGGAGTTCTTCTGCCGCGTCACCCGCAATGTGGAGTTTGTGGAGAATCTGGAATCCCTGAAGGAAACCGCGGACCGCGACCCGCTGACCAATTTGTCCAACCGCCGGCATTTTTTTGAGCAGGTGATGCAGTTGAAGAACGGCTACGGGGTGGCGGTGCTGGACATCGATCACTTCAAGCGGGTGAACGATCAATACGGCCACGATGTGGGCGATCAGGTAATCTGCAACACCGCGCGGCTGATGGAGCAGTTTTTCCCGGACGGCATCGTGGCGCGCTTTGGCGGCGAGGAGTTCGTGATTCTCAGCCCCAGCCCCATCGAGCTGGACATGGTGTGCCGGCTGGAGAGCCTGCGCCTGGCGATAGAGGGCTGTATTCTGACCACCGCCAAGGGCGGGCTGCGCTACACGGTGAGCATAGGCGTGGCGGCGTCCGACATGCCCGAGGTCAGCCGGCTGCTGAAGCTGGCGGACGAGCGGCTGTATCACGCCAAGCAGCACGGCCGCAATCAGGTGTGCGGCGGCTGAGAGCCGGTTCGCAATCCGCTGCGCGCCGCGAGGCCGGGCGCGGCGGCCCGCCCCCGCCCGAATGGCCAGTTCGGCGTTTTTTTGCGCCGGGACGCCGCCTATAATGACATCGCTTTTTCCGTTCCTCGCGCGCGGCCCCGCGCTTCTCCCGGAGCCGGCGTTTCAACCGGACATCCGCCATGAGTCATCATCACCCGCACGGTCCAGGCTGCGCCTGCTGCACTCTTCCCTTGTTGGCTCAGCTGCACGATGAGCTGTTTGAGCGGCCGGACTGGCAAGATGAGGCCAAACGGCTGATCCGCCAGCAGGAAAAACGGTTGTTGCCGCCCTCGCCGCCGCAGACGCTGATCATTTACGGCGGGCCCATCCATACCCTGGCCAGCAGCGGGAGGCAGACGGTGGACGCCGTCGGCATCGCCAAGGGCCGCATCGTGGCGACGGGTTCGCGCGAGGAGGTGCGGCAGGCCATGGCCGCCGCCGGCCATAAGAAACCGGAGGAGATGTCGCTGGAAGGCGGCACCCTGCTGCCCGGCTTCGTCGATCCCCACATGCATATCCTGCCCAGCGCCTTGTTCTCGTCCTGGCAATACGTGGGCGCGTTCTCCGGCCAGACGCTGAAGCCGGATTACAACATCGCCGGGGTGGTGGACACGGTGCGCGCGGCGCTGGCCGACCCCAAGAAACAGCAAAAGGCCAAGGACGGCGCGGCCTGGGTGCTGGGTTTCGGCCTGGACCCCTCGCTGATGCGGGAGTGGACCGAGCCGGATCTGGACTGGTTCGCCCAGTTTGGCGATCAGACCCCCATTTTCCTGATGAACGCTTCCGGCCATATCGGCTACGCCAACGCGCCGGCGCTGGCCAAGGCCGGCATCAGCCCGGAATGCAAGGGCGTGCTGGTGGAGGAACAGGTGCTGCAGATGATGCCGGCGCTGCCCTCCCCGTCCCCGACCACGCTGCTCGCCAGCATCAGCCAGGTGCTGCACGGCGCGGCCAAGATGGGCAATACCACGCTGTTCGACGCCGGCCTGGGTTCCGGCAAGGGGGTGTTCGAGGTCTTGCTGCTGGACCTGGTAGCCCAGACCGCGTTGAACCCGGTGCGCATCGCCGCCGCGCTGTTTTCCAACGAGACGCGGCAGATGGACGAGTGGACGCGGCTGTTCCGCCCGGACCTGGACGGCATGGAGGACAAGCGCTTCAGCATCAAGGCGCTGAAACTGGTGTCGGACGGTTCCAACCAGGGGCTGACCGGCTATCAGACCGAGGCCTATAAATGCTATCCGCAGCACCAGGTGCCCAATGTGCCGGCCACCGGCCTGTTCAATTTCCGCCCGCCCAGCGCCTTTACCCCGCATTTGCGGCAGGCGGTGGAGCACGGCTGGCCGGCCATGGTGCACGCCAACGGCGACCGCGCCATCGACGAGGTGCTGCAGGCTTACGAGCACGCGCTCAATCACCCGTCCGCGCCGCTGCGCCCGGATTGCGCCGGCGCGCGGCTGCGTCATCGCATCGAACACGCTTCGCTATTGACCGACGAACACATTTCCCAGATGGCGCAGCTGCAGTTGTCGCCCAGTTTTTTGATCGGCCACGTCGGCTATTGGGGCCACGCCTTCCAGCAGACCATTCTGGGCGAGGCGCGCGCCAAGCTGCTGGACCGCTGTCTGTCCGCCAAGCGCGCCGGCCTGCGCATCAGCCTGCATTCGGATCACTTCGTCACCCCGCTGGGCGGCTTGCGCATGATGGAGCAGGCGATTTTCCGCGTGATGGAGGCGGCGCCGGAACAGGCCGGCGGCAAGCCGGCGCTGAACCCGGCGGAACGGCTGGACCGGCTCAGCGCCTTGCGCGCGGTGACGCTGGACGCCGCCTGGCAATGCCATATGGACCACGTCGTGGGTTCGCTTGAGCCCGGCAAGCTGGCGGATCTGGTGGTGCTGGAGCAGGACCCGCTGGACCCGGCGGTGAGCAATCTGCGCGATATCGCGGTGCTGCAGACCTGGCGCTCCGGCGCGCCGGTGTATCTGAACGCCAAGCTGGGTTGCGCGACGGAGTCGGCGCCGCCGGTCTGAGGCGCGCGGCGGCGCAAGGGCCCGGCGCGGGCCGGGCCTTGCTCAGCTTTTGTCAGCCTGGCGCTCTTGCCATCGGCATACAATTCGCCCTGTGCGCGGCGCCGCCGCGCCGTCCCGACGCCATGCACAGGAGCGCCCATGTCCCTTCCCCATCAACCCGGCTGCGCGTGCTGCACGCTGCCCCGGCTGTCCACTCAGCTGGACGCCTTGCAACATCACAACTGGACCGAAAGCCTGTCCGGCCTGATCCGCGTCGCCGCCGAGCGCGCCAAGCTGGCGCTGCATCAGGACGCGGCCATTTTCCACGGCGGCCCCATCTACACGCTGCAAGGCGGACAGCCCGGCCGGGTGGAAGCGCTGGGCGTCGCCCACGGCAAGGTGGTGTCGGTGGGCAGCCTGCGGCAGGTGGAGGCCGATATGCAGGCCCAGCCGCGCGCGGAGCGGATCGATCTGCGCGGCAAGACCCTGCTGCCGGGCATGGTGGACCCGCATATGCACATCCTGCCCAGCGCGTTGTACCGCAACTGGGTCAATCTGAGCCCCTTCGAGGATCAGATCCTGCGCCCGGGCTACAATCTGGGCTGGATTGCCGAGAAGCTGCGCAACGAGCTGACCGCCCGGCACGGCCACGCGCGCGCCGACGCGCCGCAATGGCTGACCGGCTTTGGCGTGGACCCTTCGCTGATGACGGAATGGCAGGAGCCGGATCAGCCCTTTCTGGACCAGATCAGCACCGAGACGCCCATCTTCCTGATCAACGCCTCCGGCCACCTGGGTTACGCCAACTCCCCGGCGATGAAGCTGGCCGGGCTGGACCCCGACACCAAGGGAGTCACCACCGAGGCCGACGTCGGCAAGGTGCTGGCGGTGATTCCCGGCCTGGCCGCTCCGCACTTGCTGAGCAAGCTGCAGGAAATCCTGCACGAGGCCGCGTCCAGAGGCATGACCACGCTGTTCGACGCCGGCCTGGGCGCAGCCATGGGCCAGCTGGAAATCACGCTGCTGCGCGCCTTCGCCCAAAGCCCGCTGGCGCCGGTGCGCATCGGCGCGGCGCTGTACTCCAACCAGGACTGGCTGCAAGAGCAGTGGCTGCACACCTTCCAGCCCAATCACATTCCGCACGACGACGACCGCTTCAGCATCCGCGCGCTCAAGCTGATCGCCGATGGCTCCAATCAGGGCCTGACCGGCTACCAATCGCAAGACTATTGCTGCGCGGATCAGCACAGCGTGCCCAATGTCTCTCCGCGCGGCCTGTTCAACTTCGAGCCGCCCATCACCTTCGCCGCCCAGTTGCAGCGCGCGCTGAACGCCGGCTGGCCGGTGCTGGTGCACGCCAACGGCGATCAGGCGGTGGATTACGTGCTGGCCGCCTTCGAA
Organism: Chromobacterium sp. Panama; assembly: GCF_003052555.1. Lineage (NCBI taxonomy): Bacteria > Pseudomonadati > Pseudomonadota > Betaproteobacteria > Neisseriales > Chromobacteriaceae > Chromobacterium > Chromobacterium sp. Panama. The sequence goes on from NZ_QARX01000001.1 coordinate 2,205,363, forward strand.
CTGGCGCTATACGACGAAAACGCCAAGGACGGCGCGCCCAATCCCAAGCTGGCGCTGCGCTCGCGCATTGAACACGCCTCGCTGCTGAGCGACGCCAGCATCGCCACCATGGCGCGGCTGAAGCTGTCGCCCAGCTTCCTGATCGGCCACGTCGGTTACTGGGGTCACACCTTCAAGACCACCATCCTGGGCCGCGAGCGCGCCCAGATGCTGGATCGCTGTCAGTCCGCGCTCAAGGCCGGCCTGCGCATCAGCCTGCATTCGGATCACTTCGTGTCGCCGCTGGGCACGCTGCGGATGATGGAACAGGCGGTAACGCGGGTGATGGAGGCGGACCCGGAGCGGCAGGCGCTGAATCCGGCGGAGTGTCTGGACCGGCTCTCCGCGCTGCGCGCGGTGACGCTGGACGCCGCCTGGCAGTGCCATATGGACCACATCGTCGGCTCGCTGGAACCGGGCAAACTGGCGGACCTGGCCATCCTGGAACAGGACCCGCTGGACCCGGCGGTGCCGGCCGGATCGCTGCGCGACATCCCGGTGCATCAAACCTGGCTGGCCGGCAAGCCGGTCTTCCACAATCCCAAGACGCACTGAGCGGCGCCATCACGCAAAATAAAACCGGCCGGGATTCCCGGCCGGTTTTTGCGTTCCGCCCTCTTCCGCCGCGCGGGCCGAGAGCGGGACTTCGACTCAATGCGCCACGGACTTGGACATCAGATTCATCACCAAGACCCCGGCCACGATCAGGCCCATGCCTATCATCGCCGGCGCGTCCAGCTTCTGGCCGTACATGACCCAGCCGACGATGGAAACCAGCACGATGCCGACGCCGGACCACAGCGCGTAAGCCACCCCCACCGGGATCTGGCGCAGGGTCAGCGACAGCATGTAGAAGGCCAGCATATAGCCGGCGGCCGTCAGCAAGGATGGGCCGATCCGGGTAAAGCCGTCGGAGGCCTTCAGCGAGGAGGTGGCGATCACCTCGCTGACGATGGCGACGGCCAGGAACAACCAGGTTTTCATTCAAGACTCCAGTTCGGCGCAAGGCTTGCCGCCGCGCTCGCGCAGCTTGGCGCGCAGGGCGTCGTACAGCCAGTTGAATACATAAGTGTAAGGCAGGAAGAAGGCGAAGAAGCCCAAATCCAGCAAGAAAGCCTGCCAGTAGCTGACGTTCAGCCACCAGGCCGCCAAGGGCACCAGCATGAACACCAGGCCGCCCTCGAACATCAGCGCGTGCAAGCAGCGCACGCCCACCGTGCGGCTCCAGCCCATCGCCGCTTCCAGGCGGTCGAACAGCATATTGAACACCACGTTCCACAACATGGCCGCGGTGGACATCATGAAGGCCAGCGCGCCCATGTGCAGCAGGCTTTGTTCCATCACCAAGGAAGCCAAGGGCACCAGCAGGGCCATCGCGCACAGTTCGTACATCACGGCGTGGAAGCCTCGCTCCAGCCAGGATTTTTGTTTGTCCATACTATTTCACAATCATGACCGTTTAAAGAATCCGTTCACGATCCGCTGCGCCGCGGCGGGATTGTTGGACAGAGGCTTTGAAGACCGCTTCGAAACGCGCATGAAGCGCTCGCGCATTCCGCTGTCTCGGCCGCAAAGCCTTGTCTCGCCATGGTCCGCAAGATCGTGAACGTCAAGATAGTCGCTATTCTGATTGGTTTTTCGGATGGTTAAAAAATAATAACCATCGATAAAACCGATACATCAAGCCATGCCGGCGCGGGCGCGGCTCAGGCGGCGCAACAGGCTGGCGCGCAGTCCGTCGTACAGCCAGTTGAAAACAAAGGTATAGGGCAGGAAGAACAGGAAAAAGCCGATATCCAGCAAGAAGGCCTGCCAGTAACTGATCTCCAGCCACCAGGCCGCCAGCGGCACCAGCAGGATCACCAAGCCGCCCTCGAACAAGAGCGCGTGCGCCGCCCGCAACGCCGGGGTCCGCGTCCAGCCGCGCCGCCGTTCCACGCGTTCGAACAGCGCGTTGAAGACGATGTTCCACGACATCGCCGCCGTGGTCATCATCAGGGCCAGCGCGCCGATCTGCGCGGTGTCCTGATTCAATAGCCAGCTGGCCAAGAGCATCAACAACATCACGGCGCACAGTTCGTAAGCCACGGCGTAGAAGGCGCGCTCCAGCCAGGATTTCTTTACTTGCATCGATTCTCCTTGATCCGCCGCGGCGCTTGGAAGCGGTGTGCGACCTGCTGCGCCGCGGCTTGATTGGCAAGACAATGACGCGATTTTTATTGGTTTTTCGGATAGGATAAAGATGGGTTAAATCGGAGAAACCGATATGAGCATGTCGCTAGACGCGCTGGCGGCGTTTGCCAACGCCGCCGAACTGGGCTCGTTTTCCGCCGCGGCGCGGCGGCTGGGCAAGAGCCAGTCCACCATCAGCGAGGCCATCGCCAATCTGGAAATCGATCTGGCGGTGCAGTTGTTCGACCGCGGCAGCCGCCAGCCGGCGCTGACCCAGGCCGGCCGTCATCTGCTGGGCTACGCGCGGCAGATGCTGGCCATAGGCGATGAATTGAACCAGCAGGCGCAGTTGCTGACCGCCGGACTGGAGCCTCGGCTGACCCTGGTCTTGTCCGACACCTACCAGTCATCCCGCTTTCAGGAGGTGACGCGGCAGTTGGAACGGCACTTCGAGGCCTTGGAGCTGGAATGCCTGGTGGGCGAGCAGGACGACGTGCTGGACTTGATCCAGACCGGACGCGCGCACCTGGGCTGCATGGCGGCGCTGGAGCAGTACCCGGCCGATATCGGCCACGCCACGCTGGGCGAGGTCAGCGAAGTGGCTTTGTACGTGGCGCGCAGCCATCCGCTGGCGGCGCTGGAGCAGGTGGACCGGCAGGCGCTGAGCGGCCACCGGGAGTTGCGGCTGAACACTTACACCGAAAGCAAGCCGGACACGCTGAGCCGGCGCTGCTGGTTTGCGCCCAGCTATCTGATGCTGCTGGAAATGGCGATCCTGGGCGCCGGCTGGGCCGAGTTGCCGCGCTGGCTGGCGGATTCCTTCGGCGCCGGCCGACTGAGCGAACTGCATGCGCCGGGCTGGCCCAAGGCGCGCCACATCGATCTGGTGTGGTCGCGGCGGCGGCCGCTGGGCCTGGCCGCCGTCTGGGTGCGCGAGCAGTTGCTGCGCTCCTGACAAGGCCGCCGCGCGTGACGCCAGGCGCGGCGGACGCCGAGGACTCAGCCGCCGGGCGCGGTCATCGGCCGCAGAATCCACATCGGCGGCCGGCCGGGATGCAGCTTGCGCAGCCGCAAGGCCGGCGGGAAGATTTTTTCCATGCCGAAGCCGAAGGCCAGGGTGCGATCGGCCTGGCTGACGATGTTGCCGGGCTGGGAGAACACATCCCAGCGCTGGCTGGGCAGCGCGGGTTCCGGCAGCAGATCCAGTTGCAAGGGCGAGCCGTCGGCCACTTCATTGGCGGCGATCACCAATTGATTGCCGCTGGTGGCCAGCGCGAACAGCCCGCGGTCGAAGTCGATATTGAACAAGGCGGCGAAATTGTTCTGGAACGGCTGCAGGCTGAGCCGGGAGCCCTTGATCGAATCCTCGGCCACAATGGCGTAATCCGGGAAATAGGCCGAGGTGATGAAATACGAAGTGCTGCTGAAACCCATCGTTTGCTCCTTGCATGAACCCAAAAAGCGGCGGCGAGCCTTAGAACCTGTTTACGATCTGCTGCGCGTTGGCGAGACGGCGTTGAAAACCCCTTCGAAATGCTCATGTACCAACCGTACATTCCGCTTTCTCAGCCGTTTTCGCCTTGTTTCGCCCTTGCTCGCAAGACCTTGAACAGACTCTTTGCGCCCGCCGCCGCGATCTTTGCCCTTCGCTGATTAAGCGGTTTCCAGCACCAGTTCCGAGCGTTGCGCCGAGGTCAGCGGCTTGAGCGCCCATTGCTGAGCCGGCGAAGCGTTGAACTCGTACAGCCAGATCAGGCTGCCCACGCCGCCGCGGCTTTGGTTGTCTATCACCAGATTGTTGTTTTGACGGCTGGAGATATAGCCCGGACGGGAGAACAGGTCCCATTGCTGGCTGAGCGAGGACGGATTGTACGGACGCAGCACCAAGGGCTTGCCGCTGGACAGGTCGGAAATGTCGATCACCAGCTGGTTGCCGCTGGTGGCCAGCGCGAACACGCCGTTGGCGAAGTCGATGTTGAACAGCGACAGGAAGTTGCCTTGGATGGGCTGCAGGTACAGCTGGGAACCGCTCATCGAATCTTTGGCGGTAATGCCCAGCGCGGTGTTTTGGCTATAGGTGAGGAAGTAAGGAACGCTAGAGAAAGACATATGGCAACCCCCATGTTTATGCCAATCAATTATTGGCTTTCTCAAACTAGCAAGGTTTGCCCGTATTGCAAGCGCCGGCCCGAAACCGGCCGCGCCCGGCGTAAAATCCAGATAAAAATTCGATCAGAAACACGAACTTAGACGACGATAAGTGAAATTGCTTAAAGTCATCCGGCACAGAACGATCTGTTCGACAACAGACGCGGTGCCAACAAAAACAGCCGGGCGTTAGCCCGGCTGTTTTGATCCGTCCCAGCAGTCGATCAGACCGACAAATAAGACGATTGCTTCAGGCCGCGGCAGAACTCGGCGAAGAACAGGCTGCGCTCTTCGCTGCTGAGGTCGGCGGCGCGCGACTTGGCTTCATAGCGGTTGAGGATGTCTTCCGGCGACAGGTGCACGTAACGCAGCATGTCTTCTATGGTGTCGTGCTCTTCCACGCCGGAGAACTCCAGCTCGCCGCCGTCGCGCACATAGACGTTGACCGAGTCGGTGTCGCCGAACAGATTGTGCATATCGCCCAGGATTTCCTGGTAAGCGCCCACCAGGAAGACAGCGATCAGATACTCGTCGCCCTGCTTCACCTCGTGCACGGACAGGCTGGATTCTATGCTCTGCTGGTCCACGTACTGCTTGAGCTTGCCGTCGGAGTCGCAGGTCAGATCCTGCAGCACCGCGCGGCGGGTGGGCTGCTCGTTCAGACGGTGCAGCGGGGTGATCGGCAAAATCTGGTCGATGGCCCAGGTGTCCGGCAGGCTCTGGAACACCGAGAAATTGCAGAAGTACTTGTCGGCCAGTCGGTCGGTCAGTTCGTCGTACACCTGGCGCTGCGAACGCTGGCTGGCTTGCAGCTGGCTGTGCAGGCGGCGGCACAAGGCGGCGTGCACGTCCTCGGCCAGCGCCTTTTCCTTCAGCGACAGCCGGCCGGCGGCGTACAGATCGGTGACTTCCGACACGTAGTGACTGGCGCGGTAGTAGATTTCGGTGACCAGGTCGTCGTCGTTGAGCTGAACCAGTTCAAACAGCTTGCGCACCGGCTGCGACAAGGCGGCGATGTCGTCCACCTGCGGCACTTCGTCCGGCAGGCGCTCCACATCGGTCACGTTCATGATCAGCACGGCGTGGTGGGCGGTCATCGCGCGGCCGGATTCGGACAGGATGCGCGGATGCGGAATGCCGTTCTCGCCGCAGAACTCGGACAGCATGGACACGATCACATGCGCGTACTCGTCCATATCGTAGTTGATCGAGCTGTCGTTGCGCGAATGGGTGCCGTCGTAATCCACGCCCAGGCCGCCGCCCACGTCCACGTGGTCGATGGGCAGGCCCAGCGCGCGCAGTTCCGCGAAGTAGCGGATGGCCTCGCCGAAGCCGCTGCGGTAATCGCCGATGTGGGCGATCTGCGACCCCATGTGGAAGTGCATCAGACGCACGCAGTCGGCCAGGCCGGCGGCGGTGAGCTTGTCCGCGGCGGAGATCAGCTGGCCGGCGGACAGGCCGAACTTGCCCTTCTCGCCGCCGGTGTCCGCCCACTTGCTGGATGCCAGCGAGGACAGACGCACGCGCATGCCGATATTGGGACGGATGCCCAGCTTGCGGGATTCATCGATCACCAGCTCCACTTCAGATTCTTTCTCGATGACGATGAACACCTGGTGGCCCAGACGTTCGCCCATCAAGGCCAGGCGGATGTAGTCGCGGTCCTTGTAGCCGTTGCAGACGATGGTGCAGCCCTTGGGCGCCAGCGCCAGCACCGCCATCAGTTCCGGCTTGGAGCCGGCTTCCAGGCCGATGGACACGTCCGGCGTGGCGATGATGCTCTTCACCACCGCTTCTTGCTGGTTGACCTTGATCGGATAGATGGCGGTATAACGATTGCCGTAGCCTTGTTCGGCGATGGCCTTGTCGAAGGCCGCGCACAGACGCGTGACGCGGTCTTGCAGAATGTCGGGAAAACGCACCAGCAACGGCAGGTCCAGGCCCTTGCCGGACAGTTCGCCCACCAGACGATGCAGGTCGATTTCCTTGTTTTGGCGCACATTCGGACGCACGACGATATTGCCGTTGGCGCCCATGTCGAAGTACCCCGCTCCCCAATGCCGGATGCCGTACAACGCCCGGCTATCAGCCACAGACCAAGCCATGAGTTTTCCCCTCAAGAACTGACGGAAAGCCCTGAACCCCGCGCAATGATGGGTGGACAGGGATTTCCAAAGGACGCGCCCAGGCCGCCGCCGAAAAAGCGATGAGCCAGCCGCAGGAGCATCCTTATGATGGATAACCCCGCTCCTTAGTGCGCGGCTTTCGGGCTGAACAGCTTTTATGTGGGCCTGGGATGTCGGAGCGAAACAATTGAATTGTAGGTTTGCAAAGCTGCAAACGAGCGCGGATTGTAACAACATCACGCGGCTTGACAAGTAAAAAAATGTATAAAAATCCGCATGTCCAATTTAATCGACAAGCCCGCGCTGGGCGGCCCGGCAAGCCTTGCCGGGCAAGGCTTGAGCAAAAACAGCCCCCTATATTTTTCTCATGCCGGCAAGCGGCCGTTTCTCCGGCCGGGGACCTCGCGGTTCCGGCAATGGGCTTGTCCAAAATATTCAACAAGAGCGCGGCGCGGCTCCTTGCTCCGCCGCGCCAAAAAACCACAGCGCGGCCCGGCGCGCCAAGCCGCGCCGAACAAGGCTTTTAGCCCAAATACGGCATGTTTTTTCAAATCTGCGCCACGCGCCGCCACCTGCCGCGCCGGCTCTGGTTACAATGCCCCGGTCATCACTAGCCGCAAGCACGAGCCAGCCCATGCGCGAGCATCACCACGATTTTCTGTCCTGGACCATGAATCCCGCCTCCCCGGCCTCCGCCGAATGGCAGCTCCACTCCGGCGTGCGGGCGCGCTGGCTGGATTACGGCGTCGTTGAGCTGGAACCCCTCGCCGCCGCCGACGATTCCCTGCTGCTGTCCAGCGGCGTGCACGGCAATGAGACCGCGCCTATCGAGGTGCTCAACGCCATCCTGGCCGACATCGCCGGCGGCAGGCTGGCGCTGCGCTGCCGGCTGCTGGTGATCTTCGGCAATCTGGACGCGATGCGGCTGGGCAAGCGTTATCTGGATTACGATATGAACCGGCTGTTCAACGGCGCGCACGCGCGCCAGCCGGAAGCGCGCGAAGCGGCGCGCGCGGCGCGTTTGGAACAGGCGGCGGCGGACTTTTTCGCCTCCGCCCGCGGCCGGCGCTGGCATTACGATCTGCATACCGCGATCCGCGGCTCGGTGTTCGAGAAGTTCGCCATCTACCCCTATCTGCACGAACGCCCGCACAACCGCTCGCAACTGGCCTGGCTGAAGAGCTGCCAGGTGGAAACCGTGCTGCTGCACAGCCAGCCGGCCAATACCTTCAGCTACTTCACCAGCCGCCACTGCCAGGCGGACGCTTTCACGCTGGAGCTGGGCAAGGCGCGGCCGTTTGGCCAGAACGATCTGTCCCGCTTCGCCGGCATCGACCAGGCGCTGCGCCGGCTGCTGGCGGAGCCGGAGCAAGAACTGCCCAGCTACCGCGACGGCGACCTGCCGCTGTTCCAGGCCAAGTACGACATCGTCAAACACAGCGAAGCCTTCCGCCTGCACCTGGCCGACGACGTGGAAAACTTCACCGCGTTGCCGGACGGCTTCCTGATCGCCGAGGACGGCGAGCACCGCTATGTGGCCGTCGGCGGCGATGAGCGCATCCTGTTCCCCAATCCCACGGTCAAGCCCGGACTGCGCGCCGGCATCGTGGTGGCGCCGGCGCGGCTGCCTTAAACGCGATTCAAGGTTCCGCGCGGACGCCCAGCGCTCAAGGGAGCCGCGCGCGACAACGCCGCGGCCATGGCCGCGGCGTCGTTCATTCCGGCAGGACCTGCCCGCCCCGCGCGGCGTTTCAAGCGAACTCGGCGGCCGCCACCCTCGCCACCGCGGCGATCACCGCGTTGCGCTCGTCCATCATCGCCGTCGAGCCCCAGTAATAGACCGACAACAACAACGGCGACTTGCCCGGCCGCCAGGCCACGGCCACATTGTTGGCGGCGCCGTGGCCGCCGCTGCCGGTCTTGTCGCCCACCCGCCACTCCGCCGGCAAGCCGGCGCGGATGCGCAGATTGCCGGTGGTGTTGCCCAGCAGCCAGTCGTTCAGCAAACCGCGCTGCCGCTCCGGCAATAGCGGGGAAAACAGCAGCGCGCGCAAATTGGCCGTCATCGCCGCCGGCGTGGTGGTGTCGCGCGGATCGTCCGGCTCGGCGCGGTTCAGTTCCGGCTCGACGCGGTCAAGCCGGCTCAGGCCGTCGCCCAGCGAACGGGCGAAGCGGGTCACCTCCTGCGGCCCGCCCAACTGCTCCAGCAGCAGATTGGCGGCGGTGTTGTCGCCGAAGCGCATCGCCGCGTCGCACAAGTCTTTCACCGACATGCCCTGCTCCACGTATTGTTCGGCGATGGGCGAATAGTCGATCAATTGCTCGCGCCGGTAGCCGACATGGCGGTAGAGCAGATCCGGCTGCGTCGCGCTGCGTTGCAATAAGGCGCCCACCAGCAGCAGCGTGAACGTGCTGCACATCGGGAAGCGCTCATCCGCCCGGTAAGCCAGCGTCCGCCCGCTGTCCGCCTCTTGCGCGAACACGCCGATGCGGCCGCCGGCATTGCGTTCCAGCTCCGCCAATTGACGCGCGGCCGGGGCTTCGCCCGGCACCCGCAACGGCGGGCGCGCGCAACCCCAGATCAACGGCGTGGCGGCCAAGGCCGCCAGCAAGACGCGCCGCTGCGCAAAATCATCCATAGATCAATCCCCAGATTCGGTATGACGGCGCGGCCCGTCGCAACGGCCGGCCATCGCGGTTTAGTTCCCCCGATGCGCATTGCCGCCACCCGCCGCAATGACAATGAACTAAAGTGCGATACATATTCTTTTGCGCCTGAACCCCGAAAATAGATGCGTCAAAACATCACGAACAGGTTCAAGCACTTTTAATGACACATTAAACAATCGAATGACATGAAAAAGCCTGCACAGTTCCGTATCCCCGCTTTGCGGCGCATCGCCGGCCTGCTCGGCCTCAGCCTGGCCCTGCTGGCCACGCCGCTTGAAGCCAAAACGCCGCACACGCATCGGCACGCCAGCGCGCCGGCGCAAGAGCAGTTGCTGGAACACGGCAGCTACACCAACTCCGACGGCGTGGAGGTGCACAGCCCGGCCCATACCCGCTCCGGCAAAGCGCCGGCCGGCGCCAGCGCGCGCTGCCGCGACGGCAGCTACAGCTTCAGCCAGCACCGGCGCGGCACGTGTTCGCATCACGGCGGCGTGGCGGCCTGGCTCTGAGAGCCTGTTTACGATCTGCTGCGCGTCGTGGAGCGTTACACGGTGAGTACAGCTTCGAAATGCTCATGTACCACGCGTACATTCCGCTTTCTCAGCCATTTTCGCCTTGTCTCGCCTTAGCTCGCGAGATCGTAAACACGTTCTGAGAACCCGTTCATAGTCTGCTGCGCGTCGGCGATACGGCATTGAACGGGCTCTTGCCTCACACCAGACAGCCGGCAAACAGCAGGTACACCGCGCCCGCGCCCAAGAGCCAGCGGCCGTCCACGCTGCCGCGGCGGAACAACAGCCACAAGCCGGCGATCGCCGCCATCGTGGCCAGGCCGGACCACAGCAGGACGCCGTCGAACATCCACGGGGTGAAGAACAGGCCGAAGGCGCTGGGAATCGTCGCCTGTATCATCATCGCGCCGGAGATATTGGCCAAAGCCAGGCGCTCCTTGCCCTGGCGCAGCCAGATCAGCGCGTTCATGATTTCCGGCAATTCCGTGGCCACCGGGCTCAGCAGCAAGGCCACCAGATGCGGCGCCATGCCCCAATGTCCGGCCAGCGCTTCCAGCTGCGCGACGAAACCGTGCGCCGCCGCCGCGATCACCGCCAAGGCCAGCAGGGCCTGTGTCGCCGCCCAACCCAGGCCGCCGCCGGCGCGCAGCTTCAAGGCGTCCAGTTCTTCCTCTTCCGGCGCGGTGTCCGCGCTGCGGATCTCGCGCCAGACATAGGCGGCGTAAGCGGCCAGGAACAGCACGCCCAGCCAGGGCTTGATGGCGAAGGCCAGCAGGCCCAACGCCACCTTGAACGCGAAAATCAGCAAAAACGCCAACTGGTCGCCGGCCAGCCGGCGGTGATCGACGCGCAGCAGGTAGTCGCCGCGCCCCAGCCGGCTGCGGTTGCGCCACAGCGCGAAGCCCACCACCGCGTACGCCAGCGTAGCCAGCACCAGCGGCCCGCCCAGGGCGGCGCCGACGCCGATGTCCTTATGTTGCGGCGTGCCGCCGAAGGCCATCGCGGTCAAGGTGACGGCGCTTTCCGGCAAGGCGGTGCCGAAAGCGGCGAGCACGGTGCCGACGGCGCTGGCGCCCAGGTTCAGATGGCGTCCGCACCACTCGATGGCGTTGACGAAGTATTGACAGGAAAGATAGATCAGGACGGCGAGGCCGAGCAGAAACGACAGGGTCAACAGCATGGATAGTCTTGGGCCGGGCAAGCGGATGGACAATGGCGCAACGACGCGGCTTGCCCGGCGGCAAACGCATCGTGGCCAAAGGTCTCGCTTGGCGGCGCCGGCAATGCCGGCCGCTGACCGCGCCATGAGGAAAGCTCCTCAAGTTTGTTGACGCGGCCTCTTCGGCGGGGCCGAAGATGGCTACTCCCCAATGACAACGGCGCCATTGTGCCAGCCTGGGCGCAATGGCGCAAACCTAGGCGTCCGTCATGCGACGCCCACAGCGGATGGCGGCGAAGTGCCGCGACGTCGCCGCCGCGGCCGCCTCGGCGCTAGCGGCGGAACCACTCGCGCTTGGACAGCGCCGCCTCCACTTGCTCGCGATTGAGCAAGGCGTCGCGCATGGCGTTCCGCGCCGCCAGCTCCATCTGGTCGCCGTAGTAAGGCGATTGCGGCTGGCTGCTGTTGCCGTAGGTGTTGATCACCTTGGCGCGCAGCGGCCGGCCGAACTCCACCAGGGCGGTGAAGGTATCGCCGAAGATGGCGCGCTGGCGGCCGTCGCTGTCGCCGATATAACTGAAGGTGCGGAAGGCGCCCAGGCCCTCGGCTCCGCCGCTGGCCGGCTGGTCCAAGCGCGCCGCGCCGCCGGCGGGGCCGCGCCGCAGCCGGTAGACTTCGCCGAAGGCGATGTCCAGCGGCACGCCGGCCTGTTGCAGCCCCTGGACCGCCGCGCCCAGCTTGCTGAGCGCGAAGCCGGCGTCGCGCAGGCCGGCGGGCGTGTCGTAGGGCTGCGCCGGGTCCTCTTCCCGGCGGTAGCGCAAGGCCTCTTCGCCGCCGGAGGCCGCCACCCAGGCGGCGAACAGCACCGCGCCCTTGCTGGCGGCGTCGCTGCGCCGGTCCCATTGGGCCAGCACTTGCGCCGCGGCGATCAGGCCGGCGTCGCCGGAGGCGCGCGCATAGCCGATCAAATCGTCCAGCACCCGGTCCGCCAGCAGCAGCCGGGTGTCGTGCTTGGCGCTGAGCAGCGTATCCAGGGTGAAGGCCGAAGTCTGTTCGATCAGCTCGATGCCGCGCTGTTCGCGCAGCAGCGGCGACGCCCGCGGCGACAGATAGCCGGCGTAGGCGGCCGGGTCCAGCGCCGGCTTGCTCATATACCAGGGCACGCTATTGGAGTTCTGCACCCAGCCGCTGGACGGATTGGCCACCTGCGGCAATTCGTCCAGGCGCAGCGCCTGACGCCAGATCAGATCGCTGCGGCTGCCGTCCACCGGCTGCGCCCAGAAGGCGGCGTCGCCGCCGGCGCGGCGCGGGGTCAGACCGCCGAAAGCCGCCCAGATATTGCGTTGGGCGTCGGCGTAGATGATGTTGTGGTAGGGATTGCGCAGCCGCGCCACGACGCTGCGGAAGGCCTTGAAGTCGGGCGCTTGCGCCATGTCCCACCATTGCTCCAGCACGCCGGGGGTCTGCAGCTGGTCGACGCCGACGATGCGCAGCGCGTAGCTCTGGCCGTCCTTGTCGAACACCGGGCCCTGCTCGGCGCGGCGCAGCGTCAGCTGCTCGGCTTGCAGGCTGCCGTCCGGCTGACGGATATACAGGGTTTCGCGCTTGGTCTCAAAGTCGCGCGCCACGCCGTCCAGCAGGTATTGCCGGCCGCTGAGCTTGAGTTGGTACAGGTCGCAGCCGTCCTGGGTGTTGACGGTGTGCACCCAGCCCAGCCGCTGGTTGAAGCCGATGCGCATCACCGGCAGGCCCACCAGGGTGGCGCCGTAGATATCGTATTCCGGGCTCTTGAATTGGGCTTCGAACCAGGTGTGGCTGCCGCCCCACAGCAAATGCGGGTTGGCCAGCAGCATGGCGTTGCCGGAACGGCTCTTGGCCGGCCCCAGCGCCCAGCCGTTGGAGCCGCCGATCAGATTGATGGGGGTGGCCACCGCGTCCGGGTAGATCAGCGAGCAATTGGCCGCGCCAGTGGCGGTGGAGCCGCTCAGATAGCCGAAGAAGATGCGCAGGGTGTGGGCCAGCACGTCCTCGCTGCGCACCGGCAGCACCGCGCGCGCCGCCGGGCTCAGACCGCCGCTGGCGGCGGCCTGGTCGTTGACGCCGGCGACGAAGGCGTCCAGGTAGGTGCGCATGCGCGGGCTTTGCTGTTGCAGCCATTGTTTGGAACGCTCGGGGAAACCCATGGTACGCACCATGCGGTCCACTTCCGCCATATTGCTGGGGAAGGGCTCGCCGGCCTCGAACACCGCGCCGTAGTATTCCGCGCCGCGGCCGCGGCCCTGGGCGTACAGCCGCAGCAGCAGCTCCGGATGCGCCTGCATCTGGGCACGGCCAAAGGCGTAGGCCAGGCTGTCGGCGCGCGCGGCGTAGATGTGCGGCACGCCGCTGCGGTCCCACAGCACCTGGCTGCCGCGCGGCTTGCCGTCTTCGTCCAGTTCGCAGGCCGTCAGCAAGGACAGCATGGCGATGCCCAATAGGGCGAGGATCAAGCGTTTCACTACCCTTCCTCCTTTTTGACAACTTAACAATGAGCTGTCGGCCAGCATGCTCAACAGCGATGCCCGGTTCTTCACACTCTTGAAACGACGGAACTGGCCAGCAAGAAAGGAAGCACGTATCCAACGCGCCCAAAGTCCCTTCAAGTCTGCCGCCGGGTGGCAGGCCCGAGGTTTTAGCTAGGCAGAAACTTCGCTTCGCACGTTTTAAGCGGCTGCCTGTTCGAGCAGCGCGACGTTAGCGCGCCATCACTGAGCGAATCCTTGATTCGCTCAGTGATAGGGGAATTTGGCCGAGTGGTTCCCCTTCCTGCCTTATTCCCTCGCGACGCTACGCTTGCCTCGCTCGGTCAGCGCAGCCCCGGCAATCAAAACCATCATCCGCGCAGCGGATGCCTCATGCCCCTAATACCAGCGAAACACCCGCGCGCCGCTGACGAAGCCGGCAATGCCGATCAGCGTGAGCACCACCGCCGAACGCGCGATTTCCAGCACTCCGGCCCCCTCGACGAAGATCATGCGCATGCCGTCCGCCAGGATGGTCAGCGGCAACACCTCGATCACCGCCACCATCCACTCCGGGAAGTGCTTGTAGCTGAAAAAGATGCCGGAAAAGATCACCAGGAACAGAATGGTCATTTCCAGCAGGCCGTTGGCGGTCTGCGCCTTGGTGGCGCGCGAGGCGGCCAGGATGGCGATGCCGGCGAAGCAGACGTTGCCGGCCAGCAGCAGCACGATGAAGGGCAGCGCCCCGCCCTGGGCGTGCACGTCGAAATAACTGCTGGCGAACAGATACAGCACCAGGGTTTCCAGCAGGCTGAACACCAGGCAGGCCAGCACGTGGGCCAGCAGGAAATCAGTCTTGCGCATCGGGGTGATGCGCATCTGCCGGGTAACGCGGGTGGCGCGTTTTTCGATCAGCGACCAGCCGACGGCGATCAGGCAGGTTTCCATCACCGCCATCGCCACCAGGCCGGGCACCAGGAAGTCGATGTAGCGCAGGCCGGGGCTGTCCAGCACCGACATATTCTTGTCCACCGCCTGGCTCAGCGCGTCCGGGTCGTCGCCGAGGAAGAAGTAAGTCAGCAGCGCCTCGTTGTTCTGCGGGTCCAGATAGTAGATGCGCTTGCCGCTGTCGGCGCTGGGCTCCATGAACACCTGCACGTCGCCGCGCTTGAGGCCGCGCAACACCGATTCGCGGTCCGGGTAGTACTGGAAGCGGTATTTCATCCGTATCAGGTGGTCGCGCTTGATCTCGTCCGCGTTGATGACGCTGGACAGCGGCTGGTTGCGGGCCTCCACCTTGCTGATCCAGGCCTTGACCGCGGCCTGCTCCTGCAAGCTGGGCGGCAGCACCACGCCTATGGTGCGCTCCTTGATTTCGCCGCCGGAGAAGGACACGCCCAGCAGCCACACCAGCAGCAGCGGGAAGCCGAAGGACCAGAACAGGATTTGCGGTTCGCGCAGGTATTGGCGGAATTGAGTGACGATCAGATTGAGCAAGGCGTTATTCATGGAAACCTCGGCCGGCCAGTGACAGGAATAAATCGTCCAGCGTTTTTTTGCGCACGATGATTTCGTCGATGTCGATTTGTTGTTCGCGGATGAACTCGGACAGACGGAACAGGAAGGCCGAGCCGTTGCGTACCAGCAGCCTCGCCTTGGCGGACGCCTGGTCGTAGCTGTAGCTGATGATGTTGTCCTTGTGCTTGGGCTCGGCGCCGCCGGCGCCGCTCTTGACCCGGTATTCGACCACTTCGCCCGGCTCGTGCGCGGCCAGCAGTTCGTCCAGCGTGCCCTGGGTCAGGATGCGGCCCTGGTGCATGATGCAGATGCGGTCGCACAAGTATTCGGCTTCTTCCATGTAGTGGGTGGTCAGCAACATGGTGGAGCCCAGCTCCTTATTGAGCTTGCGCAGGATGTCCCAGGTGCCGCGCCGCACCTGCGGGTCCAGGCCGGTGGTGGGCTCGTCCAGGATCAGGATTTCCGGCTGGTTGAGGATGGAAATGGCCAGGGCCAGCCGCTGGCGCTGACCGCCGGACAGCCCTTCCACCATCACCTTGCGCTTGGGGGTCAGTTCCACCAGCTCCAATACCTCGTCGGCGCGGCTGCGCGGCCGGCGGTAGAAACTGGCGAACAGGTTGACGGTTTCGTCCACCCGCAGCTTGTTGATGAACAGCGATTCCTGCAGCACCCCGGCCAGGCGGTGGCGCAGATAGCTTTCGTCCTTCTGCCAGCTGCGCCCCAGGATGCGGATGGAGCCGGCCTCCGGCTGTTTCAGTCCCTCCAGCATTTCCACCAGCGTGGTCTTGCCGGCGCCGTTGGGCCCCAGCAGGGCGACGAATTCGCCGCGATAGATGTCCAGCGACACGTCGTTGACCGCGGTGTAGTCGTTGAAGCGCTTGGTCACCGACTGGAATTCGATGACTTTTTCTCTTGTTGTGGCTTGGTGCATTTCACTTTCCATAGAAGCCGAAGGAGAACCGAAGCAGCGGAAAACCCTGCGCAGCCGCAGGGCTTATCCGCCTCTTTTCATTGCCGCCGCGCGGTCAAACGAGTTGATAACGGTCCGCATCCTTCAGGAAAGGGAACTGGGCGCGCACATCGTCCAGCTGCGCGCGCGACAGCCTGGCCTGATACACGCTTTCCAGTTGGCGGCCGTGGTACAGGGTGTCGCCCAGCGGATCGATCAGCATGGAGTCGCCGCTGTAGCGGATGTCGTTGCCGTCCACGCCCACCCGGTTGACGCCGATGACGAAGGCCTGGTTTTCGATCGCCCGCGCAGGCAGCAGCGTTTGCCAGTGCTTGGCGCGGCGCTCCGGCCAGCTGGCGATGTAGAGCGCCAGGTCGTACTGGCTGTTGTTGTTGCGCGACCAGACCGGGAAGCGCAGGTCGTAGCAGACGAAGGCGGCCACCGACCAGCCGTCCACCTTGACGATCAGCGGCGCGTCGCCGGCGGTGTAGTGCTCGTGCTCGCCGGCGAAGCTGAACAGATGCTTCTTGTCGTAGCTGAACAGGCTGCCATCGGCCTTGGCCCACAGCAGGCGGTTGTAGTAGCGGCCCTGCTCTTCTATGGCCACGCTGCCCACCAGGTCGGCGCGCTTGGCGCGCGCGGTGTCGCGCAGCCATTGCACCGCCTTGCCGTCCATGGTTTCGGCGATCTTCTCCGGCCGCATGCTGAAGCCGGTGGTGAACATTTCCGGCAGCACGATCAACCGGCTGTCGTTCACCGTGCTCAGGTGGCGCTCCATCCGCTGCAGGTTCTGGTCCACCGATTCCCAGGCGATGTCGCTTTGCACCAGGGTGACGGCTAAGTCTTGATTTGGCATGGTTTGCTTTCCCAATGGGTCAATATCACTTCGTTGTGGTCGCCGCGCTCGCGGCTGCTCTGGCGCACCAGCACTTCGCCGCCGTCGTCGGACAGATACCAGCCGGTGCCGCTGATCTTGCGCCGCTTTGATTGATAGGCCACCACCCTCGCCTGCCGCGGCTGGCCCAGCAGGTCCAGGGTTTCGTCCGGCAGCCGCTGGTAGCGGACCTCGTCGATATCGAAGTGCTCCAGATCCAGCACCCGCAAGGTGGCCTCGGCCTGGCCGCCGACGAGAAAGCGCTCGGCGGCGTCTTCGCTGCTGGCGTCGAAATCCCCCAGCTTGAAGCGGCGCACCTCCAGCTGGCCGTCGTGCAGACGCAGGGTCAGCACGCCCTGACGCAGCCGGCCCTTGATCACGGTCTTGTCGCCGTCCTCGTCGGAGACGCCAGCGTAGCGGCACAGGCCGTCCGCGCCGAAATCCATGCTCTCGTCCGATTGCAGCGAGTAGTCGAACCACAGCCCGCTGCAGCGCAGGTCCATCCGGTTGCTGACCTGCAGCACCGGCATGTCGTCCAGCCAGCCGCGGCGGCGTTCGGTCCGCAGCCGGCCTATTGGTTCGCCGTTGCTCAGCACCTGATAGTCCAGCAGCAGTTCCGCGACCGGTGGGGACCTCGAAAAACCTGCTGCGCCGTCCGATAGCTGCGTTGCTCCGTGCTCGCTCCCTCGCTGTACTCCTTGTACTATCTCGGTCGCTGCGCGCGGTGCGTCTTGCTCTCGAACCGCTCGCGACGGTTTTTCGAGCGCCCCCGGCGCTTCGATCAGCGCTTCCTCGTCGGCCAGCATCTCAGCGCACCGCCGCCGCGTCGCTCAGGTCGGCGTCGTACAAGCTCTCCATATAGCCGCCGGCCATGCTGGTGTGACGCTTGATTTCCGCCAGCGGGGTCTGCTCCGCCGGCGCGTTCAGGAAGCCCACCTTGCAGGCGTAGTCCAGATAGCGGCCAAACAAGGCCTGGTCCGAGTCCGGGCAGCGGATGTCGGTGTTGGCCAGCAGCTCCTGGATCTCGCTGGTGTCGTACTTGGCGTGCTCCTTGCAATCGCTGCCGTCGTAGAAGATGGCCATCAGATCGGTGAAGGTGGAGCGGTAGCCGGTGCCGCCGCGGTGCATGCGGCCTTCCTGCAGCGCTTCGAAGTAGTCCTTGGACGATACGTCGCGCAGGGTGTAGCCGTAGCCGCGCAGGCGGGCGACGATGCCGTCGTAGTTGATCGGACGCGGGTTGGTCAGGTTGTAGGTGCGACGATTGCTGGACTGCAGATTCATCGCCGCGAACAGCGTGGCCTGGGCCACGTAGTCCACCGGGGAGATGTCGAAGGCTTCGTCCGAAGCGAAGGTCAGACCGGTTTCCACCAGCGATTTGAGCATTTCGTAGTAGATGCCCTTGACCTTGGTCTGCTTCAGCGGGTAGCAGCCGGTCCGGCTGTCGCCCCAGATATTGCCCGGGCGCACGATGACCCAATCCAGGCCGCGCTCGCCGGCCTCGTGCACCATGCGCTCGGCGGTGAATTTGGAGCGTTCGTAGTCCATGTTGACGAAGCCCTGGCCCACGTCCAGATCGGTTTCGCGCAGCACGAAGTCCGGCTGGTACAGCTTGTCGCCCACCATGCTGAAGCTGGAGGTGAACACCAGCGGGGCCTTGCCGGCCAGGCACAGTTCGATCAGGTTGGCGGTGCCGCCCACATTGACCGGGGCGATCTTGTTGTAGGAGGCCACCAGGCTGACGTTGGCGGCGCAATGCAGCACCAGGTCCGCCAGATGAGCCAGGTCGCGGTAGGCGCTGGCGTCCAGGCCCAGCATGGGCTGGCTGATGTCGCCCAGCACCGGGATGATGCGCCAGGCTTCGGTGGCCAGTTTGCGGCCTTCGTCGTAGCAATACAGCACGTCTTCGATGCGGGCGCGCGCGGCGTCCTTGTTCTCGGCCCGCACCACGCAATACACGTTGGCGTCGGTGGTGGCCAGTATTTCCTGCAGCAAACGGCCGCCCAGCACGCCGGTGGGGCCGGTCAGCACGATGTTCTTGACGCTGGTCTTGGCTCGGTAATCCATGACTTCACCTCTGAATTTGGTTTGGTTCCAGTCGGGGGCCGGCGCGGCCGGCCCCCTGTCACGCTATGCGGCAGAACCTGATCCAAGTCTCGCGAGCTAGAGCGAAACCGGTTTCAACGCCGTATCGCCGAAGCGCAGCAGGCCTTGGATAGATTCTTACAAGGTGCCTACCCGCATGCCTCCATCCAGCGGAATGACGGTGGCGTTCAGATAGTTGGTCTTGCAGGTGGCCAGGAAGGTGACCACTTCGGCGATGTCCTCCGGCAGCCCCCAGCGCCCCACCGGCACGATGGACTTGACGATGGCCTCGTCGGACTGCTCCACCATCTGACGGTCGACGAACTGGCCCAGCATCTTGGTCTTGCAGATGCCCGGCGCAATCGCGGTGACGCTGATGTTCAGCGGCCCCAGCTCCCGCGCCCAGGACTCCGACGCCTTGATCAGGCCGGCCTTGGACGCCGCGTACGCCGACCCGCCGGCCGCGCCCCAGATGCCGGCCACGGAGGCGATGTTGATGATGCGGCCGTACTTCAGCCGCGCCATGTGGCGGGAGAACACCGCGGTGGCGTTGAAGGCGCCGTTGAGGTTGACGTCGAACACCCGTCTCGCCAGTTCCCCGCTTTTTTCCGCCATGCAGTAGCCGCGGCCGATGACGCCGGCGTTGTTGACCAGCACCGTGATGTTGGCGCCCATGCGCTCGACGATGGCGGCGCTGGCGGCGTCCACGCTGTCGGGGTCGGTCACGTCCATCACGAAGCCGCGCAGGCTGTCCGGGCAATCCAGCTCCCGGCCCAGCTGCTCCAGCGCGGCGGCGTCCACATCGGTGGCCGCCACCGCGTAGCCCACTTCCAGCAGCGACTTGACGATGGCGCTGCCGAAGCCGCCGGCCGCGCCGGTGACGACGGCGACTTGCCGGGTCACGCCACCTCTCCTTCCTTGAAGGCGATGTCGATCACTTTGCGGGCGTTGGCCATGGCGTCGAAGATGCGTTCTTCGAAGAAGCGCACGTCGTCCTGGTTCATCAGCAGGTTGGAGTAGATCCGCGACAGCGGCGAGAACTGGATGCCGTAGCGCTTGGAGATCTCGCGGATGATGATGTCGCAGAACTTGACCTTGTCGCTGTAGCCCTCGGAGCGGTCCACCATGGTGTCCTGCGAGTGGTAGACCAGCGCGGTGGGCATGCCCTGCACCACCAGCGGCAGATCGTTGGCGTGAGCGGCCTTGATGAAGGTGTCGGAGATCTGCTCGGTGAAGCGGCCCATGCGCTCGTAGCAGCCCGGGTCCTGTTCGATCAGCTCGAAAGTGCTCTTGATCGCGGCCAGGCCCAGCGGGTAGCCGTTGAAGGTGCCGGCGTGGATCACCTTGCCGCGGGTGTAGAGGTCCATGATGTCGCGACGGCCGGCGATGGCGGAGATCGGCATCGAGCCGCCGCCCAGCGCCTTGCCGAAGGTGGACAGGTGCGGGGTGACGCCGAGGATGCCCTGGGCGCCGGACAGGCCCAGACGCACGCCGGTGATGATCTCGTCGAAGATCAGCACGATGTTGTACTTCTCGCAGATTTCCTTGGCGCGCTCCAGATAGCCTTCGCGCGGGAAGATGCCGCCGCCGTTGACGCAGATCGGCTCCATCAGCACCGCGGCGATTTCATTGTGGTAGCGCTCGATGGTGGCTTCCAGCACCTGGATGTCGTTCCACGGCAGCATGAAGGACTGGTCTTCCAGCGCGCCGTCGGCGCGGCCCAGGGTGTCCAGCAGGTCGCCCTTGAAGGTTTCCGGCACCGGGAAGCTCAGGTCCTGGCGCTTGCGGCCGCCCATGATGTTGTCGGCGTTGCCGTGGTAGTGGCCGTGGAAGCGGATGAAGCGCTGCTTGCCGGTGAAGCCGCGCGCCAGGCGCAGCGCGTTCTGCACCGCCTCGGTGCCGCTCAGGCAGAAGCGGATCATCTCGGCGCAAGGGATGTGCTTGACCATCAGTTCGCAGACTTCGACTTCCAGGTCGCAAGTGTCCACCGAGGTCACTTTCTGCATGTAGCGGATCAGCGCTTCGTTGTAAGCCTCGTTGTGGTGGCCGACGAAGAGCGCGCCGAATTTGCAGAACAGGTCCAGGTGTTCATTGCCGTCCAGATCCCAGACCCGGGAGTTGCGGCCGCGATTGAACGGCACCACCAGCGGCCGTTCCGGGTCGCCGAAGTTGTAATGGGTGCCGCCCGGCAGCAGCTCCCAGCATTGCTTGTAAAAATCCTTGGACTTGATCAGCGACAGCTTGGTATTGCCTTCCATATTCCTGCTCTCCTCTTGCTTGCCCTGTGATGCTACGGTTGGTGCTACGGTTGATGACGGGATGTCATTCAATTCGGGTTCGGGTCCGATGTCGTCTTCGTCCAGCGCCGTCATGCGGGCGCTGAGCGGGCGGTAACGCTCCAGCCGCTGCGGCGTCAGGACGCCCAGCTGGCGCAAGGCCGCCACGCGGCTCAGGTAGGCGGCGCCGGCCATCAGCTCCACCGCGATGTCGGCCACCTTGCGCTTGGCCACCGGCGCCAGCTCGCTGCCTTGCAGCCACTCGTTGGCCGCGCCCATCGCCGCGCCGCACCAGATCTGGTAATCGACCGCGCGCTCGGCCGCGCCGGAAATCGCCCAGCGCGAGGACTGGCCCAGATACCACTGGAACAGCAGCGCCATCTTTTTCTTGGGGTTGGCGTTGGCGGCGTCTATCAGCGCCTGGTTGCCGCGGCCGGCGAAGAAGGCCTCGGTGTCGGCCCATACCTGGGCCAGCGGCTGACGGAACACCTGCTGTTCCAGGCTGGCCACTTCGGCGGCCGGGATCTGCTCCAGGCCGGGGTACTGCTTGTACAGGCCGTGCAGCTTCTGCGCGCGCACCGCGTACATGCTGCCGCCCTTGAGCACCTGCACCTTGGCGCCCAGCTCGAACATATCGGCCGACGGCGCCATCGCCATGTCCGCGATCTTGGCCTTGCCCAGCAATTGCTTGACCGGGTCCGAGGTGCCGGCTTCGACGCAGGCCTGGTTGATGGAGCCGGTGACCACGTAGGCGGCGCCCAGCGAGAACGCCGCCAGCGTGGCGTGCGGGCTGCCGATGCCGCCGGCGGCGCCGACGCGCACGGTGAAGGGATAGCCCTGGCCGGCGCAGATTTCGTCGCGCAGCTCCGCGATGGAGCGGAAAACGCAGCTGAGCAGGCCGTTGTCGGTGTGGCCGCCGGAATCCGCTTCCACGGTGATGTCGTCGGCCATCGGCACTTTCTTGGCCAGCTCCGCCTGGCGCTCGCTGATCAGGCCGTCGGCCAGCAGCTTGCGCACGATCTTCTCCGGCGCCGGGCTGAGGAAATGCTGCGCCACTTCGCGGCGCGACACCTTGGCGATCACGCGGTTGCGGCGGATCACCGCGCCCTTGTCGCCGGCTTCCAGGCCCTTGACCCGGTAGTAGACGATGGCGGCGGACAGATTGACGTAGGCCGAGGCCTCCACCACCTTGACGTCCTGTTCGATGAACAGCTTGACGCAGTTCATCTCCCAGTCCGGCTGGCTGGGGTTGTGCAGCAGGTTGATCGCGTACGGGCCGTTGGGCAGCGCCTGCTTGATGCGGCGGATGGCGCTGCCGATGCGCTCCAGCGTCAGGCCGCCGGCGCCGAAGGCGCTGAGGATGCGGCGCGAACCCAGCGCGATCACCATGTCCTCGGAGTTGATGCCGCCGGCCATGGCGCCCGCGTAATAGGCGAAGCGCACACCGTAGTCACGCAGGAAGGACGGATCGCCGAAGTATTCCGGCAACATCGCCGGCACCATGCCCAGGCAATCCACCTGGCCGTTGCCGGCCAGGCCGCCGGCCGGTTCCAGCAGCACCGCGTCCTGCTGGCGCAGCACGTGCAGCGGCCGCGCCAGGTCCAGCAACTGGGCCTGAGCCTGTTCCGGCGTCTGCTGGAACTTGCCGGCATGGCCCTGCCATTTGTACACCGGGGCCGCAAAGCGCGGCGCCACGCAAAGCTTGTCTTGGTTCATTCATGCCTCTATCGCTGTCAGCGCCGGCGCCGAAGCGTCCGCCGCTGCCGGCGCTCGGCTGAAGCCGGCGCCTAGGTTGTCGCACATACCGATGACGTTGCCGCGGTAAATGATCTCCGCGAGGAAGACCAGCGCCATCCGCTCCAGCTGGCCGTCGGCCTGGTAGTCGCAGTGGATGGATTTGCAGGTGAGCCGGTAACGCAGGGTGTCGGCCTCGCACTTCACTTCGCCGCGGAACTTGGCGCTGTAGCTGTGCGGGCTGAGCGCGTGCGGCACCATGCCCGGCAGCGAGTACAGCCCCAGGTAGCACAGGTAGAACTTGACCAGTTGCTCGCAGCCTTCCACTAGGAAGGTGCCGGGCATCACCGGGTCGTTCTTGAAGTGGGCGCGGAACACCCAGTGGCTGGGGTCGATGTCGCGTTCGGCCACCGCCTCGCCCAGGCCGAAGGCGCCGCCGGAGGCGGAGATGGACACCACCCGGTCCAGCATCTTGGCCGCCGGCGCGTACAAGCGCGGCGCGCGCGACGCGGCGTAGGCGGCGTCGCCGAAGCAGGCGACGAAATCGCCGCGCTGCAGGGCCTCGATATGGCTGTTGTCGAAGGACGCGCGCCCGCAGCGCAGCGGCGGCTGGAACGGCTCGGCCGGCTGGCCGGCTTTCAGATAGGGCGCGGTGTTGACCCCCTTGGATTTTTCGATGTCCTTGGGCAGGAAGAAGCCGGAATTGGCCTCCAGCTTGAAGCTCAGCCTATCGCCGACGTAGCACAGATACTCGTAGGCGATCAGCACGTTCTTGCCCACCTTGAGGAAGGACTTGATGTTGACCCGTCCGCGCAGCACTTCGCCGGCCTTGGGCAAGGGACCGTAGACCGTGGTCTGGCTGTCCACCGCCCGGTAGCGCAGCTGGCCCTTGAACAGCTGGTCGCAGCCGATATAAGTGAAGGCGACGATCATCGCGTGCGAGGCTTCCAGCGACACGAAGGCCGGCACCAGGCCGTCGGACACGTACCAGGCGTCGGGGTGCAGATCGTATTCCCACTCGATGAAGCACGGCTCCAGCTTGCCCGGCTGCGCCGACAGCGCGGTGATGCGCGAGGCGAACATATACGGCGGCGACGGCATGCGGGTGCGGATCGGGTAGCTGTCGGCCTCGGCGTAATCCGGGCCCAAGACCTTGGCGATGGAGCCGTCGGTCAGCTCCACCAGCTGCGCTTCGTCGAACAGCGGACGCGGGCGCGGCGGCACCGGCGCCGCGGCCTTGGGCTTGGCCGCGCGGCGCTGACCGGCCGGCGCGCCGGCGCCCAGCAGTTGCGCGATGCGCTGGTAGAAACGCTGCTCGGCCTGCAGATAGCTGAGCTGGGTCTGCGCCTGACGGCTGTGCTGCCTTTGCAAGACCGGCGCTTCGCTGTCGGCCGGCGCCGCGGCGGCCGGCTGCGGCTGCGCCGGTTCCGCCACCGGCTGCGGACGCCGCCAGGGCTTGACGTCGCCGAACAGCGCGCGGTTGGCGTCGTTGACGATCATCTCGGCGATGGTGTGTTCGCGGCCGGTGTGCACGGTGGCGACCAGGGCCGGACCGCCCGTCTGCGGCGGCGTCGGCGTTCTGGCTTCCAGGCGATTGGCCTCGCCGGGCTCTTGCAGAATCATATGGGCGTAGCCGCGGTCCAGGCCCAGGCTGTTGACCGCCGCCAGCCGCAGACCGCCGGCCGGCGCCGGCCAGGCCGCGCCGGTTTCTCCGGCGCGGAACACGGCGCGCAGCGCGGCCTCCGGATAGGCGGCCAGCGCCGCCGCGCCGGGCAGCTGCCGGCGATGCAGGCAGAGCGCGGCCTTGATCACGCTGACGATGCCCTGAGCCGAGGCCAGCTGGCCGTAGTTGGCGGCCACCGAGCCGGCGGCGACGCCGCTGTCGCGGTAAACCCGGGACAGGCCGTCGATTTCCACCTGGTTGTCGCTGGCCAGCGCGCCGCCGCTCAGCTCCAGATAGCCCACCGACGCCGGATCCGCGCCGGCCTGGCGCAAGGCCGCCGCCGCCGAGCGCGCCACCGCGTCCGCCGCCGGTTGAAACTCGGTGCTGTCGCCGCAGGCGTGGCCGATGGCCAGGCCGCGCATCACCGCGTAGACGCGGTCCTTGGCTTCCAAGGCCGCCTGCTCGCGCTTGAGCACCACCACGCCGCCGCCCTCGCCCACCGGCGCGTCGACATGGCCGGCGCCGCGGCGCGGCGCCCACAAGACGTTTTCCAGACCGCCGGCGAAGCTGCCGCCGGCGACGATGACCGCATCCACCAATTGCTCGGACAACATGAATTGCGCCAGTTCTATCGCCTTGAAGGCGGCGTTTTCATGCGCGCACAGCGAGAAGGCCGGGCCGTCCAGCTTCAGATGGGCGGCGATGCGGCTGGCCACCACATTGCCGATGCCGCCGGTGATGCCTTCCGGATACGGTTCCGGGAACAGGCTGTCCTTGACGATGGTTTCCAGCGCCGCGGTCTGCGCCTCGCTCAGCGAGATGCCGCTGTGCGCCAGGCTGTCGCGCACCTGCCAGGCCATCTCGTTGCGCGCCTGATAGCGCGAGCAGCTGTAGTCGACGTCGCCGGCGACGATGACGGCGATATTGCGCTTGTGGCCGTCCAGCTGGTAGCCGGCGTCGTAGAAGGCGCGCTCGGCGATGGGCATCAGGAACAAATGCGACAGCAGATGGCTGCCCACCACCTTGGGCGGCAGCTTGAAGCGCTTGCAGTCGAAGTCGAACTGCTCGATATAGGCGCCCGCCGGCGCCTGACGGTAACCGCGCGCGCCCAGCACGTCGGCGCGCCCCTCCAGGCCCAGCCAGCGGGTGCGCGGCAGCGGGCGGAAGTGGCTGCGGCCCTCGGCCACCGTCCGCAGCAAGGCGTCCGGGGTTTCGGTGTCGGCCAGCGCCACGCCCACGCCGACGATGGCCAGGCTTTGCTGTTCGGCCGGCAGCTGCGGCCAGGCGGTCACCGGCGCGTCGGCGCGGTGTTCGCGCAGCACCATGTGGCCGTTGACGCCGCCGAAGCCGAAGGCGTTGATGCCGGCGCGCTTGGCCTGGCCGCGCTGCGGCCACGGCGTGGTGTCGCGCACCACGTGGCGGATGTCCAGCTGGCCGCCCGGGGTGCTGACCATGTCTTCCACGTTCAGCGTCGGCGGGATCACGCCGCTGCGCATCGCCAGCAGCACTTTGAGGATGCTGGCCATGCCGGAGGCGGTCAGCATATGGCCGATATTGCCCTTGTTGGCGCCGATCAGCGGCCGCTGCGCCTGGTCGGCGAAGAAGGTCTCCACCGAGCCCAGCTCCACCTGATCGCCCACCGGGGTGCCGGTGGCGTGGCATTCCAGATAATCGATGTTCTTGTCCACGCCGTCGTAGGCGCGCTTCAGCGACAGCAGTTGACCGTTGAGGTCCGGCACCAGGATGTGCTTGGCGCCGCCGTCGTTGGACAGGCCGATGGACTCAATCACGCCGTAGATGCGGTCCTTGTCGCGCACCGCGTCGGCGTAGCGCTTGAGCGCGATCACGCTGGCGCCCTCGCCGGCCTTCAGACCCTGGGAGTTGCGGTCGAACGGCACCGACTGGCCGTCGGCCGGGAAGGCCTGCAACACATTGAAGCCGTGATCGATGTAGATGTGGTCGGCGTGGCAGACCGCGCCGGCCAGCATCAGGTCGGCCTTGCCGCTTTGCAGGTAGTAACTGGCCACGCGGATGGCGTACAGCGCGGAGGCGCAAGCCGCGTCCAGCGCGAAGCTGGGGCCGGCCAGGCCCAGCGCCTGGGCCGCCAGCGTGGCGTTGTGGCTGCCGGTCATCAGATTGAGATCGGACAAGCCTTCCGCCTGCCAGGGCTGGCGGAAATGGAAATCGTCGCGTTGCAGCAGTTCCTGGACGTAGGGTTCCAGGATGCCTTGGTAGAAACCGTTGAGCAGCTTCTTGCCGGCGTGCGTGGGCATGCCGATATTGCCGATGATCAGGCCGCAGCGCTCCAGCGCCTCGGCGCTGTGGCCCACACCCTGGCCGGCGTCGATCAAAGCCTGTTCCGCCGCGTACAGCGTCCATTGGAACAAGGGGTCCAGCGCTTCCAGCTGCGCGGCCGGCAGGCGGTAGCGGCCGGCGTCCAGCTTGAAGCCGCGCACATGGCCGTTCTTGTTGTAGGCGATCTTGTCCGCGGTGCCCGGCACCGGGTGGCGATACAACGCCGGGTCCACGCCCAGCTCTTCCCGGCTCAATTCCGAGGTGCAATCCCGCCGCTCCAGCAGGTTGCGCCAGTACTGTTCTGGCGTTTCGGCGCCTGGAAACAGGCAGCCTAATCCGATAATGGCGATTTCTTCCATAGTGCATTCATGCCTAAAGTAGAGCCAACATTCCCAAACCTTGGGCGCAACCGTCCCCCTCCGCCGCCGGCCGCTGTTGAGGCGGCGGGCGGCGGCGCGGGATCAGGATTGAACCGGCGCGGGCCGATTTCGAGTGCGGCGGCGGCAAGGCGGACCTTCCGCCGCCGCGCCTCGGCTGTATGGCCGGAACGCGTCGCCGCGCTCCGGACCGGCTGCGCCCGCAGGCGCAGCCTTGCTCGCGTCACACCGCCACGCTGGCCTCCGGGTCGCACATCAGCTGCCGCAGCTTCTTCGACACGGTGAACTGCAAGCCGGACAGCTTGCTGTACACCTTGCCGTCGGCGCCGTGGACGGTGACGTCGGCCAGCAGAGTGGTCGCGGTTTGCGCCGTGACCGCCATGCTCAGATAGAAGGCCTGGTCGAAAGCCAGCGGCGCGTACTGCCGCCACTCGGCGATCTGCAGCGGCAGCCCCGCCTTGTCCGACTGCGACATCAGCCAGATCAGCGGCGTTTGCAAAGCCACGTCCGCCAGGTAGGGGTTGAAGGAGTTCACCGGGAACTGCCCCTGTCCGCCCGCGGCGGCCAGCCTACCGCCGGCTTGCAAGCCCTGGCCGTCGAGACGGAACAAGGACTGCACGCCGCGGAAGGCCGGGCCGTGGAACAGCCAGGCGCCGTCGCGCATGTCGCCGTACAGCGGCGCATGCTCCAGCGGCTCGCCCGCCGGCGCCTTGGGCCCGTCCAGCGGCGCTTCCGCCGCCAGCCGGCTCATGGTCACCCGCGCCTGGTAGCGGTTCAGCGCGGCCCCGTCCACCTGGTTGTAGATGCTCACCTCCAGCGTGTGGCGGTCGCCGTTGCCGCCGGCTTCAGCCACCGGCCGCAGTTCGGCGATGAAGCGCCGCTGTTCGCCGGCGTCGAACACCACGCCCTTGAGCACGCGGAAGTCCGTCAGCGTCTCCAGCCGATAGCCGGGCAGCAGGTCTTCGCACAGCTGCACCATCCAGCCGGCCGCGGCGGTGGCCGGCAGCACCGGCTGTCCGCCCACCACGTGATCGCCCAGGAAGCCGTTGACGGCCGGGTCCAGCTCGCGCTCCACCCGGGTCAGCGCCGGCAGGGTCTTCTGCTTGCGCCCCACCTTGTAGCTGCCGCCGCCCACGATCACCTGCGGCACCAGACCGGCGGCGAACTCGTCGACGAAGAACTGCGCGCCCACGGCGGTGGGGATGATGGCCAGGCCGCGGTCGGCGTAGGCCTTCTTCAGCACGTCGTTGACCATGCCGCTGTCCCACGGACCCCAGTTGATGCTGCGCACCTGCTGTTTCGGGTACAGGGTCTGGTACAGATAGGCGAACTTGTTCAGCGCGTCGTTGGCCATCGCGTAATCGGTCTGGCCGGCGTTGCCGAAGAAGCCCGACACCGAGGAGAACAGCACCAGATGACGCAAACCGTCCGGCTTGACCGCCGCCAGCAGGTTCTCCAGCCCTTTCACCTTGGTGTGGAACACCGAGCGGAAATCGGCCGGGGTCTTTTTCTCGATGCGCTTGTCAGCCAGGTTGCCGGCGCCGTGGATGATGCCGCGGATGGGGCCCAGCTGCCGCTGCGCTTCCGCCGCCGCCCGCGCCACGTCCTTGGCGTCGCCGATGTCGCAAGCCAGATAGATGGCCTGGCCGCCGGCCTGCTCGATCCGGGCGATGGTGGCGCGCACCTCAGCCAGTTGCAGCAGCTCCTTGAGCAAGGCGTCCACCTTGACCGGGGTCACCGTCTCGCCCTGCTGTTGCAGATGGCGGATGGCGCGCGCCTTGAGCTCGGCCACTTCGCCGCCGCCCTCCGCCCATTCCGGCAGCGGCGCGTCGATGCGGGTGCGGCCCAGCAGCGCGAAGCGGGCCGGATAACGCTTGGCCAGCGCGATCACGCACTCGGCGGTGATGCCGCGCGCGCCGCCGGTGACCAGGAACACGGTCTTGGCGTCGATGCCGGCCACGGCCTGCGGGTCGGTCGGCGCCGCCTCGAAGCCCAGCGTCATCCGCTCGCCCTTGACGCCGCGGCCCACTTCGGCCACGTCGGACTGCACGTCGCGCAGTTCTTCCAGCAACATCGCGGCGATGGCGCTCTTGCCGCATTTGGGATCGAAATCCACGGTGCGGCAGAACACGTCTTCCCACTCGATGTTCAGCGCCTTGCTCAGGCCGCTGACGCCGGCGGCAGCCACCGGGAAGGCGGCGCGCCGGGCGGTGCCCAGCTCGCCGTCCAGCTGGCTGGCCACGAAGAAGCAGGCGCGGCCGAGACCGGGCTGCGTCAGCGAGGGCTGCAGCAGCTTGGCCAGCAGGAACAAGGCCTGAGCGGTGTCGTACTCGGCCGCGGCGAAGGCGTTGGCCAGCGATTTGACGTTGCCGGCCGGCGCTTGCAGGTGGATGAAGCCGCCCACCTGCCCTTCGGCCACCGCGATCCGCGACAGCACGTCTTCCAGCGCCAGCTCGTCGGCGCGTTCCAGCACGTAGTCGTTGACGTGCTTGATCGCCTTGCGCTGGCCCTTGGCCTGCTGCCACTTGAACACCAGCCGCGCCACCTGCTGGCCGTGGGCCAGCAGCTGTTTGGCCACTTCTTCGCTTAAACCCTTGCCGTCGTCGGTCAGCAGCCAGAGCCGGCCGGCGGCCAGCTCCAGCAGGTCCGGCTTGGGCAAAGCTTGTTTCCGCGCCTGAAAACGATGGATGGACGCGGCTACCGTATGGGCATCACTTACAGGGGATTGCTGAGCGAGGGCAGATGCCGTCTCCCGGGGCTCAGCTAGGGATTTTTTTGCTGCGGAGTCCTCCACGGCAACGTCGGACACCAGTTTCTTGGTGGACGACACCACGCCCAGCTGACGCAAGGGCTTGGCCTCCGCCGCCGGGGTTTCGTGCAAGGCGGGCTCGCTGGAGACCGGGGCCGGCGCGGCCTCCGGCGCCGGAGCGGCTTCCGCGGCCGGCGCGGCGGCGCCGCCCTGCTTCAGCTCGGTCAGCAGTTCGGAGATGGTCTGCTTGAAGAAGCCGCCCATCTTGCGGATGTTGCTGAAGGCGTCGATGTCGAAGGTTTCCATGTCCTTCTGTTTTTCCATGTCCTGGAAGTGCGGCACCTCGGCGGACAGCTGGTCGAACATGGCGCCGAAGATTTCCAGGCGCTTGATCGAATCGATGCCCAGGTCGGCTTCCAGATCCATGTCTTCATTGATCATGTCGGCCGGGTAGCCGGTGCGGTCGCTGACGATGGCGATCAGTTGCTTGATCAGGTCGGCCTCGGTCAAGGCTTCGAAGCGCTGGATCAGGGCCTGGTCCTCGGCGCTGATCGCGGCGGCGGGCGCGGCGGCTGCCGGAGCGGGCGCGGCTACCGGGGCCGGCGCGGCGACCGGAGCGGCTGCTTGCGGAATCTCCTGCAGCGTCGGCTTGGGCGCCTGCACCGCGCTCACTTGAGGCGCCGGGGCGGCGGGCGCGGCGGCGGGCTGAGCCAGGGGCGCGGCCGCCGGCAATTCCACCGCGGCGCGCGGCGTCGGCAAGCTCACTTCCAGCGGCGCGCGCTGTTGCAGGCGAGCGGCCACCTGGCCGCCGCGGGCGGCGACGTCGGCGCCCAGCAAAGCTTGCTGGTTGTCGAAATAATGTTCGTGGTTGACGTGGTAGAGCTCCTGGTTCTTGTCCAGCAGCTGCAGGCTCTGGCCCAGGCTGGCCACCACTTCCGTCAGTTGCTGGCTGCCCTGGAATTTCTCCAGCAAGGTGTATTGCTTGTTCATCAGCGAATCCAGCAGCTGAATGTAGTCCTTCTGATTCAGCTGGAACTGCTGGTGCACCTGGCTGAGCATGTTCTGCGCCTGGATTTGCGCGTCCAATACGCTCAATACTTCGTTGTCCGAGCTACTGCGTTGCATGATTCCCTCTCCGCTTATGACATGGACCGGCTCCAGCCACACCATGTCGTCCCTGTTGTCGACCAAAGTTTCCACCACTACCGTACTATCCCGCTCCGTCTCCGGCGCCCGCGGCGGCGAGCTGGCGGCGAGCCGCTCGTCGATGAAGGCGTCGATGACGCGCGTATCCTTGCGCATGGCGTGCGCGCGGCGCTGCTTGGCTTTCTCCGAGTAGAAGAAGCCGCCGCTCATTGTGTAAGTCAGCGCCTTTTTCTTGGGCGCCGTCGCCAGCGGCAGCGCCGCCTGCGGATCGGTGGAGCTCAGCTCCACCCCCTCCACCGCCAGCCGCGCCAGCGCGCGCTTGAATTGCAGGGCTTCCTCGCCGTTGGCGCTGGGGTTCAGCGACACCACCGCGTGCGGCTTGTCCTTGAGGATGTCCGCCACCAGCTTGCCCAGAATGCCCTTGGGGCCGATCTCGACGAAGAGATAGCCGCCCTGCTGATGAATGCGTTCAATGGTTTGCTGGAAGCGCACCGGGCTGACCAGTTGGCCGATCAAGGACTGCTTGATCTTGGCCGGGTCGTCGGCGTGGCGCTCGCCGCTGGCGGTGGAGTACACCGCGGCTTGCGGCGCCTGGAACGGAATGCCGGCCAGGCTGGCCTCGAACGGCGCGCAAGCGTGGCGCACGAAGTCGGTGTGGAAGGCCGCCGACACCGCCAGCACCTGGCTGCGCACCTTGCGCTCGTTCAGGAACTCATGGGCCTGGCGGATGATGTCGCCGGCGCCGCCGAACACCAGTTGCTGCTGCGAGTTGTAATTGGCCACCACCAGCTCCGGGAAGCGCTCCAGCACCGCGCTGGCTTCGCTCTCCGGCAGCGAGGCCGCCAGCATCGCGCCCGGCTCGCCGCCCGGCACCGGGCTGGCCACCGCCGCGCCGCGCGCCAGCGAGGCGCGGTAGAAGTTCTCGTCGCTCAAGACGCCGGCGGCCCACAGAGCGGTCACCTCGCCGTAGCTGTGGCCGGCCAGGAAGTCCGGCCGCAGGCCCAGACCGCGCAGCAGCTTGTAGTAGCCGGCGCTGATCGCGCCTATCGCCGGCTGCGCGGTGCGGGTTTGGGTCAGCTCCGCCATCTGGCGGTCCGCCGTCTCCGCGTCGAAGGCCGGCGGCGGGAAAATCGCCGCCGAAGGCAGCGGCAGCCCGTCGGCGTGCGCCGCGGCGTCCAGGCCTTCCAGGGTTTCGCGCATCGCCGGGTAATCGTTGGCGATGTCGCGGCCCATGTTCACGTACTGCGCGCCCTGTCCGGGGAACAAGGCCACCACGCGGCCGGCCAGCGGAGCCGCCTCGCGCTTGTAGTAAATGCCCAGCGGGTGTTCCCAGTCCTGATCCGGCCGCGCCCGCAGCAGCTTGATCGCCTCGTCCAGCAGGCCGGCCGCCTGTTCGGCGGAGCCCGCGACGAAAGCCAGGCGCGCGGAATCGGCCGGCGCGCGCGCCGCCGCGCCTTGGTGCAGACGGAACTGATAACCGGCGTCTTCGGCGCGGAAGGCATCCAGCTTGTGCTCGGCCAGCGCCAGCAGCTGCTCCGGGCCGTCCGCGTGCAGCAGCACCACTTCCGGGCGCAGGTTCAGGCGGAAATCGCCCTGCGGCCGCGCCTGATGCTCTTCCATGATGGCGTGGTAGTTGGTGCCGCCGAAGCCGTAGGCGCTCAAGGCGGCGCGGCGCGGCGCGCCGTCCACCGGGCTCAGCCAGGGCCGGCTGTCGATGTTGACGTAGAAGGGGCTGGCGCTGTCCGCCAGTTCGCGGCTGGGCTGGCTGACGTTGATGGTGGGCGGCAACACCTTGTGATAGAGGCCGAGCGCGGCCTTCATCATCGCCGCCGCGCCGGCGGCGCAACGGGTATGGCCGATCTGCGATTTGACGCTGCCGATGGCCACCGAGCCGGGCTGAGCGCCGCCGGCCTCGAACACCGCGCGCAAGCTCTTGATCTCGGTCTCGTCGCCGGACTGGGTGCCGGTGCCGTGCGCCTCCACCAGCTGGATCTCGGCCGGAGAAATGCCGGCGCGCGCGTAAGCGCGTTGCATCGCCTTGACCTGGCCTTCGTGACGCGGCGCGAAAATGCTCTTGGCGCGGCCGTCGCTGGAGGCCTGCAAGGATTTGATCACCGCGTAAACGCGATCACCGTCGCGCTCGGCGTCTTCCAGGCGCTTGAGCACCAGGAAGCCCACGCCGTCGCCCAGCATCATGCCGTCCGAGGATTCGTCGAAGGGCCGCGACAGATTGCTCTTGGACAGGGCCGGCGTCTTGCTGAAGCACAGGAAGGAGAAGATCGAGTTTTCCAGGTTGACGCCGCCGGTCAGCACCACGTCGCAGCTGCCGTCCACCAACTCGCCCACCGCCGCCTTGATCGCGGCCAGGCTGCTGGCGCAAGCGGCGTCCACCATATAAGAGGTGCCGCCCAGATCGAAGTAGCTGGCGATGCGGCCGCAGGCGACATTGCCGAGGAAGCCGGGGAAGCTGTCCTCGTTCCATTCCAGATAGAGATGGTTGACGCGGTCGATGACCTCATCGGCCACCGCGCCGGGCAGGCCGGCGTGGTTCAGCACCTTGCGCAGATACGGCTCCTGCTGGCGGAAGGCCAGCGAGAAGGAAGTGTTGCCGTTGCCGGCGCCGCCCAGGATCACGCCCACGCGGTCTTTATCCACCGGCAAGGCGTCCTCGCCCACCAGCCTGGCGTCCAGCATCGCCTGTTTGGCCACGTGCAGCGCGAAGATCTGCGCGGTGCTGATGGACTCCAGCATCAGCGGCGGCAGTTTGAATTCCACCGGATCGAAATCGATGGCCGGCACGAAACCGGCGCGATGGCCGTAAGTCTTGTCGGCGGCGCTCGGGTCCGCGCTGTAATAGTCTTCCTTGCGCCAGTATTCATCGCCGTTCTTCTGGTCGATGTCGGTCAGGGAATCCTTCTTGTCGACGATATTGGTCCAGAAATCGTACAAGGTGGCCGCATCGGGAAAGTGGCTGGCCATGCCCACAATCGCGATATCCACCGTGCCCGGTCCTATCCTGCTAGCTACGGTCTTGCTCATTGCTCCTCCCGCGGTGAACCTGCTGTTTCGCATCATTCGCTTGCCGCCGCGCACCAACCGGGAAGCGCAATCGCCGGCCGCACGGCCAGGGTCGACTGCCTTTCTTTAAATCCGGTCCCGCACGCAAAGCCTGGATCGAATTCGCGTCCGGCGAACCGCCGCACGCGCCTGCTGCCTATTACGCAAACCACATCCAAAACCGCGATCTCAACTTGACAAAATCTTTACAACCGAAACTGTCAAATCCGGTTTTGGAAAATTATGACGTTGAAATCTTAGTGTTTCCTTAGGGCTTTCTTGCAGTTGACTGATTTACCTCCACAGATCTGGAGAAAAATATATACAGAACAAAGCAAATCATTGATTTTAATGATGTATCTTTATTGACACACCAATGCCAAAGTCATTATTTTTTAGTAAATCCATTACTGAAAAATAAAAAAACCAAGCTTGAAAAAGAAAACTGAGGAGAGTCTGAGCAGGCAATAAGAACAGCGGCTTATTGAATTGGCATTCAAATTCAATATCCAGACTAATACCAGTGGTATTAATACTAGGGAAATCCCGTACGCCGACTCCGCCTTATTCACGCTTGGCCGCGCTCAGAAAACCCTAAGCAGGAATAGGCATACTGCCCTCATTTCACCCCGGAGACAGTCATGCCCCAGCCCAACCATCCCCCCTGCCGGCCCGGCTGCAGCGCGGAGGCCTGACCATGGTCTCCCTCGCTCGCGCCTCGCTGATCTACGAGTGGCGCCGCTTCCTGCCGGCGGTGCTGGCGGTGGCTTTCGCCGGCCTGCTGGTGCAAGTGCAGCTCAGCCTGCTCTTGGGCATGTTCAGCTCGGTAGGCGTTTACATAGACCGCTCCAGCGCCGATCTTTGGGTGGGCTACCCGGCCACTCAGAGCGTGGATCTGGCCCGGCCGATTCCCGGCAAGACCGAGAACAACCTTTGGGCGCATCCCGAGGTCACCTCGGTGGAACGCTTCACCTGGACCATGGCGGACTGGCAGCGCCCCGGCGGCGGCAAGCTCAGCGCGGTGCTGATCGGCATCGACCCGCGCCCGCAGGCGATGACCTTCGCCACCTTGCTCACCCCGGCGCTGCGCCAGGAGCTGACGGTGCCCAGCACCGTGCTGGTGGATGAGAGCGATCTGGAAAAGCTGGGCGTCAAGATCGGCGACTACGCCGAACTCAGCGGCAAGCGGGTGCGCATCGGCGGCACCGTCAACGGCATGCGCGCGATGGGCGGGGCCAACATCCTGACCTCGCTGAACACCGCGCGCCGCATCGACCCCAATCTGCGCAACGACGCCACCGACTACTTCCTGGCCCGGCTGCGCGACCCCAGCCGCGCCGAACTGGTGCGCGACCAGCTGCAACCGGCCGGCAGCTTCAAGCCCTTCCAGGTGTGGACCGCCGAGGAGTTCTCCATCCAGTCGCAGGTGTATTGGCTATTCGAGTCCGGCGCCGGCTCCGGCTTCCTGTTCTCCTCCGCGCTGGGCCTGCTGGTCGGCATCGTCATCACCAGCCAGACGCTGATGGCGGCCATCGTCGCCGCGCTGCGCGAATACGCCACCCTGCGCGCCTTGGGCGTGTCCTCCTCCTCCTTGCGCGCCGTGATTCTGGAGCAGTCCTTCTGGGTCGGCCTCGCCGGCCTGGTGATCACCGCCGTGGTCGGCGCGCTGCTGGTGATGGCCGCGCGCCACGCCCACATCGCGCTGGAAGTGCCGGTGTGGGGCTGCCTGGCCACCGGCACCCTGGTGCTGGGCATCGCTCTGCTGTCCGGTCTGTCCGCGCTGCGCGCGCTGAACCAGGCCGAACCCTCCACCCTATTGCGATAAGGAGACTCTCATGTCCGCCTCTCCCGCCATCGTCGGCGAAAACCTGAACCGCTCGTTCAGCAACGGCAAGACCGAGCAAACCGTGCTCACCAATATCTCGCTGTCCATCCTGCCCGGCGAACTGACCCTGATCATCGGTCCGTCCGGCTCCGGCAAGAGCACCTTGCTGTCCGTGCTCTCCGGCCTGCTGCCGCCCAGCTCCGGCCGCGTCACCGCGCTGGGGCTGGAGCTGACCCGGCGCTCCATCGAGGAGTTGAGCCGCTTCCGCCTGGAGCATTGCGGTTTCGTGTTCCAGGGCTTCAATCTGTTCGCCTCGCTGACCGCGCTGGAAAACGTGCTGCTGCCGCTGAACTACGGCCCCAAGATCAGCAAGCCGGAAGCCGAGAAGCGCGCCCAGGAGGCGCTGGAACTGGTGGGCCTGGGCCCGCGCGCCAAGCTGCGGCCCATGGAATTGTCCGGCGGCGAAAAGCAGCGCGTCGCCATCGCCCGCGCGCTGGTCAAGCGGCCCAAGCTGATGTTCGCCGACGAACCCACCAGCGCGCTGGACAGCCATAACGGCCAAGTGGTGATCGACCTCTTGCACCAGATCGCCCAGGAACAAGGCACCACGGTGCTGGGCGTGTCGCACGACAACCGCCTGATCAAACACGCCGACCGCGTCATCACCCTGGAAGACGGCCAGGTGGTCAAAGACCTGCGCGTCCACAACACGCCGATGGAGGTAGCATGAGCAGCCCTATTCCCAAGACCCCGCTGCGCCTGGGCCCGCTGCTGGCTTTGAGCCTGTTGCTGGCCGGCTGCTCCGAACCGCCGCCTCCCGCGCCGGTCCAGCAATCGCCGTGGGCCGCCATCGCCAAGGGCCGCGTCAGCATAGAAGGCGGGGTGATCAATATCGCCGCGCCGCGCGCCGGCATCATTCGCGAGGTGTCGGTGGAAGAAGGCGCCGAGGTCAAACCCGGCGCGGTGCTGGCCCGCATCGATGACCGCGAGGCCAATCTGGCGATGAAGGTGCGCGAGCAGGAGCGCGACGAGGCGCGGCAGGCGCTGACGCTGCTGCAGGTCAAGCACGCCATCGCCCAGCGCGAGCTGCAACGGGTGTCCGCGCTGAGCAGCGACGAGGTGGTGTCCAAGCAGGAAAAAGACAACGCCCGCGATCAGGTCAAGCTCAGCGCGTCCGAACTGGCCCGCCAGCAGGCGGCGGTGGCCACCGCCGACGCGCAAGTGGCGGCCAGCAAGCTGGAAGTGGATCAACACGTGGTCCGCGCGCCGCTGGCCGGCCGCATCATCCGCCGCCAGGCCCGCCCCGGCGACGGCACCTCCACGCTGAACGTGACGCCGCTGTTCATGTTCGCCCCCAACGGGCCGCGCATCGTTCGCGCCGACCTGGAAGAACGCTATGTGGGCTTGGTGACGGCGGGACAGGCGGCCGAGGTGACGCTGGAAGCGGACGAAACCAAGGTCTACAAGGCCAAGGTGCTGCGGCTGGGCCAGGTGTTCGGCAACCGCCCGGACAACGACGACCCCAATGAGAAACAGGACGTGCGCGTGATCGAATGCGTGCTGGCGCTGGTGGACGCGCCGGAAATCCGCATCGGCCAGCGAGTGCTGGTGCGCATCGCCCGACAAGACAAGGCGGGCAAGCCATGATGCGCCCCATCGCTCTGCTGCTGCTCCTGGCGCTTGGCGGCTGCGCCGGGCTGGAGCCTTCGCGCCCGACGCCGGCGCTGCCGGAACGCTACGGCCGGACCCTGCCCCGCGCCGGCCCGGACGCCCAGGCCTGGGACGGTTTCGGCGATCCCGGCCTCAGCCGCTGGATAGCCGCGGTGCGCGAGGGCAACACCGATCTCGCCGCCAGCCTGGCGCGGCTGGACGCCGCGCGCGCCGAACTGGGCGTGCTCAACGCCGACCGCTATCCCAAGCTGGACTTCGAACAATCGGTGGAGCGGCGCAAACTGTCCAAATTCGATTTGGGCGAAGTGAGCGAAGACACCGCCAATCCCAGCACCCGCTACAGCACGCGGCTGGCGCTGGGCTATGAAGTGGACTTGCGCGGCCGGGTCAGCGCCGCGACGCGCGCCGGCCGCGCCGACCTCAAGGCCAGCGGCGGCGACCTCGACGCGCTGGGCCTGAGCCTGGCGCGGCAAACCGCCGAACTGTGGCTGACCCGGGCGGAGCTGGCCGCCGACATCGAACTGGTCCAGGAGGCCGCGCGGCTGCGCCAGCGGCTGCTGGCCGGCGTCGCCGCCAAACGCCGCGTCGGCCTGGCCAGCGGCCGGCAACTGCTGGAACCGGACAGCGAGGCCAGCGAAGCCGCCCGCCTGGTCGCTCAACAAGGCGACGCGCTGAAGCGGGTGGAGCGCAGCCTGTGCCAGCTGGCCGCCAAGATGCCGGACGCCTGCGGGCTACCGCCGGCGCGTCCGCTGCGCGAACTCCGGCTGCCGGAAGTGGGCGGCGACGTGCCGGCCCGGCTGCTTCAGCGCAGGCCGGATCTGAACGCGGCCCAGGCCCGCTACGACGCCGCGCGCGCGCGCATCGACGAAGCCGAGGCCGCCCGCTGGCCGTCGCTGACCCTGAACGGCGGGCTGGGCATCAGCGCCGGCAGCTGGTCCGGTCTGCGCGGCAGCAAGGTGCTGAACTGGTCGCTGCTGCCGCAGCTGGACATTCCGCTGTTCGACGCCGGCAAGCGCAAGGCCGAGGCC
Organism: Chromobacterium sp. Panama; assembly: GCF_003052555.1. Lineage (NCBI taxonomy): Bacteria > Pseudomonadati > Pseudomonadota > Betaproteobacteria > Neisseriales > Chromobacteriaceae > Chromobacterium > Chromobacterium sp. Panama. The sequence continues at coordinate 2,243,934 of NZ_QARX01000001.1, forward strand.
CAGCGCGCGCGCTCCGCCGCCGCCGAGCAATACGCGGCCTGGCGCGGCGCCGTCACCCGCGCGGTGTACGAGGTGGAAGACGCCGCCGCCTCCGCCCATTTCGCCAAAACCGATCAGGAGGCCAGGCAGCGCCAATACGTGGACGCCAGCCGCCGCTTGCGCGCCGAGCGCGACGCGCGCGGCGTGGGGCTCAGCGACGGTCAGGCGGAATGGCGCGCGCAACTGGCGGAACTGCAGGCGGAACAGGGCGTGCAAGGCGCGCGCCGCCAGCAATTGCTGGCGGCGGCCAATCTGATCGCCGCGCTGGGCGGCGGCTGGGAGGGCGCGGACAAGAGCGCGCCCTGAGAAGCGATGAAGCGATGCGGGAGCGCGGCGGCCTCAAGCCGGCCGCGCGTCGCAGCGCGGCAGGCGGATTTCCACGCCCAGGCCGTTGCCGTGCAGGCCGTCGGTCAACAGCAGGCTGCCGCCGTGCAGCTCCACCACCCGCTTGACGATGGCCAGCCCCAGGCCGCTGCCGGTCACGGTATTGTCGGGCAGGCGCACGAAACGCTTCAGCACCTGCTCCCGCCACTGCGGCTCGATGCCCGGCCCGTCGTCCAGCACCGCCAGCCTCACATTGGAAAACCCCTCGCTGACTTCCACATTGATGCAAGCGCCGTCCGGGCAGTAACGGATGGCGTTGTCCAGCAGATTGTCCAATAGGCTATCCATCGCGCTGGCGTCGCCGCAGCAGGCCGCCGTCTGCGCGCCGTCGTAGGCCAGCGTGATGTTGCGCTCCATCGCTCGCGGCACCTGGCGCGCCAGCGCCGCGCGCGCCAAGGCCGCCAGATCGAAAGATACCGGCAGCACCCGCGCCGATTCCGCGTCCAGCCGCGACAGCGTCAACAGCTTGCCCACCAGTTCGCCGCTGCGGCCTATGCTGGCGTCCAGCAAGGCCGCCAGCGCCGCCCTCTCCTGTTCGGACTCCGCGCGCGCCAGCAGATGCACTTGCGCGCCTATCGCCGCCAGAGGCGTGCGCAGCTCGTGCGCCGCGTCGGCGAAGAAGCGCTGCTCGCCCTCGCGAAAGGTCGCCAGCCGCGACAACAGCTCGTTGACGGAATTGAACACCGGCCGCAATTCCTGATATTCGGGGTCGGCGCAGGCCAGCGGCGCCGTCGATTGCACATCGCGCGAGGTGATGGTGGTGGCCAGCGTCGCCAAGGGCTGCAGGGCGCGGCCGTAACCGACGCGCAGCAGCAGCATGATGATGGGCACCGCGGCGATCAGCGGCAGCAGGAAGAAGATCAGGATTTCGGCCTGCACCCGCTGCACGAAGCTGCGCGCGATCGCCAACTGCACCCGGACCTCGTCGCCGCTCGCCGTCAGCATGCGCCAGCGCCCCTGGTTGGCCGGCGCGCCGCCGCTGGGCGGCTGCTCCAGCTCCGGCCAGGCGCTGGACACCGCCAGCAGGCGCTGGCGCTTGTCGACGATGCGGTAGGCCAGCTCGTCCTTGACCGGCGGCCTTTCGCTATAGCCGTGGCCGAACTGGCCGATCAACTGATCGACGACGCGGGCGCGCTCGCTTTCCTTGATGTCGGCGCTGTAGACGGTGGCCAGGGTGCGCGCCAGCCCGCGCAAATCGCCGTCCAGATAGCCGGAACCGACCCGGGTCACTTCCCAATAAAACCAGGCGAACAGGACCAGCCACACCGCCAATAGGGTGCTCAGACTGGTCCATAACAGCCGCCGGTAGAGCGAGCGCCGCGCCAGCGAGGGGATGATCATGCCGGCTTGGGCAGCAGATAGCCGACGCCGCGTATGGTGCGGATCCAGTCCGAACCCAGCTTGCGTCGCAGATTGTGGACATGCACTTCCAGCGCGTTGTCGGACTCGCAGCACAGATGCTCGACCAGGTGCTCGCGGCTGACCACCTTGCCGGCCTTGCGCACCAGTTCGAACACCAGCGCGAACTCGGACGGCGACAAGGCCACCGCCGCGCCGCCCATCGACAGCTCTCGGGTTTCGGCGTTGATGCACAAATCGCCGATCTGCCAATTGGCCGACACGAAGCCGCTGCTGCGCCGGGTCACCGCCTGCAGCCGGGCCAGCAGCTCGGGAATCGCGAAGGGCTTGACCAGGTAATCGTCGGCGCCGTTGTGCAGGCCGGCCAGCCGGCTCTCCAGCGCGTCGCGCGCGGTCAGGATGATGACCGGCAGCGTCGATCCGTTGCCGCGCAGCTCCTGCAGCAAATGCAGGCCCTCGCCGTCCGGCAAGCCCAGGTCCAGCAGCAGCGCGTCCTGCGGCTCCTCGGCCAGAAAGGTGCGCGCCTCCTTCAAGCGCCTCACCCAGACGGTGCGAAAGCCGGCTTGGCGCAAAGCCTGCCCCAGCGCCTCGCCCAATGCCAGATCGTCCTCCACCAACAGTATGTTCACGGGATATCTCCGCTCGCCAAAACAATGTCAAAATCATGCCAGAGCGCCATGGCAAAAGCTACCGCGCCGGCGTCAATCCTCGGGCTGCAAGAGATGATCCAGCGACAGCACATCGCCCAGCCGCCGCAGGGCCTGCAACTCCTCGCGATGCTCTCGCGCCAGACATTCCGCCAGCGCCTCGCCCTTGGGCAGCAGCCGCACTTCCACGCAGCGGCGGTCGTCCCGCCCCGGGCTGCGCGCCACCAGCCGCTGTTGCTCGCAGCGGCTGATCAGGCCCACCACGCTGTGGTGGTGCGACTGCAGCCGCTCGGCCAGTTCGGCCACCGTGGCCCAGTCGCGGCCGGGAAAGCCCTTGATCTGCAGCAATAGCAGGTATTGCAGCATGGTGATGCCGTGGCGCTGGGCCGCCTCCTCGCTGAAACGCTGGAAGCGGCGCAAACGATAGCGGAAGTCCGCCAGACGTTCGAAATCCTGTTTGGAGAAGCTGGATGGCTCGGGCATGCGGTCAATGATCCAGCAAGGCGCGGTAGCACACCGGCGACGCCAGCTCTCCGGCCTCGATGCGCGCTATCTCGTCCAGCTTGTCGCCCAGGAATTGCGCCAAGGCCTGCGCCGGCTGCTTGTCGCCGCCGCCCGCGTGCAGCAGCACCAGGCCGCCGCGGCGGCTGGCCTTCCACAAGGGCCACCAGCGCTGCGGGTTCGCCGCCAGGTCGGCCCAATACACCTCGCAGAAGGTGGGCCAATGACGGTCGTCCTGGCGCAGCCATTTCAGCAAGCCGGGCGCGGGCGCCACGCTTTTGAGCCAGTGGGCGGCGTCCAGCGCCTGCCGCGGCAAGCCCTTCGGCCAGGTTTCCTCGATCAGAAAAGCGTTATCAAGCCCCGGCCGGTATTCGCTCACCGGCAATAGGCGAATGGTTGCGTCCATTGCGTCACTCCTTATTTCATCTGGCGGCGGAGGCGGTGCGGCGTCGTCAGAAATATCGTATTACGATATTTAATGGTCAAAAAAAGGCGGCTGGGCCGCCATGGGAAGCTGTGTTCAAAATCTTGCGAGCTTGAGCGAGACAAGGCGAAAACGAGCGCAAAAGCGGAATGTACTCGTGGCACATAAGCATTTTGAGCGGGTTGTTAACGTCGTATCGCCGCAGCGCAGCAGATCGTGAAGGCCGCGGCGAATCGCCGCGGCCCTTTACCGCTACAGCGCGGCCTTGAAGATCGCGCAGATTTCCTCGTGGCTGGCCTGGATCGGATTGGTCAGACCGCAAGCGTCCTTCAAGGCGTTGGCGGCCAGTTCAGGAATATCCTCTTCCTTGACCCCCAGTTGCGTCAATCCCGCCGGAATGCCTACATCGGCCGCCAATTGGCGTATGGCGGCGATCGCCGCCTCGGCGCTGGCTTCCACGCCCAGCGCCGCGCCGACATCGGCCAGCCGCTGGCCGGCCGCCTTGGCGTTGTAAGCCTGCACATGCGGCAGCAGCACCGCGTTGCACACGCCGTGCGGCAGATCGTAAAAACCGCCCAGCTGGTGCGCCATCGCGTGCACATAGCCCAGCGACGCGTTGTTAAAGGCCATGCCGGCCAGGAATTGCGCGTAAGCCATCTGCTCGCGCGCCTCCATGTCCATGCCGTTGCGCACCGCGCGGCGCAGATGGCCGGCGATCAGCGTCACCGCCTTCAAGGCGCAGGCGTCGGTAATGGGCGTGGCGATGGTGGACACATAGGCTTCCACCGCGTGGGTCAGCGCGTCCATGCCGGTGGCGGCGGTCAGCCCGGCCGGCATGCCGGCCATGGTTTCCGGATCGTTGACCGACAGCACCGGCGTGGTGTGCTTGTCGACGATGGCCATTTTGATGTGACGGCTCTCGTCGGTGATGATGCAGAAGCGAGTCATTTCCGAAGCGGTGCCGGCGGTGGTGTTGATCGCCACCAAGGGCAGTTGCGGCTTGGCGGACTTGTCCACGCCCTCGTAATCCTGGATCTTGCCGCCGTTGGCTGCTACCAGGGCGATGCCCTTGGCGCAGTCGTGCGGCGAGCCGCCGCCCAAGGACACCACGGCGTCGCAGCCGTGCTCGCGCAACAGCGCGAGGCCGGCGCCTACGTTGGCGGTAGTGGGATTGGGATGCACGCCGTCGAACAGCACGGTGGCGATGCCGACGCCGCCCAGCAGCTCGGTCACTCGGCCGGCCAGACCGGTTTTCACCAGGCCGGCGTCGGTCACCATCAAGACCTTGCGGTAACCGTAGCCGCGCATGGTTTCAACGGCTTGTTGCAGACAGCCCGCGCCCATCAGATTGACGCAGGGGATGAAGAAAGCGCTGGTGGCCATGGCAAACTCCTGTTCTTAAGACATTTGTCATAATCGCAGTATGCTCAATTTGGCCGATGCGGCATTTGCCTCACATCAAAAGATGTCCAATCGCCCCGCTCACTTATGCGGCAACACATCCTGCGCCAGCTGGGTGATCAGGGCGCCGAAGCCGTCCCACATGATCTGCACGCCCAGGCATAGCAGGATGAAGGCGGACAAGCGCAGGAACACCACCGAGCCGGTCTGGCCCAGATAGCGCAGCAGCTTGTCGGCGTGGCGGTAGCACAGATAGACCAGCAAGCTGCACACCAGCACCGCGAAACTGCCGGCCAGCGGCGAGATCGCGTATTTGACGATGCCCTTGCCGGTATCGGTCAAGGAGGCGCCCATGGTGATGGCCACCGAGATGGAGCCCGGCCCCACCGTCAGCGGGAAGGTCAACGGATAGAAAGCGCGCTGCTTCAGGGCGTCCTGGTTTTCCGCCTGGATGGGCTGGTCGGTGGAAGTGGGGCTGCTTTCCGGCGGCGCGTCGTTGAGCATGCGCCAGGCGGCAAAGGTGATCAGCAGGCCGCCGGACAATTGCACCACCGGCAAGGACACGCCGAAGAAGGACAGCACATAGCCGCCGGTGAACATGCTGCCCAGCAGCAGCAAGGCGCAATACATGGCGATGCGGCGCGCCAGGTAGCGGCGCTGCTGCGGCGTATTGCGCGCCGTCATCGAGATGAAGATGGGCACCAGGCCCGGAGGGTTCATGATCGGCAGCAAGGCGGCCATCACAAACAGAAACTTTGTTATGAATATTGTCAGCAACTGCATGAATGACTCCGAAGCCATCGAATTCAGATCGGGAACGCCGGCGGGCGGCGCCGCGCCAGCCGCCATATTACACAATTCATCAGTATTGCAAGCCGGCTCTCGCTCGGACTGCGGCGCCCCGCCCCGGTTCCGGCGCGCCGCGCGCGTCCGCGGCGCCGGCATGGGCCGGCGCCGAATCCAAAACAATCAAGCCCTTACGCAAAACAGCCCGGCATGGCCGGGCTGTTGGCGAACTGCCGCGCTAAGGCTGGCAGAATTCACAGAGGATCAGCGCGTGGCGGCGGCCAGCTTGCCGTCCTTATTCTCTTGGCGCAAGGCGCGAGCCTTGACCAGCGCCTCGCTGAAATCAATCTCTTCCAGCGCCACCATCCGGGTTTTGTGCTTGTACTTGTAGCCCAGCCACAGCGCCAGGAACAGCGGGATGCCCAGATAGGTGGCGATCACCGCGCTCCAGTCGATATGGCCGCCGATGAAGGCCTCGTAGTTCTGGCCCAGCATGATCAGCAGACACAGCGCGAAGGCGAACAGCGGGCCCAGCGGGAACCACTTGGCCTGGTAGGGCAAGTCCGCCAGATCGTGGCCCTGCTTGACGTAGCCGCGGCGGAAACGGTAGTGGCTGATGGCCACGCCCAGCCAGGCGATGAAGCCGGTCATGCCGGAAGAGTTCAGCAGCCACAGATAGACCGCGTTGGTTTCAAACAAGGAGGTCAGGAAGCACAGCGCGGCGATCACGCTGGTGGCGTACAAGGCATTGCGCGGCACGCCGTTGCTGGACAGCTCGGCAAAGCGCTTGGGCGCCATCTTGTTGCGCGCCATGGTGTACAGCATGCGGGTGGACGCGTACATGCCGGAGTTGCCGGCGGACAGGATGGCGGACAGGATCACCGCGTTCATCAGGCTGGCGGCCATGGCGAAGCCGGCGCGGTTGAACACCAGGGTGAACGGGCTGGCGCCGACATCCTTCATATCGTTCTTCAGCAGCAGCGGATCGTTGTACGGCAGGATCAGGCCGATGATCAGGATGGACAGCATGTAGAACATCAGGATGCGCCAGAAGATCTGCCGCACCGCGCGCGGGATGGTCTTGCCCGGATTGGCGGATTCGCCGGCGGCGACGCCGATCAGCTCGGTGCCCTGGAAGGAGAAGCCCACAATCATGGCCACGCCGACAAAGGCGGCCAGGCCGCCGACAAACGGCCCCTGCCCCTGCTGCATCACCGACAAACCCGGCGCGATGCGCTGCGGATTGGGGTCGGTCATGATGCCGAAGATCATCAAAAAGCCGATGACGATGAAGGCGATGATGGTGGCCACCTTGAGCATCGAGCACCAGAACTCGGCCTCGCCGAAGCCCTTCACCGAGAAATAGTTGAGCACGAAGATGATCAACAGGAAGCCGGCGCTCCAGACGATGCCGGGCACCGCCGGATACCAGTAATGCATGATGATGGCGGCCGCGGCCAGCTCCACCGCCACGGTGATGGCCCAGTTGTACCAGTAGTTCCACCCTTGGGCGAAGCCGAAGGCCGGATCGACGAAGCGCGAACCGTATACCTGGAAAGAGCCGGATTCCGGCATGAAGGCGGCCATTTCGCCCAGGCTGGTCATCAGGAAGTAAACCATCAGGCCGATCAGGGCGTAGGCGATCAAGGCCCCGCCGGCGCCGGCCGACGCCACGGTGGCGCCGGAGGCCAGGAACAGGCCGGTGCCAATGGAGCCGCCGATGGCGATCATCGACAGGTGGCGCGCCTGCAAGGTGCGCCTAAGCTCTTGGCTTTCTTGCTTTTTTTCCATCTCTTTGTCTCAAGTGCGCCTGCTCGGCGACATTGCTTTCGGCTCGCTGCGGCCAGCCGGCGGCCTGCTGTCGCTACGACAGGCAGTCGTAATCGAAACGCAAAAGAATGACAGCAACCACGACTGTTGACTAGTCAAACATGGCTTTGAAGCTTAAAAAACGAAAATGTCATGTTCGCAAAGGAATACCGCACCCGCTTGGATTGCGGCCGAAAGCCGGCCCAAAGCCCCGCCGGCCGGCACGGGCCGGGCCTGCGGCGGAAGACGAGGCTTTGCCCATCCGCGGCGCGGCGCTCTGAAACGCGGCGGATCTCGAGTACGACAAGTCGGCGCAACGCAGCATCCGGGGTTTGTTCGCCGCGCTTCATCGTCATCTCGCGCCGCATCTGTCGCGTGAATCATACAGTTTTCACCCGCCCCGCCCGCGCCGGCGCGCCGCAGGAAAGGCGCCGCGACCGCAGCGCCGCAACGTGGTTGCATGGGAAAACTCACAGTCTCCGACGGTCTCCCGCCATTTACAAATAGGAATGAATCTCATTTGCAAAAATGACAAATAAGATCTTGTCATATAAAGACAAATTTAAATTTAATCCAAATTAAAACAAATAAGACATCACAAACCGTCACAATCGCATTTACAATTTTCACACCGCCCCATTGAATAAAAACCCACCTAAAACAAATAAAATTTCCATCCGCCTTTATTCATCCAATCCCTTCGCCATATCAATATAACGATTGCTCATAACCCTATAGCGGCTAATTTGTTCGCCCGCTCCCGACATCTGCCATAGAATGGCCGCGCTAACTGAAGCTAAACCTGTTCTTTCCATCATTTTTATTTTGGTTATCACATAACGATAAGTGAAACGCCCGCGCATGAACGCGGGCCAGTCGCAATTCAATCGCTTTTGATTCCACAACCATTTGAGATAAACCATGAACGCCATTGTCGACCCTGTTTTTCACCCTTTTGGAGTTTCCGCCTCGGATCTCGCCCGGCAAATACTGGAACGGGTTTTCAAGCTGCGCCGCGTCCACCCGGAAGACCTTGCCGCGCCGGAGGACCTTGCCGCGGAAATGGCCCCTCACCTGCCCAAGATTCAGGCCGCCGTCAGCCGACGTCAGCCGCTGCAAATGATTTTGCCGGCCTTTCCCGGCAAATCGCCCAACCGCAATAAAACCCTGGGCGCCATGCCCGATCTGGCCGAACGCCACGCGCTGGATAATCTGCACCAACTCTGCCGGGACATTCAGAGCATCTACCCGCCGGGCGCTCAAGTCGCCATTTGCTCGGACGGCTATTGCTTTTCCGACGTGGTGTATATCCCGGACGCGGAAGTCGCCGCCTATATGGACGACTTGATTCGCTACGCGCGGCAACGCCATGGCGACAGCTTCCGTTTTTACGATCTGAAAGACCACTTCAGCTATATCGGCGATCTGGATTCCCAGCGCGAAGAATTGCTGATTCTTTACAGCGACTCCATCGAACAGATCAAACGTCAATGCCAGGACGAACCGGCGATGCGCGCGATGTACCAGGGCATTACCCGCTTCCTGTTCGAAGACGCGCAAGGCATGCCGCGCTTCGCCGGCCACAGCAAGACCAGCTTGCAGAAAATGGCGCGCGCCAACGCCTACCGGGTGATCCAGCGCAGCAATGCCTGGAGCCGGCTGCTGGAGCGCGCGTTTCCGGACAGCCTGCGCCTGTCCATTCATCCGCAATTCCGCGTCTCCGCCAAAATCGGCGTGCGCCTGGTGGACAGCACCGACGCCTGGCTGACGCCCTGGCACGCCGCCGCGATCAAGCACGAGCACGGCGTGATGCTGAAAAAACGCAGCGACATCGACGAGAACCAGTCCGCGCTGGTCTTTGTCGACGGCCGGCCCAGCCACTTCATCGCCACCGCCGCCTGAAGCCCCGCCTTTCATTGTTCATTTCGAGTATCACCATGCAAAACGAACCTATTGTCGCTTCCATTGTTTCCATTCTGCTCGACGCCTTCCAGGGCGAAGCCGACCACCCGCGGCGCGAATCCTACCGCCAGGCGCTGAGCGCCCAAGTGGAAGGCTTCGTGCGCCGGCAGCAGCCGCTGCAATTGCTGCTGCCGGGCTTTCCGCTGAAATCGCCCAACACCCGCGACAAGACCGCGTCCGACCGCCCCGACTACGCCGAATACGCGGCGCTGGAACGGCTGGACCGGCTGTGCCGCGCCGTCGGCCGCGTCTACCCGGCCGGTTGCGCGCTGGAATTGTTCAGCGACGGCCTGAGTTTCCACGACCTGCTGGACATCCCGCGCGACACCGCCAACGACTACCACCGCCGGCTGCGCGCGCTCTACGCCAGCCCGGTGCTGCGCTGGCATGATTACGCCAGCGTCCAGCCCGGCTTCGACCGCCTGCGCGACCGCGCGGAAAGCGTGCTGCGCCGCTACCTGCCCGCCGCGGCCGCGGACTTCTCCCAGCCGCTGCCGGAAAACCAGGCCGGACGCCAGCCGCAATGGCTGGGCCTGCTGCGCGAAGACAATGCGGCGCGCGGCATCGCCGAGGCCGAGGACTGGCCGCAGCGCGCGCGGCGCCTCGCCTGGCGCGGCATCGCGCTGGACGCGATGCTGGCCGAGCACTTCCCGGAAGCCATCCGGCTGACCATCCACCAATCCGGCGCGCCCGGCGGCAAATTCCCCATCCGCCTGTCTCCGGCCCAGGCCGAGGCGGCCTTGCCCTGGCACCGCGTCTACCTGCTGAACTTGGCCGGTCACGGCGAGCTGGTCTCCAAGCGCCAGGCGCTGGACGCGCGCCGCGCCAAGGCGGTGAGCTTCGACGGGCAGCCCTGGCTCTATCTGGAACAGGCCGGCGCGGAATGGGAAGGTTGCGAGTTGTCGGTGATGCGGGCCGGCCGCTTCGGCCTGCTGATAGAAAACCGCCGTCCCGGCGCCAACTGCCTGTCTCTGCCGCGCCCGGCCTTGACCCGCTTGGCCCAGATGTTCGGCTTCGTCGCCCTGCGCGGCTTCGCCGTGGCCGACGAGGACAATCTGATCGACTTCAGCGCCCAGTTCGGCACCCCGTATATCTGGCAGTTCGGCGCGGTGCACAAGGTCAAGCCGGAGGAAGACGCCGACGGCTTCGTCCACTCCTTCGAGGAGCTGCCGCTGCACTGGGACTTGAGCATGCTGCCGGCCGACAATGCGTTCGTGCGCAAGAATCCGCGCTTCAGCGCCAGCCTGTTCGCGCTGTATTGCAAGACCGCGCCGCAGCACGGCGAAGGCCAGACCACCCTGGTGGACGCGCGCAACATCCTGCGCCAGGTGCCGGTGGCCACCCTGGCCGAATGGGAGCGGCTGGAAATCCGCTACCACACCAAGTTCACCTATTTCGGCGGCGACGCTCGCGTCTACCCGCTGGTGGAAGCCCACCCGGACACCGGCGAAGCGGTGCTGCGTTTCCAGGAAAACAGCAACTCCGAACTGCAGAAGTTCTTCGTCGACGTGGAAGAGCGCGCCGACGACTATCCCAACCTGGTGCAGGAACTGCTGGAACGGGCCTATGCGCCGGAAAACCTGATCGAGCACGACTGGCACGACGGCGACCTGGCGCTGATAGACAACTACAACAGCCTGCACGGCCGCCGCGCGATGACCCGCGCCTCGCGCGGACGCGAGCTGTGGCGCGTTCAGGTCCACAAAGGCTAAGCGCCTGTTTACGATCTGCTGCGCGTCGGCGATACAGCGTTGAAAAAGGCTTCGAAATGCTCATGTACCACGCGTACATTCCGCTTTCTCAGCCGCAACGCCTTGTCTCGCCTTAGCTCGCGAGATCGTAAACACGTTCTAAGGCCCGCCCCGCGCCGTCCGGCCCCGCCGGGCGGCATCGCCCCCCATCCCCCGAAAACCGCCATGAACCCACGCAAGCAGAAAATCCTCTTCGTCGGCGAGGCCGTCACCCTGGCCCATGTCGCCCGCCCCTACACCCTGGCCGCCGCGCTGCCCGCAGCGGACTACGACATCCACCTGGCCGCCGCGCCGCGCTTCGATCATATTTACCAACGCCAGGACATCCAATACCACCCGCTGATCACCAAGCGCTGCGAAGACTTTCTTGACGCCGTGGACAACGGCAAGCCGCTGTACCGGCGCGAGGAAATCATCGCCTACGTCGAAGAAGAATTGCGCCTGATCGAACGCCTGGACCCGGACATCATCGTCGGCGACTTCCGCCACTCGCTGGGCATCAGCGCCGCGCTCTCCGGCAAGCCCTTGATCCATCTGATCAACGCCTACTGGAGCCCCTACCGCCGGCCGCAGCCGCTGCCGGTGCCGGAACTGGCCAAGATCAATCTGCACCGCCTGCCCGTCATGCCCGCGCTGATGCGCTGGATCACCCCGCTGGCCACCCGGCTGCTGGCCCGCTCGCTCAACCGCGCCCGCGCCCATTACGGCCTGGCGCCCTTCGCCAACTGCTTCGAGGCCTGGAGCCACGGCGATCAAGTGCTCTACTACGATTCCCCGGAACTGGTGCCGCTGGATCCGCTGCCCGCCCACCACCGCTATCTGGGCCCGGTCACCTGGTCGCCCGGCGGCGCGCTGCCGGACTGGTGGCCGCAATTGCAAGACCGTCCCACCGTCTACCTGTCGCTGGGCTCTTCCGGCAATCTGGCCTTGCTGCCCACGCTGATTGAGCAGCTTCTGGGCGAAGGCCTGCAAGTGATCGCCAGCACCGGCCGCCGCCAGCGGCTGCCGCAACGCTCCGGCCTGTTCAGCGCCGACTTCCTGCCCGGCGAGGCCGCCGCCGCCCGCGCGGACCTGGTCATTTGCAACGGCGGCAGCCCCACCAGCTACCAGGCGCTGGAACAGGGCCGGCCGGTGATCGGCATCCCGTCCAATATGGACCAGCTGCTGGCGATGCGGCATATCGAAGCCTACGGCGCCGGCGCCACGCTGCGCCGCCGCCACATCGAAACCGGCCAGCTGCCGCCGCTGCTGCGGCGCATGCTGGCCACGCCGTCCTACCGCCAGCGCGCGCAGCAACTGGCCTGGCATTTCGCCGCTGCCCGGCCTCACCTTACATTCCGTCAAGTCTTGCAACAATTCGACATACAATCGCCGGCGCAAGCAAAGCCCGGTTCAAACACGGAGCGCATAATGCCGTAAGCATCGACCCTCAGCCTGCTGCGGCGCCATCCCTCGCCCCATCCGCGCCGGCGGTCGCCTTCGAATGATCCGGAGCGGCCCTCGCCGCTCCAAGGCCGTTTTTCTGGAGCCCCGCCGTGACCCAATCCGCCGCGCCTCGCCGCCCGTTTTACCGTTCCCCGCTGTGCTGGGGCCTTGTCGTCGCGCTCGCGCTGGGCGGCGGCTGGTGGTGGCGGCAGCACGCGGCCGCGGACGCCGCCGGCCAACGCCGCGCCGCGCCGCCGGCGGCCGTGGGCGTGGCCGCCGCGCAGCGGCAAAACGTGCCCTTGCAGATCAGCGCGCTGGGCACCGTCAACTCCACCTACACCGTCACCGTGCGCAGCCGCGTGGACGGCCAGCTGGACAAACTGCATTTCGAGGAAGGCCAGCCGGTCAAACAAGGCCAGCTGCTGGCGGAACTGGACCCGCGCCCGTTCCAGGCCGCGCTGGCCCAGGCCGAAGGCCAGTTGCTGCGCGACCAGGCCTTGCTGCAAAACGCCCAGCTGGACCTGAACCGCTACCGCCAGCTGCTGGAGCAGAACTCCATCGCCAAACAACAGGTGGACACCCAGGCGGCGCTGGTGCGCCAGTACCAGGGCACGGTCAAGCTGGACCAGGGCGCGGTGGACAACGCCCGGCTGCAGCTCAGCTACAGCCGCGTCACCGCGCCGGTGTCCGGCCGCGCCGGCCTGCGTCAGGTGGACCCGGGCAACATCGTCCACGCCAGCGACGCCAACGGCCTGGTGGTGATCACCCAGACCCAGCCCATCAACGTGCTGTTCTCGGTGCCGGAAGTCAGCCTGGGGCCGGTATTGCGGGCCAGCCGCGCCAAGCCCGGCCTCGCGGTGGAAGCCTGGGACCGCGACAACCGCAACAAGCTGGCCGACGGCGCGCTGCTGGCCATAGACAACCAGCTCAACACCAGCACCGGCACCGTCAACCTCAAAGCCCGCTTCGCCAACGCCGACGAGGCCCTGTTCCCCAATCAATTCGTCAATGTGCGTCTGAGCCTGGGCGAGCAGGAAAACGCCGTCACCGTGCCGGCCGCCGCGGTGCAGCTGGGCAAGGCGGGCAGCTACGTCTACACCGTCAACGCCGACAGCAGCGTCAGCCTGAACAAGATCAGCGCCGGCGCGCGCGTCGGCGACATCGTCATCGTCGAGCAAGGCCTGCAGCCCGGCCAGCGCGTGGTGGTGGACGGCCTGGACAAGCTGCGCGACGGCGCCAAGGTCACCGTGGTGGACCGCGCCGCGCAAAACCGCCAAGCCGCCCAGGGCGCGGGCAAAAACGGGCGCCACAAGCGCGACGGCAGCGGCCCGGCCGGCAAACGCCGCGCCTCGGCGGCGCAGTAAGCGCGGAGAGACGGCATGAATCCCTCCCGTCTGTTCATCCAGCGGCCGGTGGCCACCACCTTGCTGATGGTCGCCATCCTGCTGACCGGCCTCGCCGCCTGGCGCATGCTGGCGGTGTCCGCCTTGCCGGAGGTGGACTATCCCACCATCCAGGTGGTCACCCAATACCCGGGCGCCAGCCCGGAGGTGATCACCTCTTCCATCACCGCGCCCTTGGAGCGCCAGTTCGGCCAGATGCCCGGCCTGTCGCAAATGTCGTCCACCAGCTCCGGCGGCGCTTCGGTGATTACCTTGCAGTTCGGCCTGGAACTGGGCCTGGACGTGGCCGAGCAAGAAGTGCAGGCGGCGATCAACGCCGCCGGCAATCTGCTGCCCTCCGATCTGCCCAATCCGCCGGTGTACAGCAAGGTCAATCCGGCGGACACCCCCATCATGACCATCGCCGTCACCTCGCCCACGCTGCAGCTGACCAAGCTGGAGGATCTGGTCGACACCCGGCTGGCGCAGAAGCTGTCGCAAGTGCCCGGCGTGGGCCTGGTCAGCATCAGCGGCGGCCAGCGCCCCGCGGTGCGCATCCAGACCAATCCGCGCCAGCTGGCCTCGCTGGGCCTGACGCTGGAAGACGTGCGCACCGCCATCGCCAGCGCCAACGTCAACCAGGCCAAGGGCAGCTTCGACGGCCCGCGCCAGGCCTCCACCATAGACGGCAACGACCAGCTCAAGTCCGCCGACGAATACCGCGGCGTCGTCATCGCCTACCGCAACGGCGCGCCCATCCGCCTGTCCGACGTGGCCCAGGTGGTGGATTCGGCGGAAAACACCCGCCTGGCCGCCTGGGCCGGCGCCACCCCGGCCATCATTCTCAATGTGCAGCGCCAGCCCGGCGCCAACGTGATCCAGGTGGCGGACCGCATCAAGACCCTGCTGCCGCAGCTGCGCGACGCCCTGCCCGGCGCGGTGGACGTCAAGGTGCTGAGCGACCGCACCGTGACCATACGCGCCTCGGTGGCGGACGTGGAGTTCGAGCTGATGCTGGCCATCGCCCTGGTGGTGATGGTCATCTTCCTGTTCCTGCGCAATGTGCCGGCCACCGTCATCCCCGCGGTGGCGGTGCCGCTGTCCCTGGTGGGCACCTTCGGCGTGATGTATCTGGCCGGCTTCTCCATCAACAATCTCACCTTGATGGCGCTGACCATCGCCACCGGCTTCGTCGTGGACGACGCCATCGTGATGATAGAAAACATCGCGCGCTACATCGAAGACGGCGAAACGCCGATGGCCGCGGCGCTGAAAGGCTCCAAGCAGATCGGCTTCACCATCATCTCGCTGACCATCTCGCTGATCGCCGTGCTGATTCCGCTCTTGTTCATGGGCGACGTGGTGGGCCGGCTGTTCCGAGAATTCGCCGTCACCCTGGCGGTGTCCATCCTGATCTCGGCTTTCATCTCGCTGACGCTGACGCCGATGATGTGCGCGCGCCTGCTCAAACACGTGCCGGAAGACAAGCAAGGCCGCTTCTACCACGCCAGCGGCCGCTTCTTCGACCGGGTGATCGCCCGCTACGGCCGCATGCTCAGCTGGGTGCTGGAGCGGCAGACGCTGACCCTGCTGGTGGCGCTAGCCACCGTGGCGCTGACCGCCGCGCTCTACCTGGCCATGCCCAAGGGCTTCTTCCCGCTGCAAGACACCGGCGCCATCCAGGGCGTCAGCGAGGCCTCGCAATCCATCTCCTTCAGCGCCATGGCGCGCCGGCAGGAAGCCTTGGCCCAGCGTCTGCTCAAAGACCCGGCGGTGGACAGCCTGTCCTCCTTCATCGGCGTGGACGGCAACAACGCCACGCTCAATAACGGCCGGCTGCTGATCAACCTCAAACCCAAGGCGGAACGCGACGACATCCGCACCGTGCTGGCCCGGCTGCAAAGCCAGGCCGACGCGCTGCCGGGCATGGCGCTCTACCTGCAGCCGGTGCAGGACCTGACCATAGATTCCCGCGTCAGCCGCACCCAATACCAGTTCACCCTGCAAGCCACCAGCGCCGAGGACCTGTCCGCCTGGACGCCCAAGCTGGTGGAGACGCTGCGCCGGCTGCCGCAGCTGGCCGACGTGGCCAGCGATTTGCAGGACCAGGGCCTGCAGGCCTACGTCAACATCAACCGCGACACCGCCGCGCGCCTGGGCGTCAGCACCGCCGCCATCGACAACGCGCTCTACGACGCCTTCGGCCAGCGGCTGATCTCCACCATCTTCACCCAGACCAATCAATACCGCGTGGTGCTGGAAGTGGACCCGCAGCACCAGCAAGACCCGCTGTCGCTGAAAAGCCTGTACGTGCCCACCGCCAACGGCGGACCGGTGCCGCTGGACGCGGTGGCCAGCATAGAGGAGCGCCCCGCCGCGCTCGCCGTCAACCACCTGGGGCAATTCCCCACCGCCACCGTGTCCTTCAATCTGGCGCCGGGCGCCTCGCTGGGCGCGGCGGTGGACGCCATCCGTCAGGCAGAAACCGAACTGGGCCTGCCGGCCAGCATAGACACCAAGTTCCAGGGCGCGGCGCTGGCCTTCCAGGCTTCGCTGTCCAATACCCTGTGGCTGATCCTGGCCGCCATCGTCACCATGTACATCGTGCTGGGCGTGCTCTACGAAAGCTATATTCATCCCATCACGATTCTCTCCACCCTGCCCTCGGCCGGCATCGGCGCGCTGCTGGCCTTGCTGCTATCCGGCAACGATCTATCGGTCATCGCCATCATCGGCATCATTCTGCTGATCGGCATCGTCAAGAAAAACGCCATCATGATGATAGATTTCGCGCTGGAGGCCGAGCGCGAACGCGGCATGAGCCCGCGCAACGCCATCTACCAGGCCTGCCTGCTGCGCTTCCGCCCCATCCTGATGACCACGCTGGCCGCGCTGCTGGGCGCGCTGCCGCTGATGCTGGGCGGCGGCATGGGTTCCGAGCTGCGCCAGCCGCTAGGCGTGGCCATGGTGGGCGGCCTGCTGCTCAGCCAGGTGCTGACCCTGTTCACCACTCCGGTGATCTACCTGGCCTTTGACCGGCTGGGCAAACGCTTTGGCGCCAAGACGGCGGAGGCGGAAGCATGATTTTTATTCGCCACGGAAGCACACGGAAAAACACGGAATTCCGTGACATTTTCGACAGGATCGCCCTTAGCCAAACAACGCTAACCGCCATCAAACCCTTGCATGACTGGTTTTTGTCCGTGTCCTTCCGTGTGTTTCCGTGGCCGATGAGGATTTTCTCGTGATCCCCTCCGCCCCCTTCATCCGCCGCCCGGTGGCCACCACCTTGCTGACCCTGGCCATCCTGCTGGCCGGCTTGCTGGCCTTCAAGCTGCTGCCGGTGTCGCCGCTGCCGCAGGTGGACTTCCCCACCATCTCCGTCAGCGCGCGCCTGCCCGGCGCCAGCCCGGAAACCATGGCTGCCACCGTGGCCACCCCGCTGGAACGGGCGCTGGGCCGCATCGCCGGCGTCACCGAAATGACCTCGTCCAGTTCCCTAGGCTCCACCCGCGTCACCTTGCAGTTTGAGCTGGACCGCGACATCGACGGCGCCGCGCGCGACGTGCAGGCGGCCATCAACGCCGCCCGCTCCCTGCTGCCCACCGGCATGCCGTCCAACCCCACCTATCGCAAGGTCAATCCCGCCGACGCGCCCATCATGATCATCGCGCTGACCTCGGACAGCCTGAGCCGCGGCCAGATGTACGACGCCGCCGACACCATACTCGGCCAGAAGCTGGCCCAGGTGGACGGCATAGGCGACGTCAACGTGGGCGGCGGCGCGCAGCCGGCGGTGCGGGTGGAGCTGAACCCGCGCCAGCTCAACCACTACGGCATCGGCATGGAAACCGTGCGCAGCGCCATCGCCGGCACCAACGCCAACCGGCCCAAGGGCTTTCTGGAAAACGACGAGCGCCACTGGCAGGTGCAGGCCAACGACCAGGCCACCAAGGCCAGCGACTACCTGCCGCTGATCGTCAGCTACAAAAACGGCGCCGCGGTGCGCATCGCCGACGTGGCCGAGGTCAAGGACTCCGTGGTGGACCTACGCAACGCCGGCCTTCTAGGCCGGCAGCCGGCGGTGATGCTGATGCTGTTCCGCCAGCCCGGCGCCAACATCATCGAAACCATAGACCGGGTCAAGGCGCTGCTGCCGCAGCTGCAAGCCTCCATCCCCGCCGCCATCAACATGCAAGTGGTGATGGACCGCAGCCCCACCATCCGCGCCTCGCTGCAGGAAGTGGAGCGTTCGCTGCTGATCTCGGTGGCCCTGGTCATCCTGGTGGTCTTCCTGTTCCTGCGCAACGGCCGCGCCACCGCCATTCCCGCCATCACCGTGCCGGTATCGCTGGTGGGCGCCTTCTCCGTGATGTACCTGGCCGGCTTCTCCCTCAACAACCTCAGCCTGATGGCGCTGACCATCGCCACCGGCTTCGTCGTCGACGACACCATCGTGGTGCTGGAAAACATCGCCCGCCACATCGAAGACGGCATGAAACCGATGCAGGCCGCCTTGCGCGGCGCGCGCGAAGTGGGCTTCACCGTGCTGTCCATGAGCGTCTCGCTGATCGCCGTCTTCATTCCCATTCTGCTGATGGGCGGCGTGATCGGCCGGCTGTTCCGCGAATTCGCCGTCACCCTGTCCGTGGCCATCCTGGTGTCGCTGCTGGTCTCGCTGACCACCACGCCCATGCTCTGCGCGCGCTGGCTCAAACCGCGCGAAGAACGGCCTCCCGGCCGGCTGTTTCAATGGAGCGAACGCGTCTTCGACGCCATGCTGGACGGCTATCGCCGCAGCCTGGACTGGGCCTTGCGCCACGGCCCGCTGATGATGCTGATCCTGGCCGCCACCATAGGCCTCAACGTCTACCTCTATCTGGCGGTGCCCAAGGGCTTCTTCCCGCAGCAAGACACCGGCCGGCTCAACGGCATGATACGCGCGGACCAGAACATCTCCTTCCAGGCCATGCAGCAAAAGCTGCAGCGCTTCATCACCGTGGTCAGCCAAGACCCGGCGGTGGACGCCGTGCTCGGCTTCACCGGCGGCGGCCAACGCAATAGCGCCAATATGTTCGTCAGCCTCAAGCCGCTGAGCCAACGCGGAGAAAGCTCGGACCAAGTCATTGCCCGGCTGCGCAAAACCCTGGCGCGCGAACCCGGCGCCCAGCTCTTTTTGCAGGCGGTGCAGGACATCCGCATCGGCGGCCGTTCCAGCAACGCCCAGTACCAATACACCCTGCAAGGCGATGATCTGGCCGAACTGCGCGAATGGACGCCCAAGGTGCAGCAAGCGCTGATGAAGCTGCCCATGCTGGCCGACGTCAACACCGACCAGGAAGTCAAAGGCCTGCAAACCACCCTGGTCTTCGACCGCGACGCCATGGCGCGGCTGGGCCTGACCCAGGCGCAAGTGGACGCCGCGCTCAACGACGCCTTCGGCCAGCGCCAGGTATCCACCATCTACAACGCGCTCAACCAATACCGCGTGGTGATGGAAGTGGCGCCGCAATACTGGCAAGGCCCGGACGGTCTGGACAGCATCTTCCTGCAAACGCCGGGCGGCCAGCCCACCCCGCTGTCCGCCGTCGCCCGCTGGGCGCCCGGCAACACCGCGCTGTCGGTCAACCACCAAAGCCAGTTCGCCGCCTCCACCGTCTCCTTCAATCTGCCGCCGGGCGCCGCGCTGTCCGACGCCACCGACGCCATCAACCAGGCGCTGGCCGGCGTCGGCCTGCCCAGCAGCATCCACGGCAGCTTCCAGGGCAGCGCCAAGACCTTCCAGGCCTCGCTGGACAGCCAGCCGCTGCTGATCCTGGCCGCGCTGATCGCCGTCTACATCGTGCTGGGCATGCTGTACGAAAGCGTGGTGCACCCGGTCACCATTCTCTCCACCCTGCCCTCCGCCGGCGTCGGCGCGCTGCTGGCCATCATCGCCACCGGCGGCGAATTCAACGTCATCGCGCTGATCGGCGTGCTGCTGCTGATCGGCATCGTCAAAAAGAACGCCATCATGATGATAGACTTCGCGCTCAGCGCCGAACGCGAACAAGGACAAACGCCGGAACAGGCAATACGCCAGGCCTGCCTGCTGCGCTTCCGCCCCATCATGATGACCACGCTGGCCGCGCTGTTCGGCGCGCTGCCGCTGGCGCTGGGCCGCGGCGACGGCGCCGAGCTGCGCACCCCGCTGGGCATCTCCATCGTCGGCGGCCTGCTGCTCAGCCAGCTGCTGACCCTGTACACCACCCCCGTCGTTTACCTGTATCTGGACCGCTTCCGGCTGTGGTGCCGCCGCTGGCGGCCCGCGCGCGCCGCGCTGAACCGCGGAGCCGAGGAATGAAACCCATGAAAACACAAAGCCTTACGCTGGCCTGCGCGTTCTTGCTGGCCGGCTGCGCGCTGGGCCCGGACTACGCCAAGCCCAAGCTGGACGTGCCGGCTGCATACAAAGAGGACGGCCGCTGGAAAAGCGCCCAGCCGCAAGATGCAGTGCCTCGCGGCGACTGGTGGCGCATCTACCAAGACCCGCGGCTGGACCAGTTGATGGACACCCTGAACCGGCAAAGCCCAGGCATCGCCCAGGCCGAAGCCCAATACCGCCAGGCCCAGGCCTTGCTGAAGCAGGCCGAAGCCGGGCTCTTTCCCAGCCTGGGCCTCAGCGCCGGCCAAAGCCGCGGCGTCAGTTCCCCCGGCCAGGCCACGTCCACCAGCTATAACCTGAGCGCCAACGCCAGCTGGGAGCTGGACCTGTGGGGCGGCCTGCGCCGCTCCGTGGAAGCCGGCTCCGCCAAAGCCCAAGCCAGCGCCGCGCAACTGGCGGCGATACGCCTCAGCGCCCAGGCGCAGCTGGCCACCGCCTATCTGCAAATCAGCGTCGCCGACCTGCAACTGCGGCAACTGCAAGCCAATGAACAAGCGCTGGCGGAAACGCTGAAGCTGACCCGCAATCAATACCAGGCCGGCATTGTTTCCGACGCCAACGTGGCCCAGGCCGAAAGCCAATGGCAAAGCGCCCAGGCGCAGCGGGCGGACAAACAGCTAACCCGCGCCCAGCTGGAACACGCCATCGCCGCCGCGCTGGGGCAGACACCGGCCAGCTTCAGCCTGCCGGCGCCCGGCGCCGAACCGCGCTTGCCCAGCATCCCCGCCGGCCTGCCCTCGCAACTGCTGGAACGCCGCCCGGACATCGCCGCCGCCGAACGCGCGGTGGCGCAGGCCAACGCCGAAATCGGCGTCGCCCAGGCCGCCTTCTTCCCCACCCTCACCCTGTCCGCCAGCGGCGGCTATCGCGGTGCCAGCTTCGCCGACTGGGTCAGCCTGCCCAACCGCGTCTGGTCGCTGGGCCCGGCGCTGGCGCTCAGCCTGTTCGACGCCGGCCTGCGCAGCGCCCAGAAAGAGCAAGCCGTCGCCGCCTACGACGCCAGCGTCGCCGGCTACCGCCTGACCGTGCTGTCCGCCTTCCAGAGCGTGGAAGACAATCTGGCCGCGCAAAGACTGCTGGGCGAGGAAGCCGCCTCGCAACAGGCCGCGCTGGACGCCGCCCGGCGCGCGGAAACCATCGCGCTGAACCAGTACCGCGCCGGCACCGTCAGCTATCTCAATGTCTTAAGCGCGCAAAGCGGCCGCATCAACGCGGAAAGCACGCTGTGGAACGTGAAGAACCGGCAATACGCCGGCAGCGTGGCGCTGATCGCCGCGCTGGGCGGCGGCTGGCAGGTGCCGACGCCGGCCCCATAGCGAGCGGCGGCGCCTAGGGCGGGAGATTGCAAGACTCGCGGAGCGCCCCCTCTCACCCCTCATCGCTCAAAGCCGTGGCCGCCTCCTCACGCACATTGTCCAGCATGCCGTGGTAGTCCTCCATCGCCCAACGCACCAGCCGGCACAGCCCGGCAATCGGCACACCGTCCTCGGCATCCAGACTCAGGCACAAGCGCTCCGCCGCCTCCACGGCGGGGACCACCAGGTCCAAAGCCTCCAGCCCCAGCTGGCTCGCGTCCAGCACGCGGCCCAGCAACTGCCGGCGCTCGTCTACCTCGCATAGGGCGTTCATAGCCGCGCCTCCTGTGGCCAGGACAGCGGATCAAGAGAAAAACGGGGAGAAAAAAGGAAGGATCGCATCGCGGCCTCCAAGTCGTTTCCTGAGAGAAGGCCCGCTCGAGCGGCAGGTTTGAGCAGGCTCGTGACAAGGGTAGAAGACCGGTTCACTCGACCAAAGACCGGTAGCCCGTTAAGGCTCCCTGCCACGGCCCGCCCAGGATGGGCATGCATGGCAGCAGACGTAGAAGTGCCAAAGCGGACACCTCCTGTCTGCGATCAAGTGACTCTGGGCTTCTACTCCCGGCGCGGCGTGATTGGGTGCAGCGCGAGCCACAGGGTACTGAGCCGGGCAAGCAGCGTCAAGGCGCCGGCGTCGCGGACGGAAAGAAAGCCAAACGGCGTGCATCCCGAGCAGGAGCACGCCGTTTCCACAGCCACCCATCAGACGGATGGGCCATGGCTAACAAAACTCAGTTTTACGACCTAGGCAAGTCGGCGCAACGCAGGATCAGGGGGTTTGTTAGCGGGTCTTATTGAACCAGCCCGCCATCTGCAGCTTCTTGACGTTGACATTGCGCGCCGGGCTGTCCTTGCCCAACACCTGATCGAACTCGCGCATCGCCGCCAGATAATCGCCCTTCAAAGGCTCCGGCACAAAGCGATAGCCGCCCTTGACGTAGTCATGCACGATCTCGCTCATCACGCTGCGGCACACCGCGCCGCGCTCGCCCGTCTTGAACATCAGGCCAAAATCCACCGGCACCACCTTGCCGCCCTCGGTTTTGACGAAATTGGCCGAAGACGGGTCCCCCATCATGAAGCCCAGGCGGAACAACTCGCCCACCGCGCCCTTCACCTCCTCCGTGGTCGGCGTCGAGCCGGCGATAAAGGGCATCGCCAGCGTATCGCCCTGCATCCGCGCCTCCGGCAGGGCCCGCTGGCTGGCCTTGAGATGGCTGTTGCACATCGCCAGCTCATGAGCGACGGCGCCCTTGTCCATCGCCTTGAAGGATTTGACCACCATATCGCCGGCCTGCTGCACTCGGCCGCGAGAGCCGGCGGCGCTGAAACCCTTGCCGGCGCCATCGGCCTCGGCGCGCGGCGCGGACTGAACCGGCCGCTTCTCCGCCACTGGAGCGGTCTCGTCGGCAAAACGCAAACGGCGGGTGCGGCTAGCGGCAGCCGGCTCATCCGCCTGCCGCTCGGCGCGACGGCCATTGGAGACGGTATTCAGGCTGGTGATCAGATCGACCAGGCGGAAACGGCGCGACCCCGACTCCGCCTGCTGCGGGTCCAGCTGGCGCAGAAACTCGCTGGCGCGTCGGGTCTGATCCGGATGCAGCAAATAAGAACGGCCGGTGTACAGCACCAAAGTGCCGTCCTTGCGCATGCCGATGCGCGCCTTGTCGGCGTTCACATCGGCGCAGCTCTCGCGCAAAGCCTGGGCGGAGTGCAGCCCGCGCATGGGGATATGGGTGGAAATCGTGCTCATGAGTGTCCTTTTCTTAGGAGTTTGCCCATCAGGGCTTATAGGCGGAACAAGGGTTTAACAAACGACAAGTTCGTCCACCGCCGACAACAACTCTTCGGCGCAGACAATCACGGCGTCCAGGGCGGACGCCATCGACGGCAAATCGCAGCCCTGGCACGGCAAACGCAACCAGCAGCCCAACCGCTCGTCCTGATCCAGGCTGACCACCGGCTGCCAGGCTTGAATCGCCAGCTGATTGCGGCGCAAGGCCTGCGCCAACACGGCGGGACCGGGCGACGGCAAGGCGTCGCCAAGGTCCGCCTGCATGAACCAGCTATCCTGATCGAGACAGACAAAATGGAGGGAGAAGCGCTGCTCCAACTGCAGACTGAGCACCTCCTGATCCGCGGCCAGTTCCGGCGCGTCAAAACCCAGGTGTTGCAACAGCTCCGCGACGCAGCGATGAAAAGCGATCAGGTCCGGCATGAAAATCGCTACAAGCGAAATGGCGAATGCCGCTTTATACCTTCGCCGGTGCGCGACGCACTTCCAGAATTCGCCCAAGCGCGCCACCTGCGCCGGCATGACGCAGTCCCTCCTCAGACGGCTCCGCGCCTGATTACGCCCGGCGGCGACACCCCGCCTCACCGCTGCCGCCGGCGCAAAAAGTTACAGACGTTACAGTTTGCGCGATTTACAGCCCAAGCCTTCGCCATCAGGATAGCGCCACACTTTCCCACCAGACAGAAGGACCCAAACCATGTTCAAGCATCTGATTTTATTCGCATCGCTGGCCGCGCCGCTGACCCAGGCCGTCGCCGCGGACCCGCTCGCCGTCGCCGCCGACAAGCTGGCAAAACTGGAGCGCGACTTTGGCGGCAGCATCGGCGTCTACGCCATCGACACCGGCTCCGGCGCCACCGTGGCCAATCGTCCCAACGAACGCTTTCCCATGTGCAGCTCCTTCAAAGGCTTTCTGGCGGCGGGGGTGCTGGCGCAGAGCCAAGCAAAACCGGGCCTGCTGGACAAACGCATCCGCTACAGCAAGACGACTCTGCCTAACTGGTCCCCGATTACGACTAAAAACCAGGCAAACGGCATGACCGTGGCCGAACTCAACGCCGCCTCCGTGCAATACAGCGACAACGGCGCGGCCAATCTGCTGCTCGAGGAAATCAACGGCCCCGCCGCGCTGACCGCCTTCATGCGCTCCATCGGCGACGCCAGCTTCCGCCTGGATCGCCGGGAGCCGGAACTGAACTCCGCCATCCCCGGCGACCCGCGCGACACCTCCACCCCCAAGGCGGTGGCGGAGAGCATGCAAAAGCTGACGCTGGGCAAGGTGCTGCCGGAGCCGCAACGCCAACAGCTGGCGGACTGGCTGAAAGGCAACACCACCGGCAACGCCAGAATCCGCGCCGCGGTGCCGGCCGGCTGGGATGTGGGGGACAAAACCGGCACCTGCGGCGTCTACGGCACCGCCAACGACTTCGCGGTGATCTGGCCGCCCAAGCGTGCGCCCATCGTGCTGGCGGTCTACACCAAGCACGCCAAGAAAGAAGCCAAGCACAGCGACGAGGTGATCGCCGCCGCGGCGCGGGCGGCGTTGGAAGCATTCAACGTGAAGAAATAAGGCGGGATGAGGCGCGGCCGAGGGGCCGCGCCTCACCCCCTCAGCCGGCCGCTGACGCCGCCGGGCGGGTTCAGGCTCCATTCGCTGATCAGCACCATGCCGTCGGCGGCGGCCACCAGGAGGCTCAGCGCATTGGACAGGATCAAGGAGCCCGGCGGGTAAGCGTGGCTCTCTCGCCAGCCTTGCGCGCGGTGCACGTGCACGGTGACGCCGTTGACCGCGGCCAGGCATTCGAAATCGCCGAAGGCGCGCACTCGGCGCATGACGTCCTCCACCGGCAGGCTGAAATCCAACACCCGTTCTTCGTCCCGCCACAGCGGCCAATAGCTGCTGTTTTCGCCTTGCGGCTGGGCCTGATCCCATAAGGAGGCGAAGTCGCCGGCCACTCGCCCCGCCAGCCGGTACAGCGCCAGTTGCAGTTTCGCGTCCAGCGATTCATGAGTTTCGTCCGGCCTCAAGGCGAACTGCTCCTGCGCCAGCACATCGCCGGCGTCCATTTCCCGGGTCAATTGGTGACAGCTGCAGCCCCATTGCCTATGGCCGTCCAGGATCGCCTTCACCATGGGGTAAGGCCCGCGGCCGATGGGCAGCGGCGACGGATGGAAGTTGACCGCGTAATTCAGATAAGGCTCCCAGTCCGGCACCCGCCAGTTGTAGCTGGCCACCAGCAGGACTTCGCAATCCTGCTCCGCCAGCTCCAGCAAATCGCGCTCGCGCATCCGCGACAGCTGCACCGGCACGCCCAGGCGCTCCGCCGCCGCCAGCGACTCCTTGTGGTGATGCATGCGATGGTCCACCGGGGTGCAGAACAACTTCAACGGCTGCCAGCCGGCGTGCAGGAACACGTCCAGCACCGGCTTGAAGCGATCGGACAAGGTAATGGCAAAACGCATGACGGCATCCCGGCGGTTCAGAGGGCTGACTTGTTTATAACAAGACCATCCGAACGAGACTGCTTGTCTCACGGAAATTAACAGAATCTCCCCGCAAGGCTGGCACGCCGTTTGCAACTGGCAACGGGTCAAGTCCTTGTTCTGACGCGAAAACAGGCCAAACTCGCCGCCAGACGGCAATTCTCTCCGCCACGGCGGCATGGATTGCCGCCCGCGCCGGCAAAACGTCAGAACCAGGCCGGCAATGGAAGTCGAGCTGCTCCGTGAGGCTCACGACCGACAACTCCATCATGACTTTGCGGGAGAACATTCATGTCAGTCAGCAATACCAGCGGCATCGACGCCGGCGGCAACGCCTGGCAACAACGTAAAGCCGTTCACCAGCAGCGCCGCCAGGATTTCCAGACCATGATCAACGACGTGCGGCAAGGCGATCTGGGCGGCGCGCAGCAAGCCCTCGCCAGCCTGCAGTCCGCGGCGTCCGGCGGCGCGACAAGCGGCTCAAACGCCGCCAACGCCGGCGGCCAGGACTTCGCCAGCCTGATCAACTCCATGCAGACCGACGGCAGCGTCGCCGCCGCCGGCGACGCGTCAGCCAGCAATGCCGGCGGCAACGGCGATCTGGCCGTGCTGTTCCAGCAGATGCTGAGCCAGTTGCAGGCGGCCAGCTTCGGCGGTTCGGGCAATAGCGACGCCGACGACGCCTTAAGCGCGCTGAGCGGCGCTTCCTCGGCCTCATCGCCCAACTCGCTATTCAACAACCTGGGCCAGGATCTGGGCAGCGGCAACCTTAAGCAGGCACAGCAGGATTACCAGCAGTTGCAGCAAAGCTTGCAGACGGCGGCGCAAAACCAGCCGCCTCACCATCGCCACCATCACCATGGCGGCGCTCAGGTCCAGGCTGCGCTGGCCGCCTACCAGGCCAATAGCGGCGACGCCGGCCAGACTCAAGCTTCCGCGGGCTGAGCGCCCTTTTCCCGCCGGACCTCGGTTTAAGCCGGGTCCGGCTAATTATTTTTACCGTTGAAATGAAAATCCATTCCACGCCGATAACGCCGCCCGCCCTCTCTCCAAGGCCCCGCGCCGCGGACACCGCCGCCTTCGACCCCGAGCTTGCGCCGGCCGCCCCGGAGCCGACGCCGGAGCCCGCTCAAACCAGCCGTCCACGCCTGGACATGGCGACGCTGGTCCGGCTGCTGCTGATGCAAATGCAGCTCAAGCTCAGCCAGTCCGGCGACGCCGCCGAGGACACGCTCAAACTCGCCACCGGACAAGACGCGCCGGCGTCTTCGTCCGGCTCGCTGATCGACGACGCCGGCCAGGCCGCCGCCGCCGACGCGCAAGCCGCCGCAGTTCAAGCCGGCGGCGAAGCCATGCCGCAGACGGCCGCGTCCAGCGCCGCCCTGCAGGCCTACGCCGGCGCGGGCGCCCCGCCCGGCAAGCCGCTGAGCAGCGCCTGAGCGCGCGCCTGTACCTCTATCTACGCCACTGTGCTAACCTGCCTTATTGGCGGCGACGCCCCGTCCGCGCTTCCGCGCGCGCGGCCCGCCGCCCGACCGCCGGCCCGATAGCGGGCCGCTTGTTTACGCAGGATCTGGCGCGCCAATGAAATTGCACTTCACCAAAATGCACGGCCTCGGCAACGACTTCATGGTTGTCGACGGCGTGAGTCAAACCATTCCCCTGAGCGCGGAGCGCATCCGTCAGCTGGGGGATCGCCACTTCGGCATCGGCTTCGATCAATTACTGCTGGTGGAGCCCCCGCGCTCTCCGGACAACGATTTCCGCTACCGCATCTTCAATAACGACGGCGGCGAGGTGGAGCAATGCGGCAACGGCGCGCGCTGCTTCGCCAAATTCGTGTCCGACCGCGGCCTCACCGCCAAATCGCGGATCCGGGTGGAAACCGCCAAGGGCGTGATCGCGCCGGAGTATCTGGGCGACGGCCAGGCCCGGGTGGACATGGGCCGGCCGCGCTTCGCTCCGGACGAGATTCCGTTCCAGGCCGAGCGCGAGGCGGTATGCCACGATTTGCAAGTCGAGGATGCGACCTTGTCGGTCAGCGTGGTGTCGATGGGGAACCCCCACGCGGTGCAGGTAGTCGCAGATGTAGCCTTGGCTCCGGTGACGCGCGTCGGCGCGGCCATCGAAAACCATCCCCGCTTCCCGGAACGGGTCAACGCCGGCTTCATGCAGGTGCTCGCCCGCGATGAAATCCGTCTGCGCGTGTTTGAACGCGGCGCCGGCGAAACGCTGGCCTGCGGCACCGGCGCCTGCGCGGCGGTGGTGGCCGGCATCCGCCGCGGCCTGCTGGACCGGCGCGTGCGGGTGCACACCCGCGGCGGCGAACTGACGGTGGAATGGCCGGCCGACGACGCCGCGGTCACCATGACCGGCCCCGCCGTCACCGTGTTCCAGGGCGAAATCGAGATTTAACGGCCCGCCGCCGGCAAACGGCGGCGGGCTCGCAACAACAACACAGCCGTATAGGGGGTTATGAATCATGCAGACAGATGATGTGCTGGCGTTTTTGGACCAACACCCGGACTTTCTCGCCCACCATGCCGAAAGACTCGGCCTGAAGTCGGGCGGCGCGCCGCAAGACCGCGTGGTGGTCTCGCTGGCGGAACGCCAAATGCTGGACCTGAAGGACCGCAACCGCCAGTTGGAATCGCGTTTGCAGCAGTTGATCCGCCACAGCGAAGCCAACGACCGCATCATCGCCAGCGCCCATCAATTGGCGCTGACGCTGCAAGCCTGCCTGAGCCTGCAAGACGTGCTGAACGCGCTGCCCGCCTGCTTCGCCGAGCATTTCAAGCTGAAGCGCGTGGCGCTGCGGCTGTGGCATCCGGCGGCGGAGTCCGCCGGCCCGGCCTACGACGCCCGCAGCGAGGTGGCCGCGCTGGCGCGCAATCTATCCGCGCCCTATTGCGGCCCCTACGTCAACGACGACGTGCTGGCCTGGTTCCCGGCCGCGCCGGTATTGCAGTCCTTCGCCCAACTGGCGCTGCGCGACGACAAGGGCCAGGCCTTCGGCCTGCTGGCGCTGGCGTCGGACGATCCGCAACGCTTCACCTTCGACATGCACACCCACTACCTGGCCCAGATAGGCGAGCAGGTGTCCGCCGTCCTGGTCCGCGTACTGGAGGCTCAATGACGGCGACGCCCACCGGTTGGTTCCTGCTCGTTCTGGTCGCGCTGTTCTACCTGCACATTCTGTGGCGCTTGATCGCCAGCCGCGACGGCATCGCCCAGCTATGCTTCGCGGCGTCCTTCTTCATCCTGGCGCTGATCTTCCGCGCGGACCCCTTCCTCACCGTGCTGTCGCCGGTGTTGCTGCCCTTCTGTTACGCCTACGCCTGGCTGGGCATCGCCGCCGTGCTGTGGTCCGCCAGCAGCTTGCGGGTCAGCCGGCTTGGCCTGGCCTTCCCCGAACGCCAGCCGCAGCTGGCGGCGCTGATGGCCAGCCAGCTCAGCCTGCATCTGGGCATCGTCGCTTTTTCACGCTTGCTGGACTGGCGGCCGCTGCTGTCCTATCTGATGGCTCCGCCGCTGATCATGGTCGTCAGCTACGCCTGTTACCGCGCGCTCTTGTACGTGATGCGCCGTCAGCCGGAAGCGCGTCTGCCCTGGACGGTGTTCGGCGGCATGACCGTGATCAGCCCCCTGCTGGTGATGTGGCTGTCCGATTGGCTGGCCCCCATCGTGCTGGGCCTGACCTGATCCCCCGCAACGGCGTCCATAAAAAAACCCGAGTCTTTCGACTCGGGTTTTTTTGACGCCGGGCAAGGTCTCCGGCGCTTTATCGAATCGGCTTATTTCTTGCCGGCTTCGATGGTGATGTTCAGCTGCAGATCGTCGCCCACCGCCGGCGCGTAAGCGCCCACGCCGAACTCGCTGCGCTTGATGGTGGCGGTGGCGTCGGCGCCGCACCACGGCTTCTTGGCCATCGGATGGGAATCCACGCACTTGAAGTTGGTCACCGTCAGCGTCACCGGCTTGGTCACGCCGTGCAGGCTCAGTTGACCGTCCACCGCCGCCAGCTTGTCGCCGTTGAAGGTGAATTTGTCGGATTTGAACGTGATGGTCGGGTACTTCTCAACGTCCAGGAAGTCCGGGCTGGCGATATGCTTGTCGCGCGCCGCCCAGCCGCTGTCGTGACTGGCGGTCTTGATCACAATGTCCACCGAACCGGTTTTCTTGGCCTGGTCCAGCACCACGGTGCCCTTGGTATCGTTGAAACGGCCGCTCAGCGTGGAAAAGCCCAGGTGGCTCAGCGAGTAGCCGGCATGGGTGTGCGAGCTGTCCACTTCGTAAGTGACCGGGGCGGCTTGCGCGCTGCCCAGCACGCCCAGCGTCATCACGGCGGCAAACAGAGTCTTCATTTTGGTCGTCACGTCGGTTTTCTCCAGGGTAAAGAAAGGCAAGATCACTTGCCGGTCAGAACGAATTTGTATTTGACGGTCACCAGATCGGCGATCGCCTCGGTGTCGTCCCAAGCGCCGTCGCCCACCTTGAACTGCAGGCGTTGCAGCGGGAAGCTGCCTTGCAGCGTGGTTTCATTGCCCGCGCTGGCGGCGGTGAAGGTGGACACCACCTCGCGGCTGACGCCCTTCAGGCTCAGGGTGCCGCGGGTTTCGAACTTGCCGCCGCCCAGGGCCTTCACCGATTTGGCGGTGAAGGTGGCCTTGGGCAGGCTGGCGATATTGAAGAAGGACGCGCCGCGCACCGTGGTGTTGCCGTCGGCGCTGCCCACGTCCACGCTGCCCAGGTCCACGGTGAACACCGCCTTGGTGGCCTCCGGCTTGGCGGCGTCGAAGCTGACGTTGGCGGCGAAGCTCTTGAAGCGGCCTTCGGTGGGCACGTTCATCTGCTTGAAGGCAAAGCCCAGCGTGCTCTTGGCCGCGTTCAGCGTTTGCGCGGCCTGGGCCGGCGCCATGGCCAGCGCCACGGCGGCGCTCAGGGCGAGGGAAGTCAGAAATTTCATGCTTGAGGATCTCCTTTGCGACAGGACGGCAACATCCGCGCCAGTGTGGCGTCGCGATCGATAAAGTGATGTTTCAATGCCGCCAGCGCGTGCAGGCCGACAATGGCGACGATGGCGTAAGCCATCAGCGCGTGGCTCCAGCCCAGCACATGGCCCAGCGCTTCGTTCTTGTCCACCAGGTCCGGCAGTTGCACCAGGTTGAACCACACCACCGGGTAGCCCTTGGCCGAGCTCATCAGCCAGCCCACCAAGGGCATGGCCAACATCAGCGCGTACAGCAGCACGTGGATCAGACCGGCGGCCTTGAGCTGCCAGGCCGGCTGCCCGGGCAAAGGCGCCGGCGCGCCGCGGCGCGCGCGCCAGACCAGGCGCAGCACGGCCAGCGCCAGCACGCTGATGCCCACCCATTTGTGCCAGGCGATCAAAGAGGCTTTCAGTTTGAAACTGGCCGGCGAAGTGATTTGCATGCTGTTGAAATACCAGCCCATGATCAGGGCGGCAATGATCAACAGCGCAATCAGCCAGTGCAGGGCTATCTGTGTCGGACTGTAGCGTTGCATCGAATTCCTTATTACAAATGAGCGGCAGATTAAAACTTATCATGCCCGTTAATCATAAAAGCGCTCACATTGCCGTCATAGCGAAATTATTAGCGCAAAAGATTCAAATTTTCTGAACAACCGCCAGGCGACGCAATGGCGGTTGAGATTGGGAATCACTATGAATAACAAACGACGGCAAGGTTCCCGTATGCGATATAAAACAAAAAACCGCCAGGGGCAAAGCCCGCTGGCGGTTTCCGACCTGGCTCAAAAGCCGGTCAACGGCTCTTGACGAAGGGAATGCCTATCGCTTTGGGCGCCACCGCGCGGCCGACGAAGCCCGCCAGCAGCAAGACGGTCAGCACATAGGGAATCACCGCGATGGCCTGGGACGGGATCTGGCCGATGCCCGGCAGCGCCACGCCTTCCAGGCGGATCTGGATGGCGTCGGCGAAGGCGAACACCAGGCAGCCCAGCACCGCCGGCAGCGGCTTCCATTTGCCGAAAATCAACGCGGCCAGCGCCAGGAAGCCCTTGCCCGCCGTCATTTCCTTGATGAAGCTGCCGGTCTGGTACACGGACAGATAGGTGCCGGCGATGCCGCACAACACGCCGCCCCAGAACAAGGCGGTGTAGCGCACCCTGGCCACCGAAATGCCGGCGGTGTCCGCCGCGTGCGGGTTCTCGCCCACGGCGCGCAGACGCAGGCCGAAGCGGCTCTTGTACAACACCCAGGCCACCAGCGGCACAATCAGGAACAGAGTCAGATACACCAGGATGCTGTGGCCGGACAGCAGCTTGCTGTACAGCTGGCCCAGCAACGGCACCTCGCGCAGCTCATGGGCGAACGGCAGCGCGATCTCGTGGAAGCGGCCTTCATCCGGCAGCTGCGGGGTATTGCCGCCCTGCTGGAACCAGGCCAGGCCCAGCACCGGGGTGATGCCGGAAGCGACGGTGTTGAGCGCCATGCCGGAAATCAGCTGATTGCCGTTGTAGGTGACGGACACGAAGGCGTGGATCATCGCCATCGCCACCGAGGCGGCGATGCCGCAGGCCATGCCTATCCACGGGTTCTGAGTGGCGAAGGCCGCGGCGGCCGCGGCAAAGGCCGCCACCAGCATCTTGCCTTCCAGGCTGATGTCCACCACGCCGGAACGTTCGGAGAACATGCCGGCCATCGCGGCCAGGATCAGCGGCGTGGCCACGCGCAGCGTGGAATCGAGCAGACTGAAGAAGATTTCCATTATTTGTCGTCCTTGCGCTTGAACAGGCCGGCGATGAACGGCTCGAACAGGTTTTCCAGCGCGCCGCAGAACAGGATGATCAGACCCTGGATGAAGATGATCATCTCGCGGGTGATCATCGGCTTCTCGAAGGACAGATCGGAGCCGCCCTGGGTCAAGGCGCCGAACAACAGCGCGGACAGGATGATGCCCACCGGGTGGTTGCGCCCCATCAGCGCCACGGCGATGCCGACAAAGCCCACGCCGTTGGTGAACATCACGTTCATGCGGTGGGCGGAGCCCATCAGCTCGTTGACCGCGGCCAGACCGGACAGCGCGCCGGACACGCACATGGCGAGGATGATGACGCGGCTGACGCTCATGCCGGCGTAGCGGGCGGCCGGTTCGCTGGTGCCCACGGTGCGCAGTTCGAAGCCCCAACGGCTATGCCACACCACCAGGTAGAACAGCGCGGCGGCCAGCAAGGACATCACGAAGCTCAGGTTCAGCGGCGAGGTGGGAATCTCCACGCCAAAGCGCGCCGCCACTTCATGGATGGCGGGAATCCAGGCCGCCTGGCCGAATTCGCGCGTGGTCGGGTTCTGCGAGCCGGCCTCGATCAAGTGATGGCTGATCAGGTACAACATCAAGGAATAAGCGATGAAGTTGAACATGATGGTGGTCACCACGATGTGGCTGCCCCGCTTGGCCTGCAACCAGCCCGGCACGAAGGCCCAGGCCGCGCCGAAGCCCATCGCCGCCAGGATGGCCAGCGGCACCAGCACCGCCGGCGGCAGGCTGTGGTCGAAGCCCAGCACCACCAGGGTGACGCCCAGGCCGGCCAGATAGGTCTGGCCTTCGCCGCCGATATTGAACAGGCCGGCGTGGAAAGCGGTGGCCACCGCGAGGCCGGTGAAAATGAAGCCGGTGGTGTAGAACAGGGTGTAGCCTATGCCCTCGCCGTAGCCGAAGGCGCCGTTGATCAGCAGCTTCAGGCATTCCCAAGGGTCTTCGCCTATCAGCCAGGTGACCAGGCCGGTCACCAGCAGCGCCGCCATCAGATTAAGCGCCGGCAGCACCGTCAGTTGCGCCCAGCGCGGCAAGGTGGAAGGTTGTCCGAATTTCAATGCTTGTGCCCCCCCATCAGCAGGCCCAGCGAAATGGTGTCGGCGTCCTTGGCCGCCACTTCGCCGGAGATCTGTCCGCCGGCCATGACCAGGATGCGGTCGGCCAGCGCCAGGATTTCTTCTAATTCAACCGAGACCAGCAAAATGGCCTTGCCCTCGTCGCGCAGTTCCACCAGCCGCTTGTGAATGAACTCGATCGCGCCGATGTCGACGCCGCGCGTCGGCTGGCCGATCAGCAACAGGTCCGGATTGGCGTGGATTTCACGCGCCAGCACCACTTTCTGCTGATTGCCGCCGGAGAGCAGGCCCACGCGCAGCAGCGGATTGCCCGGGCGGATGTCGAATTGCTGGATGAAGTCGCGGGTGCGCGCCAGCAGCCGCTTGCGCGAATACCACGGGCCGCGGCCCAGGCCGGTTTCGCCGTGGTAGCCGAGAATGGCGTTTTCATAGCTGGAGAAGGCCTTGACCAGGCCCTCGCGCGAGCGGTCTTCCGGCACGTGGGCGATGCCCAGCTTGCGGTAGAGCGCGGCGCGCGGCTCGCCGCCGCAACGGCGCAGCAAATCCTCGCCCTTGTAGACCATCTCGCCGGCGCTGGGCTCCAGCATGCCGGCCAGCACTTCCAACAGTTCCGACTGGCCGTTGCCGGACACGCCGGCGATGCCGACGATCTCGCCGGCGCGCACTTCGAAATTCAGCTGGTCCAGCAGCTTGACCGCGCGCGCGTCGGTCAGGCACAGATTCTTGACGCTGAGCACCGCCGCGCCCGGCTCGCGCTCGGCCTTGTCCACTTTCAGGCTGACCTTGCGGCCCACCATCAAGTCCGCCAGCTTTTCCTTGTCCACGTCGCAGGTGGCGACATTGGCCACCACGGTGCCGGCGCGCATCACGCTGACGCCGTCGGTGATGTCCATCACCTCGCGCAGCTTGTGGGTGATCAGGATCACGGTCTTGCCCTGCGCCTTCAGCGAACGCAGGATGTGGAACAGGTGATCGGCTTCCTGCGGCGTCAGCACCGCGGTGGGCTCGTCCAGAATCAGCACGTCGGCGCCGCGGTACAGCGCCTTGAGGATTTCCACCCTTTGCTGCAGGCCCACGCCCAGATCGCCCACCAGCGCGTCCGGATCAACCTCCAGCGAGTAATTGCGGTTGAGCTCTTTCAGATGCTCGCGGGCCTCGTCCAGCCCCTTTTTCAGCACCAGGCCGCCTTCGGCGCCCAGCACGATGTTTTCCAGCACGGTAAAGGTGTCCACCAGCATGAAATGCTGATGCACCATGCCGATTCCCAGCGCGATGGCTTCCTGGCTGTTGCGGATCGGCGCTTCCTTGCCGTTCACCCGGATGGCGCCGCTGTCGGCTTGATAATAGCCGTACAGAATGCTCATCAACGTGGATTTACCGGCCCCGTTTTCGCCGATGACGCCATGGACGGTGCCCTTGGCGATTTTCATCGAGACGTCGCGGTTGGCTTTGACGGCACCAAAACTCTTGTTGATGCCCGCCAGCTCAATGGCAAACTCGGTCATGCTTATTCATATTCCCTGGTTAGGGTCAACCTGATTCCGCTCCGGCATGAACAAACAGGCACGATGGAATGCATCGTGCCTGCGTCCCCGAAACGGATCAGGGAAAACTCAGCTCAGCTTATTGCATCGGGCAACTGTTGTTGGCGCGGTAATCCACCACCTTGATCTTGCCGCCGATGATGTCCGCCTTGGCCGCGTTGATCTTCTTCTCCATCGCAGGAGTGATCACTTTGCGGTTGTTGGCGTCCAGCGCCCAATCCACGCCGGCCTCCTTCAGGCCCAGCACCTTGACTTCCGGCTTCCAGGAACCGTTCTTGGCGTCCTTGAAGGTGTTGAACACCGCCACGTCCACGCGCTTGACCATGGAGGTCAGCACCGAACCCGGGTACAGATGGTTCTGGTTGCTGTCCACGCCGATGGAGTACTTGCCGGCGGCCTTGGCGGCTTGCAGCACGCCCAGGCCGGTGCCGCCGGCGGCGGCGAACACCACGTCCACGCCGCGGTCGAACTGGCTCTTGGCCAGCTCAGTGCCGCGCGCCGGGTCGTTGAAGGCCTGCGGGGTGGTGCCGGTCATGTTCTGGATCACGCTGGCGTTCTTGTTGGTGAACTTGACGCCCTGCACATAGCCACAGCCGAAGGCGCGGATCAGCGGCACGTCCATGCCGCCGACAAAGCCCACCTTGCCGCTCTTGGAGGCCATCGCCGCGGCCACGCCGGTCAGGAAGGCGCCTTCTTGTTCCTTGAACACAATGCTCTGAACGTTGGAACCTTTTGCCACGGCGTCGATCAGAGTGAACTTGACCTTGGGGAACTCCTTGGCCACGGTTTCCACCGCCTGGGTGAAGGAGAAGCCGATGGCCACCACGATGTCGGCGTCGCGGCGCGCCATATTGCGCAGCAGCTGTTCTTTCTGGGCTTCGGACGCGATCTGGCCGTCGCGGTAGTTGATCTTGAATTCCTTCTTGAAACGCTCGGCGCCGTTGTACGCGGACTCGTTGAAGCTCTTGTCAAACTTGCCGGCCATGTCGTAGACCACGGCGGGCGAGAATTCTTTGGCGAAGGCGGAAGTGGACAACACCGCGGCCGCTACGGCAAAGCTCATTCGTTTCAGCTGGATTTTCATCTCTATGACTCTATGGAGTTTGTTGGTCAACCCGCACGTCGATCACCCCCTGTGGTTCCCGTGTCGTGCAGCGAAGCAAAGCGCCCGCCAACCCTTTGTCATGTAGCGTCGCAACTACACGCCTGGTTGCGCGGATGCGGTCCTGCCGCCATCCCGTGGCAAACGGGATCGCAATCGGCACAGACGCCGCCCTGTCATTCTTGTTTGAGCGCGGCGAATTGTAATGACGCACCCATGGCCTGTAAACAACTTCCTCTCTACTTTGAAATATCATGTCGCAACGAAAGCCGGCAAAGCCCGAGTCCGCGCACAAAAACGCCAATAGCATGACAAAACGCTGTTGTTTTCGCGTAATGGAAGCGTAAGACATAAAACTACAGCACAAGGGCATCGCCCGTCGCCCGCGCGCCTTCCAAAGCCGGCCGGCAACGCCTACAATGCCGGCCTTCCCCACCCGCTTCAAGCCGCCCCATGCTGCCCATTCTTTACCGCGACGACCGGCTGATCGCCATCCACAAGCCCTCCGGCCTGCTGGTGCACCGCACCGCGCTGGACCGCAACGAAACCCGCTTCGCCGTGCAGCTGCTGCGCGACCAGATCGGCCAGCGGGTCTACCCGGTGCACCGGCTGGACAAGGGCACTTCCGGCGTGCTGCTGTTCGCACTGGACAAGGACATGTGCCGCGAAATGAGCTGGCAGTTCGAACGCCAGCAGGTGGACAAGCGCTATATCGCCGTGGTCCGCGGCCACGCCGACGACGCCGGCCGCATCGACTACCCCTTGAGCCGCCGCCCGGACGATCTGGAATGGATAGGCGAAACCGTGGACACCACGCCGCAGGCCGCCGTCACCGATTACCGCACGCTGGCGCGCATCGAGCTGCCGATCGAGGTGGAACGCTACCCCAGCAGCCGCTACAGCCTGCTGGAGCTGACGCCTCACACCGGCCGCCGCCACCAGCTGCGCCGTCATCTGAAGCACATCGCCCACCCCATCATCGGCGACGCCACCCACGGCAAGGGCCGCCACAATCGCATGTTCGCCGAGCATTTCGGCAGCCGGCGCCTGCTGCTGGCCTGCGTCGCAATGCGGCTGAGCCACCCTGACAGCGGGAAGCCGCTCTGGCTGCAAGCGCCGCCGGCCGACGATTTCATGCAGCTTGCGGAACAACTGAGCTGGCGCGCCGCGCTGGAGGACGCGCTGCGCGGCCACGCCGAATCCGGTACAATTCGCGGCTGACGAACGCCATATCCCGCAGCCATGCTCAGTTACCGCCACGCCTTCCACGCCGGCAACCACGCCGACGTGCTCAAGCATCTGATCCAGATCGAACTCCTGAACTACCTGGGCCAGAAAGCCAAGCCCTACTGGTATATCGACACCCATGCCGGCGCCGGCGCCTACTCGCTGGTGGAAGGTTACGCCACCAAGAACGCCGAATTCGAATCCGGCATCGCCCGCCTATGGCGGCGCGAGGACCTGCCGGAAGCCGTCGCCAACTACGTCGAGGTAGTGCGCAGCCTGAACGCCGACGGCGAACTCAAGCTCTACCCCGGCTCGCCCTGGTGCGCGGCGGAAGTGATGCCGGCCAGCGATAAGCTGCGCCTGTTCGAACTACACCCCACCGACCACCAACTGCTGGCCGACACCTTCGCCGACGCCGGCCGCCGCGTGCAAATCCAGCAAGCCAACGGCTTCGAGGCGATCAAGGCGATTCTGCCGCCGCCGCCGCGCCGCGCGCTGGTGCTGATCGACCCGCCCTACGAGGACAAGCGCGATTACCAGCACGTGATCACCGCGCTGAAGGAAAGCCTGAAACGCTTCGCCACCGGCGTCTACGCGGTCTGGTATCCCTGCCTGCAACGCGCGGAGATGAAGGAACTGCCCAAGGAAATGAAGAAGCTGGGCGCCAAGAACTGGCTGCGCGCCGAATTGCATGTGCAAAAGCCGTCCAGCGACGGCTTCGGCATGCACGGCAGCGGCATGTTCATCCTCAACGCGCCGTGGACGCTGCCGCAGACGCTGCGCGAAGTGCTGCCCTACCTCGCCCAGCATCTGGCGCAGGATGCCGGCGCCAGCTATGTGCTGGAAACCGGCGGCGACCTTTAAAGAACCTATTTACGATCTACTGCGCGTCGTGGAGCGTTACACGGTGAGTACGGCTTCAGAATGCTCATGTACCTCTTGTACACTCCGCTTCTTCAACCGTTTTCACCTTGTCTCCCCTTAGCTCGCGAGATCGTAAACAGGCCCTAAGCCCCAGCGAGAACCCATCGATGGCAAAACTCTTTTTCCGCTACGCCGCGATGAACAGCGGCAAGAGCACCCAGCTGCTGCAAATCGCCAACAACTACGAATCCATGGGCAAGACCGTGGCGCTGTTCACCAGCGCGATGGACGACCGCTACGGCTTCGGCAAGATCACCTCCCGCCTCAATCTGCAGCGCGACGCCCGCACCTTCTCGCCGGAGCTGAACTTCCTGGCCGAGGATTTCGGCCAGACCGCCTGCATCCTGATCGACGAAGCCCAGTTCATCACCCCGGAGCAGGTGCACCAGTTGCATGAGCTGGCCCACACCCGCAACATTCCGGTGATCTGCTTCGGCCTGCGCACCGATTTCCGCGGCGAACCCTTCGTCGGCTCCGGCATGCTGCTGGCGCTGGCCGATGAAATCGAAGAGATCAAGACCATTTGCGAATGTGGCAAAAAAGCCACCATGCACATTCGCATCGACGCCGACGGCCGCCGCGTCAAAGAGGGCCCGCAGGTGGAAATCGGCGGCAACGCCCGCTACCGCGCGGTTTGCGCCCGCTGCTTCTACCGGCTCTGAAGCCGCCGCCCGCCCGCCGAAACCCGCCCGCCTCAGCGGGCTTTTTTGCGCCCGCCGCCGGCGCGCTCAAAAAAAACTTGCCCTGGGCTTTGATAATGTACACAATCAAATCTGCTTGCATTACAGAGGATTAGCCAATGAGCCATGGGGGCAAACGCAGCGGCGCCGGCCGCAAATCCAGCTACGGCGGCGACAAGACCGTCGCCCTCCGCGTGCCGGAACCGTTGAAACCGGTGCTGGAAGACTGGCTGCGCGATTACCGCAGCTGGCGCACCGCCCACAACGCCCAGGCCGACGACGTGCGCACCCTGGCGCGCCACCTCAGCGAGTTGTCGCTGCCGCTGTTCGCCAACAGCGTGCCGGCCGGCTCGCCGGTGGCGGCGGACGATCTCAAGGAAGACGACGTGGACCTCAACGCCAGGCTGGCGCCGCGGCCGGGCAGTACCTTCCTCGTCACGGTCAAGGGCGAATCCATGTTGGGCGCCGGCATCCACGACGGCGACCTGCTGGTGGTGGACCGCGCGACGGAGGCGCGCAACGGCAAGGTTGTGGTGGCGGCGCTCAATGGCGAACTGACGGTGAAGCGGCTGGAAAAAACCGCCAAGGGCATCCGCCTGCTGCCGGAAAACCCGGAATTTCAGCCGATTCCGGTGCCGGAAGACGCCGCCTTCCATATCTGGGGCGTCGTCACCAACGTCATCCACAAAGTGGACTGAACCTTCGGGAGAACACCATGGAACACACTCAAGCGCAGTACGACAGCATCAAGATGAAGTTCATGGACTGGCGCCGGCTGCCGCGCGCCTTCCGCGCGGTGATCCAGGGCCAGCCACAAGTGCTGGTCAGCCGCCCGGGGCGAGACTTCTACGTGCCGGTGCAGTTTGTTTAGCCACCTTTATTCGCCACGGAAACACACGGAAGACACGGCAAAAGACAACTCCTTCGGCCAGGAGGCCCACAAAACCTTCTACCGTCTTTGGTCCGTGTTTTTCCGTGTGTTTCCGTGGCAAAAGACGTTTTCCGCTCCCCCTTTAAGAGCGGCTAACATTGTCAGTTTCACGGCTGAGGCAAGGCGCGCCGACGCAGGCAGTACTTGAGTACGACAAGTCGGCGCAACGCAGCATCAGGGGTTTGTTAGCCGCTCTAAGCAAGCGTCACGCTTAATTGGCCTCGCCCACATCCGGCCCGCGCATCGCGTCCGCCGGCATGTTCAAACGCTCCACCTGGGCGCGCGCCGCGGCGAAGGCCGGGCCGGCCAGCTCCGCCGCCCAATCCGCCGCCTTGCCGGCCATGCGCTCCAGCCGCCGCGCCAGTTCCGGCTGCGCCGGCGGCCGCAGATGGGCCAGAATCAGATCGGTCTGCCGGGGATCGTTGCAGACCAGCACCATATCGCAACCAGCGGCCAAGGCCACGTCGGCGCGCTGCACGAAGTCGCCGGCACCGGCCGCGCCCTCCATGTCCAAGGCGTCGGAGAAGATCACGCCGTCAAAACCCAGCCGGCCGCGCAGCACCTGCTGCAGCCACACCGGCGAGAAACCGGCCGGCTGCGCGTCCACCGCCGGGTACAGAACATGCGCCGGCATCACCGAGCCCATGCCGGCGGCCGCCAAGCGGCCGAAGGGCACCAGATCGTCCGCCTCCAGCTCGGCCAGGCTGCGGCCGTCCTCCGGCATCAGATGATGGCTGTCGCCCTCGACAAAGCCATGGCCGGGGAAGTGCTTGCCGCAAGTGGACATGCCGCCGCGCGCCAGGCCGCGCTGCAGCGCCTCGGCCAACTCGGCCACAATGGCCGGATCGCGGTGGAAGCTGCGGTTGCCTATCACCGCGCAGCGCCCCCAATCCAGGTCCAGCACCGGGGTGAAGGACAGGTCGACGCCGCAGGCGGACAGCTCGGCGGCCAACACATAGCCCACGTTCTCCGCCTGCTCCAAGGCCGCCGCGCGGTCCTGCTCCCACATCCTGCCCAGCACCTGCATCGGCGGCAGACGGGTGAAGCCGTCGAGGAAGCGCTGCACCCGGCCGCCCTCGTGATCCACCGCGATCAGCAAATGCGGGCTGCGCAAGGCGCGGATTTCCGCGGTCAGCGCCTTCAGCTGTTCGATGTCCTGGAAATTGCGGCGAAACAGGATCACCCCGCCCACCAGCGGATGCGCCAAGCGCTGTTTCTCTTCGTCCGTCAGCCGCAGGCCGGCCACGCCCGCCATTACCGGCCCGCGCGGCAAGGCCGCGCTCTGTTGAGTCTGCTGCATCGGTTTGCTCTCTCTCTTAGAACCTGTTTACGATCCGCAACGCCTTGTGGAGCGTTACACGGTGAGCACGTCTTCAAAATGCTCATGTACCGTGTGTACACTCCGCTTTTTCAGCCGCAACGCCTTGTCTCGCCCTTGCTCGCGAGATCGTAAACACGTTCTTAGCCGGGCGCGGAGCGCTCCAGCACCACAAAAGCCAGCGCGTGGCCGCGTTCGTCGCTGATGGACAGATGACGCGCGCCCACGCCGCGCCGGCTTAAAAATTCTTCCAATTCAGGGCTTAGCGCCAATAGCGGCTTACCCCATTCATCATGCTCGACCCAGATCGCCGTCAGCAACACCAGCGCGCGCACCCCGGTGCCCAGCGCCTTGGCCAGGGCCTCCTTGACCGCGAAGCGCTTGGCCAGAAAGCGCGCCGGATCGGCGCTGTCGGCGAAAGCCCGCCGCTCGGCCGGGGCCAGCATGTGCCGCCCCAGCTTGAAGCCCCAGCGCTGGAACATCCCCCGCATGCGCTCGATGTCCACCAGATCGGTGCCGATGCCGTAAATCATCGTCCGCCCTCCCCGCGTCCGCGCAGCCAAAAAGCGCGGGACAGCCACAGCAGCAGACAGGGCAGCCAGACGTAAAGCAACTCCGAGCTCAGCACCCGCAGCCCCTTGGGGCCCAGCCAGCGGCCGGGCGTCAACGGCGAGCCTTCGATAGGCCGCCAATCAAACAAGAAGCGCCCCGGATGCCAGGGCATCGCCAAAGCCGGGCCATGGGTGGCGTCGGTCCACATGTCCAGCAAGGCGTGGGAGGCCACAGCCAGGCTCAGCACGACAAAAGCGCGTAGCGGCCCCAGACCCAGCCGCGACCACCAGCGGCGCCCGAGCGCGGCCAGCGCGCCGCCGGCGATCAAGGCCAGCGTCAGCGAATGAGAGACGCCGCGATGCCCCCAGGGGCTGGCGTAGGGAATGCCCAACTTGAAAGTGATCACGTCCAGATCCGGCAACATCGCCGCCGCGCCGCACAGCAGCAGCCAGCCGGCCATACCGGGCGCGCGCAGCGGACGCGGCGCGCACAGGCCGGCCAGCGTCGCGCCGGCCAGGGCGTGGGTGACGACGGTGGGCACCGGACTTAGCCGCGCGCGGCCGCCATCAGCGCCTTCATCTCCTTCACCGCCTCGGCGAAGCCGACGAACAGCGCCTGGGCGACGATGGCGTGGCCGATATTCAGTTCCGCGATCTGCGGAATGGCGGCGATCGGCTGCACATTGTGGTAGTTGAGGCCGTGGCCGGCGTTGACCACCATGCCCAGCTCGGCGGCGAAGGCGGCGGCGTCGCGGATGCGCGCCAGCTCGGCGTCGCGCGCCGCGGCGTCATGGGCGTCGGCGTAAGCGCCGGTGTGCAATTCCACCACGCGCGCGCCGGCGTCCCAGGCGCGCTGGATCTGCGCGCGGTCCGGATCGATGAAGATGGACACGCGGATGCCGGCGTCCAGCAGGCTGCGGGTGTAGCGGCTGACATCGGCGAAATGGCCGATGGCGTCCAGGCCGCCCTCGGTGGTGACTTCCTCGCGCTTTTCCGGCACCAGGCACACGTCTTCCGGCTTCACGGCCAGCGCATTGGCCAGCATTTCCTCGGTCATCGCCATTTCCAGGTTGACCCGGGTCTTGACCACTTGGCGCATCGCCACCACGTCGGCGTCCTGAATGTGACGGCGATCCTCGCGCAGATGCAGGGTGATCAGGTCGGCGCCGGCGGTTTCCGCCACCAGCGCGGCCTCCACCGGGCTGGGATAACGGGTGCCGCGCGCCTGGCGCAAGGTGGCGACGTGATCGATGTTTACGCCCAACAGAATCATATTCACTCCCGATAGCTTGGCCTCAATCCGACAGCGAATTGACGGCCTGTAACAGTTCGCGCGAAGCCAGCGGCTCCTCGCCCAATAAAGCGGTCAACCATACTCGCATCAGCGCCCGCGCTTCAAGCCGGGTGGCCGCAGCCGCGTAATCGTCGGCCTCTATCGCCAGCAGGCTGGCGCCGCTGAGCCGCAGCCCGCGCTCCAGGCTCTGGCCGGCGTCGCGCTCCGGCGCGGCGTTGCCCTGGCACCAATAATCAAGTCCGGCGTCCACGTCCGCGCCGTCGCCGTCGCGCAGCAGGCTGGGCGCGTAGCCCAACACCTGGATCAGCCGCAATTCGTAGCGGCGCAGCACCGCGGCCAGACCGCCTTGCCGCGCCAGGCCGCGCACCGCTGCGTCGTAAACGGCGAAGGCGCGCGGCTCGGGGTCGTCGCGCGCGGTCAGCTTCATCATCAGTTCGTTCAGATAAAAACCGCAGATCAGCGGCAGGCCGGACAGCTGCGGCACGCCGCCGTCCCAGTCCGCGCTGTGCAGGGTTCGCAGTTCGGCCTTGCCGAACCAGGACAGGGTCAAGGGCTGGAAAGGCAGCAGCAGGCCGCGCAGATCGG
This sequence comes from Chromobacterium sp. Panama, assembly GCF_003052555.1. Taxonomy (NCBI): domain Bacteria; kingdom Pseudomonadati; phylum Pseudomonadota; class Betaproteobacteria; order Neisseriales; family Chromobacteriaceae; genus Chromobacterium; species Chromobacterium sp. Panama. The sequence continues at coordinate 2,287,894 of NZ_QARX01000001.1, forward strand.
CCCGCGGCCGCCGCGCGCCGCGCGCCACCACCGAAAAACGGCCGTGGTCGCGGCTGAGCACCTCCACCAGCAAACTGGTTTCCCGGTAGGGCTGCGCGTGCAGCACATAGGCCGGCTGGCGATCCACCCTGCCCGGCTGGCTCATCCGGCGCCCCCGGCCGCCGGCCGCGGGCACACCGCGGCCGCGCTCACATTGAAAGCGAATACCCGATACCAGGCTTCCGGTCCGTAGCGCTGGGCGATCAGGCGCTCGGCGCACTGACGCCAGGCGGCGATGGCCTCGACGCTGTCCCAGTAGGACACGGTGTCCCGTCCCGGCTCTCCGCGCTCCAGGCCCAGGAAGCCGGCCTGGCAGGCCGCCAGCCGGGCGATACGCTCCAGCAAGTCGCGGCTGCCGGGCAAGTCCTGCCCTTGCTGCAGAGAAAAAATCACCGTCCAACAGGACGGCGCCAAATGATAGTGCATGAGGGCTTCAGTCCAGGCCGAATTCCCGCAGGAAGCGGACGTCGTCGGCCCAGCCGGATTTGACCTTGACCCAGACCTGCAGGAAGACCTTGCCGTCGAACAATTTTTCCATGTCCATCCGCGCCTCGGTGGAGATTTTCTTCAGCTTCTCCCCGCCGCGGCCGATGACGATGGGCTTCTGGTTTTCCTTGTCCACCAGCACGCCGATATGGATGCGGCGCAGCTCGCCGTCCATTTCGAACATTTCCACTTCCACGTTCATTTCGTACGGCAGCTCTTCGCCCAGGTAGCGGAACAGCTTCTCGCGCACGATCTCGGCGGCCAGGAAGCGTTCGCTCTTGTCGGTGACCATGTCTTCCGGATACAGCGGCATCGATTCCGGCAGATGCGGACGCACTTGCTCCAGCAGCTCGCTCAGGCGCTGGCCGTGCTTGGCGCTGACCACCTCCACGCCGGCGAAGGCGAATTCCGCCTGCACCTCGGCGATGAAGGCCTGCAGCGCGTCGCGGTCCTTGGCCTTGTCCAGTTTGTTCACCACCAGGATCACCGGGGTGCGCTTGGGCAGCAAGGCCATCACTTCGCGGTCCGCGCCGGTGAAGCGCATCGCCTCCAGCACGAACAGCACGCAATCGACGCTGCCCAGCGAGTCCTTGACGCTCTTGTTCAGGGTTTCGTTGAGCGCGCCCTTGTGAAAGGTCTGGAAACCCGGGGTGTCGACGAAGACGAACTGGGCGTTGTTCTCGGTGTGGATGCCGGTGACGCGGTGACGCGTGGTTTGCGCCTTCTTGGACGTGATGCTGATCTTCTGGCCGATCAGATGGTTCATCAGCGTGGACTTGCCGACGTTGGGACGGCCGACGATGGCGACAAAGCCGCAGTGATATTGGATGTCAGTCATATACGTTTCTTGCTCGCAGCGAGTTTTTGTTCCAGCAGGATCAGCGCCGCTTCGGCGGCCTGCTGTTCGGCGGCGCGGCGGCTGCCGCCTTCGCCGGTGGAGCCTATCGCCAGCTCGCCCAGGTCGCATTCCACGCGGAACCATTGCTCATGGGCTTCGCCGCTTTGCGACAGTATCCGGTATTTGGGCAAGGCCAGCTTGCGCGCCTGCAGCGCTTCTTGCAAACGGGTCTTGGCGTCCTTGGCCTGGCGGCTGGTGTCGATGGAGGACACGCGTTCGGCGTAGAGCCTGCGCACCACTTGCTCGGCGCGCAGAAAATCGGAGTCGAAGCTGACCGCGGCGAAAGTGGCTTCCAGCGCGTCGGCGAGGATGGACGGACGGTTGAAACCGCCGCTTTTCAACTCGCCCTCGCCCAGGTACAGGTAATCGCCCAGCTTCAGTTCGTGGGCGATTTCGGCCAGGGTGTTCTGGTTGACCAGATTGGCGCGCAGCCGCGACAGCTCGCCCTCGGTCAGCTTGGGAAATTGATCGAACAGCATGCGGGCGACGGTGTAATTGAGGATGCTGTCGCCCACGAATTCGAAACGCTCGTTGTTGCCGGCGCCGTAACTGCGATGCGTCAAGGCTTGGCGCAGCAACTCCGGCTTCTGAAATGCGTAATCCAGCGCCTGACTCAGGCGCCGGAATCTATTGTCGGTTGGTATCACTTGGCTTATTGCGGGGGCTGGCCCGCTTGGGTATCGAATTTGAACAGCAGACTGACATTGGAGAACAAGGGCACTTCGCGCTGATAAGCGGCGCGGATGTACACGTAATTGCCGCCGGTCACCACCACCAGGTTTTCACCCTTGATCGAGGCGATGCCGGCCACGGCGGCCCGCTGGTTGAAATCCCGGCGAACGGATAGCTCGCCGACATTGCTTTGAGCGGACAAGGCGGTGATCGCCTGGCGCACCTCGGCGTACTCCGAGTACACCGGCATCACCTTCATGCCCAGCACGAGGATCGCGCCCAGCACGATCATCACCAGCAGTACGGAAAACAGCGACAGGCCCTTCTGACGACTGAAATGCATAATGCGCTCCGAGCTTGCGATCTTGCGTTTATCAGTGAATGGTTTTGCCGATGCGGGACAGGTCGCCAAAGTTCATCCAGATCATGAAGGCCTTGCCCACCATCAGCTTGTCGTTGACGAAGCCCCAGTAGCGGCCGTCCAGGCTGTTGTCGCGGTTGTCGCCCAGCATGAAGTAATGGCCGGCCGGCACCTTGCAGACAAAACCATTGTCATCATAGCGGCAGTTGTCGCGGAACGGGAAGTCCTGCACCTGGCTCAAAGCCACAGTGGGCGAACCGTCGTTGTTCAGCACCGAGTACGTGCGCGACCCCATGGTTTCCTTGTAGCGCTTGGCGTTGATCATCATCAAGCCCTGCTCCAGGTATTCATAGTTGCCGTCGTCGGCGTCCGGCAGCGGCTTGCCGTTGACGCTCAGGCGCTTGTCGCGGTACTCGACCACGTCGCCCGGCAGGCCGATGGCGCGCTTGATGTAGTTGACCTTGGGGTTGGGCGGGAAGTTGAACACCACCACGTCGCCGCGCTCCACCTTGTCCACCGGCGCGAACACGGTGTTCAGCACCGGCACGCGCAGGCCGTAGGTGAATTTGTTTACCAGGATGAAATCGCCCACCACCAGGCCCGGACGCATCGAGCTGCTGGGAATCTGGAACGGCTCGGCGATGAAGGAACGCAGCAGGAACACCACCAGGATCACCGGGAAGAAGCCGCGAGAATAGTCGACGAAATGGCCGGCCGGGGTCTCCGCCGCGCGGCGCTTGGCCAGCACCAGCTTGTCCGCCAGCCATACCGCGCCGGTGATCAGCACGAAGACCAGCATCACCGCGGTGAAGCTCATATAGTTGGACAGCAGGCCGAAGCCGCCGATCAGCACCGCCAGGTAGCCCCACTGCACCGCCTGCGGCCAATCCTTGGCGCCCTCTTGCTTCTTGCCGCCAAAAGCGATCAGCATGCCGCCGATCGCCACCGCCACGACAAACACCCAGAACAGATTTCCGCCCACTTATTTGTCCCCTACTTGAAGGATTGCCAGGAATGCTTCCTGCGGAATTTCCACATTGCCCACCTGCTTCATGCGCTTCTTGCCCGCCTTCTGCTTCTCCAGCAGTTTTTTCTTACGGGTGATGTCGCCGCCGTAGCACTTGGCCAACACGTTCTTGCGCAAGGCCTTGACCGTCTCGCGCGCGATGATGTGGCCGCCGATGGCCGCCTGCACCGCGATATCGAACATCTGACGCGGAATCAGTTCGCGCATCTTGGACACCAGTTCGCGGCCGCGGTAGACGCTGGAGGCGCGGTGCACGATCAGCGACAGCGCGTCGACCTTCTCGCCATTGACCAGCACATCCAGCTTGACCAGATCGGCGCTCTGGAATTCCTTGAATTCGTAATCCAGCGAGGCGTAGCCGCGGCTGGTGGACTTCAGCTTGTCGAAGAAGTCCATCACCACTTCGTTCATCGGCAGATCGTAGGTGAGCATCACCTGACGGCCCATGTACTGCATATTGCGCTGTACGCCGCGCTTCTGGTTGCACAGCGTCATCACCGCGCCGACATAGTCTTGCGGCACCAGGATGGTGGAGGTGATGATGGGTTCGCGCAACTCGTCGTACTTGCCGGCGTCCGGCATCCGCGACGGGTTGGACACCACTTCCACCACGCCGTCCTTCATCACCACTTCGTAGTTCACCGTGGGCGCGGTGGTGATCAGGTCCATGTCGAACTCGCGCTCCAGGCGCTCCTGCACGATCTCCAGGTGCAGGAGGCCGAGGAAGCCGCAGCGGAAGCCGAAGCCCAGCGCCTGCGACACTTCCGGCTCGTACTTCAGCGAAGCGTCGTTCAGCTGCAGTTTTTCCAGCGCGTCGCGCAGCGCTTCGTAGTCGTGGCTTTCCACCGGATACAGGCCGGCGAATACCTGGGACTGCACTTCCTTGAAGCCCGGCAGCGCCTCGGTGGCCGGCTTGGACACCAGGGTGATGGTGTCGCCGACCTTGGCCGATTTCAATTCCTTGATGCCGGCGATGACGAAGCCCACCTCGCCCGCGTTCAGATTCGGACGCTGGACGGATTTGGGCGTGAACACGCCCACCTGCTCGCACAGATGCTCGGCGCCGGTGGCCATGAACTTGATCTTGTCCTTGGGCTTCAGCGAACCGTCGATCACGCGCACCAGCATCACCACACCGACGTAGTTGTCGAACCAGGAGTCGACGATCAAAGCCTTCAGAGGGCCGCCCGCATCGCCCTTTGGCGGCGGAACCTTGCTGACCACTTCTTCCAGAATGTCCTCGATGCCGATGCCGGACTTGGCCGAAGCGCGCACCGCGTCCGCCGCCTCGATGCCGATAATGTCTTCGATTTCCTGGCTGACGCGCTCCGGCTCGGCGGCCGGCAGGTCGATCTTGTTCAGCACCGGCACCACTTCCACGCCCAGCTCGATAGCGGTGTAGCAGTTGGCCACGGTCTGCGCTTCCACGCCTTGCGAGGCGTCCACCACCAGCAGCGCGCCTTCGCAGGCGGACAGCGAGCGCGACACTTCATAGGAGAAGTCCACGTGTCCGGGGGTGTCGATCAGGTTCAGGTTATAGACCTGACCGTCGCGCGCCTTGTAGCTCAAGGCCGCGGTCTGCGCCTTGATGGTGATGCCGCGCTCTTTCTCGATGTCCATCGAGTCCAGCACCTGGGCGCTCATTTCGCGCATTTCCAGGCCGCCACAGAATTGAATGAAGCGGTCGGCCAGGGTCGATTTGCCATGGTCGATATGGGCAATGATCGAGAAATTTCGAATGTTTTTCATGATATCCAGCAAAAGATAAGGGCACGCTAGCGTGCCCGGAACTGCCGATGGAAGCCGCGGGCCTGATGAAAGCGGCTCATCATCAGGATTGCGACCTCTAAAGCCGTTAACAGCCCATCCAGCAAGCGGGGGCACCCAAGTGCCCCCGATATAAACTCACACTGGCGCGGATTTTAGCCGATTTCGCCCAAATGTGCAGCCAATGCGGCCTGATCCAGGCGCCAATGGCAGATTTCGGTCTCATCCGCCATCAGAACCGGCACCAGTTCGTTGAAGCGGCGCTCCAGCTCCGGGTCGGCGTCGACATCGACGACGTCCAGCTCGAAGCCGTACCGCTCGCGCCAGGGCTGCAGCTCGGCCAGCATCTGATGGCACAAGCTGCAGTATTCGCGGAAATACAGCGTCAGCCTCACTTGCCGTCGCCCACCGGCAGCGGGATGAACTGGGTAATCCCCTGGCGCAGCACTTGCAGCGCGATCGACGAGCCCTTCTTGGCCGCGGACAAGGCGGACTTCAGCTGCTCGACATTGGCCAGCGGCTCGCTGCCGATGCCCACGATCACGTCGCCCGGCTGAATGCCCGCGCGCATCGCCACATTATTGGCGCCGCGCACCAGCAGGCCGTACTTGATGCCGGCGCGCTGCAACTGCGCCGGATTCAGCACCTGCAGCCGCAAGCCGATCTGCGAGAAGCTCTGCTCGGCCGGACGTTCCTGCTGCGAGCCGCGGTATTCGCGCTGCGCCAGCCTCGGGTCCTGATCCTGCTGCTCCACCGGCACCACCTTGGCCGACACCGCGGCGCGAGCGCGCCACAGGCCCAAGGTCACCGGCTTGCCGGGCGGAATGCTGCCGATCAGCCGCTGCAGATCGGAGCCGGATTCAACCGGCTTGCCGTCCACTTGCTGGATGATGTCGCCGGGCTTGACGCCGGCCTTGGCCGCCGGCCCGCCCGGCTCCACCGCGTTGATCAGCGCGCCGGCCGGCTTGGCCAGACCGAAGGAGGCGGCCAGATCCTGGCTCAACTCCTGGATCACCACGCCGATCTTGCCGCGGCTGACATGGCCCTTGGCCTTCAGCTGAGCCACCACGTCCATCGCCACGTCAATAGGGATGGCGAAGGAAATGCCCATGAAACCGCCGGAACGGCTGAAGATCTGGGAGTTGACGCCCACCACTTCGCCCCTGGCGTTGAACAGCGGGCCGCCGGAATTGCCGGGGTTGATCGCGGCGTCGGTCTGAATGAAGGGCACGAAGGTTTCATCCGGCAGCATGCGGTTCTTGCCGGAGACGATGCCGGAAGTGGCGGTGTTCTCGAAGCCGAACGGCGAGCCGATGGCCAACACGCCCTCGCCCACTTTCAAGGCGTTGGCGTCGCCGCGGCGCACCACCGGCAGCTTGTCGGCCTCAATCTTCAGCAGCGCCACGTCGGTGCGGGCGTCGGAGCCTATCACCTTGGCCTTGTACTCGCGCTTGTCCGTCAGCTTGACGGTGATTTCATCGGCGCGGGCCACCACGTGCGCATTGGTCAGCACATAGCCGTCGGCGGAAATGATGAAGCCGGAACCCAGCGACGACTCTTGCCGCTCCTGGGCGCGCGGCGGCGCGAAACGACGGAAGAATTCAAAGAAGGGGTCGCCGCTCATGCCCTCGGGCAGATCGTTACTGACCTCGCGCACCGTGGACTTGGTGCTGATGTTGACGACGGCCTTGCCCTCGTTAGAGACAATCTGGCTGAAGTCCGGCAGTTCCGCGGCCATTGCAGCGGGCACCGCGCCCGCCATAATAGAGGCCGCCAGCATGGCGGAAACAATCAGTTTTTTAACCGGCATGAGCGCTCCATCTTGATATGTTGTGTTTGAGACGCGCCGGCGGAAGCCGGCTGGGGAATTTCAGCGTCGAACCGGCCGCGCGCCAGGCGCCCGGCCGCGGCGTTCGCCGCCGAGAAAAACTGGAAAGCCGGCGTCAAGGCGCCGGCGCCGCCCGGTCCGTTCCGCGCAAGTGCGCCGCCGGAGGCCGGGCCTCCGGATGGGCTTGCAGGAACGTCCACGAGCTTGGCCGTCATGGCTTGAGGCTGACTTTCAACCCTTTCAGCAGCCCCATCATCGCCGGCTCGGGCATATCGCCCACCGCGGTCAGCTGGTAGCTGCCTTGCGGACCGGTGGCCATATTGATGGCGCCGTGCAGATTGCTGCTGCGTTCCAGCCGCGCGCCTTCCGGCTGCGTCTCGACGAACAGCGACAGCATCACCAAGCCGTCGGAATACACCATGTGGCGCACCGACTTGCCCGCCTGGCCCGGCAGACTGCGCTGCACCGAGCGCAGCAGATGGAAGCCATTGGGCAGCCCGGACACATCGTTGTCCACTTGCGCGCCGGCCTGCGGCGTCGACGCGCCGCCGGAGCGCAGCAGGAACTTCTGCGCGAACTTGGGCCGATAGGCTCGCTTGTCCTTGGGGCCGTTCAGGTCGATGTCGGTGAAGGTGAACTGCTCCACCGCCTCGCCCTTGGGCGACAAGGTCACCATCTTCAAAGGCAGCGAGGTCAGCGGCTCCACGCACATGCGCAGGCTGTAGCGCTGCCTGTCCTTGGGCCGCAGCTCCAGCAGATTGCAATCGCGCTGAGCCACCCGGTCGCTGCCCACGTGCTTGAGCGCATACGACTGGTTGATCTCGCTCATGTCCTCCGGCAGCAAGGCCGGAAACAGGCGCATCGCGCTGATCTTGGCCGCGTTCAAGGCTTTCTTGTCCGGCGCGAAACAGGCCAGCTCATTGCCTTTGCGGACAATTTCGCGGGAAGGCCCGTCCAAGGACGTCCGCTTTTCCCGCATGGCTTCGCCTTGGCCTTCCCTGACGATGTGGAAGGTTTCCAGCGTGCCGTTCATCTGGTGCAGATAGGTGCCGTTCAGCGCCTGCTGGCGTCCGGCAGCCGCCACATTGCGCAGCAGCTGCCAGTCATCCTCTGCATGGGCGGCAGGCGCGGCCGCCACAACCATCAAACTGATCAGAGGAATTACACGCATTTAACGGCGAGCTCCGTTTCCGTAGGATACTTTCATATTGCCTTGTTCGGAGGTCACTTCCTGATGAGCCAGCAGATAGGGGTCGTCGCGCTCGGGCTGGCTGGCTTGCGCCGGCTGGGCCACTTGCACCGGCACGCCCTTGTCCGCCACCAGCGAGGCCGGCTCGCCGCGGTGCGAGAGCTGCTGCCAGCCCACTACGGCGGCGAAGCTCACGCTGGCGGCCAGCGCCACCGCGCCTGCGGTGCGGACGCTGGCGACCAAGGCCACCCCGCCTGCGGCGCGGCCGCGCGCCGGGCGCAACCAGCGCCGCGGCGCAAGCACCGTGGGCTCGTCCGCCAGCCGGCTGGCGACCTGCTCTCGCACATTGAGCGCAACCATGCGGTTGGCGCGCATCGCGTCGCCAATCAAGTGATACTCGCCCCAGGCGGCATCCAGTTGCTTGTCAGATGAAATGGAGGCGATGGCTCTGCCTATGTCAGAGTCGTCCAGTTCGCCATCCATCATCGCGGATATCGTTTCTTTCATACCTACCACCTTCTGTTCTTGGCCGTATCCAGCAAAGGCCTGAGCTCGGCAGCAATCGCCTCGCGCGCCCGGAAAATCCGCGAGCGCACGGTGCCTATCGGGCAATCCATCACCTTGGCGATTTCATCGTAGGATAGACCGTCCATTTCCCTGAGCGAAATTGCGGTTCTTAGTTCCTCCGGCAAAGCCTCCACGGCGGCATTGACCGTTGCCAGAATCTCCTTATTCATCAGCTCGGTTTCGGGCGTGTTCAGGTCGGGCAGCTGCGACGCCATGTCGAAGCTCTCGCCGTCCTCGTCCTCTATCTCGCTGTTGACCACCGGACGACGTCCGGAGGCGCTAAGGAAATTCTTGGCAGTATTGATGCCGATTCTGTACAGCCATGTGTAAAACGCGCTCTCGCCACGAAACGACGGCAAGGCACGATACGCTTTGACAAACGCCTCTTGCGTCACATCCTCGATGTCTGCGCCGTCGCGGATAAACCGCGACAACAACCTGGCGAGACGTCGCTGATACTTGGCAACAAGCAGATCGAAAGCTCTTTTTTCACCTCGCTGGGCACGCTCCACCAACTGTTGATCGAGATCCCGATCACTCATGTCGTTGTTATGCTCCCTGATTTGCCCACTAGTCGTGTTTGTGGTCGTTGTATGTGGACTGTGACTAGACCACCGCGCTTGCGATGAGTTCCCCCACGCGATTCAGCAGCGAAACATAACAGACCTCGAACAAAACTTGAACATTTGTTTTAACCGTATTGCCAGCGCTCAAACCAGCCCTTACACTCCTACCAAGCACTTGCTTGAATGACATAAAGATAACAATGCAAAGCCAAATAGTTTCAGACTTCACGGCTTTGCCGTTTCTCCGCAACTTTTAGGAATCCAACGCGATGAGCACTCCCGGCCAACGCTTCCGTCTGGCGGTAGCACAAGAACAGCCCTTGCAGGTGGTGGGCGCGGTCAACGCCTACGCCGCCCGGCTGGCCGAGCACTCCGGCTTCAAGGCGCTGTATCTGTCCGGCGGCGGCGTGGCCGCCTGCTCCTGCGGCATCCCGGACTTGGGCATCACCACGCTGGAAGACGTGCTGATCGACGTGCGCCGCATCACCGACGTCACCGAACTGCCGCTCCTGGTGGACATCGACACCGGCTGGGGCGGCGCCTTCAATATCGCCCGCGCGGTCCGCAGCCTGGAGAAGGCCGGCGCCGCCGCGGTGCATATCGAGGACCAGGTGCAGCAAAAACGCTGCGGCCATCGCCCCAACAAGGCCATCGTCAGCCAGGAGGAAATGGCGGACCGAGTCAAGGCGGCGGTGGACGCGCGCCGCGACGACGGCTTCGTGATCATGGCGCGCACCGACGCGCTGGCGGTGGAGGGCCTGGACGCCGCCATCGCGCGCGCCGTTGCCTGCGTCGAGGCCGGCGCAGACATGATCTTCCCGGAGGCGATGACCGATCTGGCCATGTACCGCCGCTTCGCCGAGGCGGTGAAAGTGCCGGTGCTGGCCAATATCACCGAGTTCGGCGCCACCCCGCTGTTCAATACCCGCGAGCTGGGCGAACACGGCGTCGGCCTGGTGCTCTATCCCTTGTCCGCCTTCCGCGCGATGAGCCAGGCCGCGCTCGACGTCTACGGCGCGATCCGCCGCGACGGCGGCCAACAGGCGGTGCTGGACACCATGCAGACTCGCGCCGATCTTTATGCGCACTTGGACTACCACGCCTACGAACAAAAGCTGGACGCGCTGTTCCGCCAGGAAGGCCATGGTGCCGAATAATCTGTTTGGCGACATCCCGGCGCAGTTGCCGGAAGAGTTGCTGCAGACTTTATTCAGCGGCGCAAAAGGCTTCCGCGTCGAGCGCATCGTCTCGCGCGGCCATGCTTCGCCGGAGGGATTCTGGTACGAACAGGACGAAGATGAATGGGTTCTGCTGCTGTCCGGCGCGGCGGAACTGGAATACCAGGACCCGCCCCGGCGTCTCAGGCTGAAACCGGGCGATTGCGTGGCCATCCCCGCGCGTCGCCGGCACCGGGTGGCCTGGACCGAGCCGGAGCGGGACAGCGTCTGGCTGGCCGTTTTCTACGAAAAATAATCATTCCGCAGGTCTGCGATCAGGAGAAAAACATGAGCGAAACCGTTGTTGGCATCAAACCCAAGAAATCCGTAGCCCTGTCCGGCGTCGCCGCCGGCAATACCGCGCTGTGCACCGTGGGCCGCAGCGGCAACGATCTGCACTACCGCGGCTACGACATCCTCGACCTCGCCGGCCGTTGCGAATTCGAGGAAGTGGCCTATCTGCTGGTTCACGGCAAGCTGCCGAACAAGGCCGAGCTGGTCGGCTACAAGAAAAAGCTGAAATCGCTGCGCGGCCTGCCGGCGGCGGTGAAGGCGGTGCTGGAGGCGCTGCCGGCCAGCGCCCATCCCATGGACGTGATGCGCAGCGGCGTGTCCGCGCTGGGCTGCGCGCTGCCGGAGAAGGACGATCACAACCAGGCCGGCGCGCGCGACATCGCCGACCGGCTGATGGCCAGCCTGGGCTCGATGCTGTTGTACTGGCATCATTTCAGCCACAACGGCAAGCGCATCGAGGTGGAAACCGACGACGACAGCATAGGCGGCCACTTCCTGCACCTGCTGCACGGCGAAAAACCGTCTCAGGAATGGGTGCGCGCGATGCACACCTCGCTCAATCTATACGCCGAGCATGAATTCAACGCCTCCACCTTCGCCGCCCGCGTCATCGCCGGCACCGGTTCGGACATGCACAGCGCCATCGCCGGCGCCATCGGCGCCTTGCGCGGCCCCAAGCACGGCGGCGCCAACGAAGTGGCCTTCGACATCCAGCAGCGCTATGAAAGCCCGGCCGACGCCGAGGCCGACATCCGCGAGCGCGTGGAGCGCAAGGAAGTGGTGATCGGCTTCGGCCACCCGGTCTACACCATCTCCGATCCGCGCAACAAGGTGATCAAGGACGTGGCGCGCGAACTGTCCAAGTCCGCCGGCAACAGCAAGATGTTCGACATCGCCGAACGGCTGGAAACCGTGATGTGGGACATCAAGAAGATGTTTCCCAATCTGGACTGGTTTTCCGCGGTCAGTTACCACATGATGGGCGTGCCCACCGCCATGTTCACCCCGCTGTTCGTCATCGCCCGCACCAGCGGCTGGAGCGCGCACGTGATCGAGCAGCGCCAGGACGGCAAGATCATCCGCCCCAGCGCCAATTACGTCGGCCCGGAAGACCAGGTCTTCGTGCCGCTGGAACAGCGCTGACCGGACCGGGGGCCGTCGCGCCCCCGCCCCTGATTTTCAAATTGGCCAAGACATGATGAATTCCGCTTACCGCATTCCCCTGCCCGGCACCGGGCTCGACTATTTCGACGCCCGCGCCGCCGTCGACGCCATCCGCCCCGGCGCCTGGGAGCAACTGCCCTACACCGGCCGCATCCACGCCGAAAACCTGGTGCGCCGCTGCGAACCGGCGCTGCTGGGCGACTGCCTGGAGCAAATCGCCCATCGCAAGCGCGAGCGCGATTTCCCCTGGTTTCCGGCGCGCGTGGTCTGTCACGACATCCTGGGCCAGACCGCCCTGGTGGACCTGGCCGGCCTGCGCGACGCCATCGCCGATCAGGGCGGCGACCCGGCCCAGGTCAATCCGGTGGTGCCGGTGCAGTTGATCGTCGACCATTCACTGGCGGTGGAATGCGGCGGCTTCGACCCGCAGGCTTTCGAAAAGAACCGCGCGATCGAAGACCGGCGCAACGAAGACCGCTTCCATTTCATCGAGTGGACCAAGAGCGCCTTCGACAATGTCGACGTGATCCCCGCCGGCAACGGCATCATGCACCAGATCAATCTGGAGAAAATGTCGCCGGTGATCCACGCCGACAACGGTGTGGCCTACCCGGACACCTGTGTCGGCACCGACAGCCACACCCCGCACGTGGACGCGCTGGGCGTGATCGCCGTCGGCGTCGGCGGTCTGGAAGCGGAAAACGTGATGCTGGGCCGCGCCTCCTGGATGCGGCTGCCGGACATCGTCGGCGTGGAACTGTCCGGCAAGCCCGGCCCAGGCATCACCGCCACCGACGTGGTGCTGGCGCTGACCGAATTCCTGCGCCAGCAGAAAGTGGTGGGCGCATATCTGGAGTTCTACGGCCCGGGCGCCGCGGCGCTGACCCTGGGCGACCGCGCCACCATCTCCAATATGGCGCCGGAGTACGGCGCCACCGCGGCGCTGTTCTTCATCGACGAGCAGACCCTCTCCTATCTGAAGCTGACCGGCCGCAGCGATGAGCAGGTCCGGCTGGTGGAAAGCTACGCCAAGACCGCCGGCCTGTGGGCCGACACGCTGCAAAACGTCGTGTACGAGCGAGTGCTGCGCTTCGACCTGTCCAGCGTGGGCCGCAACCTGGCCGGCCCGTCCAACCCTCACAAGCGGCTGCCGGTGTCGGCGCTGGCCGAACGCGGCATCGCCGTCAATCTGGCGCAGGCGCGCGCGCAGGAAGCCCAGGGCCTGATGCCGGACGGCGCGGTGATCATCGCCGCCATCACCAGCTGCACCAATACCTCCAACCCGCGCAATGTGATCGCCGCCGGCCTGCTGGCGCGCAAGGCCAACCGGCTGGGCCTCGTCCGCAAACCCTGGGTCAAGTCCTCGCTGGCGCCCGGCTCCAAGGCGGTTGAGCTCTATCTGAAGGAAGCCGGCCTGCTGTCCGAGCTGGAACAGCTGGGCTTCGGCATCGTCGCCTTCGCCTGCACCACCTGCAACGGCATGTCCGGCGCGCTGGAGCCCAAGATCCAACAGGAGATCGTGGAACGCGATCTGTACGCGACGGCGGTATTGTCCGGCAACCGCAACTTCGACGGACGCATCCACCCCTACGCCAAACAGGCCTTCCTGGCCTCGCCGCCGCTGGTGATCGCCTACGCCATCGCCGGCACCATGCGCTTCGATATCGAGAAAGACGTGCTCGGCGTCGCCGACGGCAAGGAGATCCGGCTCAAGGACATCTGGCCGGACGACGCGGAGATAGACGCGGTGCTGCGCCGGGCGGTCAAGCCCGAACACTTCCGCCAGGTCTACGAGCCGATGTTCGCCATCCGGCGCGACGGCGCCGCCAAGGCCAGCCCGCTGTACGCATGGCGGCCGCAGTCCACCTATATCCGCCGCCCGCCGTACTGGGAGGGCGCGCTGGCCGGCGAGCGCACGCTGCGCGGCATGCGTCCGCTGGCCCTGCTGCCGGACAATATCACCACCGACCACCTGTCGCCTTCCAACGCCATTCTGCTGGACTCGGCGGCCGGCGAATACCTGGCGAAAATGGGCCTGCCGGAGGAGGACTTCAACTCCTACGCCACCCACCGCGGCGATCACCTGACCGCGCAGCGCGCCACCTTCGCCAACCCCAAGCTGTTCAATGAAATGGTGTTGAACGAAGACGGCTCGGTGCGCCAGGGCTCGCTGGCGCGCGTGGAGCCGGAAGGCGAGACGATGCGGATGTGGGAGGCGATCGAAACCTATATGCGGCGCAAGCAGCCGCTGATCATCGTCGCCGGCGCCGACTACGGCCAGGGCAGTTCGCGCGACTGGGCGGCCAAGGGCGTGCGCCTGGCCGGCGTAGAGGCCATCGTCGCCGAAGGCTTCGAGCGCATCCACCGCACCAATCTGATCGGCATGGGCGTGCTGCCGCTGGAGTTCAAACCCGGCGTCAATCGCAAGACGCTGGCGCTGGACGGCAGCGAGACTTACGACGTGATCGGCCAGCGCCAGCCGCGCGCCGAGCTGACGCTGCTGATCCACCGCAAGGACGGCAGCACGGAACAAGCGCCGGTGACCTGTAGGCTGGACACCGCGGAAGAAGTGTCGATCTACGAGGCCGGCGGCGTGCTGCAGCGTTTCGCCCAGGACTTTTTGGAGGGGGAGGGAGGCTGAACCCCTCTCCCCCGGCCCCTCTCCCTCAAGGGGAGAGGGGTGACTTTCAACTTCATTTTATTTATGGCATGAGCCCATGATTCCATCGCTTGGTTTGCCAATAAGGTAAGGTAGGCAGGTTAACTGTCAGCAACTCAGCAAGCCCTTCCTCCCTCGCGGGAGGGGGAGACTTTCAACTTCATTTTATTTCTGGCACGAGCCAGCGACTCCATCGCTTGGTTTGCCAATAAGGTAAGGTAGGCAGGTTAACTATCAGCAACTCAGCAAGTCCTTCCTCCCTCGCGGGAGGGGGAGCCTTTCAACTTCATTTTATTTCTGGCACGAGCCAGCGACTCCATCGCTTGGTTTGCCAATTAAGGTAAGGTAGGCAGGTTAACTGTCAGCAACTCAGCAAGCCCTTCCTCCCTCGCGGGAGGGGAGACTTTCAACTTCATTTTATTTATGGCACGAGCCGACGATTCCATCGCTTGGTTTGCCAATAAGGTAAGGTAGGCAGGTTAGCTGTCAGCAACTCAGCAAGCCCTTCCTCCCTCATGGGAGGGGAAGACTTTCAACTTCATTTTATTTATGGCATGAGCCGACGATTCCCTCGCTTGGTTTGCCAATAAGGTAAGGTAGGCAGATTAACTGTCAGCAACTCAGCAAGCCCTTCCTCCCTCGCGGGAGAGGGGACTTTCAACTTCATTTTATTTATGGCGTGAGCCGACGATTCCCTCGCTTGGTTTGCCAACAAGGTAAGGCACGCAGGCTAACTGTCAGCAGCTCAGCAAGCCCCTCTCCCCCTGCGGGAGAGGGGTTGGGGAGAGGGGTATGCGCCAGCTCGATTTCGCCAAGTCCTTACGGCGCAATATGACCGATGCCGAACAGCGACTCTGGAAGCGGCTCCGCGCCCACCGGCTGAACGGCGAGAAATTCCGCCGCCAACAGCCGATCGGCCCCTACATCGTCGATTTCGTCCACTTCGGCTCGCGGCTAATCATAGAGGCGGACGGCGGCCAGCATCATGAAAGCCGCGGCGACGCCGCTCGCGACGCTTGGCTGCAGGCGCAGGGCTTCAGAGTCATGCGCTTCTGGAACAACGATATTCTGCACAATCAGGACGCGGTCCTAGAAGCGATCTGGCAAGCGCTAAACGCCCGGACACAATGAACACAGCGGCGTCCCGACCACGGAACCGCCGCAAGCACAGGAAAAACAGCATATGACTCAGTCTGCCCAGATCCGCATCCCCGCCACCTATATGCGCGGCGGCACCAGCAAGGGCGTGTTCTTCCGTTTGCAGGACTTGCCGGAGGCCGCGCGCCGGCCGGGCGCGGCGCGCGACGCGCTGCTGCTGCGCGTGATCGGCAGCCCGGACCCTTACGGCAAGCAGATAGACGGCATGGGCGGGGCCAGCTCCAGCACCAGCAAGACCGTGATCGTGTCCCCCTCCTCCCGCCCGGGCCACGACGTCGATTATCTGTTCGGCCAGGTCGGCATAGACAAAGCCTTCGTCGACTGGAGCGGCAACTGCGGCAATCTGTCCGCCGCGGTCGGCCCCTTCGCCATCGCCGGCGGCCTGATCGATCCGGCGCGCATTCCCGCCAACGGCGTGTGCAGCGTGCGCATCTGGCAGGCCAATATCGGCAAGACCATCATCGCCCATGTGCCCATCACCGCAGGCCAGGTGCAGGAAACCGGGGATTTCGAGCTGGACGGCGTCACCTTCCCCGCCGCCGAGATCGCGCTGGAGTTCCTGGACCCGGCCGATGAAGGCGATGGCGACGGCGGCGCGATGTTCCCCACCGGCCAGTTGGTGGACACGCTGGAAGTCCCCGGCGTCGGCGTCTTCCCGGCCACGCTGATCAACGCCGGCATCCCCACCATCTTCGTCAAGGCCGCCGACATCGGCTACAGCGGCGCCGAGTCGCAGGACGCGATCAACGCCGACCCGGTGGCGCTGGCGCGCTTCGAGGCCATCCGGGCCCACGGCGCGCTGAAGATGGGGTTGATCGAAACGCTGGGAGAAATCGCCAGCCGCCAGCACACGCCCAAACTCGCCTTCGTCGCGCCGCCGGCCGACTACACCGCCTCCAGCGGCAAGCCGGTGCGCGCCGCCGACATCGACCTCCTGGCGCGGGCCATGTCCATGGGCAAACTGCATCACGCGATGATGGGCACCGCCGCGGTGGCCATAGGCACCGCCGCGGCCATCCCCGGCACCCTGGTCAACCTGGCCGCCGGCGGCGGCAAGCGCCGGATGGTGCGCTTCGGCCATCCGTCCGGCACCTTGCGCGTCGGCGCCGAAGCCCGTCAGGAAAACGGCGCCTGGACCGTGACCAAGGCGGTGATGAGCCGCAGCGCGCGGGTGTTGATGGAGGGTTGGGTGCGGGTGCCGGGCGACGCGCTCTGAGTCCGACTCAGACCGGCAAGGCGCGCTGCAGGATAGCCTCGATATCCAGCCGGCTTCCGTTCAGCGCGCCGGCCACCCGCCCCCATTGCCCGTCGTCCAAACGGCTGGCGATAAAACCCTGGGCCGAAGCCGACGGCGCATGGCGCGCCAGCAGGCAGGCCTGCGCCGTCAGCGCCAGCAATTGGGCGAAACGCCGCCCCAAAGGCTCAAGCTCGGCCGGCCTGGCGGCCATCTGGCGCAATTGCGCCAGCGCCGCCGCCAGCGCCGGCTCGCCGCCGGACAGGCCGGCCAAATCCTCCAGCAGCGCCTGCCAGGCTTCGGGCTCGCGCTGCAGCGCGCGGATCAGATCCAGGCACATCACATTGCCGGAGCCCTCCCAGATCGAATTCAACGGCGCTTCGCGATACAGGCGCGCCATCGGTCCGTCGACATAGCCGTTGCCGCCGAACACTTCCATCGCCTCGCCGCTGAGCTCCACCGCGCGCTTGCACACCCAGAACTTGGCCGCCGGCGTGACGATGCGCTTCCAACCCCGCTGCGCCGGCTCATCCTCTCGTTCAAAGGCCTCGGACAAGCGCGCCGCCAATTGCAGCGCCGCCTCGCTTTCCAGCGCCAGGTCCGCCAACACCGCGCGCATCAGCGGCTGCTCGGCCAGCCGCTTGCCGAAGGCCATGCGCCGCCGCGCGTAGGCCAGCGCCTGCACCGCGCCCTGGCGCAGCAGCGCGGCGCTGCCGATCACGCAGTTGAGCCGGGTGTAGCCGGCCATTTCGATGATGGTGGGAATGCCGCGGCCCTCCTCGCCGATCAGCACGCCCCAAGCGTCCTGGAACTCCACCTCGCAACCGGCGTTGCTGCGATTGCCCACCTTGTCCTTCAGGCGCTGGATCCGCACCGCGTTGCGCTCGCCGTCCGGCCGCCAGCGCGGCAGATAGAAGCAGCACGGCGCGCCGTCGGCGGTTTTGGCCACCACCAGATGGGCGTCGCACATCGGCGCCGACCAGAACCACTTATGGCCGCGCAGCAGGTATTCTCCGCCGCGGCCCCCGGCGCCCAAGGGCGTCGCCTGGGTGGTGTTGGCGCGCACGTCGGAACCGCCCTGCTTCTCGGTCATGCCCATGCCTATCCAGGCCGACGTCTTGCGTTCCAGCGGCAGATCGCGGCTGTCGTGAACGCGGCTGAACAGCTTGTCGCCCAGCTGCGCCCACAGCGCCGGCTCGCGCCGCAGCAAGGGAATGGCGGCCTGGGTCATCGTCGCCGGGCACAAGCTGCCGGCCTCCACCTGGCCATGCAGATAGAGGCCGGCCATCGCAGCGGTCCAGCGTCCCGGCCGCTGACTGTCGAAAGGCAGGCTCACCAGGCCTTGCTCACGATACAGCGCCAAGAACTGGTGCCAGGCCGGGTGGGAATCCACCTGGTCGACGCGACGGCCGCGGCGGTCGAAAGCCCGCAACTCCGGCGCATGGCGGTTGGCTTGCTCGGCCAGTTCGAAGCTGTCCGCCCGCCCCAGGCGCTCGCCGTAGGCGCAGAGCCCGGCCTCGGCCCAGCCCGCGTCGGCGCGCCGCAGCGCCTCGCGCAAGGCCGGGTCGCTGTCGTACAGCGAGTAATCCGCCAGTTCTTCGTACTGGTTGCTCACTTCATGGGTTTGCCAGATCATCGTTCCGTCTCCTCGCGCCGCGTTCGCGGCCATGACGAAAGTATAAGGAAAGCGGCGATGCGACATGTTCGGGTTTCCCCCACCGCGGCGCAGCAAGCCGAACAGGCCGCGCCGGCCACGCGCCGGCGTCCGCGCCAGTCGCGTTCGCGCGCCAGCCTGATCGCGCTGCAACAGGCCTTTGTTCAGGTTTTGCTCACGCGCGGCTACGCCAAAACCACGGTGCGCGAGGTGGCCGCCGTCGCCGGCGTGGCAGTCGGCACCTTTTATCAGTACGTGCGCAATATGGACGGCCTGGCCGCGCTGTGCATCCATCAGCATGTGCACGCGCTGGCCGGCGCGCTGCGCCAATGCGCCGCCGCCCGCCGCGGCGCGGATCGTCGCGATATCGCCGCCGCGCTGCTGGCCTTGCAACTGGACACGATCCAACGCCAGGCGCCGGCCTGGAACGCGCTGTTCCTGCTGGAGCGCCGGGTCTCCCCGATGGACGCCTACCGCCGCCACTACCAGCAATACGTGGACATCTGGCGCGCCGCATTGGCCGCCGCCGCCGAGCCGCCGCCGCGGCTGGACGCCGCCGCGCGCATGGCTCACTGTCTTTGCTACGGAAGCATTTCGCAGGCCTTGCTGACCCAAGGGCCGACCGCGGATCTCGCGGCCCTGCGCCCGGAATTGGAAGCGGCGCTCAAGGCCTGCCTGGGCTGAAACCGCGGGAAAGGCGTCGCAATAAGGAGTAGAATCGGCCCCAGCCGCCGCCAAGGCGGCCAAGAAGAACAAAGGAAGCAAAATGACAGAACATTGGGGCAAGGTGCTGACCGCCATGGTCACGCCCTTCGACGAAGCCGGCCGGCTGAATCTGGACGCGGCGCGGCAACTGGCCAGACATCTGGCGGCCAACGGCAGCGACGGCCTGGTGGTGGCGGCCACCACCGGCGAGGCGCCAACGCTGAGCGACGAGGAACGCCGCGATCTGGTGCGCGCGGTCAGCGAGGCGGTGACCATCCCGGTGCTGGCCGGCACCGGCAGCAGCCACACCGAACACGCGATCGCGCTGACGCGCGAGGCCTCCAGCCTGGGCGCCGCCGGCGTCTTCGTGGTCGGCCCCTATTACAACCGCCCGCCGCAAGCCGGCATCGAAGCCCATTTCCGCGCGGTGGCCGCGGCCACCCGGCTGCCGCTGATGGTCTACGACGTGCCGGGCCGCACCGGCCGCCGCATCGCCGCCGACGTACTGCTGCGGCTGTTCCGCGAGGTGGACAATATCGTCGCCTTCAAGGACGCCACCGGCGACCCGGCCGCGGCGGCCGCGCTGTTGGCCGCCGCCGGCGAGCACTTCTCGCTCTACTCCGGCGACGACGCGCTGACCCTGCCCTTGCTGGCGGTGGGCGCGGTGGGCGTGGTCGGCACCTCCACGCACTGGACCGGGCCGGAGTTCGCCCGCATGATCGCCGCCTTCGAACAGGGCGACACGGCGCAGGCGCGGCGCGTCAACGCCGGCTTGCAGGAATCCTTCGCCTTCTCCAACACCGACGCTTCGGTGTTTTCGATGTCGGTGAAAGCCATGCTGCGGGTGCAGGGTCTGCCGGTGGGCCAATGCCGGCTGCCGCTGCCGCCCACCGGCGCCGCCGAGGAGGAACAGGCGCGGCTGGTATGGGAGCGGCTGCAGCTGCGCCGCGCCGCCGCCTGTTAAAGCGGAACGGCAATGAAAAAAGGAGCCTGTCGGCTCCTTTTTTCATTTCGCGCGTGTTCATGTCGCGCGACGGCGTTCAATCGCGGAAGTTGTTGAACTGCAGCGGGAAGCCGTTTTCCTTGTCGTCGGCGATTTCCTTGCGCATCAGCGCGATGCATTCCTGCAGCACGTCGCGCTTGGCGCCGGACACGCGCACCGCTTCGCCCTGGATGCTGGCCTGCACCTTGAGCTTGGCGTCCTTGATCAGCTTGACGATTTTCTTGGCCAGGTCGGACTCCAGCCCTTCTTTCACCGTCAGCACTTTCTTCACCTTGTTGCCGCTGACTTTTTCCAGCTTGCCGTACTCCATGCAGCGCACGTCCACGCCGCGCTTGGACAGCTTGTTCACCAGAATGTCGTTGACCTGGTCCAGTTGAAACTCGGCGTCGGCGTACAAGGTCAGTTCCTTGTCTCCGGTTTCGATGCGGGCGTCGCTGCCCTTGAAGTCGTAACGGGTGGACACCTCTTTATTGGCTTGCTCCACGGCGTTGCGCACTTCCACCTTGTTCACTTCGGACACGATATCGAAAGACGGCATGAAATATTCCTAATAATGCTTGATGCCGACATTTTAGAGGCTGGCTCCGCCCTTGTCACTCGGCCGCCCGTTGGTTGCCCTCGCCGCCTTCGCCCAAACGCGCCCGCATCGCTTCCACCTCCTTGAGCCGGCCGCTGATGCGGTCCCAATGCCGCGCGTTCAAGGCGGCGATCACCGCGTCCACCAGCATCATCAGCGGCGTGTTGCTGTCCCAGCCGGCCGGTCCGGCGGTGTGCGCCGCCAAGGTGTAGCGCGCCACGCGCGCCACCGGCGACAGCCACTGATCCGTGAACAGCAGCACGCTGGCCTTGCGCTGCGCCGCCATTTCCGCGATGCGCAGCGCGTCGTCCCAGTAGCGGCGGATGTCGAAGATCACCAGCACGTCCGGCCGGCCCATGTCCACCAGCGAATCCGCCCAGCTTGCCGGCACCCCGCGCAAATGCACCACGTCCGGCCGCACCACTTTCAGATGGTGGCAAAGATAGGCCGCCAGCGGATCGGTCAGCCGCCCGCCCAGCAGCCAGATCCGGTGCTTGCGCTCGCCCAGCAGGTCCACCGCGCCGTCGAACTCGGCGCGCGGCACCTGGGCCGCGGTCTGGCGCATCAGCTCGGCGATGCGCTCGGCGTGGCTGGCCAGAAAATCATGGTCTCCCTGCAACTGTCCCGGATCATGGCGCATCAGCGGCGATTGCAAGCGCAATTCCAGTTCTGCGCGCAGCGCGGACTGGAAGGCGGCGTAATTGTCGAAACCCAGCTTGCCGATCAGGCGCAGCACCGTCGGGCCGCTGACGTCGGCGCGCTGCGCCCATTGCGCGATGGTTTCCAGGCCGGCCACCGGGTAGTTGGCCAGCAGCGCCCGTCCCACCTTGCGTTCGGTAGGAGTCAGCGCTTCAAACAGCGCGCGGACTTGTTCCGCGATCGAGCGGCTTTGGCTCATTCTGTTGCCCCTTTGGCGATGCACGACTGCCCTCGTGCCGCGCAGCATAACAGCGCCGGTGTAAAAACGGCATTGTGTCATTGCGCCCACACTGCCGCCCTGATTCTAATATTTATTACAAATTTGGCTTGATTCATTTTTTTTTAACGAATAATACTACCCAAACAACATGGCGGCGACAAAAAAGCAGCCCGCAAGGCAGCGATAAATCACCGCCAAAACAGACAGTTGCAAGCCAGACGATGAACGCTCGGCCGGTATCGGGGAAGTTAGACCGCGGCAATCAGGGAGAGACAGCGATGGAAGCACGCGACGTAAAGACAATCGCGGATTTGAAGGTTTTGATCGAAGAACGCCGCCTGAGTCAGATCAAGGTGGGCCTGGTGGACATGGACGGGGTGATGTGCGGCAAATACATGTCGCGCGACAAATTCCTGTGCGCCCTGGAAGGCGGCTTCGGCTTCTGCGACGTGGTGTTCGGCTGGGACGTGGGCGACAAGTTGTACGACAACACCCTGCTCACCGGTTGGGGCCGCGGCTACGGCGACGCCGAGGTGCGGCTGATTCCCGAATCCTGCCGCGACCTGCCGCTGGAAGGCGATATGATCTTCGTCCAGGGCGAGGTGGTGGGCCGGCTGGAAAGCCTCTGTCCGCGCGGCCTGCTGCGCCGGGTGCTGGAGCGCGCGCGCGACATGGGCTTCGACGTGCTGGCCGGCTTCGAATACGAGTTTCTGGCGGTGGACGAAGACAACGACGCACTGCAGCAGCGGCTGTACCAGCACCCCAAGCCGCTGGGCAGCGGCGCCTTCGGCTACTCCATTCTGCGCAGCTCGGTAAACACCGACTTCTACCGCGCGCTGCTGGACCTGTGCGAACAGATGCAGATGCCGATCGAAGGCCTGCACGAGGAAACCGGACCCGGCGCGCTGGAAGCCGCGCTGTGCGTGGACAACGCCTTGCGCGCCGCCGACAACGCCGTCTGTTTCAAGACCTTCTCCAAGGTGCTGGCGGAGAAACAGGGCCGCATGCTCTGCTATATGGCCAAGTGGCACCAGGAGCAATCCGGCCAGGGCGGCCACATCCATATCTCGCTGCGCCGCCGCGACGGCGGCGACAGCGCCTTCCACCAGCCGGGCCGCGAACACGCGATCAGCGACGCGATGCGCCACTTCATCGGCGGCATCCAGCGGCTGATGCCGGAATTCATGAGCCTGGCCGCGCCCACGGTCAACAGCTTCCGCCGGCTGGTGCCCGGCTATTGGGCGCCCACCAGCTCGCTATGGGGCGTGGACAACCGCACCGTGGCCATCCGCGCGATTCCCGGCAGCGCCAAATCGCAACGCGTCGAATACCGCCTGCCCGGCGCCGACAGCAACCCCTATCTGGCGCTGGCCAGCGGCCTGGCCGCCGGCCTCTACGGCATCGAACACCGGATCGAGCCGGAAGAACCGGTCAGCGCCAACGGCTATCTGCTGGACGCGCCGCCCCATTTGAAACTTCACCGCACCTTGTGGGAGGCCGCTCAGGCGCTGCGCGGCTCCGCCGCCGCCCGCGACTGGTTCGGCGACGACTTCGTCGATCACTTCGCCGCCACCCGCGAATGGGAGGAACGCGAGTTCCAGCGCCATGTCACCGACTGGGAATTGAAACGCTACTTCGAGATCATCTAAATGAGCGAAAACTACTCCGTCATCACCCCGCTGGACGGTTCCACCCTGCTGCAGCGCGGCTACACCAGCCCGGTCCAGACCCAGGCCGCGCTGGACGCCGCCCGCGCCGCCCAGGCCGGCTGGCGCGCCACGCCGCTGGCCGAACGCAAGGCTTTGATCGGCCGGGCGGTGGACTGGCTGATCGCCCACAAGAGCGACTGCGCCGACGCCGTCACCCGCCAGATAGGCCGGCCCATCCGTCAGTCCCCCGGCGAGATCGGCGGCCTGGCCGAGCGCGCGCGCCATATGCTGGACATCGCCGAGGAGGCCCTGGCCGACCTCCACCCCGCGCCCAAGCCCGGCTTCGAGCGCTGGCTGCGCCGCGAACCGCTGGGCACGGTGCTGGTGCTGGCGCCGTGGAACTACCCCTTCCTCACCGCCATCAACACCATCGCGCCGGCGCTGGCCGCCGGCAACTGCGTGCTGCTCAAGCATTCCTCGCAAACCCCGCTGATCGCCGATCTGTTCCGCCAGGCCTGCGCCGCCGCCGGCCTGCCCATCGGCGTGTTCCAGACCCTGGAGCTGGACCATGCCGCCACCTTGAAACTGACTGCCGCGCCGGAGATCGACTTCGTCGCCTTCACCGGTTCGGTCAGCGGCGGCCGCGCGGTGCAAAGGGCGGCCGCCGAGCGCTTCATCGGCGTCGGCCTGGAGTTGGGCGGCAAGGACCCGGCCTATGTGCGCGCCGACGCCGACCTGCCGGCGGCGATAGAAAACCTGGTGGACGGCGCTTTCTTCAATTCCGGCCAGTCCTGCTGCGGCATCGAACGCATCTATGTGCAACGCCAGCGCTACCGCGACTTCGTCGACGGCTTCGTCGAGCTGACCCGGACCTATCGCTTCGGCCATCCGCTGGACCCGGACACCAATCTGGGGCCCATGGTGCGCGCCGGCGCCGCAGACTTCGTGCGCGGCCAGATCCAGGCGGCGCTGGCCGCCGGCGCGCGCGCGCTGATTCCGGCCGGCCATTTCGCCGCCGACGCGCCGGGCAGCGCCTATTTGGCGCCGCAAGTGCTGGTGGACGTGGACCACGCCATGAGCGTGATGCGCGAGGAGAGCTTCGGCCCGGTCATCGGCATCATGGCGGTGGACTCCGACGAGGAGGCGCTGCGGCTAATGAACGACAGCGCCTACGGCCTGACCACATCGATCTGGACCGCGGATCGCGACGCCGCCGTCCGCCTGGGCCAGCAACTGGAGACCGGCACCGTGTTCATGAACCGCTGCGACTACCTGGACCCGGCCCTGGCCTGGACCGGGGTCAAGGACACCGGCCGCGGCGTGTCCTTGTCCGTGTTGGGCTATCAGCAGCTGACCCGGGTCAAATCCTTCCATCTCAAGGGGTAAGGCGATGCAACTGCAAGGCAACTGGAATTATCCGACCAGCATCCGCTTCGGCGCCGGCCGCGCCGTGGAGCTGCCGGCGCTGTGCCGCGAACTGGGCATGCGCCGCCCGCTGCTGGTCACCGACCCCGGCCTGGCCAGGCTGCCGATGCTGGCCCGGCTGCGGAACTTGCTGAGCGACGCCGGCCTGGAGACGGCCTTGTTCAGCGATATGCGCCCCAATCCGGTGGGCCGCGACGTCGACGCCGGGGTCGCCGCCTTCCGCGACGGCCGCCACGACGGGGTGGTCGCCGTCGGCGGCGGCAGCGCGCTGGACGTGGGCAAGGCCATCGCTTTGATGTCCGGACAAAAACGCCCGCTGTGGGACTTCGAGGACGTGGGCGACAACTGGCTGCGCGTCGATCCCGCCGGCGTCGCGCCCACGCTGGCGGTGCCCACCACCGCCGGCACCGGCTCCGAGGTGGGACGAGCGTCCTTGATCATCGACGAGGCCGCGCACCGCAAGGTCATCATCTTCCACCCGGCCATGCTGCCCAAGCTGGTGCTGGCGGACCCGGAACTGACCGTCGGCCTGCCGCCGGCGCTGACCGCCGCCACCGGCGTCGACGCGCTGGTGCACAATCTGGAAGCCTTCTGCTCCCCGTTCTATCACCCCATCGCCCAGGGCGTGGCGCTGGAAGGCATGCGGCTGGCGCACGACTGGCTGCCGGCGGCCCACGCCGACGGCGGCAATCTGGAAGCCCGCGCCCAGATGCTGTCCTGTTCCATCATGGGCGCCACCGCCTTCCAGAAAGGCCTGGGCGGCGTGCACGCGCTGGCGCATCCCATCGGCGCGGTGTTCGACACCCACCACGGCCTGGCCAACGCCGTGCTGCTGCCCTATGTGCTGGTGCGCAACCGGCCGGCGATAGCCGAACGGCTGAGCGCCGCCGCCCGCTACCTGGGCCTGGCCGACGCCGGCTTCGACGGTTTCCTGGCCTGGGTGCTGCAATTGCGCGCCGGCCTGGGCATTCCGCACACCCTGGCGGAGATCGGCATCGGCGCGGACGCCGCCGCCGACATCGGCCGCATGGCCAAGGCCGACCCCAGCGACGGCGGCAACCCCTTGCCCCTGTCCGCCGACGACTACCGCGCGATCTTCCTCGCCGCGCAGCAAGGCAGGCTGTGATGAGGCGCCCGCTGATCGGCCTGACCACCTACCCGGCCACGCCCGAGCACGGCTATCACACGCCGCTGGAATACGTGGCGGCAGTGGTGCGCGCCGGCGGCGCGCCGGTGCAATTGCCGGCGCTGGGCCCGGAGATGGTGGACGGCTGGCTGGACAAGCTGGACGGCGTGGTGCTGATCGGCGGCGGCGACATCGATCCGGCCCGCTTCGACCGCGACGGCCACCCGACCATTTACAACCTCAGCCCGGAGCGCGACGCCACCGAAATCGCGCTGGCGCGCGCGCTGCTGCAACGCAAGCTGCCGACGCTGGCGATCTGCCGCGGCCTGCAAATCCTCAACACCGTGCTGGGCGGCAGCCTGCACCTGCACCTGCCGGACGTGGTGGGCGAGGCCGTGCCCCATCGCGCGCCGCCGCGCGTGCCGACGCCGCACCCGGTGCGCGTCGCCGCCGATTCCTGCCTGGCGGGCCTGATCGGCACCGAAGTCCTCACCCAGTCCTGGCACCACCAGGCGATAGACCGCCCCGGCCACGGCGTGGTGCCGGTGGCCTGGGCGCCGGACGGCGTGATCGAGGCGATAGAAATCGCCGACTTTCCCCAGTTGATCGCGGTGCAATGGCACCCCGAGCTCTCCGCCGAGCGCGACAGCGGCCAGCAAAGGCTGTTCGACGCGCTGGTCACCATGAGCGGAACGCCGCCGCCCGGCTGAGCGCCGCCGCGCCTCGCTTCCTAAATAGACACGAAGCCCGGATCACCGGGCCAGGGCCCGGCCGGCCTCCGCCGCCGTTCGGGCGCCGGCGCGTACGCGCGCCTAGGCGGAAAACCACAGACATGCACAATGAGAGAGGAACATCATGGAACCAGTTAGGCATGAGTCCGCGCCCGTCGGCGAGGACGAGAAACTGTTGCACAGCATGGGTTACGCTCAGGAGTTGTCCCGACGCATGAGCGGCTTTTCCAACTTCGCCATCTCCTTTTCCATCATCTGCGTGCTGGCCGGCGGCATCACCGCCTTCCCGGCCGGACTCAGCGCCGGCGGCGGCGCGGCCATCGGCATAGGCTGGCCGGTGGGCGCGCTGTTCGCCGCCATCGTCGCCGCGGCCATGGCCCAGATCGCCTCCGCCTACCCCACCGCCGGCGGGCTTTACCACTGGGCGTCCATTCTGGGCGGCAAGGGCCTGGGCTGGACCACCGCCTGGATCAATCTGCTGGGACTGATCTTCGTCACCGCCGCGGTCAATTTCGGCGTTTACGACCCCTTCTTCAAAACCCTGGTCGCGCCGCTGCTGGGCCTGAATCCGGAACAGCTGGGCTGGGGCCATCAGACCTTGTTCCTCGCCGTGGTGGCGCTGAGCCAGGCCTGGCTCAACCATCTGGGCATCAAGCTCACCACCCGGCTGACCGATCTGTCCGGCTATCTGATCTTCGTCGTCACCCTGGCCTTGGTGGTGTCGCTGCTGATCTACGCGCCTGGACCGCTGGACTTCTCCCGCTTGTGGACCTTCCACAATTACAGCGGCGCCGACGGCGGCGCCTGGCCGCGGATGGACAACACGGTGATGGTCTTCCTGGCCGGCCTGCTGCTCACCGTCTATACCCTGACCGGCTACGACGCCTCCGCCCACACCTCGGAGGAGACCCGCGAAGCGGCGCGCAACGTGCCCAAGGGCATCTTGCGCTCGGTGCTGTGGTCCGGCGTGTTCGGCTATCTGATGATCTGCGCCTTCGTGCTGGTGCTGCCGGACCTGGGCGCCGGGGTCAAGGCCGGCATGGGCTTTTTCGATCTGCTGCTGAGCGCGCTGCCGCCGGCCTTGAAGGCGGCGCTGGGCATAGGCATCTTTCTGGTCAACTATCTATGCGGCCTGGCCTGCCTGACCTCCACCTCGCGCATGATGTACGCCTTCGCCCGCGACGGCGGCCTGCCGGCCTCGCGCTGGCTGCGCCAGGTGCATCCGCAACACCGCACTCCGGGCCCGGCGATCTGGGTCAGCGCCGCGCTCGCCATTGCCGCCACCTTGTACGGCGACGCCTTCCTGGTGCTGTCCACCGGCGCCGCGGTGTTCCTGTACATCTCCTACATCCTGCCGTCCGCCGCCGGCCTGTTCGCCGAGGGCCGCAGCTGGACCCACAAGGGGC
Source organism: Chromobacterium sp. Panama (assembly GCF_003052555.1). Taxonomy (NCBI): domain Bacteria; kingdom Pseudomonadati; phylum Pseudomonadota; class Betaproteobacteria; order Neisseriales; family Chromobacteriaceae; genus Chromobacterium; species Chromobacterium sp. Panama. The sequence continues at coordinate 2,316,215 of NZ_QARX01000001.1, forward strand.
CGTTCGATCTGGGCCGGGCATCCAAACCCATCGCCGCGCTGGCCACGCTGGGCGGCGCGGTGCTGGTCTTCGTCGGCATCCAGCCGCCGAATGAGAAGGTCTTGTACCTGACCGTCGCGCTGCTGCTGGTGCTGGCCTTGTTCTGGTTCGCGCTGGGCGTGCGCAAGCAATTCAAGGGACCGCCCACCGGCCAGCGCATCCAGGGCCATCAAGCGCACATCCGCGAAATCGAAAGCGCGCTGGACGAGGCCGGCTGAACGCGCAGTCCAAAGGGAGACCGGCGCGGCCGGACAAAGCGCTTGTCTCCCGGCGGCAAATGCGGAATCATCCGGACACGAACCACCGCCAGAGAAGCCCATGCTCGTCACCCCGGAACAATTGCTCGCCTTCACCGCCGCCGCGATGCTGATCACGCTGTCGCCCGGCCCGGACAATCTGATGGTGCTGAGCCAGGGCATCTCCCGCGGCCGCCGCCAGGGCATGGCCTTCGGCCTGGGCTGCGCCTTGGGCTGCCTGAACCACACGGTGCTGGCCGCGCTCGGCGTCAGCGCGCTGATCGCCGCCTCCCCGCTGGCCTTCACGCTGCTGAAGTTCGCCGGCGGCGGCTATCTGATCTATCTGGGCTGGCAGGCGCTGCGCAGCCCCGGCGCCAGCTTCCAGGCCGCCGCCGCCGGGCGGGACGCCACGCCGCTGGCCGCCACCTTCCGCAAAGGCCTGATCGCCAATGCGATCAACCCCAAGGTGGTGCTGTTCTTCCTCGCCTTCCTGCCGCAATTCGTCAACCCGGCCCAGGGTCCGGCCGGGCTGCAGATCGCCGCGCTCGGCCTGGTCTTCACGCTGCAAGGCGCGCTGATCTTCGGCTGCCTCGGCTATTTCTCCGGCACCATCGGCCAATGGCTGTCCAAGAGCCGCCGCGCCAGCCAGTGGCTGGACCGCGTCGCCGGCAGCGTCTTCATCGCGCTGGGCTTGAAGCTGATACTGGACCGCGGTCACTAGAGGCGTCGCACGCTTTCCGTAGGCGATAAAAAAGCCGGCAAGCGCGCTTGCCGGCCGTTCGCTGTCTCGCGAGCCTTCATTTCTGGATCAGGAACTCCACCAGCACATTCTTGAACAGGAAGCCGGACACGCCGAAGCCCAGTACCAGGAACAGGATGAACATGCCCATCTTGCCGGCCTGAGCCTTCTTGCCCAGGTCCCAGATGATGAAGCCCATGAAAATGATCAGGCCGCCCAGGCACACGATCATGGAAATATTGGTGAATTGTTCTTCCGACACTTGTTATCCTTTGCGTCCACAGCAGATCACGGACCGGCGGGGTCTTAGCGATGCGCCCCGCCTGGCCGTAATAAGATACTCGCCATCGCCCTCCGGCTCAATGCCCGCGCGCGCCTATCGGCGCCAGCGCAACCTCTGCAACACCAGGGCGACGCCCAGCGCGGCCAACAACATGCCGCCCACCGCCAGCAGACTCAATTGCTCGTCGAACAGCCACCAGGCCTGCACCGCAGCCAGACCCGGCGTCAGATAGAAATAGCTGGCCACCTTGCTGACATCGCCGTCTTTCAACATGCGCATCAGCAGCAGGATGGCGAGCACCGACAGCGCCAGCACGCTCCAGCCCAGGGCCAGCGCCAGTTGCGCGTTCCAGTGGATGGCCTCGCCGCGCTCCAGCCCCAGCGCCAGCGCGCCGGTAATCAGAAAGGCCGCCAGGTATTGATGGAAGGCGCCGGTCAACGGATGCACGCCCTGGCCAAAACGCTTCTGGTACAAGGTGCCGGCGGTGATCGCGCACAAGGCCAGCGCGGTCAGCCACAGGCCGGGATTGGCGCCTAACTGCAAGCCCTTGCCGCCCAGCACCACCAGCAGCGCGCCGCCAAAGCCTGTCGCCAGGCCCAGCCATTGCATGCGGCTCAGCCGCTGCTCGCCCATCAGCCAGCTCAGTATCGCGGTCAGTATCGGCTGCAGGCCGACGATCAGCGCGGTGATGCCGGCCGGCACCGCCAGCTTGATGCCGGCGAAGCTGGCGCCCAGATAAAGGCCGTGCAGCATCGCGCCGCAAGCCCATTGGTGCTTGGCCGCCGCCAGGCCCGGCCAGGCGGGCCGGAAGCAGGCGATCAGCGCGCCGAAGCACAGCAGGGTCAGACCCATCCGTATCGCCAAAAAGGTGAACGGGCCGATGAAAGGCAGGCCTAGTTTGGCGCCGATGAAGCCGGTGCTCCACAGCAGCACGAAGGCCCAGGGGATCCAGGCATTGGATCGATGATTGGTTTCCATATTTTGCGTCATTAAAAAAAGCCCCCTGCGGGGGCTTTTGGGGTCCAACGCGGCGCTTTAGCCGCGTTTCTGTTTGGCGTTGCCGGCAATCCGCATCCGCAACGCGTTCAGGCGGATGAAACCGGCCGCGTCGGCGTGATTGTAGGCGCCGCCGTCTTCGTCGAAGGTGGCGATGGCGGGGTCGAACAGCGAGTCGGTCTTGGATTCGCGGCCCACCACGATCACATTGCCCTTGTACAGTTTCAGCCGCACCCAGCCGTTGACCGTGGCCTGGGAGGCGTCGATCATGCCTTGCAGCATCAGACGCTCCGGGCTCCACCAGTAGCCGGTGTAGACCAGCTTGGCGTACTTGGGCATCAGTTCGTCCTTCAGGTGGGCCACTTCGCGGTCCAGGGTGATGGATTCGATCGCGCGGTGCGCCTTCAACATGATGGAGCCGCCCGGGGTTTCGTAGCAGCCGCGGGACTTCATGCCCACATAGCGGTTTTCCACGATGTCCAGCCGGCCGATGCCGTGCTTGCCGCCCAGGCGGTTCAGCTCGGTCAGCACCTGGGCCGGGCTCATCGCCACACCGTTGATCGCGGTGATGTCGCCCTTCTCATAGCTCAGCTCAATGTATTCGGCCTGGTCCGGCGCGTTCTCCGGGCTCACCGTCCACAGCCACATATCCTCTTCCGGCTCCGCCGCCGGGTCTTCCAGCACCGTGCCTTCATAGGAGATGTGCAGCAGATTGGCGTCCATCGAATACGGGCTGCCGCCGTTCTTCTTCTTGCTGATGTCGATGCCGTGGGTTTCCGCGTAGTTCAGCAGTTTTTCCCGCGACAGCAGATCCCATTCGCGCCACGGCGCGATCACCTTGACGTCCGGCTTCAGCGCGTAATAGCCCAGCTCGAAGCGCACCTGGTCGTTGCCCTTGCCGGTGGCGCCGTGAGACACCGCGTCGGCGCCCACCTGATTGGCGATCTCGATCTGGCGCTTGGCGATCAACGGCCGCGCGATCGAGGTGCCCAGCAGGTACTCGCCTTCGTAAACGGCGTTGGCGCGGAACATCGGAAACACGAAGTCGCGGACAAATTCCTCGCGCAGATCGTCAATGAAGATGTTTTCCGGCTTGATGCCCAGCGACACCGCCTTCTTGCGCGCCGGTTCCACTTCTTCGCCCTGGCCAATGTCGGCGGTGAAGGTCACCACCTCGCATTGATAGGTATCCTGCAGCCACTTGAGAATTACCGAAGTATCCAGACCGCCGGAGTAAGCCAGTACCACTTTCTTGATGTCAGACATTTTGTATTCTTTCAAATCCATTGATTGCCGGATCCGGCCCGCGCCTGGCGCGGCCTTGCCGAATCGCGTAAACGGCGGGCTCGCCCGCGTCGTCAGTTCAGTCGTAGCGCTGGCCCAGCAGCAGGAACTCGATCAGCGCCTTCTGCACGTGCATGCGGTTTTCCGCCTCGTCCCAGACCACGCTCTGCGGCCCGTCTATCACCGCGGCGGCCACTTCCTCGCCCCGGTGCGCCGGCAAACAGTGCATGAACAAGGCGTCCGGCTTGGCCAGCTTCATCAGCTCCGGCGTCACTTGGTAGTCGCGGAAAGCTTCCAGCCGCGCTTCCTTCTCCGCCTCGAAGCCCATGCTGGTGAACACATCGGTGGTCACCAGGTCCGCGCCGGTCGCCGCATGGCTGGCGCTGTGGCTGGGTTCGAAGTGCTCGGGGCCGTAATGCTGGCCGTCCAAGGCCTTGAGCTCGAAGCCCACCGGCGTCGCCACCTTGAGCTTGAAGCCCAGGATGCGAGCCGCCTGCAGCCAGGTGCGGCAGACATTGTTGCCGTCGCCTATCCAGGCCACGGTCTTGCCCTTGATCGAGCCGCGCTGCTCGATATAGGTGAAGATGTCCGCCAGAATCTGGCACGGGTGGTATTCGTTGGTCAGGCCGTTGATCACCGGCACCTTGGAATGCGCGGCCAGCCGCTGCACCAGCGCCTGCTCATAGGTGCGGATCATGATGATGTCGCTCATCCGGGACAGCACGCGGGCGGTGTCCTCGATGGGCTCGCCGCGGCCCATCTGCGAGCTTTGCGAGTCCAGGAACATCGCGTGGCCGCCCAGTTGCGCCATGCCCGCTTCGAAAGAAACGCGGGTGCGGGTGGAATTCTTCTCGAACACCATGGACATCACCTTGCCGACGAGCGGCTGGTACAGCTGGCCGTCGCTACGTCGTCGTTTCAGGACCTTGCTGCGCTCGAAGAGATGGCGGTATTCCTCGTGGGTCAGGTCGCTGAATTGCAAGTAATGCCTAGGGGACGTCATGGTGCTCCATTTCAAAAAAAAAGCCACCGCGCGTTCGACACCGTTTCAGTGTCCTTCATGCGCGATGGCACATTACTACACGCTGGTCTCAAGTCATTCACAGGCGTCGCAAGCATGCCTACGCAAAGCGCATGATTTACATAATTGCGACAAGACTTATATTTATCGGAAATCAGCCTGTCTGACAAGCATTCATTTGAACAAGGCGCGTCCAGGCAGTTGCGCCAGCTCCCCTTCTTTGAGCACTCGCAGCAAAAACTCGCCGCCATCCTCGGCCAAACCATGCATTTCTATGGATTTCTGGGTTTTTTGCAGCCGCGCCAAATAAGCGAGAATGGTGTCGTCTATCACCTGGCCGGGCACCAGCACCGGAATGCCGGGCGGATACGGCACGATCTGGTCGCAGCAGACCCGTCCGACCAGGGCCGCGTTGGGGCGGCCATCGTCGTCCAGCAGCGGCAAGCGCTCGCCGGCCTCGTAAAAAGCGTCGCGCGGCAAGCTGGCCAGACGGGAGAAACGCGGAATCTCCGGCATCCTTCCCAGCGGTCGCGGCGGACGCTTTTCCTTGGCCAAACGCAGCATGGCGTCATAAAGCCGCGACACCTTGCTGCGGGTGGTGCCCAGGGTCAGCAGCAGGGTGATGGTGCTGAACGTGGATTTCTCCACCTGGATGTTGTAGCGCTCGAACAGCGCCTGCTGCAATTCGTCCGCGGTGAAGCCGGACTGGGTGATATCCACGGTCAGCTTGGTCGGGTCCAGCTGGATGCCGTCCTCCCTCACCTCCTCCGGCAATAGGTCCGACAGTTCCAGCACCCGGAAAGCGCCGGTGGAGTTGATCTTGTCGCGCAACTCCTGCGCCAGCTTCAGCGTGCGGTCCAGCAGCCGGTAGCCCTCCATCACCGCCTGCTTGCGCGCCACGTCCAGGCTGGCGATCAGGTTGTACTGCGGGCTGGTCGACGCGTGCATATTGAAGTTCTCGCGGAACAGATGCGCGTCGAAGCCGGGGTCGTTGACGTGGATCATGCTGGCCTGGGAGAACGCCGACAGCACCTTGTGCGTGCTCTGGGTCACATAGTCGGCGCCGGACTCCAGCGCCGTCGGCCGGAACGCCGGGTGGAAACGGGCGAAGCCGTACCAGGCCTCGTCGACGATGACCTTGATGCCCTGCTCGTGCGCGGCTTCGATGATGGGCTTCAGATCGTAACGCAGCCCGTCGTAGGTGCAGGAGGTCAGGATCAGCACCCGCGCGTCGGGGTTGGCGTCGATCGCGGCGAAGATGGTTTCCTTGGGCACCGGTCCGAAAATGCCGAACTGCTTGTTGATCGAGGAATCCAGATACACCGGCAGCGCGCCGGACAGGATCACGCCGTGATGCACCGATTTGTGACAATTGCGGTCCAGCAGCAGCTTGTCGCCGGGCGCCAGCAAGGTCTGGAAAATCACTTTGTTGGAGGTGGAGGTGCCGTTGGTGGCGAAGTAGGTGCGCTTGGCGCCGAAGGCCTTGGCCGCCAGCATCTGCGCCTCCTCTATCACCCCGGTGGGGTGCAGCAGAGAATCCAGCATCGGCACCGACACCGACAGGTCGGCGCGCAGCATGCTCTCGCCGACGAAATCATGGAAATCGCCGACCCAGGGGCTGCCTTTCAAGGAATCGCCGCCGGAATGGCCCGGCGTGTGCCAGGAATCCTTGGCCATGCGCACGTATTGCTTGAGCTTGTCGTAGAACGGCGTCGCGGACTTTTCCGCCAGCTCCGCCGACAAAATGCGGAACCAGCCGTGGAAATCCAGCTCGTCGCGGTAGAAATAGCCGTCCACCGCGTGGCTGGCCAGGTCTTCCACCAGCGCGCGCTCGTCGTCGTCGAACAATAAGACATACAGCGAAATTTCCGGACGGAAGGCGCTGATGCGATTGGCCAGCTGCGCCGCCGCCTGACTGACGCCCTTCTCCTGCAACTGCTTGTCCACCAGCACCACCTGGACGTCGCCGTCTCGGGCGATCTGATCCAGCGCGTCCTGACTGCGCGCGACGCCGACGAAAGTCAGGCCGTAGGGGTTTTCCAGCCGGACCGCGGCGGCGCCCAGTCCGGCCAGCACATCGGCCTGCCATTTGGCGTCGTCGCTGACCACCAGCACTCGGCTAACGGGTGTCATGATCGGGTTTCTCCTGTTGATATTGCTTTGCGCTGTTATTGATGGATTTGTCTGCCTAAGTCGCTCGCGCAATTTCGCTTGTTTTTATATTTGCCTATCCTATCCACATCCGCGCGTCGCCGTCATTTTGCAGTCGCACATCAGGATTTCCCCATATTCGACGCCCGGCTTGGCGCGGCCAGACAAGGCCGCCCCCTTGCGGTACAATCGCCGCCATGCTGACCCCTGCTGAAAAAGACGCGATTCGCGACCATTACCGGACCATAGCCGACAACTTGCCGGGCTTCCGCCCGCGCGCCGCGCAACGCCGCATGCTGGCGGAGATCGCCAACGCGCTGTCGCGCAGCAAGGACAAGGAAGGCGACGACTGGCCGGAGCGCGCCGGCGAAAGCATCGCCGTGATCGAAGGCCCCACCGGGGTCGGCAAAAGCCTGGCCTACCTGCTGGCCGGCGGCGTGATGGCCAAATCCCGCGCCAAGAAACTGGTGGTCACCAGCGCCACCGTCGCCCTGCAAGAGCAACTGGTCAACCGCGACCTGCCCTTCGTCGTCGAAAACAGCGGCCTGCCGCTGACCTTCGCCCTGGCCAAGGGCCGCGGCCGCTATCTGTGTCCGCAGCGCATTTACGCGCTGACCGCCGAGAACGCCCAAGGCCAGTTGCTGGACCTGGACCCGACGCTGGCGCTATGGGACCGCAAGCCGGAAGCCGGCGAAATCGAAACCCTGCGCCAGCTGGCCGACGCCTTCTATTACCGCCGCTGGAACGGCGACCGCGACGCCTGGGAAAGCGTGATAGAGGACGGCCTGTGGTCGCGCGTCACCAACGACCGCCACGGCTGTTTGAAAGCCGCCTGTCCCAACCGGCCGGAATGCCCGTTCTATCTGGCGCGCGACGTGCTGGAAAACGTGGACGTGGTGGTGGCCAACCACGACCTGATGCTGGCCGACGTGTCCATGGGCGGCGGCGTCATCCTGCCGGCGCCGGAAGAAAGTTACTACTGTATCGACGAGGCGCACCACCTGGCCAAAAAGGCGGTTAACCAGTTTTCCGCCGAACATTCGCTGGCTCAGGCCATGTCCTGGCTGGACAAAGTGGCCGCCGCCGCCATCCGCGTGGAGGCGCTGACCGACAAGGTGGACATCGTCAGCCAGGCGATAGAAGCCGCCAGCGCCTGTTCCGAAACGCTGACCGAGTGGCTGTGGCTGCTGGAAGGCGAAGACGCGCTGGCCGCCTCCAGCGACAATCTGGAGCCCACCTGGCTGATAGAGGACGGCGTGCTGCCGGAACGCTTCCAGGGCCCCACCGCCAATATGGCCACCTCGGCGCGCTCGCTGTTCAAACAGCTGAGCCTGCTGAGCGACGCGCTGGGCGAGGCGCGCAAGGACAAGGGCGGCGAAGCGGCGCAAGTCGACAAGACCGCCTCCGACCTGGGCTTTCTGACCGCGCGCGCCGAGCAACTGCTGGCGGTGTGGGAGTTGTTTGAAAAAGAAACCGAGCCCGCCAGCCCGCCCATCGCCAAATGGATCACCCGCCGCGCCGAGGGCAAGGGCGATTACCTGTTCTCCGCCTCGCCGGTCAGCGCCGCCGCCAGCCTGGCCGCCACGCTGTGGCGCCGCGCAGCCGGCGCCATCCTGACCTCGGCCACGCTGCGCTCGCTGGGCGAATTCGACCTGCTGCTGTCGCAGACCGGCCTGAAGTGGATGCCGGAAGTCAGCTGCGTGGCGCTGGATTCCCCGTTCAATTTCGACGAGCAGGGCGAGCTGTATCTGCCGCCGATGCTGGCCAGCCCCAAGGACGCCGGCGGCCATACCCGCGAAATCGTGGAATGGCTGCCCAAGCTGATCGATGTGAAAGAACCGGTCGGCACCCTGGTGCTGTTCTCCTCCCGCAAACAAATGCAGGAAGTCGCCGCCGGCCTGCCGGCCGCGCTGCGCGAGCGGCTGCTGATTCAGGGCGAAATCCCCAAGAGCCTGCTGATAGAACAGCACCATCAGCGGCTGAAACAGAGCGAACCCAGCGTGATCTTCGGTCTGGATTCCTTCTCCGAAGGCCTGGACCTGCCCGGCGAAAGCTGCGTGCACGTGATTATTGCCAAACTGCCGTTCGCAATGCCGGACGATCCGGTAGGCAAAACCCTGTCGCGCTGGATAGAGAAACGCGGCGGCAATCCCTTCATCGAGATCACGGTGCCGGAAGCTTCGATCAAGCTGGTGCAGGCCGTGGGCCGGCTGATCCGCACCGAACGCGACTACGGCCGCGTCACCATTCTGGACAACCGCTTGCAAAAACAAAGCTACGGCAAGCGGCTGCTCGCCTCGCTGCCGCCATTCAAGCGCATCTGATTTTCGGGTAAAATGCTAAATATTCAGCAACAAACAAAACGCCTGAACATAAAACGCCAAGCGCAAATCGCTTAGCAGACGATAAAAAACAGGCTAAACCAAAAGCAAACACTCCGGTCCACCGCCATGATCTGCAATCCATACGAAATAGTCATCCAGGGCATCACTTCCGAGGGGCGCACCTTCCGCCCCAGCGACTGGGCCGAACGCCTGGCCGGCATCCTAGCCTCCTTCGACGATCAGAAACTGCACTACCACGCCCATGTCCGCCCGATGATGCTGGACGGCGTGCGCTGCGTGGCGGTGGACAAGAAACTGGAGAAAATCAGCCCGCAGGTGTTTTGCTTTCTGATGGACTTCGCCAAGGACAACGATCTGCGCATCGTCGATTGCCGCACCCTGCTGGACGAGGTCTACCCCAATCAATTCTTGGCGTAATTGCAACACTACCCCTGTCCGAATTGTCTTGATGCAACAACATTGCAACACCCACGTCATATTTTGTGGCTAAACTAAGACATGTGTTGTGGCGATACCGCACTTATCTACTATAGATATTGCAGGTCCGCCAGCTTCGGCACCTGACTTTAGTAAAGCAAAAACTGACTTGGAGCATTCAAGATGCAAAAGAAAAATCTGGCAGCCCTGCTTGCCGCAATGTTCGCCTTGCCCGTTGTCGCCCACGCTGACGTAACCATCTACGGTTTCCTCAGCGGCGGCATCGAATCGAGCAAAGCCACCGGTTCCGGCGGCAGCGAATACAGCAGCCGCACCCGCATCGTCGACCACAACTCCCGCATCGGCTTCAAGGGCTTTGAAGACATCGGCGGCGGCACCAAGGCGATCTGGCAGGTGGAAAACAGCCTGCGCAACTTCGAACAAGGCGGCACCAACGACAAAGGTCAGAGCGCGACCTTCGCCACCCGCAACACCTTCATCGGCCTCGACAACGGCGATTTCGGCCGCGTGCTGCTGGGCCAACACGACTCCGCCTACAAGATGTTCACCGGCAGCAGCAACAGCGCGCTGGGCACCGACCTGATGGTCAACACCACCGCCGACAACTTCGGCAGCAGCTCGGTCAACAGCCGCGGCGAAGCGCGTATGGCCAACTCGGTTCACTACTTCTCCCCGAGCTGGGCCGGCTTCAAGCTGGGCGCGTCCTGGGGCGTGGACGAGAGCCGCGTATCCGGCAACGACTCCAAACGCATCTCCCTGGGCCTGGGCTACACCTGGCAAGGCCTGAACCTGGCCGCCGCCTGGGATCGCCAGTACGATACGGCCGTTATCGCCAACAGCAACTCGTACAACAACTCCAGCCCGGCGGTACTGTCGCTGAACTCCGGCAAGAACGTCACCTTCTACGGCCTGGCCGCCAGCTATAAGTTCGACACCGGCACCTTCGTCGGCGGCAACTACGAATGGGGCACCTACGACCAGGTAGGCGGCGGCCAAGTTAAGCAAGACGACTGGCTGATCGCGCTGGGTCAGGACTTCGGCGCGGCTTCGGTCAAGCTGTCCTACGGCCAACTGGGCACGCTGAAGAACACTTCCGCCGGCGTTAACGGCGACGACTTCAAGGCCAAGCAATGGACTCTGGGCGGCACTTACAACCTGTCCAAAACCACTCAAGTGCTGGCTTACTACACCAAGATCAGCAACAACGCCAAGGCCAAGGCCAACTTCGCCAACAACCCGGTATACGATAGCAATCTGGGCGCCAGCAACGCTTCGTTGACAGCCGGCAACGACCCGCAAGCCTTCGGCGTAGGCTTCAAGATCGCCTTCTGATCCTGAACGACTGCCGTTCCAATCACGCCGCCGGCCCTGCCGGCGGCGTTTTTCATTTGCTCAGGCTGGCGCGCAAGGCCTCGATCGCGTAACGCACTTTGGCCGGCTGAATGTCGCGGCGCGGCGTCACCGCGTAAATCGCCAGCGGCGGCAAGCTCCACTCCGGCAATACTCGCAATAAGCGGCCATCGGCCAGTTCCTGACGAATCTCCGGCTCCGGCTGCACCGCCACCCCCATGCCGGCCAGCACGAACTGGCGCGCGGCGACGATATTGTTGCTGACCAGGCGCGCGTCCGGCTCGGCGGTGAAGCGGCTGCCGTCCGCATGCTCGAAGGCCAGCCAACCCAGCTTGCGGTCAGACAAAGCCACCCACTGCAGCGCGGACAATTGCTCCGGCCGCGTGATCGCCGGCTGACGCGCGAGATAAGCCGGCGACGCGCACAGCACATTGGGCCAATCCGCGAGGTGGCGCGCCACCAGGCTGGAGTCCTTGAGCACGCCGGCGCGCAAAGCCAGATCGATGCGGTTGTCCACCAGATCTATCATTTCATCGTGGAAGAACAAACGCAGCTTCAGGCCCGAGTGCGCGCTCAGCAGCGGCGTCAGCGCCTCGCTCAACAGCGCGCCGGCAAAACCGGTGGGCGCGGCGATGCGCAGCTCGCCCACCGGCGCGTCGCGCAGCTCTAGCAAGCGCTGTTCGGCCAGCTGCGCCGCGGCCAGCATATCGGCGCAGCCCTGATAGAACAGACTGCCGGCCTCGGTCAGCGTCAGCTTGCGGGTAGTCCGGTGCAACAGGCTGACGCCGTGCTGCTGCTCCAGCTTGCTGATGTGCTGGCTGACCGCCGACGGCGTCATGCCCAGTTCGCGCGCCGCGCCGTTCATCGAGCCCTTGTCCACCACCATGGCGAAGACCGCCATCCGTCTCAACGCATCCATTATTAAGTCCATCTAAACTATCAATCTTATTTTTGCCGGATTATCGCTCTATAATCAAGCTGCTATTCTGAACGCCATCAAACTTCATCACGTTTATCGCGAAAAGGAATCCCCATGAAAATCGCTCTGATCGGCGCCAGCGGCTTTGTCGGCTCGGCCATCTTGCAAGAACTGTTGGCCCGCAAACATCAAGTCAGCGCCATCGTCACCACTCTGTCCAAGCTGCCGCAACACCCGCAACTGAGCGGCGTGGCCGCCGACGCCTACCAGGCCGGCCAGATCGCCGCCGCCGTGGCCGGCCACGACGCCGTGGTCAGCGCCTTCAATCCCGGCTGGGACAAGGCCGACATCCAGGCGCTGGCCGTCAAGGGCCACGACGCCATCGTCGCCGGCGTCAAGCAGGCGGGCGTCAAGCGCTTCCTGGAAGTGGGCGGCGCCGGCAGCCTGGAAGTGGCGCCCGGCGTGCAATTGGTGGACACCCCGGAATTCCCGGCGGAATGGAAGGAAGGCGCGCTGGGCGTGCGCGAGGCGCTACGCCGCCTGCGCGAAGAAACCGCGCTGGACTGGACCTTCGTCTCCCCGCCGGCCTTCCTCCACCCGGGCGAGCGCAGCGGCAAATACCGGCTGGGCGGCGATCAGCTGCTGTTCAACGGCGACAAGCCGGCCGATATCAGCGTGGAAGACCTGGCCGTGGCCATCGTCGACGAACTGGAAAAACCGCAGCATCTGCGCCGCCGCTTCACCGCCGCCGCAGTCTAAGAGGCGGTTCAAAGTCTTGCGAGCAAGAGCGAGACAAGGCGAAAGCGGCTGAGAACGCGGAATGTACACGTGGTACATGAGCATTTTGAGCTCGGTTTCAACGCTGTATCGCCGAAGCGCAGCAGACCTTGAACAGGTTCTAAGAACGTGTTTACGATCTCGCGAGCTAGGGCGAGACAAGGCGAAAGCGGCTGAGAACGCGGAATGTACGCGTGGTACATGAGCATTCGAAGGGGTACTCACCGTGTCACGTCTCACGACGCGCAGCAGATCGTAAACAGGTTCTAAGCTCCAAGCCCGGCTCGCCCGGGCTTTTTCACGCCCCATTCCCCTCCTCGCCTTGTACAAAGGGCCATCCGCCCGCCCGGTTCATGCCGTCCGAATGCGAAGCGGTTTCAACTCGTCGAATCCCCGACGCAACTTAGTCCTGACTCTATAATTCTAAATTGACAGCCGTCGCCGGCTTGTCTAGATTGCCCGGCTGCCGCAAGATGGCGAGGCGCAGGCCGGCCCTCGCGCCAAAGCCGTGCGAAACCATGACAACGACAATAATAAGGACGGCCCAGGCTGTCCGGACAACAACCCGCTTAGCGGGACACAGCCCTTAAAGAGAAGCATTATGGCCATCAGTGTTTTTGATTTGTTCAAGATAGGCATCGGCCCGTCCAGCTCCCACACGGTTGGACCGATGCGCGCCGCGCGCCAATTCATCGCCCGGCTGGAAAAAGACGAGTTGCTGGCTCAGACCGCCAGCGTGCGCGCCGAAATGTTCGGTTCGCTGGGCGCCACCGGCAAGGGCCACGGCACCGACGTCGCGGTCTTGCTGGGCCTGCAGGGCGAACAGCCCGACCTGGTGGACACCGACGCGGTGGACGGCATGCTGGCCGCCATCCGCGCCGACAAGTCCGTCGCCCTGCTGGGCAAGCAGACCGTGCCCTTCGTCGAAGGCGAACACCTGATTCTGCACAAGAAAAAAACCCTGCCCTACCACCCCAACGGCATGATTTTCGAAGCCTTCGACGCTGCCGGCGCCAGCCTGTCCAAACGCGCTTATTACTCGGTGGGCGGCGGCTTTGTGGTTGACGAAGCCGCCATCGACGCCGGCTTCGTGCCGCCGGGCGTCACCGAGCTCAAGCACCCGTTCAAGAGCGCGGCGGAATTGCTGGCGCTGTGTCAGCGCCACGGCAAATCCATCAGCCAGATCATGCTGGAGAACGAGCTGGCCTGGCGCAGCGAGGAACAAGTGCGCGCCGAGCTGCTGAAGATCTGGCAAGTGATGCAGGACTGCGTCAAGCGCGGCTGCGAGCGCGAAGGCATCCTGCCCGGCGGCATGAAGGTGAAGCGCCGCGCCGCCGACATGCACCGCAAACTGCTGGCCTCGCCCGAGGCGGCGCTGCGCGACCCGCTGACGGTGATGGACTGGGTCAATCTGTACGCGCTGGCGGTGAACGAGGAAAACGCCGGCGGCGGCCGCGTGGTCACCGCGCCCACCAACGGCGCAGCCGGCATCATCCCGGCGGTGATGCACTATTACGCCCGCTTCGTGCCCGGCGCCAGCGACGACGGCATTGTGCGCTTCCTGCTCACCGCCGGCGCCATCGGCGTGCTGTTCAAGCTCAACGCCTCCATCTCCGGCGCCGAAGTGGGCTGCCAGGGCGAAGTGGGCTCGGCCTGCTCCATGGCCGCGGGCGCCTTGGCCGAAGTGCTGGGCGGCACCCCGGAACAGGTGGAAAACGCCGCCGAGATCGGCATGGAGCACAATCTGGGCCTGACCTGCGATCCGGTGGGCGGCCTGGTGCAAGTGCCCTGCATCGAACGCAACGCCATGGCCTCGGTCAAGGCCATCAACGCGGCGCGCATGGCGCTGCGCGGCGACGGCCAGCACTTCGTGTCGCTGGACCGAGTGATCAAGACCATGCGCGACACCGGCATGGACATGAGCACCAAGTACAAGGAAACCGCGCGCGGCGGCCTGGCCATCAATGTCATCGAAGTGCCGGTGAATATTGTTGAGTGCTGAGCCGCAGGCCTGTTAGCATCAAAGCCGATGGCGCTTGCGCCGTCGGCTTTTTTTACGACCTCATCCCGCGAAATCCGAACCAGCCATGCATCACATCGCCACCGCCAGACTGCAACTGCGTCCGCTGCACGCCAGCGACGCCCCCTTCATGCTCAAGCTGCTGAACGAGCCGGCCTTCATCGCCAATATCGGCGACAAGGACGCCCACGATCTGCTCGGCGCGCTGCGCTATATCGAGGAAGGCCCGCAAACCAGCTATCGCAAGCACGGCCACGGCCTCTTGCTGGTGGAACGGCTGGACGACGGCGCCCCGGTCGGCATCTGCGGCCTGGTCAAGCGCGACGGCCTGGACTACCCGGACATCGGCTACGCCTTCCTGGAGCAATACTGGGGCTGCGGCTACGCCAGCGAAGCCGCGCTGGCCGCCATAGAACACGGCCGCGAGCAACTGGGCCACGCGGTGGTGGTGGGCATCACCGCGCCGCACAACCTGGCGTCCATCCGCGTGCTGGAGAAAATCGGCCTGCTTTATCAGGGCCGTATCGAACTGCCCGGCATCGACGGCGACAGCTGTTACTTCGTGCCGCCGGCCCTGTTCAAAGATCAGCCCGCCTGAGCAGGTGCCGCCGGCCGCAGCCAGCGCCGGCACAGCAACACGCCCAGCGCGGCGGCGGCCGTCGACATCGCGAACGTCGTCGCCATGCCGCCGTGCGGCCACACCAGCCCGCCGATCAGGCCGCCGGCGCTGCCGCCAACCCCAAACGAGGCGATGATGTACAGACCCTGGGCGCGGCCGTGGTGATGTGGGTCGAACATGCGGTGGATCAAGCCCACCGAGGCGGCGTGGTGCAGGCCGAAAGTCAGCGCGTGCAGCAGCTGCGCGCCTATCGCCACCCAGGCCAGCTCGGCCGCGGCGGCGATCAAGGCGAAACGCAGCGCCGCCGCCAATAGCGACGCCAGCATCAGCGTTTCCAAACGCGCGCGCGCCATGATCTTGGGCATCAACAGGAATACCGCCACCTCGCTGACCACGCCCAGCCCCCACAGCATGCCGATCGCGCCTTGCTCATAACCCGCCTGCTTCAGGCCGATGGAGAAAAAAGTGTAGTAAGGGCCGTGGGCGAAGGCCATCAGGAAGCAGCAGCCGAACAAGGCCATCACCTCCGGCCGCCGCAGCGTGGCCGCTATCGGCGCCGACGGTCCGCTCTTGCGCTCGGCGGCCACCTCCGGCACCCGCCAGGCCGCCGCGGCCACCAGGGCCAGCAGCGCGCACAGCGCCCAGGGCAGATTGCCAATACCGATGCCGTCCAGCAGCAGGCCGCCGCTCATCGCCAGACAGACAAAGCCTATCGAGCCCCAGACCCGCACCCGGCTGTAACGCCCCGGCTGCGCGCGCGTCAGGTGGGCGGTGCTGGCCTCCACCAGCGGCAGCGCCGCCGCCCAGAAGAAGTGGGACACCGCTAGGCTGACGAACACCCACCAGAAAGCGCGGTCCAGTCCCACCAGCAGGAAGGCCGCCGCCGACAACAGCGACGTCGTCAGAATGATGGCGCGCCGGCGGCCGCGGCGGTCCGCCAGCCAGCCCCAGAAGCCGGGCGCCACGATGCGCGCCAGCGTGGACAAGGCCATCAGCACCGAGATCTGCCAGGCGGAGAAGGACAGCGATTGCAGATAGAGCCCCCAGAACGGACTGAACAGGCCCTGGAAGGCGAAATAACTGAAATAGAACAGGCTGAACGGCAGCAGGGATACGGCGGGTGACGCGGAAGACGACATGATCTGAAGCTCGGCCCTTAAACGGGCTCCTGGTTGAAAACGTAAAACGGCGCGTGGCAAGCGCGCGCTCAGAACTGCCCTTTGAACTTGCCGATATCCCGCCGCGCCTTCTTGGTGGGACGGCCGTCCCCGTGCGGGAAGCTGGCGCGCTCCGACTTCAACAGCAGCACCTGCTCTTCACGCGCGCGCTGAGAAGCCTCGTCCTCGCGGTAGAGCAGCCGCGCCTCCTGCGCCGGCCGGCGCTGGGTGCTCAGCGCCAGCACCTCGACGCGGTATTCCAGCTGATGGATGCGCATCACCAGCTGGTCCCCCTCCTTGACCACCCGCGACGCCTTGACCCGGTCGCCGTTGACCTGCACCCGCCCCAGCTCCAGCGCCTCGTGCGCCAGTTGCCGGGTCTTGAAGAAACGGGCGGCCCACAGCCATTTGTCGAGACGGACCTTGCCGTCGTCCTCGCCTGAGGCCGCCATCAGAGCACGCTCCATTCGGCGGCGGCCAGGCCCTCCAGCTTCAGGCTGAGCCGGTCGCCGGAACGCACCGCGGCCACGCCCTCCGGCGTGCCGGTATAAATCAGATCGCCGGCCTGCAGGCCGTAGATCCGCGACAGATAGGCGATGACGGCGGCCACCGGAAACAGCATCAGGCCGGTGTCGCCCTGCTGGCGCAGCTCGCCGTTGACGCGCAATTCGAAGCTCAGCCGCTGCGGATCGGCCACCTGCTCCGCCGGCGCCAAACGAGACAGGCAGGCGGCGGTGGGAAAGCCCTTGGCCTTGGTCCACGGATGGCCCTTGCTCTTGGCCGCCGATTGCACGTCGCGCGCCGTCATGTCCAGACCGATGCCGTAGCCGGCCACATGGCCGAGCGCTTCGGACTCCGCAATGTCGCGGCCGCCCTTGCCTATCAGCAGCACCAGTTCGCACTCATGGTGAACGTCGCGGGAATAGTCGGGCAAACGCAGGAGCTCGCCCTCTCCGGCCAGCGCCGACGTCGGTTTCAGGAACACCAGCGGCTCGTCCTCCAGCGGGTTGTTCAATTCCGCCGCGTGGGCGGCGTAATTGCGCCCGATGCAGAAGATATTGCCCACCGCGACCTCTTGATCGCCCAAGCGCGCCTTGAATGCCGTCATGACCATCCTTTCCCGTTCTGTTCAACGCCAAGCTTACCAGCTCGCGATTATCCCATAATTTCCACCCCCCCGGCATGCCAGGCCGAAAGGACAGCTAGGCAGATTGTGCACTGCGGCAACAAGATGCGGCTTTCGACGCGCCTTATCGTCCTCCTCCCGGTGAAAATGTCATGCAACCCTGTTACAGTCATGGCGTACCTTGCGACCGCACACTTTGTTACACGGTCCAATGCAGGAAAGCTTCGATAACGCTTCGGCACGTTTCAGGAGACAGCTTTGACCCAAGAAAGTACAAACCCGCTGGATAGTTTCTTCGCCAGCCTATCCGAGGCCAACCAACAATGGATGCAGCAGTTCGTCAACAACCTGCCGCTGCCGCCGCAACCTGGAAATGCTGAACTGCCGCTGGCCAACGCCTGGGGCGCCATGCTCAGCAACGCCGGCCAGCTGTTCGCCTGGCAAAGCAGCTTGTATCAGCAGCAGATGAATCTGTGGTCGCAATTCCTGGGCCAGGCGCCCGCCAACGGCGACGCCTCGGCGAAAAAGGGCGATCGCCGCTTCGCCTCGCCGGAATGGGATGAACACCCGTTCTACCATTTCCTCAAGCAAGGCTATCTGCTCACCAGCAAATGGATGACCGAGCTGGTGGACAACGCCCAGCTGGAGGAAGAAGCCAAGGACAAGCTGGCCTTCGCCACCCGCCAATACCTGGACGCGGTCTCCCCCAGCAACTTCATGCTGACCAACCCGGACGTAATGAAACGGGCGATAGAGACCAAGGGCGAAAGCCTGGTCGACGGCATGAAGAACATGCTGGAGGATTTCCAGAAGGGCCATATCTCGATGTCGGACGAGAGCCAGTTCGAGATCGGCAAAAACATCGTGGTCACCCCGGGCGAGGTGGTGTTCCGCAATGAATTGATCGAACTGATCCAGTACACCCCCACCACCGGCCAGGTCTACGAAAAGCCGCTGCTGATCGTGCCGCCCTGCATCAACAAGTACTACTTGATGGATTTGCAGCCGGACAACTCCATGGTCCGTCACTTCGTCGCCCAGGGTTACCGCGTATTCCTGATCAGCTGGCGCTCGGCGGAACCGGAGATGAAGCATTTCACCTGGGAAAGCTATATCGAGAAAGGCGTGATCGCCGCGGCGGAAACCGTGCGCAAGATCAGCAAGCAGGACAGCATGAACGCGCTGGGCTTCTGTGTCGGCGGCGTGATCCTGACCACCACCCAGTGCGTGCTGCAGGCGCGCGGACTCAAATACTTCGATTCCACCACCTTCATGACCTCGCTGATAGATCACGCCGAACCGGGCGAGATCTCCTACTTCATCGACGAGAACCTGGTGGCCAGCCGCGAAGCCAAGATCGCCGCCGGCGGCATCATCAGCGGCAAGGAGATAGGCCGCACCTTCGCCAGCCTGCGCGCCAACGATCTGGTGTGGAACTACGTGGTCAACAACTATCTGCTGGGCAAGACGCCGGCGCCGTTCGACCTGCTCTACTGGAACAACGACGCGGTGGACCTGCCGCTGCCGATGCACACCTTCATGCTGCGCCAGTTCTATATGAACAACGCGCTGACCAAGCCGGGTTCCATCACCCTGTGCGGCGTGCCCATCGACGTTTCCAAGATCGACATACCTGTCTACATCTTCGCCGCGCGCGAAGATCACATCGTGTTGTGGAGCTCCGCCTACTCCGGCATCCACTACCTGACCGGCGCGCCGTCGCGGCGCTTCGTGCTGGGCGCCTCCGGCCATATCGCCGGTTCGATCAACCCGGTGACCAAGGACAAGCGCAATTACTGGGTCAACGACGCCCAGCCCCAGCACGCGGACGCCTGGCTGGAAACCGCGGAAAGCCGCCCCGGCAGCTGGTGGAAGGACTGGGACGCCTGGCTGGCCCCTCAATCCGGCAAGAAAGTCGCCGCGCCCAAGGCCTTGGGCAGCAAGGACTTCCCACCGCTGCAAGCGGCGCCGGGCAGCTATGTGCTGGCCAAGGCCATGCCCAGCGTGGTGGCCAGCCTGCAATAAGAACCTGTTTACGATCTGCTGCGCGTCGGCGGGATGGATAGAAATGGGCGTTGAAACCGAGCTCAAAATGCTCATGTACCACATGCACATTCCGCTTTTTCGCTCGTTTTCGCCTTGTCTCGCCCTAGCTCGCGAGATCATAAACAGGCTCCAAGAAAAACTGTTCTAAAGTCTGCCGCGCCTCGGCGGGATGCTTGGGCAAGGGCGTTGAAAGCCGCTTCGAAACGCTTTAGCGGCTTCCCCGCCCCGCCGCCGGCGCGCTGGCCGACACACCGACCTTCGCGGTCACATTGAAGAGAGAGACGGAGAAAAACATGGAAGTCGTGATTGTCGCAGCAACCCGCACCGCCATCGGCAGTTTCGGCGGCGCGCTGGCCAAGATCCCGGCCCCGGAACTGGGCGCCACCGTCATCAAATCCCTGCTGGCCAAAACCGGCCTGAAACCGGAAGACGTCAGTGAAGTCATTCTCGGCCAGGTGCTGACCGCCGGCAGCGGCCAGAACCCGGCGCGCCAGGCGCTGATCAAGGCCGGCCTGCCGGTCACCACCCCGGCCACCACCCTCAACGTGGTCTGCGGCTCCGGCCTGCGTGCCGTGCACCTGGGCGCCCAGGCCATCGTCAACGGCGACGCCGACATCGTCATCGCCGGCGGCCAGGAAAGCATGTCCCTGTCGCCGCACATCCTGCCCGGCTCGCGCGACGGCTTCCGCATGGGCAACGCCCAGCTGATCGACACCATGGTCAACGACGGCCTGACCGACGCCTACAACGCCTACCACATGGGCATCACCGCTGAAAACGTGGCGGAAAAGTACGGCATCGGCCGCGAAGAGCAGGACGCGCTGGCGCTGGCCTCGCAGCAACGCGCCGCCGCCGCTCAGAAAGCCGGCAAGTTCAAGGACGAAATCACCCCGGTGCTGGTGCCGCAGCGCAAGGGCGATCCGCTGGCCTTCGACAACGACGAGTTCATCAAGCACGACGCCAGCGCCGAAGGCCTGGCCAAGCTGCGCGCAGCCTTCAAGAAGGAAGGCACCGTCACCGCCGGCAACGCTTCCGGCATCAATGACGGCGCCGCCGCGGTGCTGCTGATGTCGGCCCAGAAGGCGGACCAGCTGGGCCTGAAGCCGCTGGCCGCGATCAAGGGCTACGCGCTGACCGGCTGCGCGCCGGAAATCATGGGCATAGGCCCGGTGGCCGCCACCCGCAAGGCGCTGGACAAGGCCGGCTGGAAGGTGGAAGAGCTGGATCTGGTGGAAGCCAACGAAGCCTTCGCCGCCCAGGCGCTGGGCGTGGCGCGCGAACTGGGCTGGGGCCCGGACAAGGTCAACGTCAACGGCGGCGCCATCGCGCTGGGCCACCCGATCGGCGCTTCCGGCTGCCGCGTGCTGGTCACCCTGCTGCATGAAATGCAGCGCCGCGACGCCAAGAAGGGCCTGGCCACGCTGTGCATAGGCGGCGGCATGGGCGTGGCGCTGGCGGTGGAACGGCGCTAAAACCGGTACCCGTCAATCACAAAACCCACCGGCTCCGGCCGGTGGGTTTTGTTTTGGCCGCGCCCTCCGCGGCTAGCCCGAGCGCCCGTTGTCACCGTGCTGGCGCAGAAAGTCCATGTTCAACTCCAGCGGCGCGCCCAGCCACATGGCGAAGTCGCTGTGATCCTCGACATCGTCGCCGGTCAGCGGATGCAGCAGCACGCTCAGCCCTTCCCGGTTCAGCATCAGCCACGGCACGATCTGGCCGAACAAGGCCGGCGCGAAGGCGATCTGATACGCGCCCACCGGATGCGGCCCGTAAGCCTGCTCTCGCCAGCGCCCCAACTCCACGGCAAAGCGCTGCGCCACCGCCTCGCGCAGCCGCCGCGCCGCGGCTTGCTGCGCCGCGTCGAAATACACATGGGCGTGATAGCCCGTCGCCTCGATGACCTGTTGCATCGCCTGTCCCCCGCCCCCGCCGCGTTCACGGCGGCCGGCCCCGAATAAAGCCGGTAAAGCTATCGCCTCCGCCGAAAAAAATCAACAAGCATATTTTGGCGGCGCGCGCCTGCCCTTGATCCGCAAGCAATCCGCGCCAAACAAAAACCTCCTGGCCGCAAAGGCAGGAGGTTTGGGCGATTGGCCGGCCCGCTGGCCGGCGTAGACGGTCGGATGGACCGTGAAGGGAAACAGCGCACGGATCAAAACCAGCGAGGCGCTCAGCACATCAAGGCAGCCGCATCGCCGCGGCGCTCGCCTTAGTGAGGGACAATGATGGGCGCCCCGTCCGGCCCATGCTTCTTCTGATGTTTGGCCGCCCGCTTCTCCTTGGGCGTCATCAACGGCTGTTTTTTGGCTTCCTTGCTGCTGTGTCTTGATTTACTCATGATCAGCTCCTTGGCGTGCATCGGCGGTGCCAATGCCGGCTCCAGTATAGACCTCATCCGGGCTTGCCATGGCGATAAAATACCCATCCGGGCGTCAAGGCCAGAGCGGCGGTTCCAATCGTCTTTTAAATGGTTCAATCAATACTTACACCTGAAACAAAGTCGCCGCCAAGGCCGGGATCGCCACGGCGAAACCCTCTGGCCCCAGTTGGCGA
This sequence comes from Chromobacterium sp. Panama, assembly GCF_003052555.1. Lineage (NCBI taxonomy): Bacteria > Pseudomonadati > Pseudomonadota > Betaproteobacteria > Neisseriales > Chromobacteriaceae > Chromobacterium > Chromobacterium sp. Panama. Next base: position 2,338,314 of record NZ_QARX01000001.1, read on the forward strand.
AAATGCTGCTGCGTCGCGCTAATAAAATCCTGGATGAAAGCGGGTTTTTCCCGACCATGTTTATCCTGCACGATCAGCGTGGGCGCGGGGCTGAAATCGGAGAACGGTCTTCGTATCAACGCCGGTCCGTCCCGAGTGGCGCTGCCGGACGGGCACATATTCAGGATGGAACAGCCGAATCCCGCGGAAACCGCCGCGCGCACGGTTTCATAAGAGCGCGTCCTGAAGCGCACATGAGGCTGACAAGGCGATATCGCGAACAAGGCCAGCAAATACGCCGCCGTCTGCGGCAAATCCAGCAATACCAACGGCCGCAGCGCCAAATCCGCCAAGGAGACCGACTCTTGTTCCGCCAGCGGGTCTTGTCTCGACAGCAAGGCATGACAGGGCACTTTGCAGATACGGCTGACCTCCTCGTCCAAGTGAAAGCCGATATCGTAGGTCACGATCAAATCCACCTCGTCGGCCGCCAGCCAGCCGCGCAATTGCGACTGATCTCCTTCCCGCAGCTGGATGTCGACTTCGCCCTGGCCCTGTATATAGCGCTTCAGCACATCCGGCATGAATAAAGCGCCAAACGGCTCAAAACAGCCAATCCGCAATTGCACGGCGCCCGGCCGCGTCAGATTGGCGATGCTGCGATTAAACGTCGACTTCGCCTCCAACATATCCTGCGCCGCCAGCATGAATTGCTTGCCCGCCGGGGTGATTTTTACGCCTCGCGCCGGGCGGCGTTCAAAAATCCGAAATCCGATTTGGTGTTCCACATGAATGATGGCGCTCAACAAGGCGGACTTGGAAATCGGTATCGACTCCGCCGCCGCCGCGATGCTTCCCGTCAACGCCACCTCATAGACATAACGGATTTGTCTAATCGAAATATTCATGGCCCCGCCCCCTCGCCGGCATTTAGCAGCTTGTTAAAAGTCCGCCGCGCTTCAGCGATACGGCCTTGAAAACAGCTTCCGAATGCTCATACACCGTATGACCATTCCGCTTCTTCAGCCGCAACGCCTTGTCTCGCTCTCGCTCGCAAGACTTTGAACAGGCTCTTACACATAAAAACAGCGCAACTTGCCGCGAAAAATGCGTTTTTCCGCGCCGCCTCGTTTGCTTACCATCATCGCCAGGCAACACCACCGCCCAGTCATGCCATTGCGGCCACGCCGCTCCTTGCCTTGGAGCTGAGTATGTCATCTATTTCTACAAATCCACTGGCGGACGCGTCCCCGCTCTGCCGGCTGAACGTGCAAACCATGACCGCCCGCTACGCCGCGGCAAGCCTTTCTCCGCTTGAAGTCGCGGACGCGGCGCTGGCCAGGGCCTCGGCGGTCCAAGACCGATACAACGCCTTCGCTTCCATCGACCGCGCCGGCGCGCTCGCCGCCGCCGCCGCGGCCGATGAGCGTTGGCGGCGGGGCCGTCCCTTGTCGCCCATCGATGGCGTGCCGGTCACGATCAAGGACATCGTCCAGGTGCAAGGCTGGAGCGTGCGCTATGGCAGCCACAGCAGCAGCGCGGCGGTTTGCGACAGCGACGCGCCGTCGGTGGCTCGCTTGCGCGCCGCCGGCGCCGTCTTGCTGGGCATGACGACAACGCCGGAATTCGGCTGGAAAGCCGTCACCGATAATCCGCTGCATGGGATTACGCGCAATCCTTGGCGGCCTGAGCTGACGCCGGGCGGCTCTTCCGGCGGCGCGGGCGTATTGCACCTGGGAACGGACGGCGGCGGGTCCATTCGCATCCCGGCGGCCTTCTGCGGCCTGGTCGGACACAAGCCGAGCTTTGGCCGGGTGCCCGCCTATCCCGGCAGCGCCTTCGGCACCCTGGCGCATCTTGGTCCGATCGCGCGCTGCGTCGGCGACGTCAGCGCCATGCTGGACGCGATGAGCGGCCGCGACCTGCGCGACTGGCATCAGCCCATCGGCAACCCGCCCTCCTTCCCGCCCCTGGCGCTCAGCCGGGCCAGGGTGGCTTACTGGTCCACCCCGGCCTGCGGCCAGCTGCGGCCGGAAGTGGCCGCGGTCATGGAACAGGCCTTGAATCTGCTGCGCTCCTTGGGGGTGGAGATCCAGCCATTCGAGCTCCCCGATATCGATCTGCTCGATGTTTTCCAAAAGCACTGGTTCAGCGGCGCGGCCAACCGGCTGTCCAGGGTGGCGCCGGCCCTGCGCGGACAACTGGACCCGGGCTTTGTCGAGATAGCCGAACGCGGCCTGGCCCTGAGCGCGGCGGACTTGGTCGCGGCTCAGACCCGGCGCGCCGAGTTTGGCGCCTTCATGGACCAGACGATGAACCGGTTCGATCTGCTGCTGGCGCCGGCCACTCCCTTGGCGGCCTTCCCCATCGCCTCGCGACAGCCGGCCGGCGATGGCGCGGCCTGGACGGAGTGGGCGGGCTTCAGCTTCCCGCTCAATCTGAGCCAGCATCCCGCCTGCGTCGTCCCCTGCGGCCTGACTCCGGACGGCAGACCGCTTGGGCTGCAATTCATCGGCGCGCGCGGGGCGGACCGGCAATTGCTGTCGCTGGCCGGCCAGTTTGAAGCGCTGGGCGCCTTTCCCCATCTATTAGACTCAGGAGCCGATGATGAGCGCTGAACCCCTATCCGCCGCCGACTGGCGCGCCCTGGCCAAGGAGCCGCCCTTGGAACTGGGACTGTTCATTGACGGGGATTTTCGCCAAGCACGTTCCGGCCGGCGCTTCGCCAGCGTCAATCCCAGCAATGACCAAATCCTGGCCGAGCTGCCCAGCGCCGATAGCCAGGATGTGGATCTCGCCGTCAATTCCGCGCGGCGCGCGTTTCAGTCCGGCGCCTGGTCCAGACGGCCGCCACGGGAGCGTATGTCCGTGCTCAATCGGCTCGCCGATTTGATCGAACGACATCAGCGCACCTTCGCCTTGCTGGACTGCCTGGACATGGGCAAGCCGATCAGCGAGATGCTGACGGTGGACCTGCCCCTGAGCGTGCAATGCCTGCGCTTTACCGCGGAATCCATCGACAAGGTGCAGGGCACAGTGGGCGCAACCGCCCACCACATCCATAGCTTTGTGCTGCGTCAGCCCTTGGGCGTGGTGGCCTGCGTGGTGCCCTGGAATTACCCCCTGCTGATGAGCTGCTGGAAGATCGCGCCCGCGCTGGCGGCCGGCAACTCCGTGGTGCTCAAGCCGGCGGAGGAGTCTCCGCTCAGCGCTTTATGGCTGGCCAAGCTCTTCATCGAGGCCGGCGGCCCGCCCGGGGTATTCAATGTGCTGACCGGCGACGGGCCTGGCTGCGGCCGGCCGCTGGCCTTGCATCGGGATGTCGACAAGATCGCCTTCACCGGTTCGGTGGAAGTGGGCAAGCTAATGCTGGGCTACGCGGGCCAGTCCAATATGAAGCAACTGTCCTTGGAGTGCGGCGGCAAGTCCCCCCATGTGATTCTGGCCGATGTCCAGGACCTGGAGGCCGCCGCGCGCTGGGCGGCCATGGGCGTATTCGGCAATCAAGGCCAGGTATGCTGCGCCGGCTCCCGCCTGTTGGTGGAGCAAAGCATTCTTCCCGATTTCCTCGACGCCTTCCTAAGCGCCGCGCGCAGCCATCACCTCCCGGGAGACCCGCTGGACCCGGCCACCAGCATGGGCCCGCTGGTGAGCCGCGGTCAGCAGCGGCGCGTGCTGGATTACATCGCGCTGGGCCGGCAAGCCGGCGCGCAATGCCTGTTGGGCGGCGACGCCCCGCGCCACCTGGAACACGGCGCCTACGTCAACCCCACGGTGTTCGCCGGCGTGGACAACGGCATGCGCATCGCGCGGGAAGAGATCTTTGGCCCGGTGGCCTGCGTGATGCCGGTATCCGGCTTGGACCAGGCCATCGCCATCGCCAATGACAGCCGCTTTGGCCTGGCGGCGGGCATCTGGACCCAAAACCTCAACCACGCGCATCGCTTCGCGCGCGAGGTCGAAGCCGGCATGGTCTACGTCAACAGCTATATGGACGGCGATATGCAACTGCCGTTCGGCGGCTGGAAAGAGTCCGGCAATGGCCGCGACAAATGCTTTGACGCGTTGCTGGCCTACACCCAGACCAAGGGGGTGTGGATGACGCTGAATCAGGAGCAGTAGGACAGCAGAACGCCGGCCATCGAAACCAACCGGCGCCGCATCGTAAAACCGAGGAGAGAACATCATGAGCAGCACGGCCAATCGCCATCCCACCGGCCATCTCTTGTACCCCTTCGCCAATGCCAGCCATATTGCCGCGCATCCGCCGTTGCGGATCGATCGCGCTTCGGGTTGCCATGTCTTCGATCAAACCGGGAAACGCTATCTTGATGGGCAAGGCGGCTTGTGGAATGTGAACGTCGGGCACGACCATCCGGAAATCAAGGAGGCGATCACCCAACAATTGAACCAGCTGGGTTTTTATTCGATTTTTGGCGGCACCACCACGCAGCCGGCCCTGGCGCTGGCCGAACGCTTATGCCGGATGACGGAGCCGGAAGGCATGAGCGCCGCCTTTTTCTCCTCCGGCGGCTCGGAAGCCAATGAGGCGGCGTTTAAACTGGCCCGCCAGTACTGGCGGCAAAGCGGCGAGCCGGAGCGCCATAAAATCATCTCGCTGAAGCAGGCTTACCACGGCGTCACCCTGGGAGCCTTGTCGGCGAACGGCAGCACCGCTTATCGCCAGGCTTACGAGCCCTTGCTGGCGGGCTTCAGCCAAGTGGACACCCCCCATCTATACCGCAACCCCTACACCGACGATTCAGACACCCTAGGCCGCTTATGCGCGCAATTGCTGGAGCGGGAAATCCTGCATCAGGGCCCCGGCACCGTGGCGGCCTTCATTGCCGAACCGGTGCAAGGCGCCGGCGGCGTCATCGTCCCGCCCGCCAATTACTGGCCCTTGGCGCGCGAGGTGTGCGATCGACATCGCGTGCTCCTGATCGCGGACGAAGTGGTCACCGGTTTCGGCCGCATTGGCAAGCTGTTCGGCAGCCGGCATTGGGGAGTGAAGCCGGACATCATGGTATTCGCCAAAGGGATTAACAGCGGCTACATCCCGCTGGGCGCGACTTTGATCAACCAGCGGGTGGAGTCGGCGTTTCACTCCAGCGACGCCCGTCAGTTCAGCCCAACCGCCTTCTATCACGGCAACACCTATGCCGGCCATCCGCTGGCTTGCGCGGCGGCGCTGGCCAATCTGGAGATCATCGAAAGGGACAAGCTGACGGCAAACGCGGCCAAGGTGGGCGGTCATTTATTGCAGCGCCTGACAAGGATAAAGAGCACGCACCCCCATATGGGCGATGTCCGCGGCCTGGGCCTGATGATAGGCGTGGAACTGGTGGCCGACCCCGCCGGCAAACAGCCTTTTGATCTGGATCTGGGCTTCGGCGCTTATATCTCCGACTACTGCCGTCAACACGGGGTGTTGATACGCAATCTGGCGGACACCTTCATCATTTCGCCGCCGTTGACCCTGAGCCTGGAGCAGGCCGATCTCATCGCGGACACTTTCGAGCAAGCCATTGAGGCCGCGGAGAAAGCCTTGCTACGGTAAGAACCTGTTTACGTTCTTTTATCTGTGCTTTGAAACACGGTTGTGATGCTCGTCATGTTTATATCCACTGTCTTCTGATTCGCCCGGCGGCGGCGCGCCGCCGGGCCCGAGAACGGGACGGACTCCAGTCCGCCCCATCCAGTTTCCCGCCGCCTTAGAGCTTGTAATTAGCCTTGAGGAAGAAGGAACGGCCCATCGGATCGGTAAAGCGCGGATCGTAGCTACGCGGCGTGGTATCGCTTTGATTGGAGTACGGAGGCTCTTGATCGAACAGGTTCTTGATGCCGGCGGTCACGGTCAGTTGCTTGTTCCAGGCGTAGGATCCAGACAGATTCCACGTGGAGTAAGGCCGCACAGTATTGTTCTGACCTTTCTTCGAGTTGCTGTCGGTGTAGCCCGAACGGTAATTCTGCGCCAGCACCCCGCTCCAAGCACCCAGCGACCAGTTCATCGACAGAGTGTGCTGCCAGCGGAAAGCAGGGCCATTCGCATCAATGTAAGACCCCAAGTTGCTGAAGTACGGGCCTTCTTTCTCTTTCTGGTAGGAGTACTTGGACAGATAGGTGCCATCCAGAGAAGCATTGAAAGTGCCAATCGCGGTTCTGGGCAGCAGCCAGTTCATCTTGATATCCACCCCGGCGGCACTGAGGTTGCCCAGGTTGGAATAGTCATCGACCAAATAAGACAGATTGCCGTTGCTATCGCGGATGAAACGATCCGAATATTTGGACGGGTTGGCGAAGATGGTGTCTTCCGGAATGACATTGATCTGATTCTTGATCATGGTCCACCAGAAGTCGGCACTGGCGGTAAAGCTCTTCACCGGCTCGATTACGATGCCAAAGGACAAGGAGGACGACTTCTCCGGCTCCAGATTCTTGTTACCGCCGTAACGGATATCGCGCTGAATGCTCTGGCATGCCAAGGCGTTCGCGCCCGGCACCGGGGTTTTGCCATTGGGACAAGCACCGTAATCCACATAGGCGCGGCCTGTCAGCTGCAACTGGTTAGGCTTGTGCATATTGTACAGAGACGGCGCGCGGAAACCGGTGCTGGCGGAGGAGCGGAACATCAGCTGCGGCAACGGCTGGTACTTCATCGCCACCTTGGGATTGAAGGAGCTGCCGGAATCGCTGTAGTGGTCGTAACGCGCGGCCAATTGCGCGTCCAGGTTCTTCAGAACAGGAATATCCGCCTCACCGTACAACGAGTAGGAATTACGGCTGCCGGCGGCGTCCTCCGTCTTGTTCTGACCGGTGCTCAGCGCGTCGCGGGTCACCGCTTTGTTGTAGACCGTGCTCAAGGACTCGCGGCGTACTTCCGCGCCAAAAGCGATGGCCATCATGCCGGCCGGCAGTTGCAACACTTCGCGGCTGGCCTTGATGTCGGCCATGTCGATGGTGGACTTGGCTTCCTTGGTTTGGCCGGTCATGCTGACCGAACGCCAAGCCGCCAGATTGTTGCCGGACAAATCGAACGGATCCAAAGCGCCGCTGTCGACCGCGGACTGCATCTTGCTCTTGCTGACATAGCCGGAGTTCAGGTTCTCCTTAACCAAATTTTCCGAACGACCGATGCCGGCGCGGTAATCCCAACCTGCAATCAAGCCCTCCATATTCAGCATCAGGCGCTGGGTGACTGAATTGGCTTCAGTCACGCGATTACCCAACGGAATGGTGCGCACATACAACTGGTCACGCTTGCTCGGGTCCACCGCATTGGCGCGGGTGATGTCGCCCCCGGTCGGCAACGGCGCGTTTTGGGAGGTGGTGGTGGTTTCGGTACGGGTGTATTGCAGCGACAACTCGTGATTGTCGCCAATGCGTTTAGTGGCCTTGATCACGCCGGACACCTGCTCTACCTCCGGAATAATGCTGGGGTACAGCGAGTAATATTCCTGGCAGTTTTCGCCATTGAACGTGGAGAACGGCGGCCGGCAATTCGGTGCGGATGGAGTCATTAAGTCCCCAGTAACCCCATCCACATAATTGCCAGGCCAGGCATTGGGACTTGAACCGGTATCTTTATTGATCAGCGAAGCAAAGCCGCGCTGAGATGCCATCACCGGGTCTTTCTTCTGGTAATCGATGGCGCCGTAAATATTGAAACCGTCGTTACCCAAATCGCCATAGCCATAGGAAACATTGATGTTTTTATCATCGCCGCCGCCATGCTGCGGATTGGAAAAACTGCCTCCAATGCTGAAGCCCTTCAAGCTCTTCTTGGTGATGAAGTTCATCACGCCGCCGATGGCGTCGGTGCCGTAGATGGCGGAGGCGCCGTCCAGCAACACTTCCACGCGGTCAATCACGGACAAGGGGATGGCGTTCAGGTCGGCGGAGGTGCCGTCAATCGCCTGATTGGCCATGCGACGGCCATCCAGCAACACCAGCGTGTATTGATTGCCCAGGCCGCGCAAGCTGGCAAACGCTGCGCCCCCTGTGGAGGCGCCCACTGCAGCTGCCGCCCCTTGCGACGACTGGTTGGCGGCGATGCTGTTGACCACCTGCTCCACCGTGGTCAGACCCTGCTTGGCGAGGTCTTCGGTTTTGAGAATGGTGACGGGCAGCGCCTTTTCCTGCTTGATGCTGCGCTTGATGTTGGAACCGGTGATCTCCACCCGGTCCAGTTGACCGGAGTTCGCCTCAGCGGCGAATGCGAACGGCGCATGGCTCGCCATGCCGGCCATGGCCAGGGCAAGCACTAGCTGCTTCTTTTGACTTCTCAACTTGATTTCTCCTTAACTGCACACGGAAACCAGCAGCGCTTCTGACGAACGTTTGCTGGATACTGCAGGTCGTCGACAATCGAACGTCATGACCGTGTTTCGAGTGTGTTAAGGATTGTTGCCCTCCGTCAATATTTGTTGAGGGGCGATCCTGCTCGTCCGGCGCCCCGTTTAAACGCGCCTTTTGACGGAGAAATGCGCAAAAATCATGTTAGCGCTTGAAAATCAATAGACTATGCCCCTGATTTTTGCCAGCAGCTTTTACAGAAAGCCGCTAATTCCATGTCATTTTCCATGGTGAGAACAACTTGCCATTGTTGCTTTTTTGCATTTTTACGACAAATTCGTACAAGAATTTCAGATTAGACTAATTTTGCAAAAACTTATGCATTCGTTTTTTTAATGGCAGGCATGTAAAAAAACATTCATATCCAATCTAAACCACGCCAACTTAGCTGCATGCCCCCAGCCAAGTTCATTCCAAAAACATAAAACCCCGCCGCGCCAAACGGCGCGACGGGGCTAGATCAAACCGCCTTGGCGAGGCTTAGAGCTTGTAGCTGGCTTTCAGGAAGTAGGCACGCCCCACCGGGTCCGCCACCACCGGATCAAAGCCGTACTGGAAGGTCTTGGTCTGGTTGCTAAACGGCGGCTCCTGGTCGAACAGATTGCGGATGCCGGCGGTAATGGTCAGCTTCTTGTCCCACACATAGCTGCCGGACAGGTTCCAGTTGGAGTACGGGCGCACATTATGGCCTTCATCGTTGGGATTCAGGTCGGTGTAGCCGGACGAGTAGTTCTGCACCAATACCCCGCTCCACGGCCCCTGGGCCCAGTTGAACGCCAGGCTGTGCTTCCAGCGCAAGGTCGGCTGCAGAATATTCTGATACCAACCGCCCAGAGAGCTCAGATAAGGGCCCTTGGGCTCCATTTGCTGCTGGTACTTGGAGGTGTAGGTGCCGTCCAGATTGACGCCGAAATTGCCCCAAGCCATCTTGGGCAGACGGAAAGCCAGACTGATGTCCACGCCGGCCGCGCTCAAAGTGCCCAGGTTCTGGGTGGTGGTGATCACATGGTTGAGCGAACCGTCGGGGTTGCGCACAAACTTGTCCGCGTACTTGCCCGGATCGGCGAAAATCACGCCCGGATCCAGCGCGCCGATGGTGTCCTTCACCGTGGTCCACCAGAAGTCCGCGCTGGCGGTGATTTCCTTGATCGGCTCGATCACGATGCCGAAGGTCAGCGAGCTGGCCTTCTCCGGCGACAAATTGTTGTTGCCGCCCTGCAAGGCTTCGAACTGGGTGTTGCAATCATCCACCTTGTTGCCGCCGTTGGCCGGCGTGCCGCCCGGGCAGCGCAAGGGGTCGTTGAACTTGTTGGCGGTATAGGTCTTGCTATTGGGCGTGAACACGTCGTACAGCGTCGGCGCGCGGAAGCCCTTGCTGGCCGAGGAGCGGAACAAGACCTGGGGGATAGGCTGATACTTGACGGCGATCTTGGGGTTGAAGGAGCTGCCGAAGTCGGTGTAGCGGTCGTAACGCGCCGCCAGCTGGGCGTCGAAGTTCTTGAAGATGGGGATGTCCGCTTCGACATAGGCCGCGGTCACGCCGCGGCTGCCGCTGGTGGACTTGGAATCGGCGATGCCGGAGCCCAGCGCGAACTGAGCGATGTCCTGGATCTGGCTGTCCAGCTTCTCACGCCGGGTTTCCACGCCGAAAGCCGTCGCCACCATGCCGGCCGGCAACTGAAACACCTCCTTGCTGACCTTGAAGTCCGCCATCACCGTCTGATATTTGGCGATCCAGCCGTCGCCCTTCAGCTCGGTGCTCTGCCAGGCGCCCGGCGCGGAATCGCCGAAGGGGTTGATGGTGCCGTCCTGGAAGGCGGCGGCGATCTTGTCGCCGTGCACATAGCCGGATTTGTAATTGATGATGGTCTTGTTCTCGGAGTAGGCCACCCCGCCGCGGTAATCCCAGCCCGCCAGCAAGCCTTCGGCGTTGAAAGCCAGCCGCTGCGTGGTGGACAGGCTCTCGGTCACGCGCGGCCCCAGCGGCACCGCGCGCGAGTTGATCACCACGTCGCTGCCGTCGGTGGGCGTGCCGTCCGGCAAATGGGTCGGATAATACTTGTCGCCCGCCTTCAGGGTGGCGATCTTGGCCAGCGGCGCCGGCGAGATGCGCGTGGTGCTCAGGTTGCGCGCGCCCATGTACTGCAGCGACAGGGTATGCTCCCCAATCTGCTTGGTGCCCTTGGCGAAGGCGGTCAGTTGCTCCACCTCCGGCGTCAAGTCCATGTAGAGGGTGGCGTTCTCGCCACAGGAGTTGGCGTCTATCGGCTTGGCGTACGGCGGTTTGCAATTCGGCGCCGTCGGGTTGTAGGCGTTGCCCTTGTAGGTGAAGTTGGACGGGAAGACCCGGCCGCTCAGATTGTCCGCGGTCAGGTATTTGTTGGCGAAGGAACGGTTCAGCGTGGTGATGGCGTCCAGTTTCTGATAACTCAGAGAGCCGTAAACGTTGTAGCCGTCCTTGTTCAGATCGCCGATGCCGGCGGTGATGCTGGCGCTGCCGGTATTGCCGCCCTTGTGGTCGGTGGACACCAGCTCGCCCGCCACCGTCACGCCCTGATAGCTTTTCTTGGTGATGAAGTTGATCACGCCGCCGATGGCGTCGGTGCCGTAGATGGCGGAGGCGCCGTCGCGCAGCACCTCGATGCGCTCAATCGCCGACAGCGGGATGGCGTTCAAATCCGTGGCGTAGCCGCCAATCGCCTGGCTGGCGACGCGGCGGCCGTCCAGTAGCACCAGCGTGTACTGCGAGCCCAGGCCGCGTAGGCTGGCGTAGGAGGCGCCGCCCGACACCGTCTGCACCGACGAAGCGCCCACCATGCTGGACTGGTTGCTGGCCAGCGAATTCACCACCTGCTCCACCGTGGTGAAGCCCTGCTTGCTCATTTCCTCGGTGCGAACCACCGTCACCGGCAGCGCTTTTTCCTGCTTGATGCTGCGCTTGATGTTGGACCCGGTGATTTCCACCCGGTCCAGGGTGCCGCTGCTCGATTCCGCCGCCCAAACGCTGCCGGCTTGGCCGCCAAGGCCTGCCAGGGCCAGGGCCAGCACCAACTTCTTCTTGCTAGTTCTCATGATTTCTCCAGTCATGTGTCTAACCTGCTTAGCGCGCTTCTCTAGACACGCTTTCGGCAGATCATCCAGCCGCAGACTATTTGTCATATGGCCTGACACGATGCTTGGAGCATTTATTACAGACGGTCAATCGACATCATGAATCGTCACATACCGTCTTTCCGCCCACGGCGGCGTCCTGGATGAAAACCGCCGCGCCGCCATCGGCCGGAAAGGCCGCCGGCAAAGGCTTGCGCCCGATGGCGGCGCGCAGACCGCCGCTGTGGCGTTTACAGCGGCGCGTTGTCATTTTGCCAATGCGCTGTGTGGCACGATATTTTTATGACATGTGTAAAAATCAGATAGACGATTAAATCAATGCGTTTAACTCATGCCTGCGGAACGCCGGGCCAAACAGCGGTCCATCAGGCCGGAGCCGGCTCGCAGTCCTTTAAAGAAACCGTGCGCTCCGGCTGCCCGGACAGTTGCACCCGCATCGCCTGGCCGGCCAGTTCGCGTCCTTCCAGCTGCCGCGGCTCGGCGCTGAAATTCACCGTCAAGCGGCTGCCGTCCGCAAAGCGGGTCTGTTGCGACAAGCGGTCCGGCGTCAGCCAGGCAAAACCAGTCATGGCCTGGGTCGCCAGTTGCCGGTGCAGCGGCCGGAACACCTGATCGGCGCAGCGCATCAGCGGCAGCCGCTTCTCCAGGCTCTCCGCGCTCAGGTGCCAGAGCGGCGGCGTGTTGTACAGCCATTGCGTCAGCAGATTGTCGGCATAGGCGTTGCTGAACTTCAGGTTGTCGTACAGCCAGTGATTGCTGGTGACGATGGAGTCGTGGAACGCCGCCTGGTAGAGCGGCAAACGGTAGCCCGGCTGGTAGTAAATATTCAGATACGGCTGTTTCAGGGGCACGGAGCGAAAAAACACCTCAGGCTGATTCGCCGGAAACCAGCGGCCCAGGAAGTACGGCGATTTGGGATTTTTCTGCAGATCGGGATCGCCCCAGCCCAGCACCGGCACCTGCATGCCGTGCGCGAAGGCGATGCCGCGCGAGGTGGCGGCGTTGCCGTTTTCCGAACCCACCGGCACGCCGAAGCGGTCCCGCACCCAAGCCATGCTGCGTTCATTGCCGGCCGCCACGCCGGCCTGGCTGGTCCGCCGGCCGGGGCTGTGATCGTCGAACACCATGCCGGTGGCGTAGGCGTCCAGAAACCAGCTGTTGAAACCCAGCGCCTGATGCAGCGCCTGGCTGCGCTGACGCAAGACCGGCCGCACGCAATCCGGGTTGGTGTAATAGCCGGACTGCTGGAAGCCGCTCTTACGCCGGCCGCTGGCCAAGGTAATGCCGCAGTTCCGGTACGCGGCGGCGCCCTGCTGCGCCGTCAGCCAATCCTCGCGCTGCCCCGGCGGCAAGGCGGTTTCATAGGAATCGTAGGCCGCCATCAGATAGCCGGCGCGCACGCCCGCCTTCATCGCTTGCGGCTGCCACAAGCCGCCCTCCCAATTGTCCATGCCCAGCCACAGCCGCTCCAGGCCGGCCGCGCGCAAGGCCCGCAGCGTGCGGAGCGACAAGCCGCCGCCCCAATCGTCAGGCTCGCCCAAGGCCGCGCCGAACACTTCCCTCACCTCACGCCGCAGGCGGCGGTAAGGCTCGGCCAGCTTGTTCCACGCCGGCGCGGCGCTCAGCCAGCCGGCGCGCGCCTCCGCCGTGGCCGCCTGATTGAAGGCCGCCAACAGCACCCGGCGCTGGTAGGCGTCGGGCCGGGCCGAGGCCGTCCGCAGCGCCGCGGCGGCTTCGGCGTCGAAGCGCCCTCTCAGCCGCCGCGCCAGCGCGCTGTCGCCGCGCAACAGACTCAGCCAGCGTCCCCAGTCGCGCACATCCTCCGCGCCCAGCAAATCGTTGCCCCATAGATAGACATGGCTGGCGCCCACCAGCTTGGCGGTTTCCGGCTGCGCGCGCATCTTGTCGGCCAGGCTTTCGAAACGCCCCGCCCCGATCAGCCATTGCCGATAACGCTTGGCCCCGGCCAAGAGGTCCCCGTCCGCCAGATGCAAAAGCAAGGTCATCGGCTCCCGCCGGTTCAAGGCGTTGAAATCATGGCTGAGCGCCAGCCCCAGGCCGGCGCCGTCCCGGCTTACCTTCAAACGGTTGTTGAAGGGATTGAGCAGCAGCCAATGCAGGCTGCTCGCGCCGTAGTCCATGCCCCACAAGGGCAGGCTGAGGTTTTCCGAGGTGTTTAGCCCGTCGCCGGCGAAGCGCGGCAGGAAATCCAGCCACAGCGGGTCGCCGGCCGGCGCATAACTGCCCTCGGCCAAGGGCAGCAGCAAGCCGCGCCCCATCGCCGCCGCCGGCTGCCGCAGCAGCGGCACGGTCTCCGCGGCGCCGGCTCCGGCCTGAACCGTCAGCGTCAAGTCCGGCCCGTCCAGGCGCGCGCTCAAGCGATAACGGCCGCGCTCCCAGGACCAGGCGGCGCCGGCCGCGTCCGCGTTCAGATCCGCCACCGCGCGCGCCGGGCCGCCGCTCGACACCGCCAGCGGCGGCTGTCCGGCCGGCGTCGCGGTCACCGCCAGAGTGGCCGGGTCCAGCGCCACCCTCCATTGCGCGTTCTCCAGCCGGATCTGCGCCCAGGCGCTCAGGGGCAGACACATCGCCGCCAGCGCAAAAACAAGGGAATGAGGGGATATCGGCATTGCGGGCACTCTCCGTATGGGAATCAAGACGGAGAGATTAAAAAGGCAAAGGCCGCCCCGATTGTCAGGCCAATGTCAGGATTTCAGCGCGGCCCCACCTGACGGTGCGCCAGCCTCAACACCAATTGGCCGCGCGCCTCGACGCGCACCAGGGCCACGCTCTGCCATAACTCGCCCCGGCCGGGCGGCCAGCGCAGCGCCTCGCCCAGCTCGCGCCGCCGCCACCAGACAAAGCCGTAGTCGCTGCGACGCAACAGCGACTGCTCCAGCCAGGGCTGGGCGCAGGCCGCGCGCGGCGGCGGCAAGCGCGACACCGCCAGCGGGCTGCGCGACAGCCAATCCAGATTGGCCACCTCAGGCAAGGCCAGCTCGGCCTGCCATTGCCGGCCGACGGCGCTGAGCTGCAAGCGGTAAGCGCCCGCCGCCAGCGGCCGGCTCAGGTCCGCGCTTTCCAGGCGGAAGCCTTGGCCGTCTTCCCGCTCCAGCAAGCCGCCGCGCAGCAGGTCATGCCCCTGAGCGTCCAATAGCCGGGCGTCCTCCAGCGCGCCGCGGCCGCTCAGCACCACCCGGTAGGCGCGCGCCAGCGGCATGTCACGCTGCGACAGCTCCAGCGTCAGCTGCGGCAGCCAGGCCGGCAGCGTCAGCGGCACGTCCTTGCCGCAGTGCTCCGCGCTCAGCGCCGCCAAGGCCTGCGCCCAGGCTTGCCGCTGCGCCTGGCTGCGCAAGGCCGGCCAGCTTTCGGACAGCGCCTGCCAGGCGGCCGCGTCGTCCGCGCCCAGCAAGGCGCGGTTCAAGGCCGCCAGCGGATCCGCGACGGCCGGCGCGGCCAGCGCCAGCCACAAACACCATGCGCGCAGCATCAGTTCTTCTCCAAACGGTAGCCGACGCCGCGCACGGTTTCGATGGCGATGCCGGGCAGCTTCTGCCGCAGTTGCAGGATGTGAGTGTCCACGGTGCGCGTGGACGGAAAGCTGTCGTAGCCCCAGACCTGATTCAGCAATTCGTCGCGGCTCATCACTCGTCCGGCCATGCGCGCCAACAACGCCAGCAGTTCGAACTCGGTGCGCGTCAACGCCACCTCCCGTCCTTGCCAGTTCGCCGATTGCCTGGCCGGCTGCAGGCTCAAGGCCCCCAGGCTCAGGCTGCCGTCGCCCAAAGGCCGCAACTGGGCGCGAATCCGCGCCAGCAACTCGGCATGGGCGAAAGGCTTGCTCAGATAGTCGCGCGCGCCCGCCTCCAGCCCGGCCACCCGGTCGCCCACCTCTACCCGCGCCGTCAGCACGATCACCGGCAAGGCTTTCTGCGCCAGCCAGCCGGGCAAATGCCGCAGGCTGTCGCCGTCCGGCAGGCTGCGGTCCAGGATGACCAGATCGGCGCGCAGCCACTGCGCGGCCGCGTCCTCCGCCCGCCGCAGCCACAGGCAGCGATAACCCGCATCCTCCAGAAAGCGGCTCAGGCCGTCGCCCAGCGTTGCGTCGTCTTCAATCAAGAGCAAAGTGTTCATCGCGGGGAATCCTGTCGCGGCGCCCGCTTGACGGGCAGTTGCAAGCTAAAGCGCGTGGGCGGCCCGGACAGGCTCAACCGGCCGCCCAGCCGCTTCAGCACCCGTCGGACGATGGCCAGGCCCAGCCCCATGCCCTCGCCGCCGCCGTCGCGCCGCGCCAGTCGGCGCAGCCGATAATCCCTCAGGCGGCCGCCGTCACACACCGTCAGCGTCAAATTGCGGCCGTCCCAATCCGCCAGCACGCGCCAGGGCGGCCGGCCATGCCGGCGCGCGTTGGCCAGCAAATTGTCCAGGCACAAGCCCAGCCAATAGGCCGGCAACAGCACAGTCGCGTCCTCATTCAGACAAAACGCGGCCTGATGCCGCTCCGTGATCGCGTCCAGCCATTCCGCCAGCCGCACCGCTTGCCGCCCTTCGTCCAGGCGTTCGGCGGACAAGTAATGGCGACTGGCTTCGGCCAACTGACGCAGGCGGCTGACGCCGCCGGCCAAATGTCCGAACTGATCTTGAGCGGAATCCGGCAGGCGGTCGAAATCCCGGCGCAGCCCCTCCACCACGCCGGCCAGGCCGGCGATGGGGGTGCGCAATTCATGAGTGAGCATCTGCAAGGCGAAACGCCGCTCCCGTTCCAGGCGCCGCCGCTGCCAGGCCAGCCAGCCGCCGGCGGCCAGCGCCAGCCCGGCGAGGCCCGCCAGTAAAGCCCGCCAGGGCCAGGCCGGCGCCGGCGTCGGGTTCAAGCACAGTCCGTCCTGGCGCTCCGCGCAGACGCCCGCGCCGGCCGCGGACACCCTGACCCCGGCCGCTTCCGCCCGTTCCCGCCAGGCGGCGGCCGGGTACAGCCGCCATTGGCCGTCCCGCAGCCGCCACAGCGCGCCGTCCTGCCACAGCCAACGCGCGCCGGCCAGCAAGGCGTCCAGATTGTCGTCCGACAGCCCGCCCAACAGCCCCAGATCGTCGTCGCGTTCGCGCACATGCAGCCAGTCCGCCACCGCCGCCCGCGGCCGGCCCTGCCGCCAGTGCGCGGCGCTGCTGCCGCCCAAGGGATGAACCGGATGCAGGCGCAGCCAGTCGTCCGGCAGACGTCCGTCCGCGCAGCGCCGACGTTCGAAATCCCGCCATAGCGCCGGCAGGGCAGACAGATCCCCCTCGCAGCGACGCTCGTGCGCCTCCAGCTGCCGCAAGGCGCGCAGGCTGTAGCGGGACCAGGCCGGCTGCAACGACGCCGGCGCGATCAGCCCCTCGTCCAGCGACTGAATCCGCGTCAGCGCCAAAGACCGCGCCGGCCGCGATTCGGCCAAGGCGGCGTCCAGCCGCGACGACAGCTCGCCGGCCCAGGCCGCGTGGCAGATCAATAGGCAACAACACAGACGTAGCTTCATGCGCCGCATTATACGGAAAACCCGCCGCCACTCGGCTGACAGGCCGGCGCGAATCCGCTAGCATGCGTTTCCGGCTCATGACACAAGATCGGCATCCCCGTGAAAGCAGGCTTTTCCTTCTTCGCCACCCGGCGCTTCTTCCCGCTGTTCGGCACCCAGTTCCTGGGCGCCTTCAACGACAATCTGCTGAAAACCGCCATCGTGGTGCTGATCAGCTTTCACGGACTCAGCCTGGCCGGGCTGCCGCCGGAACAACTGGTCAATCTGGCCGCCGGCGTGTTCATCCTGCCCTTTTTCCTGTTTTCCGCCACCGCCGGCAAATTGTCGGAGCGCTACGACAAGGCCGCCATCGCCCGCTGGATCAAGCTGGCCGAGATCGCCATCATGCTGCTGGCCGGAACCGGCTTCTTCCTGCACTCCGCCGGCCTCTTGCTTTCCGCGCTGTTCCTGATGGGCGCCCACTCCGCCTTTTTCGGCCCGCTCAAATACTCGGTGCTGCCGCAATATCTGAAAGAACAAGAACTGGTGGGCGGCAACGGCCTGATCGAGATGGGCACTTTTCTCGCCATCCTGATCGGCCAGATCGGCGGCAGCATGCTGACCACCGGCGGCCCGCTGCTGATCACCGCCACCTTGCTGGCCACCGCCGTGCTGGGTTACGGCGCCAGCCGCGAGATGCCGCCGGCCCGGCCCGGCGCGCCGCAGCTGAAACTGTCCTTCAACTTCCTCAAAGACTCCGTGCTGCTGATGCGCGACGCCTGGCGCCTCCGCGACGTGCGCTGCGCCATCCTCGGCATTTCCTGGTTCTGGCTGATGGGCGCGGTCTACACCACCCAGCTGCCCACCTTCACCCGCCTGCATCTGGGCGGGGACGCCGCCGTCTACACCCTGCTGCTGGCCTTGTTCTCCATCGGCATCGGCCTGGGTTCGGTGGTGTGCGCCAAGCTGTCGCAAGGCAAACTGCAATTGGGCATGGTGCTGGTGGGCAGCGTCGGCATGACGCTGTTCGGCGGCGATCTGGCGCTGTCCGCGCTGCCGCACTACCGCGGCGAGCTGATCGGTCTCGCCGATTACCTGGCCCGCGCCGGCAGCTGGCGCAATATGGTCGACGTGGCGCTGCTGGGCTTCTTCGGCGGCTTCTTCACCGTGCCGCTGTACACCTGGCTGCAAACCGCCAGCCCGGACGATTTCCGCTCTCAGGCCGTGGCCGCCAACAATATCGCCAACGGCTTCTACATGGTGGCCGCCGCCATCGGCAGCGCGCTGGCGCTGAAGCTTTACGACAGCATCGCCATCCTGCTGCTGGCCACCGCCGCGCTCAACATCCTGGCCACCCTGCACCTGCTCAGCGCCGCGCCGGTGATCTGGCGGCAACGGCTGGACTGGCTGCGCGCGCTGCGCGACTGAGGCCGGCGCTTCATTCCGCGGCGGAGGCCTGCAGTTCGAACACGCCGTCCATCCGCCAGCGCTCCCGCTCGCGGGCATGCGCCGCGCCGGCCGGCAAGAGCGGCTGGACTTCCAGCTCCAAGCGCAAGGCCCGCCCCGTCCCGCCGCCGCTGTCCGGATACACCCGCACCAGTTGGCCGGGGCGTAGCGGGGCTGAGCGCAGGCGCTCGCCGCCGCTCTCCCCCTCCACGCGGAAATAGGCGTCGCGGCCATCCAGCGTCGCCGCGCGCAAGATCAGGCGCGCCGCGCCCTGAGGCCCGAAGCGGAACGAGGCCGCGTCCGCCGCCGGGCCGTTGAAACGCAGGGCCAAAGCCCGGGGCTCTTCGCAAACGGCCTGCAAACTCAAGGTACGCGCCTCTAGGCCGCCCCCCGGCGCGCCCCGGCCGAAGCCCTCTCGCAAGGCGGCCAAGGGCAGCACGCCATAGTCCAGATTGGGCGTGCTCAAGCTCAACGCGCACGGCCCTTCCTCGGCCGCCGCGCCGGCGCTCAAGGCCGTCAGCGCCATCAAAACCCATTTCCCCATGCTCATCCCTCAACTCCTCGATCTCCGACGCCGCGCTCCGATGCGTCCGCTTCAAGCAGCGAACCCGGCGCGCAGCGCGCCCTGACGGTTTGGTACAAGGCGGAAGCGTCCTCGTCCGGCAAGACATAGTCCAAGCGACAGCGCCGCCTTGGCGGAGACTCCACATACAGCCCGTTCCGCGCGGTCGCCTGATCCAGAAACACCTCGCCCCCGCTCCCGGTGAGCGTGATGAAACGCCCTTCCCCATCCACCACACTCAGGCCGGACGCCAAGGCCTCGCCGTCCTCCGCCGCGATCTGGATCAGCAAGCGCTGGGTCTTGAGCACCGAGAACTCCGCCCGGCTGACCGAGCCATGCCCGGCGCGCACCACTTTCAAGCCGTTCGCCACGTCCGCATTCCGCGGCAGGCTAGGCGTCTGCAGTTCCACTCGGGTATCGGCGTAAGCGTTCAGATTGGCCAATACCGCGTGGCCGTCGCCATCGCTCCACACCGGGCCGCTGGGCGTGCTGAACTTCACGCCGGGCAAGCCGCCCACCGACAGCACCCCGACGCTGTCGCGCAGCGGATAGGGAGAGAAGGTCAGTCCGCCCTCATGCAGCAGCGCGCCGCCGCGCAGGCTGGCGTTGTACGACTGCGCGCCGCCGCGCTGGCTCATGCCCAGGCCCAGCTGGGCGTAACGCGGAATCCAGTGCAGATTGCCGTTGAAGCCGGTGCTGTTCCGGTCCGCGTCGCGATCCACCGCCACGCCGTAATTCAAGCTGTCGCTGACAACTTCGCGGTAGCTGGTCCCCAAAGTTTGGCTTTGGCCATAGCGTTGCAGATACGCGCTCAGGCTGGCCCGCTCCAGCGGCAGATCCACGTTCAAGTAAAACTGATTGCGATGCGCGCCCGCGCCCCGACTCAAATCTCGGCCCACGTTCAAAGAGACATTGGCGCCCCACATCCGCCGCGACCAGCCGCCGTTCAAGCGCTGCGAGGCGTCGCCGCCGTGATGCGAGCGGGTCGCGCCCAGGCTGAACGCGCCCATGAATTCATGGTGGTAGGACAGGGACAGGCCGTACTGCGTCAGCGCGGCCGGCGCCTCTTGTTGACGAGCCGCGTAATCCGACAGCGTGCGGAAGTGGGCGCTCTGCCGGCTCAGGTTCAGCGCGCCGGACAGGCGCTCGCCCCAGCTCGCGCTCAAGGACGCGCTGTATTGCGCGCCGCTCCGCCCCGCCTCGCCGTCGCGGGAGGCCACCGCGCGCATGCCGGCCACCAGCCCGGGGCTCAACAGATAAGACAAGGCCCCGCCGACGGAATGAAAGCGTTCGGACCACAGGCCGCCCAGGCTGAGGTCCAGCTCCCGGCCCAGCCGCCAGCTGCGGCTGCCGGAAAACAGCCACGGCGTGTCGCCGTCCTGGCCGCCAAACTGGCGCATCTTGCCCGCCGCCATATTAAAGCCCTCGACGTCGCCGCCCGGGCTGGCGAAAAACGCCGCCGCCGGCACGGTGAAGGCGTGCTGGCCGCCATCGCTTTCGGTGACAGTGACATTCAGATCGAAGCCCGCCGACAGGATGGGCACATCGTTCAATTCGAAAGCGCCGGGCGGCACCAGCGTGCTGTACACCAAAGCGCCGGCCTGCCTCACCTCCACCCGGGCCTCGCTCTGGGCGATGCCCCTGACCTGCGGCCGATTGCCGCGCGGCAGCAAGGCCCCTTGCGGCAGCCACTGCGCGCCGGAGAAATTCACGCCGGCAAACAGAGGGTTGTTCAGCGACAACTCGCCCACTTGCAGGATGGCCTTGCTGTCCACCAGGGTCTTCTGCGCATAGCTGTACAGATACTGGAAACGATTGCTCGCCTCGTTGCGCGCGAAGCTTTGCCGGCTGCGCACCATCCAGTCCCGCCAATTGAAGCCGATTTCCGTGAAACCTTGCAGATACTGCTGGCTCCGCCCACCTCCGCTGCTGCGCATGGCCAACACCTCGTAATTGAACAGGCCGGCCGTGCCGCCGCTGTCGTAGCCGCCCAGTGGCTCCTGCTCGCGCTGCAAGGCGCCGCTGGGCGCCAGGATGTCCACCCGCGCCAGCTCCGGCCGCAGCTTGACCACCGCCTGCGGATAAAAAGCCGTCAGCTCGCGGCAGCCGGCCTCCGCCGGCGGTTGGCCGTCCGCGGGCAGCAAGCCGGCTGCCGTCCAGAATCCGTCGTCGACGCACAGGCGGCCGCCCTCGTCTATGCTCACCTCGGCGCCGCCGCGACCGGCGCCGTTGACGAATAAGGACACCCGATTCCTGCCCGGCGCAAAGCGCGCGCCCAGGCTGAAGTACTCCGCCACGCCGGGATCGATGCCGCTCGCCTTCAACACGCCCAGGTCAAACTGCACGCCCTCGCCGGGCACGTCGCGCGCCCCGGTCTCCGCCAGCGACGCCGTCGGGAACGCCCCGGCCAGCCACAGCACTAGCGGAATGGGTCTGAGCAGCCATTCAATTGAACACTTCATCTAACAGGACCCAAGATTGGATGGATGGAGACGTCAGGGATAGAAGACCGTGACAGTGGCGTGGCCGTCCAAGCGCACCGGTTCGCGCGCGCTGAGCGCCTGCCGCCCCCTGAGCGCCGCGCCGATGCGCAGCTTGAACACGTGGGTGCCGGCCGGCTGCAGCGCCTGGCGCTGCGGCGAGCCCAAGGCATAGCCGTAACGCAGGTTTAGCGGTTCGCCGCCGGCCTGCAACCAGCCTTCCTGCCGGCCGGCGCTGCGCATCAGCGTCGCCGGACGCTCGTCCGCATGAGCCTCGATCAGGCTCAGCCACCAATAGCCCAGCGCTTGCTTGCGGCTGTCCCGGCCCAGGCCCAGAGTCTGCTCCGCCTCCGCCGGCAGCGACGGCGATGCGGCCCCCGTCGTCTGAAGCCCGGCCATGGCGGCGATGCCGGCGCGGCTGTCGCCGCGGTTGTCCCGTATGCTCAAACCCACCAGCGCCGGCTGATCGCACTGCACATGCAAGCTGATCTCCCGCTCGCCCAGCAGCGTCGCGCCTGGATTCAAGGCCGACCAGGGGATGAGGCCGTAATCGACCACGCCGTTATGGGAAAAGCCGGGCGTGCAGCTGGGCGGCACCACCTCGGCCGTCAGTGCGAATGGCGCGTTCGCCGCCAGCACCGGCATGGATGCGCATAGCGCGGCGGCGATTGCTTGGCGATATTTCATCACGGGCTAGGCCGCTCAGTTCAAGGTCGCGGTAAAGGAGTCCACCGCATAGCCGTAGCTGGTCGCCGGCCACAGCTTGACGTGAGTGGCGTCCAAGGGCGTCTGGCCGGTCGACGCCAGCTGCAAGCGCTCGCCGGGCAGGATATAGGCCTTGGGCAGCTCCAGCCCTTGCCGTCCGGGCTGCAACTCCACCTTGTGCGTGGACAGGCGCACCACGTAAGGACTGTCGTTTTTGACCTCCACCCGGCCGTCTTCCGTCAGGTCCCACTGCAGCTTGACCCACGGCTCCCGCTCGCGCGGCAGGCCTTTGGGACGGATCAGTACCGGCAGGTTCTGATTGAAAGTCATCTGAATGCGATGCCCCTTATCGGCGGATACCGCGGGAATGCCCTCGAAGGACGCCCGCATCAGCCGCTCAGTCCGCAGCGGCTGCGGCGATTTCAACAAAAAGCGGACCAGTTGTTTCTCCCCGCCTTCCACCCGGGAAATCGGCGGCGTCGCCAGCAATAGCTGCTCCGGGTCCTCGGGCAGGTTTTCCAGCCGGACATACATCAGGCTGGCGTGGGCGTCGGTATTCTTGACGTTGATCACGCCCTCGCCGTCGCCTTCCTCTACCACCACCAGCGAGGTTTCCGGCACCACGCCGGCGGACCAGGCCGCCGCGGGCAGCAGGGCCAGCGCCAAGGCGCCGGCCATAGCGCCGCCGCGGACCGCAACGGCGAACACATTCAGCGCATGCATCATATGAAACTCTTTTCCATCAAGGACGGCGTTGATTCACCGCGTCAAACCGTATCAACCGGGCCAGCAAGCATGCCGCCGGCCCGTATTCAAGCACGCTGACTCAAGACTTATTCAGCGCCGACTCGCGCAACCCAATCACTGGTAATAAATAGTGAAAGTACCCTTACCATCCAGCTTAGTGTCGTCCTTCACGCTCAAGCGCCCCTTGGTATTCAATGCCGCCCCCACCACCATGGGAAACTCGTGAATGGAAGCCACTGCAGGACTAAATGACCCAATTCTCTTGATCGCGAAAGCTCCTACTCCGGCTCCGGCAAAATGCGGATCCAGCGGTGCAGCGGGAGTTTCCGCCCAACTCGTACCATTATTGGCCGAGTACAACAATTTGGGCTCGCTTACTTCTTCGGATTGGCTATTGGTTGCTTTCAGCTTGGTTTTATCAATAGTCATCCACCACACGCCAAGCTTGCCCGCTGCTCCGTCATTTCCCAAACCCATGGTTTGGTTATTGTTGGTAGCAACAATAAGATTGGACTGAGAATGCTTGACCGGTTGCGGAATTTCGCCTCCCAGCAAGGGTTTGCTCTCCGCGCGGGCATCGGTGATGCGTATGCCCAGCGCGGTATCCTCCTGGCAGGTTACCGTCAGGCTGACATCACGATCTTCCAGCGTGTACGCGGCGCTACTGCTCAGATTGGAGACCGGGATATCGCCATAATCAATCACCGCGCCGCCGCTCAAAGCCGGCGTGCACGCGGGCGGCACCAATTTGCCGGTAATCAGCAAATCCGCGCTATTTGCCGAAGCCCATTGAGCGGCTCCGGCAAAAACCGTGGCCACCACCAAAATCATATTCTGCTTCTTCATGATTAAACCTCCAATTAGATGAAAGTTCGCAATCAAACCATTCGTATTTGACGATGTTTTCTTGCAAGACAGCCGCCCATTCCGGCGGCACCCGCTATTGATTCGCGGCGAGGCCATCTTGCTTTTTCGCGAGAACAGTCACAATAGGATTTTTCCTAAAAAAACGACAAGCACACCAATTCCATTTCAATATTCACAAACATAAAATGCACAACAAACCTCAGTCACATCACTTCAAAAAAATCAATAAATCTAAATAATTAATATATTAATATTTAGAGTTGTTGAGGATTTCCCTCATGGCCTTCCACTTAGAGCCGCTAACAAGCCGCGCAGCGTAGCTGAGCCAAGGCGCGCCGACGCAGGCAGCGCCAGCCGTACGACAAGGAGGCGCAACACAGGATCAGGGGTTTGGTTAGCGGGTCTTAGACAGACGCAAAAAAGCCCGCCATGGCGGGGACCATGGACGGGCGGAAAAACGGCGACATCCCGCTTGGGAATGCCGCCGGCAAGACTCAGTCTTGCGCCAGCTTGGCGGCGGCGTCCCGCAGCGCGGTGCGCAAGCCTTCCTCTATCACCGGGTGATAGAAGGGCATCTCCAGCATCTGGGCAACGGTCAGGCCTTGCTGATGGCTCCAGGCCAGCAGGTGAGCCAGGTTCTCGGCGCGCGGACCTATCATTTCCGCCCCCAGGAAGCGGCCGCTGCCGCGCTCGGCGTATACATGCAGCAGACCCTGGTTGACGCCCATCACCCGGCTGCGGCCCTGGTCTTCAAAACTGACCTCGCCCGCCACGAAGCCATCCGCCGGCAAATCGGCGAAGCGGCTGCCCACCATCATCATCTGCGGATCGGAAAACACCACGGCGATGCTGGAGCGGCGCAGGCCGGGCTGTACCGCCGGATACTGCGCGGCATTGTCGCCGGCGGTCTTGCCTTCGTCGGCGGCCTCGTGCAAAAGCGGCAGGATGTTGTTGGCGTCGCCGGCGATGAAAATTGGCGAATTCCCGCACTGCAGCGTCCGCGGATCGAACTTGGGCACGCCGCCCGCGTCCAGTTCCAGGCCGGCGTTTTCCAGCGCCAGACCGCGCACATTGGGCGCCCGACCGGTGGCGGCCAACACGTAATCGAAACGCTCGCAGACTTCTTCGCCGTCCAGATTGACGTAGCGGATTTGCGCCTTGTCGTCGACCAGGCCCATTTCCAGCACCTTGGCGTCCGGGTCCAGATAGAACTCCCGGCCCAGCGCCCGGCTGGCGTAGTCGCGCACAGCGGGGTCCGACAGCGGGCCGACGCCGCCGCCGCGGCCGAACACGCGAACCTTGACGCCCAGGCGGGACAGCGCCTGCCCCAGTTCCAGACCGATGACGCCGGGGCCGAACACCGCCACGCTGTCCGGCAGCGTGTCCCAATCGAACACATCGTCGTTGATGATCAATCTATCACCGAATACCTGGAACGGCGGCGGGATCAAAGGCGAGGAACCGGTGGCGATCACCACGCGGCGCGCCTGCACCAGCGTGTGCTCGTCCACTTGCAAGGTGGTGTTGTCGATGAAGCGCGCGTAGCCGCGCAGCCGGTCTTGCGGCGGAATGCTTTCCACGCCCTTGAGCACGAAGCCGACGAAACGGTCGCGCTCGCGCTTGACGCGGTCCATCACCTCGCGGCCGTCGATGCGCACGTCCCCATCCACATGTACGCCGAAAGGCGCGCTGTGACGCAGTTCGTGCGCGGCCTCGGCGGCGGCGATCAGCAGCTTGGACGGCATGCAGCCGACACGGGCGCAAGTGGTGCCGTAAGGACCGCCTTCAATCACCACGGCGCTGGCGCCGCGAGCCTTGGCGGCGCGGTAGGCTGCGAGGCCGGCGGTGCCGGCGCCGATCACGGCGACATCGATGTTCAAGGTATGCATTTCATTCCTTTCGGTATCGGGATACGGCACGGCACGCTGGGCATGCCGTCTCGTATCCCGGTAAAAAAAGGGCCGGACGGAGCATCCGGCCCGCAACAACTCCGGTGGCATCAGGGCCCGAGCCACCGGGGACGAACACGGTTGAGGCTTATTTGGAGAAGTACTTTTCCACTTCGTCGGCGGAGCCGATCAGTTGGCCGTTGATGAACACCTGCGGCGCGGTCATCTTGCCGGCCACGGCGCCCAGCACCTTGCCGCGCACCTTGTTGTCCAGCGGCACTTCGACGAAGTCGTAGCCGTTTTCGCTCAGCACCGCCTTGGCGCGCGCGCAATGCGGGCAACCCGTCTTGGAGAACACCACCACTTGGTCCGGCTTCTTGGCGCTGGGATTGACGTAGTCCAGCAGAGTGTCGGCGTCGGACACCTTGAACGGATCGCCCGGCTCTTGCGGCTCGATGAACATCTTGTCCACCACGCCGTCCTTCACCAGCATGGAGTAGCGCCAGCTGCGCTTGCCGAAGCCCAGGTCCTGCTTGTCCACCAGCATGCCCATGCCCGCGGTGAAATCGCCGTTGCCGTCCGGGATCATTACCAGGTTCTGCGCTTCCTGATCCTTGGCCCATTCGTTCATCACGAAGGTGTCGTTGACCGATACGCAGAGGATGGCGTCCACGCCGTTGGCGAAGAAGGCCGGCGCCAGCTCGTTGAAGCGCGGCAGGTGGGTGGAGGAACATGTGGGGGTGAACGCGCCCGGCAGCGAAAACACCGCTACGGTTTTGCCGTCGAACAGTTCGGCGGTGCTGACATCTTTCCACTCGTTGTTGTCACGAACACGGAAAGTGACATTCGGTACGCGTTGGCCTTCACGGTTTTGCAACATGGCGAGACTCCTTGTTTGGATTGACTGACAGGTTTAATAAATCGATGGATGCATTCTGATAGCTGAGAGCAAATTCGTCTAATTGATTGTGGCAAGGCTGCTGATTTGCTTTTTTAATCGACAAGCAAGCGGCCGCGCTAACCGTTAAAATTGCATAAACAAACCAACAATCAGGCCAACGCGGTGAAGATTCTGATTCTCGGCGGCGGACAGGTCGGCGCCAATGTGGCGGAAAACCTGCTTTCGGAAAACAACGACATCACGGTGGTGGATCAAAACGCCGCGCGGCTCAAACAGCTGCAGGACAGGCTGGACATCCGCACCGTGGCCGGCAACGCCGCCCATCCTCAGGTGCTGGCCGATGCCGGCGCGGCGGACAGCGACATGGTGCTGGCGCTGACCCGCGACGACGAAACCAATCTGGTGGCCTGCAAAATGGCCGAAGCCTGTTTCAACATCCCCACCCGCATCGCCCGCATCCGCTCCAGCGACTACCTGGAATCCGAGCACGGCGATCCGCTCGCCCACTTCGGCATCGAATCCGCCATCTGTCCGGAACAGATCGTCACCGACCACATCTATCAGTTGTTCGCCTACCCCGGCGCGCTGCAAGTGCTGGACTTCGCCGACGGCAAGCTGCAACTGGTGGTGTCCCGCGCCCACTCCGGCGGCAAGCTGCTGGGCATGCCGCTGCGCCATATACGCGAACACATGCCGGACGCGGATTGCCGCGTCTGCGCCGTCCACCGCCGGGACACGCTTTTGGTGCCGGACGGCGACACCGTGCTGGAGGAAGGCGACGAGGTCTTCTTCGTCGCCGCGCGCGAGCACGTGCAGGCCATGCTCAAGGAGCTGCGCTTCAGCGAGCGGCCCTTGCGGCGCATCATGATCGCCGGCGGCGGCAATATCGGCTACCGGCTGGCCAAACTGCTGGAGAACGATTTCAGCGTCAAAGTGATAGAAGCGCGGCCGGAACGCGCGCAATGGCTGGCGGAACGGCTGGAACACGCGCTGGTGCTGCGCGGCGAGGCCACCGACGAAGAGCTGCTGGACGCCGAGAACGTGGACGAGATGGACGTGTTCTGCGCGCTGACCAACGACGACGAGGACAACATCATGTCCACGCTGCTGGCCAAGCGCATGGGCGCGCGCCGGGTGGTGGCCCTGGTCAACCGCACCAGCTATGTGGACCTGCTGGAAGGCCACCGCATCGACATCGTGATTTCGCCCCACCTGTCCACCATAGGCTCCATCCTGGCCCATATCCGCCAGGGCGACGTGGAGGCGGTGCATCCGCTGCGCCGCGGCGCGTCGGAGGCGATGGAAGTCATCATCCACGGCGACGCGCAGCAATCGCGGCTGACCGGCCGCCGCATCGAGCAGATCGACATGCCGCACGGCAGCCACATCGTCGCAGCCATCCGCGGCGAACAGGTGCTGATGGCGCATCACGATCTGACGGTGGAAAACGGCGACCATCTGATCATCTTCCTGTCGCGCCGCCGGGTGATCCGCCAGGTGGAAAAACTCATTCAGGTCAAACTGGGCTTTCTGTGACCATGCATCTGACCGGCCTGCACCACGTGGCGATCATCGCCTCCGACTACGCCCGCTCGCGCGACTTCTACCACCGCGTCCTCGGCCTGCCCATCCTGGCCGAACACTGGCGCGCCGAGCGCCAGTCCTGGAAGCTGGACCTGGCCGCGCCGGGCGGCGGCCAGCTGGAACTGTTCAGCTTTCCCTCGCCGCCGCCGCGCCCCACGCGGCCGGAAGCCTGCGGTCTGCGCCACCTGGCCTTCGCCTGCGCCGATCTCGCCGCCTGTCGCCAAAGCCTGCTGGCCGAGGGCGTGGCGGTGGAGGATGTCCGCGTGGACGAATACACCGGCGCGCGCTTTTTCTTCTGCGCGGACCCGGACGGCTTGCCGCTCGAGTTCTACCAGCCGCGGGACTGAGACATGCGCAAGATACTCGCCATCCTCTATGTGCTGTCCAAGCTGATCATGCTGTTCTCCTGCACCTTCCTCGCGCCGGCTCTGGTCTCCATCCTGTACCGCGACGGCGCGCTGGACACCTTCGTCACCGCCGCCGTGGCCGGCCTGGCCATCGGCCTCACATTGTGGTCCGCCACCCGCCGCTACCAGCGCGAACTGAAGCCGCGCGACGGCTTCATCCTGGTCACCACGCTGTGGGTGGGCTTCGCCATCACCGCCTCCTTCCCCTTCATGCTGGCGCGGCCGGACATGTCCTTCAGCCACGCCTTCTTCGAGGCGATGTCCGGCCTCACCACCACCGGCTCCACCGTGATCAGCGGCCTGGACGCCCTGCCGGCCTCGCTCAACTTCTGGCGCCACTTCCTCAATTGGATGGGCGGCATGGGCATCATCGTGCTGGCGGTGGCCATCCTGCCCATCCTCGGCATCGGCGGCATGCAGCTGTACAAGGCGGAAACGCCGGGGCCGATGAAGGACAGCAAGCTGGCGCCGCGCATCACCGAAACCGCCAAGAACCTGTGGCTGGTCTACAGCAGCTGGACGCTGGCGGTGGCCCTGGCCCTGAAAGCCGCCGGCCTGAGCTGGCTGGACGCGGTGTGCCACGCCTTCGCCGCGCTGTCCCTGGGCGGCTTCTCCACCCGGGACAGCAGCGTGGGCGCCTTCGATTCCCTGCCGGTGGAACTGATCCTGAGCTTCGGCATGATAGTCGGCGCGATGAACTTCGCCACCCACTTCCTGGCGCTGCGTCAGCGCTCGCTGCGCGCCTATCTGCGCGACCCGGAGGCCAAAGCCATGTTGTGGCTGCTGCTGGGCAGCATTCTGGCGATGAGCGCCTATCTGTGGGCCCACCGCGTCTACGACTTCCCCACCGCGCTGCGCCACGTCAGCTTCAATCTGATCTCCATCGCCACCGACAGCGGCTTCGCCAGCGTGGACTACGCGCGCTGGCCTATCTTCGTGCCATTGTGGATGCTCTTCCTGTCCAGCGTCACCGCCTGCTCCGGCTCCACCGGCGGCGGCATCAAGATGGTGCGCACCCTGATGCTGAGCAAGCAAAGCGTCAATGAAATGACGCGGCTGCTGCATCCGGCGGCGGTGCGCCCGGTGAAAATCGGCGGCAAAGTGGTGCCGCAAGACGTGATGCTGTCGGTAATGGGCTTCATATTTGTCTACTGCATGTGCATAGTGATACTAAGCTTCGCGCTGATCGCCAGCGGCCTGGATTTTCTCAGCGCCTTCACCGCGGTGATCGCCTCGATCAACAATGCCGGGCCCGGGCTCGGCGTGGTCGGGCCGGCGTCGAACTACGCGTCGCTGTCCGACTTCCAGATATGGACTTGCAGCCTGGCCATGCTCCTGGGCCGGCTGGAAGTGTTTACCCTGCTGATCCTGTTCACGCCGGCCTTCTGGCGCAAATAGGACGCGAAGAATTTACCCGCCGCGCGCGGGTCTGAACCAAAGCGGCGCCCCGCGCCGGATAATAAAGACGAAACCGGATCATGAACCCTATGACATTCACCGCCCCCAGCCGCATGCTCGCCCTCAGCCTGGCGCTGACGGCCGCCCTGCCCGCCTTCGCAGGCGCCGACGACGAACTGATCGCCGCCCGCGACGCCTTTCGCGGCAACAAGCTGGGCCAGTTGGCCAGCCTGGCGGGCGGCATGCCGTCCAACTACCCCTTGAAGGACTACCCGGCTTACTGGCTGGCGCTCAAGGCGCTGGACGGCGACGACGACGGCCCGGCCCAGAACTTCCTGGCCCGCGTGGACGAAGGCCTGATGCCGGAGCGCGTGCGCAACGAATGGCTGAAAAAACTGGCCGCGCGCGAAAGCTGGAGCCGCTTCGCCGCGGAGTGGAAAAAACTGCCGCCGGAAGGCCGGGACGAAGAATCCAGCTGCTACGGTCAACTCAACGAGCTGAATCAGGGCAAGGCGCCGACGGATCTGGACCGCTTCCTGGAAAGCCGTCCGCTGCCGGAAGGCTGCAACCGCCTGATCGCCGAGGCCGCACGCCGCGGCGTCGTGAAGCGCGACTGGCTGTGGCAGCGCGCCCGCCTGCTCCTGGCCGGCAACTACCTGAGCCAGGCGCGCCAACTGGCCGCCAACACCGGCCTGCCGCTGGACAACGCCGCGCTCAGCAAGCCGGCCAACGCCGATCTGTCCACCCCCGGCGGCCAGGAAGCGGCGGTCTACGACATCGTGATCAAGGGCAAGGCCAATATCAGCAACGGCCTGGGCAAACTGCTCGATCACGAAAAGTCCTTGAGCAAGGAACGCGCCGGCTTCGCCTGGGGCCAACTGGCCTTGCTGTCCGCGCGCAAACAGCAGGCGGCGCAAGCGCTGCAGTGGTTCGACAAGGCCGACGCCGACCAGCTGACCTCCGAGCAATGGGAATGGTGGGCGCGCTCGGCGCTGCGCCTGGAGCAATGGACCCAGCTGGAGAAAATCATCCGCGCCATGCCTGTCACCGTCAGCGCCAAACCGGCCTGGCGCTACTGGCGCGGCCGCTCGCTGCAACAGCTGGGTCGGCAGAACGAGGCGACGCCGCTGTTCAGCCAGGCCAGCATCGGCCACAACTACTACGCGCTGCTGTCGCTGGAAGAACTGGGCAACAGCCTGTCCACCCCGGCCAGCAAAAGCGGCCCGGCCAAGGACGACATCAAGCAGATGAGCGAGGAGCCGGCGATCAAACGCGCGCTGGCGCTGCTGGAGCTGGCCGAACGCCACGTCAAGCCCGAGTTCCGCGCCGACGCGCAGCGCGAATGGCGCTGGGCGATGCGCAACCGCAGCGACATCGAACTGCTGGCCGCCGCCGAAGTGGGCCGCCGCGCCAGCTTCTACGATATGGCCATCTACAGCGCCGAACGCACCAAGGAAGAACACGATTACTCCTTGCGCTACCTGACGCCCTACCGCGACGTCACCCAGCGCTACGCCAAGCAGCTGGACATCGACGACGCCTGGGTCTACGGCCTGATCCGCCAGGAAAGCCGCTTCATCACCATGGCGCGCTCCGGCGTCGGCGCTTCCGGCCTGATGCAGCTGATGCCGGCCACCGCCAAATGGGTGGCCAAGAAAATCGGCCTGGGCCAATACGCGGTCAACGACATCGAAACCAATGTGCAACTGGGCACCTGGTATCTGCGCTACGTGCTGGACAGCCTGTCCAGCAACGAAGTGATGGCCACCGCCGCCTACAACGCCGGCCCGGGGCGCGCGCGCGCCTGGCAGGCGGACCGCACGCTGGACGGCACCATCTACGCCGAAACCATCCCCTTCACCGAGACCCGCGACTACGTGCAGAAAGTGATGGCCAACGCCGCTTATTACTCCAGCACCTTCGGCCACGCCAACATCTCGCTGAAAAACCGGATGGGCGTGGTGCCGTCCCGCTGAAAGCCTGCGCCGCCCAAGGGCGGCGCGCCCTCCCACAAGTACCATAAAGAACCTGTTCAAGGGCTAGCGAGCGAGAGCGAGACAAGGCGAAAACGATAGAGAAAGCGGAATGTACATGCGGTGCATGAGCATTTCGAAATCGTTTTTAACGCCGTATCGGCGACGCGCAGCAGGCTTTGAGCAGGCTCGAAGAAAGGGAACCCATGACTTATCAACGCATCTGCGTCATCGGCGGCAGCGGCTTCATCGGCAGCTACATCGCGGAACGGCTGACCGAACAAGACTGCCAGCTGACCATCGCCACCCGCCGGCGCGAACGCGCCAAGGCCTCGCTGCTGGTGCTGCCCGGCGCGCAGCTGGTGGAAGCGGACATCCACCGTCCGGAAGCGCTGGAACAACTGATTTCCGGCCACGACGCGGTGATCAATATGGTGGGCATCCTGCACGGCAGCGCCGCGCAGTTCGACAAAGCCCATGTGCAATTGACCGAGAAGGTGATCGCGGCCTGCCGCAGCCAGGGCGTGCGCCGGCTGATCCACATCAGCGCGCTGGGCGCCGACGAGCGCGGCCCCAGCCTGTACCAGCAAAGCAAGGGCCGCGCCGAGGCGCGCGTGCGCGAAAGCGGCCTGGAATGGACCCTCTTGCGGCCGTCCGTGGTGTTCGGCCACGGCGACAGCTTCCTCAATATGTTCGCCGGCCTGCTGCGCAAAGCGCCCTTTCTGCCCTTGGCCGGCGCAAAGACGCGCTTCGCGCCGATCTGGGCCGGCGACGTCGCCCACGCGGTGGCGGCCTGCCTGTCGCGCCGCGCCGCCATCGGCCAAAGCCTGGACCTGGCCGGCCCCGGCGTTTACACGCTGGCCGAACTGGTAAGCCTGGTGGGCCGCCATATCGGCAAACCGCGTCCGGTAATCGCGCTGCCGCAGGGCCTGGCCATGCTGCAGGCCGCATTGATGGAATGCCTGCCCGGACCGGCGCTGATCAGCCGCGACAATGTGCGCTCGCTGAGCGTGGACAATGTCAGCGACCAGCCCTTCCCCGCCGCTCTGCTGGGCTTCAGCCCCACGGCGCTGGAAGCGCTGGCGCCGGCCTTGCTGGGCGCGGAGGAATTCAATCTGCAGATGTCCGCCTACCGCCGCCAGATCGCGCGCTGAACGGGAAACGGATCAATGCAATGCTATATCGTCGGCGGCGCCGTGCGCGACCGCCTGCTGAAACTGCCGGTGAAAGACCGCGACTGGGTGGTGGTGGGCGCCAGCCCGCAAGAGATGCTGGCGCTGGGCTATAAGCCGGTGGGCAAGGACTTTCCGGTATTCCTGCACCCGGACACCCACGAGGAATACGCGCTGGCGCGCACCGAGCGCAAAACCGGCAAGGGCTACCACGGCTTCGCCGTCTACGCCGCGCCGGACGTGACGCTGGAACAGGACCTGGCCCGACGCGACCTGACCATCAACGCCATCGCCGAGGCGGCGGACGGCAGCCTGATCGACCCCTACCACGGCCGGCGCGACCTCGAGGCCGGCGTTCTGCGCCACGTCAGCCCCGCCTTCGCCGAAGACCCGGTGCGCATTTTACGGCTGGCGCGCTTCGCCGCCCGTTTCGGCTTCGCCGTGGCCGAGGACACCATGGCGCTGATGCGGCAAATGGTGGCGGACGGCGAAGCCGACGCCCTGGTGGCGGAGCGGGTGTGGCAGGAGCTGGCCAAGGGCCTGATGGAGGAGCGGCCGTCGCGCATGTTCCTGGTCCTGCGCGCCTGCGGCGCCCTCGCCCGCGTGCTGCCGGAGCTGGACACGCTGTTCGGCGTGCCGCAGCGGGCCGACCACCACCCGGAAATCGACACCGGCGACCACGTGATGCGGGCGCTGGACTGCGCCGCCGAGCAAGGCCTGCCGCTGGCGGCGCGCTTCGCCGCGCTGACCCATGACCTGGGCAAGGCGCTGACGCCGGCGGACGTGCTGCCGCGCCACATCGGCCACGAGGCCGCCGGCGAAGCCCCGCTGCTGACGCTGTGTCAGCGTTTGCGGGTGCCGGCCGACTGCCGCGACCTGGCGCGCGTCACGCTGTTGAGCCATACCAAAGTACACTGTGCTTTCGAATTGAAGCCAAGCACAATATTGAGATTGTTCAAGCAAACCGACGCCTTGCGGCGGCCGGAACGCTTCTTGCTGATGCTGGACGCCTGCCGCGCGGACGCGCGCGGACGCCTGGGCTTCCACGACCGGCCCTATCCGCAGGCGGACTACCTGTCCGCGCTGCTGGACGCGGCGCTGGCGGTGGACGCCGGCGGCATCGCCCGCCAGTGGGAAGACAAGCGCACGCTGCCGGAAGCGATAGATCGCGCCCGGACCCGCGCCATCGCCGTCCGCAAGGAGCAACTGGAGACGCACTGACATGGCCGCGATCTACCGTCTGCCGTCCACGCTGATGCGCGGCGGCACCAGCAAGGGTCTGTTCATCCGCGCCGACGCGCTGCCCGAGGACACCTCCTCCTGGGAACGCATGCTCTTGCGCGCCATCGGCAGCCCGGACCCGCATGGCAAGCAGATCGACGGCCTGGGCACCGGCCGGGCCAGCACCAGCAAGGTGATGATACTCAGCCCGTCGCGGCGCGACGATTGCGACGTCGATTGCCTGTTCGGCCATGTGTCGATAGAACACGCGCTGATAGACTGGTCCGGCAACTGCGGCAACCTCAGCGCCGCGGTGCCGCTGTTCGCGGTGATGGAAAAACTGGTGGAGCCGCGCGACGGCGTGGCCTCCATTGGCATCTGGCAAGCCAATGTCGGCAAGCGCATCGTCGCCGAACTGGAAATCATGCACGGCCAGCCGGTCTGGCAAGGCGACTACCGCATCGACGGCGTCGCCTTTCCCGGCGCGCCGATCCGGCTGCGTTTCCTGGACCCGGCCGGCGGCAGCTCCGGCGAACTCTACCCCACCGGCAAGCTGGTGGACGAATTGACGCTGCCGGACGGCAGCCGGGTGGAAGCCACCCTGGTGGACGCCGGCAACCCCACGGTGTTCGTCCGCGCCCGGGACTTCGGCCTCAAGGGCGACGAAGAAATGGCGGCCTTGCCTGAGACAGCGCGCCACCGGCTGGAATGGGCGCGGGAAATCGCCGCCGTGGTCATGGGCCTGGCGCCCGACATTTTCGCCGCCCGGCGGGAACGGCCCGGCTCGCCGCGGATCAGCCTGCTATCGGAAAGCCGGGACGAGGATTGCCAGATCAACGCCCGCATCCTGACCTCCGGCCGCTCGCTCCACCACGCCTACACCGGTACCGGCGCCATCGCGCTGGCCTGCGCCTGCGCCACCGAAGGCACGCTGCCGCAGCAAGTGGCCGGCGCGCCGGTGCGCGGCATGCCGCTGACCTTCAGCCACGCCAGCGGCAGACAAACGGTGGAAGCGGTGCTGGGCCACTCGGACGAATACGGCTGGACCATCAGCGAAGTGGTGATGACCCGCACCGCCAGGCCGCTGATGCGCGGCGAAGTCTACATCCCGCTGGACTAGCCGGCCAGCGGACCGCCGCGTCAAGGCTGCGCGGGCTCCGCGGCAGGCGCTTGACGCAGCTGCGCCGCCAACTCGCTCAGATCTTCGGACCCCAGCGCCTGGCTCGCCTGATGCGCGCCCAGCGCCGCCGCGCCGGCCAAGGCCGCGAACATCAACAGCCGCGGCAGCGGACGCAGGCGCAGCCAGCCCAGCACACCCAAGGGCAAGCCGGCCAGGAGGCCGCCGATATGGCAGGCCTGGTCCACGCCGGACACCATGAAACCCATGCCCAGGTTCAGCAGCACCACTTGCGCCAAGGCCTTGCCCTGCGAGCCGCCCATGTCGGCGTCGCTGAGGCCGGCCACGCACAGCGCCCCGGCCAGGCCCATCAAGGCGCCGGACGCGCCGACGCTGGCCACCAGGCGGATGCTGCTCTGCATCAGCAGATTGGTCACCGGATGCGTGCCGTACCACCAGGCGCTGACCAGGCCCGCCGTCAGGCCGGTGGCGAGGTAAATCGCCAGAAAGCCGATGCCGCCGAAGCGCTTCTGCGCCAAGGGGCCGATCAGCAGCAACATATACATATTGAGCAGCAGGTGCATGGCGCCGCCGTGCACGAACATGCTGCTCAGCAGCCGCCAGCTTTCGCCGCCCAGAGTGAACGGCGCCAGATTGGCGCCCCAGCTCACCAGTTGCTCGGGATCGGGCTCGGTCCAGGAAACGCCCGAGGCGCCCATCCAGACGTAAACGATCAGATTGGCGAGCACCAGGCCGATGGTGGCCCACTGCTGCCGCAGAAAAGAAGAAAGCCCGCCGAAGCGGGATGAGGAAGAATCAAGCGCGGTCTCATTCATCTGTGCTGGTTTCCTTTGTTTCAATTTGCCGTTTAAATATCTCCGGCGCATGATAAAGCAAACCAGGCAAAATAAAAATCAAACGCTACTCAATTTTCATGCGCAAGGCTTCAAGCCCTTGCCGGGTCGCGCAACAACTCCCGCTCCACCTGCCGCAGCATGCGCCGGCGGATCAGGCCGCTGACCGGACGAATCAGATACCAGTACGGCGCAAAACGCCAACGGGTGCCCGCATCGGGGCAATGCACGCGGGTCTGAGTCGACAGGCGCACGCCTTCGGCGACGGTTTCGCAGTGAAAGCTCAGCAACAGCCGGGCCACGCCCGGCTCATTCAAAGCCATGAAATCCTCAAGGCCGCCGATCTCGCGCAGGCCGAAGTCCGCGCGCCAGAAGGCGCCCGCCAGGCCCAGCGTCAATTCGCTATCGCCGTCGCGCGCCAGCGGCGTGAAGCTGTGCATGCCGAACGGCGGACAATTGCCGGGCAAGGCGCCGCTCAGGCGGCCGGGCAGTTCGCGCAGCGCCATGAAGCGCCGCGCCCAAGGGTCGTCCGCCGGCGCGACGCGTTGCACCGCGTCCAGCGTCGAGGCCGCATCGGCGGCCAGAATGCGGGAATGCGTCTCGACAAACTGATAATTGGGCAGAATGCGCTCCGCCAGCGCGAACCTAGTCATATATCCCCCCTTGTCCAGCGTTCTCAATGCTCAGGATGAGGCATCCGTCTCCAGCTGCCTCACCCGCTCGAACAAACACACTGTCGCCGCCATCGCCACATTCAGCGATTCGGCGTGGCCCGGCATCGGAATCCGCACCCGCGCATCGGCCAGGGCCAGCGCCTCCGCGCTGACGCCGGCGCCCTCGTTGCCGAACACGAAAGCCACCGGTCCGCGCAGGTCCTGCGCGTACAAAGAAGTCGAGCCTTCCAGATGGGTGACCAGCTTGCGGCCTTCGTAGCGCGCCAGTTCGGCGCAAAGATCGGCCTGCTCGTGGATATTGAGCACGAAGTGCGCGCCCATGCCGGCGCGCAGCACCTTGGGCGAATAGACGTCGACGCAGCCCTTGGACAACATCAGTTCGCTGACGCCAGCCGCCGCCGCGCACCGCAGAATGGTGCCCAGATTGCCCGGATCCTGGATATCCTCCAGCATCACCCGCGATGCGGCTTCCGGGCAGGGCCGCGCTTGCGGCCGCGGGCACAAGGCCAGCAATTCCCCGGCGCTGGCCAGCGCGGTGGCCTTGGCCAACACCGCTTCCGGCACCGTGACCACGACCGTCGGCGCGCTCAGGCGCCGCAACAAGGCCTGCACCTCAGGATGCGCTTGCGCCGCCTCGTTGAGATACACCCGCTCGGGAACGATGCCGGCGTCCAGGCAGGACTCGGTCAGATGAATGCCCTCCAGCAACATCAACTGTTGCTTGCGGCGTTCGCGCGGGCTTTGCGCCAGGCGCGCCAATTGCTTGATTTCGTCGTTATGGGCGGAAGTGATGGTTTTGCTGATGTACGACATGTGTCCTATTGCGGCAGCAGGGTCAGGCGCGCCACTAAATCCTTGAAACGGTGGTAACTGTCCTCGTCGATCGCCTGGCCGCTATGGCCGTTGTCGACATAGAACACGCCGGACAGCGCATGTCCGACAAACAGGGTGATCAGGGCGAATTCATTGTCCCCGACATGCTCGAAAAACAGGTCCTCGTAGCGCCGCTCCAACTGCTGGCGCACCAAGGCCGGCGCGTGAAAGCTTTGCGGCTTGCTGGTCAACACCGCGAAGAAAGAGCCCGGCTCCAGCCCCAGGGCCAGCTTGCGCAGCGGATGGCTGTCGCCCAGGCCCAGCTGATAACGCAGCTTCAGCGCATGCGCGTCCTGATCGTAACGGTAGTACAACACCCGCTCGAACTTGAGATCGTTGGCCAGGTGGCGGATGGATTCGCGTATCGCCTTTTCCATCTGCTCCGCGTCGCTCAAGGCCGCGGTTTTCTGCAAGCTGGGCCGCTTGTACTCCCCTTCCAGCATCAACAGACTGCGCACCGGGTACATATAGCCCACCGCCCGGGGGTGGCGCGCCACCGACAAGGCCGCGTGCACCACCGCCTGATGCGCCAGATGCGGCGCGCAGCCTATCAGCTTGGCCGCGGCCTCCACGCCCACCTGCCAGGTGCTGCGCCAAATGCCTTGCTCCAGAGAGTTGGCGGTGGCCATCGCCAGGCGCAGCAATTGGCGGCGCTTGGTCGGACTGCCCGGCCCCAGCAGGGCGTTCAGGCCGGTGGGCAAGGGCATCAGCTTGATGAATTGCTCCAGCACCTGGGCGTAATCGCAATCGAAGGCGTTGGACATTTCCTGCAGCAGCGGGCGGTCCGGCAATTGATTGCGCTGCATCATGAACAGGCAGGCGGGCAGATTGTACAGCAAGGCGGCCACGAAACAGTCTTCCACCTTGTGATCGCCCTGCAGAGACAGCCACTCCTTGATCAGCAAGGCGGCCACCCGGGAGCGGCCCAGCCAGTCCTCCACCGCCTCCAGCACCTCGGTGTCCAGCTTGTCCGGCACCGCCTCCAGCGCGGCGACGCGGCCAAAGCGGTTGGTCACCGCCTCCAGCCCCATCAGCAGCAGCGTCTGCTCCACCGAGGGAATGCTTTCATTGCGCTGCAAGGCGCGCGAACCGCCCACCACCCGGACCAGGTCCAACAGCAGAAAGGGGTCGGACAGACAGAGATTGGCAAGGTCGGTGAAATTGATCAGATCGCTGTGGCGAGCGCAGATGTCCTTCAGCTCGCCCAGCGTATTGGGCAGAATCGGCCAACGCCGTTCGGCGATGGACTTGATCCAGTTAGCAAGCTCCATGTGGGTGGCGCCAGATCAGTAATTCGGTTTGCAAAGCGCCTCCCAGCGGGATGCGTTCATCGGGTTCGACATCGGGCACGGCGAAGGTGTTGCTGACCAGCAGGCTGCCGGGCCGGCCTTCCGCCACAAACTTGCGCCAGACCTTAGCCATCGGCTCCGGGGACAGAAACACGTACACCGCATCGTACTCTCCCCAAGATTCCCTCCAAAAACTGCGGCAGGCGAACTCCAGCCGCCGCGGCCGCCGCGCCAGCCACCAGCGCGCGCGGGCCAACAACCAGCTGCCCCAGGCGCTTTCCAGCGCCCTAACCCTGACATCCGGCCGCAGCCGGCACAGCCAGACCGCCAGCCGGCCGTCTCCGCAGCCAGCCTCCAGCAAGGCGGCCCGCCCCGGCAGGCGCTCGGCCAGGCGCTCCGCCGCCTGAGCGGAAGAGCGATACAAGGGCACGCGTTCCAGCACAGCGTTGCGGCCCAACGCGAAAGTCAGCGCCAGTCCCAGCAAATACACCCAAGGCGGCAAGGCCGCCTGATGCATCAAGGCCAGCGCCGGCACGAACAGCCCGTGCAGCAAACGCTGCCAGCCCGGCAGGCGCATGAAAATGGCCAAGGCCGCCGCGCACAGGCCCTGCAGGATCGCCCAAGCCAAGGGCTGGGCGGCGGGGGCGACGAAATACATCGCCGCCAAGGCCGCCAGCACTTGCAGGCCCAGATGGCGCAAGCGGCTCAACAAGGCAAGGCTCGCATCGGCATTATTTGGCCGGCGCTTCCGCCGGCGCCTCTGCCGGCTCCGCCCCGCCCTCCGCGGGCCCGCCAATCACATCCTGGTTCATCTGCGGCTTGTAGCCGTCGTTGAGGATATTGCTCTCGGCTTCCTTGTTCAGCACCACGATGGCGATGCGCCGGTTTTCCGGGCTGAACACATTGGTCTTCACCAGCGGGTTGGCCGAGGACAGGCCCACCACGCGCAAGACCTTGTTGTCCTGCAGGCCGCCCGCAACCAGCTCGCGCCGCGCCGCGTTGGCGCGGTCCGCCGACAGCTCCCAGTTGCTGTAGCCGCCCTGGCCGCTGCCGAATGGCTTGGCGTCGGTATGGCCGGAGATACTGATCTTGTTCGGCATCATGTTCAGCTCTTTCGCCAGCTGCTGCAGCAAGACGCGGGTATGCGGCAGCATGCGCGAACTGCCGGAGTCGAACATCGAACGGTTCTGCTCATCCACGATCTGGATCTTCAGCCCGTCCGGGGTGATTTCCAGCTTGAGCTGATTCTTGTACTCCTTGAGCAGCTCGCTGTGATCCACCGTGCTCTGGATCTTGTTCTGCAGCTGCTCCATCGACGCTTTTTCCTGCTGCTTGCGCATGATCTCGTCTTGCGGCGAGCCGGACTTGTTGACCTGGCCGGTCTGCTTTGTCAAATCATTGCCGCCGCCCTTGATCACCGAGGTGGCGTCGCCGGCGCCGGCGCCGCCGGACAGCGCCACCTTCAGCGGCGTCTTGAAGTATTCAGCGATGCCGTTCAAGGTGCCCTGCGACGCGGAACCCAGCAGCCACATCAGCAGGAAGAAGGCCATCATCGCAGTCACGAAGTCGGCGTAGGCGATCTTCCAGGCCCCGCCATGGTGGCCGTGGCCGCCCTTCTTGATGCGTTTGACGATAATGGGCCGTTGCGATTCGTCAGCCATGATCGCGCCCCCCGCTTATTTCTTCGCCTGTTTCACATGGTCTTCCAGTTCCTTGAAGGACGGACGATCATGCGAAGCCAGCACTTTGCGGCCAAACTCCACCGCCACTTGCGGCGCGTAGCCGTTGAGGCTGGCCAGAATGGTGACCTTGATGGTTTGGTAGACTCGGGTGCCGTCGCCCAGCTTGTGCTCCAGAATGGTGGCCAGCGGGCCGACAAAGCCGTAGGCCAGCAAAATACCGAGGAAGGTGCCCACCAGCGCGTGGGCGATCAGCATGCCCAGCTCGGACGGCGGCGCGCCCACGGACTCCATAGTGTGCACCACCCCCATCACCGCCGCCACGATACCAAAGGCCGGCAAGCCGTCGGCCAGGCCCTTGACCGCGTTGACCGGCACTTCGCCCTCGTGATGGTGGGTTTCGATCTCCACGTCCATCAGGTTCTCGATCTCGAAAGCGTTGAGGTTGCCGCCCACCATCAGG
Organism: Chromobacterium sp. Panama; assembly: GCF_003052555.1. NCBI lineage: Bacteria > Pseudomonadati > Pseudomonadota > Betaproteobacteria > Neisseriales > Chromobacteriaceae > Chromobacterium > Chromobacterium sp. Panama. The sequence goes on from NZ_QARX01000001.1 coordinate 2,379,552, forward strand.
CGCAGGTAATCACAGATGAATTCCACCACGTGGTGGTCGTGCAGAACGGTGGTGTATTTGGAAAAGACAGGACTGGCTTCCGGATTCTCGACATCGGCCTCGATGGACATCAGGCCTTCCTTGCGCACCTTGGTCAGAATCTCGAACAGCAGCGAGAACAACTCCATGTAGAAGGCCTTGCTGTAAGGCGTGCCCTTGAACACGGTGGGGAAAGCCTTCATCGTGGCCTTCAGCGGCGCGCCGCCGTTGGCCACCACGAAAGCGCCGAGCGCGGCGCCCGCGATCATCACCACCTCCAGCGGCTGCATCAACGCGGCGAGATGCCCCCCCGCAGCGACGAATCCCCCCAGCACGGAGCCAAGAATTATGAGGTACCCGATTCCGACGAACATGCGTCAAGTCCTGTCTTTGTGATTTTTCGGATCGCTGCGATTTCCATTACAGCACGACTTTTATTCTATTCATAATAGAAAAAGCGGATTGAATTGTATCAATCCGCTTTCCCAGCTGCAAAAAACATGGAAGGTGATATTCACTAGCGCTGAAAAATGACGAAGCCAAGTATCGGCGAGGCTCCGGGACGATTACAACAACGTCATTTCCAGCTGATCGTCCTGCCCCGCCGCCAGCGCAATCCGCGCCGGCATGCCCCCCCGCTCCAAACGCCACTGCAAACACTGCGCCGCCATTTCCGGCAACAACTGCTGCCGGATCAGATGATCCAGGCCTCTCGCGCCGTTGTCTCGCCTACCGCAAGCGCCGGCCATCGCCCGCGCGCAGTCCTCTCCGGCCTCAAGCTCAATGCCTTGCGACTCTTTCAGATGCGCGGCCAGCGTCGCCAGCTTCAATTGAGCGATCTCCGCCAAGGCGGACTCGGACAGCAGCCCAAACGGCACCACCTGCATCCTCGCCAGCAGCGGCGCCTGGAAATGGGCCAGCAACACGGGGCGCAACGCGTCCAGCCAGGCCCCGCGCTCCCACTCCCCCTCCTGTTCCAGCAACAGCTCGCTGCCAAGATTCGACGTCATCAGAAACAGGGTATTGCGAAAATCGATCTCGCGGCCCTCCCCATCCCGCATGAAACCCCGGTCAAACGCCTGGTAGAACAGGTTCAGCACATCGCGGTGCGCTTTTTCCACCTCGTCCAGCAAGATCACGCTGTACGGCCGCCGCCTCACCGCCTCGGTCAGCACCCCGCCCTGGCCATAGCCGACATAACCCGGCGGCGAGCCTTTCAATTGCGAGACGGTATGCGCCTCCTGATACTCGGATAGATTGATGGTCAGCAAGGCCTGCTCGCCGCCAAACAAAAGATCGGCCAAGGCCAGGCCGGTTTCGGTCTTGCCGACGCCGGACGGCCCGGTCAGCAAGAACACGCCCAAGGGGCCTCGCCCCGGCGCCAATCCGGACTTGGCCGCCAGCAGGGACTGGGCGATCTCGGCCACCGCGGCCTCCTGACCGCGCACCCGTTCCCGCAAGGCCGGCGCCAAACCCAATAGATTGGCCGCGTCATCCGCCAGCAGCTTGCCCACCGGCACCCCGGTCCAATCGGCAATCACCTCCGCCACCAAGGCGGCGTCCACGTCGGCGGCCGCCAGGCGGCGTTCCCCTTGCAAAGCAGCCAGATCGGCCCGCGCCTGGGCCAGCCGCGCCGCGCCGTCCGGCCGCCCGGCCCACTCCTGGCATAGCCTGCGCAGCGCCTCTGCGCCCTGCCGTTCCTGCTGGTAACGCCCTTGCAAAGCCTCGTTCTCAAGCCGCGCCGCCGCCAGTTCCGACTCGATCGCCCTCAGGCGGGACTCAAGCTGCGCGTTGCCCGCGCCCAGCCGCGCATCCTCCCGCAAAGCCTCGCTCTCGCTTTCCAGCGCCAAGACCCGCGCCTGCGCACCCTGCAGCTCCGCCGCGGCCCCTTCCAGGCTCATCCGCGCCCGCGCCGCCGCCGTGTCGATCAAATCCACGGCCTTGTCCGGCAACTGCCGGCCGGCCAGGTAGCGCCGCGACAAGCTCACCGCCGCCGTAATCGCCTCGTCGCGGATCGCCACCCCGTGATGCTCGGCATAGCGCGGCTTCAAACCCCGCAGCATCAAACAGGCCGCGGCATCGTCCGGCTCGTCCACCCTCACCATCTGGAAACGACGCTCCAGCGCCGCGTCCTGCTCAAAATACTGCTTGTACTCGGACCAGGTAGTGGCGGCTATCGTCCGCAGCTCGCCGCGCGCCAGCGCCGGCTTCAGCAGATTGGCCGCATCGCTGCCGCCGGCGGAATTGCCGGCGCCCACCAGCACATGCGCTTCATCGATGAACAGCAAAATCGGTTCCGCCGCCGTGCGCACCGCCTCTATCACCTGCTTCAACCTCTGTTCGAACTCGCCCTTGCCCCCCGCGCCGGCCTGCAACAAGCCCAGATCAAGCACGAGCAGACGCACCCGGCGCAATGCCTCCGGCACCTCACCCGCCGCAATGCGCAAGGCCAGGCCCTCGGCCAAAGCCGTCTTGCCCACCCCCGGCTCGCCCACCAGGATCGGATTGTTCTTGCGCCGACGCAGCAAGATATCCACCATCTGGCGCACTTCCTTGTCGCGCCCCAACACGGGATCGATCAAACCCTCGCGCGCCTTGGCGGTCAGATCGCCGGCAAAACGGCTCAACACCTCAGGCAGCTCATCCGCCGCCGCGGCCCCGTCGCGGCCGGCCTCCGGCGGCGCAGACGCCGCGGCCTCCACAGATCCCAACGCCTCGGATTCCGCCGACACCTGCTCCAGCCAGGCCCAGCGCGCGCGCACCTGCGCGGCGGACAAACTGAATAATGGCCAGGCCTGCCGGCAAGACAAACGCTCCGGCGCCGCCAGCAAGGCGAGGTATAGATGAGCGGAACGCATCTGCTGGCCGCCGAAATCCAGCGAAGCGATCAACCAGGCGGCCTGCAGCAACTCCTGCAGCCCTCGCGACAAGCCCGGCTTGCCGCGCCGGTCCCGCGGCAGGCGCTCCAGCGCGGCCAGCAAGTCTTGCCAGATCTCATCCACGTCGATCTCGTAATGCCGCAGCAAAGCGGCCAGATCGCCGTCTCCCTGCTCCAATAACTTCACCAGCCAGTGCTCAACCGTGATTTCGGCATGCGTGCGCGCCTGGCACAACCCGGCCGCCGCCTCCAGCGCCCGGGCGCAGTGCTCGTTCAGTCTCCGCAGCAAATGAACAGAATCGAGAGTCATGTCCGTCTTTTCCCAAACAAAGCGCATGCCGGCCAGAAAGGCCGGCATCGCTAATTCCCTTGGACCCCCGCCGGCAAGCGCGAGGCGCTGCGACGAACCGCCAAGCCGGCCGCTCGCCTAAGCCCCGCGCTTGCCGTGCGCGGCGGCGCTAACGGTTTTCAATCCAGCTGTCGGAGTGGATGATGTTGCCGTCCTTGTAAGCCCAAGTTATTTTCTCGTAGCGCATTTCCACCTCCTCCAAGTGGTTGTAGCGCTCGCGGTCCGGATCCTTGATGTTGTACATCTTAGGCGCCACCGACACGACCTTGACGTTGTCCAGCTTGATGTTGAAGTACTCCTGCTCGCTGCCGGCGTCGTCGATCTGATACCACTTGAACTCGACCTCCTTCAGCGTCTGGCCGCTGGTCACCGCCTTGTACAGATAAGGCGATGAAGCATCGAACTCCTTGACCAGGGTCAGCGCCTCATGCACGCGGGTGCCGGTCAACTTGCCGGTATTGCCATCGGTGGGAATGCGCACCGCGTGGTCGAACTCCACCACCTCCACGCTGTTCTCCCGGCCTTGCACCGTCACAGAACCCTTGATGTCCGCGCCACCGTCGTCTTTCAACCACATATACGCTGGTATCGCCATATCAAACCCTCCTTGGTTTAACTTAATAACTTAAGTTTAAACAAGCTCGCTCGCCGTCTCGTCCTAGCTCGACGCCGCGGAGCGAGCGCGCCGCACCCTGCGGCCTCCTCGCCGCCTGCCGCCCGTCACCCGACGGGCAGCGCCGGCAGCAAGGTAATCTCTACTCGCCGATTGCGCGCCCGGCCCTCCTCATCCTCATTGCCCGCCAGCGGCCGCGTAGCGCCGTAGCCCTGGATGGCAAAACGGGTCAGCGGCAAGCCGGTCTCCTGCGCCAGCCAGTCGCGCACCGCCGCGGCGCGCTGCAACGACAAGCGCTGATTCGCTTCCGCCTGGCCCACGCTGTCGGTATGGCCGGCCACCAGCACATTTCGCTCCGGATAAAGCGCCAGCGCCGCCAATGCGGGCTGCAACGCCGCCTCCGCTCCGGCGCGCAACACCGCCTTGCCGCTATCGAACAAGGACAGGCTGTCCAGTGACACCGAGGCCGGAGCCGCCGCCGGCGGGCGGTAATCGGCTATCAGCCGGGCAATGCGCTCCCGCCACGGCTGAGCCCGGTAAAAGCCGAATCCCAAGCGCAAAGGCACGCCGAGATCGACATGGCTCCGCAACTCGCGCGCGTCGCCTTCCAGCGTCAGCAGCGCCTGGCGACGCGCCTCGTCCCGCTCTATCGGCAGCGCGCGATAATGCGCGACATTGGCCGACAAGCGCTCCAGCAACGCTCGGTTGGACCAGGCCGAAGCGGCGAACGCCGCCACGGCCGTCAGGCAAGCCAAGAGCCAAAGACTCAAAACCAGCCGCCAGACGGCAGGCAGGCGCGCGCCCGGTGCCAAACCGAACAGCCAGCTTCCAGGCACACCTTCCGGCTCGCCCGTGTCCAGGCTTAGCGAACGCACGGCCAAACCGCTCAAGGCCTGCCGGCAACGGCCCCACGGCGACAGCGCCGCGTCCCGCCCTTGAGCCGGCAGCAAGGCGATGCCCTGCAAGCCGGGCGCCGGGGCCGGCGTCGCCCCCTGCAATATGGCGGGCAAGACCTGAGCGCCCAGCCAGCCTCCCACCGCGCCGGCGCGCAAACGCAAATCGAAAAGCGCTCGCGCGCCCTCGTCGCCCAAGGCCGGCGGCTGCAGTTCCATCCGGCCGCGCCAATCCTCCAACCGCTCTCGCCACTGCCGCAGGCTGGCGCACGGAGCGCCTTGCAACACCACGCCCAGAGCGCCGTCCATGCCCGCGCTGCGCGCCGGCGCGGGGAATCCCACCAATAAATAAACCGGCAAGCGGCAAGCCAAACGACGTTCCACGTCGGCAATCGCCTGTCGCCACGCCTGCAAGCGCCCCAACCAGGCCGGCTCGCTGCATTCGGCCGCCGCGTCCAAACGCAAGGCCAAGGCGTCCGGCGGCGAACCCCGCCGCCAGGCCACCAGTTCCGCTACCGCGCGCTCCAGCAAAGCCGGAGTCGGCACCATCACCCTCAGCACGCCGTCCTCCACCGCCACATAGGCGCCGCGCCGGCTTTCCAGTTCCACCACCGCAGCGCGCCCGCTGCGCCAGCCCTGCGGCAAATCCAGCAAACCCGGCAGCAACAGCTCCCACGTCGCGCCGTCGCGGCGCCAGCGCCGCAGCCTCAAGCCCGCCCAGCCCAAGCAGAACGCCGTAGCCGCCAGCCCCGCGCCCAGGCGCGCCGCCCCGCTCCACGGCGCCATTTGCACCAACCACCACAAGGCCGCCGCCAGCGACAGCGCCCATAAACAGAAAAAATGCGCGTGAATACGCATCGCCCGCCCCCTTTACGTCAACGCCAAGGCGGCATCGGCGGCATTCAACCAGCCGCTCAGCGCGGCATGCGCAAGCCACACCGCAAGCAAGCCCGCCCCAGCCGCGGCCAGCGGCAAAGCCAAGCGCCGGAAACGCCGGGACGCGCCGCCGCGCAACATGGCAACCCCACCGTCGAATTCGCCGGAAGGCAGCGGCAAGGGCGCAGGCAGGCCCGCGCTCAACTGCCCCAACAGAACCTGACTGGCCGCGTCATCCTCCCCGCCGCGAAACCCCAAGGCCAGCACCATCGCATAGCACCAGCCCAGCGCCGGCTCCGCGGCCGGCTGCGCCAAATGCGCCCGCATCTGTCCCAGCAGCACCTCGCCGGCCTGATAACTGTTGAAAAAGCGCACTTGCAAAGGCTCCCGCGCCCAAGCCGCCCGCTTCGCGCCCTCAAGTCGGCGCAGCGCCGCCTCGTCCAGCAAGGCGCATTGCGCGTAACTGGCCCGCTCGATCAAAGCCTCGCCTGCGCCGGCCTGACGCAGCGCCTCGCGCGTCGCGCTCACCAGTCCGGCCGCGTGCTCGCGCCAATCCTCCACATGCTCCGGCGCGTCCTTGTCGGCCAACATCGACACCGTCAGCGCGGTGTCCCGGAAACTGCGGGCCAAAGCCTCCGGCGGAAATTGCTTGCTCATGATTTCAACACCACGAAGAGTTCAACCACCACGCCCGGCAAAGACGCGGGCACATAGCAAGAGCACGCCTGCGCGGCCAACATGCGCTGGAAGGCCGGATGGCCGGCGTCCAGAACGAAGTACAGGTTTTCCATCCGCACCGGCAAGGCGGCGGGCAAACGCGGCGGCACGCTCAAAGGCACGCCGCCGGAAGCGGTGCTGACCACGGTCTCCACATCCTCCGGCGCGCCGATCTTGCACACCGCCGGAAAACGCTCCAGCAACTGCGCCGGCGGCATATCCGCCCTCACCGACAGATAAAAACCGCCCTGCTCGCCCAGCCTGGGATCAGCCAACTGGCCATGCCACATCGACGACTCCCCTTTCTGCAGAGGCACCGACACCACCTGGGAGGGGATCACCGTATCCAGGCAGCCCCTGATCCAGTCTTCCAGCCGCAGGAAACCCGGCCTGGCGTCTTCATGCCGGTAAGCGGGAATATCCGCCAGATCTTGCTGTAGCGAAAACGTGGACAGCATGCCGCACAACTGCGCCAACGCTCGGTGCAGCGTTTCCGGGTGGCTGGCCGGCGTCTGCCGCAAATGCGCCAGCACCGGCCAGGCGCTGTTCACGCAGTGCAAAAACCAGAACAGGCCCGCGTCCGACACTGAAAAATCCACCAAGCCGTGTCCGCGCTCGCGGCGGCGCTCCGACAACTGGCGGCTGCGCGCCAGCAGCATCTCCTCTATCCGCCCAAGCATGTCCAGCAAACCCGGCGCGGTGTCCAAACGCAGCGCCGGCGGCCAGAACGTCGCATCCCGCGTCCATCTTCCCTGACCGTTGCGGCTCAAACGCAGCAAGGGGCAACAGACATAGTCAGCCCGCTCCTCAAACTCCAACAGCAAGCGCAAATTGCCGCGCTCCACCGCCAGCTCCGCCGGCGGGCCGTCGTACAAGTCCTCCACTTCCAGGTATTCGCAACGTTGCCGCCTGGGCCGCGCCGGCGTCTCGCCTTCGCGCTCGCAATTGCCTCCCCCGGCCTCCCACAAAGGCAAGCCCAGAAAAACCTGCACGCTCAGCGCCTCGGCCGGCGCGGCAAAATCCCGCGCCGGCGGCAAGCGGTCCGCCTCGGCGCAGTCGACCACGGCGCCGTCCGGCAGGACCAAACGCAATCTTTCCAGCTTCAGCTTGCCCAGGCTCAGCGCGGCCTCATCCCACTCCACCTCCCAACAGCCCCAAAAATAGGGCTGAGCCAAACGTCCGAACAAGGCCGCCAAATGGGAAAACCACAAGGACTGCTGCTGAAAATGCTGAGGGGACAATAAAGCGCCCTCCACCCACATCGGACGAAAAACTTTCATGCGGACAACCTCTGATTAGGCTCTGAAACAGCACGCCGTAACATTGAAAACAGCGCACGGAGTTTTTGAAAATTCACAGCAAGCCAATCACAATAAAAAATCAAAAATAAATAATCAATAAAAACAAAAAACATTTTCAAAAATTAAACCATAAAATCAATCCAAAAAAACAAATAAACTATTTATGACATTGAAATCAACAAGGCACGAAGCCATAAACATGGCGTATTCTAGCCACCAAACAAGCCACCCTGTCAACCCAACGACCATATTGCCTCAAACCCCATAATCTGGTTAACATTGAAAAACAAAACGAAACATACATAAATACAAAATCAAATAACGCAAGCTTGTTGACCTAAATAAAAAAGGGGAAAACACAGAATACCCGCCAGATCGCGCATCGCAAAAAACACGGCGACGACGCGAAAGATGGCCAACCGCCCATTTGCCCGCATGGAAAATGGACATGCTTCAAACCTTGATCGCAGGAGGAAACACCATGGCTGAAAGCTTTCAAAACGAAGTGCCCGCCGCGCGGGTCAACATCAAGCTGGACCTGCATACCGGCGGAGCGCAGAAGAAAGTCGAACTCCCGCTGAAACTGCTGGTGGCGGGGGACTACAGCCATGGCCAGGAACAGCGGCCTCTGGCGGAACGGGAAAAGGTGTCCATCGACAAAAACAACTTCGACGCGGTGCTGGCCGAACTCAACCCCAAGGCCAAGCTGGTGGTGGAAAACACGCTGGCCGGCGACGGTTCCGAAATGGCGGTGGAACTGGACTTCAAGGCCATGAAGGACTTTCACCCGGAACAGGTGGCGGCGCGGATTCCGGAACTGCGCGCGCTGCTGGCGATGCGCAATCTGCTGCGCGACCTCAAAGCCAATCTGCTGGACAACGCCTCCTTCCGCCGCGAGCTGGAAAAAATCCTGCGCGACGACTCCCTCTCCGCCAACCTGCGCAGCGAACTGGAACGCATCATCCCGCTCAGCCAAGCCGCCCACTAAATCAGGAGCCCGCTCATGTCGACCCAAAAACAACAGCAGCCCGAGGACACCATCGTGCTGGAGTCCCCGGCCAGCGTGTATGAATCGCTATGCGCCAAGATCAACCTGTCCCCGGTGGCCAGCGCCCAGCCCATCGAGGCTTACCAAACCGCGGAAGCGATGTCGGACGCGCCGCTGGACGAACGCATCGCCGTGGCGGTGAACGTATTCCTGAAAATGATTCAGGAATCCTCGCAAAAAGTGGACCGCCTGGACAAAAGCCTGCTGGACTTCCACATCGCCCGCATCGACGCGCAAATCAGCCGTCAGCTGGACGCGGTGATGCACAACCCGTCCTTCCAGCAAATCGAATCCGCCTGGCGCGGACTGCGTTTCCTGGTGGACCGCACCGACTTCCGCAAAAACGTCAAGATCGAAGTGCTGGACGTCAGCAAGGAAGACCTGCGCAACGACTTTGACGACGCGCCGGAAGTGATTCAGAGCGGCCTTTACCAACACACCTACATCCAGGAATACGACACCCCCGGCGGCGAACCGATAGGCGCCATCATCTCCAACTACGAATTCGACCGCGGGCCGCAGGACATCGCCCTGCTGCGCGACATCGCCAAAGTGTCCGCCGCCGCCCACATGCCCTTCATCGGCGCCGTGGGACCGGCCTTCTTCGGCAAGGAGAGCATGGACGAAGTCGCCGCCATCCAGGACGTGGCCAACTACTTCGACCGCTCGGAATACATCAAATGGCGCAGCTTCCGCGATAGCGACGACGCCCGCTACATCGGTCTCGCCTTGCCGCGCTTCCTGGCCCGCCTGCCTTACGGCCCCGACACCGTGCCGGTGCGCAGCTTCAACTACGCCGAAAACGTCAAAGGCCCGGACCATCAGCGCTACCTATGGACCAATGCCGGCTTCGCCTTTGCCGCCAATATGGTGCGCAGCTTCATCGGCAACGGCTGGTGCGTGCAAGTGCGCGGTCCGCAGGCCGGCGGCCTGGTGGAAGACTTGCCCATTCATCTGTACGACCTGGGCATAGGCAATCAGGTGAAGATCCCCACCGAAGTGCTGATACCGGAAACCCGCGAATTCGAATTCGCCAACCTGGGCTTCATCCCGCTGTCCTTCTACAAAAACCGCGATTACGCCTGCTTCTTCTCCGCCAACTCCACGCAAAAACCGGCGCTGTACGACACCAAGCAAGCCAGCGCCAACAGCCGCATCAACGCGCGGCTGCCCTACATCTTCCTGCTGTCGCGGCTGGCGCACTACCTGAAGCTGATCCAGCGCGAAAACATCGGCGCCACCAAGGACCGCCGTCTGCTGGAACTGGAGCTCAACACCTGGATCAAGCTCCTGGTCACGGAGATGACCGACCCCAGCGACGAACTGCAAGCCTCGCACCCGCTGCGCGACGCCCAGGTCGTCGTCGAAGACATCGAAGACAATCCGGGCTTCTTCAAGGTCAAGCTGTTCATCGTGCCTCACTTCCAGGTGGAAGGCCTGGACATCAACCTGTCCCTGGTCTCGCAAATGCCCAAGGCCAAGAACTAAGCGCTCCCTCGGGCCGCCTCCACGGCCCGAGGGGCAAGTCCACCTGGAGACTCCGCCATGCCGCCGCAACAGTTTTATCACCTGAAGATCGCCGAACTGCCGGCCGAGCTGCTGTCGGTCGAATCCT
>NZ_QARX01000001.1:2389959-2433613 GCF_003052555.1 Chromobacterium sp. Panama
GCGAACAGATTGACCGCGCCACCTGGCAGTTGAGCTGGGCCTTGCCGGACGGGCATCAGGCACGCTACCAGCTGCGCAGCGAGGCCGGAGCCGGCCCGCTGGCCTTGTTGCAGCTGATCCAGTTCCAGCTGCCGGCGCGGATTTTTATCGTGGAGCCTAACTCGCCGCCCGCCGCGGCCAAGCCGGCCCGGCGGCCCCAACCTTGAGGAGACGCGAATCATGACGCCCAAGCCCTTGCCGACACACAAACCTCTCGTCGAATGGAACGCGCGCGAACTGGAAGTGCTGCGCCAGGAGTACCCCTTGATAGGCGCCGCCTGTCAAAGCTTGCTGCCTGATCGCAGCCCCGCCGCCATCCACGCTCAAGCCAAGGCTCTGGGCCTGAGGCCGCCGCACCGCTGGAGCGAGGAGGAACTGAGCATTCTCCGGCGCGAATATCCGCTGCGAGGCGAAGCCTGCCGCGCCATGCTGCCGGGCCGCGGCGCGCTCGCCATCAATGTCCAGGCTTACCGGATGGGTTTGCGGCCGGCCACGCTGTCCGCGCGCCGAACGCCGTCCGGCAAGACGCCGCGAGGGTGCCAGTGAGCTGGGTGCGCGCGCTGCTGGGCCTGAACACCGCGCCGGAAGAAGAAGCCCGCCAGCGGCTGCCGCGTTGGGCCGCCTGGCTGAAGCCGATTTCCGACGCCGCGCCCTGCGGCGAGGACCTGTCCCACGACGACGAGTTTCAGGCCTTGAAAGAGGAAGTGACCCGCCTCTCCGGCATGAACGCGCCGCTGGCCTTGGCGCATGCGGAAACCTTGCTGAAAACCCGCGGCAAGGATTTGCGCGTGGCGGCCTACTACGCCTGCGCCCGGCTGCGCCAGGACGGCGTGGCCGGCCTGGCGGACGGGCTGGAGCTGAGCGCCGCCTTGCTGGAGCGCTACCCGGACGCGGTCTGGCCGCGCCAGCCGGCGCGGCGGCGCAATGCGCTGGAGTGGTTGGCCAGCGAACGCTTCACCGATCAGCTGGCGGTGCTGGCAGACGACGACGGCGAAGCGTGGCGGCGGGCCGCGGCCGCCTTGCTGCTGCTGCAGCGGCTCGCGGCCGACAGCCCGGCGCCGCCGCTGCGGCTGGATGCCCTGGGCCGCAGCCTTCAACCGCGCCTGCCAAGCCCCGCCGCCGGCAATGCGGCCATGGACGCGCCCGCCCCCGCGACGGCCGACGCGCCGCCGCCGGACGCCGACGATGTCGGCTCCTGGCGCGAACTGCTAGAGCAGGCGCGCCGGATGGCGGTGTTTCTGCGCCAACAGCCGGAAGGCCAGGCCGCCGCCCTGCGCCTGCTGCGCGCCGTGCGCTGGGAGGCGCTGAGCAGCCCGCCGCCCGGCGACGCCGACGGCCGCAGCCGGCTGCCGCCGCCGCGCGCCGAGCTGCGCCAGCAACTGAAGCGCCTGCTCTTGCAACAACAATGGCGGGATTTGAGCGAGCGGGCGGAAAGCGCCTTCGCGGAAGGGGCCAATCACTGGTGGCTGGACCTGCAGCGTTACGCCTGGCTGGCCTACCAGCACGGCGGCGAAATGACCGCGCCGCTGGCGGAGCTGATCCGCGACGATATTCAACGGCTGTGCCAGCGGCTGCCCGGCGTGGAGAAACTGAGCTTCAGCGACGGCAGTCCGTTCGCGGAGGACGCCACGCTGGAATGGCTGGCGCAATGGCGGCGGCCGGATTCCGCCGCTCTCGCCGCGCCGGCGGCGGACGACCGCGCGGACTGGCCGGAAACCGAAACCCAGGCCCACGCCATCGCCGCGCAGCAGGGCTTGCCCGCCGCCTTCGCCTGGGTGCAGGCCCTGCCCGCCGCCGCGGGCGGCCGCGAACGCTGCCTGCGGCAATTGTTGCTGGCCCGGCTGGCGGAACGCCACGGCCGCGCCGAAATGGCCGTCCATTTGCTGGAGGCGCTGCTGCGCCAGGCGGACGGCCACCAGTTGGACGTCTGGGAACCGGAGCTGGCCTTCGAACTGCTGGCGCAGTTGGCGCGGCTGCTGCGCCAACGCATGCAGCGCAAGGACGCGGACCGCGCCGGTCTGGGCCAGCAACTGGAACGGCTCAACGCGCGCCTGGCCGCGCTGGACCCGGCCCGGGCGCTGTCCGGGGCCTTGCCGTGAAGCCGTCCGCGCCGCGAGCGGCGCTTTTCCCACCCGCCGATGAAAGCCGTCTATGGATGACCTGACCCTGCGCTATTACGAAGCGGAAATGCGCTATCTGCGCGAAGCCGGCAAGGAGTTCGCCCGCGCCCACCCGGACCGCGCCGCCCTGCTGAATATCGACCGGGTGGGCAAGCGCGATCCGTATGTGGAGCGTCTGTTCGAAGGCTTCGCCTTTCTCACCGGCCGCATCCGCCAGAAATTGGACGACGACTTCCCGGAGCTGACCGAAGGCCTGGTCAATATGCTGTGGCCGCATTATCTGCGCATGGTGCCGTCGCTGACCGTACTGGAGCTGCGCGCCGACGCCCATGCGCTGCAACAGGCCAAACCGGTGGAAGCCGGATTGAGCGTGCGCACCGCGCCGCTGGGCGCGAGCGGGGTGCGCTGCGCCTACCGCACCACCCAGCCGGCGACGATTCAACCCTTGCTGCTGAGCCAGGCCGGCGCGCGCCTGGACGGCGAAGGACGCTCGGTGCTGGAGCTGCGCTTTGAGCTGGGCGCGGCGGCCAAGCGCGAGGTGCTGGACCTGTCCCGCCTGCGCTTGTTCCTCGCCGCCGATCCGCCCATCGCCTTCGCGCTGCGTCACGCGCTGACCCGGCAGTTGGGTCGCGCGCGCTTGCGGCCTTTGGGCCAGGCCCCGCATCCGCCCCGGGAAGCGCCGGCCTTGCGCTTCGAGCCGGCGGGCTTCGACGACGCGGACCGGCTCTGGCCCAAGGCCGACAACGCCTTTGGCGGCTATCAGCTGCTGCTGGAGTACTTTTGCTTCCGCGAAAAGTTCCAGTTTCTCGATCTGGCCGGGCTGGACGCCGCTCTGCTGCCCGGAGACGCGACCGGCTTTGCGCTGGAGTTGACCCTGACGCAGCGCTATCCGGCGGACATGCCGTTCACTGCCGACAATCTGCGCTTGCACTGCGTGCCGGCGATCAATCTGTTCCCGCTGGAAGCCGAGCCGCTGCATGTCGACCACTTGAGCCATGAATACCGGGTGGTGCCGCTGGCGAGCCAGGGGCCGGAGATCGAGGCCTGGTCGGTCGACGAGGTCGTCTCCATGGACACCGAAAACGGCGGCCGCCACGCCTACTTGCCGTTCTCCAGCTTCCAGCACCGGGGCGGCATGCTGCGCGACGAGGCGCCGGAACGCTTCTACCATGCCCGAACCCGGCTTGGAGCGGCCGGCAGGCCGGAAACCTGGCTGGTGCTGGGCGGCCATCTATGGGATTCGCCGTCGGCGGCGAGGCGTGCAGAGATCCTGTCGCTGCGCGTCACCGGCACCAACGGCATGCTGCCGCGCAAAGCGCTGCGCGAGGCGCAAATCCTGGAGCGCTCGCCGTCCACGCCGCTGACCCGGATCGCCAATCTAACCCCGCCCACCCTTCCCTGCTACCCGCCGGCGGAAGACCGTTATCAATGGCGGGTGCTCTCGCACCTGGCGCCCAACTTTCTGTCGCTGCTGGACGTGGAAGTGCTGCGCGGCACGCTGGCGCTGTACGACTGGACCGAGGACGAATTGAACCGCCAACGGCTGAACGGGCTGCTGGAGGTCAGGCATCAACTGGTCAGCCGGGTGAAGCAAGGCTGCATGGAACGCGGGGTCCGCATCGAGCTGGCGGTGGACCGGACCTGCTTCGCCGGACCGGGCGACCTCCACCTGTTCGGGGATCTGATGCACCGTTTCTTCGCCGCCTACGCCGACATGAATCTGTTCACCCGCTTCGAACTGCGCATCCTGCCGGAAAACGAACGGGTTTCTTGGCCGGACAGCAAGACGGAGGCGCCTCCGCTATGACAGAAGCCGAATTCTACGCCTGGCTGCAATCCGCTCCCTCGTACAACTTTTTTCAATTCTGCCGCGTGCTGGAGCGCTTGCCCGGCGACCGGCGCCTGGGCGCGGCCGACAGCCCGGCCGACGAGCCGGTGCGGCTGCTGCCCTCGCCGTCTCTGGGCTTTCCCGCCGGCGAGATCGTCCGCGCCGAACCGGCCGACCCCGACACCGGCCGCCCTCCGGTGCTGCGCACCGCCTTCATGGGGCTTTACGGAGTCGACGCCGTGCTGCCCTATTACTTTCTGGACGACATCGCCGCCCGCCGCGAGGGGCACGAAGCGCTGGCGGCGATGCTGGATCTGTTCAGCCATCGCCTCACCGCCCTGCTCTATCGCGCCTGGGGCAAATACCGTTACCCGCTGGCCTTCCGGCCCGGCGCGCGCGATCCGCTGTCCAAGGCCCTGCTGGGCCTGATCGGCATGGGCGTGGGCGAGGCGGCGGAGCGCCGGCAGCTGCCCGCCGGGCGCATGCTGGGCTTGCTCGCCTTGCTGGGCCAACGCACCCGGCCGGCTTCCGGCCTGGCCAGCGTGATCCGCCACGCCTTGCCCGCAGCCGACATCCGGGTACGGGAATTCCTGCCCCGCTGGGCGGCGCTGGACGAGCCGCCCCCTCTTTCCGCCCGGCCGCCGCTGCGCGCCGGCGAATTCGTCCTGGGCCGCCGGCTGCGCGCCGCCAATCACGCGATCGCCGTGACCGTCCGCCCGGCTCAGGCCGACTGCGTGCCCGCCCTGTTGCCCGGCGGCCCCTTGCACCGGGATGTGCTGGCGCTGACCCGCGTTTACCTGGGATGGCGGCTGGAGGCGGAAATCTGGCTGGAGCTGCCCGCCAACTGGTTGCCGGCCAGCCGCCTGGACACCCGCGCCCGGCCCAGGCTGGGCTTGGGCGCCGCCCTGGCCGGTGAGGCGGGACAGCGCTGGCGCCGCTTGCGCATCGGTCATTATCAACCGCTGTCGGACGTCTGCGACCGGCAGCCAGGAGAACCCGGATGAAACATCGCCTTCCCGCCCTGAGCGCCGGACTGGTCTGGCTGGGGCTGACGCTGCCGCTGAGCGGCTGCGGCCTGTGGCAAAGCACCAAGAACGTCACCGTCAGCGCCGCTCAAAAGATCTTCCTCACCCGCGTCGAGCGTCTGAACCTGGATTTGATCGCGAGCGAGGAGCTGAACACCGAAGCCGGGCAGCGGCCGCTGTCGGTGGTGGTGAGGGTGTATCAGCTGAAGGACAAGGCCGCCTTTCTGGCCGCGCCCTACCCGACGCTGCTGGAGCAGGATCAGTCCGTGCTCGCCGATGACTTGTTGGCCAGCCACCAAGTACTGCTGCGGCCGGGCGCGGCGGTCAGCCTGCGCGAGCCTTACCGCCAGGACGCGGCCTATGTCGGCGTGATCGCGCTGTTCCGGCAAGCCGGCCCGGAACGGCAATGGCGGCTGCTGCTGGACAAGAAGGAGCTGGACAACGACAAGCCGCTGCAACTGGAGTTGCGCGGCTATGCGCTGGAACGCCGTCGGGCGGAGGGCTGAGCATGGGGGCTTCACTGTATGAAATGCTGACCGGGCAGTTTGCCGACGGCCAAGCGCTGGATCGCCTTGCGCCGGAGCAGCAGTTCTCTCGCAGCGTGGTGGACAGCATTCGGCGCATCCTGAACGCGCGCGCCGGTTCGCTCAAGCATTTGCCCGATTACGGCCTGCCGGACCTGGGCCACGTTTATCGCCATTTGCCCGCCAGCGCCCATCAGCTGATGCGCAGCATCGAACAGACCCTGCTGCGCTACGAACCCAGGCTGGACGCGGTCGAGGTCGATTTCCGCGGCGACCACGAGCAAATGGTGTTGCGCTACCGGCTGCGTTGCCGCTTGAAACCGCACGGCGAATTGTTGCTGGATGCGAGCTTCACGCCCGAGGGCGGCGTCAGGCTCAGCACCTACCGGCACTGAGAACCCGTTCAAAGCCCGCTGCGCCTCAGCGACACGGCGAGCGCCGCACGGGAACGCTCGTCACCCTGCGGCCGCGAGCCGCAGCGGCCTGGTCCGCGAGACCCGGACCCGCGCCCGAACAGGCCGCGCCTCCAGGCCCCAAGAAAAAAGCCGGGGCTGGCCGCCCCGGCTTGATGCCGGCCCGTGCGCGAATTCCGCTCAGACCAGACCGCTGTCCTTCAATTTGCGCTCGAACGTCTCCATGCAGCGCGCGGCCACGCCCAGCATTTCATCAATTTCAGCCTTGCTGATCACCAGCGGCGGCGCGGACACGATGTGGTCGCCGCAGGCGCGCATGATCAGGTTGTTGCTGAAGAAGATGTCGCGGCACATCAGGCCGACATCGCCGAACTCCGGGAACAGCTCGCGCTTGCTCTTGTCCTTGACCAGGGTGAACGCCTGGATCAGGCCGACGCCGCGCACATCGTCCACGTGCTCGAACTGGCTGAAGGTCTCGCGCCAGCGCTTCTGCATATAGGGACCGGTTTCGTTCTTGACGCGGTCGATGACGCCTTCGTCGCGCAAGAGCTCGATATTGACGCGCGCCACCGCGCTGGCCACCGGGTGGCCGGAGTAGGTGAAGCCGTGGTTGAAGTCGCCGCCGGCGATCAGGCCCTGGGCCACGCGCTCGCCCACGAAGACCGCGCCGATGGGCAGATAGCCGGAGGACAGGCCTTTGGCGGTGGTGAAGATGTCCGGACGGAAGCCGAAGTGCTCGAAGCCGAACCACTCGCCGGTGCGGCCAAAGCCGCAGATCACTTCGTCGGCCACCAGCAGCACATCGTATTTGCGGCAGATGCGTTCCACTTCCGGCCAGTAAGTGGCCGGCGGGATGATCACGCCGCCGGCGCCCTGGATGGGTTCGCCCACGAAGGCGGCCACTTTTTCCGGACCGATTTCCAGGATTTTCTCTTCCACCCAGCGCGCGGCCACCACGCCGAACTCGTCCGGGCTCAGATCCTTGCCGTATTTGTACCACCACGGCTGCTCAACGTGGGCCATGCCCGGAATCGGCAGGTCGCCCTGCTCGTGCATATACTTCATGCCGCCCAGGCTGGAGCCGCCGATGGTGGAGCCGTGATAGCCGTTCCAGCGGCCGATCAGGGTTTTCTTCTCCTTCTTGCCCTGCACGTCCCAGTAATGGCGCACCATGCGTATCATGGTGTCCACCGCCTCGGAGCCGGAGTTGGTGTAGAACACATGTTCGTAGCCGGCCGGCGTCACTTGCGCCAGCAGGTGGGACAGTTCCACCACCGCCGGGTGGGTGGTCTTGAAGAAGGTGTTGTAGAAGGGCAGTTCGTCCATCTGGCTCTTGGCCACGTCGGACAGTTCCTTGCGGCCGTAGCCGATATTGACGCACCACAGGCCGGCCATGCCGTCGATGATCTTATTGCCCTCGGAATCCCACAGGTAAATCCCCTCGCTGCGAGTCATCACCCGCGCGCCCTGCTGGTTCAACGATTGGGTATCGGTAAACGGATGCAGATGATGCGCTGCGTCCAGTTGGCGCCATTGTTCGGTCGTGCGTTGTTGATTCTGCATAGGACTTCCTTCCAGTATTCTCCAACGGGGCGGAGATGTTCTCTGCCGCCCCTCCTTCGCCATTGGCGTATTTTCAGTGCTTATCCTGGCTGTCCGGGCTGATTCTAACGGACAAATCAGCCCAATGTCATAGCTAAATCACACGTGCAGCAGCAGGAACTTGCGCTCCCACGGGCTGATCACGCGGAAGTATTCGGAGAACTCCTTCTCCTTCATGCCCACGTACATGCTGACGAAGCGCTCGCCCAGCACCTCGGCCATTTCCTTGCAAGACGCCAGCTGCTGCAAGGACTCCTCCGAGGAGTTGGGAAACTGGTAAGGCAGCTCGTAGGCATCGGTCTGCCGCGGCTCGCTGGGCTGCAGCTTGTTGATGATGCCCAGGTAGCCGCAGGCCAGCGTCGCGGCCATGGCGATATAGGGATTGACGTCCACGCCCGGCACCCGGTTTTCGATGCGGCGCGCCGCCGGCGAGGAATGCGGCACGCGCAGGCCCACGGTGCGGTTGTCGTAACCCCATTCGACATTGGTCGGCGCCGCGGTGTAGCGCGACAAACGGCGGAATGAGTTCACGTAGGGCGCGAACAGCGGCATGGACTTGGGCACGTATTTCTGCAGGCCGGCGATGTAGTGGAAGAACAGGTCGGACGGGCTGCCGTCCTCATTGGTGAACACATTGCGGCCGGTGTTCTTGTCCACCAGGCTCTGGTGCATGTGCATGGCGGAGCCCGGCTCGTTCTCCATCGGCTTGGCCATGAAGGTGGCGTACATATTGTGGCGGAACGCCGCCTCGCGCACGGTGCGCTTGAACAGGAACACCTGGTCGGCCAGTTCCAGCGGGTTGCCGTGCAAGAAGTTGATTTCCATCTGCGCGGTGCCCACCTCATGAATCAGGGTGTCCACTTCCAGATTCTGCGCGTGGCAGTAGTCGTAGATGTCTTCGAACAGCGGGTCGAACTCGTTGACCGCATCGATGGAGTAGGAGCGGCGGCCGAACTCGGCGCGGCCGGTGCGCCCCACCGGCGCGGCCAGCGGGATGTCCGGGTCCGGATTGGGGGACAGCAGGTAGAATTCCATTTCCGGAGCCAGCACCGGCTCCAGACCCATCTCGTCGAACAGGCCGATCACGCGCTTGAGCACATTGCGCGGCGCCACGTCCACCGGGCTGCCGTCGGCGCGCAGACAGTCGTAGATCAATTGAGCGGTGGGATCCACGGCCCAGGGCACGAAGCGCAGGGTGTTCGGGTCCGGCGCCAGCACCATGTCCGGGTCGGTCAGGTCCAGCATGCTGTCGTCGGGGTAGTCCCCGGTCACAGTCTGGATCAGCACGACTTCGGGCAGGCGCATTTCCGGGTCGGACACGAACTTGTCCTTGGGCACGATCTTGCCGCGCGCCACGCCGGTCATGTCGGGGACGATACACTCGACTTCAGTGATCCGGTGCTCTCGCAGCCATTCATTGATCTGATGGGTCATGATGTTCTCTTCCTCTGTGTGTGTTATTCCGAGTGGTGACACAAGGTCTCGGTTAATTGCGGCCCGCGTTGCCGCTGTTCGCGGCGTTGGCGGCAGGCGTCGCCAAATGCTTTGAAGATGGCCATGGACAGCGGGTTGTCCCAGTACTTCCATTCCGGATGCCATTGCGCGGCGAAGGCGAAGCCCTTGGCGTCGCGCACGCGGTAGGCCTCCACCAGGCCGTCGTCGGCGACGGCCTCGCAGATCAGGCGATCGGACAGCCGCTTGATGCCCTGCTGGTGCAGGGAGTTGACCATGGCGGACTCCTGGCCGGTCCATTGCCGCAGCAGGCCGTCTTCGGCGAAGCGCACCGGGTGGGACAGGGCGTACATCGCATCCAGATCCGGCGTGTCCGGCTCGCGGTGGTCGCGCTTGCCTTCTTCTTCCTGCACGTGCTGGTACAGTTCGCCGCCCATCGCCACATTGATTTCCTGGAAGCCGCGGCAGATGCCCAGCAGGGGAATGCCCTGCTCCAGCACTTGCTGGATCAGCGGCAGCGTGGTGGCGTCGCGCATGGGGTCGTGCATGGTGCCGGGCCGGCTGGGCGCGCCGCCGTAGCGGTGCGGTTCGACATTGGACAGGGAGCCCGGCAGCAACACGCCGTCCACCAGTTCCAGCACGTCTCTCAGCGCGGTCTTGTCGCCCAGCGCCGGCAGCAGCACCGGCACGCCGCCGGCGCCGCCGGCCGCGGCGGCGATGTATTTCTCGCCCACGGAGTGGAAGGGCAGCGGGCCTACCATCTTGATGTCACAGGGTATGCCGATGATAGCTTGCAACATTTCGAATCCTTGATACGGGTCAGGAAGCCGCCTTGATGGCTTCGATCGGGTCGATGAACGGGTGGCCCAGCGCCTGGGCCACCGCCTGGTAAGTGAGCCGGCCGCGGCAGACGTTGAGGCCGTTGCGCAGATGGGCGTTGTCCAGCAAAGCCTGGCGCCAGCCCTTGTTGGCCAGCTCCAGCGTGTACGGCAAGGTGGCGTTGGTCAGCGCCTGGGTGGAGGTGCGCGCCACGCCGCCGGGCATATTGGCCACGCAGTAATGGACGATGCCGTCCACCACGTAAATGGGGTCTTGGTGCGTGGTGGCCCGGCTGGTCTCGAAGCAGCCGCCCTGGTCTATCGCCACATCCACCAGCACCGCGCCGGGCTTCATGATTTTCAGCATCGGCCGCGTCACCAGCTTGGGCGCCGCCGCGCCCGGAATCAGCACCGCGCCGATCACCAGGTCCGCCTCGCGCAGGCTGTCTTCGATATTGGCGGAGTTGGACACCAGCGTCTTGATGCGGCCGCCGAACACCATGTCGATTTCCTTCAGGCGCGGCAGCGATTTGTCCAGAATGGTGACCTCGGCGCCGGCGCCCATGGCCATGCGCGCGGCGTTCAGTCCCACCACGCCGCCGCCTATCACCACCACCCGCGCCGGGGCCACGCCCGGCACGCCGCCCAGCAAGACGCCGCGGCCGCCCTGGGCCTTTTCCAGCGCGTGCGCGCCGGCCTGTATCGCCATGCGGCCGGCCACTTCCGACATCGGCGCCAGCAACGGCAGGCCGCCGCGCTCGTCGGTGACGGTTTCGTAAGCGATGGCGATGGCATCCGATTCCAGCAATAATTTGGTCTGCTCCGGGTCCGGCGCCAAATGCAGATAGGTGAACAGGAGCTGATCCCGGCGCAGCATCCGGCATTCCACCGGCTGCGGCTCTTTCACCTTGACGATCATGTCGCTGCGTTCGAAGGTTTCTTCGGCGCTGGAGGCAATGGAGGCGCCGGCCTGGATATACTGTTCATCGGTGAAACCGATGGCGAGGCCGGCCTGGGTCTGGACCAAAACCTTGTGACCGTTGGCGACTAACTCCCGGACTCCAGACGGGGTTAGGCCAACACGATACTCGTGGTTCTTGATCTCCTTGGGAACACCGATCAGCATGTCGCTCTCCTCACTTAGATTTGTTGCGGAAGTGCCGCGCAAGCGTTTAAGAAAATTCACAATACGCTTGCCCCTTGTTTCTGATTCTGACTATAAACCCCCACCGATGCAAAGATATTCGATTTTGCGTCGCAGCAAGTAGTGCAGAGTCCGTACAAAATAATTATCATAAAGCGTCTAAAATTATTAACATACTGACGGAGCAGGAATCCATGGACGTTGGCGCGAGATTACGCATGGTCAGGGATCGTTTCGGGCTGTCGCAGCGGGAACTGGCCAAACGAGCCGGAGTCACCAACGGCACCATTTCGCTGATCGAACAAAATCGGGTCAGCCCATCGGTCAGCTCGCTGAAAAAGGTGCTGGAAGGGCTGCCGATGACGCTGGCGGATTTTTTCACCTTTGATTCCGACCCGGAACAGGCGCGCGTGTTCTACCAGGCCCACGAATTACCCAATCTGGGCAATGAGCAGATCCGGCTGCTGCTGGTGGGCACCGCCCACGACAAGCGCGACATCGCCATCCTGCGCGAAGTCTACGAAACCGGCGCCGACACCGGGCCGGACATGTTGACGCACGACGGCCAGGAAGGCGGCGTCATCATCAAAGGAAGTATAGAAGTGACGGTGAACAACGAGAGCCGCATCCTGGGGCCGGGCGACGCGTATTACTTCGACAGCCGGCTGCCCCATCGCTTTCGCAACGTCGGCGCCGAAACCTGCGAGGTGGTCAGCGCCAGTTCGCCGCCCACATTCTAAGAACCATTAAGAACAAGAAGCGCCGGCAAGACCGCATCCGGCGACCAGCAGGCCATAAGGCCAGGCCGGGGAGCTTTGCCCGCCCCGCCGGCTCCAAGCCCACGACAGACGACAAAGCAGTCAAACCCGCGTCAAGCGATACCGGCGCCGCCAACGGACGGCGCAGGATCATCAAAGGAGAGAGTAAATGGCTAGAACGCATGCCGAATGGAAGCAATTCGCCGCTCAACTGAAGATCGAAGGGCGCGCCTTCATCGCCGGCGAGTACTGCGCGGCGCAAGACGGCAAAAGCTTTGCCTGCAACAACCCCGCCAACGGCGAGAAGCTGGCCGACGTGGCCTGGTGCGGCGAGGCCGACGTGGAGCGCGCGGTGCGCGCCGCGCGCCAAGCCTTCGACTCCGGCGCCTGGTCCGGCCTGCCGCCGCGCGAGCGCGGCCGCATCCTCAAGCGCTTCGCCGCGCTGATCTACGAGCACGGCGATGAATTGGCCCTGCTGGAAACCCTGGACGTGGGCAAGCCCATCAGCGACACCCTCAGCGTGGACCTGCCCGGCAGCGCCTATTGCGTGGAATGGTTCGCCGAAGCCATAGACAAGATAGGCGGCGAAGTGGCGCCGGTGGACCCCAAGGTGGTGGGCCTGGTCACCCGCGAAGCCATCGGCGTGGTGGCCGCCATCGTGCCGTGGAACTACCCCATCATGATGGCCAGCTGGAAGTTTGGCCCGGCGCTGGCGGCCGGCAACCCGGTGATCATCAAGCCCTCGGAAAAATCCCCGCTCACCGCCATCCGCCTGGCGGCGCTGGCCAAACAGGCCGGCATCCCCGACGGCGTGTTCCAGGTGCTGCCCGGCGCCGGCGACGTGGGCAAATTGCTGGCGCTGCACATGGACGTGGACTGCGTCGCCTTCACCGGCTCCACCGGCGTGGGCAAGCTGATCGCCGGCTACGCCGCGCAATCCAACCTCAAGCGCGTCTGGCTGGAGCTGGGCGGTAAATCGCCCAACATCATCCTGCCGGACTGCCCGGACATCGCCCAGGCGGCGCGCGCCGCCGCCGGCGGCATCTTCTACAATATGGGCGAAGTCTGCACCGCCGGCTCCCGCGTGCTGGTCCACCGCGACATCAAGGCGCGCTTCCTGCAAGAGCTGGAGGCGGCGGCAGCCCGCTACTACCCGCAAGACCCCTTGGACCCGGCCACCAATATGGGCGCCATCGTGGACCGCATCCAGTACGACAAGGTGCTGTCCTATATCGGCAAGGGGGACAGCGAGGGCGCCAAGAAGCTGTTCGGCGGCAAACCGGCCCACGCCGACACCGGCCTGTTCATCGAACCGACGGCGTTTGACTGCCCCAGCGCCGATCTGACCATCTGCCGCGAGGAGATCTTCGGCCCGGTGCTGTCCGTCATCACCTTCGACGACGTGGAAGACGCCATCCGCATCGCCAACGACACCGAATACGGCCTGGCGGCCGCGGTGTGGACCTCCAACGTCAGCACCGCGCACCAGGTGTCGCGCCGCCTGCGCGCCGGCACGGTGTGGGTGAATTGCTATGATGAAGGCGGGGACATGAACTTCCCCTTCGGCGGCTTCAAGCAATCCGGCAACGGCCGCGACAAGTCGCTGCACGCGCTGGAAAAATACACTGAGCTGAAGAGCACGCTGATCAAGCTGTAAACCGCGTTTACAGCGCCGCCGACAGGCTGCCCTTCCGGCAGCCTGTCTTGTTTTCGTCCACCCTCGGCAAAGGAAGCGCCATGAGCAAGCACCTGACCGCCCTCCTCTGCCTTTGCGCCGCCGCGGCGCAGGCCGGCGCCGCCGCGCCCGCCTGTCCGGCGGAGGGGCTGAAGGTTGGATACTACCCGACGACCACCGCCTATGAAGGCGGCAAGGGTTACGACGTGGACCTGGTCCACGGACTGGCGCGCAGGCTGGGCTGCAAGATCCGCGAAGAACGCGAATACCCGCGCCTGCGCGTGCTGCTGCTGGTGCAACACGGCAAGCTCAATCTGGCCACCTCCACCATCCCGCTGCAAAAGCGGCTGCGCTACGCCTGGGTGCTGCCCTATACCCGCGACCGCAACATGACCCTGCTCAGCCCGGCGGTGCAAGGCAAGACGCCGGAACAATGGCTGAACGACCCCAAGCTGAAATGGGGCGCCGTCATCGGCTACCGCAACAGTCCCTTGCAGGACTATTTCCTGCAGCAAATGG
Organism: Chromobacterium sp. Panama; assembly: GCF_003052555.1. Lineage (NCBI taxonomy): Bacteria > Pseudomonadati > Pseudomonadota > Betaproteobacteria > Neisseriales > Chromobacteriaceae > Chromobacterium > Chromobacterium sp. Panama. The sequence continues at coordinate 2,403,877 of NZ_QARX01000001.1, forward strand.
CCAAGCGCGACAAGCTGATCTGCGCCGCCAACGAGGAAGACCTGCTGGACATGCTGCGCAGCGGCTCCATTTCCGCCGCCTTCTCCCAGCCCCAGGTCTACGACCACTGGCTCAACGGCCAGCCGCGCGCCCGGCTGCAAGTCAAGGTCATGGACCCCTTCCGCGACAGCAGCCTGGAGAACGGCCTGGTGCTGTCCCACCGCAGCTTCAGCGAACCCCAGATGCGCCGCTGGCGGACGGAACTGGACGCGATGCGCGCGGACGGCAGCCTGCAGCGCATTCTGCGCAAATACCTGAGCGAAGACAGCGTGCGCGGCATGCTGGAATAACAATCACTCGCATGCGGCAAGACCCGACGAATCCGGCTATAGCTAAACGGAACGCGTACGGGAGAACGGCATGAAAGCACACTGGGCGGCGCTGCTGGGCGGCGCGCTGGCATCGGCGGCGGCGCTGGGCGATTCGCCCTGCCCGGCCGACGGCCTGAAAGTGGGTTACTACCTGATTGGCAGCGCCTATGAAAACGGCCACGGCTACGATGTGGACCTGGTGCACGAGCTGGCGCGCCGGCTGGGCTGCAATATCGTCCAGGAAGACGTTTACCCCCGCATCCGCGTGCTGAAAATGCTGGAGCACGGCCAATTGAATCTGGGCACCTCCACCATCCCCACCGCTGACCGCCGCAAATACGCCTGGATCTATCCCTACTTCTACAGCAAGAACATGATCTTGCTGTCCAAGCAGATCGGCGCGCGCACCCTGGAGCAGTTGCTGGCCGAACCTGCGGTCAAATGGGGCGTGATCCGCGGCTACCGCCACAGCCCGGAGCAAGACGCCTTCATCGAACAACTGGCCAAACGCGGCAAGGTGGTGATGGCCAACGACGAACGCGACCTCTACGCCATGTTGTCCCAACGCATCGTCACCGCCGCCTTCGCCCACCCTTTCAGCTACGACAGCTGGCTCAACTCCCCGGCCCTGTCCGGCCAGGTGACGGTGCTGGACCTGTTCCCCAACTCGGAACGCATCGCCGGCGGCCTGATGCTGGCGCACAGCGCCTTCAGCCCGCAGCAGGCGGAACAATGGCAGGCCCAGCTGCAGCAAATGCTCAAGGACGGCGCCCTGCGCAAGATCTTCGGCAAATACCTGAGCGCGGACAGCGTGGCCCAGTTGCAGCTGCAACCCTGATCCTTGTTCCAGCTTGCGCCGCCGCCGTCCGCTGCGGGACACTGAGCGGGTTTCGACTCAACGGACCCCGCGATGAAACTCTCCCGCCTCAGCCTGCTGTTGGCCATGCTGGCCAGCCCCCTGCTGCACGCCGCCCCGGCGCCGCAGACCCAGACGCTGGTTATGCTGCGCCACGGCGAAAAACCCGAGGGCGGCTACGGCCAGCTCAATTGCAAGGGCTTCAACCGCTCTTTGGAACTGGCCAAGCTGCTGCCCAAAAAATATGGGCGGGCCGACCAGATCTTCGCGCCCTCCACCGCCAGCCAGACCCGGGACCCCGCCGGCACCTTCAACTACATCCGCCCGCTGGCCACCATCGAGCCCACCGCCATCTCCCTGGGCCTGCCGGTGAACAGCAACTTCGACATGGAAGCCATCGACGCGCTGCAACAGCAACTGGTCAACCCGCTGCAGCACGGCAAAACCGTCTACATCGCCTGGGAGCACAAGCTGCTGCGCGAACTCGCCGTCAGCCTGATGCAGGATTACGGCGACAAGGGCTCGGCGGACAAGGTGCCCAAATGGGACAAGAACGACTTCGACAGCCTCTACGTCGTCACCCTCGACTACAGCCACACGCCGCCCAAGGCCAGTTTCCGCCACGAGCAGCAGGGGCTGGACAAGCTGTCGGACAGCTGCAAGCTGCCCTGAGAACGTTTACGATCTGCTGCGCGTCGGCGGGCTAACCCCGACAAAGGCATTGAGCAGATTCTCCGCTCGTGCCAGACGCAAAACAGCCGGCCCATCAAGGGCCGGCTGTCTTCGTTTGCGGCAGGAGAATTACAGCGCCAGTTTGGCGATGGCGTCCTTGGCCGCGTGGATGGCGGTGGCGCGCTTGTCTTCGCCCATATTCACCGCTTCGGCGCGGACAAAAGCCACGTCGTTCACGCCCAGGAAGCCCATCACCGTCTTCAGGTAGTCTTCCTGGAAGTCCATCAGCTGGCCCTGCTCGGTGCTGTAAACGCCGCCACGCGAGGACACCACGATCACCTTCTTGCCGCCGGCCAGGCCCACCGGACCGTTCTCGGTGTATTTGAACGTGCGGCCGGAGGCGGCCACGCGGTCCACCCAGGCTTTCAATTGCGACGGGATGGAGAAGTTGTACATCGGCGCGCCGATCACCACCACGTCCGCGGCCAGGAATTCTTCGATCAGCTCATTGCTCAGCGCGGCTTCGCTGCGCTGAGTGGCGGTCCAGTCCGCCTCGGCGGTGAAATTGGCGCCGATGATTTCGCCGGACAGGTGGGCGATGGGCTGGCCGGCCAGATCGCGGTAAGCGGTTTCCACATTGGAGTGACGCTGGCGCAGGGTGTCGGCGACAACGGCGGTCAGTTGGCGGGAAACCGAGTTGGCGGCGAGGATGCTGGAGTCGAGATGCAACAGTTTCATGGTCGGGTCCTTGGTGTCTGGGTAGAGAAAGTGATTGCATGATAGTTTTCCGAACCAATCCGCACTAGACTGCAAAAATCGGAAACATTGTTCCATCAGCGAGACAATCATGCAGGACCTGAACGATCTGCTCTACTTCGCCAAAGTGGTTGAGCACGGCGGCTTCATGGCCGCCGGCCGCGTGCTGGGCATCCCCAAATCCCGGCTGTCCCGTCGCGTGGCGGAGCTGGAGCAGCGGCTGGGCGTGCGCCTGCTGCAAAGAACCACCCGCCGCCTGTCGCTGACCGAGATCGGCCAGCAGTACTACCAACACTGTCAGGCGATGCTGGAGGAAGCCGAAGCCGCCGACGAGGCCATCGCCCGCAGCAGCGCCGAGCCGCGCGGCCTGATCAAGGTCAGCTGTCCGGAACTGCTGTCCAAGACCCTGCTGGCCCCGGCCCTGCCCCGCTTCATGGCCCGCCACCCGCTGCTGCGGGTGCAGCTGGATTCCAGCAACCGGCGCGTGGACCTGATAGAAGAAGGAGTGGACGTGGCCATCCGCGTGCGCAATGTGATCGAGGACAGCGCCAATCTGGTGGTGCGCCGGCTGGCCACCGCCCAGACCTCCCTGGTGGCCAGCCCGGCCTTGCTGGCCGAGCGCCCGGCCCCCAGGCATCCGGCCGACATGGCCGGCTGGCCGGCCTTGACCATGAGCCGGCCCGACGGCCGCGGCCAATGGGCCTTGCTGGATCAGGCCGGCCACGCCTACACCGTGCAGATAGACAGCCCCCGGCTGATGACTGACGATCTGATCGTGCTGCGCGACGCCGCCATCGCCGGCCTGGGCGTGGCCGCGCTGCCGGAACTGGTCTGCCACGAGGCGCTGCAGGCCGGCCAGCTGGTGCGGCTGCTGCCGGACTACGACATTCCCTGGGGCATTCTGCACGCCGCCTTCCCCACCCGCCGCGGCCTGCTGCCGGCGGTGCGCGCCTTCATCGATTTCCTCGCCACCGAGCTGATTCCGCCGGACCACCCGGTCTATCAAGTCGCGCCTTAAAGGACGAGACAAGGCGAAAACTAGCGAAGAAGCGGAAGGTAGGCGCGGCGCATGAGCATTTTGAGGATGTTTCCAACGCCGTATCGCCGAAGCGCAGCAGACATTGCCAGACTCTTACAGATCATAGGATAAGGGCACTGGCACGCCGTCCAGCGGCTGCGGCCGGGGCCCGCCGGCTTGCGGCCGGATGTCGAAATCGAAGATGTCCGTCGGCAGCCACAGCGTGGCGCAGGCGTTGGGCACGTCCACCACCCCGCTGACATGCCCCTGCACCGGCGCGCAGCCGAGAATGCTGTAGGCCTGGGCGCGCGAATAGCCGAACTTGCCCAGATAGTCGATGGCGTTCAGGCAGGCCTGACGATAAGCCACTTGCACATCCAGATAGTGTTGGCCGCCATGCTCGTCCACCGACACGCCCTCGAAAATCAGGTAATCGCCGTGACGCGGCGCCAGCGGGCTGGGCTGGAACACCGGATTGCGGATGCCGTAGGCCGCCACCCCGCCCTTGATCAGATCCACCTTCAGATGCGCCCAACCCGCCATCTCGATGGCGCCGCAAAAGGTGATCTCCCCGTCGCCCTGGCTGAAGTGCAGATCGCCCACCGACAGGCCGGCGCCGTCGACATAGACCGGCAGAAACACGCGGGCGCCGCGCGACAAGTCCTTGATGTCGCAATTGCCGCCATGCTCGCGCGGCGGCACCGTGCGCGCCGCCTCCTCCGCCGCGCGCCGCGCCGTCTCGCCGCCCAAGCGCCCCATATGCGCGCTGGGCGCGAAAGGCAGATGCGCCACCGCGCGCGGATTCTCGCGCAGCAATTCGGCCTCGCGCCGGTTCCACTCCTCCAGCAACGGCCGGCTGGGCAGGCAGCCTATCAGGCCGGGATGGATCAGCCCGGCGAAACGGACGCCGGGAATATGGCGGCTGCGGGCGTAAAGCCCCTGGAAATCCCATATCGTCTTTTGCGCGTGCGGAAAATGCTCGCTGAGAAAACCGCCGCCGTTGCTGCGCGAGAAAATGCCGTTGAAACCCCATTGCCGCTCCGGCAAGGCGCCGATGTCCAGCAAATCCACCACCAGCAAGTCGCCGGGCTGCGCGCCGGCCACGCCCACCGGGCCGGACAGAAAATGCACGGCGCTCAGATCCAGGTCGCGGATGTCCTCGGCGCAATCGTCGTTGCGCACCTGGCCGCCGGTCCAGTCGTAGCACTCCAGCACGAAGTCGTCGCCGGGCAGCACCCAGCAGGCCATGGGAATGTCAGGATGCCAGCGGTTGTGGATCTGCGGATTGTCGTAAGGGGATTGATCGAGATCGATCTTGATCAGGGTAGTCGTCATGGCGCTTGCTCCGGCACGGTCGGGACCACGCGGGCCCCGCTTGCGAAAGTCCGCAACCGGCCGCCGCCGGCTGTGGCCCGTCCCCGCGCCGGCGACGCTGACGCCGCGGCGATCCGCGGCCTGCGCCGCGTGTTTTTGCGTATCGCCGGCGCCGCCCGACAGGCAGCGCCGGCCATCTTGAACAAGCTCTTAAGAGCCTGTTCCAAGTCTCGCGGGCAAAAGCGAGACAAGGCGAAAACGAGCGAAAAAGCGGAATACGCTCGTGGCACATCAGCGTTTCGAAGCGGTACCCACCGTGAGACGTCTCGCCAAGCGCAGCAGATCGTAAACAGACTCTTAGCCAGCGGCCTTGTCGGACATCTGCTCCAAACAGCCCAAGGCCCGCGCCGCCAACGGAACCAGCCCGCTTGCCGCGCCGGCGCTCCGCCAATGCGTCAGCAGGCCTGCGCGCATCGCCGGCGTCCAGAAACGCCGCAGATGCTGGGCGACCTCGGCCGCCGCGTCCTCCCCCTGCGCGTCCTCGAAGAAGCGCGCGATCTCGTTGATCATCTTCACCAGCGGCTCCGGCCTCATTCCGTCTGGCTCCCCGTCCGCCGTCCGGCGGCCAGCAGTCTTTGCTGCTCGTCGCCGAAACCATGGAAACAGCGCTGCCACTCCGACGGCCGCGCGGTCTTCCTCACCTCCACCGCGGTGACCTTGTACTCCGGACAGTTGGTGGCCCAATCCGAGTTGTCGGTGGTCACCACATTGGCGCCGGACTCCGGATGATGGAAGGTGGTGTACACCACCCCCGGCGCCACCCGTTCGGTCACTTTGGCGCGCAAGGCGGTGTCGCCGGCGCGGCTGTGCACCGCCACCCAGTCGCCGTCGACGACGCCCCTCGCCTCGGCGTCGACCGGATGGATTTCCAGCCTGTCTTCGGCGTGCCAAAGCCGGTTTTCGGTGCGCCGGGTCTGCGCGCCGACATTGTACTGACTGAGAATCCGCCCGATGGTCAGCAAGAGCGGGAAACGCTTGCCCGCCCGCTCCGAAGTCGCCACATAGCGGGTGACGACGAAGCGCCCCAGGCCGCGGGAGAAACGGTCGACGTGCATCACCGGCGTGCCCTCGGGCGCCGCCTCGTTGCACGGCCATTGCAGGCTGCCCAGCCGGTCCAGCTTGGCGTAGCTGACCCCGGCGAAGCTGGGCGTCAGCCGCGCGATCTCGTCCATGATTTCCGACGGGTGCGCATAAGCCATCGGATAGCCCAGCGCCGCCGCCAGCGCCGCGGTCACCTCCCAGTCCGCCATGCCGGCCAGCGGACGCATCGCCCGGCGCACCCGCGAGATGCGCCGCTCGGCATTGGTGAAGGTGCCGTCCTTTTCCAGGAAGGAGCTGCCGGGCAGAAACACATGGGCGTATTTGGCGGTTTCGTTCAAAAACAGGTCCTGCACCACCACGCACTCCATCGCCGTCAGCGCGGCGGCCACGTGCTGGGTGTTGGGGTCGCTCTGCGCGATGTCCTCGCCCTGGCAGTACAAGCCCTTGAAACCGCCGTCCAGCGCCGCGTCCAGCATATTGGGAATCCGCAGCCCCGGCTCCGGCTGCAAGTCCACGCCCCAGTCCGCCTCGAAGCGCGCGCGCACCGCGTCGTCGGACACATGGCGGTAGCCGGGCAGTTCGTGCGGGAAAGAGCCCATGTCGCAGGAGCCCTGCACATTGTTCTGGCCGCGCAGCGGGTTGACGCCGACGCCGGCGCGGCCAAGATTGCCGGTGGCCATGGCCAGATTGGCGATGGCCATCACCGCGGTGCTGCCCTGGCTGTGTTCGGTGACGCCCAGGCCGTAGTAGATGGCGGCGTTGCCGCCGCCCGCGTACAGCCGCGCCGCCTCGCGGATCAGCGCCGCCGGCACCCCGCTGGTCTCGGCGACGCGCTCCGGCGCATTGTCCGCTTCTGCCGCGAAGTCGCGCCAGAGCCGGAAGGCCTCGGCCTCGCAGCGCTGGGCGATGAAGTCTTGATCCAACAGGTTTTCGCTCACCAGCACATGGGCCAGCGCGTTGAGCACGGCCACATTGCTGCCGGGCCGCAAGGCCAGATGCAGCGCCGGCGCCGCGTGCGGCGAATCGGCCAGATCGATGCGGCGCGGGTCGATGACGATCAGCCGCGCGCCCTCGCGCAGCCGTCGCCGCAGCAGCGAGCCGAACACCGGGTGGGCGTCGCTGGGATTGGCGCCTATCACCAGGATCACGTCGGCGCTCAGCACCGAATCGAAATCCTGGGTGCCGGCGGATTCGCCCAGAGTCTGCTTGAGGCCGTAGCCGGTGGGCGAGTGGCAGACGCGGGCGCAGGTGTCGATATTGTTGTTGCCGAAGGCGGCGCGCACCAGCTTCTGCACCAGATAGGTTTCCTCATTGGTGCAGCGGCTGGAGCTGATGCCGCCGACGGCGTCGCGGCCGTAGCGCGTCTGCAGGCGGCGGAACTCGCCGGCCACATGCTCCAGCGCCTGTTCCCAGCTCACCTCCCGCCAGGGCTCGTGGATGCCGGCGCGCAGCATGGGTTTGACGATGCGGTCCGGATGGGTGGCGTAGCCCCAGGCGAAGCGGCCCTTGACGCAGGAATGGCCGTGATTGGCGCGGCCGTCCCGGTCCGGCGTCATTCTCACCACGCGCTCGCCCTTGAGTTCGGCGCGGAAGCCGCAGCCCACGCCGCAATAAGCGCAGGTGGTCGCCACGCTGCGCTCCGGCTGCCCCTGCGCGACCACGCTTTTCTCCACCAGCGTGGCGGTGGGACAGGCTTGCACGCAGGCGCCGCAGGACACGCATTCCGAGCCGAGGAAGTCCGCGCCGCCGGCGGCGCGGACGCGGGAATCGAAACCGCGGCCGACGATGCTCAGCGCGAAAGTCCCCTGGGTTTCCTCGCAGGCGCGCACGCAGCGGTTGCAGACGATGCATTTGGCCGGGTCGTAATCGAAATAAGGATTGGACTCATCCTTGGCATCGGCCAGATGATTGGCCCCGGCCAGACCGTAGCGCACTTCGCGCAGTCCCACCTGGCCGGCCACGGTCTGCAGTTCGCAATCGCCGTTGGCGGCGCAGCCCAGGCAATCCAGCGGGTGGTCGGACACATAGAGTTCCATCACGCCGCGCCGCAGCCTGGCCAAGGCCTCGCTCTGCGTGCGCACCGCCATGCCCGCGCTCACCGGCGTGGTGCAGGCGGCCGGATAGCCGCGCTGGCCGTCTATTTCCACCAGGCACATGCGACAGGAGCCGAACGGCTCCAGGCTGTCGGTGGCGCACAGCCTGGGCAGGCGCGCGCCCTGCAGCGCGGCGGCGCGCAGCACCGAGGTGCCGGCCGGCACGGTGATCTCGACGCCGTCTATGCTCAGGCTCACCGGCGCGCCCTCGCGCGCCGGCGTGCCCAGGTCCGCCGTCGGGACCGGCTTGGGGTCAAACTGGCAGCTCATGGCGCGTCCTCCTCGACGATGGCCGGGTCCAGGCCGAAATCCGCGGGGAAACCCCGCGCCGCGCTCAACACCGGCAAGGGCGTCAAACCGCCCAGCGCGCACAGCGAACCGTGCCGCATGGTCTCGCACAAATCCCGCAGCAGGGTCCAATGCCGGCGCCGCTCCGCGGCGTCGCCGGCCGCCAACAGCCGGTCCATCACCTCCACGCCGCGGGTGGAGCCGATGCGACAGGGCGTGCACTTGCCGCAAGACTCCTCGGCGCAAAACCGCATGGCGAAACGCGCCATCCGCGCCATGTCGACGCTGTCGTCGCACACCACCACGCCGCCGTGGCCGAGCATGGCGCCGACGGCGGCGAAAGCCTCGTAGTCCAGCGCGGTGTCGAACTGCGCCGGGCTCAGCCAGGCGCCCAGCGGCCCGCCCACCTGCGCCGCCTTGACCGGCCGGCCGCTGGCGCAGCCGCCGCCGTAGTCCTCGATCAACTCGCGCAGGCTCAGGCCGAAGCCGCGCTCCACCAGGCCGCCGCGCCGCACATTGCCGGCCAGCTGAAACGCCATGGTGCCGCGCGAGCGGCCCACCCCGAAATCGCGGTAGTACGGCGCGCCGCGGGCCAGGATGGTGGGCACCGAGGCCAGGGTCAACACGTTGTGCACCAGGGTGGGACGGCCGAACAGGCCGCTGAGCGCGGGCAGCGGCGGCTTGGCCCGGACTTCGCCGCGCCGGCCCTCCAGCGATTCCAGCATGGCTGTTTCTTCGCCGCAGATATACGCGCCCGCGCCCAGGCGCAGCTCCAGTTCCAGCTCGCGGCCGCTGCCTTGCAGATCGGGCCCCAAATAGCCGCGCCGGCGGGCGATCTCCAACGCCCGCCGCAGCGTCTCCGCCGCCGCGGCGTATTCGGAGCGGACATAGAGGTAGCCGCGGGTCGCCCCCACCGCCAGCGCCGCGATAGTCATGCCCTCGATCAACAAAAAGGGGTCGCCCTCCATCAGCATGCGGTCGGCGAAGCTGCCGGAATCGCCCTCGTCGGCGTTGCACACCACGTATTTGCCGTCCGCCGCCGCCTCGCGCACCGTGCGCCATTTGACGCCGGCGGGAAAGGCCGCGCCGCCGCGGCCGCGCAGGCCGGATTCCAGCACGCAGTCCAGCGTGCCCTCGCCGCCCAGTTCCAGCGCGTGGGCCAGGCCGCGATAGCCGCCGTGGTCCAGATAATCGTCCAGCGACAAGGGACGGGTCAGCCCGGCGCGCGCGAACAACAGCCGCTGCTGGCCGGCCAGATAGGGCAGGCGCTCCAGCAAGCCCAGCGCCAGCGGATGCTGGCCGTCCGCCTCCAGCACGGCGCTCAGCACGCTGTCCGCCTGCGCCGCCGTCAAGGGCCCGAAGCCGACGCGGCCTTGCGGCGTGTCCATTTCCAGCAAGGGCTCCAGCCAGTACAGGCCGCGCGAACTATTGCGCCGGATGTCCACTTCCAGGCCGCGTCGCGCCGCCGCCTCGGCCAGCGCCCGCGCGGTCCGGTCCGCGCCCAGCGCCCGCGCCGCGGAATCACAGGGTAGATGGAAGGTCAGCATGCGCCGCCCTCCTCCAGACAGCCGGCCAGCAAGGCGTCCAACATGGCGGCGTCGATCCGCGCGTGCAATTCGCCGTCCAGCAGCAAGGCCGGCGCGCAGGCGCAGGCGCCCAGACAGTACACCGGCCGCAGTTCCAGGCCGCCGTCGGCGCTGCGGCCGGCGTCGTCCAGGCCGGTGCGCGCCCGCAGCCTTTGCGCCAGCGCCTCTGAACCCATGCTCTGACAGGCCTCCGCCCGGCATAGCCGCAGCTCATGGCGCGCCGGCGGCTCGTCGCGGAAATCGTGGTAGAAGCTGAGCACGCCGCGCACTTCGGCGCGGCTCAGGCGGAAGGCGCGGGCGATGTCCGGCGTCGCGGCGTCCGGCACATGGCCCAACTCGTCCTGCACGGCGTGCAGCAAGGGCAGCAAACCGCCCGGCTGCGTTTGATGATCCGATACCAGCGCGGCGATGCGCGCCTGTTGTTCCGCGGTCAAGGACATGGCGATTCCCAGTGAGTGCAAGCAGGCCCCCGCTTCGCTTACCTGATCTGCTCGGCCAAACGCAGCAGCCAAGCCGAATTATAGGTTTGCCGCGCATCGGGGCCGACCTCGTCCCATACTTTGAGGCTGTAAAGCTTTTGCCGGCTGGCCCAGCTCAGCTCGGACACCGGCTTGCCGGAGGGCGTGCTCCTGAGCTGAAAACGGGCCGGATGGCCCCGCACGCTCATATTCATGTCTTCCCGCAGCGCCAGCACGCCGCCGCCGTCGGCGACGAAATCCCATTCGCTCAACACCAGCAACACGCCGTCGGGCCGGGTGAACACCCAGTCGAAGCTGCTCCAGGGCCCGCGCCGGTTCGGCCCCTGCGGCACGATGCCTTCAAGGCGGTAAGCGCTCAACTCGCTGGCGCTGATGTCGCTGAGCCGGGATTTAGCATGCGCCCGAATCGCCTCGGGGTTCAAGTGGCGGTTCCGGCAGGCGCCGGAGAGCAGCGCGGCTTCGTCCTCCGGCGGAGAGACGTCTCTCGTCAAGGACGTTGACGGCAGCCCGGGACCCAGGCTCGCCCTGGGCGCCACAATGCGCTGCCTCGGCGCGATGCCGCCGGGCAGCGGGCTGGTCGCGGACGCATCCCAAGCCTGCGCGTCCAGGACCAGGCCGCCCATGCCCAGCCAACAGAGTAGGCTAGCGCAACTGCCCATGCGGATCGATGACGAATTTCTTCGGCGCGCCGCCGTCGAACTCGGCGTAGCCCCTGGGCGCGTTGTCCAGGCTGATGATCTCCACGCCCACCACTTCGGCGATGGGGATGCGGTCCCACAGAATCGCCTGCATCAACGCGCGGTTGTACTTCATCACCGGAGTCTGGCCGGTGAAGAAGCTGTGCGACTTGGCCCAGCCCAGGCCAAAGCGCACCGACAGGCTGCCCTGCTTGGCCGCCTCGTCCACCGCGCCGGGGTCGTCGGTCACGTAGAGCCCGGGAATGCCGATGCGCCCGGCCTCGCGCGTCACTTCCATCAAGGCGTTGAGCACGGTGGCCGGCGCCTCCTGCCGCGAGGCGGCGTGGCCGTGGCCGCGCGCCTCGAAACCGACGGCGTCGATCGCGCAATCCACCTCCGGAACGCCCAGGATGGCGGCGATCTGCTCGCCCAGCGTCGCGTCCTGCGACAGATCCGCGGTTTCAAAGCCGACGGCGCGGGCATGGGCCAGCCGCGCCGGATTGACGTCGCCGACGATGACCACCGCCGCGCCCAGCAAGCGCGCGGAAGCCGCCGCCGCCAAGCCCACCGGACCCGCGCCGGCCACGTAGACCGTGCTGCCCGGCCCCACGCCGGCCGACACCGCGCCGTGATAGCCGGTGGGCAGGATGTCGGATAAGCAGGTCAGGTCTCGGATCTTGGCCAGCGCCTGATCCCGGTCCGGAAATTTCAGCAGGTTGAAGTCGGCGTAAGGCACCATCACGTATTCCGCCTGGCCGCCCACCCAGCCGCCCATGTCGACGTAGCCGTAAGCGCCGCCGGCCCGCGCCGGGTTCACCGACAGGCACACGCCGGTATCCTGCTCCTTGCAGCAGCGGCAGCGTCCGCACGCCACATTGAACGGCACCGACACCAGATCGCCGATGCGCAGCGTTTCCACATCGCCGCCCGTCTCTATCACCTCGCCGGTGATTTCATGCCCCAGCACCAGACCGGCCGGCGCCGTGGTGCGGCCGCGCACCATATGCTGGTCCGAGCCGCAGATATTGGTGCTCAGCACCTTGAGAATGACGCCGTGGCCGAGCTTGCGCCCGGCCGGGGACGCCAGTTCCGGAAAGGGTATGGAGCGCACTTCCACCTGGCCCGGCGCCAGGTACACCACTCCGCGATTGCCTGTCATCATCGTCTCCTCGCTGCCGCGCCGGCGGATACCGGCGACATCAGCTCCCGATGCTAGGAAAGAAAGCGACGCCGGCCTTGAGTCAAAGCGACCCCTTTGCGATCAAACGCGCCACGATCGTAAACAGGTTCTCAGCGCGCCAGCGCCTGGCCGACGACGCTCAGCCCAGGCCGGCCGTCGAAGGTGTCCACTCCCGCCAGCCAGCTCGTCAGCACCGCCGGGTTCTTTTTCAAATACTCCCGCGCCGCCACCTCCGGCCTGATCTTGTCCATGATCGGCCCCATCACCCGGTTTTCCATATCGGTGCTGAAGCGCAGATTGCGCAGCAAGCGGCCGACATTGGCGCAACGCGCTTCGTAATCCGGCGGCAGCGCGGTGAAGACCCTGGCCGCGCCGAAATTGGGGCCGAACACCGCGTCGCCGCCGGACAGATAGCGCAGCTTGTGCCTGACGTTCATCGGGTGCGGCTCCCAGGCCAGGAATACCATCCATTTCTTCCGCCGCTCGGCGCGTTCCAGTTCGGCCAGCATGCCGGCCTCGCTGGACTCCACCAGCTTGAAGCCGCCCAAGCCGTACTGTTGCTTGCGGATCATGTCGTCGATCAGGCGGTTGCCGTCGTTGCCGGCTTCAATGCCGTAGATCTTGCCGTCCAGCTGCGCCTTGAAACGGGCAATGTCCTTGAAATCCCGCAGGCCGGCGGCGGCCACGTAGTCCGGCACCGCCAGCGTGTATTTGGCCCCGCTCAGATTGGGCTCGGTCAGCACCTTGATTTGGCCCGCTTTCAGATAGGGTTCGATCAGCGGCGTCATCGACGGGCTCCAATACCCGAGGAACACGTCGATCTGCCGGCTCTTGAGCCCGGAGAAGGCGATGGGCACCGAGGCCATGGTCACGCTGGGGCGGTAGCCCAGCGCCTCCAACACCACGCTGGCCATGCCGGTGGTGGCCGCGATGTCGGTCCAGCCGACATCGGCGAAACGCACATTGCGGCAGGCGGCCGGCTCCCGTGCCGCCGCGCTGCCGGCGATGGCCAGCAGCAGCGCCGCGGACATTGCTTTGAATCGATTCATCCCTTCCTCCCGGGCAGCGATGATGGCGAGAGTCCGCCCGGCGGCCGCTGCCGCGCCGCCCATTAGGTTTCCAGCACCCGTTCAAGGTCTCGCGAGCCGGAACGAGACAAGGCGCGGCCGGCCTTGAACAGGCGTTCAGGCGATGGCCCCGGCCGCCACCAGGTATTGCTGCCGCTCGCGGCTGGGCGGGTAGCCGAACAGCCCGCGGTAGGACTTGGAAAAATGCGAGGAGGACAGGAAGCCGCAGGCCACGGTGACTTCCATCACGCTCATATTGGTTTGCAGCAGCAGTTCGCGCGCCCGGCGCAGGCGCAGGTCCAGATAGTATTGCGCCGGCGTGGTGCTCAGATAACGCTTGAACAAGCGCTCCAGATGGCGCAGCGACACGCCCAGCTCCGCCGCCAGATGTTCCAGCGAGCGCGGGTTCTCGATATTGCTCTCCATCGACAAGGCGGCGTCCAGCAAGGCCTCGTGCCCGGTGCCGATGCGCGCCAGCAGCGGGATGTGCTGGCGGTCGCCGTCGTCACGCAGCCGGTCCACGATGAATTGCACCGAGACGTCGGCCGCCAGGCTCTTGCCGCCCTTGTGGCGGATCAGATGGCACATGAAATCCAGCGGCGCGGTGCCGCCGCTACAGGTGAAGCGGTCCCGGTCCAGCACAAACAGGTCCGAGGTGAAGCGGGTGCGGGGGAATTCCTCGCTGATGGACAGCAGGTTTTCCCAATGGATGGCGCAGCGGTAGCCGTTCAGCACCCCGGCCCGGGCCAGCGCGAAGGTGCCGGTGCAGATCGATCCCAGCGGCACGCCCTGGGCGGCGAAGCGGCGGATCAGCGCCTGCACCTTGTCGGTGGCCGCCTCGCGCACCTGGCAGCCGCCGCAGACGATGAGCATGTCGTACTGCTGCGGAGGGCCCGGCGCGGAGATCGGCGACAGGCTCAGGCCGTTGCTGGCGCTGACCGGCTCGCCGTCCGCCGACAGCAGGCTCCAGCGGTACAGCTTCTTGCGCGACAGGTAGTTGGCCATGCGCAACGGCTCCACCGCGTTGGAGAACGCGATCATTGAAAACCGGTCCAGCAGCAAAAAGGCGATATGCGACAACGAGGCGATCTGTTGCGGTCCCATCACGACCTCCAATGTGTGCGTTGCAAGAATTGTTGTTCTGCTCCGAAGCGGTTCGCAGCCGGCCTTGAAAACCGTTGCGCAGGTATTGTTTCGTCCCTGGTTTCCTCCTGTTTCATCCTCAGCCGTCGGCCGCGGCGCCCGCTTCCGGCGCGCGGCCGAAGCTTTCGGTGATCCGGTCCAGGATGATGGCCAGCAGCACCACCGCCAGCCCGCTCTCGAAACCGAGGCCGACGTCCAGCCGCTGTATGCTGGCCAGAACATCGTTGCCCAGGCCGCCGGCCCCCACCATGGAGGCGATGATCACCATGGACAGCGCCATCATGATGGTCTGATTGACCCCGGCCATGATGGACGGCAGCGCGATGGGCAGCTGCACCTTGAACAGCAATTGCCAAGAGGTGCAGCCGAAGGCGTTGCCCGCCTCCACCAGCTCCCGGTTCACCTGGCGGATGCCCAGATTGGTCAAGCGCACCGCCGGCGGCACCGCGAACACCACCGTGGCCAGGATGCCCGGCACCCGCCCCAGTCCGAAGAACATTGCCGCGGGAATCAGATAAACGAAAGCCGGCATGGTCTGCATGAAGTCCAGCGCCGGCCGCACCAGGGCGTTGACCCAGCGCCAGCGCGCGCAGCAGATGCCCAGCGGCACGCCCAGCATCAGGCTGACGCAGGTGGCGGACAGGGTCAGCGCCAGCGTGGCGACGGTCTGGCTCCAGAAGCCGGTGGCCCAGATCAGGCCCAGCGCCGCGCAGACGAAGACGGCGAACTTCCAGCCCAGCCGCCACAGGCCGACGCCGGCGAACACGCCGGCCAGCGCCCATGGCGGCACGCCCTGCAACAAGGCCTCCACCTGGGTGGCGAACCAGTCGATGCCGCCGCCGACGGCGTCGAAGGCGCCGGCGTTGTTTTCCAGCAGAAAATGGATGATCTGGTTGACCCAGCTGCCTATCGGCAGCGGGGACTGGGGACTGGTGTCGGCCATGCGGCGTGCTCCTCGTCTCGCCGGACGCGCTCAGGACGGCGAGAGCCACACGCCCCCGCGCCGGCGACGCCCGTTGGGGTTCAGTGGTGGGCGGCCGCGCTAGGGCGGTGCTGGGACAGCTTGTTGAGCACGCTGCTGGGGGTGATCACGCCCAGGCAGCGGCCGTCGTCGTCGCGCACCTGCAGCGGTTCGGCCTGCCCCTGGAGCCGCAACAGCACATCGGACAGGCTACAGGACGGCTCCACGTGCGGAGCGGCCGTCGCGCGCGGCGGCGGCGCGGCTTCGATCAGATCCTTGGCCTGCAGATAGCGCGAGGTGTCCACGCTCTTGAAGAAGTTGCGCACATAGTCGTCGGCCGGGCATTCGATGATTTCGCGCGGGCTGCCCACCTGCACCAGCCGGCCGCCCTCCATGATGGCGATGCGGCTGCCGATGCGCAGCGCCTCTTCCAGATCATGGGAGACGAAGACGATGGTGCGGCGCTGCTCGCGCTGCAATTGCAGCAGCAAGTCCTGCAGCTCGGCGCGCTTGAGCGGGTCCAGCGCCGAGAAGGCCTCGTCCATCAGCATCAGCGAGGGATTGACCGCCAGCGCGCGCACCAGGCCCACCCGCTGCTGCATGCCGCCGGAGAGCTGATGCGGGTACTTGCCGGCGAAGGCGGCCAGCCCCACTTGCTCCAGCACTTCCCGCGCCCGCGCCTCGCGGGCCTTGCGCCCGAGGCCGGCCACTTCCAGGCCGAAGGCGGCGTTGTCCAGCACCGTGCGGTGCGGCATCAGCGCGAAGCTCTGGAACACCATGCTCATGTCGCGGCGGCGCAAGGCCACCAATTGCCTGGGCGACAGCCGGGTCAGGTCCTGGCCGTCCAGCAGGATCTGGCCGGCGCTGGGCTCCAGCAAGCGGTTGATCAGGCGGATCAGCGTGGATTTGCCGGAGCCGGACAGGCCCATCAGCACGAAGATTTCGCCGGCGCGCACCGAGAACGACACGTCGTTGACGCCCACCACCGCCCCGGTGCGCCGAAACACTTCGTCCTTGCTCTCGCCGGCCCGCAGCAAGGACATCACTTCCGCCGGCTTGCCGCCGAACACCTTGTGGAGGTTTCTGACCTCGACCTTGATCGTTTGCATCCCGGCTCCCTTCGGCGCGGCCGCTGACAATTCGAAGAATGTTTAATGTAAATCAAGGTTCAAGATAGGAAGGAAGGGCTGGGCCAAGTAAGGGTATTCCGACAACAAGCCGTCCAAATCCGACATCCGCGCGCAAAACCGGCCGGCATAGGCCTGGCCGCCAAATCCAGCGCCGGCTTTCGTCTCCGGCCCGGCCGGCCTGTGTCGTAAAAAAACCGCAATCCGCCGCCGGCGGCAAAAACAAAAACGCCGGCCGCGGCCGGGCAGGCGTGAAGGACAGGGAGGCGACGGACGCGCGCGCGGAAGCGGTCAAAGACGGCTGCGCCTCGTGAAGCGTTGTACGGTGAGTACCCGCTCAAAACGCGCAATGCCGCTTGTACATGCCGCTTTTTCGCTCGTTTCCGCCTTGTTTCAGCCTGGCTCGCGAGACTTTGGACAGGCGCTCAGCGATCCACCACCAGATCGCTCAAGGGCAGGCTGCAGCAAGGCAGGAAATAACCCTGCTCCACTTCGCGCGGCCGGATGCCGCCCTGGTGCCGCATGTCCACCCGGCCTTCCAGCAGACGGCTCTTGCAGCTGCCGCACACGCCGCGGGTGCAGGAGGCCGGCAGGCGCATACCCTTGGCCAGCGCCGCCGCCAGCACCGTCTGCCCCGGCGCCACCGATAAATCGTCCCCCGTTTTGGCGAAGCGCACATTGAAGCCGCGGCCTTCGACGCCGGGCGGCGGCGTCCGCACCGCCTCGTCCGGCGGCGCCGCGCTGAGTTCGGCGAAATTGAAGCTTTCCTCGTGATAGCGGCTCATGTCGAAACCGCACTGGCGCAGCAGCTCGCGCACTGCGGCCATATAGGGCGCGGGGCCGCAGCAGAACACCTGGCGCGCGTGCAGATCCGGCGCCATGCGCTCGATCAGCGTCCGGTCCAGCCGGCCGATCAGGCCGGCCCAATCCGGCTCTCCCGCCCGGTTTTCGCAAATCACCGCCTGGCTGAAAGTGGGGTGGATGCTGGCCAGCAGGCTCAATTCCTTGCGAAACACGATGTCGCGCGGCGAGCGCGCGCTGTGCACGAACAGGATGTCGGCGCCTGAGGCCAGATCGGTCAGCGCCCGGGTCATCGACATCAGCGGGGTGATGCCGCTGCCGGCGGACAGAAAGAGATAGGGCGAAGCGGCGTGGCGCGCATAGCTGAACTCGCCGGCCGGCCCCAAGACCCGCAGCGCCATTTCCGGGCGCAGATGCTCGTGCAGCCAAGAGGAAACGACGCCGCCGGGAATGCGCTTGACGGTGATGGACACCCGGTCCGGCCGGGTGGGCGTGGACGACAGCGTGTAACAGCGGTTGACCGCGGCGCCGTCGATGTCCAGTTCCAGCGTGATGAACTGGCCGGGCAGATAAGGGAAGCGGCGCGGCGGCTCGGCGCGGAACACGAAGGTTTTGACATCGTGGGTTTCCTCCCGCGCCTGAACGCAGACGAGCAGGCTGTCCTCGCCGGCCCGCCACAGCGGCAGGTCGGCGGCTGACGGGAGATCATCCAATGGGCTGGCCGGCGGCGCGCTATTCATGGTCGCGCCGTTCCCGCTCCAGGCCGTCGCCCAGCCGCTGCGCGTACCAGTGGGTGAATTTCTCCACCAAGGCCTCGGTGTAGGGCGAATAAGGACCGGGCCGATAGGCGGAGCCGTTGATGCCGCGCTGCGACTCCTCCACCAGCCGGCGGTCCTGCTGATTGGTGGCTTTCCATACCCGGGTGAGGTTGTCCACCTCGTAGTCCACGCCCTCTTCCGCGTCCTTGCGCACCAGCCAGGTGGTGCGCACCAGCGTGCTTTCCGCCGACAGCGGCAAGGCGGTGAAGGTGACGATGTGGTCGGCCATGAAATGGTGCCAGGAGTTGGGCTGGGTCCAGAACGACAGGCCGCCGGACGCCGGGTCGCGCAGATCGCCCAGCAGCTTGCGACAGGCCGCGCCGGTGTCCACGGTCTGGGACTGGCCCTTGCGGTCCAGCGGCATGCGCATCGCGCGGAAGCCGGACACCTCGGACAGGCGCTCGATCTCGGCCGAGGGCAAACCGCAGGCCTCCCAGCGCGCGTGGTGCTCGGCGACGACGCGCTGGTAATCGGCCAGCCCGGAGGCCTGCTCGGCCCGGGGCGCGAAGCCGTAGCTGTAGGCGTACAGCGAGACGGTCAGCTCCGGATGGTTGGCGGTGCAGTGATAGCACTCGCGGTTGTTCTCCATGGTCAGCTTCCAGTTGCCCGCCTCGACGATGTCCACCTGGGCCGCCACCTTGCAATCGTCGATGCGGTGCGGCGCGATATAGGGCGCCATCCGCGCCATCATCTCGTCGATGTCCTCCGGCGGCCGCTCGGCCAGGCAGATGAACAGCAGCCCTTCCAGATTTTTCAGCGCCACCGGCTTGAGGCTGTGATGCGAGGGGTCGAAGCCGTCCGCCATGTGATCGGCGAAGATCAGCCGGCCGGACAGGTCGTAAGTCCATTGATGGTAGGGGCAGACCAGATTGCCCACCGAGCCCTGACGCTCGGCGCACAGCCGCGAGCCGCGGTGGCGGCAGACATTGTGAAAAGCGCGTATGACCATGTCGTCGTCGCGCAGGATCAGGATGGGATCGCGCCCCAGCTCCACGGTCAGGTAGTCGCCCGGTTCGGGTATTTCCGCGCTGACGCCGACATAGATCCAGTGGCGGCGGAAGATGTATTCGAGATCGGCCTCGAACACCTGCGGCGAGCGGTAGAACGGCGNGCGGCGAGCGGTAGAACGGCGCTTCCAGACTGTGGCCGGGACGGCGGCGGGCCAGCAGTTCGCGCAGCGGGGCCATCGTCGCTGCCGGGAAGGGAATGACGCTGTGGGACATGTCTCGCTCCTTTGATGGCGGGCGGCTCAAAAATCGACGAGCCGATGTTGACGCAGGTAATCCAGCACCGCTTGCGCTTTCTCGACGGAATCCCCCTGTTTTACGACGCGCCCCCCGGCGGCCGCGTCGTCGCCGGCAATCGCCCCCAGCAGGCGCTCCAGGCCGCTGCCGCGCTGCGCCGCCAGCGCCCGCGCGCGCCGCGCCGGCTCCAGCCTGGGCGCGGGCACCCCAGCGCGGCGATCAGCGCCGGCGTCGGGTCGCTGTCCGCCGGCGGCTGCAACACGGCGATGGCCGCCGCGCCCTGGGCCAGGTAGTCGGCCAGCGCCTCCTTGTCCGCGTCCCCGGCGTGCAAGACGACGAAGGCTCGGCCCAGCCGGCGCGCCAGCGCCAGCGCCGCCAGATCGCCCGGGCCGGCGCAGGGCCGCCCGCTGACCGGATGCGGCGCCGGGGCCACCAACACCGCCGTTTTCGCCGCCGTTCCGGCGGAAAGCGCCGTCTCGCTCATGGTCCGACCTCCTTGTTCTCAAGCTCCAGCAAGGCCTGCAAGGCCTGAATGAAGGACTGGCAGTCGTCGATCACGCTCAGGTCCGCGCGCTTGACCATGGGCGCGGCCGCGTCCAGATTGACCGCGATCACATGGCGGCAGGCCTTGATGCCTTGCAGGTGCTGCACCGCGCCGGAAATGCCCAGCGCCAGATAGGCGCTGGCCTGCACGCTGCGGCCGGTGGCGCCCACTTGCTGGTCGCGGCGGAAACGCCCGTCGTCCACCGCCACCCGCGAGGCGCCCACCGCCGCGCCCATGGATTCCGCCAGCCGCAGGAAGGCCGGCACGTCGCTGACCCCGTTGCCGGCGGCCAGGATCAGGTCCGCCTCTTCCAGCGCCAGTTGCGAGGCCGGGCTGGCGACGCCGCCCAGGTCCCGCACCCGCTCCGCCGCCGCCTCCGGCGCGCAAGCCTGCCGCAGCCCGCGCCCGACGAAGGGCAGGCGGACGTCGGCCACGCCGCGCGCGAGCAAGAGCGCCTGGGCGCGCGGATGCACGCTGAAGCCCGCGCCCGGCCGGCGGCGGCGCACGCCGTCGGCGGCGATTTCCACCACGTCGGTCAGTACCGACAGGCGCTCGCGGCAGGCGAAGCGCCGGCCCAGGTCGGCGTCCTCGCCGCGGTCGGCGAACAGCACATGGCGCGGTTGCTCCCGCCGCCACAGCCGCCGCAACAAGGCCAGCTTGGCTTCCGGCGCAAAGCCCGGATCGGCCGGCGTCAAGACGCGGTCCAAGGCCAGTTCCGCCAGTTCGGCGTCGGCGCAGCCTTCCATGCCGAACAAGACCGCCAGCACCTCCTCGCGCGGGCCGGCCAGCAGGGCGGCGGCGGCGATGGCCTCGCGCGCCGCCTCGTCCAGCTGACCGCGCTCGGCGTGCGCCACCACCAACAGCCGTCCATCGAACGGCCCGGCGCTGCGCAGCGGCCTGAGCTTGGCCGCGCTCGCCGGCGGCGCGTCGCGCAGGCCGCCGTCCTCGCCCAGCACGATGCGCTTGAGCCCGCCCGGCGAACGCACCCAGGGCCGGCGCGGATCCACCCGCGGCGCGGTCTGCTTCATCTTCATACCTCCTCCTTCGCCAGCCGGCCTTGCGCCGCCGCGCGCCGCGCATCGCCCCGCTCTTGCCCGGCCTCCGGGCCGGTCTCCAGACGCTCCGCCACCAGTTCCGCCAATTCCACCACCTCCGCCCGCGCGCCGCTGACGCCTTCCAGCATCGCGGTGCAGTTGGGGCAAGCCACCGCGACGCGGCCGGCGCCGGCGGCGCGGACGTCGTCCATGCGCATGTCCGGAATCCGGCGCGGCCCGGGCACGTCGGTAAAGGCCGCCCCGCCGCCCCAGCCGCAGCAGCGAGCGTCGCGGCCGGAGCGGCTCATCTCCACCACCTGGATGCCGATGCCGGCCAGCACGCGGCGCGGCGCGCCGTAGCCCTCGTTGTAGCGGCCCAGATAACAGGGGTCGTGATAGCTCAGCGGCTCGGCCGAGTCGCGGGAGCGCACGCGGATCGCCCGCGTCTCCAGCAGTTGGTCCAGCAGCCGGCTGTGATGCCAGACTTCGTAATGTCCGCCCAGCGCCGGGTACTCATTGGCCAGGCAATGAAAAACATGCGGGTCCGGCGTGACGATGCGGCTGAAGCGATAGCGGCCCAGCGTGGCGATATTGGCCAGCGCCAGCCGCTGAAAACCCGCCTCGTCGCCCAGGCGGCGCGCTAGGTCGCCGCAGTCGCGCTCGGCTTCGCCCAGCGCCGCCACGCGCAGGCCGGCGGCCTTGAGCACGGTCAGCAGGGCGCGCAAGGCGCGCTGATAGCGCATGTCGAAAGCGCCCTCGCCCGCCAGCAACAGCCAATCGACGGACTCGCCCTCCCGCAGCAGCGGCAGGTCCAGGTCCGCCGCCCAGTGGTAGCGTGCGCGCAGCGGATGGCCGCCGACGGTGTCGGTATGGCGCAGATTGGCCAGCGCCGCCGCGCCCTTGCCCGGCAGTTCGCCCCGCGTCAGGGTCAGGTGCCGGCGCAGATCGATCACCGCGTCGACGTGCTCGATCAGCATCGGGCAGTTTTCCACGCAGGCTCGGCAGGTGGTGCAGGACCACAAGGTGTCCGCCGCCAACGCGCCGCCGACGATGTCCCGGTCCGCGCTCGCGGCCGCGGCCGCCGGCCGGCCCGGATGCGGGCTGCCGGCGTAGGCCGGACCGCCGCCGCCCATGGACGCCACCAGGTCCTGGATCAGACGCTTGGGATTGAGCGGCTGGCCGGCGGCGAAGGCCGGACAGGCGGCTTCGCATTTACCGCATTGCACGCAGGCGTCGAAGGACAGCAGCCGGTTCCAGGCGAAATCGGCCGCCCGCGCCGCGCCCAGCTCGCCGGCGGCCAGGTTCAAGGGCTTCAGATCGGCGGACTTGCCGGCGAAGCGCTCGGCGCGCGGATGGAAGGCCAGGTGCAGCAAACCGGCCACCGCGTGCTTCATCGGCCGGCCCAGGCCTATGCCCAGGGCCAGCTCCGCGCCGCCCAAGGCCAGCAGCGACAGCGCGACGGCGGCCAGCCCTTGCCCGGCGGCGCTCAGCCAGGCCTCGCCGCCGGCCAGCGCCGCCGCCAGCAGCGCGCCCAGCGCGAAACAGGCCAGCCGCGCCGGCAGCCGCTGCCATTCTCCCAACGACAGCCGGGCCGGCGGCGCGCGGCGACGCGCGCGCATCAAGGCCGCGCCGATCAGCATCAGAACGGCCGACGCCGCCAGCAGCAGGTCCAGCCAGCGCTGATGCAGCAGCAGGCCGTAATTGAGCGCGATCAGCAGCAGCGCCGCCGTCCCGCCGCCGGCCGCCGCCACATGGGCGCGCGCCGCGGCCGGATCGCGGGCCACCACGCGGTGCAGGTCCACGAAGTAACGCTTGGGCGCGGCCAGCAGGCCGCGCCAGGACGCCGGCGCGGCGCGCCCCCGCCGCCACAGCCGCGCGCGCCGGAGCAGCCCGGCGCTCAGCAGCAGCGCGCCCAACCAGAACAGGCCGCTGAGGAGATAGGGAAAACTCATGTCAGAAATCCTTGGCCAGCCGCAGCGCGTCGTAGAGCGCGCCGTGGATGTTGTGCATGGAAACGCAGTCGCCGACGCGGAACAGCAGGAATTCCCCGGCCGCCAGCGGCCAGTCCAGACAGGGCTGCGGCTCGGCGGCGAACAGCGCCCGCACATCGGTCTGACCGCGGTTGCGCGACAAGGGCTTCAGCTGCCCGTACAGGGCGTCGTCCGGCAGCACGCCGTTGTCTATCACCACCTGGTCCACCGCCCGCTCTTCCAGCGCTTCGGTGTATTCGTTGCGCAGCACGGCGATTTTCTTGTCGCCTTCGGCGTAAACCGCCTCCAGCCAGACATTGGGGGTGGGGATGATGCCTTGGGCGTACAGGCGGCGGTAGAAGATGGGAAAGGTGGTGCCGCCGGTGTCGTCGCCCACCTTCACGTCCGGCGTGACGATTTCCACCGTGCTGCCGCGGCTGGCCAGATAGTCGGCGACGCCGAAGCCGGCGTGAGTGCTCAGCGCGTCGTAGACCAGCACGTTGCGGGCCGGCTCCACCTGGCCGGACAGGATGTCCCAGCTGCTGACGGCCAGCCCCTCCGCCACGCCCCAGGCCGGCACCTGGCCGGTGTGCGGCCGGCCGCCGGTGGCCAGCACCACGATATCCGGCCGCTCGTCCATGATCATGGAGCGGTCCGCCGCCGCGCCCAGCCGGCGGTCCACGCCCAGGCGCTGGGTTTCCATGTCCAGCCAGCGCACGATGCCGGCCATCTGTTCGCGCTGCGGCGCGCGCGCCGCCAGCAGGATCTGACCGCCCACCTGCGGCTGCCGCTCGAACAGCACCACCTCGTGGCCGCGCTCGCGCGCCACCCGCGCCGCCTCCAGCCCGGCCGGCCCGGCGCCCACCACCGCCACCCGGCGCGGCCGCGCCGCCCGGGAGATCAGATGAGGCATGGTGGACTCGCGGCTGGTGGCGGCGTTCTGGATGCACAGCACGTCCTGGCCGTAGTACTGGCGGTCTATGCAGTAATTGGCGCCCACGCACTGGCGGATCTGGTCTTCCTTGCCGTCCCGGATCTTGATCACCAGATGCGGATCGGCCATGTGGGCGCGGGTCATGCCCACCATGTCCACCATGCCGGCGGCCAGGATGCGTTCCGCCTGCACCGGGTCGCGTATGCTCTGCGCGTGCATCACCGGCACCTTGGACACCGATTTGATGCCGGCGGCCAGATGCACGAAAGGCTCGGGCGGCAGCGCCATCGGCGGCATGCAGTTGGCCAGGCTGTTGTGGGTGTCCGCGCCGGAGCCTATCACCGACAGGTAGTCGATCAGCCCGGTTTCGGACATGGCGGCGGCAATCTCCTTGAGCATGTCGTGGCTGAGGCCGTCTTCGTGGAATTCGTCGCCGCTCATTCTCAGGCCGACGCAGAAGTCCGCGCCCACCTCGGCGCGCACCGCCTGCAGCACCTCCATGCCGAAGCGCAGCCGGTTGTCCAGGCTGCCGCCCCATTCGTCCTCGCGCTGATTGGTGCGCGGGCTCCAGAACTGGTCGATCAGGTGCTGGTGGGCGGCGGCGATTTCGATGCCGTCCAGGCCGGCGGCCTTGACCCGCCGCGCCGCCAGCGCGAAATCCGCGATCACGCGATGGATGTCCTCCGTCTCCATGATCTTGGCGTTGCCGCGGTGCACCGGCTCGCGCACGCCGGAGGGGCTGAGCAGATGCGGCCAGTGTTCGCCTTGATAGCTGGAGCGCCGCCCCATGTGGGTGGCCTGGATCATGATCTTGGCGCCGTGGCGGTGCATGGCTTCCGCCAGCCGCGCCAGCGGCTCTATCACCGCGTCGCTGGCCAGGTTCACCGATTTCCACCAGCCCTGCGGGCTGTCGATGGACACCGGGCTGGAACCGCCGCAAATCGCCAGCGCCAGACCGCCCTTGGCTTTTTCTTCGTAGTAGCGGATGTAGCGCTCGCCCGGCAGGCCGCCGGCTTCGGCGTAGACCTCGGCGTGGGCGGTGCTGACGATGCGGTTGCGCAAGGTCAGCCGGTTCAGGGTGATGGGTTCGAACAAATGCGGGTAAGACATGGCCGGCTCCTAAAGGTCTGTTGACGTATGCTTTCCCCGCCGCGCTGACCGAGAAAAGTGCGCTCTACAAGGCGAAGGGCGCAGGCTTTGGTAAACCAAGGCCAAGCCTGACAACGCCGTAGAAAGGGCTTTCCTCGGTCAGCCTTCCGGGTTCGTCCCCAGCCTGTGCCTCGCTTTGTCGACCGCCTCTAGCAGTGAATAACACTGCGGCGAGGCGGCCTTCGCGCGCCGCACCGGCTGGGGACGAACGCAGCGGTAAAACATACGTCAACAGACCCTGACTACAAGGGATGGACCGTGAACGCGCAGTACGGCGCGCCCTGCCCGGCGCACTGGCTTTCGCGGCAGACGGTGCGGTAGTCGCGCCCCAGGCTTTCCCCCACCCAGTCCATCGCGCCGGCGAACCAGCCGGCGAACAGATAGCAGGCCATGTGCTCGCTTTGCGGCGCGCCGGCCTCGCCCTGGGCCAGCACGAAACAGGAGTGGTCCAGCCGGATATGGGCGTTGCCGCTGGCCACGTCGGCCTCCAAAAAGCGGAAGCGGCCCCAGCCGCGCAGGGACAGCCGGCTCAGGTAGTGCTCGAACACGGCCAGGCCGGCCAGACCGTGGGTGGCCGCCTCGCTGGCGCACCAGAAGTGGGCGGAGCGATGGCCGGCCTGGTAGAGCGCGTCCGCGTACTGGTAACGGCCCAGTGCCGCCTCCATGGCCAAGTGGTTGTTGATGAAGAAATGACGCGGCACGTACAACATGGGCAGGCCGTTGGTGCGCCAGACGCCGCTGTCGGGGTCCACGTCGATGGGAAGTTGCGGTTGCATGCCGTTCTCCTGAGAACCTGTTCAAGGTCTGCTGCGCTTCGTCGGACATGGCGTGGTGAGTACGGCTTCAGAATGCCCATATGCCGCATGACCCTTCCGCTTCCTCAGCGGTTTTCGCCTTGTCTCGCCCTTGCTCGCCAGACGGTGAACCGGCTCTGAGCAAGTCGGGCGCAGCCCGTCATTGCCGGCATCTTGCCGCAGGCCATTCCGGGCCGGAGCCGTCGGCGCGACCGGTTTTTGCCCATTGCCGACACCTCGCGGCGCGGGCGCAAAAAAGGCGGACCGCGGTCCGCCAAGGGGAGGCATGACATTGAACGCGCAGTGGTTCAGGGCGCCCACTCCGCCACCCGCTCCGGATGGGCCCGAATCCAGGAGGCCGCCGCCGCCGCGGGTTTGGTGCCGGTTTCCACCGCCAGCATCAGCGGGCCGATCTCTTCCGGCCGCCAGCGGAAGCGCTGCAGGAAGGCCAGCACCCGCGGCGCCTTGGCGCTCAGGCCGGGATGGGCCACATTGTTGACGTGCTCGGCCTCGCCGAACACTTTTTGCGGGTCGTCGAGAAAACGCAGCTTCCATTTGGCGAACATCCAGTGCGGCACCCAGCCGGTCACCACGATGGGCTTGCGGGCGTTGATCGCGCGCGCCAGTTCCGCCGTCATGCCCGGCCCGGAGCTGGGCATCAGCGTCAAATTCAGCCGGTAGGCCTTGATCGCCGCCTCGGTCTTTTGCATCACCCCGGCGCCGGCGTCTATGCCGACGATGCGTCCCTGATACGCCGCGCGCTCGGCGTTGAGATCCCCTATGGCGCGGGCGGCCACATAGTCCGGCACCACCAGGCCGATGCGGGCGTCGACGTAATTGGGCCCCAGGTCTAGCACCTTGTCCTTGAACTGCCGGTAATACGCGCCCTGGGTCACCGGCAGCCAGGCCGACAGCGTGGCGTCCAGATCGCCGCGCGCCACGCCCTGCCACATGATGCCGGCGGCCACCGGCATCAGCTCCACCGGGTGGCCCAGCCGGCCGCGAATGATCTGGGCCGCCACCTGGGTGGTGACCACGCTGTCCGCCCAGCCTTCGACGTAGCCGATCTTGATGAGCGGTTTGCCGGGCGTGGCCTCGGCCGCGCGGGCCGGCACACACAAGAGCAGCAGTAGGATGCAACACCATTGCCTCAACATATTCGTTTCCTCCCTTAAGACCCGCTAAGCCAACCCCCGACCCTGCGTTGCGCCTGCTGGTACTGCCTGCGTCGGCGCGCCTTGGTCCAGCGTCTCTACGAGGTTTTGTTAGCGGTTCTAAAGCGGTTCAAGGTCTGCCGCGCTTCGGCGATACAAGCTTGCCAGCGGCGTGAGCATGCCCATGCGCCCCATTCCGCGTCTTCCAGCGCTTATTGAATCTGCTCCGGCTTCACCACCAGCCAGTTGCGGTCCGCCGTCGCCGGCTGGCCCAGCTTGCGCTGCTGCCTGGCCGCTTCCCGGCTCCAGCTGCGGATCCGATCCCAATAACCCGCTTTGCGATCTACCCAGAGCCGCAAGCCGCCCTTGGCCGTGTCGATGCCGTTCAGCAGCATGTAGCCATCGGACTGCGGCGTGTCGCCGGCCACCAGCACCGGCTTGCGCCATTGGTCTATCCAGCCCAGGATGGTCCCGGCCTTGCCCTCGTACCAGGTCATCGGGTTCATCAGATAGGGGGTCAGTTCCAGGTCCAGATTGCGTTCCGGCTCATAGCCGCCGCGCTTGATCTGCAAACGCGAGGTGGTCAGCGCGCCGTTCGTTCGGTCTTTCAGCAGCAGGTTGACGCCCAGCACGTTCTGCGGCGGCGCTCGGTAGCCGTAGCGCGGATCGCTGGCCACCATGCGCACCAGTTCTTCGCTGGCCGCGGTCATCACGTAGACGGCGATGCCGTTCTCCTGCAGCTTGGCGTACAGCTCGACCATGCCGGTGAACACGCGCGGCGCCGGCACGCTGCCCTCCACCGGCTTGCCCTGATGGAAGTACCTGACCGGCACCGGGGCGCCGCTGGCCATCAGCGCGTCCACCTGGGTCTTGAGTTGGCGCAGCGTCAGTCCGGAAAACACCTGCGCCGCCCAGGGGTAGCAGATCAGTTCGTCTATCTCGCACAGCCGCAGATAGTAGCTGTACAGGCTTTCCGGCCGGTCCGGCTCGTCGCGGAAGGGGATCAGCTTCAAGGACGGGTCCAGCCGCTCGCGGCTCAGCAAGCCCTTGGCCTCCATATAAGGCAGCAGCGCTTCTTCCAGATCGTAGCGATAGCTGGTGTTGTCCATGTCGAACACCGCGTATTCGCCCTTATGGGCATTGGCCTTGATCATGGCGTTCAGCCGTTCCGCGATCTTGGGCGGCCAGTGCTTCAGCTCGGTCTCCGCCGCCGCCGGCTGGGTCCAAAGCGCGGCCGACAACAGCAAAGCCCCCAATACTTTAACTTGCTTCATAAGTCCTCCTGAATATGCTTCGGATGCGGCGAGCCCACCTTGGAACCTGTTCAAAGTCTGCTGCGCTTCAGCGATACGGCGTTGAAAACCAGCTCAAAATGCTCATGTACCACGTGTACATTCCGCTTTTTCGCTTGTTTTCGCCTTGTCTCGCCCTTGCTCGCGAGACTTTGAACGGCTCTTAAGAAATACCCATGCGCCGCTTGCGCGCGAGGAGGCTCAACGCGGGATCCGGGCTGTGGCCAGGGGGCTAAGCCCCCCATACCTCGCCGAACACCCGCAACCAGTTCTCGCCCAGCACTTTGCGGATCTTGCGCTCAGGCCAGCCGGCCCGCTGCATCGCCGCGGTCAGATTGGGCGTTTCGCCTATGGTGCGAATGCCTTCCGGGTTGAGGATGGTGCCGAAATCGGTCAGCCGGCGATACCGGCCTTTGTCGTGGGTGATCCAGTCGAAGAAGCCCTGATCGTAGCCCTGGGTGAAATCGGTGCCGTAGCCGACGCAGTCTTCGCCCACCAGCGCGATCACGTAATCCATCGCTTCCACGTAGTCGTCCACGGTGGCTTCGATGCCGCGGCGCAGAAAGGGCGGAAACATGGTGACGCCGATGAAGCCGCCGTGATCGGCGATGAAGCGCAGCTCCTCGTCGCTCTTGTTGCGCGGATGCGGCTTGAGGCCCGAGGGCAGGCAATGGGAGTAACAGACCGGCTTTTTCGATTCCAGAACGGCTTCGCGCGAAGTCAGGCCGCCCACATGGGACAGGTCCACCATGATGCCGACGCGGTTCATTTCCGCAATGACTTCGCGGCCGAAGCCGGACAGGCCACCATCGCGTTCGTAACAGCCGGTGCCGATCAGGTTTTGCGTGTTGTAGCACAGCTGCACCACGCGCACGCCCATGTCGGCGAAGGCGTCGACGGACTCCAGCCTGTCCTCGAAGGCGTGGGCGTTCTGAAAACCCAGGATGACGCCGGTGCGGCCCTCCGCCTTGGCGCGGCGGATATCCTCGACGCCGCGCACCAGGGTCAAGAGATCGCCGTGCTCGCGGATCAGCCCTTTCATCTCGGCGATATTGTTCACGGTGTCCTGAAAGCCCTCCCACACCGACACGGTGCAATTGGCGGCGCTCAAGCCGCCGCGGCGCATGTCCTCGAACACCGGCCGCGCCCATTTGGCGATGATCAGTCCGTCTATCACCAGCGCGTCTGCGTGCAAATCCATTGCCATCTCCTTCTAGCTTCTTGTCCACGCCTCGGTCCAACTATCCCGCCGCAGCGCCGCGAACCTTGAATAACTTCCAAGAGCCTGTTTACGATCTCGCGAGCTAAGGTGAGACAAGGCGAAAACGAGCGAAA
>NZ_QARX01000001.1:2433640-2474637 GCF_003052555.1 Chromobacterium sp. Panama
TCAACGCCGTATCGCCGACGCGCAGCAGAACGTAAACAGGTTCTAAGAGCTCTCGCTCAGGACCGCCGCCGACGCCGGCCGCGCCAGTTGCGCCCACAGCGGATGGCCGGCGTCCGCCGGCAGCTCGCACACCGCGAAGCCGTAAGGCCGGGCCGCGCGCCGCAACAGCAGCCAGACGTAGTCGGCAAAGCTGCGGCGGCACACCACGAACACGCCGTCGCCGTCCAGGCGCAGCACTTGAACCGCCGCCTTGCCCAACAAGGTGCCGACGCCCTGGCCGGGACGCAGCGCTTCGAAATCGTAGCCGCCCAGATGGCGCAGCACGGCCAGGTGCGGCTCGCCGCACAGGTAGACGGCGGTGAAGCCGCCGCTGACGTCCAGCGCCTGGGCGAACAGGCGCTGCTCGGCGAAGCCCCGCTCCAGCGCCGGCAGCCAGCCGGCCAGGCGCTGGCGGCGGCTGATCAGCAGCCATTCGTCCGGCGACAGCCACAGTAGCGCGCCGCCCTCCCCCTGGCTCAAGGTCTTGGGC
Organism: Chromobacterium sp. Panama; assembly: GCF_003052555.1. NCBI lineage: Bacteria > Pseudomonadati > Pseudomonadota > Betaproteobacteria > Neisseriales > Chromobacteriaceae > Chromobacterium > Chromobacterium sp. Panama. Next base: position 2,434,170 of record NZ_QARX01000001.1, read on the forward strand.
CGGCGCGGCGGCTCCAGCCCGGTGATCCGCGCCGTCAGCTCGAAAAAACCGGCCTCGGCGCCGTCGCCGCGCAGCAGCGCGTAGCCCAGATTGGGCGCTTCATTGCCCCAGACGCGGCCGTCGGCGCGGCGCGCTTCGGCCGCTTCCGGCAAATCCAGATGCCGCAAGGGCGATTCCAGCACAGGCTTGAATGTGGATTCAGACATGCTGACGCTCTCCTTCCTTGTCGACGAAGACCGCGGACGCCACCCGCGCCGGCGCGCTATGGCCCTGCCACCACACATGCACGGTGTCGCCTTCGCGGCGGACGCCGTCCTTCAACACCGCCATGGCGATGGAGCGGCCCAGGCATTCGCTGTGGTAGCTGGAGGTGACATGGCCCTGCATCGCCGCCGGCGCGGCGTCCTTGCCGTCGTTGAGGATTTGCGCGCCTTCCGGCAACACCAGCCGCGGGTCCTCCGTCAGCAGGCCCACCAACTGCTTGCGGCCCGCGCCGGCGGTGTCGGCGCGCAGCAAGGAGCGGCGGCCGAGGAAGCTGAACGGCTTTTTCATGCCCACCGCCCAGCCCATGGCCAGATCGTTGGGGCTCATCGAGCCGTCGCTGTCCTGGCCGACGATGATGAAGCCCTTCTCGGCGCGCAAGACGTGCATGGCCTCGGTGCCGTAGGGCGTGATGCCGAACTCGGCCCCGGCCCGCATCGCCTCCTCCCACAGATAACGGCCGTAGCCGGCGTCCACATTGATCTCGTAAGCCAGTTCGCCGGAGAAACTGATGCGGAACACCCGCGCCGGCACGCCGGCCACGGTGCCGACGCGGCCCTCCATGAACCGGAAGGCCTGAGGGTCGAGATCAATATCCGTGCACAGCTTGCGCAGCACCTCCCGGCTTTGCGGGCCCACCAGCGCCGTGGTGGCCCAGTGATCGGTGATGGAGCTGAAACGCACCTTGAGTTCCGGCCATTCGGTCTGGTGCCAGCGCTCCAGCCAGCTGTAAACCCGGGCCGCGCCGCCGGTGGTGGTGGTCATGTGGAAATGGTCGTCCGCCAGGCAAGCGGTGACGCCGTCGTCCATCACCATGCCGTTTTCGTCCAGCATCAGCCCGTAGCGGCATTTGCCCGGTTCCAGCTTGCTCCAGGCGTTGCTGTAGACGCGGCCCAGAAACTCGCGCGCGTCCGGACCGCGCACATCGATCTTGCCCAGGGTGGAGGCGTCCATCACCGCCACCCCCTGGCGGGCGGCGCGGCATTCGCGGCGCACCGCCGCGTGCAGGTCCTCGCCCGGCCGCGGGAAATACCAAGGCCGCAGCCACTGCCCCACCAGCTCGTATTCGGCCCCGCGCGCGGTATGGCTGTCGTGCATGGCGGTGTAGCGGCGCGGGTCGAAAGTTTCTCCGACATGGGCGCCGGCCAGCGCGCCGAAGCTGACCGGGGTGTAGGCCGGCCGGTAGGTGGTGGTGCCCACCTCGGCGATGGGCTTGCCCAGCGCCTCGGCGGCGATGGCGAAGCCGTTGACGTTGGACAGCTTGCCCTGATCGGTGCCGAAGCCCAGCGCGGTGTAGCGCTTGACGTGCTCGATGGAGCGGTAGTTTTCGCGCACCGCCAGATGGATGTCGGCGGCGGCCACGTCGTTCTGGAAATCGACGAAGGCCTTGGCGCCGACGCCTTCGCGCCGCCCGTCCGGCAAGCGGAAGATTTCACGCGGCGCGGCCACCTCCTCCGCCTCCACCCGCGGCGCGGCGCCCAGACCGCGCTGGCTTCCCCAGCCAAGCTGGGCCAGCATGGCGGCATGGCATTGGGCCAGGGCCTCGCCCAGCTCCCAGCGCCCGGTGACCGCGCCCACGCAGACGACGCCGGGCCGGCCCGCGTCCGGGCAAACGAAGGACAGACGGTCCGGACGCCACAGCGGACGGCCGCCGTTGTGGCAGAACAGATGCACGGTGGCGCTGAGCCCGCCGGAGGAGAGCACGCCGTCCAGCTCCAGCCGCGGCCCCTTGCCGGCCACGCTCCGGCCATCCGCGGCCAGCTTCACCAAGTCCGCGCCGCTGACGCCGGCGCCGCCGTTCACCCGGGCGATGCCGTAACCGGCCAGCAGTTCCACGCCGGCATTCTGCGCGGCGCGGCTGCGCCAGGCCGCCGCGCCGGCTGGGCGAGCATCGGCCAGCGTCACCGCCGCCCCGGCCAAGGCCAGCTCCAGCGCCGCGTCGTAGGCGGCGTCGTTCTGGGTCTGCAGCAGCAGCCGGCGCCCCACCGCCACGCCGTAACGGTTCAAATAACTGTGGCCGGCGGCGGCGGTCATCACCCCGGGCAGATCGTTGTTGCCGAACACCAGCGGCCGTTCGATGGCGCCGCTGGCCAAGACCAGTTGGCCCGCGCGTATCTTGTGCAGGCGCTGGCGCGGCCGGGCCGGATCGCGCTCGGACGGCGGCAGGTGGTCCTGCAACAACTCCACCGCCAAGGCCAGGTTGCCCTCATGCAAGGCGAAGACGGTGGCGCGCGGCAAGCGCTGGACATTGGGCAGCGCCGCCAGCTCCTGCAAGCGCTGCTGCGCCCAGTCCATCGCCTCCAGGCCGTCGATGCGCAGCCGGCGCTCGCTCAGCAGCCAGCCGCCCATCTCCGCCTGTTCGTCCAGCAGCAGCGTTTTCAGGCCGGCGCGCCCCGCCAGCGTGGCCGCCCACAAGCCGGCCGCGCCGCCGCCCACCACCAGCAGGTCCACATGGTGGTGCAGATGATCGTAATGCTCCGGGTCCGGCAGCCGCGGCGCTTGGCCGTAACCGGCGGCTTCGCGGATGCGGCGCTCGTAAAACGGCCAGGCTCCCGCCGGCTGCATGAAGGTCTTGTAATAAAAGCCCGGCGGCATGAAACGCTCCAGCCGGCCCAGCGCGCCCTTGAGCCGCATGCCCCAGGACGCGTCCTCCAAGCCGCTGAAGGCCTGCAAGCCTTGGTACAGCTCCACCTGGGTGGCTTTGAGATCCGGCGTGCTCAAGGCGCCGTTTTCCAGCTGGATCAAGGCGTTGGGCTCTTCCGCGCCAAAACCGACGATGCCGCGCGGCCGGCCGTACTTGAAGCTGCGGCCCAATAGCCGCACGCCGTTGGCCAGCAGCGCCGAGGCCAGGGTGTCGCCGGCGAAGCCGTGATAGGCCGCGCGGTCCAGGGTAAAGGCCAGCGGCCGATTGCGGTCGATGCGCTCGCCGGGACGATGGATGCGATAGCCGCTCACGTCTGATCCTCCTGCAAATAACGGGCCTTGCCCTCGGCCAGCGTCCAGCTGCCGGCGATCTCGTAGCTGACGGTGTGACGCCGGACGGCGAACACCTTGCGGCAGCCGGCGGCGTGCTGCCATTGCTCCCAATGCCAGCCGCGCGGGTTCTTGCGGCAGAACAGGTAATCGCCCCAGGCCTCGTCGTCCACCTGCTCCGGCGCCGCCGGACGGACGATGAAGGCCTCCCCGGCGTAGTCGAACTCTTCCTCCTCCCGCGCCTCCCCGCAATGCGGGCAATGAATCAGCAGCATCGGCGTCTCCCTCAATGCGCCACGGCGGCGGCGCCGTGTTCGTCTATCAAACGGCCGGAGGCGAAGCGCTCCAGCGAAAAAGCCGCGTTCAGCGGATGCGGCTGGTCATGAGCGATGGTGTGGGCGAATACGTGGCCGGAACCCGGCGTGGCCTTGAAGCCGCCGGTGCCCCAGCCGCAGTTGAAATACAGGCCCTGGATCCGGGTCTTGCCGATGATGGGGCAGGCGTCCGGCGACACGTCCACGATGCCGCCCCACTGCCGGTTCATCCGCAGCCGCGAGAAGGACGGAAACAGCTCGACGATGGCCGCCGCCGTGTGCTCGATCACATGCGGGCTGCCGCGCTGGCCGTAACCCAGATAGCTGTCTATGCCCGCGCCTATCACCAGTTCGCCCTTGTCCGACTGGCTGATGTAGCCGTGCACCGCGCCGGACATCACCACCGTGTTCAGGCAGGGTTTCAGCGATTCGGACACAAAGGCCTGCAAGGGGTGGCTTTCCAGCGGCAGCCGCAAGCCGGCCATCCGCGCCAGCGTGGAACTGTTGCCGGCGGCCACGCAGCCCACCTTGTCGGCGCGGATCTCGCCGCGCCCGGTTCGCACCCCGCGCACCCGGCCGCCCTCGATCAACAAGCCGGTCACCTCGCACTCCTCGATGATGTCCACGCCCAATTCGCTGGCGGCGCGGGCGAAGCCCCAGGCCACCGCGTCATGGCGCGCCACCCCGCCGCGCGGCTGATAGCTGGCGCCCAGGATCGGATAGCGGACGTCGCCGCCGATGGCGATCAAGGGCACCCGCTCCTTGATCTCGCGCGGGGACAGCACCTCGGCGTCCACGCCGTTGAGCAGGTTGGCGTTGACCCGGCGCTCGATGTCGCGCATGTCCTGCAGGCTGTGGCCCAGGTTCATCACTCCGCGCTGGCTGAACATCACATTGAAGTTCAGCTCCTGGGACAGGCCCTCCCACAGCTTGAGCGCGTGCTCGTACAGCTGCGAAGACTCGTCCCACAGGTAGTTGGAGCGGATGATGGTGGTGTTGCGCGCGGTGTTGCCGCCGCCCAGATAGCCTTTTTCCAGCACCGCCACCTTGCGGACGCCGTACATGCGGGCCAGGTAATAGGCGGTGGCCAGGCCGTGGCCGCCGCCGCCGACGATGATGACGTCGTAGCTGCTTTCCGGCTGCGGACTGCGCCAGGCCGGCTGCCAGCCCTGGTGATGCCCAAGCCCGTGCCGGATCAGGCTCCACAGCGAATATCGGTTTGCCATCTGCGCTCCCGCCGCCGGGCCGCCATGGGCCCGCGCCGCTGCTGTCGAGGTTGAGGAAGGCCTCATTCTCAGGGCGACGCCGCCGGCGCATTTGGCTGGAAAGGACGGCCTCTTGCCCGCACGCGACACGGCGATGTCCAAAATCCACGCAAAGCGGACGCATGGCGGACAGCGCGCGCGCGGGACAAGGCCTAGATTGGCCCGTGCCGCCCCACAAACAGGACACGCCAATGACCTCAGATGCCCCCTCCTACGTGCTCAGCTTCGCCTGCCGCAGCGCCTCCGGCCAGGTGGCCGGCTTCTCCGCCTTGCTGGAGCAGCAAGGCTGCTATATCGATGAACTGGCGGTATTCGACGACGCCCGCAGCCGGCGCTTCTTCGTGCGCTGCGTCTTCCACCCAGAGCGGCCGGACTTCGCCCCGGAACGGCTGGCCGACGGCATGGCGCGGATGAGCGGCCACTATCAAGACCTGCAATGGCGGCTGCACGACCGGCGCCAACGCGCGCGGGTGCTGATCATGGTGTCCAAACTGGACCACTGCCTGAACGATTTGCTCTATCGCCAGAAGATGGGCGATCTGGACATGACGGTGGCCGCCGTCGTCTCCAATCACCGCGACCTCGCCCCCATCGCCGAAGCCTACGGCCTGCCCTTCCACCATCTGCCGCTCACCCCGGACAACAAGCCGCGCCAGGAAGCCGCGCTGCTGGCGCTGATGGAGGACAGCCGGGCGGAACTGCTGGTGCTGGCCCGCTATATGCAGGTACTCTCCAGCGCCGCCGCCGCAAAACTGGCCGGCCGCGCCATCAATATCCATCACTCCTTCCTGCCCGGCTTCAAGGGGGCGCGGCCGTATCAGCAGGCGCACGAGCGCGGCGTCAAACTGATAGGCGCCACCGCCCACTACATCACCGACGATCTGGACGAAGGCCCGATCATCGAACAAGTGGTGGAACGGGTGGACCACGCCTACAGCCCGGAGCAATTGCAGGCCGCCGGCCGCGACATGGAGTGCCAGGCGCTGGCGCGCGCGGTGCGCTGCCACTTGGAGCGGCGCGTCTTCATCACCGAGCGGCGCACTGTGGTGTTGCGCTGACAGTTGTTCGCCTGGCAGGAACTTTGTCTATTGCAACGCAACAAAAGCAGGGTACAGTAGCCAGTTATCCGTCATACCAACCAAGAGGTGCCGTATGTGGTCGCAAACAGCCGTCTGGTCCAAGCTCTTCTCCTCCAACCCGGTCGCCGACTACTGGCGCGACGCCTGCGAGCGCAGCATCCTCTACTGGGACGTGCTGCATGACCGCGGCGCGGACTATCTGCAACACGTGCAAAGCGGCAAGCCGCCGGTCTTGGTGTTCGACTACAAAATCATCCTGGACGGCCGCAGCCTGCCGGACCCGGCCAACTACGCGCTGGCCGCCATCCTGCCGCCGGCCGGCTGCCCGGCCACCAATCCGGCGCTGCGCCCCTTCGTGGTGATAGACCCGCGCGCCGGCCACGGCCCCGGCATCGGCGGCTTCAAGATGGACAGCGAAATCGGCATCGCGCTGCAACAGGGCCACCCCTGCTACTTCATCATGTTCTTCCCCCAGCCGGTGCCCAGCCAGACCATAGAAAGCGTCAGCCGCGCCGAATACGTCTTCCTCGGCAAGGTCAGGGAGCTGCACCCGGACAGCGACGGCAAGCCCTTCGTCATCGGCAACTGCCAGGGCGGCTGGGCGCTGGCCATGCTGGCCTCGGTGGCGCCGGAGCTGTGCGGCCCCATCCTGCTGGCCGGCACCCCGCTGTCCTACTGGGCCGGCGTCACCGGCAAATACCCGATGCGCTACTCCGGCGGCATGCTGGGCGGCACCTGGACCGCCTCCCTGGCCGGCGATCTGGGCAACGGCAAGTTCGACGGCGCCCACCTGGTCAACAACTTTGAAAAGCTGGACCCGGCCAACACCCTGTGGAAGAAGCCCTACAATCTGTACGCCAAGGTGGACACCGAGCGCGAACGCTATCTGGGCTTTGAACGCTGGTGGGGCGGCCACTACCTGCTGAACAAGCAGGAAATGGAATGGATCTCCCAGCAGCTCTTCGTGGGCAACCATCTGGTGGAAGGCAAGATCGTCAGCAGCGACCAGCACCGCGTGGACATGCGCAACATCCGCTCCCCCATCATCGTGTTCGCCTCCTGGGGCGACAACATCACCCCGCCGCAGCAAGCGCTGAACTGGATACCGGACCTGTACGACAACGCGGAAGACATCCGCGACAACGAACAAACCATCATTTACTGCCTGCACAACAAGGTGGGCCACCTGGGCATCTTCGTCTCCGCCGGCATCGCCAACCGCGAACACAGCGAGTTCGCCAGCGCGCTGGACCTGATCGACGTGCTGGCCCCCGGCCTGTACGAGGCCGTCATCGAGGACGTGGCCCCCAACACCCCCGGCCAGGAATACATCAAGGGCCGCTACATCATCCGTTTCGAAGCCCGCGAAGTGGCCGACATCCTGGCGCTGGACGACGGCCGCGAAGACGAGCGCGCCTTTGAAGCGGTGCGCCGCGTCTCCGAAATCAACCAGGGCATTTACAACCGCTTCGTTTCCCCGGCCGTGCGCGCCGTCAGCAACGAAGCCAGCGCCCAATGGCTGCGCCAGCTCAACCCGGCGCGGCTGGAACGCACGCTGATCTCCCCGCTCAATCCCTGGCTCGGCTGGCTCAAACCCGCCGCGGAATACGTGCGCGCCCACCGCCAGCCGGTGAGCGCGGACAACCCCTTGTGGCGGTTGCAAGAACAGTGGTCCGGCTGGATGACGCAAAGCCTGGACCGCTACCGCGACCTGCGCGACGCCGCCACCGAACACTGCTTCAAAGCCGTGTACGAATCCCCGTGGCTGGCCTCCGTCGTGGGCGTGCAGCCCGCGCGCGAAGCCCGCGCCGCCCGCTGCGACAGCTGGAACAAACAGGAAAGGCTGCAACTCAAGCGCCAGGTGCTGGACCCCGCTTACGAAAGCGGCTCCCTGGCCGACGGCTTCGTGCGCTTGCTCACCTATGTGGCGATTGGCCGCGGCATCATAGACGAGCGCCCGTTCAACGCCATCCGCCGCATCATGCGCGACATCCGCCACGAATACCCGCTGACCCTGATGGAGCTGAAAGACATCGCCCGCAAGCAGGTTTTCCTGGTGCGGCTGGACGAAGCCCGCGCGCTGGCCGGCCTGCCCAAGCTGCTGCCGGAAGAACACCGCCGCCGCCAGGCCTGGCAGCTGGCGCATGAACTGCTGGCGCTCAGCGGCGACATCGCCCCCGAACAACAGCTCAGGCTGGACCAAGCGGCCCACGCGCTGCAACTGGACACCCGCGCGCCGGCGGCGCCGGCCATCCTGCCGCCCGCCGAGCCGGCCATAGCGGCAGCCTCAACCGTTCCCGCCGCGGCCCCCGCCGCCAAGGCCAGCGCGCCCGCCAAGAAAGCGGCGCCGCCGCGCAAGCCGGCCGCCAAAGCCCCGGCCAAACCCACCGCCGGCAAGCCCAGCGCCGCTGCCGCCAAACCCGCCAGCAGCAAACCGGCCGCGGCCAAGCCGGCGCCCGGCAACCCCCCGGCGGCCAAAACCGCCAAAGCGCCAGCGGGCAAAGCCAGCGTGGCCAAAGCCCCCGCAGCCAAAACCCCGGCCGCGCGCAAACCCGCCGCCGGCAAGGACGCGGCCAAGCCCAAAACGCCGAGCAACTAAGCATCAGCCAGCGCAAAAACGCCCGGACAGCCAAACCGCCGTCCGGGCGTTTTCATGTTGATATCGCACTACAACATTTTTGCCTCGCCCCATGTATACAGTCGTTGACTGAACAATACAGCAAACGCTAATATCCTTGCCTGCTGCGGGAGAGAGGGGCATGCGCCCCCGCCGAAGACGCAAACTCCCATAATCGCTCAGGCAACAGTACCGCAGCCCATGGATACCAGCCGATTGGAGAGAGGCCCTAAGCGCCCGTTCATCATCTGCTACGCTTCAGCGAGAGCGCGTCGGATGATGTGACCGGCCCTTAGCCGCCCACCGAAGGGGCAAGTGACACCCGGCAAGGCCCGCACACAGGCCGCGCCCGTCATCTAACTCTCAGGTAAAAGGACAAGGGGAGAGGCAATGCCGGCAGCGCCGCGCCCATGCGCGGCCCGCCGGCCGTGCTCAGAACGTGCTCACGATCTCGCGAGCAAGGACGAGACAAGGCGAAAACAGCTGAGAAAGCGGAATGTACACGTGGTACATGAGCATTTCGAAGCGGGTTTCAACGCCGTATCGTCGCAGCGCAGCAGATCGTGCACCAGCTCTCAAGGAAAACCCGTGTTCGAAACGCTTGCCCAGGCTGCGCGCCACCTGGCATGGCCCGCCCATTGCCAACCCCTTTTCCCACCCGGCTTCGCCGCGCATCTCGGCGCCAGCCTGTTTGACCATTGCAACTACATGCTTACCCTGATCTATCTGATCGCCATCACCGCGGAAGCGATGACCGGCGCGTTGGCGGCCGGCCGCCGCAATATGGACATCTTCGGCGTTACCGTCATCGCCTTCCTCACCGCCCTGGGCGGCGGCACCGTGCGCGACATCGTGCTGGGCCGCTACCCGATAGGCTGGACCCAACACCCGGAATACGTCGGCCTGGTCATCGCCGGCGGCCTGGCCGCCGTGTTCGTGGCCCGCTATATGAAACGCCTGAGCCGCGTATTCCTGGTGCTGGACGCGCTGGGCCTGATCGCCTTCACCATCATAGGTTGCGGCGTGGCCCAGTCCATGGACTACCACCCGGTGGTGGTGGTGATGGCCGGCATGATCACCGGCATTGCCGGCGGCATCCTGCGCGACGTGCTGTGCAACCGCGTGCCGGTGGTGTTCCGCCAGGAGCTGTACGCCAGCGTCTCCTTCGCCGTGGCCCTGCTCTACCTGGGCCTGATCAAGCTGGGCGTGCCGCACGATCTCAACGTGCTGGCCAGCTTCGCCGTCGGCCTCGCCATCCGCCTGGCCGCCATCTGGCGCGAATGGAGGCTGCCGGTGTTCATGTACCGGCATGATCTGCATTAACTAACCCTAGCCGTTTCACCGCTGCGCCGCGGCATCAGGACTGAATCCCCGCCAGCAGCAGAAACAAGGCCGCCTGGCTGGACACGCCCAGCTTGGCGTACAGATGGCGGCGGTGCACCTTGGCGGTTTCCAGCGAAATGCCCAGCTCGCGCGCCACGCCCTTGGTGGAGTGGCCGCCGAGTATCAGCAGCGCCACCTCCACCTCCCGCTTGGTCAACGGCGAGGAGCCCTGCGCGCGCAGCGCCTCCTCCAGTTCCCGGCGGCTCTGCCTGCCCGTCCTGGCCGCCGGCTGACGCAGCCCTTCGTCCAGACGCGCGGCCAGCCGCGACAAGGGCAGCAACCAGGGCGCGAACAGATTGCAAACGCCCAGTTCCTGCTCGCTGAAGCGGCGTTTGCTACCCAGCGACAGGGACAGCACGCCCTCCGGCAACACTTGCAGAAACTGGATTTCATCCGCCACCACATTGCGCGAAAAGTAACGGCGAAAGTACTCCGTCTCCCGGAAACGGTCCGGCGCCACCTCGTCCAGCCGGTACACGCCGGCGGCCGGGCGCTTCAGCGCAAAACCGTAAAACGGGTCCAGCAGATACAGGCCGCGCCGGTAGTCGGCGAACAAATCGTCGGCGGCGTAATTGGCCGCGTGATCCGCCAGCACCCACGGCGGCGCCTCCTGGCGAAACAGCACCGCCACCCAGGTATCGAAACTCAGGCGTTCCCGTAGAAACGCGGCCAACCCTTGCCAAAAGGCCGCGTTGTCGACGCCGTCCAACAAGCGCCCCAATTGCTGGTGAAACACCAGATCCGCCACATTCAGCTGCATGCCAGCTACCCCGATCAGGTTAGTCCCGCCTTCCGCTCTAACGCTTTCGCGTGATGTCCGCCGCCAAGGGGACTGACTAGTATGGCTCCAGCCTGCGCGACAAGACCAGCCGTGATGTGAGCGCTTCCCCCACCCCGTCGCGCCGCCTGAACAGGAGTGATCGCCATGCCCACGCAGGATCTGTCCTACTGGCAAGGCCGCGCCGCCGATTTGCGCTCGCCTTGCCTCGCCTTCATCAACGGCCGCTTCGTGCCCGCCGCCGACCGGCGCACCTTCACCGACATCAGCCCCATCCATGGCCGGCCCCTGGCCGAGATCGCCCGCTGCGGCGAGGCCGATGTCGAACGGGCGGCGCGGGCCGCCCGCGCCAGCTTCGAATCCGGCGTCTGGTCGCGCCGTCATCCGCGCCAACGCAAGGCCGTGCTGCAAAAGCTGGCGGCGCTGATCCGTCAGCACGGCGACGAACTGGCGCTGCTGGACTGCCTGGACATCGGCAAGCCCATTGCCGACGCGCGCCATATCGACGTGCCGGGCGCCGCCGGCGTGTTCGACTGGTACGCCGAAGCCGCCGACAAGCTGTACGGCGAGGTCGCCCCCGGCGCCGACGACGCGCAGGCCCTGATCACCCGCGAACCGCTGGGCGTGGCGGCGGCGGTGATCCCGTGGAATTTCCCACTGGACATGGCGGCGTGGAAGCTGGCGCCGGCGCTGATGGCCGGCAATAGCGTGATCCTGAAGCCGGCCGAGCAATCCCCGCTGTCGGCCTTGCGCCTGGCCCAACTGGCCCAAGAGGCCGGCCTGCCGGACGGCGTGCTCAACGTCTTGCCGGGCTACGGCGACGAGGTGGGGCGGCCGCTGGGCCTGCACCCGGACGTGGATTGCCTGAGCTTCACCGGCTCCAGCGAAGTGGGCAAAGCCTTTCTGCGCTACGCGGCGGACTCCAATATGAAAAGAGTGGCGCTGGAGTGCGGCGGCAAAAGCCCCAATCTGGTGTTCGACGACTGCGACCTGGACGCCGCCGCCCGGCGCGCCGCCTTCGGCGTTTTCTTCAATCAGGGCCAGGTGTGCTCGGCCAACTCGCGGCTCTTGCTGCAACGCTCCATGCAAGACGCCTTCCTGGAACGCCTGCTGCGCGAGGCGGCCGCGCTGCAACCGGGCAACCCGCTGGACCCGGCCACCCGCAGCGGCTGCATCGTCGACGCCCGCCAGGCGGAGCGCATCATGGCCCACATCGACCAAGCCCGCCGCCAAGGCGCCCGCCTGCTGTGCGGCGGCGAGCGCTTCAGCCTGGACGGCGGCGACTGCTACATCCGCCCCACCATCTTCACCGATGTCCGCCCGGACATGGCGCTGGCGCGCGAGGAAGTCTTCGGCCCGGTGTTGGCGGTGATGCCCTTCGACAGCGAAGCCGAGGCCGTGGCCATCGCCAACGACAGCCCTTACGGCTTGGCCGCCTCGGTGTGGACCCGGGACCTGTCGCGCGCCCACCGCGTGGCGCGCCGGCTACGCGTCGGCACCGTCTCGGTCAACACTGTGGACGCGCTGGACCCCGGCCTGCCGTTTGGCGGCTGCAAGCAATCCGGCTTTGGCCGCGATCTGTCGCTGCACGCCGTCGACCACTACACCCACCTCAAAACCACCTGGGTGCAATGGCAAGACGAATAAGCGCCGCCCCGCAGTCGGCACAACAAGATAGTAGGAGACCCACCATGCGCACACCGCAAGCCCACCTTGCTCCGCCGCCGGCCCCCGCCCCTTTTCGCGCCAGCCTGGGCCTCGCCCCGCTGCTCGCCGTCGCCATCGGCCTCGTCGTATCCCAAGGCGTGATGGTGCTGATGCTGCAAGGCGCCGGCATGGCCGGCATCGGCTTTCTGATCCCGCTGAGCCTGGCCTTCCTGCTGGCGCTCTGCTACGCCGTATCCTTCTCCGAACTGGCGCTGATGATTCCCCGCGCCGGCAGCCTCAGCAGCTACACCGAGGTGGCCCTGGGCCAGTTCCCCGCCATCCTGGCCACCTTTTCCGGCTATGTGGTGGTGGCGATGTTCGCGCTGTCGGCCGAACTCCTGCTGCTCGACCGCATCGTCAACCAGGTCTATCCCGGCGTCTTTCCCCTCAACGGCGTCGCCTACGGCGTGCTGCTGATCTTCACCCTGCTCAATCTGCTGGGCATCGATGTGTTCGCCCGCCTGCAATCGGCGCTGGCCCTGGTGATGATCGTCGCGCTGCTGGCGCTGGGCAGCACCGCGCTGAGCGGCGGCGGCCCGCCGGCGCTGGCCCTGGCCGCCAACAGCGACTGGAACCCGCTGGGCGCCGGCGTGCTGACGCTGGGAGCGCTGGCGATCTGGGGTTTTGTCGGCGCGGAATTCACCTGCCCGCTGGTGGAGGAAAGCCGCCGCCCGCAACGCGATATCCCGCTGGCGATGATGCTGGGCCTCAGCGTGATCTTCATCACCATCGCCCTCTACTGCATGGGTGCGCTCTACCACCTGCCGCGCGCTACCCTGACCGCCGCGCCGCTGCCGCACCTGCAATACGCCACCGCGCTGCTGGGCCAGGCCGGCAAGCTGACCGTGGTGGTAATCGCCTTCACCGCCACCTGCAGCACGCTCAACAGCTCCCTGGCGGCGGTGCCGCGCATGCTGTACGGCATGGCGTGCAACGGCCAGGTCTTTCCTCAGTTCAAACAGCTGAGCCGGCGCTACCGCACCCCATGGGTGGCGGTGCTCTTCGTCGCGCTGATCACCGGCGCGCCGGTGCTGCTGATGGGAGACGACCCCGACACCATAGGCCTGCTGTTGCTGGCGGCGGCCATCGCCTGGTTGCTGGCCTACATCATCTGCCACCTGGACGTGATCGCCCTGCGCCGCCGCTACCCCGCGCTGGCCCGTCCCTTCAAAACCCCGTTCTACCCGCTGCCGCAATGCCTGGGCATCGTCGGCATGCTGATCGCCATCTACCACGTGTCGCCCAGCCCGGACATGAGCGCCGCCATCTTCGCCAGCGCCGGCATCGTGCTGGGCCTGGTGTCCTTGATCGCCGTCCTGTGGATCAAGCTGGTGATGCGCAAACCGCTGTTCCGCCCGGAACCACTGGACCAGGCGCTGACCCGGCACTAGCCAAACGCCTAACGCCGGGCCTGGCCCGGCCCCATCCCCGACAAGGAGACCGTCATGACCGCTTCCACGCCCCGCCGCAGCACCCGCGACTACCAGCAACTGGACGCCGCCCACCACATCAACGCCTTTCTAGATCAGAAAGCCCTGAACCAGGAAGGCCCGCGGGTAATGGCCGAGGGCCGGGGCGTGTATCTGTGGGACACCGACGGCAAGCGCTACCTGGACGGCATGTCCGGCCTGTGGTGCACCCAGGTGGGCTACGGCCGGCAGGAGCTGATTGCCGCCGCCGCCCGACAGCTGCAACAACTCAGCTACTACAATGTGTTCTTCCACACCACCCACCCGGCGGTGAACGAACTCTCCGAACGGCTGTTCTCCCTGCTGCCCGGCGACTACCGCCACGTGATCTACACCAACTCCGGCTCCGAATCCAACGAGTTGCTGATCCGCTGCGTGCGCCGTTATTGGGACGTGATGGGCAAGCCGGACAAGAAAATCTTCATCGGCCGCCACAACGGCTACCACGGCTCCACCGTGGGCAGCGCCAGCCTGGGCGGCATGAAGTTCATGCACGAGATGGGAGACCTGCCCATTCCCGGCGTGGAACACATCGGCGAGCCGTACTGGTTCGCCCACGGCGGCGGGCTGAGCCCGGAAGCGTTTGGCCGTCAATGCGCGCAAGAGCTGGAAGACAAGATTCTGGCGCTGGGCGCCGACAAGGTGGCCGCCTTCGTGGCCGAACCCTTCCAGGGCGCCGGCGGCATGATCTTCCCGCCGGACAGCTATTGGCCGGAAATCCAGCGCATCTGCCGCCAGTACGAGGTGCTGCTATGCGCCGACGAGGTGATAGGCGGCTTTGGCCGCACCGGGGAATGGTTCGCCCACCAGCATTTCCACTTTCAGCCGGACACGCTCAGCATCGCCAAGGGCCTGACCTCTGGCTACATCCCCATGGGCGGCCTGGTGCTGTCGCGCCGCATCGGTGAAACGCTGGTGGAGCAAGGCGGCGTCTTCGCCCACGGCCTGACCTACTCCGGCCACCCGGTGGCCGCCGCCGTGGCGCTGGCCAACCTGGGCGTGCTGCAAGACGAAGGACTGGTCGAGCGCGCCAGGACGGACACCGGCCCCTATCTGCAAGCCTGCCTGCGCGAGGTGTTTGGCCAGCACCCGCTGGTGGGCGAAATCCAGGGCGCCGGCCTGGTGGCGGCCTTGCAGTTCTGCCGCGACAAAGCCACGCGGCAGCGCTTCGCCGACGAAACCGACATCAGCTGGCGCTGCCGCAGCATAGGCTTTGATGAGGGCGTGATCCTACGCTCCACGCTTGGCCGCATGATCATGGCGCCGGCGCTGGTGATCAGCCGGAGCGAGATCGACGAACTCATAGACAAGACCCGCATCGCCGTGGACCGCACCGCGGAGGAGATGGGCGTGCGCTAGAGGGACAGATGAGCGCGCGGCTAGGCCAGGCGGCTGCCTGGCCTTTTCATTTGAAAACTTGGAAAAATCTGACGAGAAAACCACCAGACCAAGCTATTCGCCACTTAGAACAGCTTTGCATCAACCGACGTCGCCTCTATTCAGCGGAATAAGCCAGCCTGTCCCTGAGACGGGCGATGATGTCCATTCGCTCATGCAAGACGGCAAGAATCAAAGCCGGACCGTTCACCCGAGGAAGACAGAAAATGTAATGGCGCCCAGCCGCCTTCACCCTTAGGCCGGGAAGCAGCGAACTCATATCCTTGAACACCCCTTTGCCAGTTGCCACAGCGGCGGCGGCCTTCTCGATCTGCTCGATATAGATCCGACACTGCGAATCGCCCCAGTGCTTAGCGGTGTAGCGAGCGAGCTCTCGAATATCGGCGGCGGCGCTCTTGGTAAGGATATAAGGCCTGCTCACACAGACTTGCTCGATGCCAGCGCTTCACCGGCAATATCGGTGATGCTGCGGTCGATCACCTCCCCGCTCTGCGCCTCGGCCATGCGGAGGGCCAGCAGCGCTTTCAAATCTTCAAGCGCCTGGCCCTCGTCGGATGCCGAAGGAAACAGCCGCTCAAGAGCGTACTGCTTGATCGTTTTACCTTGCAACGCGGCCGCCGCCTTGAGAGCCTGGTGCTGCTGCTCGGTCACATCAATGGTCAAACGACTCATGGCCTATTACTCCAGATAGATAGATCAGTACCACATTATCACAAATGTGTTTTTGTGGATGAACAAACGGCCAAAGTCCCCTCAGAGCCTGTTCAAAGCCTCGCGAGCAAGAGCGAGACAAGGCGAAAACGAGCGAAAAAGCGGAATGTACAAGTGGTACATGAGCATTTTGAGCTCGGTTTCAACGCCGTATCGCCGAAGCGCAGCAGACTTTGAACAGGTTCTTAGGGCGTCCCTCGTCGGCAGCGCCTCCCAATAATTGCAAACACAGCTCGCGCACCGCCTCCGCCTTGCGCGTCAGCCTCAAGGCCTGCGGCCAGGCCAGCATGATGGGCAGCCGCGGCACCTCGTCGGCAATATCCAGGCAGGCCAGCTTGCCGCCGCCGTAAGCCAGGTCCACCTCCGGTCGCAAATTGAGCAAGGCGTAGCCGAAGCCCGCCGCCACCAGCCCGCGCGCCAGCTCGAAATTGATGGTGCGCAGCCCCACTTTCGGCTCCAGCCGCTGCTGCCGGAACAAGGACAGGAAATACTCGCGGCTGTGCGGCAGGTCCAGCAGTACCAAGGGCTCCGCCGCCAGCTCCGCCAGCGACACCTTGCCGCGCCCGGCCAGCGGATGATCCCCCGCCACCAAGGCGTAAGGACGCGCGCCGGACAGCGGCAGCTTGTGCAAGCCTTCCGGCAGCCCCAGGTCATAGGCCAAAGCCAGCTCGATCCGCCCGTCCGCCAGCGCCTCCCGCAGCTGCCGAGCGTCGCCCTCCAGCAAATCCACTTCCAACTCCGGGTGAACGTCGCGCAAAGCGGACAACAGCCGCGGCAGCAAGATGGGGGCGATGGTGGTGAAACAGCCCAGCGTCACCCGGCCGCGCAAGGACTGACTGATCTCCTGCGCTTGCGGCGTCAAATCCTCCGCCTGCTTCAGCAACTGACGCGCGGCGGCGATGAAGCTGCGCCCGGCCGGCGTCAGCGACACGCCGCGCGCGTGGTGACGCATGAACAGCTGCAGGCCGAACACCTCCTCCAGCTGGGCGATGGCGCTGGACACGCCGGGCTGCGACGTGTGCAGCGCCTTGGCCGCCTCGGTGACGCTGCCGTGATCCGCCACGGCGACCAGATAAGCCAACTGCCTCAGGGTGTATTGCATAATTAAAAATTATCCAATGCAGAAGATATAACTATTTTCCGTATCCAGACTGGCTTCGTAGACTGCCCTTGTCAAGCACGCGACAGGAGGCGTCAAGATGGCAATCGAAACGACAGACACGCTGATCATCGGCGCCGGCCAGGCCGGCATCGCCATCAGCGAACACCTGAGCCGCCACGATGTGCCCCACATCGTGCTGGAGCGCCACCGCATCGCCGAACGCTGGCGCAGCCAGCGCTGGGATTCACTGGTCTGCAACGGCCCGGCCTGGCATGACCGCTTTCCCGGGCTGGAATTCGCCGGCCTGGACCCGGACGCCTTCGCGCCCAAGGAACGCGTGGCGGACTACCTGGCCGCCTACGCCCAAAAAATCAACGCGCCCATCCGCACCGGGGTGGAGGTGCTGCAAGTCAGCCGCCACCCGGACCGGTCCGGCTTCATCGTGGAAACCTCGGCCGGCGCCTTCCAGGCCGAACGCGTGGTGGCCGCCACCGGCCCCTTCCAACAGCCCGTCATCCCGGCCATCGCGCCCAAGGACGACACGCTGACGCAAATCCACTCCGCCCACTACCGCGCGCCGGAACAGCTGCCGGAGGGCGCGGTGCTGGTGGTGGGGGCCGGCTCCTCCGGCGTGCAGATCGCCGACGAACTGCAAAGCGCCGGCAAGCGCGTCTATCTCTCCGTGGGCGCACACAACCGCCCACCGCGCGCCTACCGCCAGCGCGACTTCTGCTGGTGGCTGGGCGTATTGGGCGAATGGACCGCCACCGCCCCCAAACCGGACGCCGCCCACGTCACCATCGCCGTCAGCGGCGCGCGCGGCGGCCACACCGTGGATTTCCGCGCGCTGGCGCAACAAGGCCTCACCCTGCTGGGCAGCGCCCAAGCGTTTGAACGCGGCGTGGCCCGTTTCGCCCCGGATCTGGCCGACAACCTCGCCCGCGGCGACGCCAACTACCTGGCCCTGCTGGCGGCGGCGGACGCCTATATCGAACGCAACCGGCTGGACCTGCCGGAGGAACCGACCGCGCGCCATATGCCGCCGGACCCGGAATGCGTGACCCGCCCCATGCTGGAGCTGGACCTGGCCGCGGCCGGCGTCACCAGCATCATCTGGGCCACCGGCTACGCAGCGGACTACAGCTGGCTGCAAGTCCCGGCCTTCAACGAACAAGGCCAGCCGCAACACCAGCGCGGCGTGTCCAGCGAGCCGGGCGTCTACTTCCTGGGCCTGCCCTGGCTGTCTCACCGCGGCTCCTCCTTCCTCTGGGGGGTATGGCACGACGCCCGCTTCATTGCCGATCACATCGCCACCCAGCGCCAATACGCCGCCTACCGCGACGCCGGCCAGCGCGCACAACCTTAACGGAGCCCGCCATGACCCACACCCGCATCCGCCCGTTCAACACCCGGCAAACCTATCCGGAGCAAAATCTGGACAACGATCTGTGTCAGGCCGTGGTGGCCGGCAATCTCGTCTTCCTGCGCGGCCAGATCGGCCAGGACCTGGACAGCCGCGAATCCGTAGGCATAGGCGACGTGGCCGCCCAGGCCGAACAAGCGATGGCCAATGTAAAACTGCTGCTGGAAGAAGCCGGCAGCGAGCTGGGCGACATCTGCAAGATCGTGATCTACCTCACCGACCCACGCTACCGCGAAGCCGTTTATCTAGTGGTGGGCCGATGGCTGAAAGGCGTCTATCCGGTGTCCACCGGCCTGGTGGTGTCGGCGCTGGCGCGCCCGGAATGGCTGGTGGAAATCGACGTCACCGCCGTCATCCCCGAGGAACGCCGCCGATGACCTTCTCCATTGCGGCCCGCTGCCGGGACAGCGGCATGGTGGGCGTCGCCATCGCCTCCTCCAGCATCTGCGTCGCCAGCCGTTGCGCCCATGTGCGCGCCGGCGTGGGCGCCGCGCTGAGCCAGAACGTCAGCAACCCGCTGCTGGGCCCGCTGGCGCTGGAACTGATGGCGGCCGGCGGCGCGGGCGACGCGCTGCGCGCCGGTCTGCTGGCGGCGGACCCTCACCTGGAATGGCGGCAACTGGTGCTGGCCCCGCTTCAAGGCCGCCCGCAAGTGATCACTGGCCGGCACGCGCTGGGCCTGCATGGCGCCGCCATTGGCCGCGACTGCGCCGCCGGCGGCAACCTGCTGGCCACGGCCGAGCTGCCCCAAGCCATGGTGGCCGCCTACGAAGCCGCCGGCGGCGGCCTGCCGGAACGCCTGCTGGCGGCGCTGCAAGCCGCAGTGGACGCCGGCGGAGAAGCCGGCCCCATCCATTCCGCCGGCCTGCTGGCCACAGCCGATACCGCATGGCCGGCCATCAATCTGCGCATAGACTGGAGCGAGGGCCAGCCGGTGGCGGAACTGGCCGAGCTATGGCGCCGCTACCAGCCGCAGATGGACGCCTATCTTGCCCGGGCGCTGACCCCGCAGCATGCGCCCAGCTACGGCGTGGCGGGAGATCCATGATGCAACGCTACAGCTCGCTAGCCATGCTGGAGCGGCTGGTCGGCTTCGACACCGTCAGCCACCGCTCCAACCTGGAACTGATCCACTTCGTGCGCGACTACCTGGCCGGCTGGGGCATCTCCAGCCAGCTGATCCGCAGCGAAGACGGCGGCAAGGCCAACCTCTACGCCACCATCGGCCCCGCGGACCGGGGCGGCGTGATGCTGGCCGGCCACACCGACGTGGTGCCGGTGGACGGCCAAGCCTGGAGCGGCGATCCCTTCCGCCTCCAAGTACGGGAGCAGCGCGCCTACGGCCGCGGCAGCGCCGACATGAAAGGCTTCATCGCCGCCGTGCTGGCCGCCGTGCCGGACTTCGCCGCCGCCCGGCTCTGCACCCCGCTGCACATCGCGCTGAGCTACGACGAAGAAATCGGCTGCATCGGCGTGCGCCGGCTGCTGGACGTGCTGGGCGGGCTGCCGGCCTTGCCCAGAATGGCCATCGTCGGCGAACCCACCCTCATGCGCGTGGTGGCCGCCCACAAGGGCAAGCTCGCCTACCATGTGCGCCTGCGCGGCAAGGCCGGCCATTCCAGCCTGCCCCAGGCCGGCGTCAATGCCGTGGAATACGCGGCGGAACTCATCGTCTTCATCCGCCAACTGGCGCGCCGGCGCGCGGCGGAAGGCCCATTCGACCCGCTCTACCCCGCGCCCCACACCACCCTACACGTGGGCGCCATGCGCGGCGGCAGCGCGCTCAATATCATCCCCGAGCACGGCGAATTCGAATTTGAAATCCGCCACCTGCCGGAAGACGGGCCGCAAACGCTGCTGAACGCCATCATGGACTTTGCCCGCCAACAACTGCTGCCCGCCATGCGCGCGGTGGACCCCGACGCCGACATCGTCTTCACCGAACGCAGCGCCTACCCCGGCCTGCTCACCGCACCGGACGCCGACGTGGTGCGCTTCGCGCAATCGCTGCTGGGCGACGCCCGCGCGCCGGCCAAGGTTTCCTTCGGCACCGAAGCCGGGCTGTTCTCCCAACAAGCCGGCATCCCCGCCGTGGTGCTGGGCCCCGGCAGCATCGCCCAGGCACACCAGCCGGACGAATGGCTGGCGCTGGAACAACTGAGCGCCTGCGACACCCTGCTCGCCGCGCTGCGGCGGCGGCTGAGCGAGCCCGCGCCCTGACCCTAATCCGGCCGCATCGGAACCTTCCCGCGCTTGCGGGGGCCTACCACGCTTACATCCCGTTCCGGAAAGCCCCGCATGAACCCCGATACCCCACAGGCCCAGCGTCTGAACGCCGCCATCGCCTGGGCGCACAGCCGCCCGGACGTGGACGCGCTGATCCTCACCGGCTCCTTTGCCCGCGATGATGGCAGCGCCGACATCCATTCCGATCTGGACCTGGAAATCATCGGCCCGAACCCGGCGGCTTTGGCCGCGGGCGACGGCTGGCTGCGCGACATCGGCCCCCTGCTCACCGTGCTGCGCCTGGGCGAAGGCCAAGCCTGGCCCACCCGCCTGGCCATCTACGGCGACGGCGTCAAAATCGACTTCACCCTGGCCGGCCCCGCCCGGCTGCAAGCCATTCGCGAGCATGGGCTGGACCCGCTGTACCAGCGCGGCTACCGCGTGCTGCTGGACAAAACCGGCGTGGCCCAAGGCCTGCCCGCGCCGCAAAGCCGCCCCGCCGCGCCGGCCCTGCCCAGCGAGAAACGCTTCCGCGAACGGGTGGAAGAGTTCTGGTTCGAGGCCTTTCACATCCCCACATACCTGGCGCGCGGCGAGCTGTTCGTCGTCAAACTCCGCGACTGGACCATGAAGGAACTGCTGCTGGAAATGCTGGAATGGCATGCCCGCAGCCGTCCCGGTGCGGCGGCGGACTGCTGGCATATAGGCACCCGGCTGCAACACTGGGCCGAGCCGGCACACTGGCAGGCGCTGCATCAGGTATTTGGCCGCTTCGACGCCGCCGACGCCGAACGCGCCTTCCACGCCACGCTGCGGCTGTACAGCCAAGTGGCGCGCGAAGTGGCCGCCCGCGCCGGCTTTGACTACCCGGCAGCGGTGGAAGCCGGCATCCGCGACTTGATCCGCGCGCCGGCGTAAAGCAACGATCCCACGATGCCCCTTGCCCACGCGCTGCGCCAGGCGGCGGATTTTCCGTGGGCTTGACCTTTGTCCATGGTTAGATAGAATCCTCTATCTTTCAGGCGTTCGCTTCCGTTCGCCTGTCTTCAGTCCAGCCACGCGCCTCCTCACAGTGGAAGCGCGCCAGCCAAGCCATACAGCCAAGCGCCGCGTCCCCCGCGGCCAGATACTTTGTCAGGAATAAGATGCGTATCCACGCCCTTCTGCTGCCGCTAGCGCTATACAGCGCGGCAGCCTCGGCGGATTCATTTTCCCCCTCTCACCCGGCGTTCAAGCAAATCCACCAATCCATAACGGACAGTTTGCGCATGCAGCAACAACTGATGCGGATGCCAAACCCGCCCGATATGTTCAAGAGAGAGAACAAAGAAGCATCGCCGCCTCAGGACGAGGTGGAGAAGGTTGAGCGCCGGCAGGCTGAGCCGGTGATGACACCGCAACAGCAGCCACGCCCTGATGAGCAGGCGAACAGCGATTAAATCGATGGCCTTTTCGACATCGCCCGCGCCGGCGCGCGGCAGACATTGAACGGGCTCTTACAACGGGGCGGTTTCGCTGACTTCATGCTGAAACACATAAGGATCGGACAACAGCTCAAACTGCTCATCGTCCGGGTAAGTGACGGCGATATGGTAGTTGTCGCCGGCAAACGCCTTGACCGCCTCCGCCTTGACCGCCTCCAGATCCCTCCAGTAAGTCGCCAAAAAGAAATGCGTCCACTCCCCCTGCTCTTCCTGGCGGACAAAAGCCCCCAGGTTGCCGGCAATGCTTCTGGAGTGCTGGACGCCGGTCTGTTCCAGGTGCGCGGCAAACCCCGCCTCATGCCGCCGCGGCACACAGCCATGCCATGTTCTGACAATCATGTTCAAGCTCCGTCTGAGATGGAACGATCGATTCTAGCCCGCCGCCACCAACACCCCCAGCCGGCTTGCTCCGCTCAGCATGCCGGCTGAAACGCGACCGCCGCGCCTTGACCCTGCCCGCATAGTCGGCAACAATCCCCGCGTGCCGCAAAACACGGCACCGAGATTGGCATCTCGAAACACCTCACGACCCAAGCATGCGCGTCAACGCGCATGCTTGCGCTTTGCCATGCTTTAACGGCAGGTGCATGGTGGGAGAGCGCTACGCGCTCGCCGGGGTTCGTGAGGCTCGGTAATGCCAATCCCATCACGCGCCTGCCAAATCCTCTACCGGATAGGCAGCTTGTTAATCTTGTTTCATCGCAGGAGTAACGACATGCCGCAATCTCTCTTCCCGCGCCGACGGCGCTACCGCACCCCGGCCCTAGAAACCCAGGAAGTCCTGCTGCCCTTCGTCATCCGCCTTCCCGGACGCACCTATCCGCATTACTGGCACATGCCGTCCGCGCCGGCCACCCCCGCCCAGGCCCAGGCCTACGGCCGGGAATGCGCCGCCCACCTGCTGCAATGGTTCAAGGACAACCCGGCTTACGTGGGCCAGGGCCTGCTCAGCCGAGTCGCCCGCGACATCGACTTCAGCCGCACCGAGCAGCGCGGCTACTGGCTGGGCTTTTTCAACCACCTTGAGCGGCTGATCTCGCTCAGCGCAAGGCGGATGAATGTCTACGCCTACACCGACCATCAGAACCGGATGATGGACGCGCAGGTGGAGCGCTCCTTGCTGGAGCGACAGGTGTTGAAGAAGAGTCCGTAAAGGGAGGCCCCCGGCGGGAGCCGGGGGCATGGGCTTACTAAGCGGAAAAAAACGGCTTCCTGCCTAAACAAGCATCCAACGGCCATGCGACAGCTAGCTCGCCGATACGCACATTGCTGCTGAGCAATAAAAAAAGCCGGTCTTTAAGACCGGCTTTTTCATTTACTCGACATCTATGCATACGCAAAAAGCCCCGTACGGGGCTTTTTTATTGCAGCGATAATGCTTAGAGCGGCTGGATCGCGGTTGCAGCCGGGCCTTTCTGGCCCATTGCTCGGGTGTAGCTTACTTTTTGACCTTCATGCAGGGACTTGAAGCCGTCTGCGCGAATTTCGGAAAAGTGAGCGAAAAGATCATCGCCGCCATTGTCCGGGGTAATAAAGCCAAAACCTTTTGCGTCATTGAAAAATTTAACGATACCAGTTTCCATAATTCACTCCTTGGTGTTCAGATTAAGGGCAATAAATTGCCTGAAAGCATGATAGTCAAGGAATAGATAAGGAAACAAAGCAGACCAACTTGTATGGACAACTGAGGTATCGATAGATATAGCGCTTGAAAATCGCGACAAGAATACTCGCAAAACACCGGCTTGGTCAATAGCAATATTTGAATTTTGCAATTTGAGCAGGAATTTGTTGCCAAAAAGCGAGCAGTAGCCAAAGACAAACCGCGCTGGGTTTGCTAGATGTGGGCATGGCTTCCATCCCCACAACCGTGGGGAACACTGGGCGGCAGCCGGCCTGCTGACACGCGGGGGCGGTTCACTCCCACCCCGTGGGGAACACATCAGTTGCTCAGAGAGGTCATCTGGCAAGTCCGGTTCATTCCGATACCAAAGCCAGCAACGCCGACCACAGGCTTTGGCCGCACTACACACCAGTTGCTCCAGAGATTGCCAGGCCCCATTGCTAACCGCTTTGATTCCAAAACGGTTTTCACTCAATAATGATTAAGCACCGTGCAGGAATACGTGAAATTCGCCTGTACGTATGGCAAGCCCTCAGAGGAGTGCCCACGCAGGAAGTGGCGTCCTGCCTGCGCGGTGCTTCCTCCTTTACTACGGCGAACGCGTCACCCCACATCCATGGGGAACACAGTACTGCTACTGTTACACGGCTCATCCCCGCCCCCGTGGGGAACACGATCCGCTGTATGCCACGTCCGAGTAAGTCACCGGTTCATCCCCACAACCGTGGGGAATACCTGCAGCGAGTCGGCATCTCTACCTGCGTCGGCGGTTCATCCCCACACCCGTGGGGAACACAGCGGCCCGGAGCGATCAAACATCATAGTGCCCGGTTCATCCCCACACCCGTGGGGAACACTGCTAGGAATTTAGCTCCTGGCTGGCTTCTTACGGTTCATCCCCACACCCGTGGGGAACACCACCTGTTGCGCGCTACACCATTGCGGACATCCGGTTCATCCCCACACCCGTGGGGAACACAATTGCAACATCGCCACGAGATAGGCGGAATGCGGTTCATCCCCACACCCGTGGGGAACACAAAAAGACGCTTACCATCGTCAAGCCTAGCGCCGGTTCATCCCCACACCCGTGGGGAACACCGTTACGGGCGATGCTGTGATAGTCGAAATCGCGGTTCATCCCCACACCCGTGGGGAACACACCCACGGCCCGTTTTGTGCCGCCTTACTGGTCGGTTCATCCCCACACCCGTGGGGAACACGCGATCATCTCCGCGCGGGCTGCGCCAAAGGTCGGTTCATCCCCACACCCGTGGGGAACACCTTGCCCGTCTGAACGCGCTGCCAGAACTCGGCGGTTCATCCCCACACCCGTGGGGAACACCAGATAATCTCGTCGTGCCGGCGTTGCTCGCGCGGTTCATCCCCACACCCGTGGGGAACACACCATTTACAAGAGATTGATTTTAAATACGAAAAATGACACCCAAAAAGCCACCAACTTTTATCGCTTGCTAGCCGGGTTCTCGCGGTGCGGGAAATGAGGCCGATGCCTCGACGGCGTCATCGGTTGGCAGAGGTAGAAAAGAAACCAGCTGTGCGCCGTCGAAAGCCACCGGCATGCGGCGGTTGACGCCCAGGGTGACAAAATCGAAGCCGGCTTCAGTAGCGGTTTGCCAGGCCATGACGGCATTGCCATCTTCCAGCCCGGTTTCCACTTGCTGCCACAAGTAGTCGCGAATCTTGCGATTGTAAGCGCCCACATAAACGCCGGCACGGATTTCCAGCAGCCAGATGGCCAGCCGGCCGCGCAGTCTGGGGGGAGCGTTTTCAAGTACGATGACCAGCATCTCCCAACCCTTCCTCCTCAGGGAAAGCGGCTTCCACCACGCCCTGCTGCTGCGGCGCGTCCAGACCACCGGCGGCCAGCAGCGTTTCAATGTCCGGGATGATGCGTTCCAACAGCCTGGTTTTGCGGAACATGTCGCGGCAGCGCTGCCTCACTTCCCGCTCCACATTTGCCGACGGCTTGGCCGCCACCGCAAACGCCACCGGCGCCACGGTTTCAAATTTGTAGATGTCGGCCACATCGTATACGAAGGACAGCGGCTTGCCGCTGTGGATGAAGCCGATGGCGGGAGCGTAGCCGGCGGCCAGCACCGCCGCTTCGGCCACGCCATACAGGCAGGCGGTGGCGGCCGACAGGCAGCGGTTGGGGACATCGGCCTGGTCCCAGTCTTCGCGGTCGTAATTGCGCGCCCGCCATTTCACGCCATAGTGCTGGGCCAGTTGCTGGTATAGGGCGCGCACCCGCGCGCCTTCAATGCCGCGCAATTGCTCCACGCTGCGCCGTTGCGGCGGTTCCTCTCCAAACCGGCGGCGGTACATTTCCCGCACCACTTTGAGCCGGGCGTCGTCGTCCAGCGCCAGCCGGGCCTGATAGAGCAGGCGATCGGCCCGCGCGCCGCCGGGCTGGCCGGCGGAATAGAGCCGGACGCCGGCCTCGCCCACCCACACCAGCAGCGTGCCCACTTGGGCTGCCAGCTTGCAGGCGGCGTGGGAGGCGCGGACGCCGGGTTCCAGCATCAGGCAGGCCACGCCGCCCACCGGGATGTGGGTGCGCACGCCGCCCGCGTCCACGGCGACAAAGGCGCCGTCCAGCACGTCCAACTGACAGCGTTCGACAAACAGCACCGACAGCCGCTCCTTGATGGGGAGCGGCTTGAGCGGCGGCAGCCATTGCGCCATCGCCGCCGTCCTTAAGCCGGAGCCAGGGACAGCAGGCCCAGGCCCATGGCCTTGGCGTGCCCCAGGCCGGCGGCCACCGCCGCGCGCAGCCGTTGGGCGTTGTCCACCGCCAGCACGCCGTCGAAACGCGCCGCTTGCAGGGTGATGACGCCGCCCGGCTTGCGCAGCCGCCACTGCTGGCTGAGACTGCGCTCCACCCGCTGCGGCACGGCGCCGGCCTGCTGCAACTGCCGCGTCAGCCAGGCCAGTTGCTCTTCTTCCCGCAGCAGACCATAGCGTTTGCCGCCACGGGTGACGGTGGGATTGGCCAGCAGGCGGAAACGATAGCGGCGATCCGTCTCGATCAGTTGCTCCAGCGGCAGCGGCTTGCATTGTACGGCTCGCACTTGCGCCAGTGCCTGCCAATGGCCAGGCTCCGGCGATTGCAGCAGCAATACGGCTACGCCGGCTTCTGCGTCGCAGCGTTCCAGCCGCCACAGAAAGCGCGGCGGGATATCGTCGGCCGCGGCGACGAAGGCGCGGCATAGGCTGCGGTGCATGTCGTAGGCATTGGCCAGATCCCGCCGCGCGGCGGGGTGGCCGGGGTCAAGCGTCAGTTGTGTCAGGTACATCCGCCACCTCCGATTTGACAAAGCGGGGGCCGAAGCGGCGTTCGGCAAACGGCGCCACGGGTTGGTCCAGCCTCACCGCGCCTTCCGACGGATGTTCCAACATCAGGCGCAGCGGCTGACCGGCTTGCTCGCGCTGGGGCGGAGCCAAGCGCGGCCAACGATGGCGCAGGCAATCTTCCAGCTCATGCTCCTGCACGCCCTCTTCCAGCCAAACCGGCTGCGACGGCGGCATGGATTTGCGGCCTAAGGCCAGCGGCCAATGCGGCTGACGCAAGGCTTGCTGGATATGGCGCAGCAGGCCGGCGTTGCCTTCCAGCCCCACCAGAAACACCGCGTCGGCCAGGTAGTAGCGGGGGCTGATCACGGTGCGCTTGAGATCGGCCTTGCCTGAAGCGAGCAATACGCCGGTGGCGGTTTGGTAGTCGCGCATCAGCAGGCCTTCTCTATCCACCCGGACCCCCATGCGCAGCGCGGCCAGATCGTCCACCGCTTGCGCGCGGTCGCGCCCCAGCGCAGCGCAGATCAAGCCGATAACGCCGGACTTGGAGGGTTCCAGACCGCTGTCGCGTTCGTCGAAGCGGCTGGTGGTGCCCCAGGCTTGCATGGGGCCGGCCAGCCTGAGCAGCAGGGTGGCCATATCACCGCTCCCATGCGGCGCCGGCCTGTTGGGCGGCCCAATCCGCCAGCGCCGCCAGGCTGGTTTGCCGCTCGCCTTTGGCCTGCGGCCAGGCGTCGGTCAGGTCGATATAGGCCCAGGCGTCGCGCGCGTCGCCATAGGGACCGGCCAGCTTGTCATCGTAACCCGCGAGCGCCGCCACGGATTGGCCGGTGAGTGCTTCGCCGTTGCGGGCGTAAACAGGTTTTTCAAAAGCATTGGCCAGGTTGAGCGGGCTGGCATGGCGGACGGCGATGCCGATGAAGCTGGGCGGGTTGTGGGCGGCAAAGGTGTTTTGCTTGCCGCTGGGAATGGCGCGGGCCATGGCTTGCACCAGCGCGCGCACGCCGGCGAGCGCCAGCTCACGGTCGCCTTGCAGATTGCCCGCCAGCTTGGCCGGGTCCAGCGCGGCGTAGCGGTAGAAGGTGGCGGAGTTGAATTCCACCTGGCCTATCATGCCGGCGCCGGTTTCATCGGCACTGCCTTTGTCGTCCACGGCGGTGAAGTAGTCGAAGTCACGCACCACTTGATGGGTGCTGATGGCGTGCGCCACCTGGCAGGCGGCATCCTGGTTGACTTCCGGCAGGTCCGCCAGCATGCGGCCGAACAAGGCCACGTCCAGCGCCTTGCCGCCGTTCATGATGGCCTTGGCCTGTTTGGCCAGTTCCGGCGGCACATTGGCCTTGACGTCTTTCTTGCTCTTTTTCTCGCCATTGGCCGACGGGGCCAGCTCATCCCAGTGGGCGTGAATCAGGTTGGCGAAGCCGTCTATCTCCTGTTGGCCCAAAAAGAGCAGGTATTCGGTCTTGCCGTCTTCCTTGAGTTTGAGCCCGGCGGCGGCCAATGCGCTTTCAATGCGGCCGTCCAGTTCTTCCCCGGCCAGGCCGAAACGCTGCTGGAGTTGCTCACGCAGCAGTTCCAGCAGTTTTTTGGTGCGCACGCCTTGATTGGCGGCGGGAAAATCCGCTTGCCGGCGTACCGCGCGTTTGAAGCACTGACTGCTGACGCGCGCGCGGCGGTAGCCGCCGAAAACGGCGTCCTTGGGCGCGCCGGTATCGTCGCGGTTAAGATTGGACGGCGCGAAGTTCTGAATCAGATGAAATTCGATAAACAGACTCATGGCTCTCTCCATACGGGGCTGGGGTTCAGTCGTTCAGGAGGGCGGATTGGCGATAAAAGTCTCGCGCCCAGTTACGGCGTACCAGGTCGCGGCCGCTGACGCCGTCGTAGCGCTGCGGCTGCCAGGACGATAGCCAGCGGGCCAGATCTTGCAGCAGCGCGGCGTAGTCCAAGCCTTGCTGCTCAGCCGCCAATAGCGAGAAGGCTTGCCTCAGATAGTTGGGCAGTGTTTCCGGTTCGGCATCCAGCAGCGTGACGAAGCGCTGCTCCAGGCTGGCGCTGTCCCGCTGCCGCCACAGCGCGCCAAAGGCCTGGGCAAAGCTGCGGCCGGTTTGTTGCTTGGGCAGTTGGGCAAACAGCGCGGCGGTCAGGTAGAGCGCGCGGCGGAAGCTATCCTCGGCATGGCTGTCCGTTGGCACAAAGCGCTCGACATGGGGGTAGGCCGGCGGGTAGGCGCCCGGCGCGAAACCGGCGCTGCGGCGCAGCTCGGCCAGTGCGCCGCGGTTGCGCTCCGCCAGGGTTTGCAGGTGTTTGACGAAGTCCTGCGCCAGTTCAGACATGATTGTTCTCCTCTTGCGTGGATGCTTGGGTCAAGGGACGGATCAAAGCCAGGTAGCCGGGCTCGGCCAGCGCCAGCGCTTTCAGCGCGGCGGCGTTGCCGCCCAATTGGCGGCAAGCGGCGTCCCAGGCCAGCTTGGCCGCACGGCGCAGCGCGTCCCGCCAATAGGCGTCGGCGTGTTCCAACGCTTCCGCGCCTATCCGCTCCAACAACTGCGGCCAGCGGCTTTCCAGCGCGCTGAAGTAGGCCGCCGGCGCCGGGCCGGCGTCCAGTTGCGCCCGCGCCCGGCCTCGCGTGTCCTTGTGGCCCGGGTCTGGCATGACGGCGGCCAACATGCCGGCCATGACCAGGCGCAGCTTGCTGTACAGTTCTTCGGCTTCGCGCAGCTTGCCGCGGACTTCTTCCGCGCCCTCCGCTTGCTCCAGCACGCGTTGCGGCAGTTCAAAACGCTCGGCGCGCCAGCGCTCCAGCTTGGCCTGATTGCTGGACAGACCCAAGATCATCACGCTCAGCGGCTCGGTCTGCCCCAGTCTGTGCTGCAAATGCCGGGCCCAGCCCAAGGTGGCCGCCGCCAGCGAATGCGCTTTGTCGTCGGCGGGGTTCGGCGGCAGCAAGGCGCCCAAATCGCGCCAAAACGCCCGGCCCTCGCCAAAGCTCAGGCGCACCATATTGTTGACGCCCATGCGATAGCTGGCCATGGCGTCCGGCGCTTGTTCGTTGTCGGCCAGCGCCAACCCAGCGGCAAAACGCAGCTGCCGCACAGTGACGCCATCAGGCTCGGGCAGCAGCAACACGGCACGGCTCAGCCGGGTGTAGCGGTCGTTGTGGCCGCTGGCCAGCGTGGGTTCGGCGCGTAATTGGGCTATGGTGGGCTGGGGTTTTTCCCAGGCAGGCAGGTCATCGTCCGGCCCCGACGGGTGCAGGGCCAACAACAGGGTTTGCGCCAGGGTTTGCCCTACGGGCAGACTGGCGGCGGTATTGGCCAGCGGCCCGGCCTTGTCGGAATCGCGCAGGGTTTTCACCAAGCCACCTGGGGTGAACTGCAAAAAGCCCAGCAAATGGCGTAGCGCTTCGGCAGCGGGAATGGCGGAGGGTTGACTATCAATAGAATGATCAAAGAGCACCGGGCTGTTGCCTATGCTGCTGGCCAGGGAAATCTGCGACCAGGGCTTGGCCTTGTCGCGAGTGGCTTCGTCTTGGGCCAGGGCCGCCACCTGCATGAAGGGGCGTTGCGGATCAAACAGATTGAAGACGCCGCGCCAATGCTCCAGGTAGTCGTGAATGGCGGCCACCGGCAGGCCTTCGCGGTAGCCGCGCGCCAGATCTGCACTATCCCAGCGCCCAAAGCCGCGCCGCAGCGCACGGTTGAGGATGGCCAGCAGCAGACGGTACTCGGCCAGCAGGCTGGGCGGCGCGGTGTCGGCCAGGGCGGCGATGCGGTCGGCATCGGCGAATAGCTGCACCAGGCCGATCTCGGCCACGCGCCCATCCAGGTAACGGACCGGGAGCCAAGCGGCGTCCAGTAGGTTGATGGTTTTATTCATAAACACCCCCCTTCGCGAATGCCATGGACATCAATCTAACAGATGGCGGGAAGGACCGGCCACTAGATGGCTTCCCTGCCTGAGCTGTACGCCATCTTCGTTTCTCTCACCAATTGAGAACGACAATGCCAGTAACACTTAAAGGCAACTTGTTTTGCACCCTAGCTATATGTATGATTTCATTACTTTTTAAGTGCCTTGTAACACAAATAAGGAACGCCATGAGCGAAACGACTTTTACTTTTCGTGTCGATGAGTCACTAAAACAAGAATTTGCCAAAATAGCCAAGCTTCGAGACCGCACTGGGGCTCAGTTGCTCCGTGACTTTATGCGTGATGTCGTACGGGAAAATAAGGAGGTTGCTGAATATGAGCAGTGGTTCCGTCATCAGGTTCAGCAGGGTTTGGACCAGGCGAACTCCGGAGAGCTGGTAGAAGGTGATGAGGTAGACGCGCGTTTTGCAGCTAAAAGAGCAGCGTTGCGCCGAAGAATGGCTGAACGATGAAATTGGTGTGGACGCTTGAGGCGGTGTCAGATCGCGAGGCTATTTTTGACTATATTGCAACCGACAATCCAGTAGCCGCTCTTGATCTTGATAAGCATTTTGAGCAGCAAATTCTTCGGCTGCTTCAGCACCCAGAGTTGGGCCGTGCAGGGTGTGTTGCCGGCACACGGGAGTGGGTGCTTCATCGCCACTATATCTGCGTTTATGATGTGACAATAGATCAACTTCGGGTACTCCGAATTTTGCATGTAGCCCGACAATGGCCATGAATATTAGATTTATTTAGGGTCTGTTGACGTTTATTTTGCCGCTACGCTAGACAAATCTCTGCTCATGGCAAAATCATGACATGGAAGTGCGGCAGCCATGCCTCCTCCCTTATTTCTGTTTCCCATAAACAAGCCCCAAGCGCGGGTCCAGCGATACGCGCACCTCCCCCATCTGGTAATCACCGTCCTTCGTCAACGGCAATACATGGCAATGACTGAGCAAGGGATGCTCGCTCAAAGCCGGATACTCAGGTTGCTCCAGTAAATGCAGGACCAGCTGTCGGCGCGACAATTTGATGTGCCGTTCAAACAGTCTTTGGGCAAGCGCATCCGACACGGCTTGCTGCGGATCGAACGATGCGCCATCCGGCTCAGGCCGCCAGCGCCCATCGGCATAGACCCAGACCGGAATCACGGTCAGGCTGTCATCCCCCAGCCGGGTGCGGTTGCGCAAGGCCAAGGTATCGTCTTCATCAGCGCCATGCGGCTTGCCGATGTAAGCGATGGCGGCCTCACTCTGTAGATCCAGCGCAATCTGCTGCGCCAGCTGTGCCTGAAAATTGGCCTTGGCACCATGACGGGTGCGTTCCACCATTTCAAGCCGTTCGCGCAAGGCCTCCGGCAAATGATCCAAATCCGGCCAGGGCGCGTACACCGCCTGCACCAGGCGGTCGATGTCCTGCGGCAGCCGCCAGACTGGCTCGTTTTGCAGCACGGCCCAGGTCACCAGGCAGAGGTAATCGCCATACACCCGTCCCCAGCCGGTCTGTTCCAGTTCAGGCACCACATCGGCTAGCAAGCCGGCCACTTGCAATCGTGGTTGCACGTGCGTCGCCGGGCGTTGTTTGCGTTGATGCCAGTGCAAGCGGCCGGCGCGTTGCAATAGAAGGTCGACGGGACAGAGATCGGAAATCATGAAATCGAAATCAATGTCCAGGCTTTGCTCCGCCACTTGCGTCGCAATCAGCAAAGCACGCTTGGGACGCGAGCCCATGGCGGGAGAGGAGCCGAAAGTGGACAACACTTGCTGCTCCAGCTGCCGACGCTGCTCGGCGGGGAAGCGGGCATGAAACAGCAACAGCATGCCATCTGACGGACAATATGGCCGCAATAGCTGGTACAGCTGCTGTGCCCGGTCCACGGTATTCACGATGACCACGCCACACCCGCCCTGCTCCAAGGCAAGCCGCGCGGCGGCGGCGATGTGGTCCAAGCCCTCCGGGAGGCCGGTCACGGCGATAGGCTGCTGTTCACGCGCGCTAAAGGTGGCGCCACGCGCTCCGGCGTCATCCACCAGCAATATCCGCGGATAGGCCGGCGACGGCAGCTCGCGCTCATCCACGCCCCAGGCCTGCAATAAACGCGCGCGCCGTGTATCCGGCAAAGTGGCGCTCATCAAGATGACCGAGCAACCCAAGGCTTTCAGCCAAGCCAGCAAGGTTTCAATCAAGCGACCGGTATAGGTGTCGTAGGCATGCACCTCGTCCAAAACCACCACCTTATTGGCCAGCCCCCATAGCCGGACAAAGTGATGTTTGACGTTCAATACAGAAAACAAGGCCTGGTCCACAGTGCCCACGCCATAGGGAGACAACAAGCCGCGTCGACGTTGGGCAAACCAGCCGGAGGAGCCCACCGCGTCATTACCATGCTGGTCCCAGATCTCGCGCAAATGCGCAACGGTCTGATTCATGGCGGCCCCGCCATGCAATAGCTGGATATCCTGCCGCTCCCCGGAGGCGAATGCGCGCAGAAAGGCCAAGGTCCGCTCGAACATGGCATTGCCGGTGGCTTGGGTAGGCAGCGCCAGATAGAAGCCACGGTGATGTTGGCGCGCCTGCAAACGCAAAGCCGCAATAAAGGCCAGTTCGGTCTTGCCTTCTCCCATCGGCGCTTCCACCAACATTAGCGCCGGGCCGCTTCCCTGAACCAACAAGGCGTCGCCGGTTAGTTGCAGCGGCCTCGCCTGTGCAGAGGCCTCCACGCTCAGCAGCCGCGCCAATATCGCGTCACAAGAACAGGCCTGTTGGTGCAATAAGGGCCGGCTGGATGGCCAGCCCAGTTTGTCAGGGGAAGACAGCGCCGATTCCGCCAGACGTCTGGCGGCGTGATAGTGGGCGGATGGCGTATCGCCCCGCTCTCCAGGCGGAAACCAGTCCGCATTAGAGCCGATCCAGTCGCATACGCTAGTCAGACCGGCCAGCCACTCCACTGCAAGCAGCGGCAATGGATGATCCGGCGGAACATCAGACGGCGCCAGGGTGTGCCAATAGGCCTGGAATAGACTCTGCCTTGTCTGCTTCCAAATGGCCGGTTCACGCAGCGGAGCACCAGCGCCCAAGGAGGTAAAGTTGAAACCGTGGTGGGCGCTGACAGCCTGTGCCGCATCCTGCGACCATAATCTCGGTACGCCCTCGGCCTGCAACAAGCCCGGCAGCAAGGCCACACTGGCCAAGTCATGCCGGTCTTGCGCCAGCGCCACCACCGATGAGAATGGCAAGCCGGCGCGCTCAACTTGTAAGCGCCCGGCTTCCCACTTGGCCTGAAACCCCGGAGTGGCTTTGCCGAGATCATGCAAACCCACCAAGGCGGCCAGCCACCCATTCAGGGACTCTGACGGCAGGCCAAACCAGTCCGGAGCCGTCTCTGGCGCAGCCAGACACCACTCCAACAGCACGGAGGCCACGGCAGCCACATCCAACATGTGACACAACAGGCCATGCCCACCCTCTTCGCCACTTTTGGCCCATAAGCTGCGCACCGCCACACTCAATGATGTTTCCATGCACTCAACCCTTGCTGCCGCTCGTACCTAAACAACGGCAGCGCTTCAGGGCCGCCTTGGAACTCAAGACAAAGCGGAAACGGATAGCCGCCTTGATGAGTGCTCAATTATGCCAAAAGCAACACCGATAAGCGAAGGAACGCGTTTGACATTGCGCAAGGCAAGCCGGACGCGAGTCGATCAGGCCGGTTCTAACGCTGGCGTTCGCATAGACAGGCAATTTAGGCATGGAGGCAAGACGCGGCCACCCAAGCAGCCCCTGCCCCTCATTCCCCTCGCTTAAGCTGCTCCAACATCTCCTGCCACAGCTCCCGGTACACCGGATTGCTGGCGCCTTCTCCATGTCCGGGGTTGTCGGCGTTGGGGCGGCGTATCGGTTTATTCAGCGCAAACTGGTGGTCGGCCGGGATGCGCATCGCGTTATAGGAAGTGCGGATGAGATCGGCAAAGCGCTCTTGCACGTGATAGGTGCCGAACAATCTGTCCGGCGGCGTGGCGCCGGGAGAGGCGTACCAGGAGGCGATGCGATTGTTGGCGCGCATGTCCCAGCCGCCGGAAAAGTCGATCACGCCTCTGACCGCCACGCGCTTGGCGATATAGGCGGCCATGCCGCCGCCTTGGGATTGTCCGGACAGCACGATCTTGCTCCAGTCCGCGGCTTGCTTGTCCAGGTACTGCTCCCAACGGCCTTGAGGATCGGTCTTGGCCAGGTAGCGCAGCAGAGCGGTCAGTCTATGGACAATGGCGTCTTTGGGTTTGTCCTGGATCAGCGGAGTGGCGTTTTCCCCAAAGGCGCGCTTCTGGCGCATTTGTGCCGCGCAGTCCGGATTGGTCGCCAGCACCGGCCGGGTGCAAACCTGGGAAACGGCCGGCGTGTCGATGTAGGACAGGATGATGAAGCGGTAGCCCTGAGCCAGGGCGGTGTCGATGAAAGCCTGTTCGCCCACCACGGTGCGCGTGGTTTCGCCGCCGGTTCCAGGCAGGAAGACCAGCAGCGGCCCGCGTCCGGCCCTCTCCGTTGAAAAAACGATGTGCGGCCCGCTGTTCGCCACAATCCCGCCATCGGTATCCGCGGGAAGAATATCCTTGCGGACAGCGTCCGCCCATGTGGCCGTGGCGATACTGAACAGCAGCGCCGCCGCGGCCGTCTTGCCGGCCCATTTCCAAACTCTCATTGCATTCCTCGCATCTTCAATAAGAGCGGCTAACAAGCTCAGTTTCACGTCTGAGACCAGGCGCGCCGCGCAGGCATTACTTGAGTACGGCAAGTCGGCGCAACGCGGTATCAGGGGTTTGTCAGCCGCTCTGTAAGTGGGTTGAATTGCCCCGACGGCCTTGGGCCTACGTGAGCCCTTGGCTAGTTTTCTCAGAACCTGTTCAAAGTCTGCTGCGCTTCGTGAAGCGTTGCACGGTGAGTACAAGCTCAAAATGCTCATGTACCACCTGTACATTCCGCTTTTTCGCTCGTTTTCGCCTTGTCTCGCCCTTGCTCGCGAGACTTTGAACAGGCTCTAAGAATCGGTTTACGATCTGCTGCGCGTCGGCGATACGGCGTTGAAAACAACTTCAGAATGCTCATGTACCCCTTGTACATTCCGTCTTCTCAGCCGCTTTCGCCTTGCCACGTTCTGGCTTGCGAGATCGTAAACACGCTCTCCGACTCTACTCGCGCTGTCCTGCGCGCAAAAGCGCGGCAAGGCGGATTTAGGCCAAGAATTTGTTTACAATTGTTTACATCGAAAAGTTTAAAAACAGCAAGACAAGGCACAGACCGTTGGACAAGCGGAAGGTAGGCACGGCGGGGTCTTCATCAAGACTTCAGGCGCGCATCCCAAGGCACGTCCCGCACGTTGAGTATCCGGCAGGCGCCGGCGTCCGGATGGAGGGGGTTGAGCAGGTAGTTGT
Source organism: Chromobacterium sp. Panama (assembly GCF_003052555.1). Classification (NCBI taxonomy): domain Bacteria; kingdom Pseudomonadati; phylum Pseudomonadota; class Betaproteobacteria; order Neisseriales; family Chromobacteriaceae; genus Chromobacterium; species Chromobacterium sp. Panama. The sequence goes on from NZ_QARX01000001.1 coordinate 2,470,646, forward strand.
GGGCGTTGGGGGCCACCGCGCTGGGCACTTGCAGCGCGGCGGAGGCCTGACGTTGCAGCCAGTGATGGCCCAGGCCCTGGGTGAGCGCGGGTTGCAGGGTCCAGTCAGCCGGCAGGCTGGCCTGGTCCAGCGTCTGCACCAGCCGGTCCGGCAGTTCCACTTGCAGCAGGGTGAAGGTGGCGGGCAGGACGGCCACTTCCAGGTGCACCAGCGCTTCCAGCATGGCGCTGGCCGGGTGGTCCGCCAGGTAAACGATGGGCTGGCCGGCGGGATGCCAGCGGCCGGGCCAGCGCAGCCCGCCCAGGCCCTTGAGGTCTGCGTAGCGGCTGATGCGCCAGGCAATCACGCCGCGTAGCCTTCGTTGGCTTGGGCGATCAGTTGTTCCACCAGCCGCGCGCCGGGCTCGGTATGGGCCATGTCCAGCGGCGATTTGCCCTCAAAGCGGTGCAGCGGCTTGCGCAGCCATTGGGCGGCGGCGTCCTTGTCGCCGAACAGGTCTTCCGCCAGCAGCAGCAGCTTGGCCACGCGCACGCCGCGTTCGGATTCCTCGGTGTTCAGCGTCTGGCCCTTCTTGATGCGATGGGACAGGGTGCGCGGCGGGATGACGAACTCCAGTTCGCCGCGGCTGAGGCCGGCGTCCACCAGGCGTTCCAGCATGCCGGTGTCCACGCCCAGCTCCACCACTTTGGCCACGTCGAAATCGTTGAGCATTTCCTGCCCCACCAACACGCTCAGTTCCTGCAACAGGCTGTGTTCCACCATGGGCGGGACCGGCGTCTCCGGCACGAATACTTGCAGCGCTTTCATGGCCCCTCCTTGATTTGGCAATTTGCTCATTTATTATCGGCATTTTGCCAAAACAAAACAAGGGCGCGGCTTGGCCGGCTTCCCTCTTCTGACTCTAAGAGCCGCTAACAAAACCTCGCAGAGAACCTGAGCCAAGGCGCGCCGACGCAGGCAGTACAAGTAGTACGGCAAGGAGGCGCAACGCAGGATCAGGGGTTTTGTTAGCGGGTCTAAACGCAACAGAAGCTGCACGCCGGACGCTTGGATTAGGCCGACCCGATCTTGACGTTTGAAAGCGGCAATGCGGATTTTATGTCTTTTACATTGCGCGGAGCATGAAAAAACCTCATATCGGCCCCATGCCCGGCCTTGGCACCCCGCCTTGCCCCGCTTGCCCGGACATACACCCTATGTTCCCGCTTTGCGATGCAAAAATAACCATTAGGACTATCGGCGCGGCGTGAATTATGATTGCGCCTATTCAATGAACGTCGCACCGCTTCCGCCTCCGCACGAGGAGGGGCGCTGGCATTGAAACACTCCGTCATTCCGGCCTGTGGGCCCGTTCCCGATGTTCCAGAGTCCCGGCCCAAGCTGGAGTCCGTGCCGGCACGAAGCGCTGCGTCTTCACACATTGATGCAATCGCCAATTCCTAGGCGTTTGCTATGAAAAAAGATGAATATCAGCGCCTATGGGGGGCATTATGTTAAGTCAATTCACGATCGGGCAGCGCATCGCCGCGCTGGCGGGCAGCCTGCTGTTTGCAGTGGCTCTGGTGGGCGGTTCCGGCTGGTGGTCGCTGAACCAGATGGATGGCGAGCTGACCTCGCTGTTTGACCAGAAAATCGCGTTCCGCTACCAGATGAACGCCATGCAAAGCAATATGCTGCACATCCGCCAGGATGAGAAGAACATCTTCATCAGCATCGGCAATCCGGACAACTCGGATCAGAGCATCCAGACCAATAAGCAGTTGCTGGACAAGCACATCGCCGAGTTCAAGAACCAGGCGGCCACCGCCAAGTCCATGGCCATGGCCGCGGATCACCAGAAAACCTTCGACAGCATGCTGACCGGCATCTCCGGCTACGAGCAGGGCATGAACGGGCTGTATCAGAAGATCGCCAGCGGCGAGATCAGCCGGGCCAATGTCGGCGACGCCGGCATCACCCCGTTCAAGCCCAAGCTCTACGAGGCGCGCGACGCGCTCAACAGCCTGAGCAAGCTGGCGGACGAGTCCGCGCAGTCCGCGGAGGACGCGCTGGCGGTCAGCATGAAGAACACCCGCAATATGATGCTGACCATTCTGGGCCTGGCCCTGGTGGTGGGCGTCGCGCTGGCCTTCGCCATCGTCCGTTCCATCACCCGTCCCTTGCAGGCCATGCAGCAGACCATGCGCCACGCGGCGGAGAAGAACGACCTGACGGTGACGGTGGATCAAACCGGCCGCGACGAGGTCAGCGAAACCGGCCGCGCGCTGGCGCAACTGCTGGGCAATCTGCGCGCCTTCCTGCAGCAGACCCGCGAGGACGCCAAGCAGGTGAACGACACCGCCCACGCGCTGTCCGGCGTGTCCAAGCGCATTGCCGAGGCGTCCCAGGTGCAGACCGACGCCTCCTCGTCCACCGCCGCCGCGGTGGAGGAGATGACGGTCAGCATCAATCTGGTGGCCGAGCACGCGGTGGAAATGGCCGGCGAGGCCAAGAGCAGCATGAACGAGGCGGTGAGCGGCAGCGAGGTGGCCGGCCAGGCCGCGCAGCAGATGTCCGAGATCGCCAGCGTAATCAGCCGCTCCGAGACCATCATCATCGGCCTGAACCAGCGTTCCGATGAGATCGGCAACATCGTGGACGTGATCCACGACATCGCCGAGCAGACCAATCTGCTGGCCTTGAACGCGGCCATCGAGGCGGCGCGCGCCGGCGAAACCGGCCGCGGCTTCGCCGTGGTGGCGGACGAGGTGCGCAAGCTGGCGGAACGCACCGCGCAAGCCACCGGCGAAATCTCCGAAAAAATCAAGGCGGTGCAAGGCGACACCACCACGGCGGTGGCCAGCATGCGCGAAGCCACCGAACGAGTGGAAACCGGCGTGGCGCTGAGCGGCACGCTGTCCGAGCGCCTGGCGCAGATCCGCGTGCTGTCCACCCGTCTGCTGGAGAAAACCAGCGAGATCGCCGAGGCGATGCGCGAGCAGAGCACGGCCAGCAACGACGCCGCCAAGAACGTGGAGCGCATCGCCAATATGGGCACGGAAAACGGCTTGTCGGTGGAGGAATCCTCCGCCATGGCGCAGCAGTTGTCCGGCCTGGCGCATGGCTTGGATGCGGCGATCAACCGCTTCCGCGCGGATTAAAAACAAGAAGCTCCAGCCCTTGAACGCCTTCTAAACATCCAGCCTCTCAAGCTTGAGGGCGCGTCCGGCTTGGTCCGGGCGCGCCCGCAGAACGTGTTTACAATCTCGCGAGCAAGAGCGAGACAAGGCGAAAACGAGCGAAAAAGCGGAATGTACAAGTGGTACATGAGCATTTTGAGGGCGTTTTCAACGCTGTATCGCCGAAGCGCAGCAGATCGTAAACAGGTTCTCATGCCACAATCCAGGTTTTCGCCCGCCCTCTTCTTCCCATGTCCGTCCTCGAGCCGCTGTACGCGCCGTTCGCCCCCTCTCCCGCCGTGCTGCTGTGGCCGGCGCTGTTCCTGTTGCTCAGCCGTCAGTTGCGCCGCCGCGCCTGGTTCTGGCCCTATGTGGCGCTGTCGTTGCCGGGCACGGTGCTGCACGAGCTCTGCCACTTCCTGGTGGGCTGGCTGCTGCGGGCGCGGCCCAGCCGCTTCAGCGTGTGGCCGCGCCGCAACGGCCGGCAGCTGACGCTGGGTCAGGTGGGCTTCAACCGGCTGACGTGGTGGAACGCGCTGCCCATCGGCATTGCGCCCTTGCTGTTGCTGCCGCTGGGTTGGGGCCTGCTGGCGCTGGCGGCGCGCTGGCCGTGGCTGAGCCCGGCCGCGGCCGGACTGGGCTTTCTGGCGGCGCAGTGCTGGGACGGCTGCCTGCCCAGCAGCACGGACTTGAGCCACGCCGGCCGCTCCGCCCTGGCTTACGGTGCGCTGGCCTGTATCCTGTTTGGCGCTTACGCGCTGCTGCATTACGGTTTCCGCGCGCTGGCCGGACAATAAAAAAACCGCCGGTTTCCCGGCGGTTTTGTGCGAATGG
>NZ_QARX01000001.1:2474737-2475384 GCF_003052555.1 Chromobacterium sp. Panama
AGATCAGCACTTCCGGCTTCAAGGTCAGGCAGCGCGCGATCGCGATGCGCTGACGCTGGCCGCCGGAGAATTCATGCGGGTATTTCTGCAGCGCTCCGGCCGGCATCCCCACCTTGTCCAGCAGTTCCTGCGCCAGCTTGCGCCGCTCGCCGCCGTCGCGGCCGATGCCGTGCAGCTGCATCGGTTCGCTCAGGATCTGCTCCACGGTGAAGCGCGGGTTCAGCGAGGCGTAGGGGTTCTGGAAGATGATCTGGATGCGCCGCTTGTAAGCGTGGAAGGCCTTGGCGTCCATGCCCAGCAGGTCCTGGCCGTGGAACAGCGCCTGGCCGCCGCTGGCCTGGTGCAGCCGCACCAGGGTCAGCCCCACCGTGGTCTTGCCGGAGCCGGATTCGCCGACGATGCCCAGGGTTTTGCCCTTGGCCAATTTAAAGGACACGTCCTTGACCGCGTGGAACTGGCGTTTGCCGAACAAGCCTTCGCGCACATCGAAGGATTTGCTCAGCCCGCGCACGTCCAGGATGATTTCATCGTCGTCCCGGTAGCCGCGCTCGCGCTGCGGCGGTTCCACATAGCCGCCCGGCTGCAGGAAGTCGTCGATCACCGCCAGCCGTTGCGGCCGCCGGTCCAGGTGCGGGCGGCAGGCCAGC
>NZ_QARX01000001.1:2475484-2486116 GCF_003052555.1 Chromobacterium sp. Panama
AGATCAGCACTTCCGGCTTCAGGGTCAGGCAGCGCGCGATCGCGATGCGCTGACGCTGGCCGCCGGAGAATTCATGCGGGTATTTCTGCAGCGCCCCGGCCGGCATCCCCACCTTGTCCAGCAGTTCCTGCGCCAGCTTGCGCCGCTCGCCGCCATCGCGGCCGATGCCGTGCAGCTGCATCGGTTCGCTCAGGATCTGCTCCACGGTGAAGCGAGGGTTCAGCGAGGCATAGGGGTTCTGGAAGATGATCTGGATGCGGCGCTTATAGGCGTGGAAGGCCTTGGCGTCCATGCCCAGCAGGTCCTGGCCGTGGAATAGCGCCTGGCCGCCGCTGGCCTGGTGCAGCCGCACCAGGGTCAGACCGACGGTGGTCTTGCCGGAGCCGGATTCGCCGACGATGCCCAGGGTCTTGCCGCGGGCCAGCTTGAAGGACACGTCCTTGACCGCGTGGAACTGGCGCTTGCCGAACAAGCCTTCGCGCACGTCGAAGGATTTGCTGAGCCCGCGCACGTCCAGGATGATTTCGTCGTCCTCGCGGTAGCCGCGCTCGCGCTGCGGCGGCTCCACATAGCCGCCCGGCTGCAGGAAGTCGTCGATCACCGCCAGCCGCTGCGGCCGCCGGTCAAGGTGCGGGCGGCAGGCCAGCGCTGAACACCGGGTTCAGCGAACTCATCGGCTCCTGGAAGATCATCGCGATGTCTTTGCCGCGCAGCGCGCGCATCTCGGCACCGCCGGCCTTGAGCAGATCCCGCCCTTGCAGCAGGATCTGGCTGTCCGGGTGGATGCTGGCGTGCTGCGGCGACAGCAGGCGCATGATGGCCATGGAGGTCACCGATTTGCCGGAGCCGGATTCGCCCACCAAGGCCACGGTGCGCTTGGCCGGGATGTCGAAGCTGACGCCCTTGAGCGCCTGGAAATCGCCGCCGTTCTCCTGACGGAACGCCACTTTGAGATTGCGCACCGACAGCAGGGTCTGGTTCTGAGTCATAGTCTGTTCTCCCCGCTCACTTCGCCGCCGCGCGCGGGTCCAGCGCGTCGCGCAGCGCGTCCACCAACAGGCTGAAGGCGGTGACCAGCAGCGACATGGACAAGGTAACCGCCAGCATTTGCCACCAATAGCCCTGGATCAGCTCGGTGGGCGCTTCCGCCAGCATCGATCCCAGGCTGACCTGGCGCACGCCGACCCCGAAGCCGAGGAAGGACAGGATGGCTTCGTACTTGATCAGCGCCACGGTGAGCAGGGAAAACTGCACCAGCAGCAGATGGGAGATATTGGGCAGGATGTGGACGAACATCTTGCGGGCGTTGCCGGCGCCGATGGCGTCCGCCGCCTGCACGTATTCGCGGCCCTTGAGCTTCAGGTATTCCGCGCGCACCAGGCGGAAAGTGCCGGTCCAGCTGGTCAGCGCCATCACCGCGACGATGGTGGTGATGCCGCGGCCGGAGACGGCGGCGAAGGACAACAGCAACAGCATGTCCGGCACCGAGGTGAACACGCTGTAAAACCAGCCCAGCGCGTCGTCCACTCTGCCGCCGAAATAACCGGCCGCCGCGCCCAGCGCGCAGCCCACCAGCAAGGCCGACACCGCGCCGAACACGCCGACGAAGATGGAGGTGGAGGTGCCTTTCAGGGTTTTCTCTATCACGTCGCGGCCGCGCAGATCCGCGCCGAAGGGCAACGCGGCGCGCTTGGCCGGCGCGGCCTGCGCGTATTCGCCCACATGCTGCCGCGCCTGTTGCAGCTCCTGGCCTATCGGGTCTTCCTCCGGCGTCATGGTGACGATGGGGGCGGACGCCTGGGCGGGCTTGGCCGGCTCCGGCGGCAACACGTCGTCGGCGGAGGCCTGCACCCAGCTGGGCGGCGCGTAGGGCACGGCGATTTCGTCGGTCCAGCCGCCGCCCACCAGATTGAACCAGCCGCCGACGGCTAGCAGCAGGTAGACCGCCACGATCCATAGCGAAACAAAGCCCACTTTCTTGCGTTTCAGCCTTTGCCAGCCCAGCGCCCACAAACCGCGCGAGGGGGCGGCCGGCGCGGCGCCGGCGCCATTATGCAATGTCGTCATTTCCAGCCCTCTCTCACTTGAGCTGCACGCGCGGGTCGATCAGCTTGTAGACCAGATCGCCCAGCAGATTGAACACCATGGTGGCGATGGCGATATAGATGGTGATGGCCTTGATCACCGGGAAATCGCTCTTGTTCACCGCCATCACCACCTCGTTGCCCATGCCGGGAATGCCGAAGAAGCTTTCCAGCACCAGCGCGCCGATCAACATATAAGGCAGCGACATCATCACGCTGGTCACCACCGGGATCAGCGCGTTGCGCAGCACGTGCTTGAGCATCACCGCGCGTTCGGACAGGCCCTTGGCGCGCGCGGTGCGCACGTAGTCCTGGCCGATTTCCTCGACGAAGAAGCTGCGGTAGAAGCGGATGTCCGGCCCCAAGGACACCATCAGGCCCATCAGCAGCGGCAGCGGCACGTAGACGAAGAGATTGACCCAGAAGGCATCCCCCCAGCCGCGCACCGGGAACCAGCCCATTTTGAAGGCCAGGAAATACTGGCCGGCGATGATGTAGACCAGCGCGCTGACCGACATGGCCACGGTGCAGGCGATGGTGACGATGTGGTCGGTCAGGCCGCCGCGGAAATAAGCGACCAGCGCCGCCAGCGGGATGGCGATCAGCAGGTCCACCACCAGCATGGCGCCGGTCAGCGTCAAGGACGGGCCGACGCGGCTGCCGATGATGTCGGCCACCGGCTGCTGGGTGGACCAGGAGGTGCCGAAGTCCAGCGTCAGCACCTGTTTGACGAAGATCCAGAACTGCTGCGGCAGGCTCTGGTCCAGGCCCAGCTGGGCGCGGATATTGGCCAGCACGTCCGGCGTCAGGTGCTTGCCGGCCAGCACCAGCGACGGATCGCCGCCCACCAGGGTGAACAGGGTGAAAACCAGCAGCATGACGCCAAACAGGGTTGGGATCATCTGCAGGATGCGACGGATGATAAAAGCGGACATGATGTTCTCCTCGCCTGCCGCTTACTTCTGCACGTCCAGGAAACGCCAGATGTAGTTGTAGTTGGGATGCAGCTTGGCGCCGCGCACCCAGGGCTGGATCAGCGTGTTGCGGAAACGGGTGTCGCTGAAGGCCCAGGGCGTGTCCGCCATCACGATCTTGTTCATCGCGTCGTACAGCCAGTTGCGTTCCGGGCCGTCCTCCAGATTGCGGGATTGCTCGTACAGCCGGTCATAGCGCGCGGACTGGTAGCAGGCGTAGTTGACGCCGCCGGTATTGGGGCCGTACAGCAGCTGGACGAAGTTCTCGCCGTCCGGGAAGTCCGCGATCCAGGCCGCGCCGTTCATGCCGAACTTGCATTCGCGCTGCGCCTTGATCTGTTCGTTCCACTGCATCACGCGGAAGTCCACGCGCACCTTGATCAGATCGAAGGCTTTCTGCCAGTACTCGTTCCATTGCTTGTCGATGGCGGTGGGGCCGGTCAGGAAGTCCACCACCATCGGCGCGCCGTTTGGCTGGCGGCGGTAGCCGTCCGCGCCCTTTTTGTAGCCGAAGCGGTCCAGCAAGGCGTTGGCCAGCGCCGGGTTGTAGGGGAAGGCGCCGCGGAAATCCGGGTTGTGGCCGGCCACATTGGGCGGCACCACGTACTGGACCTTGACCGCCTGGTTGCGGCGGATGTCGCGTATGGTTTCGTCGGTGTTGAAGGCCATGGTGATGGCGCGGCGCAGCGCGATCTTGTCCTTGCCGTAGCCGCCCACCACCGGGTCTTTCATGCCGAAGGCGTAGAAGGTGATTTCCTCGTCCAGGCTGCGCAGCAAGCGGACGCCCTGCCGCTGGAGATCCGGCTTCAGTTCCGCCCGCCACGGATTGCTCGGATCCATGCGCAGCAGCTGCCGGATCAAGGGCTGGGGAATGCCCACCAGGTCCAGCTCCGCGCTCTTGAACGCCAGCCAGGTGGGCTGTTCCTCCTGGATCACCGACACTTCGATGCGGCCGATCTGCGGATAGCTTTTGCCGTTCATCTCGCGGGCGACGCGCTGGTCTTCCGGATTGTCGCCCGGCGGGTAGTTGAAAGTCTGCTTGCGGAAATGGGGGTTGGCCACCAGCGAGATATGGGTGCCCGGCTGCCACTTGGCCAGCATATAGGGGCCGGTGCCCACCGGATGGGCGTTGGTGTTGCTGCCGTAAGCCTCCACCGCCTCGCGCGCCTGGCCTTGCACAAAGGGCGCGGCCAGGATGTATTTCAACGCCGGGTACGGCTGGGTCAGCTTCAGTTGCAGGGTGTAGCGGTCCAGCGCGCGCACGCCGGCCACCGGCGCGTCGTAGTTGATCTTGCCGCCGGCGGGCTTGGCCCAGGCGTCCAGGCCGACGAATTTGCCGGCCACCAGATCGCTGATCGGCGAGGCGACCGCCGGATCGATCAGCCGCTTGAAGGCGTAGACGTAGTCTTCCGCCGTCAGCTCGCGCTTCTTGCCCTTGAAGGCCGGGTCCGGCGCGAAGTACACGCCTTTTTTCAGGGTGAAGGTATAGGTTTTGGCGTCGGCGCTGACCGTGGGCATGGCGGTGGCGACATTGGGCACCACCTTGACCGGCCGCGCCAGGTAGTCGAAGGTCAGCAGCGGGTCGAAGATGTGTTCGATGATGGCGCCGGAGTAGATGTCCGAGGTCTTGGACGGGTCGAAACCGGTCTCCGGCGCGTTGAAAGCCACATGCAGCACCTTGTTCATGTCGGCGGCCTGCGCCGACACGCCTCCCCACGCCATCAGCGCCAGCAGCGCGCATCGCTTCAGGCTCATGATTTTCTCCTTTGTTGTCGCTTCGGCCTGGCGTCTTGCACCGGCCCGCTTATTATGTCGCCGTTCTAGCGGCTCTTAAAACGTGTTTACGATCTCGCGAGCTAAGGCGAGACAAGGCGAAAACGAGCGAAAAAGCGGAATGTACTCGTGGTACATGAGCATTTTGAGCTTGGTTTCAACGCCCATTTCTATCCATCCCGCCGACGCGCAGCAGATCGTAAACAGGTTCTTAACACTCATGAACAAGGTGCGCCGGCGCTGCTTGTTGACAAGCGGCGGCGGCGACGCCATCGTAAAAGTATCCCTTCAAACCACCTCAGGCGGACGCCGTCTCCCCCCGCCTGACACATTGCTCAGGAGCGCCTCATGAAAACAACGCTAGCGCTGTCCCTGCTGGCCGCCAGCCTGCTGACCGGCTGCGCCACCCAGGCGGGTTACGCGCAAAAGGTCTACGGCTGGCAAGGCCGCGACGTCAACGAGATGCTGGCGCAATGGGGCGCACCCACCAGCCAGCTGACCATGCCCAACGGCAATCAGCTCTACACCTACCGCAGCGCCTACAGCCAGGAAATGCCCTATCAGGGCGGTTTCTACAACTACCCCTGGGGCTTCAGCGGCGGCGGCTCGGTGTATTACCGCTGCACCACCAACTTCGTCGCCGATCCCAAAACCCATACCATTCAGTCGGTGAGCTTTGAGGGCAATGACTGCGTGGCGCCCCCTAAAAATTAAACACCGTCCTCGCCAAAAGAAAGAGCCTGCGCAAACGCAGGCTCTTTTCGTTTCAATGTTCGGCCGCCGGCTGGTGCGCCGGCTTGCCGCCCAATAGGCGGCGCACCCGGCTGCGCAGGCCGTCCAGATAGGTGTAGACCACCGGCACCACGATCAGGGTCAGCACGGTGGAGGTCAGCAGGCCGCCGATGATGGCGTGCGCCATCGGCCGGTTGCTTTCCGAACCGTCGCCGGTGCCCAGCGCCAAGGGCAGCATGCCGAAGATCATCGCCAGGCTGGTCATCATGATGGGGCGCAGCCGCACCCGGCCGGCCTCGACGATGGCCTGGTTGCGCTCCATGCCTTCGCGCCGCGCCTGATTGACGAAGTCCACCAGCAGGATGCCGTTCTTGGCGGCCAGGCCCATCAGCATGATGATGCCGATCACCGAGAACATGTTCAGCGTGGAGCCGAATAGATACAGCGAACAGAACACGCCGACGAAGGCCAGCGGCAAGGCCATCATGATGGTCACCGGCAGCGTGAAGCTGCGGAACTGCGCGGCCAGGATCAGATAGATGAAGATCACCCCCAGCGCCAAGGCCTGCACCGCGTAGCCCAGCGATTCCTGCATGTCCTTTTGCTGGCCGCCCTGCACCAGCATCACGCCCGGCGGCAGCTTCAGGCCTTCCACCAATTGATGCACCTCGGCGGAGACGGTGCCGGCGTCGCGGCCTTCGATATTGGCCAGGATGGTGATCTCGCGCATCATGTTGACGCGCTTGATCTGGCGCGGGCTGATGCCCTGCCGGGTCTCTATCAGCGAGGACAGCGGGATCATATTGGCCGCGCCGTGCGCATCCGGCCGCCCAGCCACGGTCAGCGCGTCCAGCAGCTCCTGACGGCGCTCGGACTTGGGCACCCGCAGCTTGACGTCGTAGTTTTCGCCGTCCGGCGCTTCCCAGGTGGTGACCGCGTTGCCGGCCAACAGGATGGACAGGGTCTTGCCCACGCGGGCCAGGTCCACGCCCAGGCTGGTGGCGGCGTCGCGCTTGAGCACCAGGTTCAGCGCCGGGTCGCCTTCGCTGAGGTTGGATTCGATGTCGCGCACGCCGTGGATCTTGCCCAGCCGGCGCATCAGGTCTTCGGACACCGCGGACAGTTCGCGCAGGTCGCTGCCGCGCAAGCCCACCTTGACCGGCTTGCCCTGCTGCTGCTCGTTGGCCACGGATTTGATGGTGACGCCGGCCACCGGCAGCACTCGCGCGCGCGCGTCGGCGATCACCTGCCCCAGGGTGCGCTGACGGCTGTTCTTGTCGCCGATGTCCACCGTCACCGAGCCGTCGTTCTTGCCGGCGCCGAAATTGCCCTCGCCCACATTCATCGAGATCGACTTGATTTCGGGAATGCCCTTCACCGCCGCCGCCAGTTCATGGCCCTTGGTGGCGGTGTATTCCAGCGCCGATCCGGGCGCGGTCTGGTAGCTGATGGTGAATTTGCCGCTGTCGCGCTCCGGGATGAACTCGCCGCCGATGCCCGGCACCAGCGCGAAGCTGGCGACGGTCAGCAGCAAGGCCGTGCCCAGCACGGTCTTGCGGTGGGCCAGCGCCCAGCGGATCACGCCGACGTAACGCTCCGACAACCGGTCCAGCGAGCTTTCGAAGGCGTCCAGCATCCGCCCCAGCGGGCCGCGATGCTTGTCGCCGTGGTGGTGCGGATCGTGCCAGATGGAGGACAGCATCGGGTCCAGCGTGAAACTGACCAGCATGGAGATCAGCACCGCCACCGCCACGGTCAGGCCGAACTGGTGGAAGAACTTGCCGATGATGCCGCCCATGAAGCCCACCGGCAGGAACACCGCCACCACGGTCAGCGTGGTGGCCAACACCGCCAGGCCGATTTCATTGGTGCCGTCCAGCGCGGCCTGATAATGGCTCTTGCCCAGGCCGGCGTGGCGCACGATGTTTTCGCGCACCACGATGGCGTCGTCGATCAACAGGCCGATGGACAGCGACAGGGCCAGCAGGGTCAGCATGTTCAGGGTGAAGCCGAACATCTGGATGGCGAACAAGGTGCCGATCAGCGACACCGGCAGGGTCAGGCCGGTGATCACGGTGCTGCGCCAGCTGCCCAGGAACAGGAAGACGATCAGCACGGTCAGGCCGGCGCCTTCCAGCAGCGTGGATTCGACGTTGTTCAGCGACTTCTTCACGTCTTCGGCGGTGTCGTAGGTGTAGCGCACCTGGACCCCGGCCGGCATCTGGTTCTTCAGCTCCGCCACCCTGGCCTTGACGCCCTCGGCCACTTCCACCACGTTGGCGCCGCGCGCGGCGCGCAAGTCCAGCGACACGCCGGGCCGGCCGTCTATCAGCGAGATGCTGGACTGCTCGGCCTCGGTGTCGGCCACGGTGGCGATGTCCTCAAGCCGGATGGGCGCGCCGTTGCGGTAACCCACCGCCAGTTGCGAGAAGTCGTCGGCGGATTTCAATTTGCCGGCGACGCGGATCGCCCACTCCTTGCTGACCGCCGACACCGAGCCGGCGGGGAAATCCTGGTTGGCGGCGCGCAGCGCGTCGGCCACGTCCTGCAGGGACAGGCCGGAGGCCTCCAGCCGCACCGGGTCCACGTCGACGCGGATCTCGCGGCGCACGCCGCCGATCAGCTTGACGTCGCCGACGCCGGCCACCATCTGCAGCCGCTTTTTCAACACCTTGTCCACCCAGGTGGTCAGTTCGCGCGGCCGGGTCTGGTCCGAGGTCAGCACCAGGGTCAGCATGGGGTTGTCGTTGGGGTCCACCTGGGACACGGTGGGCGCGGAGATCTCGCGGCGGAACTGGCCCTGGATGGCGCCTATCTTGTCCCGCACGTTCTGCACCGCCGACACCGGATCCACCGACAGCTCGAACTCCACCACCACGGTGGAATTGCCTTCCATGGAATAGGAGCGGATTTCCTTGATGCCGTTGATGGTGTTGACCGCCTCTTCCACCGGCTTGGAGATTTCGCTTTCCACCACTTCCGGCGAGGCGCCCGGATAGTCGGTGGACACCAGGGCGATGGGGAAGCGGATGTCCGGCATTTCCTCCACCGCCAGCCGCTGCCAGGAAAACAAGCCCAGCACCACCAGCGTCATCATCAGCACGGCGGCGAAATAGGGATTGCGGACACTGATTCGGGTCAGCCACATGCTGCGCCCCTCCGCTTAGAGTTTGCTGCCCGGCAGGGAGACCGGATCGCCGGCCTTCACCCCCACCAGGTCCACGGCGATCACGTGCTCGCCCGGCTTGACCCCGGACACCGCCGCCAGCCGGTCCGCCTCGGAACGCAGCAACAGTTCCACCGGCCGCCGCTCCAGCCGGCCCTGGCGCGCCACCAGCACCCAGGGCTGGCCGTCCGGATCGTGAATGGCCGGCAGCGGCAGCACGATCTGGTCGTTGATCTGGCGCAGCACAATGCCGCCCTTGGCGAACTGCCCGGCCTTCAGCTTGTATTCCGGGTTCTTCACGCGGATGTACAGGGTGAAGCTGCGGGTGCCCGCCACCGCCACCGGATTGATGCGCACCACTTCGCCGCGCTGCGGCTCGGCCAGGCCGTCCACGCTGAAGCCGGCCTGCATGCCGGGCTGGATCTGCGAGATCAGCCGCGCCGGCACCGTGGCGGCGATTTCCAGCACCGACAGGTCGGCGATGGCGAACAGCACCGCGTTCTTGCCGGCCACTTCGCCCGGATTGATCTTGCGCTCGTAGACCACGCCGTCTATCGGCGCGCGGATCTGAGTGTCCGCCAGCAGTCGGCGCGCGCGCGCCAGCTGGGTGGCCTGGGCCTTGGCTTCGCCCTCCTTCACCCGGTAATCGCTGTCGAATTCGTCATAGGCGATCTGCGAGATGAAGCCCTTGTGCAGCAGCTCGCGCTGTTTTTCCAGTTTGACCTTGGCCAGGCGCAGCCGCGCCTCGGTGTTGGCCACCTGGGCGTTCTGTTCCGTCACCGATTGCGACAACACTTCGGCGTCCAGCACCGCCAGCACCTGACCGCGCTTGACCGCCTCGCCCTCGCGCACGCGCACTTCCTTGACCCGTGCCTCCACCTCGGCGGCCACGGTGCCGCTGGTCAGCGCGTTGAGCGATCCGGTGAAGGCGATCGTCGCCGCCAGCGCGCGCGGCTTGGCCGCCATCACATCCGCGGTGGACAGCGCCCGCGCCACCGGCGCGGAGGCCGCGGCCTTGCCGGCGGCGCCCTCCTTGGGCGGGTCGGACGGCTTGGCGCCGCAAGCCGCCAGCGTCAACGACAAGAGCGGGACTATGACAAATCGTGTGTTCATCTGTTTTGTTCTTTTCTATGGTTGAGCCGCCTACGACGCGGGGCTCGGACACGCGCTATCGGCCGCCGCGTCAGGCTCGGCGGCCGCGCATCCAGGACGATGAAACGACGCAAGATTCCCCCTTGCGCCGGCGCGGCCGGACCAGGGCCGCTCGGCATCATCCCACAGGCTTCGCCGCGGGATATGCCATTGTGTGGTCGTATTGTCTTGTTGTTGTGAAACGTGGGCGAACAAGCCTCAGCCAAGCATTTGGGCGGCCTGACTGCGGCCGCCCGTTATCATGCCACAACACTATCCATTAAACATATGTCATTGCACAAACTGCTCGGAGCCCACGATGCCCAATTTAGTCACCCCCAAACGCTGAGACTCCGCCAGCACCATCGCCACCTCCGCCAGCACCATCGCCACCGGCTCATACCCCGCGTCCTTGTTCGGCTTGATGTGGAACTCCGGCTGCGGCGCCCGCGCCGCCGCTTCCGTCAGCTTCTTCTCCAAAGCCTCCCGGTTCGCCAAACGCTCTCCGTTCCACAAGATACCGTTGTCCGCCGCAATGTCGATCTGCACCACCACCGGCTTCTCCATCGGCTTCGCCGGACTGCTCACCGGCATGTCCAGCTTCACCGCGTGCGTCTGGATCGGGATGGTGATGATCAACATGATCAGCAGCACCAGCATCACGTCGATCAAGGGCGTGGTGTTCATCTCCACCATCAGCTCGTCGTCGGACGAGCCTACGTTCATTCCCATCTTGCTCTCCCTTCTAGTTGCGCGGCGGCGGTTCGGTAAT
>NZ_QARX01000001.1:2486174-2487463 GCF_003052555.1 Chromobacterium sp. Panama
CGGATGTGCACTTCCGGCTGCGGCTCCTTCTTCGCCTCCTTCACCAGCCGCGCCAGCAGTTCTTCCTGCGTCTTCACCGGCGTGGTGTTCCAGTAAATGGTGTTGCCGGTGTCCACCCCCAGCACGATGTTCTCCGGCTTGGTCTGCGTCGGGATATTGCTTTCCTTCGGCAAGGCCATCTTCACCGTCTGCGTCACCACCGGCACCGTGATCAGGAAGATGATCAGCAGCACCAGCATCACGTCCACCAGCGGCGTGGTGTTGATCGCGGACATCACCGCGTCTTCGTCGCCCTTGCCGTGGCCTTGGCCGAATCTTGCGTTGCGCCCCTTCATCGTCGTCGCCTCAGCGCGCGTTCAGCAGGCTGGCGTGCAGGCGGCCGGCCACCACGCGCACCATGTCCAGCACCAGCTTGTTGCGACGCACCAGCCAGTTGTATCCCAGCACCGCCGGCACCGCCACGCCCAGACCGATCGCGGTCATGATCAGCGCCTCGCCCACCGGGCCCGCCACTTTGTCGATGGACGCCTGGCCGGACATGCCGATCGCGGTCAGCGCGTGGTAAATGCCCCATACCGTGCCGAACAGGCCGACGAAGGGCGCCGTGGAACCCACGGTGGCCACCACCGACAGGCCGTTTTGCATATGGTGGCTGGCGGAGTCCACCGCGTCGGAGATGGCCATCGACACCCAGGTGTTGAGGTCCACGCGGCCGGCCAGTTCGCCCTTGTGCTCGGCCGCCGCGTCAATGCCGGCCGCCGCCACCGCGCTGAACATGCCTTCGTCGGCCAGTTCGCTCGCGCGTTTTTGCAGTTCCGCGCCGTGAGACGCCAGCAGTTCGCGGCCTTGCTTCAGCAGGCGGCGCTGTTCCAGCAGTTTGACGATGCCCACGTACCAGGTGGCCGCGGACATGATCAGCAGAATGATCAGGGTGCCGCGCGCGACGATGTCGCCTTGCGCCCACAGGGCGTCGATGCCGTACGGGTTGCTGGTCACGTGCGCGGTTTCGGCGGCCAGGACAGGCAGGCTGGCCAGCAGGGCCAGGGCGGCGAAGGCGGTGCGAGTGGTCTTGGTCATGCTTTGGTTCTCCTAAGAGTTGCTGTGCTCCGGTCGAGGCGCGCTCGCGCTCATTCGCCGGAGTCGAGTTTGAAGCCGAATTCCTGGCTCAACAGGCTGTTGGGTTTGCAGCTATAGCCTTGCAGCGCGGCGCTGATCGCCGACTGGAAGCCGCTGCGGTAACGCGGCGGGATGCCGCCGTCGAACGAGATGTTGGCGATGTGGCTGAAGCG
>NZ_QARX01000001.1:2487563-2656223 GCF_003052555.1 Chromobacterium sp. Panama
GGACTGGACGACAGCTTCTTCAACCTCGGCGGCGATTCGCTGCTGGCCTTGCGGCTGAAAGGCCTGGCGCTCAAAGCCGGCGTCTCCTTCGAACTGGCCAGCCTGTTCGAACACCACAGCGTGGCGCTGCTGGCCGCCCATGCGGAACAGGCGGCCGCCGCCGCCGCGCCGGCCGAACCGTTCTCGCTGCTGGACCCCGCCGACCGCCGGCGGTTGCCGCCGGACGCGGTGGACGCCTACCCGCTCAGCCAATTGCAGCAGGGCATGCTGTTCCACAGCGCCTTCCGCGACGGCTCGACCCTATACCACAACATCGTCGGGCTGGCGGTGTCCCTGCCTTACGACGCCGCCGCGCTGCGTCGCGCGCTGGACGCGCTGTGCCGGCGGCATGAGTTGCTGCGCACCCGCTTCGCGCTGGACGGCTATCTCGAACCCTTGCAACTGGTATTGGCGACGGCCGCCATTCCGCTGGGAGAAGGCGATCTCGGACAGCTGCCGCCCGCCGCGCAGCAAGAAACCCTTACGGCCTTCATCGCCGCCTGGTCCAAACAAGCTTTCGATCCAGGCGCCGCGCCGCTGCTGCACGCCCACGCCCACCGGCTGGGCGAACGGCGCTTCCATCTGACGCTGCGCATCCACCACGCCATCCTCGACGGCTGGAGCGACTCCGTCTTCATCGTCGAACTCGCCCAGCTCTACCAGGCCGAGTTGGCCGGCCGGCCCTGCCGGCTGCCCGCGCTGTCCAGCCGCTACCGCGACTACATCGCGCTGGAACGCGAGGCGATGGCCTCGCCGGCCAGCCGGGATTTCTGGCGGGAACAGCTGCGCGGCTACGAAGCCGCCGCCGCGCTGCTCGCGCGGGAGGAGAACGCCGCCTTGGCGGCCGACGGCCCGCTGCAGATCCACGCCGATATCGCCATAGACGAGCCGGTTTCGACGGCGCTGACCGCGCTGGCGCGGCGCTTGAACGCGCCGCTGAAATCGGTGCTGCTGGCCGCCCACCTGGCGGCGCTGGCCATGCTGACGGGCAAAAGCGGCGCCTGCACCGCGCTGGTCACCAACGGCCGGCCGGAAACCGCGGACGCGGAGCATATGGTGGGCCTGTTCCTGAACTCGGTGCCGCTGCGCATGGAGATCCGGCGCGAACCCTGGACCCGGCTGATAAGCCGCGTGATAGACGCGGAACGGGCGCTGCTGCCGCACCGGCGTTATCCGCTGGCCACCATGCTGCGCGACGCCGGCCTGCGCGACGCCGGCGAGGCCATTTTCAATTACACGCATTTCCAGGCGCTGGAAGCGCTGGCCGACTGGCGCCAGCAGGACAGCGCGATGGACAACAGCTTCGCGCTGCAAATCAATTTCCGCCCCGACGGCGCGCGCATCGCCGGCAGCCTGACCGCCCACCGCGACGCCCACGACGCCGACGCGTTGCGGCGCTACGCCCGCTGCTACGCCGCCGTGCTCGCGCAGCTGGCCGGCGGCCCCGACGGCCCGGTGCGCCGTCTGGACCTGCTGAACAAGGACGAGCGCCGCCTGCTGCTGGATGGCCAGGCCAGCGCCCGCGACATCGCGCCGCTGCCGCTGTGCGAGCTGTTCGAGCGGCAAGTCCGCCGCGCGCCGGACGCGCCGGCGCTGGACTGCGACGGCGAAACCTTGAGCTACGCCGAGCTCAACCGCCGGGCCAACCGGCTGGGCCGGCGGCTGATCGCCGCGGGCGTCGGACCCGGCCGGCTGGTGGCGGTCGCGCTGCCCAAATCGGCGGCGCTGCTCGTCGCGCAACTGGCGGCGCTGAAAGCCGGCGCCGCCTATCTGCCGCTGGACCTCAACTACCCGGCGGAGCGGCTGGCGCTGATGCTGGACGACGCCCGCCCGGCCCTGGTGCTGAGCGACGCCGGCTCCGCCGCCCGCCTGCCGCAAACCGCCGGGCCGGTGATGGCGCCGGAGGCCGACGATAGCTTCGCGGACGGCGACATCGGCCAGCAAGAAAGGCTGCGCCCGCTGACGGCGGACGATCTGGCCTACGTGATCTACACCTCCGGCTCCACCGGCCGGCCCAAAGGCGTCGCGGTCGGCCACGCCGGACTGGCCAGCCTGGCGCAAGACCTGAAAGAGCGCTGCGCGCTGGACGCGTCCGCGCGCGTGCTGCAATTCTCCTCGCCGGGCTTTGACGCCTCGGTGCTGGAAATGCTGATGGCCTTCGCCGGCGGCGCCTGCCTGGTGCCCGCCAACGCCAGGCAGCTGGACGCCGACAGCCTGCCGGGCACGCTGCGCGCCGCGCGCGTCAGCCACGCGCTGCTGCCGCCGGCGCTGCTGGCCATGCTGGAACCGGCGCCGGATCTGCTGCCCGGCGCGCTGCTGGTCGGCGCCGACGCCTGCCCCGCCGAGGTGGTGGCCAAATGGGCGCGCGGCCGCCGGATGATCAACGCCTACGGCCCCACCGAATCCACCATCTGCGCCACCCTGAGCGACCGCCTGACCGACGGCGCGCCGCCCATAGGCCGGCCGGTGCTCAACAGCCAGGTCTATCTGCTGAACGAGGCCTTGCAGCCGGTGCCCGCCGGCGTCGCCGGCGAGCTGTACGTGGCCGGCGCCGGCCTGGCGCGCGGCTATCTTAACCGCCCCGCGCTCAGCGCCGAGCGTTTCGTCGCCAATCCCTTCGGCGCGCCCGGCAGCCGGCTCTACCGCAGCGGCGACAAGGCGCGCCGCCTGGCGGACGGCCAGCTGGAATTCCTGGGCCGGCTCGATCAGCAGATCAAGCTGCGCGGCTATCGCATCGAGCCGGGCGAGATCGAGGCCGCGCTGCGCTCGCAAACCGGCGTGGCCCAGGCCGTGGTCTTGCCTGTCGACGACGACGGCCGCAAGCGTCTGGTCGCCTACGCCGTCCCGCGCGCCGGCGCCAGCCTGGACGGTGCGCGGCTGCGCGCCGGGCTGGCCGCCGGCCTGCCCGACTACATGGTGCCCGCCGCGGTGACGGTCTTGCCCGCGCTGCCTTTGAACGCCCACGGCAAGTTGGACCGCGGCGCGCTGCCGGCGCCGGTCTTCGCGGCCGCGCCGCAACGCTTGCCGGCCACGCCGCTTGAACAGACGCTGGCGGCCTTGTTCGCGGAGACGCTGCGGCTGCCGGCCGTGGATCTGGACGCCGGCTTCTTCGAATTGGGCGGCGACTCGCTGCTGGCGATGCGGCTGGCCGCCCTCATCCGCGGCAAGCTGGGCGTCAGGCTGTCGATGGAACAGCTCTTCCTCGCCCCCAGCGTCGCCGAATTGGCGCGACGCCCGGCGTTTGGCCGCCCGGACGAACCGTCGTCGGCGGCCGGCGGCCGCTCGTTCTGGCTGACCGTCCGCCGGCAAGACGGCGCGCCGGTCTCGCTGCGCTGCGACGGCGAGCTGGAGCTGCCGGCCTTGCGCCAGGCCTTGCGCGAGCTGGGCCGCCGTCACGCCGCCCTGAACGCGCCGGCCGAAACAGGGGCAACGATCAAGGCCGCCAACGGCCTGGCCTTCCCCGCCGCGCTGCGCCAGGCCGCCGACAGCGGCGCCGGCGCGCCGATCGCGCCGCTGCTGCGGGAACTGGCCCAGGCTTATGCCGCCCGCGCCGACGGCGGCGCCCCCGATTGGACGCCGCTGCCGCGGCCATACGCCGACTACGCGGATTACGCCTCGTCGCGCGCAGAACTCAGCCAGGCGACGGCCCCCTCCGGCACGCCGGCTTCGCGCCCTTTCCCTCCCTCTTCCACGACATTGGAGCAAGCATGAACACTCCCCATCCCGACACGGCCGTCTACCTGAAAAGCGGCGTCAAACTGGAACCGCTGTTCCACCGCTGGTACGCCTGGAGTCATCTGGTGTCCCCGGTTCAGCAGGCGATCAATCTGGCCTTCCGCCAGATTCCGCTGCTGCGCTCCTTCATCGCCAACCCCAATGTACACATCGCCGCCTCCAAAAACCCCCAGATGCTGGGCGGCCCCTTCCTGGAACTGCCGGCCAGCGATCTGCCCGCGGTGCGCCGCCTGCTGCAGGACACGCTGAAGGACGCGGCGCCGCTGCTCCGCTTCGCCGAAGACCTGCAAAAGCTCAATCGCCAGCTGCAGCAAACCGCCAGCGGCCACAGCCTGGACGCGGTCTACGCCGAATTGCCGCCCACGCTGGCCGGCCTGGTCGAAGTCAGCTACGACCTCAACCATCACCCCGGCCTCCGCGTGCTGGACCCATTGCTGAGCTATCCGGCCGCCGCGGACGCGGACCGGCAGGCGCTGGCCTTCAGCACCGAGCGCGACGAACAGCGCCATTTCTTTCTGAACACGCCCCGGCTGGACGGCGACGCCAGGCTGGTGCTCCCGCTGCCCTTCGCCGCGCCTCATCAC
The DNA here is from genome assembly GCF_003052555.1 of Chromobacterium sp. Panama. Lineage (NCBI taxonomy): Bacteria > Pseudomonadati > Pseudomonadota > Betaproteobacteria > Neisseriales > Chromobacteriaceae > Chromobacterium > Chromobacterium sp. Panama. Next base: position 2,491,922 of record NZ_QARX01000001.1, read on the forward strand.
GAAGCGCTCGCCGCCAGCCGGATACGCGCCGTCCCTTACGCGGAACTGAAGCAGGCGCTGAAGGTGCCGGCGGAGCAGGAAGCCCGCTTCCGCGGCTTCTTCGACACCGAAGCGCCACGGCGCGACCAGCCCGAGTATCACGGCGGCGACGTGCGCATCCGTTACTTCGGCCACGCCTGCGTCTTGTTGCAAACGGCGTCCACCTCGGTCCTGATCGACCCCTTCGTCACCTGGGACCGGGACGGAGAACCGCAGCGGCTGACCTTCGACGATCTGCCCGACCATATCGACTACGTGTTCATCACCCACAACCATCAGGACCACTTCAGCCCGGAACTGCTGCTGCAATTGCGCGGCCGCATCGGCCGCCTGCTGGTGCCGCGCCACAACAGCCGCAGCCTGGCCGATCCGTCGATGAAGCTCACGCTGCGCGCGCTCGGCTTCCGCAACGTGTCCGAACTCGAGCCGATGGAAAGCGTGCGCTTCGACGACGGCGAAATCGTCAGCCTGCCGTTTTACGGCGAGCACGCCGACCTAGACATAGAAAGCAAGCACGGCATGTTCCTGCGGCTGAAAAACCGCCGCTTCCTGTTCCTGGCGGACTCGGACTGCAAGGACCGCGCGCTCTACCGCCGCATTGTGGAGCGCCTGGGCAAGGCGGACACGCTGTTCATCGGCATGGAGTGCGACGGCGCGCCGCTCAGCTGGCTGTACGGTCCGTATACCGGCAGCCCGCTCAGCCGGCGCGACGACGAATCCCGCACCTTGTCCGGTTCCGACTGCGAGCACGCCTGGAGCATCGTCGAGGAGTTCGACTGTAAGAAGATCTACGTCTACGCGATGGGGCAAGAACCCTGGATGCGCTTCGTCACCGGCCTGGAGTATTCGGCCGACAGCAAGCAGATCGTCGAGTCGAACAAGTTCCTCGAGCGCTGCCGCGCCGCGGGCCTGAGCGCGGAACGGCTATACGGCTGCAGCAGCTTCAGTTGCTGAGAGCCTGTTCAATGTCTGCTGCGCGCCGTAAAAGCTTCCAGGAAGCCGTCGCCGGCTTGGGGCGCGGGGCTGAATACAGGCTTGCTCTTGTCGACAGATTGCCGACCCAAGGTATTCGCTTATGAAATTTTCACTCGATGCCGGCTACGGCTGGCTTGCGTCCTTGCAACAGGAACGACTGTTCCACCTGGAGCCGCTGGCGCCGGACGCCGCCTCATGCTCGTTTCCCGTCGTGCTGCGGATAAGCGGCGCGCTGGACGCCGCGGCATTGGAGACGGCCCTGGCCGCGGTCGTGGCCAAACACGAGGCCTTGCGCACGACGATGGCCTTCGACGGCGACGAGCTGCTTTGCTCGACGCGGCACGCCTGGTCCGGCCCCTTGCTCCAGCCGACGCGCCTGGAACCGGCGGGCGGGGACAGCGCCGGCCTGGCCGCGGCCGTCCGGGAAGTCATCGACCGCCCCTTCGATCTGGCGACGGGGCCTTTATTTCGCTTTGCTCTCTTTCAGCCGGCGGATGATGAGGCGAGCCTGGTCATGGTGTTCCATCAGGCTGTTTTTGACGCCTGGTCGGCCGGCATCCTGGCTACAGACCTGGACACGGCTTATGCCGCCGCCTTGAACGGCGGCGACGTCGAGCTCGCGCCCAATGCGCTCGATTACGCGGACTTCGCCCATTGGCAGCGCAAACCATGGCGCGCCGGCGCGCCCCGGCCTTCACGATTGAGCGCGGACCATCCGTTGCCGGCCACGATATCGACGGACGGCGCTCAATGGGCGCTCAAGCTCCCCTCCGAGCAAGAACAACAATTGCGCCGGCTTCAACAGGAAACGGGAGACGCCTTGCTGGTCGTTTTCTCATCCTTGCTCGGTCTTTTCCTGGGCGCGGAAAGCGGCCGGGATGAAATCCTCATCGACGCGTCCGTCCCGGGGCGACGCCACGCGGAAGCCAATGACATCATCGGCCTGTTCGAAACCCCGCTCCCGCTGCGCTTGCGCCTGGACGCCAAGCCCACTATGCGGGAGATGCTGGACCAGGTCCGCACGCAGGCCGCGGAGAACCGGAACATGGCGTTTGAACCCTCCGCCGCCTTGGAGCCGCCGGGGTTTCAAGTCGCCGCGCGGGTGCGAAAGCGCCCGCTCTGGCGTCTCGCCGGCCTGCGGCTGACCGAGCAGGCGGCGCATGCCGGACGCGCGAAGCGCGACTTGAGCTTTGTGCTGGACGAACGCGACGACGGCCTCTGGCTGACGCTCGAGTACGCCGACGCCTTGTTCGAAGCCTCGGCCGCCCAGCGGCTCTTGAACGGGCTGGTCCGCTTCGCCGCGCAATGCCTGGCCGATCCCGCCCGCCGGCCGGACGCCTTGCCGACGGCTGATGGGCAAGAACTCGCCAGCCGCGGACAAGAGCGAGACACCGGCGCGCTCGCGGCGTTGGCGCGGCCCCAGGCCGACGCCCGGCTGGGCCAGCTGTCCAGCAATCAGCAAAGCCTGTATTTCTTTGAGAAACTGGCCCCGGACCGCGCCTTGTACAATGTCCCGCTGCATCTGGAGATGCGCGGCCAGCTGGACCCCGCCCGCCTGGAGGCGGCGCTGGAACAGCTGCTGAAACGCCATGAAGCCCTGCGCGCGCGCTTTGTGGAAACCCCGGCCGGCCTGCGGCAGGACATCGGCGCGCCGCCCTCCCGCGTACTCGAAACCGCGGATCTCAGCCAACTGCCGCCGGACCGCCGCGACGCCGGCTTCGCCAGCCTGGAACGGGATGTCAGCTCGACCCCCTTCGACCTCGCCGCCGGCCGGCTATGCCGCTTTTGCCTGGCGCGCCGCGACCGCGAACACTGGGTGTTGCTGATGGTGTTTCACCACATGGCGTTTGACGGCCATTCCGCGCAGATATGGCTGCGCGATCTGCGAACCCTGCTGCGAGGCGGCGCCTTGCCCGCCGTGGGGCCCGCGATGACGGTGAGAGAGGCCGCCGCCGAGGAGCGGGCCTGGCAGCGCAGCCGCGACTACCAGAAGGCGCTGAGCCGCTGGCTAGACCGCCTGGCGGGAACTGCGGCCCCGCTCAATCTCAGGCCGGACCGCCCGCGCCCGCTGCGACGCGACTACGCCGGGGCCTTCCTGGAATGCGCCTTGCCCCAGGCGCTGCTGGGCGAGCACATCCAGCGCGCCGCCCAGCTTGGCGCCTCGCCGTTCATGGCCGTCGCCGCCCTGCTCGCCGCCTATCTGTCCGCGCGCGGCAATCAGGCCGACGTCTGCCTGGGCTTCCCCCATGGCGGACGCGGCGACGGCGCGATCGAGGACACCATAGGCAATTTCGTCAATTTGCTCGCCATGCCGGTGCGGATAGAGATCGCCGACACCCCGCGCAACATCATCGAAAAAGTGCGCCAAACCGCCCAGGCGAGCTACGCCGGCTACCGGGTGCCGTTCTCCTCCCTCGTCGATCGGCTTGGCCTGGAGCGCGTTCCCGGCCAACACCCGGTCTTCCAGGCGGTGGTCACCGTCGATCAAGACTTCGACGGCTGGACGCAGGACGGCCTGACCGTGGCCTTGCTGCCGGGCAGCAACCCTATCGCCAAGTTCGACCTGGCCTTCGGCTTCAATCTGGCGCGCAGTTGCGTCCGCATCGAGTACGCGACCGATATGTTCGACCCGGCGTCGATTGAAGCCATGGGCGCGGAACTATCGGCCTTGCTGTCCCAGTGCGTGCGGGGCTTCGACGCGCCGCTGCGGCAGGCCGCCGGCGCGACGGCCGCCGGGGAGGTGCCGCGCGCCGCGCCCAAGCTGCTGAGAAAACCCAAGCCGGCCGGCGCCGGGAACGCCGGCTTGGCGGCGGACGCGACTTGAGCCCATGTCAAGCGCCGACAACTGACCAACCGCCGGAGGGCGCAAAGCGCTCTAGCCGGCAGGACATGCAAAACCAATGACTCATCCAACAGAACTCAGCGCCTGCCAAACGCTTGCCGAGGCCTTCTCCCGCTCGGTCCAGCGCTTTCCCGACCGCATCGCCGTGCAATGCGCGGCGGCTTCGCTCAGCTACCGGCAACTGGATCAGCGGGCGGACGCCCTGGCCCGCCGCCTCCGCGCCATGGGCGTGACCGCCGAAACCCTGGTGGGCTTGTCCGTGCGCAGATCGTCCGATCTGATCGTCGCCATGCTGGCCATTCTGAAAGCCGGCGGCGCCTACCTGCCGCTGGACCCGGAGTATCCGGCGGAGCGGCTGGACTACCTCGTCGGCGACGCCCGGCCCAAGCTCATCGTCGTGGATGCGGCATCGCGGGAACGGCTGGCCGCCGCCGCGTCCGCCAAGGACATCCCGCAGCTTGATCTGGACGCTTTTGCGCCATCGCGCGACGAGACGCCCGTGGGCGGCGGCGCGCCGAATCGCGACAACCTGGCTTACGTCATCTATACCTCGGGCTCGACCGGAGGCCCCAAAGGCAGCCTGATCACCCACCGCAATGTGCTGCGGCTGTTTACCGAGTCCCAGCCTTATTACGACTTTGGGCCGGAGGACGTCTGGCCCTTGCTGCATTCCTACGCCTTCGATTTTTCGGTCTGGGAAATCTTCGGCGCGCTCTTGCATGGCGGAACCTTGCTGGTCCCGGACCTGGCCACCATTCGAGACCCTTCCGCGCTGCTGGCGTATTTGCGGCGGCATGGCGCGACGGTGCTCAACCAGACGCCGTCCTTCTTCTATCAGCTGGCCCTGTATCTGAGCGAACAGCCGGAACAGCGCGAGGCCCTGGAATCGCTGGCCTTCGTGGTGTTTGGCGGCGAGCGGCTGGACCTGACACAGCTCAAGCCCTGGTTCAAGACCATGGGCGACGAGGGCCCGGTGCTGGTCAATATGTACGGCATCACCGAGACCACCGTGCACGTCACCTTGCACGTGGTCGACGCCGACGAGACGAAGCATAGGAAGTCCGCCGGCATCGGCTCGGCCTTGCCGGACTTGTCGCTATTCCTGCTCGACGAGGACTTGCAGCCGGTGGCGGCCGGCGAGGTCGGCGAGCTGTATGTCGCCGGTCCGGGGCTGGCGCGCGGCTATCACGGCCGGCCCGGCCTGACCGCCGAGGCCTTCATTCCCTGCCCCTTCCCGGGCCGCGAAGGCCAGCGGATGTATAAAACCCAGGATCTGGCGAAGATCGATCCGCACGGCGAGCTGGTTTACGAATCGCGCAAGGGCGGCTACCTGAAGATCCGCGGTTTCCGGGTTTCGCTGGCCGAGATCGAATCCGCGCTCTGCGAGCTGGACGGCGTCGCCAACGCGGTGGTCCAGGCCTCGTCCGAGGACGGGCGAGATCTGGTGTCGGCCTATCTCCGCTTCGCGTCCGCGCCGATGAGCTTGCGGGAACTCCGCCAGGCGCTGGCGGAAAAACTGCCCGGCTTCATGATGCCGCACCACTTTCATTGCATCGACAGCCTGCCGCTGACCGCTCACGGCAAGATCGATCGCAGCCGTTTGCCGCACATGGCGCGGGCCCTGAGCGACGAACGCCCGCCGGACGCGCCGGCCTCGGCCGACGAAGCCGACATGACGGCGATCTGGCGCCGGGTCCTCGGCGTGGAACGTCTTGGTCCTAACGATGATTTCTTCGCCTTGGGCGGGGACTCCATCCGCGCCGTGGAACTGATCATGGCGCTGAATCGCGCCGGCTGGGCCGCCACGGTGGAAGACGTGTTTCACTCGCCCAATGTCCGGGACCTGAACGACCGCAGCCTGCGGGGCGAAACCGGCTTGCCGCCGACGCGGGCGAAACGCGCGAACGCCGCGTCCGACATGCAGCGCCTGATGCTGGAGCACTATCAGGCGGCCCCGGCAGGGCTGGGCGTCTATCACGTGCAGCAGTGGTTTGACTGCGTGGACGCGGCGCTCGACATCGGACGGCTCATGGAGGCCTTCCGCTTGGAGTTTTCCCGGCATCCCGTTTTCCGCACGCTCTTCGTCCGCGACGGCGACGCGATTCTCCGCACCGACGCGGGCAGGGAACGGGTGCGCCTGGACGCCGTCGACCTCCGGCGCGACGCCCCTGCCCGGCGGCGGGCGCGGATTGCCGAATACGCGCGCGCCGATCTCCACGCGCCATTCGCGCCCTTCGAGGCGGCAAGCGAAACGGCGCGGCTGCGCTTCTTCCAAACCGAGGACAGCCGCTGCGTCGTTTTCCTGAGCATCCACCACGCGATAGACGACGGCTGGGGTCAGCAACGCTTTTTCGACGCGGTATTCCAGCGCTATCAGCGCCATGACGCCATCGCGCCGCCGGCGCGCGCGGACGTGTTTTCCGAATACGTCGCCCTCCAGCAGCGCATGGCCCTGGACCCGGCGGCGATTGAATACTGGCGGCGAGCGCCGTTTGCCGGCGCGCAGACGCTTGAGCGACGGAGAACGCCGCCGGCCGGAATGACGGAGCACAAAAAACGCATCGCGCCCCGGCTGGTGGCCCGCGTCGGCCACTGCGCGCGCGCGCGGCGCATCCAGACGCGATCCTTGTATTTGGCCGCCGCCGGGCAAGCGATCGCGCGCGCGACCCGGGACCCCCAGATCTTGATCGGAATGGTGGTCAACGGCCGGGTGCCGGAACTGAGCGATCCGCTGGACGCGGTGGGCCTGTTCTGGAATTTGCAGCCGCTGTCGTTTCAGGCCTTGGCGTGTCCGCTGGAGACGGCTGAGGCCATCCACCAGCGCCAGCTGCTGCAGGAGAAATACGCGCTCTACCCGCTCAGCGCGATTTTCGATGCGCGCAGCCCCGGCCGGGAGTTTCTTTACACCTTCAACTTCACGAATTTCCGGGCGCGGGATTCGAAAACGGCGGATTTTCGGGACTGGGACGGCGTGGATCGCTTCCACTACCCCGTCAATATCGCCGTCCATCTGGACGAGGGCTCGGACATCGCCGAATTCCGGCTGAGCGGCGATCCCGCTTATTGCGGCGAGGCCGCGGCGGACGCGCTGTTCCAGGCTTTCGAAGAAGCACTGGGCGTCGCCGTCGGGGAGCTGGCCGGCCTAGGCGCTTGACGCGGCCGCGCGAGGCCGGCGCTCCCTGCCTCAGCGCGACAGCAAGGCGGCCACTCGCTTGGCGGTGGCCTTGGCCGACTGCGGGTTTTGCCCGGTCACCAGCCGGCCGTCCACCACCACCTTGGGCATGAACGGCAGCCAGGCTTTTTCATAGCGGGCGCCGCGCCGCCTCATTTCCTCCTCGGCGTTGTAGGGCACTTTGCCGGCCACGCCGGCCAACACTTCCTCCCGCCAGGAAAAGCCGGTCAGCCGACGGCCGGCCACCAGCAGCGCGCCGTCGGACAAGCGGATATTCAGCAGGCCGCAATAACCGTGGCACACCGAGGAAACGACGCCGCCCTGCTCGTAGATCTCGCGGGCGAGCCGCTGCAGGCCAGCGTGCTCCGGAAAATCCCACATCACCGCGTGCCCGCCGGTGAAATAGATCGCGTCGAACGCCGCCGGGGCGATGTCTTCCGGCTTGGCGGTATCCGCCAGCAAGGCCCGCTTATCGGCGCTGGCCAGCCAGGCCCGCGCCGAGGCGTCGGCGTTCGGCCATTTCAGCGAGCGCGGCTCCAAGGGAGAGGCGCCGCCCAGCGGGCTGATCAACTGCTGCTCCCAGCCTTGCGCGGCGAACACCTCGTAAGCGTGGCTCAATTCAGACAGCCACAAACCGGTGGCTTCGGACGGATCGGCGTAGTGAGCGACATTGCTCACCACATGCAGAATGCGCTTGCTCATGACGGCTTCTCCTCATCAAAGCGCCGCTGGGGTTTGAACACGGTTTGCGTCGGCCGTTTCCGGCGGCGGGCCTGCGCCACCTTAAGCTTCAAGTCCGCTTGAGGGTCAAGGCATTTCACCTGAGCCTAAGCGCCCGTTTACGACTTTTCCGGGAGCGGGCCTTGCCCGCTTCCCGGCGCTCCGCCCGCCGCGCCGTCCTCGTCGCGCAGGCGGTTCAACACCCATTGGGCCCGCTCGTCGCAGGCCAGCCCTTCCGGCCCGTTCTCCATGCTGGCGATCACCCGCCGCAACTGGGCCTTGTTCTGCTCCAGCCGCTGCTGCAAGCGTTCGATCTCGGCCACTTTGCGCATGAGCCCCGCCAGCAGGTCCTCATGCTGCCAGGCCTTAGGCTCCGTCGGCAGCAGACGGCGAATCTCCTCCAGGGAAAAGCCGGCGCTCTGGGCGCTGGCGATGATGTCCAATATCCACAGCGCTTCCGGGCCGTAATCGCGGTAGCCGTTGGCCCCGCGCGCCACCGCCCGGATCAGGCCGCTGGCTTCGTAAAAGCGAATGCGGGAGGCGGTCATGCCGCAGCGCTTCGCCAATTCTCCAATTTTCATCCGCGTTCTCGATCGGGGCTTGACATTAAAGTTAACTTTAAACCTATGGTTGAGCCAAGATCAAACCCGGAGCGCGCGCTCATGACCCTATTCAGCCCCTTGACCCTTCCCAACGGCTCCAGCCTGCCCAACCGCATCGCCAAGGCGGCGATGGAAGAAAACATGGCGGACGCGGACCAGGCCCCGTCCGATGCCTTGATGAGGCTCTACCAGGCCTGGGCGGACGGCGGCGCCGGCCTGCTGATCAGCGGCAACGTGATGGTGGACGGCCGCGCGATGACCGGGCCGGGCGGCGTGGTGCTGGAAGACGAGCGCCAGATGGAGCGCTTCCGGCGCTGGGCCCGGATCGGCCGCTCCCGCGGCGCGCAGTTCTGGTTGCAGATCAACCATCCCGGCCGTCAGATGCCGGCCAATCTGGGCCAGGCCACCTGGGCGCCGTCCGCGGTGCCGCTGGACCTGGGCAAGATGTCCAGGCATTTCGCCTTGCCGCAGGCGATGACGCCGCAAGGGATCGCCGATGTGATACGGCGCTTCGCCCGCAGCGCGGGCCTCGCCGAGCAGGCCGGTTTCGACGGCGTGGAAATCCACGCGGCCCACGGCTATCTGCTCAGCCAGTTCCTGTCCCCGCTGTCCAACCAAAGAACGGACGCCTGGGGCGGCCCGCTGGAAAACCGGGCCCGCCTGCTGCTGGAGATCGTCAAAGCGGTGCGCGCGGAGGTGTCCCCGGGCTTCGCCGTGGCGGTCAAGCTCAATTCCGCCGATTTCCAACGCGGCGGCTTCAGCGCCGACGACGCCCGCCAGGTGGTGCTCTGGCTCAATGAGCTGGCGGTGGATCTGGTCGAACTTTCCGGCGGCAGTTACGAAGCGCCGGCGATGCAGGGCGAGGCCCGCGACGGGCGCACCCTGGCCCGCGAGGCCTATTTCCTGACGTTCGCCCAAGCGCTCCAAACCGTGGCCGCCATGCCGGTGATGGTCACCGGCGGCATCCGCCGCCGGCCGGTGGCCGAACAGGTGGTGGCCAGCGGCGTGGCCATGGCGGGCATCGCCACCGCGCTGGCCCTGGACCCCAGGCTGCCCAGCGACTGGCGCCAGGGCAAGGACACCGCTCCGGCGCTGCCGCCCATCGCCTGGCGCAACAAGCCGCTGGCGGCGCTCGCCAATATGGCCGCGGTGAAGTTTCAGCTGCGCCGGCTCAGCCAGGGCAAGACGCCCAAGCCCCAGGTGTCGCCGCTGCGGGCGCTGATCCAGCAGCAGCTGGCCGCCGCCTGCCGCGCCCGCCGCTATCGACGCTGGGCGGCGCAACGTTGAGCCGGCGGTCTCAAGCGCCCGGCAGCGCGGCCAGAAAGCGCTTCAGCGCCGGGTTGGCCGCGTCCTTGCGGCTGACGAAGCTCAGCGGCATCGGCAAGGACAAATCCCGCAGCCGGAAGAAGCGCGCCTGGGCCGGCGGCCGGCCCAGATTGGCCGAGTTGACGATGGCGGCGCCGATGCCGGCGCAGACCAGCGACAAGATCGCCGTTTCGGTGCCGGCCTCCTGCGCCACCCTAAGACGCACGCCCAGTTGCCGGCAAGCGCTGATCAGGCGGTCGTAATAGCCGGGATAGGCCTCGCGCGGCATGGTGACGAAGGGCCGGTCCGCCAGGCTGCGCAGCGCGACGGGGCGGCTCTCGTCATGGCCGGTGTCCCAGCAGCGCGGCAGCGCCAGCACCACGTCGTGCTCCAGCAAGGGCAGGCCGGCCAGGCTTTCCGGCAAGTCTTCGTATTGGTAGATGAAGCCGCCGTCCAGCGCGCCCTCCTCCAGCGCGCTCAATTGCTGCGGCGTGTTCAGCACGCTCAGCTCCAGCGCCACCTCCGGCGCCTCCGCCTGGAAGCGGCTGAAAGCCTGGGGCACCAGGCCGTCCCAACCGGCGTTCTCCACGCAGCCCAGCCGCAGCCGGCCCAAAAGGCCGGCGGCCACGCGCCGCGCGCTCTCGGCCGCGTCGTCCAGCGCGGCCATCGCTTTGCGCACCTCGCGCAAATAGCTTGCGCCGGCCGCGGTCAGCTTGAGGCCACGCGGCGAACGCTCAAACAGCGGCAGGCCCAGCTCTTGTTCCAGGTCCTGGATCTGCCGCGACACCGCCGGCTGGGTGATGTGCAGATGCTCGGAGGCCAGGCGCACGCTTTGGTGCTCGGCCACGGCGATGAAGTAACGAAGATGGCGCAATTCCATGCGGGGTCTTTCGGCTTAGCTATGCCTTTAAGTTATCACGAATTAATAATTCCGCATTGGAAAGCATGGATAATTTCCGCGATAGTGACGGTCAAGCCGCCGGCCGCGCCGGCGCGCACCCTAGCCGCAGAGACCCAAATGGACACCATCAGCCCCACTTATCAACTTGGCGACGCCAAGATCACCCGCGTGACGGACACCCTGCTGCACGGCCTGGCCCCGTCCTTCCTCTACCGCGACTGGAACGAGATGCTGCTGGCGCAAGAGCCGGACTTGCGCGGTCTGCTGGACGCCGACGGCGCGCGCCTCACCCTGAGCGTGCACAGCTGGGCGGTGGAATGGGCCGGCCAGGTTTTCCTGATCGACACCGGCGTCGGCAATGACAAGGAACGCGCGTTCAACCCGCTGTTCCACCGGCTGCAAACGCCCTTTCTGGAACGCCTGGCCCGCGCGGGCATCCAGCCCGCGGACGTCGACCACGTGTTGCTGACCCATTTGCACGCGGACCATGTGGGCTGGAACACGCGGCTGATCAACGGCCAGTGGACGCCCACCTTTCCCAAGGCCCTCTATGCTTTGCCGCAAGGCGATCTGGATTTCTTCGCCACGCCGGAAGCGGACAGCCGGCGCATGGTGTTCGACGACAGCGTGGCGCCGGTGATCGCCTCCGGTCAGGCGCGCGTGATCGGCCTGGACGGCGGCGACTACCAGGACGGTTTCCGCTTCCACCCCACGCCCGGCCATTGCGCCGGCCATATGTCGATTTCGCTGAGTTCGCGCGGCGAGACGGCGCTGTTCTGCGGCGATGTGATGCATACGCCGATGCAGGTGTACCGGCCGGAATGGAATTCGGTGTTCTGCCGGGAGCAGGACGCGGCGCGGGCATCCCGGCGCTGGCTGCTGGACTTCGCCGCCGAGCGCCGCGCCATGGTGTTCAGCGCCCACTTCGCCGACAGCTCCGCCGGCCGGGTGACGCGCCGGGACGGCGGCTTCGGCTGGACCTTCCTCTGAGGCGCCGCTTAACGATCCGCCGCCTCCGTGGGGCGTCCCCGTCCACGCGGCTTTGAAACGCCGACGACAAGCTGCTCTAATCCTTAATCTCAATGCCTTGCGCCAGGCCTTGCACAGGTCCCCAACCTAGGAGCTCCTCATGGCCCTTCCCACCCTCTCGCCGGAGGCCGTCGCCGCCCTGGCCCTAGCCGCCGGCCTCAAGCTCGCCCCCGATCGCCTGGAGGCCGTCGCCGCCACCCTGGCCTTCATCCGCGCGGAAATCGCCAAGCTGGACCGGCTGAGCTCGGCCGACGCGCGCTCAGCGCCCCCCTTCGACCCGGACTGGAGGTAAACGCCGTGCAAGCCTATCAATTGAGCATTGTGGACGCGGCCCGGCAGATAGCGGACGGCCAGTTGTCGCCGGTGGAGCTGACCCGCTCGGTGCTGGAGCGGGCGCAAGAGAAAGAAGACCAGCTGTCCGCCTATGTCACGCTCGCCGCGGATCAGGCCATGGACGCCGCGCGGCGGGCCGAGCAGGAAATCCGCCGCAAGGAATACCGCGGCGTCTTGCACGGCATCCCCTACGCGCTGAAAGACCTGATAGACGCGGCCGGCCTGCCCACCACCGCCAGTTCGCAAGTGCGCCGGCATCACCTCGCCGCCGCCGACAGCGAGGTGGCCGCCCGGCTCAAACAGGCGGGCATGATCTTGACCGGCAAGACCCATACCCATGAATTCGCCTTTGGCTTGACCACGCCGCAAACCAACAATCCCTGGGCGCCGGAGCGTTCCCCCGGCGGCTCCAGCGGCGGTTCCGCCGCCGCGGTGGCTTATGGCGGCGCGCTGGCGGCGCTGGGCACCGACACCGGCGGCTCCATCCGGGTGCCGGCCGCCTTGTGCGGGCTGGTGGGCCTGAAGCCCACTTACGAACTGGTGTCCCGCCAAGGCGTGGTGCCGCTGTCCGGCTCGCTGGACCATGTCGGCCCCATCACCCGCACCGTGGCGGACGCCGCGGCCTTATTGGACGCCATCGCGACGCGACGGCCGCCATCGGCCGACAGCTACCGCCAGGGCCTGGGCCAGGGGGTGGACGGGCTGCGCGTCGGCGTGGCCGGCAATTATTTCTGCGAGCATATCGCGCCGGACATCCAGGCCGCGCTCCAGGATCAGCAGGCCGAACTCGCCGCCGCCGGCGCGACGCTGGTGGAGGTCGAGATCCCGCTGACCGATTTCATCCTGCCCATCCAATGGGGCCTGATAGCGCCGGAAGCCGCCGCCTATCACCGGGACGCGCTGCGCCGCGCGCCGCAGCTGTACGGCGACGAGGTGAGGACGCTGCTGGAAGCCTGCATGCTGGTGCCGCAGAACGAACACGCCCAGGCCCAGGCCGCGCGGATCGCGCTACAAGCCGCCTGGCGCCGGCTTTTCTCCGACATCGACCTGCTCTTGGTCCCCACCGTGCCGCACACCGCGCCGCTGCACGGCCAGGACAGCTTCGTCTGGCCGGACGGCGTCGAGGAGAGCGTGGTCTCCGCCTATATACGGCTGAGCACGCCCGCCAATGTGCTGGGCCTGCCGGCGCTGACGGTGCCGGCCGGCCTGGACCGGGCGGGGCTGCCGTTCGGCGTACAGCTGATTGGCCGGCCTTTCGACGAGCTCACGGTGCTGCGCGCCGGCCAGCTGATAGAGAGCCGCTGCCAAACCCGGTTTGACCTGCCGCGGGCCTAAGAAGCTGTTCACAGCCTGCCGCGCTTCGCGACGCGTGGCGCGGCGGGCGCCGCTTAAACATGCTCATGCGCCGCCTGCGCATTCCGCTTTCTCAGCGGCTCCCGCCTTGTCTCGCCCTGGCACGCGAGGCTTTGAACAGGCTTGTGGACTGTCCGCATCGCGTCCGCTCACAAACCGCCCAGCGAACCGTCGCGCAGGCTCTTGGCCATGGTTTTGCAGGTGTGGAGAAAAGCCGCCACCGCCGGGCTGACGTGCTTCCGGCTGGGCACCGCCAGGCCCACCGCGCGCCGCACCATGGGCGCCAGCGGCTTTTTCACCACGCCGGGGCATAAGGCCAGCAAGGGCGCCGGCACCGCGAGATCGGCGACGATGGACACCCCGGCGCCGTTCTCCACCATTTTGACGATGGTGAGAATCTGGGCGTAGCGGTGCTTGACCATGGGCCGCAGGCCGGCGGTTTCAAACAATCTCTCAATCAGCACGGTATTGCCCGCCAGCGTCATGATGAAGGGCATGTCGCACAAATCCGCCAGCCGCGCCGCCGGCTGGCCGGCCAGCGGATGGCCGGCCGGAATCAAGGCCACGAACTGGTCCTCCACCAGCGGCAAGGTGTCGAAACGATCGTCCGGCAGCACCACGAAGCCCACGTCCACCCGGCGCTCGCTGACCCATTGCGCCACTTCGTCGTCCTCGCCCTCTTCCACGAACACGTCGATTTCCGGATAGCTGGCGCGGAACTGCTCGAGGATGCGCGGCAACAGCAGCAACGAGGAGGTAGTGCCGAAGGAGCCGATGCGCAGCACGCCGCGGTTCAGGCCGCGCGCCGCCGACGCCTCCTGACGGATCGCCTCGGCCACGCCCAAGAGTTCGCGCACGCGCAGCAGCAGGCTGTTGCCGGCCTCGGTGGCCTCGATGCCGGCCTGGCCGCGCGTCAGCAGGGTCAGCCCCCATTCCTTCTCCAATTGCCTGATCGCGTGCGACACCGCGGATTGGCTGATGCCCAGTTTGTCCGCCGCCGCGGTGAAACCGCCCAGCTCCGCCACCAGCGCAAAGATTTCCAGCTGCGTAAAGGTCATGACCGTCTCGTCCACCCATGAGCAAATGCTCATTTTTCCATGAATTCAAACAATCAATAGTATATACACACCCACATAGCATCAGGAGGCCGGGCGGCGCGCCCGGCGCCCACCATGAATCACTCAAGCACCCTCGCCGTCGCGGCGCAGCCCGCCCGCGCGCAAACCGCGCTCAGGCCGGCCTTGTCTCTGAAACTGGCGCTGACCGCGCTGTTCTGGGGCGGCACCTTCATCGCCGGCAGAGTGCTGGCGCAATCCATGCCGCTGATGACCGCCGCCTTCGGCCGCTTCCTGGTGGCCGCCCTGCTGCTGGTGCTGGTGGCTTGCCGGCTGGAAGGCGGGCTGCCGCGGCTGAACCGCTCGCAGATCGCCGTCACCGCGTTTCTGGGCTTTACCGGCATTTTTCTCTACAACGCCTGTTTCTTCGGCGCGCTGGCGCGTATTCCCGCCGGCCGCACCGCCCTGTTCGTCAGCCTCAATCCCATCATGACCGCGCTGGCCGCCAGCCTGATTTTCCGCGAGCGTCTGGGCCTGCGCCGCTGGGCCGGCATCGCCGTGGCCTTGCTGGGCGCCATGGTGGTCATCACCCGCGGCGATCTTGTCGGCACGGTTCACGATTTCAGCCAGTCCTTCGGCGCCGGCGAGGCCCTAATGAGCCTGGCGGTGCTGAGTTGGGCGGCCTATACGCTGGGCTCGCGCAAGGCGATGGAAACCCTGAGCCCGATCGCGGCCACCACCTACGCCACGCTGTGGGGTCTGGCCTTCCTGTCTCTGGGCGCGGCCGGCGAGATCGGCTCCGTTCCCTGGGCCTCCTTCGGCTGGCGGATCTGGCTGTCCATGCTCTATCTGGGGGCCATAGGCACCGTGGTGGGCTTCATCTGGTATTACCAGGGCATCCGGGAGATCGGCCCCTCGCGCGCCGCCGTGTTCACCAATCTGGTGCCCGCCTTCGGCGTGCTGCTGTCCGCGGGGCTGCTGGGCGAACCCATCCTGGCGTCCATGCTGGCGGGCGGCGCGCTGGCGGCGGCGGGCGTGTCCCTGACCAACCGCAAGTGAGCGTTCGGCCGCGCCCGCCCCGCCGGGCGCGGTCCTCGGGCAAGCCCTTAGTACGAATACCTAAACCACGGCCATTGATTTGCAAAACGAATAAAATCGCATTGACAGTCAAGGTCGCGCTGCTAGGCTTCAATTCCCAAACCCCTTAGGGAGAAGCCCCATGGCCAGCCCGCTCACCCTGTTGATGCCGGTCATTCCCGGCACCAGCCTGGAAGCCATCGCCGCCACTCTGGCGGAATACGAACCCACCCTGCATCAAGCGCTGACTTCGATCGGCACCGTCCATTACGCGCGCACCTTGCTCTTGGACCGCTCCGCCTCCAATCTGCAGCCCACCGGCAAAAGCAGCGACAACTACGTGATCGCGGTCATCACCGAGTACGACGGCAGCTTCAACGCCTACATCAACGACTTCGTCGCCCAGGTGGGCACCGTCTTCGACGCGCTGCTGCAATTCGTGGTGGGAGGCAAGGCGCTGACCCCGGTGGCCAATAATGTGGCGGCCTTTCAGGCCTTCATCGCCCAGAACGACGCGTCCCAGCATATTCCCAACAACGGCGGCGGCGGCAAGGACGACAACGGCTTGTACCAGGCCTATCCGTACACGGTGCAGACCATACTCGCCGCGCTGGACTGAAGCGCGCCCGCCAGGCGCAGGCGGCCCGCCCGCTTGCGCCTTAGAGCCTGTTCAAAGTCTCGCGAGCAAGCGCGAGTCAAGGCGAAAACGAGCGAAAAAGCGGAATGTACGCGTGGTACATGAGCGGGTACTCGCCGAGCAGCGCTTCACGAAGCGCAGCGGACTTTGAACAGCCTCTTACACCCGTCCCATTGCTGAAAGGCATGCCATGAACAGCCCCGACCTCCCGTACGACGACATCCAAGGCACGATTCTGCGCGGCTACCGCGTGGACCTGGCCCGGCATTTCATTCTGAGCGTTAGCGACAAGGCCGCCGCCGGCGAGCTGATCCTGAAACTGGTGGAGGGCCGGGACGGCCTGCCGAGCATCACCAGCGCCAAGCGCTGGCTGCAAAAACCGAACAGCTTCCTGAACATAGGCTTCACCTGTCCCGGGCTGCGCATGCTGGGCGTCGGCGCCGAGCAGCTGGCCAGTTTCGAACCGACCTTCCAGCGCGGCGCCACCGATGGCGACACCGCCAGCCTCGTTGGCGACATCGGCGCCAGCGCGCCTGAAAAATGGATAGGCGGCCTGGCTAATGGCGAGCAGGTGCACATCGTGCTCAGCTTGTGGGTGGCCAAGGACCCGGCGCTGCTGGAAAGCCTCAGCGCGCGGCTGCGTCAGGCCTTCGCCGGCGCCGTCAGCGAACTATCCGCCCATGACGCCCAGGCGCTGCCTGACAATCAGGTTCACTTCGGTTACCGCGACAGCATCGCCCAGCCCACCATCGCCGGCGCGCCGCCGCGCAAGCGCCCGGAGCCGGACGATCAGGCCGTCATCGCCACCGGGGAATTCCTGCTCGGCTACACCAACGAGGGCAAGGGCGTGTACTCGGTGCAACCGCCCGAACTCAGCCGCAACAGCAGCTATGCCGCTTTCCGCATCCTGGAACAGGACGTGGCCGCTTTCGACGCGTTCCTGAGCGAATACGCGGCCAAGGCCGGCATCGATCCCGAACTGCTGGCGGCCAAGGTATGCGGACGCTGGCGCAACGGCAACCCGCTGACGCTGCGGCCGGACGAGGCCGGCGCCACGCTGCCGACCAGTCAATTGAACGACTTCAACTACGTCAATGCCCAGCCGTCCCAAGACGACACCCTGGGCCTGAAATGTCCGATAGGCTCCCACATCCGCCGCAACAATCCGCGCAACGGCGCGGTGGTGGGCACCGACAGCGCCCACCACCGCATCGTGCGCCGGGCCATGCCTTACGGCCCGGCCTACGACCCCGAACACCCCTCGGCCGCGGCCCGCGGCCTGATCGGCTACTTCATCAACGCCAGCCTGAGCAATCAATTCGAATTTCTCAGCAGCCAGTGGAACCTGCTCAGCGACTTCGTCAAATCCGCCACGGAACCGGGCAATCCGGACGCCGGCAACGCGGTGTTCAACATCAGCGGAGAAGACGTCTTCCTCGGCGTCAACGACGCCGCGGACAGCAGCTTCACCCTGGCCGCGCCCGGCCGCTCGGGCAAGAACAACACCGTGTTGCAGGGCTTCTCGCGGATGATCATCACCCGCGGCGGCGCGTATTGCTTCCTTCCCGGCATCGGCGGCCTGCGCTACCTGGCGCGGCTGGCCAGCGGCTAAGAGCCTGTTCAAAGTCTGCTGCGCGTCGTGAAGCCTTGCACGGTGAGTACGAGCTCAAAATGCTCATGTACCACGTGTGCATTCCGCTTTTTCGCTCGTTTTCGCCTTGTCTCGCGCTTGCTCGCGAGACTTTGAGCAGGCTCTAAGACGCGTCGGCCGGCCGCCCGTACTGCTCGTGGATGAAGTCCGTCATGTGCGCGGCCAGGATCTGGTGCACCTCCTGGCTGGGGTGCACCTCGTCGTGGAACAGGTGGCGATGCGAGCTGTCCAGCGGCCGCGCGTCGCCGGCGAAGCCGAGCACGCGCGGCAGGTCGATATAGCCCTCGTGCTTATTGTGCATCGTGTCGTAATCCACTGTTTCCGCCAGCTCCATCAGGTAATCCAGCTTGGCGCCGATATCGAAGAAACGGAGGGTCACCCCGGCGTCGCGGTAGCGGGCTTGCAACGCCTCCACCGCCTGGCTCAGCTGCCGGTTATGCCGCTGAGACAAGTCGTGCAGCTTTTCGGCCTCCGCCGGCGGCTGTTTGCGCGCGTTCACGGTTTTGGACAGATCCGGCGCGCCGGCCACCAGGATGTCCTTGACCCCCTTGGCCACCAGCTGGTCGATCTGCCGCTCGTAGGTGCGGATCACCTTGTCCACGTCGATCTTGCCGAAAGTCATGTAGTCGTTGGACCCCAGGGCCAGCACCGCCATATCGCCCGGCTGGAAGTGGTGCTTATTGATCTGGCGCTCCATATGGGAGATGAACATGAAGGCCGGGTTCCACTTGGAGTACTTGCCGGCCACCGCGCCGCCCTCGGCGTAATTGACCACCGGCTTGCCCAGAAAAACCCTGGACGCCAGGAAGTCCGGCCAGGCGAAGCCATTGGTGAAACGCCCTTCGTAGTACTGGCGCGAGGACGGCATCACCCCCAGGGTTTTGCTGAGCATGCGGCCTTCGGAGTCCGACAGGCTGTCGCCTATCACCACCAGGCGCTGGATATGCCCCAGGCTCTTGCCCTCCCCGGCGGCCGCGGCCGGCGTCTTGGCCTGCACCGCCTGGTTTTTCAGCGCCAGCGCGAACAGCGCCTTCTTGTAGAAGCCGCCGGAGTCCACCGTGTCCGCCCGCGACAACGTGGCAGAATCGTGCCGCAATTGCCACAACTGCGTGTTCAACTTGGGGGCTTCCGACTTGGAGGCTTCTTCCGCATGCCTAGGCTCTGCGCGCTGGGCTCTGTTCCAGGGCACAAACAATTTACCGGGAGCGATTCTCATGGCGTGTGATTTCCTGTGCGTGATTTAGTGATGCACAGAGTGCCAAACATCAATGGCACGGTCTTGCGCAAAACGATCATGCCAAGGGCTTGCGCCACGCCATCAAAGAGCCCGCTGACGCGGGCTGGCGATCAACCGCTCAGTGTCCCTTGCCGCGCAGAAACGCCAGGTGCTCGCGGGCGTAACGCCGCTGCTCCCGCAAGAAACCCTGAATGCCCTGCCGCATCGCCACCACCATGTCCGGCCGCTTGTCCGGCTTGCAGATATAGGTCCACAGAAAATCCTCCTGCGTGTCCGGCTGGATGTCCTCCATCTTGGCGTGCTCGAACTCGGTTTCCCGCGATTCGCCGTTCACATCGAAAGCCACCGTCATCGGCATCATGATCAGGCGCTGCCGGCAATGGATCTCGTACAGGGACTGGCTGTAGGCGTAAGCCGTCACCGGCTTGTCCGCCTCGAATCTGGGCGCGCACAGCGTCCAGAATTTGACGGTGCCGTGCGGCGATTGCGCGATGCTGTCGCTATCGATCAACAAGCCGCCCTCGCTGGGGTTGAAATAGGTGAAGTCCCAGCTGGAGGCGCTGGCCATGGAAGACAACAAGATAAAAACGCAGGCAATGACTTTCAACATTCTGATTCCCAATATTTTTCCAATCGATACGCGCAATGCAGCGGCGGCGGGCATGATAACAGCCCTGGTTTTTCCTTGTGAATGGCCGGGCGCGCTCTGAGTCAAGCGCGCGGAGCCGAAACACGGCAAGGCGAATCGTCGCCGCACAGGGTCAAGGCTGGTAAATGGGTCGCGGATCAAGGGCGTTTTCTTACACTTGAGCCAGCCGTCCATCGGCCCGTGGCCGGAATCGTTTTCTGAAAGTCTTCCCAGCCGCTCTGCCTTCACACTGCGCCCCAATAAAATAACCATGTGGCCAACCTGGATTCGCTCCCCAGGGCGTCCGTCGCCGTCCGCTTCGGACGGCGCGCCGAGACGCCGCCGCTTCAAATCAGCACCTCGCCGGGAAAACCGCCATGAGCACCATTCCAACCGCCATCCAACTGCGGGCGTAGCAGTACGACCTATCCCGCCTGCAAGACCACAAGGAACACAGCCGCGTCGGCATGCGCAAAGACGGCATGCTGGTGCTGTACACCGGCCGCAGCTATCTGCTGCACCCGGAACAAACCCAGCGCGCCAGGGACTTTCTCCGCGCCCGGGGAGCCGTCGTCGGCTCCGGCCCGCTCAGGCTGTCCGCTTTATTGCGCCTGAGCCCGCCCGTCGTCGCGCCCCGCAACGCTCCGCCGCCGGCTGGGGACAGGAGCTCCGGCCTGCTGCTGCGCAGCCTGATGCAACAGCAAGTCCGCGTGATTCGAGAAGAGCTGGGCCTGCTGCGCAGCGCCTGCGTGGTGACGCGGGCCAAACAACGCCTCGCCCAGCCAGAGGCCAAGGCGGACGCCCCGCTCCCGCAAGCCATGCCGCCGGCGCTGCTGCGCCGTTTCAAGATGGTGGGCGTGGCTTTCGAGCGTCCGCCGGCAAGCTACGCCGAATTATTGTCCGGCATCCAGGCCTGCGGCCGGCCGAAACAGATCGCCGTCGCGGAAAGAAAACTGGGCAAGGTCGATCTCAGCTCCGCGCCCAAGCCCGGCAAGGTCAAAAGCCTGCTCGCCGCGCTGGCGCGCGCATCGGAGGACGCCTGGACCCAATGCGCGCAGGCGCATGGCGGCGAGCAGGCGCGCGCCTTCCGGCAAACCGCGTTCATCCAGGGGTCGACGATAGGCGAACAAGGCGTTTGCTTCCCGCTGGTCGTCAAATGGTTGGCCAGCCAGCGCAGCTGGCCAAACGAGGCCGAGGCCTTTTTCCGCGACATCGAAACTGAGGGCGGACGGGACGAGGTGATGGAACTGGCGGTCAACAGCTATGTGTGGCGAAGCGTAGACGCCATCGCCGACTATTTCGCCGTCTATGGCTTGAGCCCTCGCGGCCACAGCGAAAGCCCGGGCTTCAAGATCGCGCTGGAGCGCGACGGCCTGTACAACATTGGCATCCGCCCCGCCCAAGGCGTCGGCCACGCCTTGGCGGCCAGGGTGGATCATGCCGCGCGGACATTCCGGTTTTTCGATCCCAATAGCGGGGAATACGCGCTGCCGTCCGCCGAGGCCCTGGCCGGCTTTGCGCAAGACTACCTGGCGCTGGCCTACCCTGCGCTGGACAAGGGCAGCGATGTGATGCGGCTGGAGTAGTGCCCGCTCCAAACCTCATCGCCTGAATTTTCCGCGCGCCAATCCGCATAGAATGCGCTTGCTGCGCGCGGCGCAGCACTATTTCCCTCTTCCAACACTGAAACGCCGACAGGAGGCCCATCTACTTGCGCGCATCCGCGCCGCCCGTTCCATTTGCCAGTCCCCCCCTCTTTCACCAATAAAATCCGTATGGCATTTTGTGCGTTTTCCCGGCTCGCGCCGCCCTACCTCTGTCTACCGGAGAACGTTTTGAAACGCACACTCTCGATGCTGGCCCTGGCCGGCGCCGGCTGGCTGGCCTGCGCCGGCGCATCCTGGGCGCAAGCCTCCCCCGCCGGCAGCGCTCCTAGACTGGCTGCGCGGCTGGCGGTCTGCGCCGCGCCATGGAAGGCCGCCACGCCCTATCCGGCCGGCAGCGTGGCCAGCCATCACGGCGTCAACTTCACCGCCGTTTACTGGACCCAGGGCAACACGCCGGACGCCAGCAGCGGCGCAGCGGAAATCGGCCAGCCCTGGACCGCCGGCGCGCGCTGCGCGCTGCCCGGCAAGGCCAAAGCGGCCAATCCGGACGCCAACTTCTCCCCCAGCACGCTGAAATTCCTGAAAGCCAACACCGGGCTGGACGGCGAGCAGTGGAACAACATCATGAAGTTGGTGAACAAGCCGGAGCAAGACTCGCTGGATTGGCCCAAGTTTTACGGCTATTGCGAGGACATCGACGACGAACGCGGCTTCACCATCGGCATTTTCGGCGCCACCACCGGCGGCCCGCGCGATCAGGGGCCGGACGGCCCGACGCTGTTCAAGGAGTTCGACGCCGCCAGCGGCGCCGGCAATCCCTCTATTGCCGGCGGACTGGCGCGCGCCGGGGTGCGCGGCGGCATGCAAGGGCCGGTGCTCAAGATCAGCGACAGCGAGAAGGTGTTCTGCGGCAAGATAGCCGCGCTGCAAAACAACGCCGCCTGGCGCGAAGCGATGTGGCAGACCTTTTACAAGGTCTACATCCAATACAGCGTGCAACAGGCGCGCCAGCGCGGTTTCGGCAGCGCGCTGACGATAGGCTCCTTCGTGGACACCGCGCTGAACCAGGGCGCCAGCGGCGGTTCCGACACGCTGCAGGGACTGCTGTCCCGTTCCGGCGGCAGCGGCGACGAAAAAACCTTCATGAACCGTTTCCACGCCGAGCGCAGCAAGGTGGTGGACACGAATGAATACAACCAGCCGCCCAATGGCAAGAATCGCGTCAAACAATGGAGCGGCCTGCTGAGCCAGAGCGAGACCGATCTGAAAGACGCCGACGCCGCGGTGCTGAAAGCCACCAGCTGGAAGATGAAGTAGGCGCGCCCGGCCCGGTTCACGATCCGCCGCGCATCGTGAAGACGCCCCACGGTGAGCGCCTTGTCTAAGAAGCGCAGCAGACCTTGAACAGGCTCTCAGGCCTTGCCCGCCGGCTCCAAGCCTTCCCCCGCCGGCGCCGAGGCCTGCGGCGCGCGGCGCAGCCAACCCAGCGCCCGCGGATGGTCCACCCGCGGGACGCCCTGCTCCATGAGCAAGGGCAGCCGCTCGCGGGCCTCGCCGAACGGGCCGGGGTTCTGCTGGATGATCTCGATGAAATCCGGCCCGGTCCGGCTGACGATGGCGACGTGGCCATAGCGGTTGAACACCCAGGGCGCGAACACGATCAGGTCTTCCGCCCGCGGCGCGTCGCCGCCGCCGTTGCGGTATTGCAGCAGGCCGCGCTCGGGATTGAGCGCGCCGTTGGCCAGACGGGACTGAAAGAAATCCCGGGCATGGCCCTTGTCTTGCGGCATCTTGTGGCCAAAACGCTGATAGTAATAACGTTTGACGAACTCCACGCACTGATAGCGCAGGCCCAGATTGTAGCCGTCCGGCGCCAGATTGCGCCCTTCCACATTCTGCACGCCGCCGTTGTAATACACGGCGACGCCGTTGAAGACGTCCACAGGCTCGCCCACCGCGCGGCCCCAGTTACTGCTCAGATGCGTGGCCGCCCAGTAGGCGCCGCTCAGCAGCGCGAGCAGCGTCAGCGCCACCTTGCCCTTGCTCAGCTTCATTGCTGTCCGGGCCCGGCTTTGACCGGCTCGTCCAGCCAATCCTCCAGATGACAGGACTCGCCGGAACGGATCGCGTCGATGCGCTCCACTTGCAAGGCCGGCTTGCCGTCCCGCTCCGTGAATTCGCCCAGGATCCGGGCCGAGGTTTTGGCCTGTTCTTCCAGCGCCTGCGGCGACAGGCCCGGCCATTCCGCCAAGGGCCGGCCTTCCTGGCTCAGCAACTGATAGATAGGTTTGCCGATGCTGCAGCGGGTCAGCCGCAAGCTCCCCTCGTGCGCGCTCAGCATGCCGATATAAATATCCGCCGCCATGGCGGCAAACGGCGTCAGCGCGCCAAGGACAAACAGCATAGGTTTTCGCGGGAACATATCGGTCTCCTTGCGGCCGCCATCGAGACAGGCGGCCTAAAATTCGATCGGCATGTTAACAGTTGCCGTGCCGATGAACCAGCCTCGCCCGGAGCGCGGCTAGCCGCCGCCGGCCGCTCTTGTTATATTGGCGGCCTTCCGTCCTCAGCCCGAACGCCGCCCATGTCCGTCCCCGCCCGTTTCCTTTTCGCCAGCCTGGCGCCGGCCCTGCTCGTTCTGCTGGCCGGCTGCAAGCCGCAGGCGATGCAGGCCAGTTACCACTGCGCCGACGCCACCCGCTTCCACTTCAGCCGCCAGAGCCAGACGGTGGAGCTGATTCGCGGCGAACAGCGTTTTCAGGGCTATATGGACGAACGCGGGCTGCTGACCTGGCCGCGCGACAAGGCCGGCCTGGCGCTGCCGGACAGCTTTTTCATCACGCGCAAGCTGCCGGATGAAATGAAGCTCTACGGCGGCTTCGCCGGCACCGGCCTGGCCTGCAAGCTGGATAAAGGCCGCTGAGCGCCGGCAAGCTATCCGAAGTTCCCCTAGCCGACCTCGCCGAAAGATCAGCGGCTAAAACCCCCATCGCCAACTTTAATGAAATAAGCATATTCCTCGCGCCGTCGGCGCGACGTCGAATCTGCTTTCTCTCACTTTCATTTTGGAGATTCACCATGGCTTGGACCGGTACTGTCGCTGCGAACAATCCCAACGGGGAACCCACCACCATCACTTACAATCCCGGCGATGTGATCACCATTGTCGCGTCGGGCTGGGCAGGCTACGGCCCGCAGCCCAACTGGGGCCCGCAGGGCGACAAGAGCCACCCCAATCAGGGCCTGATCTGCGGCGACGCCTACTGCGGCGCGCTGGTGATGAAGATCGGCGCCGGCGGCTTCATCCCGGTGAACACCGGCCTGTTCCGCTGGAAAGCGCCGGCCAACGCGCAAGGCCAGATCACGCTGTACTACAACGATGTGCCCAGCACCTACGGCAACAACTCCGGTTCCTTCCAGGTAAGCATCGGCAAAGACGCGGTCTGATCGCGCTCTTCCGCTCGCAAGCAGCCCCGCAAGGGGCTGCTCCGCGTCCTTTCCCCGCCTTCACGCTGTCCGAGCCGCTACGCGCTCAATGCTGCGCCGCCAGCCAGGCCAGAGCCGCCTCTCTATCGTCGAACACGCGAAACTGCCGGCCACGGCGTGCTTCGCTCAGGTATTCGCCAAAACGTTCGCCGTAGGCGGCGCCGTCGACGAACACCCCGGCCACGGCAAGACGGTAGTTGACCAGCTTCTGAACGAACTCGCCGGCGAAGCGGCTGCTCAAGTCGAAAAAAGCCGGCGGTAAGGCCTCTTCCGCCAGCAGCACGCGCGGCGCGTCGTGCTCCGCGCACAAGGCCACCAAATCCAGCGCCTGGTCCAGGCTCGCCACCCCGGCGCTGCACTCGATCAACTTCGTCTGCTTGACGGTCGTCACTCGGGTTTCCATCGGCACGCTCTCCCTTGCATGAAAAACAAAAGCAAATCATGACTAAGACATGGCCGCGCGACAAGCGCCGTTTGAGCATGGCTCTTAAGACCTGCTCAAAGGCTCGCGAGCAAGAACGCGCCTAGACGGCAAGCACAGAGAGAAACGTGTTTAACACCGCGTCGCCGAAGCGCGACGGACCTTGAACTGGCTCCTAGATCATTCATGCGGATTTTCAATATGGTGGTAGTACCTATATCGGCAGTCTGATCCTTAAACCATATTGATGTCTGCGCAAGCGTAAAAGAAACCGGGCCGGCGGCCGCTCCGCCCGGGCCGCCGCGGCGCTCAATGCAAGCAAGGGTTCCGTTCATGCACCGTCTCAGCCAGATCATCATGCCGGTATTGCGGGATTTGCCCGCGTCCCACCTCAAGCGCGAGCTGCTGCAAGCCTTTGAACGGCACGGCAGCCACTTCGACGCGATCGAATCCGGCTTTGCGCGCCTGACCGCGCGGCGGCAAAGCCCGGAAACGCTGCGGCGCTTTTTCCAGAGCTGGAGCCAGACCAACAATAGCGCGATGACGGTGGCCGGCATCAGCAACCGGCTGACGCTGCGGGTCCACACCGGCCAGCCGGTGGCGGACCGCGAGGCCTTGTTCGCCGCCATCGTCTGTTTGAACCGCATCGTGGACGAGGATTTGGCGGTCACGCACAAGGTGCTGCACGCGCAGATGTACTACAACATGGCCACGGGCATTGTCGGAGATGACCAGTGGCTGTCCCATGCCTATCTCCACCCCAGCGCCAAGGCCTTCAAAAGCTGGAAGGATCATCAGTCGCTGCGCGAGCCGGACCTGGCCGTCGCGCTGCTGACCACGCTGACGCACGAGATCTACACCCATGGCGAGGTGGAATTCATCCTGCCGCTGTTCCGCCGCTGGCTGACCCGGACGCTGGGCTTCGCCGAGCGAGACGCCACCCGCACGCTGGGCTGGATCAGCGTGCACTGCGGCCCCACCGAGAAAAACCACTTCTTCCACGCCATGAACGCCCTAAACCACTACGCGCGGGCCATGGCGCTGGACCTGGAGCGCTACAGCCTGGACGGCATCGTCGGCGCCTATCTGGAGCAAAAGGCGGCGGTGCTGGCGACGGTGCCGCGGGACGCCGCCGCGGAGGCGCTGTGAGCCGGCCGCGGCCTCCGCTTTTGCGGCTGGCGGACCAGGCCGCCGCGCCGCCGCCCTGGCCGCCGGGCGCGCCGCCCCTGTTCGCCCCGGAACAGTTGGCGCGCGCCCGCGTGGAGGTGTCCGCCGACTATCTGAGCAGCCTGCGGCGCCTGAGCGCGCTGCTGGACGCCGCCTTCCGCGCCATTGTCGGCCGCTACTTTCTGGATCCACGCATCCGGGCGCTCTATCAGCTGCCCAAGGCCATGGAAGCGCTGCTGCGGCGCGCGCACGGCCGGCCTTACCGCGTGGGCTTCTACCGTCCGGACTTCATCTACGACCGCCATGGCCAGCCGCGCATTTGCGAGGTGGGCGCGCGCTACCCGATGAACGGCTGGATGATCAGCCGCTGGCTGGGTCAGCCGGCCGGAGACGACGCCTTCTTGCAAACCTTGCGTCAATGGCATCCGCCCGGCTGCGTGGTGGCGCTGACGCACGCCCGCGAACCCGGCACCGAGATTTTCCTGCTGGCGGAAACACTGCGCCGCGACGGCGTCCACTTTCTGTCCGCCCGGCCGGAGGCGCTCAGCGTCCGCGACGGCAAGCTGCGGCTGGACGGCCGGACGGTGAACCGCTGCATCCTGGAAATGGATCGCAGCGAGCTGCCGCTGCTGCCGGACCGGGTGCTGGACCAGTTGCTGGACGGCGGCGCGTATTTCAACGACATCCGCACGCTGATCCTGGTGCACGACAAGCGGGTGCTGGCGGTCCTGAATCGCGAGGACATCATGCGGGACTGCCTGGACGCCGACGATTACGCGGCCTTGCGCCCCTTTCTGATCCCCTCCTTCGCGCCGGCCTCGCGGGACGAGGCCGAGGCCCTGCTGGCGCGCGCCGGCGACTTCATCGCCAAACCCAGCAGCGGCGGCCGCGGCCTGGGCTCGCTGGTGCGCTCCGCCTGCGGCGAAACCGCCTGGCGCGAACTGGTGCTGGGGCAATGGCCGCAATACATGTTCCAGGACTACATCGAGCAAAGCGAGTTCGTGGACCCGGAAAGCCGGCAGCGCATCCGGCTGGTGGGCATGCAGCTGTGCCGCGACGCGGAAAGCTACGGCCCCGGCGTGTTTCGCGGCTCGGACGAGTTGATCATCAATCTGCACCAGCGCCGCGGCAAGCTGTACTCCGCCGCCGCGACGGCCTGAACCGGTTTCGCGCACAGGGGGCTTCATGCGGCATTCCGTCATTATTCCGCTGTACAACAAACGCGCCTACATCGGCGAGACCATCGCCTCGCTGGCGGCGCAGGAAAAGGCGCCGCACGAGATCATCATCGTCGACGACGCCAGCACCGACGACGGCGCGGAGGCGGCGGAGCAGGCCTTGCGCCACCACGCCCAGGATTTGAGCCGTACCCGCAGCGTGCTGCTGCGGCTGCCGCGCAACAGCGGCCCCGGCGCGGCGCGCAACGCCGGCCTGGCGCGGGCCGGCGGCGAACTGGTGAGCTTCCTGGACGCCGACGACTGCTACCGGCCGGACTGCCTGCGCTTGCTGGAGCAGAAAATGAACGAGCACCGGCTGGACCTGGCGGTGCTGGGCTACGACAGCGCGCCGCCTGAGGAACGCTTTCCGCAGCTGGACGCCTTGCGCGCCGAACTGGAGCCTTTGGAGGACGAAGCCTTCCTGCTGCCCCGCCCGCTGCGCACCGCCGGCCACCCGGACTTCTTCATGGGGCGGGCCAGCAATGTGGCCGCGCGGCGGCAATGGCTGCTGACGCAACGCTATGTGGCCGGCGCGCGGCTGAACGAGGGCATCGATTTCTGGTACCGGGTGCTGAAAGAGATCGTCGCGCACGGCGGACGCGCCGGCCTGCTGTCCGCGCCGCTGATCCGCTTCCGCATTCTGGCGGACAGCCTGTCGCACCGGCCGTGCCGGGACTGGCGGCTGCTGGCCACCCCGCCCACGGTGCTGCGCTACGCGGGCAGCCAGGACGCGGACGAATTGCGCCTGGCTCGCATGCTGGCGCAGCGCTGGCTGGACTACGCGCAAGAAGCGCTGCCGGACGCGGCGCAGCGGCGCGCCTTCCTGAGCCGCCACCGTCCGCTGCTGATCCAGCTGGGACTGACGCCGATGGACACGGCCAGGCTGCCGGCATGAAGGCGCCGCCCGCCCAGCCGCCCGCGCCGGCCCGCCAGCAGGCCTTGCTGCGCGAGTGCTTCGAACTGGCCCGCGCCCACCCCTTCTATCGAACGCTTTACCGCGGCGTGGCTTGCGCCGAAGACGCGCCGCCGCTGGAGAAGGCGACGCTGCAAGCCGCGCTGGAGACGTTTTCGCCGGAGCGGGAAGCGTCCGGCCTCTATCTGGTGCGCTCCGGCGGCAGCACCCGGGCGGCGCTGATCTTCCCGGTGGACATTGCGGAAAACCTGGCCCAGCGGCAGGCGCTGGCGGACCGGCTGCGCGCCGACGGGGTGTTCGGTCCCGCCAGCATCGCCTTGAACCTGTTCGGCTACGCCAATCTCTACCGCACCGCGGCCATCGTCGACGATGTGCTGGAACGTTGTCAGGCCACCACGCTGCCGATGAGCGCCCACGCCGCCGACGCCGACATCCTGGCCGCGGCGCGACGATTCCGCCCCAGCCACGTGCTGGGCACCCCGTCGCGGCTGGCCTTGTTCGCCGCCCATCTGGCAGCCGCCGGCGAGCGGCTGGAGATTCCGCAGCTGCTGTACGCCGGCGAAACCCTGCACGCGTCCACGCTGGCGCGGCTGCGCGCCGCGCTGGGCGCGGCCCAGCTCTGGTCGCTGTACGGCGGCGCGGAAACCGGCATCTGGGCCTGGAGCGACGCCAGCCGCCGCCCCGGCCTGTTCCGGGTGCTGCCTCGGGTGGCGGTGGAGGTCCTGCAACCGGACGCCGCCGGTTACGGCCGCATCGCGGTCAGCAACGCCTGGCGGCGGCGCTTCCCGGTGTTCCGTTACTGCCTGGGCGACATCGGCCGCTGGGTGGAGTGCGACGGCGAACGCTGGCTGGAATTGCGCGGCCGCGACGGCCGGTCCTTCCGCCTCAATGAAACCACGTACGAGTTGGACGATTTCGCGCAACTGGCCGGCGCGGAGCACGCTTTCCAGATCCAGCTGGACCGCGACCCGGCCGGCCGCGAGCGGCTGACCCTGCTCTTGGCCGAACATCTGGACGCCGGCCCGGAAGCGGCCTTGCGCGCGCGCCTGGCGGCTTTGCTGGGCCTGGCGCCGGATGACGGCGCCTTCGCGCTCGGCTTGGCCGCGCGGGCGCGATGGCGGCTGGACCCCGTCACCAGCAAGACGCCGCCCATCGTGGATTTGCGGGACTGAAGCCGCCGGCGGACCACCGTCCCGGCCGTCCGCCGCCCTTGCCCGCCGCGCGCTTACAAGGTCTGGAAGTAGAAGCGGTAATCGCCCTGGCCGAACAACATCGACATGCTGGTCAGATTGCTGTTGGCCGGCGTGCCCACCAGGGTCAGGATGGGAATGGAATCGTGACCGTATTGGTAGGCCTGGGTCTGCGGGTTGTAGCCGAACTGGTAGAAGGTGTCCACGCTGCCCACCTTGAAGGCGTACAAGCGGTAAGTGCTGCCGTCGAACAACATCGACCAGCGGTGGAAGTCGGTGTCTCCCGGCGCGCCGGTGACGTTCAGAGTGGGAATGGAGTTGTAGCCGTACTCATAGTGGTTGGTGGAGCGGTTGAAACCGAACTGGTACAGCACCGTGGGCGCGCCCAGGCGCCGCAAATACAAGCGATAGGTGCTGGTGCTGCTGTC
Organism: Chromobacterium sp. Panama; assembly: GCF_003052555.1. Taxonomy (NCBI): domain Bacteria; kingdom Pseudomonadati; phylum Pseudomonadota; class Betaproteobacteria; order Neisseriales; family Chromobacteriaceae; genus Chromobacterium; species Chromobacterium sp. Panama. Next base: position 2,521,907 of record NZ_QARX01000001.1, read on the forward strand.
GTAGAGCATGGACACGCTGCTGGCGTCCGCGTCCGGCGGCGCGCCGGTGATCTTCAACTCCGGGATGGAGTGGAAGCCGAACTCGTACTTGGACGTGGCCGGATTGAACGCGGCCTGGTACAAGGTGTCCGCGCTGCTGCCCTTGAAGAAATACATCCGGTAATACTCGCCGTCGTTGAGCATGGTCCAGCGCGCCCAATTGGTGTCGCTGGGCATATTGGCGATCGACATATTGGGAATGGAGCCGCCATAGGCGAACTTATACGTGCTGGTGTTGGGCACATAGGCGAACTGATTGACTGATGGCATGACGCTTTCCTCCAAAGTGAGTCAGCTGCCCAGGCGCGGGCCCAAGGCCCGCGACCTCCCTACGGCAACAGCAGCTGACAAAACCCGCGCAAACGGCATGACGCCGGCGCGGCGCGCGGGCTGGCGCGTTCAAGCGGGTTTTGCCAGCGGTTCTACCCCTGGCTTGAGATGATGATTGCGTGATTGCGCATGGATCTCTCCTCCCCCGCGCGGCGGCGCGGGCGAACAAACAGCCACTAAGTCGTCAATCAGGGGCGGGCGCCTTGGCGCGGACGAGGCGGGGCCGATAATGGCGGCGATAGGGACTTCGACTAGCCAGTAATAGCATCTTGAAAACCGGGCGTGCCTGTACTTTCGGACTGGGTCGGCGGCTCTGGTTACAGCCGTTACATATTGCGCGCTATGCCGCCCACCGCCTCCCCCCTAAAATGCACGCCATCTGACGGCGCCGCCGGCGCGCCGCCTCATCCAAGGGAAAGCAAGATCAATGAGAACAAAGGGATTCATCAGCCTGGCCCTGGCCGCCCTGCCGGCCTTGAGCCAGGCCGCCATGCCCATCGCCCAACTGAACCAGCACGCCGAGCGGATTTTCAAGGATAGCCAGGCGGTGGGCATGGTGATGGTGGTCGTCGACAAACAAGGCGGCCTGCAACGCTTTTACGGAGAAACCCGCCCGGGCAGCCGCCAGACGCCGGACGCCAATTCGCTGCTGCGCATCGCCAGCCTCAGCAAGCTGATGACCAGCGAAGTGCTGGCGGCCATGGTCCTGGACCAACAGCTCAAGCTGGACGATCCGCTGCGGAAGTTCGCGCCGGCGGGAAGCGCGCAGTCCAAGGCCCTGGCCGGCCAGCCCATCACCCTGCTCCACCTGGCCACCCACACCAGCGGCTTCCCGCGCGAACTGCCGGGCGTCAAGCCGCGCGACACGCCGGTTTTCGTCTGGCCCAATCAACAGCAGCGCTGGCGCTGGCTGGCCAAGACCAAGGCTCGCTTCGCGCCGGGTCAGAGCGCGCAATACTCCAATCTGGCTTACGACTATCTGGCCGACGCGCTGGCCGTCGCCGCCGGCAAGCCCTATCCGGCGCTGCTGCGCGACACCGTCACCGGGCCGCTGGCCATGCGCGACACCACCTTCAGCCCCAGCCCCGCCCAATGCGCGCGCCTGCTGCGCGGCGTGGAGGCCAGTCCCTGCGTCAACACCAGCGCGGCCATAGGCAGCGGCGGCGTCTATTCCACCGCCGCCGACATGCAACGCTGGCTGCAGGACCTGGTGCGGCCGCAAAACGAGCAGCGCAAGCGCCTGTACCAGCAAACCTTCCAGATGCGCTATCAGCGCGCCGAATTGCGCAGCCTCGCCGGCATGGACGTGCCCGGCAAGGCCGACGCGCTGGGCCTGGGCTGGGTGGCGATGCACGAACAGCCGGACACCCGGCCCTTCCTGCAAAAAACCGCCGGCGGCGGCGGCTTTTTCAGCTACGTCGCCATCGATCCCCAGCGGCAGACCGCGGTATGGGTGGCGCTGACCCGCGGCAAGCAGACCCGCTACCAGGCGATGAGCGACGGCGTGAACCAGTTGCTGCTGGCGCTGAACCGCTCCTAAGAAAGCCGCTTGCGATTCGCTGCGCGTCGCGGGGCCCGATGCGGCAGACGCCGCTTCGAAATCCCCCTATCGCCCAGGCGCATGCGGCTTGATCGGGCGCAAAGCCTCGCCTCGCTCGCGGGGCCTTGAACAGACGCCAAACGGCCCTGGCGACGCGCAGACGCCATGACTCGCGCCGCTCCTTCTTTTCCCACATCCTCATCGACAAGGAGGCATCGTCATGCCCGCAATGAATCGCCGCGTCCTGCTGCTGGCCTGCGCCGCGCTATCCGCCCACGCCCTGGCCGCCGCGCCTTCGCCCCAAGCCGCCGTCGACGCGGAAATCCCGGCGTTGATGCGCAAGCACGGCATCCCCGGCATGGCGGTGGGCCTCGCCGTCGACAGCGGCGTTCAGGTTTACAACTACGGCGTCGCCTCCAAGGCCGACCATAGGCCGGTAACGCGCGCCACGCTGTTCGAGATCGGCTCGCTCAGCAAAACCTTCACCGCCGCGCTAGCCAGCTATGCCCAGGCCGAAGGCCGGCTCTCGCTGGCCGACCCCGTGACCCAGCACCTGCCGGCGCTGGCCGGCGGCGGCCTGGAACGGGTCACGCTGCTGAACCTGGGCACTCAGACCTCAGGCCTGCCCTTGTTCGTGCCGGACGACGTCGACAACGCCGGCACATTGCGGCGATTCATGCGGCGCTGGCGCCCCAGGCAGCCGGCGGGCGGGCAGCGGGTCTATTCCAATATCGGCATCGGCGTCCTGGGCCAGATCGCCGCCGCCAGCATGCGCATGCCCTACGCGGCGGCGGTGGAAGGCAGGATCTTCGCCAAGCTGGGCATGGACAGCAGCTTCGTCAACGTCCCCGCCCAGAGAATGCGCGACTACGCCCAGGGCTACGACAAGAACGACAGGCCCGCGCGGCTGACTCCGGCCCTGCTGGCGGACGAGGCCTACGGCGTCAGGACCAGCGCCGCCGACCTGGCGCGCTTCCTCAACGCCAATATGGGCCTGCTGCCCATGGCGCCCAAGCTGCGGGCCGCGCTCGAGGACACCCATATCGGCTACTACCGCGCCGGGGTGCTGACCCAAGGCCTGATCTGGGAACAATACCCGTATCCGGTGGACCTGCCGCGGCTGCTGAGCGGCAATGCCCCCGCCTATATCTATCAGGGCATGCCGGCGCAGCGCCTGGATCCGCCGCTGCCGCCGCAAACGCGGGCCTTCATCAACAAAACCGGGTCCACCAACGGCTTTTCGGCTTACGCCGCCTATATCCCGGAAAAACGACTGGGCATCGTGCTCTTGGCCAACAAGTCCTATCCGCTGGCCGAACGAGTGAGCGCCGCCTACCGCATCCTGGCGCGGCTGGACGGCGGACTCGCGCCCGCCGCTCAACCATGATCCTGCACGGCCGTCGTCGCTAGCCGGCGGTCTTGAGCACAACGATGGACGCGACCAGCAGCGACAGATAGGCAAGCTTTTTATTGCTCTTTTTATCGCCCCAGAACAGGATGCCGGTCACCACCGTGCCCACCACGCCAATCCCGGTATAAGCGGCGTAAGCAATAGACATGTCTATGGTTTTCATCGCCCAGTAGAGAAGAAACAAGGAGCTGCTCAAGCCCGTCGCATACAGCGCGCAGCCCCTGACATACCGCTTCAGCGCGATGTCCCGGATCCCCACCACCACCAGAATTTCCAGCACGCCCGCCGCCAACAGATAAAGCCAGTCCATTTCAGTCTTTCACTTGCTTGAGTTGCACCACCGAAAACAGGATCACCGCAATCGCCAGCATCGCCACCGGACTGAACGGCTTGCCGAACAAGGCCACATCCAACAGATAAGCGCCTACGGTTCCGAAGATCACGAAAAACACATAGGCGGTCGACGCGCCCATTCTCTTGGTCGCCAGCACCAGCAAGGAGAAACTGCCGATGATGCAGACAATGGTCGCCAACCATTCCAATACGCTTTCCGAGCGCTTCAAACCCGCGGCCCACAGTACTTCCAAACCGCTGGCAAACAGCAACAACACCCAGCTAAGCATCTTTAAACGCCCCTTCCCCGACTCAATCATCAAAGCCCGTTCAGCCGTCGCGGCACACGCCCGGAGCCTGTTTACGCACCCTCGGGCAAGAACGGAAAAACCCTGCGGCGGCCCACTTGATAATGAGCGCGCCAAGAACGTCTTCAGCGCTCCGCCAATCGCTCGATATCTTGGAACGCGTCCCGCCACTCCTGCTCGCTCATCTCGGCCAGGCCGAAGTAGCGCAGCATGAACGCCCCTTCCACCGCCAGATAGGCCACGCGCGCGCGGCGGCCCTCCTCGGTGGCCACGTCCAGCTTGCCCAAGCGCTCGGCATGCCAGGCCCGCACCCAGTCTTTCTGATCCTTGGACTCCAGCATGGCGCTCAGATGGCAGGCGGCGCGGGTGATCAAGGCCTCTTCCGTCGCGGTGATGCGGACATGGGTTTTGACTTGCTCGACGCTGGACAGCTGTTCGGCGGCGACACCCGCGGTTTTCTCGAAACACGCGTCGTAGTGCTTGCCCCAGCGCTCCAACATGGCGTTGACCAGATTGCGCTTGGCGCCGAAACAGGACTGGACCCCGCCCTTGCTGATGCCCACGGCCTTGGCCACGGCGTCTATGGTGAGGGCGGCCGCCCCCTTGCGTTCTATGATCTCTTCCGCCGCGTCCAACACCTGATTGCGATCGATGGATCTGGGTTTGCTCACGATGCCTCCCGGTTCATTGAATACATACGTATGTATTCTATTGAATCCCAGGAAATAGCGTCAAGCGCGCGATGGGCGTCGCAACTAGGCCGGCGCCAGCTCCTGAGTGAACAAGGTCTGGCCGGCCACGTCCTTCAGCCTCACCGTCATCGCGCGGCTGCGGGCGTCTATGTCCACCTGGCCGAAGAACTGCATGCCGGCCAGCGGCGACAGGTTCTGCGTCTCCGGCGCCTTCTGGTACACCACCTTGGGGCCGAAAGTCATGTCCAGCGGATTGGGACCGAAGGTGCCGGCGTTCAACGGACCGGAGACGAACTCCCAGAACGGATTGAAGTCCGCGAAGGCGGCGCGTTCCGGATGGTAATGATGGGCGGCGGTGTAATGCACGTCGGCGGTGAACCACACCACGTTGCGGATATCGCGGCGCTTGATCTCGCCCAGCAGCCAGGCCAGCTCCAGTTCGCGCCCCAGCGGCCGGCCGTGGTCGCCGTTGGCCATCGCCTCCCAGCGCGCGCTGCCGTCCGCGTTCTTGCCGTCGGCCACCTGCAGGCCCAGCGGCATGTCCGCCATCACCGCCTTCCAGACGCCCTTGGAAGCCTGCAAGCCTTCCAACAGCCATTGCAGCTGCGCCCGGCCCATGAAGTTCGCGCCCGGCTCGCTCTCCCGCTGCAGATTGGCGCCGTTGGCGTCGCGATAGCTGCGCATGTCCAGCACGAAGACATCCAGCAACGGCCCTTGCGGCAGATGGCGATACACCCACTCGTCCTCGCCGTTGCCGTGAAGCCGCAGCGGCGCGTACTCCAGAAAGGCGCGGGTGGCGCGCGCCTGCAACACGCCTATGTTTTTCTCGCGGTAACGCGGGTCGGCGGACAAGTCCTTGCCGTCGGACCAGTTGTTGACCACCTCGTGGTCGTCCCATTGCCAGATCTGCGGCACCTCGGCGGCAAAGCGCCTCACATTGGCGTCCATCAGGTTGTAGCGGTAGCGGCCGCGGTATTCGTCCAGCGTCTCCGCCACCTTGCTCACTTCCGGCGTCAGCAGATTGCGCCAGATCTTGCCGCCCTCCACCGCCGTCTCGGCCGCCATCGGGCCGTCTGCGTAAATGGTGTCGCCGCAATGCACGAAGAAATCCGGCCGCTGCCGGCGCATGGTTTCGTAAATGCGCATGCCGCCCCAGTCCGGATTGATGCCGTAGCCCTGGCCGGCGGTGTCGCCGGACCAGACGAAGCGCAGATCGCGCGCCGTTTCCGCCACAGTGCGAAAGCTCCCTGTCACCGGCTCGGACCAGGCCCGCGGATGGACCGCGTCTTCAAAACGCGCTCTCACATACAGCCGCTCGCCGGCCGGCAGGCCGCTCAGATCCACGCGCGCGGTGAAGTCGCCGGCCTCGGTCGCCCAGGGGCCCCGCACCTGGCGCGGGCTGGCGAAGCGCTCGCTGCGGTCCCACTCCACCACCAGGCGCGCGGTCCGGTCGGAGCGCGCCCAGACAATGGCGCGGTCCGCGCTCGCGTCGCCGATCTGGATGCCGGAATTCATCAACGGGCGCAAACGGTCCGAGGTGACGACGGCCGGCGCGGCCAGCGCCGGCCCGGCCAGCAACAGGCCGCCTCCGGCAAGCGAGGTTTTCAAAAAACGGCGGCGATCCATGGCGTTCTCCGGTGTTGATCAAGACAGTCAAAACGCCGATCTTGCCGCGGCAAGATGACGCCAGGATGTCCCGCTAGCGGGTTTTACGTATTTCATTCGCGCGCTTGATCGCATATACCTCAAACACCCGCCGCGCGGCCCTCCGAGCCGGCCCGCAGTCAACGGGCTCCGCCAACAGGTTCAAAGGAAAGCACATGCTCTGGGACCCCGGGCCGCCCCCGCCTTTCTCCTCGCTGTTCGAGCACGCTCCGCTGGCAAGCTATCAGGCTCTCCCGGCCAAATTCCGCCTGGAATGGGGCCCCGTCTACTACCGCGGCCGCCTGGACGGCAGCGCCAAGGTGCTGATCGTGGGACAGGACCCGTCCGCCGATGAAAACCTGACGCGCCGCGCCATGGTCGGCACCGCCGGCCAGCGGGTGCAGGGCTTTTTGCGCAAGCTGGGCCTGGACCGTTCCTACGTGATCGTCAACGCCAGCCTGTATAGCATTTACGGCCAGTTCGACGCCGAGATGGCCGGCTTCATGGATCAGGCCGCGGTGCGCGCCTGGCGCAATCAATTGCTGGACCAGCTCAAGCAACCCGGCCTGCAAGCGGTGATCGGCTTTGGCAAGGCGGCGGCCAAGGTGCTGGACGACTGGCCCGGCGCGGCGTCCTTCAAGGCCGCGCAGCGGCTGTTCCAGCCGCAGCATCCCACCGCGCGCTCGCCCGGCGCGCTGCTCAAATCCTGGAACCAGACCCTGGCCGCGCTGGCGCCCTTGCTGAACCCGGACCCCGGCCTTGCGCCGGACCCCACCCCCTATGAGCTGACGGGCTTTCGCGAGCAGGATCTGGCGCGGATTCCCGCCGCGGACCTGCCCTTCGGCATGCCGGCCTGGCTGGGCCAGGGCGATATGGCCACGCGGGTGATCAAGGGCCAGGCCAAACTGAAAACCCCGGCCGCCAACGCCTCCATTCTGTGGACGGCGCAGGCGGACCAGGGCTGAACCGGCGGGAGAAGCAAATGAAAAGCCTGGGATGGCTGCTGTGCGCCGCCGCGCTGTTGCCGGCCCACGCCGGGGTGACGGTGACGCCGGGCGACGACGAACATCTGGTGATACGCGGCCGCCTGGTGCTGGCGGAACAAGAGAGCGACGGCCGGCTGGTGCTGGCCGGCGACCGCATCGTCTGCGCCGGCGCGGACTGCGCCGAGCCCCCCGGCGCCACCGTGCTGGACGTGAGCGAGGGCTACGTCTTTCCCGGCTTCATCGACGCCCACAATCACGTGGCCTACAACGCGCTGCCCAAGTGGACGCCGCCCAAGCTCTACCAGAACCGCGGGCAATGGCAGCGCGCCGCCGCCTACAAAACCTTCAAACGCCCCTACGATCAATTGAAGAAAAGCGGCCTGATCTGCGAAATGGTGAAATACGGCGAGGCCAAGGCGCTGATCAGCGGCGTCACCACCATACAGGGCTCGCCCGCCGGCCGCTGCCTGCAAGGGCTGATCCGCAATGCGGAGAACCCCCAGTCCGGCCTGCCGGTCTCCTCCGCCCACGTCCGCACCTTCATCCTGGACGTCGGCGGCGCGCCCAAGATCGACTGGAACGCGACCGACGCCTTCCTGATCCACGTCGCCGAAGGCGTGGACGCCGACGCGCTGGCGGAATTCTCCACGCTCAAGGCCAAGGGCCTGCTCGCCCCCGGCACCGCCGTCATCCACGGCACCGCCTTCGGCGACGAGGAGTTCCGCCAGATGGGCGCGGCGGGCAGCAAGCTGATCTGGTCCCCGCAAAGCAATCTGGCCCTGTACGGCCGCACCACCCGCGTCGACCTCGCCTTGCGCCACGGCGTGCCGGTCTCGCTGGGCGTGGATTGGAACCCCACCGGCAGCGACAATCTGTTCGACGAACTGCGCGTGGCGGAAAGCGTCAACCGCCAGCAATTCCAAAGCGCGATCCGGGAACGGGACTGGGTGGCCATGATCACCCGCCACCCGGCGCGGGCGCTGGCCCTGGACGACTACATCGGCGAACTGCGCGCCGGCCTGAAAGCCGACGTCGTCATCCTGTCCAGCCGCGCCGCCGCCCCCGGCCAGGCGCTGCTGGACGCCAGGCTGCGCGACGTGGCCGCGGTACTGGTGGACGGCCGGCTGCTTTACGGCGACAGCGACGCGATGGCGGCGGCCGGCCGCGCCGATTGCGACGCGCTGACCGTGGACGGCGCGCCCAAACGGCTCTGCATGCAAACCGCCAAAACGCCCAAGGGCGAGCAGCGGCTGGACGACGTCCGCGCCGCGCTGCGCAAGGTCTACGCCGGCGTGGCGCCGCTGGCGCCCTGAGCCCGCCGCTCAAAGTCCGCGCTCCGCGACAGCGCCGATCCGGCGGCGCGCCCCCATGCCCGCGGTCCCCGCGGCGTCTCCGGCATGCGTGGATACGCAATGGACATTCCACTCCCTGCTTACGAGTGCATATGCTATAAAACAGCAAAATATGATTAATTCATAAACACCAAATCCGTTGATCAATGGAGCTTTGGCGCATGCAGCAAACTCCCGCCTCCGGCAACGACGCCTTCGAGTTTCTGTCCACGCTGCCGCCCAGCCGCGCGCAGCGCCGGCTGGCCCTGGCCGCCATCGTGGTGTCCATGCTGGTCTTCGTCTGCGCGCTGCCCTTCGCCAAGCTGCCCCTGCCCAAGGTGCCCGCCTTCATTCCCGCCTATCAGGCGGCGATGGCGGTCTGCGATCTGGTCACCGCGGCGCTGCTGTTCGGCCAGTACGCGATCTTGCGCGCTCGCGCCTTGCTGGCCTTGGCGACGGGCTATTTGTTCACCGCGCTGATGGCGATGGCGCATTCGCTGACCTTCCCCGGCGTGTTCGCGCCGGGCGGCCTGCTGGGCGCCGGGCCGCAGACCACGGCCTGGATGTATATGTTCTGGCACGGCGGCTTTCCGCTGATGGTGCTGGCCTACGCGCTGCTCGCCCAGCGCAACGACGGCCCCAAGCGCTTCGCCAGCGCGCTGCCGGCGGTGCTGGGCTGCGTCGCCGGCTCGCTGGCGCTGATGGCGGCGCTGACGGCGCTGGCCACGCTGGGCCACCCCTGGTTTCCCCCCATCATGCAAGGCAGCCGCTACACCCCCATCATGTTCGGCGTGGTGTCCGCGGTTTGGGGCTTCAGCGCGCTGGCGCTGCTGCTCTTGCTGCGGCGCTGGACGCGCACCTTGCTGGATGTCTGGCTGGCGGTGGTGATGACGGCCTGGCTGTGCGACATCGCCCTGTCCGCCATGCTCAACGCCAGCCGCTTCGACCTGGGCTTTTACGCCGGCCGCGGCTACGGCCTCTTGTCCGCCAGCTTCGTGCTGATCATCCTGCTGCTGGAAAACGGCCTGCTTTACGCGCGGCTGGCGGACACCGCCGGACAATTGCGCGTGGCCAAGCAGCAGGCGGAAGACGCCACCCAGGCCAAATCGATGTTCCTGGCCAATATGAGCCATGAAATCCGCACGCCGATGAACGCCATCATCGGCATGTCCTATCTGGCGCTTAAAACCAAGCTGAGCGGGCAACAGCGCGACTACGTCAACAAAATCCACAACGCCGGCACCTCCCTGCTGGGCATCATCAACGACATCCTGGACTTCTCCAAGGTGGAGGCCGGCAAGCTGGAAATGGAGGCCGAACCGTTCTGGCTGGACGATGTGCTGGAGGCGGTGTCCTCGCTGGTGGCGCAAAAGGCGACGGACAAATCGCTGGAATTGCTGTTCGAAGTGGGGTCGGACGTGCCCAAGGGGCTGGTGGGCGACGCCCTGCGGCTCAGCCAGGTGCTGATCAATTTGAGCAATAACGCGATCAAGTTCACGGAAAAGGGCCAAGTCGCCATCATCATCAGCCGGCTGGAACAAGTGGGCGACAAGGTCCAGCTGCGTTTCTGCGTGCACGACACCGGCATCGGCATGAGCGAGGAACAGGCGGCGCGGCTGTTCCAGCCGTTCAGCCAGGCGGACGGCTCCACCACCCGCCGTTTTGGCGGCACCGGCCTGGGCCTGACCATCGCCAAGCGGCTGGTGGAGCTGATGGGCGGCTCCATCCGGGTGGAATCCGCCCCCGGCTGGGGCAGCCTGTTCATGTTCAACGCCTGGCTGGGCGTGTCCTCCGCCGTGGACACCCGCCGCCAGGGCCTGCCCGGAGAGATCAAGGGCCTGCGCGTGCTGGTGGTGGACGACAACGCCTCGGCGCGGGACATCCTGTCCGACCAGCTGCGCTCGCTGGGCTTCTACGCCCACGCTTGCGCCTCCGGGCCGAAGGCGGTGGCGGCGATCGCCCAGGCCAATCTGGACCGGCCTTTCGACGCGGTCTTCGTGGACTGGATGATGCCGGGCATGAACGGGGTGGAAACCATCTCCCAGATTCGCAGCATCAGCCGCAGCATCAAGGTGGTGCTGGCCACCGCCTTCGGCCGCGACGACGTGCGCGCCCAGGGCGAGCTGAGCGGCTGCGACGCGGTCCTGATCAAGCCCGTCAGCCTGTCCTCGCTCTACGACGTGGTGCTGGCGATGTTCGGACCGCAGCGGGACCACGGTCTGGTGGCGCTAACCGAGGAATTGCCGCGGCTGGACGGCGTGCGCCTGCTCTTGGTGGAAGACAATCTGGTGAATCAGCAGATCGCCGTGGAACTACTGGGCGACGCGGGCGCGCTGGTGACCTTGGCCAATCACGGCGGCGAAGCGCTGGCGCGTCTGGCCGCGATGGGGCCGCAAGGCTTCGACGCGGTATTGATGGATGTGCAGATGCCGGTGCTGGACGGCATCTCGGCCACCCGGCAGATCAAGGCCGATCCCCAGTTCGCCTCCTTGCCGGTGCTGGCGATGACGGCCGACGCGCTGTCTGAGGAGCGGGAGGACTGCATGAGCGCCGGCATGGACGACTACATCGCCAAGCCGATAGACCCGCATACGATGTTCCAGACCCTGCTGCGCTGGGTGAAGCCGATACCGCCGGGCGCGGAGATCCACCGCGCCGCCTCGTCCGCGCTGGCGCTGCCGGACATCCCCGGCCTGGATCAACAGGCCGGCTTGAAACGCGTGGCCGGCAAGCGCGAGCTGTATCTGCACCTGCTGCGCCAATTCATCGCCGAGGAAGCGGACGCCGCCGCGCGGCTGTCCGCGGCGCTGGAAATCGGCGACTACGTCCAGGCCGAACGCACCGTGCACACGCTCAAAGGCGTCAGCGGCAATGTGGGCTGCGTGCAGTTGCAGGAGGCGGCCACCGTGCTGGAGCGGGATTTGCGCGCGCGCGGCGCCATTCATCTGGCGCCGCTGGAACAGGCGCTGGAACAGGTGATGACGGCGCTGCGCGCCGGTCTGGAAGCGGAAGACCGCTTATCCGGCGCCGGCGCGCCGACGGCGGACGCGCCGGCCGGCCCGGCGCTGCTGCAACAACTGGCCGCCCTGCTGGCCGCCAGCGACGGCGACGCGCTGGAACTGTTCCTGCAACAGACGCCGGCGCTGCGTGCCCTGTTCGGCCCCGATGAATTCGCCGACTTCGAAAAAGCGCTGAACCACTTTGACTTCGTCAACGCGCTGACACTGTTGCGCCACGCCGCGGCCGCCCAGCGCATCCCCTTGCCGGAGGACATAAGATGACGGACTCCGCCCCGGCGGCCCCGCGTCAGACCGTTCTGATCGTGGACGACACCCCGGAAAACCTCACCTTGCTGTATGGCTTGCTGAAAGACCATTATCGGACCCAAATCGCCAACAGCGGCGAGCGCGCGCTGGAACTGCTGGAAGGCGACGCGCTGCCGGACCTGCTGCTCTTGGATGTGATGATGCCCGGCATCGGCGGCTTCGAGACGTGCCGCCAGGTCAAGGCCAACCCGCGCACCGCGCGCATCCCGGTGATCTTTCTGACCGCGATGGGCGAGAACGAGAACGAACAGGCCGGCTTCGACGCCGGCGCGGTGGATTACATCATCAAGCCCATCTCGCCGCCCATCGTGCTGGCCCGGGTCAAAACCCATCTGAGGCTCAAGGCCGCCGCCGACTTTCTGGAAGACAAGGCCGCCTTCCTGCAAACCGAAGTGGAACGCCGCATCCACGAAGTGCAAGTGGTTCAGGACGTCACCATCCTGGCGCTGGCCTCGCTGGCGGAAACCCGCGACCATGAAACCGGCAACCATCTGCGCCGGACGCAGAACTACGTGCTCGCCCTGTGCACCCAACTGCGCAATCACCCGCGCTTCCAGGCCGTGCTGGAAGAGGAGACCATCCAGGAACTGTTCAAATCCGCGCCCTTGCACGATATCGGCAAGGTGGGCATTCCGGACGACATCCTGCTCAAACCGGGCAAGCTGACGCCGGAAGAGTTCGAAATCATGAAAACCCACACCACGCTGGGACGCGACACCATCGCCGCGGCGGAGCGGCTGCTGGACTCCCCCAGCAGCTTTCTGCGCCACGCCAAGGAGATCGCCTACAGTCATCAGGAAAAATGGGACGGCAGCGGCTACCCCCAGGGCCTGACCGGCGACGACATTCCGGTGTCCGCCCGGCTGATGGCGGTGGCGGACGTCTACGACGCCCTGATATCCCGCCGCGTCTACAAGCCCCCCTTCCCCCATGAGCAGGCGGTCGCCATCATCCGCGAAGGCAGCGGCAAGCATTTTGACCCGGACATCGTCGCCGCCTTCCTGAGCATGACGGAAACCTTCCGCGCCATCGCCCTGCGCTATACCGACTAAGAACCGCCTCCCAACCAAGCACCGCGCCAAGACCGCGCCGTATTCCGCAACAGCAATAAAAAAACAGCCCGCGCCGGATAAACGGCGAAGGCTGTTTTTACATTCCAATCAAAGCGCCATGGCCGCCATCAGCGCTTTTTCATTTGCGGGGACGCCGTTTAGGAAAGCAGAGATTTAACGGTGCTGCTGGTTTTATGCTCCACCAGCAAGGGCTCCATACTGTCTCTTTTAGTCACGTCCAGATCATGCTTGGAAATGATTTCCTTCAATTGGCAAGCCAATTCCGACATGCTGTACGAGCCCGCTTCAATATCGATCAGCAAACCGTCCACCCGGCTGCGGCTCATGCGGTTGCTTTTCCACTTGCGCTCGAAGCCGCCCGCGGCGGCCAGGCTGGACAAGGCCGCGGCGATCGAGGTCAACACCGTGGAATAACCCTTCAGGTCATGCCCTTGCACCTGCAGCAAGCCGCCCACCACCACGCTGCAGAGAATCGATCCGAAAATGGCCGTATGATGGGCGAAGCTCCAAAGCCGCTGACCTTTGCTAAACCAGTTTCGCCATCTCATGGCTTCCTGCCTGAGCGCCTCTTTATCCATCATATTTCCTCCTCGCTGAGAAGTACGCATTTGCGGCCAGTCATGAAGTCAACATAGTCAATCCAACTGAAGTTGCAAATATTGACGCGTAAAAAGCCCATTAATTTGAAATGGCCCTGGCCGAATTCGACGCTTGAAGGAACAACGCTTAAAAACTGAAATTTCCCGGAAGACCCGGCGCGTCCCAGAAAAGCGAAAAGTGAAAATCCGGGACGCCCCGCTCAAAGGCGCATCGATAAATCTATCAATCTAGACCACGGTCTTGATTCCCGAAAGTCTGATTTCCCCCTTTCCGCGCGGCGACGCTTGCAAGGGAAATCCTGAATCTGTTTCAAGCGGAACCCTATGACAATCGTCGTCTCTCGCCGACGCCGCGCCCGGCTCCGGCCCCCGACGGCGCTTGAATTCGTACGAAAAGCGCCGCGGAACTAGCCTTGGCCGCGCATTGTCTATATAATCTGGATTCTTATCTGGGGGCGACCTGGTTTCGACGAGGGTTGCGAAGCAGATGAGGGCATACCGGGATTTCAGTCACCCCGTAAAACACTGAGTTTATTTAGTCGCAAACGACGAAACTTACGCTCTGGCAGCCTAAGGGCTAGCTAGACACTACAACGGTTCGCAGATGGGCCGGGGGCGTCAAAACCCTGTAGTGTCACTTTACATCTGCTAGTGCTATGTCGGGTTACTTGGCATAGTGCGAAACAATAGGTAACTCGCCAAAGTCCAGCCTGTCCGTCGGCGTGGCAGCGGTTAAATCCAAATGACACGACTAAGTATGTAGAACTCACTGTAGAGGACTTTCGGACGCGGGTTCGATTCCCGCCGCCTCCACCACCACACCGCTTCATGATCCGTCATGAAGACTCGGAAACCCCGATAGCTCAAAGCTTTCGGGGTTTTTTGTCGCCTCAGCCTCGGCAAGGCGGCCCCCGCCCCGCCGCCCATCTATAATCCAGTCATCCCCATCTCCGCAAAGCGACCATGCCTCGCCTGTTGCCCACTTTGCCGGACAGTTTCCGGCTACGGCTGACCGCGCTGTTCGGCGGGCTGTTTCTCGCCTCGGCGCTGCTGGCCGCGCTCTTCCTGGATCAAGTGCTGAGCAGCCGCATCGTGCAGAACCAGGGCGTGGCCATGCATGCGCTGGCCGACAACATCGCCAAGGCCATCTCCACCAATCTGCAGGAACGCCATCGCGAAGTCTTGCTGCTGGCGCAGACGCCCGCCTACGTCCGCGCGCCGCTGGACGGCGACGACCTGCGCCAAAGCCTGGAACGCACCAAGCGGGCCTACCGCTACTACGCCTGGATTGGCATCACCGACCCGGACGGCAACATCGTTTCCGCCACCAGCGGCATGCTGCAGGGCCAGAGCGCGGCCAAGCGCCCCTGGTTCATCCACGGCCGCCAGGCTCCCTTTGTCGGCGACGTACACCAGGCCGTGCTCTTGGCCAAGCTCATGCCCTCCGCCGCGAATCATGGAGAGCCGCTGCGCTTCGTCGACTTCGCCTCGCCGATTTACGACCCCGCCGGCAAATTGCGCGGGGTGCTGGCCACGCACGCGCTCTGGGCCTGGGTGGAGGAAACGATACGGGAACGCCTGCCCGCCAAGACGTCTCAGCAAGTCTTCATCATCGACAAGCGCGACAATACGCTGTCGCCCTTCGAGGCGATAGGCAAGGAGCGCCCGCCCGCGCCCCTGCCTTCCGGCCGGGATTTTCAGCTCGGCGTCTGGCCCGACGGCAAGAATTACCTGTATAGCGAGGCCTGGGTGCGCGAGGCCGGGCTGGACTGGCGCGTGGTCGTCCGGCAGCCGCAAGGGCAGGCCTTGGCGGCCTTGAACCAGTTGCGCGCCAGCCTGATCCTGCTGGGCCTGGTCGCCACCTTGCTGCTGATGGTCGCCGTTTATCGGCTGGCCGCCCTGTTCAGCACACCGCTGGAACAATTGGCCGGCATCGCCCGACGCATCGGCCAGGGAGAGGAACACGCCGATTGGACGCTGCCCAGCGGCGCTCAGGAACTGCGCCAGCTGTCGCAGGCGATGCGAAGCATGGCCACCGCCCTGCTGGCCCGCAAACAGGAACTGACCGACATCAACGCCAAGCTGGAGCAGCTCGTGGAGGAGCGCACCGAGTCCCTGCGCGAGGTCAACCACGAGCTGGTGCGCACCGCCACGCGATTGGCGCAGCAGGCGCGCAGCGACGCGCTCACCGGACTGAACAACCGCATGGCCTGCAACGAACAGCTCAGGGAAGAGCATCTGCGCTACGGGCGCAGCGGCGCGCCCTACTCGGTGTTGTTGCTGGACGTCGACCACTTCAAGCGCGTCAACGATCATTTTGGACACGACGCCGGCGACCGCGTGCTATGCCACATCGCCCGACTCCTGCAAGCCACCGCCCGCCTCACGGACTTCACCGCCCGCTACGGCGGCGAAGAGTTCCTGCTGCTGCTGCCCGACACCGACGACAAGGGCGCCGCGGTTCTGGCCGAAAAAATCCGCGCCGCCGTCGAACACTCGCCGGCGCCGGACGCCGGTAAGGTCACCCTCAGCATCGGCCTGGCCATGGCCCGGCCCGCCGACGCCCAGCCTGAAACGGTGGTCAAACGCGCCGATCAGGCCCTGTACCGCGCCAAGGCCAACGGCCGCAACCAGGTTGCGCTGGACACCACGGACGGATCGCATTAAAAGTGAGCCATTGGCCCGGCCGAATCATGACAAAGAGATTCCGCCCGGCGCTGACCGCGCCCGCCACCCCCAACGCCAAGGATGTGAAGATGAAAGAGCAAATGCCGCCGCCCAAATATCAGATCAAACCTGAAACCTCAACCCCGCCCCTGCCGGCGGGCCTGTCCAAGGTACTGGATATGCTCAGCGACGCGACGCGCGCCAAAGAGGCTGAGCCGGTGGCGGACGCAAACGCGGAAGCCGGCACCGGCGAACCGCCCCCGGCGCGCTGAACGCCCGACGCGCAAGAAAAATGCCGCCGGCGCAAAGCGCGGGCGGCATGCTTGAAGCGGGAAGACCGGTTTACATCGAGGCCAACACCTTGATGCCCAACAGATCCAGACCGGTTTTCAGCGTCTTGCCGGTCAAAGCGGCCAGCTGCAGACGGCTGGCGCGAACTTCGCCCTCGCTCTTGAGAATGGGGCAAGCCTCGTAGAAGCGCGAGAACAGCGTGGCGATGTTGTACAGATACTGGGACAGGTAGTGCGGATAGCAACCGTCCACCACCGCCTGCAAAGTGTCTTCGAACTGAGCCAGCGCGGCGGCCAGATGCTTCTCCGCCGGCTCGGTGATGACGATGGCGGCGTTGGCGTCGTAACCGTCGGCCTTGCGGAACACGCTCTGTACGCGAGTGTAGGCGTATTGCAGATAGGGCGCGGTATTGCCCTCGAAGGCCAGCATGGTGTCCCAGTTGAAGATGTAGTCGCTCATGCGGTTCTTGGACAGATCGGCGTACTTGACCGCGCCGATGCCCACGGCGGCGGCGATATCGCGGCGCTCCGCTTCCGGCAGATCCGGATTCTTCTCCGTCACCAGCGCGAAGGCGCGCTCTTCCGCTTCCTGCAACAGCTCGATCAGCTTGACCGTGCCGCCGGAACGGGTCTTGAACGGCTTGCCGTCGTCGCCCATCATCACGCCGAATCCGACGTGCTCCAGCTTCATGCTCTCCGGCGCGAAGCCGGCCTTGCGGCAGATGGAGAACATCTGGGCGAAATGCTGGCTCTGGCGCGCGTCCACCACATAGATGACGCGGTCCAGGTTCAGGGTCTTATGGCGATAACGCACCGCGCCCAGATCGGTGGTGGTGTACAGATAGCCGCCGTCCTTTTTCTGGATGATCACGCCCATGGGCTTGTCTTCCTGGGTGCGGAACTCTTCCAGGAACACCACTTGGGCGCCGTCGTCCTCGCTCAGCAGGCTGGCCGCGCGCAATTCGTCGACGATGACCGGCAGGTCGTCGTTGTACGAGGACTCGCCGCGCACGTGCTCGCGCTTGAGACCGACGTTGAGCTTCTGATACACCGCCTCGCAATGCTTCAGCGACACGTCGACGAACTGCTCCCACAGTTTCAGCACGTCCTGGTCACCGCCTTGCAGCTTGACCACGTAGTCGCGGGCGCGGTTGGCGAAGTCTTCGCTTTCGTCGAAACGCACTTTGGCGTTACGGTAGAAGGTTTCCAGGTCAGACAGCTGCAATTCGGCGTCGCCGGCGTGGCTGGTTTCCACCAGGTAGGCGGTCAGCATGCCGAACTGGGTGCCCCAGTCGCCCACGTGGTTGGCGCGCACCACGTCGTGGCCGACAAACTCCATCACCCGGGCCAGCGCGTCGCCGATGATGCTGGAACGCAGATGGCCAACGTGCATTTCCTTGGCCAGGTTGGGCGAGGAGTACTCCACCATCACGCGCTGCGGCGCAACGCGGCTGATGCCAAGCTTGTCGTCTTTCAGGGCGGCTTCGCTTCGTCGGGCAAGATATTCAGGGGCTAGATGAATATTGATGAAACCCGGGCCGGCGATTTCCACCTTGTCGGCGATGCCGGCAAGATCCAGCGCGGCGACCACTTTCTGGGCCAGTTCGCGCGGGTTGGTTTTCAGCAGTTTGGCGGCGCTCATGACGCCGTTGGCCTGATAGTCGCCGAATTCCGGCTTGGACGCCGGCTGCACCACGGCGGGCGCGTCCGGCGCGCCGGCTGCCGCCAGAGCGGCCTGCACCCGTTGATTGATGAGTTGAAGAATAGTCATTAGAGCCCCAAGAATTGCCGCGAAAACGAAAATTAGTCTTCGCTTCTGAAAAAAACTACTTGTTGATTGTATTCCCGCTTGCCATCAGGGGCAATGCTTGCAACCAAGCCGCGTCGGTAAAATAAGCCTCAAACGGCGGCGTTTGGGATTTCCTGCCAAGATAGGGCTTAAAACCAGCGGGTTTCGCCCATGGCCGGCAGTTGGAACCTCGATGCGGGGATATTCCATTGCGCTAGCGCGGCGGCGAGATCGTCCTGTGGTTGGTCCAGCGGCTCGTCGGTCAGAATGAAGCTGCCCCAATGCACCGCCCAGGCGGCGCGCGCGCCGGTGTCCAGCAGAATGCGCACCGCCTCTTCCGGATTCACATGCTGAGGATGAAGAAACCAGCGCGGCTCGTAAGCGCCTATCGGCAGCAAGGCAAGATCCGCGGCGCCGATGCGCTCGCCGATCAGCCGGAACAAGGACTCCTGATAACCGGTGTCGCCCGGATACCAGAACTGAAGCCCGTCGCCGCGCACGGCAAAGCCGCCCCACAGCGCGCGGTTTTCATCGCCCATCATCCAGCGCTTGCTCCAATGATGAGCCGGCGTCAGTTCCGCCTCCACGCCGCCCAGACGGCAACGCTGCCACCAGTCCAACTCCTGAATCCGCGACGCCGGCACGCCGGCGCGCCGCAGGGTCGCGCCCACGCCCAGCGGCGCGGCGAACTGCGGGCAGCCGGCCGGCTGGCGCGCCAGACTGCGCACGGTGTTGAAATCGAGATGATCGTAATGGTTGTGGGTGATCAGCACCAGATCGATGGCCGGCAGCTCCCGCAAAGCCATCGGCGGCGGCGACTGCCGCGCCGGCCCCGCCCACTGAAACGGAGAAGCGCGTTGCGACCAGATCGGGTCGATCAGAATATTCTTGCCGCACAGCTGGATGAAGCTGGTGGCGTGGGCGACCCAGGTCAGCGACGGCCGGTCCCGGTTGGCGTTCAGCGCGGCCAGCTCCGGCGCCTGGCGCGGGATGCGCTCCAGCCTGTGCTTCACCGCCGGCATGCGGCTGCGCTGCCACTCCCAGCGCAACACGTCGGCCAGGCTTGGTTGCCGAAACGGAAACAGATTGCGGTAGCCGTCCGCCTGATGATGCGGCTGCCGCGGGTCCGGCCGGTAGACGGGCAGCGGCCAGCGGTCTTGCAGCCAGGACTTCAATCGCGACATGACGTCACCATACCGAAAGAATTCCGGCATTGTCGCCGATGAAAGAGGAAAACAAAAGACGGCCGGCGCCGCCGTCTCGCCGACGGCGCCGGCCCGCCTCCCCCGCGGTCAGCCTTGGGCGAAGGCCAGCTTCATTTCGCGCTCGCGCTTGCGTTCCGCCGCGCGCATATAGAAGTTGGCGGCGATGACACCGACGGAGACGAAGAGAATGAACAAGGTGGCCAGCGCGTTCATTTCCGGGTTCAAGCCCAGCCTCACCCGCGAGAAGATCACCATGGGCAAGGTGGTGGAGCCGGGGCCGGACAGGAAGGCGGTCAGCACCAGATCGTCCAGCGACAGCGTGAACGACAGCAGCCAGCCGGAAATCAGCGCCTGGGAGATCAGCGGCAGTGTGATCACGAAGAACACCTTCAAAGGCCGCGCCCCCAAGTCCATCGCCGCCTCTTCCAGCGACAGATTGAGCTCTCTCACCCGCGACTGCACCACGATGGCGACATAGGACACGCACAACATCACATGACCGATCCAGATGGTGAACACCCCTCGGCCCTCCGGCCAGCCAAAAGCCTGCTCCATGGCGACGAAGAGCAGCAACAACGAGATGCCCTGAATCACCTCCGGAATCACCAGTGGCGCGTTGACCATGCCGGCGAACAAGGGAAACATGCGGAAGCGGCCAAAACGCGCCAGCACGAAACCGGCCCAGGTGCCGATCACCACCGAGGCGGTGGCGGTCATCAGGGCGATCTTGACGCTGAGCCAGGCCGCGTTGATCAACTCCTCGTCCTCCAGCAGCGCGGCGTACCACTTGGTGGAGAACCCGGACCACACCGTCACCAGCTTGGATTCGTTGAAAGAGAACAGAATCAGCAACGCGATGGGCAGATAGAGAAAGGCGTAGCCCAGGCCCAGCACCAGGAAGGACAGCGGCTTGTTCGGCTTGATCATTTCGCGGCCTCCATATTCTTGACCTGGTAGTGCTGGAACAGCGCCATCGGCACCAGCAACAGCAGCACCATCGCGCAAGTCACCGTCGCCGCCATCGGCCAGTCCATATTGTTGAAGAACTCATCCCACATCACGCGGCCTATCATCAGCGTGTCGGAACCGCCCAGCAGCTCCGGAATCACGTACTCGCCCACCGCCGGAATGAACACCAGCAGGCTGCCGGCGATGATGCCGTTCTTGGACAGCGGCAAGGTCACCTGGACAAAGGCCTTCCACGGCTTGGCGCCCAGATCGTAGGCCGCCTCCAGCAAGCGCAGGTCCATTTTCACCAGATGGGCGTACAAGGGCATGATCATGAACGGCAGGTAGGAGAACACCATGCCGATATACACCGCCCAATTGGTGTGATACAGCCTCAGCGGCGTGTCGATCACCCCCAGCCACAACAGGAACTGATTAAGAAAGCCGTCGTTCTTCAAAATGCCAATCCAGGCGTAAACCCGGATCAGGTAAGAGGTCCAGAACGGCAGAATCACCAGCATCATCAGGGTGTCGCGCGCGCGGTCTGAGGCCCGGGCGATGTAATAAGCCATCGGATAGCCGATCAACAGACAGAGCAGCGTGGAGACGAAGGCCATCTTCACCGAACTGATGTAGGTGGCGAAGTACAAGTCGTCGCTCAACATGAACTTGTAGTGGCTGATGTTCAGCGCGATGGAGAAGACGTCGTCTTCCAGCTTGGTGAGCGGGGTGTAGGGCGGGATGCCCAGTTGCTGCTGCGAGAAACTGATGCCCACCACCAGCAGGAAGGGCAGCAGGAAAAACACGAACAGGAAGATGAACGGGATGCCGATGACGGTGGTCCGTCCGCTGGGCAACCATTGTTTTAATTTTAAACTTTTCATGTCAGCACCACGTGGCCGGCGCGTTCCGGCTTGGCTTGCATTGCTTGTTTTGCCGGCGGCCCCTCCCGTCTGACGCGGGCGGTGACTGGGCGGCTTCCTCTTGATCTCTCCTCGGAGTCCGGTCCGGCCCGCTGCTCGCTAGGCCGGAAAGCCGGCTCCAGGCCACCCACAGCCGACGGCTGGATGGCCCGGGACTATTCTCCACGCTGCGCCGGACGCGGCCGCCCGCGGGCCGCGCGGCGCGGGCCCGGGGTGGCGGATCGGCATGGGTTCGTCAGGTCCGGTCTTGTGGTCAATGACCGGTCTTAAGCTGTGTCCACAGCCGGTTTTGCAGGCGCATGATGTCCGCCGGCAAGGGCTTGAGCAGAAACAGCGTCTTCACCACCGCCTCCGGCGGATACACCGCCGGATCGTTGGCGATTTCCGGCTTCACGAATTTGCGCGCGGCGGCGTTGGCGGTGGGATAGAACACTTCATTGGTGATCGCGGCGTTGACTTCCGGCGACTGGATGTAATTGATCCATTTGTGCGCCGCCTCCGGATGCGGCGCGTCCTTGGGCACCACCATCACGTCGAACCAGAGCGGCGCGCCGCTCTTGGGGATTACATAAGCCAGCTGGTAAGGCCGCTTGGCCTCGCGGGCGCGGTGCTTGGCGATATTGATGTCGCCGGAGAAGCCCAGCGCCAGGCAGATGTCGCCGTTGGCCAGGTCGTTGATGTAGCCCGAGGAGTTGAACTGGGTGATGTAGGGCCGGATTTTCTTCAGCGCGGCGAAGGCGGCCTGGTAGTCGGCGGGGTTCTTGCTGTTCGGGTCCTTGCCCAGATGGTGCAAGGCGACGGCGAACACGTCGTTGGCCTGGTCCAGCACCGACACGCCGCAGCCTTTCAGCTTGGACACGTATTTGGGATCGAACAGGATGTCCCAGCTGTCCAGCGGCGTGTCCTTGCCCAGCGCCGCCTTGACCTTGTTCAGGTTATAGCCCAGGCCGTCGGTGCCGTAGGCCCAGGGCACGCCGTGGGCGTTGCCCGGGTCCGCGTCGACAATCTTGGCCATCAAAGCCTTGTCCAGATTGGCCAGATTGGGCAGCTTGGATTTGTCCAGCTTCTGATAGATGCCGGCCTCGATCTGCTTGGCCATGAAGTTGGACGTGGGCGCCACGACGTCGTAACCGGCGCGCCCGGTCAGCATCTTGGCCTGCAAGGTGTCGTCGCTATCGTAAACGTCGTACTTGACCTTGATGCCGCTCTGTTTTTCAAACCCGGGGATGGTGGACTTGGCGATGTAGTCCGACCAGTTGTACACGTTCAGCGCCTTGTCTTCCGCCTGCGCGCCCATCGCGGGGAGCAGCAGCAGCGAACAACACAGATTGCGAACCAGCTTCTTCATGACAGGTTTCCTCAATGGAACGACCGCAGCCGGCGTAGGCGCGGCCTGACCGACGACAAGTTCAGCGCCGCCCTCCTCGCCCGTTGCCGGGCCATGACGCCGCTCCCTCTCCCTTGGCGGCGGAAGCCGCCCAAGGCCCAAGGCGATGCCTGCGCGCCGAAACGCCGTTGCCGACGACACGCGCCGCATTGCCAACTTACACTGCATCGCGCGAGATTCCAGCTGTCCGTTCGCTACGATTTGTAAGAGCCGGCCCGCAAGCCGCCGCGCATCGGGATGAGGCGCGCGGCTCGCGAGCGCTCCCGAGATCGCGGACAACTTCCACGCGCCAGCTCCAAGCGACAAGGTGCCAAGGGTCATTATGGCCCGCGCGCCGTCGAAACGACGACGCGCGGACAAGGGAAACCTGTGCGGAAAACCGGCTGGCGCCGCCCCCAACAGGCTGCGGCCGGCCTCCATCGTCTCCTCTTCTTTCTCATCTCTCCGCGCCCAGCGTGTGTTTAATAAAATTCACACATCTATCTGTAACGCCATTACTTTTTAACCATGTTTTTAGAGCTGCGCAACTTTTATCGATGCTGCCGCGCAAAAAAATAAACACGATTACCACAGACTGTGCTCGTCACGTTAACTATGTTCAACATTCAACAGCCCGTTTCCCAAGCTGGCGGCCATGAAAAACGGGCGGCCGCAATGGCCGCCCGCTTAAGCGAAAATCCGCGTCGACGCGCGTCAGAACAACCGCGCCAGCAAGGCCTTTTCCTTGCCATGCATGCCGGGAATCTTGACCTGCATGCCGTTGCCGGCCGCCACTTCCACCGGCTGGTCCTTGCGCGTCATCTGCGCCAGCTCGATGATCTGATTGCCGCTGGGGTGGATCACTTCGATGCGATCGCCCACCGCGAAGCGGTTCTTCACCTCGATCAGCGCCCAGCCGTCGGCGTCCACCGACAACACGTCGCCGACGTACTGGCTCTGCTTGGCCTTGGAATGGCCGGTGAGGTAGTTCTGGTATTCCTGGGTCTGGTGACGCTCCAGGAAGCCCGGGGTGTAGCCGCGGTTGGCGAGGCCGTCCAGCTCGGCCAGCAGGCCGAGGTCGAACGGGCGGCCGGCCACGGCGTCGTCGATCGCCTTGCGGTAGACCTGGGCCGCGCGCGCCACGTAGTACAAGCTCTTGGTGCGGCCCTCGATCTTCAGCGAATCCACGCCGATTTTGGCCAGCTTCTCCACCTGCTCCACCGCGCGCAGGTCCTTGGAGTTCATGATGTAGGTGCCGTGCTCGTCTTCGATGATGGGCATCAGCTCACCGGGACGGCTGCCTTCTTCGATCAGATAGGTCTTGTCCGCCAGCGGATGGCGCTCGGCGCCGCCGCAGGAGGCGAAACTCTGATTGGCCTCTTCCAGCGCCTTGTTGAAGTCGAACTGGATGGTCTGCACATCGCCGGCGTCGTCGCCCTGAGTGTCGTGCACCTTGTAATCCCAGCGGCAGGCGTTGGTACAGGTGCCCTGGTTCGGATCGCGGTGATTGAAGTAGCCGGACAGCAGGCAGCGGCCGGAGTAAGCGATGCACAGCGCGCCGTGCACGAAGACTTCCAGCTCGATGTCCGGGCATTGCTGGCGGATTTCGGCGATCTCGTCCAGGCTCAGTTCGCGCGACAGAATGATGCGCGACACGCCCAGCTTCTGCCAGAACTTGACGCCCATGTAATTGACGGTATTGGCCTGCACCGACAAATGAATGGGCACTTCCGGCCATTTTTCGCGCACCATCATGATCAGGCCGGGATCGGCCATGATCAGCGCGTCCGGCTTCATCGCGATCACCGGCTCCATATCGGCCATATAGGTCTTGATCTTGCTGTTGTGCGGCAAGAGGTTGCTGGCGACGAAGAACAGTTTGCCGCGCGCGTGGGCTTCGTCTATGCCCTGCTTCAGCTCTTCCAGCTTGAAGTCGTTGTTGCGGGCGCGCAGGCTGTAACGCGGCTGGCCGGCGTAGACGGCGTCGGCGCCGAAGTCGTAGGCGGCGCGCATCTTGTCCAGCGTGCCGGCCGGCAACAGAAGTTCTGGTGCTTTCATTGTTTATTCTGTGGGTTCGTTGAGCGGTGGGCTCAGTGCAGCAGACAGGACATCGGCAGCGGCTCGCGGTCCGGCTCGACAAAGCCTTTGCGCGCCGAATCGTCGTCCAGGCGCTCTGAAGAATAGTGTTGCAGAATCACGGCGCGGGGGTCGGCCAGCATGTCCGGGCAGTGGCTGGCGAACGCCTCCCAATCGTCCAGCAACTGCGGCTGGCTGGCCATCCGGCTGTACAGAATCACCAGGATGGCCATGGTCAGGGTGTGGTGGTACTTCATCGCCGCGCCGTTCACCATGGCGAAACGGGACAGCGCGCGCGCGCAGCGGGCGGCGGCTTCCGGCGCCGGGTATTGGCGGCGGTAGGCCCAGGCGGCGTACAGGTGCGCGCGGTGGTTGAAGTCGGATGCAGGCAGCGCGTTGGTTTCCAATTGGCGCAGGAATGCCTGATGGTCCATGACTCGGTTTCTCCGAAAATTCCAAAAAGCAAAGGCTCCACCCAATGTGGAGCCCTGACCCTTATCGATACGGGGGCGATTATGCGCGGCCTGCCGGTGGCAGTCAAGTCCGCGCGCCGTCCGCAAGCAACACTTTAAGCCGCTGTTTTAAAAATCCTTTTCCGGTTTAAGGTCTTTTCGCCAATGCCAACAAAGCGCTGAACTGGCAGATCAGGGCCAGCAGCATCGCCAGCGGACACAGAATGGCCAGCAAGGGGCCGGGGCCGCCGTCCAGGCCGCGCCACAGCGCCGAGCTGAGCGCAAAGACCAAGGTGCTGAGCAGCAGCACCGTCATGGCGAAGCGCCGCTGCCTTTGCATCTTCTTAAACAAATTCAATAGCATGTTTCATCGTTCCAGGTGAGGCCGCCGGCATTCTAGCCGGCTGGAGCTGTGTCGTCTTCGCACAAGGCGCGCAGCGCTTCCAGCTCCTTGGCTGAAAACCCCGCCCGCTCGCGGGCGGCCAGATTATAGGCCCCGCGGTAAAGCTGGACATCGTGGCGCCGCAGCAGTTCCTGAAAACAGGCCTCCGGCTCCAGCCCCCGCTGCCGGCACAGCCGGCCGAACCAGGCGTTGCCGATGCGCACATGCCCCACTTCCTCGCGCAGGATGATGTCCAGCACCGCCACGCTCGCGTGATCGCCAATGCCGGCCAGCCGCCGCTGAATGCCCGGCGTCACGTCCAGGCCGCGCGCCTCCAGCACCCTGGGCACCAGGGCCATCCGCGCCAGCGGATCGTAATCGGTCTTGCAACTCATCGCCCACAGGCCGTTGTGAGCGGGGAAATCGCCGTAGTCGTGGCCCAGCTCCCGCAGACGCCACAGCAGGAGGGAGAAGTGGCGCGCTTCTTCCGCGGCGACTTGCAACCAGTCGCTGACGAAGGCGTCCGGCATCTCGCGGAAGCGCCAGGCGGCGTCCAGCGCCAGGTTGACCGCGTTGAATTCGATATGGGCAATGGCGTGGAGCAGCGCGGCGTGCCCCTGCCGGGAGGACAGGCTGCGCTTGGGCACCTTGGACGGATGGACCAGTTCCGGCAGCGGCGGCCGTCCGGCCTCCGGCAAAGGATAGGCCGGCGGCGCGTCCGCGCGGCGCGGCAACGCGTCTAGACGCCAGCCGTGCAAGACCTCCGTCGCCAGCGTCATCTTGCGCTCGACGTCGTCGCACAACAGCGCCGCTTCCAACTGCGGGTAAAGAGATGTCGACTCGCTCATGGCCGGGTATTTTAGCCGATCCCGCCTCGCCTCAGAACCTGTTCAAAGTCTAGCGGCCTGCGACAAAGCAAGCGGTTTCGCTCATACGGCGCATGGGCATTTCAATGCCCGACTCCCCCGCCGCGTCGTCGGCGCGCAGCGGACTTTGAACCGTACCTCAGGCCGGATTGGTTTCATTCTGCCTGGCCAGCCAGGCCTCGAACTCGGCCAGCGCGGCGTCGAAAGCCGGCATCAAGGCCGCCACCTGCTCCATCGCCTGGGCCTTGCCGGCCTTTTCCACCGCTTCGGCCGCCTCGCCCAAGGCCTTGATGCCCACCATGCGGCTGGCGCCCTTGACCCGGTGGGCGGCGAAGCTGACGCGGTCGCTGGAGCCTTCCGCGATGGCGCTGCGCAGTTCGGCCACGTCCTCGGCGTTGCCTTGCTGGAAGTCGCGCAGGATTTCCAACTCCACTTGCAGCTCGCCGTTGCTGTACACCTGCAGCACGGAGCGGTCCACCGGCCCGTCTTTCGGCCCGCCCTCAGGTTCGGCCTCGGCGGGCGGCGCCGCCGTTTTTGCCCCGGCCTCCGCCGTCGTCCACTTTTGCAGCGCGGCGGACAGCTCCGCAATCGACAGCGGCTTGGTCAGAAAATCGTCCATGCCGGCTTCCCGGGTCTTGTCCAGCTCCTCCTTGGCGGCGTTGGCGGTGCAGGCGACGATGGGAATACGGCTTCCTTCCGCTTCCTCCTGTTCGCGCGCGCGCACCAGCCGCGCCAGCTGATAACCGTCTATGCCCGGCATATGGCAATCGGTCAGAATCATCGAGTAGCGGCCGGACTGCCATTTGGCGAAAGCCTGCTCGCCGTCCTCCGCCCATTCCGCCGCATAGCCCAGCTTTTCCAGCTGCTTGAGGGTGAGCTTGCGGTTGGTGGGATTGTCCTCGGCGAACAAGATGGGCAGCGCGCTCCGCTCCGGCGACGGCGCCGCGGTTTCGACCTCCTCTTCGCGCGGCGTCTCCGCCGGCACGTGGACCTGGGGCAGGCTGACCGGGGCCACCACTTGTTCCGACCACTCCGCCTCCAGCAGCAAACGCGCGCAACTGCCCTGGCCCAGCTCGCTCTCCAGTTCCACATGACCGCCCATCAAGCCGGCCAGCCGCCGGCAGATGGCCAGGCCCAGGCCGGTGCCGCCAAACCGCCGGGTGGTGTCGGAGTCCGCCTGGGTGAAGGGCTGGAACAGCCTGGACAAGCTGTCCTCGGACATGCCGATGCCGCTGTCCTCCACCTCGAAGCTGAGCGACTGGTAATTGGCCATGGTGCTGAGCACCTTGACGCGTATGGTCACGCCGCCCTGAGCGGTGAACTTGATCGCGTTGCTGATGAAGTTCTGCAGAATCTGCCGGACGCGCAAGGGGTCCAGCACCAGCGTCGGCGCCAGTTGCTCATCCACTTCCAACTGGAAATCCAGCCCCTTTTTATAGGCGTTTTCCTGGTACAGGCTGCGGATGCTCTCCAGAAACGGCCGCGTCGCCGTCGGCGCGGTGACGATCTCCAGCTTGTCGGCCTCGATCTTGGAGAAATCCAGAATATCGTCGATCAGCCGCAGCAGCGTGTGCGCGGAATCGTGTATCGTCGCCACCGCGTCCCGCTGCTCGCCGTCCAGCCGGGTCATGTTCAACAGTTCCAACATGCCCAGCACCCCGTTCATCGGCGTGCGGATTTCGTGGCTCATGGTGGCGAGGAAGGCGCTCTTGGCGCGGTTGGCGGCATTGGCCTGGTCCCGCGCCATGCGCAGTTCGAATTCGGCCATCTTGCGTTCCGTGATGTCCAGGCAGGCCAGGATCATCACGCCCTCCACCGTTTCCGTCGCCACCATCTGGCCTTCGAACAGGACCCAGATCGGAAGGCCCGCGCCGGTCAGACATTCCAGTTCGCAGTGGATGCGGGTGCCCTGACGCATTTGCTGCAAGTGCTCGGTCAACTCTATCCAGCCTTGATCCGACGCCATCAGCTCCATCAAATGCATGCCCACCAGGCCGTAATCGCCGACGTCGAAAATCATCTCCGCCGTCTGGTTGGAGCGGGAAATCTGCAATTGCTCGTTCAGGCGCAGCAAACCCACCGGAGACGAGGCGAACACCGCCTCCTCTTCCTGCAACACGGTGCGCAACTGCGCCTCCGACACCTTGCGCCGCGCTTCCTCATCGTAAAAGCCCAGGATATTGGCGTAGGCGCCGATCAGCGGCTGCATGCCCACGCCCAGGCGAAACACGTCCGGCTGCTGCATGCACACCGCCGCGGCGACATCGCCGCCCAGCATCACCGGCAGGGAAATCCAGGTGGAGCGCTCGCTCAGCAGCTGGAACAATTGGCTGAGCGGAGCCGCCGCGTGGGTGACTTCCTGCAGCGACGGCAATTCCGGCGGCCAGCTGCCGGCCTGCAAACGCAGGGATTGCCCGCATTCGTCCAGCGGCGACCAGGCCACCAACAGGCATTCGCGGGCGCCGGTGTGATGGCAGAACACGCGGTGCAGCTCCTCGAACACCTTGTCGCGCGGCTCCCGCGCCAGCAACATGCCCTCCACCACCGAAATTGCCGACAACAGTTCCACGCTGCGCTCCAGCGAGGTTTCGGCCTGCCGTCTTTGCTGCTCGTTGCGCACCGTCAGCATGCGCCAGCCGTGATCTCGGCTATTGCTGAACTGGCTGAGCGAGATCGCCACGTAGAAGCGTTCGCCGTTGGCGGGCAAGCCTTCTCCGGCCAAGGCCACGGTTTCCTGATCGTTCAAGGCCTGGGTCAGATGCGCGGCGCCGCCCGGCACCTCCAGCAAGCTATAGGCCGACATGCCGTGCAAGGCCGCTTGCGGATAGCCGAACATCTTGCCGGCCCCCGCGTTGGCGATTTCGATCCGACCGTTGCGATTGACGATCAACACCGCGTCGCCGGAGGCGTCCAGCATATGCTTCAGCGCGGACAGCGGCCGCAATACGCGGCGCACCATGTAGTACAGCAACACCAGCACCAGGCTCAGCGCCAGCACGCCGAACAAGCCGTCGCGCACCATGCGCAGCAGATAAGTGCGCCGGCTTTCGTCAATGCGCTCGGCCGTCATCCGCTCCACCATGCCGAAGGTGCGCCGCAGCTCCTCATCCAGTTCCAGCAAGTTGACGCGGAAATTCGTGACCTGACGGAAAGACTGAACGCCGTCTATCTGTTCGTATTGCAGTTTGACGACTAGTTGCAGCTTCAGCGTCAAGGTGGTCAGATTAGTGAACGCGGCTTTCAAGGCGTCGTCGTGCACGCCCAGGATCACCGGGCGCAGCTGCTCCACCATGACCATGGCGGAGCTGAGCCGGAAGGCCAGATCGTCCTCGATGTCGCGGTTCATCCGGTGCCCCAGCTGCTCGCGCATGATCAGCGCCACCGCGTTACCGCGCAATTGCCCGCCCAGCTGCCACAGGCTCTGCTTGATCATCATCAGGCTGTTGAGCGTGGGGTCGCCCTGACTGGCCAGCTGCGCCATGTCCGCGGCCAGGATGCCGCCGGCCTCGTTGCGCATCCGCGCAGTGGCCAGGTAGAGCAGATTGCTCAGCGATTCGTTTTGAAAATCCGGCTGGCGCAATATCTTTGTGGTTTCATCGCGCAGCACCTTGAAATCGTGGGCCAGATTACGCAGCCGCCCCTGGCTGGAGGCGTCCGCCCCGGTCATGACGGGAACCGACGCCAGCGCCACCACGAACTTGGCGTCGGTGTCGCGGGCAAGCTGCTTCAGTTCTTCCTGTTGTTGCGGCGTAGGCGGCGATTTTGCCGTCAGCAGCAGCCGCAGCTTGCTGCTCTCCAGGTTTTCCGCGCTGACCGCCTGATACAAGGCCGAGATGTCTCGATTGAGCTCGGCCACGTGCCGGGCCCTGCGATAGGAGTCCCAGGACTCGTCCAACAGACGCAAAATGGCCCCGGTCTGCAGCACGCCCAGCAATAAGACGATCAGGATCACCGCGCGGCGGATGGATTTGATGTGCTCCTGACGCGGCCTGGAAAACTTCATCGATGGCCGCTCAGAGCTCACGTGACGACTCGGCCTCCGTCTCGGAAACCTCCTCGACGAAGAGCCGCAAAACGCCGTAGCGGTCGCTGAAATCGCGCAGCACCGTGATCTGGTTGGCGGAGATGGCCGCGCCGCGCGGCAGCAGCAAATGGCCGTGCTTGCTGTGCAGGTCCTGAGCCAGCACCGCGCCCGCCTTCACCGTGAGCAGGCTGACCGCCATGCCCGGCGGCGCTTCGGGCAGCGCCGGAGCGTCGAACAGCCGGCCGAAAACCTTGCGGTCGTATTCGGTGCCGGTGGACACGCCGTAGTAGCTGAACGGATCGATCTCCGGCCGCTTGCGCTGCATCGCCGCCACGATGGCCTTCTCCACATCGGCCGGCTTCGGCGGCTTGACCACGAAGCCGTCTGCGTGCAACTGGCTGGCCAGCACCACATTGCTGCGATCCGCATGGCCGGACAGGAACACAAAGGGCAGATTGGAAGGATTCATGGTGTGGCCGCAGCGCAGTTCCTTGAGCAGATCCATGCCGTTCATCGGCGCCATCTGCACATCGCACAGCACCAGGTCCACCATGCGGATATCCAGCAAGCGCATCGACGCGGTGCCGTCCGCGGTCTGGAAGATGGCGTCCGAGCGCATGCCCATGGTCTGCAAAGCCTGACTGATCAAGGAGCGCACCAGAGTCTGGTCGTCCACGACCAATATCCGCATCCGCGAGAAGTCCACCGCCGCGATACTCATCCCGCGCCCCCTTCCGCCGCCGCGGTTTCCTGACTCCGCCGCAAATAGTCGCTCAATTCGTTTTCACGCACCGGCAAGGCCATATAAGCGCCTTGCACGCAGGGGCAGCCCATCTCCTGCGCCAGCGTCACATCCTCCTCCTCGTCCACCCCGCTGGCGGTGATGGCTCCCGGCGGCAAGCCGTAGATGCGCAAGAACCGCAGCGCCTGCGGGTCCGCGCCCAGCATGGCGCGTATCCATTGCAGGGATTCGATGGGGATATTCACATGGTCGAACGGCAGCTTGAGCATATTGCTCTGGGTCAGCGAACCGCTGCCGAAATGATCGGCGATCAGCCGGAAGCCCAGATACTTGATCTTGGCGACGTTCTCGAAAGCCTGGGCCGGCGATTGCTGCCCCAGCCCCTCGGCCAACTCGAAACCCAGCAAGCGCGGCGGCACGCCGCGCTGCTGCAACTGGGCATGGCAGTGGTCGAACAGGTTCTCGCTCTCCAGACAGGCTTTGTCTATGCGCACGTTGACGCCGCACTCCTCGCCCAGGCCTTGCTGGCGCAGGCTGGCCAACAGGCTGGCGATGCGGGCCACCAGCTCCTCCAGCACCAGGGCGGAAACCCCCTTGCGGCGCGCCAGCACATTGAAAAGGCCGGCGCCCCACTCCACCCGCCCCTGCGGCCGAATCAGGGCCGTCACGTCGAAGCCGGCGAGCCGATGGCCGGGCAGGCCCAGGATGGGTTCGATCTCCAGCTTGAATTCGCCGGAGCAGACGTCGGCGAAAAAGCCCTCCACGTCCAGCTGCTGCACCTGGTAGGCGCGCTCCAGATCGTTGAACACGCTGTTGAGCGCGGTGAGAAAGGACTCCGCCGAGTACGGCTTGGACAGGAAGCGGGTGCTGCCTATGCCCAGGCTGCAAGCCATCTCGCTGATGGTGTTCAGGGTTTTGCCGTCATAGCCGGAAATGATCAGCAAGGCCGCCCGGTAGCCGAGCAAGGCCACGTGCTTGATGAAGTCGATGCCGTTCATGCCCGGCATGCCGATATCGGTGACGATCAGGTCGTAGTGGTTCTCCCCGATGCTGCGCAGCGCCTCGGCCGGGTCGCTGAACTCGTCGATGGCCACTTCGTAGCGACTAAAGAAACTGGCCTGGCGGGAAATCAGTTTCCGCAGCACCAGCTGGTCTTCAAGAATCAGAAACCGCTTGGCGGGCAAGCTCATGGGATCTCCCCTTAGCATCGCGCGCGGGCGCCCTGCCGGCTGTCCGCAACCCAATTTAGATACGACATTCGAGTAATATTGATATAGGCCGATAAGCCCTCGGCCACAACCACGGCTTGCAATCTTCGCGCGCGGCGGCGTTCCGCTTGTGCAATTGCCGTCGTCGCCATGCATAATGAGAGCATTGTCACGCCAGGAGGCACGCCATGCGGTTCCAGTCCAGCCAGCTCGGCCAAGTCGATATCGACGAGAGCACCGTCATCACCTTCCCGCGCGGCATTCCCGCGCTGGAAAACTGCACCCGCTTCAAGCTGTTCCACAACGCCACCCAGGCCCAGCCGCAGGTGTTCTGGCTGCAATCGCTGGACGACGCCGGCGTCATCTTCAGCATCACCACTCCGGAAGCGCTGGACATCCGCTATGAGATAGAGCTGGACGACGCCGAAGTGGCCGAGCTGCAATTGCAGCGGCCGCAGGATGTGGCCATTCTGCTGATGCTGAGCAATCAGGCCGATGAACAGCACCCGGCGCTGTCCACGATGAAGGCGAACATCCGCAATCCTCTGGTGATCAATCTGCAAAGCCGCACCGGCCTGCAAAAAGTGGGGCTGCAGTGCGACATCCTGCTGCATAACCGCTGATGCCGGCCCCGGCCCGCTGCGCCTGGTGCGGCGACGATCCGCTCTACGTCGCCTATCACGACGAGGAATGGGGATGTCCCGAGCGCGACGACCGCAAGCTGTTCGAGATGCTGATTCTGGAAGGCGCGCAGGCCGGCCTGTCCTGGATCACCATCCTGCGCAAGCGCGACGGCTACCGCCGCGCTTTTCACGGCTTCGACCCGGTCAAGGTGGCGGCGATGGACGACGGCGACGTTGAGCGCCTGATGCAGGACGCCGGCATCGTGCGCAACCGGCTGAAGATCCGGAGCGCCATCCGCAACGCCAAGGTGTTTCTGCAGATGCAGCGGCAACACGGCAGTTTCGCCGACTGGCTGTGGGCGCATGTGGACGGCCGGCCGATACTGCGCCGCCGCGACGACGAGCGGGTGCCCGCCAGCACCGAGCTGTCCGACCGCATCAGCAAGGCGCTGAAAAAAGCCGGCATGAACTTCGTCGGCAGCACGGTGATTTACGCCTATCTGCAGGCCTGCGGCGTGGTCAACGACCACATGTCAGCCTGCTTCCGCCACCCTGATCGCGGCTGAGCGCGCCGCCCAAAGAAAAAGCCCGGATTCCCGGGCTTTTTTTACGAGCGGGCCTGCGTTCAGGCAAAGCTCAGATGGCCGTCCCGCGCTTCCACCAGGATGGTGGATTTCGGCGGGTATTCGCCGGCCAGGATGGCCTTGGCCAACGGGTTTTCCAGTTCGGACTGGATCGCCCGCTTCAAGGGCCGCGCGCCGTAGACCGGATCGAAGCCGGCTTCGGACAGCAAGGCCAGCGCCTCCTCGCTGATCTGCAAGTCCAGATCCAGCTTGGCCAGCCGGCGCTCCAGGCTCTTGAGCTGGATGCGGGCGATGGACTTGATGTGCTGCTCGCCCAGGCCGTGGAACACCACCACCTCGTCGATGCGGTTGATGAACTCCGGCCGGAACTGGGTTTTCACCTCCGCCATCACCGCCAGCTTGATCACCTGGTAATCGTCGCTGTCCATCGCCTGGATCTGCTGGCTGCCGATATTGGACGTCATCACCACCACGGTGTTCTTGAAATCCACGGTGCGGCCCTGGCCGTCGGTCAGGCGGCCGTCGTCCAGCACTTGCAGCAGGATGTTGAACACGTCCGGATGCGCTTTCTCCACCTCGTCCAGCAAGATCACGCTATACGGCTTGCGGCGCACCTGCTCGGTCAGATAGCCGCCCTCCTCGTAACCGACATAGCCCGGCGGCGCGCCGATCAAGCGGGACACCGAATGCTTCTCCATATACTCGGACATGTCGATGCGGATCAGGTGATCTTCGCTGTCGAACATAAAGCCGGCCAAGGTCTTGCACAGCTCGGTCTTGCCCACGCCGGTCGGCCCCAGGAACAGGAAGGAGCCGTAAGGCTTGTTGGGATCGGCCAGACCGGAACGGGAGCGACGGATGGCGTCGGCCACCGCGCTGACCGCCTCGTCCTGCCCCACCACGCGCTGATGCAGCACCTCCTCCATGCGCAACAGCTTGTCGCGCTCGCCTTCCAGCATCTTGGACACCGGAATGCCGGTGGCGCGGCTGACCACTTCCGCGATCTCCTCCGCCCCCACCTGGGTGCGCAGCAAACGGTTGGGCCTGGCCTGCTCGCCGGCGCCGGCCGCCTCGGCGTCCTGCAGCCGCGCCTCCAGCTGCGGCAGCTTGCCGTACTGCAGTTCCGCCAGCTTCTGCCAATCGCCCTTGCGCTTCAGGTCCTCCATCTCCACCTTGAGGCGCTCGATTTCCTCCTTGATGCTCTGCGAGCCCTGTTGCGCGGCTTTTTCCGCCTTCCAGATCTCGTCCAGGTCCGCATAGGCGCGCGACAGCTCGGCGATCTCGTCCTCGATCAGCTTCAGCCGCTTTTGCGAGGCCTCGTCGCTTTCCTTGTTCACCGCCTCGCGCTCGATCTTCAGCTGGATCAGCCGGCGGTCCAGCCTGTCCATCTCTTCCGGCTTGGAATCCAGCTCCATCTTGATGCGGCTGGCGGCCTCGTCGATCAAATCGATGGCCTTGTCCGGCAAGAAGCGGTCGGTGATGTAGCGCTGCGACAGCTCGGCGGCGGCGACGATGGCCGGGTCGGTGATGTCCACGCCATGATGGATTTCATACTTTTCCTGCAAGCCGCGCAGGATGGCGATGGTGTCCTCCACCGAGGGTTCGCCGACCAGCACTTTCTGGAAGCGGCGTTCCAGCGCCGCGTCCTTCTCGATGTAACGGCGGTACTCGTCCAGCGTGGTGGCGCCGATGCAATGCAGCTCCCCGCGCGCCAGCGCCGGCTTCAGCATATTGCCGGCGTCCATCGCGCCCTCCGCCTTGCCCGCGCCCACCAGGGTGTGGATCTCGTCGATGAAGATCAGGGTCTGGCCGTCGTCCTTGGCCAGATCGTTCAACACCGCTTTCAGCCGCTCTTCGAATTCGCCGCGAAACTTGGCGCCGGCGATCAGCGCCGCCAGATCCAACACCAGCAGGCGCTTGTTCTTCAGGCTTTCCGGCACTTCGCCGTTGACGATGCGCTGGGCCAGGCCCTCGACAATGGCGGTCTTGCCGACGCCGGGCTCGCCGATCAACACCGGGTTGTTCTTGGTGCGGCGCTGCAATACCTGGATGGCGCGGCGGATCTCGTCATCGCGGCCTATCACCGGGTCCAGTTTGCCCAGGCGCGCGCGCTCGGTCAGGTCCTGGGTGTACTTCTTCAAGGCTTCGCGCTGGCTCTCCGCGTCCTGGCTGGACACGCTTGCGCCGCCGCGCACCGCGTCGATCGCGGCCTGGATCGCCGCCGGCTGGCCGCCGTGCTCTTTCAGCAACCGCGCGGCCTCGCCCTTGTCCTGGCTCAGCGCGGACAGGAACAGCTCGCTGGCGATGAATTCGTCGCCCAGCTTCATCGCCGCCTTGTCGCTCAGGTTCAGCAGATTGGCCAAATCCCGCGAGACGGTGATCTCGCCGCCATTGCCCTGCACCCGCGGCAGGCGCTGCAAAGCCTGGTTCAAGCCGGCTTTCAGGCCGGGCACGTTGACGCCGGCGCGTGCCAGCAGGCCGGCGATGCCGCCGTCGGCGTCGTCCAGCATGGCCAACAGCAGATGCTGCGGCTCGATGTAAGCATGGTCTTGAGACAGGGCCAGACTCTGGGCATCCCCCAGCGCCTGCTGGAACTTGGTCGTCAGCTTGTCGAATCGCATGGAGTGGCTCCTTCGGAAGATTGATAAACACTATCTGGGCATGGCCAGTTGCTTTTCAAGCCTCGCAATCGTCGATCTTGAACCCGATTTTTCCTCAGACGCATTTTATTTATGGCGTTGGCAAAAAATTTAATCTATGCATTAAATCAAGAGCGGAACCGGACTGGCCCAACAAGAGCCGCCCACCCAAGTCCCGAGCCGCCTGACTTGCGTAATCGCTTATCTTCATTAAAGGGGTATCACCATGAAGCCACTCCTGGCCGCCGGCCTGCTATTGACCGCCTGTTCCCTGGCCCACGCCGACAATGATCTTTCCTTGCTGGCCTACGGCGCGTCCATACACAGCCAATGCAGCGGCAAGCGTTGCGATTTCAACGGAGAAAACCCCGGCCTCGGGCTGGAATGGGCGCCGCTGGGCAACGACGCGGACGGCCGCTGGATCGGCCGCGTCGGCTCTTATCGCGACTCCTTCCGCGAAACGGCCTGGTTCGTCGCCGGCGGCTGGCGCAAAGAATGGCAGCTGGGATCCAGCCCGCTCTACGCCGGCACCACCTTATTGGTCGGTTATCTGGACGGCTCCGGCGTCAAGCAGGTGGTCGCCTTCCCCATGCTCAGCATAGGCACTCGCAAACTGGCGCTGGAAGTGGGCTATGTGCCCAAGATGGACTACACCCCGCACAAGACGCGGGTTGCCGTCACCACCTTCAGCCTGCGCTGGACCTTTTAAGAACCTGTTCAAAGCCTGCCGTGCTTCGGCGATACGACGTTGAGAACACCTTCGAAATGCTCATAGACCCTATGTGCATTCCGCTTGCTCAGCCGTTTTCGCCTGGTATCGCCCTAGCTCGCAAGACTTTGAAATAGGCGCTAAGCCGCGCCGGCAAACTCAGCGCAGCGAACGCACCACCGAGCTGACCACGCCCCAGATCTCGACGTCGGTGTCCGCCTGCAAATCGGCGTAGCCCGGCTGAACGGCGCGCAAGCAGGCGCGATCAGGGCTCAGGTGCAGCCGGCGCACCAGGAATTCCTCGCCCGCCACCGCCACCACCACATCGTTGTGACGCGGCGGCAGCATGCGATCGACAATCAGCAAGTCGCCGTCGAAAATGCCGGCCCCGGCCATCGCGTCGCCGGCGACGCGCACGAAGAAACTGGTGTCCGGGTGCTGGATCAACAAATCGTTGAGGTTGAGCGAACGCTCGAGATAGTCGTCGGCCGGCGATGGGAAACCCGCCGCCACGCTGCCGTCGAACCAAGGAATCTGGGCGTCGTCGGCGCTGGCGCGCCGCGCGCCGCCCACCCGGCCGGGCGCCAGCCGCGCCAGCTCCGTCAAGGGCCGGTCGCGGGCGGCCAGCCGCAGGCGCTCCGGACGCGCGTCTTTCACGTCGCGCCGCTCAGCGGACGATGACGCGGGCCTCGCCCGCGGCCAGGCGGCCGATCTTGGCCGCATAGCCGAAACCGGCGCGCTGGAAACGCGCCAACACCTCGTCGGCCTGCTCCGGCGCCACCGCCGCCAGCAAACCGCCGCTGGTCTGCGGGTCGGCCAAGAGCCGCAGCTGCCACTCCGGCAGCCCCGCGCCAAAATCGACGTGCTCGCCGAAACTGGCCAGATTGCGCTCGATCGCGCCCGGACCGCAGCCTTGCTCCGCGAAAGCGCGCGCCTCCTCGATCACCGGCACCGCGGCCATATCGATGTGCGCCGCCAGCTTGGCGCCCTTGCACACCTCCAACGCATGGCCCAGCAGGCCGAAACCGGTGACGTCAGTCAGCGCGTGCACGCCGTCCATGGCCGCCAGTTCCGCTCCGACGGTATTCAATTTGGTGGTGGAAGCGATCAAGGCCTGATAGCCCTTATCGTCCAGCTCCCCTTTCTTCATCGCCTGCGCCAGCACGCCCACGCCCAGGCCCTTGCCCAGGATCAGCACATCGCCGTCGCGCGCCTCGCTATTGCGCTTGAGCTGGTCCGGATGCACCACGCCCAAGGCCACCAGACCGTAGATCGGCTCGGGGGAATCGATGGAATGGCCGCCGGCGAGCGGGATGCCCGCGGCGTGGCATACCGACTCTCCGCCGGCAAGAATGTCGCGGATGGTTTCCACCGGCAACACCTTCACCGGCATGCCGACAATGGCCAAGGCCATGATGGGGGTCGCGCCCATCGCGTAAATGTCGGACAGCGCGTTGGTGGCGGCGATGCGGCCAAAGTCACGGGCGTCGTCGACGATGGGCATGAAAAAATCGGTGGTCGCCACAATGGCTTGCGAGGCGTTCAACTGATACACCGCGGCGTCGTCGCTGGTTTCCGCCCCCACCAATAGATTGGGGAAAACCATTTTTTCCTTGGCCGTCGACAAAATGGACTCCAGCACCGCCGGGGCAATTTTGCAGCCGCAGCCGCCGCCGTGAGACAATTGCGTCAATTTGATTTCAGCCATTTGCGGACTCCGCCATATTTATGCTTTTCAAGGTCGCGAACGTATCACAGCTTGGGCAGTTTGACGAGATCATCGACGTCCGATCTCCGGCGGAATTTGCCGAAGATCATATCCCCGGCGCCATTAACTGCCCGGTTCTGGACAACGACGAGCGGATTCGCGTCGGCACGCTGTATAAACAGGTTTCCCCATTCGAAGCGCGCAAGGTCGGCGCCGCGCTGGCGGCCAAGAATATCGCCCGCCATATCGAAGAGCGCTTCGCCGATCGCCCCAAATCCTGGCGCCCGCTGATCTGCTGCTGGCGCGGCGGCCAGCGTTCCGGCTCCATGGCCCTGATCTTCGCCCAGATAGGCTGGCCCGCGCATCAGCTGGAGGGCGGCTACAAAGCCTATCGCCGCCAGGCGCTGCAATGGCTGGAGGAACTGCCCGGCCAGCTCAAGCTGCGCGTGATCTGCGGCCCCACCGGCTCCGGCAAAAGCCGCTTGCTGCAGGCGCTGGCGCGCGCCGGCCATCAGGTGCTGGATCTGGAGCTGCTGGCCAATCACCGCGGCTCGGTGCTGGGCCGTCTGCCGGACCTGCCCCAGCCGCCGCAAAAATGGTTCGACACCTTGCTGCTGCAACAGATCCGCGGCCTGGATTCCGACCGACCCGTCTTCATCGAATCGGAAAGCAAAAAGGTCGGCTTCGTCACCCTGCCCGACGCGCTGTACCGCCAGATGCACCAAGGCGACTGCCTGCTGATCGACGTGCCTTTGGCGGAGCGCGTGCGCTTTTTGCTGGAGGATTACGACTTCTACCTGCGAGACCCCGAAACCTTGATCCGCCAACTGGGCTTCTTGAAAGGGCTGCACTCGGGCGAACAGCTGGACGCCTGGAACCAGTTGATCCGGGCCGGGCGCTTCGACGCCCTGGTGGCGGAACTGCTGGCCAAGCACTACGACCCGCTCTACTACCGCTCGCTGGGCAAGCATTACCCGCAGCTGGCCAAGACCTCGCCTTTGCGGCTGGACAGCCTGGCTCCGGAGCAACTGGACCTGGCCGCGGCGCGGATAGTCTGAACAGGGGCCGCGGCGCCGCTCATCAGCGGCGCAAAACTGCGGTATCATCAGAACATCCTAATTCACCCGCGGCGCCGCGCCGCGCCCCGACTCCGCGCGCATGACCCCACACGCTCAACTTGACTGGCACGACGGTCAACCGGTTTCCCTCGCCTTCGGCGACGTCTACTTCTCCCGCGCTTCCGGCCTGGACGAGACCCGCCATGTCTTCCTGCGGCACAACCGCTTGGCCGAGCGCTTCGCCGAACTGCCCGCCGGCGGCCACTTCGCCATTGCCGAAACCGGCTTCGGCACCGGCCTGAACTTTTTATGCGCGTGGGAATGCTTTTTGCAATACGCGCCGGCCGACACGCGCCTGCACTTCATCAGCGCGGAGAAGTTTCCGCTGACCCCGCGCGATCTGGCCCGGGCGCTGGCGCTCTGGCCCCAGCTCGCCGGCCTGGCGCAGCAGCTGCTGGCCCAATACCAG
Source organism: Chromobacterium sp. Panama (assembly GCF_003052555.1). NCBI lineage: Bacteria > Pseudomonadati > Pseudomonadota > Betaproteobacteria > Neisseriales > Chromobacteriaceae > Chromobacterium > Chromobacterium sp. Panama. The sequence goes on from NZ_QARX01000001.1 coordinate 2,562,247, forward strand.
TCCCTGCCTCCGGGCTGGCACCGCCTGCTGCTCAGCCAGGGGCGCGTCACGCTGACCTTGCTGATCGGCGATGTCCTGGAAGTGCTGCCGGAGGTGGACGCTCGCGTGGACGCCTGGTTCCTCGACGGCTTCGCCCCGTCCAAGAACCCGGACATGTGGCAAGCGGAGCTGTTCCAGACCATGGCGCGGCTCTCCGCGCCCGGCGCCACCTTCGCCACCTTCACCAGCGCCGGTTTCGTGCGTCGCGGCTTGAGCGAGGCCGGCTTCGCCGTCAGCAAGACCGCCGGCTTCGGCCATAAGCGGGAAATGAGCCACGGCCATCTGCAAATCCTGCCCGACGGCGAATGGTCGCCTCCGTGGTTCGCCCGCCCGATGCGGCGCCACGGGGAACGCAGCGCCATCGTCATCGGCGGCGGCATCGCCGGCGCCGCCAGCGCCTACAGCCTGGCCTGCCGCGGCTGGCAGGTCACCGTGGTGGAACGCCTGCCCGAACTCGCGCGCGGCGCCTCCGGCAACCCGCAAGGCGTGCTGTACACCAAGCTGTCCCCGCACTTCACCCCGCTGACCCGCCTGATCCTGTCCGGCTACGGCTATAGCCTGCGCACGCTGAAAACCCAGCTGCCGGAGGACGACGCGCACTGGCGCGGCTGCGGCGTCTTGCAACTGGCCTACGACGCGGCCGAGTCGGAACGCCAGCAAGGGCTGGCCGCGGCCGGCTTCGGCGAAGACTTCCTGCGCCCGGTCGACGCGCGGGAAGCCAGCGAGCTGGCCGGCGTCGAGCTGCAGCACGGCGGCCTGTTCTTTCCGCAGGGCGGCTGGGTCAATCCGCCCGCCCTGGTGCGCAAGCTGGTGGAGCATCCCAATATCCAGGTCCGCACCAGCCGCACCATCGTGGAGCTGGACTACAACCCGCTGGACAAGAGCTGGGTCGCCATCGGCGATGAAGGCTCGGTGGCCATCGGTTCCGTGGTCATTCTGGCCGGCGCGGCGGAAACCGGCGCCTTCGACGCCACCCAGCACCTGCCCTTGAAAAAGATTCGCGGCCAGGTCACCGTGACGCGCGCCACCGAACACAGCGAGGCGCTGCGCACCGTGCTGTGCGGCGAAGGCTATATCTCCCCGGCCCGTTTCGGCGAACACTGCCTGGGCGCCACCTTCAAATTCAACACCGAAGATCTCGGCGTCAACCTGTTCGAGCATCAGGAAAACCTGCAGATGCTGGCGGGACTCGCGCCCAGCCTGTACCAGGCCCTGGGCGGCGAAAGCCTGCTGGACAAAGCCCTGGCCGGACGCGCCGCGCTGCGTTGCACCAGCCCGGACTATCTGCCCATCGTCGGACCGGTCGCCCACGCGCAAGGCCTGATCGACGCCTATCTGCCGCTGAGCAAGGACGCTTCCTTGAAACTGACCGCCGCCGCACCCTGGATAGACGGCCTCTACGTCAACACCGCCCATGGTTCGCGCGGCATGATCACCGCGCCGCTGTCGGGCGAAATACTCGCCGCCCTGCTGGAGGACGAACCGGCCCCGGTGGCCCGCAGCCTGATGCAGGCCACCCACCCCAGCCGTTTCCTGATGCGCGATCTGATGCGCAACAAAGTGCCGCGGCAAAGCTGACCCGGCGGCAGCCAGGCGCGAAAAAGCCCCCGCCGCGCCAAGGCGACGGGGGCCGGGAAAACCTGGTTGTCTCAGGCGGCGGACTTGGCCGCCGTCTCCACCGCCGCGCGAATGTCCTCCGGGATGGCGACCGACTTGCCCGCCTGATAATCCACCCACACCAGCGTCACCTCGCCGCTGGCGTACACCACGCCGGGATCGTCGCGCCGATAAAAATGATGGCGCAGCTTCAAGCTGCTGCGTCCCAGTTTTTCCAGTTCGATGCTAATGTCTAGCGTGGCCGGATAGGTGATCTCCTTGCGGAACACGCAGGCGGTGCCCGCCAGCACCGGACCGCAGCCTGAGGGGTCGATGCCGTGCCCCAGGCTTTCCAGCCAATCCAGGCGGATCTGCTCCAGATAACGGAAATAGTACGTATTGTTCAGATGCCCGACGGCGTCCATATCGCCCCAACGCATCACGATGCTGCGGGTATCGATAACCGGGTAATGCTTGTCCACGCTGTTCCCCTTGTAAGACGAGCCGGCGCGGCGTCCATAGGCGCGCCGTTCACGGCCGGCGCGCCATGATTGTTTGCACTGCGTCATGATAGCGGCCAATCCCGCCCGGGTCACATAGCGTCACATAAAACACAACAAATCCAAATATCCGGCCTCGAAACAAATCGGCATACTGGTTTCCGTCAGCAGCCAGGGCTCGCAAGAGTCCTGATCTGGCATGATCAGCGCGCGGGTTCTGTTGGAAATTACCTACCCCTTCTGGCCGGCGCGTTGGTCTCCTGAGCGAAGGTGCAAATTGGGGCCCCATCTGGGGCTCTTTTTTTATGCTTCGCGCCCCCTCAGCCAGACCTGCGCGCCAATTCATTGCGCAAATGTTAAGCCCGCCCCGATTTCATCACAGCCCGTCACACAAGCCCCCAATAATCACTCTATTTGGCCCGTGCCGGCAGGCGCATACTGCGTCCATCGAATCGGCTCTCCCCCGAGGGCGGTTCGATACGATCGAAGCGCTGCCGGCTGTGGATACACGCCCACCGGCAACCGCGACGATCACCTGAGCGAAGGTGCAATTCAGAGCCCCCTGATCGGGGCTCTTTTTTTATGCTCCGTCCCCGGCGGCGCAAGCCAAGCCGGCATGCTTTCGTGTTATGCTCAGAGGGCTGGGCAAAAAAAGAGGCCGCACGGAGGCGGCCCAAACGGGGATCTCAATTCACCAAGTGTCCAAGCCAAAGCTTGGCGCACCAGAACGAAGTACAGACGGACGACGTCTACGTACACATGAACATCAAGACTCGGCAAGCGGCGTACAAGCATGAGCAGCCAACCGGGTTTTCATGCAAGCCCTGAAGCTGCATGGCTCGTATACTAGCGATTAAGCGACCGGGCAAATATAAGATTATTCTTAAAATTTTCGCGCTTTATTCCAACGCCCCTCGATAAGACTCGCCGCCTTTCTTGACAAGCGCGGCGAACGCTTTTTAAATCGCACATTTCCCGCCCTTGGGCGCATCCCTCATCTACCATCACAGGAAATCTCCATGACCATTCGAGTCAACGGCATCGAAATCACCGAAGACACGGTGCAAGCGGAACAAGCCCACTACGCTGACGCGCCGAACCCGCGCGACGCCGCCGTTCAGGAGTTGGTCCTGCGCGAACTGCTGTTGCAGAAAGCCAAGTCCCTCGGCATCGACACCGCCGACCAAGGCGCCGCCATCGGCGCCTTGCTGGAACAGGAACTGCACGTTGACGCCGTGGACGAGGCCGCATGCCTGGCCTTCTACAATCAATACCCCGAGCGCTTCAGCAGCGGCGAGTCCGCCGTGGCCAGCCACATTCTGTTCCCGCTGGGCGAAGGCCTGGCCGGCAGCCTGGCCAAAGCCAAGGCGGAAGGCGTGCTGGAAGAAATCAAGGCCAATCCGGCCCGCTTCGCCGACCTGGCCCGCGAACACTCCACCTGCCCGTCCGGCCAGCAAGGCGGCAGCCTGGGCCAGTTCGGCCGCGGCCAGATGGTGCCGGAATTCGAACAAGCGGTATTCAACACCGCCGCCGGCCAGCTCGCGCCGGATCTGGTGCAGACCCAGTTCGGCTACCACATCATCCAGGTTCAAGAGCGCCACGAGGGCGGCAAGGTGAGCTTTGAGGAAATCAAGGACCGCCTGCAGCAATACCTGAACGACATGGCCGGCAACAAGGCGATGCAGGCCTATCTGGGCCAGCTGGTCGCCGCCGCTCAGATCGAAGGCTATGCGATGCCGGCGCTGTAAGCCACGGCTCGAACCCGTACAAAACCGAGGCGCAATCGCGCCCCGGTTTTTTTACGTCCATCAGTTGCGGCCGCGCAGCGAGGCCCCCACCGGCCGCGAGAACGGGAAGCCGTCCTTGCGATCCCAGTTGATCGACCAGCTCATGACGCCGCGAAACGACGGGTAGGCCTGACTCGGCTTGACGCTGCCGCAATTTTTCAAGGCCATCAGGCAATCCAGCGACTTGATCACGGTATCCGCGCTGACAAAGCCGGAGTTGGCGGAACTGCGGCCGGAAGGCACGCCGAAAGCCACCTGATCCGGCCGCAAACCCTTGAAACTGCCCGAAGCGCCGTAAGCCAGCGGGAAACCCTCGATCAACATCTTGCTGCCGCCCACCAACATGTCCACGCTGCCCTCAGCCAATGCGGCGTTGGAATAAGGCGTGTTCAGCCCGCCGTTGTTGTAGTACTGGACATGGATCACGCTCAAATCGTCGCGCAATGCGTCGATGATGGGCAGATAAGCGCCCCAGATGCTGCCGTAGGCGACATAGCCGCCCTGGACATAGGGGTGCTCCGGCGCCATGGACAGGTAGAAACCCGCCCCCACCTTGGCCTTCAACTGCTTCACCGCGCCAATCAGATTGCCGATGATGGGCGCGCCTTGCGACACCCCGCTTTCCAGATCCAGATCGATGCCGTCGAAACCGAATTTGACGATGATGGCGTAGAGGCTATTGACGAAATTCTGGGCTTGCGCCGGAGTGTTCAGCGTGACCGAGCCATTCTGCCCGCCCAGCGACAGCACCACCTTCTTGCCCTTGGCCTGCTTGGCGCGAACATCCTGGATGAACTGAGCTTCGGGGCCTGCCTTGGGATCCAGCGCGAAGCTGAGCTTGCCGTTGCCCGCGTCGTCGGCGAAGGCCACCGCGATCACGTCCCAATCGTCGCTGACCTGGCTCAGCGGATAAGCGTCGCCGCTGGGGTTGGCGAAATTGTGCCAATAGCCCACCAAAGCATGTTTGGCGAACGGCGCGGACGGCCCAGGAGTGGGAGACGGCGTCGGCTCCGGCGTTGGCTCCGGCGCCCCCGCGCAACTACCTCCCGCCAGCCACAGGGTCGGCGACGCCGGAGGATTCCAGTTGGCGCCGACATGGGCGGTATGCGCCACCCGCGCGGTGTAGTTGGCCGCGGCGTACGCAACCGTGTCGCCGGCCCGATAGCTGGCGCCCTCCTGCCATGCCGGGCAGATCGCCCACGCCTGCCCCGCCGCCAGCGCGCACGCGGACGCCCGCATCACGGTTATCCAGTTCAACGACATGCGTCTTCCTCCTTGGATTGCAGCGTCCGCGTCGGCGCGCGCAGGAGACGGGAGCCAAACGGGACGTCAGCCCAGACCTTGCTGGTATTTAATTGGTATTACATTAAACCATTCATGTCAAAGGCATTTTTTGATAAACCTCTCCGACAGGTCAATTTTCTACAATACGCCCCGCCCTCGCCCGGCTACTTTGTCCGCATCGCCCACCCTCCAGGACACATCATGAATCAGACTCTCGCCATGGCCGGCTTCGCGCTGGCCGCCTCCATCACGCCCGGCCCGGTCAATATCGTCGCGCTCAGTTGCGGCGCTCAGCATGGCGCGCGCGCCGGCATGCGCCATGTCGGCGGCGCCACCGTCGGCTTCACCCTGCTTCTGTTGCTGACCGGCCTGGGCCTGGAACAGACCCTTCGGCAATGGCCGGCGCTGACGCAGGCGCTGCAATGGGCCGGCGTGGCGTTCTTGCTCTATATGGCGTATCAATTGGCTCGCAGCGACGGCGCGCTGGACTGGGACAAAAGCGGCGTCCAACCCGGCTGGTGGCGGGGCGCGGCGATTCAATGGCTGAACCCCAAGGCCTGGGTCGCGGCGCTGGCGGGCTGCGCCGCGTTCACCTCGGGCCAAGACGCAATGGCCTTATGGCGCTTCGCCGCGCTTTACTTTCTGATTTGCTACGCCTCGGTAGCCTGCTGGGTCCTGGCCGGCGCCTGGCTCGGACAGAAACTGGCTTCGCCTGGGCGGCTGCGCCGCTTCAACCAAGCGATGGCGGTCTTGCTGGGACTAAGCGCGCTGGGCTTGTTGACCTGAGCCCGCGCGGTACTGTCCCGGCGTGGCGGCCACGTACTGCTTGAAGATTTTATGCAGATGAGCTTGATCGGAGAAGCCGACGGCCTGCGCCACCTCCGCCAAGGGCAGGCCGCCGCGCATCAGCCGCCGCGCCAGTTGCACCCGCTGATTCAGCAGAAAGCCATGGGGCGTGACGCCGTAACGCCGCTTGAACGCGCGGATCAGATAGGAGGCCGACAAGTCCGCCGCCGCGCAGATCTCCTCCAAGCGCAAGGCTTGATCGCAATGCGCGGCGATATATTCCGCCGCGCGCGCCAAACGCTGATTCGATTCCGCCGCCGGCTCGACGGCCAAGCCCAATACCCGGTGCGCGCCGTCGAAGAAGGCGGTGGCCGCCGCGTCTTTCTCCAAGAGCTCCCGCCCCTCCGCGCACAGCACATCGAACAAGGCGTTGAAGCCGGAGAACAGCCGCGGGTCCCGGCTCGCCGCCTCGCCAAAGGGACGAAAGCCGCCGGCCTGGCCCTGACCCAGCCTTTGCTGCAAGCCGCCCAGCCAGCCCACATCCACATACAGCATGCGATAGGACCAGGCCTGCCCCGCCACCGGATTGCAGGCATGGATGTCGCCCGGATTCATCAACACCAAGGCGCCCCGCTCGCTGCGGCGCACCTTGCCGTTGAAGTAGTCGCAGGCGCCGGCGGTGATGACGCCCAGGGAAAACGTCTCATGCGCGTGCCTGGCGTAACAGACGCGGCGTCCGTCCGCCACTGAGCGCGCCTCGAACTGCGGCAAGGCCGCGTCGCGCCAGAAGCGATGATCGACTCTTGGCCGCGCGGACGCGGCGGATTGCGTCGGCATGGGCTACTCTCCCTTCATCCGGTAAAACAGCATGCCCAGCCATTCCCTCAACGCGGCGTGGCACTCCTGCATCGCTCGGCCGCTAGGCAGATACCAGGCGACGCCGCCGCCGTCGTAGCGGATAAAAGCGGTTGGCGCGGCGGTGACTTCCAAACCCTGACGCTGGAAAAACGGCAAGGCTCGACGCAAATGCCAGCCCTGGCTGACCAGCGCAATCCGCTTGATCCCGGCCGCGCGCAGCAATTCGGCGGAGTAGCGGGCGTTTTCCAGCGTGGTGTTGGAACGCGTCTCCACCCAACGGGGGACGATGCCGTATTCCTCGCGCAGAACCCGCGCCATCACCGCGCCTTCGGCTTCCCCGCCCATCGGCGCGCCGCCGGTCAGCAGTATCGGCTTGCCGCTTTGATGCGCCAGCCGCGCGGCGTAACGCAGCCGCGCCAGCGAATCCGCGCCCGGTTCCATGCCGCCGTATTCCGGCGCGGGCTTCTTGCCGCCGGACAAGACCACGATGGCCTCCGCCCGGCTCAACGGCTCCGCGCCTATCACCGGATAGCGTTCCAGGCCCCGGTTCAGCCACATCGCCATCATCGGCGTGCTCAAGGCGTACAGGCCCGCCATGCCCAAGGTCAGCAGGCCGGCGCCCAGGCGCCGCCAGCGGCGGCGCAGCCCCAGTCCCAGCAAGATCAGCAACAACATGTTCAGCGGCGGCAGCAAGAAGGCGCCCAACACCAAATGGACCAGCGCCTGCGTGGAAATCGTGGAGATCATGGGGATGACGATGCGTGGATTGAGCGCCAGTTAAGCACGCGTCGCGCGGCAAATCAATGCCGCGGGAACCAAATGGCCGCGTAGGCGCGGCGGTAGCCGTTGGCCGGATCGTAGCCGATGCTCAGATAACTGTCGCGTATCGTCTGTTTGACCAAGAGATGCGGCTGGGTGACGTACAGGCTGGGCGGCTGGCGGGCAAAGGCGCGGTTCAGCTCATCGGCCATCTGCCAGCCATGCAAGTGCAAAGGCTCGGCGATGGTCGCCTCCTGCATCAGGCCCGCCCGAATCCGCCTCATCGCGCTCAGCGAGCCGTCGCCCAGCGAAATATTGACGACGGAGGCGTTCAGCTTGCCCAGCGGATAACCGATGGAATCGTAATACAGATCGTTGATGCCTATGCTGTGGGTCCAGGCCTTGCCGTGGCGCCGATACAGTTCCGCCACCCGCGCCGGCAACAGCTGCTGGACCTGAGCCAGCGAGATGTCTTCCACCGCCAGCACCTTGCAGCGCCGGCACGTCTGCAGCTGCCGCACCGCCTGCCGGGTTTTGGCGGTGGCGATGGCGAAACGGCTGTCGGTGAACAGCACCACGCCAACCGGGCCGCGGCTGCTGGCCGCGATGTAATCGGCGGCGGCTTGCGCCGCGGCCAAGGGGCTGGTGGAGATATTGGTGAACAGCAGTCCGGGCACCGGGCCGGGCTTGTCTCCGGCATGCCAGCCGAGCACGGGCACGCCCAGCGCGTGCAGGCCTTGAATCTGCGGCAGGAATTCCTGGGCGTCGAAACCGCCCAAAGCCACGGCGGCCGGCCGCTCCCGCTGCGCGCGCTCCAGAAACTGGAGCAAGGAATTCCGCTGCCCCTGCCCATCCAGCAGCGTCACGCGCCAGCCCAGCAAACGCCCCGCCTCGGCCAGGCCCCGGTAAACCCCGACCACGCCGCCGTTGCGCAAGTCCGACGCCAAAAACCAGACGCTGCGGCCAGGCTGCGCCGCGGGCCCGCTGACGGGGCCGTCCCACTCGGTCCACTCTCGCGCCGGATTATCCCGGGCTGGCGGCGCGCCGGCGCCCTTGGCCGCCGGATCGGCGGCGACCGGCTCCACGCTCAGCAGACACAGAAGCAGTATGAGAAGGCGCAACATGGACCCACTATAGACCACGGCCGGCTCAAAGCGGCGCGCCATCTCCCGCCAGCAACTGGCCGGCCACTTCCGCCGCCACCGCAAACAGCAGCGGCGACAGACGCTGCGCCTGCAAACCCGTTGCGCCGTGCCGGCTGATCGCCAAGCCGCTCCACGGCATGCGCTCGCCGATCAAGCAAGCGGTGAGCCTGCCGCCGCCTCGCTCCGCCGCGGCCTCAATCTCCGGCAGGCGCCGACGCAGAGCCCGGCACACCTCGGCCTCGGCCACAAAGGCCAGCGCCACCCCGGCCGCCACGCGGCGGATGCGCAGGCAGAATGCGCCGATTCCCGGCGCCGTCAGCCACAGCAGCAGGTCCAGTTCGTCCCGTTCCGGCTCGGACTCGCGCTCCAGCGCGTCCTCTACGCTCAAGGTCAGCGCCGGACCGCCCCACAGCCAGAACGGCAGAGTCAGCGGCAAGGGCGGCTCGCCGGCGGCCTGCCTGAGGCCGGCCAGAGCCAGCTCCGGCAACTGCTGCAACAAGGCGCCCGGCAGATGGCTGCCGCCCGCCTGCAGGAACTGGGTCGCGGCCTGGGTCAAGCGTCCCAGCAAAGCCTGCCGCCAGGACTGCGCCAATTCGGCGGCGGCCGGCTGAGGCCTCGCCAACTTCGGCATCGCGGCCTGCTCCAGCTGCCAGGCCCGCGCCGGCGCTTCGCCGCCGCTGTCGCCATCCGGCTTTTCCATCAACAGCGACAGTTCCAGCCGCGGCTGCGTGGCCAGCACCAGTACTTTCAACACCGTTCCCGGCGTCAGCTCCGCCAGGCCTTGCGGCCATGTCGGCAGGGCCAGCTGGACGCCGTCGCCGCTCAACAACGGACGGCCGTCCGCGGTGCGGCTCAGCACCGCCTCCCACTGCCGGCCCGGCGTCAGTTCCGCGCCCGGCTGCGCGCCGTTCGAGATCGGCGCGCTCGGCGTAACCGGGGTCGCCGCCGTGATCGCTCTGATTGAAATCGCCTTGCCCCTTCACAAAAGCCCGCTCGCATGACGCAAAAAAGCCAGCCGCGTACGCAGCTGGCTCCAGATTCGCGCCGGATCGACGCTGAATCGCGATTACTGCAGCAGGGACATCGCCAGGCTGCTCATGCTGCCGCTTTGCTTCAGCATGGAAGTGCCGGCTTGCATCAGCATTTGCTTGGAAGTCATGCTGGCGCTTTCGTTGGCGTAGTCGGTGTCCATGATGCGGCCTTTGGCGGCCAGGGTGTTGTTGTTCACGTTGGCCAGGTTGTTGTTCACGTGGTCCAGACGGTTGGCGTTGGCGCCCAGGGAGGAGCGAACCGAACCTACCGAATCCAGAGCGGCCTGGATGGTGTTGATGGTGTCGGTTTTGCCGATTTCGTCGCCCTTGGCGGCTTTGTCCAGCGCGGCTTGGCCGTCTTGCTGAGCCTTCAGCGCGGTTTCGTAAGCGGTTTTCTTGGTGCCATCGGTCGGAGCGGCGTCGTAAGCGGCTTTGGCGGCGTCGGTCGCGGTCACCAGAGCCGGCATCGCATCGGTAGCGGTCTTGACGGCGGTGGCGTAGTCAGTGCTAGCGGTGTCATCTTTGAAGAAGGTCTTGGAAACGCTGCCCAGCGCATTGTTCAGCGCGGTCATGCCATCCTTCATGTTCACCGTCATGGATTCGTCAGCCGACGCGCCGATCTGGAACTTCATCTCATCGGTCAGCTTGCCGCCTTGCAGCAGTTTCTCGCCGCCGAAGGAGGTGTTCTTCATGATGTTGGTCAGTTCCTTGCCCAGTTCGGCGAATTCGGACTGCATCGCGCTCTTGTCGGCTTTGGTGGAGGTGGCGTTGGCGCCTTCGGTGGACAGGTCCTTCATGCGCTGCAGGATGTTGGACACTTCGTTCAGCGCGCCTTCGGCGGTTTGCAGCATGGAGATGCCGTTCTGCGCGTTTTTCATCGCCACTTGCATACCGCGGCTTTGCGCGTCCAGACGGGTAGCGATCTGCAGGCCGGCGGCGTCGTCCATTGCGGAGTTGATGCGGAAGCCGGTGCCCAGACGGGTCATCGAGGTGGACAGCGCGGTTTGGGTGCCGGTCAGGTTGGACTTGGTGTTCAGTGCGGCGATATTGGTGTGCAGGCTCAGCATAGCTTTTGCTCCAGAAGTCAGGTTGGTTGGTCCGGCATTGCTGCCGTCACCATCACAAGGCGGCCGTCTACTGACAAACTTAAGTCCGCTCGGAACGTGAAAAATCACATCGCCGCCTTGCCTCGCCTCCTCGCCCCTGAGCATGCCGCGCCCTCAAGCCAGTAGCCGCCGGCCTCGCAACTTGCTATCGTCGGTCCGTTCGCCGTTTCAAAGCGCCGCAGGAGCCCGCATGGCACTATCCTTTTCCGAACTGATCGGCCAGTACTGGTCCACCCCCAAGTGGGAAGTGAATCTGCTGATCACGCTGAACCTATTGGGCGGCCTGTTGCTGGGTTGTCTGGTGGGTTACGAGCGCTGGTTCAACGGCCGCGCCGCCGGCATGCGCACCTACGGCCTGGTGTCCATGGCCTCCGCCGCGGCCATCAGCATCGTCGGTTACTCCGGCTACTGGTACGGCGGCCTCTATCCCGACATGACCCACGGCGACATGACCCGTGTGGCCCAGGGCGTGCTGACCGGCGTCGGTTTCCTCGGCGCCGGCATGATCATGAAGGAAGGGCTGAGCATCAGCGGTCTGACCTCGGCCGCCTCGATCTGGATGTCCTCGGTGATCGGCATCCTCGTCGGCGTAGGCTTCTACGCCGCGGCCATCGCCATCACCTTGCTGTGCGTGCTGTGCATGCTCTCCATCAATCAGATGGAGAAATGCTTGCCGCGCCGCTTCAGCCTGTTCATCGTCATCCGCTTCAAGCCGGAATACCAATGGACGGTGCAGACGCTCAGCGCCGGCCTGCTCCGCTTCGGCGTGCGCCTGCACGAGGACAGCATCGCGCTGAACGCCGGCCCGGACGCCACTGAGTGGAGCTTTCTGGTCTCCGCGCAAAACCGGCGCGACCTGATCAATGTCGTGGATCTGTCGCGCGAAATCATGCAGATCGACCATATCGAAACCCTCAGCATCCAGCCCGCGCGCAATTAAGGCCTATCGCCCGGCCGGCCCGCCGGCTAGGTGTTTCCACGCCATCAAGTTTCCCTCCGGATTGACGATATCAGTTCACCTACACTTCCTGTTCCGGAGTCTGCAATGCGAGTCGCGTCCATGGCGCTGTCGATGAGCAGCCAATACAGTTTCAGCCAAAGTCTCAGCGTTCAACAACAAAGCCGCACCTGGGTGCAGCTGCCCCCGTCCTCCCCTCCGGCCAAACCCTCCTCCGACGTCAGCCTAAGCTCCGACGGCGTCAACGCCAGCGCCAAGGACAAGGCCTTCGCCGATGGCATGACGCCGATGCTGGGGCTGATCAAGGACATTCTGGAAAAGGTGCTGGGCGTCAAGTTCAAGGTTGTTGACGGCACTTTGCAAAGAGACGACGGCCAAGATGAGCCATCCGCCGACTCGCGCCCCGCGCGATCCGGCCAGTCCTCTGCCCCGCAGTCGCAGCAAGCGCGCGCCGGCGGCGAGTTCAAACAGACCGTCGACTACCAGGAAAGCGAAAGCCTGGCGTTTTCGGCCAAGGGTTCGATCAAGACCCAGGACGGACGCGAGTTCAATTTCGCGCTGGACGTGCAAATGAGCCGCAGCTTCGAATACCACAGCAGCAGCACGATACAGTTTGGCAACGGCAAGGCCACCGACCCGCTGATGCTCAGCCTGGGCAACGACGCCGGCAGCTTCAGCGGCGCCAGCGTCAGCTTCGATCTGCAGAGCAAGGGCCAGCAAAGCCAGCTGCCCTTCATCAACAACGGCGGCTGGCTGGCCCTGGACCGCAACGGCGACGGCAAGATCAACGACGGCAAGGAATTGTTCGGCACCCAATCGGGCAACGGCTTCGCCGATCTGGCCAAGCTGGACGGCAACGGCGACGGCGTGCTGGACGACGGCGACGCCGCGTTCGCGCAATTGAAGCTCTGGTCCGGCCGCGACGGCGACAAGGACCAGTTGATGGGCTTGAAGGAATTGGGCATCGGCGCCATCCTGCTGCCCAGCGTGGATAGCCCGTTCAGCATCAAGAACGCCGACAACCAGTCCCAGGCCGATATTCGTCGCTCCGGCGTCTACCTGACCGAAGACGGCCGCGCCGGCCGCATCAGCCAGGTGGACGTCTACAGCTGAACCCGGCCCGCGCCAACGACAAAGGCCGCTTACGCGGCCTTTGTCTTGTCCGGCGCACGCCGGATTAGGAGATATAGTTGAACAGCGAAAGCTGAGTCACCTTGTTATAGGTCAGCTGGCTGTACTTCAACGAAGTCTGCGCCAAGGTGAAATCCGATATCGCCTGCGGCATGTCCAGATCCTGCAAATCGCCGATACTGCTGGCGTATTGCAGTTTCAGGCTGCCCCCGACATTCTGCATATTATCGTTCTGCTGGCCGCGGGCGCCGATGGACGCCAAAGACAGCGACATCTGCTGCTGAGCCCCATCAATGGCATTGATCGCACTGTTCAGCTGGGTACCGAAGTTGGCGGGCTTGGGATTCTGGCCCAGCAGAGTATTCAGTTGGATCAGAGCGTCGAAGGCCGCGGTGGCGCTGCCGCCGGGCGTGCCGAACACCGTGCTGCCCGGATCGGAAATCGTCATCTGCTGCGAAGCGCTGATCTGCACGCTGCGCTGGCCGGTATCGCCCAGATACGAAGCCGGCGGCACCGCCGACAAGCTGACCGCGAAGGGCAGCGTATCGGTCTTGTTGCCGCTGAACAGATAATTGCCGCGGCCGTCGGTGGAGTTGGCGTAAGTCGTCAACTCGGTGATGCCTTCCTGCAACTGCTTCTGGATCGCCTGCAGCTCGGTTGGGCTCAGCGCGCCGCTGCCGGCGGAAATGGCCAAACCCTTCATGCTGGCCATCAGGTCCGACGAACTCTTGATCGCGGTTTCCGACAGCGACAGCCAGGAACTGACTGCCTGAGTGTTGTTGATGTACTGGCTGTTCTGGCCCTGCGACTGGCTGATCAGCAGAATGCGCGCCGCGGCCACCGGATCGTCGGCCGGCGTCACCACCCTTTGCTGATTGTCGATCTGCATGGTGAGCTTGTAGATGCTGGCCTGCAAGCTCTGCATATTGTTCAGGCCGGACTGATAGATGTTGTTGGAGCTGATACGCATCGGTCTCTCCTTAGCCCATCAGGTTCAGAATGCTGGAGAAGGTGGTTTGCGCCACCTGTATCACCTTGCTGCACGCCTGATAGGACTGTTGGTACTTGATCAGATTGGCCGCCTCCTGATCCAGGCTCACCCCGGAAACATTGGACAGGCTTTCCGTGGTCTGCTTCAAAGTATTCTGCATGGCCGCGGACTGCAATTGCGCGGTATTGGTCTGGTTGCCCACCGAGGCCACCAACGTCGAATAATACGAACCGTAAGATTGATTGCCCATCAGCTTGAGGTTCTGCTGCGCCAGCAGCTCGCGCAAATTGGTGTTGTCGCCCGGCGGCGGCTTGGTCCCTGCCGGGGCCGGCCCCACGGTAAAGGTCTGGCCGTTGATCGGCGCGCCGGACAGCTGAAAGCTGACGCCCACGTCCACCGGCGGCACCGCCGTGGTCTGCAGTTTGAAACTATTGCTGGCGCCGCCGCCCACCGGCACCACATTGTAAGGTCCGCCGCCGTTGGGGCCGGCGATGGTGGCCGTCATCGTCGCCGGGGTGCCCGCGGCGGTGATGGTCATCCCGGTCATGCCGATGGACGGATGCGTGCCGGTGCCGGGAAAGACCGGCGGCACACTGTTGATGCTGCCCGCGTAACCGCCCGGCAAGGTGGCCCACACGCCGCTCATGGTGACGCCGTTGCCGCCGGCGCCGCCGGTGGACACCATATTGGACGCGGTGGCCAGTTTATTGGGATCGCCCATCAGCACTTGCAGATTGCTGGCCGCATTCTGCGGATTGGAGGCGTAGCTGCTCAGATCGTTGAAGATGGGCAGGCCGGCGGCGCCGGTATTGTCCACGCCCAGTTGGTTCTGATAATTGATCGAAGCGGAAAAGTTGATCGCCATCGTGCCCAGCTGTTGCCGGGCCTGCAACAAAGGGCCGTCGCGGAAGTTCAGCAAACCGCCCAGTTGGCCGCCGGACATCAGATTGTTCGGAATCGCCGTCACCGTGCCGTTGGGATTGTTGAACACCAATTGCAAGGTGGTGGGATCGCTGGGCAGCGGCTGGGTGGCCAGGGTATTGGTCTGACCGCCGGTCACCAGGGTCTGGCCGTTGCCGACGTATACCGAGTAAGTGCCGTCCGCCTGCGGCACGGCCTTGGCGCTGACCAGCTTGTTCAATTCCAGCATGGCCTGATCGCGCTGGTCCATCAGCGTATTGGGCTGCGCGCTCAGCTGATTGCCGCCGGTCAAGGCGGCGATTTCGGTGTTGAGGCTGGCGATCTGCGAGGCCAGCGAGTTGATGCTGTCCACCGTGCTCTTGATCTGGCCGTTGGCGCCGGACTGCAGTTGCTGCAGTTGGCCGTCGACGGTAGCGAACTTGGTGCTCAGCGCCTGGGCCATATTGAGCACGGTCTGCCGGCTGGGAATGGCGTCAGGCTGCTGCGACAGCGTCTGCATCGCGCCGAAGAAATCCTGCAAGGCGGGCAGAATGGACACGTCGGTCGACGCCATCAGATTGTTGATCTGATTCAGCTGCTTGACCTGGGTGCTGTAATAGCTGCTGTTGGTCTGCGCGGTCTGCACCTGGCCGGACAGGAATTTGTCATAGGTGCGCAGCACATTGGTGACGTCCACGCCCTGCCCCAGGAAGCCGAAGCCCTGATATTGCGGCGTGCGGCCGGCCTGGGTGATGTATTGAACGTTGTACCCCGGCGTGGAGACGTTGGCGATGTTGTTGCCGGTTACCGACAAAGCCGTTTGAGCCGCATTCAGTCCGCTCACGCCGATCGAGAAAATATTGGAGCTCATGATTTACCTCTCTTTGCCTTATCGGCCCGGCGCGCCAAAACTTGACCCTGAAGTGCAAGCTCGGCCGCCGCTGCCTTGTCCTTAACTGCGCGTGGTTTGCTGCGCCAAAGTCGCCGCCACGTCCACCAGCTTGCGCGCGTAGCGCGGATCGGTGGCGTAGCCGCCGGATTGCAGCGCATGCGCGAAGCCGTACATATTCTGCCCCTGGTTCAGCGCGCTCTTGTAGCGCGGCGAATCCTTCAACAAACGGGCGTAGTCGCTGAAGGCCTCGGAATAAGAACCGTAGGCGCGGAATTTCTCCACCCGCTTCTGCGCGACGCCGCCCTCGTATTCGGTGGTCATCACGCTGACCGTGCGTCCCTGCCAATCGCCGCTGGCCTTGATGCCGAACAGATTATGGCTGTTGCTGCCGTCCGGATGGCGGATCGCCCGCTTGCCCCAGCCGCTTTCCAGCGCCGCGTGCGCGACCACGGCTTCCGGCGCCACGCCCAGCTGGGCCGCGGCCGTGCGGGCATGCGGCAGCATTTCGGCGGCGAAGTCGCGGCTGCCGCCCTTGCCGGCCGCCTCGGCCTTGGTCTGAGCCGCCGGAGCCGTCAAGCTCAACACCGCGCCGGCGGTCTGCTGCGCTTCCTGGTAGGCCTGCAGGGCCTTGGCGCCGCCGGCCGGACGCGCGGCCAATTGCGGGCCGGGAGCGGCGTAAATCGTGCGCGCGCTCTTGTCGTCCGGATCGAAGTTCGACTGCTTGGCGATCTGGCGATACAACATATCGCCCAGCCCCAGGCCGCCGTTGGAGCTCAAAGCCTGGGTCAGTTGCTGATCGTACAGGCCTTGGTAGGTGCTCAAATCGTTGGATTCGCCTTCCGGGTCGAACTTGGTCTCGCGCATGCTCTTGAGCAAGGTGCTCATCAACAAGGCCTCGAACTGCGACGCCGCCTGTCTCGCCGCGCCCTTGGGGTCCTTGATCGCCTGCGCCCGCAGCTCGTTCAGCTGGTTCGGATCCACGGCCAGCTGCCGGTTTAGCAAATCGTTGGCGCTCACGGCGCCGGCATTGATGGACTGAATCGTCATTTCTCGCTCCTGGAATCCAGCTAATAGCAAGATTCGGGCCAGGAATAAAAAGACGGCCGCGCGGCCGTCTTTTTGTTCGCCGCCCTGGCGGCGCTCAGATAATCTGCAGATCCGCTTTCAACGCGCCGGCGGATTTCATCGCCTGCAAGATGGAAATCAGATCCTGAGCGTTGGCGCCCAGCGCGTTCAACGCCGCCACCACCCGCGACAGATTGGCGCCGTTGGGCAGGCTGATCAGCTTGCTGCCCGGGGTGTTGATGCTGATGTCGGCCTGGTTGGTCACCGTGGTCTTGCCGCCGGACAGCGGGTTGGGCTGGCTCACTTGCGGCGTGTTGCTGACGGTCACCGTCAAGTTGCCGTGCGACACCGCGCACGGCGCCAGGGTCACCGCCTGATTCATCACGATGGAGCCGGTGCGGGCGTTGATGATGACGGTGGGGGAAACATCTGCCGGGTCGACGGCAATATTTTCCATCTTGGACAGAAACTGCACGCGCTGGTCCGGATCGAACGGCGCGCGCACTTCGATCAGCCTGCCGTCCACCGCGCGCGCGGTGCCCTGGCCGAACGATTTGTTGATCGCCTGCACAACGCGGTTGGCGGTGGTGAAATCGGACTCGCGCAGTTCCAGATTGACGAATTCGCCGGACCCCAGCGCGGTGGGCACTTCGCGCTCCACCGTGGCGCCGGCCGGAATGCGGCCCACGCTGAGCTGATTGATCTGGGCGGAGCTGCCGCCCGCGGAGGCGCCGGCGCCGCCGACGACCACATTGCCCTGCGCCATCGCGTAAATCTGCCCGTCCGCGCCCTTCAGCGGAGACAGCAGCAAGGTGCCGCCGCGCAGGCTTTTGGCGTCGCCGATAGACGAGGCCGTCACGTCTATCGCCTGCCCCTGCCGCGCGAACGGCGGCAAGGTCGCGGTCAGCGTGACCGCGGCGATGTTCTTGGGGTCGAGCTTGGTGCCCGGAGGCACTTGCACGCCCAGCTGATTCAGCATATTGGACATCGCCTGGCCGGTGAAGGGCGAGGAGGTAACCTTGTCGCCGCTGCCGTCCAGGCCCACCACCAGACCATAGCCTATCAACTGGTTGGGACGTACCCCGCCGACATTGGTCAGATCCTTCAAACGCTGCGCCGCCATGGCCGGAAACACGGCCAGCGCCAGCAGCATCGCTAACATCAATCGCTTCATTTTCGCCCGCTTTCAGCCCGCCGCGCCCGCCAGATGGCCGCGCCCGGGCCGGTAATCCGTTAAATCGGCAATATACTCATGAAAAACTTGGCCAGCCAACCCGGCTCATTGTACAGCCGGTGCGTCCCCTTGGTCTGCTGCTCGATGCGGGCGTCCGCCACCTTGAGCGAAGACACGCTGCGGTCCGCGCCGATATCGCGCGGATTGATCACGCCGGACAGGCGGATCGATTCGGTGTCGCTGTTCACCCTCACGACTTTCTCGCCGCTGACCGACAGATTGCCGTTGGGCAACACCTCCAGCACCGTGACGGTGATGGAGCTGACGAAGGAGGTGGCCACCTTGTTGTCGCCCTTGCCGGTATTGTTGGCCGAACCCGAGCCGCCGAAATTGGCGCCGGCCAAACCGCCGGCGGCGCCGCTGGGCAGGAAGGGAATCTTGATGCCGGCGTTGATGCTGCTGTTCAGGCCCGAGGTGCGGGTATTGGTGGTCTGCTCGGAAGCCGAGGTCGACGAGTTTTCCTGGATGTTCACGGTCAGGGTGTCGCCGACATAAGCGGGCATCCGGTCCTGAAACAGCGGCCGGTAGCTGGCCGCCTGGAAAATCGAGCCGTTGCTGGGCATGCTGACCGGCTGCGGTTGCGGACGCGCGCTGGTCGGCTGCTGCACCAGCGGCGGCTCCTGGGTCACGCAAGCGCTCAATAGTGCGGCCAACATCGCCGCCATCGCCATCGCCTTCATCAAACACCTCGTCAATTCAAATCCGGATCGGCCGCCTCAGCCGGCGGCCCGTTCTTGCTTACAGCTGGCTCAGTTTCTGCAGCATCTGGTCCGCGGTGGTGATCGCGCGCGAGTTCATCTCGAAAGCGCGCTGCGCGGTGATCATATTGACCAGTTCCTCGGTGACGTTGACGTTGGACGCTTCCACGAAGCCGGAACGCACCGCGCCGCGGGTATCGGTCTGCGGATCGCCGTCCTGCGGATCGCCGGAGGACGCGGATTGCAGATACAGGTTATTGCCCACGCTCTCCAGACCCTGCGGGTTGATGAAGGTGGTCAGCTGTATGGTGCCCGCGGTTTGCGCCGCTGGATTATTGGGCAAGAAGTACTGCACCACGCCGGCGGAGGACACCGTGATCTGGTTGGCGGTGCCGGGAATATTGATATTGGGGTTCAGCGGATAACCGTCCGGATTCACCACGTCGCCGTTGGCGTTGCGCTTGAACTCGCCGTTGCGGGTATAGGAGGTGGTCCCGTCCGGCAATTGAATGCGGAAGAAGCCCTCGCCGGAGATCGCCATGTCCAGCGGCTGCCCGGTCTGGGTCGTATTGCCCTGGGAGTGGATGCGGGCGGTGGCCACCGCCGCCGAGCCGGTGCCCACCTGCAAGCCGGTGGGCGTGGTGTTGCCGTTGGCCAGCTGCGCGCCGGGCTGGCGCAGGGTCTGGTAATACAAGTCCTCGAAAATGCCCCGGCTGCGCTTGAAGCCGACGGTATTGACGTTGGCCAGGTTGTTGGACACCACGTCCAGTTGGAACTGGCTGGAATCCATGCCGGTCTTGGCGATATACAGTGCGCGCATCATGGCTTGTTTACCTCGTCTCCAGAGCCGCGTTCCCTTACAGGGCCGCCGCGGCTCGCAATCTCATATTATGGTTTAACCGTTGGTGGACAACAGTTGAGCCGCCTGCTGATCGCCTTGTTGCGCGGTTTGCATCAGGCGGACGTTGAGGTCGTACTGGCGGGCGTGGGAAATCATCTGCACCAGGCTTTCCACCGAGTTGACATTGCTGGCCTCCAGCATTTCCGGCACCAGCTTGACGTTGGCGTCGGCGGCCGCGTTGCCGCCGCCGTTAATGCGGAACAGGCCGTCCTCGCCCTTGTACACTTCTTTGGGGCCCGGGTTGACCATCTTGATCTGCCCGACCAGTTGCGGCGTACGCACCGCGCCGGACAGCGGAATCGCCACCACGGAGCCATCCTGACCCAATTGCACGCGGGAGCCGGTCGGCACCACGATGGGACCGCCGTCGCCCATGATGGGCAGGCCGGAGCGGGTGCGCATCATGCCGGTGGCGTCCAGCACATAGCCGCCGTCGCGGGTATAGGCCTCGGCGCCGTCCGGCGCCTGCACCGCGAAGAAACCCTTGGAGCCGATGGCGAAGTCGCTGACGTTGCCGGTGTGCATCAAGCTGCCCTGGCTCAGATCGTGGCCCACGGTGTTGTCCACCACATAGGTCCGCGTCGGCGCGCCCTCGCCCACCACCGGCAAGGCGCGGAAGGCCACCACGTCGGCCTTGAAGCCGTTGGTGTGCACATTGGCCAGATTGTTGGCGGTGGTGGCCTGCTGCCACATCACGTGCTTGGCGCCGTTCATCGCCAGGTAAAGCATTCTATCCATCGCGCGCGCTCAACTCATCAGATGTTCAGCAAGGTCTGCACCAGGGTGTCCTGGGTCTTGATGGTCTGCGCATTGGCCTGGTAATAGCGCTGCGCGGTGATCATATTGACCAGTTCCGCGGTCAGGTCGACGTTGGAATCCTCCACCGCGCCGGCCTGGATGGTGCCGGTATTGCCGGTGCCGGGCGCATTGTAGGAGGCGATGCCGGAATCGTAGGTCTGCGCCCACAGATTGTTGCCCTTGGACTGCAAGCCTTGCGGGTTGATGAAGTTGGCCAAGGCGACCTGGCCTATGGTCTTGGTCTGGCCGTTGGTGAACGTCGCCTGGATGATGCCGGAGGACGAAATATTGATGCCCTTCAGATTGCCGGGCGCGGAGCCGTCTATGGTCGGCGGCGTGGTCACGCCGAAGTTCTGCCCCACCTGGGTGGAGCCGGTGAAGCTGAAGGCCACGGTCTGCGGCACCGCCGAACCGTTGAGCGGGCTGGGGGTGAAGTTGATGTTGAACGGTCCGGGCGTGGTCAACACGCCGGAGGTGTTGAAGGTCAACGAAAAATTATTGCTGTTGGGCGGCGTGTTATTGGCCGGGTTGCCGTCCACATAGGCGGTTGCGGTCCAGGTCCGGCCGGCGGCGGTGGGCGCGCCAGCGACATAGTACATGGTCACCTGGTGCGGGTTGCCCAGCGAGTCGTAAACCGTATTGGTGTTGGACCAGTTGTAGGAGGCCGAATTGGTCGGATCCAGCGGCGTAACGGTCGGCACCGTGCTGCGAGAATCCAGATTGATGCCGAGAGTGGCCTTGGTGGTGGCCTGCGGCGACACCAGGTTGGAGTTCAGCTGTATTTTGCTGACCGGTCCCTGGGTGATGTTGCCTGCCGCGTCCGCCTGCCAGCCCTGCAGGAAATTGCCGTTGTTGACCACGTAACCCTGATTGTTGATCTGGAACTGGCCGTTGCGGGTGTAGGACAAGGTGCCGTCCGGCTGGGCCACGGTGAAGAAGCCGCCGTTGTTGATCGCCAGGTCCAGGCTGCGGCCCGTGGTGGTCACGTTGCCGTTGCTCATGTTCTGCGTCACCGCGGCCACCTTGACGCCGATGCCCGGCGTGGTGGTGGCGATGCCGTACAAGGTGTTGCCGTACATGTCGGCGAACTCGGTGCGCGAACTCTTGAAACCCACGGTGTTGGCGTTGGCCACGTTGTTGCCGATGGTGTCCAGCTGGGTGGAGGCGGCGTTCAAGCCGCTCAAACCTTGTTGAAAGCCCATGATGTCAGTCCTTGAAGTCGAATGAGGTCAGTGGAATCAGGCGGTCATCTGCGCCACATCGCCCAATTGGGCGCGGCTGCCGTCCGGCAGCACCAGTTCGGGAACGCCTTTATCCCACGCCACCGCGGTCACCGTTTGCGTGTTGTAGGCCACGGCCGTGGTGCTGCCGTTGGCGCTGGCCTGGGTCACGTCGGCGCTGAAGCTGTACTTGCCGGCCGGAACCACTTCGCCCTTGTCGTTCTTGCCGTCCCAGCTGAAGGCATTGACGCCGGCCACCGGCTTGTCGATGGTCATGGTGCGAACCACATTGCCGTTGGCGTCCTTGACGTTGACTTTCACCGTTTGCGCCGGCCCGTTCAGCAAGACGCCGGCCGGGGTGGTGCCGCCATCCGGCGGCTTGGGCAGGCTGCTGCCGGCCACCAACACTTTTTTGCCTATCATGCTGGACGCCATCAGCGACTGGGAGGCCGCCTGCGCGCCGATCAAGGCCTGCATGGACTGGTTCAGCTGCTGAATGCCGCCCACCTGGCTGATCTGCGCCATCTGGGCCGTCATCTGGCTGTTGTCCATCGGATTCATCGGGTCCTGGGAACGCATCTGGGCCACGAACAGCTTCAGAAAGGTGTTCTGAATGTCGCTGGCGCTGGAGCCCACCACGCCGGAATTGCTCTTGCTGCCGTTGACGCTGCTGTTCGGATTGGTCTGAGTCTGACTGTTCAACACGTCATAAGGATTTGCGCTAGCCATCGCCTAACTCCTCACTGGCCAAGCTGCAGCACTTTTTGCTGCAGCGTCTTGGCGGTATTCATGATTTCGACATTGTTCTGATAGGCGCGGGAGGCGGCGATCATGTCGGCCATCTCCTCCACCGGATTCACGTTCGGCATCGTCACATAGCCGCGCTGATCGGCCAGCGGATTGCCCGGATCGTACTTGAGCCGCGGCGGGGTCTGGTCTTCGACCACCGCGGTCACGCGCACGCCGGCCACCTGCGGCTGCGCCGCCGTCACCGGAATCGCGGTGAACACCGCGTGACGCCCTTTGTAGGGCTCGCCGGTGGAGCTGGTCGAGCTTTCCGCGTTGGCGATATTGCTGGCCACCAGGCTGAGGCGCATCGATTGCGCCGACATCGCCGAACCGGAAATGGAAAACACATTGGACAAAGACATCAGCTATTGCCTCCCTGGCCCTGGATCGCCGAACTCAGGCCGCTGATCCGCTTGTTCAGAAAAGTCAGCGTCGACTGGAAGCGGACCGCGTTGTCGGCGAAAGCCGCCCGCTCCACATCCATGTCCACGGTGTTGCCGTCCACGCTGGGCTGCACCGCCGCGCGGTATTGCAGCGCGGCGCCGTTGCCCGCGCCGCCGGCCCCGGCAAGGTGGCGGGCATCGGTCAGATTCATCGCCAAGCGACCCTGCGCATCGGTCTGCGCCTGCAAGGCCTTGCCGAAGTCGAAATCCACCGCTTTGTAGTTGGGGGTTTCGTCGTTGGCGATATTGCTGGCCAGCACCTCGGTGCGATAGGCCCGCAAATTCAGCGCTCGCTGCTGAAAGTCGAAATGTTTGGCGATTTTGTCTAGCATGTCAGCCTCCTTGAGGCGACCTTAAAGCAGGAAGCGTGCCAAGCCATGCAGACACGCCAGCGCATTGATTTTTCTAGGCAATCCGTCAAACCCTCGGCCGCAACGGCCCAAACGGCAACAATGAGCGGCAAGATTTGCCGCCTCCGGCCCAAGCGACAGATTTTGCTTGCCGCACCGCGCAATTCGTGCCAAACCAACATAAGAACCATTGAAGACGCGTCCGGAATCGCCGACACTCAGACATTGGCCGGCGCTGGCGGGCGGCTTTGAGAAAATAGAGAAGACAGGCGGGGGAAGAGGCATGCTGGAAGTACAACATTTAATCATCTCGCTGGCGGAACCGTCGCATGTGCAAGCGCAGATCATCAGCAAGGCGCTGGGCGAGATGGGCATCTCCAAAGTGGAGATCCATCCCAACGGCGAAGCGCTGCTCAACCGCGCGCGCGAGTCGCGCCCCGACTTGGTGATCAGCGCCTACTATCTGCCCGACATGACCGGCCAGCAGTTGCTGCAGCAGATGCGCGAAAGCGCCGATCTCAGCGGCATGCCCTTCATTCTGGTCTCAAGCGAAACCAATCCGGAACGGCTGGAGCCCATCCGCCAGGCCGGCAGCCTGGGCATTCTGCCCAAGCCCTTCACCAGCGGCCAACTGGACGAGGTGCTGGCCAACGCGCTGGACTTCATCAATACCGAGAGCCTGGCCATGGAGGTGGACACGGATCTGGCCAACGTCCAGGTGTTGATCGTCGACGACAGCCAGACCTCGCGCCGCCATGTGCGCGCCGTGCTGGAGCGCCTGGGCTTCGAACACTTCACCGAAGCCGCCAGCGGCGCCGACGCGCTGCCCTTGCTGGAAAACGAAAGCTTCCAGCTGATCATCGTCGACTACCACATGCCCGGCATGGACGGCTGCGAGCTGGCGCGCCACATCCGTCAGAACAGCGCTCAGGGGCGAACGCCCATCCTGATGATCACCAGCGAGACCGACCACGACCGGCTGGCCGAGGTGGAGGCGGCCGGCGTCTCGGCCTGCTGCGACAAGCCCTTCTCCACCAACAAGCTCAGAGACACCATACGCGAACTGCTGCAGGAATACTGAGAGCCGACTCCAAGCCGCCGCTCTTATTTCGGCGCCACCCACACCAGGCGCGAATTCGCCTTGGCTTCGCCAAACGCCTGCCGCCGCCAGTAACCCTGGGTCGCGTAAGCCTGCGCGGCGTCCAGCTCGGGAATACGGCAGAAACTCACCTCGCTGAAACCCGCTTTCAGCAATTGGCTGCGGCCGCGCTGCCGGGTCTTGACGCAAGCCGGCGCGCCGGCCTGCTCCACCCATGGCTGCGGCGCGCCCGGCTGCCAGGCCTGCTCCCGCTCCAGTTTAGGCTGGGTCATCATCGCCAGGCCGTTGAGCACCGCGGCCAACAAGGCCTGCCAACGCTCGGCCACCGCCGCGATCTGCGGCGCCAGTTCGCCCGGATAGCTGACCAACAGGGCCTCCACCCCGTCGGACTCGTGCAGCCATTGCGCGGCGTCGCGAGAAAAGCCCTCGCCCACCAGCGTCAGCAGCAAGGCCCTGCGCTCCGCTTGATGCGAGACGAAAGCCCCGCCGCCGCCCGGCACATGTAAAAAGAAGGCGTCGGCCGGCAAGCTCAGCGTATCCGGCAATTGCGAGGGCAGCCGGGTGTGGGCCAAGGCCTGCACCAGGCCGTCGTCCAGATGGGAAATCACGCGGCCATGGCGGGCGAAGCAGCCCCAGGACTCCGCCAAAGCCAGTTCAGCGACAATGGTCTGCTGCCCCACTTCAAACACCTGGGCGGCGCGCTCCAGTTCGCGCTTGATCACTTCCTTCATGTCCTTGCGCGCCGCGGACGGCTGCAAAGCCTGAACATACAGCTGGCTGACGCGCTTGGCCCAAGGACGGGAGGCCGCATAACGCTGCACGGCATACATCATTCCCTACCCCTTTCCTGAAACAAAAAAGGGCGCATTGTAACAAAGCGCCCCCGTCGCCCCAAGCCGCGATCCGGTTTCAGCCGCCGCCCTCCCTTTTGCCCGAGGGGCGGGTACGGCTTTCGGCGATGCCGGAATACAGCCACTGCCGGAAATGATTCAAGGTCATCGGCTTGCCGAAGTAAAAGCCCTGCAAATACTCGAAGCCCTTCACATTCAAATAGCTTTGCTGCCCCTGGGTCTCCACCCCTTTCACGATCACCTGCACCCCCATTTCATTGGAGGACAAGAGCAGGCCGTCCAGAATATTGCCCTTCAGGCTATCCTGCCCCAAGGCGGACACATAGCCTTTTTCAACCTTTAGATAATCAAAGCCCCAGCGGCTCAAATATGTCTTGTCGGCGTAGCCGGCGCCAAAGTCATCCAGCGCCAGCCTCACCCCCATCTGCCGCAAACCATTGATCACCTTCTGCGCGCCGGACGCCTCTTGCAGCGGCGCCCGCTCCGACACCTCCAGCACCAGTTGCGCCTGCTTCTCCCGCAATAGATTGACCAGCGGCCGGCAATCCTCCAGCAATTCGGGCAAGGCCAGATGCTCGGTGGAAATATTGAGCCCCACCATAAAGCCGGGCGGCAGCACGATCTGCTTCAACTCCTCGGCCACCCGCCGCAACATGTAGCGCGTCAGCGACACGATCAAGCCGGCCTCGATCGCCGTCTGGATGAATAGCTCGGAGCGCACATTGCCCTGCACCGGGTGCCGCCAGCGCGCCAGCACTTCCACGCCGACGCATTCGCCGCTGGCCGCGGTGACGATGGGCTGGTAATGGGCGAAGAACTCTTTTTGCCGAATGCCCTCGGAGATTTCCCACCCCGTCGCCCTGCGCCCGCCCGAACCGCGGCGCGCGCCCCAGGCGATGCCGCAGCCCAGCGCCGCGGCCAGCAACAAGGCCAGCCACTGGGTTTTCAGCACCAGCAAGGGCGCCGCTCCCCATTGCGGCGCCACCAACACGCCGATGCGCGCCGGCGCGGACGGCACCCAGGCCACCTCGCCGCCCGCGTCCGGGCCCTGCTCTCTGACCTCGCCGTTGGCGGCCAAGGCCCTCCCTCCGGCCAGCAGGCTCACTTTCACGCCTTCGCGCTCGGCCAGGGCCAATTGCGCGACCAGCGGACCGGCGTCCAGCTCCAGCACTCCGGCCGTATGCGCCAGCCGCAAACCAGGCAACAACTGTCCGCTGCCGGCCGGCAACAGGCTCGCCCCGCCTTCCACGCCGTCCGCCTCCACAACCGCGCCGCGCCGCGATGCGCATAGCAGGCCTCCGGCGCCGCGCGCCTGGGCGAAGCGCACCAGCGAAGTGCGCTGGACCAATTCCGCCAAGGCCTGGGTCTGGGCGCGGCAATCCGGCTCCGGCGGCGGCAGCGTGTCCAATCGCGTCAAGGCGGCGAACGCCGGCGACAATTGCCAAGTGAGCTGGCCGGCGACCAGTTCGGCCTTTTCCCCGGCCAGCGACTGCAAGCGCCACGCCGTCAGCGCCAGCGCCAGGCCCAGAGTCAAGGCCAGGGCCAAGGCGACGCAAACGGCATAGGCCGCGCCAGGGGAGCAGGACATCAACCAGGAGTGAGCCCGGTCCGTGCTTGCGAATCTGTTTTTTCCACTCATTGCCAGCCCTCAACGAAGGTTTCACGCGTGGCCCGTCATCGTTGAAGTGTAGTTAGAAGCCAGCAAATCTCCATAAGCGGACGTCGCTTGGTCCAAGCCTGGCTGTCGGTCGTCTTTGCGGATTCCAACAGTTTTTTTGCAAAATCGCCGCGGCAAGCGGCAAACAATCAAATACTTAGCCGGCATGTTTTGAAAAAACAGTTGTAAACCCGCCTGATTTACCGTATAGTCCGGCCTCTTGTGTTTCCACCGGGCATTCCAAACCACGCCTCAGCCCGAGTGAGATTGCTTCATCGTCCCTGACCATTTCCAGGCTTCGTCCACGCTTATAATGTCGCATCAGACTGGACCGCTGTTCGCCGCTTGTCAGGTTAGTGCCGATGATTTACGGCTTAAAGGCGCCGTATAACCGACCGCCACCAACCTGGCTACAAGTGACGCCGGCAGTTTCCGGCTTGAAAGGACATCATGCATTTTTCCGACCTGGGCATTGCCCCGACCATCCTGCGCGCGCTGGAAGCCGCTGGTTACTCTTCCCCTACCGAAGTACAGGCTCAAGCCGTGCCCGCAGCCATCGCCGGCCGCGACCTGCTGGTTTCCGCCCAAACCGGTAGCGGCAAGACCGCAGCCTTCCTGCTGCCGGCGCTGACCAAGCTGTCCGAGCGCTCCACCGGCAAAGGCCAGGGCCCGCGCGTACTGGTGTTGTGCCCGACCCGCGAACTGGCCCAGCAAGTGGAAAAGAACGCGCTGGAATACGGCAAGGACCTGCGCTGGATGAAAACCGTCTGTCTGGTGGGCGGCTCCTCCTTCGGCTATCAGACCCGCGCGCTGTCGCGTCCGGTTGACCTGATCGTGGCCACTCCCGGCCGTCTGATGGACCACATGCGCTCCGGCCGCATCGACTTCTCCCGCCTGGAAATGCTGGTGCTGGACGAAGCCGACCGCATGCTGGACATGGGCTTCATCGAAGACATCGAGACCATCGTCAAAGCCACTCCGGAAACCCGCCAGACCGTGCTGTTCTCCGCCACGCTGGACGGCACCGTGGGCCGCATGGCCGAGAAGATGACCCGCGATCCGCAACGCATCGAGATCGCCCGCACCGAGACCTCGGGCGGCACCATCGAAGAGCACCTGCTGTACGCGGACGACCTGAACCACAAACACCGTCTGCTGGATCACATCCTGAAAGAGTCCGGCTTCGACCAGTGCGTGATTTTCTCCGCCACCAAAGCCTACTCCGAAGAACTGGCCGACAAGCTGTCCGACCAGGGCTATTCCGCCGCCTGCCTGCACGGCGACATGCCGCAAAGCTGGCGTAACCGTACGCTGAACGATCTGCGTCGCGGCCGCATCAAGATCCTGGTGGCCACTGACGTGGCGGCACGCGGCATCGACGTGCCCACCATCACCCACGTGGTGAACTTCGACCTGCCGAAACAGGCTGAAGACTACGTGCACCGCATCGGCCGCACCGGCCGCGCCGGTCGCGACGGCACCGCCATCACTCTGGCGGAGTCCAAGGAATTCCACAAAGTGCGCCGCATCGAGCAGTACCTGAAGCGTCAGATCACCGAAGGCGTGATCGAAGGCATGGAACCCACCCGTCGCCCGCCGAAAGGCCCGCGTCGCAACACCAGCGGCAAAGGCGGCTACGGTGATCGCCGTCCGGGCAGCGGCGGCGGTCGCGGCGGCTACGGCAATCGTCGCGAAGGCGGCTACCAAGGCCAACGCCGCGAAGGCGGCTATCAGGGCAATCGCGGTCCGCGCAGCACCCAGCAGCAGTAAATCTCAGACGCCCCCGGCAGCGGGGGCCGCTGAAACAGAACGCCATCGGCTTGCCGATGGCGTTTCGCATTTCAAGCGCCGTCCGCCCTTCCACGCAAAGCCAGGGCCAGAAACAGCCAGGCGCCGTGCGGCAGCCATTGCTCGGTCCAGCGCCAGGACTGGCTGATATCGGTCTGTTCCGGGCTCAGGAAGGCGATGCCCTCGTCCGCGCCCGGCGCGGCGGTGATCCCATTGCACACCCCGCCGCAGGCGTTGTAATAGCCCGGCTCATAGCGCGGATTATTACGACCCCAGCCCTGCAGCATGCAAACGTCGAAGGGATTGCGCCCCAGAATCCAGTCCAGCGCGCCCTGCGCGTACTTCAGCATCGCCGCGCGAGCGTCCCCCTCCTCCCTCTCCGCCAAGGCGCAGCTCGCGGCGGCCAGCGACGCCAGCCGCGCGTTCTCTCCCTGCCACCAATAAGCGCTTTCATTGGTTTGCGGCATGAAAAAGCGCGCCGCGCCCTCCTCGCCGTCGCGGGCCACCCATTGCCGCGGATAGGCGAAAGGATTGCCCGCCGCCGCCGTCAGCGCCATTTCGGCCTCCAGCCCCCGCCGGACCGCCTGCCGCGCGGCGCTCGCCAACGGCGAAGCCGGCAACACCGCGGCGAAGCGCAACAAGGCGAGATAGGGCAAGCCGGCGTCGGCGCCATGGAAAAAACTGCGCCGACGCTCCGCGTCCATCCAGAAGCGGCCCGCCTCGTCCTGCCGCGCCAACATCCGCCGCGCGCGGCGGTCGGCGGCGTCGGCGAACACCGGCTCGCCGCTGGCCGCGTACAACTCGCAAGCGGCCAGCAGGGCGCAATAGTCGTCGATGAGGTTTTCGCAGCCGTCGTCCAGATAGCGCGCATTGTATTGCTGCAGATGGGCGAAGCTGCGCCGCGCCGCGGCCAGATAATCGCCTCGGCCGAACTCGCCGTCGCGCGGCAACTCCGCCGCGCGCGCCAGCGCGGCGATCGCCAGGCCGCCGCCCTGGCGGAAGCCGGCTTGAAAACGCCCCGACTTGAGCCCGCGCTGAGTGGAATAGGCGCACAGTTCGCGCTGTTCCGGCGCCTTGCTCCAGCCGTCGAACACCGTCATATAGAAAAACCCCGACGAATGCTGCATCCGCAACAGAAAGTCCGCGCCGTGCAGCGCCTCGTCCACCATGCGCTCGTCGAACCAGCGCGGCTGCGGCGGCAGCGCCTCGCGGCCGGCCATCAGCGCCCAGGCCAGCAAGGGCGTCTGCTGCGGATTCATGAAGTTGGCGTAAGACAGGTGTGACAGGTATTTGGAACAGTCGCCGGAGGCGTCGAACCAGCCGCCGCGCACGTCCCGCCGCGCTTCGCCGCCCCACTCCGGCGCCGCGCGATCCGCCTGGTCGTAAAGGCCGCTGCAGCGCTGCGACTTGAAATAATGCAATAGGTCGGACAACATCTGCCCGCCCAAGCAGCCCGGCCCCACCTCGAACTCATGGCTGATCACCGGCGGCGCGCTGTCCCGCAGCCACAGCCGATAACGGCCCGGCCGCGTCCAGCCGCTGAAATCCGCCTGCCAGTAATGCCACTCCGGCCATCCCTCCGCCATGCCCTGCGGCTGCAAAGGAATTTCGGTCGCGGCGCGCCCCTCGGCATCCAGCAAGACCAGCGCCGTCGGCGCGGCCTGGGCCGGCGCCTGCAACAAGGCCAGCTTGGACGCTTGCGGTTCGAAACCGATGTGGTTCAGCAGAATCTTCATGGCGCGGCCCCCGTTCAATTAAATAAAGCGTTTTGCTTTAATGATGGGCAATATTTACGCGCCGCGATGGCCAGGTCAAGCCAATGACATAAAAAGATCTCGCCGTGACGCCGGCGCGCTGGATCGCCAACCGCTTCTCAAGCTTTGAGCAAGACCTCGTACTGCGGATTGAACTCGTCGAAGATCGGCAGGGCCGCCGCGCCCAGCGCCACCGTGTCGCGGCCGGCTCCGCCCAGCAGCACCCGCGGGCCGCAGCTTTGCCGGATAGACACCGGCAGCGGATGCAGCCGCTGCTCCAGCTGCTCCAGCAAGGCCGGCGGCAGAAAACCGCCGATCACCACCGCCTCGATGTCCAGCAGGCTTTCCAGGATATTGATCGCTTGGCGCAGCGGCGGCGCGGCGGTGGCCAGCCAGCGCTCGATGCCGTAGCAGATCTCCGGCGTCGGCCGCTGCAGGCTGCGGGCCGCCAGCTCCGCGTCGTCGGCCAGGCCCAGCGTTTCGTACAGCGCGCGCAGCGACACATAGCGCTCCAGGCAGCCATGGTTGCCGCAATCGCAGGGCCGTCCGTCCGGCATCACGATCATGTGGCCGATCTCGCCGGCGTTGTGGCGAACGCCCGCGTACAAGCGCCCGTCCAGGAACAAGCCTGCCCCCAGCCCGGCGCCGATGAACAGATAAACGAAGTTGCGCAGCGCGGCGGCGCGGCCGTACAACCGCTCGCCGATGGCGGCCGCGGTGGCGTCTTTTTCCAGCAGGACAGGCAGATCCAGCCTGCGCTCCAGCTGCGCCGCCGCGTCCACCCCCTCCCAGCCCGGCAAGGTGGTGGGGCCGACCGAACTCATGCCCTCGACGCCGAAAGGGCCCGGCATCACCAGACCCAGGCCCAGCACCCGCCCCCAGTCTATGCCCGACTCGGCGCGCAGCCGGCCCACCACCTCTTCGATCAAGGGCAAGGCCAGTTGCGGATCCGGCCGCCTCACCGGCGCCTCCACTCGCGCGCGGCATTGACCGGCCAAGTCCACCGCCACCGCGATCAGCGACTGGGTGTCCAGCTGAATGCCCAGCGAGTAGGCCCCGTCCGGGTTGATGCTCAAGGGTATCGCCGGCTGGCCGCGCGCGCCCTCCCGCATCGGCTCTCCGGCCAACAGCATGCCGCCGTCCAGCAATTCCGCCGCGATATTGGACACCGTCTGCGGCGTCAAGGCGGTCAGGCGGGCGATTTCGGCGCGGGTCAGCTGCCCGTTCAGGCGTATGGTCTCGATCACCGCGCGACGGTTGTGCGCGCGGGCGTGCTCCAGATTGGTCCCCGCCACCGTGCGCGGGTCCTGGCCTGCAGGAATGGATTTCATGCCGGCAGTATGGCGAGCCGGCCCCGGGCGGACAAGCGCGTCCGCCGGCCTTGTTGCGGCGGCGGCGACAGCCAGGCGGCCCAGTCGCCGCAATTAAATAAATCAACTTGACGAAATGCCATCGTAATGATTGAATTTTCAAAAATTCTAATGGCATCGGACGCCGGCCATGCAAACCCATGATGTTGCGGGGATTTGTGCCGGACGCCCGCATTTGACCAAGGACAGCACCGTGACTGAAGCTTTTGAATACCGCCTGGGCGTTGACGGCGGCGGCAGCGGCACCCGCGTCTGCCTGAGCGACGCCGCCGGCCGCCTGCTCGCCCGCGCCGAAGGCGGCCCCTCCGCGCTGTCGCGCGGCGTGCCGCAAGCCTGGGACGCCGTGAACGAAGTCGTCGCCCACGCCTTCGCCCAAGCCGGCCTGCCGCCGGCGCCGCCGGCGCGATGCGCGATCGGCCTGGGCCTGTCCGGCGTGCACAACGCCGATTGGGCGGCCGCCTTCCGCGCCGCCGATCCCGGCTACGCCCGTCTGCGCCTGGCCACCGACGGCTACACCACCTTGCTGGGCGCCCACGGCGGCCGGCCCGGCGTGATCGTGGCGCTGGGCACCGGCAGCATAGGCGAAGCGCTGTATCCGGACGGCAGTCATCGCGAGGCGGGCGGCTGGGGTTATCCCAGCGGCGATGAAGCCAGCGGCGCCTGGCTGGGCCAACGCGCGGCGCAATACGCGCAGATGGCGCTGGACGGCCGCCTGGCCGCCACGCCGCTGACCCGGGCGGTGCTGAAACATGTCGGCGGCGACTGGCAGGCGATGATGGCCTGGAACGGCCGCGCCACGCCCACGCTGTTCGCGCAGTTGGCGCCGCTGGTGGTGGCCAATGGCCGCCGCGACTCTCTGGCCGCCGAATTGCTGCGCCAGGCCGGCCGCGACGCCTGGTCCATCGCCAAGGCGCTGGATCCGGACGAGAGTTTGCCGACGGCCTTGTGCGGCGGCCTGGGCCAGGCGCTGCGCGATTGGCTGCCGCCGGAATTCGCCGGCCGCCTCAGTTCGCCGCAAGGCGACGCCTGCGCCGGCGCGCTGCTCCTGCTGGCCGACTGACCCCTCCTCACTCCATAAGGACATCCCATGCGCCTCTCCCCGCTGCTGCTCGCCGGCCTGCTGGCCCTGGCCGGCCCGGCCCGCGCCGACAAGATCGTGGTCGAGTACTGGACCGACTCGCTCAAGCCTCAGTTCGACGCCTACTTCGCCGCGGCGAAGAAGCAGTACGAGGCGCAGCACCCCAATGTCGAATTGCGCTGGGTGGATGTGTTCAACGAGGGCTTCGAAACCAAGCTCAACGCCGCCATCGCCGCCGGCAAGCCGCCGGCGCTGATCAACCACGACGTGCCGCGGCTGTACAAATACGCGCAGAAAGGTGCGCTCTTGCCGCTGGACGGCGCGCTGGCCGCGGACAAGGCCGGCTATCTGCCCAATGCGCTGGCCGACCTCAGCGTGGCCGGCAAGCTCTACGCCTATCCCTGGTACAACAACGTCAACGTGCTGGTGCTCAACGGCGAATTGTTCCGCAAAGCCGGCCTGGACCCGGCGCGCCAGCTGCTCAGCCTGGAACAGCAGCTGGCCGCGGCCAAGGCCATCCGCGCCAAGACCGGCGTGCCCGGCCTGCTGCCGCAACTGGGCCAGATCGACGGCATCATGCTGGGCCGCGGCCTGCCCTTGCTGCAAAACGGCAAGGCGGTCTTCAACAGCCCGGCGCACGCGGCCTTGCTGCGCCAGTACGCCGACGCCTACAAAGCCGGCGCGCTGGCCAAGGAGAACCTGTTCGCCGACGACAACTACCAGGCCAGCGTCAAGCTCTACAACAGCGGCCGGCTGGCGATGATGGAGACCGCGCCCACCGCGGTGCGGCGCACTCAGACCGACGCCCGCGCCATTTTCGCGGTCAGCCGGGTGCAGCCGGCGCCGCTGGGGCCCACCGGCGTGGTTCAGGGCGGCTATCAGTTCGGCTGGGCGGTGTCCAAGGGCTTGCCGGCGCCCACCCAGGCCGAAGCGATCAAGTTCGCCCGCTTCCTGACCAGCGACGCGCAGCAACTGGCGTTTTCCAAAGTCACCGGCGCCACCTTCCCCTCCACCCGCGCCGCGCTGCGCGATCCTTACTTCACCCAGGCCGGCGGCAGCCTGGTCGACGTCGCCCGCGCCCAGGGCGCCAAGGCCGCGCCGGACATCCGCACTTTCAGCCTGGGCGGCGTGCCGCGGCTGGCGGACCTGAAGAAAAAACTGGTGGACAGCGTGGAAGCGGCGGTCACCGGCCGCAAGGACGCCCAGCTGGCGCTGGACGAGGCGGCCGCCTTCTGGAACCGGCAGCTGAAATAAGCGCGCCGCGATGAAATCCAGCGCCCGCAACGCCTGGCTGTTCCTGGCCCCGGCCCTGCTGCTGATGGCGGCGTTCACCTTTTGGCCGCTGCTGTTCGGCAGCTATCTGGCCTTCACTCGCTACGATCTGCTGTCGCCGCCGCAGTGGGCGGGGTTGGAGAACTTCGACTATTTGCTGCAGGACGAGGTGTTCTGGCGCGCGCTGCGCAATTCCCTGCTCTATCTGCTGGTGGTGCCGGTCATCCAATTGGCCGCCATCGCGCTGGCGCTACTGGCCAACCGGCCGCTGCGCGGCGTCAAGCTGTTTCGCGCCGCCGTCTATCTGCCGGTGATCACCACCGTCGCCGTGGTCGGCATCATGTGGAACTGGATGTACGCCGATTACGGCGTGCTCAACAGCGCGCTGCGCTGGCTGCGCCTGCTGGCGGCGGAACAGGAAATCGGCTTTCTCAGCGACGAGGACATCGCGCTGTTTTCCGTGATGTTCGTCACCTTCTGGCGCGGCGTCGGCTATTACATGGTGCTCTACCTCGCCGGCCTGCAGGCGATCCCGGCGGAAATGCAGGAAGCGGCCTTGCTGGACGGCGCCAACGCCTGGCAGCGTTTCTGGCGCATCACCCTGCCCATGCTGAAGCCCACCATTCTGTTTTGCAGCCTGATTTCCACTCTGGACGCGCTGAAGGCCTTTGAGGAGGTGTTGGTGATGACCCGCGGCGGCCCGCTGAACTCCACCTATACCGTGCTGTATTACATGTTCCACCAAGGCTTCGATCAGCTGGACTTCGGCCGCGGCGCCGCCGCCGGCCTGCTCTTGACCGTGATCTGCCTATTGCTGGCCGGCCTCAACTTCCGCCTGCTGCGCCCGGCCCACCGCTAGTTTCAGGACGCCCGCCATGACCGCCGTCTCAAGCCCGCTTGCCCGCCCCGCCCGGCAAACCCGTTCGCGCGCGCTGCGGCGCCTGCCGGACTATCTGCTGTTGTTGGCGCTGGCCTGCGCCGCCTGTTATCCGTTTTGGTGGACCTTGATGATCGCGCTGGGCGACGGCGAGCAGGTGTTCGACTTCCCGCCGCGCTTGCCCGAGCCCTTGTCGCTGGCTCACTTTCGCGAAGTCTGGACCCAGATTCCGATGGGGCGGTTTTTATGGAACTCGGCGCTGATTTCCGCCTTGACCACCGCCGGCACCCTGCTGGTTTCCAGCTGCGCCGGCTTCGCGCTGGCGCAGCTGCGCTTCCGCGGCCGGCAGTGGGTGTTTTACGCCATCATCGCCACCCTGCTGCTGCCCAGCGAAACCAATGTGCTCAGCAATTACGTGACGCTGTCCTGGCTGGGCCTGGACGACAGCCGCGTCGGCGTGGCGCTGCCGGCCTTGGCCGGGGCCTTCGGCATTTTTCTGATGAAGCACGCCTTCGAGGAGATTCCCGAAGAAATCGTCGCCGCCGCGCGCATGGACGGCGCCGACGACTGGCAGCTGTTCTGGCGCGTCTGCCTGCCGCTGAGCCGGCCTTATCTGGCCACCCTGGCCATCTTCACCCTGGTCTGGTCGTGGAACAGCTATGTCTGGCCCAGCGTGGTGCTGAAGAACCCGGACCTCTACCCACTGTCCGTCGGGGTGCAATATCTGAAGGGCGCTTTCGCCACCTCCACGCGCATGGTGGCCGCCGGCGCGGTGCTGACCATCGCGCCGGTGCTGCTGGTCTTCCTGTTTTGCCAGCGCTATTTCATGCGCGGCATGGACGGCGCGGTCAAATAAGACCGTCCGGCCGCCGCGCTCAAGCGCCGCACAGCTCGGCCAGCCGCTGCGGCTCCGCCACCAGGAAATTGCCCTCGCCCTGCAGTTGAACGATGCGCGCGTCGCGGCGGCGCTCCCAGGCGTTAACCGGATACTGGCGCGCCCAGGCGCACATCAGTTGCTGATCCTGACGGCTCATGCGCAGCTGGTAGCGCGCGTGCATGTACAAGGTGATGCGCGCCGCCGCGCCGCGTACTTCCTCGCGCGGCTGGAAACGCTTGTTGCCGAAATCCGTCACCGATTGGCATTGGCCGTACATGGTCGCCGGCTTGCGGCTCCACGCGCCGTAGGCGAAGTTGGCGCGGTCGCCGTTGACCTCGCCCACCGCCGGCACCAGATTGTTCAGATCGCCTTCCGCCATGCGGAACACCGGATCGCTGGACGCGCAGTTCTTGCGGCCGCCCTGCTGCCAGCATTGGCGCTGATGGCCCAGATTCCAGGCCGGCACCACGTGTTCCCACTCGATGCGGCTGGCGCGGGTTTCGGACTTGCGCGGCACATAGCCGCAGGACGCCCAATCCACCGCCTTGCCGCGGTAATCGCAGCCGCAATAAAAGTCCTGCTCCATGCCGGAGAACACCCGCGGCAGCACTTTCTTGGCGTTGGAAAAATCGCGGTGCCCCACTTGCTTGACGCCGCTGACCAGCTGTGCCGCCTGGACCCGGCCCGGCGCGCCGGCCTCGGCCGCGGGCCGCGTCGCCTGCTCCAGTTGGCGCACCACGGCCGCTCCGGCCTTGGCCAGGGTTTTGACTTCCGCGGATTGGCTGATTTTTGAAAATTCGGCCGCGTCGCAGCCGGCCAACAATAAAACGACGGGGAGGAGGATGGGATAACGCATGGCGGGCAGTGTAAGTACCCGCCGCGTTCACGACAATAAGATACAAAAAATATTACAAATGATAATCCATGTGAATCCAAACAAAATACGCCAACATCATTTTGAGACAGACAAGGGCTGCCGATGCAGCCGGACGATGGCCTCGCCGGTGGGCGCGGCCATCATATCGCGCAAGGTGTATTGGTCCAACGTACGGAAAAACGCCGCCAGCGCCTCGTCCAGCGCGCCCTTGAGCCTACAGCCCGGCCGCAGCGCGCACGGCGGGTCCGCGCAATCTATCAACTGCGACAGTCCTTCCAGCGTGCGCACCACCTCGCCGACGCGATAGCGCTCCGGCGCCCGCGCCAGCGCCAAGCCGCCGCCCTTGCCGCGGCTGGTCTGCAGCCAGCCCTGCTGCGCCATGAAGTGGACGACCTTGACCAGATGGTTGCGCGACACTTCGAAACGGGCGGCGATTTCGGGAATGGTGGCCAACTGCCCCTCTTCCTGCCAGGTCAGATACATCAGCACGCGCAGGCCGAGATCGGTAAAACGGGTCAATTGCATGATCTTAAAAACCTGTTCAAAGCCTCGCGAGCCAGCGCGAGACAAGGCAAAAATGGCTGAAGAAGCGAAGTGTACACATGGTACACCAGCATTCTAAAACTGTTTTCAAGGCCCTTTCCGACCCTATCGCGGACGCGCGGCGGACATTGAACAGGTTCTAAAGCCCGCCGCTCAATAGAGCGCGGGCCTTGCCGCGGCTCAGCCGCCGACGGCGTTGGAGCCGAACACCTCGAAATGCACTCGTTCCGCCACCACGCCCAAGTCCAGCAGGCTGGCGCGCTGCGCCAGCATGAAGCCCACCGGGCCGCACAGATAATAGTCGGCATCCGGCAGCAGCGTCATCTCGCGCAGCTGGCTCAGTTGCAGGCGTCCCTGCTGCTGATAGTCCCGGTCCAACACGTCCTCCGCGCGCGGCGCCTCGTAGCAGACATGGGCGCGCAGCTGCGCGTGGCGTTCCTGCATCTGTCGCAAACCATCGCGCATCGCGTGCGCGCCGCCGTGGCGAGCCGCGTGCAGGTAGCGGATTTCGCGGCGGCTGCCGGTTCTCAGCAAATGCCGCAGCATGGACAGCATCGGCGTCTGACCGACGCCGGCGCTGATCAGCACCACCGGGCCGTCGCGCTCTTCATGCAGGAAGAAATCGCCCTGCGGCGCGCTCAGCTCCAGAATGTCGCCCTCCCGTTTTTCCGCGTGCAGCAGATTGGATACTCGCCCCGCCGGCTTGCCCTCGCCGCCGTCCTCGCGCTTGACCGAAATGCGCAGATATTCGTCGTTGGGCGCGTCGGACAGGCTGTACTGACGCGGCTGGGCCAGCCCCCATTCCTCGACGAAACATTTGACCGACACATACTGGCCGGGCCGGAAGCCAGGCACCGCGCCGCCGTCGGCCGGCGCCAGATAGAAGGAAGTGATTTCCTCGCTCTCCGCCACCTTGCGCGCGATGCGAAACGGCCGCCAGCCGGCCCAGCCGCCTTCGGCGTTGGCGCTGGCGCGATACAGTTCTCGTTCCTCCGCGATCAAGATGTCCGCCAATTGGCCGTAGGCGGCGGCCCAGGCCGCTATCAGCGCCGGCGTCGCCGCCTCGCCCAGCACTTCCTGGATGGACGCCAGCAAATGCTTGCCGACGATGGGGTAATGCTCGGCGCGGATGCCCAGGCTGACATGCTTGTGCGCCACCCGGGTCAGCACCGGCGCCAACGGCGACGGGTCGTCTATGTGCTGGGCGTAGGCCAGCACCGCCATGGCCAGCGCCTGTTGCTGCTGGCCGGAGTGCTGATGCCCCTGGTTGAAGATGTTTTTCAGCTCCGGGTTATGGCTGAACATGCGGCGATAAAAATGACTGGTCAGGCTCAGGCCGTGTTGCTGCAACACAGGAACGGTGGCTTTGACCAGGGCGCGGGTTTCGGGACTCAACATGGCGGGCTCCTAAAGATGTGTGCTTAATACATTTTATTGTGGGTAAAAAACGCCGACTCGGCGCCGGCCGGCTTAAAGATGTAAAAATAATACATCTTTATGGCGATGCTGTCACCGCCGCGCAAAAATATTCCTTCCGGGTGAGCTTGACCCAGGTCAAGACCCCAACCATACCGCT
The DNA here is from genome assembly GCF_003052555.1 of Chromobacterium sp. Panama. Lineage (NCBI taxonomy): Bacteria > Pseudomonadati > Pseudomonadota > Betaproteobacteria > Neisseriales > Chromobacteriaceae > Chromobacterium > Chromobacterium sp. Panama. Next base: position 2,601,127 of record NZ_QARX01000001.1, read on the forward strand.
TGCATAATATCTGCGCATTCTTACGGCATAACACGTCCATTCGCGGGCGGGTCAAGCAAACGAGGCGGTTCATGGCATTGGTGCTTTACGACGACGGCAATCACAAATGCGTCGCCTTCACCGAACTGGTGCAGGGCGAAGGCATACAATCCAATCAGTTCGCCATCATCGACCAAGGCGAGGGCATTCTGCTGGACCCCGGCGGCAACCTCACTTACAAGCATCTGATCGCGGAACTGGCCGATTACTTCCTGCCCTCCCACACCCGCTACATCTTCGCCTCGCATCAGGATCCGGACATCATCGCCTCGGTGGGCGGCTGGCTGCTGATCACCGACGCCCAGGTGATCATCGCCGAAGAATGGACCCGCTTCCTGCCCCACTTCTGCATGCGCGGCGCCACCGCCGGGCGGCTGGTGGCGATTCCGCCGCGCGGCATGTGGATGCGGCTGGGCGGCGCGGACCTGCAAATCGTGCCGGCCCATTACTTGCACACGGTCGGCTTTTTTCAGATCTACGACCCGATCAGCAAGATCCTGTTCTCCGGCGACATCGGCGCCTCCTTGATGGACGGCCACGCGGCCGGCCTGCCGGTCAGCGACTTCGACGCCCACCTGCACGACAGCCACATGCTCGCCTTCCATCGCCGCTATATGTCCAACAACAAAGCCTGCCGGCTGTGGGTGGACATGGTCCGCCGGCTGGACATCGAATGGATCGTGCCGCAACACGGCGGCTCCTTCCAGGGCAAGCCCATGGTGAAGCGTTTTCTGGATTGGTTCGAAACCCTGGAATGCGGCACCGATCTGATCGGCCCCGCCGATTTCACGCCGCCGCCGCGCGAGGCGCCGCGCCATGACTGACTGGCTGCCGCAGAACCCCGTCGATCTGGTCGTCGGCCTGGCGCTGGCCATGGGCCTGCTCGCCTTGCTGGCCGCGCTGCGCTGGCAGGCTCGCCGCGACCGCGCCGCCCAAGCGCGGGACGAGGACATCTCCTTGGCCGAGCCGGACCCAACGGACGCCGGCGACGCCGAGCAGCCCTATCAGGTGGACGAGCTGGATTCACTCGCCGAAGTCGACATCTTCATCGAGTTCGGCTATCTGGAACAGGCGGCGCAGACCCTGCGCCACTATGTGGACCGACAGGCGCCGCACTCCTCCAAGCAGTTGCTGCGGCTGGCCGGCCTCTACCTCAAGACCGGCGCGCTGGACGACTACGCCGCGATGCTGGAACGACAGCACGATCTGGCGCTGATCGGACGGGAAGCGCTGGAACAAGCGGTGGAAGCCGGCCTGCGCGTCGAGCGCAATCAGCTGGCCCTGCGCGTGCTGGCGGAACAACGGCTGGGCTGGGGGCCGGAGGCCATCGGCCTGCGCCTGGGCGACGACGCGCCGGAACTGGCGGCGGAAGATGCCGAGGAAACCACGGCAGCCGTCCTCACCGCCCATCCGTCTCAACCCTCGCCTCCCGTAGCCGGACGGCCGCAAGTCCTGCTGCACGGCTGCGCCCCGCTGTTTCCGCTGAATGAGCGGGAGAAGGACGCCATCGCCGCGCTGCTGCCGGCCGAGCGTCAGGCCAAAGTCTGGCTGCGCTGGCAAGAATACGCGGCGGCGACGGCGGCGCTGGAACAGACGCTGACCTTGCGCCCCCACTCGCTGACGCATTTGCTGGACCTGCTGCACGTGCATTACCGGCAACGCCAGCTGCCGCGCTATGCGCGGACGCTATGGCGCTTCCATCTGGCGCTGGGCGAACACGGCGCCGGCCTCAAGGAACAATTGATCCACGCCGGCTGGCTGCTGGGCGCCCATCCGGTGCTGGACCTGCTGGCGCGACGCCCGGGCAGGCCGGAACTGGAACGCATCGGCCGCAGCTTCGGCTTCAGCGGCGCGCCTCCGGCCGTCGCGCCTCAGCGCCGGCCGCTGGTGACGCGGCGGACCGAGACGGAGGCGGCCGAGAATCTGGACGCGCGCGGCGAGGCCGACGCCTACCTCAACGAAGGCCAGGTCGACATGGCGATCCAGACCTTGGAGCAAGCGGTGCTAAGCCGGCCGGAGGACGCTGCCAACTATCCTCCCCTGTTGCAGCTATACCGCCGCCAGGACGACCGGGCGCGCTTCCAGTGGCTATTGCGGCAACTGCGCGGCCATGTGGCCCAACTGCCGCTGGAAGTCAGCGCGCAGCTGGCCGGTTTCGACGCCGACGCCGACGCCGGCCCCGCCCGCCGGCGCATGCTGGCCGCCTGAGCACGCCCATGCCGCGCGCCGCCCCTCCCGCCCCCGATATCGCCGTGCTCGCCGTCGGCATGGACGATCGCAAGCTGGCCCTGCTTCGCATGGCCTTCCGCCTGCACCACAGCTTGCGCTACCGCTTGCTCGAATCCCCGTCCGACGAACGCGCGCCGGACCTGGCCATCGTCGATGTCGACAGCCCCGTCGGCTGGCAGGCCTGGGAAACATTCCGCCAGCGTCATCCGGCGCTGCCGGCCCTGATCGTCGCCGCGACGCCGCCGGAGCGCGCGCCCGTCCCGACGCTGGCCAAGCCACTGCGGGTGGAGACCCTGTTTCCTCAACTGCAAGCGGCGCTGCGGCGCGCGCCCGACGCGGCAAGGGCAGCGGAAGCGCTCCCGGCGCCCGCGCCCCGGCCCGAACCGGTCGCCGCTCCGGCTCCGCCGCCGTCCATGCCGTCGATCTCCATCGCCCGCTTCGACCCCCGACGCGGCCTGCTCGGCGCGACGACGCGGCTGGCGCGCCAGCCTCGGCCGGCGCTCTTGCTGGCCGAGGGCCGGCCGCTGCTGTGGCTGCGGCCGGACCGCGCGCAAGCGCAATGCCTGCAGCCGGCGGAGCAATTGCGCGAGCTGTGCCGGCAAGACGCGCCCGCGCTGCACGCTCAAGCCGCCGGCGCCAGCGCCGGCGTCATCACCCAGCCGCTGCCGGCGCTGCTGTGGCAGTTGGCGATCTGGAGCAGCCAGGGCCGGCTGCCGGCCGGCATCGGCGCGGACACTCCGCTGCGGCTGAGGCAGTGGCCCAACCTGACCCGGCTGGCGGCGCTGCCGGACGCGACGCGACTGAGCGCGCTGCTGACCAAGACGCCGGCCACGCTGCGCATCATCATTCGGCTGCTGCGCGTCGATCCCGAACACGCCTGCACCTTCCTCTCCGCGGCCCACGCGCTGGGCCTGCTGGACTGGAACAGCGACGCGCCGCCCCTGAAAGTGATCTCCAGCGCGCCGGTGCGCCCCGACGCCGTCGCGCCCGAACGCGCCGGCCTCCTGTCCCGACTCTTGCAAAAAGTGACCCGTTTGTGAGCCTCACGACCTTCCATCATGCGCAGCCCAGATAACAAAATCCTCTTCGCGGGCCCGGTGGGCGCGGGCAAAACCACCGCCATCGCCGCCATCAGCGACATCGCCCCGATCCGCACCGACGCCAAGGCCAGCGACATGACCTTGCATCGCAAGGACCACACCACGGTGGCGCTGGACTACGGCATGTTGCGCCTGGACGCCGACACCAAGATCCACCTCTACGGCACCCCCGGCCAGGAGCGTTTCGACTTCATGTGGGACATCGTCAGCCGCGGCAGCATCGGCCTGATCCTGCTGCTGGACCACAGCCGCGCCAATCCGCTGCAAGATCTCGGCTTCTTCCTGCGCGCCTTCGAGCCGCTGCTGCGTCGCGCGCCGCTGGCGCTGGGCGTCAGCAAGACCGACCTCGCGCCGCTGTCCGCCACCGCCGTCTACGCCGACGCCCTGGCCGCCCGCGGGCTGAGCGCGCCGGTGTTCGAAGTGGACTGCCGTCGCCGCGAAGACATCAAACAGCTGCTGCTGGCGCTGCTGTACTCGATAGACCCTGGCCTGGGAGAACCGCAATGAACGAAGAACTGCGTCTGAGCGGGCCGCTTTATCCAATGGCCACGCCGGCCGGCGCCTTTTACGCCGTCGCCGGCGCGGAGGCCGACCTGACCCGCCGTCTGCTGCTCAACATCCTGCGGCTGGGCCATGCGGTGCCGCTTAGCGAACCCTTGCTCAGCGAATGGTGCGACGACGAACTGGAACAAGCGCTGGCCACCCTTTACCGCTTGCAACGGCTGGAATTCGTCCACGGCACCGCCGAGCCGCGGCCGGCCGCCGCCGGCAACCTGGAAAGCCAGTTGCCGGAGCTGCTGGCGGCGCTGTCCGGCAGCGGCCAGGCGCTGCTGGCCGACGACAACGGCCTCTATTACGCCACCGCGGGCTTCCTCCACGAAACCGCCGAGGAAATCGCCGCGCTGGCCGGCGACCTCATGTCCTTGAGCCGCCGGCATCACCTGCTGCTCAAGAACCACCTCAACCTGGGCAGCGCCGCCTGGGCCTCGGTGGATCCGGCCGGCCGCAGCCAGCTGGCCTTTTACCCCTTGCACGTGGCGCAGCAGGCCTTCGCGCTGATCATAGGCGGCGAACCGCGGCTGCAAAGCGAAGCCTTCGTCGGCCTGGTGGAGCTGCTGGTACGCCGCTACGCCTGAACCCCGGCCGCTCGGCGGCCGGCGCATTGAACAATCCAGGAGAAACCCATGCGTGAACAAATGCTCAAATCCATTCTGAGCGACCTCAACGGCGCGTCCGCCGACATCGAAGCGTCCGCCATCATTTCCGCCGACGGTCTGACCATGGCGGCGCTGCTGCCGCAAGAGGTGGACGAGGACCGGGTCGGCGCGATGGCGGCGGCGATGCTGTCCCTGGGCGAGCGCACCGCGCGCGAACTGGCGCGCGGCGGCCTGGAACAGGTGATGGTCAAGGGAGAACACGGCTACATCCTGATGAGCCACGCCAGCCCTGACGCGGTGCTGACCGTGATCGCGCGGCGCGAGGCCAAGCTGGGCCTGATTTTTCTGGACGCCAAGCGCGCGGCGCGCAGCATTGCCGAAATCCTCTAAATCAACGGCTCAATGTCTGCTGCGCGTAGGCGGGCTAGCCGGGCAAAGGCCTTGAAAGCCGCTTAGGAAATGCCCATTCCCCCTTGCGCGTTCCGCCTTCTCGGCGGTTTCGCCTTGTCTCGCCCCGGCGCGCGAGGCTTTGAACTCGCTCCGGCAAACCGGCCTATACTTGGCGGCGTCTGGCCGGCACAATAGGGTTTTGCTTTTATGCCAGACCCGCTCCATGTGGAAAACCATACTCGCCATCTCCGTCGGCGCCGCGCTGGGGGCGCTGCTGCGCTGGGCGCTGGGCGTCAAGCTGAACAGCCTGTGGCCCAGCCTGCCGCCGGGCACCCTGGCCGCCAATCTAGTCGGCGGCTACATCATCGGCCTCGCCGTCGCCTTCTTCGCCAGCGCGCCGGGCGTGTCGCCGCTATGGCGGCTGCTGGTGATCACCGGCTTCTGCGGCGGCCTGACCACCTTCTCCACCTTCTCCGCCGAAGTCGTCTCCCTGCTGCAGCAACAGCGGCTGCTGCCGGCGCTGACCGCCGTCGCCGTCCATGTCTGCGGTTCGCTGCTGGCCACCCTCGCCGGCATCGCCAGCTGGCAGTGGCTGCGCGCGCTCAAGAGCTGAACGCCGTCCAAGAACGCGCTTAGCCGTTCACACCGCCAGGCTTCGCGGCGGGGAGCGCGGCATGCGGCGGCGCGGGAACGCTTGCAGACCGTACCCGCCGTGCCGCGCCGTGGATTCTACACCGCGCTAATGCGTCGCCCCGCCGGTTTCCACGATGTCCGTCGTCGCCGTCAACGCCGTTTTCAGGGCCAGCCTCAGGCCGGCGACTATCGTCTCCAAGCTCATGCTGGCCGCGCCGGGATGCGCGGCGGCCTGCTCCGGCAGATACGGGATGTGAATGAAGCCGCCGCGCGCGGGCGTTCCGGCCAAGGCGTGCATCAGGCCGTAGAACACATGGTTGCAGACAAAGGTGCCGGCGCTCTGCGACACCGCCGCCGGAATGCCCGCCGCGCGCAGCGCCGCCGCCTGGGCCTTGATCGGCAAGGTGCTGAAATAGGCGGCCGGCCCGCCCGGTACCACCGGCCTATCTATCGGCCGCCGCCCGGCGTTGTCCGCGATGCGGGCGTCGTCGACATTGATCGCCACCCGCTCAAGCGAAAGCTCGGGCCTCCCGCCCGCCTGCCCCACCGCCACGATCAGCGCCGGCCGCAGCGCGGCCATCTCCTCGCGCAACACGGCCAAGGCCTCGCCGAACACGCAGGGCAGCCGCCGCGCCGCCACCGCCGCGCCCGCCAGCGTCTCGCCGTCCAGCCGGCGCACGGCCTCCCACGACGGGTTCACGCTCTCGCCGCCAAACGGTTCGAAGCCCGTCAACAAAATGGTCTTGCTCATTCGCACTCTCCCTCTTCCAAGGCCAGCAGGGCGAAAGTCCCCAGCCAATGCTCGCCGGTGTAATGGCCGCTGACCACATGCGGCAGGCCGGCGTCCAGATGCGCCCGCGCGCTTTGATTCAGCAGAGGCCTCCAAGCGTCATCCGGCGGCAAGGCGGCCGTCAACTGGCGCAAACACCAGGCGCGGCTCAAATTCAGGCCGATGAGGTGACCGATCTTGGGGTCCGAGCCGTCGCTGACCCGGACCGGGCTCAGCAAGGCAGCGCTGCGCGGCAAATCCGGCGAGAAGGCGCGCAGCCAGTCGCGGAACGCCTCGGCCGGCAATAGCCGGCCAAGCAGCAAGGCCTGACACAGGCTGGGCGACAGAAAGTCGTCGCCGCTCGGTTCCAGCCGCGTCGGATAGTCCGCATCGGCCAGGAAGTAACGCCGGGCGGCCGCCTCCAACGCCTGCGCCAGCTCGGCATCGGCGGCGGCGCGGGCGTAGTCCAGGCTCAGCAGCAAGGCGAAGGCGGTGTTGGCGTGCCCGCCGCCGCGGATCGGGTAATCCTGCAAAGGCAGAAACCTCAGCCAGCGCTGGCGGATCAAGGCCAATAACGGCTGCATCGCCGCCCGCCATGACCCGGCTTGCGGCAGATCCCAGGCCTCGAGCTCCTGCGCCAGGGCCAGCAGCCAGGCCCAGCCATAGGGCCGCTCGAAGCTGGCGCGGCCCGGCGCGGCGAAATAGTCCGCCTCCGCCTGGAAAGTCTGCGGCGTAAAATGGCCGGCGAACAGGGCGGCGATCTCGGCCTGCTCCGGCAAGGCCGGGAAACGGCGAGCCAGCCGCGCCAGCAGCCAGAAGCCGTGCACGGCGGAGTGCCAGTCGTAGCAGCCGTAGAACACCGGGTGCAAATCGCGCGGCGCGCGCGCGTCCTCCGGCCCGTTCAGCAGATGGCTCAGCAGATTCGGATATTCCCGAACCAGGCCGGCCAGCGGCAGCGCCGCCAGCCTGGATGCTTGTTGCGGATTCATGCGGTCTCCTCAACGGAACACGATGAAATACATCAATAGGATATTCACGCCTAGCAAAGCCAGCGCGGTGGGAATCTGGGTCTTGATCACCAGATATCGGTCCTTCAGCTCCAGCAAGGCCGCCGGCACGATATTGAAATTGGCCGCCATCGGCGTCATCAGCGTGCCGCAATAGCCGGAATACATGCCTATCGCCACCAGCGGCGCCGCGTCGGCGTGATGGCCGACGATCAGAAAAGGCAGTGCGATGCCGGCGGTCATCACCGGGAAAGCCGCGAAGGCGTTGCCCATGATCATGGTGAACAGGGCCATGCCGATACAGTAGATCGCCACCAGCAGAAAACGATTGCCCGGATCCACGAACAAGCTCACCGCTTCCTGCACCGCCTGGCCGGTCTTGGCGGCGACGAACACCCCGCCCAGCATCGCCAGCATCTGCGGCAGGATGGCGGCCCAGCCGATGGCGTCCACCAGACGGCGCGATTCCCGCACCGCCTGCAGCGGCGTTCCGCCGGTCAGCCTCCAGCCCAGCAGCACCGCGCAAACGCAGGCCACCGCCAAGGCGGCCAGGGTCAGATGCTTCTGATCCAGCAAGGCGAGACCGCCTATCCCCACGCCCTTCAGCGCCAAGGTGCAGGCCACGGTCAGCAGGGGAATCAGCAAGGCGGGCAGGAAGATCTTGTTGCCCAGGCGCTGGGCGGCGTCCTGCCGCTGCCGATCGCTTCTTTGGCTATAACTGCCCGGAGCCAGCAGGCCGGCGCCGGCCAATAGGGCCAGCGCGACAACAACGAGTCCCACCAGGCGGTAGGTCATCGCCTTGCCCAAAACGGCCGTCATCAAGTCCCCGAACAAAAAGGTGGCGCCGAACAAGAACCAGAACAGCGCGGTGGTGTAACGCTTGGGGTTGCCGCGGTCGCGCAGCGTCATGCCCACCAGGAGCATCACCACGATGCCGATCAGATAATAAACGTCATTGATGCTGAACCATGCATTCATGCCGCGGCCTCCTGTTTCGCGCGCCAGGCGGCGATATCGCCTTGCAGACTGGCGTCAAGCCGCGCCAAGCGCGCCATATGGATGATCAGCGCGCTGATGGCGGTGGGAATCGCCCACAGGCCGATGTGCAGCGGCTCGATATTGGCGATGCCGTTTTCCTTGAGAAAGGCGTCCATCAGCAAGACCGCGCCAAAAGCGATGAAGATGTCCTCGCCGAAAAATACGGCGATATTGTCGCAGGCGGCGGCATGGGCGCGGATGCGGTCGCGCAGCGCCTGAGGCAGCTCCCCCAGTTGATTGGCCGCGGCGCCTTCCGCCATCGGCGCCAGCAGGGGGCGCACGGTTTGGGCGTGGCCGCCCAGATTGATCAGACCCAGCGCCGCGGTCAGCTCACGCACCACGAAATACAGCATCAGGATGCGCGCGGTGGTGGCGCTCTTGATGCCGGCTATCCATTGCTGCGCGCGCTCTTTCAAACCGTAGCGCTCCAGCAGGCCGATCACCGGCAGGATCAGGATGAAGGTGGCCAATTGACGGCTATTGAGGAATTTCTCACCGAAGGTTTCCAGCAGCGTCCCCAGGTCCATGCCGACCGCCAGGCCGGTGCTCAGACCGGCGGCGGTGACCACCAGCAGCGGATTGAAGCGCAAAGCGAAGCCCGCCACCACGACGGGAATGCCCACCAGGGGCAGATAGGATGCAAGATCCATGCAGTTTCTCCTTTGTATGATGGAAATGGCCGCCTGCGGACGGCTCTAGTTTCCGACTAACGCTCACAAGGCGACGATGTTTACCCCCTCCTGTTCCAAGCGTTGACGCAGCAGCCACGCGAAGTGCAGCGCGTGCGCGCCGTCTCCGTGCAGGCAAACGCTGTCGGCGCGAAGCGCCAGCTCGCCGCCGTCCAGGCAGGCCACGCGACCGCGCAGCACCAGATCCAGCGTCTGACGCAAAGCCTGCTCCGCGTCTTCGATCACCGCGCCCGGCGTTCCGCGCGGCGCCAGGCTGCCGTCGGCCAGATAGGCGCGGTCGGCGAACACTTCTTCCACCGCCTGCAAACCGTGGCGCCGCGCCGCGCGGCCGGACTCGCCGCCGGCCAGGCCGACCAGCCTCAGCTCAGGATCCCAATCCCTCACCGCGCGGGCGACGGCGTCGGCCAGCGCCGGATCGCGCGCCGCCTGGTTGTACAGCGCGCCGTGCGGCTTGACGTGACGCAGCCGCGTTCCGGCGGCCTTGGCCATGGCCGCCAGCGCGCCCACCTGGTACAACACGTCCTGGTACACCCGCTCCGGCGCGCGCTGCATAGTCCGGCGGCCGAAATGTTCCCGGTCGGGAAAGCCGGGATGGGCGCCCAGCGCCACGCCTCGCCGCGCCGCCGCCTGCACCGCCAGCCACATCTGTTCGGCGTCGCCCGCGTGCCAGCCGCAGGCGATGTTCACCGAACTGACCTGATCCATGATCGCCGCGTCGTCGCCGCAGCCCTCGCCGATATCGGCGTTCAAATCGATCTGCATGCCTGACTCCAGTCCTGTCCCTGCAAGTACCCGCGCAGACGCGCGCGCGCCGTCGCCGCCTGCTGCGCGTCCACCATCTCGAAACGCAGCCTGGCGCCCGGCCGCGCCTGCGCCAGCTTCCACAAATCCGCCTCGATCACGCAGGCGATGCGCGGATAGCCGCCCGTCGCCTGCGCGTCCGCCAGCAACACGATGGGCTGGCCGCCCGGCGGCGCCTGCACCACGCCGGGCAGCACGCCGTGGGACGGCAAGTCCCCGCCGGCCTCGCGCGCCAGCGCGTCGCCCTGCAGGCGGTAGCCCATGCGATTGCTCTGCGAGCTCACCGTCCACTCGCCTTCGCTGAAGGCCTGCCGCGCCTCCCGGGCGAATTGCCGCCACTCCGGGCCCGGCAGCGCGCGCAGCGTCGGCGACCAAGCAAGATTGCGCCGTCCCAGCCGGCCGGACAGCGCCGCCGCCGGCCCCAGCGGCAAGCGGTCGCCCGCCTCCAGCGCCCGCCCCATCCAGCCGCCCAGACCGGCCTGCAGATCGGTGGCGCGCGCGCCCAGAGCCAGGGGCGCGTCGATGCCGCCGGCCAGGGCGAGATAGGCGCGCATGCCGTGGCGGCAGCCGCGCAGCAGCAGGCGCTGGCCCGCGCGCGCCGGATAACGCCAGCCGCTCCACACCGGCTCGCCGTCCAGTTCCGCGTCAAAATCCGCGCCCATCAAGGCGAACCAGCCGTCGCGCAGAAAGCGGACGCCAAACGGCCCCAGGGCCACTTCGATGCCGGCCGCGTCCGCGGCATTGCCCAGCAGGCGGTTGGCCATGATCAAGGCCGGCGCGTCCAGCGCGCCGCTTTGCGCCACGCCGAGGTGGCGCAAGCCGCGCCGGCCCAGGTCCTGCACCGTGCTTTGAATGCCGGCCTGCGTGATTTCAATCATCTCCGCCCTCCTGCGGCACAAAGCGCACGCTGTCGCCCGGCAGCAGCAGGGACGGTTCCGCGCGCCGCGGATCGAATAATTTCAATGAAGTGCGGCCGATGATCTGCCAGCCGCCGGGGCTGGTCGCCGGATAGATGCCGGTCTGGCCGCCGCCTATGCCCACCGAGCCGGCCGGCACCGCCAGCCGGGGCTCGGCGCGCCGCGGCGTGGCCAGGCGCTCGGGCAAGCCGCCCATATAGGCGAAGCCGGGCTGAAAGCCGAGGAAGTACACCACGTAGTCGGCCGCGGCATGAGCGGCGGCGACATCCTCCTCGCTCAAGCCCGCATGCGCCGCCACCGCGGCCAGATCCGGACCGTGGCGGCCGCCGTAGCGCACCGGCACGTCCACCCGCCGCAAGCGCGGCTCGGCCTCTTGCGCCGCCGCCCAGCCGCGGCGCAAGCGCTCCAGCCAGGCCTCGCCGTCGTCGGCGTCCGGATCAAAAATCAAAGTGAGATTATTCATGCCGGGCACCACGTCGATCAGCCCGGCCGCGCCCGTCAGCGTCTGCGCCAGCCACCAGATGCGGCGCTGACACGCCAGATCGGCCGGCTTCGCGCTCTCCAGCACGGCGGCGCGTTCGCCCAGCAAGTAATAGCGCATTGGGTTCGATGCCAAACCATTCTCCATATGCAACCGTCCGCCTCGCGGCGCTCGAATTTATTATTTTGCAGACAAAACATCTATAAATTATTTGTATTTATTGGCGATGTCCAGCACAAATGACGTTTTGCTATACTGGCCGGCCAGCCACCTCGTCGCCAGGCCCGTCCATGAACGCTCAACGCAATATCGTCTCCTCATCGCATCTGGTTTCGGAGCGTTGCGCCGAACTGTCCGAGTTCGAATTCGGGCTGATCGTGGCCAACAACGCCTTCAACCGCTGGATGATCCGCTGCATGGCGGCCGCGGGAGAAACCGATATGACCGCGATGGAGGTGTCGCTGCTGCATCACGTCAACCACCGCGGCCGCAGCAAGAAACTGGCGGACATCTGCTTCGTGCTGAACATCGAAGACACGCACGTGGTGTCCTATGCGCTGAAGAAGCTGGTGAAGATGGGCTATGTCGGCAGCGAAAAGGTGGGCAAGGAGGCTTTGTTCGCCACCACCCAGGCCGGCGTGGAACTGTGCCAGCGCTACCGCGACGTCCGCGAGCAATGCCTGATCAACGCGCTGATAGACAACGGCGGCCAACAGGCCGATATCGGCGACAACGCCCAGTTGCTGCGCATGCTGGCCAGCTTGTACGACCAGGCCTCTCGCGACGCCGCCTCCATGTAAGAAGCGCTTCAAAGTCCGCGGCGCTTCAGCGATACGGCGTTGAAAACCCGTTCATAAGAGAGCCGGCGCGGCGGCCGCGGACCAGCCCTCTTCCTCCTCTCGCGCCGCCGCTTCCCATCGGTGCGCACGCGCGCCGACCGCTCCCCGCCCCGCCTTGCGCGCGCCGGCCGCCGCCATGGTCAAGCCAATAGCAAGCCCATGGAAATTAGGCTATTCATTTATTATCAAACTTTCTCATCTAAAATAAACATTCGATATAGTTGTCAAAAACATTGAATAATTTCGAATGGGATGATAAAAACGCCATACACCGGCACATAGACCGGTGAACTTCCGCCCGTCGGCGGGCGCGCCGCGACGGGCAGGCTCCGGACTCAAGCGCGGCGCCGGCTCGCCGCTCGGGCCGGAGATGTCGGCGGCGGCGCTTGATGGGGACCATTAGCCGCATAGTTACCATATTCATCAGCCGGAACCGCCATGAGGTCGAATACCGCCAACCGACAGTTGCTCTTTGTCGTGCTGCCCTTCCTGCTCATTGTCGTCATGCAGGTGGCGCTAAGCGCGTTCAGCCTCTACGTGGTGTCCACCGCCCGCGCCTACGTGGCGGGGGAAGGCCTGTGGTCTAAAGCGCAGAAGGACTCCATCTACCACCTGACCCGCTACGCTCAAACCGGCTCCGACCACGACTTCCAACGCTATCGGCTGGCCATCTCCATCCAATTGGGCGACCACCGGGCGCGGCTGGCGCTGGACCGCAAGCCGCCGGATCTGGACACCGCGCGCCAAGGCTTTCTGGACGGCGGCAACCACCCCGACGACATCGAAAACATCATCCGCGCCTATCTGTGGTTTCACCACGTCAGCTATCTGGCCGAAGCCATCCGCTATTGGAAAATCGGCGATTACTACCTGCAGGAAATTCAGACCATAGGCGAGCAATTGCGCCAAGGTTACGCCGACGGCTCCTTGAGCCAGGACGACAAGGCCGCCCTCACCTCGCAGATCGCCGAGATCAACGAAGCGGTCAAGGCGCCGGCCCAGGGCTTTTCCCGCGTGCTGGGCAACGCCTCGCGCGAGGTGAGCCAGGCGGTCTGGCGCGTCAATCTGCTGGTGGGCCTGCTGCTGGTGCTGCTGACCATTTTGCAGATCCGCCGGCTGATCCAGGCCTCGGACAATTACAAGGCCGCCTTGCAGGCGGAGCAGCAACGCGCCGAGATCACCCTGCAATCGATAGGCGACGCGGTGATCACCCTCAATATGCAAGGCGCGGTGATCTATCTGAACCACAGCGCCAAGCGCATGCTCAGCCACCTGGAGACGGAAAGCCTGGGCCTGCATTTCGACGAATTGCTCAGCCTGATCAAACAGGGGCAGGACAAGGACAGCACGCTGAGCTTCGCCGAGCTCTGCCGGCTGGACGAAAGCAGCCGCACCTATCCCAAGCTGAACATGCTGCGCCACAACGCGATTCCGCTGCAGGTCAGCCTGGTGGCCGCGCCGATACGCGACCGCCGCGGCGAGCAATACGGCATCGTGCTGGTGCTGCACGACAATACCGCGGAACAGCAATACATCAACGAGTTGTCCTGGCAGGCCAGCCACGACGCGCTGACCGGCCTGCTCAACCGCCGGGAGTTCGAAACCCGCGCCATCAAGGCGATCAAGCAGCTGGGCCAGGCCGAGGCGTCGCTGGCGCTGATGTTCATCGATCTGGACCAGTTCAAGCTGATCAACGACACCTACGGCCACGCCGCCGGCGATGAACTGCTGTGCCAGATCAGCCGCTCGGTGGCGCGGCGGCTGCGCGCCTCGGACACGCTGGCGCGGCTGGGCGGCGACGAGTTCGGCGTCTTGCTCGGCAACAGCTCGGTGGAATCCGCCATCGCCAAGGCCAATAATCTGCGCCAGGCCATCATGGAATGCAGCTTCCAGTGGGAAGGCAACCAATTTTCCATCAGCGCCAGCATCGGCCTGGTCTGCGTGTCCGACGCCGACACCTCGCTGGCCGAGGTGATGCGGTCGGCCGACATCGCCTGCTATATGGCCAAGGAAAAAGGCCGCAACCGCATCCAGCTCCACATCCCGCACAATTCCGAAGTGTCGGCGCGCTTTCACGAAATGGACTGGGTGCAAAGGCTGCGCCAGGCGCTGCGCGACGACAGCTTCACCCTCTACGCCCAGGACATCGTCCCGCTGGCCGCCCATCCGGAACGCGGCCGCTATGTCGAAGTGCTGCTGCGCCTCAACGCCGACGACGGCAGCCAGGTGCCCCCCGGCTTGTTCGTGCCGATCGCGGAGCGCTACGGCCTGATGACCGAAATCGACCGCATCGTGGTGGAAAAAGTGTTTCAGGAGCTGGCCTTGCTGCGCCGCGCCGGCAATCAGGACATCCGGCATTGCGCGATCAATCTGTCCGGCTCCACCTTGTGCGACGACGGCTTCCTCGCCTTCGTGCAGCAGCAGTTCCAGCGCAGCGGCGTGCCGCCGGAGCTGATCTGTTTCGAGATCACCGAAACCAACGCCATCGCCAATCTGGAAGCCGCGCAACGGCTGATCCACGAGCTGCGCCGGATCGGCTGTCTGTTCTCCTTGGACGATTTCGGCACCGGCATGTCCTCCTTCGCCTACCTGAAGCACTTGCCGGTGGACTTCCTGAAAATCGACGGCAGCTTTGTCCGCGAGATGGCGACGGACCCGATAGACCACGCCATGGTGGAAATGATCAACCACATCGGCCACGTCACCGGCAAGCGCACCATCGCCGAATTCGTCGACACGCCCGAGATCGTGGCCGAACTGCGCAAGCTGGGCGTGGACTACGCCCAGGGCTTCCACCTGAGCCGGCCGGAGCCCTTCGGCTTCCGCCACGCGCATGGAGACCGCCGAATGCGACAGCAATAGGCTACCGGCCTGGTTGTCAGGCCGGATCTGGGCGGCCGGGAGGCCGCCGCGTCTGGCCGGCTTGGCCCGGCTTTGCTTCTAAGGAAAGGGGACACCATGAGTAAAGAGATCGGTTTTGTCAGGAGCGGCCCGCTGATGGACCTCCACAGCTATCCGGAATGGACGCGGGAGCTGGTGCGCCATTGCGACGCCTTCAAACGCCAGGTGGTGGAACACGAGTTGTTCCGGCAAATGCGCGACGGCGTGCTGCCCGCCGCCATCCACCAGGCCTTTCTGCGCGGCGGCTGGCCGGTAATCGAACAGTTTCCGCAATACATGGCCAAAAACCTGCTGAAAGTGCGCTACGGCCAGCATCGCGGCCATGATATGGCGCGCCGCTACCTGATCCGCAACATCCGGGTGGAGCAGAACCACGCCGACCACTGGGTGCAATGGGCCGCGGCGTCCGGCGTGGACACGGACAGCCTGCTGCGCAACCCCCAGGCGCTGGAAACGCTGAGCCTCAGCCACTGGTGCCATCAGGTCTGCGAGCGCGAATCGCTGGAGGTGGCGATGGCGGCCACCAATTACGCCATCGAAGGCGCCACCGGAGAATGGTGCGCCGCCGTCTGCTCCAAGGAGGACTACGCTCGGCAGTTCCCCAAGGAAAAGCGCGCCAAGGCGATGAAATGGCTGGCGCTGCACGCGCATTACGACGACGAACACCCCTGGGAGGCGCTGGAAATCATCGTCACCCTGGTGGGCGAAAATCCAAACGCGCAGCAAGTGGCCGAGTTGCGCCACGCCATCTGCCAAAGCCACCGCTACATGCGCCTGTTGCTGGATCATTATATGAGCCAGCCCGCGCCTGAGACTTGCGCGCGCGTCTGCGCCGAGCCGGCGCTGGCCTGAGGATCTGTTCAAGGCCTGGCAAGAGGCGCGCGCCTGCGCCGCATGGGCGTGCCGCCTAAAACAAACCGCCCCGCAAGCCAAAGCTTGCGGGGCGGTTTTTTAGCGGCGACGGCCGGCTCAGCCGCGCAGGCGACGCAGCACTTCGTCCTTGCCGATCAAGGCCAGCACCGCGTCCACCGACGGCGTCTGCGTGGTGCCGCACACCAGCACGCGCAGCGGCATGCCCAACTGGCCCATCTTGATGCCCTCTTCCGCGCAGAAAGGCTTGAACAGCTCGTGGATGCCTTCCGCGGACCAGGCGTCCAGCGCCGCCAGCTTGTCGGCGAAACGGCCCATGCGCGCCACGCTGTCGCCGGACAGATGCTTGTCCACGTCGGCCGCGGCGGCCTCGCGCTTGCGGTAGAAATAATCCACTTCCAGCGCCAGCGCGTTCAGGTCCTGCACCCGCTCCTTGACCAGGGCGATCACCTCCTCGATGGCGGGCCCGCCGGCCAGCTCGACGCCGGCGGCGGCCAGGCGCGGCGCGATCAGTCCGGCCAGGCGGCCGTTGTCCGCGCTCTTGATGTGCTGGGCGTTCAGCCACATGAATTTTTCATGGTTGAAACGGCTGGCGGACGCGCTCACCGCTTCCAGGCTGAACCACTCGACGAACTGCTCCATGGAGAAGAACTCGTCGTCGCCGTGGCCCCAGCCCAGGCGCGCCAGATAGTTGAGCAGCGCTTCCGGCAGAATGCCCTTGTCGGCGTAGTCCACCACGCTGACCGCGTCGCGGCGCTTGGACATTTTCTGGCCGTCCTCGTTGAGGATCATCGGCAGATGGCCGTACACCGGCAGCGGCGCGTTCAAGGCCTTCAGGATATTGATCTGGCGCGGGGTGTTGTTGACGTGGTCGTCGCCGCGGATCACATGGGTGATCTGCATGTCCCAATCGTCCACCACCACGCAGAAGTTATAGGTCGGGCTGCCGTCCGGACGGGCGATGATCAGATCGTCCAGTTCCTGGTTGGCGATCTCGATGCGGCCCTTGACCGCGTCGTCCCAGGCCACCACGCCATCCAGCGGGGTCTTGAAGCGCACTACCGGGGTCACGTCCGCGGGGACGGCCGGCAAGGTTTTGCCGGCTTCCGGACGCCAGCGGCGGTCGTAACGCGGCTTCTCGCCGCGCGCTTCCTGCTCCGTCCGCATCGCTTCCAGTTCTTCCTTGCTGCAATAGCACAGGTAGGCGTGGCCGGAGTCCAGCAATTGCCGGATCACGTCCTTGTAACGGTCGAAACGATGGGTCTGGTAGAACGGGCCTTCGTCGTAATCCAGGCCCACCCAGTGCATGCCGTCCAGAATCGCCTTCACCGACTCCGGCGTCGAGCGCTCCAGATCGGTGTCCTCGATGCGCAGCACGAACACGCCGTCGTTCTTGCGGGCGTAGGCCCAGGAAAACAGCGCGGTGCGCACGCCGCCGATATGCAGATAACCGGTGGGACTGGGAGCGAAACGGGTACGGATCATGGTGACTCAGGCTCGAAAATCGTGAAACGGCTATTGTACGCCGGCTGGCGAAGCGGCAGCAAACCCCAGGGTCTGTTGAGCTTTGTTTTTCCGCCGGGGAAAAACATAGTTCAACAGACCCTAATCCGGCCAGCGCCGGTGCAGGCTGGCCGGCACCAGGGCCTCCGGCTCGGTCAGCGTCTGCCCTTCCAGCAGAGCCAGGGCCAGGTCCAGGCTGCGCGCCGCCATTTCGCGGCTGTCCTGTACGATGGCGTCGACGCGCAGCGGCAGGCAGTCCAGCAAGGAGTGATCGTCGAAGGTCAGCAGGCGCAACGGCGCGTTGGCCAGGCCGCAATGCTGATTGAGAAAGGCCAGCGCGCCCTCCAGCAGCGACACCGAGGCGGTGAACAAAGCCTGAGGCAGGCGTTGATGCTGTTGCCGCCATTGCTGCATCAGTTCGAAACCGGAACGGCGCAGGTAATCGCGATGGCACACCCAGCCCGGCCCTTCCTCAACGCCGTGAAGCGCCAAGGCCTGACGATACCCTTGCAGACGGTCGCGGCTGGGCGACAGCTCGGGCTGGCCGCCGAAGAACACCACTTCGGACACGCCCTGCTCCAGCGCGTCGCCCACCAGGCGCTCCACGCTGGCGCAGCCGTCGGTCACCACCGACGGGATGCCGCTGCCGTCCACCCGGCGGTCGACGAAGACCAGCGGCAGCCGCCGCACCCATTTCTGGTAGGACTTGGCCTCGTGCGTGCACGGCACCACGATCATCGCGTCCACCTGCCGCGCCGCCAGATGCGCCATCACCTCGGCCTCGCGTCGCGGATCTTCGTCGCTGGTCACCAGCAGCATCTGGTAATCGCGCTGGCGGCACAGTTCCTCCATCGCCTGGGCCAAGGCCGCGTGGGCGGAGTTGGTCAGGTCGGGAATCACCAGCCCCACCGAGTTGCTGCGCCGCGAGCGCAAGGAGCGCGCCGACTGCGACGGGTTGAAATGCTGCTCGCGCGCCACCTTCTCCACCCGCTCCACCGTGGCCCGGGAAATGCGGTAGCGCTCGGCATGGCCGTTGAGCACCATGCTGGCGGTGGTGCGCGACACGCCGGCCAGTTCGGCGATGTCGTCTATGGTCAAACGCTTGTAGCCGCTCATCGACAGCCTATTCCTCATGCGGCGGCGCCATGCCGCCGCGGACTCGATTGCAAAACAGCCCCGGCCTGCGCAAGCGCGGGACGGGGCCGCCGATTGCCGGCCACCTTACCTCAAGCCGGCCCTCATCGCCAGAGCGAGACCGGTCTTCAGGCTTACTGCTTGACCAGGTTCAAGGGCACCGGGATGAATTTCTCCACCTGCTGGCCGTCGATCAGCTTCTTGGCGGTCTGCACGCCGTACTGGCCGATCAGTTCCGGCTGTTGCTGCACGGTGGCGGCCAGGCCGCCGGCCTTGACCGAGGCCACCGCGTCGGCGGTGGCGTCGAAGCCCACCACCGCGACGTTCTTCAGGCCGGCGGCCTGGATCGCCTTCAAGGCGCCCAGCGCCATTTCATCGTTGTGGGCGAACACGCCCTGCACGTCCTTATTGCCCTGCAGGATGTTTTCCATCACCGACAAGCCCTTGGCGCGGTCGAAATCGGCCGGCTGCTTGGCCACGATCTTGACGTCGGCCTTGCCGTCCGCCACCGCGTGGAAGCCCTGACCGCGCTCGCGGGCGGCGGAGGAGCCGGGGATGCCTTCCAGTTCCACCAGCCGGCCCTTGCCGCCCAGCTTCTGCAGCAGGAAGTCGGCCGCCATCTTGCCGCCGGCCACATTGTCGGAGGCGATGTGGGCGCTGACTTCGGCGCCGTTGACGCTGCGATCCAGCGACACCACCTTGATGCCCTTGCTCACCGCTTCCTTCACCACATTGGCGACGGCGGAGGAGTCGGTGGGATTGATCAGGATCACGCTCACCTTCTTCTGGATCAGATCCTCCACGCTGGCCTGCTGCTTGGCGGAATCGTCCTGCGCGTCCACGGTGATCAGGCGCACGCCCTCCTTGGCCGCCTCGTCTTCCGCGCCCTTGCGCAGCGAGACGAAGAACGGATTGTTCAGCGTGGACACCGCCAGGCCCACCACCGGCTGGCCGGCGGCCGCGGCCGGCGCGCTGGCGCCGGACGAGGCGCCGTCGGCCGGACCCTGCTTGGTGCAGGCGATCAGACTGGCCGCGATGACACTGAAAACCAAAGGCTTGATTAAGCGTTGCATATCGGAACTCCCCCTAGTGTGATGAAAGCGCTGCATATTGAAACTCCCCTAGTGTTATGGTCGCTTGCGCTGTTGTCCCGCCGCTGGCGGGCCGCGCTCTGAACCTGTTCACGATCTGTCACGCATCGACGACACGGCCTTGAAAACGGCTTCAGAATGCTGGTGCGACATGATTCGCGCGCCGCGTCCTCAGCCTTTTTCGTCTCGTCTCGCTCGCGAGATCGTGAAAACGTGCTTACTTCTTGCCGCTGCGGTCCAACAGCACCGCCAGCAGAATCACCACGCCCTTGATCACCTGCTGATAGAAGGACGATACGCCCAGCAGATTAAGGCCGTTGTTCAATACCCCGATCAGCAAGGCGCCGATCAGCGTGCCCACGATCCAGCCGCGGCCGCCGGTCAGGCTGGTGCCGCCCAGCACCACCGCGGCGATGGCGTCCAGCTCGTAGCCGGCGCCGGCGGTGGGCTGCGCCGAATTCAGCCGCGAGGTCAGCACCGCGCCGGCCATCGCCGACAGCGCGCCGGACAAGGTGTAGACCCAGATCTTGACCCGGTCCACCTTGACGCCGGACAGCCGCGCGGACTCCTCGTTGCCGCCGGTGGCGTAGACATGGCGGCCGAAAACGGTTTTCTTCAACATGAACCAGAAGCCGGCGAACATCAGCAACATCCACACCACCGGCACCGGCACCACGCCGGCCACATAGCCGCCGCCCAGCATGGAGAACATATCGCTGCCGAAGCCGGTGATCGGGCTGCCGTTGGACGCCACCAGCGACAGGCCGCGCAGAATGGTCATCGACGCCAGCGTGGCGATGAAGGGCGCCACCTTGCCCTTGCTGATCACCAGACCGTTGCAGCAGCCCATCAGCGCGCCGGACAGAATGCCCAACAGCGTGGCCAGCAGCGGATCGACGCCGGCTTGCAGCAGCATCGCGGTCAGCACCGACGACAAGGCCAGGATGGAACCCACGGACAGATCGATGCCGCCCAGCAGGATGACCAGGGTCATGCCGAAGGCGATCAAGGCGTTGATGGAGACCTGGCGCATCACATTGAGCAGATTGCCCATGGTCAGGAAGTCGGCGCTCATCACCGACAAGCCGGCGCAGATCGCCAGCAGGGCGATGAAAGGCCCGAGTTTTTGCAGCGTTGCTTTTTGTTGCGGGGTCATCTTGCTTACCGTTTCCCTTGCTTGCGCCCAATGGGCGCGACCTGAATATTCAATGCGCGGCGACGCTCAGTCCGCCGTCGCGCCGGCCGCCGCGGCCATGATGTCTTCCTGCGTCGCCGCGCCGGCCTCGAACAGCCCGGCCCGGCGCCCCTCGTGTATCACCAGGATGCGGTCGCTCATCGCCATCACCTCCGGCAATTCGGACGACACCATGACGATGGCCGCGCCGGCGGCGGCCAGTTGATTGATGATGTGGTAAATCTCGGCCTTGCCGCCCACGTCGACGCCGCGCGTCGGCTCGTCCAGCAACAGCAGCTTGGGCGGCTCCGCCAGCCACTTGGCGAACACCACTTTTTGCTGATTGCCGCCGGACAAGGATTTGACGTCCAGTTCCGCGTCGCGGGTGCGGATGCGCAATTGCTCGATCAGCCGTCGCGCCTCCTCAGTTCTCGGAACGGCGGTTCACCACCCCCAGCCGCGCGTGGCGGCGCAGATGCACCAGGGTGGCGTTCTCCCGCACCGACATGCCCAGCACCAGGCCCTGGCTCTTGCGGTCTTCGGTCACGTAGGCGATGCCGGCGGCGATGGCGTCGCCGGGCCGGCGGATGTCCAGCTCCGCGCCGTCCAGCCTCACCCGCCCCTGCCGACGCGGCCGGACGCCGAACAAGACATTGAGAATCTCGCTGCGGCCCGCCCCCATCAAACCGGCCACGCCCAGCACCTCGCCGGCGCGGACCTCGAAGCCGATGTCCCGGATGCGGCCGTCGTCGGCCAGCCCTTCCACTTCCAGACGCACCGCGCCGGGCGCGGACGCGCGCTTGGGGAAACGGTCGCCGATCTCGCGGCCCACCATCAGCCTCACCACTTCGTCGAAATCAGTGGCGGCGATCTGACGCTCGCCGACGAAGCAGCCGTCGCGCAACACGCTGATCTTGTCGCAGACGCGGAAGATTTCCTCCATCCGATGCGACACGTAGACAATCGCCACGCCGCGCCGCTTGAGCTGCTCCATGAAGACGAACAAGGCTTCGATCTCGCGCTCGGTCAAAGCCGCGGTCGGCTCGTCCATGATCAGCACCTTGGCGTTCAAGGACATGGCCTTGGCGATTTCCACCATCTGCTGCTGGCCGATGGACAGCTTGCCGGCCTCCGCCTCCGGGTCGATCTGGCCGGCGCCCAGCTGCTGCAAAATCTGGCGAGCCTCGCGCCGCATGCCGGCGCGCCGGATCACGCCGAAGCGGCTATGCTCGCGTTCGCGTCCCAGAAACAGGTTTTCCATCACCGACAGCTGCGGAATCAAATTCAGTTCCTGATGGATGATGGCGATGCCCTGGGCTTCGGCCTCGGTGGTGGAGCGTATCGTCGCCGGCCGGTCGTTGAGCAGGATCTCTCCGGCGTCGGCCTGATGGACGCCGGACAGAATCTTCATCAAGGTGGATTTGCCGGCGCCGTTCTCGCCCATCAAGGCATGCACTTCGCCGCCCGTCACGGTGAAATCCACCGCCTCCAGCACCTTGACCGGACCAAAGGCCTTGCTGATGCCGCGCATGCTTACCTTCATCGCCCGTCCCTTCAAAAGATCACGCCGGAATACAGGATCACATTGGCGTACGGCGTGCATTCGCCGGTGCGGATCACCGCCTTGGCCTCGCGGCAGCGGCGCTTGAACTCCTCGTGCGGCGCGTACTCCACCGCCACGCCGTGCGCGGCCATATCGTTGGCCAGCACTTCCACCGCCGGGCTGTGCTGCAGGCATTCGGAGGCGAACAAGGCCCGCTCCGCCTTGAAGTCCGCCAGGATGGAGTCCAGCACGCTGGGAAACTCCGGCACGCCCAGGCGCAGGCTCAGGTCTATGCATTCGACGCCGGGCGGAATCGGCAGGCCGCAATCGGCGATCACCAGACTATCGGTGTGGCCCATGCCGGCCAATACCCGCGCGATGTCGCGGTTCAGATGTCCCAGCCGCTTCATGCCTGTTCCTTCAGCATCTGTTGCAGCGCGGCCAGCGTCGGCATGCCGCTCTGCGCGCCGGATCGCGTCACCGACAGCGCGGCCGCGGCGCAGGCCAAGGCCATCGCCGCCTCCAGGCCCTGCGGCCAGAACGCGGCCAAGGCGCCGTTGAAGGTGTCGCCGGCGCCGGTGGTGTCCACCGCGGACACCACGAAGCCGGCTTGATGATGCAGGCTGCCGTCGGCGCGGCAGAAATAAGCGCCGTCCTTGCCGCGCGTCATCGCCACCCGTCCCGGCAGTTTACGCATCAGCGTTTGCCAATCGCCCTGCTCGTCCAGCGCCTGCGCCAGCTCGTGTTCATTCGGCGTCAACAAGGCGGTCCGTTCCAGCAGGCTGGACGGCAAGGGGCGGGCCGGCGCCGGATTCAGCAAAAAGGGCTTGCCGTGGCGTTGCGCCAGCTCGGCCGCGCGCTCCACCGTGGCCAGCGGCACCTCCATCTGCGCCAGCACCACGTCGGCGTCGCGGAAGGCTTGTTCGTCCTGATCCAGATGCTCCGGCAGCAACTGATGGTTGGCGCCGGGCACCACCACGATGGCGTTGTCGCCCTCGGCCAGGGTAATCGTCGCCAGCCCGGTGGCCACGTCCGCCTCGCGCAAGCGGCCGATGTCCACGCCCTCGGCCCGCAAGGTCTCCTTGAGCTGGGAGCCGAACATATCGCGGCCCACGCAACCCAACAAACTCACCTGCGCGCCCAGCCGCGCGGCGGCCACCGCCTGATTGGCGCCCTTGCCGCCCGGATAGGACGCAAAGCGCTTGCCAAACAAGGTTTCACCCAGCCGTGGATAGCGCTCCGCTTCCACCACCAGATCCATATTGACACTGCCCACCACCAGGACCCGGGTCATAATTTCCTCATCGTGATCAAACGACGCCGCGGCCAGCCCGGCGGCGTCAATTGCTAAAACGTAATCAGCTGACGCTTTATAGCAGAGCCGCCCACGCGCCGGAAGCGATAAACTCAATCTGTTCAGCAAATGCAACAGTCCGCGCCAAGCCCTTCGGCGGTGCTTGACGCCGGGCGAGCTTCAATGTAGTGGCAAAACTACAGACGGGCCGCGCAGCCCGGACGCAAAAAAAGCTCCCCTGGGGGAGCTTTCTTTTTCCTGCCGCCGCGGGGCCTGTGGCCTCCCCGCGTCCGCGTCTTACTCGTCCAGCACCGCGGAGGTGTAGACGTCCTGGACATCGTCCAGGTCTTCCAGCGCGTCCAGCAGCTTCTGCATGCGCGCGGCGTCGTCGCCGGACAGTTCGGTCTCGTTCTGCGGCTTCATCGTCACTTCGCCCATCTCCGCCTTGAAGCCCTTGGCTTCCAGCGCGTCCTTGACGTCGGAGAACTCGTACGGACCGGTGATCACTTCGATGGAGCCGTCGTCATTGGCGACCACGTCCTCCGCCCCGCTTTCCAGCGCGGCCTCCATCAAGGCGTCCTCGTCCACGCCCGGCGCGAACACCAGATAGCCGCAATGGCTGAACTGGAAGGACACGCAGCCGTCGGTGCCCATATTGCCGCCGTACTTGGAGAAAGCGTGGCGCACGTCGGCCACGGTGCGGGTCTTATTGTCGGTCAGACAGTCCACCATCACCGCCGCGCCGCCGATGCCGTAGCCCTCGTAGCGGCATTCCACGTAATCGACGCCGTCCAGCTGGCCGGTGCCGCGCTTGATCGCGTTCTCGATATTGTCCTTGGGCATGGACTCGGCCTTGGCCTTGTCCACCGCCAGGCGCAGGCGCGGGTTCATATTGGTGTCCCCGCCGCCCATCTTGGCCGCAACGGTGATTTCCTTGATCAAGCGGGTAAAGATCTTGCCACGTTTGGCATCCTGACGACCTTTGCGGTGCTGGATGTTAGCCCATTTACTGTGACCTGCCATAGTTGCCTCTGTCTGTTGTCCGGTCCACTGCGGACCTTTCAGTCAAAATTGGCGCTTATTTTAGCAGAACTTGAATCTGGACAGGAATGGCGGCCGCCTACTTGGCCTTGAGCATGGCCAGCATCATCTCGAAACCGGCCTGGTACATCTGCTCCAGCACCGGCACCATCATCGGCAAAGTCAGATAGATGCTGATGAAACCTATCATCAGGGTCAGCGGAAAACCGAAAGTGAAGATGTTGAACTGCGGCGCGGCGCGGGTCATCACCCCGATCGCCAGGTTGGTGATCAGCAGCGCCGCGATCACCGGCATGGCCAGCCAGACGCCCCACTCGATCAGATGGCCGCCCCACAGGGCCAGCGCCTTGATGCCCTGGTCCGGCATGCTCATGCCTATCGGCAGCACCCGATAGCTTTCCACCAGGGTGGACAGCACCACCTGGTGGCCGTCGAAGGCCAGAAACAATAGAAAGGTGAACAGGGTCAGCAGCTGCGACACCACCGGCACCTGGGCCGAGTGCATCGGGTCGAAGAACATGGCGAAACCCAGGCCGGTTTGCGAACCCATGATGAAGCCGGCCACTTCCACCGCGGAAATCACGATGCGCATGACGAAGCCCATCGCCAGGCCGATCAACAACTGCTGCAACAGGATGGCGATGCCCTCAGCCGACACCAGCGGCACCGCGGGCAGCGGCGGCAGCAAGGGCGCCAGCATCACGGTGAGGATCAGCGCGAAGCCGGCCTTGAAACGGCGCGGCACGCCGCGATAGGCGAACACCGGCTCCACCAGCAGCAGGCCGACGATGCGCGCGAACGGCCAGACGAACATGGCCACCAGCGCGTTGATCTGCGCGTCGGAAATGCTCAGCATCAGCCGATCACGTGCGGAATGCTCTGGAACAGCCGCGTGGTGTACTCGATCAGCGTGTTCAACATCCACGGCCCGGCCAGCACCAGCACCAGGAACATCGCCAGCAGCTTGGGAATGAAGGTCAGCGTCATCTCGTTGATCTGAGTCGCCGCCTGCAGCACGCTGACCAGCAGGCCCACCAGCAGCGACACCAGCAACACCGGCGCCGCGACGATGATCAGGATGTACAGCGCGTTCTGCACGATATTGATAATCAGCTCCGGACTCATGCCGCCCGCTCCTCGCCTAAAACGCCGGGCACCACCCGGCGACGTTTCCAGTCACAAGCCATCATGCCGCCTCAGCCAGTATAGAAGCTCTGCACCAGCGAGCCCATCAGCAAGGTCCAGCCGTCCACCAGCACGAACAGCATCAGCTTGAACGGCAGCGAGATGGTCACCGGCGACACCATCATCATGCCCATGGCCATCAGGATGCTGGCCACCACCAGATCGATTATCAGGAAGGGAATGAACACCATGAAGCCGATCTGAAACGCGGTTTTCAGCTCGCTGATCACATAGGCCGGCACCAGGGTCTTCATCGACACGTCGGCCTTGGTTTGCGGCTTTTCCGATTGGGAAATCTCGATGAAGAAGGCCAGATCCTTCTCCCGGGTCTGGCGCAGCATAAAGGCCTTCATCGGCTTGCTGGCCTCGTCCACCGCCTGTTGCAGCGTGATCTTGTCGTCGGAGAACGGCACCCAGGCCTTGGCGTAGACCTGATCGAAGGTCGGCCCCATCACGAACAGGGTCAGAAACAGCGACAAGCCGACGATCACCTGGTTGGGCGGCGACTGCATGGTGCCCATCGCCTGGCGCAGCAAGGACATCACGATGATGATGCGGGTAAAGGCCGTCATCATCAGCATCATCGCCGGGATGAAGGTCAGCCCGGTCATGAACAGCAACATCTGCAGGCTGAGGGAGTAATTCTGCCCGCCGCCGGCCGCCGGCGTGCTGCTCATCATCGGCAGGCCGCCGGCCGCGTCCGCGATCAAGGGCGTCGCCAGCAAGGCCAAGGCGCCGTATCGGAGACAGCGCTTCATCGCGGCCCCGCCTTGTCCTTGCGGTTCTTGTCCATCGCCGCCTTCAACCAGCGCGCAAACGGCTCCGCCGCCGGCGCGACCTCGGTTTCCGCGCCTTCCGGCCGCGGCAGCTTGCTCAGCAGATTGACTTGCTGCGGCGTCACGCCCAGCACCAGCCACTCGCCCTCCAGCTCCACGATCACCACGCGCTCCTTGGGCCCCACCATGGTGCCGCTCACCACCTTCAGGCGGTTGGACGCGCCCAGCATGCCGCCGGACAGCCGTTTGAACAGCCAGGCCATGCCGACGATGGCGCCCAGCACCACTGCCAGGCCAAACAAGACCTGCAACAAACTCATGAACGGCGACGGCGCGGCCGCCGGCGGCGCGACGGTGGCCGCGGCGGCCAGACTGGACGCCGCCAAATAAAAAGCGCCCTGCACTGCACGGCGCGTCATCGCAAACATGGCTGACCTCGTCATTTTTGCAGGCGGCGAATGCGCTCCGCGGGCGTGATGATATCGGTCAGCCGGATGCCGAACTTGTCGTTGACCACCACCACCTCGCCCTGGGCGATCAGGCAGCCGTTGACCAGCACGTCCATCGGCTCGCCCGCCATGCCGTCCAGTTCCACCACCGAGCCCTGCGCCAATTGCAGCAGGTTGCGGATGGCGATCTTGGTGCGGCCCAGTTCCACGGTCAATTGCACCGGGATGTCCAGAATCATGTCCAGGTTCTGCGGCACGCCGGCGCCGGACGTGCTCGCGCCCAGTTCCTGGAACAGGTTCTGCGCCGGCACCGCCTCGGGAGCCGCGTCCACCACTTCCTGCTCGGCCATCGCGGCCGCCCAGTCGTCCATCGATATCTCTTCCTCGCCGCCGGCCCCGCCGGCGGCGGCTGCCGCGGCGGCGGCCGCTTCGGCCTCCATCTGCGCGGCTTGCAATTCTTCTTCGCTCATTACTCTTTATCCCCCAGAGGCTCGTGAAAATCATTCGCGCCGGCCAACACTTGCTCCACCTTCAGCGCATAGCGCCCCTGCACGGTGCCGTAGCTGGCCTCGAACACCGGAATGCCCGACACATCGGCCTCCACCCGTTCCGGAATCTCCAACATCACCACGTCGCCGTTCTTCAAATTCAGAATCTGACCCAAGGTCACCTTGGTCTGGCCCAAGGTCGCCACCAGCTCCACTTCCGCCGCCTGCACCTGATGCGTCATCAGGTTGACCCAGCGGTTGTCCACCTCGGTGCGGTCCGCCTGCATGGTGCTGGACAGCATGTCGCGGATGGGCTCCACCATCGAATACGGCAGACAGATATGGAAATCGCCGCCTCCGGCGCCCAGTTCGATATGGAAGGTCATCGCCACCACCACCTCGGTGGGCGTGGCGATGTTGGCGAACTGGGTGTTCATTTCGGAGCGCAGGTAGACGAACTCGATCGGGTGCACCGGCTCCCAGGCCTTCTGGCATTCGACGAACACCACGTCCAGCAAACGGCGGATGATGCGCTGCTCGGTGGGGGTGAAGTCGCGGCCTTCCACCCGCACATGGTAGCGCCCGTCGCTGCCGAACAGATTATCGACGATCAGAAAGACCAGATCCGGGTCGAAAATCAGCAAGCCGGTGCCGCGCAAAGGCTTGACGTGCACCAGGTTGAGGTTGGTGGGCACCACCAGGTTGCGGATGAACTCGCTGTACTTCTGCACCCGCACCGGCCCAACCGAGATTTCCGCGTTGCGGCGGATGAAGTTGAACAGGCCGATGCGCAGATTGCGCGCGAAACGCTCGTTGATGATTTCCAGCGTCGGCATCCGGCCGCGCACAATGCGCTCTTGCCGGCCGATATCATAGCCGCGGACGCCCTGCGCGTCCCCGCCGCCGCTGTCATCCTCATCCTCCCCGGAGACGCCCCTGAGTAGGGCATCTACCTCTTCCTGGGAAAGAATATCGTCGCCCATGCCGCTTACTGCTTCTGGATGATGAAGGAAGTGAAGAGCACGCTTTCCACCGGCTGCTCCTCGCCGGCGTCCATCGACTCATTGATGATCTGCTTGACCTGGGCTTTCAGCCGCACCTTGCCATCCGGCGTCGCCAGCTCGACCGCGGACTTGGACGACAGCAGCAGGATCAGCGCGCTGCGAATCTTGGGCGCGTAATCGGTGAATTTCTTTTTGGCTTCCTCGTCGGCCAGCTCCGCCTGCATGTCCACTTGCAGCAAGGAGCCGTCGTTACCGGCCAGATTCACCACGAAAGTGTCCAGCTTTTCAAAGATCGGCGGACCTTCTTTTTTCTTCTTGGGTTTTTCCTTGGTCTGCTCGGCATGTTCGCCGGCCGCCGCCGGTTTATTCATATTAGTGAACATGTAAGCGGCCAAGCCCCCCACCGCGGCCAACACCAGAACCAGCAACACAATGACGATCAGCATCAATTTGCCGCCGCCCCCTGCTTTTTTCTCTGCTTTTTCCGCTTTTTTATATTCTGCCATATACCTGCCCTGTTCACTGGGTGTTCATAGTGAAATCTTAAACGATTTCTTCACTATATTTTCTAATTTTAGATGCCAATTGAACAGGGGAGATTATCACAAATGATCAGGCGAAAATGCTGAGAATGCCTCGAGCGGCCTTGATGCTGCTCAATGCATCCATCGGCTCGGGCTCGGCGCTCTCGTTCTCGCGCTGCGATTGTCCGCGCTGAAACGCCTGCTGTTGCTGTCCGGATTGTCCGCTGGACACTTGCGCGTCGGTCAGCTGAATGCCGCCGGCGGCCAGCATGGAAGACAGACGGTGCATATTGTTTTCCAGCGCTTCGCGCGTGGCCGGCACCGCCGCGGCGAACAATACCTGGGCCTGGTCGTTGCCGTTCATCTTCAGCGTCACCTCGATCGGCCCCAATTGCGGCGGATTCAACTGGATCTGCGCCTTGTCGGCCTTGAGGCTGACCATGCCCATCACCTGCTCGCTCATCGCCTTGGCCCAATTGGGATCGGTCACCGGCTGCTGCACGGTGAACACCGGCGTGGGCGCCGTTTGCTTGACCGCCAGCTGTTCATGCCCCTGGAGCGGCAAAAACTGCGGCAGGACCTTGCCGTCTTCCGGCAAATTTTGCTGCGCCTGCAGGGGCAGGTTGCGGGTCTTGCCAAGAGCGGCGGGCAGGGTCGCGGCGACGTCCGGCTTGAGATCCACCGGCTTGGCGCCGGTCGGCAAATCGCCGCTGGCCCGCGGCGCGGCCATCGCCTGCTGCTGGACGGGCTGCTGCGCGGCGGCCATCAGCGGCATGCCCGTCAAGGGCGTCGCCTGCGCCTGGCCGTCCTCGCCCTTGGCCGGCTTATCCTTGTCCAGGCCTGCGTCCGCCAGCGGATCGGCGTTGGCGCCCGGCAGGAAGGAGCTGCCCAAGGCGCTCATCTGCAGCCCCAGCAGGCTGGCGAACAGGTCGCCGGCGCCGGTATCGCCGGCAGTGGCCAGATTGCCGCCCGGCATATTGGCTTTGCCGCCGACCGGATTGGCCGCGGCTGCGTTCACAGGTGTCGTCATGGCCGACTCTCTACAAGTAAGACGCAGACAATAAAGCAACTAGCGTGCCAAGCGCCGGCCTTTGAGCAAGACCTTATTCCTCGCCGTGGGTGCTGTCCCAGAAACGCCGAGTGGCGAATTCGTCGCTGGCCTTTTGCTGCAGCCGCGCCTCGCGCACGGCGGCGCGCTCCTGCTCCCGCTGCAGCAGTTTTTCATAGGCCTTGAGCTTTTTGTATTCATGCTGCCAGGCCTGACGCTCCAGCAAGAAACGCTGGGTGCAGCGCTCCACCTCGCCCTGCTGTTGCACCATGGCCTCGTCCAGACGGGCGAGAAAACGCTGAAAATCCTGATACTGCAAAGCGCTGATGCCCTGAGCGCCGCGGCTGGTCAGCCGTTGCCGGTACTCGCCGCGAAACGCGTCCAGCTGCTCCTGACGCGAACGGGCGTCCGCCAGACGGCCTTGCGCCAGCCGCATGCGTTCGGCGGCGGCCTTCTGCTTGTCCTCGGCCAAGCGAATCAACAACAGGTATTTGCTCTCCGCCACGGCTCAGCCTCAGGACAACACGCCCTGCAATTGTTCGCAGCTGGACGGAAAATCCTGCGACTCATGCATAGGCTGGGTCAGAAAACCGACCATGGGCAGCTGACGCCGCATCGCCTCGTCCAATACCGGATCCGAGCCCGGCACATAGGCGCCGACGCTGATCAGATCGCGGTTGCGCTGATAGCGCGAATACAGCTGCTTGAATTGCCGGGCCAAAGCCATCTGCGACTGCGGCACCACGTCCACCATCACCCGGCTGATGGACTGTTCGATGTCGATGGACGGATAGTGGCCGGATTCGGCCAGTTCGCGCGACAGCACGAAGTGGCCGTCCAGAATGGCGCGCGCCGAGTCCGCGATCGGATCCTGCTGATCGTCGCCCTCGGACAGCACCGTGTAGAAGCCGGTGATGGAGCCGCCGCCCTCGGCGGCGTTGCCGGCGCGCTCGATCAATTGCGGCAGACGCGCGAACACCGACGGCGGATAGCCCTTGGTCACCGGCGGCTCGCCGATGGCCAGCGCGATCTCGCGTTGCGCCATCGCGTAACGGGTCACCGAGTCCATCAGCAGCAATACGTCCAGGCCCTGGGCGCGGAAATACTCGGCCAGCGCGGTGGCGTAGGCGGCGCCGTGCAGCCGCATCAGCGGCGGCATGTCCGCCGGCGCGGCCACCACCACCGAGCGGGCGATGCCCTCGTCGCCGAGAATGTTTTCGATGAAGTCCTTGACCTCGCGGCCGCGCTCGCCGATCAGGCCCACCACCACCACGTCGGCCTTGGTGAAGCGCGCCATCATGCCCAGCAACACCGATTTGCCCACGCCGGAGCCGGCGAACAGGCCCAGACGCTGACCGCGCCCCACCGTCAACAGGCCGTTGATGGCGCGCACGCCGACATCCAGCACATCGCGCACCGGCGATCGGTCCAGCGGGTTCATCGGCTGGCTGTGCAAGGGAAACCAAGCGTCGGGATGAATGTCGCCCTTGCCGTCCAGCGGCCGGCCCAGCGAGTCCAGCACCCGGCCCAACAGGCTGAGCCCCACCGGCACCATGCGGCCGGACGCGCCGTCGCCGGCGGCCTGGGCCCGGGTCTTGCCGAATTGCGGCGGGTGCTGCGGCGTCAGCGGCATCACCGGCGTGCCCGGCAGCAAGCCATGCACATTGCTCAGCGGCATCAGAAAGACTTTGTCGCCGGAGAAGCCCACCACCTCGGCTTCCACCAGGCGCTTATCCGCCAGGGCCACCTGGCAGGCGCTGCCCACCGGCAGCTTGAGGCCCACCGCTTCCATTACCATGCCGGTGACGCGCACCAGCTTGCCACAGGGCTGCCACAGCTTGGCGGCGCGCGCGCTGTCCGCGCAATCGCGCAGCCAGGCGCGCTGGCGCTCAATCAGCAGCGGGCTCATCGTCCATTCCCAAGGCTTTGCGCATGGCGGCGATGCGGGTGTTCATGGTCAGATCCAGCCGCAACGCCGCGGTGTCTATCACGCAGCCGCCGCGCTCCACTTCCGGATCCTCTATCCATTGCCACTGGGTTTCCGGCGTCTCCTGGGCCAGAAACTCCCGCGCCACGGCCAGATCCGCCGGGTTCAAGCGCAGCCGCGCCTGAGCCAGCGTGGCCGGCAAGTCCTCCAGCGCCTCGCGCAGCAACTCCTGAATCAACAAAGGATTCTGCCGCGCCAGCCCATGGCTCAACTGGCCGGCGAGTTCCAGCGCCAGCGCCAGCCAGTCCGCCGACAATTCGGTTTCAAAACGGGAAATATCTTGCGCCAGCCCTGCCGCCAGCGCTTGCAGCGGCTGCCAGGCCGCGGCGAAGCGGGCCTCCTGCTCGGCGCGCACCTCGGCCAGACCCTGCTCGCGCCCGGCGGTCAAACCTTCTTGATAACCGGCGGCGCGGCCGGCTTCCTCCCCGGCCTCATGACCGGACTGCCAGGCTTCCTGATGGATGGCTTCCAGCTCCGCCGCGGTGGGATAACCGCTGACCGCGCGCTCGTTTTCGGCCCCGCCGGTTTCCGCTTCGGGCTCGGCCGGGGCCGGCTCGGCGGCGGACTCCGCCTGCGCCTGCTCCTGCTGGCGGCGGCGCTGCTGCGCCAGCTCCATCAGTTGCACCGGCGTCAGTCTCTGGGTCAGGCCGTCCAGCGCGTTGGGACTCCAACTGCTCCAGCCCTCCAGCTCCTCGCCGGGGATGATGGGATTACTCGACGAGACCTTCATCACCGCCCTTGCTGCCTAGCACGATCTGGCCGTCGTCGGCGAGCTTGCGCACCACCTTGAGGATTTCCTTCTGCTCGGCCTCCACTTCGGACAGCTTGACCGGGCCCTTGGACTCCAGGTCGTCGCGCAGCATTTCCGCGGCCCGCTGCGACATATTGCGGAAGATTTTGTCCTTGAGCTCGGCGCTGGTGCCTTTGAGCGCGATGACCAGAGAATCGGACTGCACTTCGCGCAGAATCGTCTGGATCGAACGGTCGTCGATTTCCAGGATGTTCTCGAACACGAACATCTTGTCCTGAATGCGCTGAGCCAGTTCCGGGTCGTACTCGCGGATGTAGTTGAGCGCGGCGGCCTCGACGTTGGAGCCCATGAAGTTGAGGATTTCCGCGGTCAGGCCAATGCCACCGGCCGCGCTCTTCTTGATGCGGTCGGAACCGGACAAGAGCTGGGTCAGCACGTCGTTCAGTTCGCGCAGCGCCTGCGGCTGCACGCCCTCCAGCGTGGCGGTCCGGATCAGCACTTCGTTGCGCATCCGCTCCGGGAAGAAGGACAGAATGGAGCTGGACAGATCCGGCTCCAGATGCACCAGGATGGTGGCGATGATCTGCGGGTGCTCGTTGCGGATCAGGTCCGCGGCGGAAGAAGGGTCCATCCACTTCAGGCTTTCGATGCCGCTGTGGTCGTTGCCCTGCATGATCTTGTCCAGCAGGTTGGCCGCCTTGTCCGGGCCCAGCGCCTCGATCAGCACATTGCGCAGGTATTCGTCGGACGCGCCGATGCTGGCGCGCGCCGCGCACTCGCCCTTGAATTCGCTGACCACCTCGTCGATCTGTTCGTAGCTCAGATTATTGATCGCCGCCATCGCCAGCGAAATTTTCTGCACTTCCTTGGGACCGAGGTATTTGAACACCTCCACCGCCTCGGCCTGCCCCAGGCTGAACAGCAACACCGCGCTTTTGCGCACTCCGTTCTCACTCATCGGCGCTTATCCATTCCTTGATGATCTGGGCCGCCATGCGCGGATCGGATTTCACCATTTCACGCACCGCTTCCAGATTGGTGGTGTATTGCCGCATCTGCGCTTCGCGCGGATCGCCGCCGCCCGCGGCGCCGCCGGCGTGACCGGCCGCGCCCTCCTCGCCTTCTTCTCCGGCCACGCCCAGCAGGCGGCCGCCCGCGGCGGCGGCCTGCGCCGCGGCCTCTTCTTCGCTGCCCTTGGCCGGCGCCGGCGGCTTGACCAGATCGCGCATGATGGGCCGCACCACGCCGAACAGCAGGTAGAGCACCGCGATGGTCAGCAGGCCGTACTTGATCAGGCTGGAGCCGTTGCTGGCCACGTAGTCGGTGACTTTTTCCTGCAGCGTCGCCGGCACTTCGGCGTCGGCGAAGGCGGCGTTGACCACGTTCAGGGTGTCGCCGCGCTGGGTGTTGAAGCCCATCGCCTCCTTGACCAGATTATTGATCTGCTGGACCTCCTGCGGGGTCAGCGGCGTCGGCTTCATTTCGCCGTTCTTGTCCGGCATGCGCCGGTAATTGACCACCACGGCGGCCGATAGGCGCTTGACGCCGCCCTGTGGCATCTTGGTGTGCTGGATGGTCTTGTCGACTTCGTAATTGGTGGTGATGTCGCGTTGCAGCGTACCGGACGCGCCCATGGTCTGGCCGGACAGCGTGGCGGTGCCCGGCGCGGCGCCCGGCGGCAAGGTGATCGGAGCGGAGGCGGCCGACGGCGGCTGATTGGACAAGGCCCCCGGCACGCCGGAAGGCAACGCCGCGCCGTTGTTCAGCTTTTCGCTGATCTGCTGGCTGCGGGTGGAGGACGGATTGGGGCTGGAATTGGGCTTGAAGGTTTCCGAGGTCTGCTCCACCTCGGCGAAATCGACGCTGGCGGTGACCTGGGCGCGAGAATTGCCCTTGCCGAAGATCGGCTCCAGGATATCTTCGATGCGCTTGACGTAGCCCTCTTCCACCTGGCGCACATAGCCCAGCTGACGCTGATCCAGGCCCGAGTTCTCGTCCGGCCCGTTCTGTTTGGACAGCAGATTGCCGTCCTGATCGACGATGGTGACGTTCTTGACCGGCAGATTGGGCACCGAGCTGGACACCAGGTGCAAAATACCGGCGATCTGCCCGGCGTCCAGCATGCGGCCGCGGAACAGGCTCAGCATCACCGAGGCGGTGGGCTGCTGCTGTTCGCGCACGAAGACGCTTTGCTTGGGAATGGCGATATGGACGCGGGCGGTCTCCACCGAGCCCACCGCTTCAATGGTGCGCGCCAGCTCGCCCTCGATGGCGCGCTGGTAATTGACTTGCTCGGCGAACTGGCTGATGCCGAACTTCTGATTGTCCATCAGTTCGAAACCGACGCCGCCGGCCTTGGGCAGGCCTTGCGCCGCCAGCTTCAGGCGCGCGTCGTAGACCTTGTCCGAGGGCACGGAGATGGTGCCGCCCTCGCCCAACTGATACGGCACGTTCATCTGCTGCAGCGAAGCGGCCACCTGCCCGCCGTCGCGGTCGGAGATATTGGAGAACAGGACTTTATAGCTGGGCGTGCGGTTCAACACCACCGCGCCCACGATAACAGCGAAAATGGCGGCTACCGCCGCGAGGAACAGGACTTTTTTATTGTTGGGAAGCGCTTTGAAGCGATCGGACGCTTCATTCATGCGGCTTCGCCAAACGGGCGTAGCGTTTTCTTCTGCCAGGTCAGCCATACAGTGGTTTTAGGTTCGAGCCCACCGCCGCCGGCTGGTCGGGTCCGGCAGCGCTAGACTTGGGTATTCATGATTTCCTGATAGGCGGTGACCAGCTTGTTGCGCGCCTGAACCATGGTCTGGAACGACAGGCTGGCTTTCTGCAGCGACACCATCACGTCCTGCAGGTTGACCCCCTCGTCACCCAATTCAAATTGCTTCTGCATCTCCTGCGAAGTCTGCTGCGCCGAATTCACCTGCTCCAAGGTGGACTTTAGCACAGCGGAGAAGTCCACCTGGGACGCTTCCGGGGCCGTAGCGGCGGGCTTGCCCGCGGCCAGGGCCGAGGCGGTGCGCAGCTCGCCCAACAGTTGATCGATATTTGGCACTGACATGGTTACTCCAAGCCATTTCCATCTGGAACCTCCTGACATCCGTCGGCTGCGTCTTCATCACGGTAACGCTGCAATTTATAGCGCAAGGTGCGCTCGCTGATGCCCAGTTTTTCCGCGGCCAGCTTCTTGACGCCGCCCACTGCGGTCAAGGTTTCCAGAATATGGCGTTTCTCTAGCGTTTTCATGTCGGTTTCATCCGACACGGAATAGTCTTTTTCAGACGCTGTCCGGGTAACCTGAGCCGCGCCGGAGTCGTGATCCAGCAGCAGGTCGGCGGCAAAAATTTCCGCCCCGGCGGCAAGAATCACCGCCCGCTGCACCACATTCTCCAGTTCGCGGATGTTACCCTCCCAACTATAGGCCGTCAAATGACGTTCCGCATCCTCGGACAGGATCAGATTGCCTCTTCCGGCGGCCTCTGCGTACTTTTTAAGCATGATTCGTGCCAGCGGCAGAATATCGTCGCGTCGCTCGGCCAGCGCGGGGATGCGCATCGGGAACACGTTCAAACGGAAATACAGGTCCTCGCGAAATTGCCCCGCGTCCACCGCGGCCTGCAAATCGCGGTTGGACGTGGCCAGCACGCGGATGTCCAGCTTCAGGGTGCGCGTGCCGCCGACGCGCTCCACTTCCCGCTCCTGCAGCACGCGCAGCAGCTTGGCCTGCAGCGACAACGGCATCTCGGTGACTTCGTCCAGCAGGATGGTGCCGCCCTGCGCCTGTTCGAACTTGCCCGGCAAGGCCTGGGCCGCGCCGGTGAACGCGCCGCGCTCATGGCCGAACAAGGTGGACTCCAGCAGGTTTTCCGGGATGGCCGCGCAGTTGACCGCGACGAAAGGCCCTTCGCAGCGCTTGGAGTGCCGATGGATGTAACGCGCCAGCACTTCCTTGCCCACGCCGCTGGGGCCGGAGATCATCACGCTGACGTCGCTGCCGGCCACGCGGCCGGCCAGCGCGAACAGCTGCCGCATCGCGGCGGACTCGGCCACCACCTCGCCGCTCGTCTCGCTGGGCATGCGCAGTAAATGCTTTTCCACTTCGGCGATCAGGCTGGCCGGCTCGAAAGGCTTGAGCAGGTAATGCGCGGCGCCCGCGCGCAGCAGTTCAATCGCCCTTTCGATGACGCCGTAGGCGGTCATCAGGATGAAGGGCACGCCGGGATAGCGTTTTTTCGCTTCCTCGAACAACGCGTAGCCGTCCATCGGCGCCATCTGGGCGTCGGATACGATCAGCCCCACCGGGGCTTCTTTCAATTTGGCCAGGGCCGCGGCGCCGTCGCCGGCCTCCAAGGTGGGATAACCGGCCAGGCTTAGGGTGTCGACGATGGCTTCGCGCAGGTCCGCGTCGTCTTCCACCACCAGAATAGGGAGATACTTCATGTCTTCTTGTTCTATCAGAGGGTTAAGCCGAGCCGCCGGCTTGTTGTTGCTTTTGCGTGGCCAGCACCGACAAACGCGTGGCGATGCTTTCCAAGGCCAGCACTTCGTGCGCGCCGCCCATGGCAATGGCCTCCTTGGGCATGCCGAACACCACACAGCTGGCTTCGTCCTGGGCGATGTTCCAGGCGCCGGCCTGCTTGAGCTCCAGCATGCCGCTGGCGCCGTCCCGCCCCATGCCGGTCAGGATCACGCCGATACAGTTCTTGCCCACCAGATTGGCAGCGGAGCGGAACAGCACGTCCACGGACGGGCGATGCCGGTTGACCGGCGGCCCGGCGTGCAGGCCGATGGCGTAGCCTATGGTGGGCGCCGGCTTGATCAGCAGATGGGAATGGCCGGGCGCAATGTAGACGGTGCCGTTTTGCAGCCGTTCATTGTCCTCGGCTTCCTTCACCGTCAGCTTGCACAAGGTGTTCAGACGCGTGGCGAAGGAATGGGTGAACATCTCCGGCATATGCTGGGTGATCAGGATGGGCGGCATCGAGACCGGCAGCGCGGTCAGCAAGGTGCGCAGCGCCTCCGTACCGCCGGTGGAAGAGCCGATGACGATCACCGCCTGGCTGGCCAAGGGCACTTTGCCGGCCTGCTTGGGCAAGATAATGTCGGCGTTGTGGCTGGGCACTACGTCCAGCGGCTTCTTGGCCGCGTTTCCCCTCGTCAGCTGCCCCATACGCGTCCTTGGCTTTCTCTGGTTATTGTAAAAACAGCCCGCGCGCGCGGCGCCGCCGCGTCAAACGGCTTCATGGCGCCGGCTCCGTTTCGGCGTCCGCGATGCGGGCCAGCCAGGCGTCGCAAGCCGCCTCCACCAGATCCAGCACGGTGTCGAAACCGCCTGCGCCGCCGTAATAGGGATCGGGCACGTCGCGGGCGGCGCCGGACAGCGGCTCCAGCAGCAAATGCAGCTTGCCCCGATAGGATGGCGGACATTGGGTATTTAACAAAGCCAAATTTTGCCGGTCGGCGGCCAAAATCCAGTCGAAACGCTCGAAATCGCGCGCCTCCACCTGTCTTGCCCGCAAATCGGACAGGTCGTAGCCGCGACGCAGCGCCGCCTGACAGGTGCGCCGGTCCGGCGCTTCGCCGACATGGTAGCCGTGCGTGCCCGCCGACTCCACATCAATCCGCGCCTCCAGGCCCGCGCGCTTCAGCTTGGCGCGCATCACCCCTTCCGCCGTTGGCGACCGGCAGATGTTTCCCATGCAAACAAATAAAATGGACAAGCAATCGTTCTGGCTCATGGACGGCTTCGGCTCTCTATTTTTATTCAGTATGGGATTCAGGCACCCACTCGCCCCGATCTTATCACTTCCGCCGCCGGCTACGCGTCCGCGAGAAAGGCGCCGGCTATTTTCCCTCCGCCCCCGCGGCTAACGCAGCGCCGGCAAATCCATGCCGGCCAGATAGCCGGCCGCGATGCAGGCGCTGCGCGTCGAGTCGAACAGCAGGCCCACTCTTTCCGCCTCGTCGGCCAAGCCCTCCTCCGCCGCCAGCGCCAAGCGCTCCAGCCCGGCGCAGGATCCGCCCAGCGCGCTGAAGCCCAGGGTCAGCGCGGCCCCCTTCAGATTGTGCGAATGGCGCCGCACCTGATCTCGCTGACCGGCCAGCGCGGCGGCCAGCAGCTCGTCGACCCGGCCCACCTTGCCGGCGAAGAATTGCGCCACCAGCTCCCGGTATTTTTCCAGGGTCAGCATTTCGGTCATTTTTTCGATCATCGCCACGTCCAGCAAGGCCGGCAGCAAGGTGGGCTCGGCGTTCGGCTCCCGCGCCGGCCCATTGCCGAACTGACGCTCCAGCATGGCGTGAAACTCCGTCACATGCAGCGGTTTGGCCAGGAAATCGTCCAGGCCGCCGGCCAGAGCCTTGTCCCGCGTTTCCGCGAGGACGTCCGCCGTCAGCGCGACGATCTTCATCCCCGGCGTCATCGCGCGCTCGCGCAAATGCCCGGTCGCCTCGATGCCGTCCATCGCCGGCATGTGCAAGTCCATCAAGACCAAGTCGAAGGGCTGCCGGGCGGCCGCCTCCACGGCTTCCGCGCCGTCCTGGATCACGGTGACCAGATGCCCTTGCTTTTGCAGCATCGCCTGCATGTATTTGCGATTGATCGGATTGTCGTCCACCACCAGGACGCGCAGCTGACGCTCCAGCCCCGCCGGGTCCGCTTCCGAGCCCGTCTTGGCCCGGCCCTCCGGCGCGTTCATCGCCTGCAAAG
This sequence comes from Chromobacterium sp. Panama, assembly GCF_003052555.1. Classification (NCBI taxonomy): domain Bacteria; kingdom Pseudomonadati; phylum Pseudomonadota; class Betaproteobacteria; order Neisseriales; family Chromobacteriaceae; genus Chromobacterium; species Chromobacterium sp. Panama. The sequence goes on from NZ_QARX01000001.1 coordinate 2,640,694, forward strand.
GCAGCGACAGCACGAAGACGCTGCCGGCGCCCAGCGCGCTGTGCACGGTGATGTCGCCGCCCATCAGCTGCGCCAGGTTCTGGGAAATCTCCAGCCCCAGGCCGCTGCCGCCGTACTGACGCACGGTGGAGCTGTCGCCCTGGGAGAAACGCTTGAACAAGCGCGCCAGCGTGGCGTCGTCCATGCCGATGCCGGTGTCCCGAACCGTGATCCGCAGCACGGCGCCGGCTTCCGAGCCCGATTCCGCGGCCTCCGCCTGTATGGTTACCGCGCCGATCTCGGTGAACTTGATCGCGTTGCTGAGCAGATTGAGCAGGATCTGCCGCAAGCGGGTGGGATCGCACAACACCCATTCGGGCACGTTCAAATCCAGCGCCATGCGCATGGCCAGCCCTTTGGACACCGCTTGTCCGCGCATCAGGCTTTCGCATTGCAGCAGCAGTTGCCGCAGATTGCACACCGTGGGCAGCAGATCGAGCTTGCCCGATTCCAGCTTGCTGGCGTCCAGCACGTCGTTCAACAGGGCCATCAGGTGGCGGGCGGATTCTTCGGCGGTCTTGATGTAATCGGCCTGCACCGGCGTGGGATTGCAATCCCCCAGCAAGGAGAGCATGCCCAGCACGCCGTTGAGCGGGGTGCGGATTTCATGGCTCATATTGGCGAGAAACACGCTTTTCGCCATGCTGCCGGCCTCGGCCTGGACCCGGGCCTGCTCCAGCACGTCGGTCAGTTCCTCCAGTTCGTGGCGTCGGCGTTCCAGTTGCCGCAGCTGCCGCACCACGATGGTGGCGAAGCCCAGGATCAGCGCCCATTCGAAGGCCATCAGCCAATTGCTGACCACGATGTGCTGCTGCATGCTTTTATTGCGCGCGTCCACCTGTTCCGCCATGCGCTGGTTGGCCACCAGCGACAGGTCGTGCAGCGGACCGCTCAGCAAATCCAGTTCGGTGTCCAGCCGCCGCAGGCCGTCCAGTTCCAGCTCCGCGCCGGATTGGCGGCCGAAATAGGCGTCGGCCTTGCGGATGAAGGCGTCCAGTTTGGGCCGGGCCTGCTGGTATTCCTGGGTGCCGTCCAGCAGGCTGGAATACAGGCCGTGGTCGACCACGCCCACGCGGCTGACGAAGATGTCGTAGCGCTCCTGCAGTTCGGCCCGGTCCTGCTCATGGTTCAGCACATGTTCTATCGTCGTCTGCAGCCGCATCGATTCGGTTTCGAGCTGAAAGTAGGCCCATACGATATTGTCGCCTTCGTAGCGCGCCGCGGTGTTCAGCATGTCCGCCTGCCGCACCTGGATATAGGCCACTCCGGCGAACACGCAGGCCAGCGTCGCCCCGATCAAGATCAGGCTGCGCCAGGCGGAATAGCTTCGCTGCGGCGTCTTCATCGCGCTCAATGCACCTGCAGGGATTTGAGTTGCCAGGCGGAACGGTTGTAATACAGCTCCGAACGCAGCTCTTCTTGCGAATCGTAGGGGTAGACGATGAACAAGGGCCCTTTTTCCCGCACCGGCATCGGTTTGCCGTTCATCTGGGTCGCCAGGATCACGTCGAAGCGGCTGGCGTCGTCAAAGGGGATATCGGTCTTGTAGTCGTTCAGCGCCACCGCTTTCAACAGTTTGCCGTGGGCGCCGGCGGCGGCCAGCACGTCGCGCAGCAAGGGCCCCGAAAAGCGGGTCAAGCCCGGATACCACGGCGTGTGGGTGCTGAAACTGCGCTGAGGCAGTTTGGCCAGCATGGCCATGTCGAAGGCGGCGACGTCGCCCTGGTTTTTTTGGCCGACGTTGCCGCTGATCACCAGCACCGCCTTGCCGGCGGGCTTGGCCAAAGCGTCGACCGCCGCGGCCAAGGGCGCCGCGGCGGCCAGGCCGAGCAGCAACAACAGGATTCCAAGTCGTTTCATGGTTTTCTCGCTTAGGTATGCGCTGCAATGAATACCCAATCCCGCGCCGACTGCGGCACGCCTCCGCCGCAATTCGCCAGCCACTCGGCGAAGGAGGCCTCGTCCACCGGCGGGGAGATCAGGGAACCTTGGGCCGCCGATACGCCGAATGCCTGGCACAAGCCCCACTCGGCCTCGGAAGCCACGCCCTCGGCCACCACTTTCAAGCCCAACCGACGGCCCAATTCCACGCTGGCCAGGAAAATGGAGCGGTTGGTGGCGTTGCTCGCGGCGTCGATGACGAAGCCCTTGTCGATTTTCAATTCGGTGAACGGGATGCGCGCCAGCCGGTCCATGCTGGCGAAGCCGGTGCCGAAATCGTCAATTGCCAGGCCGGCGCCTTTCAGACGCAAGCGCGTCATGATTTCCAGCGCCGAGGCCGGGTCCGCCATCACGCCGCTTTCCGTGACCTCGAACGTCACCCGGGACATCTCAAGATCGGCTTCGTTCGCAATCGCGACCAAAGCAGCCACCAGACTGGAGTCCTTCAGGGATTGCATGGAAAGATTGACCGACATGTCCAGACGCTGCCGCGCGTCCAGGCGTTTGAGCGCTTGCGACGCGTCCGCGAACAAACGCTTGGTCATCTGCGTGATCAGGCCGCTTTGTTCCGCCAGTTCGATGAACTGCAACGGCCCGAGCAAGCCTAGCTGCGGATGCAGCCAGCGCGCCAGCACTTCCACGCTCAACACCCGGCCGCTGGCCACATCCACCTGCGGCTGAAAAAACGGCACCACCTCGCCGCGCTCTATGCCCAGGCGCAGTTCCTCGCTGTTGATCCGTTCCAAAGGCAGGCACACCGCTTCCCCGGGCGCGACGGGCGCGGCCAGCATCGCCAGCAATTGCTCCGGATCCACCGGCTTGGGCAAGACGCCGCACAAACGCAGCGCGTACATTCGCGCCAGATCCGCCACGCTGTCCAGCACTCTTTCGTCGAAACCGCTGGTGATCAGCAATTTGCCGCAATAAGCCCTCTCGCCCAAATGACGCACGAACTCGACGCCGTCCATGCGCGGCATGTCCAGATCGCAAAAAATCAGATCAAAGGCCCGGTCGCCGGCATCCAGCTGCATCAGCGCGTCCAGGCCGTCGACCGCCTCGGAAATCTTGCCCATGCCCAGCTGCCGCAATACCGCGGTCAGGAATTGCCGCGACACGGCTTCGTCGTCAACCACCAAGATTTGCGGCATCGTCTCCCCCATCTAGCCCATCTCGTGCTGGCTGTTTTCACTATCGACGCCGGCTGCGAGCTTCCGCGACCGCGCCCCGCCGCGCTGTGCTTGGCCGCGCGGCGGTCCGGATCTCGTTTTTGCCCCTGTAGTATCTAAATAGCCCGCCGCCTTCGTCTTTTCCAGCCGGCGCGGCTCGGCGAGCTCAGCCGCCCCAGGCGGCCGGCCGTGCCGCGGCGGCCAGTTCCTCGCGCATTTCCAGCGCCAGCTGCCACACTTTCCGCGCCAGCGGCGACAAGGAACGGTTGGGCCGTTTGATCAAGACGATGCGGCGCCTCTCCACCGGCAGCAAGGGCAATACGCTCAAGCCGCCGCCGGCGGGCGGCGGCATGGCCAGTCCCGGCGCGACGCTGAGGCCCAGGCCGGCCGCCACCATGCGGAACACCGACTGCGAGTGCCCCAATTGCTGCGCCACTTCGCAGGCCAGGCCGTGCCGGGCCAGCAAGTCGTCTATCAGCCGGCGGCTGCCCGAGCTGTGGTCCAGCAAGACCAGCGGCTGGCCGTCCAGTTGCGACCAATGCGCCGCGTCCTGGCCGGCCAAGGCGTGGTCGCTGCGGCACACCAGCCAGAAGTCGTCTTCCAGCAGGGGCTCGCTGTCCAGCGCCGCGGCCGCGTCGGGCTCCACCACCAGGCCGAAATCCACCTGTCCGCCCGTGACCGCGTCTATGTTCAGGCGCTGCACCTGGTCGTGCAACACCAGCTTCAGCTGCGGATAGCGCTGCCGGCACCGCGCGATCAACAAAGGCATCAGGCTGGCCGACAAGGTGGGGCTGCTGGCCACCCGCACCACGCCGTGCGCCTGCGCGCCCTCCATCCGGGCTTCGCCCAGCGCGTCCTGCAGCGCCTCCAGCACCCGCGTCAGCTTTCCCTGCAAACGACGAGCCGCGGCGGTGGGCTCCACCTCGCGCGTGGTGCGGTCGAACAAGCGTAGATCCAGTGCCTGTTCCAGCTCCCGCACCGCGCGGCTGACCGCCGGCTGGGTCAGACCCAGCGCGTCGCCGGCGCGGCTGAAGCCGCCCAGCTCGATCACGGCCTGGAACACTCGCAGTTGGCGCAAAGTCACATTCATATCAATTACTCATCAATTGATCAGATAAATGCATTTGTATTCTCAATTGAGCTGCGGTTCAATAGCGGCATCCCTTGCCATCGCCGCATCGCCCCATGCCCAAACTACTCGACGCCTTCACGCTGTCCCTGCTCGCCACCGTCGCGCTGGCCACCGCGCTGCCCTGCTCCGGCGATGTCGCCGCCGCCTTCAACCTCGTCACCAATCTGGCGATTGCGCTGTTGTTCTTTCTGCACGGCGCCAAACTGTCACGCGAGGCGGTGCTGGCCGGCGCCGCGCATTGGCGGCTGCACCTGGTGGTGCTGAGCTGCACCTTCCTGCTCTTCCCCGCGCTCGGCCTGGCCTTGCGGCCCGTCTTGCAGCCCCTGCTGACGCCGGAACTCTATCTCGGCGTCCTCTATCTGTGCATGCTGCCTTCCACCGTGCAATCGTCCATCGCCTTCACCTCCATGGCGCAAGGCAATGTGCCGGCCGCCATTTGCAGCGCCACCGCTTCCAACATCCTGGGCATCTTCATCACGCCGCTCCTGGTCAGCCTGCTGGTGGTCAAGCACCACGGCGCCGACCAGGGCTGGGGGCCGGTGCTGGACATCGTGATGCAGTTGCTGCTGCCCTTCATCGCCGGCCAGATCGCCCGTCGCTGGATAGGCGGTTGGGTGGACCGCAACAAGGGCTTGCTGCGCTATGTCGATCAGGGCTCCATTCTGCTGGTGGTCTATACCGCCTTCAGCGCCGCGGTGATCAGCGGTCTGTGGCGACAAACGCCGCCGCAGGCGCTGGCCGCGCTGCTGCTGGTCAATCTGGTCTTGCTGGGCCTGCTGCTGGCCATCACCCTCTTGCTGAGCCGCAAGCTGGGCTTCTCTCGCGCGGACCAGATCACCATCGTGTTCTGCGGCTCCAAGAAAAGCCTGGCCAGCGGCGTGCCCATGGCCAAGGTGCTGTTCGCCGCGCCGGCGCTGGGTTCCATCGTGCTGCCGCTGATGCTGTTCCATCAGATCCAACTAATGGCCTGCGCGGCCTTGGCGCAGCGCTACCGCCGCCGGCACGCGGAGGACGCGCGCTGAAAAGACGACGCCCCGCTCGGCATCGAGCGGGGCGTCTCGCGGACAAGACCGGACAAGGCAGGGCCTGTCAGCTGGAAGCCCCGCGACTCGTCGTGCAAGGCTTCACACAGCGCAGCAGATTATGAACAGGCTCTTACAGCTCGTTGATCCAGGCCTGTTCTTTTAGATGCTTGAGCTGGTCGCGCAGGCCGGCCGCCTTTTCGAACTCCAGATTGCGCGCGGCCTCCATCATTTCCTTCTCCAGACGCTTGATTTCCTTGGCCAGGGACTTTTCGTCCAACATCGCCACGCGGGCCTTGTCCACCAGCTTCTTGCGTTCGTCCTCCACGCTGTAAACGCCGTCGATGATGTCCTTGATCTTCTTCTGCACGCCCTTGGGCACGATGCCGTGCTCGGCGTTGAAAGCCATCTGCTTGGCGCGGCGGCGCTCGGTTTCATCCATCGCCCGCTTCATGGAATCGGTGATGCGGTCCGCGTAGAGCAAGGCCCTGCCGTTGAGGTTGCGCGCGGCGCGGCCTATGGTCTGGATCAGCGAACGGTCCGAACGCAGGAAGCCTTCCTTGTCCGCGTCCAGGATGGCCACCAGGCTGACTTCCGGAATATCCAGGCCTTCGCGCAGCAGATTGATGCCGATCAGCACGTCGAACACGCCCAAGCGCAGATCTCGGAGGATTTCCACCCGCTCCACGGTATCGATGTCGCTGTGCAGATAGCGCACCTTGATGCCGTGCTCGGTATAGTAGTCGGCCAGTTGCTCGGCCATGCGCTTGGTCAGTGTGGTCACCAGCACCCGTTCGCCGCGTTCCATGCGCAGACGGATTTCGGACAAGAGATCGTCCACCTGGGTGGCTACCGGCCGCACCTCCATCTCCGGGTCCACCAGGCCGGTGGGACGCACCACCTGCTCCACCACCTGGCCGGCGTGTTCTTTCTCGTAGTTGGCCGGGGTGGCGGACACGAACACGGTTTGCGGCATCAGCAATTCGAATTCGTGGAATTTCAACGGCCGGTTGTCGGTGGCCGACGGCAGGCGGAAGCCGTACTCCACCAGATTGGCCTTGCGCGCGGCGTCGCCCTTGTACATGGCGCCCACCTGGGGCACGGTGACATGGGATTCGTCGATGAACATCAAGGCGTTCTTGGGCAAGTAATCGATCAGCGTCGGCGGCGGATCGCCGGGGCCCCGGCCGGAGAAGTGCCGGGAATAGTTTTCGATGCCTTTGCAAAAGCCCATCTCGTACAGCATTTCCAGGTCAAAGCGGGTGCGCTGCTCCAGGCGCTGGGCCTCCACCAGCTTGCCCTCTTTCTGATACCACTCCAGGCGCGTGCGCAGTTCTTCCTTGATGTGCTCGCAGGCGCGCAGCACGGTGTCGCGCGGCGTCACGTAGTGGCTGGAGGGAAACACCGTGAAGCGCCCCACCCGCTGCTTGGTCGTGCCGGTCAGGGGATCGAACAGGGTCAGCGTTTCCACTTCGTCGTCGAACATGCTGACGCGCAGCGCGGTGTCGCTGCTTTCCGCCGGATAGATGTCGATCACATCGCCGCGCACGCGGAAGGTGCCGCGGCCGAAATCCATATCGTTGCGATCGTACTGCATGGTGGCCAGCCGGCTGATGATGTCGCGCTGCGCCAGCGTCTCCCCTTCCTTCAGATGCAGAATCATCTGATGGTAGTCGGAGGGGTCGCCAATGCCGTAAATGGCGGAGACGGTGGCGACGATGATGCAGTCCGGCCGTTCCAGAATGGACTTGGTCGCCGACAAGCGCATCTGCTCGATGTGCTCGTTGATGCTGGAATCTTTCTCGATGAAAAGATCGCGGCTGGGCACATAGGCTTCCGGCTGATAGTAGTCGTAGTAGGACACGAAATACTCGACGGCGTTTTCCGGAAAGAACTCGCGCATCTCGCTGTAGAGCTGCGCCGCCAGCGTTTTGTTGTGCGCCATGATGATGGCCGGGCGTCCGCTTTGGGCGATGACGTTGGCCATGGTGTAGGTTTTGCCGGAACCCGTGACCCCCAGCAAGGTCTGGTAGGACAGGCCGTCGCCCAGCCCTTCCAGCAATTGGACAATGGCGCCGGGCTGATCGCCGGCCGGTTCGAATGGTTGATGCAGTTTGAACGGACTGTTGGGATAGGTGCGCAGCATGGGTCGAGACATCGGAGGAGATAGCCTGATTCTACGCGGTTCGCCCCCGCTTCACACCCCCGATGCGCCTGCATATAAAAAAGCTGCGATTCAGGCTATACACAGTCAAAACATTGTTTAAAATACAGTTAGACCGAGCATAAAACACGGCTTGCGGCGCAAACGCCGCGAGCCTATTTTTCGGTCCGAGATTCGTTAATATCCGCTCTCCCTGGAGTGAAGCATGATCAAGAAAATTGCAAGCCTGCTGGTATCCGCGGCGTTAGCCATGCCGGTGCTGGCAGGTGCGCCGTCCAGCGTGATGGTGGCCTCGCAGATGGCCGACCTATCCGTTCCGCGGCTGAATTCGCATTCGGTATTGGTGCTCAACGGCATCACCGGCGAACCCTTGTACCAAAAGAACATCCACCAACGCATGCCCATCGCCTCCATCACCAAATTGATGACGGCCATGGTGCTGCTGGATTCCGGCGCCTCGCTGGATCAGGAGGTGACGGTATCCGACGCCGAGATAGACCGGGTGAAAAACACCTCCTCGCGCCTGGCGGTGGGCACCACCCTCAGCCGCAAGGAAATGCTGCTGCTGGCGCTGATGTCGTCGGAAAACCGCGCCGCCGCCACGCTGGCCCGCACCGCTTTGCCGGGCGGCAGCGCCACCTTCGTGGAACGCATGAACCGCAAGGCCCGCAGCCTGGGCATGAGCGAGACCATCTTTTACGACGCCACCGGTCTGGACATGCGCAACACCTCCACCGCCGCCGACCTGGCCCGCATGGTCCGCGCCGCGCACGGCTATCCGCTGATCCGCGCCTTCACCACCACGGAGAAGCACCAGATTCAATCGGTGAGCCGCCGCGTGCTGCAATACAAGAACAGCAACGCGCTGGTGCGCGAAGGCGACTGGGAGATTTCCCTGCAAAAAACCGGCTACATCCAGGAGGCCGGCCGCTGCATGGTGTTGCAGGCCACCGTGGGCTCCCAGCCCTTGATCATCGTGTTGCTGGCCGCCGGCGGCAGCGCCGCCCGCGTCAACGACGCCAGGAGCATCAAAACCTGGCTGGAGGCGCATCCCGGCAGCTGGCTGGCCGGCTGAGTCCGCCGCCTCCAAACGAAAACGGCCCTTCCGTCATATGGCGGAAGGGCCGTTTTCATGCATACGCTTACATATAGCGCAAGTCGAACTGAGCCAGGCCGTTGGCCGAACCCGGCTTGATGCCGCCCTCCTGCCCTTGCGGCACCGGCGCGCGGGTGGATTCGTACATCGCGTTGAAACGCAGGGTGTTGCTGCCGTTGGTCAAGCCCACCAGCGGCGAATACTGACCCAGCACGATGTCGCCGCCGCCCGGTCCCATCAGGCGGATGCCCACACCGGCGGCGCTGCCGTTGATCGCCATCAGTTCGCCGTTGTCGCGGTCGGCCTCTCCGTTGAAACGCACCGCCACCGTGGTCATGGTGTCGATGGAGCACTCGGTCAGCCGGATATCGAAGGACACCGGGCGGGAACGGTCGCCGATCTTGCGGAACATCTGCGAGGACACCAGACCCATGCCCACTTCCAGGCTCTGCGAGTTGGGATCCAGACCGCAGGCGCTCAACACCAGTTCGCCGAAAACGTTCAAGGTGCCGTCCGCCGCCTGCGCCAACGGCGCCGCCAGCGCCAAAGCCAGCACCATCGCCTTGAATTTCATTGCTCCACTCCTTACGCCAATTCAGTTCGCCGTCTCGCCACCCTACCAGAGGGCTCGAGCCGCTCAGATATAATCCAGATCGATATTGACCGTGCCCTGGAACGGGCCTTCTTCCACCTTGCCCATATTGGTGGGGACGATGGTGGCGAACATCGGCACGGTTTTCTGACGGTCGCCCTTGAAAAACTCCGCCAGGAACTCCGACTGCTCCAGCCGCAGCTGGCGTCCGTCGCCGTAAAACAGTTGCAAGCCAAGCCCGCTATCCGAGTTGTCCTTCTTTTTCACCAAAGTGGCGGTATAGGTATCCGCCTTGCCGTTGATGCCGCGGAAATAGCCGTTGACCTTGACCGGATCGTCGCAGGTTTTCTCAAGCTTCAGGGCAAAGTCCCTGCGCGGCACCGCCGGGTTGAGCCCCTTGACGGTTTTGGCGATTTTGCCGAAGTCCAAAGCATTGCTGGCCGGATTCAGGCTGACCTTCACCGCGCACTGGATGAAACGGATCTTGTCCAGCCCGGTCACCTTGTAAACCAGATTGCTGCCCTTGATGTCGTTGATCCCGCCGACCCCGTCGAACTGCAAGACTTCAAACTGCGACTTGCCGACGCTCCCATTGCCGGGATACGGCGTCTTGGTGGCGATCACCACCTGGAAGCTCAAGGAAAAATCCGTTGTCGGGCACTGATTCAATGCGATATTGGACGGGCACTTCGGAATGACCTGACCCGTCGCAATCCGCAGATTGGGGTCGAAATTGGGGCGCCCGTTATACATCACGCCAAACTGCACCCCCTGCGGAGAACTGTCCTTGCGCGGGTTAGGATAGAAGAACACCTCCTCCGCCTCCCGCAAGCCATTATGGTCTTTGTAGCAAGAGACATTGACCGTGCGCACCGAGGAGTGCCAGATGATCTCGCCGCTTGGCAGGGTGATGGGCACCGCCACCGTGGAGCCTATGTCCTCGGTAATCATCACGCTGCCATTGCGCCCCCCTTCCTTGCACGCCAAAGCGTGGCTCAAGGCCGGCAGCATGGCCAGCGCGGCCATCAATAGCAAACGCGGCAAACGACGATTCAACATGGGCTCTCCCTGCGCTGTGCGCCTGCGGAATTATTTCTTGTCTTCGCGGTACTGGCACTGGCCGTCCGCGCAAACGAAGGTAAAGGTGTCCTGAGCGCCGAAATCATTGATATTGCTCAGCTTCAGACTGACCGGCAGCGCCTTCAGCGCAAAACGGGCCTCGCCCTTGGGCGGCACCATCAGGCCATCCATATCGCGCGGCTTCTTGTCGCCCGGCAGTTCCAAGCCCACCAGGGTCAGGTGATAGGGGCTGGGGTTCTTGAACACCAGCTTGCCGGCGGCGGCGTCGAAGCTCAGCTGCAGCTTGTTGGCCGGGTTTTCGCCGCGCGGCAATTGCGCTTCCTTGGGACGGTAGAACACCTTGATGCGCGACTTGATCGCCAGTTGCAGCACATTGTCCTTATCGCTCTTGGGCGGGACTTCCTGCACGTTCAGATAAAACAGCGACTCCCGATCGGACGGCAGGCTGGGGTCGGGAATGCGGCTCAAGCGCACCACGCCCTTCTCGCCGGCCTCGATGCGTTGCAGCGGCGGCAACACCAGGAAGGGGGAAGCCAGGCGCTTGCCCTCGCCGTCGCTGAGCCAGGATTGAACCAGATAAGGTTGCTCCGGGTTCTTGTTGCTCAGCACCATGCTGACGTTCTTGTCCTGCTCCAGATAAATCATCCGGGTGCGGTCCAGCAGGATGTTGGCCTGCGCCGCCAGCGGCGCGGTCAGCGCGGCCAGCACGCCCGCCAACCCCAGTGCGCGATGAAACGTTTTCATATCGATTCCTTATTCTTTATTCTGCGAGAGGCGCGCACACCATGTCGCGACTGCCCTGGCTCAGCTCGTAATCGGCCGGCAGCGGGTCCACGCGGCAACGCGTCTTGCCCCAGGAGATTTCCAGCTTGGGCGTCGGGCTCAAGCCGGTGACGAAGGTCAGACCGCCGTCGCCCACCATGCCGACGTCGCGCTTGCCGGCCACGTCGCTGACGGTGGCGCCCAAAGGCGGCATTTTGCCATCCGGCAGCCGCACCGTCAGCAAGGCCTTGCGTCCGACCTTGACCGGGAACTCGGTGCGCCCCACCGCGCCTTCGGTCAACACCACACGGCGCACCGCGGAACTGGCCTCCACCGAATCCGGCATATTGTCGTCGTCCAGGCGCACGTCCTGGCTGTAATACGGCGCCACGCTGCTCAGCATCGCGTAGCCGTTGCGGTCGGTCTGCGCCGACACGCCGTAGACCGGCACGCCGGCCACGCCGTCGGTGTCCACCAGCATGCGGGTTTCGCCGCCGTAGCTATTGCCCATGGTCAGGCCCCCGGCGTGCAGCACCAGCGAGCTGCCCAAGCCCGCGGACAGGCTGCTGTAACCGCCCTGCTGCTTGCTGGCCGAGACGTCGGCCTGCATGACGCGGCCGGTGTAATGATAGTCGCCGGACACCAAGGGCTTGCCGGAACGGGTGTCCGCGCTCATCGCCACGTTGTAGCTGTGGTTGGGGTTGCTGCTGTCCGAGTAACGGACGGTGTGATTGGTGTTGCCGGCGCTGCCCTGCACGTCATAGCCGATGCGGCGGTTGTTCTCCAGCGGCATGCTCAAACCCAGGTAGACGCGGTTGCTGCTGCCGGTCTGGTCGCGCAGGTTCTGCACCGACAGATTGAGGCTGACGTTGCGCAAGGAACCGATATTGACGTCGCGGCTCAGCGACAGATCCACGCGCTGGGTGGCGGTGGCGTTCCAATAAGTGGACTTTTCAGCCGACAGAAACACATTAGTCTGGCCGAAAGTCTTGCTGGCGGTCATGCCCACCCGCTGTTTGTCGCTGATATAGTTCTGGCCGTCCAGATCGCTGAGGAATTGGCCGAAGGAACGGAAGTTGCGGTCCGAGAAGCGGTAGCCGAACAGACGGATGTCCGCGTCCAGGCTTTCAAACTTCTTGGCGTAGTTGAAACGGTAAGAACGGCCGGCCATGTTCAGGCCGCCGCGCAATTGGGCGTTGGCCTGGGTCACGTCGGCGGACAAAGCGCCCCAGTTGCCGAGATCCTTGGCGAAGCCCATCGCCAGCGAACGGTAGTCGGCGGACGCGATGAAGCCGCTGTACAGCGACAAGGTCTGCGTCAGGCCGTAAGACGCCTCGGCGCTGGCCACGTTCGGGTGCGACGCGCTGCCGTTCTGATCCGCCTGGCCGATGGCCGCCTTGTAACGCCACATGCCGTTGCGCGTCAGGAAGGGCACCGAGGCGGTATTGACGGTGAAGGTCTGCTGGCTGCCGTCCGCCTCCTCCACGGTCACATCCAGCTGCCCTTGCGTGCTGCTGTTCAGATCGCGGATGGAAAACGGGCCCGGCGGCACATTGGTGGTGTACAGCACCCGCCCTTGATTGCGGATGGTCACCTTGGCGTTGGTCTTGGCCACGCCGTTGACCTGCGGCGCGTAGCCGCGCAGGCTTTGCGGGATCATGCGGTCGTCGCTGTTCAGCGTGGCGCCGCGCATGGAGAAGGCGTCGAAAATCTCGGAAGTCTTGAAGACTTCGCCCAGGGTCAGACGCGCCTGCATGCCGCGCAGATCGCGATACACCTGGGTATTGTTCCAGCTCAGACGGCTGCGGTTAGTCGCGCTGTCGTCGTACTGGTAATTGGAGCGCAGCCTCCAGGGGCCGGCGTTGGCGCCGGCCACGCCGTAACTGGTGGTCTTGCTGCTGCTGGCGCCAAGACCGTTGTCGGTGCGCTGATAGAATACGCGGTAATCCAGCATCGCGGCCGGCACGCCGTCGTTCCAGGTCTCCGGCGGCGCGTAGTCTTCATCGCGATACGCCAGTTCCGCCTGCGGCACCGAGATGTCCAGGCGCGCGCTGCTCTTGCTGTAGCGTACTTTTGCGGCGCTGACCGCCGACAAATCGACGCACTGCTCGTTCTGCGGCCAGACGATGCCGGAGCGCAGGCCCAGCTGGCGGATCAAATCCGGCGGCAAACACGGGCGCACGGTCTGATCCGCGCCTTCCGGGCGGAAATCCAGTTCCAGCTGCTGCAAAAAGCGCTGGTTCAGATACACATCGGCGATATAGCGGCCCGGCACGATATAACCGGCCTGCTCGAACTGCTCCAGGCTCACGCTGCTGCTCGGGTCCAGCTGCAAAAAGGCGTCGTTGAACTCCACCGCATGCGCAATGCAAGGGCCCAGCGTCAGCGCCACTGCCACAATGTAAATGCGATGCTTGTTCATGCCTGCCGATATCCCGATTTAAGTGCGCGCCGCCTGCGGCAGCCTGGCCCAAAACACGCCGTCGCGTCGAAGCGCGCCGGCCTTGAATCTGTCCCGTCAGGCAATAACGAAGCCGCGCCGCTTGTCAGGCGCAGGGGTATGCCTTGGGGGAATGCTTGCAGATGACTATCCTCATGCCCTGGTTTGCAGACTACTCATTGCTGACAGCGGACAAACCAGGCCAGACCATCGCCTAAGCGATGAGACCTTCAGGGCACAAGGAAACAGGAGCCGGAACCTTGCTTGGTTCCGTTATTGAATCGAACTGCGGATTACTTGTACTGCAGATCGAATACGGCGAAGGCATCCGCTTGACCCGGGGTCACGGTTACGGCGTCGCCGGCTTTGGCGCCGTCGGCTTCGTATGCAGCGCTGAAGTTCAGGGTGTTGTTGCCGTCAACCAGGTTCAGGGCGGTGCCGTACTGGTTCAGCTTGATCTGGTCGCCGTTGTTGGTGTTCACCAGACGAACGCCCACGCCTTTGGCGCCGCCGCTCTTCAGAGCCATCAGTTCGTTGTTGGAGCCAGCGGTGCCGGAGAACATCACAGCCACGGTCTTCAGCGTGGTGGTGGTGCAGTCGGTCAGGGTCATTTGGAACGGGGTCGGAGCCGAACGGTCGCCCACTTTCTTGAATACATGGGTCGGCACTTTGCCCAGACCCACTTCCAGGTTCACGCTCTTGGAATCCAGGCCGCAAGCTGCGGTAACGATTTCGCCCTTAACATCCAGGGTGCCGGCGGCGGCGAAAATGGAGGAAGCGGCAACAGCCATCAGGGAACCAGCAAATACAAATTTTTTCATTCTTGACTCCGACTAGGGTAATCATTCTCAAACCGCACAGCAGCCTCGCATGCCGCGTCGCGGACCATCCGCCAGTGCTGACCTGCAGTACTGGAACGCAGACGCATAGTAGCAAGCGGAACCATTGCGTAGATTTTTTTGTTTCATATTAAATTTTTTCTTTAAAATCTATGCAAAAACCCGCCTCGCCGACTTTAAACGATTTGATGAATCAATCTTGAATATTTGTTTTATTTCAGGGGTTTGTTAAGGATTGAGCGATATTTGCAATAAAACAACACTTCAAATAAAGAAAACCCACTCAGTCAATGCTGAATGGGTTTTTTGCTGATTTATTGAGCAGATTTGGACTGCGATCAGAAGTAATTGACCACCAGATTCACCGCGCCGGCCCGGGCGGTGGCGCTCCGCAGCAAATCACGGCTGCTGAACTGGTTCTCGCCTTTGCGCACGTTCAGGCTGGCGATCTTGCCTTGCTGGGCCGCGGCTTCGCTATCCAGCGTCAGCTTGGCCGGGCTGGCGCATTGATTGAGTTCGAGAGCCGGCTTGGCGCGGGCCGCGTCGGCGCTGGCCACTTCGTGAGTTTGGGCGCTGCAGCCGCCTTCAACGATGGCGCCGTAGAAATGGACTTGGCCGCCTTGAGCCATTGCTGCGGTAGAAAGAGCGGAAAGCAGGGCTGCCAGTCCAAGTGCGTGCAGACGTTTCATTTTCGACCTTCCTTTCCAAATCCCGCAATTAGTAAGCAATAACTTTTAGGTTTCGGCTTTTTTTGTAAGCTCAACCAGTTCAATTGCATTCTAGTACAAGTGGCATTTAAATTGAAAGGGCTATTTGATAGTTTTTATTACAAATTATTTTGTTTTAGAAATAAGTGTTTCTTACTAATAAATGCTTGTTTATGCAGAAAGTGCTTAATAACTCTAAATGACGCCGTCTGATTATCGTTATGGCACAAACTAAGCGCGGCCGCCCACCCTCCTTGGCCGGCATGGCCGGCCGCCCGACGGACGGCGACAAAAAAAGGGACGGCTAGCCGTCCCTTGGCTCCGCCGGCCTGAGCGCCGGCGAGGATGAAACCTGATAAGCATCTGTTCTATGCCCCGCGAACAAGGGCGAGATCAAGACGAAAACGGCTGAGAAAGAGGAATGTTGGCGTGGCGTATGAGCAGGCTGAAGCGGTACTCACTGCGCCACGCCTCACGAAGCGCAGCAGACATTGAACAGGTTCTAAGAGCCTGTTCAATGTCTCGCGAGCAAGGGCGAGACAAGGCGAAA